>CAVVFP010000001.1:0-632500 GCA_963747615.1 uncultured Acidobacteriaceae bacterium
AATGTGGCGGCGTAGCTCAGGTGGCTAGAGCGACGGTCTCATAATCCGTAGGTCCGTGGTTCGAGTCCACGCGCCGCCACCAATCTTCCATCAGTGCTTGCTCCGGCGACATTCAATGGGCTTGTGGAGTTGGCGCCTTCATTAATTCCACGAACATTTTGTTAAATCTTGCGAGGTCTAAATCCATCTGGATCTCGACTGCTTGCGCGCCTAGCTTGGGATTGTCCTTGTCGGTCCACGTTAGAGTGTTGCCGTAGGCCGCGCCGTGTTCGATGTCCACACTCATGTAGCGGGTTTCTTTTTTCGTGATGAGCGTGGGATCGATCCAGGCCGCCGCTGCCAGTTCGTCCCACATGTAGGAACCGCCTTCGTCCTTCAGGAAGAACTTCACCACGTATTGCGCGGCGGGGCTGCTGCTTTTCTTGATTTCGGCGACCATCTCTTCAGTCATTCTGGTTTTGACGGAGATATCGACCGGCGTGCAGACGATTTTCCTCCAGGGCGCCTGCAGCACGCTTTTTGCCGCCTCGGGATCGAACCAGAAATTAAATTCGTGGCGCGGGGTGCTGATGAATTCCGGATCGTCGGTCTGCGGGTTTAAGCTTCCGCCCATGAAGACTAGGCCTTCGGCCAGTTCGGCAAAATGCGGATCGATGGCATTGGCGAGCGCGAGGTTGGTCATGGGACCGCCCTCGTAGATGGTCACCTCGTGCGGATATTTGCGCACCATCCGGATGAGGAAGTGAGCGGCATCTTCATCGGAGGGCTTGGTGGTGGGCGGCCCTTCGGGAAGCGGCGGAATTACGTAAGGTTCGTGCCACCAGCGATCGTCCCAAGCGCCGGCGAAGGCGAGTTTCCCGTATCTTGCCTGCCACAGGATGGCTTCGTCACGGCGATGCACCAGCGGAAATACGGCTCCGGGCACGACCGGAATATCGGTGCGGCCAATCAGTTCGAGCAGCCGCAGAGTATGCGCTACTTCTTCGTCGCGCCATTGGTTTCCGGTGACGACGGTTATGCCCAGCACTTCCACCTGAGGAGATTGAATCAGGGTCAGGAGCGTTTGCAGATTGCTGCCGCCGGGACCAGAACAGTCCTGATTGATAATGATTTTGCGAGGCTGCGCGGATACCAGGCAATTCGCAAGCAGTAAGAAGGATAGTAATAGCTGGAGTCTCAGGTTCCTCATCACAAGCCTCTTCTCTCGTGCCGGCCGCCGGGGCGGGCTATGGGCAGCCGTGATTATAACGTTCGGGGTATGGGCTTTTTCCGCAAGTTGAAGAAGCTCAACCACGAAGGACGCGACCACACGAAGGAAAACATAAGGTGGAGGGTCCGTTCGAACGGCGCGTCCCTTCAACGGCTAAAGCCGGGACTGATTCTCGGCGCTTAACGGCGCGGCTGAAGCCGCGCCCTTTCAAAACTGACCCGCTACAAGAACAAGTAGGCGAGAGCTTTGCTGCAAGTTGACTGGGGAATCGGTAATTTCGAAGCATTACCGAAGTTTCCGGCATGGCCTACAAATCACTGTCCCTAAAGCTGTTAGCTGTTTATTCTAAATTGGACGGAAGCTCGCGCTGGCGGCAGCGGCAGCGCTCGGGATGCGACCGTCTGTAGACAATGTCCACCAGCGCACACTCGTGGAAAGGCCTGCCTCTCGGCGCCAAGGCTTTCATTGGCCTGGTGATTGCCGCGGGCACGGTGTTTTTGCTGCAGGCCGCGATTCACCAAGACAGCAAGAATATCGCACAGTTCATCTGCTACCTGGGCATCGCGATATTGGCGTCGCGGCTGCGGGTCACTCTGCCCGGCATCACGGGCACTCTCTCCGTGAACTTCCTATTCATTCTGGTGGGGATCGCGGAGCTGAGCTACTCTGAGGCGATTACTCTGGGCGCGATCTCCATGCTGGCCCAGTGTTTTTATCCCAATCGGCCCGGCGCCATTCAATTGACGTTCAACGTTTGCGCGGGCTCGCTTTCGACCGCTCTGGCCTACCTCGTCTATCACAACCCTCTGGCGAATACGCTCATCGTCAGTCCACCTCTGGTTCTGTGCCTGGCGGCTTCGACCTACTTCATCGTAAACGCCGGAAGCATCGCGATTGTGATTTCGTTCAGCGAAGGGAAACCTCTTCGTAAGATTCTGGTGGATTGTTATTTCTGGTCGTTCCCTTACTACCTGGTTGGAGCCGGCATCGCGGGTGCGATTGGGTGGTTCAACCACGCCTTCAACTGGGAGACTTCGCTGCTGTTCGTCCCCGCCATGTACGTGATCTACCGTTCCTACCGGTTGTATCTGGGCAAATTGGAGGACGAAAAGCGGCATGTGGAAGAGATTGCGAACCTGCATCTGCGAACCATCGAGGCGTTGGCGCTGGCCATTGAGGCCAAGGACCAGACCACTCACGATCACCTGCAGCGGGTCCGAATCTATGCCATTGAAGTAGCCAAGGAATTGGGCATGCAGGGAGCGGAATTGGAAGCGCTGCATGCCGCGGCGCTACTGCATGATATCGGCAAGCTGGCGGTGCCTGAACACATCATCGCGAAACCCGGCCGGCTGACGCCAGAAGAATTCGAGAAGATGAAGATTCATACCGTGGTGGGAGCGGAGATTCTGGAGCGAGTTCGCTTCCCCTATCCGGTGGTGCCAATCGTGCGTGCTCACCATGAAAAATGGGATGGGTCTGGATATCCCTACGGATTAAAAGGTGAAGAGATTCCGATCGGCGCGCGCATTCTTTCCGCAGTCGACTACCTGGACGCATTGGCTTCCGACCGGCAATACCGGCGAGCCATGCCGCTGGATGATGTGATGCAGCGACTGATTGCGGAGTCGGGAAAGGCGTTCGACCCAAAGGTGGTGCAGGTACTGAAGCGGCGTTACCGGTCGCTGGAAAACCTGGCCCTGGCGCAATCGGGAGGAGACGGCAATGCGGCTCCGGCGCCGGCGATCCAGGTTACGCGTGGGGATGCGCCTGATGCCGGATTTGAAAACGCCACCGTATCGGATGCACCGGGGCGGGAAGCAACTTTTCTCTCCTCCATCGCGGCCGCGCGCCAGGAGGCTCAATCTCTGTTCGAGTTGAGCCAGAATCTGGGTGCGTCACTTAGCCTGGGTGAAACACTTTCGGTCTTCTCTGTAAAACTAAAACCGATGGTGCCCTACGATGCGATCGCCATCTACATTCTGCGCGACGATATCTTGATGCCGGAATATGTAAACGGCGACAACTACCGCCTGTTCGCCTCGTTGCGGATTCCCGTAGGGGACGGACTTTCGGGCTGGGTGGCGCAGAACAAGAAGCCGATTGTGAACGGCAACCCTTCCGTGGAGCCGGGCTACCTGAACGATCCCGACAAATTCAGCACCTTGCGCTCGGCATTGGCGTTGCCTCTGGAAGGAGTAGCCGGCGTGATCGGAGTGCTGGCTCTCTACCGGGCCGAGAAGGACGCTTTTACTTCCGATCATTTGCGCATTCTCCTGGCTGTAAGCGGCAAGATGGCGCTGGCCATCGAGAATGCTCTCAAGTACCAGCAGGCGGAGAGCTCCGCCACCACTGATTACCTTACCGGCCTGCCCAATGCCCGGTCGCTGTTTCTGCAACTCGACCGCGAACTGGCGCGCTGCAAGCGCGACAACACTTCGCTCACGCTGATGGTGTGCGACATGAACGGCTTCAAGAAGATCAACGACCGCTTCGGGCATCTGGAAGGGAATCGGGTCTTGCGGCTGTTTGCACAGGCCCTAAAAGACAGTTGCCGCGAGTACGACTATGTAGCCCGCATGGGGGGAGACGAATTTGTGGTGATTGCCACGGGTCTCGCCGCCGGGGATGCGGCCAAGAGAGTCGAGCAGATTCGTCCTCTCGCGCGGCAGGCTGGGTTCGATGTTTGCGGAGAGGATATTCTTTCGTTGAGCGTGGGGCTGGCCGTGTCTCCGGAGGACGGCAATGACGCCGAGCAACTGCTCACTCATGCCGACCGCCGCATGTATCTGGAGAAGGAGAAGCAGCCTTCGCGGAAAGACCAGCGACTGCATGCGCGCATGGACTGCCGGCTTACCATCGAGTTGCATCCTCAGGGCGGCGGACCGGTCTTCGGCAATCTGATCGACATCAGCCTGGGTGGCTGCTACGTGGAGACCAGCGTGATTCTGACTCCTGGTTCCAACGTCAAGCTGGTCTTCTCCATCGATAACGTCGGCACTGAGGGCGATTTGAGCGCGGAAGGCAAAGTCGCCAGAATCCATCCCGGGTCGGGAGTGGCAGTGCAGTTCAACGAGATGGGCCGCGAGTCGAGGGAAAAGATGTACCGCATTCTGGAGTTCGTGCAGAGTACGACCATGCTCTATAACAACCGGTATTTGCAGAATCGGTTGCAGCGCTGAGCGCCTCGGCTTCGTGGCATACCCGACCTTGACACTCCTTTCTATCAGCCTTTATCCTTAGCTCTTGCTCCTTGCGGCACTTGCGCCTTCTGGCGTGCTTCCGCGAGCCTGGGGCGGCAATGGACGGGGCGCGGAGGTTTCCGATGTTCTTCGAAATCAGAGATTTGGAGCTTCATCCCGTAGAATTTGCGGAGAAGTTCGCGCCGGGCGCGATCGATCTGGGAAGCGATTACCGCCAGATTACGCCCATCGAGACCAGCGGGCGGGCGGATCTGGTCGAAGAACACCACGGCAAGCACAAGATAATCCAAGACATACGAATCCGGGGCCGGTTGGCGACGAGCCTGGAAACAAACTGCGCGCGCTGCCTGGAGCCGATTGTTGAGGATGTAAAGCGGGAGTTCGACCTGTTATATCGACCGCAGGGGGCAGACGCGGGGCGGGATGAGATGTCGGTGACCGATGCGGAGGCCGAAATCAGCTATTATGAAGGCGAAGGCCTTCCGCTCGAAGATGTAGTGCGCGAGCAGGTCTTGCTGTCCGTCCCGTTGAAGGTGACATGCCGTGAGGATTGCAAGGGTTTGTGCCCGCATTGCGGCCAGAATCTGAACGAGGGGCGGTGCTCGTGCGCGGTAACCGTGGATGAACCACGGTGGGCGGCGCTGAAGGACATCCGCGGCAAGCTGACGCATTAAGTTGAGAGAGCGATTCATGCGAGGCGAATGAGCCTCTGCGAGAGGAATTTATAGACCATGCCAAATCCTAAACGAAGACATTCTCAGAAACGTACCTCGACCCGGCGGGCGCACGATGCGCTGAAGAGCCATTCGCTCTCGGAGTGCCCCAACTGCCACGAAAAGAAGATGCCGCATCGCGCTTGCGTCAAGTGCGGCTACTACAAAGGCCGCGAGGTTGTCGAAGTGAAGGAAGCCAGCTAATTTCCTGCCACCATGCCTAGCGTGATCGCGCTGGATGCGATGGGTTCGGACCGGGCTCCCAAGCCTGAAATCGAAGGCGCGATTCATGCTGCGCGCAATTATGGCGTGCGCGTGCTGCTGGTCGGTCCGGAAGCTACGATCAAAGCGGAACTGGACCGCCATCCTGCGGCAGCGCGACTGCCAATCGAGATCGTCCCCGCCAGCGAAGTCATTTCCATGGAAGACAAGGCGGTGCAGGCGGTGCGCGCCAAACGCGATTCGTCGATGCGCGTGGGGCTGCGCCTGGTTCGCGAGAGGCAAGCAGCCGGCTTCGTCACGGCGGGCAATACCGGCGCCGCGATGGCCACCGCAAAGATGGTGCTCGGGGCTTTACATGGCGTGGACCGTCCGGCTCTGGCGGCGGTTTTTCCTACTGCGCCGGGGACGGCCGCGATTCTGCTCGACGTCGGCGCGAATGTGGATTGCAAGGCGCATAATCTGGAGCAGTTCGCCGTGATGGGCGAGATTTATTTTCGCAGCATGTTTGGGCGCAGCATGTTCGGACGCTCCATGTTTGGCGCAGAGAGGCTTGGCGCAGAGAGACGCCCGCGGGTGGGACTGCTCTCGATCGGCGAAGAAGAGACCAAGGGCAACCTGCTGACTCGCGAGGCGTTCCAGCTGTTGAAGCAGCTGCCCTTGAACTTTGTGGGCAACGTTGAAGGCCGAGACCTATTCAATGGCCATGTCGACGTAATTGTCGCCGACGGGTTCGTGGGCAACGTTGCGCTAAAGATTTCTGAGGGCGTGGCAAACCTGGTCCGCACTGTTTTGAAGGAGTCGCTGAAGGCGACGATTACCAGCCAAGTTGGCGCTATGCTTTCGCGCAGCGCTTTTTCCGATTTCAAGAAGCGCATCGACCACACTGAATACGGCGGCGCGCCTTTGTTAGGCATAAAGGGCGTGTGCATTATCACGCACGGTTCGTCGAACGCGAACGCCATTAAGAATGCGGTGCGGGTAGCCTCGGAATTCTCGGAGCGGCGCATCAATGAGTCAATCGAGCAGGGTCTGGCGAAACTTCGCCGTGTGCCGGCAGAGGTCGAAGCCGCGGCAGTTCACTAGCTTCTTGCCATAATCAGGGTGATGATGGAATCCAGTAATCACAACATCGGCGCGACAAGGATCGCATTCATTTTTCCCGGCCAGGGATCGCAGGCCGTGGGCATGGGCAAGGATCTCGCCGAGAAGTATCCCATCGCGCGGCAGACGTTTGAAGAGGCTGACGAGGCGCTGGGCTATAAATTGTCGCAACTATGCTTTGAAGGCCCGGAAGAGCAATTGCGGCTGACCGAGATCACGCAGCCGGCAATTCTCACCGCATCGGTCGCGGCCTTGCGAGTTCTTGAGGGCCGCATCCCCAAGCCGAGCTTTGTGGCTGGGCACAGCCTGGGTGAATATTCGGCGCACGTGGCTTCCGGAACGATGAGCTTTGCCGATGCAGTTCGTACAGTGCGCAATCGTGGAAAGTATATGCAGGAGGCAGTCCCAGTCGGCGTGGGCGCGATGGCGGCTATCCTGGGGATGGAATTCGAGAAGGTTGCCGGGGTGTGCCAGGACGCGGCGCAGGGCGAGGTTTGCTCTCCCGCGAATATTAATTCGCCGGAGCAGATTGTTATCTCCGGAAACACCTCGGCAGTCGAGCGCGGGGCAAAACTGGCCGATGAGCGTGGCGCGAAGCGAGCCAAGGTGCTGCCAGTGAGTGCGCCCTTCCATTGTTCACTGATGAAGCCAGCGCAAGACCGCCTGGAAGCGGACTTGAACGCGCTGAAGATGCAGAAGCCGGTGTATCCCGTTGCGTGTAATGTGGAAGCCTCGCTGGTCGTCGATGAACAGCGGGCGCGCACGACACTCGTAGCTCAGGTCACGGGGCCGGTGAAGTGGTTGCAGTGCATGCAACTCCTGATTAAGCAGGGCGTCGAGACTTTCGTGGAAATCGGCCCGGGGAAAGTTCTGTGCGGGCTGATGCGGCAGATTGACCGTTCGAAGACTTGCCTGAATGTTGGCGACGAGCCGTCGCTGGCGAAGACTCTGCAGCAGTTCGAAATTCGGACAGCAGCCGGCAGTTAGCGGAATTCAAGATCGCAGGGCGGCATGCTGATGGTTTTGTCGGTCTTGTCCACGTATACCTGAGCGTGTTGCGCGCGATCGTTTACGATCAGGTCCACAACCACGCCACTTCCTCCCCCGGGGCAGTTGCTCGAGCCGTAAATCTTGAAAGTCTTGACAATGCCCCATTGACCGCCGGGTCCCCAATCTTGCCTGAATTCGTTGAACGGGTACAGCGGATGATTCTGCGGATGTTGCTTCCATTCGGGATCGTGATAATAGATGCCGTAGGCGGTTTCGAAATCCTGCTTTTGCAAGGCCGAAAAGAATTTTCCGGCAATATGCGTTTCCGGCCAGAAACGGTTCCACCAGACAGCGGCAGCGAGGATCAAAATCAAAACGACAACAGAAATGATCCGCGTTCTTCTTTTCCGCTCTTTTTCGGGATGGTACTCTTTCGCGTCCAGTAGGGTCATGACTCTCTAGCATAACGGGAAACTCATCAACCACCAAGGTCACGAAGTACCACGAAGGCTTTATCTCCCAAGGCCTTCCTTAGTGGACCTTAGTGACCCTCGTGGTTGAAGGTTACATGGTGCGCTTGAATAATGGAATGGCGATCCCAAGAGTAACGGCCGCGAAGATCGAAAGGTACAGCATGTCGCCCCATACCGCCGCGAGGGTCGTTTCTTTCAGCAGCAGACACTTGAAGCCATCCACAGCAAAAGTGAAGGGATCAACTTTGGCGATCGCGCGCAGCCAGGGCGGAAAAGCCTGGATGGGATAGATTGCGCCGCTGGGAAAGAACAGCAGCGTATTCAGAATGCCGAACATCGCTCGGGGCACGAGCGGGTCTTCGATGCGCACCATCAGAAGAAACATCATGGTGTTGAACGCGAGTGACGTCAGCACGATCATAACCAGCAGCCCAAACATCGTGACCGGATTGAAAATCGTACTCACGCCGGAGATCAGCGCTCCAATCACGCAGATGATTACACCCGTCATTACCGCCTTGATCGAGCCCGCCAGATTGAGCCCGAGCACGAGTTCGAGTTTGGTGATGGGAGTGACCAGATAGCCTTCATGCACTCCACGCGCCTTGTCGTCGATATAGAGCATGCCGCCGCCAATCATCACCGAGACGAACATCGCGAGCGTAAGCGACCCAGGGAGCAGATATTTCATGTACTCGATGTAAGGGTAAAGTTCGACAACTTCGAGCGCAGTCTGCTGTAGGATGCGCGGCTCGACCGTAGGCTGGTTCAGCGCGGCGGTCAGATCAGTGAGTTCCGATTCCAGCGCGGAACTCATGAAGTTGTCGCTGTTATCAACTACCAGGGCAATCTGCGGGCGGTTCTCTTCGTAAACGCGCCGTGAGAACTGCGGCGGGATGATCACGGCTCCATCAAGCTTGCCGTTGCGTACATCTTCGGTTGCCTTTTTTTCGTCGTCATAATAAACCGGTACAAAGGTGCGAATGTTAGCGCGAACCGAGTCGAACGCTTCGCGAATCTTCAGCGCCTGCGTGCCTCCGTCCTGATCGACAATGGCGACCCGGGCATCGCGAATCTTGCCGCCGAAAGCATTGCCCAAAATGATCAACTGCACCAGGGGCATGATCATCGACGCCATCATGAGCGTGGGAGAGCGGAAAAATTTGCGCATTTCGCGTTCGACAATTGCCATCATTCGATTCATAACTTCATCCCCGAGCGCTTCATGGCCGCAACCCCGGACTCTGCGGCATAGTGAAGGCGTACGCTTTCTGCAATTCGTCACGCAACTGCCGGCCTGTGTAGTGCACAAACACATCGTCCAGCGTAGTGTTCTGCACCGACAGGGACTTCACCGCAACCCCGGCCCCGACGGCCATTTCAACCAGTTCAGTAGTTGTGCGCGAGCCGCTGCCGGTCAGGACTCGATACATGCCGGCTCCCTCATGTTGCACGGAAGTGACATCATCGAGCGTGTGCAGGCGCTGCTCCCAATCGTCCGGAGGATTTTCGAATTGCGCTTCAATCACGTTCGAACCGGGAACACTTGCCTTCAACGCCATGGGCGTGTCGAGCGCGACGAGCTTGCCGTGGTCCACGATTGCGATCCGGTCGCAGAGCCGGTCGGCTTCATCCATGTAATGCGTAGTGATAAGAATCGTGAGCTGCCGCTGACTCTTGATGTTGCCTAGCATTTCCCACACAGCCACGCGCGATACCGGGTCCAGCCCAGTGGTAGGCTCATCGAGGAAAAATATTTTCGGGTGATGCACCAGCCCGCGCGCAATCTCCAGTCGCCGCCGCATGCCGCCGGAGAGAGTCTTGGTCTGAGCATCACGCCACTTGGTCAAATCCACCAAGCCCAGCAATTCGTCGATCGAGCGTTTCCTCTCTTTCGCAGGCACGTCGTAGAGCTTCGCGTAGATGCTTAGATTCTCCTCCACCGTAAGGTCGAGATCACTGGTCAGCGCTTGCGGAATCACGCCGATGGTTCGCCGCACCGCATTCGGATCCTTGGCGACGTCATGTCCGGAAATGCGCGCCGTTCCCGCGGTGATCGGAATCAGCGTGGTCATCATGCGGATCAGCGTCGACTTCCCCGCTCCATTCGGTCCAAGCAAGCCGAAGATCTCGCCCTCTTTCACGTTGAACGAAACATCGTTCACCGCGGTGAAGTCACCGTATTTTTTAACGATATGCTGGACTTCGATCGCATACGGCGCTTCGCCGCCAGCTACCGAAGAAATGCCGCCATTCGATTTGGCATTCACATCCGGCGTCATTGCTGCCCCGCCGCTGCCGCCGCGCTCTGCGGGTTGCTGCCTTTCACCTGCTCCGGCGAAACCAGCACCTCCGCAGTCATCCCCGGCACGAACGCGCCTTTAGGATTGTCCAGCCTCACCTTCAGCACGATGGTCTTAATATCCCGCTTCATGCGGCTCACATCGCGCTGGGTTGCGAAATCGCCTTCCACACCTTTGAAAAACACTTTGCCGCTGGTGATCGTCCCACCCGGCAACCGGACGCGCAGCACATCGCCGTAACCGATGTGATCAGCGTAAGTTTCCGGAATCGCCGCACGCACCCACGTGTCAGTCAGATCGACGATAGTCACAATCGGTGCGCCGATGTTTACCACTTCTCCCTGCCGCGCCGCGCGCACCGAAACCGTGCCGGTCACGGGCGCGTAAACATTGGTGTAGCCCAACCGCACTGCGGCCTGATTCTTTTGTGCGATGGCATTCTTGAGATCGGCCTCAGTCGATTGCACCGTACTCATCGCCGCATTGGCTTGCTGGGTGCGCGCGACGGCGGCGGTCAAGCTCGCTTCCGCCGCCTTCACCAGTTCCTGCTGCGCCTGCACTGTTGCCTGCGCCGCCTGCAAGTTGGTTTCGGCCTGCACGCGGTCTTGATCCGATTGAACGCCGGCTTTGGCCAGCTCGATCATGCGCCGGCTGTCGCTCTCCGTGCGATCGAGAGCAGCCTTCGCCTGCAAAAGCTGCGCCTTGGCGGAAGAAAGCATCGCCCGCGCGTTGGCCACGTCGCTTGAAGTCGAGCCCGATGTGGATTTCTCGGTGTGCTCCATCTCGGAAACTTTGTGCTGTACGCTGGCGATGTTCGCCGCGGCAGCAGCCTCCTGCGTCTGCAACTCCGAGGGGTCGAGCACGGCGATCAGGTCGCCGGCCTTTACCGGCGTGCCTTCATCCACCAGGAGCTTCTGTATGCGGCCTTCCACCTGCGCGCTGACGATCACCTGATTTGAGTCGACGGTGCCAATCAGAATCAGATCTCTAGAATGATTGGTGGAGAAAAAATAATAAATGGCGGCCATCACGAAGATGACGCCGAGCATAGTGAAGAAACGATTGCGAGCACTCATTTACGTACTCCTGACTTGCGCACAGATGGTTTGGAGGTTGCCGCGTCGGCGCTGGCGCGGGGCTGGAACAGCGCCGCAGAAATGAAATCCAGAACCGCGGCCCGGCGCTCGGCGACGCGCTCCGGCGCCAGCGGATTGAAGTGCACGATTCGCTGCATCACGGGAGCGCTGCTGAAATAAAAAACGATCATCGCTACCATCGAAGGAACAAAGTGCACCGGATCGACTGGCCGGAATTCCCCTTCTGCGATTCCTTTATGCAAAAGGTCCCCGACGCGCCGATAGACCGGTTGAAAGTAAGTCTTGACCAATCTGTCGATGTGCTCCGAGCGCCCTTCGCGCGCCCGCATCATCTCGCGTTGCATCAGCTTGGGATAGATGTGATTTGAGGCAATGAAATCGAAGTACGCGCCCACATAGGCCATGATTTTCTCGCGGGAGGGCAGGTCGCTGTCGAGCGCCTGGAAAACTTTTGCCTTCATTCCGGAGAATGCGTCGTCGAGCACTGCACCGTAGAGCGTTTCCTTGTCCGTAAAGTAGTAATAGAGCAGGGCTTTGTTCACTCGCGCCTCGCGAGCAATAGCGTCGGTGCGGGCACCGGCAATACCAAGCTCGGCGAACTCCTTCGCTGCGGCCTGCAGAATGGCGGCGCGGCTCTCCTCCGGCTGCCCGCGCGAACCCAGGCGGGGAGGATGCTGGCGATGCAGTAATATCTGGGCCATACTGAATGAACCGGACTTAATTAACCAGTTAGTTAGATTATATCCTTGTCTCCGGCCCTGCCGCAAGCAGACATTTCTCTGCCCAAGCTTCTCGCCAAACGACTACAAATCTATGGATTGGGCGAGGCTCCCATGGGAAAAAAGCGCGGTGCAGCAGACGCGGAGAGAGGGATCCAACCTGCTGCAACAAACCATCAGCGTGACTGCGCCCAAGCCGTAGACGGTTCGCGGTGTAACGGGCTTTATTTAGCTCCGCCCGCGATCGACGGCACCAGCAATACTTCATCTCCGTCGGTAAAGATGTATGCCGGTCCGCCCAGGAAGCGGATGTCCTCTTCGTTCACATAAATATTCAGGAAGCGGCGCACTCGTCCGGCCTCGTCGCGCAGGTGGGGTTTCAAATCTGGAAACTTCTCGTCGAGAACAGAAAAAAGATCCACCAGATTCGTGGCCGAACACGCGATCGAGCTTACGCCCGCCGTGTGCCGCCGCAGTGCGGTTGGAATTTGCACGGTGATCGCCATTGCGCTACCCTCAGCGGCTGAAAGCCGCCCTTCATCCTTATCTCTCACGGCGCGACTGAAGCCGCGCCCTTTCAAAACAAGCTCAGGCTATGCGCCCACAGTGGCCGCAGCTTCTCGCGCGACCTCGACGCCGTCGAGCGTTTCGTGCAGATACTTCTCGAACTCGGCGAGCTTGGGCGCAATCGGCCGCTCCGTCTCATACACGCCGGCGAGTACATCAGTCGTCTTCAAGCCATTTCCAGTGATGCACAACACGGTCGTTTCTTCAGGCAGGATGCGGTCCTGGCGATAGAGCTTACCCGCTGTGCCCACAGTCACGCCGCCGGCGGTTTCGGTGAAGATGCCTTCGGTCGCGGCCAGCAAGCGAATCGAATCGATTACCTCAGGATCGCTCACGTCCTCGCTCCATCCGCCGCTATGCTTGATCGTCTTGATGGCATAGTGCCCGTCAGCTGGATTGCCGATGGCCAGCGATCGCGCAATGGTCGCCGGTTTCTGCGGATCAATCTCCGCGCTTCCGGTCTTCACCGCGGTTGAAATGGGAGAGCATCCCGTAGCTTGCGCTCCGAAGAACTTCACCGGCTTCTCTTCGACGAAGCCAAGTTTGATCAGTTCATCGAACGCCTTCTTGATCTTCACAATCAATGATCCGCCCGCCATGGGGACGACCACGTTATCCGGCAGGCACCAGCCCAGTTGCTCGGCGATTTCGAAGCCGACGGTTTTCGATCCCTCGGCATAGTAGGGTCGCAGGTTCACGTTGACGAAGCCCCAGCGACGCTCTTCGGCAATCTGCGAACACAAGCGATTTACCTGATCGTAGTTGCCCGCGATGCGCACCACGTTCGCACCGAAGACTTGCGTCCCAAGAATCTTCGCGGGTTCGAGGTCGGAGGGAATAAAGATCCACGCCTTCAGGCCCAGCCGCGCCGCATGCGCTGCGACGGCGTTAGCGAGGTTTCCGGTAGAAGAGCACGCCACCGTATCGAAGCCGAACGCCTGCGCATTGGCGAGCGCCACTGCGACCACGCGGTCTTTGAAGCTCAGCGTGGGCAGGCAGACGGCGTCATTCTTGAGATAAAGATTCTGCGCGGCGATCTTTGCATCGCTATCGCCCGCGCCGTTACTCCCGATGGCGTTGCCGCCAGCCAGCCGGGCCGCGAGACGTGGCGCTTGAAACAAAGGCGTGAACCCGACCGGCAGCCGCGGCTCGAAGCCCCCAGGCAGCGGCAGCAATTCGGCATAGCGCCACATGTTCGGCGGCCGCTGCGCAATCTGTGCGCGGGTAAATGTTCCACGGGTGGTCGACGTCCGGATCGCGTCGTAATCGTAGGTGACTTCCAGAGGAGAGAAGCACTCTTCGCAGATCGAGCGGGGCTGGTTTCCCCAGCTTCGGCCGCATTCCCGGCAGCGCAATTCGTAGTTAGCTTCGTATTTCGACATCGGGCTACTCGCTTTCTTTTCTACAGCAGCGAATAGCTGGGGACGAGCCGGGAAAAAGTGCCCTAAAACAAAAAGGCCTCTTTTTCCAGAAAATAGGAAAAGAGGTTATCGGAATGCAAATAAAATTAAGTTTCGCATCCGAATCTCATGTTCCCCGTTTCCGGGCGGGAGTTGGCACCTGGCGGTCGGGATATATGATCCCGATCCGGTTGCCGTGGCGTCTCAGGGCTCGTCCCTCAGCCACTCTGCATGAAATTCAGCCCACCCCGAAGGGCAGACTTGTCTTAGCAATGCTACATAGCCGCCTGGGGTTCGTCAAGAAGGAATTAAATCGGGCCAAAACTCAAAGAATAAATCCGCTACTGCCGGTCGCGCCGCGCCATCTCCCGCGCCAATTCTCGCGAAGTATCCTTCAGCCGCTTGGCCAGTATCAGCGCGAGGGAAAGATAGAAGCGGGAAGCAAGCCGCGGAAACGACTCGAAAATCTCTCGCAGCTCATGGGCATTGATTTCGTCCACTTCGACTTCATCATCTTTCGCAACCACTGCCGCGGTGGCCCTGCCTTTTTCCAGAAACGATATATCGCCGCAGATGTCGTCCGCGCCGAGCGTCGCAACAATTACTCTGGAGCTTGTCCCCGCCAGCTCCACCGACGCTTCTCCACGGCGGATTATGAAAATGCTCTCCGACAACGCGCCCTGCTTGATAATTTCGGCGCCCAACTTATAAGTGCGCCGCACCGACTTGGCCTTGATCAAGGTCCAATCGTTGGCACTCAGATGTTGCAGGCGATTGCCGGACATGGTTATCTCATCGGCGAAAACATCTTGCTCGTGTCATCTTCGCAAAGCAGCTTACCGGCTGTACTGGTTCCGCTTCTTGTCCGCGTGCCGTTCCAGCCCGAACCGGATCAGTCTGTCGATCAACTCCGAATACTTCAGTCCCGATGCCGCCCATAGCTTGGGATACATGCTGATCGCCGTGAAACCGGGCATGGTGTTGATCTCGTTCAAATAAATCTTCCTCGTGGCAGGATCCATGAGGAAATCCACACGCGCGAGCCCGGAGCAATCCACTGCTTTGAAAGACCGCACAGCCAGCTCTTGAAACTTCTTCGTTTCCGCCTTGGTAAGCTTCGCTGGAATGATCAGCTCGGAACCTTCGTCAAGATACTTCGCGTTGTAGTCGTAGAACTCCTTCACTGGCACAATTTCGCCAGGGATCGAAGCGACCGGTTCATCGTTGCCCAGCACCGAGCACTCAATCTCGCGCGCCTTGTTTCTCTTTCCGCCCACGCCTTGCTCGATCACAATCTTGCGGTCGAACTTCGCCGCTTCTTCAATCGCCGGACCGAGTTCCTTGCGGTTATGCGCCTTGCTGATCCCAACTGACGATCCCAGATTCGCCGGCTTCACAAACACCGGATACTTCACCTTGCTCTCGACAAACTTCTCAACCTTTTTCGGCTCGCTCGCCCATGCACTGCGTAGAACGGTGACGTGCTTCACGATCGGCAGCCCCGCGGCGAGAAACAAAGATTTCATAATGTCTTTGTCCATGCCGGCAGCCGACCCCAGCACGCCCGCGCCCACATAAGCTATGTCCGCCAGTTCGAGCAGTCCTTGAATCGTGCCATCTTCGCCGAACGTGCCATGCAGCACCGGAAAGATCACATCGACGTTGATGGCGCGATCGCTGGCGCGCCGCGTGAGCGCCGCCTCGGTTTGAAACGGCACGAGCCCGCGCTCCCGGTGAACCGGCTCCGGCGGAACCAGCACAGACTCCCCCTGCGCCAGCACCGCCGCTGCCTGCGTAGTATCAGGATCGCCAGCGCGCAACTGGCGAGCCTCAAGCACGAGCTTGCCCTGAAGAAGGTTCTCGGCGTCGTTTGCAGTCAGCCAGCGGCCGTCCTTTGTGATGCCGATGGGCACGACGTCGTATTTATCTTTGTCGATGGCCTGCAAAACCGACGCAGCCGAGAGCAGCGAAACCTCATGCTCGCCACTACGCCCGCCAAACAGAATTCCAACTCGAAGCTTTTTCATAAGCTTGTCTGTTCGTAAGTAGGGTGAGGCAACGTCAATCCTCATACCTCAGTCTGAGGCGCGTACTTCGACCAACTGCGAAACTCCTTGATCCATTCCTTATCTGCTTCTGCCTTGCTCCGCCACATCACGACCGGAACCTCGGAGAAATAGTAAGCGTTATCCCCCTTTGGACCGAGCAATGCCCGCCGTTCTCCGTAACGCGCCACATAAACGAGATATCCCTCTTTAGCTCCGCGTAGGATTCTCTTGCAAGCCTGAGCTTCTCCCGTTCTGTGAGGGCCGTCTTCTCGGGCAGTTTCCTGTTCTCCTTGAGTTCGATCACGGCCCAAGGAGTCTTGTCCTTAAAGACAACCAGATCGGGATATGTCTTGGACTTCCGAAGAAAAGGCTTATTCAGCACTCGGAACTTCCCGCGGCTTCCTCCGACTTTCTTAAGAAACTGTCTGATTCTGTACCATGCAAATGACTGAAGGTCAGCCTCGCAAAGAATCTGGTGTGACTTGTACGCTTTGCGAATCGAGTCGCTGAAAGGGCCTCGCATGAAGCTGCGAAACTGCGCAGCACTGAGATCGGACATGCCTTGGACCTCCTTTTACAGAATCTTTTTCCCGAACGCCGACAGCGCCAACTCCACCGCCAGGTCCGCCGTCCGGTTGTGCTCGTCGATCACGGGATTCACCTCGACAATCTCGAAGCTCAACATGCGCCCGTGGTCGGCGATGATTTCCATCGCCAGATGCGCTTCGCGGTACGTAGCGCCCCCGCGCACCGGAGTGCCTACCCCGGGCGCGTCTTCTGGATCGATCCAGTCCATATCCAGCGAAATGTGATAGCCAGCGGTCCCGCGTCCAGCCATGCGCAGGGCTTCTTCCATCACCGTCCGCATGCCGCGCTCATCGATGTCGCGCATGGTGAAAACGCCGATGCCCGCGCGCCGCACATTTTCTTTTTCTATCGCATCAATGTCGCGCACTCCCACCAGCACGCAGTTCTCCGCCTTCACCTTGGGTGAAAAATCGAAGATGTTCGCCAGTTCCGTCGGGCCGAGCCCCATCAGCGCCGCCAGTGGCATCCCATGCACATTGCCGCTCGGCGAACTCTCCGGCGTATTGATATCAGTGTGAGCGTCGATCCAGATCAGCCCGATCTTCTGGTTCTGCCGGCGATAGAACTCCGCCACGCCTGACACCGTACCCGCGGCCATCGAATGATCTCCACCGAGAGCCAGGGGGATTTTCCCCGCTTCCAGCGTCTTGACCACCAGTTCCCCGTGCTTGGTGCAGGTCGCCGTGATTTCCTTCAAATACTTGGCGTGGGTGTCGCCCTCTTTTTTCTGTTCTGGAATGGCCACAGCGACGTTGCCGCCATCTTCAACTTCGTGTCCCAGCGCTTCCAGTCGCGCCTCAAGTCCCGCCACCCGCACCGCCGAAGGCCCCATGTCAACGCCACGCCGCGACTGCCCGAGATCAAGCGGCACGCCGATCACCCGAATCTTCTTGGGATCAATGTTGGTGGTGCTTATGGTTGTCATAGGGGATTGGGTAATTGTGTAATTTAGTAATTTTGTAATTTAGTAATTTAGCAATTTAGCAATTTAGCAATTGAAAAACCTAACTCACAGCCGTTCTTAAATTGCCCAATTGCAAAATTACCCAATTACTAAATTTTTCTTCACGGATAGAGCCGATGCAGCATTCGCGGAAACGGAATCGTCTCCCGCACATGCTCAAGCCCGCAGATCCACGCCACAGCCCGCTCAATGCCCATGCCAAAGCCGCCGTGGGGCACGCTGCCATACTTGCGCAAATCCAAATACCACTTGAAAGCTTCTTCCGGCAATCCGTGCTCGTGAATGCGCTGCACCAGCAACTCGTGCGAAGCCATGCGCTGCGAGCCGCCGATGATTTCGCCGTAACCTTCCGGCGCCAGCACATCCACGCACAAAGCCAGCTCCGGCTGCTGCGGATCAGGCTCCATGTAGAAAGCTTTCACCTTCGCCGGATATCGATGCACCATCACTGGCTTGTCGAATTGCGCCGAAAGATAAGTTTCGTCGGGCGAACCCAGATCGCCGCCCCACTCGAATTTCGTTTCGAGCGCGCCCTTCGCATGGCCTTCCTGCAGATTCTTCACCGCGTCGTCATAACTGATCCGCGGAAAAGGCGGCTCAATCTTTTCGAGCTTGGAAATATCGCGGCCAATTGCCTGCAGGTCGACGCGCCGGCGCTCGAGACAGCGCTTCACCACGAAGCTGATCAGCCCCTCGGCCAGATCCATCAGGTCGTCAAGTTCGCCATAAGCAATCTCCGGCTCGACCATCCAGAACTCGGTGAGGTGACGGCGCGTCTTCGATTTTTCCGCGCGAAATGTTGGCCCAAACGAATACACCTTGCCCAGTGCCATCGCCGTAGCTTCAATGTAAAGTTGGCCGGACTGCGTCAGGTAAGCCTGCTCGTCAAAATAATCGACGGGAAAAAGAGTGCTCGTGCCTTCGCAAGCCGCCGGAGTCAAAATCGGAGGATCGGTCAGCGTGAATCCGCGCTCGTCAAAAAAATCGCGTACCGCTTTAACAATCTCCGCTCGAACCCGCAGAATTGAGGCCTGCCTTTGCGACCGCACCCAGAGATGCCGGTGCTCCATGAGGAATTCGGTGCCATGTTCTTTTGGCGTGATGGGATAAGGATCGGACTCCGGCACGCGTTGAACCACCTGCACGTTCACCACGTCGAGTTCGTAGCCGCCAGGCGCGCGCTTATCGGCGCGAACCTTGCCCTCGACGATCACACTCGACTCCTGGGTCAGCGTTTTGATCGCCTCGAACACCTCCGGCGTGACCGCATTCTTCGGCACCACGCCCTGAATCACACCCGAGCCGTCGCGAAACTGCGGAAATAAAAGCTTCCCGCTCTCGCGCAAGTTATAAAGCCAGCCACGCAACGTGACCGTCTGTCCTTCATGCTTCCCAATTTCCGCGATAGTAGTTACGGGTGACATATGATTCTGATTTTGAAATTACTCAATTACCAAATGTTTCTAAGCTCCTTCCAGCTTGTCGAAAGTCTCCCCCAGCTTCTCCAGCGGATTCACCTTCTCGTTCTCCTCCAACTCCAGCAGCACGGGAGGAGTCTGCGGAGCCGAGCGCAGCAGTTCCATCGCTTCTTTCCAATCGATGGTCCCCTGACCCGGCCACAGATGCGAATCCTGAACTTTGTCATTGTCATGAACATGCGTCGAGCACACTTGCTTTCGTACAATCTCGAAGGCTTCGCGCACCGAACCCATCATGTTGGCGTGCCCAAAGTCGAAGCAAATCCCCACATCGTCAAAATGCGCATCGTGAATCATCTCCATCAGCTTTTCCGGCGTGGAGAGTTCGTTCGGAATATTCTCCAGCAGAATGCGCACTCCCAGCGGCTTGGCGAACGCGCGCAGATGCTCGATCGAGGTCATCGCCGATTCGAACTTTTTCTCGCTGAAACTTTCATTCGGCAAACCAAGATGCTGCACCAGAAAACGGAACGGAATCTGCTCCGCAATCTCCAGTGCCCGCTTTACCTCATCCATGGCTTCGACCAAACCCGCGCGGTCCGTCGACGCCAGGTTTACCGGCGGCGCTCCGGCCCGTCCCCATTCGTAATCGGCATAGAGCGGCGAATGCACTGAATTCAGCGGAACGGTGCTCCCGCGAAACCACTCGGCAATCTCTTTCACGTGAGCCTTGCGGTTGGCATAGTCGAGATGCTGCCGCGCCGCAAAGATTTCGATCGCCTGCACACCGCTACGGACCAGCCCATCCAGAATTCCCGGATGCAGCCGCTCCCTCACGTACAAATAGGTCGATACCGCTTTCACCATAATGGTCCCTGAAGAATTGATGATTGCAATGTTCTAGTATCCCACAGCCTTCCCGTTGTTCCGTCCGTCGCTCGCGCCCAACCTCTCGCCCGTCTTCGCATCGATGGCGATGCACTCCGCATCGCTCCAATAGGGATACACTTTCCCGCCCTCGTGCAGACCAATCTCCACGTTGTATCCCATTTTCTGCAACGCTTGTACGGTATCCGGCGAGAACCAGCGCTCAACGTTCAACACATCCGGCAGCCACTGATTGTGGAAGCGCGGAGCGTTCACCGCCTCCTGGATATTCATGCCGTAATCCACCACGCCCATCAAAACATTCGCCACGGTCGTAATGATCTTCGAACTCCCCGGCGAGCCCAGCACGAGAACCGTCTTTCCGTCCCGTACCACGATCGTCGGCGTCATCGACGACAACGGCCTCTTGCCCGGCCCAATGGCATTCGCCGCGCCCTGAATCAACCCGTCAGCATTCGGCACGCCCGGCTTGGCTGAGAAATCATCCATCTCGTCGTTCAACAAGAAACCCAGGCCCTCCGCAGTGACTCGCGATCCGAACCAGTCGTTGATGGTCGTCGTCACCGCGACTGCATTTCCCTCCGCATCTACTACCGAGTAATGCGTGGTGTGTTGCGATTCATGATTCGACAGCGGCTCGGGATGGGCTGCGGCATATTGTTCTAGTTCGCTGAAAATCGCGGGCCTCTTCAACTCCTTGCTCGCGCTGGCGTGGTCCGCGTCGATAGATTCGCGCCAGGCCGCCGCATACTTCTTGTCGATGAGTTGCGCCACAGGAATCTTTGAAAAATCAGGATCTCCCATGAACTCTGCCCGATCGAAAAACGCCCGCCGGAATCCCTCGGTCACATAGTGAATCGATTGCGCCGACCGGTCGCCGAGCTTCGCCAGATCGTATCCTTCCTCTATATTCAGCGACTCAACCAGGACCGTCCCCCCGGAAGACGGCGGCGGCGCGCTGATGATTTCGTATCCGCGATACGTCCCACGAACCGGCTCGCGTTCTTTCACTTCATAGTGCGCCAGATCGTCAACTGTGATCAGTCCGCCACCTTTTTGCATCGCAGCTGCCAGTTCCCGAGCCAGCGCACCGTGATAAAAATCATCCGGCTTCGCCGCAATCCGTTCCAAAGTCCGTGCCAAGTCAGGCTGCCGGAAAATCTCGCCAGGCACGTAATAGTTGCCGTCCCGCTGAAAGATGCGCCGCGACTCCTCAAACTTGCCCAGATATTTGTCGTCCTTAAAATCGCGCGCCTCTCCCCAAGTCAGCGCATAACCTTCGCGCGCCAGCCGGATCGCTGGAGCCATCACCTGCTTCAGCGTCAGCTTGCCGTATTTCTGCTCCGCATAAACCATGCCCGCCACCGACCCCGGCACACCGATCGCTTTGTATCCATACTCGCTCGCGCCCTCAATCACGTTGCCCTGCGCATCAAGGTACATATCGGCAGTAGCCGCCGCAGGAGCCTTTTCGCGATAGTCGAGAAAGTGCACCTTACCATCGGCCATCCGCACCAGCATGAATCCGCCGCCGCCCAGATTTCCCGCCGGCGGATGCACCACCGCTAGCGCAAATCCCGTAGCTACCGCGGCATCCACCGCATTGCCGCCCGCCTGCATCACTTCCACTCCAGCCCGCGACGCCAATTCGTGAACGCTGACCACAATGCCGTGCTGCGCGTGCACCGGCTCCGTGGAAGCGTCGGCGAAAGGCGCTCCGCACGTCACTACGACCACTGCCACTGCCGCCATCAGCAGCAGAATCAATGATTTGCACTGGAATCGCATGAAGATCGAAGATGTCCGGGAACGGGCGGACTCCTGAGGCTAGCCGACCGCACCAAGCAGAGTCAAATCAAGTGTAGGGCGGGCCTGTGTGGGGCGGGCGCCCTCGCCCGCCAACTCTATCCATGAAGCAGAATCTCAAACCCTCTTCGTTTTCTTCTTCTGAGGACGCGCATTAGAACGCGCACGCCGAGAAGCACCCTTCTTCGGCGCCTTAGCCGCCACCATCTCGTAAGACTGCCGGATCAGCTCTCGCAGCTCATCCCACCGCACCGCATCCAGCCGGCCCAGCATCACCCACTTGTAGCGGCCCACATACGGCGCAGGATGAATGTCCTCGCGCTCGACCAATTCGGCGAAAATCTCCGGCGCGCACTTGAAACAAAGCCGCGGATCGTCCAGACCGGCAATCGCAAAAATCTTCCCGCCAACTTTGAAGCAGAGATCGTCGCCCCACTGCAGCTTCTCAGTAGCTTGCGGAAACGCCAGGCAAAATTCGCGAACGGAATCAACGTTCATACCGTTGCCTGAAGGCTGCTATCTCCTCACACTTGCTCTCGCGCTTCAGCCAGCGCCACGGTCACGTCCATCTTCTTCTTGTTGCGATAGATCGTGATCTTCACCGTGTCTCCGGCGCGGTGGTTGTTCATCACCTGCGACAGGTCCATCTCGTCTTCAACTTTCTGCCCGTCGATGGCTACGATCAAGTCGCCGCCCAGCATGATGAGCTTGTTGCCCAGGTAAGCGCGCTCGGTGCCGCCGCGCAATCCAGCCGCGTCGGCCGCGCCGCCGGGAGTCACTTGAAGAATCAGCAAACCATAATCAGCGGGCAATCCCATCTCATCTGCCAGATCCGGCCCAATCGGGATGGTGACCACGCCCAGCGCCGGCCGCCGCACCCGCCCCAGCGTCATCAGATCGTTAAGCACTGCCTTCGCCGTATTGATCGGGATGGCGAACCCAATACCCGCATTCTGCCCCACCTGCGAAAGAATCATGGTGTTGATGCCGATCACTTCTCCATGCCAGTTCATCAGCGGACCGCCGGAGTTCCCTGGATTGATCGCCGCATCCGTCTGAATGGCTTCATCAATGGTTGCGCCATTGGGCTCGCGCACCGGACGGATCGAACTCACAATGCCGCGCGTCATGGTCCCCGCCAGTCCAAATGGGTTGCCGATCGCGTAAACCTTCTGCCCAACCTGCAAGTTGCGCGAGTCTCCAAGCACCGCGGGAACCAGGTCAGGCGCCGTGATCTTGATCACTGCCAGATCGTGCGCCTGGTCCGTGCCGACGACGGTCGCCTTGTACTTCTTGCGATTGTGCAGTGTGACTTCCACCTGCCGCGCGTCGGCGATGACGTGATAGTTGGTCAGGATGTGGCCCTCTTTGTCGATCACAAAGCCTGAGCCCTGCCCATCCTGCGGCACCAGCCCATAAAAGAAGTCAAACGTCATCACCCGCGAAGTAACGTTCACCACCGACGGAATGTTCTTCTTATAGACGCCGATATTATTTTGCTCTTCGCTGTCGAGCCCTTCGCCGCCCGAAGCTTCCGTGATCTCCACCTGCGCGGGATGGCTGAACCAGTTCCCCGCATTCGAGCCGGCCACTCTCCCATTCGAACGCCAGGTTGTGAAGTAAAAGAAAGCGCCGGCAATCACCAGCGCGAATATTGCAGGTCGTATGATTCTCATAAAATTAAACCCTTGAAGGCCGCGAACCGGAGTCTTTGAAGAAGCCCTGTTAGATTCTACGTTCGATTCTAAACAATGTTCCACTCAGGGGGACGCTCTGTCGTCCAGAGGCATAGGGAGGCGACAAGAATCGTGTGGGAACGGCTCCCGGGGGGGGCCGCTCATGTGGGGATGGGCTCATGTCAGGACAGGCTCGTGTGGGGACGGGCTCGTGTGGGGACAAGCGCCTCGCCCGTCCAGGCCTGGGCGAAGCCCGGCCGCATGCAGTCCGCGCTTTAGCGCCCGCTACGATCGCGGTCAAGCTCGCAGCTTCTCCCACACCTGCCCCACCTGTTCCCGCGTCTGCTCAAGCGCGCCGGAGTTGTCGATCACAAAATCCGCGGCTTTGATTTTTTCTGCCTCAGGGATTTGCGCGGCCATGCGGCGCGCGACTTCCTTACGCGCCGCTTCCACTTCTAATTTCTGTCGAGCAGCAAAACGGGCAACGCGTCGCTCATCGCTGCATGTAACCACGATCAGCCGGTCAAAGCGTTTCGCCGCGCCTGCCTCGATGATAAGCGCCGCTTCCACGATGGCAACAGCGTGCGGATCCTGCCGCCCCATTTCCTCCATCCATTCTTCCTGGCTGCGAATCACCGCCGGATGCACAATGCGGTTCAACTCTTGCACGCGCGCTGGGATCGCTCCCGATAACGCCGCAGGCGCGGCTGATCCAAAGGCAGCCTCCGCCAGCTTGGCCCGGTTCACGCTGAGGTCAGGATTCAAAATACCGCCGCCGAAATGGCGCACGACTTCGTTGTAAACAGGCTGCCCAGGCAGCATCAGTTCATGGGCAATGCGATCGGCCAGGACAAGACGAGCGCCCAGCGCAACAAACATTTCTCCAACAACCGATTTGCCGGAAGCAATGCCACCAGTAAGGCCAACTTTTAGCATAAGCAGTGGCCAGCGGTCGGAAAGTGGTGGTCAGTGGTCAGTGGCCAGTGGCCAGCAAGAGCGTCTCGCATGAGATCCCGGCGAAGCCTCCAGAAGTCTTTCATTCCGCGCCAAAACCGAAGCGGATCGACTGATCACTGACCACTAGCCACTGACCACTGTCTTCTCCGCATTTTCGCCGCCTTCACCGTGTTGTACATCAGCATCGCGATGGTCAGCGGGCCGACTCCGCCAGGGACCGGGGTCAGCGCTCCCGCAACTTCGGCCACTTCCGGATGCACATCTCCGGCCAGCGTGGATCCCTTCGCACGAAAAGCGTCTTCGCGCTTCGCATTCCTGTCCAGGTTTCCGCCGAACAAGCGCCGAAATTCCGCAGGGTCAGTCACCTTGTTCATGCCGACATCGATCACGGTAGCGCCCGGCTTTACGAAATCGCGCGTGATCATTCCCGCGCGGCCGATCGCGGCGACAAGAATATCGGCGCGGCGGCAAACTCCCGGCAGATCCTGAGTTTTCGAATGGCAGACGGTGACCGTGGCGTTCGCGTTGAGCAGCAACATGGCCGCAGGTTTGCCCACGATGTCGCTGCGTCCCACGACCACGGCTTCTTTCCCGGCGATGGGAATGTTGCTGCGCTTCAAAATCTCGATCACTCCGGCCGGCGTGCATGGCACCAGGCCGGGGCGCTGGGTCGAGAGAAAACCTACATTGACGGGATGGAAGCCATCAACATCTTTTGCTGGATCGACGGCCATCAATATACGTTTAGAGTCCACTTGCGAAGGCAACGGCAACTGCACCAGAATGCCGTCGATCTCATCGCGGCGGTTCAGATCTTCGACCAGGGCGAGCAGTTCAGTCGTGGTCGCGGTTTCAGCAGGAGTGTGCTGCTCACTGTAGATGCCAACTTCTTCGCTGGCCTTGACCTTGCCGCGAACGTAAATCTCCGAAGCCGGATTGTGGCCGACAAGGACGACGGCCAACCCCGGTCGCACCCCGGCGGCGCTCATGGCCTTCACCTCCGCCGCAACCTCGCCGCGGATGTCGCTCGCGATCTTAGTCCCGTCGAGAATTCTGGCTGGCATGTAGGCTCCGAGCCTCAGCCTTCGGGCGTCGGCAAGAAAATCTTACACTGCCAGTGCCTCTGGGGAAATCGGAGACACAGTGGTCAGTGGTCAGTAAAGACCAGAGCGCACTTACTGATCACTGACCACTGGCCACTGACCACTGCCTCTCTGTACAATACCCGACATGATTGCCAAAGACCTGCTTGAAATTCTTGTCTGTCCCGCCTGCAAGCAGCCCCTCGACTACCGCCAGAACCCGGAGAGCTTGAAGTGCACCCAGTGCCACCGGGTCTATCTGGTGAAGGACGACATCCCCATCATGCTGGTGGACGAGGCAACCATCGAAGCCTAGTCGCCCCGCGACCGCCGGTCGCCCGTCTCAGCAGCTACATCCCCCGAACGATCGCAAACAAGAGACCGCTGTCGCGATATGGACGCGTCCGCGTTCCCGAAATGACACTCCGTGTCTTTCTTTGGGACAGGTTGGGGTTACCCGGCACGCCCGGGGAAGCGACGGGGTACTGCTGGGGGTGTCCGCAACTTCCCACATTCACAGGGGTTTATGAATCTAAAGCAGCCTGCTTTCCGTATTTAGAACCAGAGAGCAGGAGCGGCAGCCAAATTGCATGCAACTTGCATGGCTGCCGATGAGTCTAATAGCTACAAGCGGTCCAAGGTCGGAGTCGGAGGTGATGACGGCCATGTTTGAAGAAACCAGGCTCGAGAAGGCAATGAACGAGATCGTTAGCGACAGAGCAACGAACGATAAAGACAGGTTCACGGCGACAGAACTGGCGGCGCTGCGCAGCGATCTGCTGCAGGGCGGCATGATCGATTCTTACGAGGCAGCCGAACTGTTGCAGGTGTTCCTGATGGGGCGCGGCTATGGGGTGTCGCCCAAAGCGGCTCTGGACGCGGCTGGACGCGTCGAGATGGCCGGGTGCGCCTTGCCGGTCCTGCAATACGAACTGGAGAACCTGGCACTGGTCATGTAGGAGGCCCGCGCCTGCTCAGGCAGGCTGGGCGCGGGCGGTGAGCCTGCGGCGCGAGTTTGAGTGAGACGACATTCTGGATCGGCCTGTCGGAAGAAGATGGCCGAACCAGTTCCACAAAGAACAAGAAGGAAGAAAAGAGCCGGGCCAACCAGCCCGGCTTTGTGGTTTTTGGGGCCTGCCGGCCTCTGGGTGGGGCGGTGCGGAATTCGCGTAATGTTCCAACTGGAACATTCGAACTTTGCAGAAAATTATCGGCGTAAGTTGTTGATTCTTCGTGCGGGCTTTTTGGCTGGTCAATAGAATCAAGGGTTTAGCCTGTGGAAGAAATGTCTACTTTCGAGGGTATCGGATGTCTACTAAAGTAGACTTGACAAGCGCGCGGCGTACTTTTTAAGGTACGCCAGCCAGACGCCAAAAGCGGCCCAGCCAACGTCAATAAATATGGCGAGTTTGCGACGGTTGACGGGCCGTATCGCCAGGTAGTGTGGGGTTCGAAAGGCGCGTTCCCCCAGCGGCTAAAGCCGGGACTGATTTTCGGGCACTTACGGCGCGGCTGAAGCCGCGCCCTTTCAAAACAAATTCAAACTGACCCGCCAGGCACGGCCATGACTACTGGACGACCAAGGTGAGATTCGTGGTATGTGTCAAGACGGTCGAGCCTGAGGTGAAATTGCCCGTCACCGTCAGAGTGTAGGTGCCCGGCGCCGTGCCGCCGGTGTGACCGCCCCCACCACCACTCCCGCCCCCACAAGCCGAAATTGTCATCCCAAGGAAAAGCAGAGACAGCAACGCTAGTCCGAAGAGTAGCCGAGGACGGCCCTCGCGACGGTATCCAGCCAGACTCATCAAGATCGCCAGCCCCAGCGTGCCAACGAAAGCTAACCGCAGTCCGACAATGCGGCCGGCTGGTGGGCCCCCGACCGGTCGCGTGATGCCCATAGCGTTCCCCGCAGTAGTCACGGTCACGGTAGCAGTCGAGGCCGCTGCGCCCAACGCAATCGAGCTCGGGGATACCAAGCAGGCAGACAGTGCCGGGGCTCCAGTGCAGCTGAGCGTCACTGTCTGGTTAAACCCACCGCCGGCAGCAATGGAGATCATATAGGTCGCAGTCTGGCCTGGGGCTACAGTCGCTGTCGATGAGGAGGACGCGGCCATCGAGAAATCTTGCCCCGTTCCTGTGAGCGTGACTGTCTGCGGGCTGCCAGCGGCGTTGTCGGAAATTGTCAGCGTGCCAGTCCTTGTACCCGAAGCTGTCGGGTCGAACGAAATCCCAATCGAACAGCTGGCGCCCACAGCCAGGCTGCTTCCGCATGCATTCGAAACGCTGAAATCGCTTGGGCTGGCAGTCACTCCCGTAAAGTTGAGGACGCCCGCGCCAGTGTTGGTCAGCACCACGGATTGCGGCGCTCCGCTCGTCCCCACGTACTGAGTCGAGAATGTGACCGACGTCGGCGAGATGCTGACGATTGGAGCTAGCGAACCCGTCCCAGAAAGCGGAACGGATTGAGGGCTGTTCGGGGCATTATCCGTGATCGTGACCGCGGCACCCCTAGCGCCGGTCATTGTGGGCGTGAAGGTGACCGTGATCGTGCAATTGGCCCCCGCCGCAAGAGAACTTCCACACGTATTCATCTGGCTGAAGTCACCGCTCTCGGCCCCTGTTACTCCGAGAGCGCTAATCGTGAGAGGGAGATTACCCGTGTTGGTAAGCGTGACAATGAGCGGGGAGCTGCTGACGCCGACGGATTGGACTCCAAAACTAAGACCCGAGGGCGACAGCCCTACTGTCGGTGACGGGTTGGAGCCCGTGCCGGAGAGCGGAACGGATTGAGGGCTGTTCGGAGAGCTATCTGTGATCGTAACCGCAGCACTGCGTGCGCCGGTCGTTGTGGGCGTGAACGTGACCGTGATCGTGCAACTACCGCCCACCGCTACAGAACTGCCACAGGTGTTCATCTGGCTAAAGTCACCGCTCTCGGCCCCTGTCACGTTGATAGCGCTGATGGTTAGAGCAGTGCTGCCGGTGTTGGTGAGAGTTACTACCTGCGGCTGAGCGCTGACGCCGACGGGTTGCATTCCAAAACTAAGGCTGGGCGGCGCCAGCGTTACAGTCGACGGCACACTGGTATTGATGAGTGTGAAGAGCCCGGATGTGGATAACGGCGCCCCGCCAGGTACCCCGTTGGAGAATTCGCCTATGAGGACATCTGGCTTGCCATCGCCGTTCATGTCTGCCGCCATCGCGAAACTCTGGCTGAGCAACAAATCGTGAGAGAAAATGGAAAACACGACTATGCCTGCACCGAAGGTACCGTCTCCGTTCCCTAAATAAACGACACAACACGACGTATAGCCCAGAAGCGGCTCCGAGCCAATCACATCGGGTATGCCATCTCCATTTATGTCAGCTACAGCGAAGACCTGGAGATCTGAGAGTCCGGTCTGGGTTACAGCCGTAAATGTGCCATCTCCATTACCCAGAAACACCAGACTGCCACTGACTAGATCGGCCTTGCCATCTCCGTTCAGGTCCGCCGTAAATAAGTTGAACCCGCCAGTCGTCGCTGGAAATGTTGCAGGTTGAAAGGTGCCGTTACCGTTCCCGAGAAGAACCGCTATGCTCGATTGTCCTGCCGCAGCCAGATCGGGGATCCCGTCGCCATTGAAATCTGCACTGACTAAACTCATTCCGCCACCATCGAAAACATAGGCGGGCGCAGCAAAAGTGCCATCGCCGTTTCCTAACAATATGGAAACTGTTTCCCCGCTTCCCGCGGTGATTGCGAGATCGGGTTTGCCGTCGTTATTAAAATCGGCGGCAACCATCGAGTACTGACTGGTCTGCGTCGTGACGCTCTGCGAATACAGTGCCGCTGGTTGGAAGGTGCCATCACCGTTCCCCAGTAACACGCTATAGCCCCAGTCTTGCGTGTTCGGATCGACGCCCACTACCACCAGGTCGAGGTCGCCATTTCCCCTCAAGTCGGCAGTCACTATTCCTTGGGCGGGCTCCTGAAGCGTGTAAGTATTCGTTAAAGTTAGTGCTCCGGTGCCATCATTCTTGAGAACGTAGACATTATCGGTGCCCGCGATGGCCGCGACGTCTTGCGTCCCGTTCTTGTTGAAGTCGCCCACTACGGCCTGAGCAGGAGCAGTTTCGAGCGGTACAATCGGCCAGCCCTGGAATGTCCCATTGCCGTTGCCCAGCAGGACACGCCCCCGGCAGCAATATCGAGCTTCCCGTCAAGGTTAAAATCCGCAACGACCGGGGGCAGAGTACCGCCGATATCTCCAGCCGAGTTCAAGATGAAATAACTGCTCGCAAGGGAAAGGGCTCCCTTGCCATCGCCCTCATAAATCTCAAGTAATGGCAGGTTGGCGAAAATCAAGTCCAGATTCCCATCGCCGTTCACATCAGCAACGGCCAAACCCACCTGAGCATTCCCGTCATAATAGAAGGCTATCGTTGGAGCTTGAAAGGTGCCATTTCCATTTCCAAGCAGAAGAAATACAGCGTAAGATACCGTCGTACCGGCGTTGGCCGCGATAACCAGGTCGAGTTTTCCATCGCCGTTGAAATCACCCGCAACCGTTGAGGCCGGAAGGTAAAGTCCAATCGAGGTGACGGCGGGCTGAAAGGTTCCGTCTCCATTGCCAAGGAGAGCAATTTCTTGCCCCGGGCCGCTACTGCCGGAGGCGCTCGCGACCACGTCTGTTTTCCCATCTCCATTGAAGTCGCCTAAAGTAATTGTCTCGGGAGCAGCGCCGAGGCTGTAAGAAACCGCTGCAGCAAATGTGCCGTCTCCTTTGCCCAGGTAAACAAGGAGGTTGCTATCAAAAACCCCGACCACATCAGCGTGCCCATCTCCGTTGAGATCGCCTGCAGCAATCGGCAACAGGCTGGCGCTGCTATTGGTGCTGACGGGCGCCTGAAAAGTACCATCGCCGTTTCCCAGGAGTACCAGCAGCGTGCCCGTCCCTTGCTCCAGCACATCAGGCTTACCATCGCCGTTGAAATCGGCGACCGCTACGGGAGTGCCTGCAACAGGAGTGCCCAGAGTGAAGGTTCCGTCGCCATTTCCGAGTTCCAGAGTTCCATCCGAGCTGAGCAAGTCGGGCTTGCCGTCTCCGTTGAAATCGGCCACAAATGAGGTTCCCGTTCCAGCATAGGTCGGAGGGGTGAAGAAGCTGACCTGCGATTGCGTAGCGGCCCAGGAAGATGACACGAGCCAGAGGGCAAGGGACAAAACAATCCAGAGGAGGGCGCGATTAACCGGCAGACACGCGCGGAGCATTATTTCCTCTCAGGAGCGGATCAACGCAAGTGCGCTTCGCCGCCAGGACAGATGGGATTTTCTTCCCTCCGGATTGGAAAGTCAATTGATGCGCGCAATCTAAACTTCGAGCCGGCATCCTTACGGACTTGAGTTCGTGGTTCCCACCCTTCGCAAAGAACGCGAAGGATGGGGCAGCCTCAGACTGGCACTTCACGCTGGCCTAAAAAGCCGCGATTGATTCTAGGTTTCTTACGGCGCAGCTGAAGCCGCGCCCTTTCAAAGCCATTTCAAGACTAGTTCAAGGACTCGTTTCTTGACATCACGGTTGGTGACTCCTAGGATGTTTTTGATTAGTGATACGCCCCCCTGTTCGTACCACCCCTATGAGGCCCTGTGTCGAAATCTGGTTTTAGCTATCCCGCTTCATCGCTTCTTTCTCCTGTAATTCTTGCAATGATGTTGGCCTTCTTTGCTCCGGTTTTGTCGGCTCAGAGCAGTTTCATGTTCAATGCGCCACGAAACTACATCGTCGGGCAGTGGCCCGAGTCTGTCGTCCTCGCGGACTTGAACGGGGATGGACGTCCTGACATAGCCGTTGCCAACTTTTTGTCGCCTAGGTGGCTTAACATGAGAATAGCAATCGCAGTCTGTTGCTTATACCTGGTGGTGGTTGCGGCGGCCCCGTTGATAGGCCAAGCACAACAGCCGGCCTCGGAGGGCGTTCCGGTTTTCGAGATCGATCGGGAACACAGCTGGGTCAAGTTCGATGTGAAGGCATCGGTGAATATCGCCGGCAAATTCGACGGGTGGGATGCCAACTTAACATTTGCCTCTTCTGACGAAACGACGGGCGTTCTAGAGGTCAAGATTCATGCCGCGAGCGTGGATACCGGAAGCGGCATGAAGAACGGCAAGCTGAAAGGCAAAGACTTCTTCGACGTTGAGCAAAATCCGGTAATTACGTTTAGGTCAACGAAGTTCGTGAAAACCGGTCCCGAGAGTTTTGAGGTGGATGGCGACTTGATAGTACGCGGAGTATCCAACCCTGAGAAGCTGACGCTAACGGTTTCGGGCAAGGGGACAGGAGCAGCCGAGATTAAAGGAAAAATGGTCTTCAACCGAAAGGACTACGGGATGAACAAGGGAATTCCCTTCATCAAGATCGCTGACCATGTCGACGTAAGCTTCCACCTCAGGGAGAAGCGAGTGAGCGGGCCACCGCTGGCGTCGGCGTATCAAGAGCGTCCGAATCCAATTGGATGGGAAGGCTAACATCGTTCGGCGCGAAGGGATAAAAAAAACTGCGCGTGCTCAGCGCAAGCCCACCAGCCGGGTAACGGATTGAATCAGCTTCGCAGGATCGAAACCCACGCCATCTTTGTGCTCGGCTCGCCACCTTTTTCGCGTTCGTTCCAACCTTGTTCAGGATGACAACCAAACTGCACCATTACCGGCTTGACGGCTGCTCTGCTGAGGAGCACAATTCGAGGCAATAATTATCACCAGCCGGTCGCGAAATGAAGCATGTAGATCCAGCCATACGCTTTGATTCTGTGGTTGAAGCCAAAGTGACGCTTCACCGGCTCGAACGCCGAGTGACGCGATTTTCGCGACGAGATAAGAACTACGAGAGCAACCGGCGTGCTCTCCGCGCCACCATCCTGGAGCTCCGGGAAACTCATCCCTATTCAATCGCAGCAACGTCCGCTGCTCCCGACTCAAGACAAAGGCATGGGCTATCCGCATCCGCGACCGTCCCTTCTGTCAGGGACAAACGCGGAGCTATAAGTGTTGTCAGTTGTGACGCACGATACAAGTCCCTGCAGTAATGAAAATAACTTCTTCGGAAAGGCCGGATAAAGCAGACATCCATTCCCTAGCGGGACAACCCGGAGAGGAGTCAAGAATATGAAGAAAAATTGGTTGCGCATTGCCGGAATAGCGCTCGCGGTCGTTGTGGTGGTCTTAGTCGTATTGCCTTTTCTGATCAACCTGAACAGCTTCCGTCCAAAAATCGAGTCGGCAGCGAGCACAGCATTGGGGCGGCAAGTCACCGTCGGTGATCTGTCCTTGTCAATCCTTTCGGGCGGAGTTGGCGTGGATCACATCGCCATCGCGGACGATCCTGCCTTTGGCAAGGCAGCCTTTGTCACAGCCGAGCGGCTGAAGGTCGGTGTCGAGCTTATCCCGCTGATCTTCTCCAAGGAACTGAAGGTGACCGACATTACGCTGGAGCGGCCGCAGATCACGCTGCTGAAGGCGGCGAACGGCACCTGGAACTTCTCGAGCATTGGAGGAGCCGCGGCGAAAAAAGCGCCGAAGCCGTCGAACCCCGGAGAAGCGACCCCGACGAACGTGGCCGTGGCGAAGTTGGAGATAAAAAATGGAAAGCTGATTGTAGGAAAAGCGAACTCTTCGGCCAAGCCGGCGGTCTATGACGACGTGAACATTACGGTAACGGATTTCTCAGGTACCTCGCAGTTTCCGTTCACCTTCACGGCGAACCTGCCGGGCGGGGGGAATGCGAATATTTCAGGGAAAGCCGGCCCCATCAATGCCGAGGACGCCGCCAAGACCCCGTTTGAAACCGCGGTGAAGGTGAGCGACCTGAGCATTGGGGCGCTGGGTATCATCGATCCAGCGAGCGGCATCGCGGGATTGGCAAATTTTGACGGGACCCTTAACTCCAATGGCAGCCAGGCCAAGGCCATTGGCACATTCACCGGGAAACAGTTGAAGTTCTCGCCGAAAGGCACACCCGCGCCCAAGACCGTGGTCCTCCAGCACACCATCGATATCGACCTCGATAAACAGTCGGGAAGCATCACCCAAGGCGATATTGCGATCGGAAGTGCCAAGGCCCACCTGACAGGAACCTTTCACACGCAGGGCGAGGCGGAAGTGGTCGACCTGAAACTGAATGCGCCGGACATGCCGGTGGACGAACTGGCAGCGATGTTGCCATCTATGGGTGTGATCCTTCCCTCGGGTTCGCAGCTGAAGGGCGGCACGCTGTCCGCGAACTTGGGGATCGTGGGGCCGATGGACAAACTTGTGATTATTGGACCCGTGCGGTTGGCCAATACCGTTCTGTCTGGGTTCGACCTGGGATCGAAAATGGGGGCGTTGTCGGCGTTCGCCGGGAAGTCGGTCTCCAATCCCGATACGTCCTTGCAAAACGCCAGCCTCGACGCGCGGGTCGCGCCTGAGGGAACGAAGGTGGACAATATCAACCTGAATGTTCCGGCGATCGGAGTGATCACGGGCGCGGGAACGATCAGTCCGGCGGGAGCCCTCAACTTCAAGATGCTCGCCAATCTCAAGGGTGGCGTGGTTGGCGGGCTGTCGCAAGTGGCAGCGGCCGGTAGCGGCAAGGGCGGCATTCCCTTCGCCATTGAAGGAACGACAGCAAGTCCTCACTTCATTCCAGACATGGGTGGCATGGTCGGGGGCGTCGCGCAAAATGCAATGGGAGTCGGAAAGAATGTCGTGCAGCAAAACCCTACGAAGGCTCTCGGCGGCCTGCTCGGAGGCAAGAAGTAATCGAGGGCTGGCTTGAGAAAAGGTGGGCCCGCCAGTTGCAATCGCGCGGGCCCACGTCTTCTAGCATGATTCGTCAGGACGACCAGATGCCGGGTCAGTTATGTCGTCCATTCCATCCGCCGTTCCAACCGCCGGGGTTCCAGTTTCCACTACCCCAACCGCTGAACTGCGACCCATCCACCATACTGTATTCGCGGTACTCGAACACTTTCTCGTCCCCGCGTGGTCCGCGGGCCCAAATCCGGAGAGTCTTCACGACGCCCGGTGCTGGATCGACTCCGAAGGTGCTGTTTCCCATCTGAAAAAATGCCTTGGTCCTCGCGAGATCTCGCAGTCGTTGGGTCACATCGACATTCCTCTTCGCGGTTCCGTACCACGCCCCCAGAATCTGGTACTGCGGAGTGTCGCCCCAGTTGCCGCCACCCCAGCCCGAAAACTGGGAGCCGTCGACGATGCTGCCTTCGACATATTCAAACGTCCGGGTATTGCCCCCGGGTCCGCGGGCGAAGATGCGCAAGGTCTTCACCTTGCCCGGAACCGGGTCGACTCCGAAGGTCTTGTTGCCCATCTTAAACGTAACGTTCGATCGGGCTAGTTCGCGCAACCGCTGGGTGACGTCGATGCGCTGGGGTCCGTAGCCGTAGTCTGCGCGAATGATTTTGTACTGCTGGGCCGCCGCTGATGCAGCCAGCACTAACCCGAAAATAGTCAGGGCCAAGCCAGTTCTTAAGATTTTTTGGAAGCGCATATTTTTCTCCTTTTCCAAAGTGCCACTCGACGGTTTCCCAACATTAGAATCTTACTTTTTTTTCGCAGCCGCTGCTGCTGCGGCGCGGGCAGCTCGTTCTTGCATGGATAGCATGACTACCTGAAGCATGTCGTCCTGCGGCGCGGGTTTGCCAGTCCAGATTTCGAATTGGCGGGCTGCCTGGTGGACAAACATTTCTATGCCGGGGATGATTTGGGCTCCGCGTTGTTTCGCCAGTTTCAACAGTTGGGTTTCGGCGGGATCGTAGATCATGTCGAAGACGTAGCGGGCGTTGATTTCTTTTTCTTGCAGAGGAGTTTCGCGGGTATTGCCCATGCCTACTGGCGTAGCGTTGATGATTACGTCGAAAGCGAGTTTTTTCAGGTCGGCGCGTTTCACGGAGCGGGCGTGGGCGCGGCGGGCCAGCTTTTGTCCGGCAGCCACGTTTCTATTCAGGATGTAGACTTCGGCTCCGCGTTCTTTCAGGCCGAAAACGGCGGCGCGGGCTGCGCCTCCTGCGCCCAGCACCAAGATCTTTGCATCCTGCAGAGTTGTGAGGCGACGTTCGAGCGGGCGAACTACTCCTGAGGTGTCGGTGTTGAAACCGTAGAGTTTGCCATCCTGGGCGCGGACTACCGTGTTGCAGGCTCCTATCTTTGTGGTGTGCGAGTCGGTGTTGTCGAGATATGGAAGGATCGCTTCCTTGTACGGCATGGTAATGCTCAGGCCGTGGATGGGAATCTGGCGCACGCAGTTCAGCAGGTCCTTGAGAGTCTTGGCGTGCAGCGCGAGATAGACCGCGTTGACATTCTCGCGGCGGAAGGCGGCGTTCATGATCGCGGGCGAGAGCGAGTGGGCGACGGGGTCTCCGGCGACTCCATAGACGCGGGTAGCGGCGTCGACAGCATCGATGCGGTAGACGCTGCGGAGTTCTTGCGCGGTAGCCTGGCCGGGAGCGGTTTCTTCTCCGTGGCCTACGGCAGCGAAGGTGAAGATGCTGCCGGCGCGGACTCCCAGCACACGGCTGATGATGCCTTGTTCGCCCATGCACAGTCCGACGAGAGAATGGTTATCGGCTTCGCGGCCCAGAAACTGGATCATGGTTACGTTATCTGAGAGCGTCGTGGCGGTGCTCACTACTTTGTAGAAGTCGGCGGGAAAGGCACGCATCTTCTCCAAAGTTTCGTCGAGCTTCTTGGTCCCGCGAAAGTCGTGGTAGGAAAGAATCAGCGCGGAACGGGCGCGCAGCTTCTGCAGTTGCGCCGGCTTGCACTTTTGAGCAGTGGAGATCTCGACGTCGACCAGCTGGCAGCCCAAGGCCGAGGCTTTGGAGAGGATATCGAGTTGGGAGGCGATGGAGCCGCGGAACTTGCCTCCGCTGGCGGCGCGGCGGCAGGTGGCGATGACAACTGTGCCGGGGTGAGTCTCGATGAACTGCTTTACCTTTGGAAGCGCCAGGGTGGGCTTGGAAATATAGTCTAACCTGAACTCCAGGAAGGAGTTATCGCGAATCAGCGCTTCGGCCTTTTCGACCATTTCGGCGGGGTCGGGGGCGGTGACCGCAACGCAGACCCGCGGCAGGCGCAAGGGGAGCAGGCGGGGCTGGTAATTATTGGCAGCAGAAATCATCTTGAATCAATGGTTTGAATCATGGGCCCGTATCACAGGTCGTTTATGAATAAGGTTCGGCGCGAATCTTACAGGGGCTTAATTGCAGATGCAACTAAGTATTGATAAATTGCACGAAAAACCTGCTTTCCTGGGGTGCTTGACACCCTCGTAACCTTGACCCCCTCTTACCCCGTTGTTACCTTCCAACAGAAGCCTTGCTTCCGCGACTTTTAGCTGGAGAGGGGCATCGTGTGTCCCTTCTCGGAGGTAACATGAAGAAAACAGGATTGTTAGTGTTGTTGGTGGCGACGGCGGCCTGGGCGCAATCGGCGCCGGATGGAACTGCGGCGGCCCCGGCCACCCCCGACAATACGATTTCGACGTCCGCCAACTTTCCCGTACAGCGGGTGCAGATGCCCACATACGCAGATGTGTACTGCGCCGGTTTCATCAATCGCCAAACCCTGCCCGATGCCAGGTTTATCGCTGGCGGGCTGGATACTCCTTTCACTACGAAGTTCGTCAAGGGCGACGTAGTGTATCTGCAGGGGACGGGCTACAGCGCGGGAGCGGAGTACGAGATTATTCGCGCTTTGCGCGACATCAATGAATATGAGATGTATCCCGGGCAGAAGAAACTGCTGAAGGAAACGGGTCAGCCCTACATGGAAGTCGGCCGCGTGCGCGTGATCGACACCCGCAGCAAGACGGCGGTGGCGCTGATCGAGTACTCCTGTGATCCCATCAATCCGGGAGATACGGCGATTCCTTTTGCCGAAAAATCCATGGTGTCATTCCACGTGCCGGTTCGCTTCGACCGCTTCCTGCCCACGGGCAGCAAGGTTTCCGGGCGCATCGTGATGGGGAAGGATTTTGATTCAGAGCTGGGAACCGGTCAGAAGCTTTACTTCAATGTGGGATCGAATCAGGGCGTGAAGGTGGGCGACTATTTCCGCGCCGTGCGGAGCTACGAGGCGGAGTTGCACGATCCGGTGGATTCGTTATCGTTCAAAGCGGCGATCAGTGAGGACACGCAACTGAAGCCTCCCTCGATCGATCCAAGCATGTTCACCCGCTCGACCGGCCCGGTGATTCACATGAGAGATCTGCCGCGGCGCTCGATAGGCGAGATCGTTGTAATCGGTGTCACGCCCACTACGGCAACTGGAATGATTGTGTTCGCCATGGAAGACGTGCACGCCGGCGACGGTGTGGAATTGGACGATCAGACGCAGTAAGGCAGTGGTCAGTGGGCTAGTGTTCAGTGGTCAGTGGCTAGTGTTCAGTGGTCAGTGAAACATGGACGCAGTTTTCGCCGGGGACGGGTTACCGTTCCCGGCATTCATTTTAGCCTAAAGACCCAGCACGCTATTGATGGGAGGCAGCGCGGGCCTTTACTGGCCACTAGCCACTGACTACTGGCCACTGATCTTGGCCGCTCTCCCCGAAAACTTCGGCTGTGAAAGCTTCCACGGTTGCGCCTTCTTGCCAGGCGTCTGAGGGCAGTCCGGCTTTGCGGCAGGTTTGTTCCAGGAAAGTTTGGCGGTCCCAGGCACGCTCGACGGGCACCTGGGGCAACAGCAGGCCGCGGCGGCCGCGGCAGGTGATGAGCAGACCGTGGCGGCCGACTACGATCTCTTCGGGGCGAATCGGTTCAGCCGGCGAGAGAATGCTTAGCTCAATTTCGAGATGCGGAGCTTCTTCCGGGCCGACGGGTGGAAAACGGTTGTCGTTGAAAGCGGCGGCGCGTGCAGTTTCCGCCACGGCCCGGAAGACGGAACAAGTGGGCAGAACATAGCCGACGCATCCGCGCAATTCTGCTCGCAGATAGAGCGACGTGAAAACGCCGCGAGGTTCGGCCAGGTGTGGCGCGGGAGGATCCAGAGAAATCTCGCGGTGCTCGAGCGCCGAAGCAATGGAATCGTGCGCTAGCCGCAGCAGCAGGGAGCGTTCTTCATCAGAAAAGTTCTTGCCGGAGAATTCTTCGCTCGCTAGCTTCCGGCTTGCTAATTCCTGACTCGATAATCCCGGGCCAGAAGCCGCGCCGGGTGTGGGTTCGCCGCCCTCAGATCTACTTGCTCCCGAGGCTGCCACTGCCGCGGACGAATTATGCTGTAGGGGCGACATCGGCATCTGCCGGACGAGGCGCCGGTTGCGGCTTGGGGCGGCGGCTCAGAATGAACGCGCGCCGCCGGCGCTTGGACGCGCGCCGGTCAATCTTCGACCAGAATGCGGCGAAGTAATCAACGCCCGAAACCAGGGAAACGCAAACCACGAACCAGATTGAGGCGTAGGCAATCCAGTGCACCGGAAAGATGAAGTTCCCGTAAACCGGCCATTCTTTCCAGCGGTGGTCAAGAATTACCGCGACCACCGAAACGATCTGCACCACCATCTTGAACTTGCCTAATTCGCTGGCCTCGATGGTAAAACCGCCAGACGCGGCGATCGAGCGCAGTCCACTTACCAGAAATTCGCGGCCAATGATGATTACGGCAATCCAGGCCGGAACCAGGCTGGGATTGAACTGCACCAGTGTCACGAAGGCGGCGGCAATCAGAAGTTTGTCGGCCATGGGATCGAGCAGAATGCCCATGGTCGTAATCTGGCCGCGCTTGCGAGCCAGGTATCCATCGATGCCGTCGGTCATGGAGGCGGCAATGAATACCGCGGAAGCAAGCAGTTCTTTGGCGCCGTGTTCACTGCTGAAATGATTGGAAGATAGGATCCAGATCAGCAGAGGGATGCTGCAGATGCGGATCAGCGTAATGGAATTGGGCAGGTTCACCGCGCTCAGCAACGCTTCCGGGAGTTAGCTAGATTATCCTCCACGGTGAGAGGGAACGCAATCATTCCCGACGGAATGCTTTACAGGAACTGTTCTGAGGTGCAGAATCGGTCGGATCCGGATTCTGATCAAACAAATTCTGATTAACCTGGCATCTGTTTTGCAGAGAGCAACCGTGATTCGCTGCAAATTTTGCGGAACGCAGAATGTCGAACCGGCGGAAGGGTGCCGGCAATGTGGCGCCGTGCTCGATGCTTCTCCGACCATGTCGATTTCATCGGAGATGCCGGCGGATGGCGATGCCGGAGCAACGCCCGCTTCGCGGCAGCCGTCGCAAGCGCGCGGTTTCGCTCCTGGCAGCATGATCGGGGACCGATACCGGGTAATGTCGTTGCTGGGCCGCGGCGGTATGGGCGAAGTATATGCCGCAGAAGATCTGAAGCTCGGCCAAAAGGTTGCGCTGAAGTTTCTGCCCGTCCAGCACGGAAAGAACCAGAGCTGGCGCGAACAGTTTTTTGCCGAAGTGCGCATGGCGCGGCAGGTTTCCCATCCCAATGTGTGCCGCGTATATGACGTCGGGGAGAGCGACGGGCGGCTGTTTCTCTCAATGGAATTTGTCGACGGGGAGGACCTGGCTTCCCTACTGCGCCGCATCGGACGATTGCCTGACGACAAAGCTGTGGAAATTGCGCAGCAACTATGCGCCGGCCTGGCCGCCGCTCATCGCAGCGGCGTGCTGCATCGGGACCTCAAGCCTGCAAACGTAATGATTGATGGCCGGGGCATCGCCCGAATCACGGATTTCGGACTCGCCATTGCCGCAGCGGACGCGGACAGCAAATCCGGCCCAGCGGGCACGCCGGGATACCTCGCGCCGGAATTGCTCGATGGCGCTGCGCCTTCGGTGCAGAGCGACTTGTATGGGCTTGGGCTGGTTCTATACGAACTGTTCACCGGAAAGAAAGCGTTTGACGCTTCCAGTCTGGGAGAGTTTTACCGGAAGCAAACGGAAACCAATCCCACGCCACCTTCCAATGTGGTGAAGAACTTCGATCCCGCGGTCGAGCGCGTAATTCTGCGTTGTCTGAATCGCGATCCCGCGCTGCGTCCGCGGTCGGCATTGAGTGTGTCCGCGGCGCTGCCCGGCGGCGATCCGCTCGCGGCGGCAATGGCCGCCGGAGAAACTCCTTCACCGGAGATGGTAGCGGCCGCGGGCCCGCAAGGCTCACTCCGGCCGGCGGTGGCATGGGCGTGTCTCGCGGGTGCACTCATTTTGATCCTTGGTTCGGCGACGCTACTGGCTCCAAGAAAGATGGACTGGGGTGTTGCGCCCATGACCAAATCCCCCGAAGTGCTTGCGGACCGAGCTCAAGAGCTCTCGCAGAAATTGGGCTATTCGATAGCTGTGGATCGGGCGTTCTGGGTCGCCTCGGAAAAGGACTATTTGCGATACGACGCGCAGGACGCTGCGGGTAAGGATTTGAAGCGCGCGTCCGTCAGCAGGGCGTGGCCATCGCCCGTGAGTTTCTGGTACCGGCAGAGCCCACAATGGATGAAGCCGGGTGCCCAGAGCGCAGGTGGCCCGCCGACGGTGACGGAGTCAAATCCATCCTATGAGACGTCGGGCATGGTAGCGATCAAGCTTGACATGAAAGGAAATCTGATCTTCCTGCGTGGCGTCCCGCCCCAGGTTGAAACCGGGGCACCGGGGCGCGATCCGGATTGGAATTTGCTATTTGCCGAAGCTGGACTCGACAAGGCTCAATTTGTTCGCGCTAACCCCAAATGGGCTCCGCCCGATGCCTTCGACGTTCGGGCAGATTGGGAGGGTAACCGCGCTGACAGTCCCGGCCTGCTCGTTCATGTCGCGGCCGCGGCTTACCACGGCGTGCCAGTGTACTTCCAGCTTATCGCTCCCTGGGATCAGCCCTGGCGGGGAGATCCGGCGGCTGAATCCCGCATGCCAGCTGCCACCGACGTTTTTACGTTGCTGTGGCCGTTGATAATGGTCGCCTACCTGGCAGTTGCAGGTTATTTCGCGCGCTGGAATTTTTTTCGTGGCCGCGGTGACCCAAAGGGGGCATTGCGTTTCGCGAGCTTTGCCGTCGTGACCAATTGCATCTATGGCTTGTTTACCTATCATTATGTTCCTGACCCCGAGTATCTCTCGGTGCAATTGATCCTGCTGGGGGCGCCCCTGCTTTTTGGGCTGGTCGCGTGGCTGGGATACATGGCCGTGGAGCCTTACGGCCGGCGAAGTTGGCCGAAGCAGATGGTTTCGTGGCAACGCCTGCTGGCCGGGCGGTTTCGCGATCCGCTGGTTGGACGCGATGTTCTGCTAGGGCTTCTCACAGGCTCCGCTCTTGCCGCCATTTTACTGGGAGCGGGCTTGCTTTCAGACTCCTCCGGGACTGCTCCCGTTGACCGCTACTTCGGTCTGGGGCCATTGCCCGCTTTCGCCCACTGTGCCCTCCTGTTGTTTGCCGCGTGCTTTTACGCTCTTCTCTATTTTGCCATCTTGACCATCCTGACCGGCGTTTTGCGCCGGCGATGGCTAGCTCTGGCGGTAACCGCACTTGTTCTGGTCGTGCTCAATGCTCAAGGCACGCGGCTGGACTTCCTTGCTCTTACGGTCTTGTTCGTGGTCGCGTTCCTCTGCATTCAAATCAGAGTCGGCCTCGTGGCAGCCGCTAGTCTCCTATATATCTTGATAGCCATGACTACATCGCCGCCACTTATGATGGGTCAATGGTATGCCCCTCGCGCCGTGATTGCACTGCTGATTCCACTCGCGTTGTTGGTCTACGGCTTCTATGTTTCGCTGGGAGGACAGCCCATCTTTGGCAGAGCCTTAACAGAAGATTGAAGGCAGGGGCGCGACCGGCCTCGCGTCCCCGCTATGATTTTTTAGGAGCCAGTCTTGCAGAGGGAAGAAAGAAAGCTCTCACCCATCTGCAACAAGTTGGAGTGATCGGGCACGGCGCCGTTTGGTGTCAGCTTGTCGATGACCATAGGCAGCACTTGAGCCAGAGTGGAACTCGCAGTTTCCGGAGAGATCCCAAGCTTCTGCGCGTATGCCTGCACCTTCTCCGACCCCAGCACCTGCTGGATTTGCGCAGCGGAAATCGGTTGATTGTCGCCGGTACCCGTCCAGGAGTTGACCAGACCGCTCATGCCATTCGCGTGAAACGACTCCACCAGACCATTAATACCGCCAGGATGGTTCTGGATCATTTCCAGAACTCCCGCCGCCTCCGGATTCGATCCTGCAACTTTCGACACTGCCATACTTTCGAGATTGTCCAAGAGACCCATAAATCCTCCTTGTTCACAAAACGAGGTTTTCACAAACGAGAAATTGGGTTAAGGGCAAAAAGGGCCGGAGCGAAGCTGTTTGGGACTCCGACCCACGGGTTCGCTAAGTTTGTTTCGCTAACTCTGTTTCGCTAACTTTGTTTCGCTAACTCTGTTTCGCTAACTTTGTTTCGCAATGATCTTGTCTTTGATCTTGTCGTAGGTGGCCTGGGGAAGGATCTTCTTCTTCACCAGGTCGGTTTTCGCCTTGTAAGGGCGGCCGGCGATGATCTTCTGCGAGTAGGCTTCGCCGATACCGGGAAGCGCATCGAGTTGATCTTTCGTCGCGCTATTGATGTCCAGCAAATCCGCGGAGCTCGCCGCAGTCTTGGCCTTGCCGCTTCCCGCCTGGGCCGCACCGCGAGTCGTACTCATGCCGAGCACCAGGGTCAGCGCGAACAAGGCAACCAGAGTTCGTAAAACGAAATTCTTACGCATGGATATCTCCTTAAGTTAGTTGCTCAGGTTAGTCGCTCTTTAATCGCTTTTGGCCTGGACGTAGCCGGCCTTCTTGGCTTCGTCCTCGGTCATGAATTGGCCTTTCTTCGTTTTGCCGTACCACTGACCGCCTTTGTGGTAGACCTTCGATTCCGTGTTCACCCAGACCTTGCCCGAGGACTTGGCTGCAGCGATATCGGCGTCAGAAGCGTTATTTGCGGGAGATTTTGCGGTGGAAGATTTCTTGGCCGGTGCGGGCTTGGCAGCGGGAGCCGGAGCGGCAGCGGGCGTTGCGGCGGGCTTTGACTCGGCTGGTTTTGCAGCCACGGGCGCGGCTGTCGAGGCCGGGGCAGCGGCGTTGCTTGAATCGGCCTTCTTGCTTTTCTTCGGTTTCGTGGCGGGAGTCGCATCTGCGGCTGGCGCTGCTGCGGTATCTTTATCGTTGGCCGCAGCTTCCGCCTTCTTGGATTTCTTCGACTTTTTCTTTGTGGTGGTCGGAGTTTGATCCGTTGTGGAACTGGTCTGAGGCGGAGTCTGGGTCTGGGTCTGCGCCCAGCCCGTATTTACGCACAACGTTACGCACACCGCAAACACAAAACACAGGAGCGCGCCCCACTTTGTAGCTGCAAGTTTCTTCACAGGAATTGTCCCCCAATTTTGCTCGCAAGCTGGATTCAGCATTGCGTGATTCGACCCGAGCCGGCGCAGACGTTGGAGTGATCAGGGAAGTGCATTCTGCGCGCGCCACGAATCATCGCAGCCGACGGTCAGTGAGTCAAGCCCAAACGGAACGGGCAGCCCGGGCAGCCCCCGAATTCCTTAGGCGTAAATTCCGCGCTGTCGGATGGTGTAGGCCACACGATCGATGGCCAGCATGTAGGCCGCGATGCGGTTGTTCACCTTATGCGTCTCGGCGTAGCGGACCACATCGCCAAACGACGAGATCATGATCTCTTCCAATTGCTCGTTGACTACGGACTCTTTCCAGAAGTAGCCCTGGCGATCCTGCACCCACTCGAAGTAGGAAGTGGTGACGCCGCCGGCGTTTGCGAGAATATCTGGAATCACGAAGACGCCCTTGTCGGTCAAGACATCGTCAGCGGCTGAGGTGGTGGGCCCGTTCGCACCTTCGGCGAGGATGCGGCACTTCACGCGATCGACGTTGCGCGAAGTGATGACGTTCTCCGTCGCCGCGGGGATGAGGATTTCGCACTCGGTAGTAAGCAGGTCGGCGGTATCGGCTGGCTCTGCCTCAGGAAAGCCGTGTACGGTTCCATTCTTCTGGCGGAACTCGACGAGCGCATTCAAGTCGATGCCATTCTTGTTGTAAAGACCGCCGCCAACTTCAGCGATGCCTACGACTTTGTATCCTGCCTGATGCATGAGGTGCGCGGCGTTCGAGCCCACGTTGCCGAAGCCCTGCACAATCACGCGGCTGCTCTCGCGGGAGAGGCCAAGCTTCTTGATCGCCTCGTCGCATACCACCATGACGCCGCGGCCAGTAGCCTCGCGGCGTCCGCGGGAGCCGCCGATGTTGATCGGCTTGCCGGTCACGACCGCTGTGACCGTCTGCCGCATGTGCATGGAATAGGTGTCCATCATCCACGCCATGATTTGTTCGTTTGTGTTCACGTCGGGAGCGGGGACATCTTTTTCCGGTCCGATAAATTCGATCAGTTCTGACGTATAGCGCCGCGTCATACGCTCGATCTCGCCCATCGACATCTTGTGGGGATCGCAGATCACGCCGCCCTTGGCCCCGCCGAAAGGAATGTTGACCACGGCGCACTTCCAAGTCATCCAGCTGGCGAGAGCGCGCACTTCATCGAGCGTAACGTCGGGCGCATACCGGATGCCGCCCTTGGCCGGGCCGCGCGCAATCGAGTGCTGCACGCGAAATCCGGTGAAGACCTCGAGCCGGCCGTCATCCATCTGGACCGGAATGTAGACCGTGAGTTCGCGGTTGGGATAGCGCAGAACCCGCCAGAGTCCCTCATCAAGATTGAGTTTCTGGGCAGCCAGGTCGAAGCGCGCCCGCTGCGACTCCCACGGATTGCTTTCCTTATCGACCTGCGGCGGGGTGGTAAGCGTGGTCATAAATGGGTCTCCGGAATGAGTGCGATTCGAGATGCTGGCCGTCGCCAAAACGAGTTCCCGGCGTGAACGGGCAAACGTTCAGAGTATATGAGCGGGGATGGCCGGGAAGCAAGATGGAGGACAGCCTGGATAGTGCTGTTGGAGATACCACTACCGGCAGCCAGGCGTCGTCCTGGCTTCACATTCTCACGTAGGACTCGGGGCTCAAAAGACTGTTACGGCATTACAGCGGCTCGCTGGGCGAGGAGATAGACTGCCCGGTCATTCGGAGTAAAACCTTTCTGCTCGGACACCATCGTCAGCGGCGTGCCCTGATACTCCCGATAGGAGTATGACGGGCGCCCGTCCGCGTCAACGTCGATGCCTACAAATTCCACCGACTTAACCCGGTCTGGAATCTTCGCTCCAAACCAGCGGTCGTCCTCGCGCTGGGTCCAGGTCACTAGGGAAAGCACTGAGCCAGTTGGATACTTGTGTTGCGAGTTCGCTCTTGCGTATCTGACCGCAATGTCATTGCCATATAGTGTGGACATCGTCGAATCTGCCTTGTTGATTGCCGAGGTTATGATCCTCCATGGCAGCGGATTCGCCGGCAACGAACCGACCAGGGATGCATTCTGATTGATCGTGGCCGAGATTTTGGTTTCCGCGCCCGAGCAGCCGAACAGACTCAGCAAGAACATACTCAGCAATAGCACACCGGCAAGTAGGCAGATTCCATTCAGGGCTGGTTTCACTGTTGACCTCGAATTGGCGAGGTAAAAATATAGTTGGTATTCGCTAAGGGGCTGTGGCAGCCAACACATTCGTTGGTGAAAGCTGCGTCTTTGCCGTAGGGCTTCAGGTCCGCTCCCCGCCACCTTGCCCATCCCCAGCCTTTGGTCTCCGCGTACTTCTGGCTGTCCCGGATCATGAATTCCACCTGAAAGAATGGGCCCGTGCGGACCAGGCCTTTTTCATCAGGTTGTTGGAACCATGCCACTTTGGCGAAAGCCGTCCCGTCGGGCCACGGGTTGATGTGATTGTTCGCAATGGCCTTCACGGCTACGTCGTTGCCAAGGATTACACGCATCGTTCGGTTGTCGAAGCGATCAGTGCTGCTGATGGCTCTCCAGTCTTTGTATTCCGGCAGGAAAGCGATTCCGTTCGGGGCGGGAGCAACGACCGGGGTTACCGTGCCTGTTTCGGTGCCTGTGACGCTGCCTAACTGAATCCACTGGTCGTACTGCGCGTCGGCGACGTCGATCTCATTGGCTGTGGCCGCCGGTTGCTCGGGCGGAGTGAGATAGATTTTCAAGACCGCCAACTGTTCCGGGGTGATCACAGATTCTGGATGAACCTGCTTGTACGCCGGCAGCGGCATCGCGCCCAACTCAATCTGACTCGCGGCTTCAAAAAGTACGGCACGTTGTTGAGCCGCGGGAAGCTTGCCGATCTCTGAGAAGTTAAGGTGTTTCCTTCCTTCCCGGACGTCCCGGACCACAAGCCAATACGCGGGAACTGGCTGGTCGAACCATGACAACACCGTCTGGTTGGAGTGGCAGTTATAGCAAGACCTTGTGAGGATCTGTTTCACCTCAGGCGGCGCTTGCAGGTCAGCCGTTACTGGAGGATTTGGCAAAGCAGGACGAATGAATTGAATACCGGCAAATGCGATGCCCAGAACCGCTAAGATGACCACCGCGATCCGGGTGCCTGTTCTCCAGCGGGATTGGAGTCCGCCTGGCATTATCTCCAGTCCATCTTTTCGTTTTGATGTTGGAATTATCGCAACGGCTTACAGTTTTATTTCCATCCCCTCGGCCGCCGCCCGCACCTTGGGATAGTAGTTCCGCGCTTCCTTTACGACATTATCGATCACAGCGTCGGTGTGCTCGGGGTCGTGATGGAATAACACGAGTTCCTTCGCCCCGCTCTCCATCACGATGTTGACGGCCTCGCGCCAATGGCTGTGTCCCCAGCCGCGGCGGCGCGCTTCGTATTCCTCAGGCAAATACTGCGCATCGTAAATGAGCACGTCAGCGCCTTCAGCCAGCTTGCGTACGGCTTTATCGAACTCCACATCGCCGGGCTCGTTGTCGGTAGCGTAGACCAGAATTCCATCTTTGGTTTCGAGGCGGAAGCCCATGCATCCCTGGGGATGGTTCAGCCACGCGGTCTGCATCTGGACGCCATCTTCCACGGTGATGCGGCCAGCTCTCGATGTCGTAGAAGTCGCGATGCGCCGTCATCTGATCGAGCCTTACGGGAAAATATGGCGCGGCCATCTGGTCGGCCAGAACTTGCTTGAGGGCGCGGGTTCGGGTGGAGCACTGGAAGAGAAATCGGTTCTCCGCATTCGAATATAGAGGGCGGAAGAACGGCATGCCCTGAATGTGGTCCCAATGAAAATGCGAGACGAAGACGTGCGCGGAAAAAGGCTTTTCGCCGAATTCTTTTTGCAGTTGCTGGCCCAGCATGCGGAATCCGGTGCCGCAATCGAAGATGTAGATGCGATCGCCGAAGCGCACTTCGACGCAGGAGGTATTGCCTCCATAACGCATGTTCTCGGGTTGTGGGGTCGGCGTAGAACCGCGTACGCCCCAGAACTTAATCCGCATAGGCTCGTTTGACCGCACGAGGGCCCGGTTGCTCGGTGTCTTTCATATCTTCGGAGAAAGGGTTCGGTTCGTCAATTGCTGCGGTGGTTCAGGGCTGACTATCCGGGCGCGATGGGATTAAGGGGAAGAGGGGAATGTTGCTTCGTCGCGCAAGAACTTCGTTATACTTCGCGTCATGACCGAGCTAAAGGGTTTGCTGCGGGTACGAAGGCAAGGATTTGTTGCCTTCCTGTTCGTGAGCTCCCTTGTAATGTTCGCCGCCTGGTTTTACGCCTATGGACAGGACAAATCGGGTTTCCCCGATGGTTATGACGCTGTTCAAGCCGCGCCCAACAGCCACAAAGTCGTTTTCGAAAATGCATTCGTACGCGTGCTGGAAGTATCCGTGCCGCCTGCCGGCACGACCATACCCATGCATCACCACCATTGGCCAAGTTTCTTTTTGGATTGGGATACTGGCGGCGGGACACCACATATTCGTTACCATCGCCCCGACGGAACGGTGAAGGACATTCCGGCCACGGAACACCCGGTTCATCCCGGTGCGTGGAGCGTACGTTGGATGGAGCCGGAGCCGATGCACGCGATTGAAGTCGTGGAAGAGCCTAAGAACACCCCGACTGCTCCTGAAGGTCCCTCGGGCCTTCGCATTGAAATTAAATGTCGTCCATGACGGGACCGTGCTTTTCGAATGCTTAACCCCGAGTTCAAAGAATTCTCGCGTCTCGCGCGGTCGGCCACGCTGGTGCCGGTGGTGAAGTCGGTGAGCGCCGACTTGCTCACGCCGGTTTCGGCGTTCCTGGCTATTGCGGAGAAAGAGCCGCACGCGTTTCTGCTGGAGTCGGTCGAGCGTGGCGAGCAGATCGGCCGTTACACGTTCTTGGGTGCGCGGCCTTACATGCGGCTGCGGGCGCGTGGTTCTGCCATCGAGATTGAGCGCGGACGCAAGCGCGAACGGCACCAAGGCAACGTCTTTGAGTTCGTGAAGCTTTTGCTGAATGAGCATCAGCCGGCATCCGTGCCGGGACTGCCTCCATTCACTGCCGGAGCAGTCGGATATTTTTCCTACGATGTTGTTCGGCAACTGGAAAAGATCGGCGAGCAGGCCAAGAACGATCTCTCGCTGCCGGATTGCGAACTGATGTTTTTCGACCGGTTGTTGGCTTTCGACCACCTGCGCCACCAGATTCACATCGTGGCGGCGGCAGACGTTTCGCGCGAGGATCCCCGGCGCGCCTATGACCGTGCTGTTCGCGACATTGCCACGCTCGAAAGAAAGCTGGCTACCGGCTTGCGTCCGGCGATGTGGCGTAGGTCCGCGAGGAGCAAGCTGGGGAAACTTAAGATCCACGCTGGAATTACGCGGGCGCAGTTTCTGCGCAGCGTGGAGCGCTGCAAGGAATACATTGCAGCGGGCGACATTTTTCAAGTGGTGCTGTCGCAACGGCTCGATTTCATCCCCGGAGTCGCGCCCTTCGACCTCTACCGTGCCCTGCGCCAGGTGAATCCTTCGCCGTATCTTTATTTTCTGCGCATGGGCGAAACAGAGATTCTCGGCTCTTCACCGGAGATGCTGGTCCGTGTCACCGGACGCAAGCTGGAATACCGCCCCATCGCCGGCACGCATCCGCGCGGGCGCGACGAAGCCGAAGACCTGCGCCTGGAAGAACAGATGCGGAATGATGAAAAGGAGCGTGCCGAGCACGTCATGCTCGTCGACCTGGGCCGCAACGATCTCGGGCGCGTGAGCGAGTATGGTTCAGTCAAAGTAAAAGATCTGATGTACGTGGAGCGCTACTCCCACGTAATGCACCTGGTTTCGGCTCTCGAAGGCACGCTGCGCAAGGATCTGGGCGCGCTCGACGCTTTCGCGGCTTGCTTCCCCGCCGGCACGCTGAGCGGAGCGCCCAAAGTCCGCGCCATGCAAATCATAGAAGAACTGGAACCGGTGCGCCGCGGCATCTACGGTGGATCGGTGCTCTACGCCGATTTTGCCGGGAACCTCGATTCCTGCATCGGCATTCGCACCATGCTCATGCAAGGCAAGCACGCGTATTTGCAGGCGGGGGCCGGAATCGTAGCCGATTCCGATCCCGCGCGCGAGTTTGAAGAATCGATGAATAAGGCGCAAGCGCTGCTGCGGGCGGTAGAGATGGCTAGGGGCAGCGGTCAGTGATTTGTGATCAGTGATTAGTTAGCCCCGCAAAGAGATCACTAATCACTGACCACTAGCCACTGACCACTGCTAAGAAGTTTTCCACCAGCTTCTTCCCCTCATCCGTCAACACGCTCTCCGGATGAAACTGCACTCCCTCCACCGCGAACTTCCTGTGGCGCAAGCCCATGATCGTGCGGGAGCCGTCCTTCTCCGTCGTCCAGGCGCTGACTTCCAATTCCCCCGGCAGATCTTTTTCTTCCACGATAAGCGAGTGGTAGCGCGTGGCTGTCATCGGCATAGGCAGGCCGTGGAAGATGGTTTTGCCATCGTGCGTGACCGCGCTGGTCTTGCCATGCATCAGGTGAGGAGCGCGCACCACGCGCCCGCCAAACGCCGCGCCAATAGCCTGATGTCCCAGGCAAACACCGAGCACAGGCAGTTTGCCGGCGAAGTGCCGGATCAAATCAATGCTGATGCCCGCCTCCTGCGGCGTGCGGGGACCGGGAGAAATCACAATGCGCTCCGGCTGCATAGCCTCCACGTCAGCCACTGTGACCTGATCGTTGCGGCGCACCTCGACCTTGGCGCCGAGTTCTCCAAGATACTGAACCAGGTTGTAGGTAAAGGAATCGTAGTTATCGAGAACCAAGACCACGGTGATCGTCCTACATGCAGTTTACACGCGGCACGCGCTCGCTCAATCGCCGCTCCCCCGCCGAAATGGGCCACGCCCCGGCCCAAGGGTGGTATTGACGGGAGGTGCCCTTCAACGTCATCCTAGAACATACTTTGTTGCCACTTCATTAGCTTGGAGTAACGCATGGCAGAAGCCCAGCAAGAAAAACGGGCTGCGCGGCGCTTTGCGCTCCGGATCCCTGTAGCCGTTGCCCGGGGCGAAGAAACTAGCTACAAAGAATCCGCCGAAATCCGCGACGTCAGCGCCCGCGGCATCAGTCTCTATCTTGACTCACCCATCGAGCAGGGGTCGCCCATCGGCTTTACGCTCACACTCCCGCCCGAAATTACTCTTACGGAAAGTATCCGCGTGCAATGCAAAGGGCGGATCGTCCGCATCGAGGACAATTCCGGCGGGGGCAAGCTGGCCGTGGCCGCGGTCATCGAGGAATACGAGTTCCTGCCCCAGAGCTGATGCGGAGTCTCGAATCCGCGACCTTGGCGGACTGTCTGCTCTTCCGGCACTTTTTTCGCTTCCCGACAAGTGATAAGGTTCCTTCTAAAGGCTCAATTTTCGTTCCAAGGGATTTCCTTTGCCGCGATCGGGCATTCAATCGGTTGTCGTTGTGCTGCTGGCGGCGGTGGTAGTTGCGAAGGCCTCGTCACAAAATACTGTCCCGCAAGAAGTCAATCCCCAAAAAGCCGACTCCGCAGTCGTTACCCCCGCAGTCGTAACCAGTGTGCGCATCGTGCACGATCGGGGTGGACCGGCTCTTGAGGTAGTTTCCTCTCACCCGGTCGTGCCCACGATCCGGATTCTGGATTCGCCCCCGCGGCTGGTTATGGACCTCGCCAACGCCAAAATGGGACTCAAGCGCAAGCGGATTCCTGTGCAGCAGGAAAATATTCTGACCATCCGCGCCGAGCAATATCAGATAGAGCCTCCGGTCACCAGGATCGTGCTCGACCTGCTCGTCCCCTACGGCTACACCTGGGACGCCGGGGGCAACCGCCTGATGGTGCGGCTAAAGCCGCCCGCCCCTTCGAACACGGAAGTCAACGCCGACAACCAGAAGTCGCCCTTTCAACCGCCGCAGGTGCTGTCATTGAAGCCGGCGGCCGCCGCCCCTGCCGTCGTGCCCGTTAGCGGGGGAGTGGGCGAGGTCGTCATAGCTGATAAGCGATTCGCGGCAGGATCATCCCTGACGGCGGGCAGCGATACCACGGTATTGCAGTTGTCGAGAGGCGGCGAGGTCCGCGTCTGTCCGGGAACAACGGTTTCAGTAACGCCGTCGAAGAATGCGAAAGATCTGATGCTCGGCATGAGCACCGGCGCGCTAGAGACCCACTACGCACTCGATGCCTCGGCCGATACTGTACTCACACCGGACTTCCGCATCCTGTTCGCGGGGCCGGGAGAGTTCGACTTCGCTATCAGCACAGACTCGCACGGCAATACCTGCGTGCGTGGGCTGAAGGGCAACACCTCCTCGGCGATCGTTGCGGAACTGATGGGTGACCGCGTCTATCAGGTGAAACCAACGGAGCAGGCGGTGTTTCATTCGGGAAGGATCGACAAGGTCGCAACCGATGTCCCGCTGGAATGCGGCTGTCCGCCGCCTGCGCCCATAATGCGCGCGGACGCCGCCACGACCCCGGATTCTGGGGCCGCAAATAATTCCCTGCAGACGCTCTCGAATGGACCCGAAACCCGTCCCCTGCCGCCGTCGCAACCGGGCGAGGTTCACATTCAGGTCGAAGCGCCAATGGTTTTCCAGGCCAAGAAACGCCCTCCACCCGTACCTGCGGACGAAGTGGCAGCCCTGCCAGTAATGGCATCGGCCACCGAGCCCATCCAGCTTGAGGCGCAGGCGCAAGCGCCGCCTGCACCAGCTCCAACCCAGCAGCCCGAGCACCATGGATTGTTTCGCCGGATCGGAAGGTTCTTCAGCGCAATCTTCCGCTAGAATCCTGGTTCATAAGGCTGTCATCCTGAGCGGAGGAAACCGATTCGCTTCGCGAATCGGTTTCCGGAGTCGAAGGACCCCTATCACTCTTGAATGACCGCGGGCGCGTCAAGGCGTTCTCTCGATCCCTCGAGGCTCGGGTGCGGACGCCCAGAGCGGCCACAGGGACGATCAAGCTGTAAGGGATCATTACGACTGCGACTTGTCTTTCGCATTGCGAAAGACAAGCATCCGCTCAGATGACAATGCCTCACCCGCGATTAATGACCCGCCGCAGTGGTTCAACCTTCTCGCGCGCAGAGTCCCGCAGATCCCCCGCGAGATCGACGCCGCGCTCAGCCACGTCGCGCACGCGGTCTTTCGCGTCGCGCACTCGGTCTTTGGCCTCTTCCGTCCAATCCTGCAGCGTGTCTTTAGCTTCGTCGTAGCCCTTTTTCAGGTCGCGACGGAATTGCTTGCCGGTTTTCGGCGCCAGCGCAAGCGCTGTCAGCGCCCCCGCACCTAGCCCGATCAGAAAGAAAGTGACGGCGGTGCCGATGTTGTTTCCATCAGATGATTCATAGCGTCCAAAGCGCATGATTTTGACCTCGTTTCGACTTGGCGGGAAAACACCGGGCGCATTCGCGCACCGGCCTCAACCGTTCGCCAGCTGCAATTCTAGTCCTCCGCCGGGGTCGTGGCGAATCTGTCGCGGGCAATCCATGCGGCCCGCTTACGATGAATGCAGCTTCGGGAAGGTTTCCTTTCTTCCAACCTGAGTGTAAAATAACTTTTCGACCCTTGTGCGGCGGAAAATGTGGCTGCCCGCCTTCCGTCAATTCGGCAAACCGCACTTATTTCTTTAGGAGACTGTTTTAAGCGATGTCGATCCCTGCCACCCAAATGCGTCCCGGCATGATCATCAAACACAACAATGATCTGCATTCCGTATTCAGCGTCGAACACCGCACCCCCGGCAACCTGCGCGCCTTCATCCAGGCCAAATTGCGCAACCTTCGTACCGGAGCCATGTTCGAGCACCGTTTCCGCTCGCCCGACCCCATCGAAAAGGTCAACGTAGACGAAGTCGACATGCAGTTCCTCTACGCCGATGGCGACAGCTACTACTTCATGGACACGTCGAACTACGAACAGACCCACCTGACCAAAGAGATCCTCGGCGACGCTGTGGATTATCTGATTCCCAACCTCGAGATCAAAGTGGAATTCTTCGACGGCAAAGCCGTAGGCATCGAACTGCCCCAAACCGTGGAACTCACCGTGATCGAGACCGAGCCCGGACTGAAGAGCGCAACCGCATCCAGCGTAACCAAAGCCGCCAAGACCGAAACCGGGCTGGTAGTCCAGGTTCCGCCCTTCATCAATGAAGGCGAGAAGATTAAGGTAGACACGGCCGAGGGCGTCTATTTGTCGCGAGCGTAGGACGAAGTGAGAAGTCGGATCAGAATGCAGAAGTAAACGCTGGCATCGTTCTTACTTCTGCATTCTGACTTCTTACTTCTGCATTCTTATCGAGCATGACTTCCACCGAGAAAGCAGTTGAAGCCCGCCGCTTCGTAGTCCGCGGACGCGTGCAGGGTGTCGGCTTCCGCTGGTTCGTCGAGCGCGAGGCGCACATTCTCGGCATCGCCGGGTGGGTGCGCAACAACGCCAACGGCAGTGTGGAGATCATGGCGCAGGGAACCCGCGATCAGCTCTCCGGATTGCGCTCGCGCCTGCGCCAAGGGCCGCGCGCGGCCCGCGTCGATGCCGTCGAAGAATCCGAAGCCCGGCCCGCCACCGGCATCACTTCATTTCGCATCGAAGGAGCGTGGTAGATTGTCTCCCGACTCAAGACTCAACTCCGACCAACTCAAGCGGCTGATCCGCGAAGTGCCTGACTTCCCCAAGAAGGGAATCCTCTTCTATGACATCACGACTCTGCTGAAAGACAAGGTCGGCTTCGCCACGCTCGTCGACCGGCTCTCCGAGCACTACGTCGACCAGAAGATCGACCTCGTTCTCGGCATGGAAGCTCGCGGCTTCATCTTCGCTCCCGCGCTCGCCTATCGCTTGAACGCAGGGTTTGTTCCGGTGCGCAAGGTCGGCAAACTTCCCGCCGAGACTGTGCGGTTCGATTACGCCCTCGAATACGGCACCAACTCGCTCGAGATGCACAAGGACGCCATTCAGAAAGGCCAGAAAGTTTTGATCGTCGACGATCTGCTGGCAACGGGGGGCACAGCCGAGGCGACCGCCAAGCTGGCGTCTCTACTGGGCGCCGAGATCGCTGGGCTAGGCTTCGTTGTGGAACTGGATTTCCTGCACGGGCGGGAGAAGCTCAAAGGCTACGAAGTAATGTCCCTGCTGCACTACGACAAGTAGAAGCTATCGGCTGCCTCTCAGATCTCTTCCAGTGACAGCTTCGAGTCCGTAGGCAGATAACTCTTCCGCCGGAACCAATCTTCCATGGCTTCGCGGAGTTGGTCCAGGGGTACGTTCGTGCCGATTTCGATGCGCCCGTCGGAAACAGGTATGGTGTCGTCAAACACGCTGGCGTTCGTGAAGTTGCGCATGGAAAAGCTGTCCAGCCACTTCAACGGGCAGGGCAGCCTCTGGCCATGGTCTTCATACTCAACGCGAATCTTCCGGGCAAACATGACTTGATTTAATCACAGACTTTCCGTCAGGCAGGAACGAAACACGCCCGCTTGACAGATCGCCGCGAGGACACTAGTCTCCCTGCACCACGCTTGCAGCATTGGCCAGTATGTGTGCCGGACAGTCGCCGGGCAGGCTGCAGCATAAAATTCCGGCGCGGAGGATCGCATGCTTACAGATCTGATTTGGTGGATTATTGTTGGACTGATCGCAGGATGGGCTGCGGGCAAGATCATGAGGGGCGGCGGCTATGGGGCGGTCATGGACATTGTCCTCGGCATCGTTGGAGCGGTGGTGGGCGGATGGCTGCTGGGCGCGCTCGGCTTCCATGCCTATGGCTTGATCGGCACGATCGTGGTCGCGATCATCGGCGCCATCTTCCTGATCTGGCTGACGCGCCTGCTAAAAAAGGCCTGAGTAACAGTTTGAAATTTCGATGGTGGGTTGTTTAGGTCATAGGTGTTAGGTCTTAGGCCTGAGACCTAACACCTATGAGCCAAGACACTCACTCTACGCGGGAACTTGCGCCTGCATCTCTGCGACCGCCGCTTCCAGGTGAGCCAGCGTCTCCTCGACGGTGAGCGAGTACATGTCCCGGCCCAGACCTTCGCCCGCCTGCAGCGCCGCTTTCAGATAATGGCCGGCAATTTCAACGGAGAGAGAGTCGGTGATGGCCTTGCCGGTGCGCTTCTTGTACTCCACCCACGCGGGATGCGGTAGCGCCACCCAGACCGTTCTTCCGTCGACCAGAAACTTGATGTCAACAGCATCGGCATGCCGCGTCGCAATGGCGACGATCAGGGCTTGATAGACGCAGTGAACCGGCTTCTTCGTCCAGCGGTCGGTGGCAGTGAAATCATCAAACATGGCTAGGAAAACTATAGCGGAGGGATGCGGCGCGGGCAAATGGCTTGTCGAGGCGGAAATGTTTATGTGGGGACAGCCGCCCTCGGCTGTCCGGAGGGCGAAGTCGACGGTTTCTCTGCTCGCCGCCTCCGGCCTAGCCGCCAGCAATCGCCCCGATGATGAGAAGCGGTTCCTTCCCCGATGCGACAACGTTGGGCAGCGGGGAGTCCGGCGGCTCGTGCGACAGATCCTCCTCGCAGGCGAAGAAACGCAGGAATGGCCGGCGCTCCAGTGTGACCTGATCGCGAATCGTACCGCGCAGCATGGGATAGCGGGCCTCAAGTGCGTCGAGCACTGAGCGCTGCGTGACCGGACCTTCTACTTCGAGCGTCACTTCGTTGCCGGCGTACGCTAGTGTTCGCAGATGCTGCGGCAGCACGACTCTGATCATGGCAGCGTCTGCACTTCTACGGAAAGTACCGCCGGCAAATCCCGCACAATCGGATTCCAGCTATCCCCGGCATCGGCCGAGGCGTAGACCTGCCCGCCGCTGGTGCCGAAATACACTCCGCACTCGTCGAGTGAGTCGACGGCCATGGCATCGCGGAGCACGTTCACGTAGCAGTTGCTTTGCGGCAGGCCGTTGGTGAGCGGTTCCCACTCGTTGCCGCCGCTGCGGCTGCGAAACACGCGCAGCTTACCATCGGGGACGAAGTGCTCCGAGTCACTCTTGATCGGCACCACATAGATGGTTTCCGGCTCGTGCGCATGAACGTCGATGACGAAACCGAAATCGGTCGGCAGGTTTCCACTGATCTCTTGCCAGGAATCGCCGGCATCGTTGCTGCGCATCACATCCCAGTGCTTCTGCATAAACAGAACGCCGGGGCGCGACGGATTCATTGCAATGTGGTGGACGCAGTGCCCGACTTCGGCGTTCGGATCAGGAATGTATTGCGAACGCAATCCGCGATTGATCGGCTTCCAACTTTTGCCGCCGTCGTCGGTGCGAAAAGCGCCTGCGGCCGAGATCGCGATGAAGATCCGCCGGGGATCGCTGGGGTCGAGAATAATTGTATGCAGGCACATGCCGCCCGCCCCCGGCTGCCACATAGGACCGGTGCCGTGGCCGCGCAGGCCGGAGAGTTCCTTCCAGTTCTCGCCGCCGTCGGTCGAGCGAAACAACGCGGCATCTTCCACACCGGCATAGACCGTATCTGGATCGGTGAGCGAAGGCTCAAGATGCCACACCCGCTTGAACTCCCAGGGATGCTGCGTGCCATCGTAGAACTGATGCGTGGTAAGCGGCTTACCGCTTTCATCGGACGTATCGTAGACGAACTTGTTGCTCGCAGCCTTCGGCGGACCGGGCGCGGGCGGCTCTCCGGGCGGCGTTCCGGGCTGGTGCCAGGTCTTGCCGCCATCATCCGAGCGCTGAATGATCTGCCCGAACCAGCCGCTGGATTGCGACGCATATAGCCGATTCGGATCCGCCGGCGATCCTTTCACGTGATACATTTCCCAGCCCGCAAAGTGCGGACCGCTGACCTCCCACTTTTCGCGCTTGCCGTCGGCGGTCAGAACGAACGCGCCTTTGCGTGTGCCCACCAGCACTCTTACTCTGCTCATTGCTTCCTCTCCTAAGATTGCTTTTTCGTCAGGCTTTCTGATAGCTCAGTAAAACGACTCCCGAACCGAAGCTTTTCGCGCTCATGAGCTTCATGCGAATTCTCTCCGTTATGTCTCTGAACAGCGGGCTCCCGCTGCCCAGCAGAACCGGTTGGAGAATAACCCGGTATTCATCGACCAGCCCCCACTGCAAAAGAGATGACGCGAGCATGGCGCTGCCGAATATGACCATGTCCTTGCCCGGCTGCCCTTTCAATCTCGAGACTTCCTCCTCAATATTGTTCGCGACCAGCCTCGAATTATTCCATTCCGCCTTTAGCAGAGTTTTGGAGAAAACAACCTTCGGAAGATTATTCATCTTCTCCGCGATTTCGTCGACAGGAGCGGTCGGCCAGTAGCTTGCCATGTGTAGATAGGTCGCTCGCCCAAAGAGCAGAGTGTCCACGGTGCGCAGCAGGCCCTTGGCGTATTCGAAAAACTCGGCGTCCGTGACTACCCAATCTAATTCCTTACTGCGGCTTTCGAAGTAGCCATCCAGAGATGCCACATTGGAAACAATCACTTTTCGCACTTATCTTCTCCAGATTTAACCCGTCCAGGCTTGGCGTCCAGATTTGGCGCGCAGCGGTGCTAATGCTGGTGCTAATGCTAATGCGTGTCAGGCGTTCCGTCCGACCATTTGCCGACCGGAATCATGAACACCGTCATTCGATCCTGGCTGTACCCGAATGTCAGGATCGGGGAACCGGGCAGATCCGCACCCCAGGTTGCAGCGTCCGTTTGTGGAGCGAAAAACATCAGGTGGGGATGCCAATGCCCGGCACCGGCCCCTAAGAATGCTTGCTTTGACAGCATGTAGCTCATCGCGCCAGATTCCAGCGGCGGCAATTCCTTCTTGTCGAGTGCGTCTTTGATGCCCTCGGACATTTCAGCTTTCGACCGTCCAGCCAATATCAACTCGGTCTTCTTGAGAGTGATGGGAAGGACGGTTCGCGCGGCCGGCGGGTTGAGGCAGATCGCACCCCGTATCGTGGGATCCCAGAAAACGGGATCGTTGATTCCCGCGGTCCAAGACCGTTCTACCAGGCACACGAAACCGTTCTTGCCTTGCATCGCGATTTCGTAACCATGCCGTCCGAGGACCATAACCTCGGCATCTCGTGAGATGGACTCTGGCGCAGCGCTCCGTGACAAAGCTATCTCGGCGTTTCGATCGGCCATCAGGTACTGGTCAAGCGGGGCCATGCTTGGATACAGCGTTTTGGCTTCTTGTGCCTGTGCTTGGCCGATCAAGCCCGGCAAGATGCTTAGAGCGAAGCCTGCCAATGCGATTGTTCTGATGATTCTGGCGTTCATAATCTTTGTCATTTTCCACACCCCAACGCGCGGTAAACAGTATTCACATTTCACTTGCGAAGTGCAAGTAATAATTTAGGATGGTTGAGAGATGGCACGAACGAAAGCAGGCGCAAAGCGGCGGTCGGGGTGTCCACTCAACGCGTCGGTCGAGATGTTGGGAGACCGCTGGTCGCTGTTGATCATTCGCGACATGATGCTGCGGGGTTTTCGGAGCTATAAGCAGTTTCTGGAGTGCTACGAAGGCATCGCAACCAATATTCTGGCTGATCGTCTGCGCAAGTTGCAGGCTTACGGAATCATTGTGGCGCGTCCAGACCCCAAGGACGCGCGCAAAGTCATTTACTTGCTGACTGCGAAGGGAATCGATCTGGCGCCGGTGCTCACCGAAATGGTGCTGTGGGCAGCCGCACACGAAGTTACCGGCAATCAGGCGTTGGTCCGGCAAATGCGCGCGGACAAGGAAAAGTTTCTCGCTGGAGTGCGGCAGCGCTGGGCTGCCGAGTAGCCAGTGATCAGTGAGCAGTGAGCAGTAAGTGCGTTCTGGTTTTCACTGAACAGTAGCCACTGATCACTGACCACTGCCTTCCGGATGTTTCGCGTCACAATGTTCGGTTAACATGGATGAGTGCCGACCCGGGTTCCCAAGCAAGAGAAGCTCAACGTTCTTCGCTCCTCACACCTGAGCAAGTTTCCCTGGCTCGTTCACGGATTCTCCACGCGCCTCGGCGGATTCTCCAGCGCCTACGGGGGCAATGCGCTCAACCTGGGATTCACCAGAGACGACTCCAGGGCCGCTGTCGGGCGTAACCGCGCGATGTTTCTGAAACAACTCGGCGCTGGCGGTACCCCGAAGAGTTTGCCCTTGATCACGCTTCGGCAGATTCACTCTGACGTTATCCGGTTCGTCGATTCGTCGGCTGAAGCGCAGCTGGCTGGCGATGGCCTGATCACCGCAACGCCAGGTTTGTTGCTCGGCATTCAGACCGCCGATTGCCTGCCCATCATGCTAGTCGACCCGAAACACCGAGCCGTGGGCGTGTTTCACGCGGGCTGGCGGGGCACGATGAAGCGGATCGTCGAGAAGGGAGTGGGCGAGATGCGCCGTCGCTTTGGCAGCCGGCCTCGCGATCTGAAGGCCGCGATTGGTCCTGGCATTCGGGGCTGCTGTTATGAAGTTGGCGCAGAAGTTCGCGAGAAGTTCGAATCGCAATTCGCTTATGCGGCAAGACTCTTCCGCGAGGTCGAGGAGAGCGATCCAGTGCGCGAAAAATATCCTATGCTGTTCCTTACGGCTCGTGCCCCGGGCCACAGTGTTTTGCCCAAGAAGATTTTTCTTGATCTGGAGGAAGCGAATCGTCAACAGTTGCTGGCGGCGGGCTTGCCGGCAAAAAGTATCGAAGCTTCGCCGCGGTGCACGAACTGTCACCCTGACTTATTTTTTTCCTATCGCGCCGAGAAAGGAAAAACTGGGCGGATGATGGGAGTGGTCGGGATCCGAGGGTGAGGCCAAGTCAGAATGGAGAAGTGGAAGCGCATTCTGACTTCTAACTTCTGACTTCTCAGGCCGGCGGTGCTGCCGGAGCCGACGGCGCAGCTGCCGCGTCGGCGACTCCCTCATTCACCAGGTCCTTTAACTCCTTGCTGGGCTTGAAGAAAGGAATCTTCTTAGCAGGCACTTCCACCTTTTCGCCAGTCTTAGGGTTGCGGCCCATGCGCGGCTTGCGCTGGCGGGTTCGGAAGCTGCCAAAGCCGCGGATCTCGATCTTGTCGCCCGCGCGCAAAGACCGCACCACGCTGTCAAAGATCGTCTCCACAATCACTTCGCTGTCTTTGCGCGTAAGTTCCGCTAAACGCGAGACTTCATCGATTAGATCGGCTTTCGTCATAGTCTCTCTTCGCTCCCCGCAAGCTTGGTGGTGAGGAGTCGCCACATAAGAACGACGGCCCCGGTTCCAGGCTGGCAACCTCCCATAACCTTCTCAAATTTCAGGGGTTGTACGCAAGTCTCCGTTTTGGGACGATGGTTTGTCAGGTCTCGGATGTCAGGTACCAGATCTCAGGCCCCGCGTTCCGATACCTCAGAACAAGTCTTGAGAAAGAAAGCCGAAAGCCTAACACCCTAGACCCGTTTCCTACTTCCACAAATAATAAAACCCAACCTGCTGCTCCAGCATTTTCGTCGTGTCGGGAATATATTGCGAGACGTCGCCCGTCATCAGATCGAGTAATGTCTTGCGATCTTTCTCCGGGCGAACCAGCGTCGGTTCACCGGAAATGCCTACCGATTTCGCCGTATCTTTGACCACAGCCTCAAAATCGCCGGTGTCATCAATCAGCTTCATCGAGAGAGCTTCCTTGCCGGTCCAGACTTTGCCGTTAGCGATCGCCTTCACGTCGTCGAACTTCATGCCGCGCCCATCGGCCACGGCCTGGATGAACTGTCCAAACATATTGTCGATCAGCCCTTGCAGATAAGCCTGTTCCGCGGGAGTGAGTTCGCGGGCGGGGTTCCCCGTGTCCTTAAATTCGCCGGTCTTGAACACGATACTTTTCAGCTTGGCCCACTTCATCAGGTCTTCGTAGTTGACCCACTCGGCAATCACGCCGATCGAGCCCACGATGCTGCCCTGGTCGGCATAGATTTTGTTCGATGCTGATGCCACGTAGTAGGCGCCGCTGGCGCCCACGGTCTCGATGGAAACCACAATGCGTTTCTTCTTTTCCTCACGGATGCGCTTGACCTCGCGATAAATTTCTTCCGAGGCGGCCACGCCGCCGCCGGGCGAATTCACATGCAGGATGATGGCTTTGATCGAGGAGTCGTCGGCGAACTTCTTCAGCTGGCCGACCACCGGCTGCGGAGAAACAATCACGCCATCGAGGTCTACGACGCCGATGCGCTCGCCGAAGCCGCTGAATCCAGCTTGATTGCTGCCCGCGTGCAGCGTCAGGTAAACCAGCGAAAACACGGCCAGCACAAAGAGGAAGAATGCTCCTCCTCCAATCAGAATCCAGAGCACGGTTCGGGAGCGTTGGTCAGGCATGGGGAAAGTTTAGCACTGGGGCGAGGGCGTGAGCACCTTCAGCGCAGCGGACTGCACGCCAACCTCGAACGGAGTTCGGCAGACGAACTCGCCGTCAGCGTAAATGTCTAGCGGAGTCTCTGTTTCCACACGCGCCCGTGCCGCCTTGAAGTACTGCACTTCGCGGATGCCCAGGTGGCGTCCAAAGTAAACCGTGGGAAACATGCAAGCTAGTTTGAAGGGATCGACGCCTCCAATCACGCAGATATCGAGTAGGCCGTCGTCCATCTCCGCGCGCGGCGCGATCTTCATCCCGCCGCCGTAAATGGAGGTGTTGGCGAAAGCCGCCAGGATCGTAGGCTGGTCGCTGCAAGTCGTCCAGCTGCCGCTCTCGTCAGCTGTGAAGATTTTCATGGCGAGCGCGCCGAAACGAAAGATCACAGGAGCTAGAGTTAGCGCGTAGCCGCCGTGTCCGCGCAACCAGCGCGGCAATTCATTGGCCCGCCGCGCCACTTCGCTGTCGAGCCCCACGCCAGCCACGCTGCAGAAATAGTTTCGAGTACCGAGGACCGGGTTGCTAGAAAATGCTATTGACGCACTTTCTCCGCCCGAGTCTTCTAGCGGAACGATTACTCCCAGATCGATGGCGCGGACACTGTTTTCTCCGGCGCAGAAACGCCGCCACGCGCCCAGCGAGTCGCGCACGCGGCGCAGGCCCAGAGCACGCGCAAAATCGTTACCGCTGCCGGCCGGGACAACCAGCACCGGTAGTCCCAGCTTCACCAACTGGCTGAGATGCCGGTGGATGGTGCCGTCTCCGCCAAAAAGCAGTATGATATCCACTTGGTCCGCACCGGCTGGCACCCCGATGTGCCAGTCGATATTTTGAGCGGTCTGGAACGGTTCGAGGTTTTTCAGAGAACATCCCAAACCGAGGATGGCAGCGGCGCGCATGTGCGCCGTCGAGAGTAACAGAGTCGAACCCTCCTTTAGCGGCATCGAGAAGGCTCGAGGACCTGTCCGAGCGGCCACCGACACCGCCCTCTGAAGCCGGGCGTTTCCCGCCCTTTCGTGACCTTCCAACCCCTCCCCACCGGGTGGCATCATGATGATGCCAGAAAATATTTGACTCAAGAGGGTGCATGAGCGTTCGACGGCTAGCCGATGTGTCGTGTTTTCTTTTGGTTAGCCTGTTCCTGGCAGCCTGCGGGGGAGTATCTACGCCCGGCGAAGGCACCCCAGCCCCCACGGCGGCTTCGATTGCCACTCAGCCCGCGAACCAGGCCGTAACCGCCGGACGGACAGCCACCTTTTCGGTGATCGCGGCGGGAACCGCTCCGTTGAGTTACCAGTGGCAGAAGGGCACGACCGCAATTACAGGGGCGACCTCGGCCACCTACACCACAGCAGCAACTACGACCTCCGACAATGGCGCCCAGTATCGAGTGGTGGTGAGCAACTCGATGGGAAGTGCAACCAGCAATTCCGCTACTCTCACGGTGGTTGCCGCAGCCCCGGCTACCACCGACGTGCTCACCTACCACAATGACATTGCACGCACCGGCCAGAACCTGACGGAAACCACGCTTACCACCAGCAACGTTACTTCGGCAAAGTTCGGCAAGCTGGGTTTCTTTTCGGTCGATGGTTTAGTCGACGCAGAACCGCTCTATGCTTCGAACCTCACGATTCCTAACAACGGCACCCACAATGTCCTGATCGTCGCTACCGAACACGACTCCGTCTACGCCTTCGATGCGGATTCCGCCGCGATAATCTGGCAAGTCTCGATGTTGAAATCGGGCGAAAACACATCGGACAGTCGCGGTTGCGGCCAGGTAAATCCTGAAATCGGCGTGACCTCGACGCCGGTAATCGATCGCACGCGCGGCCCGAATGGCACGGTTTATGCGGTCGCAATGTCGAATGATGCGTCGGGCAACTACCACCAGCGCCTGCACGCTCTCGATCTCGCGCTCGGCACCGAACTATTCAGCGGACCGATGGATATTCAGGCGACCTATCCCGGAGCCGGAGACAACAGTAACGGCACCGATGTGGTCTTCGATCCCGGACAATACAAAGAGCGCTCCGCGCTGCTCTTGCTCAATGGCGTCATCTATACCGCCTGGGCTTCGCACTGCGACATTCGCCCCTACACCGGATGGATCATCGGTTACAGCGAATCCACGCTGGCCCAGACGAGCGTGCTGAATGTGACGCCGAACGGCAACGAAGGCGCCATCTGGATGGCCGGAGCCGGACTCGCCGCCGACACTTCTGGCAACATTTATTTCCTCGATGCCAACGGCGACTTCGATACAAGTTTGAATACCAGCGGCTTTCCCAGTAACGGCGACTACGGCAACGCCTTCATGAAGCTTTCAACCTCCGGCGGCCTCGCGGTGGCCGACTACTTCGAGATGCAAAACGAATCATCGGAGAACAGTAGCGACACCGATCTAGGCTCCGGCGGGCTGATCGTCCTGCCCGACCTGAGCGACGGCTCGGGCCATACCTGGCACCTCGCGGTCGGCGCCGGCAAAGACAGCAATCTTTACGTGGTGAATCGCGATTCCATGGGCAAGTTCAACTCGAATAGCAACAACATCTATCAGGAACTCTCGGGAGCCCTGCCCGGCGGCGTCTGGTCGATGCCAGCGTATTTCAACAGCACGATTTACTACGGATCGGTGGGCAGTCCCATCCAGGCTTTCACCATCACCAACGCAAAGCTCTCAACCAGCGCAACCGCGCAAACCCCCACCAGCTTTGGATATCCCGGGGCAACCCCCAGCGTCTCGGCGAACGGCGCAAGCAACGGAATCGTATGGGCGGTAGAGAACAACAGCCCGGCAGTATTGCACGCCTACAACGCCGCAAATCTGAACGAACTCTACAACAGCAACCAAGCCGCCAACGGCCGCGATCAGTTCGGCAACGGCAACAAGTACATAACTCCGATGATTGTGAACGGCGAGGTCTTTGTAGGAACGCCGAACGGAGTAGCAGTGTTCGGCCTGCTACCGTAGTGGTGGTTTATGTGGGGACAGGTAGTTGGTTTATGTGGGGACAGCCGCCCTCGGCTGTCCGCTGGGCGAAGCCCAGCTAGCGGATCACCACGACTCCACAGCGGGAGCAAAGGGATTCACAAGCGGCTTCTTCCATAACCACGGATAGTCCTTCCATTCATCGACTAAACCCCGCCGCACAGGGTTATCAAGCAAATAAGCGATCTTCGCATCAAGACTCTCAGAAGACCGCAGCACGTGATCAAACGATTCCGGCTGCCACAATCGCCCCTTCCGCCTCAGAACCTTGTTGATCTTGTGCGCAGAAGAACCTTTGACACCATCCATGATTTCGGCAAGCGAATAAATCTCCCCAGCTTTCTCATCGACCAAGGGAGTGAAGATCATGTGAACATGATCCGGCATGACGACAGCAACCCGCAGATCGAACTTATCCCCGTTGTCATGCAGGCAGCATTCGAGCATGATAGAACGCTCGAGGGCAGGAAGAACCCACCGACGATCAGTGCAAAAGGTTACGAAGTGCTGCCGGTAATCGCACTGCAAATGCGGAAGCTGTCGACGATAAAAGGCCCGCCGCATAGGGAGGTGTAAATGTGGGGACAGCCGCCCTCGGCTGTCCAGGAGCGAAACTCCGCATGCTTGAGTCTAATCGGACTGGTCAGCCCGTAGGATTTGGGAGCTGTATAAAATTCTTGCTCAATTTCAGTTCGGGAAAGCTGGCGAGGAAACCTAGCGAGCTTCGCTCGCCGGACAGCCGAGGGCGGCTGTCCCCACATGGTTATTGTTTGGGCCGAGTACCCATGATCAGGCTTGGGCGAACTATCCGAATTCTCCTGCCGACTTGCAACGTGACGGGTTCGCTTAAATCGATCCGAGTGACTGGATCCGTTACAACTATGCCATTTACCTTTACGGCCTTCTGTTTCAACTTCCTTCCAGCATCGGTGACCGACTCCGCCAAGTCGACGCGAAAGAGCAGCTTGTCAAGGCGCACCCCATTCTCAGTAACCTCAACCGCTACCTCCAAAACGTGGTCAGGGATACGACCTTCCTGAAACTGTTCGGTCCAGTCCTTGGCCGCGCTTTCAGCAGCTTCTCTCGAGTGGAAATCACTCACTATAATTCGAGCGAGAGATTTCTTCACTTCCATCGGATGACGTTCGCCAGTCTGAACGCCCTCCTTCAACGCGTCGATTTGAATCTGTAGCACATCCGTCAGCAACTCGTAATACCTCCACATCATGTCGTCCGAGATGCTCATCACCTTGCCATACATCTCCAGCGGCGGTTCATGAATTCCAATCGCATTCCCCAGCGACTTCGACATTTTCTGCACGCCGTCGAGGCCCTCGAGAATCGGCGTAGTCAGCACCACTTGCGACTCCTGCCCATAAGCCCGCTGCAACTCGCGGCCCACCAGCAAATTGAATTTCTGGTCGGTGCCGCCAAGTTCTACATCGGCTTCGAGCGCGACCGAGTCGTAGCCTTGCACCAGCGGATAGAGCAACTCGTGCACCGAGATGGGCTTCTCATCCTTGAAGCGTTTGTGAAAGTCCTCGCGCTCCAGCAATTGCGAGATGGTGTACTTCGCGGTCAAGCGGACAAAATCGTCGGCAGTGAACGGGCCGAACCAGCGCCGGTTAAAGTCGATCACAGTTTTCTGCGGATCGAGAATCTTGAAGACCTGCGCCTTGTAAGTCTCAGCGTTGGCCTCAATCTGTTCGCGAGTAAGGGGAGGCCGCGTAGCCGAGCGTCCTGTTGGATCGCCGATCATCCCGGTGAAGTCGCCGATCAGGAAGATTGCCGTGTGCCCGAGATCCTGAAAGTGTTTCAGCTTGCGCAGCACCACGGTGTGCCCCAGGTGCAGGTCGGGAGCAGTCGGGTCCATGCCGAGCTTCACGCGCAGCGGTTTGCCGGTCGAGCGCGACTTCTCCAGCTTCGCGCGCAACTCGGACTCGCGGATGATTTCCGCCGAACCCTTCTTCAGATACGTCAGTTGTTCGTCGACAGGTGCGAAGGTTGACATGGGAAAGGACATTATAAGGAATGCAGAAGGCAGAAGTCAGAATGCAGAAGTTAGAATTGGCTCTGGATGGCAATGAGGCGCTTGTGACGGCGACGACAATTCACATACGAAAGGCGATCGCCGCAGACATTCCCCGCTTGCGGGAAGTGATCGAAGCCTCAGTGCGCGGCCTGCAGGCCGAGGACTATTCGCCCGCCCAGATCGAAGGTGCGCTGAAATCAGTCTACGGTGTGGACAGTCAACTCATCGCCGATGGGACGTACCTGGTGGCGGAGGTTTCCGATTCGCAAAATACATCGGAGATCGTCGCCTGCGGCGGGTGGAGTAAGCGCAACACCTTGTATGGTGGCGATCAGTATGCCGCGCGCGAAGACTCGCTGCTCGACCCTGCGCGCGATGCCGCCAAGATTCGTGCCTTCTTCGTGCATCCGAAATGGGCGAGGTGCGGAATCGGCGGCCTGATTCTCGAAGCCTGCGAGAACGCGGCTCGGGAAGCGGGCTTCACGCGCCTAGAGATGGGCGCGACCCTGAGCGGCGTAGCGTTCTACAAGGCAAAGGGTTACGCGGCAGTCGAGAATCAGGAAGCCCGCCTGGATAACGGAGAGGTGCTGCCAATCGTGCGAATGGCAAGAGAGTTCAAGTGAGATGTCGCGGAACTCTTACTTCCGCATTCTGCTCTCTGATTTCCGATCTAACTCGCGCAGGCGCCGGCCTTTCACTTCGTACCTACCGCCCAGCACGACGTTGATCGCCTCGGTATAAGCGATGTGCTCCTGCTCCAGTATGCGAGCGGCTAAAGTGTGCTCATCATCGCTATCGAGCACCGGGACACTCTTCTGCACAATGATCGCCCCGTGGTCGAGTTCTTCGTCCACGAAATGTACGGTGCATCCCGATACTTTCACTCCATAGGCGAAAGCCTGCTCCTGCGCTTCGAGCCCAGGGAAAGCCGGCAGCAGCGAGGGATGGATATTCAGAATGCGCCGCGGAAACTGTTGCACAAACCACGAGGAAAGCAGACGCATGTATCCCGCGAGACAGACCAGATCGACATTGTGCTGATTGAGAGCGCCAACGACCTCGCGTTCCTGTTCCCCTCGTGGCCGGCCCTTCGATGGAATCACCAGCGCATTCAATCCACGTTGTCGCGCCGTAGCGATGCCGGCCGCGTCCGTCTGGTTCGAAATAACAACGGTAATACGCGCGCCCGCGATGCGGCCCGCGTCAATACTGTCGGCGATGGCGACAAAATTCGACCCGCGTCCAGAAAGAAGAATGCCGAGGGAATGCATTTTATTGGTTGTTCGTTGCTAACGGCTAATTGCGGAATAGGGGCCTTACTGAAATCATCAGTTCTTCAGTCGTAGATCACCTTGCGCTCGCCCTTAACAATGCGCCCAACGGTGTAAGCCTTCTCTCCCACGCGCTCCAGCACGGTCTGGGCTTTCTTAAATTTCGCCAGGGGAACCACCATCAACATGCCCAGGCCCATGTTGAAAGTGCGCAGCATCTCGTCTTGCGGAACATTGCCCAACTGCCGCAGGTGTTCGAACAGCGGCGGCACCGGCCACGACCCAAGATCAATCGCGGCTGCGGTCCCGCGAGGCAACACCCGCGGAAGGTTCTCCGTGATGCCTCCCCCAGTAACGTGCGCCAGCGCCGAGACGCATTGCGCGGCCACCAGCTTTTTTACCGCTGGCCAGTAGCTCTTGTGCGTGCGCATCAATTCATTGCCCACTTTATTCTTGATCTCGTTAACATAGTCGTCGGGCGAGTAGCGGCCCACTTCAAACAGCAGCTTGCGCGCCAGCGAATATCCGTTGGTGTGCAGGCCGTTCGAAGGCAGGCCGAGAACGACATCCCCGATCTGCACGTCCTTACCAGTAATAATCCGGTCGCGTTCCACCACGCCCACAATAAATCCCGCCAGATCGTATTCCCCATCGGGATAGAACCCAGGCATCTCAGCCGTCTCGCCGCCGATCAGGGCGCAGCCGTTATGCTTGCAGGCGTCGGCAATTCCTTCCACCACTTTTTCGGCGATCGCGCCATCCAGTTTTCCCGTCGCCAGATAATCCATAAAGAACAGCGGCGCCGCACCCTGCACGGCGATGTCGTTGACGCAGTGGTTCACCAGGTCAGCGCCCACGGTGGAATGCAGGCCCATGGCGAAGGCGATCTTCAGCTTGGTTCCTACGCCATCCACACTCGAGACCAGCACCGGATCCACGTACTTGGTCTTATCCACCGCGAACAGGCCGCCAAACCCGCCAATTTCGCTGAGGACTCCGCGGGTAAAGGTCTTGTGCGCCAGATACTTGATGCGCTGCTTGGTGCGGTTGGCCCGGTCGATATCCACACCGGCATCGGCGTAAGTGATGGGCGCGCCAACGGATGTGGAGTTCTTGGGCACGGGTTATCCTGTGTTTCTTTTCTCAGTGCTTCAGTGCGGGAAAACGCTCGGGTTCCTTGCGAAGCAGCCACTTCTAAGGCGGCTCATTGTAACACGTTCAAACGGGAGGCTGATTCAGCTGGACGTACGTCTAAGGAGCCTAGAACTCACAATACACGTCCGCCTCTTTCCGCGGACGCGCACGCCCGCTCGCCACAACCGGACGCTTCCTAGTGAGCGATGAAGTCCGAAAAGAAGTAAGCCAGGACAGCGAAAAGAGCCAGCCCAGAAATGCCGTAGGCGGTCAGAACCCAGGCGCCGCGGCCTTCATGTTGCCGGGTGAGCGACGATTGGGAAATCGACTGCTGGGAACCCGATTGTTGCGAAACCGAAGAAGAGACATCTAGGGCCCGATCTTCCATGCAAGAACCTCCGAACGGAAAGATCGTGGCGCAGGTACATTATGCGTCACGCTGCCCGGCGTCCTGGCCAGGCAAGACCATCTGAGGCGGAATTTTACTACGGTTTCGTGACTCGCGAACAGACAAAATGAGCGTATCCGTAAGAATGAGGTGAAATCGCCCTGTCATCAATAGGAAAACGGTAATAGGGAAAGAGTAATAAAAAAAGCCGGCCTCGGGCCGCACAGCGAAACCCGATCGCCTCAGCAACAGCGCACCCTTGCTCCTCCCGCCACCTCCCGCCTTGGATACAACGCGCCACAGGCCTTACTATTACCTTATGCGTAGTCTCTTGCTGTCGCTTCTTGTAGCCTGCATCCTGGCCACTCCGTTCAGGGCCGCGGCACAATCGGTCAAAAACCCAGCCGCCCCCGCAAAGCCTGCCGCCGCCTCCAAGGCGGAAGAGCCCAAGCACGACTACTCCCAGGAGGCATTCGTAATCGAGCAGTACCGCTCGGTCTACCGGTTTGAAAACGACGGCACCGGACGCAAAGAAACCGTCGCTCGTGTCCGCGTGCAGAGCGAGGCCGGAGTTCAGCAGTGGGGACAGATTCAAGTTGGCTACAACTCCGCCAACGAACGCGTAGAAATCGCCTACGTTCGTGTCGTCAAAGCCGATGGCAGCGTGGTGAAGGCCGGCGACGACGCCGTACAAGACCTGAGTGCGCCAGTAGAGCGCGAAGCTCCCGTTTACACCGATTACCGCCAGAAGCACATCACCGTCCCCGGCCTGCGCCCCGGTGAAGTGCTCGAATATGACATGGTCACCCTGATTCACACTCCGCTGGCTGCCGGACAGTTCTGGGCCGACTACGACTTCGATAAGAACAGCATCATGCTCGACGAGGAACTTGACGTAGACGTTCCCGCCGACCGGCCGCTCAAGCTAAAGAACAAACCGGGCATGGACCCGAAGATTTCGGAGGCGAACGGTCGCCGCATCTACCACTGGACCAATTCTCACCTGGAGCGCGAAGACGACACAAAAGATAAAGACAAAGAAAAAGATAAGAAGAAAAAGAAGAAAAAAAACGATGAGGAAACCGACGTTCAGTTGACCACCTTTGTCAGCTGGGAGCAGATCGGCCGCTGGTATGCCAGCCTGGAAAAAGACCGCCGAGCGCCCTCGCCGGAAGTCCGCGCCAAAGCTGCCGAACTCACCAAAGGCCTCGACACCGACTTGGAAAAAGTCGAGGCTCTCTATGACTTCGTGGCTAAGAACTTTCGCTACGTGAGCCTGTCGCTGGGCGTGGGCCGCTATCAGCCCCGCGCCGCTGGCAACGTCCTCCACGACCAATACGGCGACTGTAAAGATAAGCACACCCTGCTCGCTTCCCTGCTTGAAGCGGAGGGCATGCACGCGTCTTCTGTGCTGATCAACTCCAGCCGCAAGCTCGATCCCGACGTGCCTTCGCCCTCGCAGTTCGATCACGTCATTACGATGCTGCCCATGACCACGCCTCACGAAGAGGTCTGGATGGATACCACCAGCGAAGTCGCTCCCTTCCGCCTGCTCGCCTTCAGCCTCCGCAACAAGCTGGCGCTGGTCATTCCCGCCGACGGCAGCACTCCGCACCTCGAAGAGACGCCCGCCGATACCCCCATGCCCGACAGCGAGATTTCCGAGGTCGACGGGAAAATTAACCAGATCGGCAAACTCGAAGCCCACGTGCATTACACCTTCCGCGGCGACGAAGAACTCATGCTGCGTTCCATCTTCCGCCGCGTCCCGGAAGCAAACTGGCAACGCGTGGTAGAAAATGTGAACGCCGGAATGGGGGGCGACATCACGAATTTGAAGATCAGCGATCCGGCCGCGACCCGCGAGCCATTCACCATGTCCTACGACGTCGCCAAGCCGAACTTTCTCGACTGGTCCAAGAAAAAGTCAGAACTCACGCTGCCGCTTTGCCAGTTCAACCTGCCCGAACTCGGCGATGACGATGACGACGGCGACGCAGAAGCCGAGGTTCTGAAGCTCGGCCCTAAGGCCGAGTACGTCTACAAGATCAAGCTTGACTTGCCCGCCAACTACACTGCGCATTCCCCGTTACCCTTATCCGTTAAGCGTGATTACGCGGAGTATCAGGCAACGTACAAGCTGGAAGGAAGTGTTTTCACGGCCGCAAGAACGCTCACGCTGCGTCAGACCGAGCTGCCCGCGCTTCGCGCCTCGGATTACCAGGCTTTTCGCCACACCGTCAGCTCTGACCTGGGACAGTTTCTTTCTGTCGAGAACACGGTAGCCGGCGCTCCCACACCGCCCGCCGACCTGAAGGCCGACGATCTCGTTGAGAGTGGGCGCGCGGCCTATGCCGGCAACAATTTCCCGTTGGCCGTGCAGCTTCTCAAACGCGCCACCGAAGTCGACCCCAAGAACAAAGTTGCATGGAACGTCCTCGCCGCCGCATACATGGGCATGCGCGAGAATGACGAGGCCATCGCCGCGCTCAACAAGCAGATCGAAATCAATCCCTACGACGAGTACGCCTACAACGCACTCGGCCGCGCCTACTGGCAGGAGCGTAAGTATCCCGATGCCGTGACCGCCTTCAATAAACAGATCGAGATCAATCCTCTCGACAAGTTTGCCCACGCCGGCCTGGGCGCAATGTATTCCGAGTGGCACAAATACTCCGAAGCTGCGCCCGAGCTGGAAAAGGCCGCGTCCCTCACGCCCGACAATGCGGAGCTGCAAGTGAGCCTCGGCGATGCCTACTTGAACCTTGGCCAGGACGACAAAGCCCTTGCCACCTTCGATCACGCGGTGGAACTCTCGGCCACGCCGCTGGTATGGAACAACATCGCGTACCAGCTTTCGCTGAAGAAATCTCATCTGGACCGCGCCCAGCAATATGCCGAATCGGCAATCTCAGCCACCACCGCGGCTCTGCGCAATGTTTCGCTAGACCGGCTAACGCCGCAGGACTTGCCCCTGGTCCCCTCGCTGATCGCCTATTGGGACACGCTGGGCTGGGTTTATTTCAACGAAGGCAAGCTCGACAACGCAGAAAAATATATTTCCTCCGCCTGGCAGTTAGGCCATCACGGCGAAGTGGGCGACCATTTAGGACAGATTTATGAAAAACAGGGTAAAAAAGATCTTGCACTGCGCACCTACGCCCTCTGTTTGACCGGACTGCGCCCCATCCCCGAAACCCGCGACCGCCTTGCCGCGCTAGCCGGCGGAGACGCCAAGGTAGACGCCGTGATCGCAAAGCACAAAGAAGAACTACAGCAATTGCGCACCATCGACCTGGGCAAAGTCGCAAAGATAACCGGCAGCGCCGATTTCTTCGTGCTGCTAAGCCGCGGTGCGGGCCATGGTGGGAACTCCGCCGCAACGGTTGAAGCCGTCAAGTTCGCCAGCGGCGACGAAAAGCTAAAAGTCTTCACCGAAGCCCTCCGCACCGCCGAATACCGACTAACCTTCCCCGACGACACTCCGGTAAAAATCCTTCGCCGCGGAACCCTGTCGTGCTCCACAGCAACGGGCGCCTGCGAGTTCGTGCTGATGCTGCCAGATGACGTAAGAACTGTGGACTAGTGAACTCCAGTCTCGCCAGGGACGGCATTCATTAGCTCCGGTCGTAAGTCCGGGGTGCAGGGAGGGACGAGGGCACCCAATGCCTAACCGTTTTCCACAACCTCTATGTAACATCTAACCTTGCGCCCGCAATACACGCTTGGTGAGTTAAGTCCAAAATTTATTTCGCAGCGAAATTCACAGCCGACTCGTAAGCATGAGCAAGCCTCAGCACCAAATCCTCCCGCCAATGCGGCCCAGCGATCTGCAACCCGATAGGCAGTCCGCTCTTCGTAAAACCGCACGGAATGGAGATAGCGGGCAGTCCCCAGACATTAAACGGCCGAGTGTTGCGCAGCAAGACAAGCTCCGCCGGACGGAGCGCAGCCGGATCTTTTTTCAGGTCGGCGATCGCTGGCGCCGGGATAGGCATCGCAGGCGTAACCAGCAAATCCACGTCGGCAAAGAAGTCTTGAGCGCGCCGGCGATCCTCATCCAGTTCGCGTCGCCGCCGAATATATTCCGTCGCGGAAATATTCTCACCAGATCGAAGACGCCGCAGCGTTTCAGGCTGATAAAGCTCCGGCATTCGCGCAACATTCTCTGCGTGATAAGCAAACGACTCGGCCGCCTGCACAGTCCGATCCGAAAAAACTTCGAGCTGCACGTCCCGAACCTCCGCAACCAGCGCCCCGATCACGACCAGAGCCTGCTCCACGGCTGCGCCAACTTCATCGTCAAGCTCGTCATAAAAATGCGTCCGAGGAACTCCAACGCAAATAGCCTGAGTCTGATCGCGCAAGCCCGAGACATAATCAGACACTGGAACATCCGCGCTGCACACATCGAGCGGATCGTATCCAGCGATGGCCTGCAGCACCATAGCCGCGTCGCCGACGGTTGCGGCCAGCGGCCCAACGTGATCGAGCGACCACGAAAGCGGAATCACGCCGCGCGCCGAGACGCGCCCGTAAGTCGGCTTCAGTCCAACACACCCGCACAGTGCGGCCGGTTCGCGAATCGATCCAGCAGTATCGGTCCCAATCGCCGCATAGCAAAGTCCGGCAGCAACAGCAGCCGCCGATCCTCCCGACGATCCTCCCGCAATATGCGCCGTGTTCCAGGGATTGTGAACGTCGCCGAAAAAGCTGACCAGCGAACTCCCGCCATAAGCGAACTCATGCAGATTGTTCTTGCCCACGATCACCGCACCGGCTCGCCGCAACCGCCGCACCACTTCCGCATCCTCAGCCGGGACACGATGCTCGAACAGCGCACTGGCAGCGGTTGTGCGCGTACCAGCGGTGTCGATCAAGTCCTTCAAAGCAATCGGAATCCCATGCAGCGGCCCGCGCCACTCCCCGCGCGCGATTTCAATCTCCGCAGCCCGCGCCTCCGCCAGCGCAGACTCCGCAGTCACGGTGATGAACGCATTCAGCGGGGGATCAAGCTTCTCGATCCGATCCAGACAAGCGCGAGTAATCTCGACCGGAGAAACCTCCTTGCGCCGCAAACGCGCAGCAATCTCGCTGATGGTTTCCAAGGCAGGCATCGTCGCTCGCGGCTTTCATTGTAGTGGACACGTGAAAGAGCTCCCCCCCGCAGAAAAAAGCAACCATCAACCAGGGCATATAATCAAAGACGCTGTCTGCACGCGGAGGCAAAAATGGCGGAAATGACGATTGCCCCAGTCGCAACCCACGGTTTCTTCGCCGACGGCCAATGGATGGAAGACGGCGACATTGTCGAAATCCGCGCGCCCTTCGATGGAAGCGTGATTGGGCGAGTCGTCCAGGCGCGGCGCGAGCATGCAGAAGCCGCGATCGCCGCCGCCGTGAAGGCTTTCGGAACCACTCGCCGCCTGCCAGCCTTCGAGCGCCAGCGCGTGTTGCGCCGCGTCGCGCAGGCCATTGTCGAGCGCCGCGAGGAATTTGCCCGCACCCTGGCTCAGGAAGCGGGCAAGCCCATCAAGCTGGCACGCATCGAGGTGGATCGCGCTACATTTGCCTTTAATGTTGCCGCCGAAGAAGCCACGCGCATTTATGGTGAGTATCTTCCTCTCGACTGGCAGGAATCTACCGCAGGGCGCTGGGGCATCGTGAAGCGCTTTCCGCTCGGTCCCATCGCGGGGATCACGCCTTTCAATTTCCCACTGAACCTGGTCGCGCACAAGGTAGCTCCGGCAATCGCCGCGGGTTGCTCGATGGTGCTGAAGCCCGCGCCACAGACTCCGCTCTGCTCGCTGCTGCTGGCGGAATGCGTGCAGCAGGCAGGCTGGCCCGACGGCGGACTTAACGTATTACCGCTTTCAAACGATGACGCCGGTCTCCTGGTAACCGACGAGCGCATCAAGCTGATCAGCTTTACCGGCAGCGTGCCCGTGGGTTGGGACATCAAACGCCGCGCCGGCAAAAAGAAAGTCGTGCTCGAACTCGGCGGCAACGCAGGCGTAATCGTGCACAGCGACGCTGATCTCAGCTACGCAGCGGAGCGCTGCGTTGCGGGCGGCTTCGCCTATGCCGGCCAGACTTGCATTTCGGTGCAGCGCATTCTGGTGGAGCAATCGGTTTACGGCAAGTTCACCGATCTTCTTGTCGAAGGCGTTAAAAAGTTAAAGACCGGCGATCCCATGCAGGAATCGACCGACCTCGGCCCGCTGATTCGCGAGAGCGATGCCATCCGCGTCATCAATTGGGTCGAGGAAGCGGTTCGCTCCGGCGCGCGCATGCTGTGCGGCGGCGGCCGGCGGGGTTCCATAGTTGATCCGATCGTGTTGACCGGCACCAAGCCGGAGATGAAAGTCAACTGCCAGGAAATTTTCGGCCCCGTCGTTACGGTCGAGCCTTACCAGAATTTTGACGAAGCACTGCGCCGGATCAATAATTCCAACTACGGCCTTCAGGCTGGCTTGTTCACGCGCGATGTGAAGCTGCTTTTCCAGGCCTACGATGAAATCGAGGTCGGAGGACTGATTGCCGGCGATGTCCCTTCGTTCCGCATCGACCAGATGCCCTACGGCGGCGTGAAAGACTCTGGCCTCGGCCGCGAAGGCCTGCGCTACGCGATCGAGGAAATGACCGAGCCGAAGTTGTTGGTGATGAATCTGCGCTAGCACGTTGTCCGTCGCCGTACCTCATCCGTCTTTCGCCAGCGTTCAATTTGATGAATTTTTCCGCCCCCGCGGGAAAGCACAAGACAACGGCCCGCGAAGTATTTATAATCCTGAGTTTTCCACATTCATCGCAGAAGATTCACGGGATATATTTTTTTAGACGCACCCGACGCAGACTGACGAAACATCTCAATCATAGATTTCGAAAGCCATGCCGCAGATTTTTCATCGCAGCACGAACACTTTGTCCCGGGCCACGATTTTTGGCACGGTCTTCGTGGTTGCCGCGCTCAGTTGGGTTGCGATGGAGGTGCAGCGTTCGCCCTACGTGACTTACGCTGGAGTGCGGAAGCCGCAGCCCGTGCCCTTCAGCCACCAGCATCACGTTGCCGGGCTCGGCATCGATTGTCGCTACTGCCACACCTCGGTCGAGACGTCGAGTTTCGCCGGCATCCCTCCCACCAAGACTTGCATGAATTGCCATTCGCAGATCTGGACCAATGCCCAGCTGTTGGAGCCGGTGCGCGCCAGCTACAAGACTGGAGAGTCGCTGCAGTGGACGCGGGTGAACCAGCTTCCCGACTTCGTCTATTTCAATCACAGCATTCATGTCACCAAGGGAGTGGGTTGCAAAACCTGCCACGGTCCGGTCGACCAGATGCCGCTGATGTATCAACAGGCCTCGTTGCAGATGGAGTGGTGTTTGAGTTGCCATCGCGCGCCGGAAGAGAACCTGCGCCCGCGCGAGGAAGTGTTCAACATGCGCTACCAGCAGCCCACGACGGCGCATCCCGTAAAGCTGGACGGGCAGAGTTACACCGATCAGGATGACTTAGGTTTAGCGCTGGTGAAGAAATACAACGTGCGCAGCGTGAAAGACATTACCAGTTGCAACACGTGCCATCGGTGAGAACGAATTATGAAGACTTGTCATCCTGAGCGGAGAATTTGCTTCGCGAAGCTAGGCAAATTCTCAGTCGAAGGATGACAGCCTTAAAAGTGTGATGTGGAACCAATGAAGACTGACGAGCAAGACGGCCGCGCTAAGCGAGAGGATGTTTGCCCATCCAAGAAGGGCGAATTTGATCTCGACTCTCTGCGCGCGCAAATCAACGAGGCCAACGAAACGAAATCCGGCCCGGAATACTGGCGCAGCCTCGAAGAACTCGCCGGCAGCCGCGCTTTTCAGGAAGCGCTGCACCGCGAGTTTCCCAAAGGGGCTTCCGAGTGGGTCGATTCCGTTTCCCGCCGCGGCTTCCTGAAGGTAATGGGCGCGTCCATGGCGCTGGCGGGCATGACCGGCTGCGTGCGCCTGCCGCTCGAACCGATCGTTCCCTACGTCCGCCAGCCCGAGGACGTAATCCCCGGCCGTCCCATGTTCTACGCCACGGCGATGACGCTTGGAGGCTACGCCAGCCCACTGCTGGTCGAGAGTCACATGGGCCGTCCCACAAAGATTGAGGGCAACGACAAGCATCCCGCATCGCTGGGCGGCACCGACATTTTTGCGCAGGCCTCGATTCTCGGCATGTACGACCCCGACCGCTCGCAGAGCGTGGTGTCGATGGGCGATCAGCGCTCGTGGCAGGCGTTTCTAAATGCGATCCACGGACCACTCACCGCGCAGAAGGCATTGCAGGGCTCGGGTATTCGCATTCTCACCCCGACCATTTCTTCGCCCACGCTCGCCGATCAACTGCGCGGCTTCCTCAAGATTTATCCGCAGGCCAAGTGGCATGTGTATGAGCCGGTCAATCGCGACAACGTGCTCGAAGGCGCGAAGCTGGCCTTCGGCCAGCCGGTCGAGACGCGCTACGATTTTGAGAAGGCCGATGTGATCGTCTCGCTCGACGCCGACTTCCTGTATGCGGGGTTTCCGGGAAATGTCCGCTACATCCGCGACTTCGCCAAGCGCCGCAATCCCGATGGCAAGATGAACCGGCTGTATGTAATCGAGAGCACGCCGACGACCACGGGGGCGAAGGCGGATCATCGAGTGCCGGTGCGGGCTTCCATGGTCGAGGCGTTTGCTCGAACCTTGAACCAGAATGGAGAGCTTCCGGGAGAATACGCTCACCTTTTCGACGCTTTGATGCCTGAGTTGGAGGCTCATCACGGTTCAAGCCTTTTCATCGTGGGCGACCATCAGCCGCCAGTTGTCCACGCGCTTGCGCATTCCATGAATCAGGCGCTAAGCAACATCGGCAAGACTGTTTTCTATACGGATCCTGTCGATGCCAATCCAGGCAACCAAGCCGAATCGATTAAAGATCTCGCCGCTGACATCCATGCCGGCAAAGTGGACCTGCTAGTCATCCTCGGCGGGAACCCCGCCTACGACGCGCCCTCCGATCTTGATTTTGCTGACGTCCTCAAGAATGGCAAGGTTCCACTGCGAGTGCATCTCGGGCTCTATCAGAACGAAACAGCTGAGCTTTGTCAGTGGCACATCAATGAGGCGCACGAACTCGAAGCCTGGGGCGACGCTCGCGCTTACGACGGCACAGTCAGCGTCATCCAGCCACTGATCGCTCCGCTGTACACGGGCAAGAGCGCATTGGAATTCGTCGCCCTGCTTTCCGGTCAGGCTGATGCCACCGGCTATGATCTCGTACGCGCCTACTGGCAGAAGCAGCACGCCGGCGCGGACTTCGAAGCGTTGTGGCGCAAGTCGCTGCACGATGGATGGATTGAGGGAACGACCTACGAACCTAAATCGGTGGCGGCGAAGGCCGGGACATTCCCGCCGTCAAGTTCCACGGGCGCAAAGTCCGACGCCATCGAGCTCAACATCCGTCGCGACCCCACCATCTACGACGGACAATTTTCCAACAACGGCTGGCTCCAGGAATTGCCCAAGCCGATGAACAAGCTCACCTGGGACAACGCCGTGCTCATCGGTCCCAAGATGGCGGAGCGGTTGCAGGTCGTATCCACCGACGTGGTCGAACTCGAACTGAATGGGAAAAAAGTTACAGGTCCAGTTTGGATTCAAGCCGGGCATCCTGACAATTCGGTCACAGTGTTTCTCGGCTACGGTCGCAAACGCGCCGGCCGTGTGGGAACCGCGCAAGGGTTCGACGCTTATCCGTTGCGCACCAGCGCCGCGCCGTGGATCGCGACCGGCGTGCAGATTCGCAAGACCGGCGACAAATACGTGCTGGCTTCGACTCAGGGCTATCAGTCGATGGATACGCCCGACGGAGGCCATCGTCCGCTCGTCCGCGAAACCGCGCTCGAGGAATATCGCAAAGATCCCGACTTCGCGAAGGAGCAGGGAGAAGAACCCGCGCCCGGCCTCACGCTCTACAAACCGTATCCCTACAAAGAAGAGGACTACGCCTGGGGCATGGCGATCGATCTGAACTCCTGCGTGGGCTGCAATAATTGCATGATCGCCTGCCAGTCGGAAAACAACATCGCCGTCGTCGGCAAGGAGCAATGCGCCATCGGCCGCCACATGCACTGGATCCGCATCGATACTTACTATCAGTATCCCGATCAGGAAGCCCGCGACCGCGACAATCCCAAGGCGTTTTTCCAGCCCGTACCGTGCATGCAATGTGAAAATGCCCCGTGCGAAGTGGTTTGCCCCGTCGGCGCCACCAACCACTCCACCGAAGGCCTGAACGACATGGTCTACAACCGCTGCGTGGGCACTCGCTACTGTTCGAATAATTGTCCGTACAAAGTGCGGCGCTTTAACTTCCTGCTCTTTCAGGACTGGGTGACGCCGCAATACAAGATGATGCGCAATCCCGACGTCACCGTGCGCAGCCGCGGCGTCATGGAAAAATGCACGTACTGCGTGCAGCGCATCACCGAGCACCGCATCGACGCCGAAACCGCCTCGGTGCGCGAAGGCAAAGAAATCAAAATCAAAGACGGCGAGCTTCAAACGGCGTGCCAGCAGTCCTGCCCGGCGGGCGCAATTATATTCGGCAATATCAACGACCCAAACAGCCGAGTCTCGAAGCTAAAGGCGCAGTCGCGTAATTACAGCCTGCTGGGCGAACTCAACACCCGCCCGCGCACCACGTATCTGGCGGAGGTAAGCAATCCGAACCCGGAACTGAAAAGATAGAAGCGGCGCAGAATAAGAATAATGGACGAGCAATACAAGACGACGATAGACGCCGAACCGGCCCCCGTAATCGAGCCCGGCTACACCTTCGGCACGGTCACGGAAAAAATCAGTGCCATCGTGCTGACCCGCCCCGCCTCGAACGGATGGTTCGTCGGCTTCGGCGTCGCGTTTCTGCTGACGATGATGATGCTCTACGCCATCGGCTACCTGTTCCTGAAGGGCGTTGGCATCTGGGGCGTGACCATCCCGATCGGCTGGGGCTTCGCCATCGTCAACTTCGTGTGGTGGATCGGAATTGGACACGCCGGCACGCTCATCTCTGCAATTCTTTTATTACTGCGGCAATCGTGGCGCAACTCCATCAACCGCTTCGCCGAAGCCATGACGCTGTTCGCCGTGGCTTGCGCCGGAATCTTTCCCGGCATCCACGTTGGACGTCCGTGGCTGGCTTACTGGCTGTTCCCTTACCCCAGCACCATGGGCGTGTGGCCGCAATTCCGCAGCCCGCTCATCTGGGACGTTTTCGCCGTCTCCACCTATGCCACCATCTCGGCGCTGTTCTGGTTCATGGGCCTGATTCCCGATTTCGCGACCCTGCGTGATCGCGCCACGCATCCCGCGGCCAGGATCGCCTACGGTATGCTGTCGCTCGGCTGGCGCGGATCAGCGCGACACTGGCATCGTTATGAAACTGCCTACTTGCTGCTCGCCGGGCTAGCCACACCCCTCGTGCTCTCGGTGCACACCGTTGTGAGCTTCGACTTCGCGGTCGGCATCGTCCCGGGCTGGCATACAACGATTTTTCCTCCCTACTTCGTCGCCGGCGCCATCTACTCTGGATTCGCGATGGTGCTGATGCTGGCCATTCCAATCCGCAAGATCTATAACCTGGAAGATTTCATCACCGAACTGCATTTACAGAACGCCGCCAAAGTCATGCTCGCGACCGGATTGATCGTGGCTTACGGCTACGGCATCGAGGCTTTCATGGGCTGGTATAGCGGCGATCGCTACGACGCGTTCACCCTCTGGAACCGCTTGCATGGGCCCTACGCTACCCTTTACTACCTTCTGCTCATCTGCAACATTTTCATCCCGCAGGTGCTGTGGATTCGCAAGCTGCGCAGCAGCCCCGTGGCTTTGTTCTTGGTCTCCGGCGTGATCCTGGTCGGAATGTGGCTGGAGCGTTTCGTCATCGTGGTGATAAGCCTGCACCGCGACTTCCTCACTTCGTCCTGGGGAATGTATTACCCCACGCGCTGGGATTGGATGACCTACGTCGGCACTATCGGCATGTTCCTGGCGGCCATGTTCCTGTTCCTGCGGCTTTTGCCCGCGATTTCGATCTTTGAAATGCGTACGCTCCTGCCCGAAGCGGAGGTCAAGGAATGAAGCCCGAACGCATGTACTACGGGATCATGGCGGAGTTCGATTCGGCCACTGCTCTGGTCGAGGCGGCGCGAAAGACACATCAGGCCGGCTATAACAAGATCGACGCCTACAGCCCGTTTCCCATCGAAGGCCTGGCTGAAGAAATTGGTTTTCACCGCGATGAAGTTCCGCTCGTGGTGCTGATCGGCGGCCTCATCGGCGGCCTCACCGGATACTTGATGCAATACTGGATGTCCGCCGTCGATTATCCGCTCAACATCGGCGGCAAGCCTTATCATTCCTGGCCGTCGTTTATCGTCATCACGTTCGAGATGACGATTCTCTTCGCCGGAATCTCGGCCGTCTTCGGCATGTTGGCGCTCAATGGCTTGCCCATGCCCTATCATCCCGTATTCAACGTTCCGCGTTTCTCGTCGGCATCGAAAGACCGCTTTTTCCTGATCGTGTTTTCTTCCGATCCCAAGTACGATCCGGCAGGCACGCGCAACTTTCTGCAAGCCTTGCAGCCACGCTCCGTTTCGGAGGTGCCCAGCTAAGATGGAACGCCTCCGCCAAACATCGGTCCGCGAATTGATCGCCGGGCGACCTGTGTCAAACGTCGGGTGCCCCATTCTTGCGCGTTCTGTGCGCAAGAGTGGGATTCCACGAACGCGTGGCCCTTGGGATTTTCTGATGCCGGCGCTCCTGCTATCGGCAGTCGCCTTACTCCCCGGCTGCCGCTTGGACATGCAAGTCCAGCCGCGGGAGAATCCGCTCTCCCGCAGCGACTTTTACACCGATCAGCGCTCCGAGCGTCCACCGGTAGACGGCACCGTAGCTCGCGGCGAGTTGCATGAAGACGCTTATTTTTACACCGGGAAGACTGGCAACAATCCGGGAGACTACATGCCGTTTCCCGTGACCATGGAAGTTCTCGATCGGGGCCGCGAACGCTACAACATTTATTGTGCTCCCTGCCACTCGCGGATTGGCGACGGCAACGGTTTCATCCCGTCGCGCGGCTTTTCTCGCAACCCGCCGTCGTTCCATATCGCGCGGCTGCAGAAAGCTCCGCTCGGCTACTTCTACGACGTGATTACTAACGGCTTCGGCATCATGTCAGATTACTCTTCGCAGATTTCGCCGGTGGACCGCTGGAAGATCGTGGCCTACGTGCGCGCGCTCCAACTCAGTCAAAACGCAACCCGGGCGGACGTGCCCGCCGGACAAGCCATACCATCGGAACCACCGCAGTTCCGCGGCCAGCCGGGCTCGGGAGCGACGCTTCCCGTGATTGTGTCGGAAACATCAGAAACAAAGGAAGAAAAGAAATGAGCGCCGCGACCACTCCACGTCTCGATCTAACGGCGCCCGAAGTCGTAAGAAAGATTTCGCAGCGCTCGCTGGTGATTGGCGTTCTCTTCGCCGTGATCGCCGGAGTGTTGGCTCTTAAGCAGCCCGGCGAGTTCTATCGCGCTTACCTGCTTGGCTTCATGTGCTGGCTGGGCGTCGCACTGGGCTCCATGGCGATCCTGATGATCCGCCATCTCACCGGAGGCGGCTGGGGCACGGTCATCCGCCGCATTCTGGGCGCAGCCATGCGCACGCTGCCGCTGCTCGCGCTGCTCTTCATTCCCATCATTTTCGGAATCCACCGGCTCTACATCTGGGCGCAGCCACTCGCGAACATTGAGGACAAGCATCTCCGCGAGCACCTCGAACAGATCACGCAGACCTATCTGACCGTGAACGGCTTTATCATTCGTGCCGTATTCTACTTTGCCGTATGGAACGTGCTTTCGTTCCTGCTGTCGAAATGGTCGAAAGAAACCGACCGGCCCAATGCCCCCGACAACAGCGGCCGTTTCAAAGCGGTCAGCGGTCCCGGCCTCATCCTCTACGGATTCACCATCTCCTTCGCCGCCATCGATTGGATCATGTCGCTCGACCCCAGTTGGATCTCGACCATCTTCGGCCTGATCATTCTCATCGGCGAGGTGCTGTCGGCAATGTGTTTCGCGGTTGTGGTCGAACGCATCCTCTTCGACTACAAGCCCATGTCGGAGATGTTGAAGCCTGACTTTGTCCACGACCACGGCAAGTGGATGCTCGCCTTCACCATGGTCTGGGCCTATTTCAACTTCTCCCAGTGGCTGATCATCTGGGCCGGGAACCTGCCTTCGGAGATCACTTTTTATCTCACGCGCATCAACGGCGGCTGGGGATCGATTGGGTTGTTCCTCGCGCTGTTCGGCTTTGCCGTTCCTTTCACGATGCTGCTGTCGCGTCCGTTCAAGCGTGACATTCGCCGCCTGGTGTGGCTCGCAACCTGGCTGCTGCTGGTTCGCTACCTCGATCTTTTCTGGATCATCGAACCGAATTTCTCGAAGCATCTCACAGTGACCGTGTCAGACATAGTCGTGCCCATCGCCATCGGCGGTATCTGGCTTTGGTATTTTTTCCGCAACCTGGGTTCGTTGCCGCTTCTGCCGGCCTATGACACGGATGCGCATGAAGTTCTGGAACCGGCACACGAAGGGCATGCTTAACGCATTAACGATACGCATGAACGATACGAATTAACGATACGAATTAGCTAATAAATGACCAACGAAATCAAACACGAGAACGCAAGCGGACACGGCCGCTACGAGCGCGAGGACCTGCAAGCCTCCAGCATTCTCTATTTTCTCCTCGCCATAGTTGTCGGAGCTGCCATCTCCCTCGTCGGCCTCAAGGGGCTTTTCGTAGTTCTCGATCACCACGAAAAGCTCTCGCAGCCCCCGGTGAATCCGCTGGTTACAAATGTTCCGACAGACACGCTCCATGTGCCTGCGGGATACCCGCAGAGCGTTTTCCCGAATCCAAGGCTGGAAGAGGACGAGCGCGGTCAACTTAACGGAATCATTTTGGACCAGGATAGAACCCTCTACAGCTACGGTTGGGCAGATGAAAAAGCGGGCGTCGTGCGCATCCCCATCAAGCGCGCCATGGAGTTAATCGCGCAACGCGGACTCCCTGTGCTCCCCCAGGGAGCATCCGGCAACGCTGCAACCCCACCGAGCAAGGTGGGAATAAGCAAGAAGGTTGAAAAGAAAAAGAAGTGATCTGTAAGCAGAACAATTCGATTTTCGCCGTGCGCGTGTTGCTTGCACTCGCGATGCTGGCAACTTCCGCCTGGGGACAAATGAATAACGGCGTCATGTCGCCGCCGGCGAACACGCGGCCTCCGCGCCTCGAGAACGTCGGCATCGAGCAACACCTCGACGCTCAGGTTCCTACCGATCTCACCTTCCGCGACGAAACTGGCAAGACCGTAAAGCTCGGAGACTACTTCGGCCGCAAGCCGCTGATCCTCAACCTGGTTTATTACAACTGCACAATGTTGTGCGGTGAGGCTCTGGCAGGACTTTCCAGCGCCATGCGTCTGGTGAAATTCGACTTAGGCAACGAATTCGACGTGGTCACGGTAAGCTTCGATCCGCGCGAAACTCCGGAGATGGCCGCCGCCAAGAAGATCGACTACGTGAAGCGCTACGGCCGCGCCAATGCCGCTTCGGGCTGGCATTTTCTTACCGGTCAGCCCGAGTCGATCAACGCGCTCACCAAAGTTGTCGGCTTCCAGTATCAGTACGACCCGAAAAGTAACCAGTATGCTCATGCCACCGCCATCATGGTGCTCACGCCGCAAGGCCACATCTCGCGCTATTTCTACGGCATAGATTTTCCGCCCAAGGACTTGCGCATGGGGTTGGTAGAGGCTTCACAGGGAAAGATCGGCAATGCAGTCGACGCCGTACTGCTTTATTGCTATCACTACAATCCCGAGACCGGAAAATACGGCGCCATGGTGACCAATATTCTGCGGCTCGCAGCCGCGGCAACGATTCTCATCATGGGCATTTTTCTCTTCATTCTGTGGCGGCTCGATCTTTCGGTACAACGCCGGACGCTACCTGGTGGTGCGAGGACACAGTGAAAACTCGACACGAAATGGCGAACGACGAACGGCCAACGACAACGACCAACGACGGATATGCTCAATAATTTTCCATTATGGCCGGAGCAGGCCTCCACGATGGCGCGCCACGTGGACGCTCTCTATATTTTTCTGATCATCGTCACCGGGATGATGACGCTGCTGATCTTCACCTGCCTCGTCTACTTCGCCGCGCGCTTCCGTTACCGTCCCGGCGTTCCCGCCGAGCAGATCGAAGGCTCGAATGCTCTCGAAATCACCTGGAGCACGATCCCGTTTCTCATCTTCATGGTCATCTTTGCCTGGGGCGCGGTCGTGTATTTCAAAGAACGCACTCCGCCCGCTGATTCGACCGAAGTGTATGTCGTCGCAAAACAATGGATGTGGAAGCTGGAGCACGCAGAAGGCCAGCGCGAGATCAACGAACTGCACGTCCCCGTTGGACGCGACGTGAAGATGATCATGACCTCGCAGGACGTGATTCACAGCTTCTTTATCCCCGCCTTCCGCATCAAGCAGGACGTGCTGCCCGGCCGCTACACGGTGGCCTGGTTCCGCGCCACCAAGCCCGGCACTTATCACCTGTTCTGCGCGGAGTACTGCGGCACCCAGCACTCCGGTATGGTCGGCGATATCGTCGTGCTGCAGCCAGCACAGTATGAAGCCTGGATGAACGGCGGTTCCACCGGTCCGCTTTCAGCGACCGGTGAGAAGATTTTCGCCGAACTCGGCTGCTCCACATGCCATCGCACTGATAAAGACACACAAGGCCGCGGCCCCAATCTCCAGGGAGTTTTCGGCAAGCCCGTCCAACTCGAAGATGGCCGCACCGTAACCGCCGACGAGAATTATTTGCGCGAGTGCATTCTCGATCCCGGAGCGAAACGCGTGAAGGGATTCCAACCCATCATGCCCACGTTTCAGGGACTGGTCAGCGAAGAGCAGGTCAATGCCCTGGTCGCCTATATCAAGTCGATCGGGCCCAAGGCTGATGCCACCAGAACCAGCGCCAGCGCGGCCGCTCCGCCGGCCCAAACGAATGCTGCAGCGAATCCCCACACGAACAGAAGTCAGGTGCAATGAGTATGCCGAACCCCATCCCTCAACCCACGATCCCTCAAGCAGCGGAACGCGAGAACTACCTGAACGCGAAGTATGGCGTGTGGTCCTGGCTGCTCACCACCGACCATAAACGCATCGCGCTGCTCTATCTTCTCTCGATTACTTTCTTCTTCTTCATCGGAGGCTTCTTCGCGCTGCTCATCCGCCTCGAATTGCTCACGCCCGCGGGCGATCTCGTCCAGGCCGACACTTACAACAAGCTCTTCACCATGCATGGCATGGTCATGGTTTTCTTTTTCCTGATTCCATCCATCCCCGCCGTGCTCGGCAACTTCCTCGTGCCCCTGATGATCGGCGCCAAAGACCTTGCCTTCCCACGCATCAACCTGCTGAGCTGGTATCTCTACATCATCGGCGGCGTCATGATGATGCACTGCATGCTGACCGGCGGCGTCGACACCGGCTGGACCTTCTACGCGCCCTTCAGCACCAACTTCACCAACACGAAAATCGTCGAAGCCGGACTCGCGATCTTCGTCGTGGGATTCTCTTCCATTCTCACCGGCCTGAACTTTGTCGTCACCATTCATCGCATGCGCGCGCCGGGCATGACCTGGTCGCGTCTGCCATTGAACATCTGGGCGCTCTATGCCACCAGCATCATTCAACTCCTGGGCACGCCGGTCGTAGCTGTCACCATTGTGCTGGTCGCCTGCGAACGCGCTCTGCACCTCGGCATCTTCGATCCTAAACTCGGCGGCGATCCCGTCCTCTTCCAGCATCTGTTCTGGTTCTATTCCCATCCCGCCGTCTACATCATGATTCTGCCCTCGATGGGCGTCATCACCGAGATCATTGCCTGCTTCTCGCGCAAGCGCATCTTCGGCTACACCTTTGTCGCCTTCTCATCGATTGCGATCGCCGTCTTCGGCTTCCTGGTCTGGGCTCACCACATGTTTGTGGCCGGAGTTTCCGTCTACTCCGCTCTCGTGTTTTCTTTCTTGAGCTACGCCGTGGCGCTGCCATCTGCCATCAAGGTCTTCAACTGGACGGCCACACTTTACAAAGGCTCCATCCGCTACGATGCGCCCATGCTCTACGCCTTCGGCTTCCTCGGACTCTTCACCATCGGCGGCCTCACCGGACTATTCCTCGCCGCGCTCGGCATCGATGTCCACGTCACCGACACTTACTTCGTCGTCGCCCACTTCCACTACATCATGGTCGGAGGCGCGGTCATGGGCTATCTCGGAGGAATGCATTTCTGGTGGCCCAAGATTTCCGGCAGGTTATATCCCGAGGGCTGGGCGCGCCTGGCCGCGCTCACCGTTTTCATCGGATTCAATCTCACTTTCTTCCCGCAATTCCTGCTCGGCTACATGGGCATGCCGCGGCGCTACTACGATTACAGCCACATGCCGGAATTCCAGGTGTTGAATGTCCTGTCGACTGCTGGCGCCACGGTTCTCGGCGTCGGATACCTGCTTCCCATGATCTATTTCCTCTGGTCGATGCGCTACGGCAAACCCGCATCGGATAATCCCTGGAACGCCGCCGGACTCGAATGGAAAACAACTTCTCCGCCGCCGACCTTTAACTTCGACGAAGAGCCCGTCGTGACCTGGGAAGCCTACAACTACGAAGAACTGGACTCCCCGGACAAAGACGCGCCCCACAGCCAGGAGGTCCCCGTTGCCCGATAGCTCCACTGCAACCGGCCTTCAAACCGAAGCGCACAACCCGGCGCTCCTGCACCACTTCGCCGACGCGGAACAGCAGCGCGACGCCGCCAGCCTCGGCATGTGGGTCTTCCTCGCCACTGAAATCATGTTCTTCGGCGGCCTATTCTGCGCTTACCTGGTTTACCGCCGCTGGTATTTCGGAGACTTCGCTGCTGCCAGCAAAACGATCAACATGAGCCTAGGCGCAACCAATACCGCGGTGCTCATCTGTAGCAGTTTGACCGTAGTCCTCGCGGTCTGGGCCGCGCAAACCGCCCGCCGCACCCTGCTGATCGTCAGCCTGATAATCACCATGCTCCTCGGTGTCACCTTCCTCGGCATCAAAGGCATCGAGTACAAAGATAAATTCGAGGAGCATCACGTCCCCGGCGCGTCCTTCAGCTTTAGCAACGTGCCGATACCGGGGCACCCCGGCCAATACGCCAACCCGCGCCACGCCCAGATATTTTTCTCCCTTTATTTCGTGATGACCGGCCTGCACGCGCTCCACATGATCATCGGCCTGGGAATTTTTCTTTGGCTCTTAACCATGGCCTGGAAAGGCCGCTTCACTCCCGAATGGCACACGCCAGTCGAGATCGGCGGCCTCTACTGGCACTTCGTCGACATTGTCTGGATCTACCTGTTCCCATTGCTTTATCTAATTGACCGGCACCCGTGAGGCTTGCATGTCCGCGCATTCATCAACATCAACGTCGTCGCCCCTAAGAGGATATTTCGCCGTCTGGATCGCGCTGCTCATCGGCACCGGTCTCACCGTCTACGCGGCAACGCTCGACCTGGCTCCCTACAACGCCGCCGTCGCGCTAGCCATCGCCACCGTCAAAGCAACTCTAGTCGCGCTTTTCTTCATGCATGTCTGGCATGCCGGCGAAAAGCTGATCAAAGTCGTAGTCATCGCCGCACTGTTCTTCCTGCTATTACTGCTAGGACTAACCATGGCCGATTACGCAACGCGCCTCTGGAGCTAAGCCGATCCGAAACTTCGTTCTGAAAGGGCGCGGCTTCCAGCCGCGCCGTAACGGAAACACGAACGCGGGCTTTAGCCCTGAGGGACTTCAGTAGTCAATCCCTCTCCGTTTCTCATCGAATCTGCGCTATACTCGCGCCACTGCATAAGCTAGCATTCCTGTGAGGTGACCAATGGCGTTCTGCAATTCTTGTGGTGCCAATATCGTTCCCGGGACCAGGTTCTGTAACAAGTGCGGCGCAGCCGTACTAGCTTCAACGCTGCCCTCCGCCGCGCCACCACCCGTGGTAGGCTCTGCGCCTCCACCAGTCGCCCCAGCGCCAACATCAGGCGGCGGAGCCCTTAAAGCCATCCTGATCGTGGTAGGAGTGATCGTACTCGTGGGTATTCTAGGCGTCGCTTCCCTCGGATTCTTCGCCTGGCGAGTCGCTCACCACGCCCACATTCGTCACGACGGTGAAAACGTGAAAGTCGAAACTCCGTTCGGCACAGTTGAAAGCACAAAAGATCCGCAAGAAGCTGCCCGCACTCTCGGAGTCGATCCCTATCCCGGAGCCGAGGTTCTCAAGGAAGGCTCTGCCTCCATGACCTTCGGCAACGTTCACACCGCCGCGCTAAACTTTGAAACTTCCGACTCCGTGGACAAAGTCTGCGCCTTTTACAAACCCAAATTCCCCAACGCGATGGTCGTGACCTCCGACGCGAATCAGTGCACCATCGTCTCCAACGATAAGAAAAATATGATCACCATCAACGCCAAAGTGGAGGGCGGCAAGACTCGCATCGTGATCAGCAATGTAAGTAAGTCGGATGCGGCAAATTCATCCTCGAACTAAGAACGAGGAATTAAGAACCGGGTTAAGACCCGGTAAGACCCGCCGCATGCCCAGCAATTTCGTCGAACTCGCCCAAGCCTCGAAACCCGCGCACGTAGACGCCGCCGGATTAGCTGAGGCCCTGCGCGCGCGGATCAAAGGCGAAATCCGCTTTGACCGCAGCGCTCGCGCTCTCTACTCGACCGACGGCTCCAACTACCGCCAGGTCCCCATCGGCGTCGTGCTTCCCCGCGACAACGACGATGTTCTGGCAACGGTGGCGCTCTGCCGCGAATTCGGTGCGCCCCTGCTCTGCCGCGGCGGCGGCACTTCTCTTGCCGGCCAATGCTGCAACGTCGCCGTCATCCTCGATTTTTCCAGATACATGAACGGGATTCTCGAAATCGATCCCGTCCGCCGCATCGCCCGCGTACAGCCCGGAGTCGTCCTCGACACGCTTCGCGCCGCCGCCGAAAAGCACCACCTGACCTTCGCCCCCGATCCCGCCACTCACGATCGCTGCACTCTCGGCGGCATGATCGGCAACAATTCCTGCGGCGTCCATTCCGTAATGGCCGGCAAGACGGATGACAATATCGAGGCGCTCGAAGTCCTCACCTACGACGGCGTGCGTCTCAAAGTCGGCCAGGATCGAATCGAGCCATGTGGGGATAGCCGCGGCGACTCCGCCCGAGCCGCTCAGATCCACGCCGCACTGAAGCAAATCTCTTCCACCTACAGCGATCAAGTCCGTCAACGCTTTCCTAACATTCCCCGCCGCGTCTCCGGATACAACCTGAACTTCCTCCTGCCCGAGAATGGATTTCACGTCGCCCGCGCGCTCGTCGGCTCCGAAGGCACCTGCGTCACCATTCTCGAAGCGGTATGCCGTCTGGTCGAAAGCCCGCCGGAACGCGTTCTGCTGGTCGCGGCCTACCCCGACATTTATCAATGCGCCGATCACGTGCCCGAAATCATGGAGCACAAGCCCATCGGCCTCGAAGGCTTCGACGAACTTCTAGTTGGCTACACGCGGACGAAAGGCATTAACTCCGAAGGACTCGCGCTCCTGCCCGAAGGCGGCGGCTGGCTGATGGTCGAATTCGGCGCCGAAACCGCGCTGGAGGCCGAATCCCAGGCCCGCGGCTTGATGCAGTCACTCGGCCGCGGCGCAACTCCTCCAAAGATGCATCTCTTCGTCGACAAGCAGCAGGCCAAGCGTGTTTGGGAAGTCCGCGAGTCCGCTCTCGGCGCAACTTCCCACGCGCCCGGCGAACCGCTCAATTGGGAAGGTTGGGAAGATGCCGCTGTCGCCCCCGAAAAACTAGGAGGCTACCTCCGCGATCTGCGCAAGATGATGGCAGACTTCGGCTACAAAGGCGCGCTCTACGGGCACTTCGGTCACGGCTGCGTCCACAACCGCATCAATTTCGATTTGCAATCGAAAGACGGTATCGCCAAGTTCCGCAAATTTATGGAAGCGGCTGCCGATCTTGTGGTCAGTTACGGTGGCTCGCTCTCCGGCGAACACGGCGACGGTCAAGGCCGCGGCGAGTTGCTTCCAAAAATGTTCGGCCCCGAACTCATCCAGGCCTTCCGCGAATTCAAGTCCGCATGGGACCCCGACTGGAAGATGAATCCCGGCAAGCTGATTGGTTTACAGGGAAAGCCGCCCTACAAGCTCGACGAAAATCTTCGCCTCGGTGCCAACTACGCGCCGTGGGAGCCGAAAACTAATTTCCAATTCGCTGAGGACCACGGCAGCCTGGCCCAGGCGACTCTGCGCTGCGTGGGAGTAGGCAAGTGCCGCCGCGAAGAAGGCGGCGTAATGTGCCCCAGTTACCGCGCCACGCACGAAGAAGAGCACTCCACGCGCGGCCGCGCCCACCTGCTTTGGGAGATGACTCAGGGCGAAGTCGTACGTGACGGCTGGCGCAGTGAAGAAGTCAAAAAATCGCTCGACCTCTGTCTGGCCTGCAAAGGATGTAAGAGCGATTGCCCCGTCGGCGTTGACGTCGCCACCTACAAGTCCGAGTTTCTGTCTCATTACTATGAAGGACGCGTGCGCCCGCTCAGCGCCTACGCCTTCGGGAACATCGACCTGTGGGCGCACGTCGCGTCGCACGCGCCCGGTCTGGTCAATCTCACCACGCAACTTCCATTCCTGCGCGATCTCTCGAAATTCGTCGCCGGAATCCCCAGGCAGCGCGCCATCCCAGCCTTCGCGCCAGAGACTTTCAAAACCTGGTTTGAGAAAAGAAAATCGAAGCATACGGAAATGCGTGGGAAGCGTGGGCTCGGGAAGGGCACGGCTTCAGCCGTGCCGTATGGCGCCACAAACAGGGGGGCTTTAGCCCCTGAGGGAGCGCCGGTCCTGCTCTGGCCAGACACTTTCACCAACCATTTCTATCCCGGCACAGCCAAAGCCGCGGTCGAAGTCCTCGAAGCCGCAGGCTTCCAGGTCATAGTCCCCAAAGCCAGACTCTGCTGCGGACGCCCCCTCTACGACCACGGCATGCTCGACCGCGCCCAGGCGCTTCTGCTTCAGATCCTCGACGAACTTTCGCCCGAAATCGAAGCCGGCATTCCCATCGTCGGCCTCGAACCCAGCTGCGTCGCCGTCTTCCGTGACGAACTCATCAACCTGTTTCCCCAGGACGAACGCGCGCAGGCCCTATCCCGCCAGACGTTCCTGCTCAGCGAATTCCTCGAAACCGAAGCAAAGAATTTCCTGCTCCCCAAGCTAAACCGCAAAGCTCTCGTCCACGGACACTGCCACCACAAATCCCTCATGAAGATGACCGCCGAAGAGGCCGTCCTGCGCCGTCTCGGCGTCGACTTCGAAAGCCCAGCCCCCGGCTGCTGCGGCATGGCCGGATCCTTCGGCTTCGAGCGCGACAAATATGACGTCTCCATCGCCATCGGCGAACTGGAACTCCTCCCTGCCGTTCGCCAAGCCCCGCCCGACTGGCTGATCATTGCCGACGGCTTCAGTTGCCGCGAACAAATCGCCCAATCCTCGCCCCGTCGAGCCCTGCACCTAGCCGAAGTCATCCAGATGGCGCTTAACGACGAAGCCGCGCCAGACTCCAGTCCATATGCTGAGTCAGAACGAACCCGCCAGCACGAGGCCGAGGTCGTTCACTCCATGAAGCGCACCGGCCTGGGCTTAGCGGCCTGGGCGGCCGGCGGAGCACTCTTCTGGGGACTGTCTGGGAGAAAATAATTTCAGAAGGATCGCGGTTCATTCGCGCAGGAACATCCGCACCCGGTCAGAAGTCCACGTGGCTACGCCGCAGCCGAAGAAATCGGTGTCTTCCGTCCAGATAGGACAACGAAGGGCGAGCGCACAAGCCAGTATGGGCCAATCTTCCGGGTCCCGCCGCGCCAGCCGTTCTCGCGCTTCCACTCGAACTCGCCATACACGTCGCTGCCAATCTGTTCCATCAAACGGCCCAAGGATCGCAAAAGGACGAGCGCTTTCTCGGGATCACCCCCGTGCTTGACCACAAGAGCAGATAGGTGCTCTTCGGCTTCGGCGTATGCCGTCTCGGGAACAAAGAACAACACCTCTTCGGCGTGCGTCTCGATCGCCTCGCGCACGCGCTTCCCCAAGACCGCCCGCACAAGGATGTTGGCGTCAACCACCAGCGCTTTGCTTGGCATTTCGCTTTTTGTCGCGGGCAGAACGGCGAATCTGCCTGTACTCCTCCATCAGTTCCTCTTCCTTGGCTCCCCATGACGCGATCATTTCATCCAGATCTTTCGCGGCTGCGCGCATGGCTTCCAATTCGGCTGTCCGGCTGCGCTTCTGTGCCGGAATGTAAAACCCGAGCGTTTCACCATGACGGGTGATCGCCAATGGCTGATCGGACTCGAGATAGCCCGCTAGTTTTTCGCGGAACTCACGGATGCCAATTCTAACGGTGCCCATAGTTGTGTACTCAATGTACACATATTATCATTTCCTTCTGGTAGATTCCCGCTAATCTTCTCCGTGTCAATATTCAGACAAGCCATTGCAAATCAATTACTTACCAGCCCCCTGCCCATCCCTGCCATTTTCTGGGACAATAGAAGTAACTCGAGGGGAGGTCGAAGGCCGCGTTCCATGACGACGCAGATTCTCAAAAAACAGCCGGCCTTCGTCCCCGTGATCCTCACAGTAATGATTCTGTCTTCGTTCGGCCCGGCGATATTGCTGTCACGACATTATGAAAGAATATGCCCACGCGTACCGGACGAGAGAATCGGCGCTATTTATTCCCTCGACGAGCGTGGCAGGATTGTGTACTTAACTTTGGAGCAACACCGCGTAATGCTTGCAACCGACGTTTACTTCGGCGTCTCCTGGATTCTCGCTGTTGGCGTATCTGTCTGGATGAGACCTCAGCCGCGCATGAAGGGCGTTAGCAGCCCGAAGAATCCGGCGTGACCTGTTGTGGGTTTGACGCTGTTGAATCTCATGGATCATGAAACCATCACCGCCCCACCCGTAGGCAAAGTCCCCGCCGAGGCCCTGCCCACCCTGGTAGCCACCAAGCCTCAGGAGACTCCCCTCTGCGGTTCGGTCCTCGTCCTGATCCAGTTCGACGTCTGCGAAGAGATTCGCCTCGACCAGCTTCGCGAAATATTGGGCGCACGCACCGCCGATGCCAGCTTCAAACACGTCGCTCCCGGCTACGTCCGCTTTCAGCGCCCTCCGGTCGAAGAGGCCCTCGAACCCATCGTCCTCGAAAGCGGCGAGCGTCTCCAGGGCGACATCAAGTACTTCGACTACGGCGTAGTCAGCGTGATCTTCGAACTCCCCTTCTCCGGCGACTGGGAGAAGCTAGTCCAGCTCTCCAGCCGCTGGGTATGGGATACAAACTTTGAGAGCCTCGCCACCCGCATAGTCAAGCAAAAGCTAGAGCGCGCCGCCCCCGCCCTAGTCAAGCCCTACACTGCCGAGTGGCTGAAGGAGGACTATTTCATCTTCCACCTTCGCGAAATTGCCGGCTCGCCTTCCGCCACCGATCTTCTGGCCTCTCGTGCGGACTTCATCTCGCAAGTCGTGCGCGGCGAGAACCAGCCGCTTTCCGACGGCGAACGCCAGGAGATCCTGCAATCCCGCATCTCCTACTACCCCAACGATCTAGCCGTCATCGGATGGAACGCCGCCTTCATCTACGACAGTCCCGCCGGTGCCGAGACCGCCATCCAGCTCCTGCAATACGCCAACTCGCAGTTGCTCGAGTTCCGCCACTACGACGAACTCCTGACCAAGCAACTCGAAGGCGTCTACGACTTCCTCGACCGCGGAGGCCGCGGCCTCTGGTCCCGCTGGCGCACCGCCAAGGCCGCCTCCAAGCTCCACACAGTTCTGCTCGACGTAAGCGAACTCACCGAGCGCGCCGATAACGCCATCAAATTCCTCAGCGATATGTTCTCCGCCCGCCTCTACAAACTCGCCGCCCAGAAAGTCGGAGTCCCCGACTACAAAGATCTTGTCCAGCAAAAGCTGCAAACCTCCGAAGAGCTCTACCGCTTCATGGTCGACGAATTCAACCAAAGCCGCGCCTTCGTCCTCGAATTGATGGTAGTAATAATCCTCATCATCGAACTAATCTATTTCTTCCGCGGCAAACCCATCTAAGGATCTATCTCGAAGACGCGCTCAAGTGGGATTTTGCTTTGAAAGGGCGCGGCTTCAGCCGCGCCGCCAGGTAGCTTTCTCCCAACCTTGTCATTCCAAGGAGCGTAGCGACGAGGAACCCGCTGTTTGCCTGCACCACCACCGCTCGCGCCCACCACCACACCCTAGGCAAGCAAAAATGTTGACAAGGCACATGATTTCGCCGACCATTCTGACTCTGCGGAGCGTTCCGCAACAGTCCGGCGCGCCACCGCTAGGATCGCGCCACAAAGACGAGGCCAGCAGTGACCACAACCACTCATGTCGCTCCCCGGAAAAAGCTGCTTTACCTTCTCGCCAGTTTAGCGCTCTGGGGTTCGGCCTGCAGCAAGCCAACCAACCCGGAAGCTCCAGCCAGCCAAGCTGCTTCTTCTTCCGGCCCCGTGCCCTTCCAATCAACCCGGCGCAGAACTTCCGCTTCCTCAGCCAAAATCAAGTTCCAGCCTTACGACGTCGTTGACCAACAGCAGGGATTAGTAGTCAGCCGCCTGGCCGTTCCCCAAGGATGGAAGTCCTCCAGTCGCGTCGTCTGGAACTACAACGACTTCTACTCGCCCGTTCAGGTTTCCGCACGCACGGAATCTCCCGATGGCTCAACCTGGATTGAATTCTTTCCCACTAAGTTTTTTGTCTGGCTCGATCCGGCGCATGACCATCCCACCAACGGCCCCGGCCTCGGCGGAATTCACTATCCCAACATCACTTTGCCGGTCGCCATGGCGAAGTATGTGATTGGCCCCAACCGCGCCCATACCAAAAACCTGCGCATCGTCGGGTCCCGCGCCGTGAATAATCTGCCCCAGGTATTTTCCCGGCTGCTCGGCAAGACGCAGTTGCCCCCGGGAGGCCAGGGCATCTGCATGCGCGTCCACTACGAACTCAACGGCAGCCCCGTGGACGAAGAATTCTATGGCTACATGAATCCTACTCAAAGGCTCGCCTCGCCCAACGGCCGCATCGGCGAATTCCGTCGCTTCATGTTCCTGATTCACAGCGTCGGCGCCAAGTCCGGAAAGCTCGAGTCCGCCCGGCCACTGCTAGGTTTCGTCGCCACCTCCATCGACCCGAATCCGGGATGGGGCCAGCGTTTCGACTATGTGAAGAAGTTGCAACGGGACTACTACGACGGCGCCATGGCCCAAGAATATCGCAACATCCAGAAAGCTGGGGAACGAAGTCGCGCCGGAGCGGCGCAGAGCGACCAGTTCTTGCGCCAGATCGACGCCAATCTTGCAGCCCAGCGTCGCACCCAGCAGGCGTCGTCGTTCACCTCCAGCTCCAACAATGATTTTTACAAACGCGCCGACGATTTTGACCAGAACATCCGCGGAACCGAGCACATGCAGGATCAGTACGGTCAGGTCTCCGACCAGTACAACAACTACAACTACCACTGGGCCGATGGCACCGGACAATTCGTTCATACCAACGACCCCGATTACAACCCCAACCGCGACCTCCCCGGCAACTTCGAGAAGATGCAACCGGCACCGCAATAGCCACCCTGAAAAGAATTCGACGTAGCTAAAAGTCCAGCGCCAACCCATCTAAGATTTTGCCTTGAAAGGGCGCGGCTTCAGCCGCGCCGTGACGTAACCAACTCCCCAGCCTTGTCATTCCGAGGAGCGAAGCGACGAGGAGCCTGCTGTCCGCCTCCGCCGCCACTCCTCCCGCCTGGAGAATAAACGCCAAAGCCACGACTTCAGACGCTGCGGAAAAGCCGCTCGAAAAGGGATCGGGAAGGGCACGACTTCAGTCGTGCCGTTAAGTCATCGAAAATGCATCCGCGCTTCAGCGCCTGAAGTAAGCTCTTCGCATCGCGAGGCGGCTTTTCCGGCACTTTTCGCGCCGCAGCAACGAAGCGCGATAAGATGAAACAACTGCAACCAGAAGCCAGAAACTGTTATGCGCGGCCTGAAGAACAAGAAAGTCCTGATCACCGGAGGCGCCAGCGGCATCGGCGCAGCCACCGCCGCCCGCTTCCTCGAAGAAGGCGCCCAAGTCTGCATCCTCGACCGCGACCCGAAAGCCAGCGAGTCCCTCCGCAGCCAACTCCCAAAAATCTCCGAAGCCCTAATCGCCGACGTATCCAACCTCAAGCAGGTAGAAGCCGCCTTCGCCCAAGCCGTCCACACCATGGGCGCAGTCGATGTCCTCATCAACAACGCCGGCATCAGCATCCGCCACAACTTCCTCGACATTACCCCCGAAGAATGGGACAAGGTAATCGCCGTCAACCTCACCGGAGTCTTCTACGTAGCCCAAACCGCCGCCCGCCACATGTGGGAACGTTTTTCGGTCCAGCGCGGCGCCGGAGTGATCCTGCAAACCGCCTCCACCAACGGCACAGTAGGTCAGCCCTACTATGCCGACTACAACGCCACCAAAGCCGGAGTGATCGAGCTAACCAAAACCATGGCGCTAGAACTAGCGCCGAAAGTCCGAGTATGCGCCGTAGCTCCCGGCTACGTGCTCACGCCCATGCAGCGAGCCGAATACACCGACGCAATGTTAGAAGAAGTGAACCAAAAGATTCCCCTGCGCCGCCACGCAAAGCCAGAAGAGATAGCAGCCCTCTTCGCATTCCTCGCGTCAGACGATGCGGCCTATGCGACAGGCCACGTCTACACCCTAGACGGCGGAGAAACCACCGGCGGCCTAGCCAGCCGCTAGCAGGACTAACGGGACGGTCATTTAGCCACAAGGCACCTCTGTCATCCTGAGCGAAGCATGGCGCCCACGAAGTGGACGTCATGCACAGTCGAAGGACCCCATACCCGCCGGCAGCACCACAAGCCTCGCAAGGGATTCCCACCACTGGCTCGTGTGGGACGGACACTCCTGTCCGTCGCCTTTGACCTTGATCTTGACTTTGACTTTGACTTCGACCCCAACTACCTCCGCGTACCCATCCCCCGCAGCCTCTCCACAATCCGCGCACTCAACTGATCAACCGAACCAGGCCGCCCGTCCTCCGCAGGCACCACCGTCCTAGCTCCCCGCCGCGAGTGCCGCCGCGTCAGCAGCCACCAGTTTTCCATGTACCGCTCATACTTGTGTCCCTTGCGTTGCGGCGAAAGCACCACATTGCTCAACCCCGCCAAAGTCCGAGCCGGAAAGATGTACCACAAATCCAAAGGCAAAACGTAGACGGCAAAGTAGTCGATGTCCTCCGCCGTATACTGCCGGCCGCACATATGCAACTGACACACATAGCTGCTCCCCGTCCACAGCTCGGTCGATTTCACCTGTATCCTCAGAAACCGCCCCTCGTTCTCCACAATCACATCGTACCGAGCCGAATCTCCAAACGGCTTAGCCACAACGAAACCCAGTCCCGCAGCCACCGTCATAAACAAAAGCTCCACCCACTCCCCGCGCTGCTTGAAATTAGCAAAAACTCTCCCACCCTGCCGCCTCATAGGCTTCTCCTGAAGTACCTCCATCGCTGTAACGCCCCGGCCAAATGTGGACAACCGCCCCTGCTCGTGTGGGGACGGGCGCCCCGCCCGTCCAGTCAAGCGCAGCGAGACGTCCGCCGCTACCACAACTCCAACCACCACCCCAGAAACACAAAAGGCGCAGCCCGGGGGCTACGCCTCATTTGTCGATTTCTCGACTCTATAAGTACAGTATATCACGCCGCTATAGGCGAAACCGACACATTTGCCAACTTTATATTTCCTTTCCCTGCCACCACATAGCCAAAATTGTTTACTATCCAGCTATTGACAAGATCCGACTACCATTTTCCATAGCCCCCACCCCTACAGATGTCATTCCGAATCGGGCTGAAAGCCGGTGAGGAACCTGCTGTCCCCGCGAGGGGAACGCACGCGTGCCGGCTGCCCCATTCAAGCCGCCCTTCGGCTTGAGTGGGGCAGTTCCACCCCCCGACGCATTCCGACAGTTGGCTATTAGCTCTGTCATCCTGAGCGAAGAAACTGCGTCGCGAAGCGAAGCGGTTCCGAAGTCGAAGGACCCCCGCACAGCTGACGCCTCCTGTGCTGCCTCCGGGAATTTTCCCCGTGCAGCCAGCATCGTTGGGCGGTGTGGCTCATTCAAGCCGTCCTTTAGCTTGAGTGGGGCAGTTCCGCCGCCGTACGTATCCTGGGATATGGTTTTGAAAGGGCTCGGCTTCCAGCCGCGCCGCTACGCAAGCCCCCTTCCGCTCTGTCATCCCGAGCGGAGCGTGAGCGTCCGAAGGACGGTCATGCGCAGCCGAGGAACCCCATGCCCGTCGATATCCAGCAGCGCCCCGACAGGGAGTCCTCTGAGATCTCGGTCCTCGGCTGTCCGGTGGCTGCCGCGCATCAGTGTGGGCGGGGCAGTCCTGTCCGTCAAAGTAACAAATGACTCTGCCCACTGTGCTGAAAACGCGTCAGCCCCCGTGGCATGAGGAGAATCTACCTTTGTTCGCCGGCGGGTGGCCCATTCAAGCCGTCCTTTGGCTTGAGTGGGGCAGTTCCAAGTCACTAGCCCGGGGTGCCCCATTTCTCGCGTCCTTTGCGAGAAGTGGGGGGCTCAAAGCGAATCATGCGCCCGCATGAAGGCCCGCAGAATCGCGTTGATGCGGGTCTGGTAGCCGCGCTGTTGCCGGAACCAGCGCAGCAAGTCGGCGTCGAGCCGCATGGTCACAATTTCTTTCGGCACTGGCATCACGACCTTGGCGCTCTCCCAGAATTCTTCATCCGTGGCATGCGCGTCGGGGTCGGCAACAATTCCCTTGCGTATCTGGGCAGCACTCATACGGCGCAACTTGTCCCAGTCCGTTCCGCTCCTGCGCCTGTGGCCCGACTGCTTTGTCCTTGTTCCGTTAGTTTTCAATCGCTCAGGCCCTCTACGTTCTGCCAGTAGCAGCGTCGCTCATGGGGCTCGGCGCGCCAGGCGGAGATGATACGTCTTTCATCATGCTCGCCGTCAGTGTAGATGACGGTAACCTCCAAGCCGTTCACCAACCCGATGCAACAAACTCGCTATTCGTCGTAGGCGAACCGGTCGTCCAGCCGTTCGACGGTCGGGCCCTCGAAAATCAGCGGCCGCATCTTCGAATATGACTCCATGCAATTCAAGATTGCGGCGGTTCTTCTCTTCATCCCAACTATTCTGCATAGACTGTATTTACACAACGTAAATATACGCCAGCCCATCGTTTCGCTACGAATGCTCCGTCTTCCCATCCAACAACTCCAGCGCATGAGGCACCAACCCCACCACAGCCTCCAAAGATTCCACCGCACCGCTGGGACTGCCCGGCAGATTCAGGATCAAAGTCTTCTCCCGCACGCCGCACACTCCCCGGCTCAAAGCGGCAAACGAAGTTTTCTTCGCGCCCTCAAGCCGCATGCGCTCACCCACGCCATCAATCAGACGATCGCAAATCGCCGCAGTCGCTTCCGGAGTGACATCGCGCAGCGCAATCCCCGTCCCGCCAGTGGTCACGATGAGACGCACTTCCAGCGCCAGATGAACCAGGGCATTCTGAATCTGCATGGAATCGTCTTGCACGATGCGCGTAGCCACCACGCGGAAGCCAAGTCTCTTCAGGATCTCGGCCACCGCCGGCCCCGAAACATCCACACGTTCCCCGCGAGCGCAGGAATCGCTGACCGTGACTACAGCGGCCGTGAAACCAGCCGGCCCCTCAGTTGTCGAGGAGGACATCATCTTCCTCTTCCGTCCGGCCGCCGCCCGTACTCGTGCCGGTCGTGATGCCGGCTCCTCCACCGTCGTTGCTACTGGCGCTGGCAGCACTCTCAGCACTCTGCTCCACGGAGTCTCCACCAGCATCGCGCTGCGATTCGTCCAGCAGCCGCAATCCCTCCATTAGCAGCCCTTGAGTATTGAGCTTAGTGGTCTCCTGATCGGTCTTCCCCTCAAAGTTCAGTTCGAAGTTTCCGCCAGTCCAGCGCAGAACCTTGAAGACGGCCTCATCTCCCGACAAAGATCCGTAAGTCGCGTGCTTGACCTGCCCCTCGACAAAAAACACTTCGCACTTCTCACCTTCATTGTTCAGTTTGAGCTGGCAGCTCTTCCGCCCCATTTCCAGCGATTGCATCAGGTCAATCACATTCATCTGCGAAAGATTCCCGCGTACCACCCCGTCTGACGGAGCGGTCTTAGCCATCTTCTCCAGCGCAATGCGGTCCGCGGTCCGCTTGATGCGCCGCGTAGCTTCCTTCAGAAAAAACGGCTTGGCAATATAGTCGTCAGCAGCATCCTGCGGAGATAGACGCTCATCAATGTCCGACCGGCTAGCCATCAAAATCGCAGAAAAATTGGCCGTAGCCGGCCGCGACTTCAGCTTCTCCACCAACTGCCGTCCATCCATCCCCGGCATCCGGTAGTCGCAGACGACAAGCTCCGGAGGATCGTCAACCGCCTTAAGTAGCGCATCCGCCGCATCCCCAGCAGCCACCACCCGCGCAAAAGGTGCCAAAGCATGCTGCAACATCCCCAGCACCATCGGGTTGTCATCGACGAGGAGGAGTTTTACTTCGTTTGCCATGAAATTTGCGTGAATTGCGTTTACTTTTTTGTGCGGCGGTAGTCTCCGGTCTTGCCGCCGCTCTTGCGCTGCAACACGATGTCTCGAATCTCAATTCCTCTGTCTGCCGCTTTTAGCATGTCATAAATCGTCAGGGCGGAGATACTGGCGGCTACCAGGGCTTCCATTTCTACTCCCGTTTCCGCGGTGGTTGCTGCTTTGGTGGTGATGGCGACGCCATTCTCGCATAGCCTCACCTGGACATCAACGTAGGAGAGAGGAAGGGGATGGCACATGGGGATTAACTCTGAGGTGCGCTTGGCGGCCATGATTCCGGCGAGGCGCGCTACTTCGAGCGGATCTCCTTTGGGATTTTTCGGGAGGGCTTTCAGAACAGACGGCGACAGGCACACGAAGGCGCTGGCTTCGGCTTCGCGCCTGGATGGCGCTTTGCCGGAGACATCGACCATGCGGGCGTGGCCGGCTTTGTCGTAGTGGGAGAGCTTTTTCGGCATGCGGAAGGTCTATCTTACATGGTTGACGCAGTGGTCAGTGGTCAGTGGTCAGTGGTCAGTCGTCAGTGGTTAGTTGTTCGTTAAGAAAACGGCATCACGGCTATCCACTCGCCTGCGAGAATGTGATCGTGGTCGGGCGGGACTACTATGTAGCAATTCGCGCGGGATTGGGCTGCTATGTCGCCTGATCCCTGCCAGGGCACGAGTTCCGCGTGGGAGTCTTCGTATTTGCCGGAGAGGATTGCGGGGAGGAATCTTGTCAGACCGGTTTTCGTGTGAATGTCGGATTTTAGACGGGCGTGGAGGAATGTGAGTGGTCGCGGGGTTGCTCCTGACAACGCTTCGAGGATCGGCCTCGCGAATAGTTCGAACGTGACGATGGTTGAGAGGGGGTTGCCGGGGAGACCGAAGAAATACTTGGGGAAGTCATGGTTAGAGTCAGAAGCCGGGGCTGGCACCCCTGAGCGGGCAAGTCGCCTGCTCCCACACGAGCTTACTCGGCCGAAGACTACTGGGCGGCCGGGCTGGATTTTCGCTCCGGTGAAGAAGAATTCGGCTTCCAATTCGGCTAGCACCTGTTCGACTAGATCGTAGCGTCCCATGGAGACTCCGCCGGTCATGATCAGCACGTCTGATTGCAGTCCTTCTTCTATGAGTTGGCGCAGACGACGCGGCTCGTCTGGAGCTATGGGCAAGAGGACCGGTTCGCCGCCGGCTTTCTGGATCTGCGCTGCGAGCGAATAGCTGTTGGAGTTGCGAATCTGCGTGGGACTGATCTCGGCATCGACGTCGACGATCTCGTCGCCGGTGGTGAGCACGGCTACGCGCGGACGAACGAACACCTGCAAGCCGCGATTTGCCGACCGAGGCCGCGAGCGCGATGGCGGCTTCGTTGAGGCGTGTGCCCAGGTCTAGCAGGAGGCTGCCGCTTTTGGCCTCGGCTCCCTGGGCAACGAAGTTTTCTCCTGGCGTGACGCCTTTTGTGATTTCGACGGAGTCTGCTTGAAGCGACGTGTATTCGACCATTACTACGGCGTCGGCGCCCGGCGGCACCGGCGCGCCGGTCATGATGGAGAAGGCTTCGCCGCGACACAGCGCGGATGGAAGTTGAGTGGGACCTGCTTTGATTTCTCCGATTACCTTGAGCTTGGTTGGAAGCGTCGCGAGATCGGCTGCGTGCAGCGCGTAGCCATCGCGCGTGGATCGCGGGAAGGGAGGGATGTCGCGGTCGGCGGTGATGGGCTCGGCGAGGACTCGGCCGGCGGCTTGGAGCAGGGCTACTGTCTCGTTGGCCGCTGGAGCCGTTTGGGCGGCATGGTGTTCGACTACGCGGCGGGCGTCTTCGAAGGTTAGGACCAGGGAGTAGGTTTGGTGGTGGAACCATTCGGAGATGATAATGGAAAAAGGCAGTGAACTTGAGGCTCGCAGGCTGAATGTTGCTGACCGCTTCACTCGCGCAATGAGGCAGGCTTCTTAGTCTGCCTCTTTTTCTTTTTCGCGGGAGCCTGTAGAATCGCGGTCGCCAGTTGCTTGAAATTCTCCAGCGCTTGCGACCCCTCGGTGTATTCCCTTTGTTTAGCCATATATGGACTACGATAATCCTCAATTCATTGCTGCAGTCAAGAAAGTTCTAGGGAGTCTCCCGGACGAGACTCAGGAGAAGGCAGAGGCCTCAGAACCAACCACCACACCCGACGTAAAAGAAGAATTTACCAGTCCAACTCTCCATACGTTTCAGGTTTCGGATGCCCTTAGAGATCGAGTAAAGAGACAGTCCGCACAGGAAGAAAAAGGCCATGCGCTTTGGAAAGATCGTATTGAGACGCTGGCCATTGGAATTGCTCTTCTCTACACGATCTTCGCTGGCTATTCGTGGTGGGAGTTGAACACTCAAAACATCAACCAATCCGCCGCCAACCTCAACGCGACTTCTATGGCAGCCGAAACGCTACGTCAAGGGCGCGTGGCGCTGGCGGAGACCACCAAGAATTTCCGCATAGATGAGCGCGGCTGGGTAAAACTCTCTCCCCCACAGATCAGCAAACTCGATCAACGAGTTCTGGAGACAACTTTCACCGCGACTAATACAGGAAAGACCCCAGCGCGCAACATCACTGTGCGCTATAAATTCCGACTCGTGGAACACGCTATCTTGAGTGGGCCGCCCGACAGTTGGAAAGAAGATGGAACCATTCAATGGGCCACACTTGCCCCAACTGGAGGGAGTTCCGACTACACGACTCATGGCGACAAGGGACGAGACCTTGGACAAATCAACTTTTGGCGTATCAGAGATGGCTTCCTCGTAGTTCACGAATTTGTTGAACTCGGATACGACGACGCCTTTGGCGAGCATCACACCACCTCTGCGTGCGTCTATCGGAAGGAGTTGTTCAATCCGCCCGCTGCCAACGTTGGGGTTGGGACTAGGCAGTTCGTGATGGCGTATTGCAAGAAAGGCAACGATATGAACTAGCCCAGTTGCGGCAGGAGTAGAACTTTCTGGATCGCTTAAATCGAGGCCACAATGAATGAGGAAAACGGACAAATACCAGAAAAGCTGCCTGAGGAGAAGAGCGGCGAAACTCATCCTCCGGTCCCGGCAGTTGATACCGCAGAATCCAACAAGGACGCCGCCGAAAGCGCAGACCTAAGAGCGGAACTCGCAACCTTAGAACACCTATCCCGCTGGGCCCGATTCAAGAAGTGGCTGTTTCCAATCACCGCCCCTGAAGCTGGGATGTTCCTGCTCACTTTGGTTATCGCAGGCTCCACTACTTGCTACACGATTTATGCGAAGCGCCAGTGGAAGGTAATTAATGATCAGCTTAGCGTCATGCAACAAGGGGAACGACCGTGGGTCAGTATTACCCAGACTTGTCTTATGACTGATCTACTCAGTGAGGACTGTGTTCCGCTGCCAGCCAGTCCCATCACTCCACTTTGGGGTAGAGCTAGATTTATGAATCTGGGCCGTACTCCAGCTTTTCACGTCACATATATCACGCACTTCACGCCATCTAATATCGCCCCGGACAAATTCTCGGACGTTGAATGCGATGAATCGACGCGAACTTCCACGGATGCGGTGGAGAAACACCCGCTGTTCCCCCAAGAGTCGCCCAACGCTGGCGATGACACTCGCGCCATCCCAAGCCATCCTCCTGAGCTTATTCTGTACGCGGCTGGGTGCGTGTTCTACCAAGAGGGGAATACTACGACTTGGCACTGGACTAAATTCTGTACCTACTACGAGCCTCACGGACGCGATTTTTGGCGGTCTTGCACCCGGAAGGATTCCAACGATGCCAACTAACAGCCCTGTCACAGCAATCAAAAGTAGCAACAAAAGTACGTGTGCGTCGACTAGGTTAATTCCCAAATAAGCTATTGATAACGAACTGCTAATTGTGCAACCACATAGTTGCATTTGTAGCACTTATTGGATATACTACCGGTATCGAGCGGGGGTATCTGGAGGCGATCAACCATGGCGCAAAGCGGTCAAGTGTCGGCTGTCGACATTTCTCAGAGGGAACAAAGAGAAGTGGTGGAGACGTACTCGAAGCTTCGCGCGTCCGAAGCGAAGCTGGTTGGACCCGATGGCAGAGCGGAGATTCTGCCCAATAATCTTTATTCGTTTCTGCTTCGGCTGCTGGCGGACCTGCGGGCCGGCCAGACGGTGACCCTGCTACAGAACCGCCATGAATTGAGCACCATCGAAGCCAGTAAGGTTCTCGGAATGTCGAGGCAGTTTCTGGTTCGATTGCTGGACAGAGGCGAAATTCCTTTCCATATGGTGGGTACGCACCGGCGTATGTACGCGCGTGATGTGCTGGCGTACAAGGTGAAGCGCGACCTGTCGCGCCGCAAAACCTTAGACGATCTGGCCCGCGCGGAATACGCAGAGGGTGTGTACGGCCGAGTGCCTGACGACTTTAACTCAGGACAGTGAGGGATGTGGGTTGGTCGTCCTTTGTGTGCCGGTTGCGTTCCGCAGCGGCTGAAGCCGTTTTGATTTCTTAGGATCTTTACTCTGCGCTGAAGCGCCGCTCTTCCACGTTTGGGACCGCTTGCGGCACGGCTGAAGCCGTGCCCTTCCCGAACCTCTCGTTTTCCCGAGGGGCAGTATTGATTTCTCGGCCGACTCAGCCAGCGGGCTGCGCCCGACTGGACAGCCGAGGGCGGCTGTCCCCACACGCGCTTCCTGCTCAAGAGCCTATCTGGCGAGTTCCTGGCCTAGAACCGCAGGGTTGCTGGCGTAGGAGAGGCCGGTTTCGAGGTCGACTATGCGGTCGCGGACGAGTTGGGCGATTTCGCCGTCGAAGTGTTGCATGCCTTCGGCTGCGCCGGCCTTCATGGCTTCGAGCAAGGTTTTGCCGTCACGCTCGCCTTTTTCTATGCACTCCCGGGTGCGGGCATTGGCTTTCAGGATTTCGGCGACCGGGACGCGGCCGCTGCGATCGGCTTTGGACAGGAGCCGCTGGCAGATGATCAAGCGGAAGGTTTTGGCGAAGCGCTCTCGCGCACTCTGCTGTTCGCCGGGCGGGAACGAACTCACGATGCGCTCGACGGTCTTCGAAGCATCCATGGTGTTGAGGCTGGAGAGCACGAGGTGGCCGGTTTCGGCGGCTTCGAGGACGCTCTCGACGGTTTCATGGTCACGCATCTCGCCTACCAGAATGACCTTCGGCGCCTGCCGCAAGGCGGAGCGCAGGGCATGAGCAAAGCTCGGGGTATCGCTATGCAGTTCACGCTGATGGATGGTCGAGCATTTGTGGTTGTGCAGGAACTCGATGGGATCTTCGATGGTGATGATGTGGTAGTTTTTTTCGCGATTGATGCAGTCGAGCAGGACGGCCAGGGTGGAGGATTTCCCTGATCCGGCGGGCCCGGTTACCAGAACAATTCCATCGCGCAGCTTGGCCACATCGGCGATGTGGGCAGGCAAACGGAGCGAAGCGAAATCGGGGATGCCGGTAGGAATTACGCGCATCACGACCGCGCAACTACCACGCTGGATGAAGATGTTGACACGAAAGCGGGCCACGCCCGACAACCCAAACGAAACGTCGCACGAACCGTGTTCGCGCAGGGTTGCGAGCGCCTGCTTGTTCTCACCGATCAGATCGGCGGCGATATAGCGTGTGTCATCGGGAGTAAGAGTGTCCAGTCCCGCGACCTGGACGGGAATGAGCTGGCCGTGAACCTGCACCTGGGGAGGCCGTCCGGGAGAAAAGATGAGATCGCTGATCTTGTCGGAGGCACGCAACATCGCACCCAGTAAAGCCGGGGTAGCTACTTTGCCGCTGCCGGAGTAGCCTTCCAACGAAATTGAAATTGCGGCGGTGCCAGATGCTGCCATTCTGTCCTCAGGTCAAGTTGTTTTAACTTCTTAGGGAATTTGCGCGCACCACAGCGTGGGATCCGGGCAAGCCGGGGTTGATCTGATAGTTACACTTTACCGCGCTGGCGGGAGAGATATAGGGGCAGTTAGGACATAGTCCTTCGTAACTTAAGGGCAGTTCTCAGTTCTCTGTTCTCAGAAAACGCTCCTAGCCTTCGCGGCAGAGCCCGATCGTTGAAGCTGCAAAAGGGGCGACCACTAGGGCCGCCCTTGTCGCTTGCTCCGTGCCTGTTGGGCTCGGCTTAGTTCTTTGCGCCCTTCTTTTTCGTACCGAAGCCGGTTTGCACGGGAGCGCCTATGCTGGCCAGCATCTGCTTGGCCACGTCGGCATAGGGGCCGGTGGGCTGGAGTTCAAGATACTTCTGAAAAGCCTCAGCCGTGCCCGGGGGCGCTACCATTTTGTCGCCCTGCAGGGTGGCCTTGCCAATCATGTTGACGCCTTTCTGATAGTAAGCGTCCGCCTTGGTGGGGTCGGCGGCAATGCATTTGTCGAAAGCGGCGATGGCATCATCGACTTTGCCGGCATTCGTCAACACCGCGCCGGCATTGTAGTAATAGCTGGCTGCATTGGTCGGATTGGCCTGCGCCGCCATGGTATAGGCCTTCAGGGCTTCATCGACCTTGCCGGCCTTGGCGGCAGCCTCGCCGAGGTTGTTGTAATAGGCGGCCATGCGTTTGTTGTCATCGGGATCCTTCTTGCCGGCGGCTTCCATGCTTTTCTGCTTGAGATCAATCGCCTTGTTGTAATCGGCGATGGCTTCATTCAGCCGCTTCGTCTTTTCCGCGGGATCCGTCTGTTTTAACGCCGAATTGCGATAGGCATCGGCGAGCTGGGCCCAGATTATGTCGCGCGTCGCATCCATCTGGGTGGCTTCGGTCAGGGTGGTGATGGCGGAATCAAAGTCTCCTGCCTTCATGGCGGTGTTTGCCGCAACGATCTTTTCATTCAGGGCTTTAACGGTGTTGACTTCTTTCTTCGCCTTCTCCTGGGCTTCCTGAATCTGCTTGGCTTGTTCCGGAGTCATGCCCTGGCCCTGGCTCTGGCTCTCCTGTTCTTTCTTCAGATCGAAATCGAGCTTGTTGTCGCCCAGGGCGACGGGAAAGTTGTTGGCGTGGAAGAGTTCTTTGCCGGCCTTAAGGTCGTCAGCGTTTTTGTAAAGTATGACGTTGTACGCGCCTGAAGAAAGACCCAGCGAGAAATACTCGCCCTTCTTGTTCGTTGTGAGCGGGTACTTCTGGCCGTTGGTGGTGTTGGTATAGATCACGATGCCACCGACAATGGGGTTCCCACTAAAGTCTTTACAGACGCCCGCGACAGTCGCCGAAGCCTGGGCGAAACCCAGAGGCGCACACACTCCCAGCATTACGAAAACAAGAATGAACACTGCGAAATGCTTCCTCATCGTGGCCTCCCGGCGCGAAACATTGCTGATTGATGATTTCTGATGGTTGATTGAAAAGCTGTCGTGAGATCGTTCTCTGTTTTCAATCATCCATCAACAATCACAAATCAATAGTCGCTTTTTCCAGGTACGGAATCGGATCCCTGGCTCCAACCGCGGCAAAGGCCCGCAGGCGCAGCACGCAGCTATCACAGACTCCACATGCCTGATCCTGGCGGCTGTAGCATGACCAAGTTAAATCGAATGGCGCGCCTAATTCAAGGCCCAGGCGCACAATTTCGGCTTTGCGCAGTCGAATCAGCGGGGTGACGATCTCGATGGTTCCTTCTTTCGTGCCGGCCTTGATTACCCGGTTAAAGGCCTCATAATATGCCGGCCGGCAATCCGGGTAACCAGAGCTGTCTTGTTCCACAGCGCCAATATAGACCTTGTTGGCTCCCAGCACCTCGGCCCAGCTTACCGCGGCAGCCAGAAAATGAGCGTTGCGAAAGGGCACATAGGTTACGGGGATATGTTTGCCGATCTTGCGGCCGATCTTGCGGCCGATGGCGTGACCGGCTGCGTCCCCGCTGGGCACAGGGATGTTTTCGTCTGTCAGGGCCGAGCCGCCGATGGCGCGGAACAGGTCGTTGCGCACAAGGAGTTTCTCGTGAATGTTCAGACGCTGGCAGATCGCGAGAAAAGATTGGCGCTCGCGGTCTTCGGTGCGCTGCCCGTAGCTGACGTGTAAGGCCGCGGCGGCATGATCGCGGGCGGCCAAGGCTGCGCACACGCAGGAATCCATTCCTCCGCTGAGCAGGACGACGGCGCGAGTTTTGGCTGGGTGCGGCATGTGTGAGTCACGAGCAAATTGATGATTGCTGATTTCTTAAACGCCCTTCACTGCCGGGTCCCAGATGAACTTGTGCAATTGCAATCCCAGGCGTGCTGGAACAGCATCGGCGAGCATCCACTCGGCCAGTTCCTGGGGATCGAGCAGGCAGTGCGAACTATCCCGCGCCCCGGTCGCGTCTTTGCGAAAAGCCGGGGAAAATAGTACCGCATTCACCCGCTCGGCCAGGTGATGCCGGTTGGTGAAGTCGCGGGCGAACTCGTAGTCCGCGCGGCCGCTCAGCACGAACTTGACTTCATCGCGAGCGGTCAACGTTTCAAGATTCTCGATGTGAAATGTACCAGGCTCGCCCGAATCCGGACACTTCACATCCACGATTTTGATGACTGCTGGCGGAACCCGCTCCAGGGGCCGTTCTCCGCTGGTTTCGAGCAGCACTCTATAGCCGGTCTCAAGCAACTGCTGCATAAACGGGAGCAGTTCGCGTTCCTGCAGCATGGGCTCTCCACCGGTGATCTCGACCAAGCCGCCGCCGGGACTGAGCCGCATCACCTCGTTCCGCACGGCTTCGGTATCCATCTTGCGGCCGCCCTGGAACGTATACTCGCTGTCGCACCAAGAGCATCGCAGATTGCAGCCGGTCAGGCGAACGAAGACGCAGGGGAGGCCGGCGTGGGTTGATTCACCCTGCAGCGATTTGTAGATTTCAGTGATTTGCATGGAAGGCAGTGGTCAGTGATCAGTGGCTAGTGGTCAGCGCAAACAGCCGGCTGTGAGTACTTGACCATGAAATATCTACTCGGCTACTGACCACTAATCGCTGTTACTCGCTGTACGTGGCGGTTGTTGTATCTGTCTCGTACACCGTGACGTTTTTCACTCTTACGCGGCCGTTGGTCACGCTCTTCAGCCGCGTGTTTGATTCGTCATAAAAATACTTGGCCAGATTCTCCGCCGAGGGATTGATTACCGTAAACGGCTCAATGTCGTTGATCATTTGATGATCGAGCCGGTCGATGACGTGCTTCATGACCTCGCGCAGGTCCTTGAAATCGAGCAGCAGGCCGGCTTTATCTAACTCGGCCCCGGCCAGCGTTACCCGGACCTTATAGTTATGGCCGTGCGGATTTTCGCACTTGCCCTTGTAGTTGCGCAGGTAATGTCCCGCGGCGAAGGTATCGTCAACCGTTACTTCGAACATGCATTCCTCAGCGGCTCCGCGTGAATACAGGGTGGGCCGCATTTCATGGCGAACTATCTATTGTAGCGCGGCATGGGCGGGATGCGGCTTGACTGCCATCGACGTCTACGGGTAGCTTGCCTATTCGCTTCTTTCATTGACCAGGGAGCACTTATGCAGCGTCGCTGTTCAGCTTTTCTCTTTCTGATCACGCTTGCGTTCACCACTCATCTTGTTGCCCAGAGCAGGGCCGAGGCGGTGGAGTACGACGTCAAGGAACACTATACGAAGTACGAATACGGAATCCCGATGCGCGACGGCGTGCACCTCTTCACTTCGATATATGTGCCGAAGGACGCGTCCCGCGCCTACCCGTTTCTGATCAATCGGACTCCTTACAGCGTGGGCCCGTATGGCGTGGATCTTTATCGCAAGCAACTGGGGCCGTCGCCTGACTTTGAGCGGGCGGGATACATTTTCGTTAACCAGGATGTGCGCGGGCGCTTCATGTCGGAGGGAACGTTTGTCGAGATGCGCCCGCACATCGACAACAAGAAATCCAAACAGGATGTGGACGATTCAAGCGATCTCTACGACACGATCGACTGGCTGCTCAAGAACGTGCCCAACAACAATGGGAACGCGGGCATCTGGGGAATTTCTTATCCCGGATTCTTCACATCTGCCAGCATCATCGACTCGCATCCCGCGCTGAAAGCGGCTTCTCCGCAGGCTCCCATGACCGATCTTTTTATGGGTGACGACGCCTACCACGGCGGGGCATTCATGCTAGACGCGAACTTCGATTTCTATGCCTTCTTCAAGCCGCAGGAGAATCCCCAGCTTCCACCGAAGACTTTCATGCCCTTCGACTATGGCACTAAAGACGGCTACGAGTTCTTCGTGAACGCCGGACCGATTGGGAATCTTTCGAAATACCTTGGCGGTAAGAGTGAACTCTTCGACGACCAGATGCACCACAACACTTACGACGATTACTGGAAGGCACGCAACCTGGCGCCGCATATGAAAAACATCCATTGCGCCGTGCTCACCGTCGGGGGATGGTTCGACGCTGAAGACCTGCAAGGTCCGTTCAGCACGTTTCATGCTATCGACAAGAACAACTCGGGAATTTTTAACGCGCTCGTGGTCGGCCCCTGGGTGCATGGGGGTTGGGGACGATTCGATGGCGAGCACCTGGGCCGGGTTGAGTTCGCGGCCAATACCGGCGAGTACTACCGCAAGAACATTCTGTTCCCGTTTTTCGAGCAATATCTCAAAGGCAACGGCGACGCAAAACTTCCCAAGGCGTATGTCTTCGAGACCGGCACGAATGTGTGGAGGCGCTATTCCGCGTGGCCTCCGAAAGACGTGGAGGCGAAGACCCTTTACTTCCGCGCGGGTGGCGGACTTTCGTTCGATCCGCCTGCGGCTGACTCGCCGGCGTTTGATGAATACGTAAGCGATCCGGCCAAGCCTGTGCCTTTCGTGAACTACCCCGCGCTCGACGTGCCGCAGGAATACATGGTCTCAGACCAGCGCTTCGCCGAAAGCCGGACCGATGTTCTGGTATATGAAACGCCTGAGCTGCAGGAGGATTTGACCGTCGCCGGCCCAGTATCACCGCGCATCTTCGTTTCTACTAGTGGAACGGATTCAGATTGGGATGTGAAGCTGATCGACGTGTATCCCCCTGACTATCCCGACAGCAAGCTTGACGAGCCTGGGGCTGAAGAGAAAAAAAACAAGCCGCGAAGCGACGTGCCTCCGCCGGCTTTCACCATGGGGGGATATCAGCAACTGGTGCGCGGCGAGCCTTTCCGCGGAAAGTTTCGCCACAGTTTCGAAAAGCCCGAGCCCTTCACGCCAGGCAAGGTTGAGGAAATAAACTTCACCATGCCAGACGTCAACCACACGTTCCGCCGCGGCCACCGCATCATGGTGCAGATCCAGAGTTCATGGTTTCCGCTCACCGATCGCAATCCTCAGACCTTCGTCAACATTCCCGACGCCAAACCTTCGGACTTCGGGAAAGCTACCCAGCGCGTGTATCGCGCTAAGGGAGAGGCTTCGGGAATTGTCGTGGGCGTGCTGGCAAGTCCGGGAGCGGCGGAAGAGCACAAATAGAAGGTTCGCAAATAGTCGAGACTCCCCGGTCTGAGGGGGAGTATGTGCGAGAAAGAAGGTAGATCCTGCCCTCCTATTTCATTTGCGGCAACCTGGCCTTGGTCAGCCAAAAGTCATTGATGCTCTTGACCAAGCCCTCGAACGCGCTCAGCTGCACGGGCTTGCAGAGATAGCAATTGGCATGCAGTTGATAGCTTTTCGCGATGTCGGCTTCCGACTCGGACGTGGTCAGGATCGCGATAGGAATCGTTTTCAGACTTTCATCGTTCTTGATTTGCGCCAGAACCTGGCGGCCATCCATTCTGGGCATGTTCAGGTCGAGCAGGGTAAGGTCGGGGCGAGGGGCGTTGGCATGAGGCCCCTCACGCCTCAGAAAGGCCATGGCCTCAACCCCGTCGGTAGCGACGTTCAAGTGAACGGATATGTTGGCCGCGGCAAAGGCTTCCCGCGTGAGCCGGACGTCTCCGGGACTGTCTTCGACCAAAAGGACTTCTAAGGGCATACTGTCTCCTCCATCGGTGTAATCGTGGGCATACATGATTTCCTCTCACTTCTCTCGAGGGCAAAGCGAAAGGTGGCGCCCTGCCCAAGTTGTGACTCGACCGAGATATTCGTGCTGTGACGCTCAGCAATCTTCTTGCAAATGGCCAATCTAATGTATTTGCGGCAACCTGGCCTTGGTCAGCCAGAAGTCATTGATGCTCTTTACCAGGTTCTCGAACGCGCTAAACTCCACAGGCTTGCAGAGATAGCAATTGGCATGAAGTTGATAGCTCTTGGCGACATCCCGTTCCGACTCGGAGGTGGTCAAGATCACGACCGGAATCGTTTTCAGGCTGTCGTCGTTCTTCATGAGAGCCAGGGTCTGACGGCCATCCATTCTGGGCATGTTCAGGTCGAGCAAAGTAAGATCCGGGCGAGGGGCATTTATGTAAGCTCCCTCATGCCTCAGAAAGGCGAGAGCTTCAACTCCATCGGCAGCCACATGCAAATGGACAGCGGGATTTACGGCGAGAAAGGCTTCCTGGGTCAGCCGGACATCTCCGGAACTATCTTCAATCAAAAGGACCTCTAAAGGCATACTGTCTCCTCCATCGGTATATCCGCCGGTGTACATGACTTTTCACTTCCTTCCAGGGCAAAGCGAAAGGTGGCGCCCTGCCCAAGTTGTGATTCGACCGAAATCGTGGTGCCGTGGCGCTCGGCGATTTTCTTGCAGATGGCCAATCCGATGCCGGTACCGGCAAACTCTTCCCGCTTGTGCAGGCGCTGGAACATGCCAAAGATTTTTTCGAAGTACTCGGGCTCGATGCCGAGGCCGTTGTCCTTTACTGAGAACATCCATTTTTTGTCGCCATTGCGGGCAGCGGAGATGTGTACGCGGGCGACGTTGCCGGCGTTCTGGTATTTGATGGAGTTCCCGATCAGATTCTGAAATAACTGGGTCAGTTGAGTCTCGTCGGCCAGGACCGCGGGCAACGGGTCGTGGGTGACCTGGGCATGGCTTTCTTCGATGGCGCCCCGGAGATTCTTGAGCGCCTGCAGCAAAGTTGCCTCACCCGAAGTCTCGAGCATATCTTTTCCCTTGGTCCCGACCCGCGAAAAGGCCAGGAGATCCTGAATCAGGCGCTGCATGCGGTTCGCGCCGTCCACCGCGAAATTAATGAATTCGTCGGCCTCGGCGTCCAGCTTGCCCTTGTATTTGCGGGACAACAGCTGGGTGTAGCTGGCGACCATGCGCAGCGGCTCCTGCAAGTCGTGGGAGGCGATGTAGGCAAACTGCCCCAACTCCTCATTGGAGCGGTACAATTCGTCGAGCTTCCGCAGAAGATGGGCTTCGGCAGTTTTGCGAGCGCTGATGTCGCGAATGGCCGCGGTCACCAGGATGCCGTCGGCACTTTCAAGCGGGCTGAGCATGAGTTCGATGGGAAACTCGCTGGTATTTTTCCGCCGCCCAACGAGTTCAATCCCGGTGCCGATCTGCTGGGCGAGCGCGTCTGCCGCGGAGCGGGCGCCATCCGCGATGATCCGCTCGGCGAAGCCTTCGGGAATGATGTTCTTCACTTTTTGTCCGACCAGTTCGTCGCGGTTGTAGCCGAACTCTTTTTCTGCCCGAACATTGAGCAGCACGATGTCTCCGGCCACATTCACTACCACCATGGCGTCGGGAGCGGCTTCGAGCAGCCCGCGATACCTGCCTTCCATCTGGGCCAGATGGGTTTCGGCTCCCTTGCGCGCGCTAATGTCGCGGATCGCAGCCGTCACCAGAATTCCTTCAGGACTTTCGAGTGGGCTCAGCATGATTTCGATGGGAAACTCGCTGCCATCTCTGCGCCGCCCGATGAGTTCGATTCCGGTGCCGATCTGCTGCGCCAGCGCCTCGGCGGCGCTGCGGGTGCCGTCGGCGATCAGGCGTTCCGCAAAGCCCTCGGGGATGATGTTCTTCACCTTCTGCCCCACCAGTTCGTCGCGGCTGTAGCCAAACTGGTTTTCCGCCTGAACATTCAGCAGCACAATGTCTCCGGCCACATTCACCACCACCATGGCGTCGGGTGCGGCTTCCAGGAGTCCGCGATATCTGCCTTCCATCTGCGCCAGATGGGTTTCCGCTCCCTTGCGCACGCTGATATCGCGAATCGCCGCCGTTACCAGGATGCCCTCGGCGCTTTCGAGCGGGCTCAGCATGATCTCGATAGGAAACTGGCTGCCGTCCTTGCGCCGCCCGATGAGTTCGATTCCAGTGCCGATCTGCTGCGCCAGCGCCTCGGCGGCGCTGCGGGTGCCGTCGGCGATCAGGCGTTCCGCAAAGCCCTCGGGGATGATGTTCTTCACCGCCTGCCCCACCAGCTCGTCGCGGTAGTAGCCGAACTGCTTCTCGGCCTGAACATTCAGCAGAACGATGTCTCCCTTCACGTTTACCACCACCATGGCGTCGGGAGCAGCTTCGAGCAGCCCGCGGTAGCGGCCTTCCATCTGTGCCAGATGGGTTTCGGCGGTCTTGCGCACGCTGATGTCGCGGATCGCCGCCGTCACCAGGATGCCCTCGGCGCTTTCGAGCGGGCTCAGCATGATCTCGATAGGAAACTGGCTGCCGTCCTTGCGCCGCCCGATGAGTTCGATTCCAGTGCCGATCTGCTGCGCCAGCGCCTCGGCGGCGCTGCGGGTGCCGTCGGCGATCAGGCGTTCCGCAAAGCCCTCGGGGATGATGTTCTTCACCTTCTGCCCGATCAGCTCATCGCGGCTGTAGCCGAACTCTTTTTCCGCCCGAACATTCAGCAGAACGATGTCTCCCTTCACGTTCACGACTACCATGGCGTCGGGGGCGGCTTCGAGCAGCCCGCGGTATTTCGTTCCCGATTCCTTGGTCTCGCTGATGTCGGTATTGGTGCCGAACCAGCGCAACACCTTGCCCTCCGGATCATGCATGGGAACGGCGCGAGATAGGAACCAGCGGTAGAGACCATCCCGGCCGCGAATGGGAAAGGTGTCTTCCCAGACCTCGCCCGTCTTAAAACAGTGCTTGATCTTATCCATCACCCGCTGCCGGTGGTCGGGATGAAGCATTTTCTGTCCATCCCATCCCGTCACCTCCGCAAGTGTGGTGCCGGTGTAATCAAACCAGCGGTCGTTGTACCAGAAGATATAGCCCTTCTCGTCGGCCATCCAGGCCAGCTGAGAAATGTTATTGGCCAGGGTGGTGAAGCTCTGCTCACTCTCGCGTTGAGCTTCCTCGGCAAGATCGCGAGCGGCAGAGTCACGCCGGACAGTCCAGCCCGCTACTGCGGCAATCAGCACTCCCAGGATGGTTCCGAAAAGCAAAATGATCTTGGTCTGCCGCAGACGCCTCTTGGCGTCGGCGTTGCGCAGCCCCAGCAGGCGCTGCTCTTCAGCCACCATGCTGCGAATCACCGCCTGGAACTCGTCCATGATCTGCTGGCCAGATCCGTTTCGCATGGCATCCACCGCCGGCTCCAGACCCTGGGACCGGCGCAGTCCAATCACCAACTGTGCCAATTCAAGCTTCTCCGCAGCCAGCTTCTCGAGGATTGGGAACTGGCGCTGCTGAGCGGGGTTATCCGCGGTCAGTCCGCGAACTGTGGCCTCTTCCTGCTCCGCTATGAGCCGACTGGCGCGGTAGGTCTCTAGATAGGATTCATCGCCCGTTAATACATATCCACGAACGCTCGATTCGGTGCGCTCCCGGGCAGAACGCAAATCCTGAAGGTTCTCCAAAACCTCGTGCGTGTGGCGCACCCAGCGGTCGCTTTCACCGGAAACGACCATGCCGCGATAAGACATGGCGCCAACGACAAGCAAGGTCAAAATGGCGGAACCGAAGGCAATCTGCACTCTGCGGTCCGACCCGGACTTGATCTTCATTTCTCCCTCACTTTGAGGTGCTACGCGGAGTATTCTGGGTTTCCCCTTCGAATAGGGCGCTGGCGTCTTGGCGGTGAGTTAGGAGGACATCAGCTACTCTCGATATCGTCAGTATGCGCCGGAAGGACTGGCGATCCGACATGATAACTTTCGAAACTTGAGGGATCAGTTCCACTTTGGGACAGCACTCGATTTTGAAAACGTTGCAACCTTGATTGCAGAATTCTCAGACTGCAAAATTCTTAAAGAGCGAGCCACTCCCTTCCTGCGCCGGCGATTTGCTTCCGGCGCTTTCAGGCAGTCGCTGCCTTGGCCCGGTTCTTGGCGGAGATTGCGACTTTGCGGCCGATAGCTCCTTTTTCCAGAAAACTTCTTAGCTTGAGGATGAGGGTCGGAGTAATGTCCTGACCTTTCGCCACCAGCAACATGCCCGTCTTGGTCCGCAACTCTTCCTCGAGCACCATGTCGTAGGGGATCAACTCCGCAATATCGCAGGCGCGTACTTCCTTCTTACTCTTCCCGGCATCCAGCTCGACCAGCGCTTGAAAGATTCGGGGATCGAAATCCGCGTGCTGCCGCGACAGACGGCTTGCGGCTTCGCTCTGGGAAAGACCCTTGGTCACCAGATCGTCAAAACCGAGGGTGGCCCGCAGCATGTTGGCGCCCAGCCGCATGTCCGCCGTGGCCGCCTTGGCGACGTCGCCTCCGGCCGGTGGCGAGTCATTCTGGTGGGCGATCATCCAGGCAATGGGTTCCATGCGGGGGATCTTCGATAGCAGGTCGCGAGCCACGCCGGGATGCGCGTCAAATCGCTTTTGTTCGTCCGGCGGAAGCGGCCGGCCGGCATAAACCGCTTCAATAGTTTCCGGGTGTAGCGTGACGCACCCCAATTGCGACATCATGGCCGCTACCTCAAACCTCCAGGGGCTGGCCAAAGCCATTCGCGTAGCCACCTGATGGATATAGCCGCGGACCCGGAGGGCCCGACCGAAAGCCGCCGGGTTCACCAGGCTCAGTACCTCGGTCAGCACCTGGATGCTGCCTTGCAGCGTGTTTTCAAGTAAGTCCTTTTCCGCCGTGAGCAGCTGATACTGCATCAATCCGGCGGTCAGGGCTTTTGCCAGGGTGTCTTTGTTGCAGGGCTTGGTCAGAAAACGAAAAATACTTCCCTCATTGACTGCGGTCACCGCATTATGGATATCGGCATCGCCGGTCAGCATGATGCGGACCGTATCGGGCGCGAGCGCTTTGACCTTTCTTAATAAAGTCGTGCCATCCATCTCCGGCATGCGCATGTCAGAAACCACAACCGCATAAGGCCCGGTAGCTTCAATCGCGCTCAGGGCCGCGGCCCCGCCGGTAGCCGTATCGATTTGAAATTCGTTGCGGAACATGCGCTGATATCCCACCAGCACGGCGTCTTCATCATCCACCATAAGAATTTTTTCAGGCATTGAGTTCACTCCCGGAAGCAACTTCCCGACAAGTTTTCTCCCACGACGGCAGTCGTCGCTGGAGTCCGATTTGAGTTAAGAGAAGTTCATCCATCACCGATGTTTCGTCGGACGGGGGATGAACATGCAGGTGGTTATCGTAGTAATCGGCGGCATGCACCGCGATAAGCGGAGAAAATGATGCAGGCTGGGCGTGCGCCGGCTGGTGGTGCCAAGCCACCGCTTCCACGATGGAGTCGGTCAGCCCCCATAGGCCGAGCAGATAGGCTCCCACTCCGTTGTGGCTGCAGCCAAAGGCATCCCCTTCACACCGCGCCAGCACAACTCCAGGCTCCTCCGCCCGCTTCAAGACCTTCTGATATTCGCCTCCAAAAGCGGAGGCCAGGACCAGCCGCCCCACATCGTGCAGCAGGCCGGCGGTGAAGGCGTCATCCATTACTCCGCGAGACGACCCTTCTACTTTCGCGATCGCCTTGGCGAAGCTCGCGGTGGTCATGCTGTGGTCCCATAAGAAGCTTAGGTCGTGGGTGAGTTGATCTCCGAAATCGGAAAACACTTGCATGCTGAGAACCAGCGCCTTCAGATTTTCGACTCCGATCAGACTCACGGCCAGCTGCGGGCTGGAGATGTGGGAAGACAGTCCAAAGAACGCCGAGTTGACCAACTGCAGCACCTTGGCGCACATGCCCATGTCCTGGGCAATGAGGTCGCCTATTTTCTTGATCGGAGTTTCGGGAGATCGCAGAGCTTCGGTGACCGCAACATAGAGTGCGGGAAGGCTGGGCACGGTTTTCAGCCGGCCGATCACCTCCTTCAAGTGGCTATCGTTCAGCATGTCGCGCAGGGCAAAAGCCCGCATCAGCCGCTGCTTGAGTTCATCGAGGTCGCAGGGTTTGGACAAATACTGGTGGCTCGGTCCCACGGAGCGCAGGATGGTCTCGTGGTCCGATTGTCCGGAAAGAACAATTCTTACCGTCCGGGGAAACCTGGCCTTGACCAGATCCAGTAATTGCGCGCCATCCATCCCGGGCATGCGCATGTCAGTGATCACGACGTCGAATGGGGCTTCGGCCATGGTCTCCAGAGCTTCGGCGCCGCTGTTGGCGAACTTGATTTCCCACTCTGCGCGCATGCTGCGCAGGCTGTGCTGGATGCCCTGCAGAATCATGGGCTCGTCATCGACAAATAGAATTCTCTTGTTCATGAGGCGCGGCTTCCCATTTCGAGCGGAAGGCGGATGAAGAACGTCGTTCCTTGCCCGAGTTCACTTTCAAACCAGAGCTGGCCCTGATGGCGCTTGACGATGGCGGCGTGCGCCAGCGCCAATCCCTGCCCGGTGCCTTTGCCCACTTCCTTGGTGGTGAAGAAAGGCTCGAATACTCGCGAGCGCACCTCGACCGGGATGCCGGCGCCGGTGTCAGCCACCGCAATCCTCGCCCATTCCCCTTCCCGCCGCGTGCTGATCGTGATGGTGCCTTTCCCGGCGCCATTGTTTTCGACCGCGGAGGTGATGGCATGCGCCGAGTTGACGATCAGGTTCAACATCACCTGGTTGAATTCCCCGACCAGGCACGGGACCAGCGGCAGCTCGGAGTCAAAAGCGGTAACCAACTCGGCGCAATACTTCCATTCGTGTCGGGCCACTGAGATGGTGGTTTCGATCGCCTGGTTAAGGTTGATGGCATGCTTTTCCTCCGAGCCAGGATGGGAAAATTCCTTAAATCCCTTCACGATCTTGGCGATTCGCTTTACTCCTTCGAGGGACAGGTCGATGGCCTTCGGAATATGTTCCGACAGGTATTCCAGATCGCACTTCTTATGGAGTTCGCAGAACTGCTGAAGATGTTCGGGGGAAGCTGCGCCGGTGGCGCATTCTGATTGCACGGTCCCGCAGAAGTTAAGGAACTCTCCGACCGCACCCCAGGAATCTTTGAGGAATCTGATGTTGTCACCGACGAATTGCGTCGGGGTATTGATCTCATGCGCGATGCCGGCGGCCAGTTGACCGATGCCCTCGAGTTTTTGCGCCTGCCGAAGCTGTAATTCCAGCCCCACGCGTTCGGTGACGTCCGCCCCGGTGAGGATGAACCCGGTTTGTATTCCGTTCTTCGCCGGGACGCGCAGAATATTCAGGCCCAGAAAGCGGGTCTTGCCTTCACGCTCGTAGGCCAGATTGTCCAAGCGATAAGAAGTCTCGGTCGCGAGCCAGCGCGCGATCTCCGCTTTCATCTCCGGATGCCGCCATTCGATTCCGCAGTTTTCGATGGTCCGCCCTTCTGCAATGCTGTTATCGACCCCGAAAATCTTGGTCGCGTTCTGGTTCCAGCGGGTGATGCGGCCCTCGGAATCCACCCCGATCAGGATGGAAGGAATGGAGCGCAGGAACAATTCGGTTTCCGCATGAGCCGCCTGTAACTCGGCAAGCAGTTCGCCCTTGACGCGGTTGGCAGCTTCCGCTTCGTCCCGCGCCTTCTGCGTTTCAACGTCAGCTTTCATACGCTGGGTGGCGTACCGAATGGCTCGGAGCAGCCCAGGAGTCTCGATTTGGCCTTTGACTAAAAAGTCTTGCGCGCCCTCCTGCAAGGCCTGATCGGCCACCAATTCGTCTTCACACCCCGTCAGCACAACCAGCGGAATGCGCCGCGCTGCCGCCCGCACCCGCCGCACCGCGTCCAGTCCATGTGCATCCGGCAGCCCGAGGTCGAGCAGAATAATATCCACGTCGTTCGCGGCGAGATGACTCTCGGCGACGCTCATATATCCAACATGGATCAGTCGAAACTTGCCCGGTTCCCCCTCCTCGAGCATTTCTCGCAGCAAACGGGCATCCCCTGAATTGTCTTCCACCAGAAGAAGGTTGATGAACGTCTCGCTCATTTGTTCGTAGTCGTACCGGCGTGGCAGTGGGGAATGGCCTCCCTCAGCGAGGCGTAAGCCGCATGAGCGAAGAGGACTCTTCCGGTCACCTGCCAATTCCATCGGCGCAATCGACAGCGCACTTGAATGCTTGCCGTTCTCAAGATCGAGGGTGCACCGCGCGATGAACCGCGCTTGCCAGTTGCAAAGTCGCACCTGCGGCAGCGACAATCGTTGCATGCTGAAAAGCCCGCTCCCAGGTGACGACGTTTCCGCCGCAAGAACGCCTGCCAGCGGTCCTTTCTCGCCTGGAGCCATGGTGGTTGTGACCCTGGGCAATCCTCGGGACAAATTCTGGGGCATGATTCTGACGTTGGCTGCGGAAGGACTCGGCATGAGTGGCATCGAGCTGGCATCTTTTGAAGATCTGGTGGTAATGGTGAAAGATGGGGAACCGTTCACTCCCGCGGTCGTCTTCTTCCCCATGCACCGGATTGAGCGGATTGAACTCGACCTTCCCGACGGCAATCTGCCTTCGCTTTCGCAACGCTTCTCGGCCAAGACCGGGCTTGATCCCGCCACGCTGCTGGGCTCTGCCGTAGCCGACGGAAAAATCGATCACAGCGCCGGCGCACGTCCCACGGTCCATTCAGCCGGGGACCGGGCATGAAACTGTCGGAAGTATTCACTGCCCCCAACCAGCTGACGCTGCTGCGGATGGTTTTTGTTCCGTTTATTGTGATTGAACTGGTGGAAGGCCGCTACTTCTGGGCGTTGGTGCTGTTCGTGATTGCCGGATTCAGCGATGGGCTCGACGGACTGTTAGCTCGCAAGCTGCACCAGCAGACTCTGCTCGGCCAATATCTCGATCCGATCGCGGACAAACTTCTTCTCAGCACGATGTTTCTGGTGCTCTCCATCCTGCACAAGATTCCGTGGAAGTTCACGGTGCTGGTCTTCAGCCGCGACATTTCTATTCTGGCCGCGAGCGCGGTGCTGTTTGCCATCGCGGGACTGCGCAACTTCCGGCCCAGCATCTTCGGAAAGGCCAACACTTTCTCACAAATTGCCGCTGTGTTCTTCGTGTTGCTGGCTTCCATACGGCCGGTGCGCTGGATTTGGATTACGCGCACCGTCTTCCTGCGAGCCACATTCGCCTTCACCATAGTTTCCGCGCTGCATTACGTTTTTCTGGTGCAACAACGTTTGCGGACGCACACGCATGCATTGGCCGAGCATGCTTCCAGCAGCGCCCGCGCCGGTTGACCCTGTTTCTCGTGTACCCCTAGAATTGCTGGTTCGTCTTCGACGCGCAATCGATCTATGGCCTTACGCCTTTACAACACTATGTCTTCGCAGGTTGAGGAGTTCCGCACGCTGCGGGACAACGAGGTCCGCATGTATGCCTGCGGGCCCACCGTCTACGGTTACGGACACATCGGCAACTTCCGTACCTTTATCTCCGTTGACATGTTGCAGCGATTCCTGCGGCAGTCTGGCTACAACGTGCGCTACGTCATGAACATTACTGACGTCGACGACAAGATCATCCGCAACGCCGCGCGCGATGGAGTCAGTGTTCAGCAGTACACTGCGAAGTATGAAAAAGCTTTTCTCGAAGATGCTGCCCTGATCGGAATCGAGCAGCCGAGGCTGGTGCGCGCCACCGAACATATTGCGCAGATGGCGGCGTTCGTGGCCAAGCTGGTGGAGAAAGGAATCGCTTACCGCACGGACGACGGGTCTTATTACTTCAAGATCGCGAGCTTCCCGCAGTACGGAAACCTTTCAAAGAAAGATTTCAGCGGAATGCTCGATGGCGCTCGCGTGGACGTTGACGAATATGACAAAGACAGCGCCCGCGATTTCGCGGTGTGGAAAGCGCCCAAGCCGGGTGAGGCTTCGTGGGATACGTCGATTGGGCCGGGACGTCCGGGCTGGCACCTGGAGTGCTCGGTGATGTCGATGGAGGAACTGGGCGAAAGCTTTGACCTGCATGCCGGCGGAGAAGATCTGATCTTTCCGCATCACGAAAATGAGATCGCTCAATCGGAATCGCTCACCGGCAAAATGTTTGCGCGCTTCTGGTTTCATGTGCGTTTCTTGCTCGTCGAGGGCGAGAAAATGTCGAAGAGTTTGGGCAACTTCTACACTTTGCGCGATCTGGTGCTGAAGGGTCATAAGCCATCGTCGATCCGGTATCTGCTCGCATCAGTTCCCTATAGAAACCAGCTCAACTTTACTTTCGATGGACTGAAGCAAGCTGCCGTCTCGGTGGAGCGCCTGCGCAATTTTCGCCAGCGTTTAAGCGCGGGGAATTTTCCATCCGGTTCCAGCCCCGAAATACAAACGCTTACCAGTGAGACCATCGGCCGCATGCGAGCCTCGCTCGACGATGATCTCAACACCGCGCAGGCTCAAGCCGCCATCTTTGAAATGGTGCGCACCGCCAACTCTGCGCTCGATTCGGGCGAGATCAAGAAAGATGACGTTCCGCCGCTACTCACCGCGCTGGAGAAGTTCGACGACATTTTCGCTGTGCTCAAAGACGACGACGGGCCCAAGATGAAACAGGTTTTTGATTGGGCGCCAAGCGAAGGGCGTGAGAAAGACATCAGCGCGGAGCTGCGCGAGGCGGTGCAATCCAGCCAACTCTCAGACGCCGACATCGAAAAGAAAATCACAGAGATGGTAGAGGCGCGCAATAGGCGCGACTTCAAGACCTCTGATGCAATTCGCGCGGAGACGCAAACGGCCGCGGGGATCATTATTGAACAAACTAAAAATGGTATCCGCTGGCGCAAGAAGTAGTCCTCGCGGTGTTAAGCTGACGGCTGAGAGCTGAAAGCTGTTATGAAATCCTTCCACGAATATCTTCGTGACGCCGAGCAGGCTCACGGACATCTGTGCGCGGGACAAGTTCTCGGCGTGCGCTTAGCGATGCTGGGCCTCGTCAAACTTGGCATCGACGATCCGCATGGCAAAGACCGCAAGCGCCTCGTCACATTCGTCGAGATCGACCGCTGCGCCACCGATGCTGTTGCGGTGGTCACAGGCTGTCGCCTGGGCAAACGCGCACTGAAGTTTCGCGACTGGGGAAAAGTTGCTGCAACCTTCGTCGACGTCAGCAGCGGCAAAGCGGTCCGCATCGCGGCCAAAGAATCGTCCAAAGCTCTGGCTCGCCAGATGCATCCCGAAATCGCCGACAAGAACCAGCAGCAGATGCTCGCTTACCGCGACATCACCGATGACGACCTGTTCACGTTTCAATGGGTGAAGGTCGATTTACCTCCCGAAGAATTTCCCGGATATAAAGGCGAACGTGTAGTGTGCGAAGTTTGTGGCGAGGGAATCAACTTTCGCAGAGAAGTCCGCAGCGAAGAAAAAGTGCTTTGCCGCGCGTGCGCCGGAGAAAGGTACTACGAGCTAATCTAGGCCGCGGTCTCAAACGCATGCGCCACGCGCAGAATCGTTGCTTCATCAAAATGCTTCCCGAGAATCTGCAATCCAATCGGGAGCTTCTCTTTCGTTTCGCCGCATGGAATTGAAATGCCCGGAATCCCCGCCAAATCCGCGGTCACCGTGTAGATGTCCGCCAGATACATGGCCAGCGGATCATTCGACTTCTCGCCCAGCCGGAACGCGGCCGTCGGGCTCGTCGGCGTGACGATCGCATCCACTTTGCGGAAGGCTTCCTCAAAATCGCGCGTCAGCAGCGTACGCACTTTTTGCGCCTTCAGATAATATGCATCGTAATAGCCCGCGCTCAGCGCGTACGTGCCGAGCATGATGCGTCGCTTCACTTCAGCGCCGAAACCTTCATCGCGCGTGCGACGATACATTTCGGAGAGCGACTTCACTCCCGGCGCGCGATAGCTGTAGCGCACGCCGTCGTAGCGAGCAAGATTTGAAGACGCTTCCGCGGTTGCGATCAAATAATAAGTTGGAATCGCATAGGGCGTGTGCGGCAACGAAACCGGCACAACCTCGCAGCCCAAATTTTTCAGCTTGTCGATCGCCAATTCAACTGCGTGCCGGACTTCATTGTCGAGGCCGTCGCCGAAATATTCTTCGGCCACGCCTAGCTTCACGCCGCGCACGGGCTTTTCCAGTTCGCCCACGTAATTGGGCACGGGCACATCTGCTGAAGTTGAATCCATAGGATCGCGCCCGGCGATTGTACCCAGCACAATGGCGGCGTCCTTTACAGTTTTCGTCAGTGGGCCGATGTGATCGAGCGAAGACGCGAACGCGATCAGACCGTAACGCGAAACTCGGCCATAAGTTGGCATCAACCCGACGACGCCGCAGAAGGATGCCGGCTGCCGAATCGAGCCGCCCGTGTCTGAGCCCAGCGCAACCACAGCCATCTCCGCGGCCACGGCTGCGGCTGAGCCGCCCGAAGATCCTCCAGGCACGCGGCTCAAATCGCGCGGATTACGCACAGGTCCAAACGCCGAGTTTTCATTCGACGAGCCCATGGCAAACTCGTCACAGTTTGTCTTGCCGAGCACGACCGCGCCCGCCGCTTCCACGCGCGCGACCGCAGTGCAATCATACGGAGGAATGTAGTGGCCCAGGACCTTCGAGCCGGCGGTGGTGCGCACTCCGCGAGTTGACATCACATCTTTGATTGCGACCGGCACTCCGCCAAGCGGCGGCAATGGTTTGCCTTCCGCGGCCATGCGGTCGATGCGGTCGGCCGTTTCGAGGGCACGCTCTTTGCAGAGGGTAAGGAATGCGCCGATCTGTGCATCGTCTTTTTCTATCCGCGCATAGTGAGCTTCAGCGAGCGCGAACGCAGTTGTTTTGCGCTCCTGCACGGCTGACCGGGCGGAATCGATGGTGAGAGACGCGAGATCCATCAATGCGTAAGCAGCTTCCCGGAAGGTTCAGCGGTAGGAGCGTCAAGTTCCGCGTTGAATGTTCGCCTGATTTCCTGAATCGTCTCAGCCTTATCCCATCCGTTCGCTTCCTGCAGGGCGTTCGCAACGTGACGAACGACATCGGTTAATAAGATGCCCCAAACTGTGCGTTCTTCTTCTCCAAAGCCATCCACGGTGAGGCTGCAATGTAGTCCACCATTCGCGACCCATGCTCTAAGCACTTCTTGCGCGTGTTGACTTGAGCGAGCTCCCGGAGGGACTGTCAGTTCGTTGAGCATAAAATGCCTCTCATTCTTATTCTTTATCGTGCAATCGTCACCTTGCAACCATCATCTTGCATCATCTTTCAATCACTTTAGGCACGCGGAAGAATGTTCCGTCGGCGTCAGGCGCGTTCTCGAGAGCGACCTCCTGAGGCAGGGACTTGCGCAGTCCCTCCACAACATCTTCGCGATTCACATAGGCAAATCTTTCGCTGCCCTGTTTGGATTCATCCACGCCATAGCGATCCGACACTTGCGCCATCGGTTCGACGTTCGAAGTGTCGAGTTCGTTGAGCCTCTCGATGTAACCGAGAATGGAATTCAGATCGCGCACCATGCCGGTGCGCTCGTCGGCGGAAAGCTCCAGGTTAGCCAAGTCGGCGACATAGGTGACGTCTTTTTCTGTGACTTTCATCTTCGCTGAGTTCACCGGTTCAGTCCCGCCGAATTACAAACTCGATCCGTTCCACTTTTTGTCCGGCATAACGATTGAGTTGGGCGACGTAGCGCGGAGCCAGGCTCTGCATCTCGCGTTTCCATCCGGCATCGGGGACCTCGACGCGCAGTACCGAACCAGCAAACTCCAGGGCGCGCGTACGCTCGGCCACCATTGACCCGCAAACCAGCGGCCACGCGAGCAGAGGCGCTTCTGACCGCGGCACACGCCGCAGCGAGCCCATCACGATCTTTTCCAGTCCCGCGCTTGCTGGTTCCAATGAAGCTCCTCTTCGCTTGCTATCGTTTTCTCGCTACGAAAACGATAACGGGATTCCGAATTCTAGCAGGTTAGGGATGCATTGAGATTGCGCGGGTCGGCACGAAATGCGCCTGTGAATTTCGGCCGAAAATATTTTTTCAGTACGAGGATGACAGACCTTCAAAATCTGTTTATTTTCTGGTACCCCCTCCCCCCTCGGTATATTGGAATCTTCGAGATGGCGCGAAATTGAGAAGTAATCCAAGGGCTGCAATCACTTGCGGGCAAAATCTTCACCATAAAAGACTTATGGGCTCGAGGTTTTGCCAACTCACAGTTGGCCCGGCTTTGTGACCATGGACTGACTTTCAACTAGGCGCAAGGTCAGATGTCACAGCGAGCTTGTGGAAAACAAATCCGTATCCTGACTGGTAGTGGTGCAGTTTGAAAACCTGTCACCGCAGCGGCTAAAGCCGCGATTGATTGTGAGGCATTTGCGGCGCGGCTGAAGCCGCGCCCTTTCAAGACAGATTCAAACTGAGCCACTACCTCCTGACAGCCCGGTTCTACTGGACAGTGGAAATGTGCTTTTCACAAAATCGAGCGCCGCATCATGCGAGGTTAATCGCCCTTCCAGTTGCGCGTCTTCGACCGCCTCGAGGATCTCGCGGAACTTTGGACCCGGGGCGTATCCGGCGCCGATCAAGTCGTCGCCGGTGAGTAGCGGAGTAGGACGAATCTTCTCCGGCGGAGTTTCCTCGAGTTTTTTCTGGATGAACTCATAAGTAGCCAGATTGCCGTGGCTGGCCAGGCTGTCGGCGCGATGCAACGCCAAGTGTTCACCGAATTTTGGCAGACGCAGAAATCGTTTCAGCGTCGATTCCTTCATGCGCGATACGTGTCCAAAGCGCATGTGATTGTCTACCAGGGCAAGCACTTGGGCCGCGTCGTCTTTAGAAAATCGTAGACGGTCGCAGATCTCTTCCGCGAGCTTGACGCCAACATCGACGTGGTCATCGAAGCGGATGCGGTCCGGCGCCACGCGGAACGTTGCGGGCTTGCCTACGTCGTGCAGCAGCGCGCCCCAGGCCAGAGTGGGCGGGCAGGGATGCGGTAAATTATCGAGCAGCAGCAGCGTGTGGACAAACACGTCGCCTTCGGGATGAAACTCGGGAGGTTGCTTGACGCCCTTCATCTTCGAGATTTCCGGCAACACTTCCTTCAGCAAGCCGCTTTCATCGAGCAGAAGAAATGCGCGACGGGCATGGCCCTCGGTAAGCATGCGGGTGAGTTCGTCGCGGACGCGCTCGCGGGAGACCACGTGGATTTCGGGGGCGAGACGTTGGATCGCGACCAGCGTCGCCGCTTCGATTTCGTACTCAAAGCGCGCCGCGAAGCGCACGGCGCGCAGCATGCGAAGTTTGTCTTCGGCGAAACGCTGGGCGGGATCGCCGATGGCGCGGATGATCCCGGCTTCGAGGTCTTTGCGTCCTCCGACGAAGTCGAGCAGTTCTCCGCTTACGGGATCGAGCATCATGCCGTTGATGGTGAAGTCGCGGCGGGCAACGTCCTGGCGCGGATCTGTGGTGAAGCGCACTTCATCGGGACGGCGTCCGTCGGAGTAGCCGTGGTCGCTGCGGAAGGTTGCTACTTCTACGGTGTGGCTTCCTTTTGCATCTTGCAGATCCTCGGCTAAAGGCTTCACCACAGGGGACACGGGGTAATGGGGGACTAGGACTACGCCGAATTGAGCGCCTACTGCGTAGGTTTCGGGAAAGATTCCCATCACTTGTGCTGGCGTTGCGCTGGTTGCTATGTCGTAGTCCGCGGGCTGGCGGTGCAAGAGAAGGTCGCGCACGCATCCGCCCACCAGGTAGGCTTGAAACCCTTTCTGGCGGAGGGTTTGGATGATCGAGGTGGCGAGATTGTTCAGCATCTAGCTATAAGTCTTCGGCGATCGAACTCTAAGCGTGTTTTGAATTAAGCTAAGACATCAGAAGGTGCGACTCGCACTGATTATGCCAGACGCCTACATCCTCGGCATCGAAAGTTCGTGCGACGAAACCGCGGCGGCTGTCGTGCGCTCGGGAGAGCAGGTCATCTCCAATGTGGTGGCTTCACAGATTGCGACGCATCAGCCTTACGGGGGCGTGGTGCCCGAGTTGGCATCGCGCGAGCACCTGCGGGCGATTGTTCCCGTGGTGCGGCAGGCGCTGGCTGAGGCCAATCAGAATTACAGCTCGGTCGACGCGATTGCGGTCACGCAGGGTCCTGGGCTTGCGGGAGCGCTGCTGGTTGGCATCAGCTATGCCAAGGCTTTGGCGTTCGCGCTCGACAAGCCGCTGATTGCGGTGAATCACCTTGAAGGGCACATTCACGCGGTTCTGCTGGAGGAACGCCAGAAAGGAAATTACGAGTTGCAGTTTCCCTTGCTTGCGCTGGTTGTGTCGGGAGGACACACGCACCTGTATCTGGCGACGCAGAAGAATGACGGTTGGACTTACGAAAATATCGGCCACACTCGCGACGATGCGGCAGGTGAAGCATTCGACAAAGTCGCAAAGCTTCTCGGTCTGGGATATCCCGGAGGGCCGATCGTCGACCGACTGGCTCCGCATGGCGACCCGAATGCCGTGAAGTTTCCGCCAGCACAAATCAAGCACCGCGATCGGCGAGAACGTCGCTCAGAAGACCGCACAGAAGGCCGCTCAGAAAACCGCGGCGGAGAGAGAGAAGTCGGGACAGATCGCCCGCGTTTTGATTTTTCTTACAGCGGCATCAAGACTGCGGTGTTGCGCTACGTTGAGATTCACGAGATGCATCGTTCGATCGAGGCGCGCCGCAACGCTCTGGCGAGTATCTCCAAGCCGAAGCTCGATGACTATTTGGCAAATTGTGACAAGCGGACTCTCGACCTGGTCGCTTCGTTTCAGCGCGCGATCGTCGAGGATCTGGTGGGCAAGACTTTGGCCGCGGCCCGCGCTTGCGATGCGGCTACGCTTTTCGTCACGGGAGGAGTGGCTGCGAACAGCGAATTGCGAAGCACATTCGAGCGGGATGGGGCGCAGGAGGGCTTGCCCGTGTACTTTCCGTCGCGGCCGCTTTCCACCGACAACGCCGCTATGATTGCGGCCGCAGCCTATCCGAAATTCCTGGCGAAGGACTTTGCTGCTATGGATTTTTCCGCTGAGGCGAGTCTTGCATTGCGCTAGCGCTCTAAGGTCTAGGCTAATTGCCAACTGCTGAGAGCCGCTACTTCCCCGCCTGTTGCCCGAAGCTTTTCCCCATCACCGCATCCAGCGCCTTTTCGAGCTGGCCCTGGATGTCGATATCTTTATAAATGGCGAAGTTGGCGCGGTTTTCCTTTTCGTCGAAGCCACTGGCGCGGCCTGCAACAATAATGATGGGAATGGCGGCGGTTTCCGGGTTCTTCTTCAGGGCCGTAATCAGTTCGCTGCCCGACATCTTTGGCATCTGCATGTCGGTGACGATCAGATCGGGATGCACGCGCTCAAGAATCTGCAAGGCCTCCACGCCGTTCGTGGCCGACTCCACCGTGAAGCCGCGCTCTTCGAGAAAGCGGCAAACGGTGTAGCGGATCAGCATGGAATCGTCGACGACCAGGCCTGTCGCAGGCATGAGTTTGCACCGCGCGGAATGCACGCCCCCGGCCTGCAGACTAGCAGAGGCTTTCTGCCGGGAACAAGGCGGAATCGCGCAGGAGTGGTTACTTTGGTGATCGGGCCGGGGGGATAAGATTGAGTTGGGGCCTTACGATTCCTGGGCCTCGCCTTCGGCGCTCTCTTCGATGCTCATGTCTTTGAGTTCGCTGGACTCGAAGACTTCGCGGCATTCAAGGCATTCCACAAATTCGGCATCTTCGTCGCGGCTCACGATTTGCACGCGCGGATGCTTGCAAGGTTGTTTGATAGCGTTTTGGGGCTGCGAGGACGGCTTTGAGGTCATAAATCCGGAAGCGTCGCCCTCATGGCACGCGGAGGGACCGATTCGCGGGAATTTCCCGGTATTTTATCCCCGCTTCGCGACTTGTCAAGTCCTTCGGAGTTACGGGGCAGTAAATTTCTTGCCTTTCGGAGCCGATTGGCGTCCATCGATTGCAGCCGGGTCGAGAACTCCGACCAAAAGCATCGCCAACGGCTAAACTATTCAATCACTGATAGTTACCATTCACTGCGCTCTCATGCGGATGGCTGCAAGGCTTGCACAATCTGGAGTTATGGACGTACAATTAATTACGACGGAAAAGGTCGGAATTAATTGCGACCTATTTTGGCGGGTTTAGCTTTCGATGCTCAAGTTAACCAAAAAGGCGGACTACGCGCTGATGGCCATGAAACACCTGGCCGACCACGCCGACGAGGGAACACGCAGCGCCAGCGCGAAGGATGTTGCCGATTCTTTTGGCATCCCGCCTGAGGCTTTGGCGAAGATACTGCAGCGGCTGGCCAAGGCTGGTCTGTTGCATTCGCAGCACGGCACAAACGGTGGTTACAGGTTGGCAAGGGCCGCGCACACGATTTCTGCTTTCGAAGTAATTGAGGCCATCGACGGCCCTTTATTCATCACATCGTGTGTCACCGTTCGCGGGGAGTGCGGGCAGAGCGATCGTTGCAACATCCGCGAACCGTTGCGGAAGGTGAATGACAGCATCGAGGCGGTGCTGAGGCGCATCAAAATCTCGCATATGCGGGAAGAACCAGAAACGCCCGGAGACGCCGCAGTCAAGCCGGCTGAACTGGTGACGATCATTTAAGCAAACGGACTTTAAGTATTTAACCAGGTTGGGTAAACCAGGCAGGTATAACCAGGTAGGAGAAGCAATCATGAGCACCGATGTAAAGATCCCCCAGCAGCTTCCGGTCACGCAGCACGCCGCTCCGCAGGGAGTGAAGCTGCCTATTTATATGGATAACCACGCCACCACGCCCATGGATCCGCGGGTGTTGGAAGAGATGCTGCCCTATTTCATGGAAAAGTTTGGCAACGCCGCCAGCCGCAATCACTCATTCGGTTGGGCGGGTGAAGAAGGCGTGGAGACGGCCCGGGAGCGCATCGCCAAGCTGATCGGCGCCACCACCAAGGAAATCATCTTCACCTCAGGCGCCACTGAGAGCGACAACCTCGCCATCAAGGGCGTGGCCGAGATGTACCGCGAAAAGGGCAACCACATCATCACCGCGGTGACCGAGCACAAGGCTGTGCTCGATACCTGCAAGCGGCTGGAGAAATACGGCTATCGCGTCACTTACATGCCGGTGCAGAAAGATGGCCTGATCGATCTCGAAGACCTGAAGCGCGCCATGGATGACAAGACCATCCTGGTGAGCATCATGGCCGCGAACAACGAAATCGGCGTTGTGCAGCCCATTGCCGAGATCGGCAAGCTGTGCCATGAGCGCGGTATCATCTTCCACACCGACGCCACGCAGGCGATTGGGAAAATTCCTATCGACGTGAACAAGCAGAACATCGACCTGATGTCGATCTCGGGACACAAAATGTATGGTCCCAAGGGCGTGGGCGCGTTGTATGTGCGGCGCAAGAACCCGCGGGTACAGATTTCGGCCATTATCGATGGCGGCGGCCACGAACGCGGCATGCGCTCTGGGACCTTGAACGTCGCGGGCATCGTTGGTTTAGGCAAAGCCTGTGCGATCGCGTCGGAGGAAATGTCTCGCGAGGCAGCGCAGTTGAGCGGCCTGCGCGATCGGCTGCGCGATCGCATCATGAGCCGTCTTGACGAGACCTACATTAACGGTTCCATGGAGCATCGCTTGCCCGGCAACCTGAATATCAGTTTTGCCTATGTGGAAGGCGAGTCCCTGCTGATGGGGATTAACGACATCGCAGTTTCGAGCGGTTCGGCATGCACCTCCGCGACGCTTGAGCCATCTTATGTATTGAAGGCTCTTGGCACCGGCGACGATCTGGCGCACAGCTCGATCCGCTTCGGCATCGGCCGGTTCAACACCGCAGCCGAAGTCGATTACGTGGCCGACCGCGTCATCGAGACCGTCGAGCGCCTGCGCGAGCTTTCTCCGCTATACGAAATGGCGAAGGAAGGCATCAATTTGAAGGATGTGAAGTGGGCAGGAGAAGCGCATTAGAAGTTTGGAAACTTTGATTTTCCGGAGAGTACACAAATGTCATACAGCGATAAAGTAATCGATCATTACAACAATCCCCGCAACGTCGGTTCGATGGACAAGAGCAGCGCCGACGTGGGCACGGGTCTGGTTGGCGCACCCGAGTGCGGCGACGTCATGAAGCTGCAGATCAAGGTCAACCGCGACACCAACGTGATTGAAGAAGCGAAGTTCAAGACGTTCGGGTGCGGCTCCGCGATCGCGTCGTCTTCTTTGGCCACCGAATGGGTCAAGGGCAAGACCGTGGACGAAGCCCTCGCCATCAAGAACATGGACATCGTGAAGGAGCTGTCGCTTCCTCCGGTGAAGATCCATTGTTCGGTGCTGGCTGAGGACGCTATCCGCGCCGCGATCGGCGACTGGAAGAAAAAGCAGGAAGCCGCGAAGCCGGTTGCGTCGACCGTGGCACAGTAGCTCTTCGTCCAAAGCTAATGACAACGGCAACCGAACAAACCGCGCAACTGCCACAAGCCGCGCCGGCCAAGGGCATTCAGGTCACCGATAAAGCCCTGGTCAAAGTGCGGAGTGCGATGGCCAAGGAAGGCATTTCGCCCGAGCAGGGCGGACTGCGCCTCGGGGTGCAGGGCGGCGGCTGTTCCGGCCTGAGCTATAACATCCGCTTCGACACGCAGCCGCGCGAACGCGATCGTATTTTTCAGTATGGCGATGTGCGCGTGTTCGTCGATCCGAAGTCGTTTATCTACCTGCACGGCATGATACTGGATTATCAAGAAACGCTAATGCAGCAAGGATTCGTCTTCGTGAATCCGCAGGCCACAAAGAGTTGCGGCTGCGGAACTTCGTTCTCCGCTTGATTTCAAGGAGGAACGTCGACCGCCGAGGACGCCGAGCGCGCCGAGATAAACCTGGGCTTGCTTCCTGGTTCTCTGCGCCCTCTGCGTGCTCGGCGGTAAAGTTTTTTGGCAGCAAGGTCCAATAGCGATGCCTTCAGAGTTCACCATGATTACCGCGAAGCCCGCACCTGAAGAAACTCAATCCTGCTGGTCGTGCGGAACCATGCGCGCAGCGCACTTCTGCGAGGCTTGCGGCAAAGTTCAGCCTCCTGCGCCATCGGACTATTTCACTTTCTTCGGTCTGCCGCGCAAGCTGAATCTCGATGTCGCCGCGCTGGAAAAAGATTTCTACGAACTGAGCCGCAAGCTGCATCCCGATCTTAACGCCCAGGCAGGCGGCCAGGAACAGGAGTGGAGCCTGCAACAGAGTTCCCTGCTCAACGATGCCTATCGCACGTTGAAAGATCCGATCAAGCGCACCGAGTATCTTCTGCGGCTCGAAGGCGTGGAGTTGGAAGAGCAGTCGAAATCGGCGACGGAGCTAGCGCGCTCTACTGGAGAAGTGAAAAAACAAATCGTTCCTCCGGATTTGCTGGAAGAAGTTTTTGAGTTGAATATGCAGCTCGAAGAACTTCGCGGACAGAAGAAGATGGGCGAGGATGATCCGGCCTTGATCGAAGAAATCGGCCGGCAGAAGCTGGAACTCGAAGAAAAACAGGAAGCGCTTCTGCGCGAGTTGCAAGGTTACTGGAAAATGTGGGATGGAATGATCCAGCGAGAACAGAACGGCCAACCCGTTTCGGACGTAGAGCGTGTTCAACAACGCGACAAAATGGTGAACTTACTGAACCGCCGCAATTACATCCGCAATCTGGTGCGGGATGTGAATGAAGTGCTGGAAAGCAGCTAGCCGTTATCAATTAGCATTTGGCTAACTGCTAATTGCTCGACTCAAAGTTGGACTCAATGGCATCTGATCGCATCGTCGGCATCGACCTGGGCACCACGAATTCTCTCGTGGCCTTCATGCAAGGGGAGAGCCCTGTCGTGATCCCGGGCGACGACGGGTCGAATCTCGTTCCGTCAGTGGTCGCGCTCGACGAGAACAATCAGCCTGTCATTGGCAACGCGGCGCGCAAATATCTCACTGAAACGCCGGAGCGCGCCGTCTACTCGATCAAACGTCTGATGGGACGCGGGGTTGACGACATACAGGCAGAATTGAAGTTCTTCCCATTCCGTCTGGCAGAAGATCTGCAGGCTGGGGAAGTCCTGCGCATTAAACTTGGCGACAAGACTTTTACTCCGCCAGAACTTTCGGCTCTTATACTTCGCCAGCTTAAGCGCAACGCCGAACGCTTCTTCGGCGCGCCGGTCACTAAGGCCGTGATCACCGTGCCTGCATATTTCAATGACGCGCAGCGTCAGGCTACGAAAGATGCCGGCCGCATCGCGGGCCTCGAAGTTCTGCGACTGGTCAACGAGCCTACGGCTGCGTCGCTCGCCTACGGCCTCGACAAAAAGCAGAACGGAATCGTCGCTGTCTACGATCTCGGCGGCGGCACCTTCGACGTTTCCATTCTCAAGCTGCACGACGGCATATTCGAAGTCATCTCGACCAATGGCGACACGCATCTCGGCGGCGATGACATCGACAATCTGCTGATCACGATCGCTCTCGACGACACGCTCGGCGATATCGGCCTTGACCTCCGCCGCAACGCCGAGGCCGTGCAAGCCATTCGCAATGCCGTGATCGAAGCCAAGATAGCGCTCTCCTCACAGCTCTCGGTGAAGCTTGACGTTGAACTTCCCGGCGGCAAGCGCTACCTGCGCGAGATCACGCGCGAGCAGTTCGAGCAACTTATCCAGCCCATCATCGACCGCACCGTCGGTCCGTGCAAGCAAGCTTTGAAAGATGCTGGTCTCAAGCCTGAACAGATTGACGAAGTCGTCCTCGTTGGGGGATCCACGCGCATCCCCAAAGTCCGCGCTCTGGTGAAAGAACTGTTCCACCGCGAACCGCACACGGATTTGAATCCCGATGAAGTGGTAGCGCTCGGCGCAGCCGTGCAAGCTAACATTCTCGGCGGCGGTTCTGAGGCCACCGAGAACATGCTGCTGCTCGATGTCACGCCGCTATCGCTTGGCATCGAAGTCGCAGGCGGCGTTACTGACAAGATCATTTTGCGCAACTCAACGATTCCAGCGTCGGCTACGCAGTTCTACACCACGCAGGTCGATGGCCAGGCCAACGTCGCCATTCACGTTTTGCAAGGCGAGCGCGAACTGGCAAAAGATTGCCGCTCGCTGGCACGATTCGATCTGAAAGGCATTCCGCCGATGGCTGCTGGAATGGCTCGCATCGAAGTTAAATTCCTCATCGACGCCAATGGCATTCTGCACGTCTCCGCGCGCGAGCAGCGCAGCGGGAAAGAATCCGAAATTCAGGTCCAGCCCAGCTACGGCCTAACCGACGAACAGGTCGAGGGCATGATTCTCGATTCCTTCGATAGCGCAGAAGAAGATTTTCGGCAGCGCCAGGTCATCGAAGCGCGGAACGAAGCCGCGACTATCCTGACTGCGCTCGATAAAGGAAAGAAGAGTCCGGCGTGGGGCCATCTGACCACTGACGAAAAGAAAAAGATCGCGAAGATGGAGAAAGCCTTGAGCGCAGTGAAGGCCGAAGACGATTACCAGGCCATCCGCAAAGCCATCGACGCGCTGAATCAAGGCACAACGCGTTTAGCTGAACTAATGATGGACAGCGCAGTCTCGACCGCGCTAAAGGGCAAGACCATGGACGAAGCCGACATGGGCGAAGGGCCTACGGCACCGCATCCTGTGGCGAAAGCGGAGTTTGAGTAGGAGCGATTAGCAGTTAGCAATTGGCAGTTGGCCAACTGCTAATTGCCAATTGCTGGATTTTATGGAGCAACGCATGTCAGAAGAAAAATCTCAATCCGCCGGCACAGCTACCGAAGATGCTCCCGGCGAAAATACGGTGCAGGTCACATTCCTGCCCGAAGGCAAGACGGTGCAATTCGAGCACGGCAAATTGCCCTACGAGTATCACGGCAAGGAAGAGTCGATTCTCGATGTCGCACTGAACAACGGCATCACGCTCGACCACGCCTGCGGCGGCAACTGCGCTTGCACCACCTGCCACGTATGGATCAAAGAAGGCGCGGAAAATCTCTCGCCCATGGAAGACGACGAAGCCGACCGTCTGGACATGGCCGCCGACTTACAGTTAAACTCTCGTCTCGGCTGCCAGGTGCAGATCACGAAGCCGGGTAAGGTAGTAGTCGAGATCCCGGCCTGGAACCGGAATTACATTTCGGAAGAGCATCACTAGAACCGGGCTTCGGGCTCCGGTCGTCGGGCTTCGGCCTACACGCTATACACCGAAGCCCGAAAGCCGACGCCCGAAGGCCGCATTAAGGAAACTCCCCATGCCTAAATCTCTAACCTGGGACGACGCCGCAAGCATCGGCATCCTGCTCTCCGAAGTTCATCCCGAACTCGACCCGCTGGCCGTCCGCTTCACCGACCTGCATCGCTACGTCACCGAGCTGCCCGACTTCACGGGTGATCCGAAGACGTCGAACGAAGGCAAGCTGGAAGCCATCCAGATGGCATGGTACGAAGAATTCCAGGAACGCACCCAGGGCTAGCGCACCGCCCATTTTTTACATTTCCATGACATTTGCGGCCAAAGCTTGTCTTAAGCTTTTTCGATACGTTGTTGGCGAGGACTCCCAGAAACCCATCCTCGACCATCAACCTCTCTCTCGTCCAACTGCAAAGGGCACGGCGCTCAGGCTCGTGCCCTATTTTTCTTGACTGCATTTCCCACCGGCGCGGCATTCAGGATGCTTATCGACCGCGAAGACCGCTCTGGTCGGTCGCCTAAAGTTCATCGATCCATCAGTGTTTACTCGGGGATGAGGAGATGGTCGCGGGAGTGCAGCAGGGGGTTTCTCGACGAATGAAGATGGAGAGACTGTGAAAAACACCACAAAACTTTACAGAGTTCGCCGCCAGAATCAGGGGTAGGATGTCGCATCAGTTTTTTGGGAGAGTAGCCGATGCTCTGAGGGGAAGCATCGCCTATGGAGCCTGATGCCGAAAAGAAGACGAGAATCGCCGCCCTGCAAGAGGAAATGGATGCCATCTACTCTGCTGACCGCCGGTACTGGAACCAAACCAAAGGGATCACTCGCGATGCGAGAACGGAATACCAGAAAAGGCAGGAACGACTAGAGGAAATCCGCAAGGAGCTTGCTCGATTGCGATCTGCATAGGCAGAACCACGGCGAAGGGACAAGGGAGTGGAATAGCAGCACCCACCCGATATTGAGGGGACGGGTGAGTCTTGCGCCTCTCCCCTGTCTGGTGCAATCCTATGTCGCGAGCCATAAAGAAACTATAAAGACTAGTAGTGAAAAGGAGCCTCTGGGAGACCCCATTGGCCTTTCGTGACGAGACTCGCCTTAACCAGGAATTACCCGGCTGTAGCCGCCACCGGCTCTTCCACGCTGGCTTCGCGCAGAAACTTCGCCGCTTCCTCGGGCGGCGTGGGATTAATGTAGAACCCAGTTCCCCACTCGAATCCCGCGGTCTTCGTTAGCTTGGGCATGAACTCGATATGCCAGTGATAGTGGTCGTTGGTCGGGTCCTGCGCGGGCGATGTATGCACCACCAGGTTGTACGGAGGATTGTCCAGCACCCGGTCCGCCTTGATCAGCAAAGTCTTCAGCGCCTTGGCCAGATTTTCAAACATGTGCGACGATGAATTCTCGAACGCCGACTCATGCTGCTTCGGCAGAATCCAGGTTTCAAACGGAAAGCGCGGCGCGTAAGGCGCGATGGTCACAAAGTTTTCGTTCTCCGCCACCACGCGACTTCCATTCTCCAGTTCCTGCGCAATGATGTCGCAGAACACGCAGCGCTCTTTGTAGAGAAAGTACTGCTTCGCCCCTTCCAGCTCCTGCACCACGTTGATCGGCAGAATCGGCAGCGCAATCAGCTGCGAGTGCGCGTGTTCGAGCGATGCTCCCGCTGCCTCACCATGGTTCTTGAACAGCAGGATGTATTTGAACCGCCGGTCCTTCTTCAGATCGAGAATGCGGTCCCGAAACGTCCACAGCACGTCTTCAATCCGCTTTGGAGGCAAAGTAGCCAGGCTCGCGTTATGATCGGGAGTCTCAACGATCACCTCGTGCGCCCCAATCCCGTTCATGCGGTCGAACATGCCCTCGGCCTGCCGGTTCAAAGTGCCTTCAATCCCCAGCGCCGGAAACTTGTTTGGCACCACCCGCACCGTCCACCCCGGTGTGTCGCGCTGCGAAGCCGGCCCGCCATTCGACCCCGGACGGTAGGCCTGAATTTCCGGCGGCGTCTTGGCCTCATTCCCGTAGCAAAAGGGACAAAACCCTCCCTTCAGCTTCACATTTTCCCGTGCGAAATCCGTCGGACGCTTCGCCCGGTCGGTCGAAATAATCACCCAGCGTCCAACAATAGGATCTTTTCTGAGTTCAGGCACGCACCATACCTCTTAAATTAGGATAGACGAAATTCACACTTCTAAGCCGTCAGGGAGGAATTCCGAAACACTTCAATCTGCGGCTGGCTGGCTTTGGACACCGGATAGTATACGCTCACAACATCGAAGCGCCACTGGCACGAAGGTGGAAATCGCCGCAGGTACTCTCGTGCCACGGCCGCGATCAGCCGCCGCTTGTGCCTGTCCACAGCCGCTTCCCCAGGCTTCACGTCCAGCGTAGTCCGCGTCTTAACCTCCAAAAAGCAAAGAACATCGTCATCCCAACCAATCAGATCAATCTCGCCTCGGCAGCGCGGCGACCGAAAGTTCCGCGCCACCATCACATACCCCAGGCGCCGAAGATAGAAGTAAGCCGCCAACTCCCCTCGCCGCCCGGTCCGATAATGCTCGGCAATCGTTACTGAGGGCAAAAAGCGCTCCGCCAGCCAGTCCAGGAAGGAAAGCGTCAACCGCGTAGCCTGCCCAGAAAACACGCGCCTCGAAATCCGGAGTCCGAAAGACATTGATAAGTCCTCAATCCGACAATACCCGCCGGAGCTGCTGACAATATGTGACCTCTGACCCTCAGCGGGATGAAAACTTCTAGCCCGTTCCAAACTGGGAAGCCCCCGCCGAATTCCCCCCGCGCCGTTAAGGCGAGGTTAGGCTGTGGCCCATGGCATCTCTTCCAACCTTTAGGTCATCTGAACCCTTGAGTTGATATAGAATGCAAATCACTGTCTCAGAATGTCCTGGGACGCAGCACGCCACTGACACGATTGTTGTCCGCGTTCGAAGCACGGCAAGAAGCGCCGGGAGAATCGGCATTCGGCACGTCGCAATACGCTAGCTGGAGGTGGCAGATGACCAAATTCGTTTTTCGTCCGAAGTTCCAAAAAGCGGCGATAATAACAGCGATCATTCTTGCCTTAGGCGCAGGTTCGCGTGGAGTGGCCCAAATCTCCGCGGATGCCCCGCCCGTTCAGCAGTCCCCCTCCGTAATTGCGCCGCAGGACCTCGCCAACCTCGTCGCCCCGGTAGCCCTTTATCCGGATGCGCTCCTCGCCCAGGTATTAGCGGCCTCAACCTACCCACTGGAGGTCGTCGAGGCCCAACAATGGCTCCAGCAAAACGCCGCTCTGCCGAACCGTGCTCTGCTGCAGGCGGCTCAGCAGCAATCTTGGGATCCCAGTGTGCAAGCCCTGGTGGCGTTTCCCGGTGTGCTGGCGCTCCTGAACCGCAATATTTCCTGGACCACCGACCTGGGCAACGCGTTTCTCGCCCAGCAGGCGGACGTAATGAGCGCCATCCAGACTTTGCGGGCTCAGGCGCGGGAGAGTGGCCAGCTCGCGAGCACTCCTCAACTCTCCGTCCATACCGAAGTGCAAGGCGATCGCAGTGCCATCGAGATTCAGCCGGTCAATCCTCAGATCATCTATGTTCCGTCCTACAATCCGTCCTTTGTCTGGGGCGCGCCGGTCGAGGGCTCTTATCCAGATCTTCCGTACGCCGGAAGCGGCTTCGGATCGTTTTTCTCGGCCATCGCAAATCTTGCCGGCTTCCTGCCTGGATTCCAGGGCTTGCTAGGATTAAGAAGTTGGGGATGGGCGCTGAGCTGGCTGGCCCAGGCCCTGTTCGTCAACAACAACTTCTTTAATGACTTCGGATTCCACACTTCCGGGGGCGGCTACTCCAACGGCGGCTACGGTGGCGGCGGCTACGGCGGATCGAGCCTCTGGGTGCACAACGCGCACCACCGCCTCGGGGTTCCCTACGGCAGCAGTACTGTGGCCAGCCGGTATGGCGAGGGACGAGGATCGCGACCAGTAGGCGACGGATGGCGAAGCTTTGGCAGCCCACGCGGCCTTTCGGCTGCTGCGCCTCGACAGCTGTTTGCTCCACGCCCATCCACCGCCAGCCAGAGCTTCCAGCACGACTATCGCCCGGGCTATCGGACCGAAGGACCTGGCAACCAGCGGACATTCAGCAGCAACCCGCGCATGCCCAGCATTAACAGGACAACTACCGGACAATCGGCCCGGACATTTTCGCAACCGCCGGCTTCGAGACCGACGGCGACGACGGCCAGAAGCTTTCCGCCGAATCGCAGTATCGGCAGAGATCCCTATCTGGCGAATTCAGCCTACGGCCGAGCCCACCCATTTCCCGCCGAGAGGTCTTTCTCAAACCCGAGGTCGTCCGCCTCGATGCACGACAGCTTCGGGAACTTCTCGAAAGCCCACATGTCGTCGCACAACGATTCACCGCAGCACGGCTTCTCGCAGCGCGCGCCCAAGCAACCGCACTTCTCCGCCCCAAAATTTAAGGCGCCAAAATTCAAAGCCCCGAAGACGCCAAAATTCCACGGAGAAGGCCACGCCTCCCGAGGCCACTCAGGTTCAAGATCGCATCGCGGATAAAGCAAGAGAGGCCATGGCTGATGTCATTCCGAGCGAAGCGAGGAACCTTGGCGGGTGGCCCATTCTAAATTTCGCGTTCTTTGCGAAATTTAGAGTAGGGTCATTTATGCAGTCATGCCGAGCATCTTCATTCCCAGCTCAGGATTTGTCCAGATAGAACCCCACTCAAGCCGAAAGACGGTTTGAATGGGCTACCCATTGGGGTGGAACTATTTGCCCACCTCCTGGATGCACTCCTCCAGCACGTCCATCGCAACGTCGGCTTCTTCTTTCGTGACCACGAGCGGCGGGCAGATCCGGATCGTGCTCGGGCCGCAGCCCAGGAACAGGATGCCTTTTTCGAAGGCGCGCTCGATGATCAGGTCGCGCTCTGCGCTGGCATACTCCTTGGTCGCTTTGTCCTTCACGATGTCGACGCCGATCATCAGTCCGCGGCCGCGGACGTCGCCCACCAGCTTCAGCTTCGCCGGCCACGTGGACATGCGCTTCAGCATGTGCGCGCCCACATCGCTCGTGTGCTCGAGCAGACGTTCTTTCTCAATCACATCGAGCGTTGCCAGCGCCGCCGCGATGCACACGGGATTGCCTCCAAAGGTTGAGGCGTGCGAGCCGGGAACCCAGTCCATGATTTCGGAGCGAGTCATGGTGACGCCGAGCGGCATGCCCGAGGCGAGTCCCTTCGCTATGCAAACCATGTCGGGCTCGACGCCGGTGTGCTCTACCGCCCACCACTTGCCGGTGCGGCCGATGCCACTCTGCACTTCATCAAGCACAAGCATGATGCCATGGCGATCGCAGATGCGGCGCAGCTCCTGCATGAAGATCGTGGGCGCGACCACGTAGCCGCCTTCGCCCTGCACCGGTTCGACGAAGATCGCGGCCACTTCTTCGGGAGGCAGCGTGGTCTTGAAGAGTTTGTCTTCGATGAAGCGCGCGCAGCTGAGCGCGAACTCGTCGGGATCTTGTATGGCATCTTTACGTCCGCGATACAGGTCGGGATATGCAATGTGGGTCACGCCCGGCATGAGCGGCGAAAAGCGGCGCCGCTGCTGGGGTTTGGACGCGGTCAGCGACATAGCGCCCATGGTGCGTCCATGAAACGCGCCGAAAAACGCGATGATGTTCTGGCGCTTGGTGTGATAACGCGCGAGCTTTAGCGCGCACTCGATGGCCTCGGCGCCCGAGTTGCCGTAATAAAACTTGTGCGGGCCCGGCATGGGAGCGATCTTCGACAGGCGCTCGGCGAGCGTGACCAGGCTCTCGTAATAAAAATCCGTTCCCGACATGTGAATCAGGTCGCCGGCCTGCTTCTGAATGGCGGCGACCACATGGGGATGGCAGTGGCCGGTCGAAGTGACGGCGATGCCGGCGGAGAAGTCATAGAACTCGTTGCCATCGACGTCGGTGACGACGATGCCGCGTCCGCTCTTGGCCACGAGCGGGTAGGAGCGGGTATAGGACGGCGAAATATATTTCTGATCGCCTGCGAGCACGCGCAGAGCATTGGGCCCGGGCAGGGCCGTTTTGATTTTGGGACCGATCTTTTTTTCGGACGCGGTCGCGGTCATAGTCTTCGTGGTCATTGGAACCCTCCTGAAGCAGCTGTCAGTTGCCAGTTGCCGGTTGTCAGTAAATGCAACCTCGGGACACGTCGCTCTGGTTCGAGCGGACGTAGGCCGAGGCAGAAATTCTGGAGGAGGAGTTTGTTAGTCGCTACCGAAGAGGCTGGGACGCAGGCGTGACGGCAAGTTCGCCCGATAGCGCCTTGGACACACTAAGCAGCGCAGCCAGCACTCGGGGCGATTTGAATAGATAAGATGCGAATTGGATTTGCTGTGCAGCATCGCTTGCGGTCGACATTACTAAAAGCATTATAGCTTGCGGAAGTGCGCAGCGTAACCCCCTTTGGTAACTGCCGTAACAGCCGGGCTGCGCCCGGAAGCCGGCGGGACCCTTCGGCTTCGCTCGGGGCAGCCTGCCGGCGCTACAGGATCGGGCTGCGCTCGATGGACAGCCGCGGGCGGCTGTCCCCAGATTCGTTCTCATAGGTTCTCACACGGTCCTGATTTTGACTTCCGCTGCGGTGGGCTTTAGCATGGCTGCACCTTAGCGGGGTTCTCTTGCTCGAACAGACCTTTTCTCATTACCGGATCGTTGAGAAGCTTGGCGGCGGCGGTATGGGGGTCGTCTACAAGGCGGAAGATACGCGCCTTGGGCGGTTTGTCGCCTTGAAGTTTCTTCCGGAAGAAATGGCGCAGGACCGCATGGCGCTGGAGCGATTCCGGCGCGAGGCTAAGGCGGCTTCGGCGCTGAACCATCCCAACATCTGCACGATTTACGACATCGGCGAGGAAGATGGGCGGGCGTATCTGGTCATGGAATTTCTTGACGGAGTTACGCTGAAGCACATGATTGGCGCGCGTTCGGTTGAGTTGGAGACGATCCTAGACCTGGGGACAGAGATCGCCGATGCGCTGGACGCGGCGCACACCGAGGGCATTGTGCATCGCGACATTAAGCCGGCAAATATTTTTGTTACCAAGCGCGGGCACGCGAAGATTCTGGACTTCGGATTGGCGAAGGTGACGGTAACTCCGGGTAAGGTGTCTGATTTGCCGGAAGTCACGGCTGCGACCAGCGCGGTGGTCGAGGACCACCTGACCAGTCCGGGCTCGACTCTGGGCACTGTGGCTTATATGTCTCCCGAGCAGGCGAAGGGGAAAGAACTGGATTCGCGGACGGATCTTTTTTCCTTTGGCGTGGTGCTGTATGAGATGTCGACGGGGACGCTGCCGTTTCGGGGAGAGACCTCGGCGCTGATTTTTCAGGCGATCCTGGATCGCACACCGGTGTCGCCGGTGCGATTGAATCCTGACTTGCCGGCGAAGCTCGAAGACATCATCAACAAAGCGGTTGAGAAGGACCGCAACCTGCGCTACCAACATGCGGCGGATATTCGCGCGGACTTGCAGCGGCTGAGGCGGGACACGGGAAGCGGGCATTCTGCGGCGGCGAGTTCGGGAGCAGTGTCAGCCGCGGTGGATACGGGTCAGCATGCGGTGGCGGCGGTGCGGCCGGGATCTGGTTCGGCGAAGGTTCCGGCAGCAGTGGCGTCTGCAAGTGGGGTAAGTGCTGTGAGCGCCGCCAGTGTCGCTGGGGCTCCCTCCGGTCCAGTTCCCGCCGCTCCAGCTAAGAAGTTTTGGAAAGTTCTGGTTCCTGCGGTGCTGGTGGTGTTGGCCGCACTTATTGCTGTGGGAATTTATTTTCATTCACATCAATCTTCAAAGCTGACGGAAAAAGACAGCATACTGCTGACAGACTTCGTGAACACTACCGGTGATGCGGTTTTTGACGGGACTCTGAAGCAGGCTTTAGCGGTGCAGTTGGAACAGTCGCCTTATCTGAATATTCTTCCGGAATCGCGGATTCGCCAGGCCTTGAAGTTTATGGGACGCTCGAGCGACGAGCGTGTTACGAGCGATGTGGCGCGTGAAATCTGCCTGCGCGAAGGCGTGAAGGCGATGATCACGGGCTCTATTTCGGGCCTGGGCAGCCATTACGTGGTTACGCTGGAGGCGGTGAACGCGCAGAGCGGCGACTCGGTGGCGCGGGAGCAGGTGGAAGCGGACAGCAAGGAGCAGGTGCTGAAGTCGCTGGACAAGGCTGCGTCCGGATTGCGCGAGAAGCTGGGAGAATCGCTGGCTTCAGTGCAGAAGTTCGATACTCCACTGGAAGCGGCGACGACATCGTCCCTGGAAGCTTTGAAGGAGTTCAGCCTGGGCGAGGCCGAGCACTCAAAGTTTGACGATGAGGCGGCAATTCCGCACCTGAAACGGGCAACCGAACTGGACCCGAACTTTGCCATGGCGCTGGCCACGGTGGCCGTGGCTTATTACAACACGGGCAAGACCCAGGAAGCCTTTGGGTATCTGCAAAAGGCTTTTGATGCGAAGGACCGGGCGAGCGAGCGGGAGAAATTCTACATTTCTTCTCACTACTACGGCATGTACAGAAGACAAGCCAATAAAGATATTGAGACTCTTGAACAATGGATACAAGCCTATCCGCGGGACGGCGTTCCTCAGGACAACCTGGCCCTTGAGGAGAACACTGTTGGGCAACCGGAGAAAGCGCTGGCCAACGCGAGCGCAGCACTGAGGTTTAATCCCAAGGATCCTTACGCTTATCAGAATGTGGCGGAATCCTATTTGGCGCTGAATCGCTATGACGAAGCAAAGGCCGTGGCGGAGCAGGCCATAGCACAGAAGACCGAGCCGTGGTCGATCCATATCACGCTGTACGAGTTGGCGTTCATTCGGGGCGACGAAGCCGCGATGCAGCGGGAGTTAGAACACGCAGCCGGTAAGGTGGAAGAGCCCATCATAGTTATGTACCATGCGACGGGCGAGTGCGCACTGGGGAAGATAAAAACTGCGCGGGAAAGCTATGCCCGTGGCGTGAGCGTGGCGCAGGCCCAAGGGCGTAAGGAGTTCGCGGCGACGATTCTGGGAGCGGAGGCAAGCTGCGATGCCGGGCTAGGCTTTCTGCAAGAGGCTCGCCAGACGATGAATGCGGCACTCGCGCTTTCGGAAAACATAAACTCTCGAGCGGCGGCGGCGATTCTGTTTGCCCACATCGGGGACGCGGCCCAATCGGAGAAGCTGGCGGAAGGACTGAGCAAGGAATATCCGTATGCTACTGTGCTGACTCAGGTCCAACTGCCGGCGGCACGAGCGCTGATCAGGTTGCAGCGCAACCAGCCCGAACAGGCGGTTACGGCGCTGGAATCTGCCAAGCCCTACGAATTGGGCAGGGGCAACACAGGGGCCATCTTCGTCCGCGGCGAAGCTTTTCTGCGCTTGCACGATGGAGCCAAGGCAGCCGGAGAGTATCAGAGAATTCTTGACCATCGCGGGCTTGATGCGGTGGGCTGGGTTTATTCGCTGGCTCATTTGGGATTGGGGCGGGCTTATGCTTTGGAGGGTGACACTGCCAAAGCTAAGGACGGTTACCAGGATTTCTTTGCGGTATGGAAAGATGCGGATGGGGATGTTCCGGTTTTGAAGGCGGCCCGAGCGGAGTATGAGAAGTTGAAGTAGCGGGCTTCGGGCTTCCGGCTTCCGGCTTCCGGCTTTCCGGCTTCGGGCTTCCGTTGCGGAAAGTCCTTGCGGGGCCGCGGGTGCCGTTAAGACGCAAGGGGTCCTTCGACTCCGAGACGTGTCCGCTTCGCGGGCACGTTTCTCCGCTCAGGATGACAGAGCTTGTTTGATGACAGAGTCCCGATAGGCTCGTCTGATATCTTTTAACTTCCTCTGTTTCTCACTTACATGTCAAAGACTCATAGCCCTAGCCGGTTTGCGGTGATTCTTGCCTTTGGGCTGGTTTATTTGTTTTGGGGATCTACTTACCTGGCGATCGATATTGCGGTGCAGACCATTCCTCCGGCGCTGATGTGCGGGGTGCGGTTTTCGATTGCCGGGGTGGTGATGCTGGTGGTGTGCGCGGCCACGGGGCGCAGGATCTGGTATTCGGCGCGGCAGATTGCTTTGGCCGCGGTGGTTGGACTTTTGTTGCTGATGGGCGGGAACCTGACTTTGTCGTGGGCGGAGCTTTCAGTGCCGTCGGGGTTGGCGGCTTTGATTATCGCGATTACTCCGTTGTGGTTTCTGGTGCTGGACTCGATGCTGCTGGGGCATCATCGCATTTCGTGGCGAGGGAAGGCCGGGTTGGCGCTGGGGATTGTGGGACTGTTCGTTTTGTTCTGGCCGGAGTTTCACTCGAGATCTGGGCTGGGACGGCGCGAGTTGTGGGCTTCGGTCTCTTTGCTTGGCGGATCGTTTTTGTGGGCTTTGGGATCGGTGCTGTCGAAGCGGTGGCAGTCGGGCATGGACGTGTTCAGCGCTACGGCGTGGCAGGTAACGGCGGCAGGAGCGGGGAACTTTTTGTTTGCACTTGCGGTGGGAGATTTTTCGCGGGTTACCTGGACTCCGCGTGGGGTGGGCGCGGTGCTGTATCTGGTGGTGTGCGGATCGTGGATCGGATACACGGCTTACATCTGGCTGCTGGAGCACGTGCCTACGTCGAAGGTGTCGACTTATGCTTACGTGAATCCGGTAGTCGCGGTGTTTTTGGGGTGGTTGGTTTTGCACGAGCGGGTGGACCGATTCATTGTGATGGGGAGTGTGATTGTGGTGTTGGCGGTAGTTTTGGTTACCAGCGCTAAGGTGCAGGAGAAAGAAACAGTGGTTAGTGGTTAGTGGTTAGTGGTCAGTTTCCGGTTTCCGGATCGGTTTCGTGCCGCTTAGGTTTCTTTTATTTTGAGGCTTCTTCATCTTCTTTTTCTTCAGTTTCGATTACCAGATCTATGGTGTGGCCTCGGATGGCGAAGGTTTGCTTTTGGGCGGATGGGGGTTCGAAGCTTACGCGGGTGGGTGAGCGTTGCCAGGCTGGGGTGGGGCAGGCGGAATCGGCGACTTCTTCCGGGATCGTTTGACCATCCAAGACTTTTCTTAGTACTGGCTTGCGGCGGCTGATTTGGGCCACTACCGCGTAGATTTTCTTGCCGTCTTCGGAAACGCCGCAATAGGCGGCGTAATCGCGGTACCAACTGGCGGCGGAGTAGAGGGCGTCGAACTCGGGGAGATTCAAGGGGGAGATGCGGGCGGTGGTGCGGTCGATGAGAAGCCATCCTCCGGGCTGCCATTGCCAATGCGGGGGCGCAGCGGATTCCTGAGGAAGGCTGTCGTTGACGCGGAAGGCGCGGCGGACTACGAAGAGGCGGTCAGTTACTTCGTGAGCCGGGCCGATGGTGAATTCTTTTACGCGGGCGTCTACCAGGAGTGGCCGGACCTTCAAGGTAAGGGGCTTATCGTTTTGGGATGAGGCGGAAGTGGGTGACCATTGGACTGTGGTCTGTTTACCGAAGGTGATGGTGTGAGGTTTGGTCGCGGCTATGGAAATTGATTGAAGAAAGATGAAGATCGCTATCCGAAATTTTGCTTTATGGGGCATGGCCGAGGTTAAGCAGAAAAGTGTGTGGAGCACAAGGTTAGAGGTCACAAGTTGCGGGATGATTTTGCGTCGGGTTCCGAAGTGGGAAAGGGGTCGATGTTTTTCGGCGTGGTTGCGTTGGATCAACGTGGTGGCGTTTGGATTGCAGTAGAATTAAATGAGTATTCGCTGCGCGATGAGCTTTCCTCACGATTCTCGTCCGGTTGTGACCGGTGAAGGAAAGGCAACTTCGCAGCGGGAAACGGGTTCTGACACAGATATGAAGGTGTTGCCGATAAGACGGCAGGCTCCGCGGATTCTGGTGGTGGATGACCATCCCATGATTGCCGGGCTGATGAGCCAGTTGCTGGCGCAGCGGGGCTATGACGTGGTGACTGCGGCGGATGCGCAGCAGGCTGAGGCGGAGGTGCGGCGGCAGGCTCCGGACTTGATTCTTTCGGATGTGCGAATGCCTGGGAAGTCAGGTTATGAATTGTGCAGGGAACTGAAAGCTGATCCGGCAACGCGGCTGATTCCTTTTGTGCTGATTACGGGATTGAGTGATAGCGCGGACAAGGTAACAGGCATTGAAGCGGGCGCGGATGATTTCTTGAACAAGCCGGTTCTGGCGGAGGAGTTGACGGCGCGGGTGAAGTCGCTGCTGCGGGTGAAGGAATACACCGACGAGTTGGAGACGGCGGATTCGGTTTTGTGCACGCTGGGGCTGATCGTGGAGGGGCGCGACCCTTACACCGAGGGGCACTGCGAGCGATTGGCAAGGTACGGGGCGGATTTGGGACGGCACCTGGGGTTGGATGAAGATTCGATTGTGGCGCTGCGGCGCGGGGGATATTTGCACGACCTGGGGAAGATCGCGGTGCCGGATGCGATTCTGAAGAAGGGCTCGGACCTGACGCTGCCGGAGTGGGAGATCATGAAGCAGCATCCGGCGACGGGGGAGAGTATTTGTAAGCCGCTGAAGTCGTTGCGGCTGGTTCTGCCGATTATCCGGCATCATCATGAGCATGCGGATGGGTCGGGATATCCGGATGGATTGCGGGCGGGGGAGATCCCGCTGCTGCCGCGGGTTTTGCAAGTGGTGGATGTGTATGATGCTCTGCGCACGGCGCGTCCTTACAAGCCCGCGCTGGGCCACGATGAGGCCGCGCTTACCATGCGCGAGGAAGCCTGCCAGGGCTTATGGGACGCGGAACTGGTGAATGACTTTTTCAGCATGCTGACGGAAAAACGCAGCGTGGCTTAGGCGCGGCTTCCGGTTCCCGGTTACTTCTGTGACTTCCCTACTGTTTCCTTTTCCTTTGGCTTACCTCTTACGACGTACAATGGCGAAGGCATTCTCGGCGGCAATCTGATTGAAGGACATCGCTTACAGCATCGTTATTCCCGCTTATAACGAGGGGTCGCGCCTGGGGGCCACTCTGGAGAAGGTGCTGGCTTACGTGCGCGCGCAGGGATGGAATGTGGAAGTGATTGTAGTGAATGACGGATCGCGCGACAACACAGCGGATTTGGTGCGCGGGTTTGCGGCGAAGGATCCGGCGTTGCGACTGGTGGAGAATCCTGGGAATCGCGGCAAAGGTTATGCGGTGCGCAACGGAATCCTGAATTCGCGGGGCGAGATAGTCCTGTTCAGCGATGCGGATCTGTCTTCGCCGATCGAAGAGATGCCGAAGCTGCTGGCGGCGCTGGCGGCGGGAGCGGACATTGCGATTGGCTCACGCTGGCTGAAGGCGGAGTTGCAGACGCAGCGGCAGTCGGCGTTCCGGCAAATGGCTGGAAGAATCTTCAATGCATTGAACCGGATTATTTTGGGGCTGCGATTCAAAGATACGCAGTGCGGATTTAAAGCTTTCACGCGGCGGGCCGCTCAGACGATTCTGCCGCTGCAGCGCATCGAGCGCTGGGGATTCGATCCGGAGATTCTTTTTTTGGCGCGCAAGTTTGGGTTTCGCGTAGAGGAGGTTGCGGTGCTCTGGGGACATAGCGGAGATACGCGGATACATCCGTTGCTGGACGGGGCTCGCATGTTTCAGGAGATGGTGCGGATTCGGTGGTACGACTTGACGGGCAGGTATGACACGGGGACGGGGGCGGTTAAGACGCTGCCGTTGGAACCGGGGGCTCATTCGTAGTGATCGGAAGTCATCCGTCTACGCCTGAAGGCGTGCCCTGATACGAGTCTCCGCACTGTAACGGCACAGGTACAAGTGCCTCAGGCTGCCCAGCCTGTGGCGAGAAGCGCCTCGCTTCGCTCGGCGGGACGGCCGAGGCCCGTCTTTAGCTTCTCTGCAAACTAACACACAGCCCGAAGCTCTGCGACGACTCGGCCACCCATCTCTGACGTTGAGATCGGAGCTTGTCCAGCTTGCGCCAGGTCGGCGGTGCGATGGCCTTGATTCAGCACCGTGCTGACTGCGTTCTCTATGCAGGCTGCCTCGCGTTCTAATTCGAAGGAATGGCGCAGCATCATTGCAACGGAGAGGATTGCTCCAAGGGGATTTGCGATTCCTTTTCCTGCGATGTTCGGCGCGGAGCCGTGGACTGGCTCGTAGACGCCTACCGGGCCACCGATGCTGGCTGAGGCTAGCAGGCCCAGGGAGCCTACTACTCCACCGGCCTGGTCGGAGAGAATGTCACCGAACATGTTTTCGGTTAGCAGCACGTCGAAATCCTGCGGACGCTGCACGAGCGACATGGCGGCGGAATCCACGTACATGTGGGAGAGCTGCACTTCCGGATAATCTCTAGCGCAGCGGGTAACGACCTCGCGCCATAGACGGGAGCATTCGAGAACATTGGCTTTGTCTACGGAGAGAACTTTCTTGCGGCGCTTCATCGCGAGGTCGAAGGCTACGCGGGTTATGCGCTCGATGGCCGGCTCTCCATATGTCATGGTGTTGGTGGCTACGCGGGCGCCGGGCTCGCCTTGGATGGAGCGCGGCTCTCCGAAGTAGAGTCCTCCCAGCAATTCGCGGACGATCATTATGTCGGTGCCGCGAACCATCTCGGCGCGCAGCGGCGAAGAGTCTTCCAGCGCTGGAAAACAAATGGCGGGACGCAAGTTGGCGTAGGCGCCTAGTTCGCGGCGCAGGCGGAGGAGTCCGGCTTCGGGGCGGAGGTGGTTGGGATAGTGGTCGAAGGCGGGGCTTCCGACGGCTCCCAGCAGGACTGCGGAGGATGCCAGGCAGGCTTTTACTGTCTCGGCTGGCAGGGGATCGTTTGCTGCAATCAGTGCTGCGCCGCCAATGTTCTTGGTTTGGAGTTGAAGTTTGTGGTTGAAGCCTTCGGCTACTGCTTTCAGAATTTGGACTGCCTGGCCGGTGACTTCAGGGCCTATGCCGTCGCCGGGGAGGATGGTTATGTTCAGGAGCATGCGGGGATTAGTTTAATGGAAAGTAGTGGGGATTGCCGGTGGTTGGTGACCTCAGGGGCTGAAGCCCCGCGTCATTTTGATTGTCCTACGCGGCGCTTAAGCGCCGGTCTTCCACGGTGCGGCTTGAGGTAATCTTTCGCCCCTTCGGGGCTGGCTACTGCTAGCTCTGTGCAGCCACGGCTTGCGCCGTGGGCTGCATTCTGTCGCCGCTTCGCGGCTAGTGAGAGAGCAGCGGCCGGACTGCGCCCGGCGGACAGCCGAGGCCATCCCCACATGAACCTTCCGAGGCAACCGCTAACTCGCTACACGCCCCAGAGATAGTCTTCTTGCTGCTGATCATGTTGGCGATCGGCAGAGATTGGGAGGGGCACGCCGAAGCTGTTGGTTTGCGCCATTGGGAACGGCCTGGGTGGTTCGGGGGTTGAGGTGCCGCCGGCAGCCGCCGCTACGGCTGTGGCGAGCGGTTCGAACAGCGGAGTGGCAGATGCCGCGGGCTTGTGAGTGTCGCGGATCAATTCCAAGAGGTGATGGTCTTCAACTTTTTTGATCTTGTCGGCGAGGCGAACGAAGCGGCGATAAATGTCATCCAGAGCGCGGCGGTCGAACTGGTAGCCGAGTTGTTCGCAGCGGATGGCTAGGGCGTGACGGCCGGAGTGCTTACCCAGTACGAGTTTGGAGTCGGGCACGCCGACGGATTGCGGCGTCATGATTTCGTAGGTCAAAGGGTTCTTGAGAACGCCATCCTGGTGGATTCCGGCTTCGTGGGCGAAGGCGTTGCGTCCGATGATGGCTTTGTTGGGCTGCACGGGCACGCCGGTGATTTCGCTGAGCAACTGGCTAGCGGGGAAGAGATGTTCGGCGGCGACAGCCGTTTCGTAGGGATAGCGATCGTGACGAACCCGCAGGGCCATGACTATCTCTTCAAGCGATGCGTTGCCAGCGCGCTCGCCGATGCCGTTGATGGTGCATTCAACCTGACGGGCCCCGGCGGCGATGGCGGCCATGGTGTTGGCTACGGCCATGCCTAGATCGTTGTGGCAGTGAGCAGAGATAGTGACGTTCTCGATTCCCCTGACGCGGCGGCGGATGGTTGCGATCAGCTCACCGAACTCCGAAGGCACGGTGTAGCCGACGGTGTCGGGAATATTAAGCGTGGTGGCGCCGGCTTCGACGACGGCCTCTAGCACCCGGAAGAGGAATTCGGGGTCGGTACGGGTGGCGTCTTCGGGCGAAAACTCAACATCGCTACAGAGCGATTTGGCAAAGGCGACGGCTTCGCGGGCGTGGGCCAGGCACTCCTCGCGGGTGAGGCGAAGCTTGTATTTCAAGTGAATGTCGGAGGTGGCGAGGAAGACGTGAATGCGCGGGCGGGCGGCGTGTTGCAAAGCCTCCCAGGCGCGCTCGATATCGGGGCGGCAGGCGCGCGCGAGTCCGGCAATGATGGGACGGCGGATGAGCGAGGCGATGGCCTTTACGGCTGCAAAGTCGCCATCGGAGGCGATAGGAAACCCGGCCTCGATTACGTCGACCCCGAGACGGTCGAGTTGATGCGCCACGCGCAACTTTTCCTGATGATTCATGCTGCACCCAGGCGACTGCTCTCCGTCGCGGAGGGTGGTGTCAAAAACAGTGATGCGGACCTGCTCTGGGGCCATGGTTTTCCTCAAGAATAGTGCTGTACTGCTCTTAATGTTACGAGGTGGGAGGGTTGAAGCGAAACTTATAATTCTTCAGTGATCATTAGATTGTCTTCTATGATAAGATTCGCTAATGGATCGTGAAGATTACATAAGGGGATAAGGATGCGCGCCAAACGCGCGATTTCGCATTCGCGCAAGAAACGCGCGAATGTTCGCGCGGCGCACCCAGATCCTTCGGCGCCAAAGACGGCGCCTCAGGATGACAAATATGGAACTTTCACAGCTGGAAGTCTTCCTGGCGGTGGCTCGGGAACATCGATTCTCGCGAGCGGCGGAGAAACTTTACCGGACACAGTCGGCGGTGAGCCAGACGATCCGGAAGTTGGAGGATGAACTGGGCGAGGCGCTATTTGATCGTTCGTCGCGGGAGGGCGTTCTCACCGATGCCGGGCAAGTGCTTTATGAATACGCCGAGAGACTGCTGAATCTGCGCCAGGATGCGCACGAATCGCTGGCAGAGCTGCGAGAATTGCAGAAGGGCAAACTGGTGATCGCGGCCAACGAATTCACCGCGCTTTATCTGCTGCCGGTGATCGCGGAGTTCCGGCGGCTGCATCCCATGATCAAGATTACGGTGCAGCGGGCGCTGGGCAGCCGCATTCCGGACGATGTATTGCAACACAGCGCAGAGCTGGGCGTACTGTCTTACAAGCCGGAGGAACCGCGGCTGCACTCGGTGGTGACTTATCTGGACGAGCTGGTGCTGGTGGTACCGCCGAAGCATCCTCTGGCGGCGGCGCGGCAGGTGAGTATCCGGCAGCTAGGGGCGGAGTCGTTTGTGGCGCACATTGTTTCGTCGCCTTACCGCGAGAAAGTTCTGCAGACATTCGAGAAGCACAAGACCCCGCTGCATATGGGTCTTGAGCTGCCGACATTGCAGGCCATCAAGCAATTTGTCGCGATGGGACACGGTGTGGCATTCATGCCGGAGATCAGCGTGGAGGCGGAGCTGGCGCGGGGAGAACTGATCAGCATTCCGGTGCGGGAACTGCGCGTGCAAAGGAAGCTGCGCTTGATTTACCGTAAAGAGGCGGGACTTTCGCATGCGGCGCGGGCGTTTCTGAAAGTGGCGGAGGCGGTGGCAGCGGAGCGGGCGGGGCGGTATCGGTTTCAGCGGGAGAGTTAGAGGGCGCGAGATCAGAAACAGTCCTCGGCACCAGCAATTAGCGGTTGGCAACTGGCAATTAGCACGTCTGGCTAAGCGCTAATTGCCACTTGCATTCGGATCAGCAGTCGGCGCAGGCCTCTGACGGTTGGAAAGCCGCTAACGCTTCGGAGACGCTGGGGTGAATCTCCAGCACTGAATCGAGGTTGGTAAGATCCAGCAGATCGCGCACGAACGGGCTGGGACTCGCACACTTCAGCTCCGCGTTTTGCGATCGAGCCTGGGTGTAAAGAGAAGCCAGTTCGCCGATGCCAGCACTGTCGATGGAGCTGACGCCACTCAGATCGAGGACCACCTTGCCGCCGTCTTGAAGGACTTCGCCAACGAGACGCGAAAGGGCTGCGGCTTCGTCGCGATAGACGATGCGGCCCTGGCAGTGGACGATCATCACATCCCCGCGATTTCGAGTTTCAAGACTGAGTTTCAACTTCGACTCCTTATGATGTGTTGCGAAAGCAGACAAATAGTGCGGCAGCGGCCATGCTTTCTCGTTTATGTTTGTAGATTGCATGCTAATAGATAGACGCGCGCCACGTGGTTTCGGAATCATAAAAACAATGTAATTTTTTTGACACGGAGTCCCGGAACAGTACGCGGACAATCTTGGCGCAGCGGGCATCCTCAGACTCCGTTACACTGCATCTAACGAATTTCGCGCATTCAGGTAGAATTTGCTGCTGGCACAATTGCCGGGGAGGATCCATTTTCGTGTCGAAAACCGCAGCCGTGGTTCTGGCGTTCCTGAGTTTGATGCTTATTCCCACCCCATCGAAGGCCCAACTGCTGCCGAGTGGAAACGTTTATGGCTCAGTTGGTTATGCGAGTAACGTCGATGTGGTGAACCGTCTTACGTTTCGCGGATGGGAGGGCTCAGGGGAGGATGATTACTTTAAACGGTTTCCATTTTTGGGAATCGTGCTGGATGGCAGCGGCTTCTACCGGAAGGGCGTCACTCAGTACAACCTTGTTCTCGGTCCGCGAGTTTTTAGGAGCTACGGAAAGTGGCGGGTGTTCGCGAATGTAATGGGCGGGCTCCAGGAAGCCAAATCAGGCGGGCAGTCTTTCCATACCGTAATTGTGGATTTCGGTGGGGGCGTGGATCGTAAATTTCAACTTCTCTTCCTTAAGAATTTCTCCTGGCGGCTGCAGTTCGACTATGTGCACAGCCATGAATTGAGCGCGAACCAAAATGATTTTCGAGGAACGGCCGGACTGGTATGGCGCTTCTGATGGCATCCTATCCTCGAAGAATCAGAGTCTGGTAGAAGTTTCGGTCGAACGAAAAACAGGATCCGGCTGGTTGGCTGGATCCTGTTCTTTGTGGCCACCAGAAAAACACTTGTAGGAAACTGGGTGTCGGCGAGTGCGCGGCTTATGTCTGCCAGTATTTGTGGTCACGCAAGAAGTAGTTTTCGTTCCAATAATTCATTGCAGTCTTCAGGAAGAGCCAGCCTACGCGGAGATGGCCCATTTTCTGGAAGCGGCGGTTGGTGGTGTAGACGCCGCCGCGGACGATGCCGAAGCGCTTGCGGTCGACCTGCTGGCTGAGCAGGTAATCCTCGGCAAAGAGAACTTGCTCATGAAATCCGCGAAGCTCGCGGAATTTTTTCAGGTCGAACAGCATGAACATTCCAGTAGCGAAGGGATGATGGAGGCGCGAGAGGTATTGGAATAAATCGTTACCGGCGTAGAAGAGCTTGTCGACCCAACTGCCTCCCTGGCACAGGATGTTTGTGGTGACGCAATGAAGCTGCTTACGCTGGGCCAGTTCGACGGCGCGGCGCACGACGGAAGGATGAGCTAGTTCGATATCGGCATCGAGAAAGAGAACGTAGGTGCTGTCGGCGTGAGCTGCGCCGAGGTTGCGGCCGACGGAGGGCATTCCACCGCGGATCACGCTGATGTTCAGTCGGTCGCGGAAACTGAGCGCAAGTTCAGGAGTGCCGTCGGTTGAGTTGGCGTCAGCGACCAACACTTTCGTATTCGACATCTTCGAGTAGTCCTGATTCATCAGCGAGGTCAGCAAACGAGGAATCAGCTTCGCTTCGTTCTTGGCCGGAATCACGACCGTCAACTCGGCCGTGGTATTCGTGATCGTTGAATTCATGATCTTTGAAGTCATGCTGGCTAAAGTCATGCTCGTTGAAGTCATGGATTTGAACCCCCTGTTCGTCAACCGTGAGAAACGTCAGACGGGAATCGACCCAGCCGCCTGAGTTGTAGTAGTGAATTCCATCCTGTTCGACGTGGACCGCTTCGTGGGTGTGGCCGCAGAAAACGCGATCGGCACCGTGCTGGCGGGCATAGTGCAGCGCTCCTGCCGATACCTTGGACGACATGCGGAGCCAGCGCGTGTTGAGCCGGTCGATTAGCCGCACTATCGGCTTGCTCTTGAAGTCGAGCTTCTGCAACTGTAGATACAGTGAAGTGCCCAGCCGGCTGAAGCGCAGATTGTTCACCTGGAAACCATCGAACTGATGGCCGTGGATCGCGATGTGGCGCAGTCCGTTGTACTGCCACGCATAGCGCTGGTAGACGCGGACACCTACCAGGTGCGACATGATATTGGTCAAACCGTGATCATGATTGCCTTCGACCCATACGACTTCGATGTTGCGCTTGGGATTGGAGAGCTTGCGAATGTAACCGAGAAACTTCCAGTGGTCTTTGGTGAGGCGGGCAAAGTTGAGATCGGCAAAGATGTCGCCTAGCAGGATGAGCCGCTGAAAACGGTTCTCCTTGAGCACGCGCGTGGCTTCGCTGGCATGGCTGGTCTCTGCACCGAGGTGCAGGTCGGAAAGGATCAGCGTGTTGTACACGGGCAGATCCATGATTTTGTTATAGCGAGGGAATGTTACGAGGTGATGAAATATGCATCAAAATCGGTGCAGTAGTAACTCAGGCAGTAACCCGGATAACTTTCAAGTAAACAAAGGACTTCGCGACGCAGGAGTAGCGGAATGTTTCAGGAGTGTGAATACGGAGGTGCTTTCACGTAGACTGAATTTCCTTTGAAAACCATTGGACACATTCTGGCGAGGTATTCGGCGTGGATTTTGCACTTGCTCACGCCGCTCGGAGTCTGGGGAGTGTTCGCGATCGCGTTCGCGGATTCAGCCTTGCTCGGTATGCCCGTGGACGCGATTATCGCGTTCTATGTATATAAGGACCACAAGCGGCTGCTGTTTTATGTATTGATGGCTTCGCTCGGGTCAGCGCTGGGTAGCATTCCGCTTTACGTCATCGGATATCTAGGCGGCGAGAAGGTGCTGCGCAAGCGGATTTCAGAAGAGCGCTTTCAGCGGATTCACCGTTCGTTTGAGCAGCATGAATTCTGGGCGCTGATGTTTCCGGGAATGCTCCCGCCGCCCATGCCGTTCAAAATCTTCGTGTTGGGCGCGGCGGTGTTTGAGATGCGGTTCCGCGACTTCCTGGCGGCTATTTTCGCGGGGAGGTTTGTACGGTTTCTCGTGCTTTCGCTACTCACCCTCTGGTTCGGTCCGCGGATTGTGGAGCTCACGGCGACGCTCGTCCGGGAGCATTTTTGGTGGCTGCTGGGTGCGGTCGCGGGCGGGGTGTTGGTGTGGTTGCTGATTCGGGGGAGTAAGCGGCGCAAGGCGCGGAGTGGCTGAAGTCGTCCCCTCCCAGCCGACTTTGAATCTGACTCTCGCTGCGCTCGACTGGACCCTTCGACTTCGCTCAGGGCAGGCTCGCGAGGCGCCGGTCCCCACACAGACTTCACAGCCTAGGCGGCTGCTGTTTGGTCGTCCGATGACTTGTGCATCCAGCCTGCTAGCGCTTGGAGGAACACTGGGGCTCCGAACATGGCTACGGAAAAGAACAGATCGCTTTCCACCGTTCCGCGGAAGAATGGGAGGCCGGCGGCGTAGGACATCATCAAGCCGTTGAATGTTTTCGGATACATTTCCCAGGCGGCCCATACTGCGAAATTACTGATCAGGAAGAACGAAATTGAACTGGCTAACGCCGCGCCTACCACGCGGGCCGGGCCGGACTTCTCGCGGAGATTGGTTCCGAGCCAAAGAATTGCCGCGTACCATGCCCAGGTGACCAGATGGTCCCAGGAAAACGGGTACGAATACATGAACCTAGTCAGAACAACGTCGGTTGCTGCCAGCAACACGAGAGGGATCCACAGCTGACGCCGGGAACCGCGAGCTCCGAAAAACAGCAGCGACGCCGCTATCGGAGTAAAGTGCCAGGCGTGCGGCAGGACGTTCAACGGACCTGCGAAGGGCAGAAAGCGGACGGCAATGGCTAGCAGGATAAATAGATAGGGCAGCATGAGCACCTCGACTGAACCATTATTCTGGGCGCGCGGAGGCGGGTACGTCAAGGGCGTCGCCCGAGCGCTCGCTACGCTCGCTGGACGGCCGAGGCGGCCGTCCCCACATCTGCACATTCGCTTTCAGCGCGGTTCGGGGACGGTGACTTGCTTCTTGCCTGCGCCGTAGACATCGCCTACGATCCGCAGGTTCTGGTCTAGTTCAACGCCTGCGCTGAGCGCTCTGCTTGGCTCACCTCGGCGGCTCAGCGGGCTGGGCAACTGCACGAAGCGCAGATCCTGGAACTCAACGATGTAGCCGCCTTCCGGAGGTGGGAGCGTTTCGGTCTCGGTGATCGGGTACTGGGCCCAGTCGAGGTAGACGCGTCCGAGGTAGGAATTTTTCGCGGCCAGCGTGACTGGAGTTTCCTCGGGCTTGTAACGGATTGCGAGACGGTCTTCGGGATCGACTTCCGGTGCCAGTGAATCCACCGGAGCGAGAACGAAGAAGGCTGGAGTCTCCACAACGCCATACCAGTGGAAGGGATCAGACAACGACGGATAGGCGGAAACGCGCAGCGGGTCTGCGCCCTGGTAGGTGCGCGCAGCAAGGGCGCCGACCGCACGGCGATGCTCGTAGGCGCGCAAGCCCCACAACAGGACCACGCCGAGCAGGGCAAGCGTGGCAGCGACCCGGCCTCGCGGGCCGCGCTGGCGCGCTCCGATTTCGCTGTCGATGAGCGAGAAAAACCATGGCACGACCAATCCCAGCAGCAAGAATCCGAACATGACGGGCTCGAAGATGAAAACGATATCCCACGAATACCAGCGTTCTGAAAACGGCCAGAAGGGACGAACGCCGTAATTATTCGTGAAATCGAGCAGGATGTGACTGAGCCCGGCCAGGCAGGCATAAAGAAAGAGCACTCCCCAGCGCGGAGGAAGATTCGGATCTTTCAACTTGCGCCCACGCAGACGCCACACTAAATAGACGAAGCCAACCACTACCGCGGCATCGAGAGGAACTCCCAGGAAAGAATGCGTGAAGCCGCGATGGTGGGCGAAGCCAAAGGCTGGTCCGCCGAAGCGGCTAAGAACGTCCAGATCAGGAGCCTCGGCGGCGAGTGTCAGCGTGAGCATCGCCAACGCGGTCTTGCGGTTGAGCCCGGCGCGGCCCATGCAGGCACCGGTGAGGAAGTGGGTTATGGGTTCCAACGGTCTATGGATTCTATTTGGCGGCGCTAACAATTGCCAAGAGTAGCGACATCTAGGGAGACGGCGCTAATAATGTCAGCGCGCCCGGCGCGATGGTGATTTCGGCGGGCAGCGTACCGACCAACTCGCCATCCGCTTCGACATAGACTCTTGGCTGGGGCACGTTGTGCGAGGACGCAGGCAGGTATTGGCACGAGACTCGCGCGCTGTGCGCGAGGTCGATGCCGGGAACCTTCCACCTGCGGCGCAGCAATCCACGGGTCACGTAGAGGAGATATGCCAGGCGGCTGGCGGTCCGGCAGAAGACGAGCCGGTGGTCGTCGCGGGCGAGAGAAGCTCCGGGAGCCAGCTCTTGCAGCACTCCGCCAAAATTTCGAATGCGCACGGCCATCAACTCCGTGATGTTGGCTCGCCGTAGTTCTCCGGAACTGGCCTCGGCAAATTCAAGCTGAAAGCGGGTCATGGGATGGGTAAACCACAGATGCCAGGCTTTCGCATAATAGGCGGCCATACCCATGCGCTGCTTGGTTCCGGCGTGGAGCTTGTAGAAAAGGTGGGCATCCACTCCCGCGCCAGCCGCGACGATGAAGAAGCGCGCGCCAGACTCGCCTTCGAGATCGACATACTGTATGCGGCCCAGAGCAACGCGGCGGGGCGCGGCATGCAGAGCGGTCCGCGCCGCTTCGGCGACATTCATGGGAAGATCCAGATCGTGCGCCAGAGCGTTGGCCGTGCCCATGGGCAGAATTGCCAGGGCGACTGGCGTGTTGGCGAGCACCTGGATGACGTTGTGAATGGTGCCGTCGCCGCCACAGGCAAAGATGGTGTCACAACCTGCCAGGACGGCCTGCCGCGCCTTCTCCACTGCATGGGCACGAGAGTCGGTGAGGACGAGGTGGGCATCGACATTCGCGCCGCGAAGCAATGCGAGCACGGATTCCAGCTCAGCATCGCGCCGAGTGCGGCTGCCGCCGGAGTCAGGGTTATAAAGTAAAGCCGCCTTACGCATGGCCTGATCGAAGCTGGATTGTACCTGAGTCGTTCGCGGGCACAACGCAGTTGGCAAAGCGTCTGAGTTTGGAATAAGCTGTTGCCGCTCGGGAAGGGCGCGTCTCCCTGTGACTCTCCTTCGACCGCCCGCCTAACAATTCGACTCAGGAGGTTGACCTGATGAAAGCTCTGGCGCACGTTCTCTGTGCAGTGCTTCTGTGTGTGGGCGCCGCGGCCCAGAATCATGCGTCGCATGCTCAGTCACATCCAGTCGTGCTGGTGACCGGACTGGGGGACCTTCGTCACCCGGTTTCCACGAAAAATCCGCAGGCTCAACAGTTCTTCGATCAGGGCCTGCGATTTATTTACGCTTTCAATCACGATGAGGCGGCACGCTCGTTTCAGCATGCCGCGGAGCTTGATCCCAAACTGGCGATGGCGTATTGGGGCGTTGCCGAAGCGGTGGGACCGAATTACAACGATCCCGCCGACCCTGAGCGTTACAAGCAAGCGCATGATGCGGTGCAGAAGGCCGTCGATCTGTCGGCGGACGCAGCGCCCAGCGACCAGGCCTACATCCAGGCGCTGGCTAAGCGCTTTCCGGCCGATCCAAATTCTGACTTGAAGAAGGCTGCCGAGGATTATCGCGACGCGATGCGGCAGGTGGTCAGCGAATTCCCCGACGACCTCGATGCCGCCACGCTCTTTGCTGAGGCGGGAATGAATTTACATCCCTGGGGATTGTGGCATGTCGATGGCACGCCCGAAGCAGGCACGGATGAAATCGTTGCCACGCTGGAGTCGGTGATGAAGCGCGATCCCAATCATCTGGGCGCGATCCACTACTACATTCATGCGGTAGAGGCCTCGGCCACTCCCGAGCGCGCGCTGGCCGGTGCGAACAAGCTGGCGGCGCTGGCTCCCGGCGCAGGACACATTGTTCACATGCCAGCGCATGTTTACATCCGCACCGGAGACTACGAAGCGGCGGTTAAGACCAACGAGAAAGCGGCGGAAGTCGATCGCGCCTACATCAAGGCCACAGGAGTGCAGGGCATCTATCCGATGATGTATTACAGCCACAACCTGCACTTCATCGCGATGTGCGCGGCGATGAACGGCAACTATGCGGAGTCTAAGAAGAATGCGGACCTGCTCGTGGCCAACGTCGGGCCCCACGTCAAGGAGATGCCGCCGCTGGAAGGCTTCATGACGATTCCGATGGCGGTGGAAATTCGGTTCCATCGCTGGAATGAAATTCTCAAGATGCCGCAGCCCGATGCTGTGATGAAGACCGCAACTGTGTTCTGGCACTTCGGACGCGGGATGGCCTTGGCGGGCACGGGTAAAGTGGCTGAAGCCGAGGCCGAGTACAAGATTGTTTCTGACGCGGAAGCGGCCACGCCTCCCGATGTGATCTTCCAGATGCCGATCAACAACAAGGCCAAGGACATCATGAAGATCGCAAAAGACGTTCTGGGGGCGAAGATCGCGGTGGCGAAAAAAGACAACAACGGTGCTGTTGTGATGTTGCGCGAGGCCGTCGCCATCCAGGACACGCTCAAGTATGGCGAACCGCCAGACTGGTTCTTCCCGGTGCGCGAATCTCTGGGGGCCACCCTGTTGATGGCTGGGGATCCAGCCGGCGCGGAGAAAGTTTTTCGCGAAGACCTGGAACGGAATCTGCGGAATCCGCGGTCGCTGTGGGGGTTGCATCAGGCCTTGTTGCAAGAGAAACGCGGGTACGACGCAGCATTCGTCGAGAAGGAGTTCGAAGTGTCGTGGAAAGGTGGAGCGCAGGCGCTGAAGCTGGATGATCTGGGCTGAAGCCTTGAGCGGTTTCGGGGCTGGCATTCGCCAGCCCCTTTTTATTGGCCACGACTTATAATCTGCCCGATGGTTTCCTCGACCAAAGATGTCCAGAAGAAGATCGAATCGCTTCGTGAGAAGATTCGCCACTACGAATACCTGTATTACGTTGTAGATAATCCTGAGATCAGCGACCTCGAATTCGACAAGCTGATGCAGCAACTGAAGGATCTGGAGGTGGAGCATCCGGAGCTGATCACGGCGGATTCTCCTACCCAGCGCGTTGGCGGCAAGCCGCGGGAGGGATTCGTCAAAGTTGCGCACTCTTCGCCAATGTTGTCGCTGGACAACACTTACAACGAGGGGGAATTGCGGGACTGGGAACGCCGCGTGCATGAACTCAGTGGCCGGAGCGATGTGGATTATGTTTGCGAGCTGAAGCTCGATGGCATGTCGCTGGCGCTGATCTATGAAGACGGGAAGCTGGTGCGCGGAATCACGCGCGGGGACGGAAGCATTGGCGAGGATGTAACACTCAACGTGCGCACCGTACGCTCGGTGCCGCTGTCGATTTCAAAAGACAAGCTTAAGAAGGCGGGCATCCCGGCGGAGTTTGAGGTGCGTGGGGAACTGCTCATGCCCACCGCATCGTTCAAGAAGATTAATGAAGAGCGCGAGCGGGATGGACTGCCTACATTCGCGAACCCGCGCAATTTCACCGCCGGTACCGTGCGGCAGCTCGATTCCAATATCACCGCAACGCGCCGCCTCGACTATTTTCCCTATATTCTGCTGCGAAATGGCCGGACGTATTTTGATCATCATTCGAAAACGCTGGCGGCTCTCGAGGCCGCCGGATTCAAAGTCAATCCCAATCACAAGCTCGTGCGATCGATGGACGAGGTTTGGACATTTATCCAGCGCTGGGAAGAGAAGCGCGATTCGCTGCCGTATGAGATCGACGGCATCGTCATCAAGGTGGATCGAACTTCTCTCCAGGACGAATTGGGTTTTACAGGAAAAGCTCCGCGCTGGGCGATTGCGTACAAATACGCCGCGCGGGCCGGGATTACGAAGCTGGAATCGGTGCGTTGGCAGGTTGGCAGGACAGGGAAACTCACGCCGGTCGCTGAGCTGGTTCCAGTTGCGATCGGCGGGACGACCGTCCGCAACGCGACTCTTCATAACGTGGACGAAATCGAACGCCTGGGCATCAAGATCGGCGATTGGGTTCAGGTCGAGCGCGGTGGCGACGTGATTCCGAAAGTCGCCAAGGTAATCGACGACAACAATAAAGACTATCCCCGCGGGAAAAAGGAAATTGAAATCCCGGAGAAGTGCCCGGTCTGCGGAAACAAAGTCGTTCGTACCGAAGGCGAAGTCGACTACCGGTGCGTGAACGCGAATTGTCCCGCCAAGCTGTTGGGCACGATTCTGCACTTCGCTTCGCGCGGGGTCATGAACATCGACGGCATGGGCGACGCGCTGGTCACGCAGCTTACCGAAAAGGGGCTGGTGAAGAATGTCGCGGATATCTACAAGCTGACAAAAGACAATCTGCTCAGCCTGGAGCGCATGGGAGACAAATCAGCGCAGAATATTCTCGATGAAATTGACAACTCGAAGAAACTGCCGCTGGAGCGGGTGATCTACGGGCTCGGCATTCGAATGGTTGGCGAACGCACGGCGCAGTTTTTGGCTGAGCATTTTGGATCGATGGAAGCGCTGGAGAGTGCTGGCGTGGAGGAACTGCAGGATGTGAGTGAAGTCGGCCCGCGCATCGCCGAGAGCATTGTGGAGTTCTTCAGCATCGCGGCCAATCGGAAGCTGGTCGAGCGGTTGCGCGAGGCCGGGCTTACTTTAACTGGCAAGAAGAAGCAACGGGGGACAAAGCTTGCCGGGAAGACATTTGTGCTGACTGGGACGCTGGCGCACTTCACTCGCGATGAAGCCAAGAAGATGATCGAGGATGCTGGAGGGAAAGTGACCGGCTCGGTCACCAAGAAGACGGATTACGTCGTGGCGGGGGCGGATGCGGGGTCGAAGCTGGATAAGGCGAAGGAGTTGGGAGTGTCGGTGATCGACGAAAAAGAAATGGAGAAACTGGTCAAATAGCCTGCGGACTATTTCCGTAGCGCCGCAATCATCCGCTTCCACGTTTCATCCAGCATCTCTGGCAGAACCCGCGTCTCCCCCACCACCGACACGAAGTTCGCATCCGCGACCCATCTCGGCAGGACGTGCATGTGGATATGTCCGGCGATGCCAGCGCCGGCGGCTTTGCCGATGTTCATCCCCAGGTTGATACCGTCGGGGTGGTAGAGCGCGCGTAGCACTGTCTCCATACGCTGCGAGAGCGCCATCATTTCATTCGCTGCCTCTGGCGGGAGCTTCTGAAGTTCGTCGAGGTGAGCGTAGGGCACGATTATCACATGGCCGGGCGTGTAGGGAAACATGTTCAGGATCACGAAGCAGTGTTCGCCGCGATAGACGATCAGGGATTTGCGGTCATCGTTCGATTTCGGGGCGTCGCAGAATACGCAGCTGGTCGCTTTTTCCGCGGTCGAGACGTAGGCGTAGCGCCAGGGTGTCCAGAGATAATCCATCGCAAGGGCAGGGTAGCAGATGGCGAGCATGAGGCAAAACTCAGAGTGCCACAGCGCTTCGCTGCGTTCGGCCGGACGGGCGAGGCGCCCGTCCCCACACGAACTGGACAGCGGAGGCGGACATCCCCAGATGCGGCCCACATGCGGGTCCACACGTGGCTTCGCAACACTCCCGTAACATGCGACTTTTGCGTTTGACACTGTTTGTTCGGCGTTGCTATAGTCGAGGAGTTCCCTTTGGACGCGGGTTTCTGTAGAACGTCCGGCAGCTGGGATTGTCCAAGCTCACTCGCCAGGGTGAGCCCACCACAACCAAACGACTCACACCAGCAGTCCGCCAAGCAGGCCCCGTATCCTCCCCGCACCGAGTGCGAGGCACAGACGAGAGGCATGACCTTGTTCGACGACACCACCACTCACCATTCCGACTCCGCCACGGCCGTTGCAACCGAAACAGAACCGACGGCTGCCGAACTAACCTCAACCGAACCCAGCTTGACTGAGCAAAGTTTGACTCAGCACGAGCCAACGCCGGTTGCAACCTCCACTTCGCCAACCACCGATGCTTCTGCCACTGAGGAAGCGCCGCGTCCAGCGCCCGCCGCTGAGGACAAGCACGCCAACGAGGACTTCGCTTCCGCGCTCGAGAACTTCACCACAGAAACCGAAGAGGCGGTCGGCGAAGACCGTGTCATAAAGGGCACGGTGCTGAAGCTCACCGCGACGCACGTGGTGGTCGATATCGGCACGAAGTCGGAAGGCATGTTGCCGCTTTCGGAGGTGCTCGATCACGAAGGCAAGCCGAAGGTAAAGCCGGGTGACGAAATCGAGGTGATGCGCGAGAAGGGACAAACCGAAGAGGGGTACGTCAACCTCTCGCATCAGAAGGCAGCGCGCATTCATGCCTGGGACGAGATTGAGAAGGCCCACCATGAGAAGCGCCCGATTAACGCTGTGGTGATTGAGCGCACCAAAGGCGGCCTGACCGTCGATATCCTCGGGGCGCGCGCGTTTCTGCCCGGCTCACAAGTGGACCTGCGGCCTATCCGCAATCTGGACGGCATGAAGGGCCAGACCCTCGAAGTTACTGTCATCAAGGTCAACAAGAAGCGCGGCAACATTGTGGTCTCGCGCAAAGAATTGCTCGAAGGCGAGCAGAACGAGAAGCGCAGCAAGACGCTTGAGCATCTGGAAGAAGGCTCCATCCTCACCGGGGTCGTGAAGAACCTGACCGAGTACGGAGCGTTCGTCGATCTCGGCGGGCTTGATGGGCTGCTGCATATTACCGACATGTCGTGGGGAAGGCTCACACACCCGCGGGATTTGGTGAACGTCGGCGACCAGATTCAGGTGAAGGTGCTGAAGTACGACAAAGACAAGCAGCGGGTTTCGCTGGGCTTCAAGCAATTGACGCCCGATCCGTGGCTCGATGCCGAACATCGTTATCCAGTGAGCGCGCATGTCTCGGGACGAGTAATCAGCGTGACCGATTACGGCGCATTCGTCGAACTGGAACAGGGCATCGAAGGCTTGGTACACGTCAGCGAAATGACGTGGTCGAAGCGAATGAAACATCCTTCGAAGCTAGTCAACGTGGGCGATCAGGTGGAGTGTGTGGTGCTGAGTGTGAATCCCGGGGAGCGCCGCATCTCGCTCGGCATGCGGCAACTGGCGGAGAATCCCTGGGATGCGTTGCACGACAAATATCCCGTCGGCATGACGGTAGAAGGCCGTGTCCGCAACCTGACCGACTTCGGCGCCTTTATCGAGATCGAGGACGGCATCGACGGCCTCGTGCACGTGAGCAACCTGAGCTGGACCAAGCGCGTGAAGCATCCCTCGGAAGTGCTGAAGAAAGGCGATCGCGTAAAGGCTGTGGTGCTGGCAATTGAGCCCGACAAGCGCCGCTTGTCGCTGGGAGTAAAACAGCTTCAGCCCGATGTCTGGGAAACTTTCTTCGCGGCGCATCACGTCGGTGATGTGATTCACGGTAAAGTGCTGCGCGTGGCTGCGTTTGGAGCTTTTGTTGAGATCGCCGAAGGAGTGGAAGGTCTATGCCACAAGTCCGAAGCGGTCGATGGCAACGGTCAGCCTCTGCATCTCGAGCCGGGCGTGGAGCACGACTTCAAGATCATCAAGATGAGCGCGGAAGAAAAGAAAGTCGGGCTCAGCATCCGGGCGGTCGGCGAAGAGGCTTCGCGATCCGAGGTTGAGGCGTACAAGCAGCCGGTGTCGAGCACCAGTTCCACCATCGGCGAGCTGATATCGTGGAAGCGCGCCAGCAACGAGAACAACTAGGCGCTCTTGTCATCACGAGCGACTGTCATCCTGAACGGAGTGGCAGCTTCGCGATAGCGATGCTGCTACGGAGTCGAAGGATCCCTATCCCAATCGCGCAGCCTGTAGCTTTCGGGATTTTCCTCCTGGAGCCGGTTTGGCCTCGTTCCCCACCCTGTTCTAGAATCAATCGTTTGCCTTTAATCATCTGTTCTTACTGAGGAGTACAACTTTGCCTGAAACCACCTATGACGTAGCCATCATCGGCAGCGGACCCGCCGGCTACACTGCCGCCATCCGCGCCGGCCAGTGGGGCCTGAAGGCCGCGCTCATCGAAAAGGACGGATTCCTCGGAGGCACCTGCCTGCACGTGGGCTGCATTCCGACCAAAGCGTTGCTGTTCAACGCCGAACTCTGGGATCACCTCAAAGACGCGAAGGAATTCGGCATCGAGGGAGTGGACGCGCGCAAGCTGAACTGGGCCGCGGTGCAGGATCGCAAGTCGAAGATCGTAGCCAAGCACGCCAAGGGTCTCGAGTTCTTGATGAAGAAAAACAAGGTTGAGACCGTGAAGGGTTATGGCAAGCTGACCGGCCCCGCGCAAAATGGTTTGTTCACCGTCGAAGTCGTAAACGATAACAAGGCCAGCCATCTCAGGGCCAAGAGCGTGATTCTCGCCACGGGTTCTGAAGCCCGCATGATTCCAGGCCTTGAGGCGGGCGACCGCGTTCTCACCAACATCGAGATTCTCAGCTTGAAGGAAGTTCCGAAGGCGCTTGTGATTGTGGGCGGCGGCGCGGTGGGAGTAGAGTTCGCGTCGATCTACCGGTCTTTCGATTGCGAGGTGACGATTATCGAGATGCTGCCCTGGCTGGTTCCTGTTGAAGACGAAGAAGTCTCCAAGGAACTGGCGCGGGTCTTCCGCAAGCGTGGCATTAACTTCCACACGAGCGCCAAGGTCGACAAAGTTGAGAAGACGAAGTCGGGAATTGCCGTCACCATCACGGTCGACGGCAAGCAGCAGAAAATTGACGCTGAACAAATCCTGATCGCCGTGGGGCGCAGGCCGCGGACGCAGAACATCGGCCTGGAGCGCACCAAGATCAAGCCGGACCGCGAATTCATCAAAACCGATTCCTGGATGCAGACGGCCGAACCCGGAGTTTACGCTGTCGGTGACATCGTGCTGGGCACGCCGCAACTGGCTCACGTTGGAGCGATGGAGGCGCTGGTTGCCGTCGCCAAGATCGCCGGCAAGCCCGGCAAGCCTATCAATCCTGAGCGCATCCCCGGAGCGACGTACTGCCATCCGGAGATCGGCAGCGTCGGCCTAACCGAAACCCGAGCACGCGAAGCTGGGTACAACGTGAAAGTCGGCAAGTTTCCCTTCACCGCAAATTCGCGCGCGTCCATTGTCGGCCAGCACGAAGGCTTCATCAAGATCGTCTCCGACGCCGACTTCGGCGAGATTCTGGGAGTGCACATCATTGGTCCGCAGGCGACGGAGTTGATCGCTGAGGCTGTCGCCGCGATGGAACTCGAAGCCACCGTCGAAGACTTGATGTGGACCATTCACGCGCATCCGACCCTGGCCGAGGCTATGCTGGATGCGGCGAACAGCGTGTACGGAATTGCGATCAACGCATGAGAAAATTGTGTAATTGAGAGGTCGGGCGATTGAGTGATTGAAAAACTTCCAAAGGTTAGCGAAGGTTGTCAATCGCGCAATCACAAATCGTCCGATGACTCAATCGTTTCATGATCTCTCTCATCCAACTCGGTACCGTCGGCTACAGTGCGGGCCTACGCTTGCAGCAGCAGTTGGTCGCTCTGCGCAAGGAAGAGAAGATCGGCGATGTACTTCTCCTCCTTGAACACCCGCCTGTTATCACGCTCGGCCGCAACGCGAAAGCTGCAAATGTAATCGCCTCGCCCGAACTACTCGCCCAGCGCGGAGTTGAGCTCTTCGAGTGCGACCGCGGGGGCGACGTTACTTTCCACGGTCCCGGCCAGATCGTCGGCTATCCGATCTTCGACCTGCGCGGATTTGCCACGCCTGACGGCAAACGTAAAACGCTAGGCGTCATCGAATTCGTCCGCCGCCTGGAACAAGTCCTGATCCGCACTTGCGCCGACTTCGCGATCCCCGCAAAGCGAGTCCTGGGCTTAACCGGCGTGTGGACGGATGCCGGTAGCCACGATGCTCATGTGGGGGCAGCCGCCTCGGCTGTCCAGCGAATCGAAGCGAGCGCGCCCGACCACGGACCCGAAGCCAAACTCGCCGCCATCGGAATCCACATCTCCCGCTCGGTCACCTCCCACGGCTTCGCCCTCAACGTAAACACCGACCTCAGCTACTTCAACCTGATCATCCCCTGCGGCATCACCGCGAAGCCTGTGACTTCGATGCAGCAAGAGCTCAGCAAGCCGCTCGATCTGAACACAGTTGCCGAATCCATCTCCCGCAACTTCGGCACCGTGTTTTCTAGCCAGATGCTTTGGGTTGAAACGCTCGACGCGCTGCTTGGCCGCACGGTCGGCGTTCCGATGAAGGTGCCGGCAGAACTCCACGAACTGCACAAGGAAGACGATATTACGTGGGCGTAGATGTGGGGCGACTTCAAAGTGTTCGCTTACCGACCTGGCCACCGCGCCGCTTTGAGCGGAACCGTCTTTGAATCAAGAACCCGACCACCAGCCATTGTCCAGTTGCCACCACAAACAACAATCCGGCACCGATGTAGGATCCCGTGTACGTGTCGATGTGCCCGGTAAGCTTGAGCGGCATAATGAGTAGGCTGCCGACAGAGACCACAAGCATTGAAGGCAGGTCCGCGAGCACGAGGGACTTCAACACCCAAAGTTGGTAATGAAAGTGAAAGGGCCGTCCGGCAAACATTGTCCAGTCGGCTCCCTGCACATCCAAGAAAATAGCAGCAGTTCGCGATGGTGGCCCCATGCTCAGGATGCCAAGATAGAACCATAGAGCATGGATAGCGGCCAAGGCCCATCCCAACCGGCTTCTCACGGATTCCCGAAACAAGCGAACGATTCCCGCGAGCGCCGACCTCCAGAAGTTCATATACCTTCCTTAGATATTCGACACCGGACCAGCTAAAGCTGATCCGGATAGTAAACTGAACTGGCCCATCATTCCGGTCTCGCGTTACTATCGAGGAGCATATTTCAGCAAGCATTCTCATGGCAAACAAGAAAAAGTCGAAATCCACTCCGAACGGACACCGCGCGCGGAATGGGGGCTCTCGCGAAAACTCGAAATCGGTCTCGACCGATCTCCGCACCTACTCCATCCCCGACACGCGCCTCGAGCATCCCGACCTCGCCGTCCGCCAGTCAATAGAGAAAGACAAAGACGGCTCCGAGCACGTTCGCTACGAAGTTACCGGCAATCTCAACGCTCCGGTCCCACCCATTCGCGACTCAAAGTATCTCGACAAGAAGCAGTGCATCGAGATTTACCGCTACATGCTGCTCAACCGCAAAATGGAGGTCGCGCTCGAAAATCTCTACAAGCAGGGCAAGGTGGTCGGCGGAGTTTATTTCGGGCTCGGCCAGGAAGCCTGTTCCTGCGCCTCCGCCTACGCGCTCGATAAGGACGACTGGTTCGCGCCCATGATCCGCAACCAGGGAGCGCTGCTGGTCCGCGGCTTCGCCGCCAGCGACACCATGATGCAGTACATGGCCAAAGCCGACTCGCCCACGCGCGGCCGCGACGGCACCTCGCACTTCGGCGACATCGAAAAGCGCAACATGGTCTCGCCCATCTCCATGCTTGGCGATCTTATTCCTGTGCTCTCGGGTGTGGCGCTGGGCGCGCGCCTGCAAGACCGCAACGTCGCCGTCATGACCTACATCGGCGACGGAGGCCAGTCCACCGGCGTCACCTACGAAGGCATCAACTTCGCCGCCGTGCAGAATCTCGGCCTCGTCCTTTTCGTAGAAAGCAACCTCTGGGCCTACTCCACGCCCAGCGAAATGCAATACCGCTGCAAAGACCTGGCCGAACGCGCCATCGGATACGGCATCCCCGGCGTGATCGTCGACGGCACCGACGCCTGCCAGGTCTATGACGCCGCCCGCGACGCCGTCGAACGCGCCCACCGCGGCGAAGGCCCCACCATGATCGAAGCCAAAATGATGCGCATGAAAGGCCACGCCATCCACGACGCCGCCGCCTACGTGCCAAAACCAATGTTCGACTTCTGGAAAAAGCGCGATCCGATCGCAAGATTCGAGAATTATCTGGTCAAAGAAAAGAAGTGGCTGTCAGCGAAAGAAAATGCGGAACTGATCTCAGACGTAGAACGGATCATAGAAGAAGAACGCGAAATCGCTGTGAACTCCCCGATGCCAGCGCCAGAATCCGCCGAAGGCGGCGTCTACTGTGAAGATGGCTGCCACGAAATCAAACCAAAATACGGCATGCCGAAGGTGAAGAAAGGCACGGGTGGCTTTAAGGAGACGGAAGCCGCCGTGCATCTAAAATGACGAAGATCCCTACTCTTCGCTACCTTAATAGCCGGGTTTCTTCCATTGGTTCTCTTGGCTTATTGGGCCGCGGGCAGTAAGAATGGGACATACGACGGCGTCTTGGAGCATGGATTTGAGAAGTCAGATTTTTATCCACGCGGAGATTGTTCGGCATCGCCTTACTGGTTTGAGGCACAAGGCGACGCCGCTACCGAATTAGACAGGCGTTGGATGGAACTGGGACGACCAAGTGAGTTGCACTTGCGATTCATCGCCGATCAGAGCCACTTGGGACTGTGGGGACATTTGGGCAAGTACCGACGAAGACTTCAACCCTCGAAGATTGTGCAGGTAGAAGTGACGCCGTTGCGGTGCAAGTGACATGCGTCAAGAGTTCGAGGTCCGAAATGGGTATCACGGCTACAAAAGGCTTGCCGTACCGCGTGATGACAATCCGTTCGCCGCGCTCGACACGATCGAGCAGCTTTCCGAAGTTGCAACGCGCATCGGTGACTGACATGGTTGATCTCATAGGCTGATCTTCGGCAAGAAAAGAAATAGCTTTATCCGTGACGATCCGCGTAAATCCGCGGCGAAAGAATCTAACTATGCAACTCACCTACCTCGAAGCCATCCGCCAGGGAATCTGGGAAGAAATGGACCGTGACCCCTCCGTCTTCTGCTTGGGCGAAGACATCGGCATCTACGGCGGGGCTTTTAAAGTCACCGACGGATTCATCGACCGCTTCGGCCCCGAGCGCGTCATCGATACGCCCATCGCCGAGTCCGCCATCGTCGGCGCAGCTTTCGGAGCGTCGCTCACCGGCATGCGCCCCGTCGCCGAGTTTCAGTTCATGGATTTCATCGGCTGCGCCTTCAACCAGATCAGCAACATGGTCGCGAAGACGCATTACCTCTGGGGCGCGCCGGCTCCGCTGGTCCTGCGCGGGCCCAGCGGCGGATACGTTCACGGCGGCCCATTCCATTCGCAGAATCCCGAAATGTGGTTCGTCCACAATCCCGGCCTCAAAGTCATTTGCCCGGCCACGCCCTACGACGCCAAAGGACTGATCAAGGCCGCCATCCGCGACAACAACCCCTGCATCTTCTTTGAGCACAAATATCTCTACCGCCGCATCAAGGGAGAAGTTCCTGCGGAAGATTATGTCGTCCCCATCGGCAAAGCGAACATCGTCCGCGAAGGCCGAGATATCAGCATCATTACTTATGCCGCGATGGTGCACTCTGCCTTGGAAGCCGCGGAGATTCTGAGCAAAGAAAATATCGATCTCGAAATCCTCGACCTGCGCACCGTATCGCCGCTCGACCGCGAAGCCATCGTGCAAACCGTGAAGAAGACGAACAAGGTGATCATCCTTCACGAGCACTCCCGCACGGGAGGCCTCGCCGGCGAGATCGCCGCCATCATCAACGAAGAAGCCTTCGACGACCTCGATGGCCCCATCGTCCGAATCGCAGGCCTCGATTCGGCGATCCCATTCTCTCCGCCGCAGGAAGAATACTATTTGCCAAAAGTAAGCGATGTGGTCCGCGAAGCCCGCAGGCTAAAATCGCATTGAGCGAGGACGAGTGGGAAGCGTTGGTGATCATGTGGGAACGGGCGCCTCGCCCGCTCAGCCGAGCGCAGCGAGGCGCCGGCAGCTCCACCGAAGTAGGTAGCTATAGGCCCGGCCCAAAACTAGCGCCCCACCCACTCCATCTGCCACAATAGTTATTTCCGGAGGCCTCATGGGCAAGTTCATTCTCGGTGTCATCGTGACTCTTCTTGTAATCATCCTCGGCGGACTCGGCTTCGCCATGCTCGGTTTTCTCCCGACCAACGCGAACATTGCCCCACCCCACCTTGAGGAACGCATTGCAAACGGAGCCGTCGACGCTTCCATGGAACGCCACGCTCCCCGCGTCGCCAATCCCTTGCCTCCGAACGACCAGAACTTTGAAGATGGCATGAAGCTTTACACCATGAACTGCGCCGTCTGCCACGGCGGACTGGATCGTAAGCCCGCCTCTCTCTCGAATTCTTTCTATCCGCCCGCTCCAAATCTAATCTCCGACCCGCCCGACGACCCCGAGTGGCACGTCTTCTACACCATCCGCACCGGCATCCGCTACACTGGCATGCCTTCGTGGGAAAAAACTCTGAGCGAGCAGGATATGTGGAAGATCACCAGCTTCCTCTCGCACATGGAAAAACTGCCACCCGCCGTACAGGAGTATTGGAAGACTACCTTCGGCGTAGCAGCCCCTGCCGGCGAAGAGGAGAAGGACGAACACAAACACTAGAACTGGCTTCTGAGAAAAAGCAAGAGCAACTGCCCAGCAGACTGAAGCGGTGCCAGGTTTGGAGGTAATATCCACTCGCGCGTCCGGCCTTTCCACCGCAACTCCCTCACCCGCTATAATGTTCGTTTGCATCCGGCCCGCCGTTCCGAACCATGGGCCACGTGGAAGGAAATCATGCCGACTGACATCATCATGCCCCAGATGGGCGAATCCATCGTCGAGGGCACCATTACCAAGTGGCTGAAGAAGCCTGGCGATAAGGTCCAGCGCGACGAACCCCTCTTCGAAATCTCTACCGACAAGGTCGACGCCGAAATCCCGGCGCCCGCCTCCGGCGTTCTGCAGGAAATTAAAGTCACTGAAGGCACCACCGTCGGCGTTAACACGATAGTCGGCACGATCGCCGCTGACGGCGAAGCCGCCGCCGCTCCGACCAAAGCCGCTCCGCGACCCGCGCCGCCAGCGAAAGACGAGAAAAAAGAAGATACGAAACCCGCCACAGCTCCAGCGCCAGCGGCAACTGCCGCCATTCCGCCGACCCAGGAATCCGCAGGCGACGAAGAAGCCCGCTCCTCGCCCCTCGTCCGTAAGATCGCCCGCGAACACGGCGTTAGTCTCTCGCAGATTTCCGGCACTGGACTCGGTGGCCGCATCACCAAGCAAGACATCATGGCATTCATCGAGCGCGCGCCATCAGCCCCTGCCGCTCCAACCGCCCCAGCGCAACAGCATGCCGCAGCCGCGGCCCGCCCCGCCGCTTCCGCTGCCTATCCCGGCGATCTAGTCCCGATGACCAACATGCGCAAGATCATCGCCCAGCGCATGATCGAGTCGCGCCGCACCAGCGCTCACGTCCACTGCATGTACGAGGTGGATTTCACCCGCATCGTTACCCTGCGCGCCAAACACAAGAACGCGTTCGAGCAACGCCACGGTGTTCGCCTCACCTTCATGCCGTTCTTCGTGCGCGCCGCCATCATCGCAGTGCAACAGTGGCCAATCATCAACGCTTCGATCGAAGGCGACAACATCCGCTATCACCGGAACATCAACGTGGGCATTGCCGTCGCCCTCGACTGGGGACTCATCGTTCCCGTCCTCAAGAATGCGGGTGACCTTAATTTCCTCGGCCTGCAACGCGGCATCACCGACCTCGGCGAGCGCGCCCGCAACAAGAAGCTCAAGCCCGAAGACGTTGATGGTTCCACTTTCACCATAACCAACCCCGGCCAGTTCGGAGCGGTGTTCGGTCTGCCCATTATCAATCAGCCGAACTCGGCCATCATGGGCGTAGGCGGCATCACCAAGCAACCGCTCGTCATCACCGACAAGGAGGGCAACGATTCCATCGCCATCCGCTCCGTCGTTCACCTAACGCTCGGCTACGACCACCGTCTCATCGACGGCGCTGTCGCCGACCAGTTCATGGCGTTGGTAAAAAGGAATCTGGAAACCTGGGGAGAGGAGATCGGCTAAGCGCGCATCAGACGCAAGGCTGGCTGCTGGCGGCTGGAGGGTGCTTGCACCAGGTGGAAGCATTCAAGCATTCCACTGTGCCATCAATTATTTTGGAAATGCCGTTCTTGAAATTCTCGGGATTGACGATCTCCCGCGCTGCCACGGCGTCCGTCATGGCCAGCGCATTCTGAAGAAACGACATTGCCGCATCCTTTTTGTCGGACCCGGGCTTGTCGCCAAAAAGTCCCTCGATTCCGCTGACTAGCGCCGGAACAAATGCAATCCCGCGCAGCAATTGAGATAAAAAGTCCATAACTTCCTCCTTTGAAGACTTGCCGGATCACAGATGAGATCGAGAACCGCACGGCCTCCAGCCGTCGCTGCTAGCTGAGGCTGGCCAAAATATCGTTAAGTGTCGTCAGGTTTGGATCAGCGCTGTCCGTGGATTTCACCACCAGCGTCAGGCAAACCTTCAGTTCGTTAGCCTTGCTCAATGCCAGGGCCAGCATTCCTGCCATATCGATTCCCTCTGCATTCGCGCTCTTCAACGTGTTCGCAGTTGACAAGGTGATGGTCTTCAAGTTGGTGATGATCGTAGTGCTCGGTATCGTTGTCATAGTTATCCTCGTGTTGAAATGAAGCTCTAAGACTGAACTCTCTACTTTAGCCAGTATCTATGCAGCGCGATGGCCACGCTGATCGCGGCGCTGATCGCGCCATTCACGATTCGGTTGTGCACGCTGTTGCGCAAATCGTTTCGCTCCAGCACCGCCACCTTGTCCTCAGCTGTCTTCATGCGCCCCGGCTGCCCGTTGCCCACCAGCGCGTCCATCTTCGTTTCTAACCGGACCAACTTATCTAAAACTTCCCGCTGAAACTCGATGTCGATTGCCTTGAGCATTAATTCCCGATCATTGACTCCCATAAGCCTCATCCCTTCTCCGCCAAGAGATCCTTAAAGCGGATAATCAACATGCAGCGCCGCTGAATAGCGTGAGTACTTTGGCGGCGAAGAACCGTCGTACAGTCGCAGAAAATAATTCTGGGTTGCCGCCAGCCGCGCCAGGCTAAACGTCTGCGTGTTAAACCGTCCCAGCAGATTACGGTCATTCGCTTGCCCCCAGCCATAGTCGTTCCCGCGAACTTCAATCACGCTGGTCAGCGCCGGCCCACTCTGGGGAGCCGGCGAAGCCGTGCGCGGCAGAGGTTTTGCCGCAGCCGGCTTCGCCGTGGGGGGACCAGCCGCCTTTTCCGCAGATGTCTCTTCACGCGCCGCACCCCGGACGCTCGATGCCGTCACCACCAACGCCAGCACCCAATAAAAAAGCCGCCCCATCGGGCGGCAAGCCTGAAACATACTTCCTCCTAAAACTGGAATCTGTCATCCTGAGCGAAGGTTGTGCTTCGCGAAAGCGAAGCACAACCGCAGTCGAAGGATCCCTAACAAGCTGACACGCCGTCGGCCTGGAAAGGCACTTCTATTGCTTTGTCTCCCCGCGCCGTTCAACCCGAAGTTCCCGCTCCTCCAAGAAGCTCTTAACGCTATCCACATAAACCTCGGCGAAATCCGCGACGGGACGCAGCCCTTCGACCAAAGCGATCGCGTCCTCCACCGTCGAACCCCTAACTGCCAGCAGCGCTAGAGCCATCATCGGCGCCCGGTGCACCCCAGCCGCGCAGTGAATAAACAACTTTGTCTCAGGCTCCTTCAGCGATTTCAGCCCAAACTCCACGCCGCGCTCGAACACCCTGGCAGGCTTCGGCTGAAAATCATCGTCCACTCCGATCCAGCAAACCACAATCCCGTGCGTCTTTGCCAATTCCGTGTCATCGCACTCGATCTGCATGTCGATGATGTGCGTAATCCCCTCGTCCGCAACCGCCGCCATGTTCTTCGCGCTATTCCAGATTCCGCCGCCAATCGCGATGCGGTTGTCCAGCCACGTTATGTCCATCCCCACTCTGCGTCCTTTGACGCGGACATCTCTGTCCGCCCGAATGTTGCCGAGAGATTTGACCGTAGGAAGTCCGAAGGCGGGAAACATATCCTGCAACTCTCTCCCCCGCGATCGTACGTGAGGCGAAACCGACAGCGCAGTCCCGCCCATCTCCCCCGCAACCCAACTCCCGCGTTTCATTCTACGGTATCCTCCCCGCGAACTCAGCGTTAAGCCCTTGACTTGCTACCCTTCACTTTCGACCGCGACCTCTCCCGCTGCGGGTTCCTTTTCCTGATCTTCCTGAGCAATCCTAGCAGCTTCGATCGGAGTACCTTTTGCAGCGCTAGTCGAAGCCGCCGGTGCCAACTCCTCATCGCAAACCATCGGCGTCAGCGGCAATCCCATTCTCGTAAGCAGTGTGTGCGCCAACGATGTTTCTATCGGCGGGGCGACGGTTAGCTCCGTCGGCGGATACAGCCCCACAGCCTCAAACAAATACTTCGCCGTGGCCAACTGCCCAGTCAGCGCGACTTTGATCACCTCAATCGCGATCAATTCCGCCGACTCCTTCACCAGGTTGTCGATGTTTCCCCGCACCTCGACAATGTCCTTCCCCTTCTTGGTCTCTGCGCTTTTGTCGGTAGATTTCTTCGCAGTGGCCTTGTCTTTTCCCTTTGCCTTCTTCGCGCCCATGGTTCGCCCTCCACAAAATTCGCGTGCAGCAGGCCATTAGGCCTGCACAGGCGCGCCATTTTGTGAACGGGCTTTAGCCCATGATGAACCTGTTCAAAGTTTTCCAGCCCCAAAAAACGAAAGGCACGCTTCGCAGCGCGCCCTCAAGAGTATTTCTTTTTTTCTTTACTCTATATATTCAGAATAGCATTCTGCAGAGGGTGATTGGGACATTTTTGGCAAAATTATATTTGCCGCGTCATCAGCAACTTGCGGCGATTCTGGATGAAACTGCCTCTTGACAAGCTCGCGGTCATTGCGAGACCCTCCGTGCCGAGGGCAGCGCGACCAGCAATCCCACCCTTAGAAAGTCTTCGCTAAGCAAATCAAACACTTGAGGCAACCGGCGCTGAACCATCTTGCGGTTACAGTGCAGAATGCGCGCAGCCTGCTCCTGACCGTGCTCCTGGAAAATGATGCATGCAATCAACTGCTGGTCCCAATACTCCAGTCGTTCCAAGGACTTCTCCACATCACGCACGAAGATTACGCGATCTTCAAACGTACCAGCGGTGTACGACGTTACCTTCGCACGGAAAAATTCTCGCCCCACGATCGACGGCAAGCGCCCAGTCTCCAAAGAAAAACGCAAATAGCGTCGCAACAAGGTCACGGTGCGACTCCGGTACTGCCACAGGTCCGGGTTCCGATCCAGCGGATCGTCCTGCAGGTGCGCCTCATCGGGTGCGACAAGCCCTGCCGGAAAGTTGTGCACCGGCATGCCCTGCCACAAGCTATTCGGCAAAGCGTCGCCGAGGGGCTGTTCGTCCACCTCCGGCAGGTTCAACGCGTTCTTCGCGGGGTCAGGTTCATCCGCCTGCGCTCCGATCCAATCCACAATGCCTCTCATGCCACACCTCCCGCAGCATCCAGATCCAACCCGTCGTATTCCTCGCAGTCATCGAAGTCATCCGCGCTCCATCGCACTGGTCCCTGGGGCACTCTCGCGCCTGGCATCCCCTTTCGTTCGCGGGAGACCGCCGGCATTTTGGCCATCTCCCGCCCGCAGGCCACGCAATAGATTTGCCCTCCGCCCGTTGGACGCAGCCACAAACCGCCACAGCGTTCGCAATACTTCAGCTCGAATTGCAACTCATTTGCAGAACTGATCTCACTTGCCTTGGCTTTCATCACTCCTCCTGAAGCTCCGGGCTCCGCGTAGCGAACCTGGGTGGTTGCGTTCAGACGCGTTTTACTGAAGCCCGAAGGCTGCAGCCGAAAAAAAAGCCCTGCGCCGGTCTCCGCTCCTGAAGCGGAAACCGAACGCAGGGCTCGTTTCTCTTACGATGGCCTGCTTGAGCTATTTACTTGTCGAAAACCTGCCCGGCAAAAAAGCTTAACCCGATTGCCGGCAGTTATTTACGGTCGATCGTTTAGGGTTCGATCGCGATGCCGCGTTCCAGCATCGAACTGGATTCGCGTTGGCGAAAAAATCCTTCTTCATACCCCGATTTAAGAACCCGGCCGTTCTGCACCACCACGCTGATCCGCCCGCTGAAGTTCACCGACCTCAACAGCCGTTCCATGGCCGCGGAAAGCACTTCGGCTGCCCGCACCTTCCGCCGGAATTCGACGAAGTTCTTTTCTTCGTTGCAGTTATCTTCGCTGCTCATGGCTGGTAATCCCTGAAAGACGAGATGGGTTATAGATTACGGCGATCGTATAGCTGCTAAATTTTGGAGTCAAGGTTGATATACCAAAGGGGCTGTGGAAATCTTTTTCTGGTTAGCGTATTGCTATAGGTCCCATGCTATACTCCCAGCTATGAAATTCCGAGTGCTGCAAGACAACCTCCGCGCAACTCTTTGGGAGCGCATTGACGAAGGCGATCTGACCGGCCTCCGTCTGGCACAACAGACAGGATTCAAGCAGGCTCACATCTCCAACTTCTTGAATCGCAAGCGCGGCTTGAGCCTTGAGGGCATGGACCGGGTCCTCGCCGTCCAGCATCTTTCGGTGCTGGATCTGCTCGACCCGGCCGAGGTTAACAAGCGCGCTTCGATCCTGCCTCCCAGCAACGACGAGTTTCAGAACGTCCTTTTGACCGACGGGACCGTCGCCGCCACCAATCCACTCATCACCAGCATGCACGTCAAAGAAATTCTGAAATTCAAGAAAAGTTTTCTTAAAAAGCTGAAAGCCGAGACCGAAGGCGATCGTGAGCAGTGGGAGCGCTTCGTCCTCATCAAAGTAGACGCCCGCGAAGGCATGAGCATGTACCCGCGCCTGCTTCCCGGAGCCACCCTCCTGATCGATCGCCACTACAACTCACTCAAGCCCTATCGCAAAGGCGAGTTTAATATGTATGCCGTGCTCAAGAACGAAAGTTGCACGGTGAAATACGTGGAAACGGCCGGTAGTCACCTGATTCTGCGGCCCCACAACCAGGCCTATCCCATCGAAGTCATGACCATGGAAGATGGCAAGACCGCCTCCGATTACCTGGTCGGGCGCGTCTGCCACGTCGGAATCGAAACGTAGAACCGGGTTCGGGTGTCAGGTCGTAGGTCATGAGCCTGAGACCTGACACCAATGACCTGAGACCTGCCCTTTTACTGCTCTCCCATGCTGTCAAACAACTTCGCCAACTTGTCTGCCGAGGCACGATAGATCACGTATCCGCTGCCGGCGTCCGTGGTTTCGCGAAACAATAGCTCTCCACGGCCATCTCCGTCCGCATCAACCACGTCAATCAACTCCAGGCGCGGAGTCACGTCGAGGTGAAACTTGTCGGTCACGCCGGAATGTAGCTTGCGAAGATTGCCGTAGATGTCGGTTCGAGCCACCAGCGTGATCGAATATTGTTCCGGCGGCGCGTCGGCTCCCGGCACGGGAGGAAAGTGCGCTTCGGCACTCAGGATCATCACCGGCTGGTTGTTCGCCCACACATCGAAAGCGCGAAACTGCATGTTCTCAAACACAGGCTGCGGAGGAGGCTTCGGCGGGCCTTTACGGCCCGCGGCCGCCAGCTTAGGGGGAGCGGGCTTGGCCGGAATGCGGTTCCTAGCCAGCGCATTCGTGTAAGCCCGGACTTCATCGGCGGCGAGGGCGAGCATCTGATCGCGCCGCTCTTGCTCCTCGCCGGTCTTCCAGAAAAACTTGTATGGACGCGGATCGGGTCCGCCCGCATCGGAAATTGCCGGAACAAGTTGCACGGATTCAGCGGCCTTCGCTGCCGGAGATCCAGATTTGCTCGTCTTCGGTGCGTCAGTTTTCGATTCGCCAGTGCCCGGCTTGCCAGCCAGCGCGGTTTCGTCTTCCTGCGGCGGCGACTGTGCGGGTTTGCCTCGGCGCAGCGTGGGACGATAGTAATTATCCGAAGTCTGAGACGAGTCTTGAGCGGGCGAACTCTGACTGGACGAGGCTTGAGCTGGCGAGGTCTGCGCCGCCGCCGGAGTTTGGGCGGGCTTCTTTGTGTCCTGGCCGCTGGACGCACCTGCGGGTGAACCTGAAGAAGAACCGCTCGCCGGCTGGGAAGATGCCGGAGGCGAGGCTGTGCCGGGCGTCTCCCCTGGCTTCTGCGATGATCCGGTCGTCGCAGGAGTGTTTGAACCGGACGCGGGAGTCTGATTCGAAGCCCCTGTCTTCGATGTCTTTCCTCGGGTCAGCCGCGGCGGTTCATCGCTGGCCGTGCTGTCCATCCCGACCGGCACGTCTTCCGCCCTGCGCCTGCTCGACGGAGCCTCCGCTCCCTGCGGCAAGTAGGAACCCGCACCCACCCAGGGATGCGGGCTGCCCGCAGTGTTGTTGTGCAGCGCTCCAGCGACAGTAAAGAGTCCCAGCGAATCGCCCGCCTGCTCGGCCTCATAGACGGTGCCGGATTCCAGCGCCATCGGCACCGGATCGGCCTTGTAGACGCTGGCATCGAAGAACTTGCCTTCGACCAGAATTGCGATTGGAATTAGCGTTGCCTTGCCGCTCGCCGTGAGCTGCAACAGGCCGACGGCGCGCGGTCCCTTAATCTTTTTTTTCGGCTTCTCCTCGGGAGGCTTTTCTTGAGGGGTCGGTTCCGGGCGTTTGAGCTGCGGCCTGCCCTGAGACACTGCGCCCGGCGGAGCCATCACGGCAAGAAGCCCGAGAATGACGATGACGGCTGATACCGATCTGCTGTATAAGAACTTTCTGGACTTCGTTTGTTCAACAGGTCGCTGAATCGGTCGTTCAATCGGTTGCGGGAGAGAGGCGCTCATGAGCATCAAGGTCAATGATAAGGCCCCCGAGTTTACTTTGCAGGACGAGAATGGAAAGGAAATCTCGCTGAAAGGTCTGCGGGGTAAAGTGGTGGTGCTGTATTTCTATCCTCGCGCGGATACTCCGGGATGCACGGTCGAGGCCTGCGAGTTTCGCGATACGTACAAACAGATGCAGAAAACCGGCGCCGTGTTACTTGGCATATCGCCCGATACGCCCAAGGCACAGAAGAAATTTCAGGAGAAATTCCAGCTCCCCTTCTCTCTGCTGGCCGACGCCGAGAAGAAAGTCGCTGACGCGTTTGGCGTGCTGCAAGAGAAGAACATGTACGGGAAAAAAGTCATGGGCATCGTGCGGACCACGTTCATCATTGGGCCCGATGGCAAAATCCAGCACATCTTCCCCAAGGTGAAAGCAGAGGGGCATGCGGGAGAGGTGCTGGCTTACCTGAAAGAATCGGCGAAAGGTGCGGCGTAAGAGCAGTGGGCGGGCGGCTGTGGGCGGGGCTTCCGCGCCGAGGGCGAGGGCGCGACGCCCCTTCGGCAAGCTCGGGGCGGGCTCTCGCGACAGCCGGCAGGATGCCGGCGCTACTCCGGTGATTCGTCCGCTTGACCGCGCGTTCTTCGCCCGCAGTCCGCGGCGCGTGGCTCGCGGACTTCTGGGCAAAGTTCTTGTGCGCGACGGCGGAAAGCGGCGCCTGGCGGGACGCATCGTCGAGGTCGAGGCCTACCTCGGAAAGAATGATCCCGCATCCCACTCCTTCGGCGGAAAGACCGCCCGTAACGCCGTTCTGTTCGGACCGCCCGGTTACACCTACGTTTATTTCATCTACGGCAATCACTATTGCCTGAACGTTTCTTGCGAGAGCGACGGGAAGGCCGGGGGAGTTCTCTTCCGCGCACTCGAGCCGCTTGAGGGCATCGAAGAGATGGCCCGGGCGCGAAAAGTTCCGCTGCAAGGCCCTCGCGATCTTATTCGACTCACGAGCGGCCCCGGCCGCCTGGCGGAGGCATTTGGTATCACGCGTGTGCGCGATAACGGAGGCGATCTGACTTCTCCGAGTTCTGGATTGTGGGTTGGAGACGACGGCTTTCGCGCAGGAAAAATACAGCTCACCGCACGCATCGGGATCAGTAAAGCAGTTGAACGCCGCCTGCGATACATCCTTGCGGGGAACGCGTTCGTTTCCGGAAGGAAAACGCCAGCCAGAGACAAACGTGCTTGAGGGGTTTGAGGCATAAGGCTTGACGATTGGGTGTACACTGTCGTTCGGGTCAAATGTGGGGAAAGCCGCTCTGCTCAAGGCATTTGGCCGAATTGCCGGTGGATGTTCCGGCGATCTGTGAAGGGATCGTGGTGAATGGTTCGCAGCGATGGGGACTCGCCGAATGAACGCCCGGCGAATAAATCGTCCGTCTTCCCGTATCCCCCGGCGGAATGAATCATCTGAGTTAGCAGGAGCCCGCGTGCGCCGGTTGGCTTTATTTCGTGCTTCGCTCGTCACGTTTCTGGTCGCGCTGACGATTCTGGCTTCGACTGTGCCGGGGCTCTCCCGAAGCGCAAGTTCCACGCCACCGGCAGCCGAGACGACGGCGGTTCCTTCCAGCATTGTGATCGGTTTCGTGGGTGGCTTCGTCAACCATGACGATCTGCATCACGGCCCGGTTCAACTCGCAGCCCAAATACGGAGAACGGTTCCGAAAGACACCTATGTTCAGGTTTTTGAAAACCGGCGCAGAAAGCAAGCCCATGAAGCCATTGTCCGCCTGCTGGATAGGAATCACGACGGCTTTCTTTCCGCCGAGGAAAAAGCCCGGGCACGCATTATTCTCTACGGTCACAGTTGGGGAGCGTCTGCGGCGGTGTTGCTGGCGCGTGAGTTAGGGCGGGACGGTGTGCCGGTTTTGCTGACGGTGCAGGTAGATAGCGTCGCCAAAGTGTGGCAGAACGATTCTGTGATTCCCGACAACGTAGCCGAGGCCGTGAACTTTTATCAACCGCATGGCATCATCCACGGCAGGCCCCTTATCACGGCCGCCGACCCGGCAAAGACTGAGATTCTCGGAAACTATCTTACGGATTACGCGAAGAATCCGGTTGCCTGCCTCGATTATTCCTGGTGGGCCCATGTCTTTACCGCAGGCCACATGCAGAGCGAGTGCGATCCGCATGTCTGGTCACAGATCGAAAACCTTGTGCGGCAGCGGTTGGCGTCTCCGACTACTGCCGCGGCGATGCATCCCCAACAATAGCCTGGAAGTCTTATTCTGAAGATGCAGGAAGCAGAATGTTGTCGATGAGGCGCGTCGTGCCGACGAATGCGGCGACTGCAACTAGCGCGCCTGGGGACGCGCCTGTGAGCGGATCCAAACTGTCGGGATCGATGATTTCGAAATAGTCGAGGCGGACTGACTTTTCTCCGGTAAATTCTTCGAGGGCCACGGTGAGGAGTTTTGCGGCCTCGCGTTCGCCCGCTTCCCACGATTTCTTCACACGCAGCAGCGAACGATGCAACACCAGCGCCTGTTTTCTCTCTTGTGGATCGAGATAGGCGTTGCGCGAACTCATGGCCAGGCCGTCGGGCTCACGAACAATCGGACAGGCGACGATCTCCACCGGAAAGTTCAGGTCGCGCACCATGCGGCGGACGATCGCGACCTGTGCCGCGTCCTTCTGCCCGAAGAAGGCCGCATCCGGCTCGATGATGTGAAACAGTTTAGCGACCACTGTGGTCACGCCGCGAAAATGTCCGAAGCGGGAGCGCCCGTCCAGCTTGGCACTCAGCTCGTCGACTGTAATCCAGGTTACGGCCCCTGCCGGATACATTTCCTCGGACGACGGAGCGAAGAGTAAGTCCACGCCTTCTTTTGCCAGCAGCTCGCGGTCGCGTTCGAAGGTTCGCGGATATTTCGCGAGATCTTCGTTGGGCGCAAACTGAAGCGGATTTACAAAGATCGAGGCTGCAACGATGTCGCACGACGCTTTTGCCGCCCGCACCAGCGACAGGTGGCCCTCATGCAGAGCGCCCATGGTGGGCACGAATCCCAATCGCTGGCCGCCGCTCCGCACGGCGCCGCAGGCGGCCCGCATGTCTTCGATGGTGTTGCAGACTTTCATCGCCATGGGGTAAGAAGGTTTCGCGTTAGGGTGCGGCAATCCAGTTGATCGCGACGTGCGCGCCCTCGAGGTCGCCCGCGACAATACCGCGGTTTCTTCGAAGCGCGATCTTGTCCGGATCAGATGCTGTGGACTTCTCCTCCACGAGTATCGCGACGGCGCGTCCGTAAGGCCACGCCGACGCGGGCAAGTGCGCTAAAGCATTCAAGACTTCCTCGGGCTTCAGAATCTGTTCTTCGTTGGCCACGACGCCTGTGAGCAGCCCAACCGCGTTGGGGCGGACGACGAGATAAGGATTACTCCAGTGGGCACGCGCTTGCGGGGACGGATACTTCGCCGGGTCGGCCGCGGCGACGGCCTGCAGCAGAGTGGCCGCATCGGGCGGCGGTGGTGCGGACGGCCCCGAGCAGGCCGCAAGCGAGAAGCTCATCATCAGCGCGAAAAGAAAGACGAGGTTGACGCACTGGCAACCTCGGACAACGGACGAACTCACCGCACTACCATCGGAACGTCAGTCTTCACTGCCCAGACCAATGCGACGATCCATCCGATCATCGTCCATCCTAAAAAGAAGTTCAGCAAGATAATCGCGGCGATGTCGCGTTTGTTGCGCGCGAGAGCAATGATGGAGGGCAGAAAATACATGACAAACCCGAAGCCGAAAATGGGCAAGAAAAACGCAGGCAAGAGATGCGTCATAAGAGCCTCCTCAACAACATAGCCTAGCACCAACACGGTCGCGTTTGAAGCCTCGGTCTATTGCCGCATCGCCCGCTTGCGCGCGAGAACGGTATCCAGCCCGGCTCTGATCTCTTTTGGCAGGTGATACGACTCCTCATCCGACGGATATTGCTGCGACTTCACATCGGCGCGAAACCCCCGCACGGCCTCGGAAATGAGCGCGGATGCGTCACCGTAGCGGCGCACAAACTTGGCCGGCGGAGTGAACGTCAGGTTCAGAAGATCGTGGAATACCAGCACCTGGCCGTCGCACTCGGGACCAGCGCCAATGCCGATGGTCGGCGTGCCCACCTCGGCGGTAATCATCGCCGCCACCTCGCGCGGAATGCCTTCGAGAACAATACAAGCGACGCCCGCGCGATCGAGCGCGACGGCGTCGCGCATCAGTCGCTCGATGCCGTTGAGATTTTTTCCCTGCACCTTGTAGCCGCCCATCACGTTGACCGACTGCGGCGTGAGCCCGATGTGGCCGGCCACAGGAATTTCGGCGTCAATGATGCGACGAATCAGGTCGGCGCGCTTTTCGCCGCCCTCGATCTTCACCACTTCCGCGCCGCCTTCTTTCACAAAGCGGGTGGCGTTGCGGAGCGCCTCATTGGCGTCAACCTGATAAGACCCGTATGGCATGTCAGCCAGCAGCAGCGCGTGCTTCACAGCGCGCCGAACCGCCTTCACGTGATGCAGCATCTCGTCCATGGTGACCGAGAGCGTGTTGTCGTAGCCAAGGATGGTTTGGGCCAGCGAATCGCCGACAAGAATCATCTCGATGCCGGCCTCGTCCACCAGGCGCGCGGTCGCGTAATCGTAGGCGGTGAGGCAGGTGATGGGTTCGTGGCGTTGTTTTCGTTCCCGCAGAGAAGCGGTGGTGATTTTCTGGCGGAGTTCGCCGGTGCTAGGAAAACCGGGACGCCCGCCAATCGGGGTGAGACTCACTGTGTCCTCCAGTGCCCCTCCGGCTCAGCCGGATAGAGCCTGTGCAGCATCTTCGGGGATGCTGGAACTATTGTAGCGGGAGGAGAGCAAAAGGTCGATAGAGGCAGCGCGGTCAAACTCCGCAGGCTCAGTTCGATATGCTTATGGGGGTGCGTAATATTGTTGCTTCCGTTATGCGCGTTCAGTACAATGGTCTGCGAGGATAATTACGTGGCTTACGAGACCTTTGAGCGCCGCGTCACAAGAACCGATGACCCAGCCCTGTCTATTCTCGCTGATGGACGGATCGCCCTCAACGCGGCGGCGACGAGGCTATTTCAGGGGGCAGGCGCGACGGCGGCAAGGCTCCTTTGGGACAAGGAAAAACGCGGCATTGCGCTGCAGGCGACAGAGAAGGGCGACAAGAATTCCTATTCGATCTACTTCAGTCGCGGGCGTTCCGCGTTCATCTCCGCCAAGACATTTCTGCCGTACATTGGCTGGTCCTCCGACCGTGGCCAAACCGTCCCGGCGCGATGGAACGCCCAATTGAGAATGCTGGAGGCGGAACTCCCGCCGCGCTTTGTCGGCACGCAAAAGAGCTTTGCTGACCATTTGCCGGAAGATGCATCCGAATTTGTGAAGCCGGGTCGTAAACGGGTTAAACGGGGAACCAATACGGGTTTGTAGCACATGGCCGAAAGAGGCAAACGCGATCTGGAACGCCGTATCGACGGGTTCTATTCCGCCTGCGAGAAAATTCTGCTGCGGACGTTGATCTTTGGCTGCTTCGTCTACGAGCTCGGCAAGTTCGCGAGGTGGCTCCTGAGGTAAAGGCTAAGGTACCGTTGATTGCGAGACTATGAACAACTCCTCCGTTCGTCGCCCGTAGCAGTCCATGGGCTGATTGATCTGACCCTGCTGCTGGCGATTGCGGTGGTGGCGCGTCGGAAGGACCTCCTTCGCGCAGTAGGCATCAAGCAGAAGCGGAAGCACCTAGGAGGATCGATGATTCACAGGACAATAATCAACGCGAGAGGTCAAGTCACAATTCCAGCCGAGTTGCGTAAGCAGCTTGAGATCAAGCCGGGCACTCGCGTCACCTGGTTCGAAGAGAAAGGCAGGCTGGTGCTGGCGCCTATGACTGCGCGGCTCATAAAGGCAGAGAAGATCATGAGGCACTATCGCAACACTCTTCGCGCCTTGGCAAAGTAAACTGTCGAGTCTGAGCTCGAAGGAAAGCCGGGGGCGGCTGATCCCACATGGATCTCTATGCCCCCACCGCTTCCTGCCCGCCTAGCGGTAAAAAATATTGGGTGCCCTTGATCGGCTCGGTCACTTTGCGCAGCAGTTCCTGCAAATCTTCATTGCGGTCGACGAAATCAATGTCCGACGTGTTCACGATGAGCAGATCCGACGATGTGTAGTGAAAGAAGAAGTGCTCGTAGGCCTTGACCACTTCTTCCAGATACTCGTCGCTGACGGCGCGTTCGCCTGGAGCATTTTTTTTCTTCAGACGTTTTTTCAGGACCTCTGGCGTGGCTTGCAGGTAAATGACAAGATCCGGCGTGGGCAGTTGCCCGCGGAAGTGGTTGTAATACCGGTTATAGGTGTCGAGTTCCTGGTCGGTGAGGTTAAGGCAGGCGAAGAGTTTGTCTTTTTCGATAATGTAGTCGGCGACCACGGTTTTCTGCGAGCGCGGACCGAGGTCAAGCGCCTGCAACTGCTCGAAGCGATGCACAAGAAATGTAAACTGCGCCTGAAATGCCGCGCCCCGCTCGCCCTCGTAAAAAGCGCCGAGGAAAGGATTTAACTCGGGCTCCATCACGCGCTGGGCATTTAGCCGCTCAGCCAGAATGCGGGCCAGCGTGCTCTTGCCCACTCGGATGGGACCCTCGACCGCAATGTAACGGGGCAGTTCGAAAAGATTAGCCATGGTTTCGCAATGATTCGGAATTTGCAGGATAGCTCGGATGGAGCCGAGTGGCAATTGAGGGAAGAGTTAACAGGGAGGAATTGCTGATTTGTGCTTGCCGATTGCTGATTGAAAAGCTTATCCGGAGATCTGATCCCGGCCCAAATCAACAATCAACAAACAGTAATCAACAATTTACAATCCCTGCATGCTCGGCCTCGCCCTGACTGCCGTCTCCACCGCAGCCGCTGTTGCCGTGGGTTACCAGTCGATGGCGCCTACTGGGCAATGGTATGGGCGGACCTTCACCGGAGTGCCGCGCCGCTCGCGGCAGATTGCTCTTACCTATGACGACGGTCCCAACGACCCACACACACTGCGAATGCTGGAAGTCCTCGCCAGGCACGGGGTACAGGCAACTTTTTTCCTGATTGGACGCTTCGCGCAGCAACGTCCGGAGATCGCGCGTGAGATTGTTCAGGCTGGCCACGTTGTCGGCAACCACACCTTCACACATCCGCTGCTGATCTTCAAGAGCGAAACAGAAATCCGCCAGGAGATCAGTCAATGCCGATCGGCGTTACAAGATGCGGTCGGTGAACATTCCAATCTCTTTCGCCCGCCCTTCGGCGGGCGCCGCCCGGCCGTATTTCGCGTGGCTCGCGAACTCGGTCTTGAACCCGTCATGTGGAACGTAACCGGCTACGACTGGAACGCTCCGCCGTCCGCAATAATCGAGCATAAAGTTTCAAAGCGGCTTCGCGGTGGCGACGTGATCCTGTTGCACGATGGGGGACACAAGCAGATAGGCGCGAATCGATCCCAGACAGTGATCGCCACGGATCACCTCATCGCTCGCTACAAGGCCGAAGGATATGAGTTCGTCACGATTCCGCAGATGGTGGATAGCAATAAACCAGCGGCGCTGCGCGCCTGACCGGGTCAGAGAACCCGGTCCTACAAGTACCTATCCCTTGACAGCCGCCATCGCCCGCTTCGCCGCAGCAATCGTCTGCTGTACATCCTGCTCGCTGTGGGTCGAACTCAGGAACGCCGCTTCGTACTGCGATGGCGGCAAATACACCCCGCTGTCGAGCATGCTGCGAAAGAATTTGCCGAATGCTTCCGCGTCCGATTTCGAGGCCGAATCCCAGTCCGTGACCGGTCCAGGCGTGAAGAACCACGTGAACATAGAGCCCACACGGTTGTGACACAGATGCACTCCGGCATCTTTGGCAGCCGCAGCCACCGCTTCGACCAACTCGCCACTCAACTTATCGATCTTCGGATAAATCTCCTGCTTCTGATCGCGCAGATGCTTCAACATCGCGCATCCCGCCGCCATCGCCAGCGGATTACCGGAGAGCGTGCCCGCCTGATACATGGGCCCCGACGGCGCCACCAGATTCATAATCTCGCTGGGACCGCCGTAGGCGCCGACCGGCAAGCCTCCGCCGATAATCTTGCCCAACGTCGTGAGGTCGGGACGAATACTGTACAGTTCCTGAGCGCCGCCGAACGCTACGCGAAATCCGGTCATTACTTCATCAAAAATCAGCACGGCTTTCTCGCGTTCGGTAATCAAGCGCAATGCCACCAGAAAATCGTCCGCACCGGGAACACATCCCATGTTTCCCGCGATCGGTTCCACGATCACGCAGGCGATCTGATGCTTGAATTTCTGGAAAGCATACTCGACCGCGGCGCTGTTATTAAAGGGCAAGGCCAGTGTGAACTGGATGAACTCATCGGGAACGCCCGCTGACCCTGGAATGCCGAGCGTCGCTACTCCCGAGCCTGCCTTCACCAGGAGCGAGTCGGAGTGCCCGTGGTAGCAGCCTTCAAACTTCACAATATATTTTCGTTTGGTATAAGCCCGCGCCAGGCGGATGGCCGACATCGTGGCTTCGGTTCCCGAATTAACGAAGCGAACTTTCTGCATCGAGGGCAACGCCGCCAGCACCAACTCCGCGAGGTCAGCCTCGGCGGGGGTAGAAGCTCCAAAGCTGGTGCCATTGCAGGCCGCGCCCACGATGGCATCGAGCACGTCAGGCGCGGCGTGGCCGAGAATCAACGGCCCCCACGATCCTACATAGTCGATGAACTCATTCTCGTCGGCATCCCAGATGTGCGAGCCTTTGCCGCGTACGATAAATGGAGGGTCGCCACCCACGGAACCGAAGGCACGGACCGGCGAGTTCACTCCGCCAGGAATCATGCTTTCGGCGCGTTGCTGCAAGCGGCGCGACTGCTCGACTTTTCGGGACGTTGTGGACGGCATCGAGGCTCCCACAATGAAGATCTCAACAGACAAGACCGCGCGACTACTATAGCAGCGACAGTCGCGCACGAATTAATCAGATATTCACGATTTCGCGATCATTTTGCAACATCGCATCGGTAACGTAGGGTCATCACGTTCCCTTCTAACCGGGAGGGTTCAAGGACGGCTTCGGGGGCTCCGGGCTGTCCTTCTTTTTTGTGCCCGATCAGGCATTTGCGTTTCACTTCAAATAAGCGCGAACCAGGCCGATCAAGTCTTCACCCAACTCTTCGGGCGACTCCATCGCATGATCCGGATTCATCATGTGCAGGCGGATGTGATCTTCTAAAATCTCCGCCATCAACCCGTTGACCCCGCCGCGAATCGCAGCGAGCAGCATCAGGATGTCGGCGCATTCATCTCCAGCCGTGAGCGCGCGCTCGACGGCTGCGAACTGGCCGCGTATCCGCTTGATGCGGAACAGCAACTTCTGCTTCTCTTTTGAAATTACCGGAATCTTATCTTGCATTTTTCCGCCCTTTTGAAGCTTTTTCCTTGCGAGTACCCTAGGGGGGTATGCTATAACATTCTCGACTGGAAATCCAGCCAGTAGATCAGGGTTCCTGAGAGCGCGGGTTCTCTCTGTAACATTCCCTTAACTCGTGCCGCGTAGGCTCGGTGATCGGCAGCGTCCGTCACAAAATGCATTTCAAAGTAGTTAACTATAGTTAACTACCCATGATATAGTTACGTTAACCGCTACGAGAAGCGACTATAAACCGGCACCGGCAGCGAAGCATTAAGCAAGTCGGCCGGACAAATTGTGGCAAACCGCGAGCATGAAAAAGCAACTCCAAGTCTCGAAGCTCGGCACGCTCTGTCTGCTCCTTGCGTTCTGGGCTCTCACTGCTGCCGGCCAGGCGCCGCCCGCGCAGCAGTCGGAGGCAACTGCCGCCGCGAAATCTGATAGCACTCCGCAGGACGCGGCGGCCGACGCGGCCGATCCATCCCCCGACGAGGGCACAGAGGCCATGTTTCCGCATTTCAAAGACACGCGCTTCTGGCTATCGGGCCAGGCGAATTTCATCTTTCAAACTCATCCCTCGTTTCACGCCGACTACAGCGGCGTGCACAGCCTGAGCCCCGACTACGAGAAAGCGACATCGCGGGTCTTGACGCTCTACACGGGCGTGCGCCTCAATAACTCCACCGAGATCCTGGTCGACATTGAAGAGGCCGGCGGAGCCGCGCTCAGCCAGGGCTTCGGCCTCGCCGGCAACACCGACCTCGATATCGTTCGTAATCCGAGTCTCAGCAAAGCTCCCTATCTCAGCCGGGGAATGATTCACAAAGTGTTTGCATTGAGCAAGGACAAAGTCGAAAATCAGCGCAACTATCTTTCACTCTTCGACGAATTACCGCGCCGCCGCTTGGAAATCCGCTTTGGCAAATTCAGCATGCCGGACTTCTTTGACATAAATTCCGTGGGCTCCGACACCCACTTTCAGTTCATCAACTGGACCACCGACAACAACGGCGCATACGATTACGCCGCCGACACGCGCGGCTACACTGTCGGCGTTACTGCCGACTACGAAGACCGCAACTGGGGGTTCCGCTTCGCCGAAGCGCTTATGCCTGAGATTGCGAACGGAATTGATCTGGTGTGGAGGCCGTGGCAGGTGCACGCGGAAAATTTTGAATATGAATTACGTCACGGCATCATTCCGAAAAAGTCGGGAGTCGTCCGCCTGTTGGCCTATACCAACTACGCCAATATGGGCATTTATCGCGAAGCCATCGCGAACTTTGAAGCAGGCCTCACAGCCGTTCCAGAAATCACTGACCATCCCTGGCACATCACGCGCAAATATGGGTTCGATGTGAACATCGAGCAAAGCCTGACCCGCTACCTGGCCGCGTTCACGCGCTTCGGCTGGGACAATGGCAAGACGGAATCTTTTGCCTACACCGAAGTCGATCAAACCTTCGCTGGAGGAGTGGGAGCGAAGGGCGCTTGGTGGCATCGCGAGCAGGACCGCGCCGGCGTTGCCCTCATCTCGAATGCGATCAAGAAGGACCACCAGACCTATCTCGCCGATGGCGGCCTCGGCTTCCTTCTCGGCGACGGCAAGCTGAACTATGGCCGTGAGAATATTGTGGAGACGTATTACACCGTCCACGTGTGGCGCGGCATTTATCTCGCGCCCGGGCTGCAACATATCGATGACCCCGGCTATAACCGCGACCGCGGCCCTGTACTCGTGCCCTCGTTCCGCGCCCACGTCGAATTTTAGGGGGTACGCAATCTCAACAAGGTCTGCGAATAGCGAATCATAGGTAGTGATCCAGCACGGCGGTCTTGAGTTCCTCGATGCGCGAAAAGGCTGGGTCGTTTGTCAGAAAGCCCGTCGCTTCCGCTCTTAGCGCAGTGGCCGCCTGCAGTGCGTCAGGCGTCCGGAGGCGATAGGTGGCACGAAGTTGTGCGGCAAGGTCTGCCGTTTCCAGATCAGGTGGAATCCATCGCAAGTTAGGGTAAGTCGAGAGCAAACCGTAAAATGCATCCACTCGGTTCTCGTCCTTCTCGCGATACGATGGAACCAGTAGTTCCGTCATCGTGATCGTGGAGGTCACCGCCTCGTGGCCGGCCTTCTCTATCCAGGAGAAAACCGCATCAGCAAGCGCCAGATAGCGGGTGTTCGCTTCCATGTGATAGATGAGGATGCTGGTGTCAAGGGCGATCCGGTGCTGGCCCTGGAGGAATACCCGCAGCCGCTCTACTCCCAACTCTGGCGTTCCTTTTGGAGGTGTTGAGAGGGGTAGGCGTTCCGGGCTATTCCCCGGAGGGCTGCCCGGTGGGAGACCGGCTTCTGCAGTACCAGCACTCGTTTGCCGCGCACCACCACCAGCACCTTGTCGCCGGCCTTTAAGCCGAGTGCTTCCCGCGCTTCCCGCGGAATTACGATTTGATTCTTCGAAGAAACAGTTGCGGTGGCCATGCTTTACATTTTATCACAATGTAAAGCACTCGGTGCTGGACCTACGGCTCCACCTGCACGCCCTTCCAGAACGCCACGTATCCCTTGATTTGCTTCGCCGCCGCCTTGGGCTCCGGATAGTACCAAGCAGCGCCGGCGTTCCTCTGGCCTTTCACTTCGATGTCGTAGTAACTCGCCGTTCCCTTCCATGGGCACACCGAGTGCTGCTCGCTCGGCCGTAAGTATTCTTTGCGGATCGCATCCGGCGGAAAATACTGGTTGCCTTCCACTTCCACGGTCTTCTCGCTTTCGGCGAGCACTGCGCCTTCCCAGGTTGCTTTTGCCATAGTGCCCATATAGATTCCTGTCAGGCTTCGCAGTTTCAGAAGGTTTGAGAAAAGAATGGCAGAGGCCGCCACAGGAAAGCGCTTTAACGGACATTCAATGTCTGGCGTGCTGGAGCGCGTCATGGTGTGTTCTCCGCGCACAGCGGGCTGGAACCAGCCGGAGCGTGCCGCGCATTGGCAAACGCTGGGCTTCCAACATGCGCCAGACTTCGCCAAAGCCCAGTTTGAGCATGCAGCATTCTGCCGCGAGTTGGAAGCCGCGGGCGCCGAGGTCGTCGAGATGCCCGCCGCAACGGATCTCACTCTCGATGCCGTCTACACCCATGATGCGTCTCTCCCCACGGACTACGGTTTAATCGTGATGCGTCCAGGCAAGCCGAATCGCGTGGCCGAGGGCCCCCACCATTCCTCTTTCTGCGCGTCTCTGGACATCCCAACGCTGGGCGCAATCACGCTTCCCGGCACTACCGAGGCTGGCGACATCGTGTGGCTCGATTCGAAAACGCTGCTCATCGGCCACGGCTATCGCACCAATGCAGAAGGCATTCAGCAGATGCGGAATCTTCTGGCGCCCGATGGGATCGAAGTTCTTTCGGCACCGCTGCCCTACGGCCCCGGCCCATCCGCCTGCTTGCATTTGATGTCACTAATCAGCCTGCTCGACGAGCACTCCGCTCTCGTCGACCTGCCCTGGCTCGCGGTAGAAACCGTCGAACTGCTTAAATCTCGCGGATTCGAATTCATCGAAATCGACTTTTCCGAGCGCGACACGTTAGCCTGCAATGTTCTAGCGCTCGGAAATAACCGCCTGCTCGCACTTGAAGACAATCTCAACACCAACGCCCGCCTCCGCCACGCCGGATTCGACGTCCGAACCTTCCCCGGCAGCGAACTCTGCATCAACGGCAGCGGCGGCCCCACGTGCTTATCCCGTCCGCTGCTGCGAGGATGATCGTGTGGAAACGGGCGCCTTCGCCCGTTCCGCCGAGCGCAGCGAGGCGGCTACCACCACGAACCTCTGGCACTCCGCCATGCTCCTCCTGCTAAAATAATCCCGCATGCTTCTTCCCTTCGTCCGCGAACTCTTCACGGACGTAGAAAAGCTTCCCGCCTTCACGCGTGTTGCCTCCCACCTCAAGGAGGGCACGGGGCGAATTCGTGTCTCCGGCCTCATCCCCACCGCAAAAGCCTTGCTACTCGTGCTGTTTCAACGCGCCGCCGGGCGCCCTCTGATCTTTGTAGTCAACGACAACCGCGCCGTCGAGGACTTCGTTCCCATCCTTCGCGGCTTCTGTGAGTTAACCGCCGCCTGCGATCCGGACTCAGTCATCTCTCTCCCGGCGCGTGACGTGCTTCCCTATCAGAATCTCTCGCCGCACCCGGAGCTTCAGGAAGAGCGGGCAACCGCCCTCTGGAAAATTGCGACCGGAGCTGCCTCCATCCTGGTCTCGCCGGTCGCAGCCACGGCCATCCGCCTGCGCTCCAGCGACTACTACGTCGATCTCGCCCGCACCATCCGCCGCGGCGAATCGTTCGATCTCGAGGCACTGCTCGCGCACCTTAACACCGTCGGCTACGCTTCCACCGATGTGGTCGAGATGCCCGGCCAATATGCGGTGCGCGGCGGCATCCTCGACGTTTACTCTCCCGAAGCCGACCGCCCCTTGCGTATCGAATTCTTTGGCGACGAAGCCGACTCGATTCGCAAGTTCGATCCCGCCTCGCAGCGTTCTTCTACGCCCGTCGATGAAGCTTTGCTCCTTCCGCTCACCGAAACGCCGGTCACCGAACACCTGCTCGGCGCAATCCACACGCGGTTAAGCGGCAAGCGAATTACCGGCAACGAAAAAATCGTCGAAGCCGCCGTCCGCGCGGGCGGAGTCAATGTTTTTCCCGGCTGGGAATTCTATTCTCCGGTAGCCGGCGCCGACAGCACCATCTTTGATCTCATCCCGCGCGCCGCGGTCCTGCTCGACGAAACCGATCAACTCAAACTGGAATTTGACCGTTTCTGGACCCGGGTCGGCGAGGCCCACGAACGCAGCGGCGTCGGCAATCTGGTCCGCCCCGAAGATCTCTATCTGCCGCCGGACGATTGGTGGAAAAAAACCGCAGCCCTTCCCGGCGCTGATATCGAGCACCTCGGCATCACCCGTAGTTTAGGAGAAGATGCAGTCACTTTTCTAACCCAGCCCTCACCTCGATTCCATGGCGCGGTTCCAGCGATGCTCGCGGAAGTGCAAAAGCTAAATTCGGATGGCAAGCGAGTTCTCTTCGCCGTGCCTAACATCGGCGAGGTCGAGCGTCTGGCTGATGTTTTCACCGAATACAATGTCTCGTTCAAGCTGGGAAGCCGCACCCGCGGCGGCGAAAGCTATGCCGATGAAACCAGCTACTTCGCCGGCGAAGTTCTCACTACTACGCTGGCCACGGCCTACATCCCCGATGGCGTGCTGTTGCCAGAGGCCAATCTAGCCGTCTTCGGCGCGCGCGATTTGTTCGACGAATCCGAATCCGTCGCTTCGCGTCCGCAACGCTCGAAATCCAAAGTTTCCGCGTTCCTCTCCGACTTCCGCGATCTGCAGGTCGGTGACTACGTCGTGCACGTCGAGCACGGCATCGGCCAGTATCAAGGTTTGAAAGAAATCAACCACGGCGATGGCCCGGCCGAGTTCATGCTGCTCGAATTCGCCGAAGCCGCGCGTCTCTATGTTCCTCTAACACGCCTCGACCTGGTGCAGAAGTATCGCTCTTCTGAGGGTGCCAAGCCGGCCCTGAGTCATCTCGGCACGGCAGCCTGGTCGAAGACGAAATCCCGCGTGCGCAAGGCCATGAAAGACATGGCCGACGAGCTGCTCAAGCTCTACGCTGAGCGCAAAACGGCTGTCGGACACGCCTTTCCGCCAGGCAACGAATGGTTCCGTGAATTCGAAGACGCTTTCGAATTCAACGAAACCGAAGACCAGGGCCAGGCAATCAAAGATGTAATTCGTGACATGGAATCCTCGCAGCCCATGGACCGCCTGCTCTGCGGCGACGTCGGCTACGGAAAAACTGAAGTCGCCATGCGCGCCGCATTCAAGGCCATCAGTGACAACAAACAAGTAGCCGTGCTGGCCCCGACCACCGTGCTGGCCTTTCAGCACTTCGAAACTTTCAAGCAGCGCTTCGCGCCGTTTCCCGTGACCATTGAAATGATCAGCCGCTTCCGCACCACGAAGCAGCAAAAAGAAATCCTGCAAAAAACAGAAGCCGGCAAAATCGACATATTGATCGGAACTCACCGGATCCTTTCAAAAGATATAAAGTTCTCCGACCTCGGCTTGCTCATCGTCGACGAAGAACAACGGTTCGGCGTACGCCACAAAGAGCGTATCAAGCAGATGCGCAAGCAAGTGGACGTGCTCACCATGTCGGCCACGCCCATCCCGCGCACGCTGCACATGTCGTTGGTCGGCCTGCGCGACATGAGCGTGATCGAAACTCCGCCCAAAGACCGCATGGCGATCCAGACGGTAGTTGCCAGTTGGGATGAAAAACTCATTCAGTCTGCGGTTGAACAGGAATTGGAGCGCGGCGGCCAGGTCTATTTCGTTCACAACCGCGTCGACACCATCTGGGAAATCGCCGCCAAGCTTCAGGCCCTGGTTCCGCCGGCGCGCATCATCGTCGGCCACGGACAAATGTCGGAGGGCGAACTCGAAAAAGTGATGATGCAGTTCATGCATCACGAAGCCGACATCCTGGTTTCCACGACGATCATCGAAAACGGCCTCGACATCCCGCTGTGCAACACAATTCTGATCAACCGTGCCGACCGTCTCGGACTCTCGGAGCTTTATCAACTACGCGGCCGCGTAGGACGCTCCAGCCGTCGCGCCTACGCCTATCTCATGCTCCCGCCGGAGGTCGAACTAACGCCGATCGCGCGCCGACGTCTCGCCGCGCTCAAAGAATTTTCCGACCTCGGAGCAGGATTCAAAATCGCGGCCCTCGACCTCGAACTCCGCGGCGCAGGCAACATGCTGGGTGGCGAGCAGAGCGGTCACATCGAGGCCATCGGCTTCGAACTCTACACCCAGATGCTCGAGCGCGCCGTCCGTGAGATGAAAGGCGAAGCCAGTCCGGACGAAGCCGAGACCCAGCTCAATCTGGGCCTGAACATTCGCATTCCCGCGGACTACGTCCCCGAAGAAAACCAGCGCCTGCAAATGTATAAACGCGTGGCCAGGGTCGAAACTGAATCGCAACTCAACGACGTAGCCGCCGAACTGCAGGACCGCTACGGTCCGCCTCCTCCGGCAGTCCGCAACTTGCTGGACTACGCGTCGTTGAAACTCCTGTGCATGAAAGTTGGCGTGAACGCGATCGAGCGCAAGCGAGATTTCGTCACGCTAAAGTTCCAGCAAAACGCAGCGGTCGATCCCGAGCAGCTAGCCCGCTTCGTCTCCGGCCAGCGCGGCGCGCAGTTCACACCTGATGGAATGTTGAAGTTTGCATTGAAGGCGACTACCGCAGCTGAAGTGCTCCTCGCCTTACGCACAGTTCTGGAACAACTCGGCAGCACGGAGGCAACATCAGAGGTCCGGTCCGCCAGCGGACCGGCTTAGCCTTGAAAGGGCGCGGCTGTTAGCCGTCCGAGTCGCCAGCCCCAAACCCCAGCAGGTACAATTGTCCGGCAACCGAACGCGCTCGGCCAACGACTAACAACCAAACGACTGACTCCATGCCCATGAAAGTTCGCAAAGCCGTATTTCCCGCAGCCGGCCTCGGCACCCGCTTCCTGCCCGCAACCAAGGCCCAGCCCAAAGAGATGCTCCCGCTGGTGGATAAGCCCATCATCCAGTACGGCGTGGAAGAAGCCGTGGCCTCGGGCTGCGACCAGATCCTTATCATTACCGGTCGCGGCAAGCAGGCGATCGAAGACCACTTCGATGTCAGCTACGAACTCGAAAGAATGCTCGAGGATCGCAAGAAACTCGACCTGCTCAAAATTGTGCGCTCCATCTCCGACATGATGCACGTCGCCTACGTGCGCCAAAAAGAAGCGCTCGGCCTCGGCCACGCCGTGCTGATGGCGCGCGAACTCGTCGGCAACGAACCGTTCGCCGTTCTCCTCGCCGATGACGTGATCGATGCCAAAGTTCCATGCCTCAAGCAGATGGTCGAGGTCTTCGATCAGACTCAATGCTCGGTGCTGGCGACCCAGATCATCGAGGGAAAAATGATTTCTTCCTACGGCGTGCTCGACGTCAAGCCTGTCCAAGGCAGCCGCTTCGGCGAACGTCTGTACGAGATCAAGAACATGGTGGAGAAACCCAAGCCCGAAGATGCCCCCTCAAACCTGGCTATCATCGGACGTTACATTCTCACGCCCGCGATCTTCGATTGCCTCGCCACAACGCCCACCGGCGCCGGCGGCGAACTGCAGTTAACCGACGGCATGCGCCTCCTCCTGCAAAAAGAAAAAATGTACGCCTATGTCTACGAAGGCCGCCGCCACGACACAGGAGACAAGTTAGGATTCCTCAAAGCGACAGTGGAGTTCGCCCTAAAGCGCGAAGACTTAGGGCAACCGTTCCGCGAATATCTGAAAGGATTAAAGCTCTAGATTCGAGCGGGTGCCCCACCCTGGTCGCGTTCTTTGCGACAGGGTGGGGACTTTGAATTTCATTCTCCCCTCAACTTCTTCGACTTCTCCTCCACCCCCCGAGCTAGCTTCTCCTTGTGCGCCTCAAGCTTCTTAGCAATCGCAGCATCGCTCAACCCAATCATCTGCGCCGCCAAAATCCCAGCATTAGTCGCCCCCGGCTTGCCGATAGCCACGGTAGCCACCGGAATCCCCGCCGGCATCTGCACGGTAGCCAGCAAAGAATCCATCCCCTGCAGCGCAGTGGAAGGAATCGGCACGCCAACCACCGGCAGTGTAGTGTGGGCCGCAATCACGCCAGCCAGATGCGCCGCCCCTCCAGCCCCGGCAATGATCACCTGAATCCCGCGCCCCGCGGCCTTCCGCGCGAAGTCCGCCGTACGGTCCGGCGACCGGTGCGCCGAGGTCACGTCGATCTCATAAGCGATCCCAAACTCGTCTAAAGCCTTCCCGGCCTCGCGCATAATCTCAAGGTCGGAGTCACTGCCCATCACAATCGAAACGAGAACCTTACTCATGAACTCTCCTATCTTTAGACTTGTCATCCTGTCACCTGTCATCCTGAGCGAAGGTTGTGCTTCGTGAAACGAAGCACAACCGCAGTCGAAGGATCCCTTTTCGCTCAACTTTCCTGCAGCCTCATTGGGAATTTCTACCACGTCACTCAACATAGCCACAGATCGTTACGCCTGCTTCCTCATCGCCCGTTCCGCAATATCCTTCCGATAGTGCGCCCCATCAAAATGAATCCTCCCGCAAGCTTCATAGGCGCGCTCAATCGCAGTCTCCAACTCCGCCGCCCGCGCCGAAACTCCAAGCACCCGCCCACCCGCGGTATAGAACTCTCCATCCCGCTTCGAAGTCCCCGCATGAAAAACTTTCACGCCCTCAACTGCCCCAGCCTCGTGGAGTCCCGTAATCTTCTTCCCCACGTCGTACGTCCCCGGGTATCCTCCTGAAGCCATCACCACGCACACTGACGCATCGTGCGACCACTTGAAATCGCCTTCGCTGACCCGGCCGGCAACCGACGCCTCAAGCGCATCCACCAGGTCGCTCTCCAGCCGCATCAGAATGGGCTGCGTCTCCGGATCACCGAAGCGGCAATTAAACTCCAGCACCATGGGACCCCGAGCCGTCATCATCAGCCCACAGTAGAGCACGCCCTTGAACTCCGCGCCCTCAGCCCTCATGCCCTCGACCACGGGACGTGCAACGTGATGCACCAGCCAGTCGCGCATCTTGTCGTCAATAATGCCTTGCGTTGAGTAAGCGCCCATCCCGCCGGTATTGGGTCCGGTGTCGTTATCGCCCACCCTCTTGTGGTCCTGCGCCGCAACCAACGGAGCCACGCGCTCACCATCGCTCAGCACAAGAAACGAAACCTCGTCACCCGTCAGGCATTCTTCCAGAACCAGGCGCGCGCCGGCTTCGCCCACCATCTTGCCGCTAAACATTTCTGCCGCCACGCTGGCGGCTTCTTCTTTGGTCGCGGCAATGACTACGCCCTTGCCCGCCGCCAGTCCGTCGGCCTTCACCACCACAGGCGCGTGAAAGTGGGTCAGGGCCGACCGAACTTGCTCCACCGAATCGCAAATCGCGTAAGAAGCCGTGGGAATCCGATGCCGTTGCAGGAACTCTTTTGCGAAACTTTTACTCGCTTCCAGTTGCGCCGCAGCCTTGGTCGGCCCAAACGCAGGCCATCCGCGTCGCGTGAATTCGTCCACCACTCCCAACGTTAGCGGCAATTCAGGTCCCACCACGGTGAGGTCCGGTTGCAACTGCTTGCCCAGCGCGACGATCGAATCCAGGTTCTTCAGGTCAACCGGCAGGCACTCCGCCTCATCCGCGATGCCGCCATTGCCCGGCGCGCAATAAAGTTTTGAAACGCGCGGAGACTGCCGCAGTTTCCACACCAGCGCATGCTCGCGCCCGCCGTTGCCAAGAACCAGAACTTTCATAGCCGGAAAGATTCAAGGTTAGGGGCAGAGCAGGAAAGCTGTCAAACCCTCAGATCCTTTCACCACGGAGACAGGAGAGTCGAAATCCCCCAGACATGCGCCGGGTTCACCCGCGAATTCCTGAAAAGCCAAGACCTAAGACCTTTGCCTTCGCCTTTCTCCGTGTCTTCGGGCCTCCGCGGTGAATCGAAGTTAACCGCGCTTAACTCCGTCGTATAATCTCCCCAGATGATCACAGTTTCGAAAGAAGACTATCTAAAAGCCATCCTCGAAGCCGAAAGCGAAGGTGAAGCCGTAATCTCGGCGCGTCTCGCGGACTGGCTGAAAGTGTCGGCGCCCGCCGTCACGATGGCAGTGCGCCGGCTGAGGAAGGACGGTCTGGTTCGCGTCCAAGCCGACGGACACGTCCGCCTCACCGCCGCCGGCCGTAAGATCGCCCGCAAACTCACGCTCCGCCACCATCTGATTGAACGCATGTTGGCGGAACTTTTCGGCATGGAATGGTGGAAGGTGCACGATGAAGCGGAAAGACTGGAGCACGCGGTCTCGCCTGACTTCGAGGCCAAACTTCTCGCCAAGTTAGGGAAAAAAGGCGCTTGCCCTCACGGCAATCTCAGCGAGATGGAAAGCCCCGACAGCCGCCGCCAGCGCGGCCTGCAGTTGCTCGCCGATGCCGCGCCCGGCGCCCTTTACACGGTCAGCGGCATTTATGAACGCGACCGCCGCCTGCTCGAATTTCTCGAGGCCCGCGGCATTCGTCCGGGCGCGAGGTTGCGCCTTCTCGAACGCAATTACGACCAGACCCTCACTTTATCCACCAGAGCCGGCAACATCTCGCTGGGCCGAGCCGCCGCCGAGCGCGTGTGGGTCTCCGCAAGCGACCAGCGCCCCGTCCATTAGAGATCTTCCGGGAATTGTCATCCTGAGCGTAGCGGATGGATCGCGGAAGCGAGCCGTCCGCGGAGTCGAAGGATCCCTAGCCCCACGCGACTCCTCCGGCCTCGCAACGTATTTCGTTTCCTGCGCCTCAGGTTTAGTTAACCATAGTTTATTTAGCTGTGTATACTAAAGCTAATCCACGCTGGAGCGTCAGACAGATAGGCGGGATTACCGCAAAGCTCCGACCCTCAACCGATGAAGCCCGGCGCCACCCAAGACGCAGACGAAGCCGTAGTCATTACTCACGAAGACGTCGATCGCGCCCGCGACCGCGTCCGGGTCTCGGAAGCCCGCGCCCAGCGCGGCTTTTCCTCCAGAGCGCGCCTGCTGTGGTTGCTGGTTGGCCCTGGCGTCCTGGTCATGCTCGGTGAAAATGACGGCCCCAGCATGCTCTCCTACGCCGCGACCGGCGCCAAGTTTGGCATCGGCTGCTTCATCCCGTTCGTCGCCCTCACGTTTTGCATGGCAATCATCGTCCAGGAAATGACCGTCCGCCTCGGTGCCGCCACCCATCGCGGACATGCCGAACTCATCTTCGAGCGCTTCGGCCCCTTCTGGGGATGGTTTTCCATGATCGATCTCGGCATCGGAAACTTCCTCACCCTCATCACCGAGTTCATCGCCGTCCGCGCCGGTCTCGGCTATTTTGGAGTGCCTGCATGGATTGCCATCCTGATCGCGCTCGTCATCCTGTACGCGGCGCTCATGAGTCACCGCTATTGGACTTGGGAACGCATGACTCTTGCGGCAGCCATATTCAACCTGGTGTTCATTCCAGTCGCGCTCATGACCCATCCCCGTTGGCACTCGGTCGGCCACGCATTTATCACCTGGCAACCGCTTCCCGGCTTCAATAAGGACACTCTGCTGCTGATGCTGGCCGACATCGGCGCCACGGTCACGCCCTGGATGCTTTTCTTCCAGCAAAGCGCAACCGTCGACAAAGGCATGACGACCAAAGACATCCGCTTCGGCCGCATCGACACTGTGCTGGGTGCCGCATTAGCAACGGCCGCGGCCATCGCCACGATTCTCGCAACCGCGCCGCTGTTCGCCCACCAGATGACCGCTGACAATTTCCAGGCCGCCGAGTTTGCCCAAGCCCTTCAACCGATCATCGGCCGCTTCGGCGCATCGCTGTTTGCGCTCGGCATGGTCGAGGCCGGCATTGTAGCCGCCATCACCATTTCAGCTTCCTCGGCCTATGCCTTCGGTGAAGTCACCCACAAACCCCACAGCCTCAACCTGCCTATGGGAGAAGGCAAATCGTTCTACGCGGTCCTGAGCCTATGCGCTATAGCTGCCGCGGCCATCGTTCTAATCCCAGGGTTGCCCTTAGTCTATGTTGTTCTGCTCGTGAATGTGGTCGCAGTACTTGCTATGCCGCCGGCGTTGGTGTTCCTCTTCATGCTGGTGAACGATAAGGAAATCATGGGCGATCTGGTCAGTCCGCTGTGGGCCAACGTGCTGGCTAGTGCAGTCGTGTTTATTCTGGCCGCCGCCGGAGTGCTTTTTGGAATCAGCATAATCGCCCCCAACATCTTCGCTGCCCTGGGCGGCACGTAAGAAGTCGGGGAACGTAGGGTGGAACAGGCCAGGCCTGCGCTAAAGTCAGGTACCTGAATTGGGCTTGAGGTAAATGACGTTGATGAAAAAAGACGACACGCACGCCGTAGCCTCTGATCGAAGCTGGGTCTTATCCTCGCTGGAACACGATCAACTGGTGAAGGCGAAAAAGCACTTCATCCCCAGGCGGCGCCTCAAAGGTCCAGAACTCTTCGTCCTCTGGGCGCTTCGGCTTTATCTTATTTTCATGATGGTCGTGGTGGCCTACCAGGTATGGATTGCCCGCGCCTATCGCTAAATGAAGAAGCCGCTCTCCCGAGCGGCTTCGGCACTCCCACTCTGATATCCACCTCAGTGAGTGAACGCGACGTTCAGTCCTGTGGTCAGGACTATATCATTCTGCTTCGTACCCGCGGGCGGATTTGAGACGTAGATGTCGCTGAAGTGGTTCTGCCAGCCCAGCCATTTACTGATCTTCGTCACCACTCCCAGATCAAACGTTCCGCGGTACTCGCCAGTCTCGGTCAGGTTTGGATATAGATATAGCTTCTCCGCAAAGACGGTGGTCTTGCCCAGCTTGTGGGTCAACTCTTCGCCCAGCGTCAGGGCGCCGTAGTTGTGGATCAGCTTCATCGTCTCTATCGTTGGCGGAGTCGTCGTGGCGTCCGTCACCACCGTCTCCGTGTAGTTCTCATCCGTGAAGTTGCCGCCCGCCAGCAAGTCCAGCGTCGTGTTGTCGTTCTTGATGGCGTGGTAGCCAAGGCCCACGCTGCCCACTGAACGCAGATTCAAGTCTTGCAGGCCGTTGCTCGAGAAGTCCGCGCTCACAAAAACGAACATCCGCGGATTGAGGTTGCGGTCATAACGAATTCCACCGCCTTCAGTATTGGCCGTCGTGCTGGGAGTCGCCAGTTCATTCGTCCCATATACCGCATTTGTATACAGGCTGAGCTTGTCGGTGCTGGTGGCGCGCGCGGCGATGAACGCCAGCGTCAGATTGTCGGTCTGGCTGTTGCCGCGGGTCAACGAAAAGCCCACGGTCGCCCCGCCATTCCATCCTTCCAGCAGGCTCGGATGCAACGCCTTCTCGTATGCCAACTGATCGGCATCGTTGCGGATCGCCACCACGCTATCCGCGGGCGCCTCCACCGGAGCACCCGTCTTCGGCGTCACCTCCAGCTTCCCGTCGCTGGTCGCGATCGGACCCACCACGGTCTGGCCATTCTTCAAGGCCACATGCAGCGCCTTATCGGTGGTGATCTGGGTGATCGCCGCAAACTGCACCGTGACGTCTCCCGTGAACTCTGTATGCAGCACCAGAGTCTTGCCGTCGGACTGCACGACCGTGCCCGTCAGATGGTCACCATTCTTCAATGTGATCTGATCCGCGAAAACCGCCGACGTCAGTCCAAGAAACACGATCAGCGCAACCACCTCGACTTTACGCAACACAGCCTACCTCCGGAATTTTAGAGTAAGTTCACAAGAGACAAATAGGGCCCGGGACTCCTTGGAACGGAACAGGGAACTGCCACAAAGCGGCAGTGGAATCGTTGGAATCGCTCGAACGAATCAAGGCTGCGAGCCGCGAAGGAAACCCTGGGTTAGCTCTTGGTTTCCTTGGATTCGGCGTTCTTGCTCTGCTCGGTCGGAGCCGGAGGATTGTCCTTCATACCCTCTTTCAGGGCACGAATCCCCTCGCCTAGCCCCTTGCCGAGTTCAGGCAATTTCCTGGGACCAAAAATCAGCAGGGCAATCGCGAAAATGATGATCAGGTGCGTCGGTTGAAATAGACCTTCAAACATCGGAACCTCCCACACTGCCAGCTGTCCATACGGTACCGGAGGGGTATGGGGAAGTCAAACCGCGCATGCAGAGATGTCAATGTGGAGACAGCCGCCTGGGCCGTCCGCCGAGCGAAACGAGGCGCGCCTAAGTCAATGACCTGCCTTGCCTCCAGACCCAGGCCGTTACTTCCGTGACCTTACCCCAGGCTCCTTCCGAGCGCTAATGTGGAATTGCGGTTTCGAACCACGCGTGGACCGCGCAACTCATAGCAAACAACTAACGCAAACCAGCAAGTCAAACCGTTGCCGGAGAGTCGAGTGAAGCGCAAGGGCCTGTCAGTCTTTCTGTTGCTTATCGGGGCGGCTCTGGCCGCTCACTCGAGCGAAAGCCAGCCCGTGAACTCCGCCCAGTTGATGGCTTGGCTCACGGCCGGCGTGCCCAACAGCCGCCTGGTCCGCATCGTTCATGAGCGAGGCATCGCCAGCATTCCCGGCAAGGAACAGATTCACCAGCTCGAAGCTGCCGGCGCTGATCCTACTCTGGTCGGCGCTCTGACCGGATCCAATCTGAAAACGTCCAATCTGAAGCCGTCGTCCAATTCCCCGGAGATCCCCGCATCCCTGGTCCCCGCATTACTGGTGCAGGCCTCCGTCGATGCCCGGGCGCAGCGTTACCACGAGGCCGAACTCGCTTTGCGCCAGGCCCTGGACTCAGATCCCGGGAATGCCGCGTTGCACTTCGCCCTGGGCACGATGCTCCGTCAACAAGAACGCTGGGACGATGCTTTCGACGAAATCACGCGTTCCTCGCAGCTCATGCCCGACTTCCCCGAAAACCACAGCAGCCTGGCCTACATTTTCTATCGTCTCGATGACGCCCCTAACGCGATTGCAGAAGCGCGCACTGCGCTCAGCATGGATCCGCAGAACGCCGAGGCTTACCAGTTCCTCGGGCTGGCTCAATACTCGAACGGACAATATAGCGCTGCGGTTCACGCTTTCATCGAGTCGCTTGCCCGCGATGCCGATAATGTGGATACCTACTACGACCTGGGCATCACCTTGCACGCGGCCGGAAACGCGTCAGCCGCCATCAACGCCTATCGCCAGGCCATTCATCTGAACCCGGCCTTCTGGCAGGCCCATTCGAACCTGGCGCTGATTCTGCACGAACAAGACAAGCTCGATGAAGCCATCGCCGAATATCGCACAGCCAAGCGGCTCGCACCCGAGGAAGCGTCGGTCCGCAACAATCTGGGCAATACCTACTGCGACAAGGGTGACTACGATGCCGCCATGCTCGAAATGCGCGACCTTTACCGCCAGCATCCCGAGTGGGAGCAGGGACACACCTGCCTGGCTCGCGCCTACCTGTCTAAAAAGGATTACGACAGCGCTATCGACGAATTGCAACTGGCGGTCCGCCAAAATCCCACCGGTTCCGCGGAACATCGCTTCCTCGGCGAAGCCTTATTGCTGGATGACAAGCTGGAAGCAGGCGTGCGCGAACTACGCCGCGCGGTCAGCCTCAACCCCGATTCTGACGTCGCCCACCACGCTCTTGGCACGGCGCTCTTCCGGCAGCAAGAACTGTCGTCAGCGGAAAAGGAATTCCGCGAGGCGATTCGCCTCAACGCTTCCCCCGACAACCACTACGCTCTCGCGGCCTGCCTGATGACCATGGACCGCTATGACGAAGCTTTGGCAGAACTGGAGACCGCCGCGCGGCTTGACCCCGCAAGCAAGCTCTATCAATCACGCCTCGACGAACTCCAGAAGCTGATTCAGACGCAAACGCAAGTGAACAAGTGAAGACGCAACACAAGTTTAGAAGCCAAGTAAGCAGCGAAGAACCGCAGCGCGCCGCCATCGGGACAGTGCCGGGCAGTGTACTCCCGACATTTTCGGCCGGACCGCAGGCTACTTAGACTAAGACACAGGGATTTGAGGGAGATTGATTATGGATTCGACGCGATCCACACAGGCCGCAGCCACCCAACCGGCAAAATCTGCTCCGCCGGAAAGCGACGTTCAAAACAATAACGTTCGGAACGATATGCGGAACGCCGTCCGCCACGAAGCCGAGACCCAGCATAAGTTCTCGGGCTACGGCATGCCTTGCGCCAACTGCCGCCTCTACTATCCCGCCAACGTCGACGCCTGTCCGGCTTGCAACAGCAGAGAGCGCGTCTCTCCCAATGTAATCCCGGCCGCTCCGAAAACGCAGGTTGCTGCCGAGCCCTTGCCTGACACCGACATCGTCGAGCAGGAACGCGAGGCCTTCCTGAAAGAGTTCAAGTCGCAGCTTTTCGCGGCACACGCCGAAGTCGCGAGTTCTCCCGTGCTCTGCACGCTGGGCGAGCACCACGCCCAGGGCGCCGAACCGGCCTCAATTTGCAAGCCCTGTTACGATCGGCTGCAAGAGCGCGCGGATGTCTACGAAGCGGCCTTGCACATCGATCTGAAGGATGCGGCGCAGATCATCTACGACGCCGTCTGGGCCGATCCCTCCGACCCCAGCAAGACCTATACCAACGCGGCCAGCGCGCTGCTCAGCGAATTGCGCAAGCGCTCCGGAGTCTCCAGCCTGATGGGTCCATTCCAGCCGCTGGGTAACTGACGTCTTCCATCCAGAGCCTCCGAGGAAAGTGATCCAGAGGAGTACGAACTTACTCCGGCTTCACTGACACCCACTTTTTCCCGGCGTATAGCTTGTAGCCTGCGCCGTCCTCAACCACTTTCAGCGGCACCGCTCGCTTCAACTCCGCATCGATCTGATAGGCGACGCTCAGTATGTCTTCGCTGGCCACGTTCATCACCACGAACTTGTCTTGCGCAAACCCGAAGCCGTATTCTCCGGGCGCCAGCTCCGACCCACCAATGTTGACCTTGGACTCGGTAACGAACATGCCCTGATATTTTTGCTGGATCGCGGTCGAGTATCCGGAGGCATCCACCAGAGCGGCGAATGTGATCTTGCCGCCGGCCGTTTGGAATCCCGCCGCGTTGCGCAACTGCACCGGCGCTTTCTGCCCGCTGAAGTAAAACTCCGTGGGTACCGCCTTCTTGAGTTCGTCGCTGCTCAACAGGTGCTGCGCGGCCTTTTGGGCCGAGGCAGAGCTGAAGAGCAGAGCTACAAGAGTTCCAACTGCCGCTAAACGCATGTTCTTCATGGAGTAGTTGTCCCCGATCAGGATGAGAGTTAGAAAGGCTCAGGGGAAATCTAATCGTTTCCGGCGGCGGGCGCAAATCAGGGAAAGCGGAAAAGCATCTGAAAAGAGCCTCCTCTGAGAACTGAGAACTGCTTTATTTTTTTGCCCGCAAGATTCGGATAGTCCGTTCCTCGGCTTCACCGTATGCTACCCCTATCATGACCTCCAATAACATGTCTTTCCCTGGCGCGACTGCTGATGCCATACTCGTTGAGGACTCAACCGGCCCCATGCCCGCAGTGCACTCCAACTCGATCAATCCTCGGCCAGACGCTCAGCTCAACGACGATCAGCTCGATAACGGCCAGCTCAATGACATTAACAACGAGCGCTGGAACGCCGTCGTGGCGCGCGACTCTTCAAGGGACGGAGAGTTCGTTTTCGCAGTGGCCTCTACTGCCGTCTATTGCCGGCCGTCTTGCGCGGCGCGCCGTCCGCGACGTGAGAACGTGACGTTCTTCTCGCGTCCCGAGCAGGCGGAGAAGGCCGGCTTTCGCGCCTGCCTGCGTTGCCGGCCGAGATCGTTCAGCGGCAGCGGCAATCCGCAATCGGACTCGGCGAAAGAGATCTGCCGCTACATCGAGCAGCATCTCGATGAAGCGATCACACTCGAGCGCATGGGCAAGGTCTTTCGGCAAAGCCCTTTTCATCTGCAACGCCGCTTCAAGGCTGCGCTTGGAATCACGCCGCGGGAATACGCCGATTCCTGCCGTCTGCGCCTGCTTAAGCGCAACCTGCAGGCGGGAGACAATGTGACCCGCGCCATGTATGACGCGGGATACGGCTCCAGCAGCCGGCTTTACGAGAAGACCGCGTCGCAACTGGGCATGACCCCCGACAAATACCGGCGCGGCGCCATCGCGGCTTCCATTCGCTACGCCATCGCAGACTCGCCGCTCGGACGCATGTTGATCGCGGCTACCGACCGAGGCGTTTGCTCGATTCAGTTCGCGCATTCCGACGGCGAATTGATTGAAGGTTTGAAGCGCGAGTTCCCTTTTGCCGCGCGCAAGCCCGATCAAGGCGGATTGCAAACCTGGGTCGCAGCTTTGCTTTCGAAGATGACCGGGCGTGAGCCGAATGCCGCGCTGCCTTTGGACATTCGAGCTACCGCATTTCAGCGGCGCGTTTGGACTTATCTGCAGTCGATCCCGTTCGGCGCGACGCGTTCTTACGGCCAGGTCGCGAAGGCAATTGGCCAGCCCAGCGCCAGCCGCGCAGTAGCACGCGCGTGTGCAACGAATCCCGTTGCGGTCGCGATCCCCTGCCACCGCGTGGTCCGCGAAGATGGCAGCATCAGCGGCTATCGCTGGGGCGTGGAGCGCAAGAGGGCGCTGCTCGAGATCGAGCGGCGGGGACTGTAGACGACTCGGCACGCGGCACGTAAGGAAGTAGGGGCTTGGCGTAAAGTATCCACTCGGATACAATGGAGTGACAGGTGAATACATTTGTCCGGTCATCTGATTTCGATGCTTGGCTTTCCAATCTGGCTGACCAAAAAGCGAAGGCCAGAATCTTGGCTCGCCTGCTAAGTGCGACATTTGGGAATTTCGGCGATTGCAAGCCCGTGGGCGAGGGTGTATCCGAAATGCGTATTCATGTCGGAGCGGGGTACCGGGTTTATTACACGCGAACGGGATCGACCGTGTACGTTTTGCTGGCTGGCGGCGAAAAGGCGTCGCAGACGAAAGATATTAGCAAGGCGAAAAAAATGGCTCGCGAGTTCAAAAAGGCAACACGATGAAGCGCAAAACAACTTACAAAACATTCGACGCGGCAGCGTATCTCGATAACGACGAGGTCATCGCGGAATACCTTTCGGCTGCGGCCGAAGACTCGAACCCCGATGTATTCGTTGCTGCGCTTGGTGACGTCGCAAAGGCGCGAGGCATGGCGCAGATCGCCAAGGACTCGGGACTTGGCAGGGAGAGCCTGTACAAAGCACTGAGTTCAGGCGCACACCCACGCTTTGAAACAATCAATTCTGTCCTGCGTGCGCTTGGCGTAAAGTTTACCGTTGTTGCTGAACACGGGCGTTAGGTTGATGAAGGGCGCCCGGCGCGTTCGTCGCCTGCCCCCCGTCAATCCTAGTGCTTTCGACCGATCACCACGGCCCAGTTCACGAACGCCAACGCAATCGTTCCAACTAAGATCAACGATTGCCCGAAGTCCACGCGCGTTACCAGGATCACGCACAGGATTACGCCCAGCACAGCAAAGAAATTTCCCGCCGGCAGTTGAAACATTGCGTTTGCCCCTTCGGGATGTTTGCGGCGCAGGATGGGCAGGGCTGCGCAGCCTACGGCGTAATAGAGCAGCCTGGCTACGGCGGAGAGCGTCACGTTCCATTTAAAATCGCCGAGCAGAGCTAATCCCCAGACCAGCGCCGCAAATACAAGAATCGAGACATAGGGTGTGTGAAAGCGGCTGTGCACGCTGGCGAAAGCTTTGGGGAGGTCTCCCTGCTCGGCCAGGGCGAAGGGGACGCGGGGCATGGCTAGAATCTTCGCGCTCAAGTATCCGTAGAAGGAGATCAGCGCGCCGACCGCGACCAGAGCTGCACCTACAGGACCAACCGCCAGCCGCGCCACGTCGGCCAGCGGACGCTGGCTGTGCGCGGCGTTGGGCAGGACGCCGACGACCACCCACTGGATCAGCGCATAGATCACAGTGCAGGCCGCAAGAGCCGTGAAGAGCGCGAAGGGCGCATCGCGGCGGGGATTCTTCGCTTCGCTCATGGGCGCGAGCGCGGTTTCAAACCCGCCATAGGCGAAGACCAGAAGCAGCATGGCCTTCAGCCACTGACTAGTACTGGGTGAAGCGATGGGCGGAGTCGCGAGAGTCCAGTAATGTTGTTGCAGCACGTATAGACCTAAGACAATTACTGCAAACAAGGGCACGAGCTTGGCGGCTGTGAACAAGTTGCTCACTTGCGCTCCGGTGCGCACGCCGCGAATGTTGATAACAGTGAGAAGGCCTACGAGTACTGTGAGGATGATGGCCCGCGGCACGGTGTCTTTCGCGTGCGGGAAAAACTCGCCCAGATAAATCACAAACAGGTTGGCATTGGCGGCGGGCGCGGCCACCTGGCCGAGCCAGAGCATCCAGGCGGTTTGAATGCCCATGAGGCGTCCAAAGGCCACGCGGGCGTAAAGATACGGACCACCGGCCTCCTGAAAGCGCGACGCCACCTCGGCGAAGCAGCCGATGATCACGCTCATGCCGGCGCCAGCCGCGAGCACTGCGTAGGGGCTGTAGTTGCCGATGAGAGCGGCCACGGTTGAGGGCAGGCCAAAGACTCCACTGCCGATGATGGAGTTCACTACCAGCGCGACCAGGCTCCAGCGGCCGATGGCGCGGAGCAACTGACGCGGCTTAGGCGGAGAGATTTCCATCCGCGTGTTTGTATCACAAATCGGCGCTGCCCAGCAGTGGCGGGCATCGGTTGCGCCGGCTTAGACCAGGCTTGGATCGGCTTTCTCTGCATCGGTCCTGGTGACTTCGGAACAGATAGTAACTGCACTGTTGGCTGCGACGGAAAATCCGGCGGCCCGGTACCAGAATTGTGAGCGCACCGGCGAGTGATTTGACGAAAGCGCCAAAAGCCTTGCCAGTAGCGGCTTTCAGCCGTACCCACCGCGGGATGTTACTTCGCAGACCAAAGTAATTGCTTGAATTACCAAAGCGCATGATCGTGGGACATCTATCCGCTGGGCGTTGGCGATGAGATGTTCAATCACGCAATTGTTATTGCCGACCATGGGGAACGACACTCAGATGGACGACCTTCATACGCGGATGGTACGAGTTACCGAAGATCTGCGCGCAATTCAGCGGGAGCTGAACTACGTCGCCATGCAGGCCCCGAGCGACCCGGAATTGATGGAGGCGTTGAGCGCACTGCCCGAGACCGAAGCCATCCAGGTGCTGACCAAGTCTCTCGACCAGATGCGCCACTTCCTATGGTTCTACACGCAGGTGATGAGCAACGATCCTGAGCTGGGCGACAAGTTGCGCCAGTCGAATGCTTCGCAGACCGCCGAAGAGGGCAAGGTGGATACGTCCTTTCTCGATAAGCTCACGCGGGCCGATGAGGCTGTGCTGTTGCGCTATCTAGCGGACGCGAAAGACCGCAAGCCGAATTAGCGCCTCGGCCCGTTTCCTACTGCAACTTGGAACGCACCTCCTGCAGTTTGCCCGTCAAATCCTGCTTCTCCTCCAGCACCCGTTTTGGATTTGGAATCATCGCCGCAAGATTTTGTGGAGCGCTGGACCGCAACTGCTCAAGCGCCGGCAGCGCGGCAGGGTTGTTGAGAGCCTTCAGATAGGAGGGTTCGATCTCTGCCAACGCGGCGGAGTCGCTTGGGTCCGCGTTATGAAGAACCGCCATCTCCCGATGCACAACAGACTGCCAATCGAGCCCTTCCGGTCCGAGCTGCGCAACCGCTTTTTGCAGGACCAGCCGTTGCCCGGCGGACAGCCCTCCTGTATGCAGCGCCAGTGCCACAACATTAAAGTGTGCGACAAGAAGACGCTTCGCGACTAAAGCCGACACCAGCGTTCCACCGTTCGCGACGTCATGTGCGAAGAGTATTCCAGCAGCCAGCGCTCGCACCGCCGCGTCCGTGTTCCCTGCGCTCTGCAGATGCAATGCGTAGAGAACGTTCAGGCTGCCGAGGGCCCGCGCTTTCCAAACATAGCCCACTGGCGTCTCCGGTCCCATCTCTTCCGCATAACCGTAGCCCAGGCCCCAGTCGCAGAAAGGACGCCCAGCGCCGTGTGCCATGATGTCGAGCGCGAATCGGTTCTTCTCCACTAGATCCTTGTATTGCGAATCGTCGTAGGGAGCCGTACCGTCGAGAATCGCATTCAACTTCGTCGCGTCACTGATACCGGAATCCTGCATTTCAGAAAATGCAGCCCAGTAGAGCAAAGCGGCGTTGGGGCCGAGGTTAACCTCGCGGGTTGAGGACGCAGCGCTTATCTGCGCGGCAAGAAGCAGGATGATAGTTGAAAGCAAACGAAATATGTTCATAATTTGTCCTTGTCGCTGAGCACGGCAAGCGCGCTCTGTTTGCCTTTCGGCAGTTGAGTGGACGGGGGATGAAATGGCACACGATCCAAGGCTGCTTTAACGGACGGCGCGTGAGTCAGCAAGGCGTTCGCACTGCCGATGGTCAGCGGCTGTGAGTCTGCAAGCTGCTCTCGGCCTGCCAAGTCTTCCGGGCCGATGTTGGAGAGAGTTCGGCTGGTGCGAGGATGCAAGACGAGCACTAGCGCGATCAGGATGACGGCCGCGGCGGCAGCCCACGCCGCCAGTGCGAGCGAACGCCGAGGGGCACGCTTAGTCGTCTCGACCCGAAGCGGCTCGACAGCCAACGGACGAAATTGCCTCAGATAGGCTTCGAATCGGTCATCTCTCTTAGAATCGAATCTCTTAGAATCAAAATCCTTATTATCAAAATCAGGAGTTGGCACAGGAATCCTCCTTCACACACATTGACTCGCGCAATTTCGCCAGCGCATACCGGTATCTGGATGCTGCTGTATTTGAGCTGATCTCCAGAATCTCTGCGATCTGCATGAACGTGAGCTCTCCCCACAGGTGTAAGACGACCACCTGGCGCTGATCTTCGGGAAGCGCGCCCAGAGCGCGCCGCAGGTTCAGCTCCGCGGTGTAGTCCCGGCGCGGCGGGTCGAACCAGGCTGATTCTTCGTCGATCACGACGTTGCGCTGTTCAACTTTTCTGACATTCAAAACGGCATTGCGCACGGACGCGAACAGATAGGCCTTCGCATCGGCAATCTGGCGCAGATTGCCGCCTTCGAGCATTTTCAAGAAGACCTGGTGAACCGCGTCCTGGGCGCGTCCCCGATCACCCGCGATTACCAGGGCGTAAAGCAGGAGCGCCCCGCCGTGCTGCTGGTAGAGCTGATCAACTTCGTCGCGGCTGAGGCGGGGTTGCACGTTGAGGTCTCAAGGGTATGACAATTGAACCCAGCAGATTTGTCTGTAGCCGAAAAATATTCTCAGAAAAGTTCCTGGTATGGAGTAGCGGCCTAGGACGCAAGCCCGCGAACGAACGTTTGGCGTACTTCTCCGCTGGGACCGAGGACCACCAGGTTGGCTTCCGCCCCAGGAGCGAGCACTCCGTAGGCGTGCGCCAAACCCGCGGCCCGCACCGGATTCAGCGTGGCGGCGCGTACGGCATGCTGCAGGCTCCAGCCGGCGAAACGAGTTACATTGCGAACCGCAAGGTCCATGGTCAGGACGCTGCCCGCAAGTTTTCCATCCATCGTGCACTTGCCGTCTTTCACTTGGACCTGGATAGGACCGAGCTGGTAAGTGCCGTCGGGCATCCCCGCCGCGGCAGTGGCGTCGGTGATCAGCACGGAGCGCTCAACGCCCTTGGCAAGCAGGAACAGCTGCACTACCTCGGGCGCGACGTGAATTCCATCCGCAATGATGTCGGCACTGAGCTGCCGGTCGGTAAGCACTTCGGCGAGGATGCCGGGATCGCGATGATCGAGCGGCCGCATGGCGTTAAAGGTGTGGGTGGCGTGACGCGCGCCGGCGCGGACCCCGGCGCGTGCGGCTTCCAGCCCCGCGTCGGAGTGGCCGATGCTCACACAAACGTTGCGCCGCGCCGCTTCCGAGATCACCTCGAGCGCTCCGGGAAGTTCCGGAGCAATGGTCATCATGCACACTTGCCCGCGCGCGGCCTGCCAAAGCCGATCAAAGATTTCGAGCGTAGGCTCGACGAGGTATTGTGGCGGATGCACGCCGCGCCGCTTGTGACTGAGGAATGGGCCTTCCAGGTGAATGCCGAGCGGCCGAGCCTGCACCGCATCGCCGTTGCTGGGAACTGGGGCCGCAATCGCGTCGGCCAGGCGCTCCAGCGCCGCGTAAGTCTGATCAAGAGGCGCTGCGACCGTGGTAGGAAAGTAGCCGGTGACGCCATGCGTGGTCAGAAATTTGTTCAGATGCGGCAGTTCGCCGGGTGAGGCCTGCATGACATCGAGTCCGGCGCCGCCGTGCATGTGAATGTCGATGAAACCAGGCGCGAGGATGGCGCCGGCAAGATCTTTGGTGAGATCGACCACCGTTGAGTGGTTCGGGATTTCCTTCTGAGCGCGCGAAGAAACGGCAGAGATGAAGCCGTCCTCAATAAACAGGAGCGGGTCGTGAATCTCTTCCTGCGGCGTATAGAGACGATGAGCGCGGAGGACAATCATGATCGGTCAGGACATGGTCGGTCAGGACATGGTCGGTCAGAGCATGGCTTATCACGACATGGTTGTTTGTAGGGCGTCATCCCGGTCCGCCATCAGTGTAACGCGAAAAGTGCTTCGGGCAAGCGAGAGGGAGCGGCCAAGGTTGCGATGTTATAATCTCAGTTGTGGTCGCGGTAAAGTGTGCGGGTGGATGGCCTTCCTTGTCGCCGCCCGCGGTGTCGGGGAGTGGCTCAGCCTGGTAGAGCACCTGGTTCGGGACCAGGGGGTCGGAGGTTCAAATCCTCTCTCCCCGACCAATCTAGTCGGTTCGGTTGACTCAATTCTCGCGGTTCCCGCAAGGTTCTGATTCCAAACAATGAGTTTTGTGTCCTAGTTTTGTCCTGACGGTCTCCGTGCAAAACGGCAGGGACTCGCTGCTATAGCAACGAAGTACGAATGTGGCTTCGAACTGGAGTACGAGGAATATGACCGCAACCGAGGTCAAGCCGCGCGTGGGATGATTTGCTCTGCATAGAAACCTGTACCGGGGGGGCGAATCATTCCTCCCCGCCACGCAGTCTGAAGTGCAGAGAAAGTCCGCCCCACTTTCCCTCGAAATACGCACAATATGCCCATTTTCCGCGATTGACTTGTATGGGTTTTGGAAGCCGATTGCGGCGCTTCCCACGAGCCGTTTCTGGATGGTTTCCGGTTTGACGGCTACCCGCACACCATCGCTCATCCCCTCACGCCGATGATGAAATCTGCTTGTCGTTTCCGGCTGGCGGAGGTGGTCGAGTCAAACGTCCCGCCGGTCGACGACCAGTTGCTGAACGTGAAACCGGAGTTGGCGGTCTAGCGCCAACCGAGGGCGGGGGCGATCGTAGTCAGAATTGCTTCCATGACATGCGCGTTGTAGGCAACACCCAGTTGATTTGGAATGGTCAGCAAGAGCGTGTCGGCCTCCGCGATCGCCTCATCTTTCCTGAGTTGCTCGATCAGAATCTCTGGCTCAGCAGCGTAGCTGCGGCCGAAGATCGCCCGTGTGTTTTCGTCAAGGAACCCGATTTTGTCCTCCTCCTGAGAACCTCGTCCGAAATAGTCCCGATCACGGTCATCGATCAACGGAAAAATACTGCGGCTAACAGAAACGCGCGGAGAGCGCGTGTGACCCGCTTTCTTCCAAGCTGTGCGAAAAGCGCGAATCTGGGCGGTTTGTTGGATGTGGAGCGGCTCGCCGGTCTCGTCGAATTTGAGGGTTGAGGTCTGCATGTTCATTCCTAACTTCGCGGCCCATTCCGCCGTCGCGTTGGAACCAGACCCCCACCAGATTCGATCACGCAATCCGGCAGAGTGTGGCTCAAGACGCAGAAGCCCTGGGGGATTGGGAAACATTGGCCGTGGGTTAGGCTGAGCGAAGCCCTTGCCGCGCAGCAACTCAAGAAATTCTTCGGCATGTCGGCGGCCCATATCAGCGTCGTCCTCGCCTTTATTCGGGCGATAGCCAAAATAGCGCCACCCATCGATGACCTGCTCGGGGGAGCCACGGCTGATTCCCAACTGCAACCGGCCGCCAGAGATTAGATCCGCAGCCCCGGCGTCCTCCGCCATGTAATGAGGATTCTCATACCGCATGTCGATCACTGCGGTGCCAATTTCAATCTTTCGCGTTTTCGCGCCGACTGCCGCCAGCAGCGGAAACGGCGATGCCAGTTGCTGCGCGAAGTGATGAACCCGGAAGTAGGCTCCGTCCATTCCCAGGCGCTCGGCCTCTACGGCGAGGTCAACGGACTGCAGCAGCGCGTCGGTCGCCGACTGCGTTTGTGACTGCGGTGAAGGTGTCCAATGACCGAATGAGAGAAAGCCGATTTTCTTCATGCAATATTAGTTTCCCACATCGCGGATATGGCGGTGCGCCGCTCTCCGGAGTGAAAGAGCCCGATAGCGCGCGAACCCCCCTTCATCAGGCAGTGACGATTGACTTCGCCTCAACCATCGTCGCAACGCCCGCCACGCGTCGATACGACTCGATCCTGTCCGCAGCTTCGTAGGTATCAGTCACCACAATCACTTCGTTGGCCGCTGTATCACCCACCAGCTTCTCCAGCCCCGCCTTCACCATCGCGTTCGATCCTACAATCGCCGCGCCCAGTTTGCTCTCCACCGCCGCTCGCTCCCAGTCCTGCCAGATCCCCTCCATGGAATCCACTGGAGGCAGCAATTCCACCGGCTGGTCTCGAATGAGTCGCAAAAAGCGTTGCTGCGGCGTCGTGAACAGCCGCCGCGCTGCCGCATCCGTCTCTGCCGCAATCACCTGCACCGCTACCATAAAGTATGGACTGTGGAGAACCTCGCTCGGCCGGAACTGCCTGCGGTACAACTCGGCTGCGGCGTACAAATACTCGGGAGCGAAGTGCGCCGCGAACGCAAATGGCAACCCCAGCGTCCCCGCCAGTTGCGCGCTGAAGCCGCTCGACCCCAGCAATGTGATCGGCACATTGCTCCCCTGTCCGGGAATCGCTCTCACCACTCGCCCCGGTTTTTCCGGACCGAGATAGCCCCGCAATTCGTCGAGGAGCTCTGGAAAATCATCCCCACGATGCCCTAAATCCCGCCGCAGCGCCCGCATCGTTTGCGAGTCGCCGCCAGGAGCTCGTCCCAACCCCAAATCGATCCGCCCCGGATATAGCGCTTCCAGGGTGCCGAACTGTTCCGCCACCACCAGCGGTGCGTGGTTCGGCAGCATCACTCCACCACTGCCCACTCGAATCGTCGTGGTGGCTGCCGCCACGTGCCCGATCAGCACGGGCGTGGCTGAACAAGCCAGTCCAGGGATAGAGTGATGCTCCGCCAGCCAGTAGCGCTTGTATCCAAGTTGTTCCACGTGCTGCGCTAGATTCACCGATCTGGCAATTGCGCTGCCCGCGGGCTCCCCGGCTCGCATGCCCACAAGATCAAGCACTGAAACCGCTATGCCTTTTTCCATTACTCATTGGATGAAATCAACCGGAAAGGGATGCGGCCCTGAAAGGGAGCGGAGATCGCGCAACAACCTTGTGGTTCATCTTAGCTTCTTAGGGTATTCGTGCTGGCAGCCTTACTGGCGGGCTTTCGGGTTTGGCTGCTCACCGTCGTGGCATCCCACAAAGACATTTGCTTTGGCCGCTGGTTTGCCCGGTCGCCAGTCCTAATTGATAATCGGTGACCAGCGGTCAATGAGTGATATCGCGATTCCTACCTGCGATGGGACCTTCAGTCGATGTGTTCTCCCTCTGCGAATTCTCCTTCAGCCGCAGGCAGGACATCGTGGTCGCCGGCAATCCACACATAGAGTGTTGGCAGCAGGAAGATACTCATCACCAATGCTGCGATCAGGCCGCCGACAATAACGATCGCAAAAGGACGCTGAGAATCCGATCCGATCGCGTGCGAAAGAGCGGCGGGCAACAATCCCAGAGTCGCAACCAGCATTGTCATCATGATGGGCCGTAGCCTCAGTACCGCTCCCTCGACAGCAGCGTCTTCGATAGAGTAGCGCCGCACCCGCAATTGGTTGATGTATTCGAGCATGATGACGCCCGTTTGCACCGAAACGCCGAAGAGGGCCAAGAAACCGACTCCCGAGGAAACGCTGAAGTTTGTCCCAGTCATCAAAAGGGCAATCACGCCGCCGATGGGTGCGATGACGACGTTGGCCATGATCAGCAAGGACCATTTGAACGATTTGAACATCGTGTAAAGGATGACGAAGATGATGAAGATGGTAATCGGCAACACGATGAGCAAGCGCGCGTTGGCCCGCTTCTGGCTGGCGTATTCTCCTTCCCATTTGAGGTGATAACCGGGGGGCAGTTTCACCTGGCGAGTCACCTTGTCGATCGCCTCTTCGACTGCACTCCCAAGATCGCGACCGCGCACGCTGTACTTGATCGCTATGTAGCGCTGATTGCCCTCGCGATATATCTCCGAACCACCGTCAGCCACCTGAATCTTACAAAGCTGCGCGAGAGAGACACGTTCTCCTGAGGCAGATAACAGTCGAATCTTTTCAATAGCTTCCCTGGAGTCACGGTATTCGGGGAGATAGCGCAGGACGAGGTCATATCGCGCTTCGTCCTGAAGCACCTGGGTGAGCGCGTTGCCGCCGACTGCGGTTTGAATTGCGTCCTGCACATCAGCGACGTTGATCTGGTAACGTGCAGCCGCGTCCCGATCTAACGTCACGTTTAAGTTGGGCTGACCCAAAACGCGGAGAACGCCGAGGTCTTCGATTCCCGGCACTTGACGCATAATGGCAACGATCTCATCGGCCTCGGCCTCCAGGGTCTTCAAATCATCGCCATAGATCTTAGTGGCGAGTTCGCCTTTGACACCGCTGACGGCCTCCTCCATGTTGTCTTCAATGGGCTGACTGAATCCCCAAACGACGCCGGGGATCTTGTCGAGTTCACGCTGCATGGCCGCGATAAGGCGATCCTTGTCCTGGTGAAAAACCGGCCGCCACTCTTCTTTCGGTCTCAGGTCGACAAAATACTCGGTGTTGAAAAAGCCAGTGGTATCGGTGCCGTCGTCGGGACGACCGACTTGACTCGTACATTCCGGGACCTCGGGGAAGGAGCACAGAACGATGCGTGCCTGGTTGGCAACCCGGATTCCCTCGTCGGGGCCTGTGCTGGGGGCGAGGGTGCCGCGCACCCACAGCGCGCCCTCATCGAGATGGGGTAGAAATTCGGAACCAACGAGGCCGCTGAACGCAACAAGATTCCCCAGCAGGATAGCGAGCCCACCTACGCTAACCGTAATCATGCGGTGTCGGATCGCCCAGCGAACGGCGGTTCGGTAACGTTCCGTCAGAAACGACATGACTGGGTTATGCCATTCCTTTGCACCCTTTGCGAAGGCGAAGCTGGCGAGGACAGGAGCAATCAGGATGGAAAAGATCAACGCTCCCAGCAGGGCGAAGGCGACCGTCCATGCCATGGGCTGAAACAGGCGGCCTTCGACGCGCTGGAGAGTAAAGATAGGGAGGTAGGCAGTAATGATGATGCCGATAGCATAGAAGACAGGGCGCTGCACTTCGTGCGCGGCATCGCCGATGCGCTCAATCGGGGTCTCGGTACCCTGGGCAAAGCCCATATGGCGGACGATGTTTTCGATCATCACCACTGCCCCATCAACGACCATGCCAAAATCTAAAGCTCCGAGAGAAAGCAGGTTTGCAGGAACCTGTTTGAGATCCAGACAGATCGAGGCGAAGAGCAACGAGAATGGAATCGTCGCAGCAACGATAAGCGCGCCACGGACGTTGCCGAGGAAGAGGAACAGAATGATCGAGACCAGTATCATTCCTTCGCTCAGGTTGTGCAGCACGGTGTGGCTGGTGAAGTGAACGAGGTCGCTTCGGTCGATGAAGGGGACGATTTTCACTCCTGGCGGGAGGATATGGTCGTTCATCTCCTGGATTTTTTCGTGGAGCGCTTTGAGGGCAGGATCGGCCGCAGCGCCTTTGCGCAGCAGAACAATGCCTGAGACAACATCATCGTTGTCGATGATCTTGCCGTTTTCGCGGTGAATTGCCCGGGCGAACTTGCCGAGCCGGACCTTGGGTCCCTGCGAAACCACGGCAATATCCTTCATACGAAGAGGCGTGCCGCCCTTGGCGAGGATAACGGTCTGTTCGATGTCGTGAACGCGGCCAATGAGGCCAACCTCGCGCACATTGATTTGCTGTAAGCCTTCCTGGATGAAGCCTCCACCCGCGTTGGCATTGTTGTTGGTGAGTTGCTGCTCGACTTGGGCGAGACTCAGACCGTACCCGACAAGTCTGTTGGGATCGACGCGAACCTGGTATTCGCGTGTAGGACCGCCGAAGCTCGCGACGTCGACAATATCGGGTACGGACTTGAGATTCTTCTCTACGACCCAGTCTTCGATCGACTTCAACTCCATGGGGTCGTATTTCGGATTGGTGCTGTGCAAGGTGAAGAAACAGATCTGGCCGACCGGGCTCCAGTCGGTGCCCATCTGGGGCGTGACGCCTGCTGGAAGAGTGACCTGGTTCAGGCGTTCGAGCACGCGCTCGCGGTTCCAGGCGTTGTCGGTGCCATCGTCGAAGATGAGCTTCAGGTCGGAGAGACCGAATAGTGAAAATGATCTGAGATGCACGACTCCGGGTATGCCGTTCGTGGCGGTTTCGAGCGGGATCGTGACCTGTTGCTCGATTTGCTCCGCCGAAATTCCAGGCCACTGGGTGATGATCTCGACATAGTTGTCCGCGACGTCGGGGTACGCCTCGATCGGCAGATTGTGGAACGAAACGATCCCCCAGACGAACAACACCAAGGCCAGCCCAAGGATCAGCAGTCGGTTGCCGAGGGCGAAATCGACGACGCGCCGAATCACCTCCTGCTCCGAACCGTTGCTGGCACATCGTCACTCCATGCAGTCACCGCCGGACACACCTCCCCGAGTTCATTGCCGAAAGTCATGTTTCTTCCGTATACCGCAAGCTCCTTCGGCGTGGGAGGCACTCAAACAGCCCTAAGCGTAGGTATTTCGATCCGCGGAAGAACCGATCAGGCAATCGTTCGATTGAGAGGGATGGAAAGAAAGAGGAAGCGACGCCGGTTGACCGTCAATTGATACCAGGAAAGCCAATCTTGAGGACAAATCGTTTGATTAGGTCCATCGAAGGGGCTGACCGTGGGATAATTCAGACTTTGACACCGAATTCATGCCTCACTTGGATTGGAGCTGGGAGCGGCAGAACCGAATCCCCGTTCTGCTGGTCAGTAGTTTCATCGTCCTGGCAATCGCGGCGGTGGATTGGTGGACGAAGCCCTATTTCTCTCTAGGCTTCCTCTACCTATTTCCCATTATGCTCGCTGCGGGCTTTCTACCACGCTGGGCGATCGTTCTATTGGGTTTGGCGTGTGCGTTGCTAAGCGAGCGTTTCAGCAATCTAGATCCATCTGACGCCAACATTCGTTTGGGATTTGAAGCGCTGGCGCTGTGTGGCTGTGGGCTCTTGACCTCGGAGGTCCTCCGCAACAAGCGCCTGAGCCTGGAAGCCCAGGAACGGATACGTGTCTTAGTGGAAACGAGCCCGGCAGCCATTGTTACGATCGACGAGCGAGGCTTCGTCGAATTGGCCAACCAAGCGGCTAACGAACTCATGGCTCCGCACGATGGTCAACTGATCGGCCAACCTATCGCCGCATTCCTGCCGGAGCTGCATCATGCGTTGCGGCCCGAGGGCGGACCCCAGTTCCGGACATCGATGCAGTGCCGCGGACATCGGGGCAACGGGGAGTCTTTTCTCGCCGAAGTATGGTTTTCCAGCTACAAGGAAGGCACGACGCCCAAGCTGGCTGCGATTATTGCTGACGTCAGCGAAGAGCAGAACGTCGCTGCCGCGTTGTCGTTTGACCAGAAGGAAAGGCCTTCACTGAATCCCCGTGAGTTGGACGTGCTCCGGCTCGTGGTTCAAGGTCTGGCAAACAAAGAGATAGCTTCACGAATGGATATTTCAGAAAGTGGGGTTAAGAATACTCTCCAGCAACTCTTCGGTAAGACCGAAGTGCGGACTCGGAGCCAACTGGTTCGTGTCGCCTTAGAACGCTACCGAGACCTGCTTTAGGCTCCGACCTCTACGCAGCAGATTTCATTGATTTTCCTTCGTTTTTCTTCGCGTAGTACCGGCCAATTTACTCAGCCTGTGGCAAAATAGCCCAGCGTTTGGGCCGCTATTCCGTTTGAAGCGAAATTGTTTTATTCCGACCGCGACCGTGCCGTTGTCGATGGAATAGCTGGCGCCAGGTGGAGGGAATATCAAATTCCTCGGAATTGATGTAGGCACCGGCGGAACTCGTGCGCTCATCATCGATCAACACGGGCGAGTCTTGGCCAGCGCCGCTGAAGAGCATGTCCCCTTCGCGACTCCTCAGATCGGATGGGCGGAGCAGGATCCGCGCGATTGGTGGCGAGCCTGCGTATTAGCGGTTCGCAGCGCCCTCCAAGCCTCCGGCTGCAGCGCCGACGAAATCGCCTGTGTCGGTTTCTCCGGGCAGATGCACGGAGCTGTATTGCTCGATGCCGATGATCAAGTAGTTCGGCCCGCCCTCATCTGGTGTGACCAGCGCACCGAAGCGCAAGTTGCAGAGCTTTCTGATCTCTTCGGCGCTGATCTCATCGATCTCACCTGCAATCCGCCGCTCACCAACTTCACATTGACCAAGCTGCTTTGGGTGCGACAGGTCGAACCGCGCAACTGGGACCGCGTGGCCCACGTCATGCTGCCCAAAGACTACGTGCGCTTTCAACTCACTGGCGAACGCGCCACTGACATGGCGGATGCTTCCGGAACTCTTCTTCTGGACGTAGCCGGGCGCCAGTGGTCCTCGGAAGTGTTACGCCGGACTGGGATTGACCGAACACTTCTGCCTTCTTTGTGGGAGTCTCCGGATGTTTGCGCGCGAGTCTCCGTCCAGGGGTCGCAAGCCACCGGCCTGAAAGCGGGAACGCCTGTGGTGGCGGGTGCAGGCGACCAGGCCGCAGGTGCGGTGGGGATGGGAATTGTTCGGGCTGGAACAGTCAGCGCAACCATTGGCACGTCGGGCGTAGTATTTGCAACTACGCGCGAGGCGACGCTCGATCCTCAAGGAAGAATTCATACTTTCTGCCACGCCATCCCGGGACGATGGCATGTTATGGGCGTGACCCAGGCAGCCGGTCTTTCGCTGCGCTGGTTCCGCGATAATTTCGGCGCTAAACTTGTCGGCGCTAGATACGAAGATTCGAGTGAGAACACTCGCGATCCTTACGAACTCTTATCCAACGAAGCCGCCGCCGCTCCGCCCGGTTGTGACGGAGTGTTGTGGGCTCCGTATCTCATGGGAGAACGGACCCCTCATTGCGATCCGAATGCGCGCGCTGCGCTGGTCGGTCTCTCTGCGGTTCACACCCGGGCTCACGTCGTCCGCGCGATTATGGAGGGTGGGGCCTTCAGTCTTCGCGACAGCATCACGATTTTCCGCGAGCTGAACCTGCCGATTGATCGGATTTGCCTCGGCGGCGGAGGGGCTCGATCCACTCTTTGGCGGCAGATTCAGGCTGATGTCTATGGACAAACTGTGGAGGTGCCGCAGGCCGAAGAAGGTGCGGCCTACGGCGCGGCGATCCTTGCCGGAACTGGTGCCCGGCATTGGCAATCCGTCGATGAAGCCTGCGATGCCGTTGCGCAACCCACCCAGAAAATTCATCCCGACGCGAAAAGCGTTGCAGTCCTCGACGAGGCCTACCGCACGTACCGGAGAATTTACCCGGCGCTGCGCCAGATTTCGAATCACGAATAAACCCGCACACGTCTGTCATGCTGAGCGGAGTGAGATCCTCCGAAGGACAATCTCACGCAGTCGAAGCACCCCATACCCGTGGGCTCAACACCAGCCCGCACGGGAGTTTCTGTTCGGGAACTGCACCACTACCCGCGATGCCTTCACAGCTTCATCGCCGCGCCGAGTGGACGGAGCGGCGATACTCGCCGGAGCCGGATTTCAGAGTGACGGACTCTTTCAGCGGCAAATCCTGCGACGAGCCTCCCACCAGAAACGTGTAACTTCCGGAAGGCAATTCCCACGCATCCCGATCGACGTCGAAGACCGATAGATACCAGGGATCGACTTCGATGGTCACTTCCTTGCTCTCGCCCGCGCCGAGTTGCACCTTACTCCATCCCACTAAACGCTTGGGCGGCTCCAAGGCGCTGGCCGGCAAAGCCGCGTAAACCTCGGCAATCTCGGCGCCTGCGCGAGAGCCCGTGTTCGTCAGCTGGAAACTCAGGCGAACGCTTTTCCCGGAAGTCAGCTTGAGATTCGAATAGCTGTAGCTGGTGTAGGAGAGTCCGTAACCGAACGGAAATAGCACCTCTTTTTGCTCAGCGTCATACCACTTATAACCAACTTTTAGTCCTTCGTCATAAGTGACCTGAAATGCCAGCAAACCTTTTGCAATAGGAGTCCATGATCCGGGGCCGGAGGGTTCGGTCGACTCCTTCGGAGGTTTCACCAGGATGGGATGCGGCAAGTCAGAGTCGCTCTTTGGAAAAGTGATGGGCAGCTTGCCGCTTGGGTTGACGTCGCCAAACAGAATGTTGGCAACCGCGTCCGCGCCCCGCGTGCCGGGATACCACACTTCCAAAATGCCATGCACTTGGCCAACCCATGGCATGGTGACCGGACTCCCATTCTCAAGCACCACAATCGTACGTGGATTTGCAGCTGCCACCTGAGCGATCAAGTCGTCCTGATGTTCCGGCAGCGCCAAGGTTTCGAGGTCCATCGCTTCGCTCTCCCACTGCTGTGCGAACACGATGGCAACATCCGCGCCCTTCGCCAGCGTCGCGGCCGAGGAAATATCTGTGCCGGGATCATATTGAACCTTGGCACCCGGAGCCTTGGCTCGGATGGCCTTCAGAGGAGATGTCGGGAACCAGATGTGCGCTTGCCAGGTAGTTCGGCCTTCCCCCGGAGGCATGATCGCGTTTCCTCCCGGAGGATCCACTTGCGCCGAGCCGCCGCCCGAGAGCATTCCTACATCGGAATGGGCGCCGATGACCGCAATGGTTCGAAGCTGGGATGCATCGAGCGGGAGGGCTCGATCGTTTTTCAGCAGCACAATACCCTGCTCCGCAATCTTCTGCGCCACTTCAAAACCGCGAACCACATCGACAACTCCCTTCCGCGGAGGATCATCGATTACTCCGGTAGCAAACATCGACCGCAGGATTCGATGAACGTGATCATCAACCTCAGCCAACGGCACCTGACCGGACTTGACTGCATTTTCCAGGCCTTCGCCATAGAACAACTCACCGGGTTCTTCGTGATCAAGGCCGGCAGCCGACGCCTTGGCAACGCTGTGCGTTGCTTGCCAATCAGACACGACGAATCCGTTGAAATTCCACGCTTTCTTCAGCACGTCAGTCAGAAGGTATTTATTCTCGCAAGCGTAGTCTCCATTCACGCGGTTGTAGGAGCACATCACCGCGGCAGGATTTCCTTCACGCACGCCAATCTCGAAAGCAAGCAGATCAGTTTCCCGCATCGACCGTTTGTCGATGTTGGCGTTGACCGCTTTCCGTCCGCTCTCCTGGTCATTCATTGCGTAGTGCTTGATATCACCCAGTACATGTTGCGCCTGCGTTCCTCGAATGAGCTGCCCGACCATCTTGCCGGCCAGCAGCGGGTCTTCCCCCATGTACTCGAAGGTGCGTCCGTCGCGAGGTTCGCGCGCCAGATTCACTCCCCCACCCAGCGACATGTTGAACCCCTGATCGCGCAACTCCCGCCCGATCAGTGCCCCGAATTCGTAAGCCGCATTCAGGTCCCAACTTGCCGCGGCGGCCAGGCAATTGGGAAGCGCGGTCGAATAACGGCCATTCTTTCCACTCTCCCTGACACCGTAGGCTGCGTCGGAGATCTGGAGGTCGGGAATCCCCAACCGCGGAACGCCAACTACGTAACCGGCTCCGCCGTTCGAGTGCACGGCGAGCGGACTCATCGGACTCAAGTCCCCCATGCCGGTTCCGTGGAGAAGGGAAATCTTTTCTTCGAGCGTCATCTCTTTAACCACCAGGTCCGCCCGCTCATCCGGAGAAAGTTGGCGGTCCATCCAAGGCCTTGCTGACGTCGTGTTTCCCGCAGACTGAGCGGCCGCGGGCAATCCCGCGAGTGTCATAGTAACGACAGTGATAGTGCTAATAACAACGAGGAAGGTGATGCGACGCTGTACTGCGCCTGCCCAGCAGAAATATGCATTCAGGTCCATAGTCTTTCTTGTCCTTGCCGATTTTACCTCGCCAATTTTACCTCGCTGACTTAGTCGGGCGAAGTCTAGCACCGTTTGCCAATCGCCTGGTCGAGAATTTATAACTCGTCTGCGACTCCCCTGTGGCGATTAAGTGCGAGGCTGACCACAATTTGATAAGGGAAACGGCCGCGATTTAATTTCAAGCAAACCCGGAGCCATGCATGTCTCCCTCATTCCTGTTTCGAACCATCTCATGTTTCGCTCTCAGCATTATTGTTTCAGCCCCGATTATTTCAGCGTCGGCTCAAACCGCCGCGCCGCCGTCCTCCTCGATTCCCACACAAATCCCAGGGCAGAACGCAATCCTAATAGGCGTCGCCTGGTACCCCGAACAGTGGCCCGAGCCCCGCTGGAAGGATGACCTGCGCCTGATGGAAGCCGCCGACCTGAAAGTCGTGCGCATCGGGGAATTTGCCTGGAGCCGCATGGAGCCTTCCGAAGGCCATTATGATTTCGACTGGCTGGAGCGCGCCATCAACCTGGCTGGCAAGCATCACATCGTTTCTGTTCTCGGAACGCCAACGGCAACTCCCCCGGCCTGGCTCACGCAGAAATATCCGGAGACCCTCCGCGTGGAGCCCGATGGTCAACGCGTGACGCATGGCAATCGCGCGCACGCTTCAGCCTCGTCTCCGCGCTACCGTGAATTCTGCCGCCGCATCGCCGAGCAGATGGCAATTCGCTTTGGACACAATCCCAACGTGGTGGGTTGGCAGATCGATAATGAACAAGGCTATGCCTTGATGTCGTACGACGATGGCACGCGCCAGCAATTTCAAAATTGGCTCAAGGCAAAATACAAGTCGCTCGACACTCTCAACACCGACTGGACTACGAGCTACTGGAGCCAGACTTACGACAACTGGGCGGAGATCCCGATTCCTATCGGCGGCCACAACCCCGGCCTGATGCTGGATTGGAAACGGTTCGTGACCTACACCTGGGCTTCCTACCAGCAGGACCAGATTGATGTGATCCGCAAACACAGCGACACGCGCCAATTCATTACCTGTAACTTCATGGGATTTTTCGACGGCTTCGATCACTATGCCCTCAGCGAGCCGCTCACCTTCGCGTCCTGGGATGATTATGTCGGCACGGGACATGTTGACCCGGCATACAACGGCCTCGCCCATGACCTGACGCGCGGATTCAAGCGGCAGAATTTCTGGGTAATGGAGACGCAACCGGGCGCAGTGAATTGGTCTTCGCTCAATAACTTCCTTAACCGTGGTGAGGCCCGTGCCATGGCCTGGCAGGCCATCGGCCACGGCGCCGATGACGTCAACTATTGGCAATGGCGCAGCGCGCTGAATGGACAGGAGGAGATTCATGGCGTCCTCGTTGGCCCCGACGGAACGCCCGTTCCTTTCTACGACGAGGCCGCGCAGACGGCGCACGAGTTTGCCAAAGTTGAAAGCAGCTTCCGCGACACTTCGCCGCTCTCGCAGGTGGCGCTGCTCTATTCCTACGACAGCCACTGGGCAATTCAATTCCAGAAGCACACGGAAAAGTATGACGACATCAAGCTGCTGAAAAGTTACTACCGCGCCCTGCGGCAGATTGCCCAGTCGGTCGACGTGGTCAGCGCCTATGCGCCTCTCGATGGCTACAAGTTGGTGGCCGCTCCCAGCCTGAACGTGCTGCCGAAGGATCTCGCGGATCACCTACTGGCGTATGTGCGGCAGGGCGGGCATCTCGTCCTCGGTCCGCGTTCCGGCATGAAGGATGAATTTAACGCTCTGCTGCCGCAGCGCCAGCCGGGATTCCTGGCTGACGCTCTGGGGGCGCGCGTCGAGCAGTATTATGCGCTCGAAAAAGAAGTCCCTCTTTCAGGCACATGGGGCAGCGGTGAAGCCAGCATCTGGGCTGAGCAACTGAAGAGTCAAGCTCCCGGCGGCGAAGTGCTTCTGACCTACGGCAAGAGCAACGGATGGCTCGACGATCAACCCGCTGTTGTGACTAAGAGCTTTGGCAAAGGCCGAATCACATATATCGGCGCCATTCTCGATGAGAACCTGATGGCCAAGGCTGCCGAATGGATGACGCAGAGGTCTGGTGTGACGCCCGTATTCGGTCCGGTGCCTGATGGGGTTGAAGTCAGCCGACGGGTTGGTGCTGGCAAGCAGGTGTTTGTGCTCGTCAACTACGCCGGGGAAAACCGGCGGGTGGCTCTGCCTCATGCCATGAAGCTGATACTCGATGGCAAGCAGGCCGACACTGTGGACCTGCCACCGTATGGAGTCGCCGGCGCTCTGGATAACCGCTGACGGAGAAATGTTCCGACTGGAACATTGTGCTGAATGTTCCAGCTGGAACATTCGAACTTTGCAGAAAAATATCGGCGTAAGTTGTTGATTCTTCGTGCGGGCCTTTCGGCGGATCAATGGAATCAATAGGTTAAGCTGTGGAAGAAATGTCTACTTTCGAGGACGTCGGATGTCTACTAAAGTAGACTTGACATGGGCGAGACGTACTTTATAAGGTACGCGGCCGTCTTTATAAGGTACGCGGCCGTGACCCGTTTTTGACCGATTCCAACCGATTTGCAGGGCCGAGGTTAGTGTTGACCCCACCCTTCCTGTCAATAGTGACAGTTCCTGGACGGCCACGGAGCAGTGACGATGATGGCGTGACGACGGCCATAAGTCCGACCACATTTGCGTCCGGAGACCGTGCCCAAGGTGAGGCTCAGCTGCCTTCCTGGAATGAGGGTGCGACAAGGCAGAGCATCATAGATTTTGTTCGCGGAGTGACTACGGCTGGCGGGCCGCAATTCGTTAAACCTGAAGAGCGGATCGCGGTCTTCGATAACGATGGGACGCTCTGGAGCGAGATGCCCGCGTACTTCCAGCTCGCGTTCGTCTTCGATCGGCTGAGAGCTTTGGCTCCGCAACACCCCGAATGGAAAGACAAGCCACTCTATGCCGCAGTCCTGGAAAACGACATGAAAGCTGTCGCCGCCGGGGGCCTGCGCGGCTTGCTGGAAGTTGCAATGGTCACCCATGCGGGCATGACCACGGACGAGTTCGCAACGATTGCAGAGGAATGGATCGCAACCGCGAGGCATCCGAAATTCGATCGTCCCTACACTGACCTGATTTTCCAGCCGATGTTGGAACTGCTTGCTTACCTGCGCGCCCACGGGTTCAAGACGTTCATCGTCTCCGGCGGAGGAATTGAATTTATGCGGGTTTGGGCGGACAAGGTCTATGGAATTCCGCCCGAGCAGGTGGTTGGCAGCAGCATCGTAACCAAGTTCGAGATGGTCGCAGGCGTGCCAGTGCTCACACGATTGCCGGAATTGAATTTCATGGACGATAACGTGGGCAAGCCAGTCGCGATCAACATGCACATTGGGCGCAGGCCTATCGCCGCGTTCGGCAACTCCGACGGCGATTTGCAGATGCTGCAATGGACCACAGCGGGCGCGGGTTCGCGCTACGGATTGATCGTGCGCCACACCGATTCCGTCCGCGAGTATGCCTATGATGTTTCGCCGCTGGGCACCCTGGACAAGGCCTTGACTGAGGCCAAGGCGAAGGGTTGGACTGTCGTGGACATGAAGCAGGACTGGAAGTATGTTTACCCATTCGAAACCACCAAATAGAGGAAGTCAGGACACTATGGTTGGCATGCAGAAAGCAGTTGCCGTATTGATGAGTTTTCTTCTTGTCCTGACCACGTTTCCCGTTGGGGCAGTCGCACAGAGCGCGGCCCCATCGGCAGCTCAGAATGCGTCCCCGTCGGGAACCGGGGAGGAGTATCAACCTCTTTCGAGCGACGAACTCGACGGGATTGTTGCTCCCATCGCGCTTTACCCCGACGCTTTGGTCGCGCAGATTCTTGGAGCTGCAACTTTTCCCTACGAAATCGTCGACGCCACGCTCTGGCTCAAGGACAACTCCCAGCTCAAGGGCGAGGCCCTGGCCAAGGCAGTCGATCAACAATCATGGGACCCAGCGGTGAAGGCGTTAACCCAGTTTCCTTCCGTGCTCGAGAATCTGGCGAAGAACCTTGCCTGGACTTCTGCCCTTGGTGAAGCTTCAGCTACACAGCAGCCCGACGTCATGGCTGCGGTCCAGAGAATGCGCGCCAAGGCGCAAGCGGCGGGTAATCTGAAATCGACCCCGGAAATCAAAGTCGTTCAGGAGAGCCCACAGACAATCGTCATTCAGCCGGCGAATCCCCAGATTGTGTATGTACCCGTATACAACCCTGCGGTGATTTACGGGGTTCCCTACGCGTACCCCGGCTATGTCTATGTGGGTCCGCCGCCATCAACTGCGGCGATTGTGTTCGGCGTCGGGATCATGGTGGGGGCCATGGCGTATGGCGGGTGCTGCGGGTGGGGCTGGAGTTATTGGGGCACCAACTGGCACAGCCATACGGTCATTTACAATCGCAACATTTACGTTGGGAACAGCTACTGGCGCGGTGGCTATTACGGTGGCGGCTACCGCCCTGGATACCCTGGGTATCGTCCCGGCGCTCCTGGGTATCGCCCGGGGTATCCGGGCTATGGTCGCCCCCCCGGCTATCGTCCACCAGCGACAACCCTTCCAAGTCCGGGCAATCGTCCCGGCAATCGTCCTCCGGCTACAACTCTTCCAGCAAATTCAGGCAGTCGTCCGAATGGCCCAGGCAGCGGCACGAGGCCGGGTGCGGGGACGCCGAGCACTCTGCCGGCTAATCCTGGGAATCGTCCGAACCAGACCCCGAGTACTCGACCCAGCACGAATGAGGCACGCGGTTATCAGCGTCCGCAGACCTCTAACACGGGCACTGGCGCCGCGCAAACTGATCGTCCAAATGCATTTTCCGGATCCGGCGGGGGGCGGGCGCAGAGCGCGCGCGGGAACCAAAGTGTGGCTGCCAAGGGTGGAAGAGCCGGTCGCTAGGGGTGCGAAACCCTATGGGACGAGAGTAGGGCAATTGTTCGGAGAAGATTCTTAGTTGGTGCGATGAAGGAGCGGTATGACGCGTCTGAGGTTTGCTGAATTGAACATATATTCGCGTGGTTTGCTTTTCGCGACTTTGATCACGTTTACTGCCCTGTCTGTCGGCTGCAACAAAGAGCAGCCATCCGCTAGTGGACCGCAAACGTTCGCCTCTCCGGAAAATGCTGGGCAAGCGATTTACGCGGCCGCGAAAAGCGGAGACAGCAATGGGCTATCTGCGATTTTCGGTCCCGACGCGAAGGAATTAATATTCTCAGGCGATCCGGTGCAGGACAAGGCTGGGCTCGATTTATTCACGAGCCGCTATGACGAGATGCACCGCTGGAGCAAGTTGGCAAACGGCGGAATGGTCCTCGACGTCGGCGCTGAGAACTATCCCTTCCCCTTCGCCTTGCTGAAAAACTCATCTGGGCAGTGGTATTTCGACAGTAACTCCGCCAAGCAGGAGATACTGGCTCGCCGGATCGGTGGCAACGAATTGTCGACGGTGGAGGTTCTCAACGCCATCGCGGATGCCCAGGCTGAATACTTCAGCCAGACTCACGACGACAGTCATGTGCGGCAATATGCTCAGAAGTTCGTCAGCGACGAAGGCAAGCACAACGGTCTGTACTGGAAGCCCACCGATGAGAACCAACCGGAGAGCCCTCTCGGGCCGCTGGCCGCTTATGCAAGCGCCGAGGGCTATTCGGGAAGCGCGACGGCGCCACAACCCTTCCACGGCTATCTCTATCGGATACTGACAAAACAGGGCGAAAAGGCGCACGGCGGAGCGAAGGATTACATTGTCAACGGGGTTATGACAGGTGGCTTCGCTATATTGGCCTATCCCGCCGAGTATGGTAATTCCGGAGTGATGTCGTTTTTCATCAGCCAAGATGGCGTTGTGTTGGAAAAGAATCTTGGCGAAAACACCACTGATGTAGCCAAGGCCATCACCGCATTCAATCCTGACGATGGTTGGAAACCGGTGGAGTAGTTTTCTGCTCGGAGCCAGCAAGTAGCGCACTTCTTTGAGAATTGTGACAGGAGGATCGCATGTCCGAGAATAAATCAGCCGCCCTCGACGACGACACAACCTCAACCACGCTGCAACACCCGATTACGGCCGTCGACATCGTGCTGGAACCGGACACGACGATGATCCAGCACGCGCAGGCCGCCAATGCGGGGCTTCTGAAGAATTTTCCTAAGGGCTACGCGCTGGGCAACGAGCACGCGCCCCACATCTCGGTGATGGGGGGCTATGTCTACACGGCGAGCCTGGAAAAAATCTTCGCCGCTGCCGCCGAAGTGCTGGCGAGCGAGAAGGTGACGAGCTGGAAGTTGAAGGCGTTCAAGTATTACTACATACCACTGAAACAGATCGGGCTTGGCGGCATCGTGGTTGAGCCGACCGCGGACCTGATAAGGCTGCAGAAGGAACTGATCGATGCGACTGCGGCATTTATGGCGCCAAGCGCGTCCGGCAGCGCCGCGGCCTTCGCGACCACGGCGGATGAGCCAGAAAACCAGCCCACCATCGATGCGGTCGCAACTTATCTTGGCGGACACACCGGAGAGCATTACAGCCCGCACGTCACGATTGGCGTCGGCACAGTCGAGTATCTGGATGCCCTGCTTGCTGCGCTATTTCCTGCGTTCACGTTTTCGGTGGTGGGAGTATCCGCGTACCAGTTTGGCAACTTCGGAACTGCAGCGAAACAGCTCCACTCCTTCAAGCTGACGCAGTAAGGAAAGGGCCTTTCGTGTGAGTACAAGCGCTCGTCGCATCAACGTGGGGCCGTCTGGATCAGTGCCCAGGATCAAGACGACCTCACGCGGAGGAAAATATGAAGAACAGAGTGGCTTGCTCATTGGTCCTGGCGATATTGTTAATGGTCATTCTTGGGGGTTGCTCCACAACTCCTCCAGCATCAACTCCAGGCGGCTCGGCTCCTTCCGCTACCACGCCCTCCGGAGGCCAGGCAGTCTCTAACGTCAGCGCCGATCCGCTGCCTTCATGGAACGACGGTCCGGCGAAACAGACGATCATTAATTTTGTAAAGGCTACGACCGACAAGGGGAGCACACAATTCGTGGCGCCAGAGGACCGTATCGCTACGTTTGACCAAGACGGTACGCTGTGGGTTGAGCATCCCATGTATTCGCAGCTGGCCTTTTCTTCGGAGCGTTACTCCGCCCTTGCGCCTCAACATCCGGAGTGGAGTAGTAAGGCTCTTTTCCACGGGAAGCTCATCGACGATGCGGAGGCAACGTCGAAGTACAGCGGAGATGAGTTTGACGCCATCGACCAGGCGACCCAAGTCGCTATGCCAGTGGATGAGTTCGATACTCTGGCGAAGAGCTGGATGGCGACGGCGAAGCATCCTCGATTCGACAAGCCCTATACGGAGTTGGTGTACAAACCGATGCTGGAGGTAATGCAGTATCTGCGTGCCAACGGCTACCGGACATACATTGTCACAGGCGGCGGACAGATATTCGTCCGCACCTACTCGCAGCAGGTGTATGGAATCCCGCCGGAACAGGTTATAGGCTCGGCTCTCAAGACCGAATACAAGTACGACAAGGACGGAAAACCCATCTTGCTGCGGACAAAGAGTATTTTGCTGAACAACAATAACGCCGACAAAGCCGAGGATATTTACCTATTTATCGGCAAACGCCCTCACGCTGCGTTTGGCAACTCGACCGGCGACCAGCAGATGCTGGAATACACGCAAGGGGTCGGCGGAGCATCTCTGGAGATGCTAGTGCTGCACGACGACGCGCAGCGGGAGTATGCCTACGGCCCAGCCCAAGGGTTGCCTGATACCCATTTCGGAAAATTCACTCAGGCTTTGTACGACGAGGCCAAAGCGAAGGGCTGGACCGTCATCAGCATGAAGAACGACTGGAAGCAGATTTTTGCTTGGGAGAAGTGAGTCGGAACAGTTACGCGGCTTTTCTATTAGCTGGCGCAAAATCTACATTTCACTCGTTGACGTGCTCGCCTGAGGGAAATACTCGCACCTAAGGTGTTTTGCTGTCTCTTCCGGGGCCTCCCAAGCGGAAAGGATGCCGCGCCAGCTTGGTGTAGTCCTTCGCAAATTCCTTGATCTCAAGGAACTGGTCGACAGCAACGTTCGCGAAGTCTTGCCGCGAGTTGCTGGTGGGCCACCAGATTTCTAAATCTACGATGCGGGCTGACCTCCCCAGACCGATGTGCTGGGTCAGCGGCGATGCGCCGAAGGAACCTCCGCTGCCAACGGCGCGATAAATGGAGCGTGCCGCCTTGCCTTCGTTCTGCACCGTGATCTTGATGCGCGCGCCGATCGCGGCCCGGTTCGTCTTCACGCCAACCAGGTGCAGGCTGAGCCAATCGTTTCCGTTGCCCGGGTTTTCGAACAGACGGAAAGCGTGGCTGTCGCCGGGAACGGCCCCCCCGATTTCAGTCAGGAGATCCTCGTCGCCATCATTGTCGATATCGGCAAAGGCCACGCCGTGTCCTTTGTGCAACTCGCCAGTGCCTGAGGATGCGGTTACGTCGGTGAAGAACTTTCCGTCTTTGTTGTGGAGCAATGCGTTGGGAATCAACGACGCATAACTGGGGTTGCCGGTGCCGAGATATATATCGAGAAAGCCGTCGTTGTCGATGTCTCCGAAGTTGGCGCCCATCGGCATCATGACGCGGTCCAAGCCGACCTCGGCGGTGACATCGCGAAAGGTCCCATTGCCAAGATTTCTGTACAGCTTAAGGGTCTCTGCGTTGGGAGACAGGCCCAGATAGCTGCGCATGGATTCGTCCACGGAGATGTAGTAGCTGGTCACGAAAAGATCGGGCCAGCCATCGTTGTCATAATCGAAAAACCATGCGGCGAAACTTTGCCGGGGCTTCTGAACGCCAGCTTGCTGAGCAACTTCGGTAAACGTCTTGTTGTGGTTGTTGTGGTAGAGAAAGTTGTCGCCGTTCAGGTTGGAGACGAAGAAGTCCACATAGCCGTCGTTGTCATAGTCGGCGGCGACCACGCCTTTGGTGAAGGCGATGCGATCAATGCCGGCGGCATGCGAGATATCTTCGAACGTGCCGTCGCCGCGATTGCGGAAAAGCTGGCTGGGCTTGCTTTCGTTGCCGACAAACAGGTCAAGGTAGCCGTCGTTATCGATGTCAGCCCAAACCGCGGTCTGAGTGTCTGTGGCTGGATCGGCCAGCCCACTGGCGGCGGTTACGTCGGTGAAGGTTCCGTCGCAGTTATTTCGCAAGAGAGATTTGCGCTGAGGAAACTCCCAGGCACCGCGCAACACGAGAATATCCAGGCAGCCATCGTTGTTGTAATCGGTCTGAATCAGGTTCAAGCCGCCGAGTTGGTCACTGAGCCCGGCCTGCGCCGTATGGTCGGCGAATGTGCCGTCGCCATTGTTGTGAAAGTAGTGCATGGGAGCGCATTGGCCAAAGTCGGAAGTAACCACGTCGAACAATCCGTTTTGTTCGAAGTCATCGACGATCAGACCGCCTGACATGGAATAGAGATTGATGCCCGCTGCCGGGGCCACGTCCACGAAACGCCCCACATCTTCCGTCGACTCAAAGAGCGAAGGTGGAATCAAATACTGTTCGGGGACACCCGCTGGATATTTCCCGAGAGTCATGTAGGCAAGATTGAGCAGCCACTTTGCATCGAGCGCGTCAGGCTTGCGTTGCAGATACTTCAGTAAATATTCGATCGCTTTCTCGGACGCTGCGGGCTTGGCAAAACTATGATTCGACCGCGGCGGAAAAATGCACTGCTCCCCAGGGTGGCGATAGATGTCGTTGTCCATTTCCGACTTGTGAAGATAGGCGATGCCGAGCGTCTCTTCTAGTTCCGGTGCCGCGGTCGCCAGCTGAGACATCGCGATTTGGTAAGCCGTTTGCCATTCTTCGATCGCCTGATCCATTTGCCCTTGGAACGCGCACATGTTGGCAAGGGCATAGTGCATCTGGATGATATCGAGGGGGCGGCTGCGGCTCACTCCGTTCGGGTTGGCCGGATCCAGAGCTTCTTTCACGGTGTCGATTGCCGAGGCTAAGGACTCTTTGCGAATTTGACACATGGCATGCAAGTCCTGGCTCCAACCCTCGGGTTTCTTGGGGAAGTTGCGAAAGGCGAGATCGGCTTCTCCCTTTCCGCCGACGTTGGGAGCGTAGCGAATGGCTCCCGTGGCTGCGGACGGAAGAATGCGGGCTGGGCTGGTATTTTGCAGCGCGTCGGCGTCTCCGGGTGGAAGAACTTTCAAAATCGCATAACCGGAGGGTACACGCACGATGCCGGTAATTTGTCCCGGAACGATTCCCTTGAGAGCCTCGCGCAACTCGGCCCGCAAAGAGGAAGGATCAACCCGGCCCATGGAACCGCCATCGGAAGCGGTCGGGTCGATGGAGAGCTCGCGAGCAAGGGAAGCGAAGTCCTCCCCGCTCTTCAGGCGCTGCGTAACACGATCGGCCAGCGAGGAGGAATCCACCACGATCATGCGTAACTCGATGGCCGGGGGGCTCTGGGCAAAACCAATACTGCCGGCTGTCAGCAGAATGGCCGCCGCACAGACCAACGCTCTCGGGATTGTGCCTAGGGAGTCGGCAGAATGCCTTCTGATCTTCATCCGGATCCGGCGACCTCAAGCGCCGGCGGGCTAAATTCTAGCGTAAGCACGTCCAGCGTACATGGTGAAGAAGGCTACTTGAGAAAACTATAGCATCTGTGGCAGCAAACGTTTACCATGTGGCGGATTTTTAGACTGGAGGAATCGCCGTGGTTGGACGCCGAGAGTTCCTGCGCGGGGGCTTAGTCAGCGCCGGGTGCGTTCTCGCGAATAAAGCTTCTTCGCCCTTTGCCTGGGCACAATCTAAATCCATTGACTCGCGAATCGAGGTGCTCACTGGCGAACCCCTGGGCATGATTTCTCCCAACCTCTATGGACACTTTGCGGAGAACCTGAGCGGTGTGATCTATGACGGTATTTGGGTGGGCCCGAACTCCAAGGTGCCCAACGTCGATGGCATCCGCAAGGCGCTTATCGACGAAATGCGGAAGATCAAGGCGCCAGTGGTGCGTTTTCCCGGCGGCTGTTTTGCGGATAGTTACGATTGGCGCGACGGCATCGGCCCGGTTGACAAGAGACCCCGTCGCACCAACTTCTGGAGCGGCGGCGAGACCAGCGCGGCCCCCGCCAGCCATCGCTATGATCCCAATGAGTTCGGCACGAATGAATTCGTCCACTTCTGCAAGCTGATCGGCAGCGAGCCTTACATGGCCGCGAATCTGCGCAGCTTGCCCGCCGAGGAATTCTACCGGTGGATCGAATATTGCAATTCTCCCGCCGGAGGTACGACGCTGGCGGATCAGCGGGCCGCAGCCGGATTCAAGGATCCATTCAACGTTCGTTTCTGGGGAGTGGGCAATGAAGCGTGGGGCTGCGGGGGAAATTTTACTGCACAGGAATACGCGGTGGAATTCCGGCGCTTCGCGACCTGGGTCCCGCGTTTTGGGCAGGAGTTGTCATTCATCGGTTCCGGTCCGAACGTCGACGACTGGGCTTGGACCAGAGGCTTTTTCGAAGAGATAGCGAAGAAGGGGCGTTTTCAGTTGCGCGAGGTCTATGGCTGGGCGCTTCACCATTACGCCTGGAACCTCAGCCGGGGTGCGACGCGAGATTGGGTGCAAGGCAAAGGCGATGCCCTCAAGTTCGACAGTGTCGACTGGTACGAATTGCTGCGGGAGGGCGACCGCATGGAGGGCCTGATTAACGGGCACTGGCAGGTAATGAGCGAGGAGGATCCGGAACACCGGGTTAAACTCGTCGTCGATGAGTGGGGACCGTGGTACCGCCCGGGAAGCGAGGCGACTCCAGGAGATCAGCTGGAACAGATGATCACACTGCGCGACGCGGTATTCAGCGGAATGACGCTGGATACGTTCAATCGCCATCCCGAGAAGATTGCGATGGCGAATTGCGCGCAGTTGATCAACTGCCTGAACAGCCTGTATCTGGCGCATGAGGATAGGTTCGTGGTCACGCCTGTGGGGCACGTGTTCGCGATGTATGCGGCGCACCAGGGCGGTCAGGCGCTGCGAACGATTTTCTCCGCTCCGACGATCGAATATGACCGGAATGGGAAGCCCGCTTTCTTCTGGGGATTGAAAGGCTCGGCGTCTCTGAACGACAAAGAGCTAACTGTGACCGTCGTCAACCCGAGTGTAAGCAGCCCGCGCGATGGCGAGATTGTTCTCCGAGGCGCGGCGGTGAAGTCGGGATCGGCTACGGTTCTGACGAATTCCGATATTCATGCGCACAACACATTCGAACAAAAACAGGTAGTCGTTCCCGAAACACGGGCCTTGGAGGTTAAGGGAGAAGCGCTTCACTATTTATTTCCGCCGGCGTCCGTTACCAAGCTGTCGTTGACTCTGTCATAGATACGACTGGCGGGCAGGGGAAATGTACTGCAGAAATGAATATTTGAGCGCGTCCGGCAACGTCACCACCTGGAACGGTCCGGGCGGCGCATCTTTCGTCAACTCCCTGACTTGGCCAAACGACTGGCCTCAGATTGAACCTTGACTCAGAACGTCAAGGCTGGGAATCTGTCATTACACGAGCCGAACATCCAATGACTCCGAATATCAAGAACTCGAACCCGATACCTGGGAACATGGCTAGGAACTACGCGCGAGACAGGTTACAGTGCCGCACGTTTCGATTTGCGCTGGCGGTTCTTTGCGCCGTGGGCTTCTGGTTGCGTGCGGTGGCAGCGGACCAACCGTGGACACCTGCGCGAGCCAACGAGTGGTATTCGCAACAGCCGTGGCTCATAGGCAGCAACTTCATTCCTAGCACGGCCGTGAACGAACTGGAAATGTGGCAGCCCGATACGTTCGATTTGCCGACCATCGATCGTGAGCTCGGCTGGGCTCAGGGATTGGGGATGAATACGATGAGGGTGTTTCTCCACAATCTCTTGTGGCAACAGGATGCTCAGGGTTTTCTTCACCGCATGGATCAGTTCCTGGAGGTGGCCGATAAACACCACACCCGGATCATGTTCGTGCTGCTGGACTCAGTTTGGGATCCGCGTCCGCATCTGGGCAAACAACCGCCGCCGACGCCGCACGTTCATAACTCCCGCTGGGTTCAAGCTCCCGGAGCGGAGCTTTTGACAGACGAATCACGCTGGGACGCGGAATTAAAGCCGTACATTGTCGGAGTGCTGCGCCGCTTCGGCAGCGACCGGCGGGTCTTGATGTGGGACCTGATGAATGAGCCAGACAACGACAGTCATCAGTATAAGACTACGGAAATTAAGCACAAATCAACACAAGCTCTAAAACTGTTGATGCAGGAGTGGCAGTGGGCGCGCGAGGTGAATCCTTCGCAGCCGCTCACCAGCGGGGTTTGGCAAGGAAACTGGTCAAACGACGCATCGCTCAGCGAGATGGCACGTTTCCAATTACAGAATTCCGATGTCATCACTTTTCACAGTTACGATCCGCCGAAGCGGACGAAACGCAGAATCGACTTATTGCGTCGCTACGATCGTCCTATCGTGTGCACCGAATACATGGCACGCCCGCTAGGCAGCACATTTGCATCGATTCTGCCGCTGCTGAAAAAAGAGCATGTGGGAGCTTACAACTGGGGTTTCGTTAACGGAAAATCTCAGACCATTTATCCGTGGGATTCGTGGGAGAAGTCCTATAGCGGGGAACCCGCTGTTTGGTTTCACGATATTTTCCGCACTGACGGTGTCCCCTACGATGCGAAGGAAACTGAGTTGGTCCGCCAGTTGACCGGAGCGGATACCGGAAGTCGATGACTACGGGAAAAGAATTCTCCAGGACCTTGCCTCTCGTGGTGCTGACCATCGTAAGCATTTTATCGGCGGCCGAACCCCACGCTACTCCGCAGAAAGCGGAAGCGAATCAGTCTGCGCCGAATCAGTCCCGCCTTCCCCAATGCAAACCCAAGGTGCGGTTTCGAGCGGAGGAGCCCATGCCGCTGTGCTGGATAGCGAAAAACGTCCCATCACCGCTGGGGGCTTCGTGGAAAGTGGGCCAATCGTTTTTCACGAAGTGGCTCAGAAGGCAGGCTTAACGAGTTTGGCGGCACGTGATGGGCACGGAGGAAATGCGCTTCATCCCTGGGAAGGTTCCCGAACAACATGGCCATTTGTCCCTGCGCCAGCCCTGAAAACGGATTCGAACGAATCTTCGCTAGCGGGCACAGAAGTCCCAGCGCAGTCTGTAGTTCCAGCACTTCTTAGCGAACGGAGAAGCTATACACCGTGACCGTGTGATAGTGCTCACCGGGCTTCAACTCGGTCATCGGGAAATCGGGATGATTTGGCGAATCCGGAAAGTGCTGCGTCTCCAGGCACAGCGCACCGTGCAACACATACGGTTTCCCGCCCTTGCCTTTGATTGAGCCATCCAGAAAATTGCCGCTGTAAAACTGGATTCCCGGCTGATCCGTCAGAACCTTTAACACCCGCCCACTGCCGGGATCGTAGAGTTCCGCAGCTTCAGCCAATTTCCAGCCGCCTCCATCCAGCACCCAGTTGTGATCGTAGCCGCGACCCAGGTGGAGTTGTTCGTTGTCGGCATTGATGCGCGCGCCAACTGTAGTTGGCTTGCGAAAATCAAAGGGCGTGGATTCCACAGGCTTCAACTCGCCTGTTGGAATCAGGCCCGCATCCACCGGAGTGAAGCGTGAGGCATGGAGAGTGAGTTGATGACCCAGGATGTCTCCCTGTCCCGCCAGGTTGAAATAAGAATGATTGGTCAGATTGACTACGGTGTCTTTGTCGGTGGTGGCCGAGTACTCAATCCGCAGGTCACCTTTCATCAACGTGTATCGAACCACTGCCGTCAGGTTACCTGGATATCCGGCCTCGCCATCCTTGCTAAGGTAAGTCAGTTCGACTCCGTCTGCGATCGGTTTCGCCTTCCAGACCACGTTGTTGAATCCGTGCGGCCCGCCATGAAGAGTGTTCTCGCCGTTGTTGAGAGGGAGGGAATACTTTGTGCCGTCCAGCGTAAAGCTGCCGTGCGCGATGCGATTCGCATAGCGCCCAATGAGGGCTCCGAAGAATGCGTCGGAAGGTCCGTTAAAGTTGGCCACGTATCCGTCGACGTTGTCGAAGCCCAGCACCACGTCCGCCGCTTTGCCCTTACGGTCGGGAGCTTTCAGCGAAACCACAATGCCCCCGTAGGTTGCGATTCGCGCTTCGTATGCGCCGCTACTCAAAGTGAATATCTCCACTGGAGTTCCATCCGGCATTTTTCCAAAAGGCTCGCTTGTCACCTTCGTCTTAGCCTCCATGGTCATCGAAAACAGCGCCAGCCACAACCCACTCATGGCGATGGTTCGCAGAACTTTCTGAAAGCTCACGGTCATTGTTGCTCCTTGGTTCGTCATACCGCGCCTGTCATACTGCGCCTGTCGCTACTGTGTGGTTCGGCTTGTTGAAGACGCGGCCACGGCAATTAACTTTGGCAGAATGTCTCCCAATCCATCGCTGCCCCGCTGGCCCAACGTGAAATACAGCTTGCCGTACAAGGAATAGAGCACGTCGTACGTAGTCTTCGCTGACTCATCGGGCATGAATGTCCGGTGAGAAGAGCAAATCTTGTCTTGTGCTTCCTCGATGCTCTTGAAGGTGCCCGCGGCAAGAAAAGCAAAAATTGCAGAACCCAGGCTAACGACGCTTTGGCTCGGAACCAGCACCGGACGCCCGAGCACGTTGGCATAGACCTGGTTCAGAACGTCATTCTTTTGAGGAATGCCGCCCGCGTTGATCACCCGCTTAATGTGGACGCCGTGCCCCGCCATGCGATCCAGGATTACGCGCGTATGGAGCGCGGTCCCTTCGATCGCCGCGAAGAGTTCGTCCTGGGCCGTGCTCTGCAGGTTCCATCCCAATGTCACGCCGCGGAGGTTGGGGTTCACCAGCACGGTACGATCGCCGTTATCCCACGTCATCCGTAGTAAACCGGTTTGTCCCGCGCGATATTTCTCGAGGCCCACGCTCAATGTCTTTACATCGGTGCCAGCACGGCAAGCAATTGCGTTGAAGATGTCTCCCACGGCCGAAAGTCCGGCTTCGATTCCCGTGCGCAGAGGATGCACGCTGCCCTGGACCACCCCACAAACTCCAGGGACCAGGTTCACCGATGGAGTGATACCAATCATGCAAGTCGAAGTGCCAATCACATTCACCATGTCATCGGTGCGGCAACCTGCGCCAATCGCATCCCAATGAGCGTCGAACGCGCCGACGGGAATTGGAATGCCTGCCTTGAGCCCGAGCTTTTCCGCCGAAAACGGAGAAAGCCTGCCGGCAATTTGATCGGAAGTAGCGTACTCGCCATCGAGTTTGTCGCGGACTCCCTTCAGCAGCGGATCGACTTTAACCAGAAAACTTTCGGGAGGAAGGCCGCCGAGTTGCGCGTTCCAGAGCCACTTGTGTCCCATGGCGCAGATGCTGCGCTTCACCTTCGTAGCATCAGTGATGCCGCAGAGCGTCGCGGCCACCATGTCGCAATGCTCGAATGCGGAAGTAAATTCTGATCGCTTATCCGGATTATGCCTGAGCCAGTGCAGCAGTTTGGAAAATCCCCATTCCGACGAATACACCCCGCCGCACCATTGAATGGCTTCCAGGCCTTCCCGGTGCGCCGCTTCCGTGATCTCGGCGGCCTCGCCTTTCGCCCGATGGTCGCACCAGAGATAATATTCGCCGAGCGGTTGTAGATCTTCGCCAACCGGAATCACAGACGAACCCGTGGTGTCGAGCGCAATGGCTTCCACTTGATCTCCCGGAATGCCGGACTTTCTGAGGACTTCGCGAGTCGCCAAAGCCAGTGCCCGCATGTGATCGTCGTGGGATTGAGTTGCGTATTCCGGATCTTCGCGCTTACGGTGCAGCGGATATTCGGCGCTGGCGGACTCGATAAAGCCCCGCTCGCCGTCGACCAAAGCAACACGAACACTGAGGGTTCCGAAGTCGACGCCCGCTACGACCGCCATCAGCAGGCACCGTTTTCGTGATCGTGATAGTACATGTCCCAACCCATATAGCGCGTAGCGGCTTCATATACTGAGGAAGCGACAGTGGAAAGATTGGCGGCGACGTGGTGCTCAAAGCCGCGCTCACAGATGAAATGAAGCAGACGCTGCAGGTGGGGGATTTCTACGACGCCCGCGCCGCCGAAAGTATTCAACGGGTCGTCGGTGAATCGTCCTTCGCCTACGTATCCGCGCATCTTGCCAGAGGTGTCGTCGGTTGAGAAGCGCGCAAAACTCATTTTCTCCGGCTTGATCAGTCCGACGCAGGTTCCGAAGGTGTTCTCCTTTCCCACTGTGCCAGCAATAATCTCCTGAAAATCCATTTTGACCGAGCGGAAAAAATGCTTAGGCAAATTCGAGCAGTGGAAGCAGACCGCCTTGTTCGGATCCGATCCGTAATTATTGTTCCAATCGAGAAGCGCCGAGGGAGTTCCAGAGGCGAGTTGTAGAGCGTGCATGCCGAGCACTCCGCAGATATCCACTTCGCAAGCGCTAGAAAGAAGCTCGTTGCTCATCATGCTCATCACGGTGCAGGGAACCACGCCGAGGTTTTCTTCTATCGAAGTCCAACACTGCACCGCGCTGATGGTGACCTCGGTCGCTGCCATCCATTGGTCGACGACGGCTCCTAGTTTCGCCATCTTCATTAAAGCTGGAGCGGGCACACTGCTCGAGTCCACGTATTTCTTGATGGCGGCCAGCTTGGCCTGCGCATGGTCGTCGTTGTTTTTCATGCGCTCGATGCGGCCCAGGACTTCGGAGAGATCGAGGGTTTCGATAGAGATCCCTTGCGATTCCAGGATTTTCTCGCTATAGCGTACGGTGTTGAACGCGGCGGGACGCGCGCCGATCGCGCCCACGCGCAAATTGCGGAAACCGTTTACTACACGGCAAACTCCGGCGAACCACCGCAGGTCCGCGGCAAATTCGGATGAGTCGGGACTTTCCGTGTGCAGCGTGGTAATGGAATAGGGAATGCCGTACTGCCGAAGATTATTGCAGGTCGACATCTTGCCGCAGAAGCTGTCGCGGCGAAAAGCAATGGTCATCTTCTTCGGATCGTCGGGCGTGGCTTGAATCAGAACGGGGACGCACAAATCGGCGAGACGCAGGGAATCGGCAATGGCCCGTTCTTCCCCAAAGTTCGGCAAGGTTACGATGATTCCGTCGATGCGGTCTCGATTGCGTTTGAATAGTTCGGCGCAACGCCGCGACTCTTCCCGGGTTTCCACTGCTCCGTACTTGCTCTCTTCTGGCGTCAGCGCCACCACATCAATGCCAGCCGCTGACAAAACGCGCAGCATCTCTTCTCTGCCACTCTTGGCCAAATGATCGGGGAAGAACCCGCGATTCCCCACGATCAGGCCCATAGTCATCTTTTTGTCGGCCATAACTCCCCGCCTAAATACGGAACTCATGCCCCCCGATGTGGGGCGAATTTAAGACAATAAATGGCGCCGATGATCAGCAGTACGGCGCCCCACCACACGTTGGCATGCAAATTAAATAAGACCACTCCAGGATTTGCAGGTGGATTCACCAGTTGGTAAAGACCCGCCGCCAGAATCAGCGCGCCATTCACGGCAAGTGAAATGCCGATGAAGAACCAGATTGAAACCATGCCTGCCTCCATCTGCCAGAGAGTCCGCACTACCAGAAAATCGCTACCAGAAAATAATGTTCAGCACAAAGAAGATGACAGTCACCACGCCTGCCCAGAAAAGTGGCTTCTGGTATAGAGGAACGTCTCCTATCTCCGGAATTTCCGTCAAGCCATAGACCAAGCCAGTCAACGCTTCATCCGGCACGGGTTTCGTCGCCAGACTCACAACCACCGTCACAATCACGCAAACAACAAAAGACCACAACGCTTGAAACATGTCCTGGGCCAGCGCCTTGGCGTGGGGCGAAAGCGCCACGTAACGCAGCGCCGAAGGGTCGATTTTTACCCAAGCCCACATACTGATGGAAGAAAGCGTCCCGCACAGCAATCCCCAGAATCCGCCTGCGGCGGTCGCTCGCTTCCAGAGCATTCCGAGCACGACCGTGCCAAACAAGGGAGCGATGAAGAAGCTGAACAGAGCCTGCACGTAATCCATAATGCTGGCGAACTGCATTACGAGATAAGCCGTGCCGACGCTGATGAGGACGCCGATGATCGTGGTCCAACGCCCCATGTTCACGTAATGATGGTCGGTGCCCCGACTGTTGATCAGCGGACGATAAATGTCATAAGTCCAGACCGTGGTGAAGGCGCTCACATTGCCCGCCATTCCAGACATGAAGCCTGCGATCAGCGCCGTGACTCCCAAGCCAAGCAAGCCGGGACCGCAATAGCGGGCAAGCATGAGTGGGAGAACGTCGTTATAACTGTGGGCTCCGGTCAACGCCGCGACCGACTCGGGAACCAGTTTCTCCGGAAGTACGGCTAGTCCCAGCAGGCCGGGCAGGATCACGATGATCGGGACAAACATCTTGAATCCGGCGCCGATAATGGGCGCCATCTCCGCGCTGCGAATATCTTTTGCGGCAAGAATGCGCTGCACCACCAGGAAATCCGTGGTCCAGTAGCCCATCGAGATGATCGCGCCTAGCCCGAAAACAATCCCAACCCAGTTGATACCCATGGGATTGTTGCTGAATGAGCCCAAGCCGGACCAGAGATGGACGTACTGTTCCGAAGCTCGGTGCGCGATCTGCAGCTTGAGGTTGGTCCAACCACCGGCTTCGTATAATCCAAGGATCGGAATCAGCAGAGCGCCGGCCCAGATGAGAAAGAACTGCAGCACTTCATTGAAGATGGCCGAGCGCAGACCGCCCAGCGTCACATAAATGCCCACGGTTAGCGATGAGACCCAGATGCTGAAGTTGATGTCCCATCCCAGCACGATCTGCATGACCTTGGCCATGGCAAACATGTTCACGCCGCTCATGAGCACGGTCATGAATGCGAACGAAATTGCCGAGAGGGCTCGGCTAGGTTCGCCGAAACGCAATTTCAAATATCCCGGCACCGAGTGGGTCTTGGAAATGTAGTAGAACGGCATCATGACCAGAGCCAGGAACAACATCGCCGGAATGGCCCCGATCCAATACCAGTGCGTCGCCAGAATGCCATACTGGTAGGCGGATCCCGCCCAGCCCATCAGTTCGAGCGCACCCAGATTGGCGGAAAGAAAACTCAGGCCCGCCACCCACGAGGTCATCTCCCGCCCTGCCATGAAGAAATCTTCGCCCGTGTTCGCCCGGCCTTTTAAGTACCAGCCGATCGATAGGACTAGGGCGAAATAAAAAACCACAATGACGACATCGACGGGGGAAAGATGTACCAGCCGGGTTGGCACAGTCGTTAGAAGAAGCATCGTGGCTTTTCCTTAGTTGTCGCCTTGTCCGTAATATGCGTTCTTGCCATGTTTCCTAAGGTAATGCTTGTCATGCAAGGTCTTGCCAACTGGTTTGGCTTCCGAATTGATGCCCAATGTGAAGTAGGCCATTCGGGCAATTGCCTCCAGAACGACTGCGTTATGCGCAGCCATCTCGACGTTCTCCCCCCATGCAAAGGGTCCGTGATTGGCCACCAGCACGCCCAGGGTCACCGCTGGATTCGTCTGCTGCAGGCTGCGAACAATGGCGTAGCCTGTGTTCTTCTCGTAGTCTTCGGCAATCTCCTGATCGGTCATTTCGGCGGTTACCGGCACTGAACCGTGGAAGTAATCTGCATGGGTAGTGCCGAAACATGGGATGGGCCGACGTGCCTGCGCCCACGCTGTGGCATATTCGGAGTGAGTGTGAACAACGCCGCCAATTTCCGAAAACTGGTTATAGAGCACGAGATGGGTCGGCAGATCAGACGAAGGCCTCAGTTTACCTTCCACGATGTTGCCGTCTAAGTCCGTCACCACCATGTGCTCAGGTTTCATCTGGTCATAAGGGACGCCGCTGGGTTTGATGACCACTAGACTTTCCTCCCGCGAGATCCCGCTGGCGTTGCCGAAGGTATACAAGACCAGGTTTCTCCGCACCAGCTCTAGGTTGGCCTCCAGGACTTGTTCTCGCAAGTGCTGCTGCATAGCTTCTGTCTTATCACGATGGCAACAAACAGTACAATAGAGTAATCGTTTACCGAAGACAAACGCGAACCAGATTATTCTCATGTCGTGCTAAATTGCAACCCTCTTCTGATTCCATGGATTCGCTTAGGAATCTGGCCAACCCACTGGGCGGCGCCACCATCCCGCCGAGGACTGCGGTCTTAGCTAGGCGCCTGAGTGGGTTTCCTAACAGATCCGCTGGCCCGGTTCCGTTTTAGGGACATAGATTGGTATGTTCCGCCGTGGGCCAAGGCGGTTGAGCGCCTAAGCACCAGGCTGGTAGTCAGCTCGTACTTGTGGAGTTCGTGGGAGGCCGGCTCGCATTCGACTTCGTTCAGGAGCGCCTGAAAGGCAATCTTAGCCAACTCGTGTTGCGACATCTGAACAGTCGTCAGCGGAGGAATGGTGAACTCGGCCAGACGAATATCATCGAACCCGACAACGGAAAGGTCGTCCGGTATCTTGATACTGTGATCGTATGCTTCCCGCATCACTCCGATGGCGGTCATGTCGTTGGAACAAAGCACCGCGGTCGGCGGGTTGGTCAGACGGTTAAGCTCCAGCAACGCTTGCATGCCGCCCTCCATCCGGTGATCGCCGACCACAATTAAGTCAGGAGAAAGCCCAATTTCCGTCATGGACGCTTTGAAGGCGTCTCGTCTCGCCAGCGCAGACTTCAAATGCAACGGTCCGGTAACGAATGCGATGCGCGTGTGCCGAAGCGCGGCGAGGTGCTGAACAGCTTGACGAATTCCGTTCTGATAGTTGATCCGGATATTGGCGATTCCTGGGACATTCGGCCCCACATCGACAAACACCAAGGGCACCTTGCGGAAACGAAGATGCTCGATCAGCGTTTCTTCCATACCAAAGGTCAGGACCGCCACACCGTCCACGCGGCGTTCGATCATGCGCCGGACCGACGATTCCATCCTTTTTGGGTCGTGCACGGTCGAGGTGAGCAGGATCTCGTAGTCATTTTCTACGGCGAGATCTTCGAAGGTCTGCACAATCTCGGGGAAAAACGGGTTGGTAATCTCCGATACGATCAAGCCAAAAATGCGACTTCGTCCCGAGACCAGCGCACGCGCCTGGGTGTTTGGGTAGTATCCTAGCTCGTCCACCACCTTCCACACCCGCTTAGCAAGCTGAGGATCGACGGTGGGGATACGATTAATCACCCTTGATACGGTGGCGGTAGATACCTTTGCTCTCCGGGCGATCTCACGAATGTCCATCGGTTGCTTGGAAAGGATCTTCTATGATAAGGATCTTAGCATAGCCTTCCCGGCAACTCAGGTTTTGGAGCTAAACTTAGCAAACGTTTTCCGTTTGCGCACCGGGCTTTCTCCTTCCGTTCCTCCTGGGTCTGAAGATGTTGGAGGACAGAGCGACCTCATGACTCAACTTTCGACGGCGAAACCTACTTCTGGCAAGGCGTGAACGCCATGGCGACACTTGAAAGACGCCCGAGCGCGATTCGTCCGGACGGATCCTCCGCAAGGTGCGATGATTACCCAAAGGGTGAGTGGTAATGACGTCCCGTCGGTTAAGCACTGCCGCCGATGTGTTGACATCTCGTTTTCAGGAAATGTTTGGGGCAAGCCCTCGTATCTTCCGCGCCCCCGGCAGGGTGAATGTGATCGGCGAGCACACCGACTACAACGACGGCTTCGTCATGCCGGCCGCCATAGAGTTCTATACCTGGGTTGCCGGGGCTAAACGCGAAGACCGCTCCCTGGAGGTTTACTCCGGACACTACAACGAGATGATCAGCCTGTCTCTCGATGAATTGGCCGGCCCGCCTCGAGGACACTGGAGCGATTTCATTCGCGGTGTTGCCGCGGTTCTGCAGAACGCAGGATATAAGCTGGCCGGAGCTAACCTGCTCATTCATGGCGAAGTCCCTCTCGGCGCGGGGCTCAGTTCCTCAGCCTCTCTGGAAGTCGCGACGGCTCTCGCCCTAAGATCGCTTTCCGGAGTTGATGTTCCTCGTCTTGACCTAGTGAGGCTGTGCCAGAAGGCGGAGCACGAATATGTAGGTACGCGCTGTGGAATCATGGACCAGTTTATTGCTGTTTTCGGCGTCGCCGGTCACGCCCTGATGCTCGATTGCCGCTCTCTTGAATATCAACTACTGCCGGCACCCCGTGATCTCAGGCTGGTGGTGTGCAACAGCATGGTCAAACACCAATTGGCATCGGGAGAATACAACCTCCGCCGGGCCGATTGCGAGGAGGGCGTGAAGCTCCTGCAACCGCATCTGCCTAAAATCCGCGCCCTGCGCGACGTGACAGTCGCCGATCTCGAGGCTTGGAAGCGGGTCTTGCCGGAAAGGGTTTATCGTCGTTGCCGTCACGTTGTCACTGAAAATCAAAGGGTCCTGGCCGCCGCAAAAGCTCTTCTATCGGGCGCCGCTGACCGGTTCGGGCATTTGATGTATCGTTCCCACGCCAGCCTGCGCGACGACTATCAGGTAAGTTGCAAAGAACTGGATCTGCTGGTTGACCTGGCATCATCCAGCCCAAGTGTCTATGGCGCTCGCATGACGGGAGGCGGCTTCGGCGGATGCACTGTCAATCTGGTGAAGGCGGATGCCGCCCACTCGTTCAAGAGACATATTTCGCAGGCGTACCGGGCGGTAACCAGTATCATTCCAGAGATTTACGTTTGTGAGCCTTCTCAGGGAGCGGAGGCCTGGCCGCCGAAGGAGACTGGCCAGTCGAAGTCGTGACGGCAACAGTACTCACGAAGATACAAAGGAAATGCTTGAATGGAAACGGGAGATCTTTATCGAGGCCCTCACCGCCGTTTCAATCCGCTCACGCGCGATTGGGTCCTTGTGTCGCCGCATCGCAACCAGCGACCCTGGCAGGGTCACATGGAAGTGGCCACGTCTGCTGCAGCGCCTAAGTACGACCCGACTTGCTATCTCTGCCCCGGCAACGAGCGGGCAGGCGGAGCACGCAACCCTAACTACAAAACAACGTTTGTCTTCGTCAACGACTTCGCCGCACTGAAGCCAGAAGTTAAACCTGCAAGACGGGATGACTCCGGGCGCGGTTTGCTGCTTTCGGAGTCGGAAGCCGGCATCTGCAAGGTGGTTTGTTTTTCGCCCCGCCACGATCTCGCCCTGTCCCGAATGACGGTCCCGGAAATCACCGGCGTGGTGGAGACGTGGGCCAAACAATACTCTGAGATCGGATCCTTGCCTTACATCAACTACGTGCAGATCTTTGAAAATCGCGGCGAGATTATGGGATGCAGCAATCCGCATCCCCACGGCCAAGTCTGGGCCAACCAGACCCTCCCCAATGAGCCTCGCAAGGAACAGGAATCGCAAAAGGTCTACCTGGAGAGCAACCACGCTTGCCTGCTTTGTGACTACCTGCGATTGGAAGCGGAGGCGGAGACGCGAATAGTGGTCGAGAACGCGCATTTCGTGGCTCTAGTACCGTTCTGGGCAGTGTGGCCCTTTGAAGTATTGCTGCTCTCCAAGAAACACACGGGCAACTTGGGATCTCTGGAGCCTGCCGTGCGCACCGGCCTCGCCGACATCTTCAAACAACTCACCACGCGTTACGACAATCTTTTCAAGATATCGTTCCCCTATTCGATGGGTTTCCATCAGTCTCCGACCGATGGCGAAGCGCACCCGGAATGGCATCTCCACGCGCACTTCTATCCTCCGCTCTTGCGCTCGGCCACCATCCGCAAGTTCATGGTCGGCTACGAAATGTTGGCCGGCCCGCAGCGAGACATCACCCCTGAAGCGGCCGCGGGCACTCTCAGGAACCTAAGCCCCGTACACTATGCGGAGCGCACGCGCTAACCGGCGAGCCGACATTTCTTAAGCCATAGGGCTAGCCTTCGGCATCAGAAGAATCTAGGCTGCTAAGGTAGCGCCCTCCGCGATGCCCGGATTTTAGCTACTTGGAGAACATCGATGGCTAGCACGACTGAAGTCTCGGCGCCGCTGACGCCCGAAGAACTGCGCAAGGTCCATGCTTACTGGCGAGCCTGCAATTATCTTTCGGCGGGGATGATCTATCTTCGCGCCAATCCACTTCTGCGCGAACCGCTGAAGCCGGAGCACTTCAAGCATCGACTGCTTGGTCATTGGGGCTCAGATCCCGGCCAATCTTTGATTTGGGTGCACTTGAACCGGCTCATAAAGAAATATGACTTGGACGTTATATACATCTCTGGTCCCGGCCATGGTGCGCCGGCTACTCTTGCCAACTGCTATCTCGAAGGCCACTATTCCGAGATTTATCCGGACAAGAGCCGCGATGAAGCAGGCTTGCTCAAGTTCTTCCAGCAGTTTTCGTTTCCCGGAGGAATCGGCTCGCACTGCACACCGGAGACGCCCGGTTCCATTCACGAAGGGGGCGAGCTGGGCTATTCCATCTCGCATGCTTACGGAGCGGCGTTCGACAATCCTGATCTCATCGTCACCGTCGCAGTCGGCGACGGTGAGGCCGAGACCGGCCCGCTTGCGACCTCCTGGCATTCGAATAAGTTCCTGAATCCGATTCGCGATGGAGCAGTGCTGCCTGTACTGCACCTGAATGGCTACAAGATCGCGAATCCAACGATTCTCGCGCGCATTCCGCACGAAGAATTGGAAGCACTGCTGATCGGCTACGGCCACAAGCCTTATTTCGTCGAGGGGGACGACCCCTCTGCGATGCATCAAACGATGGCTTCCACTCTGGAGCGATGCATTCTGGAGATTCGTTCGCTCCAGCAACACGCCCGCTCCACCGGGGATACTACACGTCCGCGCTGGCCCATGATCGTGCTTCGCTCGCCGAAGGGATGGACGGGACCGAAGGAAGTTGATGGCCACGAGGTAGAAGGCACGTGGCGCGCGCACCAGGTTCCGGTAGCTGACCCAGCCACGAATAAGAAGCACCTGAAGCTGGTGGAAGACTGGTTGCGCAGTTACAAGCCGGAAGAGATCTTCGACGCTAACGGAACTTTGATGCGAGAGTTGCAGGAACTTGCGCCGACGGGACCGCGCCGCATTTCTGCCAATCCGCACGCCAACGGTGGGCTGCTGCGGAAAGAACTCGAGTTGCCGGACTTTCGCGATTATGCCTTTGCAGTGAAAGCACCGGGTGCAGCCTATGCACCGCCCACCGATATCCTCGCGCATTTTCTTGCCGAAGTAATGCGCCGCAACATGAGTTCCTTCCGCGTCTTTGGACCGGACGAGACTGCCTCCAACAGGCTCACGGCGATTTACGCTGCATCGAAGAAAACATGGCTTGCGGAATACAAACCAGAAGACGCCGATGGCGGAGAACTCGATGTCTCCGGACGCGTCATGGAGATGCTCAGCGAGCATACGCTCGAAGGCTGGTTCGAGGGCTACGTTCTCACCGGCCGCCACGGGCTTTTTTCAAGTTATGAGGCCTTTATACATGTCATCGATTCGATGTTCAACCAGCACGCCAAATGGCTGGAAAAATCGAAGAAAGAAGTGTCCTGGCGCGCGCCCATACCGTCGATTAACCTTTTGATCACATCTCTGGTGTGGCGGCAGGATCACAATGGCTTTACTCATCAAGACCCTGGATTTCTTGACGTGGTCACGAACAAGAGTCCGGATATCGTGCGCATCTATCTGCCGCCGGACGCGAACTGTCTGCTCAGCGTGACGGACCATTGCCTCCGTTCGCGCAACTATGTGAATGTGATTGTCGCTGACAAGCAGGAGCATCTTCAGTACCTCACCATGGAATACGCAGTAACGCACTGCACCAAGGGCATCGGCATTTGGGACTGGGCGTCCAGCGATGACGGCGACGATCCCGATGTGGTGATGGCGTCCGCCGGCGATATTGCCACCATGGAGTCGCTGGCCGCGGTCGCAATTCTGAAAGAGCATTTTCACGATTTGAAAATACGATTCGTGAACGTCGTCGATCTTTTCCGGCTCATGCCGGAGACGGAACATCCGCACGGACTCTCTGACCGTGATTTCGATTCCCTCTTTACCGCCAACAAACCTGTGATTTTCAACTTCCACTCTTATGCCGCGCTCATCCACAAGCTCACGTACCGCCGAACAAATCATGACAACATTCATGTGCGCGGGTACAAGGAAAAGGGCAATATAAACACCCCGCTCGAACTGGCCATTCTCAATCAGATCGATCGCTTCGATTTGTCTATCGATGTGATCGACCGGGTTCCACGCCTGCGCTCGATGGGCGCTCACGTCAAAGAATGGCTGAAGGGCCAGATTATTGAGAGCATCAACTATGCTCACGCTGAAGGCATCGACAAGGAAGAAATTCGCAACTGGAAATGGCCTGGGTAGCGGGGCGAAGATAGCGGGGCGAAGCTAGGCATGGCGAAAGAGTTGGCCGGGAAAGACAGTCTCATCCTCGCACTCAACAGCGGATCGTCTTCGCTGAAGTTTGGCATCTACCGGCGCGGGGCGAACGATGAAGAGCCTCTGCTGACCGGTAGTGCCGAAGGCATTGGACGGCGCGATGGAACGTTGAACATTCGGTCGTCCGACGGTAATTCGCTTCTGCAGCGCGACAATGTTCACGAATCGCAGAGCGACGCACTTCGCGCTCTGGCTGCGGCGATGCGGAGCCATGTCGATAGCTTACCGTCGGCCGTAGGACATCGCGTAGTGCACGGAGGCCCCAAGCTCCGAGAACACCAAGTCATCACGCCACAAGTTCTGGATCAACTGCGCGCGGCAATCCACTTTGCCCCGTTACATATTCCGCAGGCACTAGCCCTGATCGCTTCCGCACAATCTATTTTCCCCTCAGCTACACAATTCGCCTGCTTTGACAATGCTTTTCACAGCACCATCCCTGAAGTCGCATCGCGCTTCGCCCTCCCGCATCGCTATTTCGACGAAGGAGTCCGCCGTTATGGTTTTCATGGCATTTCTTACGAGTCGCTCGTGCATCATTTCGGCACAAAGCTGCCCCAGCGAGCCATCTTCGCGCACCTGGGTAATGGGTCGAGCCTCTGTGCGCTGCGCAACGGGATATCGATCGACACCACGATGGGTCTGACTCCCACAGGCGGCATTCCGATGGGGACGCGCTCCGGCGACCTTGACCCCGGCGTCATCCTCTATCTCTTGCGGAATGCGAAGCTCGATGCCGACAGACTTGAAGACCTCCTAAATCATCAGAGTGGCCTTTTTGCTCTCTCGTCCGGCGAGAGCGATGTGAAGACGCTCGAAGAACGCGCCCGCTCCCATGATCCGAGAGGTCGTCTTGCTTTGGATGTCTTCGCGATTTCGGTGCGGAAAACGATTGGCGCGTACATGGCTCTGCTGGGCGGTGTAGACCTTCTTGTCTTCACTGGGGGCATCGGAGAGCACAGTGTTCACATTCGGTCGGCGGCAACGGACGGCCTTGAACTTCTGGGCCTCACCTCGAACAAAATTCAAGTTGTACCTGCCCAGGAAGAGCAGCAGATCGCACGCCTCTGTCGTGCAATGATTGCCTCCGGCGAAGCATGAGAACCTGCGACTCTGGAACTGATTGCTGAACGCGGGCCAACGCAAGAGGCGCCCACCGAGAACTGCTACAATCTACGCCGAGTCGGCCGGATCTATCTGGACTGTCCGATCCGCGAGAGAAACACGGAGACAAGAGGAACCATGCTTTCAAAAAAGGCCAACCGCCGTTTTGCAGTTCTCGCTGCTTTGGTTTTTCTTACGGCAAACGTGGCGGCTAAGACTCGTGTCGCCAGGCAACCGTTTGGTCACGCGCCCGATGGGACTCCCGTCGACCTCTATTCGATCGTGGATGGCAAGGTTGAAGTCCGCATTATGACCTACGGAGGCATCATCGTTTCCCTGCGCACGCCCGATCGAAATGGGAAACTCGACGACGTAGTGCTAGGGTGCAACTCGGTCGAGGAGTATGTGGCCCAGACTGCACACTTCGGAGGCATCATCGGTCGCTACGCGAACCGGATCGCGCATGGCACCTTCCAACTCGATGGTCACACATATCACATTCCAAAGAACGATGGCGACAATGCGCTTCATGGCGGGACCCGCGGCTTCGACAAGGTGGTCTGGAGCGCGAAACAAATTCCGGATGGAGTCGAACTCACCTACGTGAGTAAGAATGGGGATCAAGGCTTTCCCGGCACCCTTTCCGCAACCGTCCGCTACACCTTGAGTGGCGAGGCTTTGCGAATCGAGTATTCGGCGATCACCGATCAAGATACGGTATTGAATCTGACCAATCATTCCTATTTCAACCTGAAGGGGCAAGGGAACGGCGACGTCATGGGGCATGTGCTGAAGATCGATGCTTCCCGCATGACTCCTGTCGACGCAACTCTGATCCCTACCGGGGAGCTGAAGTCAGTCGACGGCACTCCGTTCGACTTCCGAACTCCGCACGTCGTTGGGGAGCGAATTGATGGGGACGATCCTCAGCTTCGGCTCGGTCATGGCTACGACCACAACTTCGTGCTGGACCATGCCCCCGGCCAGCTGGCCGAGGCGGCTGAAGTGTATGAGCCGACCACCGGCCGAATTCTGCGCGTGCTGACCACCGAACCTGGATTGCAGTTTTACACTGGAAATTTTCTCGACGGGTCGATCACGGGGAAAGAAGGCCGCGTGTATAACCGGAGGTTCGCCCTGTGCCTGGAAACGCAGCATTTTCCCGACTCCCCGAACCATCCCAGCTTTCCCTCGACCGAGCTGAAACCGGGACAGGAGTTTCACAGCGTGACGGTCTTGCAGTTCAGCGCCGGCAAGCGCTGATGGAGTGTCGAATTCGCGATTGGCTGTTCTGCCGGCGATCGGATTAGTACCCACTAGTACGAGCGTTAGTACTCATTGAACCCGCCTCAGCGCTTCATCAATCCCGCTCGGCGGTACCGACTTATTCCCGAAGTCTGATTCCTCCCGTAGATCGCTTTTGAACCTTGTGCTTGCAGACCAGGGCGACCTATGCTCTGCGCTGGGGATTGCTTCGTGAAACGAGTCCGTGTGCTGGTAGCAAATCATCCGCGTCTGATGCGGGAATTGGTCATGGCAACGATTGCCGACCAACCCGACATTGAGGTCGTGGGCGAGGTCCAGAACGACAGCGACCTGGCGGACACCGTTGAACAGGTACTGCCCGACGTTCTGATCATTGCTATGGACGAAGGCATGTTGCGCGTGCACCGCGAGCGCAGGCCCGTGGCCACTCTCGGCGTCTATCAAGTTTCCGAACCCCGGCGCTGCGGCATTGTGAGTACCGATCAAGATGGAGTGATCGTCGAGTTCGTGGAAAAACCCACGAACCCCGCAGGTAATTGGGCGTTCTCCGGATTGATGATCGGTACGCCGCAGATGCTGGACGTTATCCCCGAGGACGTTCCTGCCGACATCGGTTTCCATGTACTGCCGAGGCTCACTGGCCGAATGGTCGCTTTTCCCATACACGACTACCTGATCGATATCGGCACGATGGAGAATTATCAGAAGGCGCAGACAACCTGGCCAGGATTTCCGGAGGTTTGAATTTGTCAAGACTGCGCGGAATTGTGTTCGATATGGATGGAGTCGTTATCGATAGCCATCCGGCGCATCGTTTGGCCTGGAAAGGTTTTCTCGACAGCGTCGGCCGCCAGACCAGTGATGAAGAGCTGGATTTTATTTTCGAAGGCCGCAAGCGCACGGAAATATTGCAACACTTCCTGGGAGACCTGGCTCCCGAGCAAATCGTCGAGTATGGAAACCGCAAGGACGAATTGCTCGAAAAGCACTGCGACACTGTACAACCCATGCCTGGGATCGTTGAATTCCTCCAGCATCTGTCGAAGAGAGGCGTTGCCATGGCCGTGGCCACGTCCGCCAGCCGGCGCCGGGCTTTTGGGACCCTCGAGGAATTAAGGCTGGCGAAAAACTTCTGCACGATTGTCACGGGCGACGATGTAGCTGCCGGCAAGCCCGATCCCGCCATTTACCAATTGGCCGCCGAGCGCATGCGGGAATCTCCACTCCGCCTGCTCGCAATCGAGGATGCGGTTTCTGGCGTCCAGTCCGCGCGGGCCGCGGGAATGCGGTGCCTGGGAGTCGCTCCTTCATGGCGAGCTTCTCTACTGCGGACCGCAGGTGCAGATTCCGTCGTGTCGGATTTTCGCGCACTCTCATTCGGCCAGCTCGCAGCCTATTTTGGCTGAAGGAAGCCGCGAGAAATTAATCCTGGTTTCGCCTTACGCAGGACCCCCGCGCTTGATCATTTCCCGCCAGTAATCCAGCAGGTCCTGAATTGTCTTCTTGAACGGGATTTGCGGACTCCACCCTATTTCAGCCCGAATTTTGGTGGAATCCCCAAGGATCTCTGAAACCTCATTGGAGCGGAGCCGCGTGGGATCAGCTTCGATCTCGACGGCCATCCCGGAGATCGTCTCGAATTCGCGTATGGCGTCCGCCAAGCGAACTGCAGAGCCGGAGCACACGTTGTACGCTTCACCGATGCGTCCCCGGTTGAGCAAGGCAGAGTAAGCACGAACCACGTCGCGAACGTCGGTGAAGTCGCGTTTCACGTCGATATTCCCCACCGTGAGTTTTCGCGGACGCAGCCCGGCTTCCATCTCAGCGAACTGCTTTGCGATCGAAGGCAGCACGAAGTTGGGCGATTGTCCCGGGCCGGTGTGGTTAAACGACCGCGCTGTAAGAATGCCGCCCGCAGAGCATTTCCTGTATTGCACGAGCAAGAGTTCGACCATGGCTTTGCTCGCAGCGTAGGGACTGCCCGGGCTTATCGGGCTGTTCTCCGTTAGAACCCCTTCAGGCCTGGCATACACCTGAGACGTACTGACATTCAAAATCCGGGGCGGGGAAGCCAGACTCATGGCTGCTTCAAAGAGGTTGTATGCGCCCACTACGTTCACTTCGAATGTGAGCCGGGGGCTATTCCAGGAAGCATCTATGGCGGAAATACCGGCAAGATGGCAGATGTGGGTTGGACTGACATCCTGGACGACAGCGCGAACTTCCTCAGCTCTGCGAATGTCGACGTCGTAGCGCTCTACTCCGGACTCGGCCTCAGGTCGAGGCCCGCTGCTGCCCGAGGCCATTACGGCTATCTTCGATGCAGAAGCGTTGGATTTCAGAAACTGGAGCAGGTGGGTTCCGACAAAACCAGTTCCGCCGGTAATGAGAAAACGCGTCACTCGATCTGGTTTATCACGGATTCGAGTCCAGGGTCCAAACAAGCTGGCTAACGCGCTCCTGGGGCCGCAGCCCTCGCCAGATTGTGTGACTGCACTCCAAGATCGTTGTCGATCATCATTCCTATCAGCTCTGCAAACGTAACGCGCGGTTGCCAGCCCAGCATTACCTGGGCTTTGGCGTAGTTGCCGCGCAAGTGGTGTACCTCGGCAGGGCGCAGGAGTTCCGTGTCGGTCTCTACGTAGTTTCGATAGTCTAACCCGACCCGTTCGAAGGCAATTTCTAAAAGCTGTCTTACCGAGTGGGTCTTTCCCGTTGCGATTACATAATCCGCGGGCTCGTCCTGTTGAAGCATCAGCCACATCGCACGGACGTAGTCACCGGCAAATCCCCAATCGCGCTCTGCCTCTAAATTGCCCATCTTCAGCTTCTGCTGCAGCCCCAGTTTTATCCGGGCAACGTTGTGGGTAACCCTCCGCGTGACAAACTCGATTCCGCGGCGGGGAGACTCGTGATTGAACAAAATTCCGGAACAAGCGTACAAGCCGTAACTTTCCCTAGCATTGACGGTGATCCAGTGTCCGTACAACTTGGCGACCCCGTAAGGGCTTCGCGGATAGAATCTTGTGCTTTCGCTTTGCGGCGATTCCTCCACCATACCGAACATCTCACTGGAAGAAGCCTGATAGAACCGGATGGCTGGATTCACAACCCGGATTGCGTCAAGGACACGGGTGACCCCTAGTGCGGTGAACTCTCCGGTGAGTACGGGTTGGGTCCAGGAAGTTGGAACGAACGACTGAGCGGCCAGGTTGTAAACTTCGTCGGGTTCGGCCTTTCTCAGAGCGGCGATTAAAGAACTTTCGTCGAGGAGATCCCCTGGGATTAGCTCAACCTCGTCCTGAAGATGCGCAATCCTCTCAAAATTTATCGTGCTGCTTCGCCTTACCAGCCCGCACACGTGATAATTCTTTCCCAGCAGGAACTCCGCCAGGTAAGACCCGTCTTGACCTGTGATTCCCGTTATAAGAGCCTTGCGTCGCATGTTTATCTTAGTTTCGACCATCATTCACGACAACGCTTCCTCGCCACTCTGACTAGCAATTTTGGTCGAGCCCGTATGTGACAGATGTGACGGACGTGGCCGGATTTTGTGGAAAAGCTGCATTGAGTTCAGGCCCGCTGCGGGTGCGTCCAGCTAAACGTTGAGGCCTTCATTACGGCATACTTCCACAATCGAGAGCCGGTCTGGCGCTCCCAACTTGCGCAGCATGCGGTGCACGTGATTCTTCACAGTCTGTTCGGAGAGACCAAGCCGGCTTGCCATTTCCTTATTTGTTAGACCTGTCTGTATAAGAGCTACCAATTGTTGCTCTCTGCGGCTGAGGCCGAGCTTGTTTTTGAGGTGCAAGCTCGGAATCACAGGCTTGTGCCGCGCAACCCACTGAAATAGAACTACCGAGAGCAGGGCAGGACACACGGCTTCGCCCGCGGCAACCGCTCGAATAGTCCGCGCGACCTCCAACGCTGAAGCATCTTTGAGGATGTAACCAACAGCGCCCGCTTGTACCACGCGAAGAAAAGTACCTTCATCGGCCTCCATGCCTACCATCACCACTCTTATGGCGGAATTCAGTTGATGCAGTTCATGAACCACGCTGCGTTCAGCTAGAACCGGCGCGGCTGAATCCAGCACCACCACGTTGGCTCGAGTCGAAACGATTTGCTCTAACATGTCGGGGCCGTAAGCTCCCGCCCCGACTACGTGGATGTCGTCCTTCTTCGACAAGATGCGCAATAGGGCCTCGCGCAACAGCCGGTTTTCGGCCACCAAGAAAACTGAGGCAACCGGTCCCGAGAATCCTGAAACAGTCCCCATCCGTTAACCACCTCGCCTCGTGCCGCTTTGCTCCACCTGAAACCCTTCCGCGCTGGTTCCTGTAATTCAATTTTTCTTACTTTCAAACGCTAGCTGCCTTGCAAACGTGAGGTCAAGGGTAAAGCTCGTCCCGGGAAATAGTGGTTCCGCGTGCGGGAAGCTCCGTTCCGGATTCCCGAAAATGGTCTCAGCGGAACCAAATGCGAACTCAAACGCATAACCGGAACGAGCGGATCGAAGGTTTTGCGTTCCCGAGTCACCGCCAAGAATAAGAATTGGCCGATGGAGGCTTCGCAGCCACTCTGCCGAAACTTGACTGCCCCCTGGGTGGGTGTTAATTTTTTCCCTGCACGCGAATCCGGAGGGCATCGCTCTGAGTCGGGCAGGGAAGACGCTTCATCCGGCCGATTTTCATCCCGCAAGCCCGAGTCGCCGTGACTTTCTCCTACGCTGCTGTCAGGGAGCCTCGGCAGCGATGGTACCGACTAGCCTTCGCGGTTTCACCTTCCCGCTATTCGGTCCTATCGATTCTGCCACCACGACTGCATCCGGCGGCACGTTCACGCTGCAGCCTCACTATCCGGCCCAACGGCCACTGGATGCCGTACTGCTCAAGACGAATGCCGCCCTGGACGATTACATCACCGAAAAATACCATGACCAGATCGCGGCTCTACTTGCAGAGTGGAGTTCGAGCCTGCTTCGATCTCCGCAGGATGTACGCGTTCTTGAAAAACTTATTACTCGGGATTTCTCAGGGTCTTCACTGCGCCTAGTTGACTCACGGCTCGTGCGTCCGGGTCCGATGCTTGAAATCCACCGGAACCAGTTCTCCACTCCAATGAATCTCGACCGGAATACCTTTCTTCAGGAATTGCGATCGGCAATGAGCGTTTTTTCAAAACTTATGACTGCGGAATTCCAAGTAACGAACATTGAAATCAGTTCAGGGTCTGCTTCTCAACCGCCCGAACGGCTGCGGACTCGCGTGCGTTACGAATTCGTAGGCACTGGCACTGGGTTCTATCGGGAGCAGCGAGTGGGGTACTGGGACCTCGGATGGACCTCTTCGCCTCCTTCTAATTCCGGCTTTCAGGTGCAAAGCTGGCGAGCGCTTGACGAGACGCGAAGCCGCTCCGCATCGCAGGTTTTTATGGATGTCACAACGCCGGTCCTGGGCGGCAATGCTTCATACTCTGCTCAGATGCTTCGTGGCGTGGACCACTGGAGGACGGTTCTCGACGCCGCTTGCGGCATCGACATCTACGGACACAATGGAGTTTCGGCCGCCGACATCGACAATGACGGCTTCGACGATCTCTACGTTTGCCAGCCGGCGGGCCTGCCTAACCGGCTTTATCGCAACCGGGGTGATGGGAGATTCGAAGACATCACGGAAGCGTCTGGCCTGGGGATTCTCGATAACACAGCTTGCGCGCTCTTTGCCGACTTCGACAACGATGGACGCCAGGATGTAGTCGTCGTGCGTGCAGGCGGCCCGCTTTTGTTTTTGAACCAAGGCGGCGGTAAGTTTCAACCGAAGCCCAACGCGTTTCAATTCGCCAACCTTCCGCAGGGAACCTTCACAGGCGCGTCCGTCGCCGATTATGACCGCGACGGATGGCTGGATATTTATTTCTGTCTTTACGCCTATTACCAGGGAACCGACCAGTACAAGTATCCCGTGCCCTATCACGATGCGGAGAATGGTCCTCCTAACTTCATGATGCGGAACAATCGCGATGGAACCTTTCACGACGTGACTGCTGAATCGGGACTAAATCAGAACAATAAGCGCTACAGTTTCTGCTGCGGGTGGAGCGACTACAACGGGGATGGCTGGCCTGACCTTTATGTTGTGAACGATTTCGGGCGTAAGAACCTCTACCGCAACAACGGCGATGGTACCTTTGCCGACGTTGCTCCACAAGCCGGAGTCGAGGACGGCGGCGCTGGCATGAGCGTTTGCTGGCTCGATTACGGCAATGAGGGCGCTGAGGATCTTTACGTCGCCGACATGTGGACCGCCGCAGGCGAGCGCATTTCTAGCCAAGAAATCTTCAGGAAAGACTCGCCCAAGGAAGTTCGGGCTCTTTATCGAAAACATGCCATGGGCAATTCGTTATTTCAAAATAGCGGACTTCCAAACATCGGGCCAGGCAACAGCGGGCCTCACGATGGCGGAAATGTTTTTCGGGATCAAACGGCATCCGCTGGAGTTGAAATGGGCCGCTGGTCGTGGTCGAGCGACGCATTTGATTTCGACCACGACGGCTTTGCCGATCTTTACATCGCCAATGGCATGATTTCCGGCACGACACGGGAGGATCTGAATAGTTTTTTCTGGCGGCAAGTAGTCGCCAACTCGCCCGACCAGGCGAAGCCTTCGCATAACTACGAACAAGGATGGAGCGCAATCAACGAACTCATTCGGTCTGACGGCACCTGGAGCGGCTTTGAACGGAATGTGTTCTACGCGAACAATCGGGATGGAACCTTTTCCGACGTTTCTGGTGCTCTAGGGATGGATTTTATCGAAGACGGCAGAGCATTTGCCCTCGCTGATTTTGATCACGACGGCCGGCAAGAAGTGTTCTTGAAAAATCGCGACGGCCCGCAGCTGCGCATTGTGAAAAACGTCGTCGAGAATCTGCCGCCGTCGATTGCTTTTCTCCTTCGTGGCACGAAGAGTAATCGTGATGCTATCGGCGCTGCAGTTACGGTCGAAACTGCATCGGGCCGCCAGACTCGCATGCTTCAAGCCGGATCGGGGTTTCTCTCGCAGCACAGCAAGGAAGTATTCTTCGGCCTCGGAGACGCTAACGACAAAGATTCGGTGCGGGCATCGATCCGCTGGCCGAGTGGTCTGTTGCAGAATCTTCATGACCTTCCGGTCAATCACCGGGTCTGGGTGGAGGAGGGAACTGATACTTTTCGACTTGAGGCGTTCAATACGTCACGCTCAATGCCTGGCCAGTTTGCCGGAGCCCCACCACAGGAAGCTCAAGCGCTGCCCACGGCGGTGGAGACCTGGCTGCTCGCGCCCGTGCCCGCGCCGAATTTTTCTCTTCCCGAGTTGACCGGAGTCGTACGGACTCTGGCAACGCTCCGCGGCAGTCCGGTGCTTCTCTATTTCTGGGTGACACAATCGGCAACTTGTCAGGAGGATCTGAAAGCGTTCAACCGCGTCTATGGGCGATGGACGACTCAGGGTCTCGGACTGCTCACTGTGAACTTTGACACTCCTGCCAACGTCGAAAACTTGAAAGAGCTAGCTCGTGAGCAGCGGCTTTCATTCCCTATCCTTCGTGGATCGGACGACGTGGCCGGTATATATAACATTCTCTATCGTTACTTGTTCGACCGGCATCGCGACCTCAGCCTGCCAACATCTTTCTTGCTGGATGACAAAGGCCAAATCGTTAAGGTGTATCAGGGGAGCGTAAACCCCGGGCAGGTTGAACAAGACGTTCGACGCACTCCTCAAAATGATACGGAGCGATTAGGGCGAGCGCTGCCGTTTCCAGGTGTTGCTGAGACGTTTGAGTTCGGGCGCAACTATCTCTCCTATGGCTCGGTCTTTTTTCAGCGCGGCTATTTCGATCAGGCCGCATCGTCGTTCCAGCTTGCTCTTCGCGACGATCCATCGAGTGCCGAGGCCTGCTACGGCCTGGGAAGCTCCTATCTGAATCAGCAGAAAACAGCTGAAGCGCGGGCGAGCTTCGAGCGTGCCACCAGGCTTCATGCCAGCTATCCCGACACTGTGGCGAATGCCTGGAACAACCTCGGTCTTCTCGCGGCGCGCGAAGGCCGCCCGGAGGAAGCGATAGGTTACTTTCAGAAAGCGCTGCAGGCGAATCCCCATCATCTGATTGCTCTGAACAATCTTGGCAATGCTTATCGCGCGCAGAAGAACTGGGCTGAGGCTCGCAAAGCCTTCGAGGGCGCTCTTGCGGTCAGCTCCAAAGATTCCGAGGCGAACTACGGCCTGGGGATGGTCTTCGCGCAAGCCGACGACACCGCGCATGCTTACGAATATTTGCAGAGAGCCTTGAAATCTCGTCCCGCATACCCCGAGGCCCTGAACAACCTCGGGATTCTTTACTTGCGCGCCCAGCGGCGCGACGAAGCGGTCGCGACTTTCGAAGAGTGCATCAGGGTTGCGCCTACCTTCGATCAGTCTTATCTAAATCTGGCCCGGGTATTTATCGTGGAGGGCACGCTGGACAAAGCTCGGGCAGTCCTGATCGATCTACTCAAACAGCATCCTGATCACGCGCAGGCGCGGAGCATGTTGGCGCAACTTGCAGAATAGCGCTGATAAGATTGCTCGGCGTGCCTGCGTCAGTACATCCGCAAAATCGCGCTGCGGATTGCAGATCGGCGATTCGAACGGCTAGAATTGCCGCCAACGCGCAAGGCTGATTTTTACTATTCCCCGGCCTGCGCATGGCTTATGAGCCACTTTCCCGCCGCCGCAAACTGCTCTCGCCTTTCCGCCTGCATTGTGGCAATGACCATGATATTTGGCGCGGTGGCGTTTCAGGGACAATCGGTTGATACTCGACCTGCACCTTCAGCGACAGTACAGGGGGTTCTACAAGATTCGAGCGGACGCCCGGTCGCCGACGCGACCGTCTGCCTGCAGGCCAAGGACACACAAGCTCTCAGGGTGCTTACTGATTCGGCAGGAGCCTATCGCTTTTCGACGGTTCCTCAAGGAACATACATACTGAGGGCGGAGATGCCTGGCTACAGTATTGCAACTTCCGAACCGATTGTTCTTGGACCCAAAGCATCTAGAACGATTGACCTCATTCTCGAGTCGACAAAAACTATCGCGCCGCAAGATTCTAAGGAGCGTCCCGAGTTCTTCGATGAACCTCACTTCACCGTGGCCGGTGTTACCGATACCACAAGCCTCGGAGGCCATGGTTCCGATACGATTGTGCGAAACAGAGAAGCCGTGGTCAAGGCAACTGTTTCGCTGAACCCGCCATCACCCGGCGCCTCAGCACCTTCTTCAGACAACGTGATGAAAGAACGATCCCTGCGCGATGCGGTTGATCGCCAGCCGGAAAACTTTGATGCGAACCATCAGCTCGGGACTTTGCTTGTCACTGAGGGAAAGTCGCGGGACGGACTCCCGTATCTTGAACGGGCTTTTCGATTGAATCCCGGCGATTACGATAATTCCTATGAAATTGCGCTTGCATTCGCCGAAACCGGTGACTACGAGCAAGCGCGCAAGAATGTTGAAGATCTTCTGGCTACGCAGAACAAATCCAACCAGGAAAGGGCCGAGCCGCATCACTTGCTCGGCGAAGTCGACGAGAAACTGGGTAAGTCCCTGGACGCGGTGCAAGAGTATCAGCGTGCGGCGGAACTGAACCCGAGCGAATCCAATCTCTTCGATTGGGGAGCCGAACTGCTAATGCATCGTGCAGTTGAGCCGGCACTCGAAGTTTTTACAAAAGGCGGTCGCCTGTACCCACATTCCGTCCGCATGCTATCTGGTCTAGGTGCAGCCTGGTACGCTCGTGGTTCCTACGACGAGGCGGCTCGGCGCCTGTGCGAAGCGTCGGACCTCGATCCCAACGATCCGAATCCCTACCTGTTGATGGGGAAAATGCAGGCGGCGGAGACCGCTCCATCCGAAGCGATCATGGAAAGACTTGGACGATTCGTCAGGCTGCAACCTGAGAATGCGTTGGCCAATTACTATTACGCGGTCAGTCTTTGGAAGCAACGGAAGTCTCCGGATGACGTGGCAGACTCGGCGCAGGTGAAGTTTCTCTTGGAGAAGGCTGTCCATCTCGACCCGAAGTTAGGCGCCGGTTATCTGCAACTTGGCGTTCTCTATTCGGAACAAAAGGATTTCTCCAACGCAATCGCTGCCTATCGTCACGCGATTGAAGCCACTCCTCGGCTGGAAGAGGCGCACTTTCGGCTGGCGCAGGCCTACCGGCAAGCCGGAGAAACCGCGAAGGCGCAAGCTGAGTTGCAGCTGTTCGCGCAAATATCAAAGGAAAAAGACGAGGAAACCGAACGGCAGCGGCATGAACTCCAGCAGTTTAATTACGAGTTGCGGAACACGACCTCAGCGCCGGCGCGATAAAAGCAATCTTCGATGGCACACTGCCCGCCCGCCCTAGAAATTAAGCCTGAGAGCAAACTGAACCAGACGCGGGTTGCCCACGGTGTTATTGATTACGCCAAAACTCGAAGGCGTGTTGATGTCCTGCTCGCCCGTGCCTGCGACTCCGGCAAGGAAGTATTGGGGATGGTTGAACAAATTGAAGAACTCAGCGCGGAATTGCAGCTTCATGCCCTCGCGGAACGAGAGCGGAAAATCCTTGAAGACTGAGAAGTCCGTGTTCACATAACGTGGGCCATAGACCGGCGCACGCGGAGCAGTGCCAAGCTCGCCCGCAGGCGCCTGTGCGAAAGCACAGGGATTAAACCAGTTTTGAATTGTGTGTATGCGGGTTGGGCAGCCTGTATTACCGCCTTCATCACCTGCCTTGTTAGGGTCGCCTACTTCGTTGGGGCGCTGGAACGTGTTTCCGTTGTAGGAGAAGTAAACACCAGAGCCATCGCCGCTATCGACGACAAACAACGGGAACCCGGAGGTTGCGCGCTCAATCAAGTTTACTTGCCAATGCCCAAGAATGGCGTCGCTGGCCCCGCTCCAGTTGCTGCCAAACTTCTTACCCTTGCCGACCGGCAATTCATAGAGGACGCTGGCAGTAAAGCTGTCATTGAGGTTCAACTGAGATAAACCCCAATCCAGCTTGTTGAATCCTGGGAGAGGGAAGTACATCGCGCCGGGATTAGTGCCCAAGCCGTCGGTCAGGCCGGAATCGAAGTTACGCGAATAGGTATAGCCGAGCAGAGCGTAGAGGCCGTGCCGTGCACTCTTGGTTTCGGCCTTGACCTGGAGAGAATCATACCGGGCTTGGCCGATGCTATTGTTGGTGTCGACGCTCTGAAAAGCCGCAGCATACGGGAAAGAGGGAAAGCCGCAACCCACGTTATAGCCAGCGATAACGCCGCAGGCGCTGGGCGACGAAATGTTCTCGTTTAGTTGACTCACCAGAATATGAGCGCTGCGGGAGCCGCCATAGCCCACCGTCAGCACCACATTTCCAGGCAGTTGCCGCTCGATATTCAGGTTGAATTGCTGAATTACTCCCTGCTTAAAGTTGCGATTCTGCGACTGAATTGTGCCCGTGTAGAATTGCGGGTTTACAGGCGAACTGTAAACGGCACCGCCCGCGACCGGCGTAGTGGAAGCCGTCCCAGCCGCAAGAAGGAAACCACCCGAGAGAGAACCGACGGGGTTGTTGAAGGAGAAAAGATACCCCGGGGGATCCACTTCTGCATAGTAGGGCGGGTTTTGCCAAAGTCCTTGTCCACCCTGATTCCACGCGGAATCATGGACGATGCCATAGCCCCCGCGAACGACGGTCTTGTCACCACCTATGGGTTTCCACGCGAATCCAATGCGCGGCTCCAGACCGGTTTTGTCGAACTCAATGCCCGCGCGCCCATCCGTCGCAACGCAAACCGTACAACCGGCGATGCCTGGGCTGCCTTTCGGCACGTACCAAGTCAGGTTCGTAACATCGAAGTTCGCCTGCCGATTCTGGACCTCGGTCTCTGGTGTTGCCAGAGCCCAGGCAAACCCGAGATTGAGGGTCAAATTGTTGGTGACGCGCCAATCGTCCTGGACGAAGGGACGAAACAGTTTCCAGCGGCGGCCCGTGGTGGCACCTAGAAAAGTCTGGTCATGGGCCGCAAAAACGCCCATAGACCCTAAGAGCGTTCCAGCAATGTCGTCGCCAGTTTCAGTGCCATCCTGCACGATAAAACCATCCTGAAACGCGTTGTTTCTTACATTCATCTGCTCGGCACGAAACACGGCTCCGAACCTGAGGTTGTGCTTGCCGTGAATCAGATCAAGCGTATCGGAAAGCGAATAGACGTTCGTTCCGCCCTGGTATGGCGCATACCCGCGATCACCCAGAGAAAAGTAGGCGGTCATATCGAAGGAAGTCATGCCACAACTTACGCACTCTTGCGGCGACTGGTTCAGGCTCGCGGGGTAGCCGGTTATGTCGTCGCACGAACTGGCAAGATCTGCCCCGAGAATACCGAGCTTCGCCGCTTCGCAAGTCCCAGTCCCAAACGAGAGAATGTGGTTGAAGATCCGGTTGTAACCGGCAGTGAACTGGTTGATCAGGTTCGCGGAAAAGACGTGGGTCTCAGTTCCCACTACGTTGCGGCCGTGGTTTTCGATGTGCTGGTTGCTGCCAAAGGCGTTCTGTTCCGACCACGTTGGCGAGCCGCCAGGAATGAAGTTCGTCGCCTGATCGTAGCTGAACCGCGCATATACGGAATCCTTACTGGAAAAATTGTGATCGAGGCGAACGTCCCAGGTGCCTTCATTGAGCCTTCTTACCGGCGAATTCGTATAGTTGAAGCCAGCGGCCGCGGCATTGGGCGTGGGATAAAGTTGCACTACCTGTGCGGCGATCGGATTAATCAGGCCCGCGGGAATGATATTGCAAGGTGTGCCGGCAGCCTGGATTCCATCGGTGGGGTCTATAGGCTCAGGTATATTGGTGGCGCCCACGCACTGAAACGGCGCACCCCCGGAAAAAGTATTGCCAATGTTTGGAAACCCGTCCGAATTTACGGCAGGAGCACCAGGGGCAAACCCCGGCCGGGCTACGCCCGATGGATCGTTGGTGAAGTCGTAATCTCCATCGGCGTTGGGCGTCGTCATCGCTGTGCTGGGGACGAAACCGTTAAAAGTTACCCCTTTACGTTGCATCTTGGCCTGATAGTCAAGAAAGAAAAAAGTCTTATCCTTCTGAATCGGGCCGCCCAAGGAACCGCCAAACTGGTTCAGATTGAATTGTTGCTTCGGAGAAGTGACACCAAAATCGTAGGTCTTGGCATTGAGAACGGTGTTGCGGAAGAACTCAAACAGCGACCCATGCCACTGGTTTGATCCTGATTTCGTCGTAACCAGCACCACCGGTCCGGCGCGCTCTCCATATTCGGCCGAGTAGTTGTAAGTCAATACTTTGAATTCTTGTATGTCGTCGATGGAGGAGAAAATCGCGATCCCGCCCTCGTCGAGCTGGTTATTATCGTTGCCGTCGAGCAGCCAGTCCGTTTCCTGTTCACGCGAACCGCCGGAGGAAAGCGAGAACGATCCGCGCGTCGCTGCTTCGCTGCTGGCGGCTTGGGTGAAGAAACTAACCGGACTGGTCGAGGAGGTCGTGCCCGGCGTCAGCGTGGCCAGTTGCGTAAAGTTGCGGCCATTCAATGGGAGGTCAGCTACCTCCTCGGAGGTGATGACCTGTCCGAGAGTCGGGTTCGCGGTTTCAACGGCCACCTCGGTGGCACTGACTTCAACCGTCGAGGAGACCGAGGCCGGGACGAGAGTGAAGTCAACTTCACGATGTTCGTCGACTTGGAGCCGGGCGTCTTTTTGCTCGGAAGGTTGGAAGCCCTGCGAGTCCACTCGAATTGTATATACCGCTACAGGCAGCAGGGGGATCAGGTAATGTCCAGAGTCGTCCGTCTTCGCCTCGCGTGAGAGCCCTGTGCCCTGCGACATGACCTTCACTGCCGCTCCCGCGATTACAGCGCCAGCTTTGTCGGTGACAGTACCCGAAAAACTGCCGCTAGCTTGGCCGTAAAGAAACGGACAGACAGAGAACAGCGAGAAAACAACGAGCAGCGCCCTCTTATGCAGCATTGCGACCCTTTCGGCGGCCCATACCGCAGGAAACACACTCCCCCTCAGCATACTCTGGGAAGTTTTGTGCTGTAGGACGCGCTTATAAATCTCCGCTCCGCCCGAAGTCAAGACTTTTCGATTGCATGAAAATATTAGCAGTCGCCTTGATTCCCGTTTGTAACACGTTCGTAACAAAAGCCGCCGCGTTTTGGGAGAACTCGTGTCTTGGTCTCGGGACAATGGGGCGAGAGCCGGAACTAACTTCGCACTCGGGCGGCCCACTCTGCATCAAAACGTGCGCGATCATAGAAGGATTTCTGCGTTCCTATGCCGGTAGTCGACAGGCCGGCATAAAGATTGGCGCGCCGTACTGCTTCTTGTTCCGGTACTCCTTCCGCGAGGAACACGGCGAAGCTTCCGATGAATGCGTCGCCCGCCCCGGTGCTGTCGATGCTTTTTACGGCAAATGGAGGCACGTGCTCGCTGATCCCGTAACCTCCCAGGAGCGATCCTTTGGCCCCTAGAGTGATGATGACGCGGCGAATGCCGCCCGCTACCAGTTTCTCCGCGCATTTCTTCGCATCTTCGACACTCCGCACGGCGCTTCCGGTGATGGTTTCAGCCTCGCTCTCATTCGGCACGAAGTAGTCGAGATCAGTGAGAGCCCGCATGTCGACGGGCTGAGCAGGCGCTGGGTTCAGGATGCAGCGAATCCCATGCTCGCGCGCAAATGCCACCGTGTAATAGACGGTTTCAACTGGGATCTCAAACTGGAGGACGATACAATCGGCAGCCTTTAACCCTTCGGCCGCAGCGTCAACATCCGCCGGGCTCAGCGCGTCGTTAGCCCCCTTCACGACCAGAATGCGGTTTTGTCCGTTAGGCTCGACGAAGATCGGCGCGACGCCGCTCGATAATCCCTTAACCTGTTTCACCTGGGTTGCATCAATCCCAAGCTTCTTAAAGTTATCAATGGTGGCCGGACCGAACAGGTCGCTCCCAACTCGTGCCACCATGAACACGTCCGCGCCACACAAACGAGCAGCGACCGCCTGATTCGCGCCCTTGCCTCCAAATCCAAGATGGAATTCCTGGCCAAAGATCGTCTGCCCGGGCTTCGGAAACTGGTCCGCGAATGTTGTCAAATCGATGTTGGCGCTTCCAACCACCGCAATGCGGGGACGTCTTGCCATATTTTCTCGTGAGAACCTGGAGAAGGCCGAGTTTATTGGCCGCTGTCGATTGTGTCAACGGAGATAGCATTACGCTGACCACTGCGGCGGACGATCCAGTTACGGTTTTCTGCTATAGTTGCGTTCCTCGGAGGTCGATCCCCATGCGCCGAAATGTGCGCTGCGCTTTGATCCAGGCCAGCAATGCTCTCAGCACTGAGCGCCCCCTTGTTCAGATCAGAAAGGCCATGATCGACAAGCACCTGAAGTTGATCGAGCAGGCGGCTCGGAAAAAAACACAGGTTTTGTGCCTGCAGGAGCTTTTCTATGGTCCTTATTTTTGCGCGGAGCAGAATGAACGCTGGTACGAACTGACCGAGCGGGTGCCGGATGGCCCAACCGTGCGCCTGATGCAAAAAATCGCTGCGAAACATCGCATGGTCATCGTGGTTCCGGTTTATGAAGAGCAGATGCCAGGGGTCTATTTCAATACTGCGGCGGTAATCGACGCTGACGGCCGCTATCTGGGGAAATACCGCAAGCACCATATCCCGCACTGCCATCCCGGATTCTGGGAAAAGTTCTACTTCACTCCAGGCGATCTTGGATACCCTGTCTTCGAAACCAAGTATGCGCGAGTCGGCGTTTACATCTGCTATGACCGCCATTTCCCCGAGGGCGCACGCATCCTAGGGCTGAACGGCGCAGAGATTGTGTTCAACCCTTCCGCGACGGTTGCCGGTCTCTCGGAATACCTTTGGGAACTTGAGCAGCCCGCGCATGCCGTGGCTAACGGTTATTTTGTGGGTGCCATTAACCGGGTGGGTATCGAGAAACCGTGGAGCATCGGAGAGTTCTACGGCAAGAGCTATTTCTGCAATCCGCGCGGCAAGATTATCGCGCAAGCCAGCCGGGACAAAGACGAAGTCGTGGTAGCGGATCTCGATCTCGACATGATCGCCGAAGTCCGTAAAGTATGGCAGTTCTTCCGCGATCGCCGGCCGGAAAGTTACGGGCCGATCACAGCGCAAACCGGCGAAGCCGCTGCCGCGGACTGAAACAGCAGACTGAAACACATGACGACGCCCCAGCCTGTGCATCGATCTCGAATCGAATCCAGTCCCCTCTACAATCCAGACCTTGCGCCCACCCAGGCCGACCGCCGGCACTGGGGCACCTATAACTTCGCGGCGCTGTGGATTTCGATGTCGGTCAACATCCTTACCTACATGCTCGCGGCGAGCTTGATTCAAGGCGGGATGAACTGGAAACAAGCAGTGATGACAATTTTTATCGGCAACGTCATCGTGCTGGTTCCGATGCTGCTGAATTCGCACCCCGGAGCCAAGTACGGCGTTCCCTTTCCAGTGTTAGCTCGCGCATCGTTTGGAGTGCTGGGCGCGAACGTTGCCGCGGTCCTGCGGGCGCTGGTCGCGTGCGGATGGTTCGGCATCCAAACCTGGATCGGCGGCGAAGCCATCAGCACTCTGCTAGCTACGCTCGCCCCGGGATGGAAGAACTTTCCTTACGCAACCGCCATCTGCTTTCTTCTGTTCTGGTTGATCAACCTCGGCGTCATTCTCATGGGGATTGAATACATCCGCATTCTGCAGGGCATTAGCGCGCCTGTACTGCTAGGCGTCGGTTTGCTGCTGTTGGCATGGGCCTATCGTAGCGCGGGCGGCTTCGGGCCCATGCTGGCCGCGCCTTCGCGGTTTAGCCACTTTGCCGACTTCCTGAAGTTTCTGATTCCAGCTTTGAACGGCACCGTGGGATTCTGGGCCACGGTCTCGCTGAATATCCCCGACTTCACGCGATTCGCACGCAACCAGCGAGAACAGGTTATCGGACAGGCTCTGGCTTTGCCTACGACGATGACTCTGTACGCTTTTATTGGCATCGCCGTAACGTCGGCCACAGTAGTGATTTACGGGACAGCAATTTCTGACCCGGTGCAGTTGCTCAGCCGTTTTCACTCTCCCGTGGCCGTGATCATCTCGCTCCTAGCGATCCTTCTGGCGACGCTCAACGTCAACATTGGAGCCAATGTAGTGTCGCCGGCAAATGACTTTTCCAATCTGTGGCCGCGGCGAATCAGTTTTCGCACTGGCGGCGTGATCACCTGCTTCATGGGGATTGCGCTGATGCCGTGGAAACTGCTCGCCAATTACAAGACTTTCATCCTAGGGTGGCTGGGTGGCTATGCTGCATTTCTCGGACCGGTTGCTGGCATCATGATTTGCGATTATTTCGTAGTGAGGCGACGTGTTCTGCAAGTGGACGATCTTTATCTTCGCGAGGGAATCTATGAGTATTCCAAAGGATTCAACTGGCGAGCAGTGATTGCGCTTGTGCTCGGAGCGGGAACGGCGCTCATCGGGCTAGTGGTTGCATCTATGCGCGTTCTTTATGACTACTCGTGGTTCGTTGGCTTTGCGGTTTCTTTTGCAGCTTATTACGCGATGATGAAGTTTCAGCGTCCGGTGGTGCTTTCGCCGATGGCGGCCTCGTAGCTTCAGCGCTTCGTCTTCGTAGCATCCTGAAACGCTGGCAGAATCTCGCGCTGATAGGTGCCGAGCGACTGTTCCTCGTCCCCGCACATTAAATACAAATTGAACTGCGTGACCCCAACGCTTGCTAGCTTTCTTATTTTCTCGTGATGAGCCTCTACCGGACCGACGACGCAGAACCGATCTACAACTTCGTCAGAAACGAAGTTCGCGTTGTCGCTTTCCACTACGCAGTGGTGTAAGTAATCGTAGCCGCCTCGATCCTGCACATAAGAGGTGAGCGCCGCAGGCAGATCTTGTGGCTTGTACTGTCGGATTAGATCCTTCACGTGGTTTGAAACCAGCGCCGGGAACCAGCGCACGCGCTCGCGCGCCACCGCCAAATCACCGGAAACCCAAACCGGAGCTGCGGCCATGACCTCGATCTCACCCGGGTCACGTCCCCCGGCGACTGCGCCCTCTCTGACGAAACCCATACACCAGGAAATCAAATCGGGATCGGCAAACTGAAGAACGATTCCGTCAGCAACGCGGCCTGCCATGTGCAGCACCTTCGGTCCGTACCCCGCAATCCAAACACGCGGAGAAACCTTAGCCCAGGTTAGCCTCGTCGACTGGCCTTCGTATTCAATTTCACGGCTGGCGGTGAGATCGCGGAACATTTTTACCGCCGTTTCCAACTGCGACCAACTCACCGGCTTCTTGCCGAGCACACGTCGAGAGCTATCTCCCCGTCCTATGCCCAGTTCCATCCTTCCGCCTGAAATCAGATTCAGCGTAGCGAACAGGCTCGACGTGACTGTGAGGTCTCGTACCGCAGGGTTTGTGACCAGCGTACCGAGCCGCATCCGTTTCGTGTTCGCCGCCATCAGCGTGAGCAAAGGGTACGGATCCATCCACAAAACATGAGAGTCGAAGAGCCATCCGTATTCGAACCCGCCAGCTTCGGCCTGCCGTGTGAGACCGACGATGCGCTCAACTGAAATGTCTGGCTTTAGCGTGATGCCAAACTGCATGGCCCGCTCCTTTTCGTTCTTAAACAATAACGGTTAAACAATAACGCTCAAGCAATAACACAAACTGAGGAGCGGCAGTTTAGCATAGAATTCATTTTTCATCTCAGCCATGCTTTATCCCGATAGGAGTGGAGGGATCGATGGGCTTTGACAAGATTATTGTCGGTGGATCCGTGGTCACCGCGACTGATACCTATCTGGCCGACGTTGCAATCACGGACGGCAAGGTTGCGGCCATCGGCAAGGACCTGCCTCGACAAAATGCCACCAAGGTGTTGGAAGCGTCGGCGAAGTATGTCTTGCCCGGCGGCATCGATGTTCATACCCATCTCGACATGCCCTTCGGCGGCACCATGAGCGCCGACGATTTTGAAACCGGAACAAGAGCCGCGGCGTTCGGGGGAACCACCACCCTGATCGACTTTGCCATCCAATACAAAGGCCAGCCATTACGTAAAGCATTCGAGACCTGGATGGAAAAAGCCTCGAAGAATGCCGTCTGCGACTATGCTTTTCACTGCATCGTTACAGACATTGGCAATGGCCAACTCCAGGAGATGAATTCTCTAGTGGGTGAGGGAGTGACCAGCTTCAAACTCTTCATGGCCTATCCCGGCGTGTTCATGCTCGATGACGCCAGCATCTTCCGCGCGCTGCAGACCACCGCGAAAAACGGCGGGCTCATCTGCATGCACGCCGAAAACGGCAGCGCCATCGACGTCATCGTCCAGCAGGCGCTGGCCGAAGGGAAGAAGGCGCCGAAGTATCACGCTCTGACCCGCCCGACAACGGCGGAGGCTGAAGCCGTGTCGCGCGCGATTGCATTAGCAGAAATGGCTGGTGCTCCGATCTACATCGTGCATCTCAGCTGCAATGAGGCTCTCGAAAAAGTGCGGGAGGCGCGCGACCGCGGGCTTCCCGTCTATGCTGAAACCTGCCCGCAGTACTTGTATTTGTCGATCGAAAACTTTGATGTTCCCGATTTTGAAGGTGCGAAATATGTTTTTACTCCGCCTCTTCGGGAAAAGTGGCATCAGGAAAAGCTCTGGAACGGACTCAAGCGCGATCATCTGCAGGTTGTCTCCACCGATCACTGCCCATTCTGTTTCAAGGAGCAGAAAGAACTCGGACGCGATGACTTCACCAAGATCCCGAACGGCGGTCCTGGCATTGAACATCGCATGAGTCTGATTTATTCGGGCGGCGTCGCCCAAGGACGTTTCAGCGTGAATCGATTCGTCGAACTGGTTTCCACCACCCCGGCAAAATTATTTGGGCTGTATCCGAGGAAGGGAACGATTGCAGTGGGGAGCGACGCCGACCTCGTCATCTTCGATCCCAAGCGCAAACATACGATCAGCTCCAAGACTCATCACATGCGAGTGGACTACTCGATGTTCGAAGGCATCCAGGTGACAGGCATGCCCGACATCGTTCTCTCCCGAGGCCAGATCGTTGTGGATAACGACAAGTTTCTGGGCCGTGCCGGGCAAGGCGAGTTCCTTAAGCGGTCGACCTACTCGCAAGTGAACGGATGAATAGTGTCCATAAGGAGAACTGATGTTCACACCATCGAGCTTGAGCATTGCGCTGTTGATGATGATCACGAGCGCCATTTGCTGGGGCTCGTGGGCAAACACTTACAAAGGCGTCAAGGGCTACCGGTTTGAGCTTTTCTACTGGGACTACGCGGTCGGCATTTTTCTGGTTTCAGTTGTGCTTGCTTTCACGATGGGAAGCACGGGGAACGATGCCTCCAGCTTTCTGAACAACGTCCGTGCGGCGGACACTTCGAACATCATTTCCACCCTCATTGGCGGCGCGATTTTTAATCTGGCGAATCTTCTGCTCGTGGCCGCCATCGACATGGCGGGGCTGGCCGTCGCGTTTCCTATTTCAATCGGAATTGCTCTGGTGGTGGGAACACTGCTTAATTACATTCTGCAGCCGAAGGGCAACTTGGCGTTTCTGGCGGGAGGTGTGGCTTGCGCGCTGATTGCGGTGATTCTTGACGGCAAGGCATATGGCAGTCTGATCAGCGCGGGACGGTCGATTTCACGCAAGAGCATCGTAACCTGCGTTGTTTCCGGAGTGTTGATGGGCTTGTGGAGCCCATTCACAACTTATGGCACCACGCGGGGAAACGCACTCACGCCCTACAGTTCCGTGGTGTTTCTGACTCTGGGAGCGCTGATGTCGTGTTTTATCTGGAATCTGTATTTTATGAGGAACCCGCTGGCGGGCGAACCGGTCAACTTCAGCGGATTTTTCGGCGCGGCTCCCTCGGGACATCTGTTGGGATTGCTGGGCGGGGTAATCTGGGGAACAGGAACGGTGTTCAACGTGGTCGCGGGCAAGTCGACTAGTTTCGCGATTTCCTACGCCATTGGGCAATCCGCGCCGATGGTGGCCGCACTGTGGGGGGTGCTGGCCTGGAAAGAATTTGCCGGATCGGGTTCGCGGGCGAAGGTTTATCTCGCGCTCATGTTCGCGTTTTACGGACTGGCGATTCTACTGGTGGCGCGGGCGAACGGCTAACCCCGCCTACTTTCCGCTGACCCGGCTCACAAACAGTTCCAGGAATCGGTCGGCATCCGAAGCAACGCAAACTCGCGCGTTCGGCTTAAGCTCGGTAACGCCCTCAATCTCGTAGTGGTCTCCGTGCAATACGTTGTTTTCGTTCGCGCCCATGCGGTTCGCCACGGTTTCTCCGCGAGTAAACTCACCCTTGGTTTCCACGTCCACATGCATTTCTTTGAGCGTGCCTAGAGTCGGATCCAAAGCAATCCCGACCGCCAACGGGTCGTACATCGCGGCCCCGCTGTATCCGCTCTTTTCGCTACGGTTCAAATAAAATTCAGCAATCTTGGCGATAAAGTCGTTCTGTGGTCCGTGGGAAGCTTGAAGCTCCACGAGATATTTTCGTGTGATCAGCGTCCGCTCCCCAACGTCGGAACCAACCATCGTCACCATCCATCCGGCATTGAATACAATCTGGGCGGCCTCGGGATCGTTATAGATGTTCGCTTCCGCCGCTCCGTTAACGTTACCGCCGCTGATCGAGCCGCCCATGATAACAATGTTCTTAACCAGAGCCGCAATCGAGGGATCCTTCGAAACCGCGAGCGCAATATTGGTCAACGGGCCTACCGGAATCAGCGTGATCTCATGCGGATATTTGTGGATCATCTCAATAATAAGATCCGGGCCAAACCGCGGATCCGCCTTGCATTTGGAAGGGGGCAACTCAACATTGGCCAAGCCATTTTTCCCGTGCCAGAACTGAGCAGTGATGAGCTTCTGGTTCAGAGGGTGCTGCGCTCCCCGCGCGACCACAACGTCGCAGCGTCCGGCCAGCGAAACTATCTTCAGCGCATTCTCTAACCCTTGCTGCGAATCCACGTTTCCGGGCACTACGGTCAGCGCTTCGACCTTGAACTCCGGAGAATTCAGGGCGAGGATGATGGCCATAGCATCGTCCGTGCCAGGATCGGTGTCAATAATCACGCGTCGTGGCGTGGCTTGAGCAAATCCGTTCGTCAGCAGAAGAACGACGAACAAAATCAGAATCGATGCAGAGTGGAGTTGCTTCACAGGAAGTCCTTTCTCAACGCCGGTGTGGGCCTATAGCAGCATGCCTGCGATGGACGCCGACATAAGGTTTGCCATCGTTCCAGCCAACATCGCGCGGATCCCGAGCCGCGCCAGTTCGCCCTTCTTGTTCGGTGCAAGCGCTCCGATGCCGCCAATCTGGATTCCGATGGAGCTGAGATTTGCAAACCCGCAAAGCGCAAACGTAGCGATTGTGAAGGAGCGCGGATCGAGCGCGTCTTTCATCGGACCGAGCATGGAAAATGCCACTAACTCGTTCAGCACCATGCGCGTGCCGAGTAGAGTCCCAATCACTCCGCAGTCGTGCCAAGGGACGCCTATCACCCAGGCAACCGGCGCGAAGACAGCTCCGAAAATCCCTTCCAGACTCTCTGGGAACCAAGACAACCAGTGGTGAATTCCGCCCATAATGCCATCCGCCAACGCAATCAGAGCCAGGAAGGCAATCAGCATGGCTGCGATGTTCAAAGCCATGTGCAAGCCGTCGGTCGTTCCGCGGGCGACCGCGCCGAGCAGATTCTCTTCTTTCTCGGCTTCCTCTTCGCTTTCGGGCATGACAACTCGTCCGGCCGTTCTCGGTTGCTCGGTCTCAGGCACGAGCATCTTCGCCATCAAAAGCGTTCCGGGCGCCGTCATAATGACCGCGCTCAATAGGTGCTTGGGTTCGATGCCGAATGCGATATAGGCCGCCATGATTCCGCCGGAGACGTGAGCCATGCCGCTGGTCATCACGGTCATGAGTTCCGATCGTGTTAGATCAGGCAGAAACGGCCGGATGGTCACCGGGGCTTCGGTTTGCCCCATGAAAATGCTGGCCGCGATGTTGAGAGACTCCGCGCCGCTGGCCCCCATCACCCGAGTCATGACCCAGGCGGCGATCTTGATGATGAACTGCATAACACCGAAGTGATAGAGGACAGCAAAAAACGCACAGATAAAAATGATGGTCGGCAGTACCTGAAAGGCAAAATAGAAACCGAGATGGGAGCCCTGCTTCCCCAAGTCGCCGAAAACAAATTGCGAACCAACGTAAGAGTAACTTAGCAAGCGGCTGACTGTATCGCCGGCCATCTGAAAAACTCGCCGCCCAATGTCGACTCTCAACACAAGAACGGCGAAGGCCAACTGTAGGCCCAAACCCCACGCCACGGTCTTCAAGCGAATCGCTCGTCGATTGCTTGAAAACGCATAGGCCAATCCCAGCATGGTCACGAGGCCGAGGATTCCAGTAAAGCGTCCCATTCAGTTTTTCTCTCCCGGTTTTCCGATCACGCGATGGATCAATGGCCGTTTCTCTCGCGAAATTGAATCGGCGATCTCATAGCTCTCTTCGAGCAGTTGCCGGGCGCGACCCGCTCGCGTTTCGGCATTGTAATAGATCGTCGCCAGCGGTTCGCCGACCGAAACGGCGTCCCCGACTTTCTTATGAAGTACGATTCCTACCGCCGGATCGACCGAGTCTTCTTTGCGTTCGCGGCCGCCGCCGAGAATGACACATGCGCTACCAACCTGCTCACACTGCAGGGATGCGAGATATCCGTTTCTTGGGCTGGACAGTGTCATCGTATGTTCGGCCTGAGGCAGTCTCTTCAGATCGTCGACGGTTCGCGGATCGCCGCCCTGTAGTTCCACCATTTGGCGAAACTTGTCGAGCGCTTTACCGGATGCAATCAGTTTCTCACTCTGCTCTTTCCCCGAAGCGGCCGTAACAGACACTCCACCCAGAAGCAGCATCCAACCAGCCAGTTCAAGGCAGAGCTGGCGCAAATCTTCCGGACCTTCGCCACGCAGGACTTCCACTACTTCGACCACCTCGAGCGCGTTGCCGATCATGTTACCCAGCGGCTGATCCATGTCCGTGATAAGTGCTACCACCCGCTTGCCCATCCTCTCCCCGGTTTCAACCATGAGTTCCGCGAGAAAGGCGGCGTCTTTTTCGCTTTTCATGAATGCCCCGGAGCCGGTCTTTACGTCGAGGACGAGCGCGTTAATACCCTCCGCAAGTTTCTTGCTCATGATGGAGGCACAGATCAGATATGGGCTCTCCACAGTTCCGGTCACATCGCGCAGCGCGTAAAGCTTGCGATCGGCGGGAGCGATTTCTGCCGTCTGACCAATCATGGCGCAACCGCAAGTCTCAAGCACGCGGTGGAACTGCGCGACCGGAAGATTCACATTGAAGCCGGGGATCGCTTCAAGTTTGTCCAAAGTGCCTCCGGTGTGTCCCAACCCGCGGCCACTAATCATGGGCACGACGACACCCGCCGCAGCAGCGAGCGGCGCGAGCACAAGCGACGTCTTGTCACCTACGCCACCGGTGGAATGCTTGTCCACTTTTTTGCCGAGAAGCCTGGAGAGATCAAGCACCTCGCCCGACCGCAGCATCGCATCAGTCAACGCAGCGGTCTCGGCACGCGTCATCCCGCGCAACACAACGGCCATCAGCCAGGCTGAGACCTGATAGTCGGGAATATCACCGCGGGTATAGGCATTCACCAAAGACTCGATTTCGTTTCCCGACAACTCGCCGCCGTCGCGCTTCTTGCGAATCACGTCGATGGCGCGGAACATTCGCGTCGAAGCCGGAGTCGGATTCACGGCAGACGGAATCCTTCGGGAAGGAGTTCGGTAATGTGAGCCTGCTTTGGCCCCTCAGCACCTTGAAAGAAGATCGTTGCCTCGGGGCCGAATTCGTAAATAACCTGACGGCATGCGCCGCAGGGAGCGCAGGGCAATCCCTGGTCGTTGACTATGGAGACTGCGCGGATATCGATCTTCGGACCCAGCTCCGCTACCGCCGAGAAAATTGCCGTCCGCTCGGCGCAGTTAGTCATTCCGTAGGAGGCATTCTCCACATTACAACCCGAGAAAATCTGACCGTTCGAGAGAAGTATGGAGGCCCCGACCCGGAACTTCGAGTAAGGCGCGTATGCACTCTTCATCACTCTCTTCGCAGACCGCAGCAGTCGTGCCGATACGTGAGCAGGCAGCGCTTTGCGCATATATGGAAACGGTTCACGGGACAGACTCGTGAAATTGAGGGCCATTGTAAACCCTGGCTTGTACTATTCATTGGTTTTTGTTGGGACGCGATTGAAAGAAGTGCGGGTCGGCGGTTAATTCGTGACCTCGCGTTGTGAGATTTCCTGCCGTACAATTGCGGTGCGAGGTCGGTTGAACCCGGTGCCCATAGATCACAACCATCCTGGAGCAGCCCAGGACGTCACGGGACAGGCTGGCGGCTTCCTGCCTGATGACCGAAACTCAATTGCGATTCTCGGAGGACGTCCGCTGGAGCAAAACTCTGGAATTCCTCTCGACTTGAATTGGGTACACGAAGTTCGGGTAAACACAAGCGCGGTGGAACGCCGTGCACAGACGCAGGTGGCAAGAAGAACCGTAAAAAAGGAATGGCAGGCAGCCTGGCTTCTGCGGGCAATCGCCTGCATGGATCTAACCACGCTTTCGGGCGACGACACGGAAGAGCGGGTGCGCCGGCTGTGTGCGAAGGCGCGGCAACCGCTGCAGCAAGATCTAGTTCGCAAGCTGGAGATTGAAGAACTCGATGTGAAGGTAGCTGCAGTTTGCATCTACCACGTGTTTGTTGAAACCGCACTGCACGCCTTGGAAGGAAGTGGAATTCACGTCGCAGCCGTATCCACCGGCTTCCCGGCGGGTCTATCGCCCCTAGTGGAGCGGGTCGCGGAGATTCGCCGCTCGGTCGAGGCCGGTGCCAATGAGATTGATGTTGTTATTGCGCGATCCCATGTCTTCGGCGGACGCTGGCAGGCGCTGTATGACGAAGTCGCCGCCTTCAAACAAGCCTGCAGCGGCGCTCACATGAAGGTCATACTGGCAACCGGCGATCTGTTAACCCTGCGCAACGTGGCGCGCGCCAGCGTCGTAGCCATGATGGCGGGAGCCGACTTCATCAAGACCTCAACCGGCAAAGAAACTACAAACGCGACGTTGCCCGTTGGTTTGGTAATGACCCGTGCGATCCGCGAATATGCCGAGCGAACTGGAATGGCTGTGGGTTTCAAGGCGGCCGGTGGAATTCGCACGGCCAAACAGTCCACCGACTGGCTGGCCATGATGAAAGAAGAGTTGGGGCAGTCGTGGATGCGCGCTGAACTTTTTCGTTTTGGTGCGAGTGCGCTCTTAGGTGATATCGAGCGGCAACTGGAGCACCACGCCACGGGGCGCTATTCAGCGGAGTATCGCCACCCCATAGCGTAGCCGCAGAGGCGGATGTCAGACGACCAGGGAATTGAGCGACCGACATGAGCATTGCCGAAAAATTTGTGACTATGGAGTACGGTCCAGCTCCGGAAGATCCGAAGGAAGCGCAAGCGTGGTTGGAGCGCCACGGCCATCGCTTCGGACACTTCATCGGAGGCGCATGGCAAGCACCAGCCTCGGGCGGATACTTCGATACGATCGATCCTTCCAGCGGAGAGAAACTGGCCTCTGTTGCTCAAGGCTCAACTACGGACATTGATGCTGCTGTTCGGGCAGCGCGCTCCGCGTTTCCCAAATGGCGTGCGCTCACTCCGCATGTCAGGGCACGTTACCTGTATGCCCTGGCGCGATTGGTGCAAAAACATTCGCGGCTTCTCGCCGTTCTGGAGACGATTGACAACGGCAAGCCCATCCGCGAGAGCCGTGACATCGATATCCCACTGGTGGCGCGTCATTTCTACTACCACGCGGGCTGGGCACAACTTCTCGAGCAGGAGTTTCCTGAGTACGAACCTTGCGGCGTCGTGGGACAGATTATCCCCTGGAATTTTCCGTTGCTCATGGCGGCGTGGAAGATTGCTCCGGCTCTTGCGACCGGAAACACTGTGGTGTTAAAGCCCGCCGAATTCACTCCTCTGACGGCCCTCGCGTTCGCGGAGCTTTGCCAGGAAGCAGGCTTGCCCGCTGGAGTCGTCAACATCGTGACCGGAGACGGTTCAACTGGCGAAGCCTTGGTGAAACATTCCGACGTAGACAAAATCGCGTTCACTGGTTCCACCGAAGTCGGACGCGCGATTCGCAGTGCCACGCCGGCAACCCACAAGCGTTTATCCCTTGAGCTGGGAGGAAAGTCTCCCTTCATTATCTTCGACGATGCCGACTTGGATAGCGCAGTTGAGGGCTTGGTTGATGGAATCTGGCTTAACCAGGGGCAGGTATGCTGTGCGGGCTCCCGCCTGTTAATGCAGGAAAGTATCGCTGAGAATTTGATCGGCAAAATCAAAGAGCGCATGAGCAGCCTACGCGTCGGTCCTCCCTTAGATAAGGCAATCGACATCGGTGCGATTGTTGCGCGTGTGCAGCTTGATCGTATTCACCGCATGGTTGGTCAAGGAATTGCGGAGGGCGCAACTTGCTGGCAGCCGGAGGTTGCGTTGCCCGCGGGCGGCCTTTACTACCCGCCCACGCTGTTGAGCAATGTGCACCCAACGTCTATCGTCGCGCAGCAGGAGATCTTCGGTCCCGTCCTCGCTGCAATGACGTTTCGCACTCCGAAAGAAGCGGTTGAATTGGCGGACAACACGGTCTATGGCTTGGCCGCGTCCGTTTGGAGCGAGAGCATCAACGTGGCATTGCAGGTTGCAGCGCAACTGAAAGTCGGCGTCGTCTGGGTGAATGGCACAAACCTGTTCGACGCTTCGTGTGGCTTCGGCGGCTACCGCGAGAGCGGATACGGGCGCGAAGGCGGCAGGGAAGGCCTGCTGGAATATCTTCAACCTTCGTGGTTTAAGAACGCAGCCGCGTTGCCGGCTGCACCCGCGCCCGCAGTTCCGCACACACCGGAACAGCCTGAGGCTGGCCCTTCGGCCATAGATCGCACCGTGAAGCTTTACATTGGCGGCAAGCAGGCGCGGCCGGATTCCGGCTATAGCATGAAGGTGCGGTCCGCCGATGGACGCCTGTTGGGCGAAGCCTCTCTGGGAAATCGCAAAGACATTCGCAATGCGGTCGAGGCTGCCCACAAAGCGGAAGCGTGGGCCAAAGCTACCGCGCACAATCGTGCGCAGGTTCTTTATTATTGCGCCGAGAACCTCTCTCAACGCCGCGACGAAATTATCCGCGGGCTCACTACGGTCGTCGGCGCGAAGCAGGCCGCGGCCGAACTGGATCTCGGCATCGAACGCATCTTTTCCTACGCCGCCTGGGCCGACAAGTTTGACGGCGCCGTGCATAATCCTCCGTTCCGGAATATCGCTATCGCCATGAACGAACCTCTCGGGACCGTGGGCATTATCTGCCCCCAGGAAGCGCCACTACTCGGTTTCGTTTCTCTCGTACTCCCGGCCCTCGCGATGGGAAATACAGTGGTGGCCGTTCCCTCGGAGACGTACCCACTAATTACCGCCGATCTCTATCAACTTTTTGACACCAGCGATCTGCCGGGCGGAGCATTGAACATTGTGACGGGCTATGCGTCGCAACTCTTGAAGGTGCTCGCTGAGCACGACGATGTGGACGCCATTTGGTGTTTTACAGATGAGGCTAGCGCTGCCGCCGCGAAAGCGATGTCGATCGGCAACTTAAAACAAGTCTGGACCAATGAGGGCCGAGCCATCGACTGGTTCGACCCGAAACTGGCCGAAGGACGCTGGTTCCTCGAGCATGCCACGCAGGTGAAGAACATTTGGGTGCCTTACGGAGAATAATCGCGAAGGGGTAAACTTTAAACTCGCACCTGAAATGGCATCCTCGGGTCCGGTCGAATCGGAATTGATTTTGCGCTAATTCCGGACTAGCATGGCTTAGTAATTCTTCTCCGCTTGGCATCTTTGGCATCGGCGTCATGCCATTCGCATTCGATCCACGTTTTTGATCTAAGGAGGATATATGGGCATCGCAGTTTCACCGCAGATTCATCCGCAGGTCGCAGAATTCATCGACAAACCGCGCAAAATGTTGATCAACGGCAGTTGGGTAAATTCTATTTCTGGCAAGACTTTCCCCACCTACAATCCCGCTACCGGGGAGGTTCTGGCGCAGGTGGCAGAAGGCGATCGCCCAGATATTGACCAAGCTGTGAAGGCTGCGCGCAAGGCCTTCGACCAGGGACCTTGGCGGAGGTTGACGGCATCCGAACGCGGACGCCTCATCTGGAAACTTGCCGATTTGCTGGAGTCTCACACTGAAGAATTCGCTTATCTGGAGAGCCTCGATAATGGCAAGCCTCTCGCCGTCGCGAGGGCTGCAGATGTGCCGCTGGCTGTCGATCTGTTTCGCTATATGGCGGGCTGGGCCACGAAAATCGAAGGCAATACGATTCCGATTTCCGTTCCTTACACGCCCGGAGCAAAGTATCTAGCCTACACCCTGCGCGAACCAGTCGGAGTTGCAGGACAGATCATTCCCTGGAACTTCCCGCTGCTGATGGCGGTGTGGAAGCTGGGACCGGCACTTGCTTGCGGCTGCACGGTGGTACTGAAGCCAGCAGAACAAACGCCGCTTTCGGCGCTGCGTCTCGGCGAACTGATCATGGAAGCAGGATTCCCGGAAGGCGTGGTTAACATCGTGCCGGGCTATGGCGAGACGGCCGGCGCTACATTGGCCGCTCATCCCGACGTGGACAAAATAGCTTTCACCGGTTCCACGGAAGTCGGGAAGTTGATCGTGCATGCCGCGGCTGGCAATTTGAAAAAAGTGTCGCTGGAACTCGGCGGTAAGTCTCCGAATGTCGTGTTCAAGGATGCTGATTTGGACTCTGCGATCCCCGGCGCCGCGAGTGCGATCTTCTTCAATCATGGCCAGTGCTGCACCGCCGGATCACGTCTCTATATCGAGAAGCCTGTATTCGATCGAGTCGTGGAAGGCATCGCCAACGAGGCCAAAAAAATTAACGTCGGCTCAGGTCTAGATCCTAAGACAAGCATGGGACCGCTCGTCTCCGAAGAGCAGTTAAATCGAGTCTGTAGCTATCTCGAATCGGGCTTCTCCGAGGGCGCGACCGCTCTTTCAGGTGGTCACAGAAAGGGCGATAAAGGCTATTTCGTCGAGCCCACCGTGCTCGTAAATGCTCGCGAAGACATGAAGGTGGTGCGGGAGGAAATCTTCGGGCCGGTGGTAGCGGCGATGCCGTTCACCGACCCCGAGGAAATTATGTCCCGTGCCAACAACAGCGAATACGGCTTGGCTGCTGCCGTCTGGACCCGCGACATCAGCAAGGCCCACCGCACTGCTGAGCTGCTGCGCGCAGGCACGGTATGGATTAACTGCTACAACATCTTCGACGCGGCTATGCCCTTCGGCGGATACAAACAATCCGGATGGGGCCGCGAGATGGGGCATGATGTTCTTAACAATTACACCCAGACCAAGGCGGTCTGCACCAAATTGGCCTAGGTGATGGCTTCAATAAAAAGGACGGCGGGTTACCGCCGTCCTTTTTATTTTTCTGCTGCACACGGTCTTCCGCGAATTTACCTCTCCATTAGGAGAACTTTTTCCGCGTCGTCAATCTCAGTTAACTTAACCTCGATTACTTCGTTCATGGTCGTCTGAACATTACGGCCGACAAAGCTGGCCTCTACTGGCAATTCACGATGTCCACGGTCAATCAGTACGCACAACTGCACTCGTCGCGGTCTACCGTGCGAAAAGAGCGCGTCCAGCGCGGCCCGTGTCGTGCGTCCGGTAAATAGAACGTCGTCAACCAGAACGATATTCTTGTCTTCAATGGAAAACCCGATCTCTTTGTCTTGCACAACCGGCTTGGGGCCAAGAGTTGAAAGATCGTCGCGATAGAAAGTGATGTCCAGCGTCCCCACCGGAACCTGGGCGCTCTCGATGCGGGTAATGATTTTCCCTAGACGCTCTGCTATGGGTACGCCGCGGCGCCGGATGCCGACCAATCCCAGGCCTTCAATGCCTCCATTTTTCTCGACGATCTCATACGCCAAACGGACCAGCGTGCGCTCAATTTCTGACGCCGACATCAGTTGCGCCTTCTGGCGCAGACCCGTCTTGCGGGAAGGAGTTTTCGCATTCATCGTCGAAGGTACCTCATAAGTTTCGGTCAAATGACAGTCTGCGCCTCTTTCCGGACCAAACTCGCGATGCGGCAAGACGGCTTCTCACTCTATTCAAAGGCAACGTCAGAGGTCAAGCGGCCGACTGCAACTTTTTGGAGAGTAATCAGATAATCCGCGGTTCGTTGGATAATACGTTTGCAGCAAAATCGGGCAGGCCACCACCAGAATTCTTTACTTTGACAGTTCGCGTCAGAACACCATTGTCGCTCTGGAGAGCCTCCAGGCTAATTGCATTGGGGGTCTCAGCCGCGCCATCACCGGGCAGGATTCCTACACCCTGATTTCGTCCGCCTGCTTTAGCCCGATAGAGTGCATTGTCCGCGAGTTCGATGGTCTCTTCCGCGCAAAGAGCCTCATAGGCGCGCCTGCTCCAGGGGAAGGGCGCCCAACCCACGGAACAAGTTTTTCGTACTCGAACGCCGTGTCCGAGGTCAAAGGGCTCCGACGCCATAATGTCTAAAATTCGCTCGCAGAATGCGGGCGTACCAGACGGATCCGCGGAACGGGACATGATCAGGAATTCTTCTCCTCCCCAACGAACCAGAACATCGGACTTGCGTACAACCTTGGTAAGACGCTCGGCCACCCGCTGCAGAAAACGATCGCCTGCGGGATGACCATGAAGATCGTTCACCTGCTTGAAGAAGTCCACGTCCACCATAATGAAGACCAAATCGCGATGATCCAGCTTGCGAATGTCGCCGCCGCGAACCCGCTCATAATTTCGCACGACTTGCCCGGCTTCTGCCGCAAGAATCTCTTCCAGATACCGCCGGTTCCACACTCCGGTCAACGCGTCGGTGAAGGATATCTCCTGAAGCTCAAGATTCTTGCGCTGCAGCTCCTGACTGTGCCAACGCAAAGACTGTTCCTTACTCTCCAACTCGTCTTTCAGTTTGCAAGTCTCATCAAGATTCCGCCGCGACATGTGCAGCAGATGGAGCAGTTCCCGATCCATCCAGTGCTGCTTAACAAACACCAGGGCGCCCATGAAGACCATCGCTGCCACAGTTAGGAAAAGCCTGTAAGAGCGCACTCGCGGCGGGGTGCCTCCGCCAAACTCCGCCCATGCCACCATGAGCGGCGTGGAAAACACTGCCATCATCGCCAACCGCGCAGTCCACATGCTGTGGTGGGTGAGGGGCTTTTGGTCCGTGGGCAGGTCGGATGAGGATCCGCGCGCCATGAAACCCACTGCTGCGAACCACGTTATGGCAGCTACCAGCGGAATGTCGTAAATGCTGCCGGTGTAGTACCGGTGAAAATCGATAGCGAAGCCAGCCAGCGTGGAGCCCACGCTGTAGAACAATGCGGCTTTGAAAAGCTGCCCATAGATTGCATGCCACGGGCCGCGGCTGCGCTTCCAAACAAAAGCTACTCCCACGATCAGGACGATCTGTTCACAGGCATAGACCAAGTCGAAGCTGCGGCCGTACGCCGCTTCATTCGGCGAAACGTACTGCCACGGGATCACGATAAACAGATACAGATAGAGCCACCAGGTGAGTAGGAGACAAAAGTCGAGTGAAACCAGTGGCAGCGAATGATCATTCTGTTGTATGTGTGGCTGCACCACCACAGCTGCCATCATGGGGACGACGTGCAGGAAGAGCACTACATCTCCAACAAACGGGTTCGGCACCTCCTGCCGAAGAAAGACCTCGAAGTAGGTCCACAGAACCTGCGTGCACAGCCACATCCCGCAGCCGAGCGCCATGAGAGCCCAGAAGAGCTGTGCTTTCTTGTAGCTGGTTCTAACGTTTGAGAGAATGGCAACCGTTGCGCACAAAAGCAGAGCGGATTGCGTCAGATCGCCAAAAGCGGTGAGTCCAGTGCTGCGTGGTGCTAGCAGAGACACGAGCAGGTGAACGCATACCACCGCGCACACGATTCCCGCCCACCTGCCGGGTTGCTTCAAGGAAACTGATCTCACCCGAAGAGTGTAAGATCCAGCCCCGATAAAGCGGGTATTACGGAAGTAATCGCGCGAAGGCCCTGAACACCGGTCGCTGGCTTTTTAACCTAGCGCACTCTGGAATCGCCGAGCAAAGCGGAAAACATCCTGGTAGGAGTTGTACAGAGGCACGGGTGCAACGCGAAAAGTATCCGGCTCCCGCCAATCGCCCACGACGCCTTCTCGAGCCAGCCCTTCACACAGCGCCCGCCCGTGCCCGGGGACGCGGATCGAAAGCTGCGCACCGCGCCGCTCTTTTTCGGCCGGAGTGATGATCGAGAATTTGTGCGACAGCTCTTGATTCAGCAAGAATTCCAGATAGCCGGTCAGCGAGACGCTCTTGGCCCGTAACCGCTCCATACCAGCTTCGTGGAAAATATCCATCGACGCTCGAAGCACGGCCATGCTGACGATCGATGGATTGCTCAACTGCCAGCCGTCGGCGCCGGACATCGCCTGAAATTCCGGCCCCATGTCGAACCGCGATTCTTCATCGTGACCCCACCAGCCCGCAAAGCGAGGCAACCCCCAGGCGCGCGCATGCCTTTCATGAACAAAGCAACCGGCAACACATCCCGGCCCTCCGTTCAGATATTTGTAGTTGCACCACACGGCAAAGTCCGGACCCCACTCATGAAGCTGCAAAGGTAAATTGCCAGCCGCATGCGCCAGGTCGAAACCGACTACGCAGCCCTGCGCCTGACCCAGGCGCGTAACTCGCGCCATGTCAAACGCCTGACCGGTCGCGTAATTCACTCCTCCCAAAAGGATCAGCGCAATCTTGCTTCCAGTGCTTTCAATCGTCGCCTCGATGTCTTCATCGCGAAGACAGAACTCGCCGGCACGGGGAGTCAGTTCGATCAGCGAAGTCGCTGGAGCAAATCCGTGGAAACGAATCTGTGATTTCACAGCGTACTGATCGGATGGGAAGGCACCGCGCTCCACAACAATTTTGTATCGCTCTCTCGTTGGACGGTAGAACGAGACCATCATCAGGTGAAGATTCACCGTGAGCGAATTCATCACCACAACTTCGAGAGGCTCTGCTCCCACGAGTTCCGCCGTTTGTTCGGTTAGTAATCGGTGGTAGGGCATCCATGGGTTCTTCGCCTGGAAGTGGCCCTCGACGCCAAGTTCAGCCCAGTCTTTCAGTTCCTGCTCAATATAATCAGCTGCGCCTTTAGGCTGCAGCCCGAGCGAGTGACCGCATAGATAAACGCAATCACAACCAGTTGTCTTAGGAAATATGAAACGGTCGCGATAGCACTTCAACGGGTCGCATTCATCCATCGCGATCGCGAAATCCTCGCCAACTTGAAACTCTGGTTGAGGCTGGAAGATGGTCACTGGCTGAACTCCAGGGGAGTGAGGTCGCGGCGAATCAGCCGACCCGCATTGTCCCAGTCGAGATCCTCTACTCGATTGATTGACTCACAGAGCTCAGACAGTATCCGGTCCTGGGCCACTCCACGGGCCAGGGCGACAGAGTACGGAATGCGGTGAAACGTCACCATGGCATACTTCGGTACGAAGAGTTGCGGATACCGGGCTTCCAACGCCAACTCCACTTTCTTTCGAAACAGGAACCGAGAATCCGCCACTCGATCCCTCATTTCCGTAAAATTCTCAATGGCCATGTCTGCGATGGCGTCGGTATTGATCTTGCGTTCCCGCTCGAAGTCGGCGAAGACGCGCTCCCAATCCGCTCCGTGACCGTCGAGCAAGTCGACAAGACAAGTACAGTCTTCAAATCCGCAATTTATTCCCTGGCCGAAGAACGGAACGATGGCATGTACCGCATCGCCGAGTAAGAGCGCTCGTCCTTCTGCGTGCCACGGCGAACATTTGATGGTAATCATCGCACCCGTCGGATTGGCAAAGTAGTTGTCGGCCAGTTGCGGCATCAGCGGAGCCACGTCCGGAAAACGAGACCCGAAAAACTCGTCCACCTGCGCCGCCGTGGTTAGGCCGGCAAAGCTGTCTGCTCCCTCAAATGGCAGAAATAGAATGCAGGCGAAGGTGCCATCGACGTTGGGTAATGCAATCAGCATGTGGTTGCCCCGCGGCCAGATGTGCAGAGCGTGCATCTCCAGCACATGCTCTCCTCGCGAACCGGCCGGTATCGTCAATTCCTTGTAGCCGTAGTCCAGATACTGTTGCGAAAAATTGAAGCGGTTCAGTTTGAGCATCTCAGCGCGAATCGACGACGCCGAACCGTCGCAGCCGATTACGGTCCCGGCTTCAACCGCAGTCTCTTCGCCGATACTCTCGTCGCGCACTCGTATCGCGCCGGACCTAAGATCGTAGCCGGTGCAGCGTCGACTGAAGTGTATGGTCGCACCTTGTTCCTCCGCTGCATTTATAAGCGCGACGTTCAACTCGGCTCGGGAAATCGAATAGATGACCTCCGCTTCATTCTTCCCATAGGGTTGGAAGGTGAGGTCTCCAGAAATCGAATGCATCATCCGGCCCTTCATGGAGATAACGATGCTCCGCATCCTCTCCCACAGGCCAGCCTGCTGTAAAGCGTGAATTCCGCGGGTCGAGAGCGCAAGATTGATGGAGCGTCCCGCACTCATGCGGACCCGCCGCATATCCGGACGTCGCTCATAGATCTCAACTGCAAATCCCCTCTGCATTAGCAGAATCGCCAGTAGGGGACCGTTCAGTCCGGCGCCAATTAGTGTGATTTTCTTGGGTGCAACCTTCATCTGAGAAATTCGGCCAACAAGCTTTCAATGAGCACAGCTAAATTTGAGGAAACAACGTTTCACTCGGTCAGCAAAGTTCTTGCCTCCCACAATTCGGGAAAAAACTTCTTGTCGAGTGTGAGTTTCAGGTAAGACGCTCCCGCACTTCCGCCAGTACCCATCCGCACGCCGATGATGCGCTCGACCAGTTGAATATGACGCAAGCGCCAGCTCACCACCAGTTCATCGAACTCGGTCAGGCGCTCGCACACATCAATCCAGTCGCGATGGTGATGCTCATCCTTGTAGAGGGCGTGGACTGCGCGTGCGCGAGCTTCGAATTGCTCCTTCTCGGTCGTCCCCTCAGCAGCCGGTGTCAGTTTGCCCATTGCCGTTAAGGCTCCAAAGAATACGTCCCGCAGCGACGGCTCTTCCAACCGGCGCTTCAGGCTCGCGTAAGCTTCCGGCGTGGGCCGGTGATAGCGAAGCATTTTCTCGTCTTTCAGGCCGCATAAAAACTCAATCTCTCGAAACTGCTCGGATTGAAATCCACTGGCAGGCTCCAGCAGGCCACGAAACGCAAGGAAATGCGTGGGCAGCATCGTTTCCAAAATCGTGAACTGTTCAACCAAGACCCGGGTGATTTCAGTGCAGCGGCGCAGCAACCGGGCTGCCTCATAAACTTCGTCGCGCGATTGCGAAGCCGCACCAGCGCGGCGCAAATTCGCGACCACAGCATCGAGATCATGAAGCAATTCCTTGAACCACAGCTCGTAGGTCTGATGCACCAGAATAAAGAGCATCTCATCATGGTGCGGCGGCGAAGACTGCGGCGTTTGCAAGTGCAACAGCTCCGGAACTTTTAGATACGAGCTGTATGTGAGTTGCCCGGGCTCGGGCGCAAGCGGAGTTGAACCCGCAGCCGCGCCAGAATTGTTTTCCCTGATTTCCTCTGACTCGGATTTAAGTTTCAGGAACCGGACTGCATTCCCGCCCAAAAGCTTAGCCTTCGTATGCTGCGGCAAATTACTTTGGCGGATGAGTGATCCGACTCGTTCTTCGCCCAGCGGAAAAGGATAATCCGAACCGAGCATTACCTGGTCCGATCCCATCGCTCCCACTAGAAATTGGAGCGCGCGTTGATCAAACACGGCGGAGTCTACGCAGAAGCGGTTGAGATAGTAGCTGGGTGGATGTTCACACTCGCCGCGCGCGACCGGATGATGATGCCATGCGTTTTCCAGCCGGCCGAGTAAGTATGGGAAACTCCCGCCGCCGTGCGCGAAACAGATGTGCAGTGTGCTCGGGAGCCGGTCGAACGCTCCGCTCAAAATCAGCGCCACCACCGAGAGCTGCGTCTCCGCAGGCATGCCCACGGTCCAAGGCATCATGTATTTCGGCATGCGCTCATGCCCAAACATTTCCCAAGGGTGGACGAGCACGGCCGCACCTTCGTCCGCGCAGTGCTGCAGAAAGGTCACAACCCCCGCATCATCGAGGTTCTTGTCTCCAACGTGGTTGCCAATCTGTACGCCGAGGTGCCCCGACCGCATACCTCGGCTAAGTTCCTTGCAAGCCGCGTCGATGTCCTGCAACGGTACTTGGCAAAACGATTTCAATCGGCCTTTTCCACGGCTGCAAAGCTCAAGCGCCGCATCGTTGAACAATTGCGCGCAATCCAGCGCGTGTTCGACCGGACGCTCATATGCAAACAGTACCGGAGTCGCCGAGATTATCTGCAGGTCAATGCCATCGCGATCCATCTCCTGAAGACGAACCTCTGGGTCCCAACACGCCGAATAAATATGGCGGAAGAATCGGTCTCCCACCATAATGTCCGCTTTCCCTGGCTCGGTATGCTTAATCCACGGCCAGTTCGGTGTGCCGTAGCGCGCCGCCAAGTCTGGCCAGGTGCTGGGGAAAAAGTGGTTGTGGATGTCGATGACTTGCATGCTTCATTTGCCCGGATGAATCGCGCCGCAATGCTTGCACTTCCGCCGGCTCTCGTTGGAATAGAACTGCTCAAATAGCGGCGGTAGGTCTTTGACGATGCTTTTCAGCTGCACTTCCGCGCGATAGATCACCTGGTGGCAGTTCGGACAGTACCATTCGAAGGCATCCAGAGAGCCCTCGGGGCGCGGCACTTCAACGACCACACCGATGGTTTCCGCTGGCCGCTGCGGCGAGTGGCGCATGTGCTTAGGCAAAAGAAAGATTTCTCCTTCTTTGATAGGTATTTCCAATGGTGGCTTGCCGGGCGTTTCCATGATGCGCAGAGAAATATTGCCCTTCAGCTGATAGAAGAATTCTTCGGTCGGATCGTCGTGATAGTCGCGCCGCTGGTTGGGCCCGCCCACCACGGTTACCATCATCTCGCCGTCCTCCCAGACCTGCGCGTTCCCCACCGGGGGCTTGAGCTTTTCTTTATTTTCTTCGATCCATGCCTGGAAGTTGAAGGCCCTGAGATTCTTGATAGACGCCATCGTGTCTCCTATGTCAGAGGCTTGTAAGCCGTGACCCTGATTTCAATCAGCAAGTGGGGATGCGGCAACTGATGCACGGCCACCGTCGTTCGCGCTGGACCATCGTACCCGAAGAATTCGCCGTACACCTCGTTATAGCCGGCGAAATCATTCATGTTCACCAGATAGGTGGAAATCTCGACCACATCGCGTAGTTGCGCTCCTGAGCTCTGCAGGATGTCGCGGATATTCTCGATCACCGCGCGTGTTTGCACACGAATGTCTAGCCGCGCGGCGCCAAGCGGATCGACATCAGCGCCCGCGATCGTATTGTCGCCACGACGCGCGCTGGTTCCTGAAACGAACAGAAAGTCACCGGCCCGCTTGATGTGCGGGTATTTGCCACGAGGCGGCGCTTTCCCTTCGACAACCTTGCTCTCCGTCCCGCTCATCTTCTCCCATTACAGCCGAATACAGATGTTGTTCAGTTCCGAATAGAAATTCAAGGAATGCATCCCGCCTTCACGGCCAATGCCGGAAAGTCCCGCTCCACCAAATGGCGTTCGCAAATCACGCAAGAACCAGCAATTCACCCACGTGATGCCCGCATTCATTTGCTGAGCGACGCGGTGACCGCGCTTCAGGTTGTTGGTCCAGATCGACGCCGCGAGTCCGTATTTCGTGTCATTGGCCATGGCCACGGCCTGCTCCTCCGAATCGAACGGCGCAACGTGACACACCGGTCCAAAGATTTCCTCTTTCACGCAGCGCGCCGATTCTGGAAGTCCAGTATAGATGGTTGGTTGCACATAAAACCCATTGTCGCGATCATCGCCAAACTTCGGAACTCCTCCGCCGGTGACAACCGTCGCTCCTTCTTCCTGAGCCAGCCGATAATAAGAGAGCACCTTCTCTCGATGTTGCGCCGAAATCAGCGGGCCAAAGTCGGTCTTCTCGTCGTTCGGCCAGCCCGGACGCAGGCTCTCTGCTCTAAGTTTCAGCGCCTCCACAAATGCATCGAAGATCTTGCGTTCCACATAAACGCGCTCCGCGCACAAACAGACTTGTCCGGTATTCAGAAACACAGCGTCCGCTAGCCCATTCACTGCTTCGTCGAAGTTGCAATCCGCGAAAACGACGGCTGCATTTTTCCCGCCCAGTTCAAACGAAACCGGTTTCACCGTAGGCGCTACCGCCTTCATGATGGCCGTGCCCGTCCTCGACTCGCCGGTGAACGTCACTGCGTCAACCTCTGAGTGCAGCGTCAGGAACTCTCCCGCAGAACCACCGCCGAAGCCGTGTACCACGTTATAGATCCCGTTCGGAATCCCAGCATCGCGCATCGCTTCGGCCAGCAGCGTGGCTGTCGCCGGAGTCTCCTCTGAAGGCTTGACGACTACTGTGTTCCCACAAGCCAGCGCCGGCGCGACTTTCCAGGTAAGCAAGAGCAACGGCAAGTTCCACGGAGTGATCACTCCCACTACGCCCAGCGGCTTGCGGATTGCGTAGTTCAGAGCATTCGTCCCGTCTGGAGTTTCCGTCTGAAAAGCTTCCACTCCAGAGAGTTGCACGAGGTCGGCGAATACGCGAAAATTCGCTGCTGCGCGAGGAACATCGAGCTTCGACGCAAGCGAAACCGGCTTACCCGTGTCAGCCACTTCCGCTTGAACGAAACAATCGAACCGCTTCTCAATAGCATCGGCGACCTTGTGCAGTCGCGCGGCGCGTTCCCGAACGCCGAGCCGACCCCATTCTCCGCGTAACGCGCGCCGAGCGGCATGAACGGCCTCATCCACCTGCGTAGCGTCCGCTTCGGCGACCTGTGCAATCACGGTTCCGTCTGCGGGATTCACGTCCGCGAACTCGCGCTTTCCGGGCACGAAGCGGCCATCAATGTAATTCTGAATTAATTTCACGAGATCCGGGCGAGCCCCCGCAATCGTAGCAGGGCTGCATGAGGCGAGGCAATCCTCGCGTGGTTGATCAGGTTTGCCGCTCTTCCAGATAGCGCAGCAATGCATCGTGCCAGGAAGGCATTTCGATTCCGAGCGCCCGCAGGCGGGTCGGCGACAAAACAGAATACGCGGGTCGAGGCGCAGGTCGAGCCATCTGCTGGCTGCTCACGGGCCGCACAGTCGTGGCAAGCCTCGTGCTCCGAATAATCTCCTGCGCAAACTCAAACCACGTGCAGTTGCCTGAATCGGTTGCGTGAACAATTCCGGTTGCGTTCCTCCGGCAGAGTTGAATGATCGCCCGCGCCAGGTCGACCGCATAGGTCGGAGAACCACGCTGATCATTCACCACATCGAGCGCCGGACGGCTCGCAGCCAGCTTCAAGATCGTATCCGGAAAGCACTTCCCGCCAGTTCCGAACAACCACGACGTTCTAGCGATGCAACAATCCGGCATCAACTCGATCAACTTGGTCTCCGCCTCAGCTTTGGTTCGTCCGTACACGCTCTGCGGATTCCGCGCATCGCCGGTCTCATAGGGCGTGGTCTTCTTGCCGTCGAAAACATAATCTGAGCTGAGGAATAAAAGCCGCGCCCCGACCAACTTTGCTGCGGACGCGACATTTACTGCTCCATCACGGTTCACCGCAAAAGCCAGTCCCGGATTACTTTCGCATCCGTCCACGTGGGTGTAAGCTGCGGCCAACACGATCCACTCGGGACTAGTTTCGCGCACGACTTCCTGCGTCCGCTTGGCGTCGCGTATGTCGGCAGCGTGCGAAGTGAGTCCGGTTACGGTATCTCCGCTCCACTCGTGCAGCAGCGCCTTGCCCAGCAGGCCGGACGCGCCAAAAATTGTGACTCTCATTGGAATTTAGTCGTAACTCTCGGCGTCGCGAAAGGCCGCGCCCCGCTGGTCCCTTACCGAAACAATGGGTTCGTCGTCAAGTTCCCAGTTGATCCTCAGGTCCGGATCGTTCCAGGCGAGGGTGCGTTCGTGTTCGGGTGCGTAGAAATCAGTAGCCTTGTAAAGCACGTGAGCCTTCTCCGAGAGCACGCGGAATCCGTGCGCAAAGCCCACGGGGATCCACAACATGCGCTTGTTCTCACCAGATAGCCGCACCGCTTCCCAGCGGCCAAAGCTCGCAGCACTCCGGCGCATATCTACGGCGACATCCAGAATCTCTCCGTCGGCGACGCGCACAAGCTTTCCCTGCGGATGCTCTACCTGATAATGCAAACCCCGCAGAACGTTGCGGGAAGAACAGGAATGGTTATCCTGCACAAAGATCTCAGTAATTCCCGCAGCCGCCATGGTCTGTTGGTTGTAGCTTTCGAAGAAAAACCCTCGCTCGTCACCAAATACCCGTGGTTCGAGAATGAACACCCCGGGCAGAGACGTCGGAATTTTCTTGAGCAAATCCATCGGAGCGCGCACCGTCTGAACCGCCATCAGAATACCTTCTCTCGCAAGAGTTGCAGCAGATATGCGCCGTAAGCATTGTTCATCATCGAGTTACCAACTCTTTCCACCTGCTCCGCCGTGATGTAACCGGAGCGCAGCGCAATCTCTTCGGGGCACGCCACCATCAAGCCTTGTCTTTTCTCAATGGCTTGAATGTAGAGTGACGCATCCATCAGCGACTCATGCGTGCCCGTGTCTAGCCAAGCCATCCCTCTTCCCATGACCACTACTTCTAGTTGGCCACGCTCCAAGTATGTTTTATTTACGTCAGTGATCTCCAACTCTGCCCGCGCACTGGGTTTCAGCGACTTCGCGATCTTGACCACCTGGTCATCGTAAAAATAAAGTCCTGTCACTGCGTAGCGTGACTTCGGATGCCTGGGCTTCTCCTCGATGCTAAGAGCACGCCCCGCGCCATCAAATTCCACAACTCCATACCGTTCGGGATCGTGCACAGGATACGCAAATACGCGTGCGCCTTGCGTTTTAGTTGCCGCGTGCCGCAAATCCTTGGCAAGGTCGTGCCCATAAAAAATATTATCGCCTAGCACAAGGGCGCATGGGCTGGCGCTAAGAAACGCCTCAGCCAACAAAAAAGCCTGCGCGATTCCTTCCGGCTTCGGCTGCACCTGGTATTGCAAATGGATACCAAACTGACTTCCGTCGCCCAGCAGTGTTTGAAACTTAAGCAAGTCTTCCGGAGTAGTAATCAGAAGAATGTCGCGAATCCCCGCCAGCATCAGCGTGCACAGCGGGTAATAGATCATGGGCTTGTTGTAAACCGGGAGTAGGCTCTTGCCCATGGCATGTGTGACGGGATACAAGCGGCTTCCCGAACCTCCCGCCAAAAGGATTCCTTTGTAACCAGCATTGTTCGAAGGTTGCATAATAGAACGATTCTTCCGCCGGACTGGAGCTGTAATTCAACGTTAATCAAGAAGAGTAATGCGTTTCGATCCACTGCCGATAGCTGCCGTTGGTTACATCGCGAACCCACTCTTCATGCTCCAGGTACCATCGCACCGTCTTGCGAATCCCGCTCTCAAATGTCTCCAGCGGACGCCAACCGAGTTCCCGCTCAATCTTCGTTGCATCCATGGCGTAGCGCCGATCATGTCCGGGCCGGTCCTTCACAAATGTAATCAGAGTACGACGCGGCGCCCCGCGGGCCTCCGCCATCTCATCGACAATGTCACAGATCGTCTCCACGATGTCGATGTTGCGCTTCTCATTCCATCCGCCAATGTTGTATGTCTGTCCAACTCGTCCCTGGGCTAGCACTGCTGAGATGGCCTCGCAGTGGTCCTCCACATAAAGCCAGTCGCGAACGTTTTGTCCGTCGCCGTAAACCGGCAGTGGCTTTCCATCGTGCGCGTTCAGGATCATCAGCGGGATCAATTTCTCCGGGAACTGAAATCGCCCGTAATTATTCGAACAGTTCGTGGTCAGAGTTGGCAACCCATAGGTGTGGTGATAGGCGCGCACAAAATGATCGGAAGCTGCTTTCGACGCTGCGTACGGGCTGTTGGGAGCATACGGTGTCGCTTCAGAAAAAGCAGGATCGTCGGCTCCCAGTGAGCCATACACCTCGTCAGTGGAAGCGTGCAGAAAGCGAAACTCGATTCTTTCCTGTTCGGCCAAACTCCCCCAATAGGCCCTCACTTCTTCCAGCAGGCCGAAAGTCCCGTCCACATTCGTGCGGATGAAATCATCCGGTCCCCGGATGGAACGATCCACGTGGCTCTCGGCTGCAAAATGCACGATGGCTCTCGGCTTGCGGCGTTCCAGCAGGCCGCGAACCAGGCTGCGGTCGGCAATGTCCCCATGCACAAATTCGTAGCGGCGCTCTTTTTCGAGGGTTTCCAGATTGCATAGATTTCCCGCGTACGTAAGCTTGTCGAGATTCACGATGGAAGCCGAATCTTGCCCGATTCGTTGCAGGATGAAGTTGGATCCAATAAAACCTGCCCCACCAGTGACGAGGATCGTATTTTCCATATCGTGGAAGTTGCTCGGGATCACCACGCTCACGCAGCTGCGTTCACGGGCGAAGCGTCAATTGTAAACAAAAAGGACGGGTTTCCCCGTCCTCTTTGTTGGTGCACTCGGTTTTTGTGTGAAGTCGAAGTTATTTCGCGCGACTGTGCACGTTCACGTTATCCTGCCTTTCGCTGCGATGCTGGCGTCACTGCCGAGGCGCGGCCGACTGGCTTTCTAGCCGCGGCTTCTGCCGAAGCCCAGCCCATCATTTCAAGATACACGCGCTCAACCTCAGCCGAGATTTGAGACCACTGATAATGCTCGCTGATACGCCGTTTCGCAGCCCGTCCTGCAGCCTCGCGCACCGCTGGATTCGCGATCAGGAATCGCAGCCGGTCCGCCAGGTCGGCAGCATCGCCGCACCTGAAAGCGAAACCCGTTTCGGCGATGGCCTCCCGGTTTTCCTCGACGTCACTGCAAAGCACACAAAGTCCCGCGCCCATCGCATCCAGCAGTGCCAGGGATAGACCTTCGATATCCGACGGTAAAACGAACACCATGGCGTTGGTTAGCAACTCGTCCAACGCCTCTCCCGAGACCCAGTCCAGCATTTTGATCCGGTCACTCGCGTGAGCCTGTAACCGGCGCGAATAATCGTCGCAATAGCTCGATGCTCCCGCCATCACTAACTTCACGTCAGTTTCCAATTTCTCATATGCCTCGACCAGCAGATGGCAACCTTTCTCTGGGGAGAATCTCCCAAGAAAAAGAATGTACCGTCCTGGCTCAAGCCCCCAATCGAAGATTGCGCTAGGTAAACGCCGCTCGCGCAGCACGCCTCCGTTCGGCACGTAAGATGTCTCCGCCAGATGGGCCGCCTCGTAATGCTTTTGCAATGCCAGAGAAACCACCATTGTGCGGGTGGGCAAACTTACTGCCGCCCGCTCGCCCAGCCGTAGGACAGCCGACGCGACGCCCCCCCATTTCTTTCTTCGCCAGTCCAGACCCTGCACGGTGACCACGGTTCTCTTTCCCGCCAGGCGCGGAATAAACGAAAATAGCGCTGGCCCAAGCGCGTGGTAGTGCACGACATCACAAGGTCTCACGAGAACATGGAGCGTGCTGAGAAACGTATGTACTACCGTCTCCAGGTGTTTGGATCGGATCGTTGGCAGCCGCACCACTTGGATGCCGTTGTGGTTTTTCTTTGGCGGAGTGAAATATGTTCGGCAATACGCCGTGACTTGGTGTCCCATCCCGCTTAACCTTTCCCCGATTTCTTCGTAGTAAGTCTCGATGCCGCTGTACTTCGAGACCACACCCCGCCCTCCGATGAATGCGATTCGCAGTGTCGGTCTCTCAAGTGGCGCGGGGGCGATGTCGACCGGGGCAGGGTTGGCAGGCGCCTTGGTGGGGCGCTGCACAGGAAAAAGTCCGCTTCTGGCCACCGCCGTCTTGCGAATCATTCTCTGCTCGGAAGCGCCTGATGTTCGCTGCCTCCCGTCGGCCAGGCGCTCATACAAATTAATTAATGTCGCATAGTGCGCCTCTGGCGTGTAACCCTGGCTCACGCGTTCTTGGCCCACTCGCCCCATTTTGTCTGCCAGTTCAGGTTGTGAGCTAAGGAACTGGATAGCCGTTACCAGTTGCTCCACGTCGCCTGTCCGGTACAAAAGTCCCGTCTTGCCCGCGTCCACCAGTTCCCGCCGTGATCCCAGATCCGTTGCCACGACCGCTCGGGCTTTCGCATAGGATTCAAGAATCGTCTTGCCCAGGGTTTCGTACGCATGCGACGGCAGTACAGTGAAGCATGAGTTGGCGATCGCGCGATCCAATTCTTGGCCTCGCATGTAGCCGGCAAACTCCACATTAGCCAATCCCAGCTCCGCTGCCAGCCGCTCTAATCTGCCGCGATCCGGCCCGTCCCCTGCGATGATCAGGCGAAGATGTGGCAAGCGCTGCATGGCAAGCAGCAAATCCCCTACGCCTTTTTCCTGCGACAACCGGCCGAAGTAAAGCAGAGGAGCGCCCGATGTGCTGCGCTCCAGATCCGGCTTGACTCGCTGGAAGTGGGGCAGCACCTCGAATTTGTCTGGGTTCCAGCCATGTTCGACAAACTTGTCACGTACGAATTGGCTCGGCGCAAGAAAGCAATCCACACATTTTCGATAAGTCCCCAGCCATTTGTGGATGTAAGCCTCCGCTACCAGCGTCATCCGCGCCTCCCATCCCGGATAGCATTTCTCCTTGAGCGCGTGCCAGAACTCGCCACCCTTGCAGGCCTCGCAGGCTTCTCCGCGCAGGACCATGTTGTAGCTCGCACACAGCACCTTGAAATCGTTCAGGTGATAGACGACCGGGATGTTCTGCGCCTTCAACTCCCATAAAATCGACGGAGACAGGTGGTGGTAGATGTTTCGCACGTGGGCTACGTCCGGCCGAAAATCTGCAATCATCGCCCGAACTCTTTTCCGCGCCTCGCGAGAATAGATCGCGCGTCCCGCCATCTGCACCTTCTCAAACCATCCGCTCTGCTTCTTGAAATCAACACTTGGCATGAGAAAGCGGTCATATGGAGTCGAGTTACCTCGAGAATCGGCCATCGAAAACAGGGCCACCTCGTGTCCGTTGGAACGCAGGAGATCCATGGCTTCAAAGAGGTACACTTCGGTACCGCTGAATGCGTAGTTATATTTGTTGCAAAACAAAATCTTCATGCGTGGGGCTCCAATCTTGGGGTGCGAACTTCTGGTTGTCGATCAGTTGCAGGAAGGTGTCGCCAAAACGAGTCAGGTTTTTCCTGCGATTAAAGTTACGGACGACTTGTACACGCGCCGCATGTCGGATCCAGTTCAACCGGCTCAGTGCATCGCGATCCTCCGTGTGCATCAGTTCGTCAAGGAACAGGATCTTCTGTACGAAATCTTCCAGCACGCCGGGAATGTAGAGAAAACCTGTTTTTCCGGCGGCTACAATCTCCCGGATCCCCGTGATCGCGGGCGCGACCACGATTCTGCCCCGCACCATCGCTTCCATCAGAACCAGCGGAATTCCTTCGCTGCGGCTGGTCAGCACGATCACATCGGCGCGCTGGTAGAGTGAATCCATACGCGGCCGAGGCACGTGGCCGAGTAGTCTGAGTAGGCCCTGTAGGCGGTGCTCCCCGATTAACAATTCCAGACGTTCGCGCTCCGGCCCATCACCCGCAATCGCACATTCAAAATCGAGCCCCTGATCACGCAGTCGAGCACAGGCGCGAACCAGAAATGCGTGATCCTTCACTGCGTGGAGGCGTCCCACTGCAAGCAAGGTGAAGCGGTGGCGGGCCCTGCCCCTTCGGGGTAATTCCGCACGCTCCGGCACATCAACCCCCAGCCGCGAAACAACGATCTTCTTAGGGTCGATTGCCGAAAAATGTTCCAGAATATAGCGGCGGTTGTACTCCGAAACGGTCATGCAAAACCGGCAATTCTCCAGCTTCGTGCCGACAAAAGCACCATCGATCAGTAGGTCCGACCCGTGCAGCGTCAGGCTGAAACTCACTCCCAACAAGCGGGCCGCTACCATCGCGATCCACGAGCCGAAGTATCCGTGATGCACATGGATGTGCCCGACCCCACGCCCCTGCAGAAGGACGGCGTAATATGCGCCTAGCCAGGTGTGCAACAGGGCCTTAAGTCGCCGCTTTGGCGGTTCTTTCCCTCGCAGAAGCACTCCCGTCAGCAGACCGGAAATCCTCTCCCAGCGCCGGGCAACGAGCCCCAGTGCGCGCACCAGAGTGAGCAATCGAAGTGGTTGCAGGCATAGAATGTCCGGCTCAGAATCTGCGCCACCGGGTCCGCGTTGGGTCGCACCCAGAGCCCGCACACTTCCGGGAATGACCCCAACTCCCCGCCGCCGCAACTCGTGGATTTCCTCACCAACATAGGGCTCCACGGCTGCAGGAAATTGATTCGCTAGATAGGCGACTGTCAACACGGAATCTGAGGTTGCGGAATCAGATGGAGTTCATACAACGGAGCTGTGAAATGCCTGGCGAGATGGCCTTTTGTGCTTCAGTTCGCTCGCAGCACGTCGCCGCTGTGCAGCCAGCATTCCCGCTATGGTGAAAAGAAGGCCGTTCACAAACTGATAGTTCATCACTACCACTACTGCATTTGCCCAATAGATGCCGAGCAACACCGGCCACATGGCATGAAATTGCCGATTCAGAAGGCCGTCGCGTTCGGCCCATGGAACCAGGCCCCGTCCCAACTGCCAAATCTCCCACATCAGCCACGCATATAGAGCAAATCCCACGATGCCGTGTTCCACCAGCAATTCCAAATAAGTATTATGCGAATCCAGCTCTTTCTTTTCCTTGTAGCCGCTGACGTGCCGGGCCAGCTCCTCCGGCATCTGGTTGACGCCCCACCCGGTGATTGGTCTTTCCAGGAACATCTGCCAAGCGCCAGCATAGACGGCTTCTCGGAAATCCAGCGGGCCCGATTCCCGAAGCCGGTCCGTGAGAGCACGGCGTTGATCGGCAAAGCACGAGGCAAGGAGTAAGCCCAGAGCTCCGACAATCGTCACCGCGATGCAGATACTCCGTAACCTCCGATTATGCGAGCGGAAAATTAACACCCCGACGCTCACCGCAAACGTGATCCAAACCGCGCGCGTCATCGTCGCCAGAATCGCCACCGGGAGCGAAGCTAGCAGCACCGTGGCTCTGAGCCCGCGAATTCTTCCGCGCAGCAGTGCGTTTAGCGCCAGCAGACCCAGCAAATTCAAAGAAACTCCGTTCGCAACCGCCTGCAGCATCGGCCCCCGCGCCCGATCGGCGTGGTATCCCACGCTCTCGTCGAGAATGAAACGCGGAAAAATCAGTGAATTCGCGCCCACCAGAAAAGCAATCGAAGTGAAGCAAAGATAGGCCAGCACCACGAGGGTGAAAACTTCGAATTGCCGCAACCGCCGTTCCTCCCGGAACACCACTCCCGCTATGTGAAACAGCGCGAACGGCACAAAAAATTTCGCGGCGAGCAACGACCAGGTATGGTTGTCGAACGGTTGCTGCACGACGCTCGCGATCGCCAAGAGCGTCAGGCCGATCATGGGCCACGTCGCCCGCTCCACCACCAGCAACCGTTGCCGAGTCACGATCGTTCGTCCCATCACGCCGACGATCAAAAAGGCGAATGCGATACGATCGATCTCGTAGAAAGGCACATCCGGCGGACGCAGCAACATTGCCGCCAGTGTCACAAGAAACAGCGCGACCGGCGCCATCATCATCGCTTGAATTGGACGCAGCCCCATCCGAAGCCCTCGCCAGGCCGCCTCGCCGGCCCACGAAGCAGGTACCGCCATCCTCGCAGACGCCGATGACATCACTCCCCACTCCCCCGCAGTACCACCCCTGCTGTCTTAAGCAAGATCCTCAGGTCCACTCCCAGGCTCCACCGGCGGATGTACTCGATATCCAGTTCCATTCCAGCTTGAAAAGATGGATCCCGCCGCGCCGTAACCTGCCAAAGTCCCGTCATTCCTGGCAGGACATCCAGCCGAGGTAAATGTTCGATCGCATAGGCGGAAAAATCATCCAGGGGATGTGGTCGCGGCCCGACCAGGCTCATCTCGCCTTTCAGGACGTTCCACAGCTGCGGAAGTTCGTCGAGACTGTAGCGCCGCAGGAATCGTCCGACCCGCGTGACTCGCGGATCGCCTCTGATTTTGAAAAACGGACCTTGCCTCTGATTTTTTTCCCGCAACCCCTCCTTCAACGCGTCCGCATTTCGCACCATGGTGCGAAATTTGTGGCAGCGAAACGGTCTGCCCTTTCGTCCTGCGCGCAGCGCCGAATACACCGCAGGCCCTCGCGAATCCAGTCTGACGAGAATTGCGAGCAGAGCCAGCGCGGGCCCGAGGATGATCAGTGCCACACCCGCACCAACCACATCAAGCGCGCGTTTCAGCATCAATCCTGCAATCGGCAATCGCTCTTCATGCAGGGAAATGAGGGGAATGTCCCCAATGCGTTCTGTCTTCCTTGCCGGCTCGCAACCAAACAAATCGGGCGCCATCTTTACATCCAACCGCAGATGCTGAGCCGCGCGCACCACCTGCCGGGTTTTCTCCCGGTCATGCGGTCCCGCCAGAATCACTTCATCGACGAATCCGGCGCGGGCCAGTTCAGGCAGTTCGCTGATTCGTCCGATGACGCCGTTTCCTAACGGCTTCCAGTCGTCCACAAAACCGCAAACCGATCGTCCCAGCTCCGGATGCTTTTCCAAATAGCCCGCCAATCGGTGGCCCAGCCCGCCGGCTCCAACAATTAGGACATTCCGTATGCCTCCTATAGTGCGGTCCGGTCGGTCGCCCTCCCATTCGGCCCATCGCCATGCCAACCTCGCGCCAGACTGCAAAATGCCAGCGATCCGTGCGAGAGTTGATTGGAACCAACTCTTGCCGCCTCGATTTCCTTGCTGTCTCGATCCACGCGAAGGAAACACACTCGCGTTACCCTTCCGCCTGGAGTCCAGAAACGGAGCCACGTCCAAGGGCGACGTTGCCGAGCGCCCCATCGTTTCTCTCTGCGGCTTTTTCCGGCCGCAAGCGGAAGCTACCCCAGGAATTAACCGCGCTGCCCACGCAGTTCCCTGAGGTTTGGCCTGCCCTGGATTGAAAAGAGGAGACGACACTTCAGACCAATTCCAACTCGTACCCTTCGATCTCAATTGCCAGCGAGCGCTGGATCGAGTCAATTGAGATCACCAGCTTTTTCTTCTCATGTTGCACAAGAACGCCTTCCAATCCCTGCAGGCTGCCGCCCCGGATCCGGACACGCTGCCCCGTGCGCACGAACGCATGCTAGTGAGAAGAGTCCCTTCTCTTGCAGCAGCAACTGCAGGTCTTCGATCTGTTTCGGCGGCACAGCAACAACCATCCCTCCGAAGGTAACGAAGCCGATCAGTCCGGCAGTTTGCAATACCGTCTGCCGCGCAATGTGGGATTGATCGATATGCACGAACGCATATCCCGGAAACAGTGGAGCCGTCACCACCTTCTGCCGGTCACTCCAGGTGTGGTGTTCGGTCAGCAATGGAAGGTAGACTTCGCAGCTTTTGTGGTCGAGCTGCGCCACGACTCTTTTCTCGAACCGGTATCGAGTCTGCACCGCGAACCACTGAGGTGGCAGTGGGGCCACTACCGCTGGCTGCGGCTGCGCTTCCAGCCAGCGGACGACGACCGCCGCCGGGACTCCATAGCTACCGCTCATTGAGTCCCATTTGGCATTTTTGTTTTCTCTGCACAGCGTTTTCAGCTCTTGCCGCAATAGCGCTCACGGCAAGTATTTAGCTATTCGTCGAGCTTCTAATTCGTGAAGAACCAGCTCAATCGTGCTCTCATCCAGAGTTGCCGAGAGTTGCCGCACCCATCTACAACCGGCGATAAATCCGCTCCGGCACGGGGAACGCTCTTTCGCTCAGCACCGTTCCCAAAATTCGAGCCTGCGCGGCTTCCAGCGTCTCTTTGATCTTTCGAGCAGTCGCTCTCCGTGTGCTGTGGGCCCCCAGCACAAGAATGATTCCGTCCGCCAGTTGCCCCAACACCGCGGCCTCACTCGATATCCCGGCTACAGGCCCATGAATCACGGCATACTCAAACTCGATTCGCAGCCCCGCCAGACAAGATAGCCAATAGGGTCTTGTCCCGGATTCCTGACGGGATTCGCGCAACCCGAAGCCCGGTACACGCCACAGGTTGGTTCCTATCTGAGTGGACCAGGACTTGATTGCACCACTCGCCACATACCGGGGATGACACCGCACCATTTCTCCGGCCCACGGCTCACGGACGACGACGGCAATATGAGCGCTCGTCTCCAGCGCCAGAGCCCCCCCCACCTGATCGCAAATTTCGGCCACATCTGTATGCGGCTCAGCCCCGCTGAAGACGACCTGTTTCACCGGCAGCGCTTCGTTCGTAAAAAACACCCGCCGCACCAGGCCCCGGATCTGTTCGCGCGCGAAGTCCTCCGGATTCCAGCCGTTCGCCTCGAGAGGGGCCTCAAAGAGTGGCCACTCGGCTTCCCGTGCCCGCGACCCTATCAGCTCAGGTCTTCGCAGAACGTCCGCGTTCGCGCTCATTTCCTCTCCTTCAGGCGGACAACCGCCTGCCCATTCCTTCCGGTAGCGAAGCCAGGACCGGAATTTTCAAACACGCCAACGCATCCTCCGGCGTGCGCAGCGCCGGATCCAGATAATCCGCCACGAACGCTGCTCCAGTGCCCGAAGTCAGAGCGGCCACAAAACCCACCAGCACAACCGTTCCTGCCGGCCACACCGGCAGCGCGGGCACAACGGGCTGCTCGGCAATAGCTACGTTCACAATGCCGCGTTCGTCTAGAGCATCGCCCATCCGCGCTTCCTCCCGCTTCTTCACATAGAGCAGGTAATTCTCCTGCGCTGCCTTCTCACTGCTGGTTAGATCATCTTGAACAATCGCGTCTTCGCCCAGCTGTCGCGCCAGGGTCCGATATCCCGCCAGGTGGGCGCCCGTCGTTGCCTCTCGCGCTTCCAATCCCTTTATCTCAACCTGCGCCCTCTGCAGCTCCGCTTTGGCCCACTCAAAGTTCGAATTCTGGTCTGTGGTTTCATCGTGTACAGGAGTTACGCCCTCGGCGGTGATTGCGGCCTTAGCTTGCAGAATCTGCTGCTCCACCTCCTGCACCAGGCGGGTCCCGGGCTCAAACTTGGTCAGCAATTGAGTTTTCTTCAACTGCAGATCCAGCAGGCTCGCCTTCAACGCCCGCAGCAGCTCGGGATTGTCTGCCGAGCGCATTTGCGTCGTGGTGCGCTCCGGCAAGTTCGCCAACTGTGTATTCAGTTCTTGAACTCGACGCCTGGTCTCCGACATCTGCACCTGCGTATCCTTGTAACTCCCCTCGAGGGTGTCGAGTCGTTGCAAAACCAGATCGCGTTGCTGCGAAGCCATCACCACGCCCCGGCTATTCGTGAAGTCGACCAGCTTTTTCTTGGCCTCTTCCAGCTGCCGTCGCGATTCTTCGGTCTGTTGATCGAAAAAATGCAGTTGTCCGCGCGGCCGGTGGACTTCCATGTGCTTTTCCAGATAAACGCCAGACAGCGACTGCAGCACATGCGCCGCCACTTGCGGGTCCGGCGCGTCGTAACTCACTGCGATCAGATTGGTCTTCTTGATCGGTTCCACCTCCAGCCGCCGGGCTAATTTCTTCGTGGCGCGTTGCACCCGCGCCGCTTCTTCTTCATGGGGCCGAAGCCATCGCAACCAGTCCCGGGCAGCCAAATCGTTGGCCTCCACGACACGGCGCAAAACGTCGTCATCTTTCAGCAACTCCACTTCTGAATTCAGTTCTTCCTCAGTGACCTCCACCCGCGAAAAATCAGGAGGCGCGTTTTCCTGCGCGGCTACAGGAGGATCGGCACGTCCTCGACGCACCAGCACTCGCACCTGAGCGCGATATTCAGCCCCGGCGAACGCATAAACCACCGCTAGCAAGAACAACAGCCCCGAGACACCGACAAAAAGTCTTCGTTGCCGGAACAGGACCGTCGCCAGCTCCCGCATCGTCGGCGACACGGGCTTCTCGTCCTCGCGCTCTAGCTCTTGATCTTGCATGCGGATTAACCTGCGTCGCTTACTAGAACTGTGTGGAACTCACGTACATGCTTAGGGAGGGCTTGCTGATAAACCGTTCGATCTTCGAGATGGAATTTTGGGGGACAAACACCAGGTCACCCGGGCGCAACGCGGAGTCCTCGCCCAGGCTTTTTTCCTTCAACATCTTCTTCAGATTGAAAACATGCGCCTCTACGAGATCGTCGTTCACCCGGCGGAAAAGCAGCACCTGCGAATGCTTCGCCTCGTGGGTAAACCCGCCCGCGATCTCCACCGCTTCAATCAAGGTCGTGTTCGAGCGCAACTCGTATTTGCCGGGCTTCCCAACCTCTCCACCGGCCACGAAGTAAGGATGCTCAAAGTCTTTCAGCGCCACCGCCACCTGCGGATCGTGCAGATATCCGGCGTATGCCCGCCCTACGGCCAAGCGGAACTCCTCCAGCGTGAGTCCTTCGGCCAGCACCAGCCCCGCATCCTTCAGGGTGATGTAGCCGTCCGGTTGTATGGTGAGCGTCTGGTCGAACTCCGGCGACAGCGTGAAACTCAACGCCACAACGTCGCTGTGATTCAGCCGGTAAAGCGGACGGCGTTCCCCTCCGAGCCAGGGGTTTCCCATGCCATCCGCTTTTCCGGGTTTTGCGGCCGCCATTCCTGTGTTCCCCGTCCCAGCCCCGGTTTGGCTGGTCGGAGAAGACTGTAGGCCTGCTCCCAGTTCCTGCTCTCTCTTTTCTCCCTGGGCGAATGCGGCCACGCAAAGCTGCGAAGACAACACGCCCATCACCGCAACTTTTGTCCAGCCAACGAAGGGCTTCATTGCGTGATGGGCTCTTATTTTCCTGGATTCTGAGATCCGCTCAGCTTCCGCGGTTCTCTTCGTGGAAGGTACCTCGCGGCAGATTTCGCCGCAAGACATAGGAAGTAGTGTCTACCAAGGTGGACATCCCCAACTTCAGCACGAAAAGGCCACCGAACCCTGTAAAGTCGTGGGTTCTCTCGCTGAAGGCTCTTCCCAGAGCGCCCGCAGACTACCCTCTTCCGGGCTACCTACTAAAGTAGACTTGCATGTTCGCTCCATCACACCAATTGAAGGGCCGCGGCTTGAGCGTACCAAGCAAAGTCCCATGATTACGATGTTCTCCTCAAGACGTCTTATCATTCCCCGAATCCGCTCGCCGATTTCCACAGCCTCACCATCTCATTTCCCGATTTGAAAGCCGCGTGCGAATAATGTGACATGTTTCCTTGAGTAGTCCTCCGCGCACACCTAACATCAGGACGTTACCTAATTCCGTTCGATTCGGAGCCCGCTCCATGAGTTCGTCGTTCCCAACCCTATCGTCCGCAATCACCGTCCTCATTGCGGATTCCAATCGGATGCAAGCCCAGCTGCTGACCAGCGCTTTGCGACGCCGTTCTGAGTTCCACATCTCCACCTGCCCGGTCGACATTGCCTCCATCCTTCAGGCAGTCACCTCAACTCCCGCCAAAGTGGTTGTGCTCTCTCTGAATCACTCCATCGACACCGCCAGCCAGCTGGCCGCGATGCGCCGTGTCCATCTTTCCTACCCCGCAGTCGCTAAGGTTCTGTTGGTTGAGTCCTACGACCGCGAGCTGGTCGTGAGCGCCTTCCGCTCCGGGGCTCGGGGTATTTTCTGCATTTCCGATACCCACTTTCGGCTCCTCTGCCGCTGCATCCAGCGAGTAGCCGATGGTCAGATCTGGGCCAACACTGAGCAGATGACTTTCCTGCTCGATCTGATCTCCGAAGTTCCATCGCTGCGCGTGCTCAACTCCCGCGGCCACCAACTCCTCACCCCACGCGAGGAGCAGGTTGTAGCCCTGGTCGCCGAAGGACTCAGCAATCGCGACACCGCCCGCGAACTTGATCTCAGCGAGCACACCGTCAAGAAGTACCTGTTCCGCATCTTCGACAAACTCGGCATCTCATCCCGCGTCGAACTCGTGCTCTACGCCGTCAACCACGGCGACCCTCTACCCGCGGAATGGCTGGCCGGCGTCACCCAAGCCGGCCCGGAAGCCTGAAGCACACGAATCCACACGTAGCGTCCCAATTTGTAAACCTCTCCCCGCGCCTGTATAAATTTGGGACGGACCCTCTCGTGCCCGACAACCCCTCCACCCCCGGACCCAATCCCCAGCCGCGCGGCGCAACCGTCATCGCCGCTGGACTGCTTCTAGCCGCTCTCGCGCTGGTTGTGCTCTACACCAGCCGCGGAGCATTCCTCAGTCCGGTGGCTTTGGTCGTGGTAGCCGCCATCGGCGTCGCCGCCCTGCTTTTGCAACTGCGCCTGCGGCCCGATCTCTCGTCCGTCCGAGCTTCTTCCGCGAGAGGTCCGCTGTGGCTTAACGCGCTAGGCGTGGTCTTCGCAGTGGGAGCCTTATTAGCGGACGCCCTTCACCTAAGCGAAGGGTTCAAGCTCACAGCGGCACTAGCCGCGGTAGTATCCTTCGCCGTAGCCGGCATCATCGTCCTAAGCGCCATGCGCAAACACAAGTGAGCCTGGCAGCCTGCCGCTGTTCTACAGCCGTGTCATCCTGAGCGCAGTGAACGCATCCGCGAAGCGGAAGCGCTCACGGAGTCGAAGGACCCCGAGCCCGCATGGAGTAAGAAACGGCGCCTCAAGGAGTTCTTCCGGAGCTCTGGTTTTTTGATTTTGCCTGGAATTCGAGATCGATAATCTCGACGGAAGCCGAGAGCCGGCCCTATGGTTTGAACTCCACCGCCACGGTCGTCTCCACCACCGCCGGCTGGCCCTCAACGCGGTACGGCTCAAACCGCCACCAACGCAGCGCATCCATCGCGGCCCGTGACAGCACCTCCGGCCCGCTTACTGCATGCATGTCCACCACCGACCCGTCGCGTCCCACGACTACATCCAGCAGGATCACTCCCTGAAGCTTGGCGGGCCGCGCCGCCTCGGGATACTCCGGATCCACGCGGTGAACCACCAGCTTCGCCATAACCTCGGCTGGAACGTGGGCCTCTGGCTTCAAGGTTGTCTTCTCAGTTGCCTCCAGTCCAGATTCCAGATCTTCCCATCCGCGATTCCAGCGCCACCACAAAACCACAAGCAGGATCGCCGCCGACACCAACAGGAATATCCATCCCCGCCCAAGCGGGTTTCGCATTGGACGCTGCGGACTCCGCGGTCCTCCACCAACAGAATCTTTCCACTCCGCGATTTTGATCGGAATCGTAGCCCGCACCGTAGCCTCAGTCCCGCCACGCCAACGCTAACCCACTAAAGAGCCACAGAGAAGAACAAAAAGGTTTTCTCTGTGTCGGAGCCTGCCCTGAGCGACGCCGAAGGGTGACTCTGTGGTGAAAGCATTTTCCTGTCAGCGCCGCAACTCGACGATCTCACTCCCATTTGCCACCAGCACCACGCTGGCCATGCCGATGAACAGCCCGTGCTCCACCACCCCTGGCATTTCGCTAAGCCGCCGCGCCAGCCCATCGGCATCCGGAATCTGCCCGAACCGGCAATCAAGAATGTGATTGTTCTCATCGGTCAAGAAAGGCTTCCCATCCGCTCCCAGCCGCAACCCAACCGCGGCGCCCAGTGCTTCAATTTTCTTCTTCACCACGGCCTGCGCGAACTTGATCACTTCCACCGGCAGCGGAAACCTTCCCAACACGGGAACTCTCTTGGTCGCATCCGCCACAATCACAAGCTGCTTCGTAACCGACGCCACAATCTTTTCCCGCAACAGCGCCCCGCCGCCACCTTTAATCAACCGCAATTGCGGGTCCACTTCGTCCGCTCCATCCACGGTCACGTCGATCTCCTGGCACTCATCGAGCGTAGTCAGCGGAATCCCCAGCCCCGCCGCCTGCCCTCGCGAATGCTCCGAAGTCGGAATCCCCCGAATCCGCAGCCCATTCCTCACCTGCTCCCCCAGCAGTTGAATGAAGTAAGCCGCCGTCGACCCGCTCCCCAGCCCCACGACTTGACCATCCTTGACAAACCGCAAGCTAGCCCGCGCCGCCGCCTCTTTTTCCTGATCGTTAGCCATAAAATTTTCTAAGGTTTTCGATAGTGTGGGGACGGGCGCCTCGCCCGTCCCGCCGAGCGCAGCGAGGCGTGCTTCTCATCAGAGGCCAGCAAACAAAGTCACCGCCACGGACGCCGCCTATCTCACCCCAAGCTCTTCTGCACGTAAATCAAATACCCCGCCATTACCAATCCAAACAACACCGTCAAGATCGCCACCAGGTCCACGACGAACCCCGCCGGCTCAAATTTCCCCTCATCCAGCTGAGTCCGCGTCTTGCGGTAGCGCGCCAGTCCCGCCACCATCATCGCCACCCCTGCCAGAATCGCGCTCATCCCCAACCACACCGAAATCCCAGTCGTCTTCGACCCGTAACCCTGATACTCCGTCAACTGCCTCATCGCGATCGCAAACCGCCCAATCGCAAACCCGAACACCACAACCGCGACGCTGGTCCGTACCCAAGCCAGAAACGTGCGCTCGTTCGCTAAATGATCGCGGGCTAGATTCGAATCCTCAACCACAGGGCCTCCGCCTGACCAAAAAGCCAGGCCAAACAATCAGGTCAAAGAATAACGACGCAGCATTATTCCACAGCCTTCGCCACCAGTGCGCCCACCACGGCAATATTCTTGACGAGGTCCTCAGGCACGCCGTGTCTCTGCTGCAGATACTCCGGACTGTTGTAAGTAACCCAAACCTTTCCGCCTTCGTCTTCCCACACCAAAGCCTTGAGCGGCAGATCGATCGCCAGCGTCGGAGCGGCCACCATCACCGGCGTCCCGCTCTTGGGATTGCCGAAGATTAGCAGCTTTGTACGCCGCATCTTCATCCCAACCTTCTCCGCCTCGCCGCTGTGGTCGATCAATGCGAACAACCGCACTCCACGCTCGGCCAGAACCGACTCCAGCCGATTCACAGTTTCATCCACCGCATACCGGCTCGCAACCTGCAAAAGACCGTTGTCTGGCATAGAAACTTCCTCCTCCATGATTTAGAACTACCTGATGAATCGCCTTGGAAGGGTGCGGCTTCAGCCGCACCGCCCTGAGCAAGATAAAGATGTGGGCTTTAGCCCCTGAGGCTCAATCGTCGAAGATCTATGAGATGGCCTCGAGAAACTCCTGATTGAATCACAACCCCAATGCAAATGTGACGGATATTTTCGAGCTGCGGCTACAGCCTGGATCACACCGCTTGCCGTTTCTGGGCTTCCATATACTTGCGCAGGACGGCGTTCATTGTAGTCTGGTATCCGCGCCCGTGCTTGCGAAAAAACGTCAGCACGTCGGGATCAACACGCAGGGTTATCTGCTTCTTCGGCCCCGGCCAGAGAATCGCGTTCTTGAAAAAGTCAGGGCCGAGCTTAGGAATATCGGAATAGTCGATGTCCTCATCGCGCATCGCGTCAATACGCTTCCAGTCCGTTCTGGAAGGCGTCTTCGTATTCTTTGCTTTCACCGCGCGGCGTTTCATTGGAAGTCCATTGTAGCTCCAAATGTAGTTACAGGGCTGATAAGTCCACAACCCTGGCGGATAATAAAATGCCGCGAACCATGTGAGGGCTCGCTCGGACCGTATCCCGTTCAACAGCCAAATGCTAATTGCTAACTGCTCCCTGCGGCTGTTCAATGTTCTTGCCTGATCGGCCGGACTCCCGCTTGCTACACTAAAGGGTTAACCATGCCCTCGCGCTACGCACAATGGATGTATGACTGGGAACACCGTCTCACCTCGGTGGACAACAACCGCGTGGTGCGCCCGCTGGAGTGGGGAGTCGAGTGGGCTAAAGGTTGGCCGTGCCGCAACGGCTCGGGCCCCGGGCAAGCGGTAGAGGATCCGGCGAAGTTCTTCATCGACTTCAACCGTCGCATCGTCGCTTCAAGCGACGAGTTTTATTCCTACAAGCAGCCGAACGACTTCCGCCTCGAGAAACGCGAGGTGCAGGTTTTTTCCACACGCGAAGTCCCCGATCAGAAGCTCGAAGCAAAGGTAAAGGGAACGTTCGCGGAATTCCTGCGCTTCACCGCGCCGGTGAAAACTCCGTATCCCGAAGATAATCTCGTGAACGCGCGCTGGTTCCCAGCCCAAGGAAAGCGCGCCATCGTACTTCTGCCGCACTGGAACGCCGACGCGATTGCCTACGTCAGCCTCTGCAAGCTGCTGAACATGCTGGGAATCGCAGTCCTGCGGCTGAGCATGCCCTATCACGATATCCGCATGCCCGCCGAAACCAGCCGCGCCGACTATGCGGTCTCCGCCAACATTGGCCGCACCCTCGATGCCGTGCGCCAGGGCGTGGTCGACGTCCGCTGCTGTCTCGATTGGCTCGAACAGCAAGGCTACAGCAAGCTCGGGATCGTCGGAACGAGCCTGGGTTCCTGTTACGCCTTCATCGCCGCGGCCCACGATCCCCGCATAACAGTCGCTGCCTTCAATCATGCTTCAACGTACGTTGCCGACGTAGTGTGGCGCGGACAGTCAACCCGCCACATCCGTCAAGGTATGGAATCGCAGATCACCCTGGAAACGCTGCGGCAGTCCTGGCTGGCAGTCAGTCCCATGGCGTACTTCAATCAATTCGCGCGCTGGCCCAGGAAGTCGCTCATCATTTATGCCAAGTACGATCTGACTTTCCTCCCCGAACTCTCCCGCAACGTAGTAGAAGAATTCGAGCGCCACAAACTGGATCACAAAGTAGTGGTCCTACCCTGCGGCCACTACACCATGGGCGAGGCCCCCTACAACTACCTGGACGGCTGGCACCTGGCGTCCTTCCTGCGAACCGCATTCGATTAGCACGTAAAGCGGCGCCGTCGAGTAGCGCCGCCGTCCCGGCGGCTGTCGTGCGGGCGTCTCGCCCGCACACGCCAGCACATCCTGACTCTTAAACCCACATTTCCGTTTTACTAGAGGCCGGTCCGTCTCAGAATTGTTTTCAGCCTGTCGGCAGAACAGCCGGATGGGTATATGATCAGTGCCGTTTTGAATCAAACAAAGGAGATTCCGGCTTCCGGGAGATCTCATGAAGATTCGCCTCAGCGTCTCGCCGCTATTGATCGTGCTACTAGTCTTCTCGATGGGAGCCTGTAAGAAATCCCCTCCTACAACGGCCGTCGCCGTGGGTGCCGATTGGACGATGTACGGAAGGACCGACGACGAGCAGCGCTTCAGCCCTTTAAGCCAGATTAACGAGCAGAATATTGGCCAACTCGGGTGCTCTCGAAGTAGTAGGAGCTGTTTTTGAACGAGAGCTCCATTACCGCGCAGGAGCGGTGGTCGCTCCCATCCCCAGCGATTGAAGAGGCAAAGGAGTGCTTGGCAATAGCAGGGAAAAAGCTCAGCCGTGCGTATGGAAATTTGCAAGCGGCTGGCGGAGAATGAAAACGGACCGATTACTTGTTCTTGAAGTTGATCGCGCCCTGCCACGCATCGGAGAAGTTGGAACGTTCTGACTGCAAGTGCTCCGCGTCGGTGACCAGATCGAACCACTCATCAAATAGTTTTTCGTTAAAACCTGAATCTTGTTCCTCGTTCTGTCCGATCAATACGGACAGGAGACCTTCATCGAATTCAGCCGCCGTTCTCTTCCACGGATCTCCTTTGTAGCGCCTCAGGTACTCGCAGATGGCTGGCATGCCCGCAGGCCAGACCGAATGGGCTGCACCTTTGAACAAAGTGCGCGTCAGTTCTTCGTTGAACGTTGGTGCCATGCCGCCACCACGCCAGTTTCCTTCATGTGCAATGGATGTGGGGAGACTGCCTAAGAATGGGCACGACTCGTGACCATTGGCGGTGAACAGCATAAAGGCGAACTTGCCGATTTCTTCGGCGGCGACATCGTGGGTCATCACACCGAAGGCCGCTTGCTGGCGGTCAAAGGGATTCTCTGATCGGAACATGAGCAGTCCCTCCTCTGTTTCTGGAACGGGCGTGTAGAACAGCGCCGACGTTGTTGGCCCCAGTGGATTGAAGTGCATCCACGCGACTAGAGTCATTCCGGGCAATTTGCCGAGGTCGCAGCCGAGCACGGGTTGCGTTATGTAGCGTTCGTAATCAGATTTCGCTGTTTTATTTGCAATCCTACGTTTCAATTCAGCCGCAACGGTGCCCGGTTGCAGTCCGACCAAAGAGTCTTGATCTTTGCTCATCAAGATAACTCCCATTGTGACAAAACTGTCGCTACTGCACCAATGCAATCGGAGCAGGCGATGGTTTCTGAGGTTCAGCCCACAGCAATTCGTCCCCGACAATTGCTCGAACGGCTCGTTGTGTAGTCCCGTAATCCCCAATCGATCCCCATTCGCCGCGCAGCAGAAACAGTATGTTCAAAAGTGCAGCTAAGGATAGCTGAGCGAAGGCCCCTTCTGAGCCTGTGATCGCTTGCTCGAGTCTCTTATTTGTGGCTTTCAGAATATGTTGGTACACATTCCGTCTTGTGTCGTCCTGGCCCGTTGCTATTTCCGATGAGTTCATTTTGCAGACTCCTATTCTGCCGCATCCGCCTGCTTAGGCGTTCCACCGTGGCGTTGCGCTCGGTTGGCGAAGTCGGAGCATGTCCGACTCGCTCTTGATGCTTGGCTGACATTATACTGCGAACGCTGGTAGGTTCGTCCAGTCCAGCCGGGGTATTTTAGTTGGCCCCGACCCTTCTGGAGGAGTCATTTAATGAATGCCCTTCTGCAACGCATAATCGACGCAGTGAACTCCTTGGCAGGAGGCAAGGTACCGACACCGAACCCCATTAACGCAAGCAGTGGACTAAAGTGCTGGGTGGGAGTGTCGGAAGGGAAATTGTGCGACATCGAATGGAAAATCAGGCCAGATGGAACGAGGTTTGGAAAGTGTAAGCGTTGTGGAAACTGGGCAGGTTTGCGACCTACGTATTTTGAAGAACAACACCGCTACGCAGAACTCAGAAAAAGAGAAGAGAACAAACGCGAGCCTGAGCACGAGGAGTACGAGCAATGGCTATCGCGGCATCAAGGTCTCGTGAAAAAGTTTCTAGAAGTTGCAGACCGGAAGGTTTCGACGTTGGATGACTACGGCGACGAAAACTGGGACGCACTTCCGAAGGAGATTCAAAGATGCCTATTGAAAATAGCCCACACTGAGCAGGCCAGTAACGTCACAGAAAAAACGCTCAAGGATGCTTGGGAAAAAGGCTACGACTGGGCGTTGAAAGATTGGATGGTGCTGCCGAAGTATAAGTGGATCAACGCACGCTTAGAATCAGAGTTTCGCAAGTTCCATAACCGACGTGCCCAGGCTCAGAATGCAGAACCAGAGTTTGATGAATTCTCCGGCACTGAGTTTGAAACTTACATCGCCAGACTCTTGAAGCAGAATGGCTTTGAAAACATTCGGGGCACCGCTGGCAGCGGCGATCAGGGGGGGGACCTGCTCGCAACGAAAGCTGATCGAACGATAGTCATTCAAGCAAAACGTTATCGAGGCTCGGTCGGGAACAAGGCCGTTCAGGAAGTAGTAGCCGCAGTGAAGTTCTATAGCGCAGATGAAGGTTGGGTGGTCACGAACAGCACATTCACCGCATCTGCAAAGGCTCTGGCAAACGCGAACAGTGTGAGATTGATCGATGGGTATGAATTGCGAAACGGTTCGTTACGTTGAAAGGCGGGTGGCCCAGGCTTTTTGACCTCGCCGCCGTCAGCAATTGAGTGGGTGCCCCGTCCTTGCGTTCTTTGCAAGGGCGTGGGGGAAATGCGGGGGGGAAATGCGGGGACAGACGGGGCTGGCACCATTGTTTTCTCCCATTGTGGGAACACCAGCATTTCTCCAGTAGACATTTCGCGCACTCTAAACAGGGAGCAAGTCCCGGAGGGACAAGAGATGAAAACGAGACAGACTAAATTCAAAGAGTCGCCCCGTGCAGATGGAATCAGCGCATGCACAGCCTTCCATCTGCACGGGGGATACATGGGGGCAGGGATACTACAGTAAGTTAATAGGCTTACTGAGTTATGAACTAACATTACGACGCAGTCGCAAAAACTGTCAAGCCTTTTCAAAAAGAAAAAAGTCTCCAAGCGATCGTAGCGCCGCCGTCTCGGCGGCTGTCATGCGGGCGTCTCGCCCGCACCCGCCAGCACACCCGACCTTTTAGTTCTTCCGAGTAATTCTTCAAGAGCAGCGGCAATGCTGCGGGGATCGAAGCGGTAGAATGTGCACATGGCAACCGGTCGCATCGTCAGCTCAGAACCAGTGATAGAGCATCGCCGCGGCGAGTTCCTGATCAGCACGGCCCGTGAGCGCCTGAGTCTGGATGTGATTCACAGTTTTCTGACGAATTGCTATTGGGCCAAAGGTATCCCTCGAGAAGTTGTGGCGCGATCCATCGAGCACTCGCTATGCTTCGGCATTTATGATGACAGCGGCGCGCAAGTCGGTTTTGCCCGCGTGGTCAGCGACCTTGCGACGGTCGCTTATTTGGGTGATGTCTTCGTGCTCGAATCGCATCGCGGACGCGGCTTGAGCAAGTGGCTGATGGAATGTATCGTCCAGCATCCCGCGCTGCAAAATTTGCGGCGCTGGATTCTCTTGACCCGCGACGCCCACGCACTCTACTCGCAGTTTGGATTCACTCCGGTGAAAGCTCCCGAGCGCTACATGGAACTGCACCGGCCTGACGTATACGGAACGCCCTAGGAAAACGACATGAAGAATTCTGCAACGAATATGTACCGTCCGATGTACGAAGCCGATCCGCAGATCGCCGCCGCCATCGACAACGAAACCCGCCGTCAGCATGAAGGTCTGGAGCTGATTGCGTCGGAGAACTTCGTCAGCGAAGCCGTGCTCGAAGCCGCAGGTTCAGTGTTCACCAACAAGTATGCCGAGGGATATCCCGGCAAGCGTTACTACGGCGGATGCGAATACGCGGACGTGGTTGAGAACCTGGCGCGCGATCGCGCCAAACAACTATTCGGCGCCGAACACGCCAACGTGCAACCCCACGCCGGCTCGCAGGCCAACATGGAAGCCTACGCCGCCGTGCTGCAACCTGGCGATACCATCCTTGGATTGAACCTCGCTCACGGCGGCCACCTCACGCACGGGCATCACCTGAATTTCTCGGGAAAGACGTACAAGATTATTCCTTACGGCGTGACCAAAGAAACTGAGACCATCGACTATGACTCGCTCGAAAAGTTGGCGGAGGAGCACCGGCCCAAGCTGATCATCGGCGGCGGAAGCGCCTACCCGCGCATCATTGACTTCGCACGCATGCGCCAAATCGCCGACAAAGTCGGCGCGCTCTTCCTGGTCGACATGGCGCACTTTGCCGGGCTGGTGGCGGGCGGAGCGCATCCTTCGCCGGTGCCGCATGCCCACATCGTTACGTCGACAACCCATAAAACACTACGCGGACCGCGCGCCGGCATGATTCTTTCGAAGGCAGAGTTCGCGTCGGCTATTGACAAGGTAGTTTTCCCAGGGATGCAGGGCGGGCCGCTGATGCACATCATCGCGGCCAAGGCGATTTGTTTTCACGAAGCGATGCAGCCTGAGTTCCGCGAGTACGCGAAGCAAGTTGTAGCCAATGCGAAGGTGCTGGCCGGAACGCTTGCTGCTGAGGGTTTCCGCGTCGTCTCTGGCGGGACCGATACGCATGTGATGCTGATCGATGTCTTCTCCAAAGGCATGCTGGGCAGCGAGGCCGAGAAGGCGCTGGAAGAAGCCGGAATCACTGTCAACAAGAACGCCATCCCCTTCGATGTGAACCCGCCACTGAAGCCGAGCGGCATCCGCATCGGCACGCCGGCGCTTACCACGCGCGGCATGAAAGAGGATGAGATGCGGCAGATCGGGCGCTGGATCGCCGAGGCGCTGCTGCAGCGCAGCGATGCCGCGCTGCTGGCGCGAGTTCGCAAGCAGGTGCTCTCAATGTGTGAGGCGTTCCCGCTGTATGCCGAACGTCGGGCCAAAGCGCAGGCTGAAGTGCGGGCTTAGGTTCGAAAGTATGCGCCGGAACATTGTGTTGAATGTTCCAACTGGAACATTCGAACTTTGCAGAAAATTATCGCCGTAAGTTGTTGATTCTTCGTGCGGCCTTTTGGCCGAGTGAATGGAATCAATGAGTTAGCCTGTGGAAGAAACGTCTACTTTCGAGGACGTCCGATGTCTACTAAAGTAGACTTGACAAGCTCGGAACGTACTTTCTATGGTACGCAGTTCCGGGGCTCCCTGATGCTCTCCCTTTCTTGGCCGGGCTGCTTGGGTGCCATAAACGGCAGAAAAGCCCCGCCCAAGCGAAGCTTGGACGGGGCACCCTCGAACACAGTTCTCGCAAAGAACGCGAGAAATGGGGCACTCTCTTTTCGTTACCAGGAGTCTTCGTCCTGAAGCCATCCGCTGTCATTCTATTCTGCTGTTTTCTCACCTTCCCTCTGTGGTTAAATGCATTCGGTGAAGATCGCCATTGATATTCGGCGGATGACGGAGTTTGGCGTCGGCACGTACATCCGTAATATCGTTCGGACTCTGGGGCGGCTGGACCACGAGACCACCTACTTCCTCATTGGCTCTCCTGCCAAGGTCAAAGAAATTGGCGCGTTGCCGCCTAACTTTCATACTGTTCCCCTGGCGGAGCCGGAACGATCGTTCAAGAGCTTTTGGGAGTTTCGCGCCGTCGTGAAGCGGCTGGAGTGCGATCTGGTGCACATCCCGAATCTGTTCTCGGTGCCGCGCGCGCTGCCTTGCCCTTATGTGATGACGGTGCACGACATGCTGGAGCATCTCTCGCGAGCGCGCCAGCAGACCGGGTTTTGGGGGACGCTGCACTTTCAGTTCACCAAGCGGGTTTTGCGGGGCGCAGCGCGAATATTCGCGGTTTCCAACTTTACCAAGATCGAGATCGAGAAGCTTTTTGGCATTCCGGCCGGACGCATCGAAGTGGTTTACAACGCGATCGACGAAAGATTCCTTCACGGACACGCGAGCGCGGCCGACCGGCAGTTGATTGCCGAGCGCTACCAGGTGACTTATCCTTTTCTGCTTTATGCCGGAAGAATCAGTCCCCATAAGAACGTCGGGCGCATGATTGAGGCTTTTTCCGCGCTGAAAACGGAATTGGAAAAGGAGCAGGCGTTTCCCGACCTTAAGCTGATCATTATTGGAGACGACGTCTCCGGCAATCCCGAGTTACGGCGGACGGTGATACGGAGCGGAGTGCAGAATGATGTGCGCTTCTTGGGTTTTGTTCCCATCGAAGTGCTTCGTACTTTTTATGATGCGGCGAAGATTTTCGTCTTTCCGTCGTTGTATGAGGGATTCGGGTTGCCGCCGCTGGAGGCGATGGCCCACGGTACGCCGGTTGTGACCTCCAACGTAACGTCGCTGCCTGAGGTGGTGGGCAACGCCGCGGTGCTGGTGCATCCGGAGAACGTTTTCGAGATCATGCGGGCGCTGCACCGGGTACTGATGGACCAGTCCCTGCGGGAGAAAATGAAGGAACGCAGCTACCGGCAGGTCACCAAGTTTTCCTGGGAGAAATCCGTGCTACGGATCATGGACGCCTATCTGGAGGTCGTGAATGGGAAGGGCGGCGCGCAAACCCCCGGCCAGCCGGCCTCCACAAGCAGAAAGACCACGGCAGGGGTCGCGTGATGCGGCAAACTTTAGCGAGAGCTACTTCAGCAAAGGCTGGCCGGGCGAAGCGATGGCGAGCTTGTGCAGCTTGGCGGTGACGCGGTCTCGATCGGCATCGGTCTTGGCCGAGGCGAGGCGCTGGCGGAGGGTAGTGATCTTGTGCTGACGGGCGCGGCGGCGGCGAATCTCCGGCCGGCGGCTGGGTGCTGACATAGTGTGCTCCTGATAAGAATTCTGAAGTAAGAGTATAGTACCGGGCGCTGTGATCTCTGTCTACGCGGGTCCTGCGCCACTCCTCTGAAACGAACTTGTCAGATGCCGGCGTACCAGGCGTAGCCCCCTTCTGGAGACGCGGAACCCAGACCCTTGCCAAAACCTTTCAGACTGTCGGTGACCGTAAGGCGGGTGATGTATTTCACGCTCTTATATCCAAGCTGTCGGGGGACCCGCAGTCGAAGTGGCCCTCCGTTGCCCACGGGCAGTTCGTCGCCGTTCATCCCATAGACGAGAAAAGTCTGGGGATGCAGTGCATCGGCCATATCGATGCTTTCCCACCAATCGGGATCGATGGAGAAGTAGACAACGTATCTGGCCTGCGGGTGGACTTCCACGGATTGCAGAACTTGGGAAAGAGGCACACCGATCCATTCGGCTATATACGACCAACCCTCTTCACACTGCACCATGGTGATCTGGCTCTGTGTCGGGTAGCTCTTGAGCTGAGCGAGTGAAAACGAGGCGGGCCGGGCGACCATGCCGTTGACGGAGAGCCGCCAGTCAGCGAATCCTCCGGCCCGAAGGTGCTTGTACGCTTCATTCAGGGGCGGGATTTCGTTCGGAAATGGAGGCTTCGAGATCTGGCTGCGAGAAAACTCACGAGCCAATGAGTGCCTGGTGAGCAGACGCTGGGAAGCATAGGTGAGGGTTTCGCCGAGGCCATAGATTCCGCCGTGATCGGGCGGGACCAGTCCATATTTTTGCGCAAGGCGCGCAGCCACGCCCAGGCCGGCGACGCCAGCCGCGGCTGCGATTCCGGTTGTGATCAGCTTGCGGCGTGACAGTTTGCGAGGTAAGAGTTCGCTCATGCGTGCTCCGTTGGTGCAGCGACGCGGCCCGTGGTCATCGCCCGCATGCGGCTCCAGAATCCGGCAAGAAAGATCATAACGACGTGGACCAGCAGGAAGAGGACGAGAAACAGGGAGACGAAAAAATGAAGTGTGCGCGCCGATTGCTGGCCGCCCAGCACATTGACGGTCGAAGGAAACGCCGAAACAAAGGCGGGAGACATCGCCAGGCCCGTCCAGATGACTAATGGAAAAAGAACGAAGATCACGAACAGATAGCTGAGGCGCTGGAGCACGTTATACGACCAAGCGTCCTCTTCGGTCGGCCGCTTGAAGCGCAAATGGCCGACGATCGACGCCGATAACGACCGCCATGAGAGATCGGCCTTGCCTGGCAGCAAATTGTCCCGCAAGTGCCCTGTAAAAAAGATCGAGATGGCATACAGTAGGCCGGTCAATACCACCACCCAGGCAGCTTGAAAATGGAGATAGCGGCTCCAGCCATTCTGGTCGGGCAGTACGTACCCGTAGCCGGTCGGCACCAGATTCCTCGATGCGGGGATTGGCAGCTTGAACAACGGTGTGGTCAAATCGTTGCCGGTTTCGCCCCAATAGAAGCGGGGGTGGGATATCACAATTTCAACTCCACTGACGAGGAGGGCAAAAAAACAAAAGGTGGTGATCCAGTGCGTGACGCGGACGAGAACAGAGTGCCGCGAATTGACCGTCGTGGTTGGGACGGCCGAGGCAGTACTTGGGATACAAGCGGACTCGCCCACGCGGGAATGGTAGCATGTGGCGCGCACATCCGACATCCACGAATTCCAACCGCTACCGAGGCGGCGAAGCGCCGGTAGCGGGGACGTGAGCTATTAACACCCAGGTAACTGCATCAGGAGCAACCACCGGGCTGTCCTGCCATCTGTTCGGGTATGCAGGGATCGATGACGTGCAGGTGCCCCAGCAGTCCCGGCATGTTGAATACCGGGAAGCTACACCTGTTCACCGGGCTTCCTGAGCAGCTAAGGCCATTGGTCGTGCCGGCACCGTTCAAATAGGAAAAGATAGGGGCGGATTGAGCCAGTCCCGCGACAGTCCATGCCACTCCGTTCTCGATTCGGGTGTCATAGAATCCCCCGGTTGTTCCCGTACCGCCGGTATCGATCACATATCCACCATAAGTCTGCATGGCCTTGCAGAAAGGCGACTGCCATGCCGGAAGCGACGAGCAGTTGTAGCTGGAATCAATCCAGAGCAGGCTGCCGTTTGAAACGTGCAAGGAGCTGCCGTCGTTGCATGGGAGGGTCGAGCCGAAACTTGGGAACACAATCGGGGTAAACTGGTTGGTGCAGTTGACGTTCAGCAGCAGAGCGTGGTTGATGGTCCCCGAACTCCATTCCGATTGCCGAACAAGGTCCACGCCAGGCGCGAAGTGCGAAGAGGCGTAGGCGCCCGCAGACACGTTGAAGGCGAGTGGATCGTTGAAAGGATAGTCGTATTCCGCGTACCCGCCTGCGGTGATCTGGCAAGAGGCCGTGACCTGCGCACAGGACGTCGTGGTGCAGGTGCAATTGCCCAAGGCCACTACTGACGTGCCGCCACCGTAGTTGCTGTTGTAGACGCTGAGAATCCTTCCGCCGACCGTCGAGTCGATGTCCAAACTCTGATCCCAGACATTCAGGAATTCATCGCCGGATTCCGCCGAAAACTGCGCCTGATTGGTGACGTGAAAATAGATCCCGACCGGATTGTTTACCGAGCTTGTTGGAACCCGGACACCAGCCTCTCCAATAAACTCATAGACCGGATCGGAGGCGCTCGCATAGTACAGAGTGTGCCCGTCAACCCCTGGCTGTACTGTAGGGCTGGTCGTAAGCACCATCTTTGCGGCATTTGCGATGTTTGCGCCAAAGGCATTCGAAACGATTGCCAAGCCGTTGGCAGTGTCGGACGAGCCTCCGCAGGTCACCTGCCCCAGACAGAAGTCGGCTACGTTCGCCGGGAGCGGAGTGGTGAATATGCTTCCCGCATAAAATTCAGTTGTGGCTGGAGGCGGATTTTGCAGGCTATATGCGCCGGGGCTGCTTTGCTGGATTGTGACGGTTATCGAAGCACTAGCGGATATGGAACCGTCTGCAAGGCTCGTGGCCGTCACCGAGTCCTGCGACTGTTGTGTCACGTTGGGCGCGATGTACGTACCCGAAGAGGAGATGGACCCCAACCTGGCCGTCCAAGTCACGCCGGTATTCGATGCTCCGTAAACCACGGCTGAAAACTGTGAGGTTTGTCCGCTGCGCACGGTGGTCGAGTTGGGCGAAACAGATACGCTTACCGCTTGCGCCAATGCCGGCGTTATGGTTACGTGAGCCGTGCTCAGCTGGCTGCCGTTGGCCGAATTCACCGTCACGGTGTCCTGCGCTTGTGCGGTGACGACCGGCGCGGTATAAAGGCCCGAAGAGGAGATGGAACCGAGGTTGGCAGACCAAACTACGCCGGTGTCGGAAACTCCGCCCGTTGTAATTGAGAACTGCTTGGTCTGCTTACTACCCAGAGTTACAGAACTGGGCGAAATGGATGCCGGCTGGCTTTTTGAAGCCATCACCTGCACAGACGCTGTACCAACTGGTGTGGCGCCATTAATGCTCAGAGCCGTTATTCTAACCGTCTGAGACGTACTGACAGTTTTCGGAGCTTGGTACAAACCGGTGGCTGAAATCGTGCCGCACGTGGAGTTGCCGCCAGGGATTCCGCACACCAACCATGCCGTGATTGGAATGGAAGCAGTTGTGTGGACGTTGAATTGCACCGATTCACCAGCACCCACTACAGCGCTGCCCGGTGTAATGGCGCTGCTGCCGGCAGATGCGGCACCGCAGCCACTGCTAAAAAGTGCGATTGATAGGATTGCAGAAAGAAACAGTATCTGGCCGAGAAGTCTAGCCGCCTTGCAGGAAGAAACACCGTCGGGGGTACTCGGGAAATTGCAACGCATCAGACACCTCGAATTGCTTTGCAAGTGTGTCGCCCAGATTTCACGGCGACTATGGCATTCTGTCCCGAAGGTTGTTACGCGCACAGATAACTTAGGGGCGTGACCCGAAAGTGCCTGGAAGTACACGTCCGTCCAGCAAATGGACATGACCTCCGAGTCAAGTCAGTTGTTCGGTTTCAGAAAGTGGGGCTATGATTTCTTAAAGCTATGCACACCCAATCCCCCCGGTTAGAATTGGCGGGGGCATCATGGCTTGCGGCAAACCACGAGCGAACGGGAGACCGTGGCAAGTTCTCGGGGGGGATTAAGTGCCAGCGATAGTCTTCGATCTGGGGGGAACGTACATCCGATGTGCCGTCGCGCGCACATGCAGCAATCCGACGATTGCAACGTTGGAGCGCCGATCGACGCGGGAGTGGGGGTCAAAGGAGCCGTTAACACGCCCGAAAAAAAGAGCGCTTTGGGTTGTTTCTATGCTCCCGATGTGGTGTTCATCGAGCCCTCATTCTTGAAAACGTTGCCGCCGCGCCATATTTCCTCCGGGATCGCTGAGATCATCAAGGTCGCCCTCGTTCGCGACAAGTCTTTTTTTTGTCTGTTGGAGCGGCATGGGTCACAGTTGCTGGAGTCGAGATTCTCATCTCCGCATGTCGAGTCAAGGGCGGTACTGTGGGGATCGATAGCTAGAATGCTTGAGGAGCTTAGTGAAAATTTGTATGAGGATCAAGGCTACAAACGGCTAATGGATTTTGGTCATACCTTTAGCCCTCTCCTAGAGGTACGCTCAAAGTTTCGGTTGTCCCATGGAGAGGCGGTCGCCATCGATATCGCCTTCAGTATCGCATTGGCCAGCCGGTTGGGCGCATTATCTGACAGCGACCGTGATCGCGCATTGTCCGTCATCGCGTCCTCGTCGTTACCGCTCAGGTCGGAACTCCTGACTGAAGCTCTTTGCATGGACTCGTTCCGGGAGGCCACGGTCCATCGCGGGGGTGCTCTCAATTTCGTATTGCCCACGAGCTTAGGTCGGGCCGAGTTCATCGAACATACGAACAATATCCCCGTTTCGCTCGTGCGGTCCGCACTGACGTGGCTAGCCTCGGTCGACCGAAAGACATTCTCGCCCACTCTGGGCTACTCTGCCGCTTAGAGTAAATGGACCGGGGACTGAGGCTCGTTGCACTGGAAATGCGAGTCTTTATCCTTGCAGGAACTTTAGAACATTCGACAAGAGAATGATAAATCCGCAACCTAAGGAAGCTGAAGGCTTTCGGAGCATTGGGCCGGCATGTGCACAGCGTTAATCATGGCAGGTGGCCTTTCGGAGCGCATGCGCTCGTCGGCTGGTCAGACTCACAAAGCGTTGATAGGCGTTTTGGGAGTTCCTATGATCGAACGAAACCTGCTTGCGTTGTTCGCCCAGGGGTTTCACGATGTAATCGTAGCTGTTAACTCGCGAGAGCGAGACATACTAGATTACGTGAATGGTCAGGCGACCATACTTGCTCGGAGGTGTGGCGCAGCGCTGCGGTGCTACATCGAAGAAACGCCTTTGGGCACCATAGGGGCAGCGGGCAGTGTACGATGCGACTCCGATCCGCTGCTCGTTGTTAACGTCGATAATCTGACTACCTTGAACCTGAGAGCGTTTGTAGATAACCACATAAAGGAGAGCGCCGTCCTCTCAATAGCGACACATGTTGAACCAATTACGATTCCTTTTGGAGAAGTCGTCGTGCAAGAAGGCCTTGTTACCGAGTATCGAGAAAAACCAACAATTTCGATCCGCCTATCGAGCGGAACATATGTACTGAGTCGAGGAGCCCGGGCGTTCATTGCAAAGGATCGCCGAACGGACCTCCCATCTTTGTTTGCGCTTCTTCGAGAACGCGGTGAGCGTATCGTTTCCTACGGCCACAGCGCCCCTTGGATCGACGTGAATGACGTGGCTTCTCTCCAGAAGGCAGAGAGACTAATTGGACAACACTCGAACGAATTTGGGCGCTTGCTATTAGAAGATGATGCGGAAAAATCTGAAGCTTCCGATCCGGGCGGCATAAGTGATCGAAGAACTTGATGCTTCCCGATGGTCTCCGAAGAGATCCTCGGGTTTGGATCTAAGTAGTTTTTTGGCAGCCGGACCTGTAAGCCGAATTCTGTCCGCCGGATTGCTCCGGCGGGACGGTCATTCCTCTGGGCCACGCATCGCTGCGGGGCTCTAGCGACCTACCCGAAGGTTGGACGCACCGAGCCGGCACGTGCCGGAGCCTGATTCGAAAATCAAGTTCCGGCTCCCTTCCTATTTGGTCTTGCTCCGTGTGTGGTTTGCCCTGCCCGCTGCATTGCTGCGGCGGCGGTGCGCTCTTACCGCACCTTTTCACCCTTACCCTCATCCGTGAGGATGCGGGCGGTATGTTTTCTGTGGCACTTTCCGTCGGACGGACTTGAATCCGCCCTCCCGGACGTTATCCGGCACACCGCGCTGTGGAGTTCGGACTTTCCTCTCCCCGCGTCCGAAGACACGGAAAGCGACCGTCCGGTCCAGCTGCCAACAGAGTTCATTATATACGGCGGGCTTCGCGCTTCGGCTATCGGGCTATGGCATCTACGCTCCGGGGCATGGCTTTGGGCGCCGGGGAACTCTATTGCTGGTAGACTGGTCGGCAAGCGGACGGTGCCGAAACCTTGTTTTGGCCGAAGTCCGCAGCCCGAAAGCCGAAGCCCGCTCCATGAACATCGCCGAAGCCATTCGCATCGCGCTCCAGTCGCTGTGGGCAAACAAGCTGAGGTCTGTGCTGACCCTGCTGGGCGTGGTGATCGGAGTGGCTGCGGTGATCGCGGTGGTCACCTTCGTTTCCGGCATCAACGATTACGTGGCGCAGAAGGTCTTCAACCTGGGGGCGGATGTTTTCATCATTTCGAAAATGTCGGCCGTCGAAACCAACGTGGAACACTTTCTTGCGGCGGAGAAGCGCAAGAACCTGCTCATGGAGGATTATGAGGCAGTGCGTGAAGCCTGCCGGCACTGCGAGCAAGTGGGCGCGATACTGAGCGGCAGCGGCAAGGTGAAGAGTGGAGAGCAATCGATCAGCGATACAACCATCCAGGGAATTACTCCATCGATGGCGGTGATCCTGAATACGGACTTGGCCTCGGGCCGCATGCTCAACGAAACGGATCTGAACAGCCGCACCGCCGTGGCCGTAGTTGGCACCGACATTGTGGATCATCTGCTGGCCGGTGCTGACCCCCTGGGCAGAGAGATTCGCGTCGACGGCTGGACTTACCAGGTGATTGGCGTAGGCAAGAAGAAGGGCACGACTTTAGGGCAGAGTGCTGACAACTATGTGCTGATTCCCATCACCGTGTACCTGAAGCAGTATGGAGCGCACAACAGCAGTATCGGGATCTGGGGCAAGGCGCTGGCCACTGGAGTCCCGTTGAATGAGGCGATGGATGAAGCCCGCGTAGCATTGCGCTCCGATCGCCATGACCGCCCTGGCGAAGACGACAGTTTCGAAATTGAAACCAATGCCAGCTTGCTCGGCATCTGGTCCGGTTTGAGCAATACCTTTTTTATGGCTACGATCGGAATCGCCGGCGTCTCGCTAGTAGTGGGCGGCATTGTGATCATGAACATCATGCTGGTCTCGGTAACCGAGCGGACGCGCGAGATCGGCATCCGGAAGGCGCTGGGGGCACGTCGCGAGGATGTGCTGCTGCAATTCCTGATCGAGTCCGTTACTCTGTCGGTGGCGGGAGGCGCTCTGGGTGTCTTGCTGGGAGTGATTATCGCCCTATGCGTTACTCTTTTGATTGGGATGCCCTCGGCAATCAAGCTCTGGGCCGTGATGGCTGGACTTTTTGTGTCGGCGAGCGTGGGAGTGTTCTTCGGAGTCTATCCGGCGCAGAAAGCGGCAAAACTCGATCCGATTGTCGCGTTGCGGTTCGAAACGTAGGAAAGAATTTGTAATTTCGTAATCGCCCAAAGCATTTGGGATTAAATTAACAAATTACTAAATTACTCATCCTTCATGATTCGTAAAGACGAATTCGGCGAGATCGTGCAGATGGCAACGGACACCATTCGCAGCAACAAGATGCGATCGTCGCTGACGGTGCTGGGAATCGTGATCGGCGTTGCCATGGTGATTGGCGTCTCTTCCATCGGACGCGGACTCGACGATAATGTGCGCGGCGTGGTCGCCAGCATCGGCTCCGATGTTATCTTTTGCTTTCATCTTGAGCCTTTTACGTTCGGGCGTATGACTGAAGAAATGCGTACGCGCAAGCGGTTGACATTCGAAGATGCCGAGGCCATCAGTCATCTGCCGCACGTGAAGGCTGCATCCGCCGGCATTCGTTTCTTCCGTCCCGAACTCGGCGTCGGTTCCTACGTGGTGAAATATCAGGACCACAAGGTCAAGAACACCATCCTGGAGGGAGATACGGCTTCGGTCAAGGATGTGGTTGACCTCGCGATGTTGTCGGGAAGATGGTTCAACGACGGTGACGACGAGCGGCGGGCTCCGGTCATCGTTCTCGGCTATGACACGGCCGAAGAACTGTTCCCGGTCGAGAGTCCTCTGGGCAAGGAGATCAACATCGAGGGTCGCTTGTTCGAGGTGATCGGCGTTATGGACAAACTCAAGTCGGTGTTTGCAGCGGGAAAAAATCCCAGCGACAATCGTGTCATTTTTCCGCTGACGACTTTCAAGACGCTCCACCCGGAATTGAAAGACCATTGGATCAGTGCGAAAGCCACGTCCCACGACGACATGCCGAAGGCCATCGACGAAATCCGGGAACTGCTGCGGCGGCGGCGGAAGGTTCCATTCGACAAACCAGACAACTTCGCCGTTTTCACCTCAGACTCCATCTCGGACGTTTGGAACCAACTGACAGGGGCGCTTTTCGTGGGTATGTTCGCGATTTCGAGCGTAGGCTTGATTGTCGGCGGTGTGGGCGTGATGAATATCATGCTGGTGAGTGTCACGGAAAGGACCCGGGAGATTGGCGTGCGAAAAGCAATCGGCGCTCGCAAACGGGACATCCTGTTGCAATTCACTTTGGAGGCGATCTTTCTCACGGCGATTGGCGGCGTAATTGGGATTCTTTTGGGGGCGGCCATCGTTTGGATTATTCCTGCGCTGTGGCCTTCGTTGCCCGCTCGCATGTCGATGTTCTGGACAATTTTCGGGTTTACTTCCGCTGCGGGAACCGGACTTGTGTTTGGCATTTATCCCGCATGGAAGGCTGCTAACCTGGATCCGATTGAGGCGCTGCGTTACGAATAGTAGCGCCGCCGTCCGCGCATGATTCATTTCATCTTAAGAACAGTCCAGATCATAACGATCCTCGGCATCGTTTCGAGTTCAATCTACTACCTGATCTGTCTTTGGAGTGCTTTGACATTCATGCGCGCGCGAGGGGCGGGCGAGGGCGCCCGCCCCACACGAGACCTGCCGCCCATCTCGATTCTGAAGCCGCTCAAAGGGACCGACCCGGAAATCTATGAAAGCTTTCGCAGCCATTGTCTGCAGGAGTATCCGGCATACGAAATTATTTTTGGCGTGAACAGTCCCGACGATCCTGCGATTGAGAGTGTCAGGGAATTGCAACAGGAGTTTCCGGAGCGCAGAATTCAGCTGGTGATGAGCGAGAATATCCTCGGCGCGAACGTGAAGGTCAGCAATCTGGCGCAGATGCTGGCCGAGGCGCGTTACGACCTTCTGATTATCAATGACAGCGACATTCGAGTGGGCCCTGACTACCTGCGCCGCGTGACTGCGCCACTGGCCGACTCACGAGTGGGAATGGTTACTTGTCTTTACCGTGGAGTCGCCGGTTCGACGCTGGGTTCGCGACTGGAGGCGCTCGGTATCAGCACGGATTTTTGCGCGAGCGTTTTGGCAGCGCGTCAACTGGAGGGCGGCATTCGGTTTGGTTTGGGCTCTACGCTGGCGTTCCGCCGCGCCGAACTGGAGAAGATCGGCGGGTTTATTTCGTTTGTGGACTATCTTGCCGACGACTATGAACTGGGAAGGCGAATTGCCGGCCTCGGGCTGAGCGTGAAACTGTCGGACGTTGTGGTTGAGACATATCTTCCGTCTTATCGCCCGCGGGAATTCTTCGCGCACCAACTGCGATGGGCACGCGGAGTAAGGGATGCGCGCGCCGGTGGTTACCTGGGTCTGGTTTTCACGTTTGGTATCTTTTGGGCTTTGCTCGCTCTGCTGGCGAGTCGCGGAGCGCTCTGGGCTTGGGGAGCGCTGGGCGTCACGCTGGGGCTTCGCTTTGCAGTCGCGCTGGCTGTGGGTCGGGGCGCGCTACAGGACAGCCAAGTTCTGAAAGATGTGTGGCTGATTCCGCTCCGGGATTTGCTGGCCGTCGTAGTCTGGATTGTGAGCCTGGGCGGTCACACCGTGACCTGGCGCGGCGACCAGCTCCGATTGAAGGATGGCAAGCTTAGCCGGATCCCGCCGTAGCGCCGTGAGCACGCGCTCTTGCGTCCGTCACGCTGCCGGGAACGGCAACAGGGCTATGGTCGAGTACCATTCGAATTTTCCCGGACAACTGTTTCAGAGTGAACGGCTTCTGTAGAAAGTTGTTTTCGACATTCACCACATCATGGTCAAGCACGGTCTGACCCGCGTAGCCCGAGACGAATAATACTTTTGTTTCCGGACGGAGCGTTTCCAGGGCCTTTGCCAATTCGCCTCCACTCATGTGAGGCATCACGACGTCGGTGACGGCGAGGTGGATCTTCGATCCATAACTGTTCGCAACGGATAAAGCATCCAAGCCGTCCTTCGCCTGAAGCACCCTGTATCCACGAAGGCTGAGAAGTTCGGCTGCTGCCTTGCGCAAAGCTTCCTCGTCTTCGACGAGCAATATCGTCTCCGTGCCGCGGAGCACAGTCTCCGTTCCATGGTCTGGTGGCTCCAGAGTGCTCGGCTGATCTTGCACACAGGGCAGGTAGATCTTGAAAATCGTGCCCATCCCAGGTTCGCTGTAAGCCCACACGAATCCATGATTCTGTTTGACGATGCCGTACACCGTGGCCAAGCCAAGTCCGGTGCCCTTGCCGGAAGGTTTCGTGGTGTAGAAGGGTTCAAAAACGTGCGACAGATGGTCCGCATGGATACCGGCGCCGGTGTCGGTCACGCTCAGGACGGCATAGCGTCCGGCGGGAATCATGGCACGCTTACGGTCGATATATTGATCGTCGAGTTGTGCATTGGAGGTTTCAATCGTGCATCGTCCTCCTTGCGGCATTGCGTCGCGCGAGTTGGCCGCGAGATTCATGAGAATCTGCTCGATCTGCACGGGATCCAAACGAACTCTGCCCAGGGCCTCGCCGGGGATAAAGATAAGTTCGATATCTTCTCCGATAAGGCGGGGGAGGGTCTTTACGATTCCACTGACCACGGGATTGAGTTCTGCGACGCGCAGGGCTTGCGGTTGCTGGCGGCTGTAAGCGAGCAATTGGCGAGTCAGATCGGCGGCCCGGCGGGCGGCGGAAAGAATCTCCTGCATCCGCGCCTGGGCGGCGCTTCCGGGAATCACGGAGTCGAGCGCCAGCTCGGAGTAGCTGGTGATGATGGTGAGCAGATTGTTGAAGTCATGGGCGATGCCGCCAGCCAGGCGGCCAATGGCGTCCATTTTCTGGGCCTGAATCAACTGGGCTTCGAGACGAAGCCGTTCAGTGTAATCGCGGCCATTGGAGACAAAGTGCGTGACGCGCCCTTCGGCATCCTGTATGGGGCTGACGGTCTCGTCTACGTAGTACACTTCGCCGTTCTTTTTGCGGTTGACCAGGACGCTGCGGTAGACGGTGCCGGAACGAATGGTTTCCCATACCTCGCGATAGAGCACTGGCGCTTGCTGCCCGGACTTCAGCATGGCTTGGGTCTTGCCGATGATTTCCTGCTGCGAATAACCGCTCAGAGCTTCAAAAGCGGGGTTCACATATTCGATAATCCCTTCGCTATTCGTGATAAAGATTGGGTCGGCCGATTGCTCGACCGCGCAGGAGAGTTTGCGCAGCGATTGCTCCGCCGTTTGCCGGTGCTGCTGAGTCGCATGCAGGCTGAGGGCGCAGCGGATGGTGCGCACCAGATTGACTCCGTTCAGCGGCGACCGCTCCAAGCAGTCATAGGCGCCCGCATGGATGATGCCTGCAACCTCCCTCTCATCGGCGTGCTCAGTCAACAGGATGAAGGGGATGGCCCCTCTTGTGTGCAGAAACTCGGAGAGAAGTTTGGTGGCTGCCGCATTCTCGGTTTCATGTTCAAACAAGACCAGCCCATAGTCACCGCGCTCCAACATCGTCTTGGCTTCTTCCAGTGAGCCAGCATGATCGAGTTCCGCTGCCAAAGCGCTCAGGTTCCGATTCAGAATTTCCCGGATGAGGAAGAAGTCCTCCTCCTGGCTTCCTACGAGCAGGACGCGCAAAAGGTGAGGCTCGAGTTGGGGTGCCGCGGTTGACAAGGGATCCTTGGCCTACTCCTTTCACATCGGAGAGTTTCGTTCATGCCGTCGCGTTGGGGGAACGCGGAGAATCATTGTAGTCGTGAAGGAGTCCCAGATTGGGGAAGGTTTCAGATTGGGATTAGAGTGGGAACACAGGTGACGAGCTGCTTCCGCAGACACTTCTAAGCTTCCAAGGCATCGCGCCGATAGACAGAGAGTGAATCCACCCGCCTCTGCTCTAAGCCCCGGCGAAGGCAAACCGTCACCCAGACCCGGAACAAATTTTGTCGCGCGCCAACCCATTCTCACGGCCGACGAGAAAGTTTTTGGTTATGAACTCTTGTTTCGTGATGGCGTGGAAGATTTCTTCAGCGGCTCAGGAATGGAAGCGGACGCCGCTTCCCGCAGCACCGTAAATACTTCCTTGCTGCTTGGCCTCGATGTGCTTTGTGACGGCCGACGGGCCTTCGTGAACTGTACGCGCGACATCCTGCTCAAGGAATACATCACCTTGCTGCCTTCGGGCCAGACCGTGGTCGAGGTTCTGGAAACCGTCCCCGCCGACGATCTGGTGGTGGCAGCTTGCCGGCGATTGAAAGATGCCGGGTACATGATCGCGCTCGATGACTTTGCCGTCAACGACCCGCGCGAATACCTCACCGATCTAGCCGACATTATCAAAGTTGACCTCAGAGCCACTTCGGCTGAGGACGCCGCTGCCATGGTGAAACGTTATGGACCCTGGCGCTGCCGCATGCTGGCCGAAAAAGTGGAAACCCGCGAAGAGTTTATCGCCACCAGTAAAGCCGGCTTTCGCTACTTCCAGGGCTATTTCTTTCGCCGGCCTGAGACTCTGACGGCCCACGAAATCCCCGGTAACCGGCTCAATTATCTGCGCATGCTGACAGCGGTTTCCCAGCCCGACCTGGACTTGCGCGGGATCGAGAATCTGGTCAAGGGCGAAACGTCGCTGTGCTACCGCCTGCTGCGCTACCTGAACTCCGCCGCTTTCGGATTCGGAGCCGAGATTCATTCCGTGCGGCACGCTCTCTCCATCCTGGGGGAACGCGAAGTCCGCCGCTGGATTCGCCTTGTCGCCACACTCGGCGCCGGACAGGGCAAGTCAAGCGATCTGGTGCTCGCCTCGCTGGTTCGCGCCCGCTTCTGCGAACAGCTCTCCCCTAAGATTCAGCATGGAGATTCCGACCTATTTCTGATGGGCATGCTTTCCCTGATGGATAACATTCTTGAAATTCCCATGAGCCAGGTGCTCGACAACGTCCCCATCGATCAGGAAAGCAAAGCTGTGCTGCTCGGCGGGGCCAGCCGGTTGCGGCCGTTCTATCAACTGATGCTTGCGCAAGAATCCGGGGAGTGGAAAACCGCGAGCGATCTTACCGGACAACTTCATCTAAACGAGAGTGACGTTTCCGAGGCTTACTGGCAAGCTATGCAGTGGGCGCGGCAGGTTAGCACCGGGACCTGATCAATATTCCTCATCGACTCGTTCCTATAGTTTCGCGCGTGAGTCCACCTTTCGCATCCGCGCTCACGTACTTAATCGTGGCCAAAACCGCTTGCTTGATCGTTAACCGCGGCCGTCAGCTTCAGAAACACGGCTGAAGATAATGTGCCCACCAGCGCCACACCGAAAACGAAATAGAGAATCAGCCCAATCAATTTGTATTGTCCGCGCGACCGTAACGCCAGCCTTCACTCATCACGGCAAATCACACTATACATTTTCCACGAACCGGTAAATTAAGTTCGGAAGTAAGTGCGATTCACTTCGAAGTATCGCGCGCGTTCTCGAAGCCGCGCAACGGCGCCGCACTCGTAATTTTGTAATCTTTGTACTCGATGGAAAGAATGGCTTCGCCACCAAGCCGAATCATGCTTTCCGTATGGTTCTCGGCGGGAAGCCAGAAGTCGTTCACCTTGATGTATCGGTGCTTGACTTCCGTTTTCTTGATCCAGAAAGACGGATTCTTGGCCGGTTCTGCTTCAATCCTCACCACCGCGAAGTCTTTGGCGTCGACCCAGATTTTTCCGCGATAAAGATATTTATTTTTCGTCTTCGGCAGCAGGTTGAGCACGTACTGTGCACCCTGCGGCGTGCTCTCATACGCCGCCAACGTGAAATCGTAGTTTTCGGTGCTGAGTGCCGTATCCCGGCGATTTTCTTCATTGGCTGCTTCTTGCTCGCCCTCCAGAAGTTTTTTGAAGACGTGATCGATAATGAACTTGGAACCCGTCTGGGAGAGCACCTTGAACTCTTTCGAATCGGGGGCGCGGTAGCTTACGCTGACCACCATCTCCGCGTCGCGGTCGCTCGGGAACCCTCGATACTGCATGGTATAGACGCGTGTTCCATTGAACTGGCGAAGCGCCGCTGCTCGCTGCGAATTCCTTTCCTGAAGCTCCCTAACAATTTGCTCGACCGGCAGTGGACCCTGCTGAGTGGAATGCGACGAACCCCCTGCATTCGGCGCTTGAGGAGGCGGTTGGCAGACGGCCGCCAGATTCCAGCCCACCAGCAACATGGTCGCCACAGCCTGACTTCCAACTCGTGTGTACCGCATATCTACCTTCAATGCCGAACCCGCGCCTCCAGTCTATCTGAGATTCGGGCGGGTCTGAGGGAGTGGGCCGTTGCATTTTGCCTTCTTTCCCATCTTGGAATTTCAGTCCAAACCCCTGCGCCTGCAACATCCCGACCCTTATTTCCCATGTCATCGAAGGAGAATCCGGTTGGTTACTTTTGTGCCTCCCTCATCGGAGCTATTCTGCTTCTTTCAAGTTTGTCGCACACTATCTACAGGCCATAAATGCAAGCAACCAGTGTGACAACAAACCGGCGACGGCAGGATCGCACGCAAGCTGTGTTGCCCGTACGAGTTCGAGGAACAGATGCGTCTGGCGCATCGTTTGAAGGACTGGCACATACTCTCGATCTCACGCCGACGGGAGTGCGGCTGGGGGCGATTCGCCACCAACTCAAGGTGCTCGACACGTTGACTATTTTTTATCACCAGCGCCGAATGGAATTCACTATCGTGTGGACCAGGTTACTCGATGGAAGAGGCGAATATCAGGTTGGCTTGCAGGCCTTTTCGCAGGAAAAAGAACCCTGGGGAATGGGTCTTTTCAGTTCGAGCGCCCTGCCCCTAAGCAGAGCCTCAGCCATATCTGGAGCAGCCTGAAACTAAGGAGAACTCATGAACAATTTTCTGAACAAAGTTCGGTCAAGCCCGCTCTGGTCAACGCTTTGGTCGAGTGAAGGCGGTCAGGACATCGCCGAGTATGCCGTGATGCTGGCTGTCATTCTCGTCATCGTCGTAAGCACGGTCCGTCTGATCGGGTCGAACGCCAGCAACGTGTTCTCGAACGTCGGCAGCGCAATCCAGTAGGCAGGATCAGTCCCAACTGACCGGCGAGCCGGCACGGAAGCGCTAAATCTGAGCTTCAATCTTTCCCTCGGCCGCTACTTCTTGTAAATCACCCCGTTCTTCATCACGAATGAAACATTCTGCAGCGTACTGATGTCCTGCAAGGGATCACCGGAAACCGCAACGATGTCGGCAAGATAGCCGGCTTCCAGCACTCCAATCTGTCCATCCCACCCCAGCAACTTCGCTCCATTGAGCAGGCCAGCCTGCAACACTGCCACCGGCGACATGCCATGCTTCACCATCAAAACAAATTCCCGCGCCTGCGTCCCGTGAGGAAACGGTCCCACGTCAGAACCCACCGCCATCGGAACTCCCGCCGCAACTTGCCTGCGAAAGTCCTGCACCTTCAAATCGAGCATCTCATGCTCGCGCGCGGCCTGTGCCGGCGTAGCCGCGTGGTCGGCAAAATACTCGAAGATGGTGAACGTTGGCACGGCGAAGATCTGTTTCTCCCGCATCAGCCGCATCGTCTCGTCGCCGAGTTGATTGGCATGATCGATGGAAGCTACTCCCGCCTGGGCCGCGAACAGCGTTCCCGGTTCGCCGGTGGCATGCACGGCCACGCGCTTGCCTACGCGCGCCGCCTCCTCGACCGCTGCCTTCAGTTCGGTCTCGTTATATTGATAGATCGTTGACAACTTGCCGTTCCGCGCCACGTCGGGACCGGTCTCGTAGATCTTGATGAAGTCCGCGCCTTCCTTAAACTGCTGCCGCATGACCGCCACCAGTTCGGCGGCATTATTCGCATAGTCAGCATTGGGCAGCACGTGCTGCGCCGGATTGAAGCCGATAGCATCTTCGTGCCCGCCTAGAATGTTGATGGCGTTCCCGCTGATGCGCAACCGCGGCCCGGGAACCAATCCCTCATCGATCGCGTTACGCACCGCTGTGTCGGCAGACCCCGCGCCCTCGGTTCCCATGTCGCGTTCCGCGGTAAAGCCGGCCATCAAATCGTCGCGCGCCGCGAGCAGCGCCATGATCGTACGCTGCGGTACCGACTCCTCTATTGTCTGCAGGTCCTCCGCCCCGGGATGCAGGAATAAATGAACATGCGCGTCGATCAATCCTGGCAATAATGTGCGGTCGCCGAGATCGATTATTTCTGCCCCCTCCGGTCGCTTCACCGACGAACCCACGTCAACGATGCGTTCGCCCTCGACCAACACTTCGCCCGGCGTCACCACCAGGCCGCGCTTGATGTCCAGCAGACGAGCCGCATGCAGCACAACTGTGCGCGGCGCTGTCTGCGACGGAACCTGCCCGGCGGAGAACCCTTGCAGGAACAGCAGTAATAAGGAGGATGCGAGAAATAACCGTGCCTTGTTCATGTTGTCAGCAGGGAATGGTACCACTTTACTCGTGTGGGAAACGGGCGCCTCGCTCGTTCAGCAGAGCGCAGCTAGCGCGGCTTACTGAATCTCAAGGATGAAAAACGGGTGGAGCAGGCGCTCCAGGCCGGCGTCGGGGAACGCCATAAAATCGGGGCATTAGCTGCCTGAGATCAGCACGCTTATCCGCCCAACTCCAAACTTTTCAACTCATCCACCAACGCCTTCTGAACCTTCTTCTGGCGCTCCACCGTTAGTTTCTTTCCCCCCGAAGTCAAGTAAAACGCATCGATCGCCATCTGCCCTTCAGTATCAATTAGAGCGATCTCAATATTGCATTTCTGCGCGGAGAGGCAAGAACTGATCCGGTGCAGCAACCGTGGCCGGTCCTGCGCAATCACCTGCAACAGCGTGCTCGTCGACGAGCATTCGTCGTCAAAATCAATCCGCGTCTCCACCACAACCTTGACCCGGACGCTTTTCTCCCCGCGCTGGCGGTCACGCAGCATCTTGTCGAGATCCGCTTCACCCGCCAAAACCGCGGCAATGCTCTGCTTGAACCGGTCCCATTCTGACAAGTTCAACTCCAGAGTACGAAAGCGGTCGGTAAAGTAAAGCGTGTCCACCACCGTTCCTGCCTGGTTCGAAAACGCATGTGCCTTCACGATATTCATTCCCCACGCCGCGAGCACGCCCGTCAAAGTCGCAAACAACGACGCCCGGTCTTTGGTGACCAGCGTCAACTCATACCAATGCCGGCCACGCTTCAGGTCGACTTGCACGGCGTTGCGGCCAAACTCCTCCGCCATCGTCATATGCCGCATTACTTCTTCGGCGGAGTGCACCTGTAAATATCTTTGCGGAAACCCCTCCACAAAATCCTTAAATTTTGCGCCTGTCACCGGGGCCAAGCTCCTCAGGCGCGCCAGTTTTTCTCCGTTTGCATCATGTACGCGTTGGTCCGCGCTGCGGTTCAAGTAGTTCGCCGAGCCGATGTAGAGTTGCCAAACATTTTCTGCCTTCCACGGTGTCAGTGCCTCCGGATTCACTGCTTTGATATCCGCATAGGTCAACAGGCACAACATTTTTAACCGCTCCTGCGTGCCCACTTTCTCCGCGAAAGCCGCCACCGTCTCAGGATTGAAAATATCCCGGCGCAACTGCGCCGACATTTCCAAGTGATTCGCGATCAAGAACAACACTACTGCACGTTCCTCCGGATCAACATCCAACCGGTCCAGGCAGCGGCTGGCAATCTCTACGCTCGCCTCCACGTGATTCCCGCCCGGGACTCCCTTCCCCGTGTCATGCAACAGCAGCGCAAGATAGAGCAATTCCGGATCTTCCAGCTCTCCCAGCAGCTCCGCATAACGCTTATCCCACTCGGATTTTGATTCGTTCAACCGGTGCAGACTTTCAATTGCGAGAATCGAGTGCTCATCCACTGTGAAGCGATGATAAAAATCCCGCACCACCAGCGAATCAATGGGCTTCAGTTCCGGCAGCAGCAGGGTGAGCAGCCGCAGCGAATGCATGGCCCGCAGCGCTTCCGCGGCATGCGGCTGCAGCAGCGTTTCCTGCAGGTAAAGCCAGAGCTCCGCCCCGCGCGGAGGAGTCACCGCCAGCGCCGGAAGTTCCTGCTCGATGCGGTGCTCCGTGGTCGCGCTCAATCTCAGCCCGTGATGCGCCATAAAGTGAAACAGCCGCAGCAGCATCTCAGGATCGCGCAGCGAAGAAGACTGCTGCAGAAAAATCATCCCATCGACCACGGAAAAGTCAGGACTCGACGGCCGCGACCGCCAGCTCTGAAACTGCCGGCGTAGCGAAGACCAGGCCTCCGGAATCTCCTCCTGCAACTGCATCACGGTGCGCTGCACGGCGCGCGCATGTCCGAAGTAAATCCGCATCCAATCCGCCGCGGTCAGCTCGGCCGCGTCCGCAGCGCCGATTCTTCGCGCCGCTGCTTCGTCCTGGGCCTCCCAGCTCAGCGTGTTGTCGTCGCGCCCCACGTTGAAGTGCAGAAAACAACGCGCCGCCATCAGAAACTCTAAAGCCGCATCAAGTTGCTTGCGCACCGCCGCCCGCAGGGAACTGGCATGCGGCCAATCACCCAGCTTGCCCATGGCGGAAATTAGCGCGAGCCAGCAAGCCACGTTGTAATCGCGCAGCCCGCCCGGACTCTCCTTCACGTTGGGTTCCAGGTGAAATACAGTGTGCCCGAATTTCGCATGCCGCTCGCGCGTCACCTCGGCCAGCCCTTGCAGCAAGGGCTTCGCTTCCCGCGTCACCAGCTTGGGAATCACTTTGTCATGCAACCGCGCGAACAGCTCTCCGTCACCCGCCAGGTAGCGGCAATCGAGAAGAGAAATTGTGAATTCGGTGTTGTTGGGATCGAAGCGGTCGCACTCTGCCAGAGTCCGCGAGGCCGGACTCAACTTGAGCTTCAGGTCCCACAGCTCTTGCGAGAACCGCCGGACAACCTCTTTGTGAGTTTCTTCGCTGCGGCGATCGGCGTACAGAAATAGCAGATCAATGTCGGAATATGGAAACAGCCAGCCGCGCCCAAAGCCTCCGGTCGCCACCAGCGCGAAATCCCGCAGTCCCTGTTCGTCGGCCGAAATCAGGTCCCGCCACATGCGCTTAAGAATGTCTTCGATGAGCCGGGTTCGGGTTGCTACCGCGGCGCGACCGTCTCCCGTCGCCGCGAAGTCCCGCGCCATTTGCGCCGACTCTTCGGCGAGACAACCCCGCAGTTCACTGATCAGTGAAGACGCTGCCGTCATGGCGATGGATCATGAATTGATGCTCTCTGAAATCAGTCTAGCTGTGTGGGGACGGGCGCCTCGCGAGCCTGCCCCGAGCGAAGCCGAGGGGGCAAGCAAGGCCAGCGAGCCTCCTCCATCCCGTCGGCTGGGTCCTACTACAACGCACCCTCGCCTCGTTCGTCATTGCGAATGCGAATCGCTTCGTCTACGCGCGTCAGAAAAATCTTCCCGTCCCCAATCTTGCCCGTGCGCGCTGCCACCAGAATGGCCTGCACCGCCTTCTCCACCATCGCATCCACCAGCACTACCTCCAGCTTGGTCTTGGGGATGAGATCCACGCTGTATTCGCGGCCCCGGTAAACCTCAGTGTGCCCCTTCTGCCGTCCATGCCCCCGCACCTCGAGTACCGTCATGCCCTCGACGCCAATCTCGTGCAACGCATTTTTTACCGCTTCCAGCTTGGAGTTCTGAATGACCGCTTCAACTTTCGTCATGATGTCTTTCTCTTCTTGCTTCCGCAAGCGGCTCCAAGCAAACACAATACCGCACGTTCACTGTATCGTCTGCCCCCGCTCCACGGAAATCGAATCTATTTATCGTTCCCATCAGGATTTGTTATTCCAGACCTGTTATAGCGGACAAGAAGCGCAACCACTGCCCGTTCGTCTGCCCGTCACTTAGCCTTGCAAAAGTCCTCTACCGCGAATAACTGCCCGCCGCGCTCCACCACTCCAATGCCAATCGAGTCCATGTCCGAATCCAGTATATTCGCGCGGTGGCTCGCAGATTTCAGAAACGCCTCTTGAATCTCTGAAGCGCTGGTGCCCTGGATCACATTTTCCGCGACCCAGACGAAATGCACTCCAGCCTGCGTAACCCGGGAAGCCAGGCTGGGCTCGCCCGAAAACCCATGTTCCGCTGTACCATGCTGCGCCATCACTGCGGCATGCCGCCGCGCCGCCGTTGCCAGAGCTTCATTCCATTTCAAAACCGGCAACCCCTGGGCTCGGCGCGCTCGATTCACCCCGGCAAACAATTGCTGCTCTGCGGCACTCGCACCGCTTTGCGCTTGCGCCGTCAAGAGCGAGAAAACGCTAACCATCACCAGAGCCGCCAGCCTGATTACGATTCGCGCGCTCATACTCACTTTCCCTTCTTTTGTTCCGGAGGCGCTACCGGCTTGGCAAACTTTGCGTCATCCACCGGAACATTCTCCTTGACCTCGCTTATCTGAATCGTGAATCGCCCGCTCGGTCGCGCCAGCGTCCAGCGGTACGGAATCTTCACCCCGCCCGCTTCCCGATAATCCGCATAATCGATCTGCGTGGGCAAGCGTCCTAGCGGCGTCTCTCCATACCGAACCAGCCGCACCAGCAATCCGGACTGCTCGTCAAAATACAATTGCAGCGGAGGCTTCCCCTCGCGCTGTCCAATCACCACGAAAGCATCGTGGTCGCCAATCTTCTCCGTCCCTCGCACCTGCGCTTCGCTGAACATCCCTTTCAAATTCGCCGCGAAGTGAAGATCCGCATCCATTGCCGCCGCGTCAATGTCTGGCCCATGCATCTCCCGCGCCGGGCGCCCCGGAAAGCCCATCCAGCCTTCGTGTCCGTCAAAAGCTGTAACACTATCTCCGTCGGGCGTGTGCGTATACGATATCCGCCTGTCCGGATCTTTCGAGTAAATGTCGATCGAGACATTCCTGTCCCCGAAAGTGATCGTGCCCTTCATCACCCGGCTCGTAATCTTTTCGATCGCAGCCGCTCCGCCCACCGCCTGCAGATACTTGTCGAGCAACTGATTGGCAGTCGGCCCACTTGCCTCTTTCGCATCCCCGCCTTCGGCCTTCTCAGGCTTTACCGCTTCGCCCATCCCCTGTTTCGGCCCTTCCGTCATCACCAGGGGCGTCCCCACCGGATCGGTGCTGCCCCGGTGGCACGAATAACAAGTTACTTCGCGATGCCCGTCGAAGTTATCTTTATTAATGGCGAACATCATCTCCATCATTTTTCGTGCCGTCTGTTTGGGCTTCTTGTCGTCCTTCTCGAACGCACCCTCCACGTGGCAAAACTGGCACTCCACGCCCAGCGACGCCGTGATGAACTGCATCGCCGGAATCAATTGATCCGCCGGAATGCCCTTAAGCACCTGGATATTCTTGAACTGCTCCTCTGCCTTCTTCGGTACGGCAGCGGTAGCCTGCGCAGGAGTCGCCGATTGCGCCTTCGCAACACTCATCACAACGACACCAGCAGCCAGAAGCGCAGCAATCCCCAAAGCAAACGCCACTTTTTTATTCATCGATCGAAACCTCACGAGGAAACATTTATAGAACAGATCTTCTCAGCGACCTCTGCGGAACTTCCCAGCGCTTCCCGCGATTCGAACCTCTCGCATGCAGTCAAGGCCGATTACTGTAAACGTACTTATCTGAAACCTCGGCCACCACAAACTTCTCCGGCAACAGTCGATCGACTCGAGCCTTTTCGTAAGGCGGCACAAATAAGAATACCCGCCCGCCCCCCGCCCAGTCCCGCTGCAAATCCGCGTCAGTCAAATAAATTTTGGGCGCATCGGCAAATGTCGAACCGAACCACATCGAAGTGGTCCGTCCCTCCACAAGATCGATGGGCCGTCGCAGATAGAATAGCAATGATGACCCGAACGCCTGATCGCCATAAATCATCACCTGGTCCTCCGGCCGCGCCCGCACCGCAATCTCCCACGCCAACTGCTTCGACGAGAGATAAGGACCGAATCGCCCTAAAGCAATGTGAGCAGCCGCCAGAAAAACCGCCAAGCCCGCCGCCAGCACCCAGGTCGCCGCATAATGCCGCCAACGCAAACGCAGAATAAACGACGTCAACGGAGTCGCCAGCAGCACTACCGCCGCCAGCGCCGCCGGCAACCGCAGTGCCGCAAACGAAGCGTAACTTAAATCCAGCATGTGCGAAGTCGAAAGCGTATAAGCGTCGGTGCCCTGCTCGGTCAGTAAACGTCCAATGTCCGGCTCAAACGGCAGGTTCCGCGACTTCCACAATCCCGCCATCAACATGGCGCTGGCCGCAATCCCAATCACCGCCAGCGAGCCCGCGGAAGTCGTCAGCCAACCCACACGCACCCGGTCTTCGCTCTCTGTCTGCTCGCATCGCGCCACGCCGTCGGCCAGCAACAGAAGAAGCGGCAAGTACGCGGGGAAGGTATAGTACTCCTGGTTGGTCGAAACCGAAAAAAAGATCAGCACCACTCCCGCCCAAACCCAGCACAGTAAACGAGTCCGCGAAGCAAATTCGCTTGGCCGCCGAGCGTCCCCAAGATGGCCAGCGTTCCGCCACCTTCGCCACTCCTGTGCTGCAACTGTCAGAGCGGCCGGCAAATAAAGACTCCACGGGAAGAGCCACACCAGGTGCAGCGTCCAATAAAGCGTCGCAGGAAGCTTGTTGTAATCCTGCGGATATCGTTTCCCCAGGAATCTCAAGAAGTGTTCATTCACAAAATAAAACCAAAAGAATCCGTGATGCTCTATCGTGCCCGGATTCCGCAAGCCCGCCAGAATGTGCCAGGGCGCGGCAATCGCCAGAAACAATGCCATCCCTGATATCAGCCGGAACCCCCTCCATCGCCGCCATTCTCCCGTAACCAGGAGAAAGAAACATGCCGCCCCACAAGGAAATACCAGTGCGATCAATCCCTTAGTCAGTACGCCCAACGCCATCATCGCGTAGCCGGCATACCATCGCCACGCTTCGGCTTTCGGCTCCAGTGCAGTAAGAAAAAAATAAAGCGCTGCCGCAATCAGCAGGCTCAACAGCACCTCCGGTATCAACACCCGCGTGAACAAGTACACGCCTACGCACGTGTAGACGAACAACACCGCATAAATCCCCGTTCGTTCGCCGAACGCCCGCCGGCCCCACACCAATCCCAACACTCCCAGGAGCATTACAGAAAGCACCATCGGCAATCGAGTGCTGAACTCGTTCACTCCCAAAACCTTGTAGCTGCACGCCACCAGCCAGTAAGGCAGCGGAGCCTTCTCCAAATACCGGACGCCATTTACATGCAGCGTGACATAATCTCCCGTAACCATCATCTCGCGCGCCGCCTCGGCGTGCGTGCTGTCGGCATCATCCAGCAGCCCGGGCGTAAACATCGACCCCACATAAACAGCGACAAACACCACGGCAACAGCCCAGTAAGCAGCTCTGGACCGATGCACGGACGTTCTATGTGGAGACAGCTGCCTCGGCTGTCCCGGCGAGCGCAGCGAGCCGATCACTGCTTCTCTCCTCCCGCCTCATGCCGAATAAAGTATTTCCACTTATCCATCGCGGCCGGCACAGCCACATCAAAAAATCCCACCATCATTTCCTCAGAAGTCTGGTCGCCCCAGGTCACCGTCTTCTCAGGATCGGGATTATGCAGATTATTTCTCGAATTGTCATACCACGCCACCGCGCGCAACTTTGTCCCCGCCTTCAACTCGCGCGGCTCCGCCAACTTGTAACTCAGCTGCCAGTGAAAGTGATAATTCACCCGCAACAAAATTTCCACGCTTCCGTCGTCATGCACAATGTCATATTCAAACCGCTTCCCGCGTAGATGCATATGCGGAAATAGGCTGAGCAGAATAGTGTCGTTTGGCAAAGTCCCCTGCACTTCCACGCGAAAATTATCCGCTCCCGGCGGAATAATCAGCGCATGATTGTTCAATTGCAAAGTGATCACGCGCTGCTTAGGCGGACTCTTCGCAAACACCAGCCCCACGCGAGTCTCATCGCTCGCCGCCTCGCCGTTCGTCGTGTAGTGCATCTGAAACACCAGGTCCGATCCCGCCGGCACAAACTTCGCCATCCCATCGGCCCAGCGGTCAGGCGCGCTCCCCGGCGCGTACACCAGCAGCAGATCGCTGGTGGTTTCGTGCGCCTGCCTCCGTTCCTCAGGATCGCTCAGCATCGACGCAGTGAATGGCTCGCCCACCGGCGCGTGCCGCAGCCACCCCGAATCCGGAGGCCGAATGTACACCACCGCGTGGTGCACGTGTGCTACGCTCGACGGCCGCACCTCCACCATCTGCACCCACTTATCTTCGGCAAAATACGTATGCACAATCTCGTACGTATACTCCACCTCACCGCGCTCCGGAATCTGCACCGGCTTAGACATCTTCACTACGAAATCCGGCTGAGGAATATTCCAGCCTGCATTCCACGTTCTCGGAGCAGGCGCATCGCGCGCATCCCCCGCCGGCGCACGAGCCTTCGCCCACGCTGCAACCGTCGCAATCTCCTGCTCACTTAACGACGGATCATTCTCAAAATGTCCGTATCGTGGATCGGCAAACCACGGCGGCATCATCCTCATCTCCACCGCATCCGCCATTTTCCCTGCCCACGGCCGCGTCTCGTCGTACGTCACCAGCGGCATCGGCGCAGCTTCTCCACTTCGGTGGCAGCTCTGGCATTTATTCTGGAGAATCGGAAGCACATCCTTATAAAAGGTAGGCGAAGATGTCTTTTCGTTCCGCCCGGCAGCAACGTTCGGCGTCAGCAGCCCCACTCCCATCACCAGGAGAGATCCTCCCGCCGCGAAGAGCATCCCCAGTTTCATCACGAGCGCAGAAACTCCAAAGTCAACACCCACGCCTGCCGCGCCGAGTGCGGCTCATACGCTTCCCGTTCGTCGCAGAAAAATCCATGGTCGGCCCGTGAGAACTCTGCATTCACATAAAGCTTCTGCTGCGCGGTCAGAGCCTCGGTCACTGCTCTCCGATGCTCTGCTGTGATGCGTTTGTCCAACCCGCCCCAGATCAGCAACATAGGCGCTTGCAGTCTCGACACCCGATCCAGCAGCCCCGGAGCGATTCCTCCTCCATAAAACGAAACTGCGGCCCGCAGCGCAACCACACTGTTGGCAATAAATGAAACCCGCCCACCCAGGCAGAATCCAACGCTCGAAATTTCGTTCGTCTTTACCTCTGCGTTCGACGCGAGCCACGCATAAGCCGCCCGCGAGTCTGCCTCCGCCGTTTCCGTTGTTACCGCCTGAAAGTGCGGTGCAAGCGAAGCAAAGTCCGTATAGCTGCCCTCAAAACCAGCCGGCGCGGTGCGATGAAACAGCTCCGGAGCAACCACCACATATCCCTCCGCCGCAAACCGATTACACACCCCGCGGATGTAACCGTTAACTCCAAACGCCTCCTGAAACAGAAGCAGCCCGGGGTGCGGTCCGCCCTGTCCCGGACGAGCCACATACGCCGCCATGCGCCTTCCGTCCGCCACAGCCAATTCCACTTTCTCTTTTACGATTCCTGTTCCGCTCATCACATTAGTCTCGCACAATCGCAATTCGCCAGCATTCCGGAGTTTCTCCGCGAACTCCGCGGCACCTCTCAGCGACCTCCGCGATTTAAGACCTTGGTCCCACTCAGCAAGCCCCGCTCAGCAAGCCCCGCACAGCAAGCCGCCCCGCAAAAATGCTAGAGTGAGACGTTCATGTCCGCCCCCAATTCCCTCTTCGTTCGCGCCTGCAAATCCCAGCCCGTCGAGCGCACTCCCGTCTGGTTCATGCGCCAGGCCGGACGCTACATGCCCGAATATCGCGCCATTCGCAAGCAATATTCCCTGATCGAAATTTGCAAGAAGCCAGCGCTGGCCGCCGAAGTCACCATCACCGCCGCCGAGTTTCTCGGCGTCGACGCCGCCATCATCTTCGCCGATCTTCTGCTTCCTCTCGAGATCATGGGCCTGCCCTTTCATTTCTCCGCCGGAGAAGGTCCCGTAATCGAGAAGCCGATCCGCACCGAAGAAGAAGTATCCCAGCTCCGCACCGACCGCGCCGCCGACCTCGGTTATGTCTCCGAAGCAGTGAGCCAGGTAGCAAAACATTTCGCCGGGAAACTCCCTGTCATAGGATTTTGCGGCGCGCCCTTCACGCTCGCCAGCTACATGATCGAAGGCGGAGGCTCCCGCCACTACCTCAATACCAAGAAGATGATGCACAACTCTCCCGCAGCCTGGGACGAATTGATGCGCAAGCTGGTCGAAGTCACCGCCGAGTATTCCGCCGCCCAGGTGCTCGCCGGCGCCGACGTTATTCAGATTTTCGATAGTTGGGTCGGCTGCCTGAGCGTGGAAGACTATCGCTTCTACGTTCTGCCTCACGTAACCAACCTGGTCAAGCGCCTGCAAAAGACAGCCGCGCCCGTAATTTATTTTGGCACCGACAGCGCCACCCTACTGCCCGCCATGAATGAAACCGGAGCAGAAGTAATCGGCCTCGACTGGCGCGTTCCGCTCGACAAAGGCTGGAGTGATCTCGACCATCGCTGCGCGGTGCAGGGAAATCTAGATCCTGCGCTGCTCTTCGCCGATTGGAAAAAATTGAAGTCTAGCGCCGAACACATTCTTCACCTGGCCGCCGGACGCCCCGGCCACATCTTCAACCTGGGCCACGGCATCCTCCCCGAAACCCCGGTGGAAAACGTTAAGAACCTGGCCCGCTTGATCCAACAGCACTCCACGCAAGAATATTCGACAGCAAGTCCAGCCTCCGGAAGCCGAAGCCCGATAGCCGAAGCCCGAAGCCCGCATCCATGATTCGCATTGCCATCATCGGCGGCGGCATCTCCGGACTCGCCGCCGCCTTCGCCCTCGAAGAACACCGCCGCAAAGGGACCCTCGAATACATTTTGTATGAATCTTCGCCGCATCTAGGCGGCGTACTCCGCACTGATCACATCCAGAACTGCACAGTCGAAGCCGGACCCGATTCCTTCCTCACCGAAAAACCGTGGGCCGCCGATCTCTGCCGCACCCTTGGCCTCGGCGACCAGCTCATCGGCTCGAATGATGTCGATCGCAAAACGTACATTCTCGTTCGCGGCCAACTCATCCCCCTGCCCGACGGCCTGATGTTTATGGTCCCAACAAAAATCCTGCCCACGGGACTTTCCCCGATTTTTTCCTGGAGCACCAAGCTTCGCATGCTCCGTGAACTATTCCATCCCCCACGCGCCGCACAAGGCGACGAAAGTGTAGCTGCACTGGTCGAGCGCCACTACGGCGTCGAAATGGTCGATCGCCTCGCCGACCCGCTCCTCTCCGGCATCTATGGCGGCGAAGCCGCCAGCCTCAGCGCGCGCGCTGTCCTGCCCCGCTTCGCCGAAATGGAGTGTACCCACGGCAGCCTCGGCCGCGCCATGTTAGCCGCGCGAAAACAATCCTCAAACGAGGCCGCCCCTCCGCTTTTCACTTCTCTCAAGAACGGCATGCAGCAGTTCGTCGAAGGCCTAGTCCCGCGGATCGACCAATCTTCCTTACGAACCAGAACTTCCGTGAAGTCAATTCAACGCGAAGCTGAAGGCTGGATCGTCGAAGCCAGTCCCGAGGAACAAGAAACTGGACCAAAGTCCGAGAACTTCGACGCAGTAATTCTCGCGGTGCCCGCGCCCGCCGCCGCACAGCTTCTCTCCGCATCCAGCCCCGAACTCTCAGCCGAACTAGCCGCCATCGCCTACACCTCTTCTATCACCGTAGGTCTGGGCTATGATCGAGACGTCCGCCACTCGCTCCCCCCCGGCTTCGGATTTCTCGTCCCTCGGAGTGAAGGCCGGCGCCTCCTGGCCGTAACTTTCGTTCACCACAAGTTCCCTCACCGCGCACCCGACGACCGCGCCCTGCTACGCTGCTTCTTCGCTGGATCGAACGCGGACGACATGTGGCAACTCTCCGACGACGCTATCGTCGCGGTCGTCCGCGATGAATTGCACCAGATCCTCCGCCTCCGCGCCGCTCCTCTCTTCGCCCGCGTGTATAAATGGAAGTCCGCCATGGCCCAGTACGGTGTAGGCCACCTCGAACGCCTCGACCGCATCGAGCGCCTTCGCCAACAGTTACCCGGCCTTGCGCTGGCCGGCAACGCCTACCGCGGCATAGGCATCCCCGATTGCGTCCGCTCCGGCCAGCATGCAGCAAAACAAGCCCTGAGTCCGCTGTAGCCGAATCGGGGTCGGCCTCGTATTTTCTCTTTGACGCCCGCCCCGCGCCTACGTACCATGAGTTCGCGTCTTAGCTGAGTTTCTTCGTGAAGTTAGCGATCAGACTCTAATGCCGGGTGTTCAGCCAGGCTGTTCCGCATTGAGCGGGATTCTATAGGGCGGAGAGCCAAATCCGTCCTACTCGCTCTGCTCGCCCTACGGGGTCGGACGGATTTGACTCTCCGCCCACGCTCGAGTAAGACGCGTTCGACCTATGAGCGAATTGTTTTCCAACGATGCTGGAAGGCAGTTGATGGGATCGTTGCGCCGGGTTTTCGAGGAAAAGAGCGTCTATCACCGCAAGAACCGCTTCATCATGTTTGTTTGTGGGGGAAGGCTCGATGAAGGGGGAAACTCCCTCCGGAAGCAGTTCATCGAATGGTCCGAGGCGAATCTTCCAGAGTTCATTTGCTTAGTGGCTGAGGAGGCCCTGAAGGATAACTTCGCCGGGGAAGGTAGGAGCTTTGTTAACCTGGCCAAATTCGAGACGGTTATCGCCGATATTGCGGACTGCGTCCTAATTTTCCCCGAGAGTCCTGGATCCTTTGCCGAGGCTGGTTTTTTCGCTAACTCGAAGATAGTCCGCGAGAAAACGCTAGTAATAAATCCCCTACTCCTTCAAGCAACGGACTCGTTCCTCAATCTCGGCCCTATCGACACCATAAGCTCCGTCTCATTCTTGAAACCCACCCTGCTCCTCAACGAGGCGGACTTTACTCCGGTAGGCCAGCGCCTTAGGGAGCGGGTCAAGTGGCCAGCGCATCGCGAGCGCCTTCCGTACCAGGCGTTCGGGCAGTTCAATTTCAAGCAGAAATTATTGGTCGTATTCGAGGTTATCAGGCTACTTCGTCTAGCGGACCTCAAGACCTTACGGTATGTCCTTCGCCCTGCTTCGGCGGGAGCCCGCAAAAACAAGAATTGAAGCACCTACTTAGGATCTTGCTTGCTGCGGGGTTTATTCAAAGAAGTCAGGACACAGAATACTTCACCACGGTGCCCGGTCTTGCCCTCGTCGAAATAGAGCACATCGAGATAGAACGAGTTTTCGCGCAGGTCCAGTTTTTCTACCAAAAGTATTCAAGGGACCTCTATGATGCCCTGCCGGAGGTGGCCCCATGATAATCGAACAGGCCGCCAAGAGGCTCGCCCTGCCCGCCTCGTTCCTTATCAAGCTAGCTGCCACCGCGTCGCATCGCTACAAGGTATATACGATTCCGAAAAAGACCGGCGGTCTCAGGACGATCCATCACCCGGCGAGAGAACTGAAGCTCGTGCAAGGTTGGCTGCTCCAAAATGTGCTGATACGGCTGCCCGTCCACGAGGCTGCTGCCGCCTACCGGGCCGGGTCCAGCATAAAGAGAAACGCCGAGAAACACGTTGGCCACAATTACCTACTGCGTGTTGATTTTCAGGATTTTTTCCCCTCCTTAAAGGGACAGGATGTGTGGGCTGCGCTCCTAGCGAATCGTGAGCGACTGGCGGATGGGGGCGTTACGGACGCCGACATGATTTTCATAAGATTGATCGTTTGCCGTGGCGATTCATTGACGATCGGCGCCCCGACATCCCCTTTGCTGTCCAATGCAATTATGTTTGGGTTCGACGAATCTTGGTCGCGAAGGGCGGCGGCGCTGGAGGTTGCCTACTCACGGTACGCCGACGACCTTTATTTCTCCACTAATCGTCCGAACATCCTCCAGGGGGTTCTGCAGGAACTTCGGGAATCCTTGCAAGGCGGAGGCCCTCCGATCCTAAAGATAAACGAGGAAAAAACTGTATTCTCCTCCCGCAAACGTAGAAGGCTGGCGGCCGGCTTGGTGCTGACACCGGATCGAAGGATTTCCATAGGACGGCACAAGAAGCGTGTTCTCAAGTCGCTGGTATGGAAATTCAAGCGCCGAGAACTAACCCCGAATGAGGTCGCCAGCCTTCGGGGATGGATTTCGTACCTACGTTCGATCGAGCCTGCTTTTCTGGTTTCTCTACAACGAAAATACGCACTGGACTTTGATTCCGGCGATACCTGGAAGGCCTGAGTCGCTAGTGAGTCTTCTGGTGGGCGTCGAGCACCTCACGTCAAGCGCGAGCCACGCGGTTATCAGGCGTCGGCAAGAACGCCGAGTATGCCATGCCCGTATGTGCCCGCCTTCCTCTCGCCGATGCCCGAGACGTTCAGCAGGTCAGCTATCGAGGCCGGTCGGAGCCGGCAAATCTCATCCAGAGTCGCATCATGCAACACGACATATGCGGGAACGCTCTGTTCCTTCGCCGTAATCCGCCGCCACTCGCGCAAGATATTCGCTCAGCTCCGCGTCCGCGCTCGAAACCCCCGCCGCAGCCTGAGGTCGCGATTCTTTCCCGGCATAGCTGACGCCCCGAACTGGAGCAGTCATCCACTCCGCCGCGCTGCCGCACACATCGCAAGCGTCGCAGGTCTCCCACTTCGGAGCTTCTCCGAAGTGCGAGCAAATTTGCCGATGCCGGCACCGCTTCGACTCCACAAACTCCCGGATAATCCGGTATCGCTCCCAAGCCCGCTCGCGTTCCGCAGAGTCTGTAATCTGATTCGCGAAAAACCCCAGCAGGCCCGCATCTCTTTTCTGCCAGAGCAAAGCGCAATCCGCGCTCGCGCCATCGCGCCCCGCCCGTCCCGCTTCCTGGTAGTACTGCTCAATCGACTTCGGCAGAGACAAATGAATCACCGCCCGCACCGCCGCCTTGTTAATGCCCAACCCAAAAGCGATTGTCCCGACCAGCACCCGCACTTCATCCGACATCCACCGTTCCTGATTCCGCCTCCGATCCTCGCTGCCCATCTTGCCGTGATATCCCACCGCGGCAATATCCTGATCGCCCAGGAAATCCACAGTTTCCTCGACCCGATTAATTGTCGGAGAGTAAACAATCACGTTGCTTCCCGCGTAGCTCCGCAAAGCCCGCACCAGTAGTTCCATCTGTTCGAGGCCTTCGCACTCGCGCACCAGATAGCGCAGGTTCGGCCGATAAAAGCTGGCAATGTATTTATCAGGAGAGTGCAACTGCAGTTGCGCCAGAATGTCATGCCGCACATGCCGCGTTGCGCTAGCTGTAAAAGCCGCAATAGGACGATCCGGAAACTTCCCTCGCAACTTATTCAACTGCCTGTATTCCGGACGAAACTCATGCCCCCACTCAGATATGCAATGCGCCTCATCGATCGCAAAAAACGCAATCGGCACCTGCTGCAGCCACCCCATCGTATCGCCGCGAGCGATCCGCTCCGGTGAAACATAAAGCAGCCGGTAAGCCCCGTCCCGCGCCCGGCTCATGACCTTAGCCTGCTCGCCTTCACTCAAAGTACTGTTCAAAACCGCGGCTGGAATTCCCATCTGCGCTAACTGCGCCGACTGATCCTGCATCAACGCAATCAGCGGAGAAATCACCACCGCCGTCCCGCCCGAAACCACCGCCGGCAACTGATAGCACAACGATTTCCCTCCGCCCGTAGGCATTACCACGCAAGCATCGTGCCCCGCCAGCAGGCTGCGTACAATCCGCTCCTGCAGCGGACGAAATGCGCTATACCCCCAATACCGCCGCAGGGGCGCAACCAGATCCGTTTCCGCGCTCATGGAAAAGAGTATAGGCTCAGGCGAACATTAGGAGAAACTGAATCGAGAATTTCTTGCGGCGGACTTTCCGAACCGGGAACTACCGGGTACTCCAACGTTCGATTTTCTTCGCGAACTTCGCGGCTGTTCTTTGCGACTTCGCGGTTAAGAACCTTTTGGCCGGCGTCCTACACTGAACCGCTCCTGCGAAGTCAGCTACCTTACTTCATCGAAATGGCATTGTGCTTCTTCAACAAATCGATGGTTTCTCGTAAAGGCAAAGCTTTAACCGTATGCCCGTTCCCAGTTACATCGTGCGCCCGGAACATCGAGTTATAAATCGCCTCTTCCGTAGCCTCGATCACCGCTTCAAACAATGGAGACATACTCTCATTGCTCAACAGCTCCCTGGGCCGGTACACCGCCTCGCCAAATTCAATTCGCACATCTGGAGAGCTCGAAAACGCAATCACATAATCTCCGCTGCCATTAGTGCCGCTCGATCCTGTCCGCGCCAGCCCCATCATCGCCCGCGCCGCCAGCCGGCTCAGATTGCGGTGGTCCAGTGGAGCGTCCGTCGCCACTACGATCATGCAGGAACCATCAGCCGTGTCCCGCGTGGACAGCGTATGTTTCTCCGCCGATGCAATCTCTGGATAAACCTTCCCTAGTGCCTTGCCCACCGGTACCCCCGCAATCACAAGGTTCCCGCCGAAATTCGTCTGCACCAACACTCCCACCGTGTACCCTCCGAGCGAAACCGGCAGGCGCCGAGACGATGTCCCAATTCCTCCCTTCCAGGAAAAGGCAATAGTTCCCGTTCCCGCGCCCACTACACCTTCTTCCACCGGACCACTGCTCGCATTGTTGATCGCGGCAAAAACATCCTCGGGAATAATCGGGCGCGAGCGAATGTCGCTCAGCCAGCCATCATTGGTTTCCCCCACCAGCGGATTCACCGACAGTACATTTTCGTTCCCTTTCAGGCCGAACATGTAAGTAATCACAGCGTCCGCCGCTCTCGGCACCGAGTCTGTAGCAGTCAGCAGAATAGGCGTCTCGATCTCGCCCATTTCATTCACTTGCGTCGAGCCCGCAAGTTTTCCGTATGCGTTGCCCAGAAAAACTGCCCCGGGAACTCTCTCTTTGTACAGATTTCCTCCGTGCGGCACGATCGCAGTAACTCCGGTGCGAATGTTGTCGCCGCGAATGACGGTGGTCTGTCCGACCTTAACCCCGGCAACGTCCGTGATCGCATCCAGCGGCCCCGGAGGCAACACCCCCACCACCACTCCGAGATCCCGCGCCCGTGGCCGCGTATCCGTTTGAGCAAAGGCGACAGCAGCCCAAAGCGAAGCAATCACCAAAAAAGATTTAAGACCCATAAAGTTTTGCCCCGTGATCCCCCGTGTCCGGAGCCTGCCCTGAGCCTAGCCGAAGGGTGGTAAAGATTTTTCTTCTCCCCGATAAACCGCAGCAAACCCCACCCAAGCCACCCCAATCACCAAAAAGCAAAGCAAGCTACCCTCCGGCCCAACCATCCCTCCCGTAAGCCACTCAGGTCCATGCAACGAAGACTTCAGCAGATGCCCCGGGAAAACCGTCCCGCTATCCGGCACCGAATAAAAAAATGTCTCGCCCCAATCCCAGGCCGCATGAAATCCCACCGCAAACCACAAGCTTCCAGTGCGCCGCAACGTCAAACAAAAAAACATACCAATCACAGCCGCCGCCAGCACCCCAGTCCACTCTTCCCCCGAGTTTCTAATGTGGACCAACCCGAAAATGCACGACAGCACCACGGCCGCCGGCCAAAAGCCAATCGCCCGAGTCAACGTGAATTGCGAATATCCACGAAACAAAAAGTCCTCAAAGAACCCAACCAGCACAAACATCACCGCCCAGAAAACTCCATACTTCACGATGCGCGAGCCGTGAACCGAAAGATGTCCCACCTCAAACACTCGCAACCCATACATCGCTCCAAGCAACAGCGTGATGCTGGCGAATCCCCACACCGCACCCACCCAAAATAACTTCCCAAACGCCAACCGCCAAGGCAAACCATAAACGCCCCAAGGCCGCTTCTCGACTCTCGCCAAAACCAAAGCCGGAAGCACCGCTGCCACCAGCACTCCTCCCTCATCCAGCATCAGCCCCCAAAGCCCGTTCACACCCAGAGCCGCCGACCCAACCCACCGCCCAGCCACAAACTGCAGCGGATAAAACATCGCCACATAAAACGCCAACCCCCACCCCGCTCGAAGTCCCTCCGGGCCAAGAAACACAGTCCGCAAATAAGAAGGCTGCACTGCCGCCGAGAAATCCGGCGCAGAATTCTTAGCCGCACTCGAACTCTCAGTCCCCTCATCCATTCCAAACCACACTCCAAACCATTGTCATTCCGAACCAAACCAAACTCTTGTCATTCCGAATCGGGCCGAAGGCCCGGTGAGGAACCTGCTGTTCCCGCGTGCACAACCAGTTGTTTTCCTTCGTGCACCTTGGTGTCCCTGGTGGTAAATGATTCGAAGAAGTTTCTCCCAAGAACTCCCGCTCATGGTAAAACACTTCGTCCTGCCTTATGACCCGATTTTTCACCCGCGAACGCTTCGGACGCCCCCAATTTCTAGCTGGAGCATTGCTCCTCGCGTTCCTGGCACAAGGCGGGTGGTTAATCCATTCTGAAATGACAGCGTCCGAACTCGCGGCCGCCCCCGGAGTCTCCGAGCAAGCCCGCATCGCCACCGGCTGGCGCCAACTCCACGGCGCAGGCATCGCCGGCGCACCCTACCCCGATCCCACAACGCTCCCCTCGGAAGTCTCCCACGACGCCCAGGGCTTCGACACGCAACACTCCCCACTGCTTCCGCTCGTAACTGCCGCGCCCCTGCTAGTCGTTCCAAGGAATCTGCTCAACTCCACCTTCCGCTGGCTCCCGCGCATTCCATTTCTAGCTTTCGGAATTTTCCTGGGCGCGTCTCTCTGGTACGTAGCCCGCCGTCTCTGCGGAAACACGGGAGGATTCGTTGCTCTAACCCTCTACTGTTTTTCCCCAGCCATGATCCAGGCCAGCGCCGTCTGGCACAACGAGCCAGAAATCCTAGCCGCCTGGGGATCCTTCGGCGCAATCTTCACCGCTATCGCCGTAGCTCACACACTCTACGCCCCGCGCGAAGTAGTTCTCTGGAATTGGCGTCGCATAGTCTTACTAGGAGTCTCTCTAGCCATCGCCGTAGAATCCCAGTTCTCCATGATCGTCGTAGCACCCGTGGCCCTGGCCTTCATGCTCTATCTAGCGCCCATCCGCCGCGCCGCAGCCCTAACCATCTGGATCGCCGCATGCGCCGTAGCGCTAACCCTCCTCTTCGCCACCTATTTCTTTCATACCCACACTTTTCTCCAAGCAATGCAGCACGCCAGCTTCTGGGGAGCAACCTGGCGCAGCTTCACCGTCCCAGCCGTCTACCGCGAAGTAGCGCGCCAAATCCTCCGAGCCTGTCCCGCCCTGGCCCTACTGCTGCCCGCAGCCGTAGCAACTTACCTAGCGTGGCCGCGCACCCGTTACTTCGGCAACACCGCTCCCGCATTAGTAGCCCTGCTCTTCATCGGACTAGGCATCGCCCACCCCGACCAGGCCGGCGCCGGATTCCTGCTAGCTTCAGTCCCTTTCCTACTGATCTTCGTTTCAGGCACAGTAGCTGACCTGATGGAAACCTCCGCGCGCCCTTTAGTCACCGCCTCCGTCTGGGCACTCCTGGCCGCCTACATCCTCTGGAACCTCCGAGCCCTAACCCAAGTTCCCCAAGGATAAAACTCGTTTCCAGCAAAACCCTCTACACTTCGCCCCGACACTTCCGTAACTCGGCTCCGCCTCGATATCGTTGCTAAGCTGCCATCAGAACTCCCCCGGAAGAGACATCCATGCGATTCCCGGTCGATGCCGATCTAGCGGTGTTCCTCTACGCGACCGGCAAAATCCTATTCACAGCTCTGCCCCGTCTGCGCCAGAGCGTGCCGCACGTTCCCGCTCGCTACCAGATCGAAAACGTCCCCGAAGCCTCTCTCCCCGAAGCGCAAGCACGTTATTTCGCGCCCTACGACGAGAAACTAGCCGCCATGAACTACCGCCCAGTCTGCACCTACCTCGTCAGCAACTATGGCAAAAACCTCACGCGCTACTATGTGAACCCTGCCGAGAGCTCCCGCTGTGAGGTCGCGATCCAGGAACTGGCCCTCACCGTCGAGGGCAAACAAACCTTCACCAGCAATTGCATAATCCACTTCCACACCCGCTTCACCGACGACCGCGTTCTCACCACCCGCAACATGAAACTGAAGAACGTCCTCGACAATCCGCCCTATTGGGTGCTGCAGGAGTGTCCCCAGATCGACGATCCCGCAAAGTTGAAGCGCATCCACGACGCCCGTGCTCGGACCATGGGATGCCCCGTCGCCCCTCTCACCGACGTCGACCGCATCTTCAAAAGCGTTCAAAGCGAACATGAGCGCTACAGCGCCTATCAGCTTTCCGTCGGAGGCTACCAGCCTCTGCCCGGAGAAGACAGCTACACCTTCTCCGACAAAGTCTACAAGCGCGGCATTCGCAACTATTTCAATCCCCTTGCCCAGGGCATTTCCGCCCAGCGTTTCTTCTCCGTGGCAATCCTGGCAGCCGCCTTGCCGGTCTTCGCCCGCCTTGAATACGCCCCAGCGGCCGCTCACGCCCTCCGTACTCTCGGCCTCCCCGCCGAATTCGCTGCTCAGGCCGTAATCCGGATTTGTTACATGCTTGCGGGAGCCCTCATCGGCTACTTCTTCGAACGCGAAACCTTCCTCTGGGGCTCCCTACTGACCTACCTCCCGGTCCGGCTCTTCACTAGCGGCAGCCTCGGCCCCATTCCCTACAGTGCTCTCGCCGCAGGGGTAGCCTGGGGCGTAGCCCAGTTCAAGAAGCGCCGCCGTGCCGTCCTGATCCCTCAAACCGCTCCCTGATCAGAATCAGGAAACCGCGCAGCAACGCGCAGAGGCATTTTCCTCTGTGAACCCCTGTGCCTGCCCTGAGCGATGCCGAAGGATCCTCCGTGTTTAAAGCTTTTGACTTTTCCGACCCAGCAACTGTTTTGCAGTATCATATTCCCGTGAAGCCTTCACTAGCTCTCGTCATGCTGCTCGCGCTCGCTCCATACGCCGCAGCCCAAAGAAGCGCACACGCCGCCCAACACTTCAATGCCCCCACAACAAATTCTCGATTCGGACAAAACCCCTACGCATTCCGCCGCTCATCTCCATACGCTTCCCCCTACACGTCTCTACCATTCCCATTCTTAGCGGGCTTGTTCAATCCCGACGACATCTACTCCACCGGCTACCCAGTAGCCGCGCAGCCGCCGGTGATCCTCTTGCAAGCCGCCCGAGACCTGACCGGTTCCTCGGACTATCAGTCCCGCCCGATGAACGAACCGGCAACGAAAGCCCAGCCGCTGATGATCGAACTCCAGAACGGCCGTTACCTCCGCGTAGCCAGCACCCCAGCCAACGGCGAACCTCTGTCCCTCACCATCGACAAGAAGCCCACTCCTGCATCCACCCCGTCCAGCCCACCCCCAGCAGTCTTAATCTTCCGCGATGGACACACCGAAGAAGTCCGCGACTACGCCATAGCCGACGGCACCCTCTACGCCCGAGGTAACTACTACACCGACGGATACTGGAACAAGAAGATCGCCATCTCCACCCTGAACGTCACCGAAACCATGCAAGCCAACACCTCCCGCAACGTAAAGTTCGTCCTGCCAACCTCCCCGAACGAAGTAATCACCAGGCCCTAGCTTTCACCTGCCAGCATCGCCCGTTTGTGCCCCATTTCTCGCGTCTTTTGCGAGAAGTGGAGGATTGTGGGCTATCGCACTGGAGGAACCTTAATCCTATTAGCCCGGCAGTCTCTCAAATTTTGGCAGGCCATGGGCCGCAGCTCCTTAGTCATGCATACCGACACCGCCGTCAAGTAATTATTGCCGCAGCTGACAGTCATATCCTCCCGGCTCAACTGCGGATTAGCCTGCAAGAACCAATCCTTCACCTCCGCTGGAGTGATCAAGAATTCCGCAGCGGGCGCAGAAAACTTCGCTGGAACATGAAGCGAACTAAACGCCTGCCGCACCGCCCTGAAATAAGCGTCCGCCTTCATCCCGCTGCAAGTTCCGTGTTCAGCCCACTCATGGGCAACCAGCCGAGCATCCGGCATGATGTCCGTCATCGTCGAAGCATCAGCCAGTCCTGGTTCATTCGAACACCTTTCCGGATAGCCATTCACATCCTGCGGCCACAATCCGTGAACCACAAACCCAAAATGTTGACCCCGGCATTCCGGACTATCCCCATGCGAGTAGCAAAATTCCGGCGCCCACGAAAGCGTAAGAAGGTAGTAATCAAACTGCCCGGGTGTCCCCGTTCGCCCTTGACGACTGTGGCGGCGTGACGATTGACCCTGAAGTTGTGCGAGCAAACAACACACCACCGTCAAGATCATCCATAGACGCTTCATCTTCATAAGCCCCCCACTCCGCCACATTCTAAACAACGAACCAGCCCGGTTTTTCTTCGCGCCCTTCGCGGCCGTTCTTAGCGAACTTCGCGGTTAAGCGCTTTTGAGACACTCTCCCGAACCGCCGTAATCAACAATCTCCCCCGCCGGAGGACACTTTCCACAACCCAAAAAGGTGCTACAATATTCTTCGACAACCTCCCATTAACCGCCTGCAAATGCAACCGTTTAGCCCCAATTTCGCAAAACTCGAAACCTTCAATTCGGCAGCTCACACCAGGAAGAGGAAAGCTAGCAGCCAGAAGCTAGCAGCTAGAAGCTAAAATGCCTGACGATCAAAATCCCGAACTACCCTTGACTCCTCCGCCCCCCGGCGGCGACGGCAGTCCCGGCGCGCTTCACATCCAGCCCGTCAACATTGAAGACGAGATGCGCAAGTCGTATCTCGACTACTCCATGTCGGTCATCATCGGACGCGCTCTCCCCGATGTCCGCGACGGACTCAAGCCCGTCCACCGCCGCATTCTCTACACCATGCAGCAGATGGGCCTCCAGCCCAACAAAGCCACGCGCAAATGCGCCCGCATCGTCGGCGACGTGATGGGCAAGTACCATCCCCACGGAAACTTGGCTGTGTACGACGCTCTAGTCCGCTTAGCGCAAACCTGGAGCATGCGCTACCCGCTAATCTTCGGACAAGGAAATTTCGGCTCCGTCGACGGAGACCCTCCCGCAGCCGATCGCTACACCGAAGCCAAACTAGCCCAAGTAGCCACAGCGCTCTTGGAAGATTTAGATAAAGAAACAGTAGACTTCCGCCCCAACTACGACGGCAGCGAAGTAGAGCCCGACGTTCTTCCCGCAAGAATTCCCAATCTCTTAATCAACGGCTCCGACGGAATCGCTGTAGGCATGGCGACTAAAATTCCGCCGCACAACTTAACCGAAATCGTAGACGCCACCATCACGCTGATCAACAATCCCAACGCCCAACTGGCCGACATCTTGAAATTCGTCCAGGGCCCCGACTTCCCCACTGCCGGCGTAATCCACGGACGCGCCGGTGTCTTCGAAGCCTACCGCACCGGGCGCGGCCGCTTCATGATGCGCGCCAAAGCCGCCATCGAAAACATCAACAAAGATCGCCAGGCTATCATCGTCACCGAAATCCCATATCAGGTAAACAAAGCCCGCCTCGTCGAGCGCATCGCGCAACTGGTCAACGATAAAGACATCGAAGACATTTCCGACATTCGCGACGAAAGCGATCGCGACGGCATGCGCATCGTGGTCGAACTAAAGCGCGGCGCCGAGCCTCAAATCGTTCTCAACCAGCTCTTCAAACACACCTCCATGCAGGAAGGTTTTTCCATGATCCTGCTGGCGGTGGTCAATGGCGCGCCCCGCGAACTGGGGCTGATCCAGGCCATCAAGCACTTCATCAATCACCGCGTAGAAGTAGTCCGCCGCCGCACCGCGTTCTTATTGCAGAAAGCAAAAGACCGCGAGCACATTCTCGAAGGCTATCTCAACGCGCTCGATCATCTCGACAACGTAATCACCATAATCCGCGCCAGCGCCAATCGCGCCGACGCCCGCGAAAACCTGGTCGCCTACTTCGGCGGGAAGAAAATCGACATCAACACCACCGGCCGCGCTCCCAAGCACGATCCCGAAAAACCTTTCACCGCGCGCCAGGCCGAAGCCATTCTCGAACTGCAACTCCATCGCCTCACCAAACTTTCCATCGACGAGATTTCCAACGAACTAAAAGAAGTCCGGGGCCGCATCGAAGACTACGAATCCATCCTCGCCTCCGAAACCAAACTCCGCAAAGTAATCATCAAAGAATTAGAAGAAGTAAAAGAACTCTACGGAGATGAGCGCCGCACCCGCATCGAAGACGAAGCCGCCGAAATCGTCCTCGAAGATTTAATCGCCGACGAACAAGTCGCCGTGACCTTCAGCCACTCCGGCTACATGAAGCGCACCCCCATCTCCACCTACCGCATGCAGCGCCGCGGTGGCACCGGCCGCACCGGTATGAAAACGCGCGAAGAGGATTTCGTCGAACACCTCTTCATCGCCTCCACTCACGCCTACATTCTCATTTTCACCAACAAAGGCCGCGTCTACTGGATCAAGGTCTACGAAATTCCTGACGTAAGCGCCGCCGGCCGCGGCAAGCACATCGGCAACCTCGTGGGACTCCAGCCCGGCGAAACCGTCCGCACCATGCTCGCGGTCCGCAATCTCGAAGAAGAAAATAAGTACATCTTCTTCGCCACCCGCAACGGCCTGGTAAAAAAGTCCGAACTCCGCGAGTTCATCCACGTCCGCTCCAACGGCATCAACGCCATCAACATCGAAGAAGGGGACGAACTAGTAGCCGCCCGCATCACCAACGGCAACCAGATAGTTTTCATAGCCAGCCACGAAGGCGCGGCCATTCGCTTCGACGAAAACCACGTCCGTCCCATGGGCCGCGCCGCGTACGGTGTGAACGGAATTAATCTGGAAGAACGAGACTACGTAGTAGGCATGACAGTAACGCCCAAACCAGACGCATCGCCAGAGAAAGATGGCGAGGGAAAAGATCGGGAAGGGCACGACTTAAGTCGTGCCGATAAGGCTCCTCTCGATTCCGGGGCTTCAGCCCCTGAGGTCTCCGAGACGGTCGACCTAACTCAAAAAGGCACCCTGATCCTCTCCGTAACCGAAAACGGCTACGGCAAGCGCACGCCAGCCGACGAATACCGCCTAACCAATCGCGCGGGCAAAGGCGTAATCAATATCAAAACCACAGAGCGAGTAGGCAAAGTAGTAGCGATCGCGCTGGTGGACGAAAATTCCCAGGTAATGCTAATCAGCCAGTACGGCAAAATCATCCGCATGGATTCCAAAACCATCCGCGAATCCGGCCGCAACGCCCAAGGCGTCCGCCTCCTCCACATGGAACCAGGCGACCGCGTAGCCGCAGCAGTAGTCCTGGCCCCAGAAGAAGAACCAAACGGCAACGGAGGTCTCCTGCAGTAGGCGCTTGAATGTGGTTGTGTAGAGCGGGCGCCCCCGCCCGCTGCCTTTGACCTTGGCTTGAACCGGCAAGGGCACAACGTTCAGTAGTGCGGTTTAAATCTCAAAAAAATCCTGTCATTCCGAACGAAGTGAGGAACCTGCTATTCGCTGCCACCACCACGGCTCACAACCACGACACTGACAACTAGGTACTAGGTACTACTTCACTCCCTGCTTCCGATTAATCTCCCTCGAAAACTCCGTGAAGAAATTCAGCAAAGTCCCCCACCCAACCTGCTCGACGGCAGCCTGCCCGCCCTCCGCAAAAGCATTGTGCGATCCCGGCTTCCAGGTCGTAGAAATCATCCCTCCCGCAAACGCTCCTCCATACAAAGCCCACTGCGGCTTCAAGTGCTCCTCACTCCGATCATAAGTAACTAGATTCCGGATAAACGCATGCCGCGTCCGCTTCCACAGACCCTGGCACTTGCATTGATCGTAGCGCACCTCATATCCCAGCTTCGCATTCCCCAGCGCCGCCAGCGAGTTCGCCGCAATAAACTGTCCTTCCCGCGATGCAAATCTCTCCGCATAACCCGCCCACCCATCGTCCCACTGGTAAGGAGTCCCGCGCGCCTGGTCAATCAGCGCCGCAAACGCCCGCTTCATATAAGCTTCCGGAGTAGTCAGCGTCTGCCGCAAGTAAATATCTCTCCGCTCCGCCGCCGTGGGCGTAACCAGCTTCCGGTTCCGCCCCACATAGATTCCAGTAATCCACCCCGACTCCCAATCCCGAGCCTTCTTCAGCCCCGCCGTAGCCGCATCCTTAGTCATGTCGGCCACCGCCACCACCGGATTCGCACTTCCTTCTTTCTTACTCTCTTCAGGCGCATCCGGAAGCTCTTTCCCCGCTGCCTGCCCAGAACTTTCAGCGGAGCCCTGAGAAGTGCTCTGAGCAGGATCCTGACCAGCGCTCTGCCCCGGTTCCGCACTCTGCGCCCACCCAAGCCCACAAACCATCAGCAACAGCACAAACGCACTGCAGGCCTTACCCTGTGACCCCCGTGCCCTCCGTGGTAAAGCCTTTGACTTTGACTTAGCCGTCACCAGCACACCCCATTCCGATCCCACCTTGGATGCCCCCGCACTACAACCCAGTTGCAGCTAAAACCGTCGCAGAGATATTTCATAATCCCAGTCGTACTTCTGATTCCGCACCCCAAGGAGTAACATGTTCCCGGCCCGCCTCCGATGCACGCTCGTATCATACTTACAGTCGCCTGCCTCGCGCTGACGCGCTTCTCCTTAGCACAAGACCCGCCTGTCCAAGCTATCCAAGACGATCTGCCGCAGAACTCCCAGCAGAACCCGCAGAATAACAACGTCCAGAAACGCGCCGATGCCCTACTCGACAAAGCCCGCCAGCTTTCCGACATCCGCTCTCCCAACGCACCCCCGTTCCAGCTGAAGGTCAAGTTCTCATTCACCGGAAGCGATCTCGAAACCGTCCATGGAACCTACACAGAAACATGGCAGTCAAGTTCGCAATGGCGTCGCGAGACCGTTGCCAACAATTGGCGCCGCATCGAGGTCGCCGGCTCGACCACTCTCTGGCGCCTCGATAACACCAACGATTTCCCCGAGGAGGCCTCGCAACTTCCCGATCTGCTCAACATGTTTCCCGCGAGATCCATGAGTTTGGAATTCGACTCATTGCTCGACCATCCCGAGAGCAATCCTCCCGTGGTCTGCGCGCTCACCGAATCAGCCTCGTCCCATTTAAAATCCGCCTTCTGTTTCGACAAGAAAAGCGGAGTTCTCCTCGAAAAAGTCTTCCCCGAGGTGCGCCCCAGAAACGTAGTGGATCACACCTGCGACTATGGCGCCTTCCACAAGTTCGGCAGCTTTTGGTTTCCGCGCGAGCTCTCCTGCTTCGAAGACCGGCACAAAAAGATCGCAGTCAACGTTGTGGATCTTTCACTCGCCCCCTCGCCCGACCTCACACTCTTCACCCCGCCACCCGGAGCCTTCGAACTGGCCAACTGCTCGGTCGCTCCGGTGCCGCCTCGTATCGACTACGACCCGATCGTAATGTTTGGAGTTCCCAGGTCGGGGATTACCGGCAGAATCGTTGATCCGGAACGCATCTCGTGGGTCACGGTGTGGCTCGTCGTCGATCCAAAAGGCAAGCCTCAACACGCCCGCGTGCTGCGCTCGGTGCCCGGTAACAACGCAGTCGAGAAGGCGATTCTCAACCGGCTCCACGACCTGTGGTTCAAGCCCGGCACCTGCAACGGCATACCCATGCCCATGCCCCTGACCATACAACTACCAAACTAAAATTCCACAACATGCTTTGAAAGGGGGCGGCTTCAGCCGCGCCGCACCGGACCAAAAAAGAAGCGGGGCTTCATCCCCCGAGGGAATCTACCCGCGCTCAAAAGCATGTTTCTTCTCCAACTCCTCCACCGCAGTCCGCATCGCACCTTCAAACTTTGAAGCCTGCCCCATCAGCGCATCAGTGGCCACGGCCCACTCCCCATCCATCCGCAGCAACCCCTCCTCAACCATCCGCCCCGCAACCGAAACCAAATGCTCCACACTACTCTCCAGATACTGCGCCTCAGCAGGATCCCCAATCCATACCCTTACGGCTGCCCCATCCTTCTCGCGTTCTGTGCGAGAGGATGGGGAATTTGATTTCATTCGACTCTCCCAATAAACCTTCCGCCCCAAAAACTCCGCAATCACTTCATCGCTAGCCTTCCCAAAAACCCACTTCCCGCGCTTGAAGTCATAATGCCGGCTCGAAAACGCCACCGGCTTCAGCTTCCCCGACTTCACAAACTCAATCTGCTTCCGGTCCACTTCCTTGCGCAAAGCGTTGATCACGGGAGTCTCCGCATCCGAAGCCTCCAAAGAAGGCAACACCTCCCGCACCGTAGCCGACAAATTCACCGCCACCGGAGCATGCAGCCCATCCGAACCCTCCAGCCGGATGTCCCCATGCAACACCCAGAAATCCGCCCCCGAACCAGACCGATGAAAAGGCCACTCCAAAGAAATACTCAGCGGCAACCCGCTCAAAGTAACCCAAATCTTTTTCGAGTCACTCACCTGCGTCATAGTCAAACTCACCTCCCCTGTCATGCTGAGCGAAGTGAGATCGTCCAAAGGACGATCTCACGCAGTCGAAGCATCCCTACCAGTCTTCACGATCGCAAGTGTACATAGGATTCTCCGCGTTACCCCGTGAACCCCCGTGTCCCCCGTGGTAAAGATTTAGATCTCGATCTTTCTAAAGAAACCATCACTTCTTCCGAACCTTAGCCCCCACCCGCAACAACTTCCGCACTGTCCCCGTAGGCAGCCGCTTCATCTGATCATGCAACTCCGTCACCGCCTCAAAAAATCCCGCCATAGCCGCCAGCCGCTCCCGCGTAAACTCAGCCCCAGCTTCCCTAGGATCCAACTCCTCCAAACACCGACGCAGCAACTCCCGCGTCGGATCAATCTCCCGCCGCTTCCTCTGCTCAATCACCAGCCGGAACATCTCCCAAACATCTTTCATCGACTCATAATGTTCCCGCCGGTCCCCCAAAACATGCACGGCTCGCACAATCCCCCAACCCTCCAGCTCCCGGATCGAAGTGCTTACATTCGACCGCGCCACACTCAAAGTCTGCGCAATCTCCTCCGCCGGCAAAGCCCGCGGCGACAAATACAGCAACGCATGGATCTGCGCCACCGTCCGGTTAATCCCCCACCGCGTCCCCATCTCGCCCCAATGCAAAATGTACTGCTTCTGCACCCCAGTCAAACCAGCCATATCAGTTCTTTCAGTTCAATCAGAATCTACAGAACCCAAAGCCGCGGTGTCAACCACATGACCCGGTGAAGAGGTCTCGTCATCCCGAACGAAGTGAGGGACCCTGGTTTCGCTGTGGCCCATCCAGACTGGTGTGGGAACGGGCGCCTCGCCCGTTCAGCCAAGCGCAGCGAGGCGTGCCTTAGGATGGCGCGGGTACTCTCGCCGCAAAGCTTTTCGGAAGCGCAGCGCTTCAGCGCCGCGATAAAAGCCGGCAAACCCCGCGGGCGCTACTCGCTACCAGGTACTCGCGACTCCGTACTGCTCTTCCCCGCCTCGACCTTCTTCTTAGGCGCTTTCCGCTCCGCCTCAGCCCGCTTCCGCTCCTGATGCCGCCGGTCATGAAACGCCTGGTCCGACCCCTGTTTCTTCATCCCCCAAGCTTACACCCAGGAGCATCCGCGAAATGCGGGCAGCAGCAAGGACAGGGGTGCCCCATGTCTCGCGTCCTTTGCGAGACATGGGATTTGCCGCCCATTTTCTTCACCAACGAATGGGGAATTTCTGGAGTGGTTCATCTCGGCACGACAAGGCAATCGCACCGCTACCTCATTACCGCCTGCGGAACGCCAAGAAAACCAAATTAAACAGTTGCACCAGCGTCACCCCAATCGTCACATAAACAGCAATCTCCAGCCGGCGTCCCGCTTCCTGTATCCCGCGCAAAAGATCGGCGATGTCCTGTGTAGTGTGGTGCAAAGTGTCAGCCAGTTGCTCGAAGTGCTGGGTCGACGCCCTCATTTTTTCCGACACTCGAGACATGCCCAGCGAAGCCTCCGCCATCTGCTGTCCATTGCGCAGATCCAGTTCCGTCTTGCAAGCCGACCACCAGGCACTCCCCGGCGCGCTGTCATACATCCGTTGCCGAATCTCCTCATAGGACCGCCCCCGCAACAGCTGCACCAGCGCATCCACCCGTCCAGGAAACTGAGCCTCGTCGCCCGATCTCGTCTCCGCCACCGAAAGATTATCCGTAAACACTGGCATGCCCCAAAGCCTACCAGCCAACGACCCAAGCATTCAGATTCCCAAGGTTCACTACGTCAGTAGGCGCTTTGCACAAATCCGCCCAGGTAATAGACCTTACCCCTGCCCAATCAGCCACCCCGCGCACAATCCTTTCGACACCAAACACGCCATGCCGTTCGGGATCATCGTTGCTCGTGTGGAGCGGACACTCCTGTCCGCCGCCTTTGACTTCGAACTTGATTCTGAAGTTGATATGGCCGTGCCGTAAAGCAGAGATTTGAAAGGGCGCGGCTTCAAGCCGCGCCGTAAAGCAGAGATTTGAAAGGGCGCGGCTTCAAGCCGCGCCGCAAACGCCTCACAAAATCAACCCGGCTTTAGCCGCTGATGGCAACCGCTCTACGCCGCGACCCACTCACAGCAACCTCGCATACTCCGCCCGAGCCTGCTTCAAAACCGGAATCCCCGAATCAGCATCCTTCCAAATCACAAAAAAATCCTTATAAGCGGCCAGCGCCCGACTCCGAGCCAGATCAGCATCCGCCCCGGACGAGGTCCGAGCCTGCAAAGCATTAGCCCGAGCTACGCCCAGCCGCGCCAACGCTCCCGTCCAGCAGTTCCAGACGATGCCGCTGTGGTCGATGATCTTCTGAAACTCGGTGGCGGCTTCTTTGCCCTGCCCGGCTGCCAGGTACGCCTCTCCGCGAACGTACACGTGATAGAGGCAAGACATATTGGCGACGAACTCAATCTGCCCCAACTCGATGGGGGAAGCAGCCTGCAGGGCGGTCAGGGCAGCAGCAGGGTTCTTCTTGTCCAGCGCCAACTGGGCCTGAATCGCGGGCAGCCAGAGCGACTGCATCTGCGTGTCCAGCGGGAAGCGTTTCCCCAAGTCTTGCGCCAAGCGATTCGGCTCGTGCCGTATCGCCCGCCATGGCAAACGCCAGCGCGGCTTCGACCTCGACGCCCTGACTCGTGGGAGCCAGCTTCAAACCCTCCGCCGCTGACTGCCGCGCTTCCGCAGGATTGCCGAAAGCGGCTTGTGCGATAGCGGCATTCTCCTGCCAGATCGCCCCACTTTCTTTGCTGTCCGCCCGTATGGCCGAGTCCACAGCCCGCTTGGTCAGTTCCCGCGCCTTGCCCAGATGACCGCCATACGCCTCGGTGTCGGATGCGAGCGAAAGCCCTATGTGCTCTTCGGGCTTGTCCGCAAACCACTGTTGCTGTTCCGCCATTCCCGCCGGATCCGAGCCGAGAAAGGCAAGAGCGTAGAGAGCACTGCGGAGATAAAAGCTATCCAGTTTTCGCGCTTGTCCCTCGTGGATGATCTGCCGCGTCTCGTCGAAGCGTTGCAAGGAGATCAGGGTGTTGCCAAGACCTGCGTAAGGGGCGAGATTATCCGGGGCGAGGCGGAGGCTTTGGCGAAACGACTCAGCGGCCTTTTCATACTGTCCCTGCCCAGTGTACACGTTACCCAACCCGAGATGCGATCCGGACTGTCGCGGGTAGTTCTCAATCTCCTCCTGATACGTCTCGGCCGCTTTATCCAGTTCTCCGGTTGCACTCGCATAGTAGCTGGCAGCGATATCCAGCTTTTCCCGTTCGCTGGCATGTTCCCGCAACTGAAACGCCTTGGTCTGGTAATCGCTGGCCCGCCCTGGCTCGCCAAGACCGGCGTAGTCGTTGCCCACAGCCGTGTAGCCCATGGCAAAATTCGGGTCAAGCTCGATGGCACGCTGATCGTAAGGCAGGGCCGCGGCAGAGCCTTTCTCGTTGCCGGCTTTTCTGCCGAGGCTGAACGCTTTCAGAGCTTCGAGCGAAGACGTGGTGGCCTCTGACAGCGGAACATCTAACTTCTGCACCGTCGCCAGCGATTCGCCCAGTTCGCTGCGCAGCTTCGATGCCGCCTCGCCCAGCGCGTCCAGCACTTTTTCCTTGCCCGCTGCCGTCACCTGCTGCTCGGCCAGCGGGTCTCCGCTCTGGCAATTCACCGCCTTCAATCCCAGTACATATTGGCTGCCTAGGCTGGCAATCGACCCGGCAAGATAAGCCTTGCTGCCCGCCCGCTGGCAAAGCTCGCGGGTGACTTCGGGCGTGAGTTTCGTGCCCGCCGGACGCGACATCAATTTCAAGGTAGCGGCGACTTTATTGTCCGGGAGCACATTCAGAAACGGCGACTGGTTGAGAGCAACGCTGAGCGCGGTCTTCAGCGTGTCATCAAAGACCGCATCGCCTGTGGTGTTGGTGAAGTCGGCAAGGACGATGGTGTCTTTCTCAGTAAGCGCGTGCGCAGCATGCTGCCGCGACCGATAGTAAAGCCCGCCCCCGACCAGGCCGGCGATGATAACAGCGGCGGCCACAACGAAAAATGCGCGGCTCAGCAAGGATCGCCTGGAGACAGCCGCCGTCGTCGATGAGGTTTGTGTGGGCAGAGCCAGAGGCGGCAAAGATTGTGTGGGGAGGGGTGAAGTTTGTGTGGGGACGGGCGCCCCCGCCCGTCCGGTCGAGCGCAGCTCGCCGCTTTCCTCAGCCGCAGCCACCGTCCCCGAAGCCGCAGTTACGGTCCCCGAACTAGCCGCCGCAAATCGCCCCGTCTCCGTATCCCGCTTCAGCCGCTGCAACTCCGAACGCATGTCGGCCGCACTCTGGTAGCGTAGATTGCGGTCCTTCTCCAGCGCCCGGTTGATGATGTCTTCCAGCTTAGGCGGCACGTCGTGATTCAGCCGCACCACCGCCACCGGGGCACGGTTCACGATGGCTTCACAGATCATCGCTGAACTCTCCCCGTGAAACGGCAAATCGCCCGTCGCCATCTCGTACAGCACCGCCCCAAACGAGAACAGATCGCTGCGCCCATCCAACTCTCTCGCCCGCACCTGTTCTGGGGACATATAAGCCACCGTCCCCAACATCGCGCCCGGACTGGTCAGATGGTCCGCGTCCACAGTTTGCGTGTTCAGAGCCGCAATCTTGCTCGAAGAACTCGCTGCCACACTGACCTTCGCCAGCCCGAAATCAAGCACTTTGGCGTGACCGCGCTCGGTGACGAAAATATTTGCCGGCTTGATGTCGCGATGAACAATCCCTTTCGAGTGCGCGGCATCAAGAGCGTCGGCAATCTCTATGGCCAGAGACAGAATCATCTCCGTCTCCATCGGCCGGCCCGCAATGCTGTGCTTCAACGTCAGCCCGTCCAGAAACTCCATGGCGATGAATGCGTCGCCGTGCTCGTCGTCAATTTCGTGGATGGTGCAGATATTCGGATGATTCAGCGCAGATGCCGCCTTGGCTTCACGCTGAAAGCGGGCGAGAGCCTGAGGATCTTTGGCAACGTCGTCAGGCAGAAACTTAAGGGCAACAAACCGGCCAAGCTTTACATCCTCAGCCTTGTAAACCACACCCATCCCGCCGCCGCCTAGTTTTTCGACAATGTGGTAGTGCGAGATGGTCTGGCCGATCATGTTGTGCGGATCAAGGTTTGACGATTACTGGAGCAGAATCCTACGTCCCCGAAACCATCAAGTCAATGAAAGCAATCGCTGGGACCGCCTAGCCCCACCTGTCATGCTGAGCGAAGTAGAAGCACCCCATACCCGCCGCCACAGTCACAAGCTCAAACGGGAGTTTTCACTATGAATCTGTCTGATCCCGTAACCAACCCAGAGTGACGCCCGATGTCCCGCGCACTTTGCGAGACGTGGGATTCCACGGCCCCATCCTTACTACGGACTTGAGCCAATCACGTTGAGCGAAGCGTCCCCACTGCATCAGTAAACGTCAGTCGCCGCGCCGCCCAACACGATTTCCAACTTGACAGCGCAACCGCAAGCGAACATAATCCTCCGCAGGTTTTGGCTACTCCCCCGTTTCGCTTACCCAGAGCCACATCTCCCCCAGTCTTACCTGAGCATTCGGGCCCCGTCTAGAAGCAAACTCGACTTTCCCAAAGGAGATTTCTGCCATGAAGCTCCGCGCCTCTTGCGTGCTAGTTGGATTCCTGTTGCTGGCCGTTTCACTGACTCCATTGATGGTTGCACAGACAACCCCTGAAACTGCGTCACGGGAGAACAGCGCCGTCGCTCCCACTCTGAGCGGAAAAGGGACGACGAACTACATCCCGCTATGGTTAAGTTCCACGAAGCTCGGTAACTCCCAGCTCTTTCAGAGTGCAGGCGAAATAGGAGTCGGCACGACAACTCCAACCGCCACCCTCGATGTCAACGGCGCGGTGAACGCCGCGGCCAGCTACAACTTGGGTGCCAACCCGTTCGCCTTTGGCTCCTACGCGAATCAGAATGCCTTTCTCGGCTTCGCGGGAAATTCCACGTCCACAGGCAAGGCCAACACGGCCAGCGGTGTTTCGGCGCTGTATCTCAACACCACCGGGGATTTCAACGTGGCCAATGGTGCCTTTGCCTTGTGGTTCAATCTCACCGGGAGTGACAATACTGCCAACGGTTTCCAAGCGCTGGGCTATGGCTACTATGGGAATTACAATACGGCCAGCGGTGCCTACGCGCTGAATAGCGCTAGCGGGTCCGGCAACACGGCAGTCGGTTATGGAGTTTTAGAGGCTAACTCCGCCGGAGAATACAACACGGCGCTCGGGTACTTTGCCGGAGCGAATAGTAAAGGGAGCAACAACACGGCGGTCGGAAACCTGGCCGGGTTCAATCTCTTCACTGGCAGTAACGACATTGACATCGGCAACGAGGGTCTGGGTGACGACAACGGCGTAATCCGAATTGGAACTGCCGGAACTCAAACCAGCGCCTTCATCGCGGGCGTCTACGGAGCGCATGGCGGAGTCGATACTCCCGTGCCCGTCGTGATCGATTCGAGCGGCAAGCTCGGCACCATCTCATCCTCCCGGCGCTACAAAGAAGACATCCACGACATGGGCGATGCCAGCATTGGATTGATGCGGCTGCGCCCGGTCACCTTCCGATATAAGAAACCGTTCGACGACGGTTCCCAGCCCATGCAATACGGCCTGATCGCCGAGGAAGTGGCCGAGGTCTATCCTGACTTGGTGGCACGTTCGGCGGACGGGCAGATCGAGACGGTAAAGTATCAGTTGCTCGATCCGATGCTGCTAAACGAAGTGCAGCGCCAGCAAGCGGAGATCCGCGACCTTCAGGAACGGCTGAACAAGATGGACACATTGCTGGCTGCAATAGTCCATGCCCCAGGGAGTCAGTAAACACGCAGGTCGCGAGGCGACGGCATTCATTCGTCAAGGACAAACCACATTGAAAGATTTTCCGCCAGCCATCTACAATCGGACGGACCGGCTAGGCCTTTCTCACTGCGCGCCGCATCCCCATAGGATTTCACTAGCCAGCTGTCATGCTGAGCGAAGGAGGATCGTCCAAAGGACGATCCTACGCAGTCGAAGCACCCCATACCCGCCGCCACAGTCACAAGCTCAAACAGGGGTTCCCATCACGAGCCGTCTAGCGCATTTTTCTCGTAATTGAAACAGCAGCGTCACTAGCCCCATGGGGCATGCGCCGAGGGTACAATCGAACCCGATGCACCCAGCCCGCATAGCCGAACTGCTCCAACCTTTCCTGCACGAAGCCAACGACCAACGACCAGCGACCAACGACAAGCTCTACCAAAGTATATCGACGTACATCGATATACTCCAGCACTGGAACGCCCGCCTGAACCTAACCGCAATCCGCAACGAAGAAGAAATAGTAACCCGCCACTTCGGCGAATCCCTATTCGCTGCAACCCACCTCTTCCCGCTCTGCCCCGTATCTTCCTCTGTGCCCTCTGTGTCCCCTGTGGTTAAAGATTTTGACGTTGCCAACGACCAACGACCAACGACCAACGACCGCGTCGCAGACGTAGGCTCCGGCGCAGGCTTCCCAGGCATCCCCATAAAACTCTGGGCCCCCAACATAGCCCTCACCCTAATCGAATCCAACCAGAAGAAAGCCATCTTCCTCCGAGAAGTGGCCCGCGCCCTTACATTGACGGACATCAATATACAAAACGTCCGCGCCGAAACCCTCCCCCCGTCCAGATTCGAGGTCGTAACCATCCGAGCCGTAGAGCGCCTCTCCAAAGTCCTGCCAGTAGCCGCCAACCTCCTATCCCCCGAAGGACGCCTGGCCCTACTGATAGCCCATTCCCAACTCGAATCCACTCGTTCAACCCTCCCAAGCCTGACCTGGCAGCCACCGATCCCCATCCCCCACTCCCAATCCCGCGTCCTCCTCATTGGCGTCTCGGAATCATAAAAGTAAACAAGTGGGACAAGAAGTCGATATTTTACCAATTGCGTGATACACAGCGGCATTAACACCAGGCCCGCATAAGCTAAAGTGGTAAACATAATAAAATGTGAGCCGTGAATTCGCCCAAAGTTCCAACCGGAACACATTGATGCATTATGTTCCGACCGGAACATAATGACGATATGTTCCGACTGGAACATTGTGCAGATATGTTCCAGCCGGAACATTCGACGCAACGTTCCAACCGGAACACTCCATCACTGGCCTCGGCCGCTCGATTGTCGAAATCGGTCTTATGTTCCGGCCGGAACATTTATTAGGTAAACAGACTGATGAGCAGATGGAAACCGGCTGAATGTTCCGACTGGAACATTGGACGCGTTTTGCACACAAATTCAACATGTGTGTGGCAATTCGACCTTGCATTCGAAACACGAACCGCACTATTCTGCGAACAGCTCTGGCTCCTCGACAATTTATGGGACGTGTCATCGCTGTTGCCAATCAGAAGGGCGGCGTGGGGAAGACTACGACTGCCATCAACCTAGCCGCGTCCTTCGCAGCGGCTGAAGTGAACACATTGCTTATTGATTGCGATCCGCAATCAAATGCCACCAGCGGCCTGGGTCTGGTCAAAGATCCTGAGCGTGTTTCTACTTACCACCTGCTGCTGGGCGCAGCCTCGGGTGAAGAGGCGCTGGCAACCACAGAGCTGGAACAGCTGTGGCTGATTCCTTCGCACAAGAACTTGATCGGCGCAAACATTGAGCTGGTCGAGGCGGAGCGGCGCGAGTATCGACTGAAGGAAGCGATCGCGCCACTGCGCGATCGCTTCCACTACATCGTGCTGGATTGCCCGCCGGCTTTGGATCTGCTGACTCTGAACGCGCTGGTCGCGGCCGACTCGGTGCTGATTCCTATGCAGGCGGAATACTTTGCGCTCGAAGGCATCAGCGAGTTGATGGACACAGTGGAGCGCATCCGCGTGGAGTTGAACCCGGGGCTTGAGATTGAAGGTGTGGTGCTGACCATGCTGGATGAGCGGACCAACCTGGCGCAGCAGGTGACAGCTGAGCTTCGGAAATTTTTTGGGGCCAAGGTGTGTGCAACAACCATACCGCGGAACATACGACTGGCCGAGGCTCCGAGCCATGGGCAGGCGGCGCTGGTGTACGATCCGCGATCGAAAGGCGCGGAGAGTTATATACGGCTGGCTAAGGAGATCTTGGGGCGGGCTTCGGGCTTTGGGCTTCAGGCTTCGGCTACACCGGAGACGCCCGCGGGTTCGGAGGAGATGGACAAGAGCGCTTGATATATCGACGGTTGTCTATTTATACATTCATTCGTGTCGATATACAAAATGGACTTTGGGGCGGCAGCCTCGAGAGAATGCCTCTTGGGGGCGTGGGTGGGTTTCGGTGATAGGGATCCTTCGACTCCGCTCAGGATGACAGCGTCGGGAATTGAACAGAGAAGAAGCTTTTAAACACAGGGGACACAGAAGTTCACGGGGTAAACCATTTATGACTACTTCGGCGGCGGAGAAGTTGGCGGGCGAGAAGAAGGATGAGAAGGTGGAGAAGCGGCGGGCTTTGGGGCGGGGGTTGGCTTCTTTGTTGCCGGGGCCTCGGGTGGTTGGTAGTGGCGTGGCGGCGACGTCTCCCCAGGGGCTGAAGCCCGAATCATCTTTGGCGGCTAACGGCACGGCTGAAGCCGTGCCCTTCCCGAACTCGGCGCCTGGAGAGAGCGGTGGTGGTGGCGGCGAAACCGAGATTCCTCGCTTCGCTCGGAATGAGAAGGGTGAGGTTGGACCGACGGCTTCGGCGGAGCTGGACGCTAGTCGGACAGGAGTGTCCGACCCACACGAAGCTGATGCCGCTTACGGGGCTGGCGAGGTGATTTCTATTTCGGCTGTGGCTGATACTCCGGTGGCTGGCGATCTGGTGGCTCACCTTCCTTTGGATTCGATTGACAAGAATCCTTATCAGACGCGGTATGTGTTTGATGAGGAGATGCTTTGGGAACTGCGGGATTCGATCAAGGAACATGGAGTGGTGCAGCCGATTGTGGTGCGGCCTGCGGAGGAGGCTGGGCGCTACATTCTGGTGCTCGGAGAGCGGCGGTTGCGGGCTTCGAAGATGGCGGAAGTGGAGACGATCCCGGCATTGGTGAGGAGGGTTTCTCCGCAGCAGGCAGCGGAGATGACTGTGCTGGAGAATATGGTGCGGGAGGACCTGAATCCGATTGAGCAGGCGGAGGCGTTTCGGGTATTGAGCCTGGAGTTCAAGCTGACGCAGGCAGAGATTGCGGACCGGATTGGAGTGTCGCGGGAGACGGTGTCGAATTACATGCGGCTGTTGCGGCTGCCGAAGAAGGTGATGGATTACATGCTGTCGGAGCGGATCAGCTTCAGCGACGCCCGAGAGATTTTGCGGCTGGAGAATGATGACTACATCGAGCAGGTGGCGGACGAAGTTGTGGAGCACAAGTTGAAATGGGACCAGATAGAAGACCGGGTGATGCGGATCAATGGATCGTTTGCGATGCTGCCGGGGCAGACTTTGCCGGGAGAGCCGCGGAAGAAGTCGGGGGCGCGGTGGATGGATCCGAATGTGCGGGCGGCGCAGACGGATATGGAGCGGACTTTGGGGATGCGGGTGCGGATTCGGGACCGGCATGGGAAGGGAAAGATCGTGATTGAGTATGCGACCGTGGATGATTATGAGCGGGTTACTTCCATGCTCAGAGGCAAGAAGTCGTAAGGCAGTGGTCAGTGGCTAGTGGTCAGTGGTCAGTGAAGATCCCCCGCTTCATGCTTCTGCGTTCATCCACAAGGTTTTACTGATCACTGACCACTAGCCACTGACCACTAGCCACTGATCACTGCCTTAAAGCTGCTAGTAGGCCGTTTAGCATTCGGCCTATTTCTGCTGTGGCTTCGAGTAGCTTTTCACTCACCTGATTTTCGAGGTAGCCTAGGTCCCTTGAAATCAGGAGTTGCGCTTCTACTTCTACCAGCGAACCTCTGGCGTTGCCCAGAAACTGTTTGAACTCTCCTGTTGATCGTCTTGCTTGCCCTTCCGCTATGTTGCTGGGTATGGAGACTGCCGCTCGCCGCAGTTGGCAGGTCAGGCCGTAGGTTTCGATTTTGGGGAATGCTTGGGTGTGGCGATAGATCTCCAGCACTAACACCATTGATTTTTTCCAAACGATCAGGTCGCGATAGGACTGGACTATGGGCCTTACCGAGCATTGCATTTGGTTAGCATGTGCTTTTAGCGCTTCTGTGCACGGTGATGTCCGTCACGGTTGGCTGTGGATTTCCCGAAATGGAATGAAACAGTGATCAGTGGTTAGTGGTCAGCGGTCAGTCACTTGGGAATCAGGATGGTAATAGTGGCCTGGGATTAGTGGTTTCCCCCTCTTTCGGAATAGGGCTCGCCCATTCTTAGGCCTTAGGCACAGAAGCGAGTGGGACTTTTGGCTCATGTTAACTTGTTTGGTTCGTGGTAATCGCAGCGCTGAAGCGCTGCGCCACCCAAACTTAGGGCGTTAGCGATCATCTTGGCGCTCGCCAAAGTCAAAGGCGCGCCCCGCTGCGCTGGGCTGGACGGGCGAGGCGCCCGTCCCCACACAATCTTGTCCTCTCCAGCCCACCTTACTTTACTTCCAGGGGGAAGACTACTGTGCCTATTTGGTTGGCGTTGTTGTCGCGGACCATTATTCTCACGTCGTAGGTGCCGGGTTGGAGGTCCAGGGTTTCGTTTAGTTTGATGCCTTCTCGGGCGAATTTCTGGAGGAGTTCCTGGTTGGGATTGCCTTGGATGGGATGGAGAAGTTCTCCTGCTTCTTTTGTCTTTGGGGTTAGGGCTATGGCTCCTATTTCGAGGTTGAGAGGGTGGGCGCTGTTGGGATCGATTTTGACGCTGCTTAGGGGAATCGTTATTAGGAACTCTGTCTTGGTCTTCTGGTCATTCGTTTTCTGGTCACTTGCGGCATTCGGCGCGGCCGGCGGCAGCACTTGAACGAACATGGGAATGGCGCTGTAGGCCAGCGGGGATGCCAGCGCGTTTATTTCGGCGGCTTGAACTGTGGGCTGGTTGTTGGGTTGTGCAGACACTCCGTAGTAGAAGCCGTTGCGGGCACGAATATTGGCGTGCTCTACGGAGACTTTTACCTTTAGATCGCGCCAGCCGGGTTTGCGATCGTCGGGGCGGACGGAGAATCCGAGCATGTAGTAGGAGCGGGAATCCTCGACGGCTTCGGCCAAGCATTTGGTAAGGTCGTTGGCTTCGACGCAGAAGTTGCCGCCGGTTGCGCCGGCAAACTGGCGCAGGGTGCCGTCGCCGGAAATTGGACGGACTGCTCTGGAGCCCGGCCTCACGGCCCATATCATCAGTTGAATGGGGTAGACGGCGATGTTGGCGTCGATGAGACTGTTCCAGGTTTCCTGGAAGCTGTCGATGGCGGCGTAGCCGCTGGCGGCGTTACCACCGCTGAAGTTGGGATTGTTGAAGTTGCCGCTGTTGTAGACCGTGGGTTCGACCTGGGGATCGGGAATATTCCCGGCGGCGAAGATTAAAGTTTTGCGTCCGGGGATGCCGGTGTAAGCGTGGGCGATTTCGCGGAGTTGCTTGAGAGTTTCGAGAGCGAGTTCCTTGCGAGGCGCGAGGGGTTGGGGGCCGAGAGATAATTTTTTCATCGCCTGGATCAGGACTGTTGTGTCGGAGGTGAAGGGGTGAACCAACTTCAGACCGTCCTGGGTGATGGTGAGCAGAGAGACAGGCTGGTTGCTGGGCAGGCCTTTGCTGAGAAACTTGATCAGGTTGTCTTTGCCGTCGGTGCGTTGGAGCTGATTTGTGTTCAGGAGATCGAGAAGCAGGATGGTTAGTCTTAGCTCGTGGGAGTTGTCGAAGGGGAGATTGGCATATCCGCCGGGCGGCAAGACTAGAGGCTTGGGGTCGCCGGTTGCGGCCTGGACTTCTTCGAAGAGCGAGATGGTTTGCTCTTTGTTGTTTTCTTCGAGGAGGAATTTGTCTTTGGTAAGTCCGGAGATGTGTTTGCCTTGCTTGTCGCGGACTACCACTGGCACGAGGACGAGGTCGGTTTGGGTTTTCAGGGAGAGGACGTCGGGAGGTTGCTGTTGAGTCGGCGATTGGAGGAATGGGAAAAGTAGTAGGAGTGTGAGCATTTTCATGAGGGTTCGGTTTTTTACTTGTGCAGTATAGAGCAGAGGGCCGGGGGCTGAAGCCCGGAATCTTTTTTGGAGCTTACGCGGCGCTCAAGCGCCGCTCTTTCACGGTGACGCATGGAGCATGTGGTAATCCAGTCGTTCTGGGACGGCTGTACGCGGGAGTTACGGAGCTTCGCTCCGTGGACAGCCGAGGGCGGCTGTCCCCACACAGGCAGTGGCGACAACTGCGGGATCTTATTTGGCGAAGAAGTAGTCGAAGGATTTTACGGCGGTGAATTCGTCTTCCTTTACGTCGAAGACGGTGTAGAGCTTGGTGACGTAGAGGACGTCCTGGACTTTCTTGGTGAGGCTTAGGAGTTTTAGTTCGCCGCCGGCATTGCGGACGGTGGTGAAGCTGCTGACTAATTCGCCGACGCCGGAGGAGTCGATATAGTCGACGCTGGCGAGGTTGAGGATGATTTTTTTCTTGCCCTCCTCGATGAGCTTGTGGATGGTTTCGCGGAGCTTTCCGGTTTCTTCGCCAAGAGTGATGCGTCCGGTGATGTCGACTATGGTGACGTGGCTTACTTCGCGGGTGGTGATGGTCATGGCCGATTGATTGTACAGCTTATCAAGAGAGAATCTACCACGGAGACGCGGAGTCACGGAGAAAATCTGCAGGAGGGTACTGGAAATGCCTTGCGGAGACTATCGCGGCGTTGAACTTAAAGGGGTTCCTTCGACTGCACAAGCGCTTGCGCTTCGCTTACGCGCTGGTTGCGCTCAGGATGACAGGGGCTTGGCGCTGGCTGAGTTAGTAGCTTAGCGAGTTGATGGCTTGCGGGACGGCGGGGATTGGTTGGGAGTCGCGGATTTCCTGGATGGGACTGGTGACTATGGGGGTGGCGTATTCGGGATGGCGAAATTCGAGGTGCATGCCGCGGCCAACGTATTGGAGCTTGAGCATGGAGCCTCCCCAGGTGGAACCGGCTATGGCTACGAGAACGGGGTCGGGGCAGAATTCGGGATGGCCGGAAATTAGAGCGTCACTGCCACCTAGAAGAACGGCGGTGTAGCAGTGGTGCATGGTTTGAATATGGAGCACGGTGGAGGGCGGAAGATCGTGGAGGAAAACTCCGCCTTCGATTTCCGATTGGATGATGGCGTGGTTGACGTCATCCGCCAGGTTGGGGTGCGGGTTGAACATTGCCTGCCTGCCATAGGGTAAAGGGTTTTGGGCGGGTGGGCAAGAGGAGTTTGGAGATTTCGGGAACTTTGGGTGGAGAGCTCTTGGGGATGGCGAGTACCGAGTACCTAGTACCCAGTACCTAGCTGCGCGGCCGGGCTTCGCCCAGGCTGGACAGCCGAGGCGGCTGTCTCTACATGAGCTGTTTAGGGGATTCTGGCTATTGAACCTTTTGGGCCTACTAGCAGGGCTCCGCCTTCCGGGAACGGGCTTACGGCGTTGAATTGCAGGTTGGAGTTTTTGTTGGGGATTATTTGGGCGGGGGCTTTTGGAGGGCGGTTGTCGTAGATGAATTTGGGGCTGACGATTAGTAGGCGATTTTTGTTTTTGCGATCGTAGGCTGCGGCGGAGAAGTAGGCTTGGGGATGGATTGGGGAGATGGTCCAGGTCTTGCCGGCGTCGTTCGGTGAAGGCCAGGTTGGGGCCGTCCTGGTCGGGATGTTTGTAGTCGCCGCCAGCGATTACTCCGTGAGTTTCGTCGCGGAAAGCTATGGAGAAGATTCCGGTGGGGTCCTGGCCCTGGATGATTGGAGTGTTGGAGACTTGCCAGGTTTGTCCGCGGTCGGGGGAGTGGAAGACGCGTGCGGCGCGGCCTCCGGTGGCGAACCAGATGTTGGGGTCGGAGGTGGCTATGCAGGTGTTGCTGGCGGCGAATGCGCCTTCACCTTCTATGGCTGGCGGGAGTTGGGTGGAGGGGAGGGTCGTCCAAGATTGGCCGTCGGTGGTGATTAGTAATTCGAATTTTAGTTTGCCGGTTTGGTCGGGGATGGGATCGCCTAGAACTATGCCGTGGGTTCGGTCCCAGAAGACCATGGAGTCGAAGAAGCCTTTGGGATTGGTGTTGGTGAATTGGAGTTGCCAGGTTTTGCCGGCGTCGGTGGTGTGGTAGATGCGGGATTGGTCAGCGGGACCGGCGGACATTAAGAAAGCTTCGTCGGCGGAGAAGGCTACTACGGCGCGGAAGTCCAGGGTGGCGGCGTTGGGGACATGGGCGGGGGTCCAGGTGCGGCCGGCGTCGGTGGTGCGAAGATAGGTGCCGTGAGTGCCGGAGGCCCACGCGATATTTTTGGAGACAGCGCTGGCGCCACGGAGATCTTCGGTGGTGTTGGATGGTTGGAGTTTTATTTTTGGTTGGGCCAGGGCTGTGGTTGCTAACAGGATTAAGAGAAGGCGCATGGGGAGATTGTCGCAGAAGTTTTGGTGATCGGAGGGCGGATTTCTTCGAAGGCGCTCGGCGAAAAGCGGCCGGCAGTTGCGTGCTTTCAACTCATTGGACGGGACACCCACCGGGCGAGCTGCCGGGACGGCGGCGCTACTTTGCTATCGCTACTTGGCTGTGAAGTCGGCGAAGGTGGCGGTTTTTCCGAAGTAGATGCGGAGAGTGCATTTGGAGCCATAGTGAGCGAAGGCTACTTCGAGGGCAGCGGCGGTTTCGGTCAAGGGGTCGGTTTCGATGGAGGCGCGGGCGATATCTTGCTTCTCGTCATAGGCTGCGCCGGGGGTAACGTTTTTGTTCACGGCGAGGCTCCACTTGTCTTTGCCGGGGATGGGATAAACGCTATAAGCGCCGACGGGGATTGTTGAATTGCCGAAGGTGAGCGCGGTCTCGGTAAAGAGAGTCATGGGCGCGCCGCCCGGGAGACCACGGTTTGCCATTGGGAGTTTTGTCTTTGGCGGTGACGGGAGTGTAGTTGATGCGCACCTGGCGGCCGTCGTCGAGAGTGCAGGTGGCGGTGGAGGAATTTGCGGATTGCGCGGAGCACACGGCTGTGAGCGTTAACAGAATGGGGACGACGATGCGAGCGCCGAACATGGGGATACCCTCTGGGCCAAGAGTGTAGCGCTGAAAAGCGCTGAGTGGAAGAGGGTTCAGAGTATTGAATTCTTGTTGGGAGAGATCGATGGGAGTTTTCGCGGGGGTGGCTTCTCAGCCGGCCGGGCTTCGTTCAGGGCAATGCCTCCGAACCTTGGCTTCTGGAACGGAAACGCCTGTGCGGGCTTGTGATTGTTCCGGCGGGTATGGGGTGCTTCGACTGCGTGAGATTGTCTTTTCGGACGATCTCACTCCGCTCAGCATGACAGAAACGAGAGCTAAACCTTAAACGTCGTCCTCGGTTGTTGTTGGTCTTTGGTGATGTACTCAGCAGGTGCGGCGGTTGCTACCTTGAGTGGCGAGGAAATTACACTCATGGCTAAGGCAGCGAAGCTGAAGATTCTTTATGGTGAAGGGGATGCGGAGGCGCAGGCGGCTCCGGCCGCGGCGTTTGAGAAGGCCGGCCACACGGTAGAAAAAGCGATCGGGCGCAAGGCCGTGGAAGCGGCGGTGAGCAAGGGGCGTTTCGACCTTGTGGTCCTGGGTCCTACACTTAGCCGGAATGATCGGCATCATCTGCCTTATACGGTGAAGAAGGTGCAGGCGGAAGTTAGTGTGCTGGTGATGCATGCGGATGGAAGCCGGCATCCTTATGTGGATGCGTGCACGGATACCGGGGCGAGTGTGGAAAACGTGTTGGCGCGGATTGAAGGGATGGCTATTGCTGGCATGATGCCTGCGGCTGCGGTGGCGGGGAGATAGTAGCCAGTACCTAGTACCTAGTTTTTCGAGGGCGGCTTTTTGGCCGCTCTTTTTCTTTTCGGTCAAAAAAACCTTTGCCACAGGGGGCATGGGGCTCATCGGGTGATTCTCTTTGGCACGAACCTTCTTGGTTAACTGGTGGGATTGATCGGGCTTGCGATCGCTTCTTTCTCGACTTGCCGGGTGGCGAATCTCGGGAAGTGGAAACTTGAACTCCGGGACAGGTTTGATTTTCGTGCGAACCTAGTTGGTAATAGTGGAGTGTTGCGGGCGTTTCTTGTGCAGATTCGGGTGCGGGATGTATTTGTGATCGAGCTGGGCGGTCGGGTTAGTGGCACTTTTTCCTTTATTTCCGTCGAACCTTCTAGAAGCTAGTGCTGTTTGGTACCATCCAAGGCGGTGGGCGTCGCTGGGCTTGCTCGCGTCGCTTCGCTGGACAGCCGAGGCGGCTGTCCTACATGAGTATTTCTGGTTTCTTCAAAATCTCTTGGAGGAGTTTATGGGCGTTAGTGCTGATTTTTTGCCGGAGTTTGATTCGGAGATGGCTTCTACACGGCGGACCTTGGAGCGCATTCCAGAAGATAAGCTGGGCTGGAAGCCGCATGAGAAGTCGATGCTGCTGGGGCGGCTGGCGGGACATATTGCGGAGCTGCCGGGGATGGGCGTTAGCGTGATAAAAGATGATGCGCTGGATTTTGCCAAGCGTCCGGCAGGCGAGCTAGCGCCTAAGCCAACGGTGGCGGAGTCGCGGAAGCATGTGCTGGAATTATTCGACAAGCATGTTGCGGCTTTGCGGGCCGGGATTCTTGGCGCCACCGATGAGCATTGGAGAAAGAACTGGAAGCTCTCCATGGGGGAGAAAACTTTTTACGAAGGGTCGCGCATGGGAGCGATGCGGCGGATGGTGATGAATCACGTGATCCATCATCGGGCGCAGTTGGGAGTTTATTTGCGGCTGAATGATGTGGCGGTACCTTCGGTTTATGGGCCTTCGGCGGATGAGGGACGGTAGGTACGGAGCGTCGATGAGTGAGATGGCGATGTTGCGACAGTGGGCGCTATGCCTCTATGTCTTGGTCGGGCCTCCTGTTTCGTCGGGCCTGACTCTGTTCGGCGAATCGATCTACGGCGCTACGACGAAACTAACATTGCTCGTCAGTATGCCGCCCGGTGTAGTGACCTGGACTGGGCCAGAGCTGGCTCCAACTGGAACGACAGCAGTCATATACGTGTTCGAGGCCACTTTGAAAGATGCCGCCGCCAGGCTGTTAAACGTGACAGCACTCGTTCGCTCGACCTCGCGATGCCCGAACTGAACGGTTTCGAGGCAGCCGGCCAGATTTCCGAGGCACTTCCTGGCGTTCCGATCCTCATGCTTACGCTCTACGCCTCTCCCCTGGTCGAAAAGGGAGCCGAGAAGATCGGCGTCCAGCGGGTCATCTCAAAGTCAAGCACATACAACTTGCTGGTTCCGGCGATTGAGGAAGCGTTCGCCCAGGTCCATCACGAACGAACGGCATGATCGCGGTGGTTCGGTGGAATCTTGAATAGCAGGATGATCTTGTTCTCGGATGATCTTGCTCGACGATCAGTTGCAAATGTTGCATTCAAAAGAATCCCCGGCAGAATGTTATCCGCCGGGGAAACTCGTCGCTCGAAAAGGTTCTTTGCCCTTTTCGATAGGCATTCACTGGCTTTGCCGACTAACACGGCGTGCTATGCGGCTTTTGGCGTTTTGCCTGCCGCCTCCTTTTTCTTTTCCTGGTACGCCTGGATCGCCGGCCCCAATTGCGCCATGACTGCATCCAGGTTGAATGAGGTTGGCTTCTGGCGTGGCGGGTACTTCACATATTCGTCAATCTGCGCCGCCACGATGGCTTGCGTCAGATAGAGCTGCGGAACGTGATCGAACATCCAGTCAAAGTAGGTGTTCGAGTTATCGATGGCGCGCTCGAATGGATCGCGCCGCAGGTGGATTATGTCAGGCAGACGAAGTTGTACAAACGGCTCCTGCCAGACGCGCATCTTCTCCGCACGTTGCTCTTGGAATGTCAGTTTGTAGTCACCCACCCGCACCGCCATGATGCCGCCGTCATCGCTGACGTAGAAGAAGGACTCTCTCGGGCTCTCCTTCACCTGGCCGGTGAGATACGGTAACTGGTTGATGCCGTCGATATGCACGTTGAACGTCTTGTCCCCGGCCTTGTAGCCGTCGAGGAGCTTCTGGTTGATGTTCGGTTCGCCCGCAATCGCCAGCAAGGTTGGCAGCATGTCCTGGTGGCATACGATGCCGTTCAGGGTCGAGCCAGCCTTGATCTTGTTGGGCCAGCGGATGAACGCCGGAACGCGCCACGCACCTTCCCAGTTCGTGTCTTTCTGGCTGCGGTACGGCGTGTTGGCGCCATCGGGCCAGGTGTCGTTTTCGGGGCCGTTATCGGTGGAGTACATCACGAATGTGTTATCGGCGATGCCCAGCTCATCGAGCTTGTTGAGCATTTCACCGATTTGCTCGTCGTGTGTGACCATCCGATCGCTGTAATCGTCCTGCCCACTCTTGCCCCGGTTCTTGGCGGCGAGGTGAGTCCTCACATGCATCGCAGTCGCGTTGTACCAAAGAAAGAAAGGTTTATCCGCCTTGACCTGCTTCTCCATCCACGCGAGAGCGCCTGCCGTGATTTCCTCGTCCACAGTTTCCATGCGCTTCTTACTCAGTGGGCCGGTGTCTTTAATGGTCTGCTTGCCCACTCGGCCAAAACGGGGATCAACCGTTGGGTCGTCCTGGTCCGTGGCCACGCAATGCAGCACGCCGCGGGGTCCAAATTTCTCTTTGAATCCCGGGTTCTTCGGGTAGTCGGGCAGTTCTGGTTCTTCTTCGGCATTCAGGTGATAGAGATTGCCGAAGAACTCGTCGAATCCGTGGACGGTCGGCAAATATTCATTGCGATCGCCCAGATGGTTTTTGCCGAACTGGCCGGTGGCGTAGCCGAGTGGCTTGAGCAGTTCGGCGATGGTCGGGTCTTCGGCGTGAAGGCCGACCGCAGTGCCGGGTATTCCGACTTTGGTCAAGCCGGTACGGAGCGGGTTCTGGCCAGTGATGAATGCGGCGCGACCAGCGGTGCAGCTCTGCTGGCCGTAATAGTCGGTGAATTTAACGCCTTCGTTGCGGACGCGGTCGATGTTCGGCGTGCGGTAGCCCATCTGGCCATCGCTGAAAGCGCTGATGTTCCAGATGCCGACATCATCGCCCCAAAGGATCAGAATATTCGGTTGCTTCGTTGCCATGTTGTGTCCTCTCATCGGATTGATTGTGTGGCTGGGATCTGCGTACCACACTGCTGACTTTCCGTTTTACAGTGCAGCACCAGCGTGAATCGATGCCTACTGTCAGTTGTTACAGCCGGGGTCCATGAGTGCGCTGGCTTATATTTCGGCAACAAGCGCGCAGTTCTTCCCGCTTCGCAATTGCCGATGGGCCATGCAACTTATTTCCAGGCCGCGGGTTCTCGTCGCTAGCGGTTATTTTTCTTGGGCCTCAACCGTCTATCTTTCTATCTTTGAGGTGTTCTAACGAGGTGTTCTAACTATGAAGCGATCCGGCATTACTTTTGTGATTTTGATGGCCATTGCTGCGGCCACACTCATGGCGCAAACGCAGGATTGGGTTCCAAGAGGTATTGACGCCTTGGGGGATGGTGCGTCCTCGAAGACGGAGTTCACGCTCGATCACTCCATGTTGGTATTTGCGGCCAAGATGGATCCGGCCGACCAGGATCTTCAACGCGTGATTTTGGGCGTGAACGCGGTCTCGGTGCACATCTACCGCTATCCGCGAACATGGATTTATGATCCGGCGGCGCTGAGTTCGGTGAAAGATGAGTACCGGGCGGCTGGGTGGAAGCAACTGATGAACAAACAAGATAAGGATGGAGGCCAGGGTGTAGCCGATCTCTGGGTTCGCCTGGAGAACAATGCGATCAACAACGTGGCAGTTCTTCAAGCGAAATCGAATGAGGTCAACTTTGTGATAGTTTCAGGCTCGATCAGTCCGCTCGACCTCTCGCATCTTGGCGGGCATTTCGGCATCCCGAAGATTGAAGGCGGAGTCGTGATTCCAAAGGGCGAGGTCCGTCCATAGACGAGGGATCCTTCGACTGCGTAGCTAGTCCGCTTCACGGACCAGCTACTTCGCTCAGGATGACAGACTGAAATACTTTTCCCGTTTGGCTTCCTAGAACCACCGCCGCACGCTCGCGCGGTACCGCTCGTACTCGTCCTGGAACGCTTCTTTCAGCTTTGCTTCTTCGACTGGAATCACGGTCCAGTTCAGGTAGGCAATCATCAGGGGGAGAACGACGACTGGCCAGATCTGTTTAAGCAAGGCGGCTTCTCCGAGGTAGGCGAAGGTAAGGCCTACATACATGGGGTTTCGGGTGAAGCGGTACGGCCCTGAAGTCACCAGCTTCGCGGATAACTTGCCCGGAACAGTGGTGGTATTAGCCTTGCGGAAGAGCACCTGGCCCCAGCCCGCAATTACCAGACCCACGGCAAACAGCCCGCATCCGGCGATCATACTCACTCGGGCCGCGTGTGGAGAGATGGCGCGATGAGACAGACGCTCCAGTCCCAGCCCCAGGAGATAAATGAGAACGAATACCCACGGGACGGGCACGTGCAACAGGAAGCGAGCGGGATTCTTCATGTTCCAGTCTCCTTGGACATTTGCCAGCGGCCGAACGTCTTAAAGGTGTTGGCCCATCGGTAGCATTGTTGCATGGCGTAAAAGGGGCTCGCGAGGCGACCGTCCCCACACGGCCAGTCCCCACACATGCATCGTGGCCATGGGACGGTGGCGCTACAGTGTCATGCACGTTTGTTACTGTGATTCTCGATGCGGCGTCGCTAACATCTTACGATGGAGTTAGATTGCTTGATTGTTACCCGCGACCCCAGCCTGCTGGGGCAGGTGCAGGCTAGTTTGGGCACGCATGGAGCGTCGTTTCATATGCGGCAGGATTGTGCCAGTGCGATCGAACTGGTCTCGCGGCGGCATTTGGACGGAATTGTGATCGACTGTGATGGCGTGCCCGGAGGCGCGAAAGCTCTGCCCGCGCTGCGCAGCGCCCCGGCGAACCGGCAAACCGTTATCCTGGCAGTGGTCGGCGGAATGACCAGCGCCGAAGAAGCTCTCGATCAGGGAGCCGACTTCACCTTCAGCAAACCGATTCAGCGACAGCGATTGACGGGCATTCTGGATGTCACGGTTCCTAAGATGGAGCGGGAACATCGCAGGTATTTCCGGTATGACGTGGATTTGCCGGTGCGGTTTCAGACTCCGGTGGGGCAATGTTTCACTGCCACGATGAAGAACATCAGTGAAAGCGGGCTGGCTATCAAGCTGGTTGACCCGCTGCGACTGAAAGGCGTGGTTACGGTGGAGTTTGAGCTGCCGAGCGTGGAGGAGCGGACTTTTCGGGCGAAGGCGGATGTGGTTTGGAGCGACTCGTTTGTGATGGGGCTGCGGTTTTTGTACATCGACAAGGATCACGGAGTGGCGCTGCAGGCCTGGCTGAATTCGTTGGAGAGCCAGGCGCAGTTTCGGGGATCGGCTCACCTAAGCTGACTAGGTTCTTGCCGCTGGCTCGCTTCGCTCGCTGGACAGCCGAGGCGGCTGTCCCACACGAGCATCTTCACTGTCCCCGCTATTGCAAATCAACTTTCATATTCAGGTTACGGGCTACGAAGGCCCAGGTGTCGGCGGTTTCGTCTATTAGTTTTGTGATGGATTTGCCGGCGCCGTGGCCGGCTTTGGTTTCGATGCGAATCAGGATAGGGGCTGAGCCGGCTTGATCGGCTTGCATGGTGGCGGCGAATTTGAAGCTGTGGCCGGGGACTACGCGGTCGTCATGATCTGAAGTGGCGATTAATGTTGGCGGATATTTTGTTCCAGGCTTCAGGTTGTGCAGCGGGGAGTAGGCGTAGAGAGCTTTGAATTCTTCGGGGCTGTCGGAGGAGCCGTAGTCTGAAGTCCAGGCCCAGCCTATGGTGAATTTGTGGAAGCGGAGCATGTCCATTACGCCCACTTCAGGTAAGGCCACACCGAAAAGATCGGGACGCTGAGTTACGCAGGCGCCGATTAGAAGGCCTCCGTTGCTGCCGCCGCGGACGGCGAGCTTTGGAGTTGATGTGTATTTGTTGTTGATCAGCCATTCGGCGGCGGCTATGAAGTCGTCGAAGACATTTTGCTTTTTTAGTTTCATTCCAGCCTGATGCCACTCCTGGCCGTACTCGCCGCCGCCGCGCAGGTTGGGCTGCGCGTAGATGCCTCCCATTTCGAGCCAGACTAGATTCGGTACGGAGAAGAACGGAGTCAGGGAGATGTCGAATCCACCGTAGGCATAGAGCAACGTGGGATTTTCTCCGTCGAGCTTGATTCCTTTTTTATACGTCAGGAACATGGGGACCTGGGTGCCGTCTTTGCTGTGGTAGAAAACCTGTTTCGTCTCATAACGCGTGGGATCGAAATCTACTTTGGGTTCGCGGTAGACCCTGCTCTTGCCGGCTTCGGGATCGTAGCGATAGACGGTGGCTGGAGAGATGAAGCTGGTGAAGGCGTAGAAAGCTTCTTTGTCGGTGCGCTTGCCGGCGAAACCCGCGGCGGTGCCGATGCCCGGGAGATCGACGGTGCGCAGGAAGGCCCCGGTGAGATCGTGGACGCGGACTTCGCTGCGGGCATCTTTCAGGTAGACCAGGAAAAATGAATTGTTGATCGTGTTCGCGAACTCCAGCTTGTCGGGGCCTTGGGCAACCAGCGTCTTCCAGTTGGCGCGTTCGGGATGGCGGGTATCGATGGCGATGACGCGTCCGCGAGGCGCGTCCAGATCGGTGCGCAGCCAGAAGACGGGGCCATTGTTGTCGATGAATACATATTGGGCATCGAAGTCGTCGAGAAGCCTTACGACGGGCGAATCCGGCTGGGTCAGGTCTTTGTAATAGAGGCGGGTTTTGGGGGACGTGCCTTCCGAAGCGGTGATAATCAGATAATGGCCGTCATCGCTTACATCGCCGCTAAATCCCATCTCTTTGTTGTCGGGGCGGTCATAGATCAGTTTGTCTTCGGATTGGGCGGCGCCGAGGCGGTGATAGTAGAGCTTATCGAAATAATTCGCCTCGCGCAGGGCCGCGCCTTTGGGTTCGTCGTAGCGGCTGTAGTAGAAACCTTTGTTGTCTTTGGTCCAAGATGCGCCGGAAAACTTTATCCATTTGAGATCGTCGGAGAGATCTTTTCCGGTGTCGATGTCGCGCACGTGCCACTCGTTCCAGTCGGAGCCGGAGGTGGCGAGGCCGTAGGCCATTAACTTGCCGTCGTCGGATATGGCCATGCCGGCCAGCGCGACGGTGCCGTCGGTGGAGAGCGTGTTGGGATCGAGCAGGACGCGGGGCTCGCCATTCAGCGACTCAGCTACGAAGAGAACGTTCTGTTGTTGAAGTCCGGTGTTGTGCAGGAAAAAATAGCGGCCGCCGTGGTGGCTCGGAGTGGTGAAGCGCTCGTAGTTCCAAAGCTTGGTCAGGCGGTCGTGGATGGCCGGGCGGTAGGGGATTTGGTCGAGATAGCTGAAGGTTAATTTGTTCTCGGCTTCGACCCAGGCGTGGGTTTCGGCTGAGTCGGTGTCTTCGAGCCAGCGGTAGGGGTCGGCGACTTTGGTGCCGTGGTAGTCGTCGACCTGGTCGGTGCGGCGGGCTTGCGGGTAGGCGATCGAAGAAGTTTGGGCGGAGGAAAGCAGAGTCATAATTGGGTTTAGTAGCGCTAAGAAAATCATTGCATGACGAGCAAGATGCATAGAAGCCTCTTGGATTGGTTCGGGTCGAGCGATCTATTGTGCCTGAGATTGGACGGGGAAGTACAGGTTTGGTCACACCATGCTAGTCGCCGATGTTACAGGGGTCTTTGTCTGGCAGCATCCTGCGAAGTTGGGCGGTTCGTTCATCTGTCATTGCAGTAGTCACCATCGCGTAGCACATCGGATAGATGCTGCCGTTACTCTCCTTGTTTATCTTCAGCCGGATAGAGTTGCATGACAGTAATGGAAACGCCTTGCGGGGTTGGTGGTGGTGCTGGCGGGTTAGGGGTCCTTCGACTCCGACACGCGCTCCGCTTCGCGGGGCGCGCGTCTCCGCTCAGGATGACAATGTGTTACGGGAGGGTGCGGCGGGCGGGCTTGCTGGTCGTGGGTTTGTAGTCGGCGGGGTAGAGGACTACGGAGCGGCTGAAGCCTTCGCCGTCGCTTTCGGTGCGGAGATCGGCTTGGTCGCGGAGAGCGAGGTGGAGGATGCGGCGCTCGCGCGAGGACATGGGGGCGAAGTGGAAGGGAGTTCCGGTTTGGCGAACTTTTTCGGCGGCGACTGTGGCGGCCATGCGGAGTTCCTGGAGGCGGATGGAGCGCTGGTTCTTGCAGTCGAAGGAAATTTTTTCGTGCTCGCCGGAGGGCAGGCGCAGAATTTCGATGGCCAGCAGCTCGATGGCACGCAGGAGTTCGGCGCCGCGATCCAGGAGTAACGTCGAATCGGGGCCGGAGAAGTCGACGAAGATTTCCGGTTTCTCCCAGTCGGATTGTGCTGGAGGGTCTACTACTATGCGGTATTTGAGGTGAAGTCCTCCGTTGGTGACTACGGATTGGAGGAATTCGTTGATGCGGTTGGCGGCGGCGAGTTTGTCGGGAATAGCCACTGGCTTCTAGCTCCTAGCTTCTAGCTTGCGTATCGTAAGCGTCCACTTACCCAATCTGGGGCCGAGTTCTCAGATTCATTTTATGCACTTGAAGCCGAGATTCAAGCGCCAGGAGCTAGTAGCTAGAAGCTAGCAGCTCACTTCTCTTTCTTTCGAGCGCGTTTTTCCATTATTTCGCGCATTTCGCGGCCCAGCTTGGTGCGGTTCATGATGGCCTGCTGGACAATTGAAATCAAATTGGTTTCGGCGTAGTACAGGTTCAATCCGGCTTGCAGATTGAAGAAGATGAAGCCCATCATCAGGGGCATCATCCACGTCATCATTTTCTGTTGCTGGGGATCCATGCCGGCTTGCGGGGTCATGCGCTGCATGGCGAACATGCTGATCACCATCAGGATGGGCAGCAGGAAATATGGGTCGCGCGCCGAAAGATCGGTAATCCAGAGCCAGTGCGCGTGGCGAAGATCGAGAGCGCCACCAAGCATGCGGTAGTAGGCGATCAGGAACGGGAACTGGATCAGCATGGGCAGGCAGCCGCCGGCGGGATTTACTCCTTCTTTCTTATAGAGCCCGCTGATTTCTTCATTCATCGCCGCTTTGCGCGGGTCGCGCAGGCTGTACTTCTTGTATTTCTCCTGGATGGACTTGACCTGCGGAGCGATGCGCTGCATCTTCAACATCGACTTCATCTGCGTGATCCGCAGGGGGAGCAGCGCGATGGTGATGATCAGAGTTTGAATGACGATGGCCCATCCCCAGTTGGGGACGATGTGCTTGTAGGTCCATTTGAGCCAGAGAAAGAGCGGACGCGACAGGAGGCCCCACCAGCCGAAGTCGACGATGCCGCGGAGATCGGGGCTATCGTTCTTAATCGTGGGAACCGGGACCGCATCGAGTACGGCCAGCTCTTTAGGGCCAACATACATGCGCTGGGTGGTCGGGCCGCGGACGCTGCCTACGGCTGCTCCCAGGAGATCGACGTTCGCAGTTTCTTTGGAACCTGCACCCACCGGGCTTAGGCCGGGCTTCTGGGCGATCTCCATGGAATTGCGCAGGGTGACCATGGCCGCGGTATTGGGATCGTTGGGAATGAAGATGGCGGTGAAGTATTGATCGCCGGTGCCGGCCCACTCGAACGGACCTTTAATCGTGTTGCCGCCGCTTATGCTTTTTACCGGCAGTCGCAAGACGAAATTCGGGAAGACAAGAGCGGTACGGTCGGTGGAAGCGTCGCTGTGATAGTCGATGTGAGCGGAGGCGTAAGAAGCGGGAGTTAGCTCGTCACCGAATCCGGCGGGCCACGCTGGGGGCGCGAAGATTTCAGCGCCTTTGTAGATGACGGAGGTTTCGACGTTCAGAACATAGGTTTGGTCGAAACGGAACGTCTTGCGGACTGCGAGATCTTGGTCGGCGTATTCGAAGGTGATCTGGGCCGGAGCTGAGAGATTGCCTTCGTTCGAGGAAACATAGAGCAGGGAGTTCAGACGGTTGCGCAGGGTCTCGTCGTAGGCAAAGAGGGAGAGCGGGTAGCCGAATCTTTGGGCAGCCGCCGGGTTAACTAGATCGAGCGGACCGTTCTGGGCGTCGTTGTTAAACTTTTTCAGGATCCAGGATTTGACCTGGGCACCACGATTGGTGAAGGTTACTTTGTAAAGATCACTCTCGATTACAGTTTCGGCTTCGGTGGAAGCTTGTTTGGTGACCGTGCCGGTTGTAATAACGGGAGCAGCGGGCGTTGGGAGGGAAGCGGCCGCCGGGGTTTGGGTGGCAACTGGTTGGGTTTGCTGCTGAGGTGCGGGCGGCTGCGGGAAGAATTTTTTCAGCAGCGGTTGGAAGACTATCAGGACGACAAACGTCAGGACAAAAACAAGGAGGAGACGGCGGTCGGCGCCGGGCTCTTGTTGCGGGTTTTTAAATTCGGCCAAAGTTTGTTAAGTACCTCAGGGCTAAAGCCCCAAACTAGATGCTGCCTTTAACGCAGGCCCGAAGGCCTGCTCCACCCTTAGAACGCGTATCGCTCCGCACTCCCCGAGTCTGCTATCCATACAATGATCCCGCCCTGCATTAGAGTTTTCCGTGGCCCGTTGCCTGCTTTACTACCGGGTCGTAGCCGGAGCGGGCTAAGGGATGGCAGCGGAGGATGCGGGTGAAGGCCATCCATCCGCCGCGTAGAGCGCCGTAGCGCTCGACGGCCTCCATGGCATATTCGGAGCAAGTCGGCACGTATCGGCAGGCTGGGGGCAGGAGCGGTGAGATGACCCACTTGTAGGCCCGCAGCAATTGCAGCGCGACGAGTTTGGCGAAATGCTTCAAGAGCGGCTTCCGGCCTTCGGGCTTCGGGCTCCGGCAGTTCTGTTCGTTGCCGTCTCAACGTCTGTTTTTCCTGACAACTTCTGCTCGATTACGGCGAAGGCTCGGGTTACTTCGTTCAGTACTGCGGCGAACTCGGTCGTGAGCAATGACTTCTTGGGGTTAATGACTACGTCGGCGGCAACCCCTGGGTGCGGAAGCGACATCCGAACTGCTTCGCGCAGGCGGCGCTTCATGCGATTGCGCTGGACCGCGCCGCCAAGGGCGCGACCCACGGTGAAGCCGATGCGCAGACCGGCGGCTGGCACTGAGTTTGGAGCGGCTTCCGGCTTCCGGCTTTCGGTTCCCGGACGAGGCCAATAGAAAACGGTCAGGGACGCGGAAAAGTGGCGGCGTCCTTGTTTGTAGACACGCTCGAAATCCGCGTGGCGCAAAAGGCGCGTGGCGCGGGGGAAGCGGGCTGTCTTCTTTGGCGGCATGGCGAAGTGGAACCGGGCGTTTTCTGGCAGAGCTTGTTCCGGTCGAGCTTTTTCGGGCTGAGCTTTTATGGTGGCTGCTCCCAGCACGGAGTCAGTCATCCTGCCCTCGTGCAGCAGCGGGCGGCTGAAGGTCTCGACTATGGAAGTGAGCGGCACCGGAAAAGCTACTCGCGGAAGCCAGGCTTCACGGAAACCCGCTTCCGTCCCTTGGCGCGGCGGCGGGAAATAACCTTCTTGCCGCCCTGGGTCTTCATGCGCGTGCGAAAGCCATGTTTCTTGCTTCGTTTGCGCCGGTTAGGTTGGAATGTACGCTTGGGCATGAAAAATAGCTGCTCCTGATTCCGTCAACAGTGTTAGGGCAAACGTTGAGTATAAATGACGGAGCGGCAGTAGGGCAAAGGGCTCTCGGCGGAATTTGCCTGCGTCGACGAGAGAAAGAAGTCGAACTTCGCTCGACGGACAGCCGAGGGCGGCCGTCCCAACATAAGCATTTTGTTTTGCGGGAAGAAAAAATTCAGCGTGATTGCACTGCGGCGGTTGCAGTTACATGTTTGACACTTGACAGGCGCGCGGCTTCGGGTTCTGAATCGAGTTCGCGAAAGAATTGCGCGCGAAGATTTTCGTCCGGCGAAAAAAAATTGTGCTACCATGCCGCACTGTTGGTTTTCAAAAAAATCTCATTCAATATGGCAACCGCGCGAGATACGAGGGGCGCATTCCGCAGTACACTAAGGGTTCCATCAGCGAGTAGGTAAACGGCAGTTTTAAACAGGCGCCCTCAAGCCAGCCGCCGGGACGCCGCGGCGGGGTATTTCATAATTTTATGTCAGCTCAAGGCACAGCACTTTCCCCCAATCCGTGGACGCGCATCCTGGATGCGCTGGAAAAAAAGATCAACCGGCATTCCTACGATACATGGTTAAAGCCGACGCGCTACAGCCACTCCAGTGGTGGCATTCTGTTTGTGCGGGTACCGACGGCGGAGTTCCGGCACGCGGGCGATAAATACGCGGACCTCATCCAGGAGGCAATGGACAACCTGGGGCTGGAGTTCAACGACGTGAAGTTCGTGACGCCGGAGGACGATCCGGCGGCGACGGCGGTGAGGCACAATGGCGGGCTCTCGGCGGGAGGCGCGGGTTCGGCGCCGTCAGGTCCCGCGCAGACGCGCTTTGATTGGGATGGCGCGGCGCAACTGAATCCACGCTATACGTTTGACGCGTTCGTAATCGGCAGCGGAAACCAGTTCGCGCATGCGGCGTGCATGGCGGTGGCGGAGCGTCCTTCAAAAGCCTACAACCCGCTGTTTTTGTATGGCGGCGTCGGGATGGGCAAGACGCACCTGATGCAGGCCATTGGGCACGAGGTGAAGCGGCGGCAACCTCAGGCGGCGATCTGCTACGTCTCGAGCGAGAAGTTTACCAACGACATGATCAACTCGCTGCGTTACGACAAGATGACTTCGTTCCGCGACCGGTTCCGCGGCGTGGACGTGCTGCTGATCGACGACATCCAGTTTTTGACGGGCAAGGAGCGGACGCAGGAGGAATTTTTCCATACCTTCAACGCGCTGCACGACACGATGAAGCAGATCGTGATTGCGAGCGACCGTTCACCGAAGGAGTTGGCGGAGATTGAAGACCGGCTGCGCAGCCGGTTTGAGTGGGGACTGATTGCGGATATCCAGCCTCCGGATCTGGAGACAAAGGTTGCAATCCTGCAGAAGAAGGCGGAGCAGGAAAAAGTCACGCTGCCGACCGATGTCGCTCTGTACGTGGCGCAGAATATCCGGTCGAACGTGCGCGAGTTGGAAGGAGCGCTGATCCGGTTGGTGGCACACTCCTCGCTGATTGGGGCGGAGATTACGCTGCCTTACGCGCAGCAGGTGCTGAAGAATTTCATCGATTCGCAGGCGCGCAAGGTAACGATTGAGTCGATCCAGAAGATGGTCGCCGAGCAGTTTGGGTTGCGGCTGATCGAGATTAAAGCGAAAGACAATTCACGGGCGATCGTGTATCCGCGGCAGATCGCAATGTATCTGTGCAAGCACCTGACCGAAGCGTCACTGCCAGAAATTGGGCGGCAATTTGGGGGAAAGCATCACACGACCGTGCTGCATTCGGTGGAGAAGATTGAAGAGCTTCGTAAGACCGATAAGGATTTGAACAGGCTGCTCAATAAGCTGACCGAGCAATTGGGCGGCTAGGCGTGCAGTATTTGGAGTTTTGCACCGAGCAGGGTGGTCTTCCTTTTCCGTGGCTGTGAATGAGATGTGGAAGCTGTGCAAGGGCCAGGGGAGATGGCGGGAGCGGGAATCTTCTACTGTGGGCTCCGCATAGTTTGGGGCCAATTTCTCACACGAAGGGACGATCCCTAAAGTGGTGACAATGGGTCGGTTGCCAAAGTTTTCCACTTCTCCGGCCTACCTACTGTTACTGCTGGTTTAATAGGTTTTGCATTTGATATAAGGGAAGTAATAAAAGTAGCAAGCGGCACAGGAGATTAAAGTCTATGCCGGTGGAAGCTGCGGTTGCAGTGGGGACGGCGGTGGGAACGATGGAGATTACAGTCAGCAAAGTTGAATTGCTGCGCGAGTTGACGGCGACCCAGGGCGTGGTCGAGCGCAAGACCACTATTCCTATTCTTTCCAATTATTTATTCGAGGCTGCCGACGGCGAGCTGCGGCTGACAGCGACCGACCTGGATCTGAGCCTGCGAACATCGTGCAACGCGAAGGTAAAAAAGGAGGGCTCATGTACGATTCCGGCGCGCAAACTGCATGACTACGTGAAACTGCTGCCGGATGCCGATATCACGATCAAGCTGCTGGAGAATCACTGGGTCAGCATTCGCTGCGGACGTTCCAACACAAAGATGGTGGGGATGGCGAAGTCAAATTTCCCCAGCCTGCCGGTGTTTCCTACGGCAGGAGTGGTGAAGATTCCGGGGCAGGTTTTACGGGGATTGATTGCGCGGACAGGGTTTGCGATTTCGAGCGAAGAGTCGCGCTATACGCTCAACGGCGCGCTGATGCTGCTGAAGCCGGAGTCGATCACGATGGTGGCGACGGATGGGCATCGCCTGGCGCATTGCGAACGCAGTGGGGAAAAGTTTGAAGGCGTCTCGGGTGAGATGAAGACGCTGGTTCCGAAGAAGTGTATGGACGAGTTGAAGTCCCTGCTGGATTCGACCGACGCGGAGACGGTTGAGTTCGCCAAAGATGATTCGACGCTGTTCTTCCGCATTGGATCGCGGCTGCTGACCTCACGGCAGCTTACCGGACAGTTTCCAAACTTTGAGGCGGTGCTGCCCAAAGACAACAGCAAGAGCATTACTTTGAACAACGCGGATTTGAATGCGGCGATCCTGCGGGTGGCGCAGTTTGCCGACGAACGCTCGAAAGCCGTGCGGATGAAGCTGGAAAAAGGTGAGGTGAAGATTTCGGCGTCGTCGACGGAGGCGGGTGAATCTGAGGATTCGATTGAAGCTCCCTATGATGGCGAGACCATGACCATCGGCTTCAACGCGCAGTACCTGGTGGAGTTTCTGAAAGCTGCCGGCACGGGTGAAGTGCGGCTGGAGTTGAAGGATTCGCAATCGGCGGGGCAGTTGCGGCCGGCTGAGGGCGATGATTATAAGTACCGCTATATTGTTATGCCAATGAGAATCTGAGTGTGCCGGCCGACTCAAGATTGCTTATCTCCCCGATAGGCTGAAAGTGCTTTCTGTGCTTGACCTTACTTGACCTGCGCATCTTCCTGTCATACATTTGCCACGATCTTCTTAGCGACGATCTTCTTTGGAGGTATTTATGCTGTCTGGATTCAAGAAGTTCATTCTGCGGGGCAACGTTGTTGATATGGCGGTGGGCGTGGTGATTGGCGCGGCGTTTGGGGGCGTGGTTGCGGCGCTGACCAAAGATTTGCTGACGCCGCTGATTGCGGCCCTGGTCGGCAAGCCCGATTTTTCTTCCATCAGCTTCGCTGTTAACGGGACAGTATTTCCTGTGGGCGACTTCATCAATGCCTGCGTAGCGTTTCTGCTGGTTGCGGCGGCGATTTACTTTTTTGTGGTTACGCCGGTGAACGCGCTAGTGGCGCGGATGAACCGGGGGGAAGCTCCGCCTGATCCTACGACCAAGAAGTGTCCGGAGTGTTTAAGCGAGATTCCGATTGACGCGCGGCGATGTTCGCACTGCACGCAGCCGGTGATGGGAAGAGCGGCGTAGAGACAGTGGTCAGTGATTAGTGGTAAGTGAAAGCATTTATGGGCGGCCTGCGGGCCGCCCTTTTTTTGGACGGTAAATCTGTGACGGCCGCACATTTCTGATTCTGCTGCTCGCGAAGTGTCCTTGTAAGATGGAAAGATGAGTAACATTGCACGGGTTAGGGCACTGGCGTCGTCGGTTCTCGCTCTGGGGATCGTGGCCTGTCCGACGATTTCCGTACGGGCACAAACAAGCCAACCTGCAAGCTCGTCTTCTTCCTCAGCATCTTCCCCAACACCCAGGCAGATTAAGAAGTCCGCAGCCCGCGGGGATTCAAAGCTGGATTCCGGGACGGTGACCGGCGGAGCCTACCGCAACTCCGCGTTCGGATTTGCTTGCAAGATTCCGGCGGGGTGGGTATTGCGGACCGAGGAGATGAATCGGCAGCAAGGCGAAGACGAGGAGGCGGACGCGGGCAAGAAAGCGACGGATGCCGGACGAGTGCTGCTGGCGGCGTTTTCGCGGCCTCCGGAGGCTCGGGGGGAAGGTGTGAACGCTTCAATTCTGGTTGCGGCGGAGAGCGCGGCGTCGATCCCGGAGTTGAAGGAGGCGGCGCAATATTTCGTGCTAGTGAACGAGGCGGCAAAGGCGCAGGGATTTGCGGTGGTCGAAGAGCCTTACGCGTTTGCGATTGGGACCAAGACGGTCGTGCGGGGAGATTTCAAGAAGGACGTTGGGTCGCGGGTGATGCGGCAGTCGACGCTGGTGGTGTTGGCGCGCGGGTATGCGGTTTCGTTTACGTTTATTGGCGGGAGCGAGGACGAGGTAGAGGAGTTGGTGCGGGGGTTGAGCTTTGTGGCGGGAAAAACCACGCGGTAATCCCAAAGTACGTCATCCTGAGCGAAGCATGATCGTTCCGAAGGACGGTCATGCGCAGTCGAAGGATCCCTAACGGCGAACACCACCGCCAGCGCCTCGAGGAATTTCTACCAGGTTTTCATTCCAGCGGTTCCGGCTCCAGCGCGATATTCTTTTCGCCGGCGGCTTTTTTCTGGGTGTATTTTTTCATCCAGGCTTCCCAGCTTTTGCCGGCGGCGGTGTCGCGTCCGGTGAAGGCGAGGGCGGCGATGTCGGCGTAGGCGATGGAGATTTTGTCGTTCGAGTTTTTCGGGTAGAGGCGGACTACGGAATCTTTCAGAGTGGCTGCGGTGCGACGGTCGAATAGATAGCCTTCGATTTTGGTGCCGTCTTTGCGGGTGATGGTTACATCGCCGCGGTAGTCGAAGGCTTTTTCCAGGGCGACGCGGATTTCCTCGTCGGTGGCCAGTTGCGGGATCCAGCCTTCCAGATTTTCGTGCGCGGTGCCGGGAGAGACTTCGAGCGAGTCCGGATTGACGTGGGGCACGGCTTGCGCTGCTTCGTGGTCGATGTGGCCGGATTCTTTGCCTGTCATAGAAGAAAATGTGGGGACAGCCGCCCTCGGCTGTCCGCTGGGCGAAGCCCAGCCGCTAAGCCTGCGTTTCCTGCAAAGAAGACTCTGTTGTCGGCGCGATCTGCACCAGCGGGTGAACCGGGGCTTGCGGTTCGTCCAACAACCGCAGCGCTTCGTCGTCGCGATAGCCCGTGAACAGAGTCGCCTTCACCGTGGTGAGAAACCCTTCCAGTGAGCTGAAGGTGGCGTTCACCGCCGACGCTTCATATCCGCTGTGGACCATGCAGTTAGCACAGGCGGGGTTACCGGATTCGGTGCCGTAGTTGCTCCAGTTTGTGGTCGACAGAAGTTCGTCGAAGGTCTCAGCGTAGCCATCCTGGAGCAGGTAGCAGGGCTTCTGCCATCCGAAAACATTGTAGGTGGGCATGCCCCACGGCGTGCAGGGGTAGGTGCGCTTGCCCATCAGGAATTCTAAAAAGAGCGGCGAGAGGTTGAAGCGCCAGTTCTTTTTGCGGTTCGACAGGATTGCGCGGAACATGCGGCGGGTGCGGGCGCGGCCGAGAAAGTGTTTCTGGTCGGGGGCTTTGTCATACGAGTAGCCAGGTGAGAGCATCATGCCCTCGAGGCCCAACTCCATCATGTCGTCGAAGAAGGCGCGGACGGATTTCGGATCAGCGCCGTCAAACAGCGTGGTGTTGGTGGTGACCCGGAAGCCGCGGCTGAGGGCTTCTTTGATGGCATCGACGGCGATGTCGTATCCGCCTTCGCGGCAGACGGCGATGTCGTGTTCGTCACGCTGGCCGTCGAGATGCACGCTGAAGGTCAGGTATTTGCTGGGCTTGAAGAGATGCAGCTTCTCTTTCAGCAAGAGGGCATTAGTGCAGAGGTAGATATATTTCTTGCGCGCGACCAGACCCTCGACGATCTCAGCGATCTGCGGGTGCATGAGCGGTTCGCCGCCGGGGATAGAAACCATGGGGGCTCCGCATTCATCGACGGCGCGAAAGCATTCTTCGGGGGAAAGATCCTTCTTCAGGATGTGGGCCGGGTACTGGATCTTGCCGCATCCGGCGCAGGCCAGGTTGCAGCGGAACAGGGGCTCGAGCATGAGCACGAGCGGGTACTGCTTGCGGCCGGCGAGCTTTTGGCGCAGGACGTAGGACGATAACAGTCCACATCTGTGAAACGGGTACTGGCATTCTTTGGCGAAACTCCTGTGCCTTTATCTTGACTTTATCTTATCAGGGGCAGGTAGTTAGATGGTGGCGATCGGAGTCGAGGTGCCGGAAAATGAAACCTGCGATTCCGGAGTTTTTCGGAGTCCACCGGCACCGTCCCGTAAAGCCGCCGAGAAGCTCCAAGACAGTCTTGGAAAAGGTTCAAAATGGGACGTTTACTTGGGCGATTCGGGCCCGCGAAGTCGAAAATGCAGGGTGTTCATGGTATAATTTTGACAGTCGCCAAACGAACCTAAGTATAAGACATTTCAATAACTTGAAGTCAATTCATAAGTGCGGTCCGGGGCCGGCAGGGGTGGGTTTGCGAGGGCAATTTTCAGCGCATGACTCCGCCCGTAATCGAGCGCGCAATCAAGCCCAGTTCTGAGAGAAAGTCGGGGCATTCTCCCGCGGAGCGGAATGGCCACCAAAGAGATCAATACTCCCATCGTCGAAACCAAAACAAAAAACGGAGTTGTGACGCCGATCACCGCTGCGAATGGCGGAGGGAACGGCGACTACACCGCCGACTCGATCAAAGTGCTCGGCGGCATGGAAGCCGTGCGCAAACGTCCGGCGATGTACATCGGATCAACCGGCGATCTCGGTCTGCATCATCTCGTTTATGAAGTGGTTGACAACTCCGTGGACGAAGCGCTGGCCGGTTTCGCCACCAAGATTGAAGTCACGATCCACATCGACAATAGCGTGACTGTCGTGGACGACGGGCGCGGGATTCCCGTGGATGACATGGTGATCGACGGCGAGAAAGTTTCCGCCGCGCAAGTGGTGATGACCACGCTGCATGCCGGCGGGAAGTTTGACTCGTCCACTTACAAGGTTTCGGGCGGGCTGCACGGTGTGGGCGTTTCTTGCGTGAATGCGCTGAGCGAAGAACTCGACCTTGAAATCTGGCGCGACGGCGCGACCTGGGAGCAGACCTACTCGAAGGGCGAGCCTACCAGCAAGATGAAGAAGGCGGGCGCGGCCAAGCGGCGCGGAACGAAGGTTCACTTCCTCCCAGACCGGACGATTTTCACCGAGACGACCTACAACTACGACACGCTCGCGCAGCGGCTGCGCGAACTCGCGTTCCTGAACAAAGGACTGCTGATCACGCTGACGGACGAGCGGACGACCGATGCCAAGAGCGGTGAGGCCAAGCATACCGACTTCAAGTACAACGGCGGCATCGCCGAGTTCATCAAGCATTTGAACCGCGGCAAGCAGGTCCTGCACGACAAGCCGATCTACATGGAAGCAGAACGCAGCGGCGTCGCCATGGAGATTGGGCTCCAGTACAACGACGGATATTCGGAGTCGGTGTTCAGCTTCGCCAACAACATCAATACCGTCGACGGGGGGACGCATCTTTCCGGCTTCCGCATGGCGCTGACACGCACGATTAATTTTGCTGGGCAGCAGATGGGGTTGTTCAAGGATGTGAAGGAAAACCTGACGGGCGACGACGTGCGCGAAGGTCTGGTGGCGGTGATCAGCGTAAAGCTGTCGCAGCCGCAGTTTGAAGGGCAGACCAAGGGCAAGCTGAATTCCGATATCGCGGGCGTAGTGCAAGCGTTCATCAACGAGCGGCTGGGAGCGTTCTTTGAGCAGAACGCTACCGTGGCGCGGAAGATTATCAACAAAGCTGTGGATGCGGCGCGGGCGCGCGAGGCGGCGCGGAAGGCGCGGGATTTGACGCGGCGCAAGGGTGCGCTTGATTCGGGCGGGCTGCCGGGGAAGCTGGCGGATTGTTCGGAGCGCGATCCGAACCGGTGCGAATTATTTCTGGTTGAAGGTGAGTCGGCAGGCGGGACGGCTAAGCAGGGGCGGGACCGGCGGTTTCAGGCGATTCTGCCGCTGAAAGGCAAGATTCTCAACGTGGAAAAAGCGCGGTATGACAAGATGCTGGCGCACGAGGAAATTCGCGCAATGATCACGGCGCTCGGCACCGGGATTGCGAAGGATGACTTCGATCCGACGAAGGTGCGGTACGGGAAGATCATTCTGATGACCGACGCCGACGTTGACGGGTCGCACATCCGCACGCTGCTGCTTACGTTTTTCTTTCGGCACATGCAGGAGTTGATCAAGCGCGGAAACGTGTTTATTGCGCAGCCGCCGCTTTATTCCATCAAGAAGGGCAAGTCGATGCAGTACATCAAGGACGACGATGCCTTCGACAAAGTGATGTTGAAGCGGGCGGCGGATGGGCTGATTGTGCGTTATGGCGAGGGCGCGGCCAAGCTGGAGGGCGCGAACCTTACTCGCTTCATGAGCGTGCTGAAAGAATATCTGAACTTCTTTGACAAGGTGAACAAGCGGCTGCGCGATGAGAGCGTTGCCGAGTTGCTGCCGCGGCTGGATTTTTCGAAGCATGCGGATTTCGAGGGTGACAAGAAGACTCCGCCGAAGAAGATCGAACGGCTGGAGAGAGAACTGAAGAAGCTGGCGAAAGACCGAAAGTTCAAGAGCGTGGAAGCGGTGTTTGACGAAGAGCACAACCTGTGGGAAGTGAAGTTTGTAAGCTCACAGGGGTCGGAGCACACGATCAACTGGGAACTGGCATCGAGTGCGGAGTGCCGGCAGTTGATTTCGAAGTTCAAACAGATTGAGCCTTATCTGGAACCGCCGTTCGTGGTGGAGGCTGTGGCCAAGTCTGCTGCGGCGAGCAAAGAAGAGGAAGCTGAGGACGAAAGCGCGGAGTCGCAGATCGAGGAGAAGTCCGACAGGAAGGGCGTTAAGGCTGCTCCGAAGCACAAGGCTGTGATTGAGCCGGTGGAGAAGGCTACGGCGCGTGAACTGTTTGACTATGTGAAGAAAGAAGGCAGCCGCGGGTATGACGTGCAGCGGTATAAAGGTCTGGGGGAGATGACGGCTCCGCAGTTGTGGGAGACGACCATGGATCCGGAGCGGCGGACTTTGCTTTCGGTGAAGCTGGAAGATATTGCCGAGTGCGAGACCATCTTTACGACTTTGATGGGTGAAGATGTTGAGGCTCGGCGCAAGTTTATTGAAGAGAATGCGCTGGATGTTAAGAATTTGGATATTTAGCTAAACGACCGTCTAGTGGCATCGAAGCTTCTCCAGAACCGGCACAATCTTGGGCCACATAGCGACTCCGGCGCTGACGGTCAGGTTGAAGATCCAACCTCCTAGAAATGCTCCATGAGACTTTGATATTGGGAAGGTCTCATACGCCCTGCCTTTGTTTCGGTGGCGCTCGGCTGCTTTAACGTCATCAAAGAATTTTGACCGAAAGAAGTCGATCGTTTCAAGGGCAGTGTTTAGAACTGCAAAGGTCACTAAGCCCTTAACTAGGGGTGTTTGCCAAAGTGCAATTGCGCCCCAAGTGACGAAAAAAAGCGACAGCCCAAACAAAAGGTAAAATCCCAGTTTCAAGTTCTAGAATAATTGATCTTTTCTGCCGATGGGTGAAAGCCACTCGAAGTAGTAGTGTTGAATATCTTCGCGGAGCTTTTGTTCCTTCTCAGCTACCGTTGAGGTCGTCCTGGTACGAGGCAACACCTTGAGTTCGACACAATCCGATTGAAGGACGTTCCACCGTAAGAGGTTTGTGTAGCAAAGAATTGCGCGGATGAAAAACCGCAAAACGAAGGTATAGACGATCACGGAACCGGCGAACATTATCGGCGTTGGATACTCCGAGGACTTGCTACCAAACGGTAAGCCGGACAGCGCCGCGGCGGCTATGACCATTGCCCAGTTCTTCATTTGGTTCAGTGTCGTGTACGCGAGTGTGGCTTCACGTCCGCATTCCTTGTAGAAATCGTGCAGCCATGCGTCGTCGAACGGCCGTGGCGCTTCCTGGGGACTGATTTCTCGAGTCTCCTGAGGGGCATCCTTGTCGTTCTCAGGCCCGCCCGCGCGCTCGTCCATCGTGCGTCCTCGCGATGACATGCAGATATTCTGGCTCTTTCGATGAGTCCTTGTGCAGAAACTGCCACGTAGAGAACCCTGTCGCTCTCAGTACTCTTTCCATTTGAGCACGTGTGTGCGACCTAGCAAAGGAGAAGTTCGGGGTCAGGTAGCCATCCCGGCACCGCACACCCTTATTCTGAGCAGTGAGTAGGTCCCTTGGCCCTCGGGCCGAGAGTACGAGTGCGCCGCCCGGCTTCAAGTGTGAGCGTACAGCTTGGAGTAGTGCGATTCGCTCCTTCGGCTTGCAGATGGTTTCTACCACGAATGTCAGGATGGCGATCTCGAACCTAGGAGATCTGGCGAAGCTCTTTAATATCCTTCCTCCAGCTTTCTTAAATTCGTCGTACTGGTCGGGGAACCGTTCCGCCATTCGAGGAACCTCGAGCACGCTAACATGGTGGCCCGTCCTCAGTAGGAACAGAGCGTTGCGCAGACATCCCGCGCCTACCTCCAAAATTGTCCTAGAGTCCGGTCCAGCGAGCAGCTTTGCAACAGTACTGGTCGACAGGATCGGCGCCGGATTTTGGAACATCCGAGCGGCATTCTCCGGCCTTACTTTCTTGCAGCAACCCGCAATTGTCACTAAAGACCCGCGAAACTGAATACTCACATGGGACTGGGGCCACGCTGCTTGCGTCGGCGGGCTGTTACGAAAACTGAACAGAGCAAGGGCCGCCTCCCTATTCCTCGCTCGCCGCATGCCGATTAGAACCGCCCCATTGGCTTCAGGGCTTTTCCGACAGCTGGCCTTTCAACAACTCTTCCAGGTATTTCGCCAGATCCGTGATGTCGTACTGACCTTTTTCGTAGGCGCGATCTGCAGCCTTCAGCCCAGCAATGTAGGGATCTCTATTTTCACGAATGCGTTCTGGAACGGTTTTCTTGCCTCCGAGAATTTTGCCCTGCTTCATGCAAATGAGGTAGTAGCAGGCGGCTCTGGCAGTTCTGCCGTTCCCTTCAATGAACGGGTGAATCCAATTGAGGTTCCAAAGGGCGAAAGCGGCAAGTCCGGTTGGGTGGTCCAGGATTGTCCAGTTCTCGTGAATGACGGAGAAGAAAGCATCCATCAATCGGGGTACGTGATTGCCGACCCTTATCGGCCCTTCCCGGTAGCGGCCTCCAAGCTGACAGATGTTTGAAACTGCCGCATAATTGAGCGCCCACAGAGTGTACTTGTCGAAGGCCTCTATGCCTTTCTTGAGGCCAATTTCGATGCAATTCGACAGCAAATCGTACTGACGAACAAGATTTTGCTCTTGAATTTTTGTGTAAAGGGCGGGATCGTCTTTTTCTCGAACAGACATGCTGCAGGCTGCGGCCTTTTAGGGGAGCAGCTTTATGTGTTCCGATGTCCAGCGGACACTCTCTTTGGTGATGCGACCCTCCGAATCATGCGGAGCGTTGCCGAAGGCGAAGCTGATCCGTTGTTCTCGCAATTCCTCTTCGGTGACCGGCGTTTCCTTGGTCGCGTCCAAAATTCTTTTTAGTTCCGGATCGGCCGGTATGGGGTTTAGAAATTGTTGACGGTCAGCCATATCTATTTCGCCTCCGCGTGGGAGGAATCATACGCTTTCTTTTCGCTTATTATAGAACTTTTTCTCAACGGGCGGGTGATGCTTTTGGAACGGATAAGGCATGACACCGAGCTATCTGATAGGTTCGATTTTTCATTTCGGCATCCGCAAAATGGCCCCAAAGCCGATTCTCTCGAAATCCTGTCAATAGGTGGAAGTTACGCGAATGGGGCTAAGATGAAGGAAAGAAGGGGAATATAAAGTTGGGTTTTGTGTCCCAATTACTCTACTCAACTTGGTATTCTGAATATATAGGGTAAAGATTTCGGAAGAAGGCGCGGCCCATGGGTCGCGCCTTTTCTTTTGGGGCTTGGACGGTTAGGCGGGAAAAAGAAGCAGCGGGTTCCTCCCTGCGCCGTCGCGTTCGCTCCGGCTTTGCTCGGAATGACAAATTTTGGTGGCGTTCGCTCTGGCTTTTGCTGGAAATGACAAAGTCTGGTGGCGTTCGCTCTGGCTTTTGCTGGAAATGAAAAAGCCTGGGTGTCTGTCGCTCCGGCTCCGGTCGGAATGACAAAGTTTTGGGGAGGGTTGGAAGGTGAAGTATTGGGAGCGGTTCAAGACTTACAAACAGCGAGGCGAGTGGGTGGAGTTGGAGTTTATGGCGGAGGCGGCAAGGAGGGGTTTTTTCGTCTGCAAGCCGTGGGGAGAAATGCGGGCTTACGATGTCGGGATCGAACACGGGGCGAACTATCTTCGCGTGCAGGTGAAGGGCACCGCATACCGTCTACAGGCGGGGTATCTATTGCAATTCATGCCCGGTCACAGAGATATAAAGGACTTCACGCCGAAGGACCTGGATTTGTTTGCGGTGTACGTGATTCGGAGAGTGCATGGTATCTGATCCCCGCGTCGGTGCTGCTGGGTAGGCGGCAAAGATGGAGTCTCATGCTGAGTCCGGTGTCTCCTCCGGTAAAAAAGAAGTCATACTGCTTCGAATGTTACCGCGAGGCTTGGGGCTTGCTGAAGAAAGGCCGAAGAGAGCTGGGAAGCTATGGGCGATGACATTCGCGGATCGCCGGCGTTAGAAATGGCGGACGCGGGAAGCAGGTTCCCTTCGGCGCGCTTCGCTGCTCAGGGCAGGCCCTCAACTCCGCCGTCCCCTTCGGCTTCGCTCGGGGTCCGGCTCCGGTCGGAATGACAGAGCTTGTTGGGATCGTCGTGGCTTTGAGGCAGGCCTTGGAAGGCAGCTCCACCCTGGTTCATCGCAGCGCTGGAGGCGCTGCTTCACCAGGAATCAGAGTTGGTGACGCCCGCGAAACCAAGATCCCTCACTTCGTTTCGGGATGACAATCCTTTGAGTGATGACAATTCTCAAACTACTTCAGGCCTTCTACTAGGTATAGGTCGGCTAGCATTCGGTGGTAGCCGAAGATGCAGGTTTGGGCGTCGGGGGTCATCAGGATGGGGCCGATGGTTTCTACTCCGGCGGGATCGCTGGGTAGTAGCTGTCGCCACAGAGTGCGTTGGCCGGTTTGGATATCGAGGTGATAGACGCTGGCGGGGAGTTCTCCTGGTTGGTAGATGTAGAGAGAGCGGCCGTCGGAGCTGAAGGTGATGGGCTGTTCTCCGGGGTTGAGTCCGGGGATTACGCGCGGGTCGCCGCCTCCGACCGGGTAGAGATATCCTTTGCGGTCGGGGCCTATGCCGGCTACCCATTGAGAGTCGGGGGAGACGAAGAAGGCGTTGCCGTCTACGCCTTCGGGTGTGATGGGCTGGCTTTTGTTGGATGCGACGTCGTAGACGTAAAGCCTGACTCCCTGGCCGGGGCTGTTGCCGGAAAACAGGATGCGCTTGCCATCGGGAAACCAACGCGCCCAGGTGTGGTTCACGTTGTCCTTGGTTAGGTCGCGGGCTTCGCCGGCGCCGGTGGTCAGCAGCCTTAGCTGGGATGCGGAATCGTTGGTTTGGGAAATCACCGATTTGCCGTCGGGCGACAAGGCGAGCGCTCCGCCTTCTCCTAGGAGGACGGCGGGAGAGCCGTCGGTCTTGCGAATGTAGACCGCGTAGGAGAGGCCTCCTGACTTGGAATACGCTAGCGAGCCGCCGCCGCCTTCTTCGTCGAAGAGAAGAGTCTTGCCGTCGGGGGAGAGTCCGGCGGGATAGGAATAATCTAGCCAGGAAAGATCGCGCTGTTTGGTCTCTCCGCCGACCATGCCGACGAGTTCGCGACGCCAACTGGCGCGCATCATCAGGACGCGGCCGTCTTTCCAGATATCGAAGAGCATCAGAGCGCCGGGCAGGCGCAAGACCATGCGCTCCTTGCCATCGAGCGTGACCGCGTACAGTGTGCGATCGACGCCGGACTTGCTGGCGGTGAACCAGACTTCTTTGCCGTTCGGAGCCCAGGCCACGCCCTGGATTGTGTACCACTCGTCGGAGAGATCTTTTTTGTGTCCCGCGAGATCGACGATAGCGATCGTGCCGCGGTCGTCGCCTTGCACGGGATGGTCGATGAAAGCGATTAGGTCTCCATTGGGGGAGACGCGAGGGTGGCCGATCCAGCCGCCGGTTTCGTAGAGCGGCTTTCCGATGGGGAACTCGAGGCGATTGCGTCCGCCGAAGTCGCGCACGACGGCGAGGCTGTTTCCGTCGGCCGACCAGTCTGCCCATTGCACTTGCTCTAACACTTCGCGCGGTGCGCCTCCGACTAGCGGAGCGCGCGCCAGCGTGCCCATGCTGACCCAGGTGCCGAGGGCCTTGCTGTTGAGCAGGACTGCCATCTCCGATGCGGAGGAGACTGACATGAGTTGGGTATGACTGAGGCCCATGGAACGCGCCTCGGGCGCTTCGGGACGGGCGGTAAAGACGTCTAATGGTCCGCCCTGCCAGGCGGCGCTGTAGAGGATGGTCTGTCCGTCGGGAGCGAAGCGGGCGGAGCGGATGCTGCCGCGGCGGAAGGTGAGCTGACGGTAGAGTGGAGGTTCCGCGGGAGCGGCGGCGAAGAATTTCTTTCCGGCGAAGACGCCGAGAGCCGCGGCCAGGAGCACGGCTAGAGCGGAAACCAGAGCGACGGGAAATTTCTTGCGTTGGATTGCGACTGGGACTGGGACTGAGGCGGAAGCGGCTGCTACGGCGGAGGAGGACGATGACGACTGCCGTGCGGCATCGGGTTCGGTGACGACCGAAGTGCGCGAGGAATCGATGGAGCGTTTAAGGCGTTTGAGATCAGCGCGGAGTTCGGCCGCCGTCTGACAGCGCATGTCGCGATCTTTTTCCAAAGCCTTGCTGATGATTTCTTCAAGCTTTGGAGGAATTTCTGGGACGAGGCGGTTGGCGGGGGTGGGCTGGCGGTTGAGAATGGCGTCGGTGATCACGGCGCTTGTTTCTCCGCGGAAGGGGAGAACGCCGGTGGCCATTTCGTAGAGCACGACGCCGAAAGAGAAGAGGTCGGTGCGTGGGTCGAGATCTTTGCCACGGAGCTGCTCGGGCGACATATAGGCTACGGTGCCGACTGCGCTGCCGGGGCTCGTGAGATCGATGCTTGCTGCGTCGTTAACGGTTTGCGAATCGCCGCTGGTGGACTTGGCGGCGCGCGCGACTTTGGCGAGACCGAAATCGAGAATTTTTGCGTGGCCGCGGTCGGTGATGAAAATGTTGGCGGGCTTGATGTCGCGGTGGACGATCCCTTTGCTGTGGGCGGCTTCGAGGGCGTCGGCAACTTCGATCGAGAGGGTGAGCAGGCGATCGAGTTCCATCGGCCTGCCTTGAATAAAGTGCTTCAGGGTTTCGCCGCTGAGGCACTCCATGACGATGAAGAGATGGCCGTCCTGCTGGCCGATCTCGTGGACGGTGCAGATGTTGGGATGGTTCAGGGATGACGCGGAGCGGGCTTCGCGGCGGAAACGCTCGAGGGCCTGGGGATCGTCGGCGGCATTGTCGGGCAAGAACTTCAGGGCGACGAAGCGACCCAGTTGAGTGTCTTCGGCTTTGTAGACCACGCCCATGCCGCCGCCGCCGAGGAGTTCCGTGATGCGATAGTGGGAGACGGTTTGGCCGATCATGTTTTATCTGATGATGGAGGAGCGGGCGCTGGCCTACGGTGGGGGAACCGGAAGCGAAGTAATCTTAGGCGAACGGTGCTGGTTCGTCAATCCGGCGTGGCAATGGGAGAAGTGCAGGTGATAAGGAGGCGAGCCAAACGCGCGATTATTGCGTCGCAAAAGGCGCGCCGCAACGCGCGTCTCCGCCCAGATCCTTCGCTGCGCAAAGAGAGCTTGCTCAGGATGACACAAATCCAGGGAGGGTAAGGAGTGATGAGTTAGTGGACAGCGATGCTGTAGTCGAAAATCAAGCTCAGGGGCGTGGTGATGGTCGCGATTGGCGCAACGTTTCCGGTCGCGTTCGGCGCGAATACCAGGAGGTTGACGGCATTCAGAAAATAGATATTCCCGGCGCTATCCAAAGCGAGGTTTCCGCTTTCCGTCATCGTAGTTGCCGCCCCTGAGATGGTTCGAGTTGGAGCGACATTGCCAGTTGAACCGACGCTGAACTCTACGATTTCGGGCAACGCATTCGGGTCACTCGGGGTGGTGGATACGTAGACATTTCCGGCGCTATCCGTGGCCAGACCTTGAATGGAGTTGATCGTTGTAGTGGGGCCGCCAATCATCCTGGTTGGGGGCACATTTCCATTTGCGCCTGAATTGAAAATGAGAACGGATTCGGGCGCCAGAGGATCTGCATTGGAGATGTAGATATTGCCGGCAGAATCGACCGCGATCGGGACTGAGCCAAGGCCGACGAGCGTTGTGGCGCTTCCGCCGATGATCCTTGTTGGAACGGCGGAGCCGTTGGCGGTGGGAGAGAAGACCGCAATACCGCTGCCTAGGTTCGGCGCGGCCAAGATTCCAGAGACATAGAGGTTTCCGGAGGTGTCAACAGCGAGCGCGTCGATGCCGCCCTCATTCACCTGGAAGGACGAGCTGGTGATCGTCCTTGTAGGTTGCGTTCCGCTGGCTCCGGGTGCGTAAACCAGGATCTGTACCGAGGTTAATGGCGGACCGCCGCTACCGCCGCCCGAGCCAAAGGTCTCGCCGCCCACGTATGCATTCCCGGCTCCGTCCACGGCCAGGCCAGTGAAAAAGAGGTTGGCCGGCCCGGTGAGGGTTGCGGTGGGAGAAACGGTTCCGTTCGCGGTGGTTGGAAGCTGAAGAATACTTGAAGTCGGCGCCGAGGGGACGGTTTCGGTGAGGTAAATACTGGGGGCCGAGGTAGGGCCGGTGCCGGTGAGAGTGTTGCGACCGCCACTGGACCCGCAACTAGCCGTGAGGACGAGAAGGCTCAGGACAAAAAGAAAACTGCCGGCAAGCTTAAAGGACCGCATACAGCCGCCTTTGAAGGATCTGCGTTGAACGGGACGTGTTTCGGAAGGACCGCCATTTGTACCATAGCGCAGGCAAATTGCGCAATCGCGATGCAATATTCAGCAACGTCCCAGTTTTCCCGAAGCAAGAGCTTCTAACCGCGAAATGCGCAAAGGATTCGCAAAGGTCCCGAAGAAGAGCAAAATCGAAATTAGGAACTACCTAATATTCGATCCAGCGCGAGGCTTCATTGAATGTACGTTCCTTCTCAGAGACATCGCGCCACTACTGAAATCAGGCTGGCGCAGATGATTTGCGAAACAGGGAGCCTATTGTGGTTGCCAACGCCAGCAGAGTGATAAGCGAGATGTCTGCGAGAGAGATGGCGCAGTAGATGCACCAGACTCCTAGAACGTGGGCTTCGATGCGGGCGAGGTAGAGGGAGAAGGCCAGACCGGCTAGGGCTACTGCCAGCAGTATGCGCCAGGCGCGGCGCCAAGCTAGCGAACCCATGAGGAGATATCCGACGATGCCGATAGCGGCTACCGGAATGCCGGCCAACGTCGCGTAGGGGCTGTGATTCACTATGCCGCAGTCCCAGCGTTCGTTAATGCTGCAAGGCGATTCGCCTTCGGTGCGGTAGTGCTCGCGCAGGGCTAGAGCGGAAACTACGATGCCTAGCGCGGAGAGTAGGACGAGAATGTACTTCATGCTTCCCTTTCGAGTTGTTGATTGAGGATTGTCGATTGATGATTAAAACCTTGTGCTTCGATCTTCAATCAGCAATCAACAATCAGCAATTTCTTTCGTTACTCTTACGGGCGCGGTCGCCTGACGCGACCGGCTTGGCGTCGGCGGTTATTTTCTTGCGGCTGGTGACTTTGACGTTTTCCAGCCAGTAGTTTCCGGGCTCGGCGACGACCACGTCGGCGGTGATGGAGTCGCCGGGTTGGAGTTGATCGAGCGCAGCTGCGGACTTGATGGGGTAGGGCATGACCATCGAGTCCATGAATCCGGGGATGGGCTCGTTGTTGACGTTGGCCGTTCCAGATTTCTTATCGACGGAGATTACTTTTCCTTTGAAGGGATAACGCTTGGCGGCGGATTGAGGGTTGGCAGGGCTGGGCTGCGAGGGTGCGCGATTGCAGGCCGCGGAGAAAGTCAGCAGGGCGAGGAGGCAGAGCGCGGCAGGACTCCGCAAGAATAAATGGAGCGGGCGATTCCATGCGCTACCAAAAAAAGCAGGTCCCTCCACTTCGCTCGCTTTCGCTCCGCTACGGTCGGGATAACAGTTTTTCTGGGCAGTCTCTGAATTCATATTCGGTCTTCAGTAATTATCTGCGATCGTGCTGCTACGGGCAAAAGCCGCCTTGCTGCGCTCGGCTGAACGGGCGAAGCGCCCGTTCCCACACGAGCATTTCCACACCAGCATCTTTCAGTAGTGGAAGCGGTAGCGAAACTCGGCGTAAATCTGGCGGGGATCGTTCCAGTGAAATCCTCCGAAGGTAAGGCTGTTGTCCAGCTGGACGCGGCGGTTGGCCACGTTCAACGCGGTCAGGGAAACGGTGTATTTCTCGGCGAAGGTTTTCCCGAGCGCAAGATCAAATGTTGTGTGGCCGGGAAGATAATCGCCGGGGTACTGCACGCCGGGCAAACCGTTGGAGAAGCCCGAGCCGTAGTAGACATTGGTTGAGACGTAAGCCTGCCATGGCAGGTTTGTATTCAGCCCAACATTGAGTGTGTTTCGTTGATCATGGTCGACGGGCGACAATCCCGGAGGAATATCGAGTCCGCAGTCCGGAGTTACGGGCGTGGGACAGATCAAGCCACCGGTGATGGGGGAGGTTGCCTGCGCGATTTGATTCGCGTAAGCGAGGTGAAATTGGCTGCGATGCCAGAGGTTGGGCGACCGCAGAGTTAGTTCCCAACCTTGAATCAGAGCGTATTGCCAGGTGATGGGCCAGAAGAGATTGGAGTCTCCGATGTTGTTGTGGTCGAGCCAGTTCTCGGCGCGGGTTTCGTAATTATCGGCGCTGAGGTTCCAGCCGTGAAACGGAATGGTAACGCCGAACTGCCATTCGATATCGCGCTCGCCCTTTAAAGGAGAGAAAGTAACATCCTGGCTGTTGGCCAAATCGAGCAGCGCGCCGGTGGCGGTGACGAGAGGCGGGGCCTGATAGAAGTAGCCGTAAAATCCACGGAAGACCCAGTTGAGGCGAGGAATTTTCACGGCGACGCCGAAGCGGGGATCGGTGGCGCTTTCGGAGATGGCGGAATCGAATTCGGTTTGGCGGAGTCCGGCGATCAAGGTCAGCCATGGGGTCACTTTGAATTTGTCGTTGATGAATAGAGCAGTGACGCCTCCATTTACGCCGATCGAGGAAGCGGGGAAATTCTGCTCACCGTCATTGAATACATTGTCGAAATAGTTGTACTGGTGCTGGCCGAATCCGTACACTCCGGCTTGCAGATCGTTTTTCCAGAAGGTGGCGTTGAAGTTTATTTGCGCGCCGCCGTAGTTGGCGTTTTCAGTGACGGTTGAGGCGACCGGATAATCGTTGGGGCTGCTTTTATAGTCGGCGCCATTGTAGTGATAAAAGGGAGAGACGGTGAGCAGCATGTTCGGATTGAAGGTGTGGATCCACGAGAACGTGGCGTAGCCATCGGGCTCACGCTCGGCGTCGCGCAGTCCGTAGCTGGGATAGTTGGCGTTGGTGACCGAGTTAGGATCGGGGTCGATAGGAATCTGATAGTAATCCTGCCGCAGGGAGCCGACCACCCGGTATTGGTTCTTAGAATTGGGATTGAAAATGAATGACGCGAATCCTCCGTAGCCGTTGTCGGCGTCGTGATAGACCTGCGGGATCGGAGTTTGCAGGCCGTAGTTGCTGCGATTCCCGTTCAAGCTGGCGTAGTAGGCGAAGCGCTCGGTGTGTCCTCCGCAACTGATTTGGTCGTTGGTTTGATAGAAGTTTCCGGCGCTGATCACGAGGTCACATTCGCGATCGCGTTCGAAGCCGGTGCGAGGCGCGACGTTGAAGATTCCGTAGGTGCGGTCTCCGTAGTCGGCGTCGTAACTGCCTCTTTGGATTTCAAGATAGTCGATATCCTTCGGGTCGATCTGCGGCCCCAGATTGGTGGCGATGTTGGTGTTGGGAATGGGGACGCCATCAATCAACCACTCGACCTGATGGCCTCCGCGCATGTGCAGCATGTCGTGGGTCACATACGCAGCCGGGACGTAATCTGTGATCATCTGCATGGCGTTGGTGCGGTCGGCTCCCGGGGTCTCCCGGATGTCTTCGCGGTTCACCATGGTCGTCGGAGTGACAGTGTCCATGGTCGCTTCCGTTGCAATTGCCGAGACGGCGACGGTTTCCCTCGCGCCGGCGACCGCCAGAATGAGATGCAACACTGGACTGGTGTCGGACTGGACAATGACGGCCTGCTGGACTTGCTGGAAGGATCCTGAGGCGACTGTGACCGTGTAATTTCCGATGGGGACGGAAGTGAATTCAAATTCTCCCTGATCGTTGGAGTCGTGAGACTGCGACCAGTCTGAAGTTTGCGCCTTGAGGGTAACGTGTGCGCCCTGGATGGGACGGTGCTGAGGATCGTGGATGATGCCGCGAACGGAACCGAAAATCGTGGCCAATGCGGTGGCGGCCAGGAAAAAAACAAGCGCTGTAATGAGGGCCGTCTTATAAGCCATTTTTGTCTCCATGTGGATTCGGGCTTGGCGTAGCCGGACGACGCCGTCTCTTGATTGCAGCTGAGGAGGCGCTTCCGGAAAAACGCAGTTATGCGTTAAGCAAACGAAAGTGAGTCAGGCAAGGAGACAGCTTCAGCAGGAGGGCGGGGCGCGTGAGGATTGGAATTTGGTAGAGGGGTTGGCTGGCGAGCTGGGTTGTGCTCCGGCCAGGTGGGCATTGATTTTTTGCAAGAAGAAGGCGACCGCTTGCGACTGGGGATGGGCCCATTGGGTGACGGTTACGGCGCGGCCACAACCATGGTTACAGCAACTGGCGTCGCGGATTACGGGCTGTTCGTATTCCGAGGCGGGCGAATCCTGGCAGTGATGGACTCCCTTGCGGAGGCAGCATGCACGCGGAGGCGCGGCCGTAGCCGCTAACGCCAGGGGGAGAAAATTTCCTACCAGCGCGAAGAGCAATAACAATCTGGCGGTCAAGCGGTGCATCGGCCTACCCGAAGCTTACCAAGTTGCGGATGCGGAAGGCAAGAACCTAGTGGTGTTCAAGCGCTTCAGGCTTTGCCCTGGATCTTCGCCCACCACCAGCGGAGGCCGACGAACAGGAAGCGCCAGTCAGAAAAGAATTCCGGCGGCTTGCCTTCGAAGGCGTGGCCAATGAATTGGAGAATCCATCCCAAGACAAACAGAGCCAGGGCGTAAGGCCACAGACCATGGACGAATATGCTGACGAGAAAAACTGGGAGCGAGAGAACGATGGTCGGGATGCCCAGGGTGTGGCAGACGCGGTTTACTGGATTTTGATGGCTGGAAGCGTATTGCGAGATCCACTGCTCGCTGGTGCGGTTGCCTAGCATCGGGAGGATGATACAACTGCGGCTGTTTTTTTGCACGGGTTCGCGGACTTAGGGTCGCGGTGCTGGCATGGCGAGCTGCGCTCGGCCGGACAGCCTCTTCGGCTTTGCTCAGGGCAGGCGGGGGCGGCTGTCCCCACATTGAACCTCGAATCTTTGCAGGTTGAGGCGGCTGCTTCCCGCGTGGTAGCATCCTTAGTTTTGGCGGGTGAGGTTGGGCTGGCCTGTATACTGCACTGTTCTTCGTTCTGAACTCTGATTCTGGATTCTGGGCCTTCCCTCTTTCCACGCCTGTGAAGGAGCCTACTGGTGAAAGTTTATTCCGGAGAAAGCATTCGTAATGTAGCGATCGTGGGGCACGGACACGCGGGGAAGACCACGCTGGTGTCAGCCATGCTGTATACGTCGGGGGCGACGCCGCGGCTGGGGCGGGTGGACGAGGGGTCGACCACAACCGATTACGACGAAGAAGAGATCACGCGCAAGATGTCGATTGCGGCTTCCGCGGCCTATGTGGAGTGGGGCAAAACGAAGATCAACGTGATCGATACCCCCGGCTTCAACATGTTTGTGCACGAGGCAAAAATGGTGCTGCCGGTGGTGGACGCGGCGATTGTAGTTGTGGATGGCGTGGCCGGCGTGGAAGTGGTGACGCAGCGGGTGTGGAACGATTGCGAGGAGTACAAGACTCCGCGGCTGATTGTGGTGAACCGCATGGATCGCGACCGGGCGAACGCGGAGCGGGTGCTGGAGTCGCTGATCAGCGCGTTCGGGCGGAATGTGATTCCGATTGAGCTGCCGATCGGGAGCGAGAAGAATTTGAGCGGCGTGGTCGATCTGGTCCGCATGAAGGCTTACACGTATGAGCTGGGAGGGAATGGAAAAGGCAAAGAGACGGAAATCCCGGCACATATGCGGGCGCAGGTGCAGGAATCGCACGAGCAGTTGGTCGAACTGGTGGCCGAAGGCGACGACAAGCTGATGGAGAAGTTCTTCGAGGCAGGGACGCTGGGGGAAGAAGACCTGATCCCGGCGCTGCACAATGCGATTCGCGAGGACAAACTCTTTCCTGTGGTCTTTGCATCGGGGCTGGGCAATATCGGTGCTGACCGGGTGATGGATTTTATTGTGGACTACACTCCCGCGCCGTCCGAGCATGAATGGGTGCAGGGCGAACCGGCGGCCTCGGGGAATGGAGACGCGCCGAAACGGCATGAGACAGATGCGGAACCGATGTCGTTGTATGTCTTCAAAACGGTTTCGGATGCGTTTGCGGGCAGAATTTCTTACTTCAAGGTTTTTTCTGGTGTGCTGAAGAACGAATCTACGGTGCAGAATTTCTCGCGCGGATCGGCGGAGAAGCTGTCGCATATTTCCATCATGCAGGGGAAGACGGCGGTTCCGGTGACAGAATTGCACGCCGGGGACATTGGGGCGGTCGCGAAGTTGAAAGACACGCTCACCGGCGACACTTTGGGAGATAAGGCGGCGCCGATTCTTTATCCGCGAGTGAAGCTGCCGGAGCCGGCGATCACGTTTGCGATTGAACCGAAGAGCCGTGCCGATGAGGACAAGCTGGGGCCGGGGATCCATAAGTTGATGGAAGAAGATGCGATGCTGCGATTTTTCCGGGATGCGCAGACCCAGGAATTTCTGATCGCGGGGACGGGGCAGCAGCATATTGAAGTGATCGTAGCCAAGCTGAAGAAGCGGTATCACACGGAAGTGGTTTTGAAAGCGCCCAAGGTGCCCTACCGGGAGACGATCCGCGGCAAAGCGGATGTGCAGGGCCGGCACAAGAAGCAGACCGGAGGCCACGGGCAGTACGGCGACTGCAAGATCAAGATGGAGCCCATGCCGCGGGGGGGACAGTTTGAATTCGTGAACGACATTTTTGGCGGCGCGATTCCGAAGAACTATATTCCGGCGATCGAAAAGGGAATCAAGGATGCGGCTTCGCGCGGCTATCTGGCGGGATTTCCGGTGGTGGATTTCCGCGTGATTCTTTATGACGGGTCTTATCACGATGTGGATTCGAACGATATGTCGTTCCAGATGGCGGGGCGCATCGCGTTCCGGAAGGCGATGGAGCAGGCCAAGCCTACGATTCTGGAGCCGGTGATGTCGGTCGAGATCACGATTCCAGACGACTTTGCTGGGTCGATCATGGGCGATTTGAACAGCCGCCGGGGACGCATCCAAGGTATGGACAACAAGGGCGGCAACACCGTTGTGAAAGCCGAAGTGCCGATGGCCGAGATGCTTACCTACGGTGTGGATTTGACCTCGATGACGCAAGGCCGCGGCAGCTTCAACATGGAAATGCATCACTACGACACCGTGCCGGGCGCGCTGCAGGAGAAGATTATTGAGAAGGGTAAGGCGGCGCGGGGTGATGTGAAGGAAGAGGAAGAGTAGGCATAGCTGTTCCGGTCAGATGTAAGTTCCCCACGGTCCGCGGCGGATTTGCCGATGCTGTGCTTGGAGGATCTCGTCGTAGGACACGATCCTGACGTCCGGTTGCTCCGCCATTCGCCGCTCGAGGACCTCCTTATCCGCAACCGTGCGCGGCTCTCTACCAATCACGACAGCCTTTCGTACCCTCTCCGGCACCTAGCCAAATGTCTCAACTATCTTGTCGCGATTAGCTGCATCGCACTCTCGTAGAATGCGGTCGTAATCCCTCACTTGATTAATGGCGGACATCACATTGTGCGAGAATCCTCGATGCAGCGTTTCGGAGAGCACCGGAGCATGAACGCCTTTAAGCTTCGTTACCCTCACAGTGCGATCGCCGTCGGGCGTAGCATGCGCTATGCTACGAGGTCGATTAGAGCGTGTTTAGCGGCGAGGTCAAATAGAAGATAGCCGATCAGTTGACGCCAATCGGTCGAACTCACAATGCAGTTCGCGCTCCACATCCGTCCTTTCTGTGACGACATCAGCGCGCGCGGCTCTGTAATGAGCAGTACTGACAGCATAGGGCTAAAACCAAGAGCAACCGCACGAGCTTACGATTTTTTCATCCCCTGCGCTTTTGCCAGCTTCCCCCGCTACTCATCAAACGTCCAGAATCGTTCCGCCTTGAGTTCCAGCGTATATCAAGCAAAATCCTAAGAATGAATTAGGGCATCCGTCCTGGCGAAGTCCGTGCCCTTGGCGAGCAGCGGTTCGCCGGAGGATTTGGCGAGGGCATAGGAAAAGCAATCGCCGAAATTCAGTCCCGCCGGGTGACGGCCTTTTCCATACTTGCGCCATGCAGAACGGGCGAGGTCCGCGAGTTCGGCATCAATCGGAACAATCTGTAGCTGGGCGCGGACGAGAAACAGATCGAACTCCCGGCCTGCTCCACCGCCCCTGCGACCCTCGATCACCATGCCAGCTTCGAGAACGGTCGCCGCAGAGATGAGGCGGCTGCTCGCGGCAACAATGGCGTCACGGAAGGCGTCACGCTCCGGCTCGTGAAAAAAGATTGCCGCCAGGGCCGAGGTGTCAATGACCATTGCCAGTTTGCCTCGTGCTAATTTGCCTCACGACGGAAGGCCATCCTCGTCATAGCCGATAATCTCGTCGGGAGTGCGGGCATCGAGGTCGGGCATGGCGTCGACGCGCTGCAGAATGTCATCGATTTGTGCCGCGAGCGCCTGGCTCCTGCGATTGTTATTTAGACGCTCGAGACGCTCCTCCAAGGCTTTCTGGATGGCGCCGGTTAGGCTCTCGCCGGTTTTGGCCGCGACCTTTCGGGCCAGATGTTCTGTCTCTATGCTTTTGATACTAAGGGCCATATCACTATAATTATAGCATTATAGACAAAAGTATAGATACATGGTCGCGCTCAAATTTTACAGCTCATGTCCAGGAACCTGCACTGGAATTTCGCGCGGCCTGGCTTCGCCTAGACCGGACAGCCGAGGCGGCTGTCTCCACATGGTTCGTGGTAACATCCGGCGAGTGGGGCGCGAGGTCCAGCATGAAATTTGCATCTATTCTTATTTGTTTTCTTATTGCGATGGTGCCGCTTGGGTACGCCGCCGACACGCAAGTCTTCCCCACCTCCGCCGGGCCGGTCAAGATTACGCCTCTTTATCACGCGAGCACGCTGATCGAATCGGGAGGAAAAATCATCTATCTCGATCCCGGCCAGCCTGCGAAATTGGCGGGGCTTCCAAAAGCGGACCTCATTCTGATTACCGACATTCATGGCGATCACATGGATCCGGACTCGATTAAGGAGATCAGCAAGCCGGGAACAGAAATTCTGGCGGCGCCTGCCGTCGTCGCGACTGTCACTAGCGCTAAACCCATCGCTAACGGCGAAACGAAGAGCTGGCAGGGATGGACGATTGAGGCGATCGCCGCGTACAACTTGAAGCGCGGTCCCGCTCCCGGAAAGCTCTTTCACAACAAAGGGCGCGGGAATGGTTACGTGCTTACCTACGGCGGGAAGCGGTTCTATTTCTCGGGAGATACCGAGGGCATTCCTGAGATGCGTGCGCTCAAGAACATCGACGTGGCGTTCGTGTGCATGAATCTGCCTTACACGATGCCGCCGGAAGAAGCTGCCGACGCGGTGAAAGCATTTCATCCTAAGATTGTTATCCCCTACCACTATCACGGATCTGATCTTGCTGTGTTTCAGAAAGCTCTCGAAGGGACTGGGATTGAGGTGCGGGTGCTCGACTGGTACCCGAAGTAAGTAAGCGAGAAGCAGGCTTCGCTGCGCTCGGCTGGACCCCTCGGCTTCGCTCGGGGCAGGCTCTCGAGGCGGTCGTCCCACATGGTTCGTGGGCGGCTATCCCTCGTGGGTCGTGGTAATATCCCGCCAGTGGCTACTGCAAGGAACAATCCCAATCTGAATTACAGCCCTGACCGTCTCGTGTCTGCTGCGGCGGTCGAGGACGATTCTTCGTTTGAGTTGAAGCTGCGACCGCAGCGGCTTAACGAGTTCATTGGGCAGGCAAAGGTCAAAGAAAATCTGGCGGTAGCGATTGAGGCGGCGCGGTCGCGCGGCGAGGCCATGGATCATGTGTTGCTGTATGGGCCTCCGGGGCTGGGGAAGACTACGCTGGCCAACATTATTGCGAACGAGCTGGGCGTGCACTTTCAGCCTACGGCAGCGCCGCTGTTGCAGATCAAAGGCGACCTGACAGCGATCATCACGAACATGCAGGACAAGCAAGTCCTGTTCATCGATGAGATTCACCGGCTGCAGCCGGTGCTCGAAGAACTGTTGTATTCGGCGCTGGAAGATTACAAGCTGGACATTATTATTGGGCAGGGGCCTTCGGCGCGCACGCATACGCTGGAAGTGAAGCCGTTTACATTTGTGGGTGCGACCACGCGGGCGGGATTGATTTCCGCGCCGCTGCGGTCGCGGTTTGGCATTGTGTTGCGGCTGGAGTTTTATACTCCCGAGGATTTGCGCGTGATCGTGGAACGGTCGGCGGAGATTCTGGGTGTTGCAGTCGACGGCGCCGGGGCGATCGAGATTGCCAGCAGGTCGCGGGGGACTCCGCGAATCGCGAACCGGTTGCTGCGGCGGGTGCGCGACTATGCGCAAGTGCGCGGCGCCGGCAAGATCGACTTGCCGACGGCGCAGGCCGCGCTACAGATGCTGGAAGTGGACAAGTATGGGTTCGACGAAGTGGACCGCCGGCTGCTGCTGACGATTATCGAAAAATATCAGGGCGGGCCGGTGGGCGTGAATACGCTGGCGGCGGTGCTGGCCGAAGAGCCGGATGCGATTGAAGAGATCTACGAGCCGTTCCTGATGCAGATTGGTTTTTTGAACCGGACTCCGCGCGGGCGCGTGGCGACGCAGTTGGCCTACGATCATTTTGGGATTACGCCGAGTCGACGGCAGAGTTCGTTGTTCTAGGACTGATTGTTCTAGAATGAAGTTGAATTCTTCGGAGCTACATGAAGCACCTACGGCAGGTTACCGCGATCATTGAACGTGAAGGTGACGGCTATATTGCCCTTTGTCCCGAGCTAGATGTTGCCAGCCAAGGCGACACAATTGAATCCGCGCGCAACAACCTGCAAGAGGCAGTGGAGTTGTTTTTGGAGACTGCAGATCCAACGGAAATCGAACGGCGTGGGCATTCGGAACTGTTCGTGACCCGGCTTGAGGTCGAAGTTGGGTAGGGTGCGCGTGCTGTCCGGCCGCGAGGTTTGCAGCATTTCTTCTTCGTAACGGATTCTCTGAGGTGCGACGAAGGGGCAGTCATGTCGTTATGCAGAAGCGCGCCGAAAATTCAACTGTTACCGTGCCTGTCCCGGACCATTCCGAACTGCGAATAGGCACTCTCCTGTCTATTATTCGGCAGTCAGGTTTACCACGGTCGCTTTTCGAAACCTAAACGCTCTCGGCAGTTGTGAATCCGAACCTCCTGAAAGCCTGTGCATAATCGTGTTCGGCAAACCTTAAAGAAGTGCTTTGCTGTTTTCTGAGAGCCGTTCGTGGTGTATCTTGCTGAATTCCTCTCGAGGCGTGACCCGGGAGACGTAGGGGGCGCTTTGCCTTTGGGCAGAACTGGGAGTTCTTCAGTCAAAAGGCTTCTAAGGTTCCTGCTGGCGGCTGCGGTGACGCTGTTCGGGGCCTTGGAACTTAGCTGGGGCGCGTCCCCGCCGCAGACCGCGCCCGAGACCGCGGCATGGGTGCGGGGTTCGACCTCGGCGGCGCAGGTCGTTCCCTCATCACAGAAGCCAACCGGTCAAAACGCACAAACAATCCCGCAAAATGCCCTGGGGCTGGCGCTACCGTCCCTGACCATTCCGCGATTACCCCACGCCCCGTCGCTACAGGATTTCCTAAGCATGAAACCCGAGGGCGACATCGCGATGCAGATGGCGAAGGTGACGGGCTTTGTGCAGCGCAATCCGCACGACGGCGAAAAAGTTTCAGAGGAGACCTCCGCCTACCTGGGCTACGACCAGAAGAATCTGTACATCGTGTTCGTGTGCTTCGACGATGCCAGGAAGGTGCGGGCGCGGATGTCGCGGCGGGAAGACATTTTCGACGACGATCAGGTGGAGGTCATGCTTGACACCTTTCACGACCGGCGCCGGGCATACGCCTTCCAGACCACGCCGCTGGGGGTGCAGTGGGACGCGATCTATACCGAGGCTACGCGAGATGAGATCAGTGGGAATTTCGATACCTCGTTTGACACGGTATGGGATTCGCGGGGCAAGGTGACCAGCCGCGGTTTTGTGGTTTGGATGGCAATTCCATTCAAGAGCCTGCGGTTTCCGGCGACGCGGGAACAAGAGTGGGGCATCATTTTGTATCGTGGAATCGTTCGCAAGAATGAGGATTCATTCTGGCCGGAGATTTCGTCCAAAGTGGAGGGTCGGCTGGGACAGGCGGCGACGTTATACGGGCTGGAGGGAATTTCTCCGGGGCGCAGCATCGAACTGATTCCTTATGGAATACTGCGCGGCTTCCGAAGCCTCGACACGAACGATCCCTACAATCCCTTTTTTCAGAGTGCGACAGTGCAGGGGCAGACGGGTATGGATGCGAAGTTCGTGATCCATGACCACTTTGTGCTGGATCTGACGGCGAACCCCGATTTCAGCCAGGTGGAGTCGGAGGATCCACAGATCACCGTGAACCAGAGGTTCGAGGTGTACTTTCCCGAGAAGCGACCGTTCTTTCTGGAGAATGAAGACTTCTTTCGGACCCCATTAGACCTGTTTTTCACGCGCAATATTCAGGACCCTTCGGCGGGAATCCGGCTGACGGGGAAGGAAGGGCCATATTCGGTCGGGGTAATGTCGACCGATGACCGCGGGCCGGGGCTGGCAGTCCCCAGCTACTGCCTTCCCACCGAATCGAGCTCTACTTGTGCAGATAACCTCTACGGCATTCGGTCGTACTTCACGATTGCGCGGGTGAGTCGCGACATCTTCAAGCAGTCGAGTGTGGGCGTGATTTATACCGACTGGGAATGTCCTACAACGGGCGAGTTTAACCGCATCGGCGGAGTGGACACGCGCTTGAAGTTGAATGCCAACTGGACATTAGATGGTCAGGCAGTAGTGACCTCGAGCAACCTGCTGGGCCTGAACTCGACCAACCTCGAGACAACCTGCGAGTACGGGCTTTATCCCTTCAGCTCAGGTAATGTCGGCAACGGCAACTATTATGCTGGTCCAGCGGAGAAGCTGGATCTAAACTACGTCGGGCTGCACTTTTCCTACCAGGGAATTTACGACGACATCAGTCCCGGGTTTGTGTCCGTGCCGGGATTCGTGAACCGCGTGGACATTCGCGGACTCTACCAGCAGGCCCATTACCGTTTCCGTCCCAAGAGGGGTTGGATCGTGGACTGGGGTCCATCGATCAAGCAGCGCTATGTGTTTGACCACGAGGGCAACCGGCTGGACACTTACTACGATCCTTATCTAGCGATTCAAGGACGCGCGAAAACGATCTTCTATGTGCTGCCTTATGAGGAGTTGCGAGAGCGGTTGCGGCCGCAGGACTTTTTATTCTACGGGCTATCCACGAACCAGACCCAGGATTACCACGAACACCGCAGCGGAGGTTCGTTCGAAACAAGCTACTTTCCGAAGGTTATGATTGGGGCCAACTATTCATGGGGCGACGGAGTGAACTTTGTGCCTGCCGCGACGGCGGTCCCGCAGTCGCTCTTGTCGCGGCAGGATAGGGCCTCCGCGACGTTGACCTTCCGTCCCATGAAGCCGTTGAAGATTGAGAATACTTATCTGTTTGAGCGCCTGCGCGCGACCGAGAACGAATATCTTTTCGCTCTTGCCGCGGCGCCTCCCGGCGTCCCCATCGGGAAGGGTATTTTCAATAACCACATCGTACGCAGCAAATGGAACTGGCAGTTCACCCCGCAGCTTTCACTCCGCGTGATTTTGCAATACAACTCAGTTCTGGCGAACACTCCGGGAACGACGTTCTATCCATATACGTACCTGCCCACGCAGAAAGAGTTCAACGCCGATGTCCTGCTTACCTATCTGGTGCATCCGGGCACCGCGATTTATGTGGGCTATAACAGCGATCTGCAGAACCTGGATCGCAGCTTGATGGAAAATCCTCTGGCGGGACTTTACACGGCAAAGGGTTACATTAACGACAGCCGTCAGTTTTTTGTAAAAGTGTCGTACCAGTTCCGCTTCTGAGAGAGCCCCGGCGTTGCTGAATCCGGGGGCATTCCGGTAGAATCTAATGGTTCGGACGAGATTGGAACCCATATGAAACCTGCTATTCATCCCGCTTATAACGAAGTGCGCGTGCATTGTGCGTGCGGCAATGCGTTTGTTACCCGGTCAACTCACAAGGGAGACATCAGCGTTGAAATCTGCGCAGCCTGCCATCCTTTCTTTACCGGCAAGCAGAAGCTTATGGACACCGCTGGCCGCGTCGAGCGTTTCCGCCGCAAGTATGCGAAGAACGCTCCGGCGCCGGCTAAGCCTGAGGCGGCTAAAAACTAAGTTTTGGCCACGGATTTCGCCAATTACCACGGATATACCTGAAAACTAAGCTCTCGCCGATCGGCGGGGGCTTTTGTTTTGCAGGGCCAAGTAGAATAGGAATGTGAAGAAGTTCTGGGACAACTCGAATGGCTCGGGTGGGTCAGACTTGCGGGGACTGGGCTCTGGCCGCCGAGCGGCGTCGCTGAAACCGGTTCCGGCGAGCCTTGCCATCGGCGGGGTCGAGATCGCGCCGGCAACGGTCCTCGCGCCCATGGCTGGCGTTACCGACACGGTCTTCCGCCGCTTCATCCGCAACCTGGACGGTTGCGGTTTGATCATGACCGAGTTCACCTCGGCCGACGGAGTGCTGCGAAAGAAAGATCAGAAGGCCAAGCGCTATCTCCATTTCTATGAGGACGAGCACCCGATTTCGGCGCAGCTTTTTGGCAGCAATCCGGAAGTCATGGCCGAGGCGGCCCGGATGGTCGAGGGCCTCGGCTTCGACTTGGTGGACCTGAACCTGGGTTGTCCGGCAAAGAAAGTCGTGAAGTGCAACGGAGGCTCCGGCTTGCTGCGCGATCTGCCGGCGATCGGGCGGATCTTTGAGGCGGTACGAGCTGCTGTGACGATTCCCTTTACGGTGAAGTTTCGTGCCGGATGGAACGATGAGGAGATCGTGTGCGTGGAACTTGCACGAATGGCGGAATCGTGCGGGCTGGCGGCGGTCGCGTTGCACGCGCGCACTCGGGAGCAGGGCTACAGCGGGAACGCCCGCTGGGAGTGGATTGCCGCGATCAAGGATGCAGTGAAGATTCCAGTGATTGGCAACGGCGACATCCGCACGCCCGAAGATGCTTGCGCCATGGTCACGCAGACGGACTGCGACGCGGTGATGATTGGGCGGACCGCGCCTTCGAATCCCTGGATTTTTAGGCAGATTCAGCAGTATTGCGCGGGGATGGGCCGAGCGGGCGAGGCGTGCGCTTCCACACGAGACTACGACGAGCCTAGCGAGGCCGACCGCTACCAGATGATCCGCACTTACTTCCAGATGTTGATCGAAGAAGAACTTCCGGACGCCGTCGGGAAGATGAAGCAGTTTGCTTCCTGGTTCACGCACGGCGTTCCCGGCGGGGCCGCGCTGCGCAAAGCGATTTATGAGTCGAAGAGTGCGGTGGAGATTTTGGGGCGGGTGGAGGAATTCTTCGAAGTGAGACTGTCGGCGACCGCGAACGCGTAGAACAAGCAGTGTATCCTGAGGGAGCGCCGCTATGACTCCACTCATTTTTGCTCCGTCAGACGAGCCCTACCTTGGCCGCGAGCTTCTATTATCTTTTGACAAGCTGATCACTGCTTGTTTGGAGCTGAACTCGAAGTGCGCCCCGGCTTCTCATGGGCGTCCACTCAGTAACTTCCAGAACGCCATGTGTATTCTGGTACCTCAGACGATGTCGCTCGCTCTCTCGATTCGAGAGCTTATTCGCCAAGGTTACCTATTCGGTGCGAAAGTGCTGGTGCGTCCCCTGACCGAAAGCGCGGTATCGATGGTGTACTTGTTCAAGAAGCCGGACGCGCAACAGACTTGGGGCGACGGGTGGAAACATGGCAAAAGGCCAACCCTTCAGCAAATGGTCGAGTATTTGAATGATGGACTCCTGCAGGGCCCGTTGCCATCCATGAAGGGGTTCACGCACGCCCTCAACAGCGCAACGCACGGAGGCCCGCTCAGTGCGAGATGGAATGTGGTTTTGAATCAGGAAGGCGCCCCGGTGTTTATTCCTTCTAAGAACCTGAATTCGCCCGGACTCGCGGATGAGATATGTGCAGAGACGATACCCTGGTTGGCGGCCACCATGGGAATGATGAGCGCCGCCTTCGGTCAAGGTGATGGCGGCGTTCTTCCGTCTTAGCCAGCACTATTCGCCACCATCTTTCCAACCTCATCTTTCTCCACATAAGCCCAGGGCGTCTTCGCATCGTGCGTGAAGACCGTGAGCCACCTCTCGGGAATCGCCTTGGCGTAGTACTGCTTCTTGCTCTCGATCGTCTGCAGCGGATAAAGATCAAACCCCATGCCCCAGGTGATGTCGATGTGCGCCGTCGTGGGGATGAGGTCCGAAATGTAGCAGCAAGCGCGGCCTCCGCTTTCGACGATCACGGCTTGCATGTGCGCGGTGTGGCCGGGGAAAGTGTTTACCGAGATGCCGGGGACGATTTCTTCGCCGCCTTTGAGCAGCGTCATCTGGCCGCTTTGGACGAGTGGGTCGTAGTTGTCGGGGATGTAGCTGATCAGGTCGCGTTCGCTGGGATGGCGCGCATATTGCCATTCGCCTTCCGGCGCGTAATATTTGGCGCGCGGAAAAGTTGGAGCGATCTTCCCATCCTTTCGCACTGTGTTCCAGCCGCAGTGGTCGAAATGCAGATGGGTATTGATGACAATGTCGATATCTTCGGGAGCGACTCGAGCGGCGGCGAGATTGGCGAGCAACTGCGCTGGCTGGCCGTAGAACTTGACCATGCGTTCTGAGAGCTTATTTCCCATTCCGGTTTCGACGAGCACGTTTTGTTTGCCGGTGCGAATGAGGAGTGAGTTGAGTCCGGCCTGGACGTAATTTCTTTCGTCAGCCGCGGCTTTGCGCGACCACATGATCTTGGGAATGACGCCGAAAAACGCGCCGCCGTCGAGCGGGTAAGTTCCGTCGGAAAAAATGCTGAGTTCGAAGTCGCCGAGGGTAAGGCTGGGCATGAATCTAGTGTGCCACAAGCTAGACGCCATTTCTCGCGTCGAAACTGCGGTACTCTCAGCTTATGGAACACCCCGTCAGCGTCATGGTGATCGCAGCTCTGTTTTTTCTGGTTGCGGGATATCTGGTCGCAATCGGCGTCGCTGACTTCGTGGCGCCGGGCACGCTGTCAACGACAATGAGAACTGGCGTCACGTACGGAAGAGAACTGAACGGACCGCAGACCGCCTTATCTGTTGGTGCAGGATGGGCGCTAGTTGGCTGGGGCCTTTACCGGCTGCGCAATTGGGCGCGCTGGTGCGCGATGCTGCTCATGGTGATCGGAGTCGCGGGGTCGGTGCCGGCGGTGTCCGCGGCCGCGCGGGACCTGGGCTGGTGCTTCTTCTTTTACGGCGCCCAGATCATGGTGCGAGTCGTGATCGCATGGTACCTGGCCGCATCGCCTGAGGTAACCGAAGCCTTTGCGAAGAAATAGGGTGTACTTCGAATAAACATGCGTGTCATCCCGAGCGAAAGCGAGGGGCCTTGGTTTCCGCTTGGGGCATCCGCGTCGCCGATGCGAGCAAACACCAAGGCCCCTCGCGTTGCTCGGGATGACAATTGCGATTCGGCTTTACCGTTTTGTTTTCGCGGTTTCTTTTTCTCCTACGCGCCTGCTGACTTCAAATTTCATCTTGCCGGCTTTCTTATCGGCATCGACGATCACATGATCTCCGTGCAGTATCTCTCCATCCAAAATCTTCAACGCCAGCGGGTCCTGGATCAGCTTCTGAATGGCGCGCTTGAGTGGGCGCGCTCCGAAGTTCGGATCGTAGCCCTGCGTGAAGAGGAGGTCTTTGGCAGGGTCGGTGAGCTCAATCGAGATTTTGCGATCGGCCAGCAGACGGCGCACATCTTCCAGGCGTAGTTCGATGATCTTCACCAATTGTTCCTTGCCGAGCGGTTTGAAGACGATGATGTCGTCGACCCGGTTCAGGAACTCGGGCCGGAAGTGGCCGTGCAGTGCGTTCACAACCTGTTCGCTGGCCTTCTCAAACTCTTCCGGAGTTTGCACGTGGTCGGGTTGCAGATAACTCGACCCGATGTTCGAAGTCATGATCAGAATCGTGTTCTTGAAGTCGACGATGCGGCCTCTGCCGTCGGTAAGGCGGCCGTCGTCCATGACTTGAAGCAGGACGTTGAAAACGTCGGGATGCGCCTTCTCGATTTCATCGAACAGCACCACTGCGTAAGGACGGCGGCGAACCTGCTCGGTGAGTTGGCCTCCTTCTTCGTAGCCGACGTAGCCCGGAGGCGCGCCGATCAAACGGGCGACCGAATGCTTCTCCATGTATTCGGACATGTCGATACGCAAAAGGGCGCGCTCGTCATCGAAGAGAAACTCGGCGAGGGCGCGGGCGAGCTCGGTTTTGCCGACTCCGGTCGGACCGAGAAAAATAAACGAACCGATGGGACGCTTGGGATCGCTGAGTCCGGCACGGGAGCGTCGTATGGCGTTCGAAACGCGCTCGAGAGCCTGGTCCTGGCCGACGACACGCTGGCGCAGACGATCTTCCATAGTGACAAGCTTTTTCACTTCGCCTTCGAGCATTTTCGACACGGGAATGCCGGTCCATTTGGAAACGATGCGGGCGATGTCTTCTTCGTCCACTTCCTCTTTAAGCATGCGCGGGGCGCCCGTGCCTTTGCCATCGATCTTCGCGCTCAGCTTAGCTAACTCTTCTTCGGCCTGGCGCAACAGCCCGTAACGGATTTCCGCAACGCGCTGCAGATTTCCTTTACGCTCTTCCGTCTGCTCTTCGATCTTTAGTTTCTCGATTTTTTCTTTTAGTTCGCGCGAGCGCGCAATCAGATCTTTTTCCTTTTTCCAATTGGCTTTGAGTGCGTTGGCTTTCTCGCGGATTCCGGCGAGTTCCTTCTCGATGACGGACAAGCGCTCGCGAGAGTTGGCGTCGTCTTCTTTCTTTAACGCCTGTTTCTCGATCTCAAGCTGCGTGGCGCGGCGTTCGAGTTGATCGATGTCAGTAGGAAGCGAATCGATCTGGATACGAATTGAGGCCGCGGCTTCGTCGATGAGGTCAATGGCCTTGTCGGGCAGAAAGCGGTCGGAGATGTAACGATGTGAGAGCGTGGCGGCGGCAACGATCGCGGAGTCTTTGATGCGCACGCCGTGATGCACTTCGTATTTCTCTTTCAAGCCGCGAAGAATCGCGATGGTGTCCTCGACGTTTGGCTCGCCGACGAAAACAATTTGGAAGCGGCGTTCGAGGGCGGCGTCTTTCTCGATGTACTTGCGGTATTCGTTGAGCGTAGTCGCGCCGATGGCGCGCAGTTCTCCACGAGCGAGCGCGGGCTTCAGCATGTTCGAGGCGTCGATGGCGCCTTCGCCGGCCCCAGCGCCGACCAGGGTGTGCAACTCATCGATGAAGAGAATGACCTGGCCCTGCGAATCTTCGATTTCCTTCAAGACGGCTTTGAGGCGGTCTTCAAACTCGCCGCGATACTTTGCTCCGGCCAGCATGGCGCCGAGATCGAGAGCGACGACGCGTTTGTTCTTGAGTACTTCAGGCACATCGCCGGAAATAATGCGCTGCGCCAGGCCTTCGACAATGGCAGTCTTGCCCACGCCGGGTTCACCGATTAAGACGGGATTATTCTTGGTGCGGCGGGAGAGAACCTGAACCACGCGGCGGATTTCTTCGTCGCGTCCGATGACTGGGTCGAGCTTGCCGCGACGAGCCTGCTCGGTGAGGTCGCGGGCGTAGCGTTCGAGGGCCTGGTATTTGGCTTCCGGATTCTGGTCGGTAACTTTTTGTGTGCCGCGGATGGCGGTCAGGGCTTTCAGGATCGCGTCGTTGGTGGCGCCGTGGCGGGCGAGAATCTGCTGGGCTGCGTCCTGTTTGAGGTGCGTGATGGCGAGCAGCAGGTGCTCGGTCGAAACGTATTCATCCTTGAAATTGGCGGCTTCCTTGAAAGCTTGCTCAAGGAGTTTGTTGGTCGCGTTCGAAAGCGTGGCTTGCGTCGCTTGTCCGGACACTTTGGGAAGCTTCTCGATCTCACGATAGACATCGCTGAGAACGGCTTGCGGGCCGATGCCGATTTTTTCGAGCACAGGCGGAACGATGCCTTCTTTATCTTCGAGCAGGGCGGCTAACAAATGAACCGGCATAAGCTCGGGGTTGCCGTGCTCGGATGCGAGGTCGTTCGCGCGCTGGACGGCTTCCTGCGCTTTTACGGTGAATTTGTCCCAACGGATTGGCATGGGAGAACTCCGGTTTCTAGTTTAGTTTACAAAGCGTGGCGGCGAGACGCCACCACGACAGCCGGCGGAAAGCCGGCGCTACAACAAACAACAGAACGGGAGGCAGGCAACTTCTGCCGCCTCCCGTAGATTGTAGACCGCCGAGCTTCGCTCGACGACCGGGTTCCTTCGACTTCGCTCAGGACAGGCTCCGACCCGGTCCTACACAATGCAACCTTACGCGGCTTTGCTGGGGCCTTTGGCTTCGAGGGTCATTTCGGTTTCCGCTTTGGCCCCGCCAACGTTGACTTTGATCTGCTTGGGCTTCGCTTCAGCCTTTTTGGGCAGAGCGATCTTCAACACGCCCTTGTCGTAGGTTGCCGAAACTTTCTCGGAATCCACGGTGGTGGGCAGGGTGAAGGTGCGGGTGAAGCTGCCGTACTGGCGCTCCACGCGGCGGTAGTTCTCTTCTTTCTCTTCTTTCTCGATCTTGCGCTCGCCGTGAACGGTGAGGGTGTTGTTCTCGAGGCGGACGTCAATATCCTTCTCGTCGATCCCCGGGACTTCGATCTTCAACGTGACGGTGTGCTCGTCTTCGTAGACGTCGACGGCAGGAGCAAAGCCCGAAGTGGTGAGGGCTTCATCGTGGGCTGCCTGGCCGCGGGACTCGCGGAATACGCGGTTGATGCGATCTTGCAGGGTAGAAAACTCACGAAAAGGCTCAAAACGGGTAAGTACGGTCATGGAAACGATCTCCTTCTGGTTTATAAGAATTCGGCAAAGCCGGTTTACTATCTTAGATGCATAATGCCACGAAAGGGATCATTAAATATGAGTGCAGCATTGTCAACTATATGTAATGCCCTCATTTTAATCATCTTACAATGGCAATGACACAGTTCAGGTAGGCTGTTTCTGGGACGTTCAGCAGGACAGGATGATCCTTGGCCTGTCCGCGGATCTCGGCCAAGCGCAGCGTCCGGTGTGCGTCGAGCGCAGAGGCACCTAGCATTTCGAGAAAATCAGCTCGGCCGACGTGGTACGAACAGGAACAGGTCACCAAGATCCCTCCAGGGCGGAGCATCTTCAGGGCGCGGAGATTGAGTTCTTTGTAGCCGCGAAGGGCGGCATCGAGGTCGCGCTTACCCTTGGCGAACGCGGGAGGGTCGAGGACGATGGTGTCATAACGCTGGCCGGAGGAAGCGTAGTCCTTGAGCAGGTCGAAGGCGTTAGCTTCGATCCATTCGATTTCTTTTCCCTTGTCGTTGAGCTCCCCGCGGTTGAGCGCGGCGTTCTGGTCGGCGACTTCGAGCGCGGGACGGGAGCTGTCAATGCCGGTGACGCGCGAGCAATGCGGCGCGAGGTGAAGCGCAAAGCCTCCCTGGTAGCAGAAGATGTCGAGCGCTTCCCCGTGGGCATACTGCGCAGCAGCGGCGTAATTCTCGCGCTGGTCGAGGAAGGCTCCAGTTTTCTGGCCTTCGAGTGCTTCGAAGTGAAACTGGACACCGTTCATGGTGAAGATCGTCGAGGTTTTCTCGCCTTGCAAAAGGCCGGAAGAGCGCGGGGGAAGATCCTCGAGTAGGCGCACGCGCGGGTCCACGCGCTCGATGATCGAAACCGGGTGCAGCCGCTCGGTCAGCTCGGAAATCAGCGTCTCACGCACGATCTCAGCATCCATGGCCTGAGTGAGAATCTGCATCGAGACAATGTCGTTGTAGCGGTCGACGATCAGCCCCGGAAGAAAGTCAGCTTCGCTGAACACCACGCGGTAAGCATTGGTATCGCGGACAATCGGCTCGCGGTAGGCGATCGCGTCAGCGATGCGCTGTCGCAGCAAGGCCGGGAAGTCAGTGACCGGTTCCTGCGAGATGAGGCGGATAGCGATCTGCGAAGAGCTGGAATAAAGCGCGCTGCCAAGCGGCTGGCCGCGATGATCCACCACACTGACCAGTGCGCCCGGAGCTATGCCTTCCGCTGAAACGATGTCGGAACGATAGACCCAGACGTGGCCCTCCTTCAGGCGTGACGCTCCGCGGGAGGAAATCTTGACCGTAAGGCCGGTTGGAGTGCCGGTCGTCTTAGACATGCAGCAATCTTAAACGCACTTGCTAGCTAGCGGCTTGCTCGGTGGGAACGACTGCGGTCTTTTCAGGCTTGGCAGATGTACGGGACTTCATTTCGTACTGCGCGGCCTCCAAGTCTACGTGCAGTGAATCTAGCGCAGTCATCGGCATTTCCATGCCCCAGGTTTCCATCTCGCGCTCAGTCCAGCTTCCGTTCAGCCGGATGGTGCCGGTAATGTCTTCTGGGAACGCATGGCGGAAATCGCCTTCGCGAATGAGGATGTCGCCGATAAGGCGGCCGGTATGCATGTCGAAGACGCGGCGGCTGGCCTGGCCGGCTGCATTGGTGAAGCACAGGAAGACCTCGCCGACATCGGCGAATTCCTGCCTGTAGTACCAAGCCTGGGGCGCATCGATCTTGGGATGATGACGGCGGGAGCGTTTGTGTTCGGGCTCTAAAGCCTGCATTTCGTTGGCAGGATTGAAGTAGAGAACACGCTGGCAAGAATCGCAGACCACGGTTTGTTGCCCGGTGCGGACGTCGTTGTAGATCTGCGGCCGCAGCATGACCTGGCAGCCCATGCACTTGTGATCGCGCACTTCAGAGATGCCGCTGCCGCGAAACTTGGATACCCTCTCGTAGTGGCGCAGAAGATCTTCGCCGACGCCAGCCCGCATCTGATCGCGTTTGGCGCGCCACTCGGCGAGCTGGTTTTCGTCGATCGGCAGTGCGCTGACGGGCTTCAACTTTCTCTTTTTCGATCTCGGCGGCTTCCACCTTCAACTCGGCCTGCGCAGCCTTCACTTCCTTGTCGCGCGCATCCGCATTCACCATCAACTCAAGAATCTTGTCTTCTGTGGCCGCGATTTCTTTTTCAGCAAACTGAATCTCGTGTAACAGAGCCTTGTATTGTTCGTTGGTTTTTACTTCGAGAGACTGGTCGCGGTATTTGGAAATCTTGCCCCGAAGGTCCGTGATCGTGGTGTCGTACTTGCGGCGGGAGGCCTCATCGGCCTTGACGGCGGCCTGGGCTTTTTCCAGGTGGGCCTTGGTGTCGGCTAGTTTGTGTTCGATGGCGGCAACGCGTTTGGGGAGTTCAGCGATCTCGTCCTGCAGGCGGCGGATTTCCTTGTCCGCATCTTGCAGGCGCAACAGGTTTTCTATTTCTGGAAGCATCCCGGGACGGCTCAGCTTTGATTCTACCACGCGGAAACGCGGGCTCCGCCCGACTTGCGACCCAAGGCAACCGCACGGGAGGCCCGGGCGGTGTAAACTCGTTCATTCGTGCCCCTGCGTGTTTGTCCCTAACTTTCCTATTTTGGAGTTTCGTCGTGAAAAAGCACATCTTAATTTCCGCTCTAGCCCTCATCCCTGGTCTGTTCAACCCCGGTCAGCTTGTGCCTGATGTGCTGCCAACGCTTTGGGCGCAATCGTCCTCGGCGGTGAAACCGCTCACTATTGAAGCGATTTTCGCTCCGGGGGGGCTGAACGGGCGTGGCCCGGAAAACTCCGAATGGAGTCCCGACGGGACCAAGCTCTCGTTCGTGCAGCGCGACGACGCGGGTGAGCACGGAGAACTCTGGTACGTGGACGCCGCCACGGGCGAGAAGAAGGTCCTGGTCAGCGCCGCCAAGTTGGCCTCGCTCGCGCCCGACGCCAACAAGGTGACCAACGAACGTGAGCGAGAGCGTCTGACGCGCTACCACGTAGCCGCTTACGTGTGGGCGCCAGATTCAAAGCATCTGATTTTCGACTCCCAGGGGCAGCTATGGCTCTATGATTTGACGACGGGCACGGCGGTGCAGTTCACTTCGGCGCCCGACCCTAGTGGCGACCCCAAGTTCTCCCCCGATGGCAGTCATGTTTCTTACACGCGCAAGCACAATCTCTTCGTGCGACCGATTAGTGGAGATGTCGAAAGGCAGCTCACAAAAGATACCAAGGACGATTTGTTCAACGGCGATATCGATTGGGTGTACGCCGAAGAGTTGGATGTGCGCAGCAATTATTTCTGGTCGCCCGACAGCAAGCAGATCGTCTTCCTGCACATGGACGAAACCAAGGTCCCGACGTATCCGATCGCCAACTTGATTCCCACTCATCCGACGGTGGACAACGAAAAGTATCCCAAAGTCGGAGATCCAAACCCTACAGTGAAGTTGGGCGTGGTAGATGCTGGAAGAGGGAAGGTGCGCTGGATTTCGCTGACGAGTGATGAGGAAGCATATATCCCTCGTTTCGGCTGGGTCCGCGATGGTGTGATCTGGGCGGAAGTGCTGAATCGCACCGAAGACAAGATGGATTTGTACTTCATCGATGCGAAATCGGGGAAGTCGCGAATCGTTCTTACAGAAAGCACTCCCGGCGCATGGATCGACTTCGAGCACGTGGAGGTTCGTTTCCTGAACTCCGGCGGTGGATTTCTCTGGCCGAGCTGGCGCGACGGGAACATGCATCTCTACTACTACACTTTCGATAAACAGAACCCGATGGGCGCGGACGCCAAGCTGGAGCGGCAGCTCACGCAGGGCGACTTTGAGGTGCTGGGAATCGATGGAGTGGACGAAGCGACGGGCACGGTGTTTTTTGCTTCCAACCAGGGCGACCCGAGGCAACGCCATCTTTTCTCGGTCAAGCTGGATGGAACTGGTTCGCAGCAGCTCACACAAGATGAGGGGCTCAGCTTCGGCATGTTCTCCGAAAACGGCAGGCACTATGAAGAGACCTTCGTAGGCCCAACCACAGCGCCGCGGATGACATTATGCGCGGTGGGAGGAGCATGCGCTCCGGTATGGCAGGGGCGCGACGCGGTCGCGGAATATGGGCTGCGAGCTTCGAAGTATCTGGAGTTCAAAGCAGAAGATGGCACCACGCTTTACGCACGTTTGTTGCTTCCTCCAGAGGCGCCGGCCACCGGCAAGATTCCGCTGATCGTCAATATTTACGGCGGACCGGGCGGGCAGATGGTCTTGAAGGGACCGGCGGACCCGTTCGATGAAATTCTCGCACGCAAAGGCTTCGCGATCTTCTCCGTGGATAATCGCGGGACTCCGGGCCGCGACCGCAAATTCCAGACCGCGATTCGCCACGAGTTCGGCGCGGTTGAGTTGAAGGACCAGCTTACGGCGCTCGATCAGCTTTTCGCGCAATTCCCGCAACTCGATAAGGACCGCACCGGGATCTGGGGATGGTCCAACGGCGGCTCCATGACGCTTTATGCCATGACGCACTCGAATCGTTTCCGCGCGGGGGTTGCGGTGGCGCCCGTCACCAACCAGATTAATTACGACAGCATTTACACCGAGCGTTACATGGGCCTGCTTAAAGATGATGCCGTGGGTTATGCCGGATCTGACATAACCAAGGAGGCTGCCAATCTGCATGGCGCGCTCATGCTGGCCCACGGTACCGGCGACGACAACGTGCACTTCCAGAACAGCATGCAGATGATCGAGGCGCTAATCAAGGCCGGGAAACAATTCCGGCTGATGATTTATCCAAACAAGACACACAGCATTGCCGGGGCAGATGCGCGCGAACACCTGTTCCACATGATTGAAGATCATTTCGAGCAGGAGCTGAAGTAGAGACTTACTTGCGCTTGTCAGGCTTCCGGGAGGAACTTACTCTCGTCGTGCTTTCTTTCGCGGGACTTTCTTTGCCGGAACTGTCGTTCGAGGAACTTTCCGTCGAGGAGCTTTCTTTGGATGAACCGTCTTTCGAGGAACCTTCCGACTTGGACTTGTCTTCCTTCTTCGAGTCCTTACTGCCGCCGTCGGAAGAAGGCGCACTCGACTTCTTGGCGTAGTCGGTGACGTACCATCCCGATCCCTTGAACTGCACGGCGGGCGCGGAAATCATCTGCTCCACGCGGCCTCCACACTCCGGACACTTCTTCACCATCTTGTCGGAGAATTTCTGGATTTTCTCGAAGCGGTGACCGCACTTCTCGCACTGATACTCGTAAAGAGGCATGAGTTTTGAAACGGTTGTGAGGAAAATACTTTCACATTGATTCTAGGGGCGCGGGTCGGATGGCGTCAATTCAACTTCGGGTCACTTAGACCCCGCAGGCACCCGTTCCGCGAGACGCTTCGGGGCTGTGTTGTGCCACGCTGCCCAGATTGCTCCCCGCAGCGTCTCTTTGTTGACGGTCTTAAGATGCACGCTGGTCGCGCCCCGGCGTCCCCATGCGCCTTTCGTCGGCACGAACTCGTCGGGGTAGTCCTTCGAATAATAATGCTGCTGCTCCGGCGTCAACTTCACCATCCCCCAGCCCTTGGCGGGGTAGCCGAGCGTGGCGAAGATCTTTCCGCACACGCGAAAATCCGGATGGTCCATGTGCGCCTTCTCCTCTGTTTCCGGAAGAGCGAGGGCGAGGCGGCGGAAATCGTTGGTAGTCACGTGTGCGTTCTCCCGGAAATATCTGCGTACCCTAGCATAATGCCTGGCGAGCCCTCCAGGTAACGGTCGCAGGAATGATAGACTCCGCCCATGAAGGACTCCGGCCCCGAGCCTGCCCAGACTGCTGCTGTCTCGGAGAGGTCTTCCCACGCCATCGGGCCAGCGCTCTATCTTGTGGCTACGCCCATCGGCAATCTGGAAGACATCACGCTGCGCGCGGTGCGTGTCTTGAAGGAAGTGGACGTCATCGCGTGTGAAGACACAAGACAGACCCAGAAGCTGCTCAACCACTATGGCATCACCACGCGCACCATCAGCTACCACGAGCACAATGAGATGACGCGCGCTGCGGAACTGGTGAAAGAACTAAAGGAAGGCGCGAGCGTCGCACTGGTGACGGATGCGGGCATGCCGGGAATTTCCGATCCAGGATATCGGCTGATTTCGCTGGCCATTCGGCATTACGTGCCAGTGGTGCCGATCCCCGGGGCGTCGGCGTTTCTAGCCGCGCTGGTAGCCAGCGGTCTGCCCACGGATTCGTTCCGCTTTAGCGGATTTCTTCCCGCGAAGCGCGGCGAACGGCGAGCCGCGCTGGAAGCCATCAGGACTTCGCCACGCACCCAAGTCTTCTACGAAGCTCCGCACCGCGTCGTCGAAACGCTGACAGACATAGTCGAGGTTCTGGGAAACGCACGGCACGTGGTGATCGCGCGCGAAGTAACCAAGCTGCATGAAGAATTTCTGCGTGGCCGCGCGAGCGATGTGCTGGAGACGCTGCAATCGCGCGAGGGTGTAAAGGGCGAGATCACGCTTTTAATCGGCAAAGCCGAAGAAGCAACTCATGGAGCGGCGGACGCCTCGTCCGCCCGATTATCCATCCGACAAAGGGTGGAGCAGATCATGACCGAGGAAAAGGTCGACGAAAAAGCCGCGCTGAAGAAAGTGGCGAAAGAGAAGGGGATCTCGAAAAGCGAGGCATATCGGGAGTTGCAACGGAGCAAGTGACTACTACTTTCCCGCCAACTCCCGCTTCACCGCCTCGCTCACCATTTTCCCATCCACGCGCATGCCGGCGGCGTTGAAGCGGGCCATGACATTCTTCATCACCGAGCCCATGTCTTTCATGGTAGGCGCTCCCATCTCTGCGATCACGGCCTTCACTCCGGCGATTACTTCGCCCTCGCCCGTTGCTTTCGGCAAATAGCTTTCGATCAGGACGATCTCTGCGGCTTCTTTGTCGGCCATCTCCTGGCGTCCACCCTTGGTGAATTGCTCCACGGACTCCTTGCGCTGCTTGATCAGCGTGGTCAGAACGGCCTGCGACTCCTTGTCATCGAGCGGCGCCATCTTCTCGATCTGGCGATTCTGGAGTGCGCTCTTGACCATGCGCAGCGTAGACAGACGCTGCTCCTCGCGCGCCTTCATGGCAGCGGTAATGTCTTTCTGGATTTGTTCGACGAGGCTCATAACGGAATTATAGACGCGCTGCCTGGTTGTGACTGGAATCACCGCACAGGACGCACAGTTTCGGTAAACTAATACACTATCCCTTCATAAGGACTCTTTTCCATGCTGCGCAAGAATCGTCTTTTCACTCCCGGCCCCACGCCGCTGCTGCCGGCGGCGCAAACGGCCATGGCATCATTCACGGCGCATCATCGCACCGCGGACTTCCGGGCGCTGTACCAGCGTGTGCTCGCGGATATGAAAGAATTTATCGGCACGCGAAATGACGTTCTGGTGCTGGCTTGCTCAGGTACGGGCGTCATGGAGGCATCGGTCTCGAATCTGACGTCGCCGGGCGACAAAATTCTGGTGCTCACTGCCGGCAAGTTCGGCGAACGCTGGACCGCGCTGGCCAAGGCGTTCGGCTGCAACGTGGACGTGTTGACGGCGCCTTACGGCGAAACGTTCTCGCTGAATGACATTCGTGCGAAGCTTACGCCCGACGTGCGCGTCGTCTTTGTGCAGGCCGCGGAGAGTTCCACTGGCGTGCGGCATGATGTGGAAGGCATTGCGAAGCTTGTGCGCACCAGCGGCGACAACACATTGCTGGTCGTGGATGCGATCACCGGCTTAGGCACGACTTCTCTCGACGTCGACGGCTGGGGCGTGGACGTGATCATCGGCGGATCGCAGAAGGCACTGATGATCCCTCCCGGCCTTGCATATTGCGCCGTGAGCGAGCGAGCGTGGCGGCGGATGGAGACCACGACCTCTCCGCGCTTCTACTTCGATTTGCGCAAAGAGCGCAAGTCGGCCGCCAAGGGAGAATCTGCGTACACGCCGGCGACCTCGCTCTTCGCAGCTCTCGCAGCCGCGCTTGAGTTTATCCGAGGCATGGGAAATGGTGACGTTGCCAAGGGACGCGAAGCGCTGGTTGACAATGCAGAAATATGCGCTGCGATGACACGTGCAGGCACGCAAGCCCTGGGATTGAAGCTATTTGCCGCGTCGCCGGCAGCCGCGCTCACTGCGATCCGTTCGCCCGAGGGGATCGACTCCGGAATGATCATCAAGGAATTCCGCGAGTCGTTCGACGCCGTGGTGGCTAACGGCCAAGGCGAAATGAAAGGCCAGCTATTTCGCATTGCACACATCGGCTACTACGACTACCTGGACACGATCGGTATTCTAGGCGCGCTCGAGCACGTTATCGCTCGGACGACCGGAAAGACCGTCGAGTATGGCTCGGCAGTGCGTGCGGCGCAGGAAGTGTACGCACGCGGCCTGTCGGGTAAGCGGCAACTAATTGGAGCTTGAGGACCGCGTGAAACGGTCCCCCCGCTAGTTGACGGTAAAGTTCATCGCAGGCGAAGTTTCAGCCAGCGTGCCGCCGCCGCCGTACATGCCCGTTCCCGCGACCGCAGGATCGGTCACGGTAACCGCCATGGTTCCGGCGTTGGCAATGTCTGCCGCCGAGATGGTCGCGGTAAGCTGGGTGGCGCTCACCTGGTTGGTGGTTTGAGCGACGCCATTGAAGTTTATGACCGCCGTCGTAGAAAAGTTGGTGCCAGTGACAGTTAAGACGAACGCCGCATCACCGTGACTGGCGGTGTTGGGAGCGAGGGTGGTAATGGTCGGCATGCTTCCGGCTGTTGGGGGAGCGGGGGTCTGGGACGGTGAGTTGTAACCGCCGCACGCCAGAGTGAATGCACTTAGTACAGTTAGCAATGCCGTTGCCAGGGTTTTCATGATGATCTCTCCATGGGCAGTGGCCCATGGAAAAAGTCTACGAACGAAGGACAAGCAATATGTCAGCGGCGCGTCCAATCTCTGTCAAGATTTTGTCGGGCGATGTGGTCTCCGGAACGGCTAGAGGGATGAGCACACAGTGAAAATCGTGATAGCGGAAAAGATCTCCGCCTCGGCGGTCGAGGAATTAGGGGAACCAGGCTGGATTGTGCTTACCTCGGACCAGCTTGAGGGAACACTCGCGGAGCAACTGAAGTCGGCCGATGCCTTGATTGTGCGCTCGGCGGTGCAAGCCGACGCCGCGCTTCTGGCGCATGCCAAGAAGCTGCGCGTCATTGGCAGAGCCGGCGTGGGCGTCGACAACATCGATCTGGATGCGGCCACCCGCCAGGGCATTGCGGTGATGAACACGCCCGGGGCAAACGCCGTGGCCGTGGCGGAACACACGCTGGGCATGATGCTGGCGATGGCCCGGCATCTCTGCCGCGCCGACGCCCTCATGCATGCCGGCCGGTGGGAAAAGAAATCGCTGCAGGGTACCGAGCTGCGGGGCAAGACGCTGGGCATCGCCGGCCTTGGCCGCATTGGCATGGAAGTGGCGCGGCGGGCGCGCGCCTTCGGCATGGAGATCGTCGGGCACGATCCGTTTGTTTCGGTCGGCGTAGCCAGGGAGCAGGGTATCCGCCTCGCCAGCCTGGATGAGCTTTTTGCGGCGGCGGATTACATCACTCTGCACGTCGGCCTCACGCCCCAAACATCGGGAATGATTAACGAGGCCGCCATCAAGAAGATGAAAAAAGGCGTCCGCCTGGTGAATTGCGCGCGCGGAGAACTCGTGCACGAGGCGGATTTGGCGGAGGCGCTGAAACAAGGTCACGTGGCAGCCGCGGCGCTCGACGTCTTCGCCGAGGAACCGCTGAAGCAATCTCCGTTGCAAGCGATGGAGAACGTGATTCTCACGCCTCACATCGGCGGGCAGACCTTCGAAGCACAGGAAGCTGTGAGCGTGCAGATCGCCCAGCAGGTTCGGGAATACTTGAAGCACGGCGTCATACAGAATGCGGTGAACGTGCCTTCCGTTTCGGCGGAAGAGTATGCCGAGATGCAGCCCTACATCGTTCTGGCGGAGCGTATGGGAAGTTTTCTCGCGCAGATTTCCGAGGGTTCGATTGAAGAAATTTCGTTGCGGTACAGCGGCCACATCGCAGAGTGGAAGACGGAACTGATTCGCAACGGAGCGATCAAAGGCATCCTCAACCAGGCATTGGAGGAAAAGGCCAACCTGGTGAATGCGGCGTCCCTGGCCGATCTTCGCGGGCTTCGCATTCATGAATCGCACAAGGCGAAAGCCTCAACCGGCGGCGCAGGAAGCGTGCTCTCAGTGTTTCTCAAAAGCTCGACGGAGGAGCACATGGTGAAAGGCGCAGTTCTCCATGGGACCGCGCCGCGGTTGCTGCACATCGATGACATTGACATCGAAGCTCCCCTCGGGCGCGACCTGATCTACCTTCGAAACCGCGACGTCCCGGGTGTTATCGGCAAGGTGGGAACAATCCTGGGCGAAAGCGAGATCAACATCGCGGATTTCTCTCTAGGACGGCGCAACGCAGAGGCGCCTTCGGAGCCCCGCGAGGCCATCGCCGTCGTCCACGTGGACGGGCCCGTGCCCGATGATGTGCTGGAGAAGCTGGAGAGAATTCCCGCGGTCCGGCAGGCGAAGGCAGTGCGCCTGTTTTAGCGGCTGCTCACGATTCCGCGCCATCGCGTCGCAGCTTGCGGCTCTCCGCCAGCAGCGCCATCGAGTGCATCAGGTTCTGCAAAGTGACGATGCCCACCAGTCGCTGATCTTCAACCACCGGAATGATGTTGAGATTACGCGACGTGAGCTTGCGGAAAGCGGAAGCCAGCGACTCCTGTCGTGCGGAGACCTCGAAAAGTTTGTTCATTACCGCCTGCACGTAGCCGTTGCCTTCCATGCGCAACGCCTCCAGAATGCGCTGCCGCGAGATCACGCCCACCATGTCGCTGCCACGGACCACCGGAAAATCATCCTGAAGGGAATGCACGGCCTTATCGAGCGCGTCTTCGAGCGTGTCCGCGGGCGAAAGGGTTGCGAAGTCGGTAAGCATCACTTGTTCAAGCCGCAGAGTGTCCAACACCGACTGGAAGATGACAGCCCGTTCTTCTAACTGCGCAGCCGAGAAAATAATCAGGCCCACCATGGTGAGCCATGTATTGCTGAACAAACCCGCGACCATCAGGATCATCGCCAGAGCGTGGCTAATCGAGACCGCGCGTCGCGTGGCAGCTGCTGGATCAATGCTGCGTGCGAAGAAGGCTCGCAGAATGCGGCCTCCATCGAGAGGATACGCCGGCAGAAGATTCAATCCCGCAATGTAAAGATTGGCCCAGACCAAGCTGCGCGGCAAGTTATTCGATTGCAAGAAGGGCCACTCCCGCAGATGCGCTCCCACCCCGGCGACAAGAATTACACCCGCCGCGACCAGGCCGAAGCCAAGATTCACCAGCGGACCCGTGATAGCGATCTGGACTTCGCGATTCCAGGCTGCTACAGCGGACTCCGGCTTTTTCACGCTCGATTCGTCGAAGACGCTTACGCCGCCGAGTGGCAAAAGAATGACTGCCTTCGGAATCATTCCGAAGTGTCGGGCCGCCAGCATGTGTCCGATCTCGTGGGCAGCGACGCAAGCAAGCACGATTCCAACTAACGCCAGGTCCCGCGGTCCGTTTGCTGGATGGTTCGCGTTGTATTCCGTCCAGAAAACAAACAGCGGCAGGACCAGGAAGGTGAGGTGAAGCCGCACCTCAACTCCTAGCAAACGCCCGACGTGAATCGACCAACTTCTCATAATCTCGGCTGCTACAGTTATTTTACACGGTCGGATATATTGACACCGGCACTCGAAAGTACGGCAAAGTGCAGAGCAATGCGCGTGATCGCTGGCAAATATCGGGGACGTCCTCTGCGCTCGTTACGCGGGATGGATATCCGTCCCACTTCCGACCGGCTACGCGAGACGCTGTTCAACGTGCTTACCGCGGGAAATCCTGAAGCGCTCGAGGGCAGCGTGTGGCTGGATCTCTTTGCCGGCACAGGCGCGGTGGGGATCGAGGCCCTCAGCCGTGGAGCCGGGCAGGTCTACTTCGTTGAAACCGCGGCGGCGGCGGCGCGGTTGATTGAGCACAACCTGCAGAGCCTGGGAATCACGCAGGGCTACAGGATTCTGCGGGACGATCTCTCGGGAGTTCTGTGGCGCCTGCAGCGCGAACACGTGGCCGCCGACGTTGTGTTTCTCGATCCGCCTTACCGGATGCGCCATGCCTACGAAGAGACGCTTACGGCGCTGGCCGATTCGTCGATTGTGTGGGCCATGTCCTTGGTGATCGCGGAGCATGAAAAAAAGTTCGATCCTGGCACTGAATTCGGATCTCTGCTGAGAGTGCGTAAACTGACCCAGGGAAACACGGCGCTCAGTTTCTACCGCATTGGCGGAAAGCCAGATTTGAACGAAGCTTGATCTAGACGAAGTATGACTTGAAGGAATTAAAAATAGCGGGTCAAGCGCTGGAATGAGAAGCCTGAACACCCTGAAGCCTACATCAGCAGTTCGCCGGAGCGGCGCACGATCGGGTGCTGCATTTCCTGCAGATCGTTCTTCACCATGTTGAGGCCGTAAACGCAGCTTTCGAACTCACGCGAAAGATGAGCAAACAGCGGCGCTACCTTGGCGTACTCGAAGTGCTCGAACTTCGACACAATGTAATAGCTTTCTTTTCCCGCCTTCATCCACTCCACAAAATTTTCCAGGCGGTGGCGGCGCAGGCGGAAGTGGTTGATGCTCTCGGGAAACATTCCGGTGAAGAACAAGGCATAGTCGCCAATGTGCTTGCGAACCTGGCGTTCGCGGTCAAACGAGGGAGCGGGACCGTAGACGGGATCGGACTCGAGCAGCATCTCGCCCACGTCGCTAAGAGGACGATCGGCGCCGTCGTGAATCTTGAACAACTGATCAGTCTCGCAGAAGTCGGCCAGCAAATGCGAGACATAGCCAACTACCTCTGGATCGCGGATGCCGATTTCCTCGGCGTAGCGGCGTCCAACCAATTCCTGGAAAAGCTTCCGCAACGGATGAGATTCCGGAATCATACCTCTCAGTCCCCCCGAAAGCTTCTGCTGCAGCAGGGCTTTCGAATGATTATGAGTAACTTGTTATCCCAGTTACCGCACAAACGCAAGTGACTTTTGTTTATCGAGCCCATCATTTTTCCTGATCACTTGGAGGTATGCAAGTACTTGCAGGGTTGCCGGCCGAATTTTTGTTGGCACACGCACCCGGCCGCTGCTAATTTCAACACTTTGGCAGGGCATGAACAGCCAGCAAGAGACGCTCTACGCGAAAACGATCCGCAATAAAACGATCCGCAATAAGGAGTCGAGCCATGAAACGAATGAATATCTCTAGTGGTACACCCTGGGAACCAGCCGTCGGTTACTCGCGTGCGGTAAAGTTCGGACCGCATATCCACGTATCGGGCACCACAGCAACTGGGCCGGATGGAAAAATTGTGGGCGTGGGAGACGCCTACGCCCAGGCTGTCCAGACTTTGAAAAACATTGAGAGCGCTTTGCAGAAAGCCGGCGCTGGCATGAAAGACGTCGTCCGCACTCGCATGTTCGTGACGGACATCGCGGAGTGGCAGAAAATCGGCAAGGCCCACGGAGAGTTTTTCGGCGATATTCGCCCGGCAACTTCGATGGTGCAGGTCAGCGCCTTGATCTCGCCAGAGATGCTGGTCGAGATCGAGGCCGAGGCTTATCTCGAAGCGAGCTGAAGCTCTTTGCCCAAAGCTGAAAGTCCGAAACCTCAACTAAAGACGTCGATATTGCATCAATTCACACTTGACATCGGCCCCGCCGTGAGCATAATTCATCAATCCCGCTTCTTATCCTGATTGGGGCCCGGCCGAAAAGTTGTGAACGGCCGGAGGAGGTACTCATGAGTGTGTTGGACCTTTGTGACCGTGAAATCGCAGCTGTTCCGCTCGAAGCCAGCGTAGCCGACGCCATCAACAAAATGCTCGACCACCACGTCGGAGCCGTAGCCATTGTTGACTCCGAATACCGCGTTGCTGGCATCTTCACGGAGCGCGACGTCCTGCGCAAAATGGCGCTCCGCCGCACCGATCCGCAGACCACGCCCGTCCGTGAACTGATGACCACGCCGGTCGAGATGGCGACGCGGCGCACCGGGCCGGGCGAGGCGCTCACCACCATGCTCGAACGCCACTTCCGTCACCTGCCGGTAGCCGACGACAATGGCAAGCTTCTCGGGATTCTCTCTATTCGCAACCTGCTCGAGTGGCGCGTCGAGGACCTTAGTCACGAACTCGACGCTCTCGAGCAGTATGTCTCCAACGACGGCCCCGGGGGCTAGCGCGAGTTTCGCGCACGCTCAATCACCCAGTCAGTCCAGAACGAAGACGCTCCGCTCGCCAGCAGCGGAGCTTCGCCCAGCACGGCATCCACAAAGTTCTCAATCATCGGAGAGTGCAGGTTGGCGTCAGGAGGCAGACCGTCGCGGCCGCCGGGATAAATCAGGTCCGGACCATTTAGTGGGCTCAACTGCATTTCACCCTCGGTGCCACGAATGCGGCACTCGTCCCGCCTCACCATCGAATGCCAGCGAACGTCCACGATGCCGCGCGCGCCGCCCTCGTAGTCGATCATCACCGTCGCATTGTCTTCCGCGGCGTAGTGATGAACCACATTCGAAAGATGGCCGCAAACGGTTTTGGGTTCACCGAATAAGAAATTCAGCACATCAATGCGGTGCGAAGCGATGTCGTAAAGCGGCCCGCCTCCTGCCTGCGCCGGATCGATAAGCCAACTGCGATGATCTTCTTTTCCATCGCGCCATTCGTGGCAGGTGAGTTCGGCGAGCACGGGCTTGCCGATGGCGCTGGCTTCGAGCAGTTGTTTCGCGCGCTGAACTTTTGGATAAGCTCTGCGATAGTAGGCCACGCCCAGAGTGCGTGCGCTTTGTTCCGCCGCCTGCACCATCGAGCGCGCCTCGGCCTCGTTCATAGCCATGGGCTTTTCGCACAGTACGTGCTTGCCTGCGCGAAGGGCTTGGATAGTCTGCGGCGCGTGAAGAAAAACGGGAGTCGCGACGTAAACTGCATGAACTGCGGGATCGGAGAGCGCTAAGTCGAGCGTGACCCAGGACCGCACGTTATTAGGTACAGCGTTAGCCACTGCGTAAGGCGCGGCCTTTGCAGGATCGCGCGTGACTAGGCCATACAAGCGGCTTCTGGGCTCAGCTAGGATTGCGGGAATCACGCGGCGGTTTGCGATATCGCCAATTCCCACTACGATCCAGTTCAGCATAGGTGGTCGAAAGACGAAGCTTGCGGAAAATGAAAGGCCGGCCTAAGGCCGGCCTCCGGAATCGATCTCAATACCAACCTTACGGCTTTTTGGGAGCGATCGCATCCTTGGCAGCCTTGGCCACGCGGAACTTGACCACGGTCTTAGCTTTGATCTGAATCGGCTCGCCCGTCTGCGGATTGCGTCCAATGCGGGCTTTGCGGTGTGCTTTCACCAGCCGGCCCAGGCCGGGCACGACGAACACGCCGTTCTTCTTAGTCTCTTTCACTGCGACGTCGGCCAACTGCTCGAGAAATCCTGCGACCGTCTTGTTGGGAAGTTCAGTTTTCTCGGCCAGATGGCGGACGAGTTGAGTCTTGGTTAAACCTGATGCCATTTTTCCTCCTTGGGGAAAAGACTTGAATTTTAATTCCAGCGGGGTTGATCTTACATCAGGGCCCTGTGGAAAACGCCCTTATTCTACGCGGCTTTCGCATAGATAGCACGCGCAAATGGCCATTTTTACATGCTTATTCACAGGTGAGCGTCCCAAAATGGCCCAAACACGCCCATTGCGGCGGCGACTGCAGGTAGCAATCAGCAGTTAGCAACTAGCTTCCTCACTCCTCCGATGTGTGCCTTTGCTAATTGCCAATTGCTAATTGCTCACTAACCTTGCTCGCATCCGGTGCCATAATGCTAGTACTTGAACGAGGAGAACTCCGATTTGAGTTGCGCGATTTGCGAGATTCGCAAGGAGAAGCGCTTCTGTCCGGCCATGCACGGCCGCATCTGCCCTCAATGCTGCGGTGAGCAGCGCGAGGTGACGCTCGATTGTCCCAGCGACTGCCCTTATCTACAGCAGGCGCGGCAACACGAGAAGCAGCGCTCCGCCGATCAGTTCGACCCGGCGTCTTTATTCCTGCACATTGAGATTTCGGAGCAGTTCACCTACGAGCGCGAGCATCTGCTTATGGGTCTCAGTTACTCTCTGAACAAGGCAGCCCAAGCCGATCCCAGCCTGAACGATCGTGATCTGATCGCGGCGCTCTCGGCCTTGTGCACGAGCTATGAGCGGCGGGTGAACTCCGGTCTGCACTATGAGCAGCCGCTGACCAGCGCGGCGCAGCAGGCCGCAGCGGCCCAGGTAGAGGAGATGTTGAAGCAATTTCGCGAAGCCGAACAGAAGCACATGGGATATTCCACATTGCGCGACTCGGACGTGCTCAAAGCGCTGGCGTTCCTGGTTCGCCTCGGCCACGGACGCACATCGGGCCGGCCCAGGTCACGGGCCTTCATCGATTTTCTCCTGGCTCAATTCCCCGAGAAGCAGTCAGCCGTGGTCACGCCCCAGGAAGCGGCCAGCCGGATCATCGTCCCGTAGAGCAAATCCCGCCGCGGATCTTAACGGGTTCCACGGATAAACCGGAAGTGAGCTAACCTCCCAAAATGCTCTTGATCTGTGTGAATCCGTGAAATCCGTGGCTCAGGTCTTAATTTTTCTCACCGCCTGCTCTGCCGGCATCGCATTTCGTAGTTCGCTAATCGTCTTCCTGAATATCGGGTGCAGCAGCTCCGGCGCAATTTCCGCTAGAGGCTCGAGGACGAAGCGGCGCCGGTGCATTGCGGGATGAGGGATGGTGAGTTCCTCTGAATCGATGACAATTTCTTCCCCTTCGCCACTCACCGCTGGACCGCCCAAAAAAATCAGAATATCGATGTCGATCGATCGTGGGCCTTTTTTCTGCACACGCCGCCGCCCCATCTCCTCTTCAATCCGGAGAATCGTGGCCATGAGTTGCCGCGGGGTCTGGCTGGTTTCGAGTGCGACCGCGCAGTTCAGAAACCATGGCTGGGTGGTGAACTCCACAGGCTCGGTTTCATAAAAAGACGACACCGCAACCTCGCGGCCGGCCTCGCCAAGTCTGGCCAGAGCCTCGCGCAGGTGCGCTTCGCGGTCGCCGACATTCGATCCCAAAGAAAGATAGGCGAAATTGGACATTGTTATGGAAGTTAGTTTCAGGCTTTATCGCGCTGCTTTCCACTGAAAACTTCTCGTTCCCGGGCTCGATATACCCATACAACCCGACACCTTGGTCACTTTTGGCAGGCACCGCTGATCGCTAGAATTGCAGGATGACGTTGGAGTCTCTCATTCTGAGCCGGGATGCGGAAGTCGTCCGGGTGCTGCGCCCGACGCTGGAAAAGCTGTCGATTGACGTCGAAATCTGCCAGGAGGCGAAGAAGGCCAGCGAGATACTCATCTCAGAAAAGTTCGATGCGGTAATAGTAGATTGCGACGACCTGCAGGGCGGGATGGAGGTGCTGCAGTGCCTGCGCGCCACCCCCAGCAACCGGAATTCAGTTGCCTTTGCTGTGCTGAACGGCAAGAAAACCACCACGCAGGAAGCCTTTGGCATGGGTGTGAACTTTGTTCTGCAAAAGCCCATCAGTACCTTGAATGCCTCGCGCTGCTTTCATGCGGCGCTGAGTTTCATGGAACGCGAACGCCGCCGCTACTTCCGCCATCCGGTGAAGATGCTGGTCACTGTTGTGCTGGACGAAAAAGAACTAAGAGCCACCAGCACCAATATCAGCGAGCGCGGAATCGCCTTGATGTTGCATCAAGCGATCCCGAAGAACGCTACTCCCCGCCTGCAGTTCACGCTACCCGAAACCCGCGCGGCGATGGAGATCGAAGCGGAAGTGGCCTGGGCCGACATCAAAGGACATGCCGGATTGCGCTTTCTCAAAGTGCCCCAGAGTTCCCAGGAACTTCTCGACAAATGGCTCGGCGAGCGGATGGAAAAGCTTCCCGCCGTGGAAAAGCTGGCAGGCCCAAGTCCGGAGCCCATTCAGTAGTAGGTCAGTATGAATTCGTTTTGAAAGGGCGCGGCTTCAGCCGCGCCGCGAGTGCCCGATAATCGGTCCCGGCTTTAGCCGCTGGGGGACGCGCTTTTCGAACCGCACCACTACCCGCCATTTAATAGTTTCATCCTCGCGTCTCAGGTCATGGGCGTTTGGTCCCCCGCCTTATCGCAGCCTTCCTTAGCTTGACTCTCCCCAGGTATTCATCTTGTAACTTCTGTGTCGCCTCCTGCGCATGGCAATCTAGTCGGATACTGGAGAATCATTGCCATGCTTCCTACCGCTTATCGCATTAGCCGTGTACAGAAGACGCTGCGCTGGTTTGAAAACGACATTCCGTTGCTGAACATGCGAGTAAAGGACCTGTCGGCCGAGAGGCAACGGTCTGCCCGTCAGTTCGCCGCAGCCGTTCTAACCCAGACCCGCGCTGAACTGGATCGACTGCTCGAGGAACAGCCTGCGGTAAGTTATGAGGCTGGGGACGTTCCTTGCGAGCCGGCCGACTAGCTGGCCGCGGTCATTTGCCAGAAGAGTTAGTGCCCTCAAAAGCCCGTTTCTGCGCCGTTCAGCTCGTACCTTTAAAGATACATTGAACGCCTGTCAAGTCTACTTTAGTAGCTATTGGATGTCCTCGAAAGTAGACATTTTTTCCACAGGCTAACCCATTGAATCCATTGACTCGCTCAAAAGCCCACACGAAGAATCAACAACTTACGGCCCAAATTTTTCTGCGAAGTGGAATGTTCCAGTTGGAACATTCGACCGTCGTGGAGTCGTCAGAGCGTGGATCCCGCAGTGGCTTGCAAGCTGTAGGAACTGGGCGGGTCGTGGTCTTCTTCCGATAGCGTTACTTCTTCCCACAACGTTTTGTCGCGGAGGATGCGCGAAACCAGCGCGGTGTGCATGGCGTGACCGGCGCGGTCAGCCACGATCTTGCCGAGGATTGGCTTGCCCAGCAGCGCCAGGTCGCCGACCAGGTCAAGCACTTTGTGCCTTACAAACTCGTCGGGAAAGCGTAGCGGGCCGTTCTCGATTCCTTCGCGGGTGAGCACGATGCAGTTGTCACGGGACGCTCCGCGGATCAATCCCATGTCGCGCATCGCCTTTTCGTCTTCGCGCGAGCCGAAGGTGCGCGCGCCCGCGATCTTGCGGAGATAGCTGCCGTTGGAAAGCTCCACCTGAAAAGTTTCTTTGCCGATCAGCGGGTGGGGAAAATTAATCGAGTAAGAGACGGAATACATGTCGGCGGGATAAACCGAGATAAACTTGTTGCCCTCGCGCATCTCTACTTCCTGAAGAATCTTCAAATATTTGCGGGGGCGGCGCTGCTTGCGGAGACCGGCTTGCTGAATCAGTTCGACAAACGGCAGAGCGCTGCCATCGAGAATGGGAAGTTCGAGGTTGTCGATCTCCACAATCGCGTTGTCCACGCCCAGGCCGACGAATGCCGAGAGCAGGTGCTCAGTAGTTGAGATGAGCACGCCCTTTTTCATCAAGCTGGTGGCGTAACTGACGCGAGCCACGTTGCGGCTGATGGCCTCAATCTCAAAGCCATCTAAATCGACGCGGCGAAAAACAATTCCCGTTCCGGGAGGAGCGGGAAGAATCCGCATGGAAACAGGGGCGCCGCTGTGGAGTCCTACTCCACTGCATTCCACAGCTGAGCGGACTGTCTGCTCTTGAGTCAAAGGCGCCCGGTTATCTCCCGATGAATGAGTAGATTACAGCCGGAGCGCAAAGGCTGACTGTGGTAAAAAAGCCACAGTGCGTGGTTTAACAATAACGAGGAACCCTCCTGGTTGAGACACGGATGTCTCTAAGTATTTACTTATCAATGAATTACGTCGAGTATCGATAATTTCGAAGGCGGCAAAGGTGAGGTTACTTTAGCGTTTTTTGGTGGTCTTATTTGGGTTGTAGCCGGAATCGGGATCAAACATAGCTGGGTCGAGTCCCTGATTGAATTGAACCGAATTGATAAAGCGCTGGGCTTGCATGTCTCCGTTGTAGTAGCGCGTTATGCTGTAGGGCGTCATCACGCCCTGCACGGGTTTGTAATTGTCGTAGATCTCTTCCTCGACATCGCGCTGTCTATCGTGGGTGTCGCGCCAGGTGAAGCTCTTCTTGAGCGGCAGATGCGTGTCGAGATCGAGGAAGAGCTTGACCGCTTCGTCTTTCGAGTTGATGAGTGTGACTTGCTGTGCCGCCTGGTTGCCGGCCAGAGCTGTGCCGTCAAAGAACAGCGCCACGTGGGGATCGTTGATCCAGACCCGCAGCATCTGCTCCAAAGAAAATCTGCGCCGCCGCAGGTAGTCTTCGAGTTCTTGCTTCTCCACGGCGTGCGGGCCCTTGTAGGTGATTTCGTAGCCCCTGTCGCCGGTATATACATAAGCTATGTCGCGCTCTTTGGTGACCTCGAGGCGCTCCTTGTCGGGAAACTCGACGAATCTCCAGAACAACGCTCCCATGCCGGAGGGCTGGCCGTGATAAAAGCTGTAGGTGCGTCCCTGCTGCTGCATGTCGCGGATGTTCAACCACGTGCCCCCGCCTAAGGCCAGGATTGCCTGATCGAGCAGAGCGCGCGCCTGGCGGGCGTTTTCCTGATCCATGGGAATCGCTGGATGGGCGCCGGCAGGGGCTTGCGAACTCGCCTGGTTCGGGGATTGGGGTCCGCCCCACCCGGGGGTCGCCGGAGTTAGCGCCAGGACGATGATGAGAAGCAAATATTTCATTTAGCGGGTCGCGTTCAGCAGATCATGTTCCGCGGATCATGTTCCGCAGGTCATCTTTGCAGATCATGTGATGCGCGAATAGGAAATTGTAGCTGCTTGCGTGGCTGTCGGTGTGGAGTTCGACCCTGGCAGCGCTTCATACTGGCTATCCCACGAGAACGGCTCCGCCGTTTACGTTGAAAATCTCGCCGGTGATGAAGCCGGCGTGTTCTGTGCAAAGGAAGAGCACTGGGGCCGCAATCTCCTCCGGCTTGCCGACTCGCCCGAGCGGGATCGTGCGGCGAACTTTGTCGCCGGTTGTTGGGTCATCCAGTGTGGCTTTCGACATGTCGGTTTCGACCCAGCCGGGGGCAACAGAGTTCACGTAGATGCCGATCGGCGCGAGCTCCGAGGAAAGGCTTTTGGTCATGCTGATGATGGCACCCTTCGTGGAGGAATAGTCGCAATGGAACGCTTCACCGCGCTGGCCGCTGGTGGAGCTGATGAGGACGATGTGTCCGGCGGCGGATGAGGCTCGCGCTTGTGCCTTCATCTGGGCTTTCATTTGCGCTTTCATCTGTGCGACCGTGTATTTGACCAGGCCGAAAACCGAGTCGAGGTTGATGGAGAGAGTGGAGCGCCATTGCTCATCAGTCATCTGGTCGATGGGAACGTCCTCGGCGGGCCAGACGCCGTGATTGGCGACGAGGATGTCGAGCCTGCCGAACTGTTTGACGGCCGCGGCAACCAGAGCGCGAGCTGAATCTGGGCTGTCGAGGTTGCTGGCGACGGCGCGGCAATTCTCGCCGCATTCTTTTGCCAGAGCTTCGGCCTGCGACTGTGCCTTTTGATAGCTGAACACGACCTTCGCGCCCGCGGCGGTGAACATGCGGACCGTGGCTGCGCCGATGCCGCGGGAGCCGCCGGTGATTAGAGCTACTTTGGTGGAGAGAGATAAATGCATGGTTTCTAGTTTCCAGTTTCTGGTTTCCAGTTGCAAGTCGAACGGGTCGGGGAGGGTGCCGGCCTTTCGTTGACTTGCCGGTTTCACGCACGTAAGATTTGCTCCTGATGATTGGTCAAACCATCTCGCACTATCGCGTGATCGAGAAGCTCGGCGGGGGCGGGATGGGCGTTGTCTACAAAGCCGAAGATTTGAAACTCGGCCGTTTCGTCGCCCTCAAATTCCTTCCCGACGACGTGGCCAGAGATCCGCAAGCGCTGGCCCGCTTCCAGCGCGAAGCCAAGGCTGCCTCTGCTTTGAACCACCCCAACATCTGCACCATCTACGAAATTGACGATCAGGGTGGGCAGGCCTTCATCGCCATGGAGTACCTCGAAGGCGTCACGCTGAAGCATAAAATCTCCGGCAAGTCCCTCGAAATTGAAACCGTGCTGGATTTGGGCATCCAGATCGCAGACGCATTGGACGCTGCACACTCCAAGGGAATCATTCATCGCGACATCAAGCCGGCAAACATCTTCATCAGCGCCCGCGGGCAGGCAAAGATTCTCGACTTCGGTCTGGCCAAAGTCACCGCTAAGCCGGAGAGCGCCGGCATGAGTTCCCCGACTCTCGACGAACTGGAGCATCTCACCAGCCCAGGCAGCGCGGTAGGCACGGTTGCTTATATGTCGCCGGAGCAGGCGCGAGGCGAAGAGCTGGACACGCGCACCGACCTCTTCTCATTCGGTCTCGTTCTGTATGAGATGGCAACCGCGCGTCCAGCATTCTCGGGTGGAACTTCGGCCGTGATTTTCGATGCCATTCTGCACAAAGCGCCGGTCTCCCCTCTGCGACTGAATCCCGAGCTTCCCCCGGAACTTGATCGCATCATCAATAAAGCGCTGGAAAAAGAGCCTGAACTGCGTTACCAATCCGGCGCCGAATTGCGTGGCGACCTGAAGCGCTCAAAGCGCGATTCGGGCTCTGGGCGTTCCAGCGCCGCTACGCCGAGCGCTGCTGCGGATTTACCCGTGGGCTCATCGGCAAGTGGTACGGCGAAAATAACGACGCAGCCCATTCAAACCTCGCGCAACAAATATATCGCCGCCGCGGCAATCGTTGCGGTCGTCCTGCTCTGCGCGGTGGCTGCGTATTATTTCCGGAACTCATCCACCGGCCCGGCCAAAGTCACGCAGATCAGCCACTGGAACAAGCCCATGAACCATGCGGTTCTTTCTCCTGATGGCCACACCGTGGCATTCACCTCGCCGGTCGCGGGTTTCGACCAGGTCTTCGTGATGCTGGCTTCGGGCGGCGACCCGCTGCAACTCACAAATGACTCAATCGAGAAGCGCGTGGATGACTTTGTCGCCGCGATGGGACTCAAATCTACTACTCCAACGACTTCACAGGAGAAGAGAGCTTCAGCGTGCCCACACTGGGCGGCGCCTCCACCCTGGCCGCCTCTGGATTCGGCCTGGCGATCTCTCCCGACGGAAATGTTTTCTATTTCATCAAGAACCGCCTTAGAGAAAATGGAGTCTTTCGCAAGCCCAAGGTCGGCCTCGGGGAAGAGATTGTCTTTCGCGCTCCAGAGGGCTCGAGCCCGGTAGAGATACTGCCTTTCCCAGACGGCAAGGAGTTGCTGATCAGCACGGGCGATGACGAGGTTCAGGGTTCTACAACTTTGCTGCTCTACCGGGTCAATCTGACCACTCATGCGTCCCAGAAAATCGGCGAACTATCCGGCAGCCCAACCGGCCTGGTCTGGAATGATCCGGGCAAAACTTTCTTGTGCAGCCGTACGATCAACGATGTCACCAATATCTGGGAGTACCGGGTAGCCGATGGCAATCTGAGGCAAGTGACAACCGGCGCCGGTCCCGATCTCTCACCCATGCCCGCAGCTTCCGGCAAAGAAATTTACTTTGTGAACGGCAGGCGCTCGGGCTTTCTCACGGTTTACCACCCGCAGACCAAGCAGTCGTTTGACTTAACCAATGAAGAAGGCACTCAGCCTGCCCTTGCGTGGGATGGCCGTCACGTCATGTACATCACACTTTCGGGCAACGCACAGCAGGGAGATCTCTGGGCTTCCGGTATAGACGGCAGCAACCGCGTCAAAATCACTTCCGGAACAGAACTGGTCACCGTTACGTTTACAGCGGATGCTTCCAAGCTGGTGTTTTCTGCCACTGAGGGTGGCAAGGAAAAAATCTACGTGGTTAAGACCGACGGCACGGGCCTTCGCCAAATTCCCTGGTCAGGCGCAAACGCCGGCTACGGGTCGGCCAGTGCAGATCCTAATGTTTTCTACCTGGGTGGCCAGGAGACCGATTTAAGCAAGGTTACCACCTGGAAAGTCGCTGCGGATGGCTCCAGCGTCGAGAAGTTAGTCGATAATTGCGGCGCCGTCTGGGATTCATCGCCCGATGGCAAGTACTTGCTCACCTCTCTAAACTCAACCAACGGAAGCCCCGGCATCAGCGAATTCTCCCTGGCTGATCGCAAGTGCATCCCGTTGCTGACCGATCTCACGACTCTTATTGTCCATTTCTCCGCCGATGGCAAATCGATCCTTTATCTGGGCGCTTCCCACGGAGAGACGACGATCTATCGCCAACCGTGGCATGACGGAAAAATAACCGGGCCAGCCCAAGTGGCACTCAAGCTTCCATTTGCATTCCGCCAGGGATACTCAGGCAACGCCTACGAGTTTGCCAAGGATCTTTCCGCCGTTGTATATGCCCGCCCCGCCGGTCACGCCGACCTCTACCTTCTGAGCCAGAAATGAATACGTTCGATGCCTTGAACGGCATCGCGGAATAGTCCTAGAAACTGTCTTTTGCTGAGGAGGCGCGCTCGGATTTTAGTTCGCGCAGGAGCAAGCGCACGAGCATTCCGTCGAAGCCGGTGCCGCTCATCTTGGCCAGTTCATCGAGCGCCTGGTCGGGAGTGCGTGCGGCGGCAATCGAGTGCTCGGTCAGCATGTTGGCGTATGCATCGGCCAGCGCGATGATGCGCGACCACAGGGGAATCTGCTCGCCTTTGGCTCCGTCGGGATAGCCAGTGCCATCGAAGCGCTGGTGATGGTGCTCGATGGCCTGACGCATCATGGCGCTGTGGGGGAGGATGCCGGCAATCTCGGCTCCGACGCGCGCGTGCATTCTTACCAGAAAGAATTCGTCGTCGGTGAGCGGACCCGGTTTATTCAGGATGCGTTCGGGGACGAATATTTTTCCTACGTCGTGGATGCGGGCGGCATACACCAGGTCGGCGGTTTCCTCGGGAGGCAGGCGCAGGGCGCGCGCGAGAATCTCCGTATAGCGCGCTACCAGGTCGCCGTGGCCCGAGGTGTGAAGTTCGCGGGATTCGGCGGCTCGGCTTAGAATCTCGATCGATTCCTTGAGCAGCGGCACGTTGCAATCTTCTTCGCCGCCGCAGAGCTTCACCAGCATCGTGGCCAGCTCTTCGAGGTGCTCCGGGCCATTGTGCTCGCGCTGCAAAAAGCCCTCGATGTAGGAGGAAATCTGCTGGCGTTGTGCGGCAAATTCTTCTCCGGCGGCAAATTCTTCCGCTGCCGACACTAAATTACCGCCGGAACGCTTCGAGACATACATGCCCGCGTCGGCTACGCGGATGATGTCTTCAATCGAGAAACCGTGAGTCGGGAAGCTGGCCACGCCGAAGCTGCCGGTGATGTGGTGCTCGCTCAGCATGGGGTCGGTAACGATCCACTGGCGCAAGCGCTCGGCGAGCACCTGGGCCTGCTCAGGCCCGGTTTCGGGCATGAGGATGATGAACTCGTCGCCGCCATAGCGCGCGACCACGTTGGACTGCCGCGACTTTTGTTCGAGCAGGCGCCCTACGCGGGCGAGGACCAGGTCGCCTTCGAAGTGGCCCATGGTGTCGTTCACTTCCTTGAACTTGTCGAGGTCTATGAGCACGACGGAGAACGGGCGTCCGGAGCGGGAAGCGCGCTTCCATTCCGCGGTCAAAGCTTCCCAGAAGAAACGCCGGGTCTTGATTCCCGTGAGGCCGTCGGTGATCGATTGCTGCTGCAGTTTCTGGAAGACGAAAGCGTTGTGTAGAGCTGTTGCGAGCAAGTCGGCGAGGGTGTTGAGAATGAGAACATCCTGGGGCGTGAATGCGCTTTCGCCGCGGCTCTCGATATTCAGCGCGCCCAGCAGCGTCTCGCCGTACGTGATCGGGATGCAGAGGACGGAGCGCGACTCCGCCAGAATCGCGCCCATCTGACCTTCCATGCCATTTTGCACCAGGGCGCGCTCGCCGGTGCGCGCCACGCGGCCCAGAATACCTACGCCCAGCGGAATGCGCTTGCCCATGGCGTGCGCCGTAGCTCCGGCTTCGGCTTTGATTTCGATCTCCTTGGTGCCGTAGTCGAGCAGGCCGATCCCGATGTGATCGAAGCTGAAGTTCTTTTGGATTTCTCCGACGATCTGCCCCAGCATGTGCACGGGATCGTCGCTCGAAATAGCGGTGCGCGAAATGTTGTTGAGGAATGCGAGTTGCCGCGAACGCCGTTGTTCGTCGGCAAAGAGGCGCGCATTTTCCACCGCTACTGATACCTGGCCGGCCGCGGTCATAAGTACATCGAGATCGCGCTGCTCGAACACAAATTCGCGTTCAGTGCTCATGGCGACCATGACTCCAGCGGGCTTATTACCCAGCAGAATGGGCGCCGCGCACAGGCACTTGGCAGGATGCTCGGGCCGGTAGGTAACGCCTAGCCGCGCTCGGGCCTTTTCGAGGTCGGAGCGTATAAGCAGCGGTTGCCCGGTCCGGATCACATATTCCGTAAAAGCATTTTCCAGCTTCCGCGAGCGCTTGGGCTGAGTGAGACCGTTCTCCACTTCCAGCTCGAAGCGGATTTCATCTCCCTCCTGAAAGGCGATGTAGAAGTCGCTGGTATTGAAAATCTGTCCCAGTTCGGTGTGGATGGTGCGCAGGACTTCATCCTGATCAAGGCGCGAGCTGATGGCCTGCCCGATTTCGGTGAGCAACTCGTACTCTTGCGTGCGCCGGTGGGCGTCGTGCGCCATCAGGTAGTTGTCGAGCGTGAGCCCGAGTTGCAGGGCCAGCCCCACCATCAGACGCGGGCCCGACGTGCCGAAGGCCTTGCGCTGGGCGTGAGGAAACAAGATAACTCCGAAGGCATGTTCGCGGGTCTGCAGGCTGACGGCGGTGAGATTGCGGATGCCAGCGTCGGTGAGAACTTTTTTGAAATCGGCGAATGAGCCGGTCGAACCTATGGGCAGGGGTTCCGCAGTATGGGGGACGTCATGTACTGTGAATAGCCCGCCCTGCCGGTAGGCCAGTTCGCAGACGTACTCGCCGGCACGAGTGCGGGTCAGAGGAGTAAGGAACTCCGAGGAAAATCCGCGCTCAACCGAGGGCAAGAGGCCGCGCCAGCGTTCCGAGATGTAGACGACCGCCTGCCGCGCGGACAAGGCGCCAGCCAAGCGGTCGAGCGCCGACTGCATGCTGGGCAGCAAATCGTCAGCCGAAAGCAAGCGCCGCGGGTCGACTCCCAGGGTGGAGAGCGCGAGGGTGTTTTCCTGAACGGCATTGCGTTCGTTTTCGAACAGGACCATCACCATCGCGATGCCGAGCAGCATCTGCGGCACCGGGCCGAGGACATGACCGACGCTGCCAAACATTTCCATCCAGGGATTGTTGGATTGAATAGCGCCTAACAGGACGGCCCACAGCGCCAGCGAAAAAGCCAGCAACTGGAAGGCGAGTGATCCTTTGCGGTGAGCATGCAGGTAGAAAGCCGCTGAACAATAGAGCAGCACCGCGCTCAAGAAGAGCACACCCAGGCTCAGGGGACGCGGTCCCGCCAAAGTGGCGTGCCCTAAGTGATTCCGCAGATCGACGAAGGCCGCCGCCGTTCCGGCTAAAGCCAGCGCGCCGTCATACCAGCGGAGGCGGAACGAAGAACCGCGCGTAAGTCGCGTCGAAATGAAAATGCACACGCCCATCGCCACCGAAAACAAAGAGCTGAAAAAGAAAGCCACCGGCGCCGGTGGAAAGTAATAGCGGAATGCATCGAGCGCATAGTGAATGGAATAGCAGGCCCAGGCGACCTGCCAGGCGCGGAAGTAGGCCTGGCGGCTCTGCTGGTAAAGATAAGTGAAGAGCAGGCACAGCAGCAGGGCAACAACGCCTGGAATGATGACGATACTCGTGGCGATACTATTCATGAGCCCTGGCGAAGGCTTCCCACGAAGGTCTGCATCAGCAACTTGGGAGAAGGCCGATGACTAATGTTTTCATAGCCGGGGGTGCGAGCACAACATGATTTAAGTACACTGCCCCTGACCCTGGTTACTTGAGGTCGGTTACTTGGAATCAGTTAACGAGAAGCCGTTTTCTGGCCGGTTGACGATGCCTTGCCGTCCCCATACCATCGAACTTCGCTATTTCGCCACTTATGCCTGAATCGCTGCCTCTGACGTCCTCTGAAGCCAAGCCCCTGGTGCGCTTTGCGCCGTCGCCCACAGGATTTCTGCATGTGGGTAGCGCGCGCACGTTCATCTTCAACTGGCTTTTTGCCCGCCACAACGGCGGCACCATGATACTTCGCCTCGACGACACCGACGTCGAGCGCAACACCCAGGCTTCGGTAGATTCTATTTTTGAGGGATTGAAGTGGCTTGGCCTGGGCTGGGACGAGGAATACAGACAGTCCGACCGGATCGACCTGCACCGCAAGACGGCTTGGGCTATCTTCGAAAAAGGCCTTGCCTATCGCGACTTCACTCCCGCTCATACCGGGGATGCGGAAAAATCCGGGGCGCAGGGGACCTGGCTGTTTAATCCGGGTGCGCGCGAAATTTCGCGTGCCGAGAGCGACCGCCGCGCCGCCACGGGAGAGCCGTTTGCGCTGCGCTTCCGTGTGCCGCGAGAGGGCGGGGTTGTGCGATTTACGGATGCAGTTTATGGCGAGCAGGTAAAGGCGACTGTTGACATTGAGGATTTTGCCTTGCTGCGTTCCGACGGCATGCCGACTTACCACCTGGCCTCGTGCGCCGACGATGGTGATCTGCGGATCTCCCACGTCATCCGCGGCCAGGACCATCTCACGAATACTTTCAAGCACGTGCTGATCTTCGAAGCCGCGGGCTTTGCGCCGCCGCAGTTCGCTCATCTACCGCTGCTGGTAGCGCCCGATGGCACCAAGCTTTCCAAGCGCCGCCACGGGCCCGTGGTTAGTGTCACGACATACCGCGATGCCGGATTTCTTTCCGAAGCTTTCATCAATTTTCTCTGCCTGCTGGGGTGGTCGCCCAAGAACGATCGCGAGAGCCTTTCTTTGCAAGAGTTGATTGGGATTTTTTCTCTGGAAGGGATTAACCGGTCGAATGCGGTCGTGAACTTTAAGGAGCCGGCTGCGAGTCCGGAGGAGATGTTCGATCCGAAAGCGGTGTGGCTGAACGCCGAGCATATTCGTGGCTTGCCGGTGGAGGGTCTGAGCGCTCGCTTGCTCCCGATCGTGCGCGGCGCGGGATTCGACGTTACGCCGGAAAAGATGCTGCGCATCACGCCGCTGATCCGTGAGCGCATCAAGCTACTGCGCGACGTGCTGACCGCCGCCGACTTCTTCTTTGTGGACCAACTGCCGCCCTACGATCCGACCGAACTCATTCCGCAGAAGGGGGATACGGCTATGGCATCGAGGGTTTTGGAAAAGGGCCGCGAAGTGCTGGTGAACGTTGAGTTCAAGCATGATCCGCTGGATCAGGCTCTGCGCGCTGCCGCGCAGGAACTGGGAGTCAAGGCGGGGCAGATGTTTCAGCCAATTCGCGTGGCGGTTTGTGGGCGGAAGAATGCTCCGCCGTTGTTTGAGACGCTGGAGGTGCTGGGGCGGGAGACGGTGCTGGCGCGGATCGGGGAGGCGGTTCAGAAAGCTGGTGGTGTCAAAGCGTGAGATCCTCGCCGCGTTACGTTCCCTGCGATAAGATTAAAGGGCAATGAATCCGTCTCATCCGTCAACCGATGCTGGAGACAAAGCTTTGGCTGCCTCGCCCTCGCCTGCTCCGTCGAACTTTATTCGCGACATCATTCTTGAGGACCTCAAGACAAACAAGCACACTGGCCGCGTACAAACGCGCTTTCCTCCCGAGCCTAACGGACATTTGCACATCGGACACGCCAAGGCGATCTGCATCGATTTCGGGCTGGCCGACGAATTCGGCGGACATACCAACCTTCGCTTCGACGACACCAATCCCGAGAAGGAAGAAACCGAATACGTCGAGTCGATCAAGGCCGATGTAAATTGGCTGGGCTACAAATGGGACGGGCTCTTTTACGCTTCCGATTATTTTGATCAGCTTTACGAATGGGCGGTCAAGCTGATCAAAGATGGAAAAGCCTACGTTGACGATCTGACCGCCGAAGAGATCCGCAAGTATCGCGGCACGCTGACCGAACCTGGCAAGGACAGCCCCTATCGCCACCGGTCCGTGGAAGAGAACTTGAATTTGTTTGAGCGCATGCGCGCCGGCGAATTTCCCGACGGATCACGGGTTCTGCGGGCGAAGATCGACATGGCCTCGCCGAATCTCAACTTCCGCGATCCGGTGATGTACCGCATTCTGCACGCCGAACATCACCGCACGGGCAACAAGTGGTGCATCTATCCGTTGTACGACTATGCGCATGGGGAGTCGGATTCGATCGAGCGCGTCACGCACTCTCTCTGCACGCTTGAGTTCGAGGACCATCGCCCGCTCTACAACTGGTTCATCCAGCAATTAGGGATTTTTCCGTCGAGGCAAATCGAGTTCGACCGGCTGAACCTCACCTACACTCTGTTGAGCAAGCGCAAGCTGCTGCAGTTGGTGCAGGAAGGACGCGTCAGCGGATGGGACGATCCCCGGATGCCGACGCTCGGGGGCATTCGCCGCCGGGGTTATACGCCCGAGGCGGTACGCAATTTCGTTGGCGCGATTGGCGTGTCGAAGACGAACGGATCAATCGAGCTGGCGATGCTCGAACACTTCGTCCGCGAAGACCTGAATAAGCGTGCGCCGCGGGTGATGGCGGTGCTGCGTCCGCTGAAAGTTGTGATCGACAATTATCCGGAAGGTCAGGTTGAGGAAATGGACGCGGTGAATAATCCCGAGGACGAAAGCGCCGGCACGCGCAAGATTCCGTTCTCGCGCGAGCTTTATATCGAGCAGGATGATTTCCGCGAAGTTCCGCCGCCAAAGTATTTCCGGCTCTCGCCGGGCCGCGAGGTGCGTCTGCGCTACGGTTATCTTGTCACTTGCAACAGCATTGTGAAAAACGACGAAGGCGAAGTGGTGGAAGTGCATTGCAGCTACGATCCGGCGACGCGCGGGGGGAATACTCCGGACGGGCGGAAGGTGAAGTCGACGATTCACTGGGTTTCGGCAGCGAAGGCAATCGACGCCGAGGTGCGGATTTACGAGAACCTGTTCACGAAAGAAAATCCGAATGAGGTTTCGGAAGGTGAGGACTTCACGGCGAATCTGAATCCACTTTCGCTCGAAGTGATTACTCAGGCGAAGCTGGAACCATCGCTGGCCGGCGCTGCTGCGGGCGGTCGGTATCAGTTCGAGCGGCTGGGATACTTTTGCGTCGATCCGGATTCAAAACCGGGAAAGCCGGTGTTTAATCGGACTGTGGCTTTGAAGGATACTTGGGCGAAGGTGGAGAAGAAGCAGGGCAAGAGTTAAACGAATGCACTCGAGTGTTCTCGCGACATTCTTGGAGATCTCGCGCACGGCGATTTCGATGTCCAGCGCCGGCATTCTGCTTTTCCTGATTGCGCTGTGGGCTGCGAAAACCGACATCACGGGAGCCCGAGGCCTGGACAAGATCGTAGCCTTGAGTAATTTGTGCTTCGCCATCCCTTTGGCGGTCTTCGGCGGGGAGCACCTCTCGGCTGCAAAGGGCATTATGCTCGGTGTGCCGTCGTATATGCCGTGGCGATTGTTTTGGGCCTATTTTGTCGGCTTTGCGCTCATTGCCGCGTCCTTGAGCATTGCCACAAAAATTCAGGTGCTCTGGTCCGGCTTACTGTTCGGCTGCATGATGTTTCTTTTCGTGGCGATGATGGACCTGCCGGGAACACTGGCCGACCCTCACAACCGGATTAACTGGGTGCTTCTTTTGCGCGAGCTGTCATTTGGCGCAGGCGGCTGGCTCCTCGCGGCAGGTGCGCTGCCACGAAAGGACGGGCTAGCAAGCAAGGTCATCACGGTCGGCCGGATCGTGATCGGCGTCGCCGCGATATTTTACGGGGTCGAGCACTTTCTTCATCCGGTCAACGTTCCGGGTGTTCCTCTCGAAAAACTGATGCCCGCCTGGATTCCAGGGCCCAGACTGATTGCCTATTTGACAGGGGCAATTTTGCTGATTGCGGGAGTGAGCATTCTGCTGGGTCGGAAAGCGCGAACGGCAGCAACTTATCTCGGCGGATGGATTCTGTTGTTGGTCATCTTTATCTATGGACCGATTCTGATCGTGTCGCTTCTGGATCCGAGTACGGACGTTAAGGTCGAGGGTCTCAATTACTTCTTCGACACGCTACTCTTTGCCGGAACGATTCTTGCGCTCGCCAGCGCGACGCCGCGCACCGAATAAGTGCGCTTCGCATAGAACAAAACCCCGAGTGAGAAGCACAACTCGGAGCACCACATCAGCCTGTCAAGCTCAGCCCGATTGTCGAAGGGCGCGGAGCAGAACTCAAGGTTACTTTGAGGAGCTCGATTTACGAAGCTGACTCGGACTCGTAGGTCAGTTGTGCACGTGCGGGCTTTGCGCTGGGTTGGCGTGGTGCTCTGCGGGTTCTTTCACCACCTTCACTTCAAAACTTACGGGCAAACTTTTCGGCGGATAGCAGGCGGCGTTGTCGCAGGCTTGATAACGGAGAACTCCACGCATCTGGTATTTTCCAGGGACTACTGAGTGCAGTGGATGCACTGCCACGGCGATGGTAAAGTCCCCGCTATAGACGCTCAGCTTTTCGTCAGGCGAGAAGGGAAAGCTTCTGTCCTCGCCGGCGGGATATTCAATCTTTCCCAAGATGATGTCGGTCGGCAGATCCATCTTCAGGGCGGTTGGAATCAGGAACTCCGACTTGGGCGTGTTGGAGTTGATGTGATATCCGGGTGGAACGCGGAAATTCAGGCTCACCATGGTCTGTTGCCCACGTTGCGCGGCTACCAGGGGCACGGCAGCGACCGCAAGTGTCGGAGCTTTGCCGGGCGTCTGCGCGAACGAGAGGTTGGCGGCCGCTAGAAGAAAGAGAAGGGGCAGGACCTGCGTGCTCCGTTTCTTGGGGCTCCGTGGTTTCGTACGCTCGAGCGTCATCGGACTGGGCTTCTTTCTGAACTCTTTTCTAAAGTCTCTTCGGAAACTGATGCCTGGCTCGCGGCGGGGCGAGTGTTGAGGGCCTTCTTGATCGCATCCTCAATTTCGCTTTTGCCCCGCAGGCCCACGATCTTATCCACGATTTTTCCGTCGCGCGCAATTAGGAAGCTTTGGGGCAAAGCGGGTACGCCGCCATATTGATCGGCTAGCGAATCTTTTCCAATCAGGATGGGGTAGTTCACGCCCATCTCTTTGGCGAACTTGGCAATGTCTTCCTTGCTACCGTCGTCCATGGCGACGCCGACGATTTGCAAACCCTGTGAACCGTACTGATTCTGCAGATCGACGAACCAGGGCATCTCGATTTTGCAGGGACCGCACCAAGTGGCCCAGAAGTTGAGCAGCACGGCCTTGCCGCGAAAGTCCGAAAGGCGCAGGGTCTTGCCGTCGAGCGATTCGAGAGAGAAGTCGGGGGCGATGGTGGATTGGGTGATGCGGGGCGAGGCCGCGTTGCGCCGCGCCTGGTGATAGCCAAAATACAGCATGAGCGCGACTACGAAAGCCACGATTATGAGAGCCAGAGGACTACGTTTCACGGGAAAATCTCCATTCGCGATATTAGCAGCGAAGCGACCATCGAGAGGATATGGAAGCGAGCCAAACGCGCGATTATTGCGTCGCAAAGAACGCGACGCGTCGCGCGGCTCGCCCAGATCCTTCGCTGCGCAAAAAACGCTTGCTCAGGATGACAAACTGCAACATTATCAGACCTACAACGCGAAGCGGTTCAGGAACGAAAGCCAATTCGAAATCAAAGTAAAGCGGCCGATCACTAGCAACACTCCGAGCGCGATCAGCAAGACTCCAGAGGCCACTTCGAGCGCATGCATGTGCGAACGGAAGCGGCTGTAAAACTTCAGAAAACGCTCCATTAGAATCGATGTGAGCAAGAACGGCACAGCCAGTCCGAGCGAATAGACGGCGAGCAGCAGGATCCCCTTGACCAACGTATCTTGTTCGCCGGCGATGGTCAGGATCGCGGTGAGGATGGGCCCCAGGCACGGAGTCCAGCCGAAAGCAAACGCGAAGCCAATTACGAAGGCGCCGACCGGGGTACTGCTGCCTTTTACGCTGTGCAGGCGGGCGTCCGTGTAAAGGGCTTTGATCTTGAAGATGCCGGTGAGGTGCAATCCGAAGAGGATGATAACTACGCCGGCTATTCTGGCCAGCGTGTGTTTGTACATCCCGAGCACCTGACCGATCTCGGTTGCGGCTGCGCCAAGCGCGATAAAAACGACACTGAAGCCCAGGATGAATCCGATGGAGTTGACCATCACTCGCTGCATAAGGCGAGCCTGCGGTGCTTTGAGTTCTTCGAGGCCGGCGCCGGAGATCAGGGAAAGGTAGCCGGGCACGAGCGGCAACACGCAGGGTGAGAGAAATGAAATCAGGCCGGCAAGAAACGCGGCAATCGGAAGTGGGAGCGTCGACATGCGTCTTTATTGTAACCGCCGGGGTTGTTCTCCGTAAGCTATGAGACGATCGGAACGGAGTTAAGTTGTGCCGGGTTGTTCGGTCTAGCGTGACTTCGCTGGCGCTTGAGCCGCAGGGAGCTCGGAAGGCACGCCCGACTCGGGCGCCGATCCCGACAACATCTTGCGCAAAAATCCGTAGGGCATGGCGGCGGTCAGGACGACGTGCTCCCCCTCCTGCTTGATCTGGAAGCTGTCGAAAAGGGCTTTCACGTCGGCATCGGTTCCGTGGGTTCCTACGGAAGTTTCGGCGGCGTGGCTCAATGCGATGAAGACATTGACTTTGTCGGCGATGGCGCGAGCTTCATCGGGCGACTGGGAGAAGGCTTCGGCGCGGAGATGAACCGCTTGTGCCATGGGATGAAGTGGGTTGAGAGCGCTTCCCGAAATGACGAGCGTGGCCGGGGTCGTGAAAACGGTATTCAGACCGCCCGCTTCTGGTGAGGCAGGATCGATGCGCGCCACCAGCCAGGCTAGACTGGCCAACTGAATATGCTTGTAATACTGTCGCAAAAGCGACGGACCTCCGAAGGGAGAGGCCAGACGCCTAGAGCGGTCAATCATTCCGTGGATGACGGCAGGGTCGTCATGGTTGGAGGCGGCGACGGAATCGGCGCTGAGCACTGCGACCCGCAATGACCGGCCTTCCACGGGAATCGTGAAAATCTCTACCGAACGATAGCTTTCGACTGATTTGGCGATCTGCCGCAGGTAAGCAATCACCCGCTCGCCTTGAAATTTTCCTTCCAGCACCTCGGAGAATCGCACTTCTCGGGCGGAGCCCCCGGTTCCACCGCCCGGCCAGTTCGATGGGTAATGAATGGCGAAGGCCGCGTTATCGAGATCGCGCTCGAACTCGAAGCCGGTCTCGTGGATGAAGCGCTCGTATTCGGGATCGTGGCTGACGGAGGGCAGGTCCTTGCCGGAGTTCGCTTTGCGCACAGCATTAAGGTTGAGATAGAAAAACGCGTCTGCGCCGGGCAACAGGCGGGCAGGCTCCGGCGGAGCATGCTTTCGCAGTTGGACGGCGAGGGTCACCGCCGCGGCAATGACTACGACCGCTACGACGATGGGGAGGGTGCGCCTAATTCGCATGGAATGCGGTCAGGGAAGAAATCATAACACTGTGGGGGGTGTCTCAGAAGTCGTGGCCGTGAAACCAGGAGCTGTTACACTCGCCGGATGAACAGAATGCTCACCGCTCTTTTCCTGGCCGCGCTCGCAACGTTCTCTGCCGCGCAGACTTCCGAATCAGCGCAGACGGCAGTGCTCGCGACCGTGCATGGGTTTGTGGACGGCTTCAACAAGGGCGACACAATAATGATGTTGGCGGTTTGCGCCGATCAAACTTCGATCCTCGATGAATTTCCGCCCCACGAATGGCATGGCAAGGGGGCCTGTGCGACGTGGGCCAGCGACTTCGACGCCGATGCCAAAAAGAATGGGATTACCGATGGGGCCGTCACTCTCGGCGACCCGTCGCATGTGGATATCACCTCCGACCGCGCCTATGTCGTCATTCCTGCAGACTACAGCTTCAAGCAGAAGGGGAAGCCGGTCAGCGAAATCGGCTCGATCATTACGCTCACTCTGCAAAAGGGTGCAACTGGTTGGCGAATCACAGGATGGGCGTGGGCGAAGCATTAGGCGCTGCGAACAAATAGCTCCACCAAGGTTCATTTGTTCAACTCCGCTGGCCAGTTCGTGACCAACTGGAGAGGGACCTGGCCCTCGTCCTCGGAATGGTTTACCAGCAGACGCTTGCCATCGGAGAAGGCGTCGAACGCCACTCCGATGCCGGGCGAAGCGGCGTGGAACAGACGCTGTGGCGTGCCGACTTCGATCTCCGATCCCTTTGTGGTCACTGAAGAGACGAAGATAGTGTCGGTCAGATCCTTGAAGAACAGCTCTTTCCCATTTCCACTCCATGCGGGATAGGCACCGCTATTCGAAGAAACTCTCCATTTGCCCTTTCCCTCAGGAAAAGTTGTGATGTAAACGTCCTGCTGCCCGGATTCGTCGGAAGCATAGGCCACCCAGCGGCTGTCGGGAGAAATTCGATAAGCGGAGAGATTGGATTGCGCCGAAGGCGGCTGCACCGCCGCCACCGGCTTACCGTCTCCGTTCACAGGCCGTATCCAGAGGGAGACCATCTTCTCGCCCTCGCCCCAGAGGTAGGTTACATATTTTCCGTCGGGCGACCAGCCCGGACTGTGGTAGTTGTTCTGCTCGACAAGTGTTTTCTCGGTGCCGCTGCCGTCGGCGTATTTGGAGCGGATTTCGACGTTGCCGCCGCCTGAGGTGACCAGCGCCGTGAAGATCAGCGTTTTCCCGTCCGGAGACCACGCGGGTTCCTGAATCACCTGCTCGTCGAAGGTGATGCGGGTTTTCGTCTTGCGCTCCAGGTCGAGGGTCCAAATGCCATTCCCGCTGGCAAAGGCCACGCGCTTGTTGTCTGGCGAGAGTCGCACATCGCGCACTCCTAACAACCCGCGCGCATTGGTGGCGGCACTCTCTTGCGGGTCGTAGTCGGCGAGCGTCTTGCCCGAGCGGTCGAACATCACCAGATGGCTCTTTGCCGAATCGGTACTGCCGCGCTGGTAAATCAGTAGACCGTTCTGGGAGACGGCAAAAATGCTGCGCCATACGCCAACGTCGTCGCGGAGGTTGTTCACTACTGGAATCGGCGAACCCGACAAGGTTCCGCTTTTCGGATCGAAGTGCTGCGCCACCAGCGCGGTGTTAGCACGATAGAGAAGATATCCGGATGCGTACTGCGCCGCCGAATCGGTCGCCAGGACCAGGTGAGTCTCCATGCTGTCGATGGACCCAAAGTAGATTCCGTTCTGTTTGGGGTCGCCTCCGGTGTGGCTGGTCGCGAGAAAGATAAAATGTTTGCCGTCGGGCATGAACCACGGCCAGCGTTGGGTGGTGTGCTTTGTCCTATCGATATTCGTCGCTGGTTCCGACGCTCCGCCCTGCGCGCTCACTTTCGTCAGCCCGCCCGTAAAATTGGGCGCGAACACGATTACATCGTTGGCGCCCCAGCTCCCGCCGCGGGAATTGGGCGCATCGGCCATGGTGGCGACCGGGCCGCCGGTGGCGGCGATCCTCATTACTTTACCGCCGTCAAAGAAGCCGATGGAGCGGCCGTCCGGCGACCAGAAAGGATGCGCCGCGCCTGCGGTTCCGTCGAGTGCCTGCGCCGTGTCACTGCTGAGCGAGCGAACCCACAGCAGCTTGGTCTCGCCAGAATGAGCGACGAAAGCGATCTTGTCGCCTTGCGGCGAAAGCACGGGCATGCCGCCGGCGTCGCCGGTGGCGTCGATGGAAAATTTATCTGGCGGAGGGATTTCGGCATGCAACGAAATGGACTGCTCTGAGGATTTTGCCCAGCGGTATCCGGCGAATCCGGCGAGCGGGATGAGCGCGAGCAGAAGCGCGGCTGCCCCGGCGATCCAGGACTTGCTGCGCTGCTGCGGTGCCGATTCAGTTGGCCCGGCGTTGGTAACCCAGCGCAGATCCATCGCAACGTCGTGCGCGGATTGGATGCGGTCGGTGGGATCTTTGGCTAGGCAGGCGCGGACCACGCGATCGAGCATGGGAGGGGCGAGCGGCTGGCTGGCGCTGATCGGATCAGGGTCTTTCTCGAGAATCGCGGTGAATACGCTGAGTTGAGATTTGCCATCGAAAGCCCGGCGTCCGGTGATCATTTCGTAGAGGACGCATCCGAAGCTGAAGAGGTCGCTGCGGGCGTCGGCCTCGGCGCCTTGTAGAAGCTCCGGTGCCATATATTGAAATGTTCCGACAATGGAACCCTTCTGCGTAAGTGGCGACACGGCCGCTGTGAGCGAAGCAAGATTCATCGTCGGCGTGGACGGAGTGAACGGGCCCACGGCGCGGGAGCCAATCGAAACTTCTGGCTTCGCCAGACCAAAGTCCATGAGCTTGGCGCCCGCTTTGGTCAGCATGATGTTGGCCGGCTTCAGGTCGCGATGGATGATGCCGTGTTGATGCGCCTTCTCCAAGGCTTGCGCGATTTCCGTTCCGATCTTCAGGACCTGATCAAGCGGCAGCGCGCCTTTCACCAGGCGCTCGGCGAGAGTCTGGCCTTCGAGATACTCCATGACCAGGAAGTCGGTGCCATCCTGCGTGCCGATGTCATGAAGCGTGCAGATGTTCGAATGCTGGAGCCCGGAAATGGCTTTGGCTTCGCGCTCCATCCGCTGTTTCAATTCGGGGTTGGAGGAAAGATGCGATGGCAGAACCTTGATGGCAACGGTGCGGTCGAGGCGGGTGTCCTTGGCGCGATAGACCTCGCCCATCCCGCCCGCGCCGAGGGGAGCGAGAATTTCGTAGGGGCCGAGTTTGGTGCCGGAGGTGAGGGCCATCGTCGGGTGCGATTATAGCCTGTCTGGCACATCAGCTTTGGGTGAGGCGATTCTGCTCGAGGGGCCGGTTGCGCGAAATTTACCCCTTGTGATAACTTAATTAATTGTCCCGGACATGTGGAAGGGATCAAGGGTATACTTGTGCCCGGAAGGGTACTTGTCCCCGTCATGCTGGCGTAGCTCAGTCGGTAGAGCACCTGATTTGTAATCAGGGGGTCGGGGGTTCAAATCCCTTCGCCAGCTCCAGCATATGAAGCTCAGGAAATGAAATTCGAATTCCCGGCAGGCGGCGAACTCTAGGCGGCGCAACAGGTTTTTCCAACACACTTCATTCGGATCTTTTCCGGCGTGCAGTGATCTTCGCGTGGTAAGTCGTACGCGCGATTCTTGGTTTCCCTGATTTGCGAATAACTGGTTTGCGAAAATGTAACTGGGTGGACCAGAGTAGAAGTGTGCTGTGCTGGCCTGCCGATTCGCGAGTTGCCTGCTGATGACGGCTGCATCGCCCGGCGGTTTTGCACAGGTGGGTGAGTGGTTAAAGCCAACAGACTGTAAATCTGTCCCTCCTAGCGAGGTACGAAGGTTCGAATCCTTCCCTGTGCACCAGAATTTGTTGTGCCAGTTTTGAGTGCGGCGGGAAATATGAGTCGCGTGGCCATGGCGATGATTGCGTACCTGGTTTTGGGTGCGCTGGCGTATACCACGCTGAGCGATTCGCGGATCCGGTTGCTGACGCTGCTGATTCTGGCGATGTTTGCGTTGAAGAGCTGGGTGCGTCGCAAGGATGTAATGCATCCGGATGGCGAGAGCGATTCGGAGTGAATGGTTTTGATTTCGCCGATGTAGCTCAGTTGGTAGAGCACTCCCTTGGTAAGGGAGAGGTCACCAGTTCAATCCTGGTCATCGGCTCCAGAGTTGAGGCGATTTACGGGCGTGAGCGGCGCGGGAGCCCGCAGCCGAAATCCCGAGCGTTCTTTGCAAGGGAACTATGGCAGTAAGAGCGAAGAGGCAGTAAGGGCGGGAGTAACTCAGTGGTAGAGTCACAGCCTTCCAAGCTGTTGGTCGCGGGTTCGATTCCCGTCTCCCGCTCCAGATTCTTGGTTCAGGTGTGATGATGGGTTTTGAACAGGCTGCGATCAAGATTGAGAAGCAGCAGGAGTTCGCGAAGCTGCAAGCTGCGGTCGAGCAGGCGTTCCTGCCCGAGAAGGTGGAGCGGTTCCTGAAGCAGTTGGATCGCAAAGGAATTCGCGTAAGGGAGTTTGATGGTGTGCTTTCGGCCCGATTGCTGGAAGAAGTCACGGGCGGATCGAACGTGGGAGTGGCGGGAAAAGAGTTGAGCGCGTGGCAGTTGTATCAAGCGCTACCGCTTTCCGACCAGGCGCAGATGCGGGAGTTTTATCTGTCGAAGCTGGAAACGGTGGACGTTGCGCTGCGGCACAGGTTTAAGAAGCTTTATCAGTATTACTGATCGCGTTTTTGACTTGCGTTACTGACTAACAAACGAGGCACGGCATTTTATGGCGAAAGAGAAATTTGATCGTAATAAGCCGCACTGCAATGTGGGGACGATTGGTCACATTGACCATGGCAAGACCACGTTGACGGCGGCGATCACGAAGGTTTTGTCGAAGCACAATCCGAAAAATACGTTTCGGTCTTTCGACAGCATTGATAACGCACCGGAAGAGAAGGCGCGTGGCATCACCATTGCTACGGCGCACGTGGAGTATGAGACGCCGAACCGGCACTACGCTCACGTGGATTGCCCGGGCCACGCGGATTACATCAAGAACATGATCACGGGCGCGGCGCAGATGGATGGCGGCATTCTGGTGGTGGCGGCGACAGATGGTCCGATGCCGCAGACGCGCGAGCACGTGCTGCTGGCGCGGCAGGTGGGCGTGCCGTATCTCGTCGTTGCGTTGAACAAGGTTGATGCGGTGGACGATCCCGAGTTGCTGGAGCTGGTGGAACTGGAAGTGCGCGAGTTGCTGAAGAGCTACAAGTTCCCTGGCGACGACGTTCCGGTGGTGCGAGTATCGGCGCTGGGCGCGTTGAATGGCGAAGAGAAGTGGGAGAAGCAGATTGACGCGCTGATGGAGGCGGTGGACAAGAGCATTCCGCAGCCGGCTCGCGAGTTGGACAAGCCGTTCCTGATGCCGATTGAGGATATTTTCTCGATTCAGGGGCGCGGCACGGTGGTCACGGGACGTATCGAGCGCGGCAAAGTGAAAGTCGGCGAAGAAGTTGAGATTGTTGGCTTCCGCGACACGCGCAAGACGGTGGTGACCGGCGTCGAAATGTTCAAGAAGCAGCTGGATGAAGGTATGGCGGGTGACAACGCGGGACTTTTGCTGCGCGGCATTGCGAAGGAAGATGTGGAGCGCGGCATGGTGCTGGCGAAGCCGGGATCGATTACTCCGCACACGAAGTTCAAGGCGGAGGTTTACATCTTGACGAAAGAAGAAGGCGGAAGGCACACGCCGTTCTTCAAGGGATACCGTCCGCAGTTTTATTTGCGAACGACCGACGTGACGGGCGTGGCAGAACTTCCTGCGGGCACAGAGATGGTCATGCCGGGAGATAACGTAAGCCTGGTAATTGAGTTGATCACGCCGGTGGCGATGGAGAAGGGCCTGCGGTTTGCCATTCGCGAAGGCGGGCACACGGTGGGCGCGGGAACGATTGCGGAGATTGTGCAGTAAGGCAGGAAAAACGCGGAGCTTCGCTCCGCGGACAGCCGAGGCGGCTGTCCCTAATAGACCAGCGGACGAGTTCAGAAATAGGGAGTGAGAGAAATGCCCCGAGAGATTGTTACGCTGCAGTGCGGTGATTGCAAAGAGCGGAATTATTCGACCACCAAGAACCGGAAGACGACGACGGAGCGGCTGGAATTCAAGAAATTCTGCAACCGTTGCCGCAAGCACACGCCGCACAAGGAAGTGAAATAGCTAGTCCCCAGTACCTGGTACTCAGAACGGCGTGACTGGGTACTGGCAACTGGGTACTGATTCACAGGGGCGTAAGCTCAACGGTTAAACTGCCGGTCTCCAAAACCGGACTTGGGGGTTCGAATCCCTCCGCCCCTGCCAGATTTTTGGAGGACGCAGGGAAAGGGCCAGGCGCAGTATGGGAGTACAGACGAAAAAGATGACAACCTCGATCGCAACCACCGGCGAGAGTTTTATTGACCGGCTCAAAGTCTGGCCGGAGCGAATCAAGTCGTTTTACAACGACGTGCGCACGGAGATGCGCAAGGTCACCGCGCCGTCGTGGAAGGAAGTGCGTGGCACCACCGCCGTAGTGGTGATTACGGTATTCATTTTCGGAGTCTATTTTTTCATCATCGATAACGTGATCCAGAGGGGCGTCACGTTCTTGTACAGCTATTTTGGCAGCCATTAAGCAGAAACGCGCAGGCCGGAGTTTAACTTGATCATGCAGGACGAAGAAAAGAACGAAGCTGGCACAGGCGGAGAACAGCCACCGCAGCCGCCGAGTACGGATGCTGATGGCTCCAGCGGTGAGCCTCCCCGCAACCCGAATATGAAGTGGTACATCATCCACTCCTATTCTGGGTTTGAGCGCAAAGTGAAAGAGTCGCTGGAGTCGCGCGTGCAGGCTTTCGGACTGCAGGAAAAGATCGGCAAAGTGCTGATCCCGACCGAGTCGGTGACGGAAGTGCGCGGCGGCAAAAAATATACGTCCGAGCGGATGTTCTATCCCGGCTACGTGCTGGTGGAAATGGACATGGACGACCACGTCTGGCATGTGGTGAAATCCACGCCGCGCGTGACTGGGTTTGTGGGAACCGGGCAGCAGCCTACGCCGCTCTCCGACGAAGAAGTGCAGCACATTGTTTACAAGGTTGCCGACAGCCGCGAGAAGCCCAAGCTGAAGGTGAAGTTCGAGAAGAACGAAACCGTGCGGATTTCCGAAGGGCCGTTTGCGACCTTCCAGGGCATTGTGGATGAAGTGAATGAGGATCGCGAGACCCTGAAGGTGATGGTCACGATTTTCGGCCGATCGACCCCGGTGGAGCTGGAGTTCAACCAAGTGGAGAAGGTGGCTTAGGAATTTGGTAATTGGGTAATTTTGTAATTGAAACCTCAGGGAAATTGCAGAGGTAGCCTTGGCTAGAAGCTAAGAGCTAGAAGCTAGGAGCTAACGAAGTGGCAAAGAAAGTTACAGGTTTCGTAAAGTTGCAGATCGCGGCGGGCAAGGCGACTCCGGCGCCGCCGGTGGGTCCGGCACTTGGGCAGGCGCAGATCAACATCATGGAGTTCTGCAAGCAGTTCAACGCCCGCACGAATCAGAAGGAGATGGAAGGATTGATCATCCCGGTCGTGGTGTCGGTTTATAGCGACCGCTCGTTCACCTTCATCACCAAGACGCCGCCGGCATCGATTCTGCTGAAGCGCGCCGCGGGCATCGCCAAGGGATCGGGCACGCCGAATAAAGACAAGGTCGGCAAAGTTACTTTGAAACAGGTTGAGGACATAGCCAAGCAGAAGATGCCCGACCTGAATGCCGCTTCCATCGATACCGCGGTCAAGAGTATTCGCGGGACGGCGCGGTCGATGGGGATTGAAGTGGTCGGGTAAAGGTGGGGTCGCTCCGAGGGCGGCCGAGGGCGGCCGTCCCTACATTTTGAAGTTTTGGTTTTGGTCGAAAATACCACGGCCCTTCAGAACATCGATTGGCGGTGGGAGACGAGGAAAGTAAAATGAAAAAAGAAGGGAAGAACATCGCTAAGGCGCATGCGGCAGTTGAGCATCGCCCCTACATTTTGCAGGATGCGGTTCCGCTGTTGCAGAAGGTCAAGTTTGCGAAATTTGACGAGACGGTTGAGATCACGCTGCGGCTGGGAGTCGATCCCAAGCACGCCGACCAGATGGTGCGCGGCACCGTAGTGCTGCCGCACGGTTTGGGCAAGTCGAAGAAGGTTCTTGTGATTGCTTCGGGCGACAAGATCAAGGAAGCCGAGGCGGCGGGTGCTGATTACTTTGGCGGCGAAGAAATGGTCGAGAAGATTACCAAGGAAAACTGGACTGACTTCGATGCGCTGATTGCCACTCCGGACGTAATGAAATCAGTCGGGCGGCTGGGTAAGGTTCTTGGACCCAAGGGCTTGATGCCGAATCCGAAGACCGGAACCGTCACTGTTGATGTCGCCAAGGCGGTCCAGGAAGTGAAGGCGGGCAAGGTTGAGTTTCGCACTGACAAGACGGCCCTGGTGCACGTGCCAGTGGGCAAGATCTCGTTCTCGCCAGACAAGTTGATCGAGAACGCGACCGTGCTGATCACCAGCGTGATCAAGGCCAAGCCGTCAGTGGCCAAGGGCAAATACATCAAGGGCTGCACTTTGAGCTCGACCATGGGGCCGGGGATTTTGCTGGATACGACTCCGATTGAGACTGCGGCCAAAGCTTAAGGCGAACGCCGGGCTGCGCCCGGCAGGCAGCCGAGAGCGGCTGTCCCACATGAGATCATAAAGAGGACTTGAAGCAATGCCAGTTACTAAAGCCAGGAAAAAGGAACAGGTCGAGAAGCTGAGCGCTGACCTGAAGAATGTTTCGAATGCCGTCGTCGCCACCTACAGCAAGCTGACCGTCGCCCAGGACTATGAACTGCGGAAGGCTTTGCGCGGCGCGGGCGCGAAATACCAGGTCGTGAAGAACACGCTGGCCGAGCTCGCCGCCAAAGGCACAAAGGTCGAAGATGGGCTGAAGAACCTGACCGGGGTCACGTCGATCGCATATACGACCGGCGATCCCGTGGCGATGGCCAAGGCGTTGACCAAGTACGCCAAAGATACGCCGGAGTTTACCTTCAAGGTAGGCGTGGTTGAAGGCCGCGTCATTTCGATCAAGGAGATCGAAGCACTGGCCAGCATGCCGTCGAAGGAAGAAATCTACGCCAAGCTGTTGTTCCTGATCAGCTCGCCCGCTCAAAGGCTGGTGACGGTGATGAATGCCGTGGGGCGAGATGTCGCGGTGGTGATCGGGCAGGGCGTGGAAAAGGGCAAATTCGCTGGCGATGGTCCTGCGCCTGTTGAAGCGCAGGCTTAGGAGCCGGCAGGACGCCGGCGCTACAAAAGATTTGGTTATCAGAGGTCAGGGGTTGCGCGGTTCCGATCCTGGCGTTGTCTGGCGCTACGGGGAATGAACCTGCCGCACTGGAAACCCGGCAGAAGATGATCAAGAAATTCATAAACTAAGAAAAGTGGAGAAACTAACATGGCAGACCTGCAACAGATAGAAGATTCAATCGTGGGGTTGTCGCTGCTGGATGCGGCGCAACTGGTGAAGAAACTGGAAGCGCGCCTCGGTGTCTCGGCGGCGGCCGCAGCCCCGGTCGCGGCGGCTGGCGGCGGAGCAGCGGCAGCGGCGGCCCCGGCAGAAGAGAAGACGGAGTTTGCCGTCGTTCTCAAGGAAGTCGGCGCCAATAAGATCAATGTAATCAAGGCCGTCCGCGAGGTCACCAGCCTCGGTCTGAAAGAAGCCAAGGAACTGGTGGATGGAGCGCCCAAAAACATTAAGGAAGGCGTGTCCAAGGACGAAGCCGAGACCATCAAGAAGAAGTTCACCGAGGCTGGCGCAGTCGTCGAAGTGAAGTGACCGGGCTTAGCGGGCGTGAGCGAAGCGGGAGCCCGCTGCGGTCATCCTGAGCGTTCGTTGCGAGGGATCTCTGCCGTCCGAAATGCTCCTCCGGGCGCAGAACGCACTTTGGCTGGTGCAAGTCAAGGAAATATTTACGTTCTAGTTGTGAAGCCGGGGCGGTGGTGTTAGCATCTATATAACACCGCTTCCCCTGGCCTCACTCATCGCGGGCGAGACCCGCAGGGAAGCTTGGGCACTGTTCCGTGGGCAGGCGGAACGGAAACGGCCGAAGGAACTGGCGCGAAAGATAACAAATTCAGATTGGCGAAACGCCTTGCATGGCGTCTGCGGGAATGACTGTCCCTGCAGGCGCCCCGTCGTGTTTTCCGCTATAAACAGGTTCGCAACTAGGTCTTAAGCAGCGCGGCGCAATGGGCGCCCCGCATTCCGCGGGTAATCGCAGCGCACGGCTGCGCCTGACATTGGGAGTTTCTTGACGATGAAGAATAATGCCTTCCGTAAACGTTTTGACTTTTCAAAAATTCCAGCAACCATTCAGATTCCGAATCTGATCGAGGTGCAGAAGCGTTCCTATGACCGCTTTCTGCAGATGGACAAACTGCCCAGCGAACGCGAAGACGGCGGATTGCAGGCAGTGTTCCAGTCCGTGTTCCCGATCACCGACTTCCGCAACGTATCACAACTTGAGTTTGTGGATTATGCCATTGGTAACTGGGAGTGCAAGTGTGGTCACCTCAAGGGACTGCACCACCTGCGCACGACTTGTAAGAACTGCGGCAATACCGTTATTACCGATCCGTTCCATCCCGGCGATGTGCTCTGCCAGAAGTGCGGAACCTACAACGCCAACACGCCGGATTTCTGCAATAAGTGCGGCGACCCGGTCGGATTGCAGTTGAAGTATGACGTGGCCGAGTGCGAGGAGCGCGGCATGACTTATTCCGCGCCGCTCAAGGTCACGATGCGTCTGACGATTTTCGACAAGGACGCCGAGACCGGCAACCGTTCGATCCGCGATATTAAAGAGCAGGAAGTGTTCTTCGGCGACGTGCCCTTGATGACGCAGAACGGGACTTTCATTATCAATGGGACAGAGCGCGTGATTGTCAGCCAGTTGCACCGCTCGCCGGGCGTCTTCTTCGAGACCGCCAACAACCGCACCTACTTTTTGGGCAAGATCATTCCCTACCGCGGATCGTGGGTGGAATTTGAGTACGACCAGAAGAATGTTCTCTACGTCCGCATCGACCGCAAGCGCAAATTCCTGGGGACGATCTTTTTGCGCGCGCTCGGTCTGCGTTCGGGCGAAGACATTCTGCGGACGTTCTATACGGTTGACCGGATTGCGATTAAAGACAAGAAGCTTTTCTGGACGCTCGACCCCGCCAGCGAGAAGCCCACGAACCTGTTAGGCATGAAACTGGCGCACAGCGTCAAGAACAAAGCTGGCGAGGAGATTGCTCACTCGGGCCGCAAGCTGAATGCGCAGATCCTGAAAGAAATTCAGAAGGCGAAGATCTCCGAGATCGAAGTGGACGTAACCGATCTCGAAGGCGCATGGGCCGCTGCCGATGTGGTCGACACGACCACCGGCGAAGTGCTGCTCGAAGCCAACAGCGAACTGAATGCTGACAAGGTCTCGAAGATTCTTGACTCAGGCGTGATGGAGATGAGCCTGTTCTTCCCCGAGCGCGACGACGTGGGCACGGTCATCAGCCAGACGCTGAAGCGGGATTCAGTGAAGACTCCGCAGGAGGCTCTGATCGAGATCTACCGCAAGCTGCGTCCCGGCGATCCGCCGACGCTCGATACCGCGACGGCGCTCTTCCATGGAATGTTCTTCGACCCGCGCAAGTACGACTTCTCGAAGGTGGGCCGCCTGAAGTTCAATATCAAGCTGTTCGAGAACCAGGATGCCACCAGCCTCGACAAGCGCACCCTCGATCCCGACGATTTCTACGGCACCATCGGCTATCTGCTGAAGCTGCGCAAGAACATAGGGTCGGTGGACGACATCGATCATCTGGGCAACCGCCGCGTACGCGCGGTCGGCGAGCTGATGGAGAACCAGTTCCGCATCGGCTTGGTCCGCATGGAACGGGCGATTAAGGAAAAGATGTCCGTTTACCAGGAGATGTCGACGGCGATGCCGCACGACCTGGTCAACGCGAAGCCGGTGATGGCTGCGATCCGCGAATTCTTCGGATCGTCGCAGCTCTCGCAGTTCATGGACCAGACCAACCCGCTCTCCGAGATCACGCACAAGCGGCGTCTCTCGGCGCTTGGGCCGGGCGGTTTGTCCCGCGAACGCGCTGGATTCGAAGTGCGCGACGTGCACCCAACGCACTACGGCCGCATCTGCCCGATCGAGACGCCGGAAGGTCCGAACATTGGACTGATTTCCTCGTTGAGCTGCTACGCGCGCATCAACGACTACGGCTTCATTGAGTCGCCCTATCGCAAGATCAAGGGCGGCCGGGTGATCGACTACGTGAGTGTGGTCAACACCGGCGACAGCGACCACAAAGTCGGCGATCACATGGAAAAGCATGAGATCGAGAAGATCAACGCCGACCTAAAAGAGAAGCGCAAAAAACCAGCGCAGGTCGATCCTTTTTCCTTCTATCTTTCCGCATGGGAAGAAGACCGCCACACGATCGCGCAGGCTAATGTGGAGCTTGACGACAAGGGCAAGATCGTTTCCGAACTGGTCAACGCCCGTAAAGCCGGCAACTTTGTGCTGGTGAGCCGGGACGAAGTCGATTACGTCGACGTCAGCCCCAAGCAGTTGGTCTCCGTCGCCGCATCGCTCGTGCCGTTCCTCGAGCACGACGACGCGAACCGCGCGCTGATGGGCGCGAACATGCAACGCCAGTCCGTGCCGCTGTTGCGCGCGCAAGCGCCGATCGTCGGTACCGGAATGGAAGGCGTAACCGCGCGTGACTCGGGCGCGGTGGTTCTGGCCCGGCGCAACGGCATCATTGATTCGGTCGATTCCGACCGCATCATTGTGCGCGTTGAAGGTGAGCACCATCCCACGCAGCTTTCGCGTGAGGTGGGCAGCGACATTTACCAGCTCACCAAGTTCAAGCGCTCGAACCAGAACACCTGCATCAACCAGAAGCCGATCGTCAAAAAGGGACAGCGCGTACTCAAGGGCGAAGTCATCGCCGACGGTCCTTGCACCGATCACGGCGAGCTGGCTCTGGGACGGAACGTGCTCGTGGCCTTCATGCCGTGGCGCGGGTACAACTTTGAAGACGCGATTCTCGTCTCCGAGAAGATGGTGAAGGACGATTACTACACTTCGCTGCACATCGAGGAGTACGAAATCGAAGCGCGCGACACCAAGCTGGGTCCGGAAGAAGTCACGCGTGACATTCCCAACGTCAGCGAATCGATGCTGCGCAATCTGGACGAGGCGGGTGTGATCCGCATTGGGGCCAGCATCCGGCAGGGCGACATCCTGGTGGGCAAGGTAACGCCTAAAGGCGAAACCCAGCTCACGCCGGAAGAGAAGCTGCTCCGCGCCATCTTCGGCGAAAAGGCCGGCGACGTGCGCGATGCTTCGCTCTACTGCCCGCCGGGCATCGAGGGCGTCATCGTCGATGTGAAGATTTTCTCCCGCAAGGGCCAGGAAAAAGACGAGCGGGCGAAATCAATCGAAGCAGCGCAAATCGGCAAGCTGGAGAAAAACCTTTCGGACGAGATTCGAATTCTCACCGACGAGCGGCTCAAGCGCCTGGAGAACATCCTCGGCGGCAAGGAGGTGCAGGCCGACCTGCACGACGAGCGCACCAACAAGCGTCTGCTGACCAAGGGCAACATCCTTGACCGCGATGCGATCGAGCGCATCTCCACCCGCAACCTGAAGCGCATCAAGTACGCCGACAAGGATCCGCGAGTGAATGAGCAGATCGACGAGATCGAGGAAATGACCTCGCGCCAGATCGATGTGCTCAAGAAAATAGTCAACGAGAAGAAAGAGAAACTCACCAAGGGCGACGAACTGCCGCCGGGTGTGATCAAGCTGGTCAAGGTCTACATCGCCATGAAGCGCAAGCTGAGCGTGGGCGATAAGATGGCCGGCCGCCACGGCAACAAGGGTGTGATCGCGCGCATTCTGCCGGAAGAGGACATGCCGTACCTCGAAGACGGAACGCCGGTCGAGATCGTGCTCAATCCCCTCGGCGTACCCAGCCGTATGAATGTGGGCCAGATTCTCGAAACCCACTTGGGATGGGCGGGCTACACCTTGGGCGAGAAGATTGGCAGATTGCTCAAGGAGAACACGCGCACGGAAGCGATCCGCCGCGAGTTGAAGGCCTTGTTTAAAGACTCGAAGCTCGCCGACACCATTGGCGAGATGGGCGACGAAGAGCTCGAAGCTTTGGCACCCACGCTCGCGCGCGGCGTCTACATGGGTTCGCCCGTGTTTGACGGCGCGAAAGAGGGCGAGATCAAGGCGCTGCTCGAGCACGCGGGCCTGCCGACTTCGGGCAAGACGACTCTGCACGACGGTATGACTGGAGATCAGTTCGAACAGCCGGTCTGCGTGGGCTACATCTACATGCTGAAACTGTCGCATCTGGTGGACGACAAGATTCACGCGCGTTCCATCGGACCTTATTCACTGATCACCCAGCAACCTTTGGGTGGCAAGGCGCAGTTCGGCGGACAGCGCTTCGGAGAAATGGAAGTCTGGGCCCTCGAAGCGTACGGCGCGGCATTCATTCTCCAGGAACTGCTGACGGCGAAATCCGACGACGTTTACGGCCGCACCAAGATTTACGAGGCCATCGTCAAGGGCGAAGCTGCCATGGAGCCGGGCGTGCCGGAATCGTTCAACGTGCTGATCCGCGAATTGCAATCGCTCTGCCTCGACGTGGAGCTGATCAAGGCCGGGGAGAAAAAGCCCACGGCCAGCGCGGCGGCAGATTAAGGCAGTACCCAGTACCTAGTACCCAGTACCTGGAAAAGCAGCGGGTGCTTCGTGCGGGGCTGACGGATCTTTGAAGTTTTGAAAAGAGAACGTTCCGCGGATTAAAAGCTCTCGAATCTCGCGGGACACAAATACTCGGTACTGGGTACTAGGTACTCGGTACTGCTTGAGAGCAGGAAGCGGAGGAACACCTTGTTTCGTTCGAGCCCGTTCGAAATGCAAAACACCATCGCGGATTTCGATGCGATCCGCATCAGCCTGGCGTCTCCGGAAAAAATCCGGAGCTGGTCGCACGGTGAAGTTACCAAGCCTGAGACCATCAACTACCGCACCTTCAAGCCGGAGCGGGACGGCCTGTTCTGCGCCCGCATCTTCGGCCCCGTAACTGATTGGGAGTGCCTCTGCGGCAAGTACAAGCGCATGAAGCATCGCGGAGTGATCTGCGACAAGTGCGGCGTGGAAGTCACACTTTCCAAAGTCCGCCGCGAACGCCTGGGACACATCGAGCTGGCTTCGCCCTGCTCGCATGTGTGGTTCTTCAAAGGCCTGCCCAGCCGCATCGGACATCTGCTCGACATTTCGCTGCGCGACCTCGAATCCGTGCTGTATTTCGAGGCCTACGTAGTGGTCGAGCCCGGCGACGCTCCGGTGAAAGAGCGCGAGGTCATCAAGGACGAAGCCAAGTTCCGCGAACTCGATCAGCAATATCGACCCGCCGGCTTTAAGGCCATGATGGGCGCCGAGGCGATCAAGGAATTGCTCAAGCGCATCGACACCGAGGGCCTGGCCGTTGAACTGCGCGAGAAGATGAAGAACGAGAGTTCGCTGCAGAAGCGGCTCAAGTACACCAAGCGCCTGAAAGTAGTCGAAGCCTTCCGTCGCAGCGGCAACAAGCCGCACTGGATGATTCTCGACGTCATCCCCGTGATTCCGCCGGAGCTTCGCCCGCTGGTTCCACTCGACGGTGGCCGCTTCGCCACCTCAGATCTGAACGACCTTTACCGCCGCGTCATCAACCGCAACAACCGGTTGAAGAAGCTGATGGACTTGCACGCGCCGGAAGTCATCGTCAGAAACGAAAAGCGCATGCTGCAGGAAGCTGTGGACGCGCTCTTCGACAACGGACGCCGTGGCCGCGTGCTGCGGGGCGCCAACAACCGTCCGCTCAAGTCGCTCTCCGACACGCTCAAGGGTAAGCAGGGCCGCTTCCGCCAGAACCTGCTCGGCAAACGCGTCGACTATTCCGGACGTTCCGTGATCGTGGTCGGCCCCGAACTCAAGCTGCACCAGTGCGGCTTGCCGAAGAAGATGGCGCTAGAACTGTTCAAGCCCTTCATCTATCACCGGCTGGAGCAGACCGGCAACGTCACCACCATCAAGCAAGCGAAAGAAATGGTCGAGCAGCAGGAGCCCATCGTGTGGGACATCCTTGAAGAAGTCATCAAGGACCACCCGGTGCTGCTGAACCGCGCTCCCACACTCCACCGCCTGGGAATTCAAGCGTTCGAGCCGGTGCTGGTTGAAGGCAAGGCCATCCGGATTCATCCACTGGTTTGCACGGCATTCAACGCCGATTTCGATGGCGACCAGATGGCGGTGCACATCCCGCTATCTCCAGAAGCGCAGGTCGAAGCCAGCGTGCTGATGCTGGCCTCGCACAACATTCTTTCGCCCGCGTCGGGACAACCGATTACCGTTCCCACGCAGGACATGGTGCTCGGTCTCTACTACCTCACCAAGTCCAAGCCTGGCGCCAAGGGTGAAGGCCGCGTGTTCGCCAACATTGAAGAAGTTTTGCTGGCGCTCGAAATGGGCGAAGTGGAAACGCTTTCTCCCATCCGCCTGCGCTACACCGGCGAACTGATCGAACTGACAACCGCTTACGACGATCAGGACATCATTCATACCGAGCCAGTTCATGTGGATCGCGCCTTCGTCAATACGACGGTCGGCCGCGCCATCCTGAACGACCATCTGCCTGAGGGCATGCCTTTCATCAATGGCCTGCTCAAGAAGAAGGGCATCGGCGCTCTGGTGAATTACGGCTACCTGCGCTTCGGACTCGAGACCACGGTCAAGATGCTCGATGAAGTGAAGGATTTCGGCTTCAAGTACGCAACCAAAGCCGGCCTCTCCATCGGCATCGACGACATGGTCATTCCGGACAGCAAGAAGACGTTGGTCAAGGACGCCGAGAAGCAGGTGGTTGCCGTGCAACAGCAATACCTGGACGGCGCCATCACCAACGGCGAGCGCTACAACAAAGTCATCGAAATCTGGTCGGGCGATCACCGAGAAAGGTTGCCGACGAGATGTTCGGACAGATGCAGCGGGCGCGATAAGGAAGGCTTCATCAATCCGATTTACGTCATGGCCGATTCCGGCGCTCGCGGATCGAAACAGCAGATTCGCCAGCTCTCCGGCATGCGCGGACTGATGGCCAAGCCTTCTGGAGAAATCATCGAGTCTCCCATCACGGCAAATTTCCGCGAAGGACTCACGGTGCTGGAATACTTCGTCTCGACCCACGGCGCCCGCAAGGGATCTGGCCGATACGGCGCTCAAGACGGCGGATTCCGGCTACCTCACTCGCCGCCTCGTCGACGTGGCGCAGGACGTCATCATCAGCGAGTACGACTGCGGCACCGTGGATGGAATTTACGTCCAGGGTATCGTCGAAGCCGGCGAAATTATCGAGCCATTGCGCGACCGCATAGTGGGCCGCGTTTCGCTTGAGAAAATCAAAGACTACGACGGCAACGTAATCGTCGACATCAACCACGAGATCACCGAAGAACTCGCAGGATCGATTCAGTCCGCGGGAATCGAGCGGGTGAAGATCCGCTCGGTGCTCACTTGCGAATCGAAGCGCGGCGTCTGCGTCATGTGCTACGGCCGCAACCTGGCCTCTGGCCGCCTGGTTGAACTCGGCGAAGCAACCGGAGTTATCGCCGCGCAATCGATTGGCGAGCCGGGAACGCAGCTCACCATGCGCACCTTCCACATCGGCGGTACGGCTTCGCGAGTCTCCGAGCAGTCGCGGCTCGACGCCAAGAATGCCGGCATCGTCCGCTTCATCGGTCTGCAGACCGTGAAGTCTAAGTCGGGCGATTTGGTGGTGATGAATCGCCAGGGATCGATTGCGATCGTGGACGAGAAAAACCGCGAGCGCGAGCGTTACGCCGTGATTTACGGCGCCAAGCTCAAGGTCAATGACGGCGATGCAGTGCAGCAGGGCAAGGTCATGGTCGAATGGGATCCTTACACGTTCGCCATCCTCACCGAAATCGGCGGTACGGCGCAGTTCAAGGACCTGCAGGAAGGCGTCACGCTGCACGAAGAAGTGGACGAGGTCACCGGTTTGTCGCGGCACGTCGTCGGCGATTCACCCGACGAGAAGCGGCAGCCGGCCATCGTGGTCAAAGGCAAGACCAGCAAGCGCTACCTCATGCCTTCCCGCTCTCACCTTATGGTGCAGGATGGCGACGCGGTTTCACCCGGCGATGTGCTGGCCAAGATTCCGCGCGAAACCACCAAGACCAAGGACATCACCGGTGGTCTGCCGCGTGTGGTCGAGCTGTTCGAAGCGCGCAAGCCCCACGAGACGGCGGTCATCAGCGAAATCGATGGCACGGTGAAGTTCGGCGAAGTCAGCAAGGGTCAGCGCAAACTGTATGTGCAGGCCGACAACGGCACGGAAAAAGAGTACTCGGTGCCGCGCGGCGTTCACATCAACGTGCAGGAAGGCGAGCGGGTCAAGGCGGGCGAACCGCTCATGGACGGTCCGCTCAACCCTCACGACATCCTGGCTGTGCTCGGCGAAAAAGAGCTGCAGTCTTACCTGGTGAACGAAATCCAGGAAGTCTATCGCTTGCAGGGCGTCAACATCTCGGACAAGCACATTGAAGTGATTGTCCGCCAGATGATGCGCTGGGTGCAGGTCGAGGACGTCGGCGACACTACGTTCCTCCTGGAAGACAAGCTGGACAAGTTCCACTTCCGCGAAGAGAACGAGCGCGTGATCAAGGAAGGCGGCAGGCCCGCTACCGGACGCCCGCTGCTCCTCGGCATCACCAAGGCGTCGCTTGCCACCGACTCGTTCATCTCGGCGGCGTCGTTCCAGGAGACCACGCGCGTGCTCACCGAGGCCTCGATTAACGGCCGAGTTGATTACCTACGCGGCCTCAAGGAGAACGTGATCGTCGGCCGCCTGATTCCTGCCGGAACCGGCATGGAGTATTACCGCAACGTGCGCCTCTCGCCAGAAATGGAAGAGGCCGCGGCCAAGGTACAGGCGGAAGTCTCGGCAGCATACGAAGAAGCCGAGCGCGCTCTCGAGATGATGCGCCACGAGGGCGAAACCGAGGAACTGGCGGCGGAGTAAGGCGAAAACTGCAGTCGAGATCGGGGGCGAACCAGTTCGCCCCCGAACTTGCTTGTCATCCTGAGGCGACATGGTTTTCGTCGTCGAAGGATCTGGGCGAGCCGCGCGAATTAGCGTAGCCTGCCCTGAGAGAGCGCAAGCGACCGAAGGGCGTGTTTGGCGCGCTTCCTTTACTCATGCACGCAAACCCAAAGCAGATGTCGATCGAGGAATCTGGCCCGCTTCCTTCGTTGCAACCCGCGCCTCCCGGCTTTAAGCTGGGGCCAGCGCTCCTCCGCTTTCTGCGCCTTCTGCGACTGGCCTTCTGGCGAGCCTTCCAGCACGATGCCTTTTCCACCGCCAAAGCTTCCGCCTTTTCCTTGATTCTTAGCTTCTTCCCGGCACTACTGGTCGTGGGTTCGCTCCTCGCGACCTGGCGCAAAGGCGCGCCTTACGTGCGCGAAATTACTTACGCGCTCTCCCGCATCCTTCCCGCCGGCAGCAACACAGCGATGACTTTTTTGCGGGGCGCCGCACAACGCCCAGTGGGTCTGCTCATCACCACGTCCCTGCTGACTCTGTGGACCGCCTCCGGCGTAATGATCTCCTGGATGGACGGTTTCCGCCGCTGTTACGAACTGCCGAAGATCTGGGGTCTGGTCAAGGAGCGATTAATCTCATTCCTCCTCGTCATCTTCGCGCTTCTTCCCATGACCTTCGCCACGTTGCTGGTGGCCTTCGGCAGCAAAATCGAAACCGACATCCTGTTCTATACCGCGCGTGAATTTAGCCCCTACATTCTGCTGATGTGGACTACCATCCGCTGGCTCATTGCCACTCTCACCAGCATCTCGGTGATTGCCCTCATCTATCACCACGCGGTGCCACGCACGCAGCCCTGGCAAAGCGTAATCCCGGGCGCAACGCTCGCCACGGCTATGTGGTTCTCGGCCACGCTGCTGTTCGGTTTTTACCTGCGGCATTATGCCGACTACAGCATTATGTACGGATCACTCGGCGCCGCCATCGCCCTGCTGGTCTGGATGTACATGATTTCGCTCGTCGTCCTCGTGGGTGCGGAATTCAACGCCATGCTGTTCCCCCGCGCCATGCTGGGAAAAGAGCTGACCGCGATCAACGGCCACAGAACAGCGAAATGACAGCTTCATGCAAGTGGGTGGAGCTGGCCTTCAAGACCTGCGTTGAAGGCGCAATCAGGATCGGGTTTTAGCCCCTGAGGGACTGGGATAGAGATCGAGATGAAGTCCGGCAAGCTACAGCCCGAAAGAGAAACCGTTCTGACTGCGGAAGTTTCTCCTTCGTCCCTCGGGGCTGCCGCCCCGCGCCGCGCGAAGATCATCTGCACCATCGGCCCAGCCTGCCACTCCGAAGCCGAGATGCGCGACCTGCTTCGCCTCGGCATGGACGTTGCCCGCCTCAACTTCTCCCACGGCTCGCACGAAGATCACGCCCGCAACATCGAACGCCTCCGCAAGGCCGCGCAAAGAGAGAATCGCACCATCTGCATCCTGCAAGACCTGCAAGGCCCCAAGATCCGCACTGGACGCCTGGAGCGCCACGAACCCGTGCAGCTCGAAAGCGGCTCAATCGTAGTCATTACTCCACGCGACATCGCAGGATCTCCCACACGCATCTCCACCACATTCCCCGATCTCGCCCGCGAGGTCACCACCGGCGCGCGCATTCTTCTGCGCGACGGTCTCATCGAATTGCGCGTGCGCACCATCCGCGACAAAGATGTCGTCTGCGACGTTCTCAATGGCGGAACTTTAGGCGAGCACCAGGGCATCAATCTGCCCGGCACTGCATTGTCCATCCCTGCCATGACCGAAAAAGATCACAAGGATCTCGAGTTCGGCCTCAAACATGGCGTGGACGCGATTGCGCTCTCCTTCGTGCGCTCGGCCGCCGACGTGAACACGGTTAAGCAGATCGTCGTCGGTCGCGGCAGCGACACGCCTTTGATTGCCAAGCTCGAAAAACCGCAGGCCATCGACCACCTCGAAGAAATATTGGAGGCCTCCGATGGCGTGATGGTCGCGCGCGGCGATCTGGGCGTCGAGGTGGCGCCGGAAAAAGTTCCGGTCATTCAGAAGCATGTGATCCGCCGTGCTGCCGAGTGGCGCAAGCCCGTGATCACAGCCACGCAAATGCTCGAATCAATGATCGAAAACCCGCGCCCCACGCGCGCCGAGGCCAGCGATGTGGCCAACGCAATTTTCGATGGCACTGACGCGGTCATGCTCTCCGCCGAAACTGCCAGCGGCCGCTATCCCCGCGAGGCCGTCGCCATGATGTCGCGCATCGTAGTCGAGGCCGAAAGCAACATGGGCGAGTTCACTCTGCCTCGCCGGCGTCGCGACCGGCACGGACTCTCCATCGCTGAAACTATTTGCGAATCGATCGCCCACGCTGCCGAAGACCTGCCCATGGGCGCTATCGCCGTGTTCACGGAGACCGGCAACACCGCTCGCATGATTTCCAAGTACCGCCCGCAAGCCGCCATTTATGCTTTTACCCACAACTCGACTGTCGCCCAGCGCACGAATCTCTACTGGGGCGTGCATCCCATGAAGTGCGGCCAGAAGCTCTCGAGCGATACCATGGTCGACGTGGCTGAGTACGAACTGCTGAGTCGCGGATTGCTCAAAGCCGCCGACGTGCTAGGTGTAGTCGCAGGCACGCGCCAGGCTTCCGGTTCCACCAACTTCATGCGACTGCACGTGGTCACCAGCGAAGAGGCCGGCGCCGTTGCGCAACCCAAGTCCAAGCGCGCCCCGGCGCGCCGGAAGCTATAATCGCGGAGTATGCCTCAGGAATTCCTATCGGTCGCGATCTGGGAACCTCTGCCCGGGATGGAGGTGGCTGCGCTCGCAACGATTCGCGAACTGAACGCCATCGTCTCTAAGAAAGGATACGGCCGCGATCTTCTTTACCGCAGCAGCGATGCTCACTACGTCCTGCTGCGTTACTGGAACTCCGAGCAGGCCCGCAGCATCGCGCAAGAAGATCCCGAACTGCTGCGCTGCTGGGCAAGGCTCGGAAACGAAATTCAAATCCTGAAAGTGTACGAGAAGCTCGAGGAAGTAGGCGTATAAGTTACACAGCGGGGTCTGAGAAAGACAGCGGTTTTGAAAGGGCGCGGCTTCAAGCCGCGCCGCTACGTTCCGTATGAATGAGTCGGGCTTCAGCCCCTGAGGTATCTGCGTGGCATTTTCTTGGAAGCCTGCACGGTCCAAAAAGCAAAAGCAAGAAGTTCCATTCATGCCCACCGACTCCAGCCCGCAAGTCTTCACCGACGTCACGGCAGACCCATTTGTGCGCGGCCTACTGCATCGCCCCGCGAATCCAAACGGCCGCGGAATCGTTCTCGCGCACGGTGCCGGATCGAACTGCCAGGCGCCCCTGCTGATTGCCTTGGCAAATACTTTTTCCGCCGCCGGCTTCGTCGTGCTGCGCTGCGATCTGCCCTATCGGCAGGATCGGCCTTACGGTCCGCCCGGCCCGGGCGACGGCAAGCGCGATCGCGCTGGACTCAAGAATGCAGTCGCCGCGGTCAAGAATCTCGGCGCGGGCCAAATCTTTCTCGGAGGCCACTCCTACGGTGGACGGCAATCAAGCATGCTCTGCGCCGAATTTCCGGAAAAAGCCCCGCAGGAAGTTGCTGGCCTGCTCCTGCTCTCATATCCCCTGCATCCTCCCCGCAAACCCGATCAACTCCGCACCCAGCATTTTTTCCATCTGCATACTCCGAGCCTCTTTGTTCAAGGCACACGCGACCCCTTCGGCTCGATCGCCGAAATCGAACAAGCCTTAAAGCTAATTCCCGAGAAGACCGAGCTGCTCTCCGTAGAAGGCGCAGGTCACGATCTGGGATTCAAAGGCAAGGCCGGGCGGGAAGGACTGTCGCCCAAAGTGCTGGCGCAATTTCAGGCGTTCTTCGGTAGCTGAAGAGTACCGAGAGCCCTGTTGAAGATTAAGAGATCCGGTCAATGCGTGCCATTGCGATATTTCAACACTTTGACAGTCTTTGAAGACCCTTTAGTCTAGCGAGAAGGATCTGCAATCTTCTCTCCGTCGAATTGCTCTGAACCGTTACGCAAACTGGCGCTTCTAATGGATCCGTCGGACTCTTTTCTAAAATCAATCACAACGGGTTTGCTCGTCATGAAGAAACGCGTATCTGACTCCGGCAATAGTTCTTGAGGTTCGTCTCCAAATGGCGGGAAGTACACGTAGAGCTTCTCGTTTTTCTGGGTGATCTCGAACTTGAACAATCCTCCAAAAAGATAAACACCGGTATATGCACTAAGCGCCGCAGGGCTGATCTTGGCGAGTGTGTGCTCTTCAGGCCGCGAGTCGGGCCAGTTGTATTCTTGCGCTACCGCACGCTGAATTTCGCCAATCAACCCGAATCCGTTATTTGCGTTTGTCATTATCACGACGCCTTGGCCCGCTTCAGGATAGCCTTGGAATAGCGCTTCATACCCGGCGTTTGAGCCCGAATGCGAGAATTGCAAGGCGTGCCCGCGTTCCCCAAGCGCGACACCTAAGCCGTAGACTCCCTGACTCTGGTACGCAAGCATTTCATGTGCGAGAGCCGTAGAAATCAGCCTCGAATGCCCCGCATATCCGTTCTCTATTTCGATTACCAGCCGCGCCAGGTCGGATGGCGTTGTCCAAAGCCCGGCCGGCGCCATCTCGGGATAAACATGCCAACCGCCTTTCACCGGCTCCCCTTTTCTGTCATAAGGCAGCGCGGCATACCGCCAAAGCGCTTTGGGAAGCGGTTGGTCAAACGTGCTGTGAATCATTCCTAAGGGTTGCAGTATTAGTTCATTCATGAGTTGCGGGAAGGCCTGGCCAGTGACATCCATCATCAGCAGTTGCGCTGCCACGTAGCCACCTCCCGAATAGTGAAACTGCTTACCCGGCGTCATGTCCACTCGAACGGCTTCGCTGTTTGCGGGCTTCTGACCATCTAGAATCTGAACCGTCGTTGGCAAAGGCTCGCCGGCGTCATAACCTTCATACCCAGCGACGGTCAATCCACCCGTGTGGCTTAGGATTCTGCGTAGTGTTACCTTTTCACTTTTTGTGAATTCGTTTTCGGGAACTTTCCACGACCTGAACTTAAGGTTCACGTTGTCATCGAGATTTAGTTTTCTCTCCTGTACCAGGCGCAGGGCCGCCAACGCGGTTACGGACTTGCTGATTGAGGCTGCCTGAAAAAGCGTTTGCGTTGTAACGGGTTTTTTCGTGGCGACGTCTGCCCAGCCATAGCTGCGCGCCCATAGGACGTGGCCATGGTCAAGAAAAGCAACGCTAACGCCGGGAACGTGGTAGTACCTCATCCGGTCCGCCAGCGTCATTGCAGGGGGAGGCTGCCCTTTGACGATAGCTGCCGGAAGCAGCCCCATCTCTATCCGATTCACGCGGGCATTCGTGTTCTCTATAAGGGTGTGATGACTCGAAGCCTGCGTCCCTGACACGGAGGAAGCCAGCGTGAGCAGCAGAGCGAAAACTCCAGACCTAAGCCTTATCCACCGCCTCGGCATGGAGATAATGATAAGAACATTGACAGTTTACGTAAACACGCCTTAGCGATTCTTGACCAACGAAGGGTGCTCAATGAGCGCTGGGTGCTAGACTGACTCGGCGTCTTTTCTGTTGAGGTTTGACCTTATGCCCTCCCGAGGTGAAAAAATCGGGCTTATCGCTGGCAACGGCAAGTTTCCCCTGCTTGTGCTGGACGCGGCGCGGGCGGCGGGATACGAGGTTGTCGTGGTTGCGATCAAGGAGGAAGCTTTTCCTGAGATCGAGGACCACGGTGCAGCTTCGGTTCACTGGCTGTCTTTGGGTGACCTGTCCAAGCTGATTGAGACTTTTCAGCGCGAAGGCGTGCGGCGCGCCGTTATGGTGGGGCAGGTTAAGCACAAGCAGATTTTTTCCGCTATACGGCCGGACTGGCGGATGGCGAAGCTGTTGCTCTCACTCGCCACGCGTAATACTGACAGCCTGCTCGGCGCTGTGGCCAAGGTTCTTGCCGAAGAAGGCATCACACTGGAAAATTCAACGGCGCTCCTCGAACCTTTGCTGGTGAAGCAGGGAACGCTGACGAAGCGCGGGCCCACCGAACAGGAACGCAAGAATGTCGACTACGGGCGCGCCGTCGCTCGTCAGCTGGCGCAGCATGACATTGGACAGACCGTCGTGATCGCCGAAACGGCTTGCGTGGCGGTCGAAGCCATGGAGGGCACCGACGCCACCATTGAGCGCGCCGGGCGCATCCTGGGGTCGCTGCACGGCGACGCTTCCACGCTCAGCCGCGAACTTACCGTGGTGAAAATCGCAAAGCCTAATCAGGATATGCGCTTCGATGTTCCCGTGATCGGAGTAAAGACCATCGAAGTGATGGAGGGTGCGGGCGCTAGCTGCCTTGCGCTGGATGCCGGAAAGTGTCTACTGCTTGACGGGGATAAGGTTCTCAACGCGGCGAACGCTGTGGGGATTGCGGTTGTGGCGGACTAGTCGTGACTAGCTGAAGAGGGTTGCAGAAAACTTGTTGCATGCACAGAAGTACGACCGCCGGGGATGAAGCCCGCAGTGATTTTGTGACTTTACGCGGCCTGAAGCGCCCGCTCTTCTAAGGTATCAGGAAGGAGACTCTGAGACATGACTTCTCCCACTTCCGAATCTGCCCTCATTGCCGACCAGCTTCGACGCGCCTTTGAAGGCGATGCCTGGCACGGACCTGCGCTGCTGGAGCTGTTGCACGTCATGGATGCCGCTACGGCCGCGGCCCGGCCTCTGGCCGATGTTCACAGCATCTGGGAACTTGTGCTGCATGTATCGGCGTGGGACGATGCCGCTCACCGCAGGTTAGCTGGGGAGACGGTCCAGCTCACGGGCACGGCGAATTTTCCCGTACTTCCAAAACCCACACAAGCTGCGTGGCACCAAGCCGTCGCCCATGCGAAGCACACCCACGATGTTCTGGTGAAGACGGTTGCGGCGTTGCCCCCGTCTCGCTTGCGCGAGCGGGTTCCGGGGAAGAGATACGATTTCTATTTCATGCTGCACGGAGTGGCGCAACACGCGCTTTATCATGCGGGGCAGATCGCTATTCTAAAGAAGGCGTCCCGCAGGGGCTAAAGCCCGCTCTCTTGTCGAATCTGGATGGCACGGCTGAAGCCGTGCCCTTCCCGAACCCGCTCACCACTGCTTGAAGATCACTGCTACCGCGGCCACGATCATCGCAAATCCCACAGCGTGGTTCCAGCGCAGCGGCTGCTTCAGGTAAAGCACCGAGAAGACGGAGAACACGAGCAGGGTAATGACTTCCTGAATCGTCTTGAGTTGCGCGGCGCTGAACTCATAGGAGCCGATGCGGTTGGCCGGGACCTGGAAGCAATACTCGAAGAAGGCGATCATCCAACTGATCACGATCACCTTGAACAGCGGGACCTCCCGATATTTCAGGTGACCATACCAGGCAAAGGTCATGAAGATGTTGGAAACGGTGAGCAGGGCAATGGTTCGCATGGGAAGAGGGATTTCCTTTCGGGGAACTTGAAGGGTCAATAAGTTAGACCGTGTATCCAGATGCTCTTTTCTGCCTTTATGTTTACAATTTGTTGTTCCTGCTGGCAACCAGCCAGGTGGGAGTTCCTTCCTGCAAGCTGACAATCCGATCGCCGTCGCGGTGGTGGGTGTGGGCGTCTTTGGACGCAACCACGCTCGCGTCTACCGTGAACTTGAACAACAGGGCGAAGCGGTGCGACTGGTGGGCGTGGTCGATCCTAATCTTGACCGCGCCGATGCGGTGGCGCGCGAGTTTGGCTGCCGGGCCTTCGGTTCGGTGCTGCAGATGCTGACCACGCATAGCGAAGTGCGGGCAGCGTCGGTGGCAGCGCCTACGGTGCATCATCTGGAAGTGGCGCGCGCGCTGATGGAAGCCGGGGTCGACGTGCTGATTGAGAAGCCAATGGCTGCATCTCTCGGCGAGGCGGATGAACTGGTGCAAGTGGCGGCCACTCACAAACGCGTTGCCCAAGCCGGACATCTCGAACGCTTCAACCCCGCGGTGCGCGCCACGATTCCGCTGCTCACTCAGCCGATGTTTTTCGAAGTGCATCGATTGAGCGTGTTTACTCCGCGCTCGCTCGATGTGGATGTGGTGTTGGACTTGATGATCCATGACCTCGACATTGTGCTCTCGTTTGCCAATTCTCCGGTGAACGAAGTCCGCGCCGTCGGGTTGCCGATTCTTTCCGGTAAGGTAGACATCGCGAATGTGCGGCTGGAATTTGAATCAGGATGCGTGGCCAACTTCACCGCCAGCCGCGTCTCTACAGAACGCGTGCGCAAGCTGCGTTTCTTTCAGCCCCAGCAGTATGTCTCGGTCGATTACGGTCGGCAGGAGGTTCTCGTTTTTACCGTTGGGGCAGATGCGGCAGCGGCGGGCGCTCCTACTGTCAATCCGCAGATTAAAGTCGCTAAACCGCCGGTGACTTCCGAAGAGCCTTTGCACGCGGAGTTGAAGTCGTTTCTGCACGCAGTTCGCGAGCGCTCCACGCCTGTTGTTCCGCTCGACGATGGCCGCCGCGCGCTCGCTCTTGCGCTCGACATTGTCGCGGCGATTCGCGCACACGGGAAGAAAGTCGGGCTCGCTGGGTTGGCGAACGCGAAGACCTAGCCTCTTTAATTCTTAAATCTTTAAATCTTCAGGAAGGTTTCGATCCTTCGAAAATCTGGGAGAGCCAGAGAGCTATCGTTTCCGGGCCATTTTCGAGCCACTTCCAGCGCAGCCGGGCGCCCGTCGCACGCAGCCAGTAATATTCGTTGACCGGGCGATCATCCTGCATGGCAGGAGCATTTACATCTGCGGAGATCAGCCAGTCGATTGGAACTTCTCTCTTTAACATGACCGCTAACTGTTGTTCGGCAGTCGGATACGGCCCCCATTCAACCAAGTCGGATGCTGCGCTCGGCGGCATGCGTTTTACCATTTCCGCAGCGGAAAGGCGCGGGATTGGCCGGCGGCTGGCAAAGTAGTGGACGCCCATACCCTCGATCGATATAAACGCGCGGACGTAAGGGAACGATTCTTTCAAGGCGCGAGCTATGGCGGCGGTAGTCACTAAATCACCGCCGGGGTACCATTGCTGCAGGATGCCATCCGGCCGCAATCGCTTCTTGGCGGCATAATAGAATTCGCGCGAGTAGAGCAAGCTTGAGCCAGCAGCTTCTACCGGCGGCGGCGGATCGATTACGATCACGTCGTATTGTCCAGAGGTGCGCTCCAGAAAACGCCGGCCGTCATCCACCACGATGTGGGAGTGCGGCGACTTCAGTACCTGCGTGGCGTCCGCGTGGTAGTACGGGAAAAGTGCGGGGACGCTGGGGACGAGATCAACCACCGTGGAATCGATTCCCCAGGACAATGCCGAACGGTGCGTCGTACCCATGCCGAAACAAATAACCAGTGCATTCTGCGGAGGACGGTCAAGGAACGCCAGGGGCATGGAGATCATTAGTTTAGTGATGGGCGTCAGATAGGTCATACTCACGCCGTTCACGTAAAGGAGCTTCTGCATTCCCTGGCCAGCCGCGACGACGGTGGCGGTGCTGTCGCGGCGCACCTGCTGCGCCGAAATCTGTTGCACATAACCCTGCGTCTTAAAAATCAAACCAAATGATGCAACCAGAATCACGATGAACGCTATTGCACGCTGAACCGTGAAGCGCTTCGCCGATACATACTGGGACGATCGAGTCTGGGACGACCCAGTCTGGAAGAATGCGATCGACAAGGCGACCAGCAACCAGGGAAGAGCCAGGATCGTGAGCGCGTGCCGCTCCTCGAGACGCGGCAGCAAAATAAAGCCCGCAACCAGCGGACCAAGAATGCAGCCGGCAACATTCACGGCGTAGCCGAGTCCTGCGCGGTCGGGGTCACCCTCGGAAAAGCGGTCGACCAGTCTTGGAGTCAAGAATCCCAGAAGACCGCTGAACGCGGTGATACCGAGGGGCACGCGCAGCCACCAGGGAAATGTGCTCAGGCGAGCGTCGGCGGTGAGCAGAGGGATTAAGGCGGCGAGCCAAACCAATAGCCAGACCAGAGAACCTTCGTTCTTATGGCGGCGGCTCCAGACGCGGTAAATGCTGGACCCGATAAACGTTGCGGCCAGATAAACGCCCAGGATGGTGGCGAATGAATAGACCACGTTACCGAGATAGATCGCGTACTGTCTGGTCCAGACCACTTCCATACCCATGCTGGTGAGTCCGGTGGCGAATAGTAACCAGAGGGTGCTGTTTGCAAACATCTCACGCAAGGAAAACGATGGCTTCCCGGCTGCGTCCTCTTCGACCTGGTCACTGACCTCCGTCTGCGGTGCTTGTTTGCTGGCGAGCCAGAGGGCAGTGCCGCAGACCGCAAGATTGAGGACCATTCCAAAGCGGAGTGTTCCGGTAAAGCCGAGCACCTCAATCAGCAGCAAGGGAATCAACGCTCCCGCAACGGCACCCATCACATTCGCGAGATAAAGAAAGCTGAAGGAGCGCCGTGACTCAAGGCGCTTGTCGCTGCGGATGGCAAACATTCCCAAAGGGATGGTTGCGCCCATGCACGCGCACCACGGAACCAGACTGCATGCCAGCCAGATACCAGCGGCAACGTAGTAACCGGTTGACGATAAGGAAAGACTATTTCCGACATGCTCCAGCACCAGGCGGCCCATCAGCAATTCCAATGGCACAACTACGGCGGAACAGCCGATAAACAGCTCGGCCATGGCGTAAAGATGCAACGGCGGAGAAGTGAGCCGTCGCGCGTACTTACGCACCAGGTGCCCGGCAGCCAGGGAGCCGATGCCTAATCCCGCCATGAAGCTGGAAAGCACAATCGAGACCATGGCCGTAGTCACGCCAAACTCCGCCATAGCCAGGCGAAGCCAAATCAATTCGTAGAGGATGCTACAGAAGCCGGAAATGAAGAAGAAGCTGAAGTACCAAGGCCGGCCACTCGTCGCAAGCCCTGCTTCTTCCGTGGGCGGCGCCTCGGGCTCGCGGAGAGAAACTTCCATCGGGGCTGGCAAAGTCTCAATGCTCACAGGTTACTCCTTTAACGTCGGGCAACTCGAATCATTTGGTCGTATTGCTTCTTTGGAACAGCCGAAGGAATACTCGCTTAAGTCTCGCAGCAAGCTACAGAGTGACAGGCAAAGTAACTTGCTGTCATGGTAACGAAGGTCACCAGGCAAGTCGTAGCCCCAGACGGCCGCCGACCCGGCGGCGCTACAATCGCTGCGGGCTGTAGCATAATAGTTTGGATGGCATTTCCTATCCGAGTCTGCGCGGTATGCTCAGAAGAGTTCGAGCTGAAGCCGGATAAACCCGGCTTTGCCAACCGCTGTCCGGCGTGCAGCGAACCGGAAAACGCTAACCCCGTCAGCGAAGCAGGGCATGGACGCCGACGAACGCAGGGCTGTGACGGAGGCGAACGAGGCTCGGAGACGGGCGATGCGCGACCTCCTCTACCGCAAAGACAGCTGACAGCCTGATAGCTGACAGCCCCCTCGGAAAGCGCGCGCTTCACCTAGGCGATGGTTCCAAAGCCCATACTTGAGTCTAGTTTTACAAATGTTTACACAGCGGTTTACTCCCATAAGTCCCAACCTATCGTGAATGAGCAGAATCCCTTGAAAGATGCGAAAATGAGGGTAGCCTGGTCGCGTCTGTTCGCTGCGTCATCCCTTTGAACGGTGCAACGCAGCACAGGGGATTTGTGTCTAACGGACAAGTCTCGCTCGCACAAGCTTGGCTCGGACAAATTTAGTTCATGCCCATCACGCAAATTCCATTCCAAGACCCTGTGGCTCCGCCCGAGAAGCCGCAACCGGAGCAGCTTGGGCTTTACGATGCGCAAGGATGGGAGACGGCCTACCGCGATCTGGATGACGATGCCCGGGTACCGCACCTTCTCATCCAGCTGCAGGACGATCTGGCGCGTTCGCGCCGCCGCGAAGCAGTGTGGATTTCCATTATCGTCCACATTATTCTCATTGTCGGAATCCTCAAGATTGAGTGGCTGGCAAAATACCTTCCTTGGCACACGGTTGTGGTCGCGAAAAACCTGAACAACCTCAAAGACGCGACTTTCCTGGAGCTTCCGCCCGACTTGCAAAAGGCGCCGCACAAGACCAGCAACGTTATCTCCGATAAAGACCGGACGGCGATGACGAAGCATCCAAACCTCGATGTCAAGGAGCTACGCAAGAGTCTGGCGACGCCGCCTCCCGGAGCGCCCGGGTTCAGCGGGCCCCAGATAGCGCAGCAAGCGCCGGCTCAAACATCGGCCGGCGTGACCCAAAATCAACCCGCCCCACCGCAGCAAGCGCCCGCTCCGCAGGTCGCGCAGTTGCAATCGCCCAAGCCAGATATCAAAAACGAGTTCAGCAAGTATGGCGGCTCCATGTCCGCGGGCGATCAGATTCAGGAAGCAGCTCGCGCGGCTAGACCGGGAGGTGGGGGCGCGGGCAGCGGCGGCGACTTTGGATTAGGCACAGGCGCGCACGGCCGCCAGGTGGGAAACCTTGAGATTCTCAGCGACACCATGGGCGTGGACTTCGGCCCCTACCTGCAACGTGTGCTGCATGACGTTAGGCAGAATTGGTATAACGCGATTCCGGAATCCGCGCAGATGAAGCACGGAAACCTGATCATTGAATTCGCGATCACCAAAGATGGAAAGGTCGCGGGCATGAAACTGGTAGCCACTTCGGGAGACATTCCGCTCGATCGCGCGGCCTGGGCCGGCATTACGGGCTCAGATCCATTTCCAGAGCTGCCCAAGGAATTCGGCGGACAATATCTTGCTCTTCGCTTCCGCTTCTTTTACAACCCCACGAAAGAAGAAAGAGAAGGACTGGAATAGTTCTTCGAGCGCCGCTGGCCGCTTCCCTTACCACACCCGGCAACGGTTCTTATTCACCATCGGTGATCCCGCCTTGCAATGAAACGCCTCCTGGAATTCCGGCAAATTTGAAACCACTCCGTTGGCGCGGTATTTATCCGGCGAGTGCGGATCGACCGTGGCGCGCAGCCGCTTGGTTTCGTCGCGAGTTGCGCCACACCAGCTCTGCCCATAACCCACAAAGAATCTCTGCTCGGGAGTAAGCCCTTCGAGCGGTTGCAACTGCTCTCCCTTGGTGTCAGCCTGCCACGCCATGTAAGCCAGAAGCAGGCCGCCCAGGTCGGCAGTATCTTCGCCCAAGGTCAGTTTGCCGTTGATCTTGATGTCGTCGATGATTGTATAAGTTGAATATTGATCGGAGATGCAGCTGGCGCGCTTCACGAATTCTTTCTCGTCGTCCGCGGTCCACCAGTCGCGCAGGTTGCCCTGCGCGTCGAACTGTCGGCCTTCATCATCGAAGCCGTGCGTGAGTTCGTGGCCGATAGTGCCGCCAGTGTCGCCATAATTCGGGGCCGCGTCGGATTTCGGATCGAACGCCGGCGGCTGCAGCACTCCCGCCGGAAAATTGATGTCATTCATCTGTGGGTCGTAATACGCGTTCACCGTCGGTGGAGTCATTCCCCACTCGCCGCGGTCGAGCGGCTTGCCGATTTTTGCCAACTGCCGGTTGAATTCAAATTCGCGGGAGCGCTCAACATTGCCCAGTTCATCTCCGCGCACGATCTCCAGCTTGCTGTAGTCCCGCCATTTGTCGGGATAGCCGATCTTGTTAGCCATTCCATGCAGCTTTACCAGCGCCTGCTGCTTGGTGGCCGCCGACATCCACGTCAAGGAGTTAATGTCCTGCGCCATCGCCGCTTCGATTTCCTTCACCATTTTCAAGGCTTCTTGTTTGGCCGCCGGACTGAAATATTTCTCTACGTACGCCTGGCCCAGGGCTTCTCCTAGATCGCCGTCCACATATTGCGTGCAGCGCTTCCACCGCGGCTGCAGCTCTTGCTGCCCGCGCAAGGTCTTTCCATAGAAAGCGAAGTTTTCGTTTAGAAATGTCGAGGAAAGAAACGCGGCATTCGCATGTACGAGATGCCAGCGCAGGTAACTCTTCCAATCCGCCAGGCTGTCTTTGTCGAGTTCCTCATTCATCGCCTTGAAGAAGCCGGGGGATGCCACATTCAATGAGGCCAGTGACGGCAACCCAACCTTGGCGAAATAAACCTGCCACCGAAAATCGGGGCTGATCTTTTCCAGTTCACCGCTGGTCATCTTGTGGTCCAGGTTCTTCGGCTCGCGCCGGTCTACCCTCGTCATCGAACCTTTGGCCAGTGCGGTCTCGATGCGCATCACGGTCTGCGCTTCGGCAGCCGCCACGTCCGCCTTGTCCCCCAGCAATTCGAACATCTTCTGCATGTGCGCCACATACTTCGTGCGCAGTTCTACTGACTTCGTGTCGTCTTTCAGGTAGTAATCGCGGTCGGGCAGGCCCAGGCCTCCCTGGTCCGCTTCCGCGATCACTTGCGAAGCATCCCTGAAGTCCTGCGTAGAGTCGAAACGAAACAGAATATTCTCGTCGACCATGGCCGCAGCCACATCGGCTATCTCCGCCTTGGAATTGATCTTCGCAATGCGCTCCAGATCCGGCTGCAGGGGCGCGGCGCCCTTGGCTTCAATTGCCTTCTCGTCGATGCAGGAAGCGTAATAATCGCCAATCTTCTGCGTGGTCGCGTTCCGGTTGGCGTCGGGCGCGGCGGCAGCCTCCAGAATCCCGCGCAGCCGGATGAGGTTCTCGTCCTGCATCTTCGCGTAGAGGCTCCACGAAGACTGGTCGGGAGGAATCGGATTGTTCTTCAGCCATCCGCCGCAGGAATATTGGAAGAAGTCGACGCAGGGATCTACGCTTCGATCCATCGAGGCGACGTCGAGGGCCGGTTCATACTTCGATGCGGCAGTGGGTTGTTGTGCGTGAGCCAGAGAGAGCAGAGATGTGAGAGCGAGAACAAGGACACAAATACGCGGAAATGCCATCGAAACCCCTCTTCCGTTGCCGGGTCGGTGCGTTAAGACATAGAAGTCAAGTGCTCAACCTTATTCCCGCCGCTATTGTCCGGCGGGCAACCTAGTCGATCTCCGGGAGAATGCGAAAGGAGCGCCTCCGGCCCGTCCGGTAGATCGAGAAATCGCGCCGATCTAAGGTGAAAATCGTATCGATTCGCTCGCGGGCCGCAAGGTAGACCAAAGCGGCGTCGGCAAGCTGTGGGCGGATGCTTTCATATCTCTTGATCAGCGCGGCGATGGCCGTGGCCTCCGCCCCCGCCAGCGGCAGCAGTTCGAGAAAGCCTGCGTCCACACCTCCCAACAACTGCTGAATCGCGCGCGGGGAGTGACGCAGCAGCCAGGCTGCCTCCGTAATGACCGGCCAGCAAGAGTATAGCGGTCCCGACATCTCACGCAATGCTTCCAGGCAAATTTCGTGGTACGTATCCTCGCGGGATAGGATGGCAACCAGCGGACCGGTATCCAGCAGAATCCGCTCGGCCACGATCTGACTCATTTGCTCTTCCCGAAACCTTCAAAATGCCGCCGGTTCGCGCTCAGGTCTCTCGGCGCCCGGCGCACGCAGCCAACCAGGCCAGCCGCTTTCGCCAACTGATAAGCCGAACCCGTACTGTTTTCTGCACCCAGGTAATTCTCGAGCGCAACCCGCACCAGATCCGAAGGTGTTTGCCCCTTCGCGCGGGAGCGATCTCGCAGACGATTCCCGAGAGTGGCAGGAACGCGGACTGTGATGCGCTGAGAGGCCATGTCAGACAGTATACCACAGTTGTCAGACGCCGATTTCTCCTAACTCTTCCGCAGCCGGATCGACCCATCTCCCGTATGAATTACCAGCAGATTTCCGCCGCCGTTCAGCTTGCCGCGGATCTCGCCTTCCCGCATCTTACCTTCGGTCGTGACCGGCATATCCAGATCGATGTGGCCATCCCCGGTGTGCAGATCCACATCGGCCGCCAGGCTTGCCGGCACTTCCAGAGTCACCGTGCCGTCGCCACTCTCGAGCCTCCAGCCCATGGCCAGCGCCGACCCCGTCGTCGCCCGTGCGTCGAGGCGCCCGTCGCCCGTCTTCAGGTCGAGTTCATCAAAGCGGCCATTCGCACTGATGTGACCATCGCCCGTTACCGCGCGCAATTTGCCATCTACGCCGTCAATCTCCTCTGAGCCATCTCCAGTGTGCAGCAGCATCTCTCCTTTAAAGTTGGCCAGTTCGATCTTGCCATCGCCGGTACGCAAGTCGACGCGGCCCTCGCGCGGCATGTGGATGTTGATCTGAACGCTGTGATTAGACCAGCCGATCGTAACCCCGTGACGCGGATAGCGCACGTCGATCTCAACCGTGTCGCCCGTCTGATGCTCTTCGATCCGGATTCCGTTTTCGCCGATCTTGTAGCCCGAGGTCGTCACCTTGGCTTCGATCGTTTTCTGCTCCCAGGTGGAAACGCGAATGTCGGCGTCAGAGGTATCCACTCGCAGATCGGGCTTGCCCGTAAGAGTGTAGGTTTTCGACCAATCATCCGCCCGCGCCGGCAGCACCGCCAGCGAGCAAACCAAGCCACCAAGGATAACCATGCCCAACCAGCGTTCCAGACTCATACGTTTCATAAGAATCCTCCGCCGGGCACACCGCTGCCCAGCTCTATAGACGAAGTTACGCACAATTCGTGAGGTTGGTTCCATGGAAAATCGCTGCGGAACTATTGAAAGTCGCCGGCCGCCAACAGGCCTACTCGTAAATCCAGATGTTCAGGGTTTTCCCGTTTGCGCTGCTGAGCCAGAGTTTGCCGTCCACGACGCCGCTGCCGGTGACTGGACGCTCGGCCGACACAGGGACAGACTTCGCGGTGTTCACATTCCAAATCGATTCGTGCTCCGGCCTCTTGCCATCGCCATCGAAGTAGAAAATCCTTGCCCGCCCATCACTTCCGAAAGGAAGTATCCGCCAAACTACGTCAGCCTCTTTGGGTAGCTTCTCCAGTTCGGCGCCGCTGGCGGGATCGAGCACAGTGATACGGTCATCGGGGCCACCGACCAGCACGCGCTTGCCGTCGGTTGTAAAAGCGACGGCAAAGGTCTCAAGCGTTATGGCGTGATACTCATGCAGCGTCTTCCACGTCGCTGTATCGTAAAACCGAATCACGGTATCTCCGTCGGCGGTCACGAGCAGCTTTCCGTCCGGACTGAAGCCGCAGCGGATCAATCCGGCAAAATCGGAGTGCAGAGTCGCCACTTGCTTCGGCGTTCCACGAAGATCCCAAATCTGTCCCGGACGGTCGAGCGGACCCACAACAATTCCGCTGGAATCAGGAAAGAACCTAAGCTCGTGGATACGGCGCGCATCGCTCTTCCATCGCTTGGATTCGGCGGCTCCCGAGGTCGACGCCACCTCCACCGTCCCATCCCAGAAACCCGCTGCGAACCAGCGGCCGTCCCGCGAATAGTCGTACGCGGTGATCCGCGGTTGCGCTCCGAAGGTATGCTCTGTCTTTCCTGAGCCAGCATCCACCAGCCGTACGGTCTGATCGCTGCACCACACCGCAACCTGATCTCCCGCAGGAGAAATCAGCTGGTTCTCCGACTCACAAGGTAGCGGAATTGTAGAGGCAGGCTTCATCCTTGCGCTCGCGGCGTGGGAAAGGAAAAAAATCAGGAGCAGAAGAACAGCAACGGACAACGCAATTTGTTTCGGCATCGGACCTTCTCAAGAAGCTTTCTCAAGAACAATATCGAAGGCGATAACTGCAACCACCTGTTGCGGATCGCCTTTGAGCACGACCGGACGCACTAGTTCGCGGCTGGTGATCAGCGGGTCGCGCGAAAAATTCTTGTCGGGATCGCCATCAAACACCGGATCGCTCGCAAAGTAAAGTTGCGTGGTCAATGCCTTGTGCCCGGGCGCGGTCACGAGGTAATGAACGTGCTGGCACACCCGGGCGGGATAGTGTCCGGGCAGAACACTCTCAAAGCCGTAATTGCTCTTCGAGTCAGGTTGTATCGTCGTCCGAAAGCGGTAGCCGGCATTGTCGTAATGGCCAAAGTTATCGGTTTGCCAGATTTCAAGCTTGGCGTCGGGAAGAATCTCTCCGCTCACGCTGTACACAATTCCGGTAACGGATAAAGGCATGCCGGCTTCGCCGGGCGCGCGCATCACCGAAACATGCGGAGCACCACGCTTGTAGAACGGACCGAGTTCGCAAAATGGTGTGGGCTTCCGCTTGGTTTCAGCCGCGTCCCAGGCTCTCGCAATCGCCGACAGCGAAGCGGAAGTCGTAATCGTCACCGCTCCCAGCGCAACGCACTTCTCTAACATTTCTCTGCGAGTTTGATTCATGGTGGCCTCTCAGGCGCACTGAGTATAGATCAAACTTTGTCGCGCAGAAAGTCTCTCGACCGCTTGCGCCCTCCGATCCCGCGCGGCGTACAATTAAAGTCGTGGTTAACGCTCGACGCCAGAACGATTCCCAACACCACGCAATTCATGCGACGGAAACCACTGGCCTGCTCCTGATCGCCTTTCTGCTGCTCGCCCTCACTCTGATTCGCTACTGGCATATTATTTACTGGAGCGTGCGCTGACCGTGCCTTCGGCGCAGCCTGATCCGCTGCTCGTGGTTGTGCTGGGCCCCACCGCCAGCGGAAAGACCGCGCTTTCTCTCGCACTCGCCGAACGCTTCCACGGCGAAATCGTCAATTGCGATTCCGTGGCCATGTACCGCGAGTTCGACCTCGGCACGGCCAAACCCACAGCCGCAGAGCGAGCCCGGGCCCCGCATCATTTGCTCGATTGTGTCGCGCCCACCTGCCGCGTGACCGCCGGTGAATATGCCCGCCAGGCGCGGCAGGTGCTCAATGAGATCAAGGCGCACGGAGGTTTGCCGATCCTCGTAGGCGGCACCGGACTCTATCTGCGCGCCCTGCTCGAAGGACTTTTCCCCGGCCCGCAGCGCTCTGAAGAATTGCGCCAGCGATTGCGCGAACGGCTCGAAGGCCGCGGCTCGACTTATCTTCATCGGATTCTCCGCCGGCTTGATCGCTCAGCAGCGGACAAAATCCATGCCAACGACACGCCGAAGCTCATCCGCGCCATCGAAGTGTGCCTGGCCTCACGGCAGAAGATGACGGATCTCTGGCAGCAACGCGGACGCGATCCCTTGCGCGGCTTTCGCATTCTGCGCCTCGGTCTCGATCCCGATCGCCAGGCTCTGTACGACCGAATCAACCGCCGCGCGCAACAGATGTTCGAAGCTGGCTTGATCGAAGAGACCGAACGCCTGCTTAAGAAATACGGAGACGCTTCAGGCCCACTCTCTTCGCTCGGATACAAACAAGCAAAACAATTCCTTCGTGGAGAACTTACGCGCGAGCAAGCCCTGCAAGCCGCTCAGCAAGCTCACCGCAACTACGCCAAACGCCAAATGACATGGTTTCGCCGCGAGCCGGAAGTCGCCTGGCTGAACGGCTTCGGCGACGATGCACAGATTCAGGAGGCGGCGGAAGCTCGCGTTTCAGCTCTCAGGTCGTAGGTTCTGCTATCGTTTCTGCATGCAACGAACACTCGCCCTCTTACTATTCGCTCTCGTGTTCACCGCAACAGCATCGCCCAAGGACAAGAACAAAGACAAATATCAGCACCCGGGTCCCATTCATCTCACGCCGGCGGGCGAAAAATGGGCCCAGAAGACGCTGCACAAGCTGACTCTCGAAGAAAAGGTCGGCCAGGTGTTCATGATCTGGTGCCGCGCCAGCTTCCTCAACGTCGAGAATCCCGAATACCTGCAATGGATCGAGGCAATGCAGAAGTATCACGTCGGCTCGTTCGCCATGACCGTCCATGTGGACGGTCCATTTCTCCTGCGCAGCGAACCCTACGAAGCGGCCGAGTTGCTCAACCGGCTGCAAAGCAACTCGATGCTGCCTCTGCTGTTCGCCGCCGATTTTGAACGCGGCGTCTCCATGCGCCTGATGGGAACCACCGTCTTCCCGCACGCCATGGCCTTCGGCGGAGACGGCAAAACAGAAGACGCCGAGACCTTCGGCCGCATCACTGCCGAAGAGGCGCGCGCCATCGGTATTCACTGGAATTTTTTTCCCGACGCCGATGTGAACTCGAACCCCGCCAATCCCATCATCAACACCCGCTCCTTCGGAGAAGATCCCAAACAAGTCGGCGACCTGGTCGCGGCCTACATCAAGGGCGCGCATGAAGGCGGAATGATGACCACTGTCAAACACTTTCCCGGCCACGGCGACACCGCCACCGATTCGCATCTCGGCGTGGCCAGCGTCAACGTAGATCGCGCTCACCTCGACTCTATCGAGCTACCGCCGTTCCGCCAGGCCATCGCCGCCGGGGTCGACTCCGTCATGGTGGCGCACGTCACCGTGCCCGCGCTCGATCCTAACCCCAACCACGTGGCCACGATTTCGCCAGTCATCGTCTCGGACCTCCTGGAAAAACAGTTGGGATTCAAAGGCATCATCATCACCGACGCGCTCGACATGGCCGGCCTCACCCACCTTTTCTCAAACAACATTGGACGCGCCGCGGTCGAGGCTTTCAAGGCCGGCAATGATCTGTTGCTCATCCCCGCCGACTTTCCCGCCTCCTACAATGCCATGCTCCAGGCAGTTCAGTCGGGAGAGATCTCCCGCGAACGGCTCGACCGCTCTGTGCTCAAGATCCTCAAAGCAAAGGCGTCTCTCGGCCTACAGGATGCGCGCATGGTCGATGTCAACTCCGTCGCCAGCCTGGTGGGCAAGCCCGAGAACCTGGCTTTCGGCCAGCAGGTGGCCGATGCCGCCGTCACCCTGGTGCGCGACAATGGCAAGGTTCTGCCCCTCATATCTCCGCTCAAGAATCGGGGAACCGCGAAGGCTGCGCTTCCGTATACCACAACAGAAGAGACGCGCAATCAGGTGGTCACCGTGATCTTCTCGGAGGATGTGCGTACCGACGCCGGGCGAGCCTTCGGCCGTGAATTTCGCGCGCGAATCCCGGACGCGCGCGTGATTTATGTGGATCCACGCGTCGCGGCCGGAATGAGCGACGAAGTGCTGAAGGCAGTCGACGAAGCTAAGACCGTCGTGGCCGCTGTGTACGTGGTCCCGACTGCCGGCAAAGTCGGAAACACAGTCGCCATGGCCGATGCGACCGGTGCGCTCTTGCAGCAGGTGCTCGATCACGGGGCCGAAAAGACCGCGATCGTCGCCATGGGGAACCCGTACCTTGCGGCGGACTTCCCCAAGATTGAGAATTACATGTGTACGTTTTCCAACGCGACGGTATCGGAGCTAGCCGCAATCAAGGCGCTGTTTGGGGAAATCGCCATCCGCGGCCATCTTCCTGTAAGCATTCCGAATGTCGCGGCCCGGGGCGCAGGCATCGAACGTCCGGTTGCCAGTGGAGGGTCTCAACATGAATAGAAATAAATTCGCGGCACGGGCCATCCCTATATGGGTCATAGCCGCAGCCAGCCTCGCTGTTCTGCTGCTTCCCGCGTGCACCGTGAACGTGAAGAAACAGGAGAACGGGCAAGACAAGCAAGTGGATATCACCACGCCCATGGGCGGCGTACACGTCAGCAAGCAAGCGGACATCTCCGACATCGGTCTGGCGGTTTATCCCGGCGCCCGCATGAAAGAAAAAGACTCCAACGGCAGCGATAAGAGCGCCAACGTGAATATCTCCGGCTTCGGTTATGGAATCAAGGTTGTCGCGCTCGAATATGAATCAGACGACGCGCCGGGCAAGGTGCTTTCGTTCTACAAAGACCAGTTGAAGAAATACGGCAACGTGCTGGAGTGCCACAACTCAGGACTGAACCTGGACATGAAACCGCACGGTTCCGGAAACGAGTTGACCTGCGAAGGCAGTCAGGGCAACAACATCGAACTCAAGGTGGGCAGGAATGACGATCAGCACATCGTAGCGGTCCAACCGCAAGGCAAAGGATCAAGCTTCTCGCTGGTCTACGTGCGCACGCACGGCAAAGACGCCGAGATTTAAGGATGAGGACATTTTCCAATTGTGGAGAAGCCCGCAAATGTGCGCTATACCGTGGAACAGCGGCGCTTCAGCGCGGCGTCGCTGTCTCCGTTTTGAAAGGGCGCGGCTTCAGCCGCGCCGCTACAGGTTGAAGATGATCTGGGCTTTAGCCCCTGAGTCACCTCTTGAGGAGGAAATTATGATTCGATCGATCTCATCTCATTCCGTCCTGACCCTGGCATTCGCCATCGCCCTGGCGATCCCCAGCGCCGCCCAACAAAAATCAGACACTAAAGACGACAACTTCGACGTCCGCAGCTCGGTCGGCGATCTCCACGTCGGCAAGGACGCCGACGCCCAGAAGGCCGGATTTCCTCTATATCCCGGAGCCCGCCCCAAGCAGGACAAGGACAATGATCCAATCAACTTCGGAATCTTGACCGAGAGCTTCGGTTTCAAAGTGGTTGTCGCTAAATACGAATCGGATGACGCTCCCGATAAAGTCATCGCCTACTATCGGGACAAACTGAAGAAGAAGTATGGCAAGGTTTTAGAATGCCACACCTCTGAACACGGAGGCGGTGCCCACACCGACATCAACGACGACAAAGATTCCAAACAACTCAAGTGCGACGGCGACAACACCGGCCCCGTCACCGAACTGAAAGTCGGCACAGAAGACAACCAGCACGTAGTAGCCATCGAACCGCGCGAAGGCCACACCGGCGCAACCTTCGCCCTGGTCTACGTCCACGCCCGAGGCAAGCAAACTGACATCTGAGCTGTGGAATTGACTTGAGCAGAATTGACCAGGGTGCCCCATTCTTGCGCGTCCTTTGCTGCAAGAGTGGGATTCCTTGGACCCGTCCCTCTAAGGATTTGGACCTACTCGAAGCGCGGGAGAAAGAAGCAGAACGAACCACCAGACCCCAGCCCCGAAGGGGCGGCATATGACAGCCCGGACGTAAGTCCGCGTAAGCCAGAAAAAGAGAACCGAGTCCCGAAGAGCCTGCCCTGAGCGAAGCCGAAGGGGACAGCACACATAGCCTTCCAGCTAGCCCATCCCCGCAAGCCTATGTAATTGGCACTCGCGCCCGGCAAGCGCCAACCAATTCTCCACCCTACAACGCTTTCCCTTCGCCCTGTGTCCATTTAGCCGCGTTTCGCGGCGATTCCCCTAAACCAATCCCGCTCAGCCATTTGCCGCCCACAAACTATAGCTTTAAGGTGGTTTTCCGAGTTTTCCGCGATTTCCACAGTGTTCCGGTAAAACGTGAGATATGTTCCGGTTGGAACATTCGAGCGATATGTTCCGGTTGGAACACTTAGCCTAAGCCCCCGCAGCCCTGCTCTGGAGCTTTACCTCGACCAGCTTGCGGTCTTCGTCAGACACCTGGAACATGGCTCGCGGTTTCAGGTTCATAAAGCTGGCCACAAACACTTCGGGGATCTGGCCGATGCGTGTGTTATAGGTGTTGACGTCGTCGTTGAAGAACTCGCGCCGGTCCGCGATGTGGTCTTCCAGTTCGCTGATGCGCGCCTGCAGCTTGAGAAAGTTTTCGTTGGCCTTGAGCTGCGGATAATTTTCCGCCACCGCGAACAGTCCGCGCAGCGCGACCGTCATGGTCAGGTCAGCCGTGGCTTTCTGCGCAATACTGGCCGCGTTCATCGAGGCCGCCCGCGCCTGCGTCACCGCCGCAAGAGTCTGCTGCTCGTGCTGCATGTATCCCTTCACAGTCTCAACCAGGTTTGGAATCTCGTCGTGACGTTGCTTGAGCAGCACGTCAATGTTCGCCCACGCGCGGTCGTTGTCATTGCGCAGGCGCACCAGTTCGTTGAAGAGGATGACAATGTAGACCAGCACCCCGACCGCGAACAGCAGGAACGCCGCACCTTCGATCATGGTTCCTCTCATCTCGCTTACCCTCGCGCATCGACGCCGGCCGCGCTCTCGCTTTCAGGAATGACTCCAGTGAAACAGCAGACTGGACGGGAACGCAAGTAACTTAGGAGGCAGCGTCCAAAGTCACCAGCGCTGTGAATGATAACTCAGGCGAACGCAAAAAGGGCTGAGCCCGGCGGCTCAGCCCTTAAGAAAATAATGATCGGCTAACGACTGCTTCACCTGTTACTAAGGCTTTTTCGGAGTCAGATCGCACTGTTGCTTTACTTCACCCAGGTTCAGGCCTGCGGGCGAGAACTCGACGATCTTGTAACCGGTCCTGGTCCTGACCTCCACGTTGACCAACTGGGCCCCGATCATGCCGCGGATCGTACCTTTATCCATTGCGAGAAATCGGCCGTTTACCCAATTCCATCCTTTGCTGTCGTGGCTTGAGTCAATACGCACCCTGACTTGCATCTTGGGCTGGCCCCAGAAGCCTGGATAATCGGGACGCCCCAGCTTCGCGCCGGGATCGAAGTCGGCGCGTTCATACTTGCCATTGGTGCAGATGAGTTCGACTCGAGGTTTGTAGTCCGGGTCTTCCTTGAAATAATTATTGGACAGCAATTCAAAGCGAACTTTCTTTGCGCCAGTCATCTTGTCTTCCGACTGAAACTCCAACCACTTGCCGCCGGCGCTGACTCCGTCTTTCTCACCCTGGTAAGGGCTCATGGCGCCCTGTTGGGCGCGAGCTGACACTCCTGCCGCAGCAAACAAGAGCACCGTTGCGAACGCTGCCGCTGCCCGAGTGTAAAGATTCTTGTTGCGAAGCAAAAACAATGATTTCAAGGTTCTCCTCCCGTACAACATATTGAACCCTGGAGTGCGCCAAAAGTTGCACAGCGATTTGGATCTTTTCTGCTTCTGCCGCAGTGCTTCACCGGGCATCGATCCTGAGATCGATATAGACCTGGGAACGATCGTCGAACTGGCTGACGGATTTGGTGTCGCTCTTGCGGCCGTTGTACTGAGCGTAAACTTCATAGTCCACGGTGGAGAGGCCCGGGAAACGATAGGTACCTTCCTGGCCAACGATGTAGGTCTTCACCGCGTGGGTGCGCATGTTGGTGAGATAAACGATCGAGTTGACCACGGGATTGTCCTGACGATCGAGCACTTTTCCGTAAAGCAGGCGGCCCTGGGTCTTATCTTTCTTGTCGGGGGAGGCATGTGCTGCCACAGAAATCGCTAGTAGGAACGTGCCGGCGATGAGGCAGGCGTTCTTGAGAGCCAGGGTGCGAGTCATGCGAGTCGTTTCCTCTTCCTTTTACTCAACTGCTCCACTCAATCTCGTTTGATTACTCCCTGATTATTCTAGGGGGTCAAGTGCAAACCAATATCCACCCGCTCGTCATACTCTACGTGGACATCGACCTCTTCCGCCAGATGCAAGGGTTGGCCGTCTTTCGTTTTCACGCCCTTGAGATTGGCCCACACGACATAGTCGGCCTTGCCGGCGGGAACGCGCTGGGCAAATTCGCCCGAGTGATCGGAATAGAGTTCCCACTTCGGCTTTTTATCGGGCAGGCGGCGAATCTTCACCGTTATGCCATAGACCGGGTGCGCATCGGGACCCCAGACCGTGCCAAAAATAAGGGCGTAGGGATCGGTCGGTTTCAGTTTCTGGCTCGCGGGGGAGGCGTTGGCCGTCCGCAAGACGTGCGGCCCCGCCGCAGCGAAGAAGAAAAAAAATAGCAGGCAAAAGGAAGACAAACGCGCAAGCAAAACGCCGTTCCCGGGTCTAAGAGTCGTCACCGTCTTCGGTCTCCACCTCTTCGTCTTCTTCCACATATCCGGCCTCGATCGCCTTCAACTCCAGCGGACTGGTCGTCACCACTTCGAAGTCGGTGCCACACTCGGGGCAAGAAACGATCTCGCCCTCGTCGACCTCTTCTTCTTCGATATCCAGATCAGTTTCGCATTCGGGACAAAGAACCATGATTCCTCCGCTCCCATTCGGTGCCATTTTCCTTGATACGCTTGCTTAGATACGCTTGATAATATTTAGATTCTTCCCCGCCGCAGGTCAAGAGGCGGGTGCGGTAACGAACAAACTTTTTAGCCGACCGTAACCGGCCGCGCCTCTTGACATTTAGTATGCCGGAGCCTACATGATTTCTGCCCTGAAGAAAAGACCGTTGGTCGTGGCCGTGTCAGTGGCGCTGGCCGTCAGCAGTGGCGCGCAGGTACAAAGCCAGCGAGCTGCTGCTGGGGCGGAGCCGATGGCTGTCGACGGCCACATCTCAGCCGCGCTGCAGCAGGTTTCAGCGGAGCGCATTCGGGCGAACATCGAAAAGCTGGCGAGCTTTGGAACGCGGTCGGCGCTTTCGGCGCAAGATCCGGCTGCGATCGCGACGGGACGCGGAATTGGCGCGGCCCGGGAGTGGATCAAGTCAGAGTTCGAACGCTACGCGAAGGAGTGCGGAGGCTGCCTGGTGGTGAAAACCGACAGCTTCATCGAGCCAGTCGCCGACCGAATTCCTCAACCTACCGAAATCAGCAATGTTTATGCGGTCTTGAGGGGGACGGAGGCGGAGAACGCAAAGCGCATCGTCCTGGTGACCGGGCACTACGATTCGCGAAACAGCGATCCACTCAACACCAAGGACGACGCTCCGGGCGCGAACGACGATGGCAGCGGAACGGCCGTCAGTTTGGAATGCGCGCGGGTTTTGAGCAAGCTGAAGTTTCCGGCAACGATTATTTTCTTGACGGTCGCGGGCGAGGAGCAGGGACTGGACGGCAGCCATCACTTCGCGAAGATGGCGAAGGAACAGGGATGGAATATCGAAGCAGTGTTAAACAATGACATCGTGGGCGGGGACAAGAGCGCGGCGCAGGATCACTCCATCGTGCGCATATTTTCTGAGGGACTTCCCGCCGCGGCGACGGAGCAGGATATCCGGCGGATTAGGGGGCTGGGCGGTGAAAATGACTCCGGGTCGCGGCAATTGGCGCGCTATATCGCCGATGTAGGCCGCAGCTACGATGCAGGTGTGAAACCGACGCTGGTGTTCCGGTTGGACCGGTATTTGCGCGGCGGGGACCACTACTCGTTCAACCAGCAGGGATTTGCCGCGGTACGCTTCACGGAGTTTCGCGAGGACTTTCACCACCAGCATCAAAACGTGCGCACCGAGAACGGTATTGAATACGGCGATCTGACGAAGTTTGTGGACTTTGATTATGTGGCGCGCGTGGCGCGGCTGAACGCTGCGACGCTGGCGTCGCTGGCATCGGCGCCAGCACCTCCGGCGAATGTGCGCTTGCTGACCGAGGAGCTGGAAAACGATTCGACCCTGACCTGGGAGGCTTCGCCCGGGAAATTAGCTTCAGGCTACGAGATTCTCTGGCGAGCGACGAGCAGCCCGGAATGGGAGCACATGCAAAAGTGCGGCAATGTCACTCGCGCGACGCTGAAACTTTCCAAAGACAATGTCATCTTTGCGGTGAGAGCTGTCGATGCCGAGGGGCACCGCAGCTTGCCCGAAGTGCCCTTGCCCGAACGCTGAGTTTGGGTATCTACTGCTAAGGGGAACGTTGGCTAAGAGGAGCGTGTAACCTTGCGCGGTCGCGGTCGAGAAATGACGTTGAGCTTCCCGCCGTTTACCCCGGCGGTGATCTGGCTGCTGGGGATCAACACGGCGGTGTTCCTGGCGTTGTCGGCCTTCGGTACGCCTGCGGTCAAAGATTGGGTGGAACTGTATCTCGGCCTTGTTCCCGCCATGACGATCTTCCACTTAGCGATCTGGCAGATCGTCACTTACAGCTTTATTCATTTCACGTTCTGGCATTGGTTCGGAAATATGCTGGGTCTTTGGATGTTCGGAGCCAGCTTCGAAAGCTCATGGGGCAGACGCCGCTTTCTGGAGTTGTTTTTCGCCGGAGTAATCGGGGCTGCGTTGACCACAATCATCTTTGCATTCGCACACATTCTAAGCACTCCCGCCACGGTCACCATTGGCGCTTCCGGCGGCGTGTTTGCCATTCTCATGGCCTTCGGCATGGTCTTTGGCGAGAACGAAATCATGATGATTCCGTTTCCGTTTCTGATCAAGGCAAAATATTTTGTGCTCATCCTGATTGTGGTGACGGTGGCATTTGCGATCGGCGACAGGGGCGGGGTTGCATACCTGGCCCATCTCGGCGGTTTGCTCTTTGGATATCTGTACGTGAAGTTCGTGCCCGCGCGTGGAGTGTCGGGACGATTTTCGCTGTCGGAGTGGTGGCACGGATTGAATAATTCTTATTACCGCTGGAGGCGGCGGCGGGCGGCGAAAAAATTTGAAGTCTACATGCGCAAACACGACCGCGATGTGCATTTCGATGAGCATGGAAATTACGTGCCGCCGGATGACGATCCGCGCAAGGGAAATGGCGGGTCGAAGTCGGGCTGGGTAAACTAAGATCTCTCGCCACGGATTTTACGGATCTAAAGAAACCGTCGAGCTTCGCTCCACGGACCCCTTCGACTTCGCTCAGGGCAGGCAGCCGAAGGCGGCTGTTTCCACATTGGTCGCGGGCGTCTCCATGGAAGAGTCGGCGGCTGACTCTTACTTAATGATTCCACGTTCCGAAGCCTCGACGAACCGAATCAGCATGTCCGCATCCTCCCCGCGGTCAGCTTCAGCCTTCAGTTTCTCCAGCGCTTGCGAGGTATTCAGCTTCGACGCCAGCAGAGTCTTGTAAGCATGATGAATCTTCCCGATGCGCTCCTTCGAAAAGCCGCGCCGCTCAAGTCCAACTTTATTCATCCCGTAGGCGTGCGTGTCGCGCGCCGCCGAGGTCATCGAAAACGGCAGAACATCCTGCGTGATAGTCGTCCCGCCCCCAATATAGGAGTGAGCGCCGATGCGCACAAACTGATGCACCGGGCAAAGCGCGCCCACCACGGCCCACTCTTCCACGGTCACATGCCCCGCCAGCGTAGCCCCATTCACCAGCATGCAGCGGTCGCCAATCACGCTGTCGTGTCCAATGTGCGCGTAGGCCATGATCAGCGTGTGGCTGCCCACTCGGGTGACGCCGCCGCCTTTTACCGTGCCGCGGCTGATGGTGACGCACTCGCGAATCTCGTTGTGGTCGCCGATCTCCAGTCGCGTCCGCTCGCCCTGGTAGGTCACATCCTGAGGGGCCATGCCGATGGCGCAGAAAGGAAAGAAAGCGTTGTCATCGCCGATTTTCGTTGGCCCGTCAATGGCCACGTGTGACACCAGACGGCAGCGCTCGCCCAGTTCCACCTCAGCCCCAATCACGCAATAAGGCCCGACCCGGCACGATGCCGGCACTTTTGCTCGCACATCAATGATGGCGGTGGGATGAACATTCATGATCGAGTTATCGAATCATCGGCAGATCAACTCAGCAGCTTAACTCACGAAGATCGACTCATCGCGCCGAACGCTGGACCGCTTCACTCCCCAGCCGCGCTCTCGTCAGCACCATCCCCGCGCCCGCGCGAACTATCGATCAGCTGGCATGACACGGTGGCCTCGGCCACTTTCTTACCCGCAACCGACGCGACCCCATGCATTTTCACCGCGATCATGCGGGGAACGGCGCGCCAGCCCTGCACTTCCACCTCGATCCGCAATTGATCGCCGGGGCTCACCGGACGCCGAAACTTCGCCCGCTCAATCCCCGTAAACACCATCACCTTGTCGGTTCGGTCTTCCACCTCGGTGAGCAGCAGCGCCCCGCCTGCCTGCGCAATGGCTTCCACAATCAGCACGCCCGGCATGATCGGCAGCCCCGGAAAATGTCCGTTGAAAAAAGGCTCGTTGATGGTGACATTCTTGATGGCCACGATGCGCTCTTTGCGTTTCAACTCCAAAACGCGGTCAATCAGGAGAAGAGGATAGCGGTGCGGAAGAATCTTCAGAATGTCGTGAATATCGAGCCCCGTCTTGGGTGCGGATGCGTCGACCACGGGAGGATTGCTCTCAATCATAGTGAATATCAATCAGGTTCGCGCCGATCACGCCCGGCTCAATCAGTTGAAGATTATACTGTACCGCGTCGTATTCATGACTGAGCAACTCCCCTGCGAAAGGAAATTGTGCCCGGTAAGAAGCCAACAAAAGTATCCGCCCCGCTGCCTGCATGGGCCGATCGCCTCAGCTACTTCTCACAACTTCAGCCCAAACTAGTCAACACCATTCGCGATCTGGTCGAAATAGAATCCCCCAGCGACAACAAGCCAGCCGTCGACCGCATAGCCGCATTCCTCGCGCAGAAGTTCGAAGCGCTCGGCGGACGAACTCAACTCCACCGCAGCAACGACTTCGGCGATAGTCTGCAAATCGACTTCGCCGGAAAAGCCGGCAGCCAACCGGTGCTCTTGCTGGGCCACTACGACACGGTCTATCCCCGGGGCACGCTCGCGAACATGCCCTGCAAAATCGAGAACGGACGTCTGCACGGCCCCGGCGTCCTCGACATGAAGTCAGGCATAGCGCTCATCATCCATGCCATCGCAGCTCTGCAAGCCTGGCATGGCGCGCTGCCCAGGCCAGTCACGGTTTTTCTGGTTTCCGACGAAGAGGTCGGCAGCCACTCCTCGCGAAAAATCACCGAGACGTTGGCGAAAAATTCCGCTGGAGTGCTTGTGCTCGAGCCCGCCGCCGGATTACGCGGCGCAGTAAAAACCGCACGCAAAGGTGTGGGCGAATATACCCTGCGAGTGAAGGGCATTGCAGCGCATGCGGGACTCGATCCCGGCAAAGGGCACAGCGCGATCCTGGAGCTTGCCCGCCAGATCACAGTAATCGCGAAACTGAACAATTTGCGCCAGGGCGTGTCGGCAAACCCCGGCGTGATTCACGGCGGCACGCGCACAAACGTGGTTGCAGCCGAAGCGTCCGTGGGCATCGATGTCCGCATCAAGCGCGCGCAACAAGCCTCTGCCCTCGACCGCAAACTGCGCTCGCTCAAGCCCTTCGACAAGCATTGCAAACTCGAGATAACCGGCGCCATCAATCGCCTCCCCATGGAGCGCACCGCCGGCGTGGCCGCCCTCTACAAAAAAGCTCAACAGATCGCCCACCACACAGGATGGAAGCTCGACGAAGCCGCCGTAGGCGGAGGCTCCGACGGAAACTTCACCGCCGGCATGGGCATCCCCACGCTAGACGGCATGGGCGGCGTGGGTGAAGGCGCGCACGCCATCCACGAATTCATCGTGATTTCTGAATTGCCGCGACGAGCGGCGCTGCTGGCCAGAATGATCGAGAGTGTTTGAAGCTACTCTCTGGGAACCAGAACCAGAAAATAATCCATTTTGTCGTCTTTCACAAAGTCATACTGCTCCAGCAACCGGTAACCGGCCTTTGCAGCCTCAGCGAGAACAACGTCGCGGCCCACACCATGGTCCTCGCCATTTCCGTTGCGATCGATGATTCCAACCCTTGCGCCAGGGCGCAGCGCCGCCCGCAAGTTTCGCAACAGAGCAACCGGCTCCGCAACTTCGTGGTAAGTCTTCAGCAGCAGAACGGCATCGACCGCACCCGCGGGAAGTAGCGGATCATCAGCCTTGCCGAGTATCGCCTTCACATTGCGCAACTTCTCCTTCTGCACCCGCTCCTCCACATACCGAATCGATTCCGGATTGATGTCCACCGCGTAAACCACGCCGCCTTCGCCCACTCGCCGCGCCGCGCGCACCGTGAACCAGCCCGATCCAGCTCCAATATCGGCTATCGTTTTTCCGGCGGTGATGCCAAGAATGTCCATGACGCGGTCGACCTGCAGGCGCTTGTCTCGCCCCGGCGAATCGAAAATTGAGAGATCTCCCGTGTAGGGCTGGCTGGTCTTCCGATGTTCACCCGGCGCGGCGGCTGGAGCCTGAGCAGGATTTTGCGCGGACAACCGGGCGGACAACGGCAACAGAACTTGGCACGAAACCACCAGCGCCAGCATTAATATCCGACGTATAAGAACCACCAGAACCCTCCGGCGCCTACGCCTCCAAGAATAGACTTCGAGACCACGGCTTGGTGAGCGCCGAACGTTTCGGCTGCATGATTAATTACAGCGCGCAAATTGGGTGCGTTTTGAAAGGGCGCCGGCTTTAGCCGCCCAGGGAGTCTGGTTTTTCAACTGAGCCACTACCCAACCCCAGCACTCTTTGACTCCGAACTTGGCATGGCCTAGACTTTTCGCAGGGAGTTCGGACGCGCTACATTCAGTGCAGCCTCCGAAAGACCCGGTGGAGGAACTATGGGGGAAGGTCTGTTTCAGCCGCTGCACTTGATCCTTATCATAGCGATCATCCTTCTGATCTTCGGCACCAGCAAGTTCTCCGCCCTCGGCAAGGGCATGGGCGAAGGCATCCGCAATTTCAAAGCCGCGATGAAAGACCCCGAAGAAGAGAAACCCGTGGCGAAAAAAGAAGAGAAGAAGGAAGAAGAGAAAAAATCTTAGCCCAATGCCCGTCGTTCAGACCGCTCCTCGCTCTCGCAACAAACGATAAACCAAAGCCACCGGCAGTCCCACCACATTGCTGTAATCGCCGTCAATTCGCGGAATCCATCGCGAAGCGATGCCCTGAATCGCATAAGCCCCAGCCTTATCCATAGGCTCGCCGGTCGCAACGTAGGAGCGAATCTCCTCGTCGGACATCGTGCACATCGTAACCAGAGTGGTCTCGGAAGCGTTCTGGATGTTACTGGCCACTGACCCCTGATCACTAGCCACTGGTCCAACAACGCACACTCCAGTGATCACAGCATGCGTCCGTCCCGACAGCAAGCGCAACATCCGCGCAGCATCCTCCGCATCGCGGGGCTTGCCAAGGATGACGTCGTCTACCACAACGATAGTGTCCGCGCCCAGCACGCATTGCTGCGGATAATGTTGAAAAACCGCCAGCGCTTTTTCCCGAGCCAGCCGCTCCGCGCACTCCCGTGGAGATTCCCCCGCCAGCGGCGCCTCGTCAATGTCCGCAGGTTGCACCGTAAACGGAATTCCGGCGGAGCGCAGCAACTCCGAACGCCGAGGCGAAGCGGAAGCTAGAACAATGGGCACAGCGTTAATTTTATCGGAGATCTCATGCGGATACGGGAATGCTAATGTGGGGACAGCCGCCCTCGAGCTGCCCTGAGGGAAGCCGAAGGGGCTGTTCGTCGAGCGAAACTCGATTGCTTCCTTCTCCCAAGCCGCCCGAACTGAGAACAGCTCCCAGCCTGTTAAGATGAAGAATTATGCCTGCGGTCTTTCTCAAGCAGTTGCAAGTTGCTGAACGCCAGTTTCGATTGGATCTTACTGACCACTGGCCACTGACCACTGGCCACTGAACTTATGGACGCCGCTTTCCTCCGCAACTTTGCGATCATCGCGCATATCGACCACGGTAAATCCACCCTGGCCGACCGCCTGCTCGAGCTGACGGGCGCGCTCACCGCGCGCGAGATGCAAGCTCAGGTTCTCGACTCCATGGACCTCGAGCGCGAGCGCGGCATTACTATCAAGGCCCACGCCGTCCGCATGATGTACACCGCGCACGATGGTCAAACTTACCAGCTCAATCTGATCGACACCCCCGGCCACGTGGATTTTTCCTACGAAGTTTCGCGCTCCCTCGCCTCCTGCGAAGGCGCGCTCCTCATAGTCGACGCCTCTCAGGGAGTGGAAGCGCAAACCCTCGCCAACGCCTACCTTGCGATCAATAACGGCCTCGAGATTATTCCCGTCATCAACAAGATCGATCTGCAAAGCGCCGACATTCCGCGCACGAAAGAAATGATCGAAAGCGCTGTCGGGCTCGACGCTTCCGACGCCGTCCTGATCAGTGCGAAAACCGGTCAGGGCGTGCCCGACGTTCTCGAAGCCATCGTGAAGCGCATTCCGCCGCCGAAAGGCAATCCCGATGCCCGCCTGCAGGCTCTGATATTCGACTCCTGGTTCGACGCCTACCGCGGAGTAGTGATTCTCACCCGCGTCTTTCAGGGAACGCTGCGCAAGGGCCAGAGAATTCGCCTGTGGTCGAATGGCACCACCTTTGACGCGGAAACTCTCGGCGTGCAAAGCCCCAAGCCGGTCGAGATCGACGAACTGAAAGCCGGCGAAGTCGGATTCCTCATCGCCAATATCAAGAACGTAGCCGACACCAAAATCGGCGACACCATTACCGACGACGCCAACCCCGCCTACGAAGCACTCCCCGGCTTCGAAGAGATCAAGCCCATGGTCTTTGCCGGCCTCTACACCGTCGACGCGCACGAGCACACCCGCCTGCGTGAGGCGCTCGAGAAACTTCGCCTGAACGATGCCTCATTCTTCTTCGAGCCGGAAAGTTCCGTAGCCTTGGGCTTCGGCTTCCGTTGCGGCTTCCTCGGCCTGCTCCACATGGAAATCATTCAAGAGCGCCTCGAGCGCGAGTTTGCCCTCGAACTGATCACCACCGCACCGGGCGTGCGTTACAAAATCTACAAAACCGATGGCACCATGATCGAGGTCGACAATCCCTCGCGCTGGCCCGATCCCAGCGAGATCGCAAAGATCGAAGAGCCGGTGATCCTCGCAACCATTCTCACCAACGAAGAATATGTCGGCGGAATTCTGAAGCTGGTCGAAGACAAACGCGGCAAACAGAAAACGTTCGAATACGTGAGTTCTTCGCGAGTAATGTTGCACTACGAGTTACCGCTGAATGAAATCGTATTGGATTTTTACGACCGCCTGAAGTCGGTCTCGCGCGGTTACGCCTCGCTCGATTATCACCTCGCCGACTATTGGGAGTCCCCCATGGTGAAGCTCGACATTCTCGTCGCCGGCGAGCCGGTCGATGCCCTCTCCATCATCGTGCATCGCGATTTTGCCTACGAGCGCGGCAAACTGCTGGTCTCGAAAATGCGCCAGCTCATTCCCCGCCAGATGTTCGAAGTGGCGATTCAGGCCTCCATCGGAGCGAAAATCATCGCCCGCGAAACCGTATCGGCTATACGGAAAAACGTCATCGCCAAATGCTACGGCGGCGACATTTCCCGCAAGCGCAAGCTCCTCGAAAAACAGAAGGAAGGCAAAAAACGAATGAAGCGCATCGGTCGCGTCGATATCCCCCAGGAGGCCTTCCTGGCAGTTCTGAAGGTCGGCGAAGACAGCTAGCGGAGCGGTGGACGCCTCGTCCGCCCGCCCCAAGGCCCCAAAAATCAGAAGGTCAGGAACGCCAAATGTGCAAAACCCTAAACCCGGAATACGCGGGCCTTCCCCCGGTCCCACCCATGTTAATGCGAAGTGAATTGCCTAACTGGTTACTATTCAGGGCCTTAGAGGCCGGAAATCTTCCGCCGCGAAAGGAACGACAAATCTTTACCGCAAGAGCTTTTTCCCGCGGCCAGCAATTCCACAAGCTTTTCCACAGCACGCCCCACCGTCTGCAACTCGAATCTCCTAAGCCACTTACCACTCAAAACTACAGGGATTCCTGTAATCCAAACTACAGCAATTCCCGTATCCCTGCGAATCGCTGTTCTGCCCCATGCCGCCTGCGCCACGTGGAAGAGTGGCGCTTCAGCGCCGCGTAAAGTCTTGAAAATTACTCCCGGCTTCAGCCGCCGTGGTCGCATTTTGAATGCGCCTGGAACCTCCGCAGACCGCCGCAACTCACTCCTCCACCACCCCGCCCCCATCCGCCATCATCTCGAAGCGCGTGCAATTCTTCCGGAAGGCCAGCATAAGCTTGCCGGTCGGCCCGTTCCGCTGTTTGGAGATAATAATCTCCGCTCTCCCCTGCAACTCAGGATCATCCTGCCGGTAAACTTCCTCGCGAAAGATAAACATCACCAGATCGGCATCCTGTTCAATCGATCCCGACTCGCGCAAATCCGAAAGTTGCGGACGATGGTCGCCGCCCCGGCTCTCCGGAGCGCGGCTCAACTGCGAGAGCGCAATCACCGGCACACTGAGTTCCTTGGCCAGCCCTTTCAGTCCGCGCGAAATCGCCGACACTTCCTGCGTGCGATTCTCATAACGTTTGCTTCCCCCCGACATGAGCTGCAGATAGTCCACGATAATCAAGTCAAGCCGGCCTTGTGCCTGCTTCAGCCGCCGCGCCTTGGCGCGCATCTCGCTCAAAGAAATGCCGGGCGTGTCATCGATAAAAATCGGAGCGTGCGCCAGTTGCTCCATGGCTCGCACTACCTTGCGTGTATCGTCCTGCCACAGCGAACCGGTCCGCATTTTGTGCGCGTCCACTTCCGCCGTAGAACAGAGCAGACGCAGCAAGAGCGCCTCGCGCGACATTTCTAGAGAAAACACACCCACCACCTGCTGATCCTTGATCGACGCGTTCTCCGCGATGTTCATGGCAAACGCGGTCTTGCCCATCGAAGGCCGCGCCGCAATAATCACCAGATCAGACCGTTGTAATCCGCTGGTCATCTCATCAAGATTTTCGTAGTGCGTAGCCAGCCCCGTGATACGCTGCCCGCGCTGCAGCAAAGCATCGACCGACCCGAACGACTCGCGAACAATATCCTGCACGCCCATGAACCCGCGCCCAATGCGCTTCTCCGAGAGCTGGAAGATCGCCGCCTCGGCATCGCTAAGCACCTCCTCCGCGGTATCTGCTTGATCGGCCGCCCGCGCAATCGCTGTGTTCGCAGCATGAATCAGACCGCGCAGCAAAGCCTTGTCACGCACGATCCTGACGTAATGCTCAATGCTCGGCCGGTCCGGAACCCCATCCAGCAGGCTCGATACATAGCCCACATCGCCAATCGCCTGCAGGTCCTTGTGCCGGTCCAGCTCTTCGATCAGCGTGATCATGTCGATCGGACGCGACGACTCCGCCAGATCCACCATGCGCGAATAAATGCGCCGGTGCGAATCCAGCATAAAGTCTTCAATCCGCAGATGCTCGGCGGCTTGGTTGTAAGCAAAGTTGTCCAGCAGGATCGCGCCCAGAATCGAGCGCTCCGCTTCAACGTTCGCAGGAAGAGTGCTGAGGTTGTAATCCGTGGTCGCCATATTTTCCGAACAACACTGTGTCGCAAACTCCCAACTAGGATAAGCGAAGACAAAGCGAAGCGCCAAATGAATTGTGCAGAAACTGTGAAGGCAGGCAATATGTTGTGGAAGACCTGAGAAAACACGTCCGATACAAAAACGCGCTCTTCAAGGTCAAAGGGTTATCCGCGAAACTCGGCGAACATCCGTGGCAAAAGCAGTTGCAAAAAAACAAATGCGGCCGGACCAGCCATCCAGCCGCATCGTTCGTGGGTCCCTTGTCTTGCCTTCGCGCTGCTTAGGAGCGGCGCGACGACGGTCCTGGTCCGACAGCGCTCACAAGGAGTGCCGCTTTTACCAGTACTGACTGCAGAAGCGTGATTCCGAGAATCACTTCTCTGCAATCCCTGCGGGTCGCCAGCTGCCCAGTCCGCTCAGAGAGCCGACTGTGGAGGAGGCCGCAATGCCCGGGCAACCGGTACGCACTCGCGCGCGTTTCCGAATTTCCCCTGGCAATTCACCCTCGAGAATTGCCAGTCTGCCACCGGCGTCTCCGCAATCATCATTGGCAAGCTTTGAGATTGCCACGTATTCGGTGAACCCACTCTCCTTCGGAAAGTTTCGAACCGCAACAAAATTATTTTGCCCCCTTGTGCAGAAGCTGTGCACGATGGGACTTCCTTGTGGAAACCTGAGGAAATTCGCGGAGAAACTCGCAGGTGCAACCCAGAAGCTGCAGGGGATTTACCTTAGACACTGTGCAGAAAATAGCGCGGAAAGGAAAAGGCACGACCGAAGTCGCGCCTCAAGATCCATCCGTGTTAATCCGTGGCTAATTCTTAGTCCCTGACCCCATCCATAAACGCCCTTAACTTGCGCGACCTCGACGGGTGCCTTAGCTTCCGCAGCGCCTTGGCTTCGATCTGGCGGATGCGTTCGCGGGTTACGGCGAACGACTGGCCTACTTCTTCGAGCGTGTGTTCGCTGCCGTCTTCCAGGCCGAAGCGCATTTTGATTACTTTTTCTTCGCGCGGGGTCAGCGTGCGGAGGACTTGTCCGGTCTGGTCCTTGAGGTTCACGTTGATCACGGCTTCCGCGGGCGAGACTACGGCTCGATCTTCGATGAAGTCGCCTAGATGCGAATCTTCTTCTTCACCGATTGGCGTTTCGAGAGAGATTGGCTCCTGCGCGATCTTCAGGACTTTCCGCACTTTCGCGACGGGAATGTCCATTCTCTTGGCAATCTCTTCCGACGTAGGTTCGCGTCCCAGCTCCTGTACGAGTTGCCGCGAGGTGCGGATGAGCTTGTTGATGGTTTCGATCATGTGCACCGGGATGCGGATGGTGCGGGCCTGATCGGCGATGGCGCGGGTGATAGCCTGCCTGATCCACCACGTGGCATACGTGGAAAATTTGTAGCCCCGGCGGTATTCGAACTTGTCGACTGCCTTCATCAAGCCGATGTTGCCTTCCTGAATCAAGTCGAGGAACTGCAGGCCACGGTTGGTGTACTTTTTCGCGATCGAAACGACGAGACGCAGGTTGGCCTCGATCAGTTCGCGCTTGGCCTGCTCGGCATCCATGTCTCCCTGGATGATTTCGCGCTGGGTGCGCTTGATCTCCTGGAACAACAGTCCTGCTTCGGCTTCGAGCTTTTCGATCTCGCCGCGGACGGCTCGCGCCTGCCGGCGATATTCTTTTTTCTGTTCTTCGCTGCGAGTGGCGTCGGCTTTGCGCTCGAGGTTGCCAGCCTGCCGGTCGAGCGAACGCATGCTGTCGACCGTCTTGTTGACGCGGTCGATCAGGCGCTTGCGCTCGGCGTTGGTGAATCCCAGCTTGCGCACGGCCATGGACACGCGCACGATGGCGCGGGCCAGGTTGCGGCGCATGCGGCGATGATCCTTGGGACGCTTTTTCTGCGAGACGGTGGCGTACTTCTCCTGCAGAACACCGGCCTTTTTATACAGCTTGGCCATGGCGTCGATCTTGCCGGTAAATTCGTTCAGCCGGTTCTGCAGGATCTCGTCGGTAATCTCCTCCTCGTCGAAGGTGACAACCTCTTTGATGGAGCGCACGCCCTTCTTGAGGTCCTCGCCCATGGCGAGGAGTTCATGGATGACAATAGGCGAGCGCGAGAGCGCCTTCAGCACACGAATCTGTCCGCGCTCGATCCTCTTAGCGATTTCAACTTCGCCTTCGCGCGTGAGCAGGGGAACTGTGCCCATCTCGCGCAGATACATGCGGACGGGGTCATTGGTCTTTTCGAGAGCGCCGGGAGTGAGGTCGAGTTCAACGTCGTCGCTCTCCTCGCCTTCGTCGAACTTCTTATCGAGCGCGGCGGAAGGCAGCTTGGGGCCTTCGAGCACGTCGATGCCCTGCGTGCCAATTGTCGTCAGCAGGTCGTCCAGGTCTTCGGGGCTCACCACATCGTGAGGGATTAACTCGTTGACCTGGTCGTATGTGAGATAGCCCTTCTCTTTGCCGGCATCGACCAGCTTTTTAATGTCGTCGTACTTGTCTTCAAGAGCCAAGGAGTGTCCTCAAATTCTTCAATTCGCCCGCGCGGAGCGAGTGATACAGTTTGAAAGGTGGGAATCTGGGGTAGCGCGGAGTTGTGCGCCTAGCACAAACCTACGGAGTCTAGCACAATAAGTCTTGATCCGTCTATCACTTGCCCCGTTGGTGTTCCCGCCCGTTGCCGCTAAATCTAACTCTGCTAAATACTTAGATGACTTTAACCTCTGTTTTGTTTCATGCGCTTTTCTTATTTCCGGGAGCCGTTCTCAGGCCGTCTTCGGCCAGGTTGGGGTCTCTGAGGGCGCGGCTTAGCCGGTCTTTTTCGGTCAGCAGCTCGTTCCTCAATAGCTTGTCGTCGCTGACTCCGGGCTTGGTTAGTTCGCGCTGTACCTGTTCTAGACGGCGGCGAAGGTGAATGCGGCGAAGGGCGCGCACCGCGCCTTCGAGGCGCTCGGGGCTGAGTTCTTCATCCTCTTTCAAGAGGATGGAGGCGAGCATGCGGCGCTCGTTTTCGGAGCAGGGCACGTCCATTACATCGGCAAAGTCGGCTCCGGCATTGAGTAGGGCCTCGACCAGCGATTCGGTGGCCAGGCCGCGGTGCAGGCCTTCGCGCTGGAAGGCGTATTGTGCCTGGCGGGCGGGGTCGAAGTCTCCTTCTGCGCCGTCTCGGGCGGAAAGATGCTCTCCTGGCAGCATCTGCGGGGCTGAAGCCAAGGCGCGGATGAGGATGCGCTCGGCGTCGGTGGCCTGGGCCTCGGCTGAGGATTTTATTGTTGCCGCAGAACGCTCCGCGGCCACGTGCCGCAGTTCCTGCCGCAACACAGCGGAATCGATGCCTAGCTTCTGCGCGATCTCCTGGCTCAACTCATCACGGACGATGCGGCTGGGGACGCGTTGGATGTGCGGCAAGAGGTAGTTCACGGCTTTCTGTTTGCCCTCGGGCGTTCGCACCGGGAAATGACTACGCGCCCGGTCGATGAGGTAGTCGAAGTATTTCTGTGAACCTCGTAACGCCTCGCCGTAAGCGTCTTTGCCTTTGCGGCGGATGTAGAGATCGGGATCGAAACCCTGCTCGAGCGTGAGCACCTTGATCTGAAATTCTTCTTCCACCAGCAGGCCGAGCGTGCGCTCGGTGGCCTTGGCTCCGGCGGTGTCGGGGTCGAAGTTAACTACGGCGTTCCTACTGAAGCGGCCCAGAAGCTTGGCCTGGATCTCGGTGAACGCCGTGCCTGAGCTGGCGATCACGTTGTGAAAGCCGGCGGCGTAGACGGAAATGCAATCCATTTGACCTTCAACGAGGATGGCGTAATCCAGCTTGCGGATCGCTTCTTTGGCTTTGTCGAGATTGAACAGGACGCGACTCTTGGAATAGATTCCTGTCTCCGGCGAATTCAGATATTTCGGACCGGACTTTTCGTCGGTGGCGAGGGTTCTCCCTGTGAACGCGATTATTCTTCCGGCGTCGTTGGCTATTGGGAACATTACGCGGTTGCGGAACTTGGAGTACATCCGGGCTTCGGGCTTTGGGCCTTGGGCGTCGGCTTCCCGTCCTTCGCCCTCGGCATCGGGATTACCGCTCTCTAATTCCATGCCTTGCCGAAGCCCGGAGCCGGAAGCCCGAAGCCCGTCCTCCTGCTTCCATGAGAACAGGCCGCTCTCGCGCATCACCTCTTCGCTGAACTCGTTCGTCAGGCGGTCGCGGAGGAGGAAGCCGGAATCGGGCGCGTAGCCTATGCGAAAATGTGCGATCGTTTCCGCATCCAGCCCGCGCCCCGTCAGATACTCGCGCGCCCGCGCTCCCTCGGGGCGCTTCAGGCATTCCTGAAAAAATGTGGCGGCCCGCTCTTGCGCGTCGAGCAACTGCGCGCGCAGCTTGGCGTCCTTCGCTTCAGCCGGGCTTGAATACGTGGCCTTGGGCAGCGGGATTCCTAGCTTCTGTGCCACCAGCCGGAGAGCTTCGGGGAAGGTGATGTTCTCGATCTTCTGCACGAACGAGAACACATCTCCCGAGACGCCACAGCCGAAGCAGTGATAGAACTGCCGTGTGGCATGCACCGAAAACGACGGCGTCTTCTCCCCATGAAACGGGCAGAGCCCCGAATAGTTCTGCGCCCCAGCCTTCTTCAGCTTGATGTAGTCGCCGATGATGCGGACGATGTCCGCCTGCTGCTTCACCGTTTCTTTGAAATCTTCTGCGGGCATGGATGGACGGGCTACACTGCTCCCTTTGGGATTGTGGGCTAGAGTGCGACTGATAGGAATATACCGGAGAGAGATTGCTGTGGAGAAGCTGTGGGAATGAGTGGGTATCCCGTTGACGCCCTAGGAAAAGCCGTCGTTATCGATTTTCTTCAGTTGTGCATGACAAATCTACACCCGCAACTCCACCACCGTAGCCCCACCCCCACCCTCGTTCTGAGGCGGCTCCGCCACCGACTCCACGTGCGGATGCTGCTGCAACGCCTGACGCAGAGCTTTGCGGAGGATGCCCATGCCGCTGCCGTGGACTACGCGCACACGTGGCAGTCCGGCGAGGAATGCGTGGTCGACAAATTTTTCTACCGCTCGCGTCGCATCGTCCACGTTGTAGCCGATCACGTTGATCTCAGACGGCGCGTTCTGACCTTCGTTCTCGTTATTCAGCGATACGGAAATTCCCCGCGCTCGCGCCGCTTTCACCGGAGAATCCCCTGTCCGCGGGCCAGAAAATACCTCGGCGATATCGTCGCGCGCGATCTTCATTTTCATTGCGCCCATCGCCACTTTGAAATGTGAATCGTCTAACTTGCGTAAGATTGTTGCCGCGCGCCCTGTCGATTTCAGTTTGACGGTGTCGCCTTCGGAGACGTGCTTTACTACCCGCGGCTGCTTGTGCGGATCGCCTTCGTCGGCGCCGCTGGCGTGCGCGACCACCGTGGAATCGAACTGCTCGCGAAATTCGCGGCGCAGCTTGGCGATTCTTCTTTCCGCTTCTTTGGAGACCTTTTGCGCGGCCGCTTTCTCCTGGACCGCGTTCACCGCCTCGCGAGCGTGGTATTCGAAATCGCGCAGCACGCTCTCCAGTTTCTTTTCCATCTCGCGGACCTTCGTCTGCTGCTCTTTTTTTCCTTCAACCGCTAAGCGGGTTTTTTCGCGTTCGAGATCCTCCTGGCCCTTTCGCAGACGCAGGCGTTCACCCTCCATCTCGCGCAATCCGGCATGAAGCTTGTCCAGAAATTCGCCGACGTCGCGAGCCTGCGTGCCCAACCGCGCCCGCGCCCCTTCGATGATCGCCGGATTCAACCCTAGCCGCTGCGCAATGTTGATTCCCGCCGACGCCCCCGGAACTCCCATCTTCAATTCGTAGGTCGGCTGCAACGTTGCCTCATTGAAACCCACTGACGCATTGATCACGCCCGCGGTATTCGCTCCGTAAACTTTCAGAGACGTGTGATGAGTCGAAATCACCGTCATGCAGCCGATGCGGCCAAAGTATCCGGCGATCGCCACCGCCAGCGCCGCGCCTTCTTCAGGATCGGTGGCAGAACCCAGCTCGTCGAGCAGCACCAGCGAGTCGGCGGTCGCAGTGCGCGAAATAAAATCGATGTTGGTGACGTGCGCGGAGAACGTGGAAAGATTCTGCTCGATCGATTGATAGTCGCCGATATCGGCCAGCACCGCATCGAAGACCGGCATCTCGGCGCGGTCGGCGGGCACCGGGATTCCGGATAGCGCCATCAGGGCGAGCAGTCCTACCGTTTTCAGGGTTACGGTTTTTCCTCCGGTGTTGGGGCCGGTGATTACCAGCTGCCGGCGGGAGCCTTCCAACTGTACGGTGGTTGGGACTACAGGAATCCCCTTGAGTTTTAGATTGCGCTCTAGCAATGGGTGGCGAGCGTTCTGCAGAAGTAGGCTCGCTTTGCTCGCTGGACAGCCGAGGCGGCTGTCCCCACTTGGTTCTTCTTGGCTCTCAGCGACCCCGCTTAACTTTACTGCTATGCAGCTGTAGTCTTCGGCGAAGCGGGCTTTGGCGAACTGGAGTTCGAGTTCGCTTAGCACTTCGTTGGAGGAAAGGATTGCCTCGGCCTGCTCGCCGATGCGGCGGGTCATCTCCAGAAGAATGCGATGGATCTCCGCTTGCTCTTCGTCGAGCAGGCGCACCAGTTCATTGTTCTGCTCAATCGTTTCCAGAGGCTCGACGAAAACCGTCTGACCGCTGGAACTCGCTCCATGCACCACGCCTTGCACGCGCCGCTTCTGCTCAATCTTTACCGGGATGACGAAACGCTCCCCGCGGATGGTGATGAGTTCGTCCTGCACCGCGCCGCCCTCGGCCAGCCGCCGCAAATAGCCGCGCAGCGATTCCTGAATCACACGCCTCTGCTTTTCGATGTCGCGGCGAATTCGCGCCAGCTCCGGCGAAGCGCGGTCTTCGAGCGTTCCATCGGGCTGAATCTTGTTACGGAAAGAACGCTGGAAATCCGTGAAATCGGGAATACCATCGGAGAGCGTCCGCGTTCGCCGCCATTCCATCTTCATGATCGCCGGCGGATGCGATGCGATCTCGCGCCACTCCGCGGCGCGGTCTACGACTAGCACTACGTCGCGAATCTCGGTGGTCTCCAAAACAGCGCCTGCGATGCGAGATTTCTTGAGCAGCTTTGTAACATCCAGCAGGCCGGAAAAGTCGAAGCGCCCGCCCACGCGGCGGAACTCCCGCACTTCCGCCGTTAGATCTTGCTGCTCGCAGATCCATGCCGGGTCGACGGAAGGCGCTAGCGCCGTTATCTTCGTATAGCCTAGCGGCGAGGCGGCGTATCCGCGCAGCAGTTCGCGGAGGGCGTCGAACTCCAGCACGCGTACGGAGCCGTGGATCAGCGGTTGGGACATCGATTTATGTTACAGGAATGGCGGGATGAAGAATCGGGATGGAGTTGGAAGGAGGCGAGCCAAACGCGCGATTAATGCGTCGCAAAAAGCGCGACGCATCGCGCGGTTCGCCCAGATTCCTCACGGCGCAAAGAACGCTTGTTCGGAATGACAATCGAGCTAGTCAATTTTACGACTGTGCCGCTGCCAGCGACCGCGATTCGGCCTTCGCCACCGGCAAGTGCAGCACAAAGACCGCGCCGCCCTCCGGTTTATTCTGGCAGGTAATTTGTCCGTGATGATCCTGCACAACGCCATAGACGGCGCTTAGTCCCAGGCCCGTGCCTTTGCCGATCGGCTTGGTGGTATAGAAAGGATCGAAGACGCGATGCGGCTCTTTCACGCCGGGGCCGCTGTCGGAAAACTGTATGACCACTTCTTCTCCCTGAGTGCGGGCGCTCACCTGAAGCAAGCCTCCGCCGCCTTCTTCGAGGGCGTCCAAAGCGTTATCCACAATCTGGGCGAACACCTGGAACAGGTGGTGGCCATCGCCCCACACCCTGGGCAGTTGCGCATCGATCGAGGTCTCAATGCGAATTTTCTGATCGTGACGCTGCAGCCCGCGCATTTGCACGCTGCGCTGTAGCAGCGTGCATAGATCCACCATGGTCTTTTCCCCGGAACTTTGCTGCGCGAAGCTCAAGAGGCTCGATACCAACTCGCGGGTGCGTTGGGACTGGTTCACAATCTTGCGCACCAACGTGTCCTGCTCGCTGGTCAGGCGTTCCTTCGACCATAGCTTCTCGGAATAGTTCATGATCGCAGTCAGCGGATGGTCGATTTCGTGCGCCGCGCCGGCCACCAACTGGCCCAGGGAAGCCAGTTTTTCTCTTTGCACCAGATGGCTTTGCAGGCGTTGTTCATTCTCGAAGCTGCGCCGCGAATCCTCGAGCAGACGGATCAATGCCTGGTCCTGCAGATACTGGCGCATGAAGACAAACGCGCCCAGCACCAGCATTGCGGCCAGCACGGTGAACAGGCGAAACGTCCGGGCCGGGGCCGGAGAGTCGTCCCAGCGGTAGGCCCACAGACCCAGCGCGGGCAGGGAGAGGATCGCCAGCATGGTCAACTGCAAGGCCAGCGCACCCCACTTGTCATCCGTCTTAGGAGGAACGGCTTCCGGCCGCCATGAGCGCGCGCTCAGCACGGTCGCCAACATCCAACACACTGCGCCGAGCAGCGGGACGTCGTAGAGGCTTCCCGTGTAGTATGACCCGGTGGCGAGCGCCAGGTTCGTGGCCTGCGAATCCAGAGCATAGAGCGCACTTACCGCCATCAGGTTCAGGTAGACCATCCTCCACCCGGCAGAAGCGCCACGGGCGGCAATCCCCAGCACCAACACCAGCACGCCGCTCTCGACCATGTAGAGCGGACCGAAGTTCCTGTCGTACTCCGCAATATTGAGCGACACGTATTGTGACGGGAACACAGCGAACGCGTAGAGGAACACCCACCAAACCACGAGCATGAGAAAGTCCAGCGTGCCCACGCGGAACTTCTGCTCGGCGTCGCACCGATGCGGACGCAACCCTACCGCCGCGATCATCGGAACCAGGTGGAGGAACAAGAACACATCCATGATCGAGGGCTCGGGAAAAGCTGTGTGGCGCAAGACCTCGTAGTAAACCCAGGCCGCCTCATTGCAAGCCCAGAGAATGCATCCCGCTCCCATGAGCGCCCAAAAGCGCCGGTTAGCGCCCTCGGCCGACCATGCGTTTGCCACCATGACGCCGGCCACGGCGAGCGTCAGCAGCAGATATACAACATCCACCATCGCCGTGAGCGCGGCGCCGCGCGGCACCGTTAACGACACCACGGCGAACCCGAGCGTGGTCCCGCCCGCAAGCGTGAACCAGCGATGTTTGCCGAGCAGACTCATCCGCTCTTATTTTAAGGATGGAATCGGAGATTCCGGCCTCGCTTCCAGCACGGCAGGTTACTTTCGTCACCGCTGAAATCGGATGTTGGGTGCCAGGTCTTAGGTATTCGATAAATCGTCTTGAAAGGGCGCGCCTTCAGCCGCGCCGCCGACTTATGACCCAAGACCCGTTCGTAAGCCGCACAACTCCTGCTAGAATTCTTGAAAGCTGGTTTCCATGGCTTTTCCGGTCACACGTCTTCGTCGTCTTCGCCGCACTGAGCAGCTTCGCCGCTTGGTGCGCGAAACCCGCCTCACTCCTGAGGCCTTCGTTTATCCCATGTTCGTTTGTCCGGGCGAAGGTGTGCGCAAGGAGGTCCGCTCCATGCCGGGCGTGTTCAACCTCTCGGTGGATGAAGCGGTAAAAGAGGCGCAGGAAGTTCATTCCCTGGGCGTGCCCGCGGTGATCCTGTTCGGCCTTCCTAGAAGAAGGATAAGGATGACGTTGCTACTGGGGCCTGGGCCGACGATGGCATCGTGCAACAGGCCGCACGCGCCATGAAACGCGAAGTGCCTGATCTGATCCTGATGGGTGACGTCTGCCTCTGCGAATACATGTCTCACGGACACTGCGGGATCGTGAAGCCGGGGACCTCGGCCCAATTGTTGGACGCCGCTACCCGAGACGCTTTGCAGATGCCGGGGGGGAAGATTGCGTTCGCAAAGCAGGAAACAAAAGGGGTCATCGAAGAAATGGCGTCGCTCGTGGCCAGTGCGATTTCCAAATTCGAGATCGACAACGATGCCAGCCTCGAACTACTTGCCCGCACTTCCGTCTCACTGACCCGCGCCGGCATCGACCTGATCGCCCCTTCCGACATGATGGATGGCCGCGTCGCCGCGATCCGCGGTGCGCTCGACGAAGCCGGCTTCATCAATACGCCGATTCTTTCCTACGCTGCGAAGTTTGCCTCCGGCTTCTACGGCCCGTTCCGAGAAGCCGCCGACTCCGCACCGCAATTCGGCGACCGCCGCTCGTACCAGATGGATGGAGCCAACCTCCGCGAAGCCATGCGCGAAATCGAACTAGACATCCAAGAAGGCGCCGACATGATCATGGTCAAGCCTGCCCTGCCTTATCTCGATGTCATCGCCGCCGCCCGCCTGCGCTTCGACGTTCCGCTGGCCGCCTATCAAGTCTCCGGCGAGTACGCCATGATCGAAGCCGCCGCGCGCAACAGCTGGATCGATCGCGACCGCGTAATGCTAGAATCCCTGCAAAGCATCCGCCGCGCCGGCGCCAGCATCATCCTCACGTATTACGCCAAAGACGCCGCCAGATTGCTGGCGTAATCGCCCCGCCGGTATGCACCTTATAAAGTACATCCCGCGCCTGTCAAGTCTACTTTAGTAGACATCCGATACCTACGAAAGTAGACGTTTCGTCCACAGCCTAACCCCTTGATTCCATTGACTCGCCAAAATGCCAACACGAAGAATCAACGACTTACGGCGGAAAAAATCTGCAAAGTTCGAATGTTCCAGCTGGAACACATCTCACATATGTTCCGGCAGGAATACCAGCCCCGTCCGCATCGTGCCGGGCTCTGCCTTGCGCCCGCCGCTCGTCGTGCGATACCTTCAGGCTAGTCCCGCTCTCCACTCCGATGGATCATCTCTGCTACAAGTGCGGCCACGACGTTGAAGACGGCAGGCCTTTCTGCGCCCAGTGCGGCGCGCCACAGATTCGCGTGGCCATGCCCGAGCCCGCCGCGGTCGCAGGAGATGTCTCGCCCGATTCGTTCCCCGATGTCTCATTGAATGATGGGCACGTTCTTTCCCTCGACCCGCCTGGCGTTTTAGAGCCCATGCGCGCCCCCACGCTTTCCGGCGGGATTGCATGGCCGCGCGCGCTTCGCGCCTGCGCGCTTGCTGCTGCGATCTCTATCGCGGTGATGACTCTGCGGGTGATGGTTCCACCGTTGGCCACGCTGGGTGCCGGATGTCTGGCCGTCATTTTCTACCAGCGCCGAAACCCGACATCGAGAGTCGATGCCCGCTCGGGTGCGCAACTGGGCGCCGTTACAGCTCTTTTTTCTTCAGGAGTTTTTGCAGTTTTTTCCGCGATTCTCTTCGCGGTGTTGCGGGCCGGCGGGCAGCTTCGCCAGCAACTGCTTGACGCGCTCCAACAGGTCGCGGCTCGTTCCAATGATGCGCAGATCCAAGCTACTCTCGACCTGCTGAAGAAGCCGGAAGGATTGGCCGCTACATTGACCCTTGGCATGGTGGGTTTCCTGGTGATCTCTCTTGCCGCGGGCAGCATCGCCGGAGCCTTGACTGGCGCCTTCTTCAGCCGCAGGAACCGGTCGTAAGCCAGCGTCTTCCCTGGCTTGACAACCTGGAGCAAGCGATCCCGATTTTCGGCCGTATAAACTGCAACCACCCCGGTCTTGCCGCAGGCCGCGCTGGCCGCGTATGATGCACCGTTTGAATTCTTACGCGATGAACCTTACGCGATGAGCTTTACGCGATGAGGTTTTACCCGATGAGCGTTACGAGATGAACAAGCCAGCACGCGGTTCACTGCTCGGTATCGAGCACCTCGAGGAAAAGGAAATCCTGGGTCTGCTGAAGCTGGCCCGTCGGATGAATCCGCTCAAGGCGCGTCCGCTGCTGCGCAACAAGCGCATCGTGCTGTTGTTTTACGAAGCGTCTACGCGCACGCGATCTTCTTTCGAGATCGCCGCGAAGTCGCTGGGCGCGATCACTACGCTGGTGCAATCCTCGGGGTCGAGCATCGAGAAGGGCGAATCCCTGCTCGACACGGGCTACACCTTGCGCGCGGTGGGCGCGGACGCCATCGTCCTGAGGCATCCTTGTGCGGGAGCGCCGCACCTGATGGCGGAGCACCTCGACATTCCCATTATCAATGCGGGCGATGGCATGCATGAACATCCTTCGCAAGCGTTGCTTGATGCGTACACGATTCTCAAGCACAAGAAATCGTTTAGGGGATTGCAGGTTGCGATCATCGGAGACATCTACCACAGCCGCGTGGCTCGTTCCGCATGCCATCTTCTGACGAAGTTCGGGGTGAAGATTAGTTTGTGTGGTCCGCCGGAATTCGTGCCCGATGTCGCGGTCACTCTCGCGCCCGGTCTGCGCGTGTCACGTCACCCGGAAGAAGCGGTGCGGGGCGTCGATGTGATTATGCTTTTGCGCGTACAGAAGGAGCGGCTTACGGGGCAGAAGATTCGCCTGCAGGACTATGTCGCGCGCTATCAGATGACGGCAGCGCGGCTGAAGCTGGCCCGGCGCGATGCCATCGTTATGCATCCCGGACCGATTATCCGAGGACTGGAGTTGACGGCTGAAGTGGCGGACGGTCCGCAGTCGGTGATCATCGACGAAGTTCACAACGGTGTCCCCACGCGCATGGCGATTCTGGCGCGAGCACTGGGAAAAGCTAAATGAGCCACGGATTTTCACGGATCAATACGAATTAAAGGAATGACGAAGGACAACAAGCCGAGGTCGCTGCTGATCAAAGGCGGCCATGTGATCGATCCCGCGGCGAAGATCAATGCGCCTATGGACGTTCTGCTGCGCGATGGCCGCGTTGCCGAGATTGCTCTGCCTAATAAGACGCGTGGCAGCGCAGACGAAAAGTTTGATGCGCGCGGATTGATCGTTGCCCCAGGATTTATCGACTTGCACGTTCACCTGCGCGAGCCGGGACAAAGCTACAAAGAAACGATCGCCAGCGGCACTGCCGCCGCTGCCGCCGGAGGTTTCACTTCTGTCTGCACTATGCCGAACACGTTGCCGGTGGTCGATACGGAGGAGTGGGTTGCATGGTTGCGGCATCCGGAACGCGGCGCGGTGGTTAACGTCTTTCCGATCGCCGCTGCCACACGCAGCTCGCGGGGTGCGGCGCTTACCGACTTTGCGGCCTTGCAGCGCGCCGGAGCCGTGGCCGTTACCGACGATGGCAAGCCGATTCTCGATGACGAGGTTATGCGTGCCGCTCTGCGGCTTGGCGCCGAACTGAATTTGGCGGTGGTGCAGCATGCCGAAGATACGCGGCTGACGGAACAATGCTCGATGAGCGAAGGCCCTACGAGCTTTCGTCTCGGGCTGCGCGGTATGCCGGCCGCAGCCGAAGCCGGGATTGTGGAGCGCGACGTGAATCTGGCGCAGCAGATTCGTGAATCGCGCCTGCACGTGGCGCATCTTTCCACTTCGGACGCGCTGAAGGCGGTGCGCCGCGGCAAGCGCGCTAAGGCCCGGGTCACATGCGAAGTCACGCCGCATCACTTCACTTTGCTCGACGAAGATGTCGGCGAGTACAACACGAATTTCAAGATGAACCCGCCGCTGCGCTCGGCGACCGATCGTGAGGCGATTCTGGTCGCGCTGGCCGACGGCACCGTCGATGCCATCGCCACCGACCACGCTCCGCATGCCTCGCATGAAAAAGACGTCGAGTTCGAGCGCGCTGCCTTTGGAATTACCGGACTTGAAACTGCGCTGGGGCTGTCCGTTACCAAGCTTCACCGCGAGCACAAGATCCCGCTGGCGCGCATCGTGGAACTTTTTACTGCCGGACCGGCGCGGGTCTTCGATCTGCGCGGGCGGGGATCGCTGCAACGCGGCGACTTCGGCGACATAACCATCTTCGACGCCAAGAAGCGCTGGACATTTGAAGCCGCCAAGTCGCTGTCGCTGTCACGCAATACGCCGTTTGATGGATGGCAGTTTACGGGGAAAGTTGTGGCGACAATTGTGGGCGGGAGGATCGTTTATCGCGGGAACTAAGGCCTGCCCTACAGCGTATACTCCATCACGAAAACGAGGGGGCGTCCTGATGGTTCGCGCACTGCGTCTGGTTGTACTGTATCTTCCTTTAGTTGTTACTGGGTGTCTTGCAACCGCTCAAACTGGCGGTAGTGCCACTGCCGTTCAGTCCCCGGCTAGTCACAGCGTCGACGCTCAACCGTTCGATATCCATGCGGCGGTCGAGGCATATCTGGCGAAAATGCCGGCCGCGGAGCGGGCCCGTTCGAACGCTTATTTCGAGGGCGGCTACTGGCTGCTTTTGTGGGATTTTGTTTCGACGGTCTTCGTGATGTGGCTGCTGCTGCGCTTCCGCTGGTCAGCGCGGATGCGGGACCTGGCGGAGCGCATCACCCGCATTCGCGCTCTGCAGACGGCGATTTATTGGATTGAATTCATCATTGTCACGTCGGTGCTCACGTTCCCGCTTACGGTATACGAAGGATATTTCCGCGAGCACAAATATGGTCTTTTGAATCAGACCTTCGGAGCGTGGATGCGCGATCAGGCAGTGGGATTGGCGGTCAGCATGGTACTGGGCGCGATATTGATGGTGCCGCTCTTCGGCCTGGTGCGACGCCTGGGGAAGAGTTGGTGGGTGTGGGGTACGGCTTTGATGGTGGTGTTCTTTGCGTTCGTGAGTCTAATCGCTCCGGTTTACATTGCCCCACTTTTCAACAAGTACGTTAAATTAGAAGACGCCCGAATCAAGGACCCGATCCTGAGCATGGCGCGCGCCAACGGAATTCCGGCGACCGAGGTTTACGAGGTCGATGCATCGCGGCAATCAAATCGAGTGAGCGCCAACGTCAGCGGACTTGGAAGCACGCTGCGAATCTCGCTGAACGACAATCTGCTCAAGCGCTGCACACTGCCCGAGATCGAGAGCACCATGGGACACGAGATGGGACACTACGTTCTCAATCATATGTACAAGGGACTGGTCATGATAGGCGTAGTGATCGTCGTCGGATTCGCCTTTCTGAATTGGGGCATCAATTTTTCGCTGGCGCGGTGGGGCGAGAGATGGAGCGTGCGGGGAATCACTGACGTGGCTGTGCTGCCGCTGGCGGTGATCCTGTTCTCTCTCTACTTGTTCTTGATGACTCCGGTCACGAATACCATCACGCGAAGCATGGAATACGAAGCAGATATGTACGGCCTGAATGCGGCGCAACAGCCCGACGGGGAGGCGAACATAGATTTGATGCTGGGAGAATATCGCAAAATGGATCCTGGACCGGCGGAGGAGTTTATCTTCTTCGATCATCCCAGCGGCCGCACGCGCATCACCGCCGCGATGCGCTGGAAGGCCGAGCATCTACAGTCGGCTTCGCCAGAGGAAGTGGCGCGGCCGGTTTTCAATTCGCAGTAAGGCGCGGCGTGGGAAGTTAGCTTCCCACGATCCCCATTTTCTTTCCGACGCGCGCCAGCACCTCGAGCGCCTGGTCCAACTCATCCTTCGTATGGGTTGCGGTCATGATGGTGCGGATGCGGGCTTTGCCTTCGGGGACGGTGGGGAAAGCGATGCCGGTGCCGAGGACTCCTTCTTTAAAAAGCTCGCGGGAGAAGTCCATGGTGAGCTTGCCGTCGCCGATGATGATTGGAGTGATGGGCGTTTCGCTGGCTGGAGTGGCGCGGCCTCCGATGTCGAAACCTAGCAGGGCTAGTTCTTTTTTCCAGAAGCGTGTGTTTTCCCAGAGTTTTTCCATGCGCTCGGGTTCGCTTTCGAGAACGTCGAAAGCCGCTATGCAAGTCGCGGCTACTGACGGCGGATGCGACGTGGAAAACAGGAACGGGCGCGCGCGGTGATAGAGGAAGTCGATGAGATCGCGCGTGCCGCAAACGTAGCCGCCGAGCGCGCCGATGGCTTTTGATAAGGTTCCTACCTGAATGTCGACGCGGCCGTGCACGTTGAAATGATCGACGGTACCGCGGCCGTTGCGGCCCAGAACTCCGGAGGCGTGCGCGTCGTCGACCATCATAATTGCGCCGTATTTTTCAGCGGCGTCGCACAGGCCGGGGAGCGGGCCGATGTCGCCATCCATGGAGAATACGCCGTCGGTGATCAGCAACTTTTTGCCCGGTTCGTCTTTCACGCTGGCGAGTTGCTCCTCGGCGTGGGCTACATCTTTGTGACGGAAGACCAGAATCTTTGCCCGCGACAGGCGCGCGCCGTCGATGATCGAGGCGTGGTTGAGCGCGTCGGAGATGATGAAATCTTCTTTACCCAAAACTGCCGACACCGTGCCGGCGTTGGCCGCGAAGCCTGATTGGAAGACTACGCAGGCCTCGACGTTCTTGAAGCGCGCGATCTTTTCTTCGAGATCCATGTGGATCTTCATGGTGCCGGCAACGGTGCGCACCGCACCGGAGCCGACTCCGTATCTGCGGATGGCATCGAGCGCCGCTTCGCGCAGCTTGGGATGCGTGGTCAGCCCGAGATAATTGTTGGACGCGATATTGATGACCTTCTTGCCGTCGAACGTGCAGAGCGGGGCTTGCTCGTCCTCGAGAACGCGCAGCTTGAAGTGCGTGCCTTTGGCTTTGAGTTCGTTGAGCTGGGTGGTCAGATAGGAGAGCGGGTTGGTGCGGGTTGCGGTGGTCATGAGAGCCTCACGTCTTTGCCACGGATTTGCACGGATCGACATGGATAGAGCCTGATTAGTGTATCGCCTGGGACCGTCATCTACTGTAAGGCTGGCCTCGGCCGCATATGACGCACCCGAGGAGGCTCTGTCGAAATTACGTCAATAATATGCTCTTCAGAAACGATTCCTACGTGCTGCAGTGCGCCCGGGTATTCATTGCTTGCAAACGTTGCGTGAGAAATGTAGTCCAGAAAATGCGACTTGGAATAAGAACGGGCAAACCGACCCGAGAATTCCTCCGATTCGCTAGGCGTTGCGAAAGATTCGTTGGTGACGGAGTATGCCACATAGTTGTCCCATACGATCTCGAATAGACGACTACTTGCTGTAGATCTGACGAGATGACCCTTACCTAGATCCGTCCCGGCGAACCTAATCGCAACTTCCTCAGGCATCACTTCGGCTTCTTCGATCAAAAGGCGCAAAGTATTCTGCTTTGGCTCCGAAATCTCACGAAGATAGAGGCTTGCGCATGTATCGAGTTCGGCAAGTTCTTTCGGAATGGCTTCCATAAAATTCCCGCAAGGGCCAAAGCCTAAAACATAATTGGGTTCCCGGTTGCAATGCTGGCTTCGCAGAGCAGCTTCATGTTGTTGAAGAATTCTTTCTCGGAGTCGGCAAGGATGTCGCTGGAATGGAGCACGGTGTTGACTTCCTTCAGCAACGCCGGCGATTGTTTGATGGGGATGAAGTCGCCGGTGTGGGTGCCGTTGTATAAGACCTTCTCCAGCAGAATCGGAAACCTTGGGCCGGGCTTGCCTTGCAGATGACGCAGGAAGCTTCGCAGATTTCCTACCTTGGTGATGTTCCCCAGGAAAAATGAGACGATGAATCCCTCGTGCTCGCAGGAATCGGCCAGCCAGTGGTCGTGCGCCTCCCACTCTTCTTCCGTGGGATCGCCGGTCAGCGACGGGTCGCCGGACTCGTCGAAGGTCAGGCGGTCGGGAAACGGGTGAGGTTTGGCCTTGCCGTCGCGAATGCAGGTGCAGCGTACGAATGCGTCCAGGGCCATATGCAGTTCCAATTCAGCGCGTGCAAGTGAATCGTGTGTGAACAGCCGAACCCTCGGCGGCTAAAAGCCGCAACGACTCCGTGTGACTAACGGCATGAGTAGAACTCGTGCCCTTCCCGATCTACTTCACGCCATTTGGGTACACCAATATTTTACTGGCCTCGCCGGTTTTCAGGCGCTCCATGGCCTGCGAAAAATCTTTCATGGAGATGCGGTCTGTGATCACGGGATGCAGATCCAGTTTGCCGGCTTTCAGGAGTGCGGTCATCTGGTACCAGGTTTGGTACATGCGGCGTCCGTTGATGCCTTGTACCGTGATGCCTTTGAAAATAATGTCTTCCGAAAAGTTGAGCGAGATGGGCTTCGAGGTCAGGCCTAAGAGAGAGATTCTGCCGCCGCGGCGGACGATGTCGAAGGCGGTGCGAATCGAGTCGGGATGGCCAGCCATCTCGAGCACCACGTCTACGCCCAGGCCGCCGGTTTTCTCCATCACGATTGCGCTGGCGTTTTCCTTTGACGGATCGAGCACGTAATCGGCCTTCATCTCGCGGGCGATTTTGCGCCGGTGTTCGTTTACTTCGATGGCGAAGACGGTGGTTGCGCCGACGGCGCGTGCCACGGCGATCGCAAACAGGCCGATGGGGCCACATCCGGTGATGGCCACGGTTTTTGCGGCGATCTCCCCCGCGAGCACGGTGTGAACCGCGTTGCCGAGCGGATCGAGAATCGAGGCGTATTCCTGCGGAATCGCGGGATCGAGCTTCCAGATGTTGGACTCGGGAATGACGACGTACTCGGCGAAGGCTCCGTTGGCATCCACGCCGATGATCTTCACGTTCTGGCAGATGTGAGCTTCGCCGGTGCGGCACTGCAGGCACTTGCCGCAAGCTACGTGCATCTCGGCGGAAACGAAGTCGCCTTCCTTCACGCTGGTGACTTCATCGCCAAAGGCCGCCACTTCGCCACAGAACTCGTGGCCTGGGATGAGCGGAGGATGAATCCGGTTCTGCGCCCAGCGGTCCCAGTTGTAGATGTGCAGGTCGGTGCCGCAGATGGAGGCGACCTTTACTTTGACCAGTACGTCGCGAGGTCCGAAAGCGGGAATCTTGACCTCGCGAATTTCCGCGCCCGGCGCAGCCTCTGGCTTGACCACCGCCCGCATCGTGGATGGCATGAACGCTACCTTATAAATTCAGACTTAGACACAAAACGTATGATTCTAGCACCGCGGCAACCGCTTCGATCTCGCTCATAGTTTGTAGGGCTTGGGAGGGGCGGTTTTGTAATCTTCGGACTTGCCCCGCGGAATGCTCAGGCTTTTCCACTTGGTGGAGCGGATGTGCTTGGCCACAAAGACGATTTGCCCAGTGTGGTAGGCGTAGTGCGCGATCTGGCGGTTGATAGCCTGCAGTACGGTATGCGGCTCGCCCCGGACGGTCACTTTGCGCATAACGTCTTCCGGTTTGAGCGCTTCAATCGCTGCAAAGACCCGCGTCCATCCTTCTTCCCACATCTTGGTAAGGTCGGCGCGGGTGGTGGAAGGGCTGAGCTCGAATTCCTGATCGCGATTGCGGTCAGGTTTCTCTCCGTCGGTGGCTAGCAGGTCGGTAAAGCGGGAACGCATGTTGCCCGCCATGTGCTTCACGATAATGGCGATGGAATTCGATTCGGGGTCGAGCGTGAGAAATAGTTCGTGGTCTTTCAGTTGCGCCATGGCGCCTTCGGCCAGGCGCTTGTGTCCGCGCATCTGGCGGTGGGCTTCGTCGAGATAGTGGGCGGCGAGATCGGTCATAGGTTTTGGCCTGTTACGAATTAGATGCCGGGCTTCCCGGAGGGATGATCGGGTAAGGCGCCGTCAGAGTCTGCGGCCGCACCTCCATCTCCAGTTCGAACCCTCCCACCCATTTGGCTAACAGGTTGTAAAGTAGCGCGCCCAGCGCACCCATGATAAAGCCCATTGCCCCGTAGAGGACTGGCGCGAGGACCGCAAGGCCGATCCCGAAGCCGACTCCAAAGATTCCAGCTAACGGACTGTTCTGATGACCGAGAGCCGATCCCATCAGTCCCATCATCAGGAAGAACGGCGCGATGAGCAAGCCCATACAGCCATAGAGCAATCCCAGGATCTTGGCAACCGACAGCACTCCAACCGATTTGATGATGTGCATAGACCGCTCCTTCTACTTTCCAGATTGAGTGGAACGCCCCCAGCCTCCGCCACCCGGAGTTTCGATCCGGATACACTCGCCTTTTCGCAGGCGTGCGCTGAACTTTCCCGGCATCTCCTGAATCGAATGGATCGAACCGTCGTTGCGGATCACGCTGGCTTTTCCCGCCGACCCTGCGTTGCCGCCTGCCGATCCCCACGGCCCGCGCGTGCGCCGGTCTGACAACAGCGTGACCTCGCAATCGGTGAGCACTTCGATCTCGCGGATAATTCCGTTGCCACCGCGATGCTTTCCGTCGCCTCCGCTGCCTGGGCGAAGTGAGTAGCGTCGAACCCGCAAGGGATAGGCATATTCGAGCGCCTCGGCGGGAGTGTTCAGCGAATTGGTCATGTGCGTATGCACACCGGAGACGCCGGGCTTGGTGGGCCGCGCGCCCATGCCGCCGGCGATCGTCTCATAATAAGCGAAGGGCTTGCCGGTGCGCGGATCGACTCCGCCGATGGTGAGGTTGTTCATGGTGCCCGATGCGGCAGCGGGGATCCGGTCAGGCATGGCTTGCGCCAGCGCCCTCAGCAAAACGTCAACGATGCGCTGCGAAGTTTCGACGTTGCCGCCCGCCACCGCTGCGGGCGGCCGCGCATTCACGATGGTTCCCTCGGGGGCGATGACCTGGATCGGCCGCATCAGGCCCGCGGTTGCCGGAACATCCTCGGCCAGCAGACAGCGGAAAACATAGAAGCAGGCGGAGTAGGTGATCGCCTCGACTGCGTTTACGCTGCCCTCGACCTGGGGGGCGCTGCCGGTGAAGTCGATGGTGACTACTGGCTGGGTGGGACGGCGGCTTCTTGTCTTGCCTGGCCTTACGGTCACCGTCACCGCGATCTTTAGTGGCTTATCTCTGATGCCGTCGTTGTCCAGAAAATCCTCGGCGGAATATGTTCCAGGCGGGACGCGCAACAGGAATGCGCGCATCAGCTCCTCGGAATACGCCAGCAGTTCCCGCGCTGCGCGCTGGGTGCGATCGAGGCCGTAGCGCGCGCACACCTCGCGCAGGCGTTCGGCTCCGGTGTGGCAGGCCGCGAGCTGCGCTCCCAGGTCGCCTTCGCGCTCCTCGGGCGTGCGCACGTTGTTGAGCAGAAGAGCGAGCACATCGCGATCCATCACGCCGGCCCGCATGATTCTCACCGGCGGAATGCGAAGTCCTTCCTGATAGATCTCGCGGCATAGCCCCATCGATCCGGCGTAGGTCCCGCCGACGTCTGCATGGTGGGCTCGGGACGCTACATAGAAGTCGGGACGGTTCGCGGCTTTTCGCGGACGGTGGCGTCCGCGCCACACATACACGGGCGCGACCAGCGTGATATCCGGGAGATGCGTGCCTCCGCGGAAAGGATCATTCAACATGATTACATCACCGGGTGCTATCTCGTGCGCCGCAATCGCTGCCCGTACCGACATTGGCATGGAACCGAGATGCACCGGCATGTGATCGCCCATGGCGATGACTTCGCTCGCGCCGTCGAACAAGGCGCACGAATAGTCGCGGCGCTCCTTGATGTTGGGAGAAAACGCGGTACGGCGCAGGGCAGCGCCCATCTCCTCGGCAATGGAATGGAAGAGGTTCTTGAAGATTTCCAGTTCGACGGGATCGCGCCGCATCAGGCGCAGTGTAACGGAAAGCCGTCGTTGGCCGTTAGTCCGAAACTCGTCGTCAGTCGTTGGTCGTCAGTCGTTAGTCAACACCGTTTACTAGGGATCGCGGGGTTTCTGGCCGCGGGTTGGACAGCAAACACGAACATGACCGCTGCCGAAAGTGTGTGGCCAACGACTAATGACTAACGACCAACGGCGCAATTTCAGCGAGAATTCTTCTTTTCGCTGCATAATTGTGTTGACACTGTGTTCATCGTGCCGCAATATCTTGTGTTAAGGATGCTGCCCGTACTACAACTTGGGTGGCATTGGTGATCGGGTCCCGTAAGCTGTGACACCCTTTGCAAGGGAAAATCGTTCACGGAGGAACCTTCATGGCAACGAAGAAGAAGGCAAAAAAGAAGAAACACTAACCGTCTGCGAAACGATACTTCGCATGGGTCAAGAATTTAACCAGCCTCTCAGGAGAAGCACCTCTTGAGAGGCGTTTCCTTTTGGCAGTTAGCAGTTGGCAATTAGCAATTGGTCCTGCCCCAGTCGAGTCCAGTTCTCGACTGGCTATCCGCTAACTGCCAATTGCTAATTGCTTATGCCTCTCAAAATTCTTCATGCCGATCTTGCAGCGGTGTGTCACAATTGTCAGATCGGACATGAGTGTCAGGAAGAAGAGCGCGGGTAGGAGCAAGACGGATGAAATCTTCATCCCTGACAAGCTCTACTTCCGCATCGGCGAAGTGGCCACGTTGTGCCGCCTGCCGGCCTATGTGTTGCGCTTCTGGGAGAGTGAGTTTCCGCAACTCAAGCCGGTGAAAAGCAGCACTGGCCAGCGCATGTACCGGAGGCGCGACGTGGAGAGCGTGCTGCACATCAAGCAACTGCTCTACGAACAGGGATTCACCATTGTGGGCGCGCGGCAACAACTGCGCTCCGAGGCAAAACCCGATAAGGGGCAGGCGGCGATTCCATTCCCCGCGCAATCGGCGGCTGAGATCCAGCACATTCGCCAGGGCTTGCGTGAAATTCTGAACCTGCTCTCGACCCGGCGCACGGGATAGCAGGTCTTACTGGTTAGGTCTTAAGTCTTCGGCTTCGGCCTTTGGGATTCTCTAAAGGCTATCCGCTATCTCAGCGCCCCTGGGTCTCCATTGGCGTGGCTTTGGGTCGGGCTTTCGGCTCGCTAAGGCCTGAGACCCAAGGCCTGATTCTCACGACACGCGGTCCGGCTTTGACATGGTTTTCCCGGCGTTCGTGGCATCCAGGCGGATGCGGCTGACGCGGGACGTTTCCTGAACCAGATTGTCGGTGGCGCGAGCGTCATCGCCCGCCATTACCGATCCTGCGGCCAATGCAAAACGCAACGCGTCGGCTTGGTCCTCGAAATCCAGAATGACTTGCCCGGACATAAGAATTCCCCCGAGTGTGAACTGCTTGCAACTGCGGCCTGGAAAGAACTTCGACGAGAGCGGCACGACGACCAGCATGATCGCTGGGACTTCTTTGATTGTGCGGGAGAGACGGCTTCGGTCAAAGTGCTTTTCTTGGTTCGGGGTAGTAATAAGGGCGAGGATCAAAATGGCCAGGTCTTTCCTAAGATCGAACACCTAAGATCGAACACCTGAGACCCGAGAGAGATAAATGGTCGGGACGGGCAGATTTGAACTGCCGACCCCTCGCACCCCAAGCGAGTGCTCTACCAGGCTGAGCCACGTCCCGACTAGGAAGGAACCCGCTGCTTGCATCCGCGGCGGATGGGGTTTAACTGGATAAGTTTACACCAGCCGGGCAAGATTGCGCCTGGCCATCATCCTAAATGCGCGGCGATTCAAAGCGCCCGGACTGCGGCCGAGGGCTGGCGGACGCCGGCGCTACAATTATCTGCGCTTGCGGTTCGATTTCTTGGATGAGGGCTTCGATGCCTGCCGTGCCGGCGCCTCCTCCAAAACCGCGAACTGGATTTTCTTCTCCACGGGATCAATGCGATCGACCAGCACGCGAATTCTTTGTCCGAGGCTGTAGGTCTTGCGCGAACGCTGGCCGATAATCTGGCGCGTGTTCTCGTGGTAGGTGTAGTAGTCATCGGTGAGCGTGTTCAGCGGGACCAGGCCTTCGACGAACATATCGGTGAGTTCGACGAAGAAGCCGAACTTTGTGACGCTGGTGATGAGGCCGTCGAAGTCTTCGCCTACGCGCTCCTGCATGAACCTGACCTTCTTCCACTCCATGAGTTCACGCTCGGCGTCATCGGCGCGGCGCTCCGATTGGCTGGATTCTTCAGCGATCTCGTGCAGCTCTTCCACTTTGATCGGGCCGCCGAGGATTCGTCTGTCAAGAGCCTCGTGCGCTTCGCGATGCGCGGCGTGTTCGCGGCGCTTGGACCACGGCGTGGCACCAGAGCCTGCCCTCAGCGAAGTCGAAGGGTCTCGCCGGCCTGATTGCGCCGAATCAGATTGGTCTTCGTCCTGCGGACGTGCCGGCGGGACGCCAGCGCTACTGTCGAGCGCACCCGAAACGCCAATCGGCACATCACCGTCCCGCTTCTCTGGCGAATCGTGCAAAACATCTTTCAGGATGCGGTGCACGATCAAGTCGGGATAACGGCGGATCGGCGATGTGAAATGCGTGTAGCTCGTCGCAGCCAGCGCGAAGTGGCCGAGATTCTCTTCCGAGTAACGCGCCTGCTTGAGCGAGCGCAGCATCAGGTAACTCAGAATGCGCTCTTCCGGTTTGCCCGCAATCTTGGCGGCCAGCTTCTGATACATGCGCGGCGTGATGTGGACTTCTTTCGGAACCTCGATTGTACGCGCCTGTTTGCCGGTGCCGCGCGCGGCGCGACGATCGGTCTTGAACTGCACCCGGTGAATGGGCAGCGCGCCAACCCCCAGCGAATAGCCAAAGGTCGCGGCGATCACTTCGAAATCGTAGACGCGCTTGGCGTCCGGCTTTTCATGGACTCGATACAGGGACGCGATGCGTTTCGATTCCAGATAGTGCGCGACGCATTCGTTGGCCGAGAGCATGAATTCCTCGATCAGGCGATGGGCGATGTTGCGCTCCGAGCGCGTGATGCTTTTCATCAAACCGAATTTGTCGAACTCGATGACCGGCTCGGGCAGGTCGAAGTCAATCGATCCGCGACGCTGGCGCTTGCGGTTGAGGATTAGCGCGAGATCGCGCATGAGTTCGAATGTGGCCACGAGCGTCGCGTAGCGCTCGCGCGTTGCGGCATCGCCTTCAATCACGGCGTTGACGGCGGTGTAAGTCATTCTTTCAGCCGAACGGATCACGCCTTCGGACAACTCATAACCGAGGATTTCCCCACGCGGATCGATTCGCATCACGCACGACAGCACGAGTCGGTCGAGACGCGGACGCAAGCTGCAAATGTCGGTTGAGAGTTCGAGAGGCAGCATGGGCACGGCGCGGTCTGGGAAGTAGACGCTGGTGCCGCGGAGGCGCGCTTCCTGGTCGAGCGCAGATTCTGGCGTGACGTATTGGGCCACGTCGGCGATGTGGACCTGCAGCTCGAAATTGCCGTCCGCGAGATTGCGCACAATCACTGCATCGTCGAAATCGCGCGCGGTTTCTCCGTCGATGGTGACGATGGGCAGCGCTCGAAAGTCGCGCCGGTAGCGAAGTTCGGGCGCGGGGATTACGGGGGAAATATTCTGCGCCTCTTCGAGTGTGGCTCCGGGAAAGTGGTGGGGCAGATGGAACTTGCGGATGGTGATCTCCACGTCGACTCCGAAGTCGTCGGGACGACCGAGAACTTCGATGACGCGTCCGCGCGGATTCTGGGTGGGCGTAGGCCAGTCCGTTAGTTCGACATCGACCACCACACCTTCGAGATCGTCCCATTGTGCGCGGCGTGCGGCTTCTTCGCCCAGCACGCGGTCTACGCTTGCTTTGGGGCGCTCCGCGCCGGCTGGAATTATTATCTCCATCGTGATTTTGCTGTCGATCGGCTTCACGGAATTGTGGCGGCTGCCGTTGTGAAAAATCCCAACCACGGTGGGATGCGCGCGCACCACCGGCTGCACGATGCGCCCTTCGGCGCGGCCATCGGGACGAACCGCAGCGATGTCGACAAGCACGCGGTCGCCGTGCATGGCGTTGCCGATGGAGTGGGGCGGGATGAAAATATCTCCCGCGAGACGCGACTTGAGAGACGCACTGAGCGAACTTGGGTCGGGGATGACGAAGCCGAAGCCGTCACGGTGCATGGTGAGGCGTCCAATCACGAGGTTCTTGTCATTCTTCCCAGTGGCCTTGTCAGCGGCCGCTTGCGGCAGGGCGTAGCGGTCGGAGTTGAGCTGAATCAGTTCGCCGGCGGCGACCAGTTTTTGCAACAGCGTGTCGAGTTCTCCGCGAGCTTCGCCGTGCAAGCCGAGTTCGCGCACGAGTTGCTTGAATCCCGCCGAGCGCTTGGGCTGGAGCGCGATGTGTTTCAGGATTGTCGAGTCGGAAAGCATGAGGAAGCCGTTGTTGGTCGCTAGTCGTTCGTCGTCGGCAAACGCCTTCAACAATCATCCTAGCTCAAACTTAACGGCGAACGCGGTTGCCAACGACTAACGACCAACGACGGTTTTTTCACCACGTATCTCCGCCGCCGGGTGGTGGCCACGCACCCAACACGCGCCGGATCATTGCAATCTGGCCGGTGTGATAGCTGTTGTGCGCCACCATCTGCCAGAGCACGGCCTCAAGCGAACCGGCGACCTGCTTATCGCCGTCGTGCACGGTTTCGATCTGCCGCTGCATCTCTACCGGAGAAGAATTCGCCAGCGCCGTGAAATCGGCAAGCAAGCTGGCAAAGCGCTTTCGCAGCTGATCCCAGTCCTGAACATCGGCGGGAGATGGCGCTGGCGGGAAACTTTCTGAAGAATGCTCCGGATATACGGGCCGCTCGCCGCGAATGCGGCGCAGTTCGTAGTCCAGCCAGTAATTCATGTGGAAGACGAGTTGTCCGATGGAGTGAGGAAAGCCGGCAATCTGACGTGCGGCCAGTTCAGCGGAAAGATCCTCAATGCACGCAACCGGATCGGCGTGAGCGCCTTTGCCGTGGAATAGTTCAGTCAGTGCGCGTGACATGGAAAACGGGTCTCAGGGGTTAGGTCTTATGATATCGGCTCCGGCGTCCCAATGCGGAGGAAAGAGAGCCTAAGACCCAAGACCGAAGACCTGCGGCCTAAGATCTTCTCGCAAAGTACTTCTCATCCAGAATCCTGCGATGATGCAACTCGTGTCCCGCAATGATATAGGCCAGTGCCCGCACGCTCACTTCATTCTTGTTGGCGATGCCGCGCCGTTCCCACGCGGCTTCGTCGAGATTGCGCAGCAGCGAGAGCGTGGCGCGGCGTACGGCGATGAAGTCTTCGACCAGATCGGCCAGCGGACGCTGCGCAAACGGTCCGTTGCGCACGTAGTCGTCCTGCTCGAATCCTTCAATCGGCGTGGCGTCGGCGCGCGCGAAGCGCAGGGCGCGGTAGGCGAAGATGCGTTCAGTATCGCAGATGTGTCCGAGCACTTCCTTGGCACTCCATTTATCGGGCGCGTAGCGGAAGTCGCCATCCTCATCGTCGCGGCCGCAGAGCAGCAACATCGTCTGGCGGCGCTGTTGATCAAGCGTGTCAAGAATGTCCTCGCCCTGGGCGCTTGAAACCACCAGGGAAATATAGCGTTCATAGTAGGGCGCGTATTCTCCGCGCTGAGGCCGGGCGATGGTGAAGGTTGGAAGAGTAACGACGGCGGATTCCGACATGTTTGGACTCCCTACCAGGCTGGACTATGTGTTCGACGATTACCTAGGGCAAATGTAACGAGCCAAGAGCATACTCCGAGTGCCATGTGGAATTGTCGCATGGCAGAAATTTTTCGGGAATCCTTACACGGTAAGAGAGCCAAAAAGGGAGGGTCCAGGGATTTGAATTGCCATGCCACGAGGAAGCCAAAGGACGTACCAAGCTAGGAAACCCTATTGAAAATAAAGGCTTTTCCACAGCGCTCATTTTGAGACTGGGGAGTACAATTCGATTTGGTCACGCAAGTGCGGCGCGTGATTTCTAATCCCAACAAGGAAAGGAAATTTTAATCCATGTGGAAGCCGACGAATCAGCCTCAGACCCCCGGGCGCCCAGGCGAGCCGGAGCGTCCAACCATGTCTACTCCGAGCGCGCCTGCCATGATGGCGAATGAACCCGCCGTTGCGCCGCGTCCGGTAGCTGGGACTACCACCACCGCGGACCAGGCCACCATCGGCAAATCGCTGGTCATCAAGGGCGAGGTCACAGGATCAGAGTCGCTCTATATTGATGGCCGGGTCGAGGGTTCGATCAGCCTGGCGGGCAATCGCGTCACCATCGGGCGCAACGGCGTGGTCGCGGCCAACATCAACGCACGCGAGATCGTTGTGCTCGGCAAAGTGCGCGGCAACCTGACCGCAAGCGATCGTGTCGATATTCGCAGCGACGGTTCTCTTACCGGCGACGTAGTGGCGGCCCGCATCTCGATTGAAGACGGCGCCTACTTCAAGGGCGGCATCGACATCCGCAAGGGCGGCCAGCCCACGCAGACCAAGCCCAACGGCGAAGACAAGAGCGCTCCCGTGCCCGAGCCGGCAGCGGTTGCGGCGCGCGCCTAGGCTTGCAGCGGCGTCTCGCTCTGGGTTTGTAAAAGGGATTGGCGGCGGAGTTCGCAGTGAATGCGAATTTCCGCCGTTTTGTTTTTCCTCTGCTTTACGGTTGCGTTCCCGCGCCCATAATCTCTTTGCCCTCGCCTTCGGCGACTCCGGGATACGCCGCTGCTTTGCGTCTTCGCAGATCATTCGGCAACTGCGAGCGCAACAGCCACAAGCCCAAAGCGGTCGCGGCGGCCCAGGTGAGCGAAATCAAAGCTAGTTGCAGCACGTCGGCGACCCGGCTGCCGTGGCCGGAGACGTACGGCGTGACACTGCGTGCGACTTCCAGGCTCACGAATCCGGCGACGACCGCGGTTAGCGCGGATTTTCCCAGCTCATCCCAACGCAGCGTTCTCAGCGAAACCAGTTTGCGGTAATGCAGGAGCAAGACGAGCGCGAGCAGATTTGCTCCGATACCAATGTCAGAGGCAAACGCGAGACCGACTACTCCGTATCTATGAAAGAGCAGCGAATATACCGGCAACGACGACGCCGTGATCAACGAGACTGCGACCATCGGAGTCAAGGTGTCGCCGGCGGCGTAGAAAGCGCGAGCGTAGAGTCCCTGGGCCGACCAGAGGGCCAACGACACCGAGAACCAGAAGAAATAGACAGCGGTGGTTTGCGTGTCGGAAACTAGAAACCGTCCGCGGCGATAGACCAGATCGATCAATGGGAAGGCGGCGGCCATCATCCATCCCGTGGCGAGCAGCGACGCTGCGGAAACGCGGTAGACGGAATCGTTTACCGTTTTGGCGAATTCTTGCAGGCGTTTCTCGTTGAACAAGCGCGCGAAAAATGGCAGAGAAGCTTGTCCGGTCGCCTGCCCCAACACGGCAATCGGCACAGCGAACAATCGCTTGGCGTAGTTGAGATGGGAGATGTCGCCTACGCCGCCGGCCGCGTAGTGGCGCAGGATCCAGTCATCGGCGGTGACCAGGGACACTCCGAGCATCAGCGGCACAGAAAGCTTGACCCACTCTCGAAACGCGGGATTCGTAACATCGAACGAAGGACGGTAGCCGGTGCCAATGCGCGCCGCCCCGATCACGCTGGCAAGGAATGGGCCCGCCACGCTTCCCGCCAGCGCGCCATAGGCCAGCGATGCAATCCCAAAGTGGTGGCCGCCAATCAGTCCTCCGGCGATAATGAACACGTTGTAAAGCAGCGGGCCGAATGCCGGTAAAAGAAACAAGCGATGTGACAGCAGTACTGCGGAAACCACGCCTCCGACGTAAAAAAAGATCTGTGCCGGCAGAAGGATTCGCGTGAGGTGTACGCAGAGGTCGATTTGCTCGGGAGAAAAGCCCTTATGTGCGGCCGACGGGCCGAACATCCAGCTCACAAACTGAGGAGTGAAAATCTCGGTAACGATCGTGCCAACGATCATCACAGCGGTCATGATCGTGATGACGACGGAAAAGGTCTTCTGCGCGTCGGCATCGCGCTTCTCCGCGAGAAACCGCGTATAGATCGAGATAAATGTAATGGAAGCCGAGCCCCCGGCCACGACGTAGTTGAGCCAGTCCGGCAATGTGAAGGCCGCAACGAAAGTGTCGGTCAGTGGCCCCGCCCCGAATGCATAGGCGATGTAGGCCTCGCGAATGTAACCGATAACGCGCGAGAGCATCACCGCCGACATCAGCAGTAGTGTGGCCGAGAAAGCCGTGTGCTGATGCGAGGGGCGAAAGAACCGCAGAAGTCTGGTCATGGGCCGCAGAATAACGAGACGCAATACCTCGCGCAGACGTGAATTTCCTTCAAAAGCCTACCAGAGCGTTCTCCTCACGATGGAGTTTATCGTTCGAATCGGACCCGCCTGTTCCTTTATTGACACTGGTACTGACCGCATCCGTGGATAGTTCCGGGACTTGTTATGGCCGCAATTCCTTGCGCACGAAGTAGTACTCGTTAATGGGCCGGTCATCGCTGAGTGCGGGTGTGCCCGGAGACGCCGCAATGAGCTGATCGATGGACAGTTCGTAGTTCAAAAGGTGCGCGAACCGGGCTTCGGCGTTGGGTTGCTGATCCCACTCGACCAAATCAGCCGCCGCGGCGGCGGGAAGACGCTGGGCTAATTCATTCGCGGTGCGATTGGGCAGGGGATGGTCGCTCGCAAGAAAATGGAACCCCCAATTCTTTCCAAAGGCAAACACGCGCACATACGGGAAGGATCTTCGCAGGGCGAGCGCGACGGCCGCGATGTCTTCCGGATCGCCAATCGGCAGCCACTGTTGGAGAATGCCACCTGGACGAAGATGCTGCCGCAAGACAGTATAGAAATCTTCGGAATAAAGCAGGCTCGACCCTGCGGCCTCGACCGGCGGCGGAGGATCAATCGTGATCACGTCATACTGCTGCGTCGTCCGTTCCAGGTAACGGCGCCCATCGTCGACCACCACATGAGACGAAGGAGAACTCAGAATCGTCGGCCCATCACTGTGGAAATAAGGAAACAGGCGCGGCACGCTGGGAACCAGCTCCACCGCCGTAACTGGAATACCCCAGGAGCGCAACGAGCGGAAAGTTGTCCCCATGCCAAAGCAAATCACCAAAGCATTTTGCGGAGGGCGATCGAGAAAAACCATGGGCAGATGCGCCATCATCTTGGCAATCGGCGTCAGCATAGTCATGCCGTACCCATTGACTAGCAAGGCCTTCTGCATGCCGGTTCCATTTGCGATCACGGTGGCAGTCGAGTCGCGCAGGACCTCGCCGTGTACGTACTGCTTCTCATAACTCGTGCTGCTCAGAAAGAGCAACAAGGCTGCCGGCAAGAGCAGGACAGATGTCACGCGCGGAACCCAACCGGTCGCCGGTGCAGCGGGACCTGTAAAACGACCACCGCGAACGCCGGCGATTAGCCAGGGCAGCGACAGCAGCACCAGCGCCCACCGTTCGCTCATCCACGGCAGAAGCAAGAAGGCGGCCAGCAGCGGACCAACGATGCAACCGAGAACATTCACCGCGTAAGCTTTCCCTGCCCTTGCGGGATCGCCTGTCGCCCAGAGGTCCACCAGTAGCGGCGTCAGATACCCGAGCAGCGCGGTGAAGGGCGCGATGCCGATCACCAGCCGAAGCCAGCCATCGAAACCAAGACTTGGGCTGGCCGCCAGCAGCGGGAGCAGTGAGAAGAGTCCCAACAAAGCCCAGGGCGAACTACTCTCGTGCACACGGTTGGAGCTCACGCTGCGGTAGATGCGTGATCCAACGAAGGTTCCGGCAAGGTAGACGGCGAGAATCGACGCGAAGGCGTAAACCACTGTTCCGATAAAGGGCGTGAATTCACGAATCCAAACAACTTCCATGCCCATGCTCGTCAGGCCGGTGGCGAACAGCAAGGCAAGAAGAATTCCTCCGCCGGCGGCGTTCGGGGCAAGCTCACTGGATTGCGGCGCTTCTCCTGATAGTTCGGCAGGGACGTCTCGAACTTCGTTCCGCGGCGCATGCCTCGATACCATCAGAGCTAGAATTGCGATCAGAACATTGCATGCGGCGCCCACCTTCAAGGTCGCATGAAATCCCAACAGCTCGATCAGAATTAAGGGAAGACCGGTTCCCACGACCGCGCCGGCCACGTTGGCCATGTACAGATAGCTGAACGACCGCGAAGCTTCCCGGGGGAACATGCGACCGATCGCGAGCATGGCGACTGGAATCGTCGCTCCCATCAGCGTGCACCAGGGAACTAGCGTGAACGCAACCCAGATTCCGGAGACGACATAGTATTCCGCAGAAGAGGTTGACCCCAGCCGTTCCAGAAGACTGTGTCCCAGACGAAGCTCGTGGGGAACGAGGATGCCCGAAACGCCGATCAGGAACTCGATCACGGCGTATAGAAGAAGTGGTGAGAAGATGATCTGTTTTTCCCGCCGCCGAAGCCAGACTCCGCTGGCCCATGATCCCAGCCCCAGTCCAGCCATGAACACCGACAGCACAATGGAAACCATGGCGGTGGTAACGCCGAATTGCGCCATCGACAAGCGCAGCCAGACGAGTTCGTAGAGGACGCTGCAGAACCCTGAAATGAAGAAGAAAATGAAATACCAGAACAAGGGCTTTCTTTCTTTGGCTAAGTTAAAGCTCGGCTAATTCCGCAATTTCGACTTTCAAAATCTAAATACGTTACTCCGCAGGTCCTTTCACACTGGTCCCAACCGGAAATTATGGGCTACAGATGGTGTCCTGCAATTGCGGGGCTAGTTGCAGAAAGTGACGTAGATTAAAGGTATAAATTCGTTTGCAATGGTTCCTCGCGGCAGCCGCCAAGTGTAGCGCATCGTAGATAAGGCCGCCCGTCCATCCCTTTTCTCCCGCCTCCTGCAACACGGCGCGGTATTGCGCCGCGGTGAGCGCGGCCACCTGAAAATGAGGCAGAATGTTTTCTGTGAGGAGTCGCCATGCCTCACTTGGATAGACAGGTGGAGCCAGCGGGGCTCGGGTCAACACCGCATAAAACTCGGCCGTACCGTGAGCGCTGATTACTCCTTCCACCTTCCCCGCGCGAACCTGCCTCAGCAGCGCCAGGGACTGGGCGTGGTGGGGATGGGCTGAAACTGAGGCCGCGACCAGCACAGAAGTATCGCAATAAATTTTCATGGGCGGATCATTCGCCTGCCTTCACTGGCCCAGAATGTCCCGCAGTCTCTCCTGCTCGAGATCGTCCGAAAGCTGCTGCCAGTCGAAGGTACGAGTTGTCTGTCCGGTGTGGACCAGGAAGCCGTCGCGCTCAACCAACGATGGCCGCTGGGTGATGGGCCGCAGCAGCACTCCTTCGGCAGCTTCCGTCACTTCGAACTTTGTGCCGGTTCTCAGCCCGAGGCGCTGGCGCAGCGGTTTTGGCAAGACCACTCGCCCCGATTTGTCGAGTTGAAGTTTCATGCCATTTATTTTACCATATGGCACCAAGAATGGCGTTGCCAAAAGCTCCCCACGAACCTGACGAGTGAATATCGCTATACAAAAGGCTGATCTGCCTCAAATCCTCATTCGATCTTCAGCACAACCTTCCCATAGTTCTTTCCCTCTTGCAGCAGCTTGTACGCTTCTGCCGCCCGTTCGAGGGGAAACACGTGGCCAATTACAGGAGCCAGCTTGCGTTGCTCGATCCATTCCGAGAGCTGCTTCCATGCGGGTTCCATGATGTCGCGTTTTTGCGAGAGGTAGGTCAGCCACAAGCCCTGCAAGCTCGCTGATTTTGCGTAGAGCGCCCGCACATCGAGTTTTGGTGGCTGACCGGTCGCGGTGCCGTATTGGATGACGCGTCCGAAGTCGCGCACGCTGCGCAGGCTTTTCGCGGTGTGCTCGCCGCCGAGCATTTCAAAGACGGCATCCACGCCTTCGCCGTGAGTGAGTTCCTTCACAACCTCTTCATAATCGTGCCGCTTGTAGTTGATCGCGTGCTGCAGGCCGAGTTTTTTCACGCGCGCGAGCTTTTCGTCCGACGAAGAAGTCCCATACATTTCCACCCCGAGGATGTGGCCGATTTCTACCGCCGCCGTGCCCACACCTCCTGCCACCGCGTGGACGAGCACGCGATAGGTTCGGCCGGCCGGAGGGGGTTGCGTCATACCCGCCTGCCAATAAGCCAGATACGCGGTGAAATAGGTGACGGGAAAGGCAGCGGCTTGTTCGTAGCTCCAGTGTTCAGGGACGGGCCAAAGCATGTGGGGATGGGCCCCGACTCTCTCGGCAAAAGCTCCCCACTGGATGTAGCCCATGACCCGGCGTCGGCTGCTTTCCTCCACGCCCGAGAACTCGCGTCCGGCGATCAGCGGAGGCGCCGGCGTTCCGGGATAGCCGCCTTGAGCAGTCATGAAGTCGGCAAAGTTCAGCCCTCCGGCGGCAACGCGGACTAGTGTCTGTTCCGCCTTCAACATAGGTTCGTCGGCGTCTTGAATGGCGAGCCCATCCGGGCCAGACAAACTGGTGATCATCAGGGCTTTCATGAACGAAATTTTAACAGGATGGAAACAAACCAAAGACGGCCGGGTTCACCCAATGTAGGCTTGGAGGCGTGACCTGACCCCTGACGAACGAGAGCAGATGGCGATTCTGTGTGAGCGAATAGCCAAAGAGCACGACCGCGATAAATTCAAAGCACTTGTGCGCGAACTCAACGATCTGCTTGCCGTGAAAGATCAACGCCTCGCATCCAAGAAATCCAAGTAAGTGCGTCGAAAGACGCGCCATGCTTGGTGAACGGAAACCGGCTCCCGGCGCAGGTCCATCGGTGTTCCGTGGGACACACAGATTATTCACCCTGTCCACGTTTCTTCGCCGCCCGTTTGCCTTCGGGTATATACTTTCCGCGTAGGTTTACTCAGGTCTCCCAGCCACGCCTCCACGGGCTGGGACGGGGCGTACATTCATCCCCTAATTCTTGCGCGCCCCGCATGCCGATTTGCCGATTCCCGCCCGGGGCGGCGTGGAAATGGCACCGGTGCATCGAGCCAGATTTGGCGGAGCTGCATCCGGAGGAGGTCATAATTGTGGATTTGATTCTTGTACGTCTTCTTTTTGTCATCGTAGTTTCAGTTGCGTGTTACTTCATCGAGCCTTTCCGGCTCTCCCAACTGCAGGATGCGGGAGTCGGGGCGGTGGTCGGGGCAGGTATTGTCCTCTTCGAATGGAAGCTTCGGACGGTGAGTCTGAAGCGGCTGATCGGCGCGGCCTTCGGGAGTATCCTCGGCATCTGCGGAGCCTACATGTTTTCCCTGGTGATCCGCAGCAGCGTGGCCGAGGGACCGACGCGCAATTTCCTGCAAATCCTGGTGATGTTGCTGATGGCTTACGTGGGCCTCATCGTCGGGGCTAGCAAGGGAGACCTGCTGAACCTGGCTGCTTTGGGCGGCATCTTTGGTGGCGAGAAGCAGGGCAAGAAGAGCTACAAGATCCTTGACACCAGCGTCATCATCGACGGCCGCATCGCCGACATTGCCGAGACCGGCTTCCTGGACGGAATCATCGTCACACCTCAGTTCGTGTTGCGCGAACTGCAACTCGTCGCCGACTCCGCTGACTCGCTGAAGCGTAATCGCGGCCGCCGCGGCCTCGACGTTTTGCAGCGCCTGCAGAAAATGGCCACGCTGTCGATCCAGATTGTAGAAGACGACTTTCCTGCCGTGCGCGAGGTCGATCTCAAGCTGATTGAGCTGGCCAAGGTATACGAAGGCAAGATCATCACCAACGATTTCAACCTGAACAAAGTCGCGCAGTTGCAGGGCGTGGAAGTGCTGAACATCAATGAGCTGGCCAATTCCCTCAAGCCCATTGTGCTGCCAGGCGAGATCATGAAGGTCTTCATCCTGAAAGAAGGCAAGGAATACAACCAGGGTGTGGCTTATCTTGATGACGGCACCATGGTGGTGGTGGACAATGCCCGGAAGATGATAGGCAAGACGATCGACGTCTCGGTCACGTCGGTGCTGCAGACTACGGCAGGAAAGATGATCTTCGGCAAATGGGACGAGCGCGCCTTCAGCCGAACCAGCGTGCCGGTCACGCCCGCAATACCGGTAGTCGCGGGAACGGTGCCGGCGGCGGTGGTCCCGAGTGCGCTGGTGGAGACCAAGCCCCAGTCTTGAATTCACCTGCTTGTTTGAACTCGTCGGCTTATCGCTCGTATACTTACAGCCCCTATGAAGGTGGTCGTGATTATCCCGGCTGCGGGGCTTGGAACCCGCATGGCCCCCGTGCCCGTCGGCGCAAGGGGCAAACAGAAGAAGTCGCTGCCCTCCAAGCAGTTCACCGAACTGGGCGGCACGCCAATTCTCATTCATACTCTGCGCAAGTTTGCCGCGGTCGATGCCGTGAGCGAGATCTGGATTGCTCTGAGGGAAAACGAGCTTGCGGGCTTTCGCGCGCGGCTGGATAGCGAAGCGCTCGATGCACTAAATAAAGACGTGCTGAATAAGAAGGTCGAACTTGTCGTCGGTGGGGAGCACCGTCAGCAGTCCGTGGAGAGCGCGCTGAACGCGGTCGCAGGCGCGGCGCAGGATGATGATATTGTTCTGGTGCATGATGCGGTGCGTCCGCTGGTGACCCGTGAAATCATTCAGGAAGTGATTGCTGCGGCGAAAAAATATGGAGCGGCAATCGCCGGCCTGCCCGCCGTGGATACAGTGAAGCAAGTCGAGCGCACGGCCGAAGGCGCGCTGATCAAGGCGACGCTTCCGCGCGCCGGCATCGTAATGGCGCAGACTCCGCAAGGCTTTCGCTACAGCGTGATCAAGAAGGCATTCGATGAAGCGTCGGCGGATGGTTTCCTGGGGACCGACGAAGCATCGCTGGTGGAACGGTCAGGCCATGAAGTGGCTGTGGTGATGGGCTCGCCGCGCAATATCAAGATCACCACGCCAGCAGATATGGAACTGGCGGAGTTCTACTTAAAGAGTGCGGATCGGCACTGACTAAGGATGCCAACGACCAAGGACAAACGACCAACCACGGGCCCATCGACTCGGATCGGCTATGGATTCGACTCGCACGAGTTTCGTTCGGGGATTCCCTTGAAGATTGGTGGCATAATGTTGTCGCACGACAAGGGGCTGGGAGGGCACTCTGATGGTGACGTGCTGCTGCATGCCATTACAGACGCGCTGCTTGGGGCGGTGGCTGCTCCTGACATTGGGGCGCTGTTTCCGCCGTCAGACGCGAAGTGGAAGGGCGCAGACTCGAGTGTCTTCTTGCGCGAGGCGCTGAAGCGCGTGCGGGATGCGGGATATGGCGTGGCGAATCTCGATGCCAGCTTGATTCTGGCTGCGCCGAAGATTGGTCCGCACGCGGCAGCGATTCGCGAGCGCGTGGCGCAGTTGCTCGGAGTGCGCGCAGATTGCGTCGGCTTGAAGGCGAAGACTCCGGAAGGGCTTAATCTGGAGAACACCGCGGTCGCGCACGTGGTGGTGCTGCTGGAGAAGCTCCCGGCTTCGAAGAAGGTGCGCAAGAAGATGAAGCGACCTTGAGCTACTTGGGCCGGGCGGCCGCCGCCTTGGTCTCCATGGCTTTGATCTCCGCTGCTTCGATCAGGGCGCGGAAGATGGCGCGGGAAGATTCGTCTTCACCGACCGAGCGCTCGGGATGCCACTGTACTGCCAGCACGAAGTGATCGGGCGCAGTGCCTTCCAGCGCTTCAATGATGCCGTCGTCTGGGCAGCGAGCGACGATGCGCAGGCCGTTGCCAATTGTCTCGGCGGATTGGTGATGTGAAGAGTTCACGGGCACGACGAGCTTAGTTCCTTCCCGGTCTTTTCCGTTCGTGATCCCATTTACGATTTCCGCCAGCTTTGAATCGCGCTCGATTTCTACTGCATGCGCTACCGCGACCTTCTTTCCGGCTTCGTGGTTGATGCGCGTGCGCAAGTCTCCTGGAAGAAAATCCGGGATGTGCTGGATTAGCGATCCGGCGCGATAGACGTTAAGGGTTTGCAGGCCGTAGCAGATGCCGAGGACGGGCTTGCGGAGATTGTAGGCATCCTGCAACAGGAGTTCGTCGACGGTGTCGCGACGCGGGTCGGCGGCGGCGGTGTGCGGCGAGCGAGTTGCGCCGAACTTCGAGGGATCGATGTCGGCGTTGCTGCCGGGCAGGAGCACTCCGTCGCAGCTCTTGATGAGTTTCAGGACCTCGAGCTTCATCGCCTCGTCCGTCGGCTGATCGAGCGGGATGCGGACGGGTTCGCCTCCGGCTTGCTCGACGGCTCGTTCGTATTGAGGGATAGCGCGCTCGCCGTATTCCTGATCGATCGAGTGCGGCATGGGGATGGCGATGCGGGGCGGCATGATTTGATTGTAGTGCCTGCTCAGCTCATCCTTTCGATGGCGGCCAGGGTCTTTGACTGGCGGTAGTGGCGAATTTCCATGGCGAGCGCGAGCACGAATATGATGCAGCCTGCGACCACGGCGGTGGGAAGTGCGATGAGGCGATATGCGATTGTCATGTTGGGTTGCGCGTGGCGCATGGTCGCCACGACCACGGTGCCGATGATGCCGACGAGCAAGCTGATGGCAAACGAGAGGAGCGTGCCGATGAACGTTAACAACAGGACGCGCGCGGGAATCGCGTACCAGCGGGGCGGACGCGGGATCGGCGCCATGGGTTCTAAGCTACACCATCCGGGTGTGGTCAGAGCAAGATCTGGATTGAAAAAAATGACAGATCGATCTGAGGTAAAATATCTGGAATCAATTACTTACGGGTTCCAAGCACGGTCTGCATCTGGCTAAAGATCCTGAAAGCAAATGACTTACTTGCAAAATCCTCTATTCAAAGGACTTACAGGATGCCTGCCGGGCTAAGTGCCTTTGAATCAGAGGCCGGATCGCAAAATATTGAATTCATGGAAGTTATCTCGGTGCTATTTGGATTTCAAAGAGCTAATGCGTGTAGAGGTAGGATCGCCGGTTTTGGAATCGGAGTCAAGGGAATTAGGGAATTATTGAAGGTGGGGGCTTTCGTGGGAATCCGGTGCTGTCCCTGACGGGACTTGTTCCCGCTCGTAGGGTCTACCCGGGACTTACGTCCGGGGCTATCGTATTCCGCCCCTAACGGGGCTAGAGTCAGGTAGTCCCATTCCGCGTCTTCTATACAGGCTTCGCTTTCTCGCAGCGCACCCAAAACCGTGCGTCTCGCGTCGGAAGAAAGGCAAAAGCGAGAGCAAAGTCAAAGGCAGCGGGCGAGGGCTCCCGCTCCACACTGGTAGTGTATAAAAGAGCAGATATGTCGCAGGCAGCGCCAGCTATTACGCGGAGCCCCGCGGATGTGGTCCGGATGACGCCGGTTTCGCAGTCGGGGAATGGGGTGTGCTACGCCGTGGCGGGAGAGAACGCCATCGGCTCGTTTGATCTGGAGCGGATGATTGCGGCGGTGCCTACCAAGATTGCTTCGGCGCTTCGGCGCAAGGCTTATTACTTCGTGCCGCTGACGATCAGCCAGGGTGAAGAGATACTGATTGCGGACCGCTATGATGTCGCGCTTAGCGACAATGCGGTTTGCCATCGCAACCTGAATCTGGGCGATTCGCAGTGCGTGTTCATCTCCACGCGGCTGACCGACGACAAGTTTTCGGTCGCCTTCGAGTTTTACATCAACGTGGGACATGCGCTGGTGGAGATCGCCGGGCTTTCGGACGAATTCAGCGAGCTGGCATGGAAGCAGGTTGAGGCGGGAACGCGCGGCGAAACCTCGCTGGATGCCTGGGAAGCGCGGAAGCTGGCTACGGCCGGCAGTCCGGATGCGGAGCGTTTCAAGAACGAATATTTCGAGGCGACGTTTTCCGACACGATCTCGATTTATCTCCTATCGCTGTATCTGGATGTGGACTATTACGATCTGCGGGAGCGGGATTATCCGCTGCTGGCGCCTTCGGCGCTGGCGGAGCGGTTGAGGAAAGTGGCGGAATTGTTTCCGGCGAATGCAGGATTTGAGTTTGCGGTGCTGTACAAGCGGCGGAGTAGCGGATAAGTACAGTTTCTAGTTTCCGGTTTCTCGTTTCCTGAAAAAACCTCTTGATACCCTGAAATTCTTATGTGCTCCCGGCGTTGGCGGGCGAGGGCGCCCGCCTCACACCTGCTTACTTGTTTCCGATCACGAAATTTACTGTGCTGGACTCGTTGGGGGCGACCCTGACTGGTTTTTCCCAGGTTTTCGGTTCGGTGAAGACCGGGCGCTGTACGCTGCGTTCGGTTAGAACGTCGAAGGCCTGCTCTTTGCCGGCGAGACCCCAGCCTTCATGCCAGGCGACGATCTGATAAGTGCCGGGTGGCACGCCGGTGAATTCAAAGCGGCCACTCTCGTCGGTAACGGCGTAATAGGGATGGGGGACGACCATCATTTCGGCATTCATCCAGACGTGGCCGCCATTGCAGCGAAGGTTAACCAGACCGGCGGTCGGCATGGTGCGCGAGTTGACGCGATTAGGGAACGGGAATGGCAGGTTGTAGGAAGCGGCTCCATCCATGTGGATGGTGTGGAGAGTGGCGTCGGAACTCTGCATCTGAAGGTCGGTGTTTTCGGGCACGAGAAGAATGTGCGGGATGTAGCGGCAGTGGCGCTGGTCGAGATGACGTCTCTGCTCGGGCAGGTCCATGGGCTTTCCGGCGGAGACGTTCTTGAGATAGACGATGGTGTTGGCCACGCCGCCCTCGGAGCCGACGATCAGGCGCTCGAGGCTGACGGTTTTATTGCCGTCGGGGGCGCAGATCTGCGGATCCTTGGTGACGGGGAAGTCTAATTCATGGGGCACTGGTCCTGACCATTTGACTGTCCCGGAAATGGTTCCACCGTCGGTGACAGGGATGACTCTGTAGCCGGTCTGCGCGGCGGCGAAGGTGGTGGCCGCGAGAAGCAGAAGCAGTAAAGAAAAACGAGTGATCACAGTCCGCATACAAAAACCCCTAATAGCCCACCGCCCGTTGCTTCGCTTTGGGAGTCTCACGGTGCAACGCGGGCTGAAATTTGAAATGACTCCTCTTGCTATCCGCAGGCAACGGCAAAACCGAACTTGCCGGTTAACGCTGCACAGGGGTCCGCATATGCGGGCAGCGCTCGTGTTTGCGGTTGTTCCCAATCCAACCAGATGCGGGAGAGACGGTCGGTAACGGGAAACACAACTAGAATGCGCCCGCCATGCGGAATCGTCGAGATTACCAACGTCATCGGCCACGGGCTGTGAGGACATTCGGCGGGTGGGCTCACATGAGAACTGGGATGGCATACAATCCTTGCTGCCATGACGGTGCGGGTGCGATCGTTTGCGAAAATTAATCTTGGGTTGCGCATTGGCGCGGCCCGCGAGGATGGATTTCATGAGCTGCTGACCGTGTACCAGACGATCGGGTTGCATGACCTGATCGGGGTGAGCGTGGAGCGCGGGAGCGGGATTGAGATCCGGTGCAAGGACCCGAGAGTTCCGAAGGACGCTTCGAATACCTGCTATCGCATCGTAGAAAAAGCGATGCAGGCTCTACGGGCGAAGGGGAGGGTCGTCCTCGAGATTGAAAAGCGGCTGCCGCTGCAGGGCGGACTGGGCGGAGCTTCAGCGAACGCCGTGGCTACATTGCTGGGACTGGAGCGGGTACTGAAGAAACATTTGTCTGTGGCGGAGAGGCTGCGGATTGCGGCGGAGGTGGGATCGGACGTACCGCTCTTTCTGATAGGGGGGACGGTGCTGGGGGCGGGGCGCGGGGAGTTGGTGTATCCGCTGGAAGATTTGCCGGCTATGCCATGTGTGGTGGTGACTCCGGAGGTGGGAGTTTCTACGCCGAAGGCGTTTGCCGAGTGGGATCGAAAATTGACGGTGGTGGGGGCATCCGATAGAATGGTGGAGCTTGGCCGAGGGCTGTCGGCGTGGCTGAGCGAGAATTACTCCGGTGCTCCTCAGATTCATAGTGTGAAACCCAGGAGGGGCCGGGCCGAGAATCCGCTTCTCGAGCTTGTCCGGGCCGGGATCAAGAACGACTTTGAACAGGTCGTCTTTCCTGAGTATCCCGAGGTAAGTGAAGGCAAGAGTGCGCTGGAGCGCGCGGGCGCGAAGTATGCGTCGCTGTCGGGCTCTGGGTCGGCATTGTACGGGCTGTTCGCCTCGAAAGAGGCAGCGCGCTCGGCGACGGCGAAGCTCCGGAGGCAGGGCTGGGCGGCGCAGGCGACGGTTACGCTGACGCGGCGGGAGTACTGGAAAAAATTTCTTGTTTCCAGTTTCTAGTTTCTGGTTGTTTAATAGAGGTATCACGCGTTCAACCAGTGCCGGTATTCGGTTTGGATTTTGAAACTGGAAACCGGAAACTTGAAACTGCGGTACTGGGCCGTCGACTAATGGTAGGTCAAGTGCCTTTGGAGCACTTTGTCTAGGTTCGAATCCTAGCGGCCCAGCCAAGAAAACAGTTCTGGGTTCTCGGTTGTCAGTTCTCAGTTCGGGCTGAACACCAAGACTAAGGACTGGGAACTGAGAACTTCTTATGGCTACTTTGGTGACGCCGACCGAGAAGGCAGAGAAGACGGAAAAGAACCTTCCACCTACGCCTGAGGAAAAGCTGGAACGCAAGCCACGCGCGCGGGTGGACGAGAAGTTCAAGATTTTCAGCGGGACAGCGAACGAGCCGCTGGCCGACGAAGTTTGCCAGTTTCTCGGGATGCAGCGCGGGCAGGCGCAGGTGATCCGCTTCGCCGACGGCGAAGCGTATGTGCAAATTCAGGAGAACGTGCGGGGCTGCGATGTGTTCGTGATGCAGCCGACCTGCCGTCCGGTGGACGAGCATTTGATGGAGCTGCTGCTGATGATCGATGCCCTGAAGCGGGCATCGGCGCGGCGCATCACGGCGGTGGTTCCTTACTACGGGTATGCGCGGCAGGACCGCAAGGATAAGCCGCGCGCTCCGATTTCGGCGAAGCTGGTGGCGGATTTGCTGACTACGGCGGGCGCGCACCGGGCCTTGATCGTAGATCCGCACACACCGCAGATACAGGGTTTTTTCAATATCCCGGTGGACCATTTGTTCGCGTCGCCGGTGCTGGTGGACCATTTCAAGAAGTTGAATTTGCCGAACCTAACGGTGGTTTCGCCGGATGCGGGTGGCGTGGAACGGGCGCGTTTTTTTGCAAAGAAGGTGGACGCCGCGCTGGCCATTGTCGACAAGCGCCGTGTGGAAATGAATGTGGCTGAGGTTATGAATGTAATCGGAGATGTCAGGGGGCGCTCCTGCCTGATCATTGACGACCTGATCGACACTGCGGGAACGACGGTGAAGACGGCGACGGCGCTGATGGAAAATGGAGCGACTTCGGTTTATGCCTGCGCGTCGCATGCGGTGCTGTCTGGTCCGGCGGTGGAAAACATTCACAACTCCGTGATCGAGCATGTGGTGGTGACGAACACGATCCCGCTGACGGCGGAAGCTAAGGGCGAAGCGAAGATTATGGTGCTTTCGATTGCGGGATTGATTGGGCGAGCGATCCAGTCGATTCACGAAGAGACTTCGGTCAGCAAGTTATTCATGTAGGGTGGCGGGATCACGAGTTTGCCGCAGGGCGGCATTGGGGGCGCAGGCAAGAACCAAGATTCCTCGCTTCCGCTCGGAATGACAAACGTTGAATCGGATGACAAAGGTTGAAAGAGATCATACATAGATAGGACCTCGAAATTATGGCGACTACATTGGAACAGAACATTCTGGAAGCGCAACCGCGGGAAGCCGGGACGAAGAACCAGGCGCGGCGGGTGCGTCGCGAAGGCAAGATCCCTGCCGTGGTTTATGGCGCCAGCAAGGATTCGGTGGCGGTGAGCGTGGATCCTCGGCATGTGCTGCGCATTCTGCACTCTGACAGCGGCCACAATACGATTTTCGATCTTGCGCTGGACGGCGGCGAGCGCACCAAGGCGATGATCGTCGACTGGCAGTATGAGCCGATCAAAGGCCATCTACTGCACATCGACCTGAAGCGCATCGCCATGGACAAAGCGTTGCGGGTCAACGTCCCCATCGTTCTGCAGGGCGTGCCGGCGGGCGTGAAGACCGAGGGTGGGATTCTCGAGCAGATGCTGCGCGAAGTAGAGATCGAGTGCTTGCCGGGTGATATTCCGAGCCACATCGATGTTGACGTCAGCGAGCTTACATTCGGCAAAGTGCTGCGCGTTTCGGATTTGCCCCACAATCCCAAGCTGAAGTTCCTTTCGGACGCGAACCAGCCTGTGGCGCACGTGACGAGTGTGAAGGAAGAAGTTGTAGCCACGCCGGAAGCGGTGGCGGCGGAGGCTGGAGCGGTTCCGGCCGAGCCCGAAGTCATCAAGAAGGGCAAGGCGGAGACCGAGGAAGAGGGCGAGGCTGGGGCCGAGAAGCCGGAAAAGGGCGAGAAGAAGGCCGAAAAGAAGGAGAAGAAATAGCGCCGTGGTAGGGGCGCGCCTCGCTTCGCTTGGCTGGACGGCCGAGGCGGCCGTCACCACATGGGCTGTGCCTGTGTGGGTTGGGATGGTGGCGTGAAACTGATTGTTGGTCTTGGCAATCCTGGCATCGAGTATCAGTTTACGCCGCATAACATTGGTTTTCTGGTGGTGGACCGCATCGCCAGCGAGTGCGGTGTGGAAATCAGGAACCGGCAGTGCCGGGCGTTGACGGGGCGAATACAGGTTCGGGACGAAGCGGTGCTGCTGGCGAAGCCCGAAACCTACATGAACCTGAGCGGCTTGTCGGTGCGGGAGTTGGTGGCGGAATACGACGTGCAGCCGGAAACGGACCTGATCGTGATTCAGGACGAACTGGATTTTCCGCTGGGTACGTTGCGGATACAAACGCGGCGGAGTTCGGCGGGACATAACGGGATCGAGTCGATTATCGGGGCGCTGGGCACGCAGGATTTTTTGCGCATACGGATTGGAGTGGCCCCGGAGCGCAAGGTGGAAGATGGCGAACGGTATTTGCTTTCGCCGTTCCGCAAGGCCGATCTGGCGGTAGTGGATGGGATGATTGAGGCCGCCGCTGAAGCGGTGAAGGCGATTTTGATCGACGGCTCGGCGGCAGCGATGAACCGGTTTAATCGGAAAGAAGATCAGTGATCAGTCGCGCGTGGCCAGTGGTCAGCGCAGACGGAAATTTGCTCGGGAAAATGTTTTTTGCGGTTGCTGGTTTCGCTGGTCCCTGACCACTGATCACTGGCCACTGCCTGGAGATAGCAATGAATCGTACTTACGAACTGATGTTTATTGTCCGGCCGGATATGGCGGACGAGGATCTGGACAAGCTGATTGCGAACCTGGAGTCGATTGTTACGGCGGCGGGGGGATCGATCAAGAGCGTGGACCGGATGGGCAAGCGGCGTCTGGCGTACATGGTGCGCAAATTCCGCGAGGGCGTTTATATTCTGCTGACGATCGATGGCGCGGGGACCGTAGTGCACGAACTAGAGCGCCGCTTGCGCGTCACCGAACCGGTGATCAAGTTCCTCACGGTGCGCATCGATGAAGAGCAGAAACGCCTGGAGAAGATCAAGAAGCTGCGTGACGCGAAAAAGAAAGTAAGCGCGCAACCGGCGGTGGTGGCGGAAGAAGCAGCTGTGCCGCCAGCGGAAGCACCGGCAACGGCGTAGGAGCAGTGGTCATTGGCTAGTGGTCAGTGACCAGTTCTTGTCACCCATGATCTTGCTGGCCGATGACCACTGGTCACTGGCCACTGATTTAAAGGAGCGTTATGACTGAAGAGACTAAAGCACCAGCGCCAGCAGGCGAACGGCCATCGCGGCCTTTCGGGGAGCGATCTGGCGGGGGCGACCGTCCGCGATTTGGCGGCGGTGGCGGAGGCGGCCGATCTGGGCCTGGCGGTCCGCCACGTGAAGGCGGACGCAAGTTTTTCCGGCGCAAGAAAGTTTGCAAGTTCTGCACGGAGAAAATCGCCGACATCAACTACAAGGACTACCGGCTGCTCGGGCAGTTCGTAGCCGAGAGCGGCAAGATCGTGCCCCGGCGTTTGACCGGAGTGTGTTCGCCGCATCAGCACCGGCTGGCCTCGGCCATCAAGCAGGCGCGCAATATCGCATTGCTGCCGTTTGCCGGGCGGGCATCGTAGAAAAGCAGCTTCTAGCTTCTAGCTCCTGTCTTTGTCGTGCTGGATTAGGGGCTTGGCTAGGAGCTATCAGCTAGAAGCTAGGAGCTATCATGGAAGTCATTCTCAAAGAAGACGTAAGCAAGCTGGGAGCGCGCGGCGATGTGGTGAAGGTTGCCGAAGGATATGGGCGCAACTTTCTTTTGCCGCGCAAGCTGGCCATCGAAGCCACTGCGGGAAACAAGGCCGTCATTGTGCAGATGAAGGCGGCTTCGGTGCGCAAGTCGGCCAAGGAGAAGTCGCAGGCGGAAGAACTGGCCAAACAGTTTGAAGGACTGTCGGCCACGTTCCAGAAGCGGGCCGGCGAGCACGATCAATTGTTCGGCTCGGTCACTTCGGGCGACATTGCCGACGCTATCGTGAAAAAGGGAATCAATCTGGACCGGAAGCAGATCCAGCTTCACGAGCCGCTGAAGACCCTGGGCGAGTTCACCGTGCCGGTGAAACTGCACAAGGACGTGACTGCGCATTTGAAAGTTGTTATTGAGAAGGAAGCGGTGGCGGAGTAGGCGGTTGTTGGCTGCGCATTGAGAATACCCCGCCAGTTCACTGGCAGGAAAGCATTCGAAGAAGCCAACCGCGCCCCCGAAGGGACGCCTGAAGCTCGTTTCCGGCGTTTCAGCCGTGCCTACGGCACGAAGACCGATCTCTGGCGCAGGCCCGCCACTAAAGTGGCGGGCTATTTTCAGACTTTCCCTTCGGGACCTGAGTTGGGCACCATCTCTCCGCGCGCTGTTTCCCGCTAACCCATTACGAAAGAATCATCTAGGGGGCATAAAAATCCCCGCCAGCCTATAATTTCTGCTCACGGTTCCACTGACTATCCGTCTATTCCAGTGCAAGCCCGGGTACGGCATTGACACCGGGCGGTATAGGAAACGACGAACCATGCCGGCCGATGTTTGGGCAATGAACACTTGCGGTTGGCGAAGAGGCGCTCTCGAGAGCGAAGTACCGGGCGGAGAAGGTCAGCGGTAACGGAGAGAACGACCCCGCGCGGGGCCGCATGGCTGCTCAAGAACGCCGCATCGACGATACGATCCTCATTCGCGAGGCGCAACGCGGGAACCGCGCCGCCTTCGAGGAGCTGGTGCGTCACTACGATCAGCCCGTGTTGCGGCTGGCGCTGCATCTGACCGGCACCGAGCAGGACGCCCAGGATGTTTATCAGGACGCCTTCCTCAAGGCTTACAAAAACATCGGAAGCTTCCGCTTTGAGTGTTCCTTCTATACCTGGATTTACCGCATCGTGACCAACCTTTGCCTGGATCACCTGCGCAAGAAGAACGTGCGCAAGGAGGACGCGCCGGTGGTGAAGGACGCGTCCGGCGGCGAGTACGACCTGCTGGATCAGGTGCCGGATGGGCGGGCGGGAGCGAATCCCGAGCGCGATTTGATGCGGCGGCAGTTGGGGGCGCGGATTTCAGGAGCGCTGGAGAAGTTGACTCCGCGCGAGCGCATGGTGTTTGAGCTGAGGCATTATCACGGGTTGAAGCTGCGGACCGTGGGAGAGATTTTGCATACGACGGAAGAGACGGCTAAGAATACTTTGTTTCGGGCTACGCAGAAGTTGAGAGGGCAGTTGGCGGATATGAGGTAAGGAAGGTTTCGAAGTCTCAATGTTTCAAGGTTTCAAAGACCTTAGAAACTCTGAGACCTCAGAAACCTTGAAACGGGGTTTGTGCTATGAAATGCGAATGGGTTCGAGAGAATATTACGCTGCATGTTTATGGCGAGCTGGCTGATGATGCTCGTCATGAACTGGAGCAGCATGTGGCGCGTTGCAGCGACTGTGCTGCCGAACTGAAGGCGGAACAGGAGTTTCATGCTCTGCTGGCGGAGGACCGGGCGGCCGAGCCGACACCGAACTTGCTGGCGGCTTCTCGCATGCGGTTGCAGGAAGCGCTGGAGACGGCCGAGCAGGGCGGGTTCTGGCGCCGGCTGGCTTTCGATCCGGCGAACTGGTTGCGGCAGGTGCGCTTCTCGCCGGCTCTAGCCTCTGCGATTTTGATTCTCGGGTTCGCTGGTGGTGCAGGAACTTCATACAGAGTATTTGCTCGTGCGCCTCAGGGTCCGACGGTCGCGGCTCCCGCTGCCGCCGAGGCTTCGATTACCGGCATTCGTTCCATTACACAGGAGCCCGGGACCAACAAGATCGACATCAAGTACGACACGGTTTCAACGCTCGAGACACAGGGATCGATGAATGACCAGCGTATCCAGCAACTGCTTCTGTTCGCAGCGCGGAATAACTACAACTCGGGCGTGCGCATGGATTCGGTTGATCTGCTGACGCAGAAGCCGGATGTTTCGCAGGTGCGCGATGCACTGATTTACGCGTTGCGCTATGACACGAACCCGGGAGTGCGGCTGAAGGCGCTCGACGGGTTGGGCAGCTTTGTGAAGGATGATGTGCGGGTCCGCGACGTGGTGCTGGAGGCTTTGGTGAACGACGCGAACCCGGGCGTGCGCACCGAAGCGTTGCGCCTGATTGAGCCCGTGAAGGCGGATGGAAGCGTGCGCGGAGTGTTGATGACGCTGGCGGCGAAGGATCAAAGCCAGTACATCAAGTCGCAGGCGCGGACTATGCTGGCGCAGTTGCCGGAGATTGATTGAGATGGATGGAGTGATAAGGAAGCGAGCCAAACGCGCGATTATTGTGTCGCAAAAAACGCGACACATCGCGCGGCTCGCCCGGATCCTTCACTGCGCAAGAAGCGCTTGTTCAGGATGACAACAGGGAAACTGAGGTGGTTTATTTTGAAGCGTTCGCCACAATTCGTCGGGGTTTGTTTACTGGCCTTAATCGCGCCGCTGGCCGTGGCGCAGGATACACATGTTTCCCGCGTGGGCGCCGGCTGGAGCCAGGTAACGACGGGATCGCTGACCGGAGTCAAGAACCTTAGAGTCAGAATCGATGTGGGATCCGTAGCCGTGCATGGGGCGCAGCGGCCTGGTATCGATTACTCCTTTCATATGCTCTCGAGCAAGGCCTCCCAGGAAGATGCGCGGCGCGAATTCGAAAGCTACAAGGTGAGCGCTTACGTTAAAGGCGACACGGCGTGGGTGGTGGGGGAGTGGCGGGGTGGGCATACGATGCGCATAGGCCCTGCGCATATGACGATGGCTAAGGGCCAGGAGCGAAAAGGTTTTCCTGAATTCGTGATTAATATTCCGCGCGACACCGCACTGGTGAAAATCGAGACGGGCGGCGGCGGAGTGGAAGCGACCGGCGTAACTGGACAGGTGGAAATCGAAAGCGGCGGGGGCAAGTTGCGAGTGGATGACATTGGCGGTTCGGTGAACGCGGAAACCGGGGGCGACGCGATCGAAGTGGGAACGGTGGGCGGAGACCTGAAGCTAGAGACGGGAGGCGGCAACATTTCGATCGGCTCGGTGAAAGGAAACATCCAGGCGGAGACCGGTGGAGGTAATGTGGTTGTGCTTTCCGGCGGGCAGGGCGTGGTGATCGAGGCGGGCGGTGGAGACGTGGAGATCAAGCGTTGCATGGGAAGAGTGAAGGCATCGACGGGTGGGGGCAGTATCAACCTGGGCGACATCGGCGGTCCGGCAGATGTCGAGACCAGTGGCGGCAGCATTCGCCTGACTTCGGCAAAAGGGCGTGTGGGCGCGAATGCCGGCGCCGGGAGCATCGAACTCTATGGTGTTCCTTCGGCCCGGGCAGAGACCGGCGCGGGCGGGATTACGGTGAAGTTCATCAATACCGCAGCGGAGCGCAGCGATTCTGTTCTTGAAACTTCCGCAGGCGATATTACGGTCTACATTGCGCCTAATGTCGCAATCTCGGTGCGCGCGAGCGTGGACCTGGGCAATGGGCACCACATCACCTCCGACTTTCCCGACCTCCACATTGACAGTGAAGGCGACCAGTGGGGTCCGAGAACGCTCACTGCTGAGGGTAATTTGAACGGCGGCGGTCCGGTGCTGAAAGTTCGGACGACGACTGGAGATATTTGCTTCAAGCGGGCGAATTGATGGGGAAGCGTTGCTGGACGCGCCGGTTTTAAAGCAGATGATCGTGTAGAGAAAGACTGGAGGCTGATGATGCATAGACAAATTTTGGCGACGATGGTCTTGCTGCCTTTGCTGCTCAACCCGGGGCAAGCCGCGCAAAGACTCACTGTTGATTCCTCGCAGAATTTCGGCTTTCCCAGCGAAGATCCGGAGACGAATTCCTATCTGGGCGTGGACATCGCGAATATAACTTCCGACCGGCTGGGCGCTTTGAAGCTGAAGGAAGAACGAGGGGTGGAAGTGACGATGGTCGACCAGGACGCCCCGGCGGGCAAAGCCGGCATCAAGGAACACGACGTTATTCTGACGATGAACGGAACGGCGATCGAAAGCAAGACGCAGTTGCAGCGCATGATCCACGAAACTCCGGCGGGACGAGTGGTTACGCTGGGAGTGAGCCGCGACGGACAAGCAATGAGCATCAAGGTGCAGCTGGCCGACCGGCGCAACGAATATGCAGTTCTGAAAGGCAAGTACAAGGACAAGGATTTCCATGTAGAAATTCCGCCGATCCCGAACCTTCCGGACTTCGATATTCCGAATATTGGAGTGGTTTACGTGCACTCGTCGATGAGAAGCGGTGTGATGGTGGAGAATCTGACGCCGCAACTCGGCGACTTTTTCGGGGCGAAGAGCGGGAACGGGGTGCTGGTGCGATCGGTGGACAAGGGGAGCCGCGCTGAAAAGGCAGGCCTGCGGGCCGGAGATGTGATCACTCGTGTCGGCGACCAACCCATCCATGACACCAGTGACTTCACTCATGCTCTGCATTCGCTGAGCGCGGGATCGGTGAGTGTGGGTGTGATCCGCGACAAGAAGGAGCAGACTCTTACCCTCACTTTACCTGAGCGCAAGGACTCAGGCGAGCTGATCGAGGAGAGCCTGGAAGCTCCGGAGTTGAACGCGGAAAGGCAGTTGGAGTTGAGTGAAGTGCAAAACAAGCTGGCCAAACTCAGGCCCCAGATGGAAGTGGCAATGCAGATGGCAAAGGAAGAAAGCCGGAAGGCCTCGGAAGAATTGTGCAAAGCCATGCGCGACCGGCAGAAAGATATGCAAGAGCAGGCCGAGAAGATGAAGCAGGAATTCGGGCCCATGTTTCAGGAAGAAATGCAGCAAGAACTTCAGAAGAGCCGCCGGAACTTTCAGCAGGAGATGGAGCAGCTTCGCCTGCAGATGCGTGGCGGCTCGCTCGACCTATAGAAACATTGGTCAGTTAATGGCTAATGTTCAGTAAATCCGCGATCGTCCAGGGATTTTACTGAACACTGATCACTGCCCACCAGCCACTGATTTTTGCGCCAGAGTCGCCAGGCAGATTCTGTTTCTCCCTGCCTGCTTGGCGGCATAGAGGGCGGAATCTGCCGCTCGTACCAGATCGTCGCGGGTCGCGCCGTGATCGGGGAAGGCGGCGGCTCCAGCGCTGATGGTGACGGTGCGGGGCACGCCCGGGAACTGCCAACTTGCGACCATCCGGCGCAGTTTCTCCGCAACATTCATTGCGTGGTGGGCATCGGTTTGAGTGAGCAGGATGCCGAACTCCTCGCCTCCGTAACGGCAGACGACATCAATCTTCCGCAATTGCTGATGAAACAAGGAAGAAACCTGGCGCAGTACCTCGTCGCCCAGCACGTGTCCGAACTCGTCGTTGAGCCGCTTGAACTGATCGATGTCGGCCATGATAACAGCCATGCCCGTGCCGTAACGGCGGGCGCGGTCGATCTCTTCTATGAAGCGCAATTCGAAAAAGCGCCGGTTGAAAATGCCGGTCAGGCCGTCGAGGTAGGCAAGCTGTTTTACGCGTTCGACATAGTGAGCGTTCTGAATGGCGGTAGCGCAGATATCGGCGACCGACTCGAGCGACTGCAAATCGCCGTCGCGGAAGGCATCGGGTTGGGAACTGTCGAGCGCGAGAATTCCCAGCGTATGTCCGAACGAGACCAGAGGAATACACATGCGCGAGGCCGACTCCGCGTAGAACTTCGTGCCGGTGGGTCCGCTGCGGATATCTGTTTCCATTACCGTACTGTTGCTGGCGAGGATCTCTGCCCAGGGTTCGGCCGGGAAGCGGCCGCCCTGCGGGATGCGAGGCGTGAGCGTGCCGTGATGAGCGCGCAAGACAAGGTCTTGGTCTTCCCGGAGGAAAAGCGAGACGTGCGAGACCCGGAACGCGTCCTGAATCAACTGGCAGACTCGGCCGAGCAGATCTTCTAGGTCAAGAACCGCGGTGGTTTGCTGGGCGATGGCGTTGATGGCTTGCAGTTGCCGGGCGCGTTGCTGCTCGAGGGAGTAGAGCCGCGCGTTTTGTAAAGCGATCGACGCCTGGGTGGAGAAGAGTGTGAGCAGATCGATGGTCTCGGGGTCGAAATGATCGACGCGATCGCTCTGACAATCGAGAACGCCAACCACTTCATCCCGAACCATTAAAGGGATGGCGAGTTCGGAATGTGTGGACTTGGCGGAGCAGAAATAGCGAGGGTCCCGTGTGACGTCGGGGGCATAGACGGGCTGTTTCTTGAGCGCTGCGGCTCCCGTGATGCCCTGGCCGGGAGACATCCGAATCTTGTCTTGCCCTTCGTCCCAGCCAATCTGCGAACGGACATACAACTCCTGCGACTGCCGGTCGAGCAGCAGTATGGCGACGTTCCGCAAATGAAAGTAGTCCCGCGCAATGCCGAGGATGCGCTGCAGCACCTCGTCCAGATCAAAGGTGGAGAGCACGGCCTGGCCCGCATCGTACAGGACCGCGATTTTATTCATAGCTCTTTATTCGTAGCTTAGGGGCTATGGTAACGTGACGAAGACAGTTGGCCGAGGTTCCTAAAGTAACTAGGCTTGCGAAAGAGTCGCGCCTACCCTCACCCTCGCCGTGAGGCGGGAGTTCTCAGGGTCGCCCGTCCTGCTAACATTCCCATGGAAGTTCCGCCATGCTTGAACTCACAACGCCGGTGCAGTACGTCAAGGGGATCGGTCCGAAGATGGCGGAGATTCTTGCCACTAAGGGCATTGCGACCGTCGGCGATCTGCTGCATTATCTGCCGTTTCGTTATGAAGACCGGCTGAATCCGCGGGGGATTGCAGAATTGCGCGCCGGCGAAATGGCTACGGTGATTGGCGAGGTTCGCAACTCCGGGTTGTTTCGCACGCGGAAGATGCCCATCTTTCAGCTGACCGTGGGCCAGGGACGGTCTAAGCTGCGTTGCCTGTGGTTTCATGGCGCCTACCTCCAGGATAAATTCAAGCCCGGGCAGTTGATTGCGCTCTATGGCAAGGTGGAGCAGGACTCCCGCAGTGGAGAGTTGCAGATCGTTCAGCCGCAGTTTGAGATGCTGGGCGATGCAGAGGCTGCCGAGGACAAGGCGGCGGCATCGCTCGAAGTGGGGCGCATCGTGCCGATTTACGAATCGGCGGGGCAGGGGCGCGTGACGGCACGCTGGTTTCGGCGGGTGATTCGAACGGCGCTCGACGATCTGACTCCTGAACTGGCCGAAACCATTCCGGCGGCCGTGCGCGAGCGACTTGCGCTGGTTTCGCCCCGAGAGGCGTTGTGGAAAGTGCACTGGCCCGAGGCTGGAGAGAGCTTCAACGATTTGCAGTCTTCGCGCACGCCCGCGCATATGCGGCTGATTTTTGAGGAATTGTTCTTCATCGAACTGGGGCTGGAACTCAAGCGGCAGCAGCAGAAAGCGCAGACAGGAATTGCTTTTCAGCTCGACGACCGGGTACGGCAAGCGATCAAGAAAATTTTGCCTTTCCATCCCACGGCGGCGCAGAAGCGGGTCTTAAAAGAGATCGCCGATGACATGCAGAAGCCGCACCCCATGCGGCGTTTGCTACAGGGAGATGTGGGGTCGGGAAAGACGATCATCGGCTTCCAGGCGGCGATTATCGCCATCGAGAACGGATATCAGGTTGCTTTGATGGCGCCGACGGAAATTCTTGCGCAGCAGCATTATTTTTCCGCGCGGAGGATTCTGGAGAATGCGGGGTACCGCATCGTCCTGGTGACGGGCTCTCTGGAGGCGGACCGGAAACGCGAAATCCGCCGCCACATCGCGCAGGGAAACGCGCAGCTCATCATCGGCACTCACGCCTTGCTGGAGGAAAAAGTTGAGTTCGCCAAGCCCGGACTCGTCATTGTCGATGAGCAGCATCGCTTCGGCGTTCTGCAGCGGTTGAAGTTGATGAAGAAATCGGGCGAAGGCAGCAGCCCTTCGGCAAGCTCAGGGCAGGCTGAGACAAGTCCTGCCGAGCCTGACGTTCTGGTGATGACTGCAACGCCCATCCCACGCACGCTGGCGCTTACTCTTTATGGCGATCTTGATCTCAGCGTGCTCGATGAGCTTCCGCCCGGCCGCACGCCTATCGTCACGCGGAGAATCACGGACGATCGTTCGCCCGAGGTCTGGGATTTTGTGCGCAAGCAGGTCGCGAAGGGACATCAGGTGTATGTGGTCTACCCGGTCATCGCGGAAAATGAAGAGACCGAACTTAAGGCGGCGATCAAGATGTACCGGGAACTGAGCGGGAAGGTTTTCGCCGATCTGAAGGTGGGTTTGCTGCATGGCCGCCTTGATTCTGAGTTGAAAGATCAGGTCATGCGCATGTTTCAGAAGGGCGACCTGCAGATTCTGGTCGCGACTACAGTGATTGAAGTGGGCGTGGACGTTCCGAATGCAACGGCGATGGTGATCGAACATGCCGAGCGCTTTGGCCTGGCGCAGCTTCACCAGTTGCGCGGGCGCATTGGGCGCGGAGCCGCGAAATCTTTTTGCATTTTGATGACCGGCGGCAAAGTCACGGTAGAGGGCGAGCGCCGGCTCGATGCCATGGCGCGCACCAACGACGGTTTTCAGATCGCGGAACTTGATCTCGAACTGCGCGGGCCGGGAGAATTTTTCGGCACGCGACAGGCAGGGATGCCAAGCTTTCGCGTCGCCAACCTGATTCGCGACCGGCAGTTGCTGGAGTTGGCCAAGCGCGAAGCTGCGGCCGTGATGGCCGGGCCGAATTCCGAAGTTACACAGGTCGAGATCAGCCGCGCGCTGGTTGCCTTGCGCACCCGGTGGCAGCATACTTACGGGCTCGTAGAGGTCGGTTAGGAAGTCACGATCAGTTTTGGTCTCCAGCTCCGTGCTTACCCTGGCAAATCTTGCACGCGGTCGCAGGCAGAGTGTTATCCACGCGATGATGGATCGGCTTCAGGGTGCGCAGATACGCAAATATGGCCTTGAGATCTTCATCGGTCATATTCCGCATCATGAACCAGGGCATTATCGGATTCAGGCTCCGAGCTCCAACCTTGCCGGTTCGCATCGCCTGGATAAACGAATTCTCGTCGTAATAGGAAATGCCCGAAGGATCCGGGGTGATGTTGGCGCTGGTCACGGTTCCAAACGGACCGTGCAGCTCAAAGCCACCGGCGAAGGCCAGCGCGGCGATGGGCTGCCCTTGCTTCTGTAGAGTGTGGCAGTCTGAGCAACCGGAAATCTGCGCCAGATATTCTCCCCGCTTGACCGGGTCGGTGGAATTGCTTGCGGCTACTGGCGAGGTTACGGGTTGCGGCGCGTTACGGATGAGGTATTTCACGGGGAAAACGATCTCGGTCTTGGGTAGCGGATTCTGCACCGCCTGCAAAGATCGAAGATAGACCACAATTGAAGCCACATCCTCATCCGCCATAATCCGAAAGTGCTCGTAGGGCATCAACGGAAACAAAGTTCTGCCGTCGTGGCCGATACCTTCGCGGATGGCGCGAGCGAGTTGGTCGTCGCTCCAAGTACCCGCTCCTGTCGCGGGATCCGGCGTGATATTCGGAGCGACTACCGTTCCTGGTAAACCGGCGAGAGGGAAAACCTGGCCGGCGCCCAGCTTGCTCGCCACCACCGGAGCGCCGAGGGCTTTCCAGTCGTGTTCTGAATGGCAGAAGATGCACCCGGAGACCGCGTTCGCCAGGTAGCGCCCGCGCGCCAGCCGCTGCGGTGTGGCCTCGAACTTACGGTCGGTGAGCGGCCGCGCCCGAGGACCTAGAAACGGTCTCCAGCCAATGGTGAAACTGATGGCTACAACCAGGATGGCAGCCAGGATTACTAGACCCACGCGCAGCCGGCTCCAGAATCGTCTCATAGATCCCCCTACTTGAGTCCCCGATGGTCCACATAAGATGTGGCGGCATTCTATGCCGTAGCCGCACTTCTCTCAAGGCTTGGCTTCAAACTGATAGAATCGAGGGATGGCAGGCACGTCTCAATTGATACAGATCGAGCTGGGGCCTCCGCTCCGGATGCCCAAGCCGGATTGGCTGCGGGCTAAAGCTCCGGTTGGGGATAACTTTCACGAGCTGAAAAAACTGGCGCGGGGATTGGGGCTGCACACCGTCTGCGAGTCGGCGCAGTGCCCTAACATTGGCGAGTGCTGGAATCACAAGACGGCGACGTTCATGCTTCTGGGCGACATCTGCACCCGCCGCTGCGGATTCTGCGCGGTGCCGAAAGGCCGTCCGGAACCCATCGACTGGGATGAGCCGCGCCGGGTGGCTGAGGCGGTGGCCACGCTGGGATTGAAACACGCCGTCGTTACCAGCGTGAATCGTGATGATGACAACGTCGGCGGTGCCAAAGTGTTTGCCGAGACGATTCGAGAAATTCGCGAACTGATTCCAGATTGCCGCGTCGAGGTACTGATTCCAGATTTTCAGGGTCTGGAAGAGCCGTTAAAGATTGTGCTTGCGGCGCAGCCCGATGTTCTTAATCACAATACGGAAACCGTGCCGCGTCTTTATCGCTCCGTGCGCTCGGGGGCCCGTTATGAGCGCACTCTTGCTCTGCTGGAGAGTGCCAAGAAATTTTCTCCGGGCATGGTGACGAAGAGTGGCGTAATGGTGGGGCTGGGCGAATCCACGGACGAACTGATCGAAGTCTTCCGCGATCTTGGCGGCCGCGGGGTCGACATTCTTACCGTGGGGCAGTACCTGCGTCCCTCGCGCGACCACTTGCCGATCGCACGGTTCTACACGCCTGAGGAATTTCGCGAACTGCGGGAAGAAGCGTTGCGCTTCGGCTTTCGCCACGTTGAATCCGGGCCGATGGTGCGCTCCAGCTATCACGCGCATGAGCAGGCCGACTCCACCTCCGCGCCGCGGGTTGCGTCATAGACGCGGCGATGCTGAGCGCCCTGCTGGTGCTGCTGGGCTTCTTCGCTGGATTGCTGGGAGCGTTGACCGGCATTGGCGGGGGCATTCTGCTTTCGCCCATTCTTGCGCTGCATTTTGGAATCCCCATCCGGCAAGCAATTGGCACGAGCCTTGTGGCCGTGATCACCACCTCCGCGGCGAGTTCTTCCGTTCACCTTCAGCGCCACACCACCGACATTCGTCTCGGCATGACGCTGGAGCTGGCAACAGCCTTTGGCGCTGCGGTCACTGCTTACCTGGTCGGCTACTTCAATCGCAATGTGCTTGAGGGACTTTTCGCCGGCTTCCTGTTATACAGTTCCGTCACCATTTTATTGCGCGGTGGCAAAGTGAAGGATCAGGAAGAACAGCCGCCGAAGAGCAATGGAGAAACCGTGATTCCGCCCTACGAGCCGAAACGCTATCCACTGGGACTGGCTGCTTCATTGGTCGCGGGCGGACTCTCCGGCTTGCTCGGCATCGGCGGCGGCCCCATCAAAGTTCCGGTGATGTATATCTTTATGAATGTTCCGCTGATGGTGGCGACGGCTACGTCGAATTTCATGATTGGAGTAACGGCGGCGGCCAGCGCCATCGTTTACTACCGCCGGGGAGACATCCTGGTAGGGATCGCTGCGCCGCTGGCCGTTGGCGTGTTCGTGGGATCGCTGCTGGGCGCCCGTCTGGCGCCGCGCATACAAACGAAATACGTCGTTTATCTTCTGGTTGGGATCATGCTCTATCTTGCAGGTCACCTGCTTGTGCACCTGCTTAGCGGAGGCGCGGCATGAGTCAAGTGCGGGAGCCCGCTTTCGATCGTGTGGTGGCGCTGGTGCTGCGGGTGGGCGCATTCGGATGTTTCTTCATTATGCTCGCGGGATTACTGGTTGGATTTTTCGTTCCGGGGCGCATTCCGCAGGAGATTGAACGTGCGGGCGTGCTGCTGATGCTGGCTACGCCCGTGGTCCGCGTCGCGGTGGCGGGTGTTCTTTTTCTGCGCGAAAAGGACTGGAAGTTCGGAGCAATCTCGTTTGGAGTGCTCGCGATTCTGCTGCTGGGCGCGGTTTTCGGGATTGGCGAGCACTGAGTGGAAATTGAGAAATTGGGGAATTTGGTAATCGCGTAATTGAAAAGCAGTCAGCCAAGAGTCTTCAATTACTCAATTACTCAATTACAAAATTTCCCAACCACTCAATCGCTCTCAGAAGATGTGCAGCTTGATGCTGAGATACTTCTTGGGATTCTCCCGGATCGACTTGATCAGGCCCTGCGTTTCTTCGAGCACGTGGTTGATGTTGTTGTACATAGTATCGTCTTTGAGGATTTTTCCAGCCGTGCCCTTGCCGGCCTCGAGGTCGCTGGTCAGCGCCGCAAGCTTGGTCATGGTCGTGTCGATCTTCTTCCCTAGTTCCTCGTCCTTGAGCAACCTTCCCGCCGTGCCCTTGCCTGCCTGCAGGTCGTCGCTCACCTTTTTCAAGTTAACGATGGTGTCGTTGGCATTGTTATAGAGCGTCGGGTCTTTAAGGAATTTTCCGGCTGTGCCTTTGCCTGCTTGCAGGTCGTCCACCACGCCATTCATTTTGTCGAGCGTGGCTACAAATTTGTCATAGGCATCACTCTTATTGATCAACTGGCCCAGGCTGCCCTTTCCGTTGGCGATTTCGTCGACTACGGTCTTGAGTTCCGCGACCGTCTGCGAGAAGCGGTCATAGAGCGTGGGATCATAGATCAATTTGCCGAGGGATCCCTTGCCGCTTTCCGCGAAGGCGAGGATGCGGTCGGCCCGCTTAAGGAGCGCATCCATGTTCTGCAGCGTGCTCTGGCTGGAGCGCACCACTTCGTTGAAGTCGGGGTGCACGTGGGTGGGCAGCGTGTCGCCATCTTGCGCCGGCGGGCCGACAGCCTGCGCGCTGTCCATGTCCATGAAAGTCTCGCCCAGCACTCCGGCGGTCTCGAGAGACGTGACCGAGTCGCGGCGAAGGTTGAAGCTGTACTTCGTGCTCACCTTCATGATTACTTCGACGGGCGTGAGCTGTTTGTCTTTGTCAGGGACGATGACAATCTTCATTACGTTCCCGATGTCCACGCCATTGAGGCGCACCGGAGCGCCCACCCGCAATCCTTCAGCGTTGTCGAAGTAGGAGACCAGCGTGATGCGCTTGGTGAAGAAGCCCCCGGTTCCGGACATTAGAAATAAAAGCAGCGCCAACACCAGACTGGCGACAATCACCGTCAGGCCGACGCGAAGTTGCGACCATTTGAGTTGCTTTTCACTCGGCAAGTGAATTCCCTCAGACTGCAATCTGCGCCATTCTCGAACGGCGCACGGAACAGCCCCACGCCCCTGCGGTTCCTCCGCTGCATCATAACAAAACCTAGGCCGGTTGCGGTTGAAGGCTTGGCAGCAGCAATAGGGCGAGCAGATAGGCGGCAAGGCCGCAGGCCAGGGTGACGGTCAGGCCAAATTGAATCGTGATCACCATGGCCAGAACGGAACCGAGCACGCTGGCGGCGGCGTTCATCGCCCAGGCCCACTCCACGGCATTGTCTTTGCTGCTCGCCCCGCTGGGGACATCAACCACAGGACCGGCAGCCAGTGCCCGCAAGCCCGTCGGAAACGGCATTCCCATCACGAAGCCGAGCGGAGCTAAAAGGATGGCGCTGACCGCAATTCGAGAGTAAAGCCCCAATCCCACCCAGGCTTCCAGCCAGGTGGGCAGAAAGAACACGCCTACCAGAAGCGCGGCGATTACCATCGTGATGGGCATCCAGGCCATTTCGGTGCGGGAAAGCCAGCGGCGCGAAAACAGGCTGCCGGCGCCACTCGACAGCATCAGCAAAAAGATGACTACGGTCAGCGCATAGGTGGGGTGTCCCAGAAAAAGTACAAAGCGCTGAATAAAAGCAATCTCCACCAGAATGTAGCCAAGGCCGACGGCGACGAAATAAAGCAGGGGAAGCGGCGAGTGACGGCCTCCCTGGAACGCAAGCGGCAGAATTAGAAAGGCCAGCACGGCTGCCAGAGAAATGACGAGCACGAGAATCAGAACCAGCACTCCCAGGTTCACTTTCCAGTCGATTCCATGCCGTTGCAGTGCCGCGTCGCCGAGGATTTGTCCGGGCTTGAGCGTAAAAAAGAAAAACGGCGCGTTATCGGTGACCGGAGCCACGTTATAGGAATAACTTTGGGCAAACCGGTAAGGATCGTTGCTCGCAATCAGATCGGCAAATGGGTTCTTTGCGGAACTCGAAGGCAGGTAGAGTGGATTAAGATCGCCATATCTTTTGAAATGAGCCTGCACTGCGGACTCTTCCTCGGGCGTAAAAGCGTTCTTTTTGGCCAGCACCACCACGGGAATTCCGTCTTCGTTAAGAGGTCCTTCCGAAGCGACGATGAAGTTGCGCGCCGCATCAGCCACGCCGAGGCCATGCAGGGCTTGCATCGCGACCGATACCACGCGCAGCGCCTCACGCGGCCGGCGGAACTCCCAGCGGGTGATCGCGATCATTCCGTCCGGTTTGAGATGTTCAAAATATTCGCGGAAAGCCTCCACCGTGTAGAGATTGTTTTCACTCAGCGCGAAAGCGCCGGCCGCCGTGGAGGCCCAGGTGTCGACCAGCGTCATCTGCACAACATCGAAGCGCTGCGGGGTGGAGCGCAGGTAGGAGCGGCCGTCGGTCACGTGCATATGAACCTCGGGACGCTGGTAAAGATGCTGGGAGTAATCGGCATAACGCCTGCGCATGATAGTGTCGGCAATGATGGGGTTGATCTCGATTCCGGTCACGCTGGGGCTGCCGTTCGCCACTGCGCGCAAAACGTCCACGCCGCCGCCGGGCCCGATGATCGCAAATTCCCCGTGCGGACGCAGAACATTCGCCAGGGCCGGAGGAGCTGACATGAGAGCGCGCTCCCACTCCGAACCGTCCCAGTGCGCCAGATCGCAATTCATGATGTAAGTGGAAGCGTCGGCGTCGATGACGATGGCCTTGGCCTGCCCCTGGCGATCCACTTCCACGCGTGACAGCGCGTTCCAGCGGGCGAATTCGACCCAGTTCCGGTCGCGAAACACTCCCTTAGCATAGATCACATCGATCAGCCGATTGGAATGGTTCGCCGCGATCAGTACAACGAAGAAAACCACGAGGATGCCGGCCAGCTTGCGTCCGCTTGAGGAGTGCGCCCAAATCATCGCTGCGCCTGCCATTGCAGCGGCGGCAGCCAGAATCGTATTAGGTCCTCCCAGCCAGTTCAGTAGTGGAACGACTGCCAGGCAGGCGAGCGCTCCGCCGCTCAAGTCCGCTCCGTAGAGCATTGGGACTCGCCAGGTCTCGCGCGCAAAGACGACCGAGAAAAGTAATCCGGTCAGAAAAAAAGGCACGGCCGCGGCCAGATAGAGAGCGCTGAGGCTTAGAAAATTTTTCCATGAGACCTCGAGTGCGACCGGAACGTTCAGGACGATTTCCAAAACCACCCACACCACCACCGCGTTGATCCTGCACAGGCGGGCAGCAAGAGTGCGCGTGGCCGTTTTGGCGAGTCGGGCCTTCAGCAGGTAGGCGAACACACCGCCGGCGCCCAGTCCCAGCAGCGCAATCGAAATCGCGAGAAACGCGAAGTGGTAAAAGAGCACTACCGAGAACAATCGAGTGAGCGACAGCTCCAGCAATAACGCGGCGAAACTGGTGAGCCCCAAACCCGCGAGCAGAATGCGTTCGGGAATTTCAATTGACGAAGGAACCGAGGTTGCTGTCTGAATGGTTGCAGACATGATGAATTGGGATTCGTCAGTCTAACAGAAGGCTTGTGGGGCCGGTACGCGCGTTTGGTCCACGCTTTGCTTGAGAACGTTCTAGCTTTCAAGAATGATTTGCGCGATGGCCTGCTCGGCAGTGTGCGAGAGCGAGAGCGCGGCATTCTTTACGCCCAGCCTGGCGGCAATCTCGCCGGCTTTTCCGTGAAAAACAATGGACGGGCGTCCGCCGGGCATGCGGACAACTTCGCAATCCCGCCAGCGCACGCCGTGGCTCCAGCCTGTGCCCAGAGCCTTCATCGCGGCCTCTTTGGCCGCAAAGCGTGCGGCGTAGCGCTCGACCCGGTTGGCTTTGGAGTCGCAGTAGCGGATTTCACCCGCCGAGTAGATTCGCCGCAGAAAGCGATCACCGAAGCGCGCAATCGATTGTCGGATGCGGGGAACTTCGGCAATGTCAATGCCTGTGCCCACGATCATGTTTTCGCCGCTCTTTTTTGCGACCTTACAGCAGCCGGTCACCACGGTAAATCAGTTCGCCCTCCACGGTACGAGCTTCCGCGGTCAGCCTATGAGTCTTTACCGGGCCGGTTCCGTCGATGTGCATCACTTCATGCCCGTGCGCCAACAGCCAGTCCGAAATCAGCATGCGATGGCAGCGGAAGTATACGCGCTCGGCACACATATAGGCGATGCGCTCGCCTTCGGCGATTGCAACCAGTTCAGCGATCGCCTTCTCGAACTCCGGGGTCAGCATGTAGTCGGCATATTTCCGGAAGCTCGCATTGCGAAGTGCAATGTGAGGAGAGTCTTCACGACTTTTCTTGCGGTAGCCGCCCAGGTTTTTCATCCAGACGTAGCGGATTCCCTCCGCTGGCAGACTCTTTTCCAAGGATTCTCGATTGAACTGCGGCAGCCGCCGCGACATCGGAAAAGCGCGGATGTCGGCGAGCGTCTGAATCTGGTGAGCGTGAAGCGTCTCGATCAAGTCATCGAGCGAACGCGTCGAATGTCCGATGGTGTAAAGCAGAGCCAACACGGTTTCGATGCAAGAAGATTACGAAACGATGCGGCCAAGAGCGGTCGCGACGGCTGCCTCCTGCTCTGGAAACACGGTCCGCAAGTCCAGCAACACGCGACCTTCGTCGACGCGAGCGATGATCGGAGGATCCGAACCGCGCATGCGAGCGGCTAGCTCATCAGCACTTAGCCCTTCGCAAGTCAGCGCCAGCACCCGCGTCGGCAGAGTAGAAGACGGAGCAGCGCCGCCGCCGAGGATCGATTCACCGTCCATGATTTCGACCTTCAACTTCGGCGTTGCAATTCGCGCTGCCAGCGCCCCGGCCCGCTCGCCAATCGCTTCTTTAGTGAGGCGCATCATGCGCAGCGTGGGAACGGCATCGTGATTCCGCCGAGCATATTGTAAAAGGGTAGCTTCCAACGCTGCGTAGATCAGTTTATCCACGCGCAACGCGCGAAACAGCGAATTCGATCGCATGCGTCCAATCAATCCTGAACCACCGCTGATCAGTCCCGCCTGCGGACCGCCGAGCAGTTTGTCGCCGCTGTAGGTGACGATGTCTACGCCGCTACGGAGGCTGTCGAGCACGCCCGGTTCACAGCCGATTCCGACGGAGCGCAGGTCAAAGAGCGCGCCGCTGCCCAGGTCTTCCATGAACGGAACGCCGCGTTTGCGCGCGAGCGCGACCAGTTCAGTGGTCGACGCCTGCTCGGTGAACCCGGTGATCTCGAAGTTCGAGCGGTGCACTCTCAATAAAAGCCGCGTTCGTTCGGTGATTGCGTTCTCGTAGTCACCGGTGCGAGTGCGGTTCGTCGTGCCCACCTCGCGCAGAATTGCTCCCGACTTGGCCATCACGTCTGGAATACGGAACGAGCCACCGATCTCCACCAGTTCACCGCGCGACACGATGACTTCTCCACCTTCTGCCAGTGTGTTCAGCGCGAGCAAAACCGCGGCAGCATTGTTGTTGACCACGATAGTAGAAATAGTTGACTGGCTATTGCCTGCTTCTTCACTCAATAGCCGCTTGAAGAGGCGGTCTACGTGCACATCGCGTTTGCCGCGCTCTCCGGCTGCGAGATCAAACTCCAGATTGGAATAGGTCGCGGCGGTCTCGCGGATGTGTTCAATCGCCGCATCACCCAGCGGAGCGCGGCCGAGGTTGGTATGCAGGATCACTCCCGTGGCGTTGATCACAGGCTGGAGAGAATAACTGAGGGCCTGCCGAAGTTGGTTCTCCACTGCGCGCGGCAAACCTGAGAGCGCGAGTTCCAGCGCATGCTCGTCCAGTAGTCTCGATGTGATTTCCTGCCGTAGCCGGGCCAGCACGGCGCGCACCGCGTCCACGGTGGGGTCGTGGCCATAGGTCGCCGCCAGCGAGTTGACCGCAGACGCTGACATCACATCGTCCACGGACGGAAGCTGGCGAAAAAGCTCCGATAGCGCGACGTTTTTCACGTGGAGATTATCCCACGAAGAGAACGAACTGCGCACGGCGGATTCAATGGCCGTCCGCTACAGCGTGTGCAGATAGGCGAACAAATCCTGCATGTCTTGCGCGCTCAGAGTCTGGCTGAAGCCTGGCATTTCGTGGCGGCCATAGCGAATAATCTCGCCGACACGGTCGTCGTTCGCCGGCAGTCCGCTAAGAGGAAGATATTGGCGCTGGAACATTCCCTTCAATCCCGGACCTTTCCTCCCCTTGGTGGAGTAAGGCCGGTGACAGCGGTCGCAGTCATTGTCGTAAATCTTGCGGCCGGCGGCCTGCTGGGGAGTGAGGCCGAGTTCGGCGTTCGATTTGCGACGCTCCACATCGCAACCGGCGAGCGCAAGGCACGCACCGAGACAAACGCTAATCGTTATTTGTGCGCAGTTTCCCACAGCGACCGCCGATCCACTCGACTTACAATGATAGAGGAAATTTGTAAAACCATGCCAGTCGCCGTGAAGCGGGTCTACGAATCGGTGTCGCACTCTGACGGAGCGCGCGTTCTTGTCGACCGCCTATGGCCGCGCGGTCTGCGGAAAGCTGATGTCGCAATGCACGAGTGGCTGCGCGATCTCGCTCCTTCGGACGCGCTCCGGCAGTGGTACCACGCGCGACCGGAGCATTGGGCTCTCTTTCGCAAGCGTTACCTGAAAGAATTGGCCCGTCCTGAAGCCGAAAAAGATTTGCAGAAGTTGTACAGCCTGGCGCACAAGCGGAAACGGCTGACGCTGCTATATGCTTCGAAAAACGAGACACACAATAACGCCGTCGTGCTGAAAGACCTGCTCGATGGAATGCGCAAACCGCCAACCGGCACGGGACCTGGCGCGCTTCGGAACCTGCGCGCGCGGGATGCCGCGGTGCGGCGACGGTAAGCGTACTCGATCGCGGACCACTCAGCATTCTCCTTTCATTTAGAATCATGCCCGCATGAGAGCTGTCTTTCAGTGGAGCCTGGGCACGCGCGCGCTGGAACTGGGCAAGCGGACGCTGATCATGGGCATCGTCAACGTCACGCCTGACTCTTTTTCGGATGGTGGCCAGTATCTCGATTCCGAAAAAGCTATCGACCACGCGCTACGAATGGTCGACGAAGGTGCGGACATTATTGATGTCGGCGGAGAATCCACACGCCCGGGCGCAAAGATTGCCGTGACAGCTGATGAAGAGTTGCGGCGTGTGTTGCCCGTGATCACGGCGCTTAAGAAACAGCGCCCGGATGCAGTGATCTCGATTGACACATACAAAGCCAGCGTAGCGCGCGCCGCTGCGGCAGCCGGAGCCGAGATCGTCAACGATGTCAGCGGCCTGCGCTGGGATTCGCTGATGGCAAAGACGATCGCCGAGATAAAATGCGGAGCCGTTCTGATGCATATGCGCGGCCGTCCCGAAGAGTGGCGTACATTACCGGCGCCCGGCGATATCGTTCTGCTGGTTAAGCGCGAACTCCGCGATTGGGTGGAAGCGGCCGTGCTCGCCGGAGTGCGCCGGGAAAGGATCGCGCTCGATCCTGGCTTCGGCTTCGGAAAAAACTTCGAGCAGAACTATCCGCTGCTGGCTCACTTCCAGGAATTGCAATCTCTGGGCTTTCCGCTGGTTGCCGGAACGTCGAGAAAATCATTCTTGGGACGTACTCTGGCGAAGGATGGGAAAGACGCTGCGGTAGCCGACCGGATCTACGGAAATCTTGCCGCTCACACCGCCTTGATTCTCAAGGGTGCGCACATCTTACGAACCCATGACGTAAAGGCGGCCGTCGAAGCGGCGCGAGTGGCTGACGCCATCCTCGAAGCTCGCTGACCGAAAGATGAAACTCTGCTTCATAAACGCATCCTCACGCAGCATGACCTAGGTAACGGAACTACCCTCGCTTCGCAATCAACCTGACTAGAATTACTGTACGATCGGGACAACGAGCGAGAACAGTAACTCCTCTATGTCTTCCCCCACGAATCGTCCACCTGGTGCCGTTCCCGCTGTTGCTTCTGTTTCTGCTGCGCGGGCCGCAACGGCTGCTGCTCCTGCCGCAGCGCCGATCTCAACCCCTGAGCTTCTGGCGTCGATGCTAAGAATTTCTGCGAAGGTCAGCGACCTCTTTTTCTCGCCCGGAAAGCCGCCGCTGGTGGAAATCAATGGAAAGTTAGCGCCCGCCGGAGCGGCACGCCCGCTAAACAGCGAAGATACGCGACGCATTGCGGCCGATCTGATCGGCGACAACCAGATTGCAACCGATAACTTGAAGCGGCTCGGCTCCTGCGATGTCTCCTACAGTTTGCCCGGCGCAAGCCGTTTCCGAGTCAATGTTTTTATGCAGCGCGGCACGTGCGCCATCGTGATGCGTGTAATCCCCGGCAAGGCCCCAGACTTCGAAACTCTAAATCTGCCTGCCGAGCTGGGTAAGATTTCGGAGCTGCGCAATGGGATTGTCCTGGTAACCGGGCCGACCGGCTCGGGCAAGTCGTCTACCCTGGCCGCAATCATCGATAAAATTAATCGCGAGCAGTTTTATCACGTGCTCACCATCGAAGATCCCATCGAGTTCCTGCATCCCCACAAGAACTGCATCGTCCATCAACGGGAGTTGCATGCCGATACGCCCAGCTTTGCCCTTGCCTTGAGGGCAGCGCTGCGCCAAGCCCCGAAAGTAATTCTTGTCGGTGAGATGCGCGATCGCGAAACGATTGAGATTGCAATGGAGGCGGCGGAGACGGGTCACCTTGTGCTCTCCACCCTGCATACCATCGACGCGTCAAAGACGGTGGAAAGAATCGCTGGCGTCTTCCCCATGGCGGAACAGCACACGGTGCGCAACCGCCTGGGGAAAAGTTTTCGCTACATCGTTTCGCAGAGGCTCATCCCTCGTAAGGATGGTAATGGACGGGTTGCTGCGATCGAGATATTGAAGTCCACGCTGCGCACACGCGAATACGTGGAAAAAGGCGAAGGCGAGGGCAAGACCCTGCTGGATTGCATGCGAGTCGGCAGCGAGGATGGCATGCAGCACTTCGACGGCGAGATCGACAGAATGATCCGCGAAGGCGTTCTCGATATGGATACCGGACTGGCCTACGCCACCAACCCCGGGAATCTTCAGTTGGAGTTGGCTGATCTGGCGCGGGAGCTGGCCGATCCGCTCCTGGAAACCAGCGCGACGTAGGGAACACAGATCAGGGTTGATCTCACGAGCTGCCGGTAAAGTACAGTAGTTTCATGAAGCAGACCAGCATTCCAAACCAATTTCTCCACAAACACTCACTCGGTCTGGCGGCGCTGGGCGTTGTGATCGTGTTGATCGTGCTTTACTCCCGGTCGAACCCGTCTACTCACTGGGGCTCGTTTTTCGGAAACGCCATCGCCGACTGGTCGGGAGTTCTGGTAACCGTGGTCATGACCAAGCACCTCTACGAAAAGGGGTCGGCAGAGAGCAAGACGGCAAAGGGCAAAGAGAAATCAGCCGCGCTCGAATTCCTGCGCGAGCACTCGCTCACCATCTTTTTGTTGGTGACCGGTGGTGCCTGGGTAATCGCATTCAAAGCGATGGACCCGACCAGCAAGTGGGGGCAAGTCGTCGGCAACATCGTTTCGGAGTGGACGCAGATTCTTGGGCTGGTCCTGATGACCAAGCGCCTGATCGAAGTCGGTTCCAAGGAAGGTCATTGACGCCGAACGCCTAAAACGCCTTCCCCGAATCCAGCAGGATAGTTACTGGTCCTTCGTTTACCAACTCAACTTCCATCATTTCCTGAAAGCGCCCAGTCTCGCAGCGCAGCCCGGCGGCGCGAATCTGTTCCACGAAGAACTCATAGAGCTGGCGTGCCTTTTCCGGGGGCGCCGCGGCGTCGAACGACGGCCTCTTGCCGCGTCTCACGTCCCCGTACAGAGTGAACTGCGAAACCGCCAGCACGCTGCCGCCCGCATCCTGCAGGCCGCGGTTCATCTTTCCCTGTGCATCTGCGAAAACTCGTAAGCCGCAGATTTTTTCTGCCAGATAAATTGCGTCGGTGTCGGCATCGTCTCTGCCGACGCCCAGCAAGACCAGCAGCCCCAGGCCGATCTCGCCTGTGAGTTCTCCGTTGACCGTAACTTTCGCGCGGCTCACCCGCTGCACGACGGCACGCATTGTGGTTTGACCATGACGAGCGACGACGTTTAGGATGCTGAAGGTATACCACAGCATCGGCCTGCAAAGGTCTGCGCTTCCTTTACAGCCATTTACCGGGACGTTACACTACACGTTCGCCTTTTTCCGTTGCAATGGACAGTTGAGAGTCCCGGACATCGAATCTAAAATCTAATCAAGCTTAAGCGAGGAGAAACATGGCAGCCGTTGAAGAAAAAGTAAAACAGATCATTGTGGAGCAGTTGGGTGTGGATGAGGGCGAAGTAACTTCCAGCGCGTCGTTCGTCGACGACCTGGGCGCGGATTCACTGGATACGGTCGAACTGGTCATGGCGTTTGAAGAAGGTTTTGACATAGAGATTCCCGACGAGGATGCGGAGAAGATTCGCACCGTGCAGGACGCCATCGATTACATCGGGAAGCATTCGAAAGGTGGCAAGTAGTTTGGGACGCAGGGTCGTAGTTACCGGCATCGGCCTGATCTGCGGGGTGGGAAATACCACCGGAGAGGTGTGGCAGGCTGTGCTCGCCGGTAAGAGCGGCGTGGCGCGAATTACCCAGTTCGACTCCACGAACTTCGCCTGCCAGATCGCCGCCGAGGTCAAGAACTTCGATCCGCTGAACTTCATCGAGAAAAAAGAAGTCAAGAAGATGGGACGGTTCATCCACCTGGCGATTGCCGCCGCCGATGAAGCGTTCAAGATGTCCGGGCTGAAGATAACGCCCGAAAACGACGAGCGCGTCGGCGTTCACATCGGCTCCGGCATCGGTGGGTTCGACATTATTGAACGAGAGCACACGGCTCTGTTTGAAGGCGGGCCACGCAAGATTTCTCCTTTCTTTATTCCGGCGGCCATTATCAATCTTGCCGCCGGCCACGTTTCCATGCGCTTGGGGGCCAAGGGGCCGAACGAGGCCACGGCTACCGCGTGCACCACCAGCGCTCACTCGGTTGGAGATTCTTTCCGCATCATTCAGCACAACGATGCCGATGTGATGATCGCCGGCGGTTCAGAGGCGGCCATTACGCCGATGGGCGTCGGCGGGTTCGCTGCCATGCGCGCCCTTTCCACGCGCAACGACGATCCCGAAAAAGCCAGCCGTCCCTGGGACAAAGACCGCGACGGTTTTGTCATGGGTGAAGGAGCGGGCATCTTGGTGCTCGAAGAACTCGAACACGCCAGAAAGCGCGGCGCGACCATCCTTGCCGAGATTGCCGGCTATGGAATGAGCGGCGACGCCTATCACATGACCCAGCCCGCGCCCGAGCACGAGGGCGGATTTCGCGTGATGCGCAACGCTACGCGCGACGCCGGCATCACTCCGGACAAAGTCGATTACGTGAACGCGCACGGCACTTCCACGCCCATCGGCGACACACTCGAGGCGCACGCCATCCGGAATTTCTTTGGCGAGCACAAGCTTCCCGTCAGCTCTACTAAGTCAATGACCGGCCACCTTCTCGGCGGCGCCGGCGGCCTCGAAGCCGGCATCACCGTCCTCGCCCTGCGCGATCAGATTCTGCCTCCCACTATCAACCTGGTCAGCCAGGACCCCGACACCGCCGGCATGGATTTCGTCCCCAATCACGCCCGCAAGGCCAAGCTCGAATATGCCATGTCGAATTCTTTCGGCTTCGGCGGCACCAACGGCGCGCTTCTGTTTCGGAGATGGTCCGAGTAGCAAAAGCCGCGCTTAGAGTTCATTGACTTGCCAGTTTCGCCCACGTAAGATTTCTCGCCAATGATCGGCCAGAATATCTCGCACTACTGCATCGTCGAAAGGATCGGCGGCGGCGGGATGGGTGTGGTCTATAAGGCCGAGGACATAACCCTTCACCGCTTCGTCGCACTGAAATTTCTCCCCGACGACGTAGCCAAAGACCCTCAAGCATTGGCCCGCTTCCAGCGTGAGGCGCAGGCGGCTTCCGCATTGAACCATCCCAATATCTGCACCATCCACGAAATCGGGCAGCAGGATAGCCAGCCCTTCATCGTCATGGAGTTTCTGGACGGGCAAAATCTGAGGCATTGCATAGCGGGACGGGCGCTGCAAACGGACGTTCTTCTCCGCATCGCCGTCGACATCGCCGACGCCCTCGACGCCGCCCACTCCAAGGGCATTGTTCATCGTGACATCAAGCCCGCCAATATTTTTGTCACCGCGCGTGGGCACGCCAAGGTTCTGGATTTCGGGCTGGCCAAGGTCGCCCCGGCGACGGGCAGCTCATCGAGCCAGGTTGCATTGGCGGAGACGCTGGCGGCCAGCATCGACGCCCAGCAAGTCACCAGCCCCGGGACCATGCTCGGCACCGTGGCCTACATGTCGCCCGAGCAGGTGCGGGGTAAAGAATTAGATGCGCGCACCGATCTGTTCTCTTTCGGGGTTGTGCTCTACGAGATGGCAACCGGCCAGGTTGCTTTTGACAGATCGACGTCTGGGGCAACTTTCGGCGCCATCCTGCACGAGAATGTGCTTCCTGCGAGTCACTGGAATCGTGAGCTGCCGCCTCAGCTGGAAGAAATCATTGGCAAGGCATTACAGAAGGATCGTGACCTGCGCTATCAGCGCGCCTCCGACCTGCGCGCCGACCTGCAGCGGCTGAAAAGCGACTCCGAGAGCGGACGTATTTCCGGCGGTGCGTTGGCTGTGCCTGAAGCTCCTGCGACTCGGCGCGTGAAGCTCTGGAAGATTGCTCTTCCCACTCTGCTGGTCGCACTGCTCGCTGTTGGTTTTCTGGTCGCGGGCCGGCGTTACTATCGCTCGCATCGAGCCAGGCCGCTTACTGACAAGGACACCATCGTCCTTGCCGATTTCACGAACACCACGGGCGACAATGTATTCGACGACACGCTAAAGCAGGGCCTGGCAGTACAGCTCGAGCAATCACCTTTTCTCGAACTGGTCTCCGAGCGAAAAGTCAGCGAGACGTTGAAACTGATGGGCCGAAATGCAGGCGATCGCTTGACGCCGGATACTGCCCGCGAGGTATGTCTGCGCGCCGGCAGTTCTGCCGTGCTGACCAGTTCGATTTCCCCACTGGGCAGCCAGTACGTGATCGGCCTGAAGGCGGTGAATTGCGACTCCGGAGATTTGTTGGCGCAGGCGCAAGAACAGGCGCCGAGCAAAGAAGGAGTGCTCAAAGCCCTGGATGCGGCCGCGGTCAGCTTACGCGGCAAGCTGGGCGAGTCGTTCAGTTCGGTGCAGAAGTACGCTGTGCCGCTTGAGCAAGCCACCACGCCATCGCTGGAGGCGCTGAAAGCCTATAGCCTGGGACAGAAGACGCGCTGGGAAAAAGGGGACACCGCCGCTTTGCCATTCTACAAGCGAGCAGTGGAACTCGACCCAAATTTCGCCGCGGCCTACCTCTCCATGTCGGTGACGTATGACAATCTCAACGAACTCGGACGGTCAGCCGAGAATGCGCGCAAGGCCTATGCGCTGCGGGAAAAGGTAGACGAGCGCGAGCGCCTCAACATCGAGGCATTCTATTACTGGTTTGCCACCGGAGAGTTGGATAAGGCGGCGCAGGTCTACCAACTCTGGCAGCAGACCTATCCCAGGGACTACGTGACGTATTCGAATCTGGGTTCCCTCTCCAGCAATTTGGGAGACTGGACGAAGGCGTTGGAGGAAGATCGCGAGTCGATGCGCCTGGACTCGAGCCATGTGAACCGCTACGCCAACCTAGGCATCGACTATATGAACCTCAGCCGGTTCGACGAAGCCGAGGCAGTGTTTAAGCAGGCCGCGGATCGTAAACTGGAGAGCCAGGAGCTACTATCGGCCCGCTATGAGTTAGCTTTTCTTAAGGGCGATACGGCGCAGATGGTGCAGTTGGCCTCAGTCGCATTCGGCAAGCCGGGCTTGGAAGACGCGCTGCTGGCATCCCAGGCGGACACCGATGGCTTCTACGGAAAGTTAAAAAGCGCACGCGAGTTGACTCGGCGCGCCATGGAGTCAGCCCAGCACAACGATGCTCAGGAGACTGCCGCGGCGTACCAGGCGCTGGCTGCCCTGCGCGAGGTGGAGTCAGGGAACCGCGGCCAGGCCCTCGCGGATGCACATGCCGCGTTGAAGCTGGCGCCGAACCGCGACGTGCGGGCGCTAACCGCACTGGCTCTAGCGCGGGCAGGCGATACGGCGACAGCCGAGAAGCTGATGACTGAGATGGACGGGGCGTTCCCGCTCGACACGATGGTCCAGAGATATTGGCTGCCCACCACCCGGGCGGCGATTGCTTTGCAGCGCAAGAATCCGAACCGCGCTATCGAGTTATTGCAAGCCTCGATCCCGATCGAACTTGGCCAGCCTGCAAACCTGACGGTTTTCTTTTGCCCAGTGTATTTGCGGGGAGAAGCCTATCTCATGCTGCGCGACGGCAAAGCAGCGGCGGCGGAATTTCAAAAGTTCATTGACCACCGGGGAGTAGTAGTGAATTTCCCATGGGGAGCGCTGGCGCGCCTCAGCCTAGCCCGCGCTTACGCCCTCGACTTGCCTAAGAACGAAGTGCCGAAAAACGACATTCCCACGAACGACGTGCCTAAAGACGCCCCTGCCCGCGATAAGGCCCGTGTTGCGTATCAAGACTTTCTAACTCTGTGGAAGGACGCCGACCCCGACGCCCCCATCCTGAAGGAAGCCAAATCGGAGTACGCGAAGCTGCAATAACACAAAATCACCGTGGTGCGGGAGGCCGCACTGCGCCGGTGATTTCGTGCGCCCACCGCATGGCTGCGTTCGAGGTCTCAGCGACGAATGAGAGAGACAAGTTAAGCTGTTTCCCGAGTTGCGTAACCAGCTCCCAGTCACCTGCTTCTCTTGCCAGCATCAGCTCGTAAATTGGGGAAAGAGGTGTTTTCTTGCCCATCTTGGCGCCAAGAAGTTGCGCCTTGACGTCGGAATCTAGGCTCAATTCCTTGATCACCATTCCGATCGGCACTGCCAGGATGGCATCGATCAATGAGAGCATGCCCATCAAGAAAAGATCTGACTTGCCGTGTTCTACCCGCAGAGCGATCAGCTCGCAGAAGCGGGCGCGCACCAGCGAAGACAGAACCAGGTCGGAGGGCTTGTCTTGTCCCATGCTCACAGTGGTAGCCATTCGTATCCACCGGACAGATTCCTTGTCCCCCAGCAGAGTCAGGGCATCGCGGACCGACAGGACCGGCTCCGATGACCCCTGAAGCGGAGAGTTCATATAGCGCAGCAACCGATAGCACAGCGAAGGCTCGTGCTTGATCAGTTCCACGACCTCGTCGAGATCGACTTCGATTTCCGAGACCGCGCTCAGCAGACGCACGTACGTAGCCTGACTTGCAGGAATCTGCCGAACCTGCAGACTCTCGGGATGGCGGAAAAAATAGCCTTGAAACCGTGTGAATCCGGCCTGTCCCGCCATCAAAAAGTGTTGCCGGGTTTCCACCTTGTGCGCCAGCATGAGGCAGCTCCTGCTGCCATAGCGCTCGACCAGCGACTCACACTGCGCCCCTGAGATTTTAGTGACGTCGACTTTGATGAAGTCCGCATAGGGAACCAGGCTTTCCCTGGGATCGTCCGGCACAAAATTATCGAGAGCGATCGAATATCCCGCACGTTTAAGCCGCTCACAAGCCTGTATCACGTCTTCTTCCGCGGGGACGTTCTCCTGGATCTCAACCACAACGTTGTCCGGGGGCAAGAGCGCGAAATAATCCGTCAATAACGTCTGGTGGGTGCAGTTGATGAAGGCCAGGCGTCCATCGCACAAAACACCGAACCCGACCAAACTTAACGTATCAATGGCTGCGGAGGTTGCGCTGTCGCCGTCGGAGGTAAAGCAGCGTTGCTCCCGGTTCTCGCGAAAGAAGAGCTCATAACCCACGACGCTTTCGTCAGCAGTCAGGATGGGCTGCCTGGCGATGCACGGGGCTGGCTTTTCAATCGGAGCTGCTTGCGCTTTGGTGCCCATGGTTTTCTTAGCTGTTCATCGGCAGCGTTGGCCAAAGGCTTTAGTCGCGGCCACGGGCTTTTCATTGACTTGCCGGTTTCGCCGACGTAAGATTCGCCTCCAAGGAGTCGGCATGCAATTACGCTTGGAGAGCCGCCCGGTTGGCGAGGTCTTAATCGTTCAGTGCCACGGAAGAATCGTGGCGGGAAACGAAGTATTTACGCTGCACTCGCAGGTCGGAGACTCCATCGACAAGCACGGCGACGTCGTGCTCCAACTCGACCAGGTGGAGTTCGTCGACAGCAGCGGACTGGGAGCACTGGTCCGCCTGATGCACGCCGCGCGCTCGAAAGGCGGAGACCTCAAACTCACCGGTTTGCAGCCGAGAATCCGCAAAATGCTGGAGTTGACCAACCTGCTCGCGAAATTTGAAACCTACGATTCGGTCGAAGAGGCGATCACCGCCGCCTATTTGGGCTCGCGCTATTCGCGGGGAAAAGCTGGGGACGCGAGGCCGCGCATGCTCTGTGTTTTCGAGTCAATCGATGTGTGCACGTTTCTGCGCGAAGTCCTGTGCAGCGCCGGCTACAACGCCATGACCACTCTGAGCATTAACGATGCCCGCATTCTGCTCAAGGCAACCAAGGCGAAGCTGGTCGTGATTTCATCGCGTTTTCAATCTGTACACGGCAAGCCCACACAGAAGATGTTGGAGGAAATTGATCCCGCCGTCTCCGTCCTTATTTTGGACGAGAACTTTGCCTCGCAGGATCCCGGAGAAGCTGCTGAGAAGCTCCTGAGCAGCGTCGGCAGCCGGTTGGCGGCTCCCAGCTGAAGCCCTGCCGTGCGGGCGTTTCGCCGTCACGTACCCACCAGTCCAGCCCAGGTAATGACACTTTTGTACCCTCCGGCCTGCCCCTTAGGGTTCTTTCCAACTCCTCGAAGGCGCGCCACAATCACCTTCGTACTCGAAACCAGTCTCGCGGACATAGGTCCCTCACATGGAAAGAGCCTTCGGCACGGCCCCGGCACGCACGCCCGCTTCCCCCGGCAAGAAGGTGGCGGCTCGCGCTGCGCTAGTTGACCTGAAAGAGTCTTCCAGATTTCTACTCAATGAATGTTTCCGCCAGTTCGGCATCGAGACGGTGCTGGTCTCCTCGAGTGCTGCCGAGCGCCTGCGCCAGGAGAAATTTGAAGCCTGCGTAATCAATCTTGTGCCCGGCGCCGAAGCGGTCATGGATGCCGCTCGCACATCTCCCTCGAACAGCCGCCTCGTGCTCTACGGCCTAGGTGGCAGCGCGCAAGAGGCCATGCGCTTCTCCAAATATGGGATCAATGCGATGTTCCAGGAGCCTCTGGAGCGACCCGCGGCGCTCAAACTGGTCCGCGCCACCCACATGCTGGTGCTTCACGAATTCCGCCGCTATGCGCGCGTCCCCATCATGACCGAGGTCAGTGTAGTCAGTCACGACGGCCACCGTCTCACGGCTTCGAGCGTCGAGATCAGCTCCGGCGGCATGTCGGTGAAGAGCGCCGAGGATATGCCCGCGGGAACCAACGTGGACGTTTCGTTCTCTCTGCTTACGCTGCCGCGCGTCAGCGTCCGTGGCGTTGTGACCTGGCGTAAGATCAAGTCCTTCGGCATCCGCTTCGATGCCGCCGACGAGCGCCGCCACCGAGTCAAAGACTGGATCGACGCCTACCTGGAAAGCTAAGAGAAAGCTCAGCCAGAAAGAAAAAGAATATGTGGGGACGGGCGCCTCGTGAGCCTGCCCTGAGCCAAGCCGAAAGGTCCAGCCAAGCGCAGCGCGGCGCGCCTTTGACTTTGGGTGCGCCGGGACTCTAGATGGCGCAGCGCTTCAGCGCTGCAGTCGCCTCCCGTTACAATAACTCTTGTGCCGCAAGCCGCCACCCGCGAAACCCCCGCCGTCGACACGGCCGCCGATCCCCGCCGCTTCACCCTCTTTCAAAGAATTATCCTGCGCCTCATCATCGCCGGCGGATATGCCTTCATCCGCCTGATCGGTCCAACGCTGCGCGTGTGCGTTTCGCGTGAAGAAGGCGCGCAGCAAACTGTTGGCCAGCGGCCGCTGATCATATCTTTCTGGCACGCCTGCATCATCCCGGCCACGTACCTGTTCCGCGACGCCGGAATCCGCGTGATGAGCAGCAACAGCTACGACGGCGAATACATGGGACGCATCATCCGCAAGTTCGGGTTCGTCGCCGTCAAAGGCTCCAGCAGCCGCAATGCGGTACGCGCCCTGTTAGGTCTACGTCGTGCCTTGCAGCAAGGCTGGGCGGTCGCCTTCACCGTCGATGGTCCGCGCGGCCCGCGCTACAAAGTAAAGCCGGGACCTGTAGCTCTGGCGCGTTCTTCCGCCGTTCCCTTGACCATGTTTCATATCGCCGTCGAAAGCGCCTGGGTGCTCAAAACCTGGGACCGCCTCATCATTCCAAAGCCTTTTTCCCGAGTTCTGATGCGCTTCGGCAAGCTAGTTCCAGTTCCGGCGGACGCCAGCGATGAAGTTCTCGATCGTTATCAACAAGAGCTACAGAATTCACTCGACCGCGTACGCGAATTCGCCGAGGCGAATGTGAGCAAGGTCGGTGCATCAGAGTTCCCCCGCTACCGATCCCAGCACCACGGAGGACGATCTCAATGAGCAGAGCCATAGAAAATCTACAGGCTGCCCAAAAACGGGCCATGGCGGGTCGACCGAAAGTCGGCGGGTTCCCCTATCTGGCCGAAAACCTGCGCCGCGCAGGTGTGACGCGAAATCTCTGGTATCTACCCGCGGGGCAGAGCCTCTATTTGAGCGAGGATGGCCCCGTCGTGTCGCTCGGCACATCACTCTGTTCTGGCACCGTCGATGTGCCTGCATTCAACAAAGAGGCCCTGGTCGCGGCCTTGCGCATCGACCAGGCCGGGAAGAGCACATTCCCCGAGTTCTTGGCGGCCTCATGGCGGGCCGGCGTTGTGCGTTACGATGTCGATTTTGTGGCGCGCAAGGTCGCCTACTACGGCTGTAACGGCGAGGAGTATATCGAGAGCTATCTTGCGGCCGAAGTAGAGTAATGCCGTGATGCTCAGGTCATTGGTGGTGGTCCGTGAGCCGACACACCCACAAAAATGCGTTCTGTGGACTTTTAGTGTTGGGTACAAATTTGACTTAGGCCCAACGCTTCCACTAGATTTCTCTCTCGACTATTTCCCGTTCTTTGAAATGTCCTTCGGTTTGCGCGTCTTTGCCCCGTGGCGAAGACAGGGAAGCGGGTGCAATTCCCGCGCTGCCGCGCAACTGTAAGCGAGAAAATCGCAGCCGTCCACTGGGAGCATTCCCGGGAAGGCCGTCTGCAGAAGTCCGGATGCTAAAGTCAATGGCTTGTTGCCAATCGCTTCTTCATCCTCACTCGCAAAGCCAGGAGACCGGCGTAAACCGTCCACCTTAACCCCTTTCGCGTGAAAAGGAGGATGGTTATGCGCGCATTTCGCGCCTCGTTTTTCCTGTTGGTTGCTCTCGCGGCAGCATCCGCTGCCGACCTCAAGGTCAAAGTCATCGACCCTCAATCCGCCGCCGTCGACGGCGCGCAAGTTTCCTTGTTCTTAAGAGGAAGCGGTACCGCTCTAAAGATTGCCTCCACTTCGCCCGAAGGAATCGTCACCTTCGCTGAGCTAGATTCCGGCGAGCTATCCTCCGGCGGTTACCGCATTCAAGTTCTGGCTCCTGGTTTTGCTCCCGAGAGTCAAGATGTCCCCGCTCATTCCGACGCCATCACGATCCAACTGCATCTCGCCACAGCGTGGGAAACCGTCGTCGTAACCGCAACTCGAACTCCAGTGCTCGCCGAAGAATCCGGAGCCAGCATCTCCACCCTCGAGAGCGCACAACTCGAAACTATGAATCCCATTGCCTCCGACGACGCTATCCGTTTTCTTCCCGGCGCTGTGATCAACACTGCCGGCCAGCGCGGAGGCATATCGTCTCTGTTCGTGCGCGGCGGTCAGTCCGATTACAACAAAGTGATTGTCGATGGAGTCGCTGTCGATAACCCGGGCGAAACTTTCGACTTCGGCACCCTGCCGTTGACCGAGGCGAATCGTGTGGAATTTCTGCGGGGCACACAGAGCACGTTGTACGGCTCCGATGCCATGACCAGTGTAGTGCAGGTCTGGACGCGCACCGGAAGCACTTGGATCCCCGAACTTCGTTTCGGCGCCGATGGAGGAAACTTCGGAACAGCCAACGGCTACACATCCGTGGCTGGCGCCAACGGACGCTACGACTACAACTTCTTCGGCGACCAGTTCAACAGCAATGGCCTCGGCGTCAACGATGCCTATTCGGATTCACTGCAGGGCGCGAATCTCGGCATGGCAATTAGCGATCATGCCGCGCTGCGCCTGCGTGTCCGCCACTCCAACAGCAACACCGGTTTACCCGGGGAATGGAATTTCAATGGCGATCCGCTCCTCGCTTCTGATCCCAGCGAATCATCGCACCTGAACAGCCTGCTCGGCAGCGCGGAGCTGACCGTAGCGGGGCCTTCGGGCTTGCAGCAGCGCTTTACAGGCTTCGATTATCTCTACCGCTACACCGACACGAACCTGAACAGCAATCCTGATAGCTACGATTCTTTTCCAGATACTTACGACACTCACGTCAACCGCGTGGGATTCCAATATCAGGGCGATTACTCGGAGCGGACGACTGTCCATTTCGCGGCGCACACCACATTTGGATATCAAGTTGAAAATGAAACCGGCGTCGTCAACGATCTGGATTTCCCTCCCGCCGCTTCCGGACAACGGTTGGATCACGATGCATATCTGCAACAGCAGTTCACCTGGGGCAGGCTTTCGGCGATCGCGGGCGGGCGTTTTGTTCACAGCAGCACATACGGCAATACCGGGGTGCCCCGGGTCGCGCTTACGCTGCTGGCGTTACACGGTGGAGAAATCTTTTCCGGCACGCGCCTGCGTTTTTCCTACGCCACCGGATTCATGGAACCCGCTGTCTACGAAACTTTCGGCGAGCCTGCCTATGGCTACGCCCCAAATAAAGGCCTGTTGCCAGAGCGCGTTCGAGCCTTTGAAGCTGGCTTCGAGCAAAAACTATTTGCCGGCCGCTGGGCTTTGAACGCAACTTACTTCAATAATCTTTTCCATGATCAGATCGAGGCGATCCCCACTCCGACGGGGGAATACGAATTCTTCAACCTGGAAAAATCTTTCGCTCAGGGCGCCGAAGTTGAACTGCAAGGCAGGATCAGCCCAAGATTATCGCTGACCACGGCTTATACCTATACCTCGACTGAGATACTCGAAAATCCGGAATGTACGCCGGCAAATCCTTGCAGCTTTCCATATGCCCCGGGAGATCCCTTGCTGCGTCGCCCCAAGCATTCAGCCACGACCCTCCTCAGTTATCTGGGAAAGCGATGGGGCGGAAACCTGAGTGGAAGCTTTGTGGGTCCGCGCGCCGATTCCGATTTCGACGGCTTCAATATCACTCACGCCGCCGGCTATGTTCGCGTCGATCTCGGTGGATGGTATGCCATCAACTCTCGTGTCACCGCCTACGCGAACATCGCGAACGCCCTCGACCGCAGCTACAACGAAGTCCTGGGCTATCCCGCGCTGCCAATAAACTTCCGCGCAGGATTCCGTTTTCGTATAGGAGGGGAGTAAATCCGTATCAGGATAACGAATTGGGATGATGCGGGGACGAACTCATGTGGGGACGGGCGCCTCGCCCGTCCCGCCAAGCGAAGCGCATTCTTCACACTGCCGTAAACCCTAGATTTTGCTTTGGAATACACCAGACAGCGAAGGCAGACCTGCTCAGCTAACTTTTTCCGGCTCCCGAACCATGGCAATCGGCATCGAAGCAGCCATCTTGCCACCGAAATATTTCGTCCGCGCCAACAACAGTTTCTGGATGTCCACCCCGCTCAACGGCTGCTGCCGCCCCAGCAGATGCGTGACCAGCGCAATCTGCGCGAAATGTTCCACCGTTTCCATTTTCATGTAGGCGTGTTCGATCGTATCCCCGTAGGTCACGACGCCGTGATTCGACATCAGAATGGCATCATAGTGAGGTACGTAGGGTTCGAGCGTCTGCGCCAATTCCGAGGTTCCCGGCGTGCCGTAACGCGCCAGCGGAATGCATCCCAAACCCATCACCACTTCACACACCAGAGGCTCGGTCAGCGCCATGCCGGCCGAAGCAAATCCCGTTGCGGTCGGTGGATGCGCATGCACTATTGCCTGAATGTCAGGCCGGGTGCGGTAAATCAGCAGATGCATCCCGATCTCGCTGGTTACATTCCGCCGTCCCGCCACGCGCTTGCCTTCGAGGTCCACAATCACCATGTCCCTGGCTCGCATGGCCCCCTTGCTCACGCCAGTGGGTGTCACCAGGATCCGCTCCCGGTCCAAGCGGACCGACAGATTCCCATCCATCGCCGCCACGAAGCCGCGCTCATGCAACATGCGCCCGTAGCGAACAATGTCTTCCCTGTGTTGGCGTTCAGTGGACATGGAATAACTCTCTCAGGGGAGTGGCAAAAAGCAGCTAAAGTTACAGCCCCCGCATAGTACCGCACCTGACTCGTAGAGACAAACAAATTTACCAAATTGAACAAATAATTAGTCCTATACCGGCCAAGAAGACAAGCTGGGTTGCCCCAAATCTTCCCCTTGATTTCTCCTCGAACGATTCCTCCTATAATCGGATACCGTGTTGGTTTCCGACTTCAACTTTCATCTTCCCGAAGACCTCATTGCCCAGCAACCCCTCGCCGCTCGCGACGCTTCGCGCATGCTCCACCTGCACCGAACCGGTGGTCATGCTGACCGCCTGTTCCGCGAATTTCCCGATCTCTTGCATCCCGGCGACTTGCTGGTCTTCAACAATACCCGCGTCTTTCCTGCTCGACTCTATGGCCGCCGCGAAGGAGCCAGAGCGCATCCCGTCAGCCCACGCAACCCTGCCGCGCGCGATTTCCTCCACGGCCGCGTCGAGGTTTTGCTGACCCGCCAGCTTTCTACTGAACCTAACGATTGGGAGTGCTTGGTCCGGCCCGGCCGCAAAATCGGCGTCGGCGAACGCCTGTTCTTCGGCGAGCGAGATGAACTTCAGGCCGAGGTCCTTGCCCGCGCCGAATTCGGCGAGCGCCGCATCCGCTTTCGGCCAATTTTTCAGAGTGCGAAACAAAGCGCGAATCAAAGTGCGAAACAAAGTCCCGACCAGAATCTCGAGGGTTTCTTCGCGACCCTCGATGGCATCGGCCACGTCCCACTCCCGCCGTATATCGTGCGTGCCGATTCGCCCGGCGATCGCGAACGCTACCAGACCGTCTATGCCCAGCAGCGTGGATCAGTAGCAGCACCCACGGCTGGCCTCCATTTCACACCAGAAATCCTCGACCGCATCCGCCAGCGCGGCGTCGAGACCGCGGAAATCACTCTGCACGTCGGCCTGGGGACTTTCCAGCCCGTCCGCGTAGAGCGCGTAGAGGATCACCAAATCCATTCCGAGCCCTACGCCATCTCCGTCGATGCTGCCTCCGCAATCAACCATGCTCTGCGCACGTCGCGCCGCGTCATCGCCGTCGGCACCACCACAGTTCGCACTCTCGAACATGCAGTCCGCCGCGGCGCAGGAACAATCGTCGCAGGCCCGGCCGCCGCCGACCTCTTCATCTATCCAGACTTCGAATTCAAAGCAGTCCAGGCGATGCTGACCAACTTCCACTTGCCGCAATCCACATTGCTGATGCTGGTCTCGGCTTTCGCCGGCCGCGAGAAAATCTTGCGAGCCTACGAACACGCAGTCAGCGAGTGCTACCGCTTCTATTCGTACGGAGACTGCATGTTTATCGAGTGAAATGCCTTCTGTGCCCTCAGTGGTAAAGATTTTTCTCCGCTCCGGCGGTATACTCTTCCCGGAGCAGCCCATGTCCACGGCAGTAAAGCAGATCCGAATCCAAGAGTTCGTAACCGAGCTCCGCAAATTCCCCGAGCCGGCCTTTGATCAGACCCGGCAACTCCACAAATTTCTACAGGATGTCCCCGTCAACCCAGACTCGCTGTCGCCTTATCTCACCTGGGACCGCCAGCATTACACTCGCAATCTGATCGACAAGACTCCTCTCTACGAGTTAGTGGCCATCTGCTGGGAGGTCGGCCAGGCCAGTTCCATCCACAACCACCGCGACCAGAACTGCTGGATGGCCGTTCCCTTCGGCCGTTTGCTGGTGGAGAATTTTCACGTCGTGCAGCAGGACATCGCCCTGGGCAAATCCACCATCGAGCCCACCGACACAGTCGAGATGAACGCCGCAAACCCCTGCGCCGTCGACCCTCTCGATCCCGTTCACCGCGTCCTCAATCCTCGACAGTTCAATCAGCGCGCCGTCAGCTTGCACGTATACTCCCGCCCCTTCGACACCTGCGTCGTTTACTCCGCCGAGCAGGGCACCTGCGGCGAAATCCGCCTCCACTACACCACCGAATACGGAAAATCCGTTCACTCATGAAGCAAGAGATGCGGACCCGCCAGCTTCCAGTGTTGGTCATCGTCATGGCCGCGCTGGCCCTCGCCATGAGTGGCTGCCAGAAAAGCAAACCGCCGGCAGTTGAAACGCCACCCGTCGAGCATGTCGCTCCTTCGCCCGTGGGCACGAGCGAGAGCGTTCTGCACAAAACTTTTTCGGTAAAGAATTCGGTGACGTTCCCCTTCGAAATTCCAGCCCACGCCGCCACTCCCCACCTGCATGGCAGCTTCGAGTCGTTTATCAACCAGGCCGGTGTATCCGACGATGAGGCGAACATCGAATTCCTCATCGTGAACGCCGGTCAATACGCCGACCTCACAGGTAACCATCCAAGCGAAGCCCTTTTTTCCTCCGTCGCCTCCCACAACCAGTCTGTAAACCTCGACCTCCCACCCTCCATGGACCAGCCCGCAAAGTATTACTTGGTTTTCCGCAACTCCGCGGCTAAAGGCCCCGCGAAAATAGTCAAAGCCGACTTCCACATAGATTTCTAGCCGGAACGTGAACGCGTGGAAAGCGGCGCTCCAGCGTTAAGCCATGCCGCGCTCCGGCTGCTAAACTATTTTCTTGCCCCCCCGAACAAAATCTTCGCCGCCTGAATCCAAAGAGAGCGACTCCGCTCCCAACCGCATCTTCCTCATCGACACCATGTCTTTCATCTTCCGCGCCTATCACGCCATGGCGCGCCAGCGTTCCATGTCCACCAAATCAGGACTTCCCACCGCCGCCATCTACGTCTTCGTCAACATGCTGCGCAAACTGCGCGAGGATTTTTCCCCCGCCTATCTGGCCGCCGTCTTCGACGTAGCCGCCAAGACTCACCGCGCCACTCAAGCCGAAGCCATCACCACGGTCCGAAAATTCGACATCAAGACGCAGACTTTCACCGAGGTCGAATACAAAGGCTACAAAGCCAACCGCGCTGCCATGCCGGAAGACCTCGCTCAGCAGATTCCCTATATCCGCCGCGCCCTCGAGGCCTACCGCATCCCCATCCTCGAACTAGCCGGCTTCGAAGCCGATGACGTAATCGGAACTCTAGCCCGCAAAGCCGCAGCCGCCAAGCATCCCGTCTACGTAGTCTCCAGCGACAAAGACATGATGCAGCTCGTCAACGACGACGTTCAGATCCTGAATCCTCCCAAAGACAATCTGATCTGCGACGCCGCCAAGGTCGAAGAAATTCTAGGAGTCCCTCCCGAGCGCGTCATCGACATCATGGCCCTCCGCGGTGATGCCATCGACAATATCCCCGGAGCCCCCGGCATCGGCGACAAAGGCTCGGTAGAAATCATCAAGCGCTTCGGCACCGTCGAGCAGGCACTCGATCGCGCCAACGAAGTAGAAAAGAAAACCTACCGCGAATCTCTTCAGAACAACCGCAACACCATCCTCTTCAGCAAGAGCATGGCCACCATCGACACCAACGTTCCCGTTGAGTTGAATGTCGAAGCCATGCGTGCCGGCGAGCCCGACCTCGATCTTCTACGCCAGCTTTTCACCGAACTCGAATTCACCTCGCTGCTGAAAGAACTGCTGCCGGATGTCCAGGTCACCGAAACTCACTACAGCGAAGCCCACTCCGCCGCCGATGTGGAAAACATTCTCGACTCGATCGCGCAGGAAGGCGCGTTAGCCATTGCGGTGGAGCAAACTGCGTCAATTCTCGAAAACGAAGAAGAAGTAGTTGAAGAAGAGCCGCAGTCAGGAATGCTCGCGCTCACCGATGACTCACTCCCAGCGCCAGCACCCGATCCGGCCTCACGCCGCGTAGCTATCTCCGCAGCCGCAGGCTCGGCCACCATCGTGAAGCTCGACTCCAGCGGCGCAGCCAACAAGCTGCGCTCAGTCCTCACCGCAACGACCCCAAAAGCAATTCACGACTACAAGGCCGCAATTCACGCGTTCGATTCCCAAGGCATCTCTCTACAAGGCGTCGAGCATGATCCCATGCTCTACTCCTACCTGCTCGACCCCACGTATTCCTCGCATCGCCTCGCCGACGTGGCCCTCCGCCGCTTCAATCTAAAACTAAGCGGCGATTTAGCCGAAGCCGCCGATGTAACGGGCAGGCTAGCGACGGCTCTGCGCGAAGACGTAAAGCAGGCAGGACTGACCAAACTCTACGAAGAAGTGGATCTGCCGTTAGTCCCAGTTCTTGCCCGCATGGAGCAGGCCGGAGTAAAGATAGACACCGCTGCGCTGGCGAAAATGTCCACGGAACTCGAACGAGAAATCGCGATCAAGGAAAAAGAAATCCATCAGATCGCCGGCGCTCCATTCAACGTCGGTTCGCCCCGCCAACTAGGCGACGTTCTCTTTAACAAGCTCAATCTGCCGAAGCCGGTGAAATACGGCAAGGGACGCACCATCTCAACCGCAGTCGACGTTCTGGAAACTCTGGCCGAAGATCACCCCATTGCGCGGATGGTGCTCGACTACCGCCAGCTAACGAAACTGAAATCCACCTACGTGGACACCCTGCCCGCGTTAATCAACCCCGCCACCGGACGCCTGCATACCACTTTCTATCAGGCAGGCACGGCAACAGGCCGTCTCTCGTCCGCCAATCCGAATCTGCAAAACATTCCCATCCGCACCGAACTAGGACGCGGCATCCGAGCCGCCTTCATCGCCGAACCCGGCCACGTTCTTCTAACCGCCGATTATTCGCAAATCGAACTCCGCCTCCTGGCCCACTTCTCGCGCGATCCTCTGCTCGTCGAAGCCTACCGCCGCGGCGACGACATCCACACTCTAACCGCCTCGCAGGTCTTCGGAGTCCCGCCGTTAATGGCCACCCCCGACCACCGCCGCCAGGCGAAGGTAGTAAATTTCGGAATTGTCTACGGCCTATCAGCCTTCGGCCTCTCGCAAAATCTAGGGATAGAACCCGCCGAAGCGAAGTTATTCATCGCCAACTATTTCGAAAAATACAAAGGCGTCAGAGCCTTCATCGACAAAACGCTGGAAGAAGCCCGCCGCGATTTAAAAGTAAGAACCCTCCACGGACGCGTCCGCCCCATCCCCGACATCAACAGCAAGAATTTCGCTCAGCGAGGCTTCGCCGAACGCACCGCGGTGAACACCCCGCTGCAGGGCACCGCCGCCGACCTAATCAAAGTAGCGATGATCCGCATAGACGCAGCTCTCCAAGAGCGAGCACTGAAGTCAAGAATGACCCTGCAAGTCCACGACGAACTAGTCTTCGAGGTCCCCGAAAAAGAAGTGGAAACAATGCAGTCCCTCGTCCGCGAGCAAATGGAAAAAGTCCACGCGCTAGCCGTCCCACTGTTAGTAGAAATGGAAGTAGGCCCGAACTGGAGAGATCTGGACTAGGCAGGACAAAAATGTCGGCGCAACATCACTACATCTCGAAATTTCACCTGAATCAGTTCCTCGCCCCGGAATCCTTGCGGACCAGGGATCCATGGCTTTGGCAGGGGTTTGTACCCGACGGCCCGGTGAGACGTAGAGCGCCGAAAAATGTAGGGACAGTCGCTCACATGTTCGACGGCCCTGGCTGCCTCGCCGACCGGGACGCAACCCTTGAAACCTTTCTAGCGAACGAGGTTGAAGGTCCTGCGGCTGCAGCGATGAAGGAGGTGTCTCATTGGCCGCCGGGAAAAGGAGGCGAATTCCCATCGACGCTGTTCCGCTACCTTGCGTGGGCGGCGGCGCGCTCCCTACCGATGCAAGCTCTCGAGGAGTCATGGGGTAAAGAGGCCCATGATGGCAACTGGGAGCTGGTAGAGCCTCCTCCAGCAGGCTTGCTCAAAGCGACCGTAATACGGCGTGATGTTCAAATGCTTCATAAATCCTTGGGGCGGCGGCTCTTCACAGCGGACAGTGATTTTGATCGCGCCGTCGGCGAGGGGTGGTTTCCTGATATGACCGACCGCACAAACTTCCTCGAAGGCGTCCACATCCAGGCTTATTATTTCCAAGCTCGTTTTTTCCCGAGGCTGAAGTGGTTTGTGCTGCATCCCCCAAAAGGAGAGTTCTTTGTAATCGCGGATCGTCCGGTTGGGTGGGTTGTAGAGGGAAGCGTCGAAGCGCCTCCAAGCGCCTTGCGGCACCCATCTGCCTACGTGTTAGCGCCGATCAGCAAGAGCCTCCTACTTCTTGGAAGGCATACATCGGAGCCGTGGGCTGTTACTCCGGCTCAAGTCAACGCCGTGATGGCTAGTTGGGCGCAGACGTGGATAGCCGGTCCGACAGAAACTACGGTACGGTACGCACTCGAAAACAGCCAACCCTCCCCAGCGCCGTCGCGGTTGGTTCACTGATCCTACTCAAGGGCACCCGTTCAGGCTCTTCCGCATGTTATACTAGGGTATAACTAAGGAACTCCTCATGCACACTACCAATTTGCGCAAAGTCGGCGGCTCGGTAATGCTGGCCGTTCCCCCCGCGCTGCTCGACGTCCTGCAATTGCAGCCGGGCGCCAGGGTCGGCATCGCAGTTGAAAGGGGCCGCCTCGTGGTGGAGCCGCGGCAGCGTCCACGGTATACCCTCAACGAACTGCTTGCCCAATGCGATCCTAAGGCCCAACGCTCGAAGCGAGAACGAGAATGGCTGAATAGCAAGCCCGTCGGTGGCGAACTGATCTGATGGAACGGAGAATGGAACGAGCGGAGCGAGGGATCGAATAAGTATGAAGCGCGGCGAAATCTGGCTCGTCAGTCTCGATCCAACGTCAGGCCACGAGCAAAAAGGCCGCCGCCCGGTGCTGATCGTGTCGCCGGACGCGTTCAACCGGATTACGAAAGTCCCCGTAGTTCTGCCGATCACGAGCGGCGGCAATTTCGCGCGCACCGCAGGTTTCGCCGTGCCCTTGACGGCAGCCGGAACCAAAACGACGGGGATTATCCGCTGCGACCAGCCTCGCGCCCTCGATCTCGCCGCACGCGGCGGCAGAAAGCTGGAAAGCATTCCGGACGCAATCATGGAAGAAGTGCTGGCCAGGATATCGCCGATATTCGACTAAACGAGATTCGCAAACTATGCTTTGTGCTCCAGTGGGACATTAAGTCGTCAGCAATTGCATTCGCCGTTTGCTCTCCACCACGCCAGCCTCGACATGAAGCTCCGCATAAATCTCGCCGGCTTCCTGCCATTGCGCCCGCGCTTCCCGAATTTCTCCCACTGCCTCTTTCAGCAGCGCCCACCCGCGCAACGCGTTCGCCAAATCCAGCGGCGGAGTCTCCCGATGCTCCCGGTAGATTCGCAAGGCTTCGCAATAACAACCCTCGGCCTGCCGGTGAGCCCCTTCATGACGTTGAATGTCCGCCACGTGCCGAATCGTATGCGCCAGCTTGAGCGGATTGCCCTCCGCCCGATAAAAAGCCACCGCTTCCTCATAGTGTCGAAGCGCGGCATCGTTGTGACATAGATCTCTCTCAATCTGGCCGAGATCGGCCAGAGCTCTCGCTAACCCACCGCGCTCGTCGCCCTCCCGGCAAAGCGCAACCGCCTCGACTAGATCGCTCTTTGCGTCGTCGAGCCGATTCTCTCTTCGCGCCTGAAGAGCTTGCCTGATCAGTTGATCGGATTTTTCGCTCATGGTCGCTCTCCTCCGCTCACACCCCCAGCGCCTTCTGTATCTCCCCCGCAATCCCCGCCGTGATCGCCAGCATCCGCTCCTCCGACTCCGCCTCCACCATGACGCGCGCCAAAGCCTCGGTCCCCGAATACCGCACCACCACGCGCCCATTCCCATCCAACTCGCGTTCAGCAGCTTCGATCGCCCGCTGCACCTCAGGCACCTGCGCAAACGGAATCTTCTCCCGCACCCGCACATTCTGAATCTTCTGTGGAAAAACTTTCAGATCATTAACCAACTCCGCCAGCGAGTTCCGCGAACGCGCAATCACATCCATCACTCGCAACGCAGTCAGCAAGCCGTCACCGGTAGTCGCATCGCCATCGCGAAAAATAATATGCCCCGACTGTTCCCCACCCAGAGTCGCGCCCGTCTTCAGCATCTCCTCAAGAACGTACTTGTCGCCCACATTCGCCCGCAACATGCGAATGCCTGATTTCTTCAACGCAATCTCCACTCCCATATTCGACATCGTCGTTGCGACAACAGTATCGCCCGTCAACTTCCCTCGCGCATGCAGATCGCGCGCGGTTAATAGCAGCACGGCATCCCCATTCACCACGCGGCCTGCGCCATCGCAAAACAGGGCCCGGTCGGCATCGCCGTCAAAAGTCACGCCTAGGTCAAACGCCCCGCCAGACGCAGCCACTTCCTTACCCAAAGTTTCAGGATGCAGCGCCCCGCATCCTTCATTAATATTTTTCCCGTCCGGCGTCACACAACTAAAAGTCGCCTGGATTCCCATCTCACGAAACAATTCCGGGGCCTCCGCCGCAGCCGCTCCGTTCGCGCAATCCACCAGCACGCGCATCCCGCTCAAGTCCGAAGACACACTCTCCGCCAGCGACTCGATGTACGCCTTCCGCAGCGCTGTATCACCGGGCAAAGACGGTCCCGCAACCTTCATCGCCGTATCGTCCGCCGCCCCCGGCTTCGCCAGCAGCGCGAAGATTTCTTTTTCAATCGCCAGCTCCCGCGCATCCGTCAGCTTGAATCCGTCCTCGGAAAAAACTTTGATCCCATTGTCCGTCCACGGATTATGCGAAGCCGAGATCACCACTCCCGCCGCAAACCCGCGCGCCCGCGCCAGATAAGCGACTCCCGGCGTCGTGATCACTCCCGCGCTCTGCACGTCCACGCCCACCGCAGCCAGTCCCGCCGACACGCGGTCCGCGATCCATCCGCTCGATTCGCGCGTGTCCTGCCCCATCACCGCCCGCGTCCTCTGCCGACCGCGAACCAGATCGTGCCCCAGCGCCCGCCCAATCAGATACGTGCTTTCTTCGGTCAGCGGAAATTCGCCGGCCACGCCCCGTATCCCGTCCGTGCCAAACAATTGTCGACTCTGATTGCTCATAAATTATCCGGGTGGAGCAGGCCTTCAGGCCTGCGCTAAAGGCACATTTTACGAAACCGGGCTTTAGCCTCGGGGTGCACGCTCAGCCGACAGCCTCAATGCCCGCTCGCAGCAGGCGCACTTTTCTCCATGATCACGGTCACTCGCACCGGTGTCGGCTCCACCACCTGCACCAAAGCATCCGCGACATACACATTAGTGACAAAGGTTGCCGTGGTCTTAGTTCCCGTAGCGTCCACCGGATCGGTCGTAGCCGCCTCCACCAGTTCTACGTGATGTTGTGGCCCCGTGATTTTGATTTTCTCTGGATTCACCAGCACCTTGCTGATCTGCTCTCCGGCCGCAAAGCTTCCCGTCACTCGCGGATGAATCTCCACCTCGCGTGTGAGCTTCGTGTCAAAAACGAGATGAACCTGCCCCGGCACCACCTGCACCACCGTCAAATCCCGCTGGTGGCGAATCTGCTGCGCCGTCAAATCAAATGTGCGCTCGCCCGGCTTGGCATCTCCCAATTCAAGCTCTGCGTGGATGTCCACCGACCGCAGCTCCCGGATCAACCTCTCCGGTCCCCGCACCCGAATCTGCGCATCGGGAATGGTGACCGAGCTGATCTCCAGTTCCGCCGGCACGTGCTCAAACTCGATCGGTACCCGCACCGCCACTTCCGCCGGCTGCTGGTCCGCCGAAATCGCCAGCCACAGCCCTGTCGCCAGCACCAGAGACAAAATCTTAAGCCAGAAATTATGCAGCACCCAGCGCCGCAGAAAGCTCATCATAGCGGACGCTCCGTCTCCGGCATGGACTCCTCATCCGCTTGCGCGCCCGCCCGCAGAGACGATTCCCCCGTATCCGATTCATCGCTCGGCGGCCCCACCGTCGGCAACGCCACCGGAGACATATATCGCCGCAGCTCCATGCTCAGCAGTTCGCGCAGGTGTTCCACCGTCAGATCCCGTTCGATCTTGCCCCCAACCGCCATGCTGATCGCGCCCGTCTCTTCTGAAACCATCACCGCGATCGCGTCCGTCTCCTCTGTAATTCCGATGCCCGCCCGATGCCGCGTCCCCATCTGCGTCGACAGCACTGGATTCATCGACAGCGGCAGAAAGCACGCCGCCGCCGCCAGCCGGTCTTTCTGGATGATCACCGCACCATCGTGCAGCGGCGCACTCGGCCGGAAAATCGTAGCCAGCAGATCGTAGGAAAGCCGCGCATCCATCGAGACCCCGCTCTCGATATAAGTCCGCAATCCGATCTCGCGCTCAATCACAATCAGAGCGCCGGTCTGATGTTGGGAAAATAAATTTGCCGCCAACACTATGTCGTCGTACGAATCTCCCTCCACGGCCGAGCCGCGCAGAAAGCTGATGCGCCGCCCCACATCCGACAACACATGCCGGATCTCCGACTGAAACACCACAATCAACGCAAAGACCACGTAAGGCAGCAGATGGCTTACCAGCCAGTTCAACGTGACCAGCTCACCGATCCGCGCCAGGTAAAACGCCGCCGCCACCGCCGCCAGTCCCGCCAGCATCGGCGCCGCCCGCGTCCCCCGGATCATCACCAGCACTTCGTAAATGATCAACGCCACCAGCAGAATGTCGAGCACCGTAAACGACACTCTCAGCCACGGCGTCATCAGTTGCGTCACTGAGTATCTCCGAAAATCCCAGAACGTTCGGAACCCTACATTCTAATGCCACGACCGAACACTAAGGGACTGTCATCCTGAGCGAAGGAGGTGCTTCACGAAGTGAAGCACCTCCGCAGTCGAAGGACCCCTTGTCTATCGTCGCTGCCACCGGCTCCGTAAGGCGTTTCCATCACCGCTCCCGTTTGCGCCCGCCCGCGCCACCCTTCTTCACCACAGCCAAAATCTCCCCCCGAGCAACTCGCGCCCGAATCTCCTCCCCACCCTTCACCAAAGCAGCATCCTTCACCAACTGACCCGCCCCATCAAACACCAAAGCATACCCGCGTTCCAGAATCGCGAGAGGCGACAATGTTTCCAGTGCCCGCCCCATCCGCTCGATCCGAACCTTATTCTGCAAAAGCTGATTCCGCATCGCCGCGCCCAAAGCCGCAGTTCCCGCCGCAAGTTCCCCGCGCATCCCCGCCAGCACCCGCCGTAAATCGTAATGCCGCACCGCGGCCGCCAGCGTCTCCCAACGCCGCCGCATTAATTCCAGCGCTTGCCGCTCACCGCGCTCCAACCGGAAAGTAAGATCGTCCACCTTCTGCTGCCGCTGCCGGATCAAATCCATCATGCGCGCGAACGCCCCATGCTGCGCCCGTTCCATCAGCGCATGGCGAGCTTCCAGCAACCGCCGCTCCATCGCCCGCACCAGCCGTTCCCCAACAAACTCCGCCTGACTCTCAATTTCCGCTCGCGACCGGATCACCAACTCCGCCGCCGCCGAAGGCGTAGGCGCCCGCAGGTCCGCCACAAAATCCACAATCGTGAAGTCCGTCTCGTGCCCCACCGCCGAAATCACCGGAATCTCCGAAGTTGCCACAGCCCGCGCCAACCCTTCATCATTGAACGCAGCCAGATCCTCCGCCGACCCTCCCCCGCGCCCCACAATAATCACTTCCACACTGCGAGTCTTATCGCCACGGACTTCATTGAAATATCGCACGCCCGCCGCAACTTCCACAGCCGCGAGATCCCCCTGCACCTGCGCCGGATAAATCACCGCATTCGCGGTGTGATGCCGTCTCCGCAAAATGTTCAGAATGTCCCGCAGCGCCGCCGCCTGTGGCGAAGTCACAATCCCAATCCGCGACGGCAGCGCCGGAATCTTTTTCTTCCGCTCCGCCGCAAACAGTCCTTCCGCTTCCAGCTTCGCCTTCAGTTGCTCGAACGCAACCTGCAATCCTCCCGCACCTTTCGGCTCGATATACTCCGCAGCAATCTGCAACTCGCCGCGATCTTCATAAACCGTCACCCGCCCGCGCACCACAACCTGCATCCCATCCGCCGGACGAAATCGCAACAGCCGCGCCTTCGAACTGAACATCACCACCCGGATCTGCGCATTCCCATCCTTCAGCGTGAAATAAAGATGCCCCGAATCCGGCGCCCTGAAGTTCGAGATCTCACCCTCAACCCACGCATCGGAGTACTCCCGCTCCACGTGAGTCCGCACCGCCGCCACCAGCGCGCGCACACTCCAAACCCGCCGCTCCGGCGCCGTGAACCGAAATCCAAGTTGATCGCTAAGAGACATGCGTCGAGTGAAGTGTAGCCTTCGCAGCCTCAGTTTCCAAACCCGAAGAAGTAATCATGCCTTTCAAAACTCCCGAGAATGTGCTCGAATTAGCCTGAGTTTGCGATTGGAGGGTCCCTTACCATATTGGGACTCGAATGGAGACTAACGACGGATTGAAATGGTTCAATTGGCGGCTACCGCTTTACACCGCGGCGGCAACCCTGGCGATCTGTTTACTCGATGCGCTCGCGGAAACCGACGGAATAATCTACCTGTTGCTGCTCGTCGCTATCAGTCTGTTATTCGTCTCTTCGCTGGTGATCTTTGCGATCATGAAGAGGGCTCGTCTCTGTCTAGCGATAGTGTCGATGCTGGCGGTTTTTTGGCTTACGTCGTTTGCGATGGTGAAAAATCGTTATGCAATTCGCAACAACGCCAGATGGTCTTTTCGGTCACACCGTTACAAGGCGGAAGTTCTAGCACAGCCGGAGGCAGCGAACTCAGAGCTAAGGCACGTCGAATGGGATGGCTGGGGGTTTCCAGGTGCGGGAGACACAACCGTGTATCTCGTCTTCGACCCGGCAAATTCGCTCGCGACGGCGGCCAAAAGCCACCAGCCCGGCCAGTTTAGTGGAATACCACGCAAGGTGCCTCTAGTGAGCCGCCTAGAAAGTCGATGGTATGCAGTCCTGTTCTATACCGATGAGAGGTGGGGCAAGGCCCACTTCGACTGCGGGGTGGCGGACTACCCGCTCCCATCCGTGGTTCCGGCCAGCAGGTAGCGAAGAAACCTCACCGCCGCCATCGCCCAACCAAATAAACCAAAACCGACAACACCAAACTAACCACCACCGAACTAACCAGCGGAAAATAAACCGTAGTATTCTTCCCGCGATAAAGAAAATCCCCCGGCAGCCGCCCCAGGGGAAGATTCATCCGCCCCAAAAACATCACCACAATCCCAACCACCACCAGCACAGCCCCGAAGACCACCAGCAGTTTCCCCAGTTCCATCACTTCAATCCTGTCACCACGTATGCCTCCGACAGAGTCTGCGCGTAGAGATACGCGTATGCGCTCCCGTTGCTTGAAAGATGAGGAGCAACCACGGTCGAGACTCCCGCTCCCTTTTCCTCCCCGAAAGTTTTCCACACTTCCATTTTCCCCGTTTGTATATTTACGCGCGAGACGGTCGATGACTTCGCTCCCCGCCGAATGGGAACCACATAAACCGACTGGCTATCCGGCGTCCATCCAATGACGGCGTAGCCCGATTCGAGCCCCGGTATGGGATGAAAGCCGCCGCCTTCCAGTTCCCAGATTCCTCGTTTGCCATCGGGTTCGCGCACCGCAATGCTGCGGCCATCGGGAGAAACTACAATTCCCGAGATGCCCTCGGGAGTAACCGGTTTGGAGTCGCCGCTGCTCACGTCGATCAGGTAGTCGCGCCCTCCGTGGCCTGTTTCAATCCCCCAGGCGATCAGGTGCTTGCCATCCGGAAGAAACCGGGCTTGCTCATAGCTCACGGCATCGTGCGTCAGCTGTCTTGATTCGCCCGCCCCCGTCGGAATCAGGTTCAGCGGTCCGCCCTTGGCCGCTCTGGCAACCGCCCATTTCGTGTCCGGCGAAATCGCCATCGCGAGTCCTTCGCCAATGCGTGCCGGAGGCGACCCATCCGTATCCCGCAGAAACACCGTGTAATTCGGGCCGCCGCCATCGCCTTCTTCTTCGAACAGTATCTTCCGGCCATCCGGGCTGATGTCGCGCAACTCCGACCATCCGAACCACCCCAGTTCGCGCTCTTCTTTTCCCCCCGGCGCCATGCCCCGGATTCCGAGCCGCAGGTGATTGGTCACCGTCAACACCTTGTCGTTCCGAAGGTCTTCCAGCCACACGCCTCCCGGTACGTTGGTGATCGTCCGCAGCTTGCCCGAAAGGGTTACTCCGCGTGGATTCGAAGCCACCCCGGTGTTGGTGCACGTGAACCAGATCTCATTGCCGGCGGGAGACCACAGAATTCCCTGGAGTGAAGTCCAGCCCGTAGAAAGTTTTCTTTCCGCTTCCTTGCCATCAGCACCAATCACCGCCAGCGAACCCTCGTCGTCGCCTCCTGGGTTTTCATGGTCGGCAAAAGCGATCCACTTGCCATCCGGCGAAATCTTTGGGTGACTCAGCCAGTTGATGCTGTCCAGCAGCACTTTCCCGATGGGATACTCCAGACGCCAGTGATTGTTTTCCGGAACGTAGCGGATGATTGCCAGATTGTTACCGTCCGCGGCAAAGTCGGCGTCTCCCACGTTGTCCAGCACCTCGCGCGGCGTCCCTCCACTCAACGGCACCCGCGCCAGCGTCCCACTTTGCGCATAGCCACCACGACGCTCGCTGTTGAGCCTGATCGCCAACTCCCCACCCTTGGAGATCGAAAGCAGTTCCGCATCCTTGATACCGAGTTCGCGCGAGCCTGGGTCGTCCGTGCGCGAAATGTAAAGCTGGTTGTCGCCGCCATCCCACGATGCGCTGTAAACCACGCTGCCATCGGGCGTGAACCGCGCATTCCCAATCGAACCCGTGCGAAATGTGATCTGCTTGTATTCGGCCAGAGGCGCGGGCCCACTGCCTCGCCCCAGCCACCAGCCCACTCCAAGCATCACCAGCGCCAGCGCAAGACCGCCAGCCACCACAGCCATCAACTTCCCGCGCGGCGGCGCACCCGCAGCCGGTAGAGCCCGGGTCGTAGTGCCCGAAATCCCCGAAAGATGCTCAAGATCAAAAGCAATATCGCTGGCGGAATGAAACCGGGCTTCAGGATTTTTCTCCAGGCAGTGCTGCACAATCCGCTCCAGCGCCGGAGAAACATTCCGACTCGTCTCGGCAAAGTCCGGAGGATCTTCTTTCAAAATCGCGCTCATCGTGTCTGCGGCCGTGTCGCGATGAAACGCCCGCTTGCCCGAAAGCATCTCGTAGAGAATCGCCCCAAAGCTAAAAATGTCGGACCGCGCGTCCACCGCCACGCCCCGCACCTGCTCCGGCGACATGTATCCCGCCGTTCCCAAAACCGTGCCCACCTCTGTAACGTGGGTCATAGTGGGCAGTGAAGTGTGATCTCCAGATTCGGTCTGCGTGAGTTTGGCCAGCCCGAAATCCAGAATCTTCACTCGCCCATCTTTGGTGAGAAATAAATTCTCCGGCTTCAGGTCGCGATGAACAATCCCTTTTTCATGCGCCGCGGCCAGCCCATGCGCGATCTGCAATGCATAGTCCAGCGTCTTGCGCAGGGCGATTGTCCCGCTGCGCAAACGTTCCCGCAAAGTCTCGCCCTCCAGCAGCTCCGACACCACATAAGGCGAGCCCTCATTCGTGCCAATATCAAACACCGCAAGGATGTTCGGATGATTCAACGCAGCAGTAGCCAAAGCCTCCTGCTCAAAACGGCGCAACCGCTCAGGATCAAGAGAAGTAGCCTGCGGTAACACCTTGATCGCCACTTCCCGCTTCAGGCGAGTATCGCGCGCGCGAAAAACTTCTCCCATCCCGCCCGCACCGAGCGGCGCGACAATTTCATAAGGACCAAGGCGGGAGCCAGAAGTAAGGTTCATCGGTGGCCGGATTATAACCCAGGCACACGCGGTGAAACCCGCGGCTAGTGCGTCAGTTTGAAATGGCTTTGATTTGAAATGGCTTTGAAAGGGCGCGGCTTCAGCCGCGCCGTAAGTGCCCGGTAATCAATTGCGGCTTCAGCCGCTGAGGGGACGCGCTTTTTGAACTGACCCGCGAATCCCTTGCCCCGCCATCCCAACTCTGCCATAATGCCCCTCAGAAGACGAAGAGGTCGAGCACTCCACTGCCTCTTTCAGCCACTCCGTTTTCAGCTACTCCGTCCTCAAGCTATCCGCAATGAACAGAACGAGCTGTAGTTAGCTCCCAGCCCGTCCCCACCTTAAGGGGCACTTTCCGAGGTTTCGCCATGACATCCCCCCGGCTCTTCGTCCTTCGCCTGTTGATTCTTCTCGCCGCCATCGCAACCTTTTCATCCTCCCAGGACGTTCTCACCTACCACAACAACAACGGCCGTACCGGACTCAATTCTTCTGAGACCACCCTCACCCTCGCCAATGTAAATTCCGCGACCTTCGGAAAGTTATTTGTTCTCACCCTCGACGGCCTCGTCGATGCCGAGCCCTTATATCTGTCTCAAGTCACAATCCAGGGTTCAACGCACAACGTTCTCATCGCCGCCACCGAACACAACTCCGTCTACGCCTTCGACGCCGATACGGGCTCGCAACTCTGGCAGATCACCACTCTCAAGTCCGGCGAGACCACCTCAGATAATCGCGGCTGCGGGCAAGTATCCCCAGAAATCGGAATCACCTCCACTCCCGTCATCGCCCGCCCCAAGGGATCGAACGGCGTCATCTACGTCGTCGCCATGTCGAAGGACTCTTCCGGCAACTACTATCAGCGTCTGCACGCTCTCGACGCCTCCACGGGCAATGAACTTCATGGCGGTCCGGTAACCATCGCCGCCCAGTATCCCGGCACCGGTGACAACAGCTCCGGCGGCTTCGTTATCTTCGATCCTTCCCAGTACAAAGAACGCTCCGCTCTGCTCCTCGCCGGCGGCGAGATTTATCTTACCTGGGCCTCTCACTGCGACATTCGTCCCTACACCGGCTGGATCATGGGCTACAACCCGAACACCCTGGCCCAGAAAACCGTCATCAACGTCACTCCCAACGGCAACGAAGGCGCCATCTGGGGTGCCGGTGGGGGTCTCACGGCAGACGGCTCCGGCAACATTTTTTTCCTCGATGCTAACGGTATTTTCGATACCGATTTGAATTCCAGCGGCTTCCCCCAGAGCGGCGATTATGGAAACGCTTTCATCCGGCTCACCACCGCAGGCGGCCTCGCCGTCGCCGATTACTTCGAGATGGATAACGGCACCCAGGAGAGTGACAGCGATACCGACCTCGGCTCCGGCGGCGCGATCCTCCTGCCCAACATAAAGGATTCCTCCGGCACGATCTGGCAACTTGCCGCCGGCGCCGGCAAAGACTCCAATCTCTACCTCGTCAACCGCGCGTCGATGGGAAAATATAGTTCCAGCAGCAACAACAACTATCAACAGCTCACCGGGGCCCTCCCGGGCGGCATATGGTCCATGCCCGCCTTTTTCAATGGTCGCCTCTACTACGGCCCTGTAGGCCAGCCCATCCTCGCCTTTCAATTCAAGAATGCCAAACTCGCGGCGAGGCCAGTTGCAAAAACCACAAATTCCTTCGGCTATCCTGGAGCCACTCCCAGCATCTCCTCCAACGGAACTCAAAATGGAATCGTCTGGGTCGCCGAGAATACGAACCCCGCCGTCCTCCATGCCTACAACGCAATCACCTTGGCGGAGCTCTACAACACCAGCCAGGCAGCCAACGGACGGGATCAATTCGGCATCGGCAACAAATTCATCACTCCGCTCATCGCCAACGGCAAAGTCTACGTCGGCACCACTACGGGCGTCGGAGTCTTCGGCCTCCTCTCGCCTAAAAACGGAGCCGCAAAATGATGCTCGCGCGATTGCGTTAGGGTCCATTCCACACTTTGTATCGTAAAGTACTTGACAAGCACATTTGCATTCGCTACGCTTTTCCTCGTAATGCCCGATCGCCGGCACCACCGCCTGCGCCGCCCGCAACGACCCGCGCATCCCCTGTCCACTAGTGCCATGCCGGATCTCCCGCCCGATCCCGCCGCCGACCTCCGCTTCATTCGCGACACCATGGAGCGCTCCGCCTCTTTCACCGCCGTCCCTGGCTGGGGACAGGTAATCTTGGGCGTCACCGCGCTCGCTGCTACCGTGCTAGCCGCTCGCCAATCAAACTCCGCCGCGTGGCTCAAAGTCTGGCTGGCCGAGGCGTTCCTCGCCGTTATCGTCGCTTTTCTCTCCATGCACTGGAAGGCCAACCGGCGCGGACTCCCACTCTTCACTGGACCCGGACGGAAGGTCGCCTTGGGTCTTTTCCCGCCGCTAATTGCCGGAGCGCTTCTCACTTTCTCGCTCCAGCGCGCCGGCTTCGAATCCAGCCTCGCGCCCGCGTGGCTCCTGCTCTATGGAGCTGGCATTATCACCGGAGGCGCGTACTCGGTCTCGATCGTCCCCGTCATGGGCCTCTGTTTCATGGCCACCGGCGCTCTCGCCGTAGTAACGCCCGCGACTTGGGCAAACTATTTCCTG
>CAVVFP010000001.1:637500-2234423 GCA_963747615.1 uncultured Acidobacteriaceae bacterium
TCACCGGCATGATCCACCGCCACGCCGAGCGCATCGCCAAGATCGAGCGCGGCATCGATCCCGACGCTTCGCCGCGAAGCTGAGTGGTTTTTCTGAGAACTGAGAACTGAGAATTAAAAGATCAGCCCGATGTTGGGCGTCAAACCCGACAACCGTGATTCAGTTCACGGTCCAATGAAAGTCGTTTTGACGCCGAACATTGGGTTGGAGGAATTCCGGAGTTTGCACACTCTGGAATAAGTAAAACCCATACCCGCACACGCGGGGTGAGTGAGGAGTTGTTGGTTTAGGCTTTTAGCTAACGGCTAAAGGCTAAGAGCTAATAGCTTCCCCACGAGGACGATATTTGACAACTGAATAGATTGGGCAAATACAAGGCGACGTAAATTTTTATGAGTGCCTGAGAGAAGCTGCTGGTGCGCGTAAACGTTGATAGGCGTTAAGCGCGCGATGAGCAGCAATAAAGGCCCATAGAGTTTAAGCGGCGTGTTGGGGTTGCTTCAAGCCAAAGGCTAAAAGCTAATGGCTAAGAGCTGCTCCAGTGTGTCGAGTAAATTTTGTGGTCAAGCTACTAAGGGCGCATGGTGGATGCCTTGGCAGAAGCAGGCGATGAAGGACGTGGCAAGCTGCGATAAGCTTCGGGGAGCCGCAAGCAGGCATTGATCCGGAGATTTCCGAATGGGGAAACCCACGGGGGCAAACCCCCCGTACGGCGTGATGAATACATAGTCGCGCACGAGCGAACCCTGGGAAGTGAACCATCTCAGTACCAGGAGGAAAAGAAAGAAACCTCGATTGCGATAGTAGTGGCGAGCGAAATCGCAACAGCCTAAACCAGTCTCACCTTCGGGTGTGGCCGGGGTTGTAGGGTCGACAATAGTAGAGTTACCAATTCAGTCCTTAACCGAAGCCCTCTGGAAAGAGGGGCCATAGAGTGTGATAGCCACGTAGGTGAAAAGGAACTGAACTCGAAGTCGATACCTGAGTACCGCGGAGCACGAGAAACTTTGCGGGAAGCTACGGGGACCATCCCGTAAGGCTAAATACTAGCTTCTGACCGATAGTGAACCAGTACCGTGAGGGAAAGGCGAAAAGAACCCCTGCGAGGGGAGTGAAATAGTACCTGAAACCGTGTGCCTACAAACGGTGGGAGGACTATGCGGCGCAAGCCGAAAGTCTGACCGCGTGCCTATTGCATAATGAGCCGGCTAGTTATTCTTGTCAGCAAGGTTAAGCGAAAGCGAGCCGTAGCGAAAGCGAGTCCTAATAGGGCGAATCAGTTGGCAGGAATAGACGCGAAGCGGGATGATCTACCCTTGGCCAGGCTGAAAGTGGAGTAACATCCACTGGAGGGCCGAACGGGTGTTTGTTGAAAAAAGCTCCGATGAGCTGAGGGTAGGGGTGAAAGGCTAATCAAATTCCGTGATTGCTCGTTCTCTCCGAAATAGCTTTAGGGCTAGCCTCGTATGATTTGTCGTGGTGGTAGAGAACTGAATGGACTAGGGGGCTTTCCAGCTTACTGAATCCAATCAAACTTCGAATGCCATAGAACAACCAATACGGGAGTCAGACGGCGGGGGCTAAGCTTCGTCGTCGAGAGGAAAACAGTCCAGATCGCCTGCTAAGGTCCCAAAATACAAGCTAAGTGGGAAAGGAAGTCGGAACGCCCAGACAGCCAGGAGGTTGGCTTAGAAGCAGCCATCCTTTAAAGAAAGCGTAATAGCTCACTGGTCAAGCGGTCCGGTGCCGACAATTTAACGGGGCTTAAGCTTGTTACCGAAGCAGCGAATGCACACCTTAACGGGTGTGCGTGGTAGGAGAGCATTCTCAACAGTTTGAAGGTAGACCGAAAGGACTGCTGGACGGTTGAGAAGAGACCCTGCCGGCATAAGTAGCGATAACGGAGGTGGGAACCCTCCGCGCCGAAAGTCTAAGGTTTCCTGAGAAAGGTTAATCCGCTCAGGGTCAGGCGGTCCCTAAGGTGAGGCCGAAAGGCGTAACCGATGGACATCCGGTTAATATTCCGGACCTTCCTTGTGTTCGTTATTACGATGGGGTGACGCAGGAGGATAAGCAGGCCGTCCTATGGCTATGACGGTCGATGCGCGTAAGGTGTCTTTCGTAGGAAAATCCGCGAGAGAGTTATCACTGAGGCGCAAAGCAGTACTCCGTATGGAGGAAAGCTGCCGATTCCACGCTGCCAAGAAAAACCTCTAAGGAGAACATAAGGAAACCGTACCTCAAACCGACACAGGTAGACGAGGAGAATATCCAAAGGCGCTCGTGAGAACAGTTGGTAAGGAACTCGGCAATATAACCCCGTAACTTCGGGAGAAGGGGTGCCCCGGTAGAGTTCATAGCTCGAGGGGGCCGCAGCGAAATGCGCACTGCGACTGTTTAACAAAAACACAGGTCTCTGCAAAGTCGAAAACGACGTATAGGGGCTGACGCCTGCCCGGTGCTGGAAGGTTAAAGGGAGAGGTCAATCGCAAGATGAAGCTTCGAACTGAAGCCCCAGTGAACGGCGGCCGTAACTATAACGGTCCTAAGGTAGCGAAATTCCTTGTCGGGTAAGTTCCGACCTGCACGAATGGCGTAACGAAAGTGCGACTGTCTTGCCGACTGACACGGCGAACTTGTAGTGCCGGTGAAGATGCCGGTTGCCCGCAACTAGACGGAAAGACCCCGTGCACCTTTACTATACCTTAACTATGAACTATGGCCCTTGCTGCGCAGGATAGGTGGGAGGCTTTGATTCCAGGCTCTCGGGCTTGGAGGAGCCAACGGTGAGATACCACCCTGCGAGATCTGTGGTTCTAATCTACTTCCATTATCTGGAAGAGTGACATAGTTAGGCGGGTAGTTTGACTGGGGCGGTCGCCTCCTAAACGGTAACGGAGGCGCGCGAAGCTACGCTCAGCCTGTTTGGAAATCAGGCGTTGAATGCAAAAGTATAAGCGTGGTTGACTGCGAGACCAACAAGTCGAGCAGGTACGAAAGTAGGCTTTAGTGATCCGGTGGTTCTGCATGGAAGGGCCATCGCTCAACGGATAAAAGGTACGCCGGGGATAACAGGCTGATCGGAGCCAAGAGTTCATATCGACGCTCCGGTTTGGCACCTCGATGTCGGCTCATCGCATCCTGGAGCTGTAGAAGGTTCCAAGGGTTAGGCTGTTCGCCTATTAAAGCGGTACGTGAGCTGGGTTCAGAACGTCGCGAGACAGTTCGGTCCCTATCTGTTGTGGGCGCAGGAGATTTGAGAGGACCTGTCCTTAGTACGAGAGGACCGGGATGGACGAACCTCTTGTGTTCGAGCTGTCATGCCAATGGCACCGCTCGGTAGCGAAGTTCGGTAGTGATAACCGCTGAATGCATATAAGCGGGAAGCACTCCTCAAGATGAGATCTCCCAACCCGTAAGGGATAAGAAGGGCCCAGGAAGACTACCTGGTTGATAGGCTGGAGGTGGAAGAGTGGCAACACTCGTAGCTTACCAGTACTAATCGCCCGTTCGGCTTGACCATAAAATTTACTCGGTGCAGATAAACAGTTGTCAGTACTCAGTTGCCAGTTCTCAGTTAGAACCTGAACTGGAACCAGCAATGTTGTTGAAGTTGTTCGAACCTGGACGACTGAGATGCAACACTGATAACTGTTGCGCCGACGCTTTTGAAATTCTAAACCGGGGCTATTTAAGTGCTTCGAGGACGAAGTAAAAAGCAAAGCCGAAGTAACGGTGGCAGAAATCGGAAGTAAACAATAAGAAAGTAAGCCACACCCAATCTATTCAGTAGTGAGGCATCGTCCTCATGATCTTTGAAAAATCAGCTTCTAGCTCCTAGCTTCTAGCCCAATCCAACGAGCTCAGGCTGTTGGAGCGGAAGCCGACAGATCAAGTTTGCAGCGAGGAATCTTTCGGTGATAGCGATGAAGTCAGCGCTGGAAGATTCAAGCTAGTAGCCAGAAGCTAGTAGCCAGAAGCTGCTCCGACTTGTCGGTGATCTTACCGCGGGGGATCCACCCGTTCCCATCCCGAACACGGAAGTTAAGCCCCGCAGGGCCGATGGTACTGCACGCGCCAAGTGTGTGGGAGCGTAGGTCGTTGCCGGCATAAATAAAGGCCAGTCTGAGAAATCAGATTGGCCTTTTCCTTTTTCAAAAGGGATCTTTCTCCGTTGCTATACTCAGTCATACGAGGGATGGCGATGCCAATTGGAAATCAGTTGATCCGGCAGCGACTCGACGACCTAATCGGGGAGGGTGAGCGCCAGTGGGAGGAATTCAAGACTGATGGCAAGGCAGTAATCCAGAACCCGGTCCGGCTCACACAGTGGATGGTTAGCTGCTTGAACCTGCTCGACAAGCTGTCAGTATCTAGCAATCGGTTTGTCAGGGAGTTCGAACGCTGGGTAAAGCCTAGTGGGGATTTCAATATTGGGGCGGCATTAGGGGTACTGAAGTCTGCAAGAGTCGAGTACTCGCTAGGTTTGGCTGTAGAGTATCATCTATCAGTTTCGGCCGCAGTATTTGACGGGATCCTCGATGAGGCAGACTATCTGCTAGCCAAAGGGTATTCGCGGGCGGCTGCTGTCCTCATGGGGGCAGCTCTGGAAGAAAGCCTCAAGACGCGCGCCAGAGCCATCGGGATCGAGGTCGGCCCGAAGGATACCCTGACTCCGATCATAACAAAGCTCAAGGCTCCCGACGCGCAGGTCCTCAACGAGTTCGAGGCGAAGCGCCTCGAGTCGTTGGCCAAAATGCGAAACGACGCAGCACACGGCGGTGAGTTTGATTATCGAGCAGATCAGGTTTCTCAGGCACTGTCCGAGGTGCGGGCCACGCTGGAACAGTTGCTCGGGCGCAAGTGATCCGCCATGGTTGGAGATCCTTCGCACAAAACGCTCAGGATTTCGGCAGAAGGCTCCCGCGCGCAAAGGACGCGCGCTCACGCCTTCTAAGCGCCTCAAGTTAAGCCCCGCAGGGCCGATGGTACTGCACGCGCCAAGTGTGTGGGAGTTCTTCGGCAAGCTCAGGATAAACTCACGTCGTTGCCGGCATTAATAAAGGCCAGCCTGAGAAATCAGACTGGCCTTTTCCTTCTTCCCCGCACTTTGTCATTCCGACGCGCGAGCGAATCGAGACAGGAGGAACCTGCTACTCAGGTTCTACCGCGAAGGATCGCCGCAATCACCCGCGGATTGCGCCGCCCATGCAACACGGCGATGATTGCGAGCGGCTTCTCATCCGGGGCGTAGGCGACCACGTAATCTCGAACCGATTGGAATCGCAAGGGCCGTGACGTGAGATCTTGGCGGCTGTGTCCTATGTGGGGAAACGGAACTAATGACTGGATCGCGTCGTAGATTTCTTCGCGGACTCGATCGGCGGCGTCGAGGCTGTCGGCAGCAATGTATTCCCAGATTTCTTCCAAATCACTGTACGCGTCTGGGTGGAGAACAAATCCGCTCATGAACGAGCGCGGCGCGCATCACTCTTGCTCTTGTGGCGAAGGTTAGCGAAAGCTTCCTCCCCGTCAACGGGCTTCACACGGCCGTTCTTGAGATCGTCGTAGCGGCCATCCAGCATCCCGCGAACCTCGGCCAACTCCTGCAGATACCCGGCCATAGCGTCCTCGATCAAGTCGCCGGGCGCGCGGCCAGTCTTGGTGGCCAGCTCTTGCAGGCGGGACTCGGTCTCGGGGCGAAAGCGGACTTCCATAGTTAATAGTCTAGAAGGCAGGATAGGTACTGTCAAAAGTCTTTGTCATTCCGACGCGCGAGCGAAGCGAGGCAGGAGGAACCTGCTTCCTGCGGTGACGGCGACCCGTACGCGCCAAGTGTGCGGGAGCGTAGGTCGTTGCCGGCATTAATAAAGGCCAGTCTGAGAAATCAGATTGGCCTTTTCCTTTGTTGCCGTCCTGCTTCTGCTGCGGGTGGTTGGCTACTTGGGAGCGCGCCAGGCGGACTGGCCGTTTTTGTCGAAAATGACGATCTCCGGGACGGGTGCAAGCTGTGGGTGGTCCACAGACGCTCCGCCAACTTCTATCGCCACCTCTCCGCGCTCATCGGTAAAATAAAGCCCGGTATTGCCGAAATGTCCGAGGGGGAGCTTTCCCGGCAATCCTTTGTCTAGCACTGAGACACCGACAGGGCTGAGTTCCGTAACCTTCTCCCCGTTAGGGCTAAGCAGACTCAGTCTCGGATAATCGCCGTCTAGTGTGGTCAGTTCGGCTCGCACTTCGCCTTTCGCGCTCTTAAGCACAAACCGTTGCGCTTCCACCGTGCTCCCCGTCCCAGATAATCCCAGGGTCAGGGCGCAAATGATAGCCAGACTCACGAGCATGAATCCCGCTCGAAGTCTTCGATTTTGCTTTTCAAGAAAGCTTAATCTCGACTCCAGGACCTCCAACCTATCTGAGTTCATACGGTTCGACTCCCCTGACCCTTGTGATGTTGAAGCCCCTCGCCGGCCGGCTTCGCATTTCCCGAAAGTATAAGCCTTGAGGAGCGGGCCAGCAGCAACGTCCATCTCTCAAATCACCGTCAGATCGTCCGATTGGCCGTAATGATGCCACTTGCCGCACTCACGACCTCCGATTTCGCTACCGACAATGACGAGGAGGAAGACGACGAAGCCATGCGCCTCCGAGCCTACGAAGAAGCCCAACGCAGAGCCCGAAAGAAAGATGCACTCAACAAGTGGGCCGAAGCCGAAGCCGACCGCCTAGCCGCAGTAGGCGCTCGCGAACGCGAAGCCGAACGCCAAGCCGACATCCGCGAAGCCCACCTCGAAGCCGAGCGAAAGCATCAAGCGGAACGTACGGAAACCATTGCCCCAGGTGTAAGCAATTCCGGTGTAAGCAATTCCAATGCAGGCAATACCGTGGAAGAGCGGCGCTTCAGCGCCGCGTCAAGTGGATCCATGATCCGGGCTTCAGCCCCGGTGGTCGCAGCTGGCGTCCACCAAGCGAAAGACTCGCGCCCCGCAGCAGCCGTAACCCCAGCTGGACGCGCAGTAGTCGCGCCCGCACCGCCCGGGAAACGTCCTGCCGCCAAAGCGAGCATGAGCCTCGACGAAGTCAGAGAAAAGGTCACCGCGCAAATCAGAAAAGCACTCCCCGCGATCGCCGCCGCACAAGCAACCAGACAAAATGGCGGCCGCAGCGGATGAAAATCTCGAATCGGAAAAAGATGGCGGGCCGGACACTCGAAGTGTATCCTCGCTTTCCATGTCCACTGTCAACGCAGAACACGCCGGGCCTGCGGTGGTCCGGGGAAGAACTGGCGCGATCGCTGTGACCGGTCGCAACGGGATTTTAGATCGGTATTTTTATTTCTCGATGTCGCTGCTGGTGGCTGCGATAGTGGTCGCCGGCTTTCAGCGTACGGTCAACGACAACCTGTTCCATCCCGCGGTGCGGCGGCCCTTTATCCTCTGGATTCATGCCTCAGCGTTCGCCGCGTGGGTGATCTTTTTTATTTGTCAGTCGGCGCTGGTCCGCATTCACAAAGTCAGTTGGCATCGCTTCTTGGGATGGTTTGGCGCGGGGCTGGCCACCGTGATGGTTGTGCTGGGCGTTACCACTGCGATCGTCATGGCGCGCTTTGACGCGGTGCAACTGCATCAGAGCGGCACGGATGCTTTCTTGAGCGTCCCGTTCTTTGACATGATCGCCTTTGGCCCGTGCATTGCGCTTGCCATCTATTGGCGCAAGCGGCCAGAGTTTCATAGACGGTTAATCTTCGTTGCAACGTGCGTGCTGCTGGATGCGGCTTTCGGCCGCTTCGATTACTTGTTCGACCACAATCTCTTCTATGCTTGCCTCGACCTGGTGATCGTTCTCGGCGTTGCTCGCGACTTGCTGGTGGATGGGCGCGTTCACAAGGTGTATCGCTGGGCGCTGCCGTTGTTGATCATTGGCGAAAGCCTGGCAGTATATATGTGGCGGATTAATCCTTCGTGGTGGCAGGGGATCACGCACGCGATTCTGGGATGATGAAATGAGAACGGGATGAACCGAAGAGGGGACCTCATCGTCAGCACAACTCGACTGCTGGCCGCTCTCACTCTGGTGATTTTGCCCCTGCTGATTCTGCCCGGCGTTTCGCTGGCCGGGGAGAGCTTCGACGGCAAGTGGCTTACCGCCGTCTCGTGCGAGAACGCGCGCGATGCGCTGGGCTATTCCTTCCGCTTCGTCAGCGAAGTTAAGGACGGCAAACTCCGCGGCCTGCATGGCACTGAGGGCGAGCCCAGTTCTCTGTTGATCGAGGGCAAGATTGAGGCCGACGGATCGGCGTCGCTTTATGCGACGGGCCGCACCGGATCAAAAGAATACGTCCCAGGACGCGACACGCCGCGCGGTACCGAGTACAGCTATAGCATTGACGCGCATTTCAAAGGCACGAAGGGAACCGGGACGCGGATCGAGGGACGGCCTTGTTCGCTTCAGTTCGAGAAGCAGTGAGCGGTTTCTGACGGAGGAATCTCCGCTAACACTTTTTTCTGGCGGCCAACGATCCGATCATCATCAACTGGGAGTTCTTTGTCTCCTCGGGCCTATGGCAGTGAATCAGGAATTTGCTCCGGAGCGGCGGCGATGTTTGCGGCAGATGGTGCATGCCCCGGCGTTTGCCAGTTTTGACGGCGTCAGCGGCGGGATGATTCTGGATTTGAGCGAAGAAGGATTGTCGATGCAGATGGGGCATGCACTCGATGTCCCAAGCCGCGATGGCAAGAATCCCGAGGGGAAGATCGTCGATGGCAAGAGTATCGACAAGGGCCGCCCAGTGCGGCTGGAGCTTGATCTGTCGCCCAGCGGACACGTCGAAACAACAGGCTACATCGCATGGGCTGACGCGCTGGGACGCGCGGGCGTGCGCTTCTCGGATTTGCCGGAGGCGGCGCGCCGCCGGTTGAACGAGTGGTTGACAGTGAATGCTGGAGCGCCCAGCCACATCGCTCCGAAGGTGGCGCTGGACAGGGCATGGGGCTGGGGCGCGGGAGCGAAACCCGGCAGCCGCGATCGCGAGCACATGACGATCAGCCTGGAAGCGGACCCGGAGGCGCCGGAAAGAAGAGCCGGGGAAAACGGGAGTGAACTTCAAGATCAACGTCAACAGGAACGGCAGAATTCGGCGACGGTGCAGTATGAGTTCAGTTCGCTGGGCACGGACCTCGCGGCGACGCTGCGGCTGATTGGAGAACGGGCGCGGGTGCTGACCCGGGGCACGAGTGCGGCAATCGCGCTCGTCCATAAAGATGGGGTGATCTGCCGGGCGAGCGTGGGAGAGAGCGCGCCGGCGCTGGGAGCGCGGCTGGATGTGAACTCCGGGCTTTCGGGCGAGTGTTTTCGCGAAGGAAAAAGCTTGCGCTGCGACGATGCGGAGAACGATCCGCGAGTGGATTTGGAAAGCTGTCGAAGACTCGGGGTGCGCTCGATTCTGGCGGCACCGGTGCGCTATGAACGCGATACGGTCGGATTGCTCATGGTCTTTTCGTCCGCGCCTTTTAATTTTGATGAGGGCGATGTGGCCGTGGTGGAAAGCCTGGCGCATACCGTGATTCGGAGCATGCGGCAGGCCGAGATGCGGTAGGGAAAAACCTCTTAGGCTAACAATCCCCACTTCTCGCAAAGGACGCGAGAAATGGGGCACCCGGCTGCTTTGCTGCCGATTCAGGCTGCCACTTGTTGTTGGTAGGCGGGGACGAATTTATCGGCTACGAAGTTTTCGTAACTCGTTGGTGTGGTGTTGCGGGAGGTGCGCGGTTCGAGCGTCCGCATGTGTCCCGAGTTCAGTGCGGCGGCCATTTCGAGAATCAGTGCGGCCATCGCGTCGGACATTCCCATCTGAACCATGGCGGCCCGAATCTGACCGTCGGGCGCATGGATGTATCCGAGATCAGGTTTGCCGATGGCCTTGCCGATGATGATGGCGGCTTCGGTGTAATCGAGATCGCGCTCACCCTGGAGTTCGTGAGTCTGCTTGCCGTGGAAGGCGAGGCGCAAGAGAGCGTCGGCGGCGGCCGCTCCGATGTCGCGAGTTGCAATCAGGGGAAGTTTCAGGTCGGGGCGAACGGGCCCGATCATGGAGCCGGCCGTGCGAATGACGCCTGCCTGGGCCAGCGTGTTTTCCATGAAGTAGCCGGCGCGGAGATGGAGCACGTTGGCGGTATCGATCTGGTTGAGTTTTTGCTCGAGGTTGTGGAGGCCGACCACGGGGCCGGTGCCTTTGGTTTTGTCGGCCCCGAAGCTGCTGAGCGAAACTACATTCTTGATGCCCGTGTTTTTCACGGCGGCGGCGATGGCGTCGCTGACGTGCTCCGCGTAAGCGAGAGGATCATTGCTGGTGTGGTTGGGTGGAATCATGACGTAGGCTGAGTCTGCGTGGAGGAAAGCTTTGGTGAGGGCGGCTGCGTCGGTGACGTCGCCGACAAATACTTCGGCGCCCTGCTTGGCGTGAGATTGCAAGTGAGTTGCGTTTCTGCCTACGACGCGAACCTTTTGCTGGCGAGCTAGAAGGTTCTGCGCCACTATGTGTCCGGTGTTACCGCTTGCTCCTAGAATTACGTACATGGTGTACCTCCATTGTTTGGTTGGATGCTGTGGGGTGGAGTTCGGCTTCGCGGGGAGGACACAGCAGTGCAGATGCATCAGAAGTCAAAATCCCCGCCCCTTCGGCTTCGCTCAGGGCAGGCTCTGTCTCTCCAAAGAACGGAGAGACAAGGACTGGGCACCCGTCAGTCAGGATTTTTTCGATGGTTTCAGGGATTGCCAGTCTTTTTCGGTCAGGGCTCGGCCCAGGTTGGTGAATTCGCCGGCGCCCTGGAGGAATTCTCCGCCGTCCATCCGAACTACTTCTCCGTTGATGTAGGACGAGCCTTCGCTTATCAGGAAGACGGCTAGATTGGCCAATTCTTCTTTGGTGCCGAAGCGATGGAGGGGATTACGATCCAATGCCAGCGCTTCGAGTTCGGGCCGCGGCATGAGGCGGGAGAACGCACCTTGTGTGGGAATAGGGCCGGGAGCGATGGCGTTCATGCGGATGCCGCGATTGCCCCACTCTACGGCTAGGCTGCGGGTCAGGGCTTCGACTCCGGCTTTGGAAATGGCGGAGGGAACTACGTAGGCCGAGCCCACCGGAGCGTAGGTGGCGGAGATGTTTAGAACTGTGCCGGGTTGGGAAGACTTGAGCCAACGGCGTCCGCAGGCCATGGTGGCGTGGAGAGTGCCGAGGAGCACGATGCCGATTACGGATTCGAAGGCGCGCGGGGAAAGTTCTTCGGTGCGGGCGATGAAATTTCCCGCGGCGTTGTTGACCAAGACGTCTAGCGGAGCAGTCTTCCAGATGGTGTCGATCATGGACTCGACTGCGTCCAGATTGCGGACGTCGCAGGGCAGACCATGGATTGGGCCTTGGGGGCCCAGTTCGGCTACGGTCGACTGCAACACTTCTTCGCGGCGGCCGCAGATGTAGAGGGTTGCGCCCAGTTGGAGGAAGCGTTGCGCCATGGCTTTGCCGAGTCCGGTGCCTCCGCCGGTGATCAGGATGCGCTTATTGCGGAGAAGATCGTCGCGAAACATGAGTGCTCCGATTCTGAGGAGATGTCAGGCAACAGCAGGTTCCTCACCGGGCTTTCGCCCAGTTCGGAATGACAAGATTATATGAACCGGTTGGAATGACAAGATTATCCGGCGTCGCTCGCCAAACGAAATCCGTAGTCGGCGTAGTGGAAGTCGGGAGGGATGCTGGAGCGGGCGGAGCAGCGGGAGACTTTGACGTGATGACGCCATGATCCGCCGCGGGAGGCTTTGCGCTGGGCGATTCCTGGGTGAGGTTCAGGGCCTTGCGGGTTGCGGTCGGGCGAGATGGCGTAGTAATTAGGATCGTACCAGTCGCTGCACCACTCGTGGACATTGTCGCAAATGTTATAGAGGCCGAAGGCGTTGGGCGCGTAGCGGGCCACGGGCTCGGGTCCGGTTTGCCAGCGGGTGGCGTAGTCGGGGACCGATTGCCGCGGGTCGTTGTTATTGTCATTCTCATTGACCCAGGGGAAATCGTTTTGTTCGAGATCGGCTCGGGCGGCGCGCTCCCACTCGGCTTCGGTGGGAAGACGGTAGGGGCGTCCGGTTTGTTCTGCCAGCCATTGGCAGTAGCTCTCTGCGTCGAACCAGGAGACTCCGGTTACGGGCTGTTGGGGATGGTTGAAATTCTGCTCTTGCCAGAAGGGCGGAGGGTCGGATTTGGTGGAGTGCAGGAAGAGCGCGTATTCGGCGTTGGTGACTTGCTTGGCGGCGAGGAGGAAGGGGTCGATCCAGACGCGATGGATGGGGCGTTCGCAATCCTGACCGGAGTTCGAGCCCATGAGGAACCAGCCTTCGGGGATGGGGCGGATTGTGGGCTCGATGGCTGTGCCGAGTTGGGAGTGTGAATGAGTTGCGGCCATGGTTTTGCCTACGCCGATACGCAGACTAACAATGAATTTCGAGTATTCTAAGAATGTACGGTTGTATGATTCGGTGTCAACTGGGCCCCTGTCAATTTTGTGTTACGGCTACTGGCCTTGCAAACCCTGGCTAAAATTGCGGATTTGTCGAATATTGCAGGTGTCGTCATCGGCATTGCCGGTCTCGTTTACAGCATCCGTGCTTTCAGGGCGGCCAAGAATGCGAAGCAAAGCGCCGACGATGCGAGACGGGACGTACGAACGCTGGTTGCGGCCGACAGATTCCACCATCTCAGTTCGAAGGCATCAGAGTTATTCAGCCACGTGGAACTTGACAATTTTGCTGTAGCCATTTTCCTTGCGAAGGATCTGAGATTCGAGATCAATATTGCGATTGCTCGGTGGGAATTTCTGGACCCCGAGACGAAGATGAGATTTCGGGAGGCGAGTCAACTGGCGAAGCAAGTGGGCGAGTTTGTTCGGAGCAAGGGTCAACTTGACTTGAAGGACAAGGCTAGGGTGTTAAAGAAATGCGACCTAATCCTCTCGGTGCTTTCGGGGGAATCGGGTAAAATACAAGCAAGTCTGGAAGGCAGGGTGAATCATGAAGTCTGATCCCTCCGAGTACAAAGCTGTAATCGAGAAGCTACTGGAAAAGACCCGTGATAAGCGGGTTCAGTGGGAGCGAACAACACCGGGATCTTTTCGCTGCGGTCTTGGTTCGGAACGGGGTAAGTCCGTCTATTTCACTGTCACCTGGAACATTGTGAACGACTTCCGCTATGCTCTGCAGATGGAAGATGCGGAAGGAAATGAGATCTTTGAAATCGTATCCAGCGATCTCCCAACCTCAGAAACCGAGGAAGAAATTCTCAACATGATCGAGGAAATCTACAGACTTGCGCGGCGTCAAGCGCTGAAAGTTGACAAGAAACTCGATGAGGCCCTAACTCTCCTCGACCAGGCGTAGCAAACTCGCTCTAATTCTAGACGCGCAAACTCTTATAGATATCGAGTCCTAGCGCTTAGCCGCTATTGGTACCCTGGCTGCTTCTGGAGGCGCGGTCGGCATTGTTGTGACTCGTGCATTCTGTGGCGGAGCCTGTGGTCCCGCTGCGGGTTGCGCCTGAGGCGGAGTTGCGATCAGGCCCAGGGCCTTGCGGACTTCTGTGTCTAGCTTGGCCATGGTGTCTTTGTTGTCTTTTAGGAACTGGCGGGCGTTTTCGCGGCCCTGGCCGATGCGCTCGCCTTTGTAGCTGAACCAGGAGCCGGATTTTTCGAGGAGGTTGTTGTTCACCGCGATATCGAGCAGGTCGCCTTCGCGGGAAATGCCTTCTCCATAGAGGATGTCGAACTCAGCTTCGCGGAACGGTGCTGCCACTTTGTTCTTCACTATTTTTACACGGGTGCGCGAGCCGGTAACGATGTCGCCTTCCTTGATGGCTGCTATGCGCCGGATGTCGATGCGCACCGAGGAATAAAACTTCAACGCGCGGCCGCCTGTTGTGGTTTCGGGATTGCCGAACATGACGCCGATTTTTTCGCGGATCTGATTGATAAAGATCAGGCAGGTGCGCGACTTGGAAACTGTTCCGGTCAGCTTGCGCAGGGCCTGCGACATCAGGCGGGCCTGGAGGCCCATGTGGCTGTCTCCCATTTCGCCGTCGAGTTCGGCCTTGGGCACGAGCGCAGCGACTGAATCGACTACCAGCACGTCGATGGCGTTTGAGCGCACCAGGGCTTCTGTGATTTCGAGCGCTTGCTCGCCATAGTCCGGTTGTGAGACCAGCAGGTTGTCTACGTCGACGCCCAGTTTTTTGGCGTAGCCGGGATCCAGGGCGTGCTCGGCGTCGACGAACGCAGCCATGCCTCCGGTTTTTTGGGCCTCGGCAATTACCTGCAGCGTGATGGTGGTCTTGCCGGAGGATTCCGGGCCGAAGACTTCGACTACGCGTCCGCGGGGAAAGCCGCCTACGCCTAGCGCGGCGTCGAATGAAATCGCTCCGGTTGAGATCACCGAGATGGGGACGATCGCTTCCTTCGACCCCAGGCGCATGATCGAGCCTTTGCCGAACTGCTTTTCAATCTGGGAGACTGCTAACTCGATTGCCTTGCCGCGTTCATCCGCCATGGGAGTGTGGCTCCTTGGAGTGCCTTTTAGTGCGTCTGGGCGGATTATACATATAGAATGAAGCGAAGAAAAGGCGAATCTTGATAATAAACCAAGATTATTCACTTGACGAAGGGTAATCATTTGTGTACTATTGACTCATGGTTACTTGCTGCTCACTTTTGACCTTTGTTTTCGGCCACTTCGAGGCTTCGGCTGTTCTGCACTCGCTTCAGCAGGTTCAAATCCGATCTCTGCCATCCTACGCCGTAAATCTTGCTGTATCTTTTTCACTAAATCACGGGTGCTCATCTTTTCCAGCGGTGTCTTTTCTCGCTTCGCCACTTTCCAGCCTCCGAGGTTCTTTATGACGATTACCGATGTATTCCAACTCTACTCGACCGACGAACATTGCCGCGAATTGCTCAAGCGCCTACGCTGGCCGAACGGGATTGAATGCCCGCGCTGCAAAAGTACAACCGTCTCCAATATCAGCACCCAAAAGAAGTTTGAATGCGTCGGGTGTGAATACCAGTTCAGCGTTCTCAGTAACACCATTTTCCATGACACTCACCTTCCGCTATCGACATGGTTCTTGGCCACACTGCTCGTGTGCGAAGCCAAGAAAGGCATGAGCGCACTTCAGCTCAAGCGTACCCTGTGGGGCCAGCACAAAGGCTCTTACAAAACCGCATGGTATCTCTGTCATCGTATCCGGCACGCCATGAAGCAAGTCGATCAGCCGCTGCTTTCCGGCACCGTTGAACTTGACGAAACCTACATTGGCGGTCGCACTCGTGGACGTGGCAAAGGATTCCACAAAGACACCAAAGAAGTCGTTATCGGTATCCGTGAGCGCGGCGGCGACCTCCGCTTCTTCCATGCTGAGGATGCAAAGTCCGGCACGCTGGCGAAGTACATCAAAGAAAACATCAGCACCGATGTAGAAGTCGTCGTCACCGACGAATTCTCTGGCTACCCGTCGGCCATGATCGAAGCTGGCATCCATGGCAGAAAGCATAAGACGGTCAACCACAGCGCAAAGGAATACGTCCGTGGGGATGCGTACACAAACACAGTCGAGTCGGCATTCTCGCTCCTCAAGCGCGGGATCGTTGGATCGTGGCACAAAATCAGCGCAAAGCATCTGCAAGCCTACCTCGACGAAATGACTTTCCGCTTCGACCGCCGCAAATCGAGCACGATCTTCTTGGATACAGTCCGTCATATGGCTACTGCCGATCCGCTTACTTTCGAGAACTTAACCAAATCTGCCTAAGACAGCTTAGATGCGGGGCGGGGCTTTTCGCCCCGCCGGGAATGTCTTAGCAACTTTTGAAGAGCTTGAGTTCTAGCTATCGAACTGTCTTGCAATGAATATGTACTTGGCCGCGTAGCGTAGGCTTTTTTCCATCCCACAATCAGATCACTGTCTAACTCAAATTGGCCCATGCCGTTTGCTTCATGAACGACGAATAGTCGTTTAGCCTTTCCGACGGTTCCCTTTGGTTCTTTTTCGGCAGCTTCGAGAGCCTCTGCCACATGCAAAAGCGAGCGAGGTAAGGAACAATCAACGTGCTGGCCGCGCTTGTTCAGCACATCCATTGCAATCGGATTACCCACCGCCCGCCTTCAGCAACCACACCTATCCCAATCGTCACTTCCTCATCTGCCCTTTCACGATTGTGCCTAAAATCCGCACAAACCGATTCATGGCTGAAAGGGTACGGCGATAACAACCCTTCGTCAAGTGAATAATCTTGTAATAAACAGTGGAAATCGTTCCGAAATGGGCAAACGATACGGACGCTAGTCCTGCTAGAAGTTGGCCTTTTTATGCGCGGTGACCCACGAAATCACGTTGTTTTCGTTGAGTTCTTGCAGCACAGCCGAAAGGCACTCATGCAACTGGTTGTGCGTAGCTTCTCCATTGTCATCAAGTTTAGAGCAGAACATGTCGTGCAGGATTTCGCTGCCCTTCTGCTTCAGCTTGCACGGATAGCCGAAGCTAACCCGGAGCCGTAGATCCAAATCGCCCCTCGGCGAAATCTCAAATACGGCAGTTTCCCATTGCGCTGTCACGAACAAACGGCGCGAAGTTCTCACGAAGCCAGACGGATGAAGCGTTGATAGGGCAATCCTGCGTGGGTGGCGCTCTGGCGCACAGCGTCATAGAGTTCTTCGGGGAGGCGCAGGTTGATTGATTTGTCCTTGCGCTTCATCTCGAAGCGCACCGTTTGCGCGCCCGAGAGGTCATATTGCGACAAGTCGGCCTTGTCGACAAAGGGCCGCCGCGGCGCGGGCGCTCTTAAGCGCCGGAATTTTCTTTTTCATAGGATTCGATCTCCTTTTTGCGCCTCACAAATCCTCCGGCTTCAATCCTGTATATTTCGCAATCTTTTTCAACGCGACCGGGCCAAGCTCCACGCCATCATGCCACGCCCAGGTGAAGCTCGGGAATCCTTCTCGCTCCAGTTGAACATGGGAACCCTTCTTTTCTCCTCTCGGCCTCCATCCAATGCGCAGCAATGCCCGGTAGACGCGGCTCGCCTTACTGCTAGGCCACGCGCTCACAAAAACCGGATGGATTTCGGAGACTTTCGGATTTGCTCGGTTCGGTCGGCGATCACGCGCAGCGCAAGCGCGGTGACATTGACTTCGGCATCCTGCTCGGTCGCGCCATAGGCCATGACGCCGGGGAGCTCCGGCACTTCGGCCAGCCACCGGCCATCGACTTCTCGTTCGAAAACAATGCTGAAGGATTCGCCTTCGGGAGGATGAGGAACGGTTGCCATAAAACCTCCAGCGATTCAGTATCGCCAAGAACTTGACCCAAGCTTATTGCAGTGCCGATGGAACGGCAAGTGCCGCCTCAGTTCCTCACCTCTGCAGGAGATCCACCGGCGCCGTCACATCATGCACGCGGAAATACTTAGCCAGCGCGGGATACTTTCGCGATACGGCCTCATACATCGCGTAGGCGACGTTGCGGTAGGAGACGTGGCCGGCTGGGGTGGTGCGGAGTTCGGAGATGTAGACAGCTTCGGCGAAGTCCATTTTGAAGAGGGCGCGCTTGCGGTAGGCTAGCGGGATTGCGTACTGCGAATTTTCTTCGGCCTCGGGCGCGTTGCGCGCGGCGAGCTTTTCTATTGCTGATTGCGTGCGGCGCATGGCTGCGTCGTAGCGGAGGCGCATGCCTGCGTCTTCGACGTCGAGCAGCATCTCGTAGCCGTGCTGAGTGGTGAATGCCTGCATGACCTGGATGCAGCGGCGGTGACGGTGCATGTCGCGGAAGCCGCCGGTATCCATGAGGATGTCGAAGCGGAATTGCTGGCCGGCGCGGAAGCCGCGCAGCATTTCATCGTGCTTGCCGCGATGGCGCAGGCCGAGATCGATGATCTCGCGGCGGAATCTTTCGCCGGAAACCTGGAGTGCCTGACGGACTTGTCTATAAGAATGGTGGCAGTGTTCGTAGAGGAGAGTGGTCGCGATCTCGACTTCTAGCGGTTCTTCGTCTAGTAAGTCTACGATTGCCTTCGACGGGGCGACCGATTCGCTCTTCATCAACTCGCGCGCGGCCTGGCGCAGTTCGCGGCGGGTCTCCATTTCGTAGGGATTCGGGTCGGCGTACTTCACCAGCGTGGGCGCGACTCGAACTTCGTGCAGCAGTTCCTGTTCGGCGCGCGTGCCCAGTTCTGGATTTAGTGCGCGAATATCCTCTACTAACTTCTTCAATGATTCGGCATTCACGTTGTAGGCGGCTGAGGTGGCGGCCTTCTTTAACGACTCGCCGAGGACCCGCACTTCTTTGTGTGTGTGCGAGAGCAAATGCGCCACCTGGGTCTCGAGCGTGCGCGCGTTGACGATCTCTCCCAGCGACGTGTTTGTGGCGAGCGGCAGCAGGTAGCGCGTGATGTCGAAGGCGCGGGCTCTCAGCGTGCGCTCGTAGGCTTCCTGCTTCATCTCGGGGGGCCTGGGCGTGATGCTGATCAGGTGCTGGGTCATGTGCGCGGAGAGCGCCTGGTATTCGGCGAAGAGAAAATCCAGCGTGTCGCAGTAGAGGGTGCGGGCTTCGTCATTGTCTCGGCCAGCGGTGCCGAAGTCGGGGATGTAGTAGCCGCTCTTCTTGAAATCCTGATAGCGGGTGGAGCGCTCCTGGCCGTCCCAGCGCTGCTCGTCGGCTAGTTCGATCGCGGCTAAAATCGACAGCCTTTCCACCGCTAGGGCGATGTGCGCGAGGTCGGCTATGGAGCGGTGACCGTACTGGAAGTAGAAGGTGTTGAGAAACTTTTCCGCTTTTTGCGCGCTGATCTCGCGCAGAGATTCCTTCATCGAGAGCGACGAGCGCGAATACTTCGCCATGGCGTAGGCCTGGATTTCGGGCTCGACACCGTAGACGGCGAAAACCTCGGTGGAAGGCGGGTCGGGGAGCTTTTCAGGAGCGGCAGGACCTTCGGCTGCGGACGCTCTTTGCGGCGAGCGGTGCCCGGGACCGGCTGAGGCTGAATCTGATGAGGATGGGTTCTGTTTCGACGGCTCGGGCATGGCGATTACTTCTTCGGCGGCAGGTTGTGACATGGGAGTGTCTCGAATATTAATCGGCGCGGGAACAATGTGCAATGTGCAAGCGAGCAGACAGTGCCCTAGACCTCATCGGCATCTTCGACGCGGCAGCTCGCTTTGCTCGCTAGACGGGCGAGGCGCCGGTCACACACGAGCATCGGACAGCCGAGGCGGCTGTCCCCACATCAGCATCTTGGCTCCAGCGCGTATAATTCCACGTTCCACGTAAAGACTTCCTAATCTGGACTCGAAGCACACTCTGGAGATACTCATGTCCCTTTCAGGACGGGTGGCGTTTGTCACCGGCGCGTCGCAGGGCATTGGACGGGCCTGCGCGCTGAAACTCGCCACAGAAGGCGCGGCGGTGGCCGTCGCGGCGCGCAATCAGGAAAAGCTGAACGAACTGGTTCATGAAATTTCCGCCGCGGGCGGCAAGGCTGCGGCCTTCGCTCTTGACGTCACTGATGAAGAGCAGGTCAAGGCCACGATCAAGGCTGCTGCGGCGCAGTTCGGGAAGATCGACATTCTGGTGAACAACGCCGGCATCACTCGCGACCAGCTGGTGATGCGCATGAAGCGGGCTGACTGGGATGCCGTACTGCAGACGAATCTGACGTCCGCTTATCTTTGCATCCAGCAGGTTGCGATTTTAATGATCAAGCAGCGCTGGGGGCGCATCATTAATATCGCGAGCGTCTTTGGGCAGATGGGGCAGGCAGGGCAGGCGAATTATTCGGCGTCGAAGGCTGGGCTGATTGGGTTGACCATGGCGATTGCGCGCGAGCTGGGATCGCGCAACATTACTTGCAACGCCGTGGCTCCGGGCTTCATCGAAACGGCGATGACGGAAGTGCTGGGCGAGGAGTTCAAGCAGAGTGCCGCAAAACAGATTCCGCTGGGTCGTGTGGGTTCTGCCGGGGACGTGGCTAGCGCTGTGGCGTTTCTTGCTTCGGATGAGGCTTCTTACATTACCGGACACGTGCTGAATGTTAATGGCGGGATGCTGATGGGATAAACCCAAAACTCTTTACCACAGGGGACACAGAGGTTTCACAGAGGAAATGAAAGCTCAGGATCGAATCCCTTCGACTTACCCTGTGCCCTCAGTGCCCTCTGTGGTCAAGGGGTTGACGTTTGCTCAGGCTGAGTTGCCCGCGCAGATCGCTCAGGTTCGCGAGCTGTTTCTGGAGTATGCCGAGTCCCTTGGTTTCAGCCTTTGCTTTCAGAACTTCGACGAAGAACTTGCCGGGCTGCCGGGCGACTACGCTCCGCCGGAGGGCCGGCTGCTGCTGGTGGAATGCGAGGGTCAAGTTGCGGGCTGCGTCGCTCTGCGTGCGCTCGAGCCGCGCGTTTGCGAGATGAAGCGGCTTTACCTGCGTCCGCAGTTTCGCGGTAGGGGCCGGGGACGCGCCTTGACCGAACGCATTATCGCGGAGGCGCGGCAAATTGGCTACCGGCGGATGCGCCTTGACACGGTCGAGCCGGTGATGAAAGATGCTGTCGCGATGTATCGCAGGCTGGGGTTCAAGGAGATCGCTCCCTATTGCGAAAATCCCATGGCTGGCGCGCTGTACATGGAACTGGAATTGTCAACCGCGTTGCTGAAGGATCTGCAACCATGAAGAAAATCTTCCTGCTGACCGTTTTCCCGCCGCTCGTTGTCCCGCTGATTATTGTCGCCTTATTCGCTTCCACCACCTTCGCCGCTGAGAGCAAGTCTGTTTCCTACAAGAGCGGCGATGAGACTGTCCGGGCCGTGCTCTACACACCTGCCGGCAAGGGACCGTTTCCCGGCATTATTGTTATCCACGAGTGGTGGGGTCTAAACGACTGGGTCAAAGAGCAGGGCGCGAAGCTGGCGGACCAGGGGTACGTGGCGCTGGCGATTGATTTGTATCGCGGCAAGGTCGCTACCACGCCTGATATGGCGCATGAAATCATGCGCGGAGTTCCGGAAGACCGGGCCAAGCGCGATCTGCATGCCGCTTTCGAGTTCCTGCAGTCGCAACCCAACGTGAGGAAAGAACGCATCGGCGCCATTGGATGGTGCATGGGTGGCGGCTACTCGCTCGACGTCGCGTTGCAGGAACCAACCCTTGCGGCCGATGTGATCAACTACGGCCATCTTGCCACCGACCCCGAGGCGATGAAGAAAATCAACGCTCCCGTCCTTGGACTGTTCGGCGGGATGGATGAGGGCATTACGCCTGCCGACGTGCACAAGTTCGAGGCGGCCATGAAGCAGTTGGGAAAAAAGATTGACGTCAAGATTTACGACGACGCCGGGCATGGCTTCGAGAATCCGAATAACAAGAGCGGCTACCGTGCCGATGATGCCGCAGACGCCTGGAAGCGCACGGTTAGCTTTCTGGCCGAGAACTTGAAAAAATAGCGGCCTTTGCCGGATGCCGAACATCCTTGTCTCGGGTGGTGGGTCGGTTTGCCGTGCGGACGAGAAAATCGTCGAGCTTCGCTCGACGGACAGCCGAGGGCGGCTGTCCCCACATAAAGGACAGCGCAAACTGATCCACCTGTCTCGCTCAGGCAGTGATTATTTCTTGCACACTGTCTAAGGATAGCCGCGGACCGGCGGGGTCAAATCCGGAATTGCACCGATTTTGTCATAGCACTAAATTCCACTTGCCAGAAAATGCCGATCTGGTTAATATGTCGCATCCTGTAATGCTCCCCCAGATCAATATCGGCCAGACCATCCGAGACTACCGGCTGCAGAAAGGCATGTCTCAGGGAGACATAGAAAAGCGCACCGGGCTGCTGCGCTGCTATCTTTCGCGAGTGGAGAACGGGCACACCATTCCTTCGCTGGATACGCTGTCGAAGATTGCCGGAGCCATGGAGATTGCGCTTTCGCAGTTCTTCTCCGAATCGGGCCACAGCAACGGCAACAAGGGATTGCCGCAACTCTCCGACGACGAAGTGCGGTTCCTTAGCCAGGTGCGCCGCTACGCCGCTAGTCTGAATGATAGCGACCGCAAGCTGGTGCTGGCCATGGTTAAGAAGATGGCGGCGAATTCGTCGAAATAAGCTTTTAGCTCCTGGCTGCTAGCTTCTAGCTCAATCCCATAGCTCTCGCATCCAAGTTTTCCTTCGAGATCCCCGTTTAATCAGATGAAAACCGCCGTAGCTAGGAGCTAGAAGCCAGAAGCTAGAAGCTGCGCCCCCTTACTTTCGTACCATGCCCCTCGGTGACCGCCGGGTACCTCGCGCCCCGCTTGGCTTCTCACTACACTGTTGACTGGAGATCCCCGCGTGACTACTGACGAAGAACTGAACGTGCTCGAGACGCAGCTGCGGCGGCTGAAGATCGAGTATGAGGTTTACTTCAGCAACCCGACCAAACGGCCTCCCACCGACATTGAGTGGAAGGTGCTGTCGCTGCTGCGGAAGTTTTCCGACGGCGGGCGTATGAGCTTTTCGCAGCGCTTCCGCTACAACGAAATGGCCCAGCGCTACGCCATCTATAGCGACCTGTGGCGCAAGAAGTCACGCATCCGCGAAGAGGGCTACCGCCGGCCGCAGGATGCGCTGTTGGCTGTGCAGGGAGTTCGTCCTGATGTTGAGGAGCACAAGCCCCATCACAATCCGGTTTACGGTTTGAGTCACGCTGCCGCTGCTGGAGGGGCTGCGGCTGAGGGTCCAGCCACCTCGCAGCCGTTCACTTTGCACAGCGCGGAGAATAAGGCGGAGCACGAGCAGGTGGAGCGCTTGTTCAACACGCTGGTCGCGGCCAAGAAGAAGGCTGGAGAAAAAGTTTCCGGCAATCTGGATTCTTTTTCTACTTTCGTGCAGAAAAAGACGGATGAGATCCGCAAGCAGTATGGGTGCCAGGATGTTGAGTTTTCCGTGGAGATGGCTGGCGGGCAGGTTAAGTTGAAGGCTAAGGCGAAAGCGTAGGTGCCGTCGCCTTCGATGGACGACCATCGCAACGGGTAGCGTGGGACCCTAGACAGTCCGTGTATTATCAAGCTTGAAAAGTAGCTATGACCGGCCGCGTCGTCGGCCTTCAGAGGTTTAATCGAAACTTGCTTAGGCACAAACCAGTCCGCGAGCCAGGACAGGATATTCGAACGCTTCCGACGTACACAATTCCAGAAGCCGCTGCCTTCCTTGCCATAAAGCGCCGAACGATGTCGTCTTGGTACGAAGGCGACGAGCCTATCCTTCGAGCATCGGGAAGTTACGGATCAACGCACCTCCTTTCGTACAAGGATCTGGAGGAAGCATACAGGGTGTATCTGCTTCGGGAAAGATTCGGGTTTTCCTTCCAGTTCCTCCGGCGTTCGATGCGGAACGCTCGCAGGATGTTTCGGTCCCAGCACCCGCTGCATCGCTCTGATGCGGTCAAGGAATGCCTGCAAGATCTTGTTTATGACAAGCCTGCTCGTGGCAAGAATCCTCGAATCGTTTCTTCCATTGGAAGGAAGCCTGGGCAGCAGGTGATAGAGGAGGTTGCGAATCTGTTTGCCGAACGAATAGAGGCAGGCAGGTTCATTTTTCCCTGGCGGTTTGCAGCAACCGACCATGAAAGCCGTCCGGTTTCGATGAATCCTCGCATTATGTCAGGGCGCCTAGTGGTTGCAGGTACGCGCATTCCGGTTACGGCACTTTGGGGCAGGAAACGCGCTGGTTCGAAGATCGCGGAAATCGCCAGGGATTTTGGCTTAGACCGCGATATCGTGGAAAAAGCGCTAGCGCACATTGATCTACGTCAAAAAGCGGCGTGAGGAATGTGTCCTCTTCCTCGACGAAGGCTTCGCAGCCGAGTCTGTTGCTGTCCGACTAAGAACGGCCGGATTCACGGTTCAGAGATTTCCCGAATGGTTTCTTGACGAAAACGGAATCGTCAGGAGAAACGTAGAAGACCCCGAAGTCATTCGCTTTTGTCACATGAACGGGTGGCTGCTAGTGACAAGGGATCACGAAATGAAGAATACCCACCGCGAGGAGATCAAGAGAACCGAAGTTGCCATACTGGCGACCGCCCACAATAGCTCAGAGGACCAAGATGAATGGGTTGTTGCAATAATTAACCTCAAAAGTCGCATCTTGCGCGAATTCAAAAAGCGTGAGCGTCCATGGTTCGGAACATTCAGCCGCACGGCCAAGCTAACAATCGCAACGGTCAAGTAGAACGCATTAAATTGCTGATAGAATCTTCGGTCGCTCCGCACTTATCCTTCACAGCCGAGGCCCCACATGTCCCGCAGCAGTTCTCGCATCCAGCGCGCCATCCTCAGCGTTACTGACAAGACCGGTCTTGTGGATTTCGCGCACCAGCTCTCGGCCCTCAACATCGAATTAATCTCTACCGGCGGCACGGCCAAGCTGCTGCGCGATTCCGGCGTTGCCGTCAAAGACATTTCTGAACTCACCGGCTTTCCTGAAATGCTGGATGGACGGGTCAAAACGCTGCATCCCAAGGTGCATGGAGGCATCCTGCATCGGCGGGAGAACGCCGCGCACGTGGCCGCCGTGGCCGAGCATGGCATTCAGCCGATCGATATGGTCGTGGTGAATCTCTATGCGTTTGAGAAAACTGCTGCCAAGCCGGGCGTGGCTTTTGAGGAGTTGATTGAGAACATCGACATTGGCGGACCTTCCATGATTCGATCGGCTGCCAAGAATTTTCATGATGTTGCTGTTGTTACTTCTCCTGCTGACTATGCGGCCATTGCCGATGAGCTCGCCGGCTCCGGCGGTGCGCTTTCGCTTGAGACCAAGTGGAGGCTGGCGCAGAAGGCCTTTGCTACTACGGCTGCTTATGACTCGGCTATTGCTTCAACGCTCGAAAAAATCCCAGCCGACTTTAACATCCTGGCCGCAAACGAATCCTTCCCGCAGACTCTACGGCTCTCATTCCAGAAAACCCTTGACTTGCGCTATGGCGAGAATCCGCACCAGAAGGCTGCCATGTATTCGGATGGCTCCGGCGCAGGCGTCGCTAATGCCCGTCAGCTTCAGGGCAAGGAGCTTTCTTACAACAACATCGTCGACCTGCAGGCCGCATGGGACCTGGCGCAGGAATTCGATTCTGATGAAGACGCCTTCTGCGCCATCATCAAGCACACCAATCCTGCTGGCGCGGCTACTGGCAAGACTCTTGCCGAAGCTTACAGGCGAGCGCTCGAATGCGATCCGGTTTCCGCGTTCGGAGGCGTGATTGGAGTGAACCGTCCGATCGACGGCGAAGCTGCCGAAGAGATGCACAAGCTTTTTCTCGAAGTGATCGCCGCGCCGGGATTCGATGATGCGGCGAAAGCCCGGTTTGCCACGAAGAAGAATCTTCGGCTTGTTGAAGTCAAAACCGCGCCGCAGAAGTGGACTCTCAAGAACGTTTCTGGCGGAATCCTTTTGCAGGACAACGACTCTCGTCCCTTGCAAGACATCGATCTCAAGGTTGTTACCCAGCGTGCGCCTACTCCCGAAGAAACCCGGGCGCTGCTGTTTGCGTGGAGGGTGTGCAAGCACGTGAAGTCGAATGCCATCGTCTACGCGCGCAATGGTCAGACTGTCGGCGTTGGCGCGGGACAGATGAGCCGCGTCGATTCGGCGAAGATTGGCGCGATGAAGGCACAGTTGCCGTTGAAAGGAACGGTGGCTGCTTCTGATGCGTTCTTTCCGTTTCCTGATGGCGTGGAAGAAATTGCCAAGGCGGGCGCGACTGCAATCATTCAGCCCGGAGGATCGCAGCGTGATCCTGAAGTCATTGCCGCTGCCGATCGACTGGGGCTCGCCATGCTGTTTACTGGCGTACGGCATTTCCGGCACTGAGAGAGAGGAAGTGGTCAGTGATCGGTGGTCAGTTAACACAAATCCTGCCGGCTTTGCTTTTGCCGACCACTGACCACTGACCACTGATTCTCGATCAGCGATCAACAGTTTCTGCTTTACCTATCTTGACAATCAGCACAAGCAAGTCCCCTCGGTCGCTGTACTTCCGCGTTCGCCTCAGCGGGTGCGGGACGCAGGGTTTTTTCCCAATCCGCCCCGTATCGGGTTAGAATTAAGACACCCCACCCCCGGCGGTATTGCATCCAAACGGTTATGCTTCCGGGAAGTGCACGAAGCTCGAAGAGAAGCGTTCTAATAGAACCTAGTCCGGTAGAATCAATTCCAGCGTCGTCAGGTCGAGCATGAATAGAATTTTTCGCGCCGTTTTAGTGTTCTCAATCTTCGCTGCGGTCGCGGCCGCGCAAAACGCTCCCACCTCGCCTGCGGGAGCAAAGTCGGCGGAGTCGAACTCATCTCAGTCCAAATCATCGCCGTCTTCCGTGCGCAAGATAGATCGCGCTGCGGCGTATTACCACTACACGCTGGCGCACATGTACGAAGAGCAGGTTACGGTTTACGGCCGCAGCGAGCTGGCGAATAAAGCGATGGATGAATACCGGCTGGCCATCGAGGCCGATCCGTCTTCGGAGTTCCTTACCTCCGGCCTGGCTGAACTGTATGTGAAGACCGGACGCATTCGCGATGCCGTGCTCCAGGCCCAGGACATTCTCAAGCGCGACCCCAATAATCTGGAAGCTCACAAACTGCTGGGCCGGATTTATCTGCGCTCGCTGGGCGATATGCCAGGCAGTGGCAACGGCAACGGTTCCGATAACGTGCTGAAGCTGGCGATTGAACAGTACGAACAGATTGTGAAAATCGAGCCCGACAAGGTTGACGACCACCTTCTGCTGGGCCGGCTCTACCGCCTGAACAACGATTTGCAGAAGGCGGAAAATGAACTCAAGATCGCAGTGAAGCTCGATCCGGATTCAGAAGAAGCCGTGACCACTCTTTCGCTGCTTTACAGCGACGAGGGCGACACCACGCACGCCCTCGAGGTGCTGAGTTCCATACCCGATACCGGGCGTTCGGCCAAGCTGTATGCGGCGCTGGGCGCCACTTACGAGCAGCGCAAGGATTATAAGAACGCGATCGACGCCTATAAACACGCGATCCAGCTAGACCGGGACAACCTCGATGCCATTCGCGGTCTGGCGGAAAATCTTTTGAACGACGGCCAGGTCGACGCCGCCCTCGAGCAGTACAAGGTGATTGCCGACGCGAATCCCGAAGACGCGCAGACCTATCTACGGATCTCGGAAATCTACCGCCGCCAGGGAAAATACGATGAGGCGCTGGACAGCCTGAAGAAGGCGGAAGCCATGGTTCCCGACGCGCTCGAAGTTCCCTACAACGTGGCCGTGGTTTACGAAGCTCAGGCTCGCTACGATGAGGCCGCGAAGATTCTGCAGGATCTGCTGAAGAAGACTGAGAAGCCTGACAATAGCTACTCGCAGGCCGACCGCAACAATCGCGCCATCTTCATCGAGCGACTGGGAATGGTCTACCGCGACCAGGAGAACTATACGGCGGCGGTGGAAGCTTTCCGCAAGATGATCCCGCTCGGCGACGACAACGCGCGCACCGGCTACCAGGACGTGATCGATACCTACCGCGAAGCCAAGATGTGGCCGGAAGCTACGGCAGCCGCGAAAGAAGCAGTGCAAAAACTGCCGGATGACCGCGAGTTGCGCATGGTGCTAGACGCTCAACTCGCCGATACGGGCGATCCTGAAAAGCCTCTCGCCGACGTGCGTTCGCTGCTCAAAGGCACGCCGGAAGACCGCGATGTTTACCTCCGGCTGTCGATCATGTATACGCGACTGCACCGCTGGAGTGATGCCGAAGACGCCCTGAACAAGGCGGAAAAGCTTTCCACCAAGGCCGAAGACAAGGAGTATGTTTATTTCCTGCGCGGCTCCACTTACGAGCGCGAAAAGAAATACGACGAGGCTGAGGCCGAGTTCAGGAAGATACTGTTAGCTAACCCGCAGAGCGCCGCAACCCTCAACTATCTTGGCTACATGAATGCCGACCGCGACGTCCGGCTCGAAGAGTCGCTTAACTACATCAAGCTGGCCGTGAGCCTCGAGCCCACCAACGGCGCCTATCTGGATTCGCTCGGTTGGGCCTATTACAAGCTCGGCAAGTATGATCTCGCCGAAGAGAGCCTGACCAAAGCGTCACTGCGGATGGGTTCTGACCCAACCGTGCAGGACCACCTGGGCGACCTCTACCAGAAAACGGGCCGGCTGAAGCTGGCCGCCGCGCACTGGGAGCGCGCCGTCCAAGAGTGGAATAAAACCATAGGTTCTGAACTAGACACCGATCTGTTCGCGGCCACCCAGAAAAAACTCGACGCCGCCAAGGTGCGGTTGGCCAAGGAAGGGTCGGGGAATCAGTAAAACAGTACCTAGTACCCAGTACCGAGTAAGACGCTTCGCACTTGCTTTACTCGCAACTGGGTACTAGGTACTAGGTACTAGCACCTGCTAAACTTCCTGAATGCTGGCCGGCTACGCGGTCCATGTGGAACATTCCCGCGGACGCCGCTTCCCTGAACCGCCGCATCCCTACCGCAATGACTTTCAGCGCGACCGCGACCGCGTCATCCATGCCCGCGCTTTTCGCCGCCTCGAAGATAAGACCCAGGTTTTCACGCGCCGCTACTCTGACCATTTCCGCAACCGACTCACTCACACCATCGAAGTTGCGCAGATCACGCGCACGGTCGCTGGAGCCCTCGCCCTCAACGTGGATCTGGCCGAAGCGCTGGCGCTGGTCCATGATCTCGGCCATCCTCCGTTCGGGCATGCCGGTGAAAAGGCGCTCGATGCCGCGATGCGCGCCCACGGCTTCTTCTTCGACCACAACCTGCACGCCTTGCGCATTGTCGAAGACTTTGAGCAGCGCTACGCCGCGTTTCGCGGCCTGAATCTAGCGTTCGAAGTTCGCGAAGGCATCATCAAGCACTCGCGCGATTATGACGCGGCGAAGCATCCTGAACTGGCGGAGTATCTTCTTGACCAGCGGCCTCCACTCGAGGCCCAGCTTATCGACTTGACTGATGAAATCGGCTACAACACCGCCGACTTGGACGACGGCTACGAAGCGCATCTGCTGACGCTTGATCAAATCCGCGCCGGCTTGCCCGTCTTCGAGCGTTTCTTTCGCGAGGTCGAGCAAATTTATCCCAATGTTGCCGGCAAGTTGAAATTCAATGAAGCTGTAAAAGGCGTATTCAACCGCCTGACCGGCGATCTCATCACGAACACGCAGGCACGGCTGACGCGTGCTGGGATCAAAACTCTGGCCGATGTGCGTATGCATAAAGAACGCCTGGCAGCTTTTAGCCCCGAGGTGGAAGCCGAGCGCAAACAGATCAAAGACTTCCTCTACGAGAATCTCTATTACAGCGCGTCGCTGGCAGGAGAAAAAGACGATGCCGAGCGCATCGTTCGAGAACTGTTTTCCTTCTGGATGGCAAACCCGTCAGCGCTGCCTCACAACTATCAGGAGAAAGCCGGGCAGGAATCTCTGCCCCGCGTGGTCTGCGATTACATCGCGGGCATGACCGATCATTTCATCATCGAACAGTATGAGAAGCACTGCGGAAAAGAATCTTCACCACAGAGGACACAGGGGAACACAGGGTAATACTCGCCTTACCTGTGATTATCTGTGCGCTCTGTGGTGAAGATCTTTCCCGTGGGCGCACGCTCCCCGACCGCTTCGACACACGCAGTTTTTATATCAGGTTTGCCAAAATTACCCTGCCGGATACCCCCCAGCTGTTCCTATCCCCGCAGTCGAGGTACAATGTCTTTAGATATCAAGCACTTAGCTCGTTAACCTCCGAGCCAGGTTTGGCATCTGACCTGTATAAGAGAAGGTAGTCGCCAGCAGGTTTTTGCGGCGACTGGAGTTTGTTAAGGTTAGGCGTGCGTTGCGTCAGCGCATGCCGGCAAAGCGCACCGCTTGCTGCATGGTCTGTAAGTTTTAGGGGACGCAATCAAAATCACGCTACACGCCCGTTTCGGCGTGCTGGAGTGGAGCCCCCAAACGCTCCCCCAAACTTGGAGGAACTTTATTATGAACCGCCGCATTCTCATTACCTTGCCGCTGGCCGCAGTACTCGCCTTTCCGGCTCTCGCACAGACTTCGCAGTCATCTACTCCTCAAGATCAGGTCGCCACACCGGCCGCGTCGCAGCCCGCATCTACTGAGACCGCCACTGGCAAACAGCCCCTGCAACCACCCAGCCGGGAAGGTTTCTGGGGACGCGTGAATCCATTTGCCCGCAAGAGCTATGTGAAGCGCCAGACCGACCCCATCCGCGATCGCGTGAATGAGTTGGACGATCTGACCGCGGCCAACAGCAAGAACATCAAAGACACCGACGCGCGCGCCCAGGCCGGTATCCAGTTGGCTTCGAACAAAGCCAACGAAGCCGATCAACACGCCATCGAAGCCGGAAACAAGGCCACCATGGCGCAGCAGAGCGCGCAGCAGGCCACTACCCGCATCCAGACCGTCGAGACGGTAGTGGGCAACATCGACCAGTACAAGGCGTCGAACCAGACTGAAATCCGCTTCAAGCCCGGCCAGACCGTATTGAGCAAGAACGCCAAGGACGCTCTCGATGAGATGGCGAACAGCGTACAAGGCCAGCGCGGCTACATCATTGAAGTGCAGGGTTTCTCCTCCGGCAAGGGTCAGATCGCAATCCAGAACTCGCAGAAGATGGCCGAGTCGGTGGCGCGCTACATGGTGCTCAACCACGAGATTCCGGTCTACCGCATTTACCTGGTTGGCATGGGCAACGCCCCGGCCTCGGGTGCGGACGCCGATGCGAAGACCAAGCACATCAGCGGCGGGCGCGTGGAAATCAGCCTGCTGAAGAACGATCTGGAGCAACTCTCCAGCAATTCTTCGGCTCCCGCCCCGGAACAACAGCAGTCGAAGTAGTCGTAAACAAACAGCTCTGGGACCAAGGGCGCCTCGCCCAAGTCCCTCCCCCAGGAAAGCCCCTCGCGCAAGCGAGGGGCTTTCTCTTGTGGGAACGGGGACGATAAGTCAACGAGGATGGAGCAGACCTCAGGCCTGCGTCAAGATCGCCAAAGACAGAAGGCCTCAGCCCCTGAACGTACACAGCCCCTAGCCGGGATGATGGTGGAAGTGAAGCAGCAGCATGTGGGCCACAAAGCCCACAACAAACCAGAAAGCAGCTTCCAGGATTCGCCTAAATCGTGGTGTCATGAGGAAAGAATACCGTATCGCGCATCTTTGTAAGATTCACAGGATAAGATTCACAAGGTAAGCTGCACAAGGTAAGATGCGCAAGAGCTCACGCGCGGAAGCCTCCCGGCTTGATGCCGAGATGGTCGAGCCTGGATTGTAGCGTGGTGCGTTTCATCCCCAGCCGCGCGGCGGCGCCGTCGGATCCTCCGAGCTGGCCGTGGCACTCCCGCAGAGCGCGAAGAATGCGTTCGCGCTCCTTGTCGTGGAGTCTCACATTCTCGCCGCCATGGTCGTTCTTAGCGAGCGCTTCCAATTCGGAGAGCGGAGCCTGTAGTACTGCGCCCGGTGTCAGAATGACCGAACGCTCCATAAAGTTCTCCAGTTCGCGGATGTTGCCCGGCCACTCCCAGCGCACCAAAGTTTCCATGGTTCTTGACGGAATGCTGGTGATGGACTTTTTCATCTTCGCAGCGAATTTGCGGGTAAAGTGCTCGACCAGGGGCCGGATGTCCTCGCGCCGCTCTCGCAACGGAGGTATGTAGATCGGAAACACATTCAGGCGGTAGTACAAGTCGCTGCGAAACTCGCGCGCCTTCACGCTTTGCACGAGGTCACGGTTGGTCGCCGCCAGCAGCCGGAAATTGACTTTCAAGGTCTGCGTCCCGCCCAGCCGTTCAAACTCAAGGTCCTGCAATACACGCAGCAGTTTAGGCTGCAAGCTCAGAGGAATCTCTCCAATCTCATCCAGAAAAAGAGTGCCCCGGTCAGCCAGTTCGAGCCTGCCGAGTTTCCTCGCAACCGCGCCGGTGAAAGCTCCTTTTTCGTGGCCAAACAATTCGCTTTCCAAGAGCCCCGAGGGGATGGCGGCACAGTTCAGCTTGATGAAACTATTGCGCTCCCGCGGGCTCATGCGATGCAAGGCGCGCGCCACCAATTCCTTGCCGGTGCCGGTTTCGCCCAGCAGCAGCACCGTCGCGTCGCTGGGAGCGACCCGTGCCACCTTTGCCATTACTTCTTTTAAAGCACTGCTGCGCCCTATAATTTCCCCGAAGCCCAATTCGCTGTCGATGGCTTCTTCCAGGTAAAGCTTTTCTTCGGCCAGCTTCTCCTTGGCCAGTCCAAGTTCGGTCGTGACCTCGCGCAGTTGGGTTACAGTCTGAAGCAGGGATTCGTCCGCCTTTCTCCGCGCTTCTTCTGAACTCACCTTCTCGGTGATGTCCTGAAGGACGGCGGCAATGCGATCGACGCCGGTAGGACCTTCAATGGGGAAGTACGACAGGGACAAATCTCTCTCACCCATCGAAGGATATTCGTATTTCAACTCGTATTGCACGACCTTACCTTGAAAGCACTGGTCCATTTTCTCCTTGACCAGCGCAACCGCTTCCTGGCTCATTCCCTCCGAGGTCAACTGGTCCATGACAGTGCGCCCTATCAGTTGCTCTCGCTCCAAGCCTCGGCACCTCAGGAATTCCCGGTTGGCGATGACGTAGCGATAATCCCGGTCGACGACCGTGATCATTTCCTCCAGCCCTTCGACGACTCTCTCGTATTCCAGCAGGCGAGCGTCGGCGCGCTTGCGCTCGGTAACATCCCGAACAACGGCAGCGATTCGATCAACGCCGGTAGGACCTTCGATGGGAAAGTACGATATAAACATGTCCCGCTCGCCCGGTTCGGGATAGTTGTGCTTGACTTCAAATTGAACTAGTTTGCCCTGGAAAGCCTCATCCAGCTTTGGTTTGAAAACAGTCTCAAAGGTCTCTTTGCCTATTACCTCTGCAATGGAACGCCCTACAATCTGCTCCTTCTCCATTCTCCGATAGTTCAGCAAGGCGCGGTTGGCGATGACGTAACGGTAATTCCGATCGAACACCGCGATCACCTCCTCCACCCCTTCGACCACTCGCTCGTACTCCCGCAGTCGTGCCTCCGCCTGCTTCCGCTCGCTGATGTCGGCGGCCACGCCAAGCGCACATGGCTCACCATTCAGCTCGATCACTTCGGCTGTGACTAAGCAAGTACGGATACTGCCATCTCTCATGCGAAAACTCACCTCCCGATCACGGACAGAGCCTTCGGTCAAAAGCCGGTTTGCGATTTCCCGCCTCTCGGCTGGATTCACCCAGAGCCCAATGTCGAAAGGCGTGCGTCGGAGAATCTCGTCACGCTGCCAGCCCGTCGTACTCTCAAAAGTTTCGTTCACGTCGATATAGCGATGATCTTTGAGGCTCGTTATCGTGAGCGCCAATGGGCTTTGCCGGAATGCCTTCGAAAACTTATCTTCTGACTTCTTCAACGCCTCTTCCGCGCTTTTGTGCTCGGTAAGGTCGCGGGCGATGACAACAATGTAGTCTCGCTCGATTTGGACCCTTGTTACGCTGAGTTCCACGGGAAAGGTTGATCCGTCCTTTCGCCGGTGGACGCTTTCCATCACGAGCGACCCGGATTGCCGCAACTCCTCGATAATCTTTGCCGCGGAAGTCTCGGTGACCGACAGATTAATATCGACCGCTCTCAGCGCCAGAAGTTCTTCGCGGCTGTAGCCCAGCACCGAGCACGCCTTCTCATTGACGTCGAGAAAGCGAAGCGTGTCCGGATCCACCACTTCGATGGCATCGTTGCATTGATCCACCAGGGTGCGGAACAGCTTCAGTTCACCGATGGTGCGCTCGTTTTCGCGGACCCTGGAAAGCAGGCGCTCGCTCACTTCGCGCAGCTGTTTCTCTGTTTCCCTCTGTTCGGTGATGTCGTGGGCTAGGCCGCGCACAATCGGCGATGCCACTCCTTCGGTTCGCAGGGTATTGTGATATTCCCAGATGCGACGCTCACCCGACCGTGTCATGACGGTCAGAAGCCCTCTAGCCTCCCCCACGCGCTCGATTTCTTCCAGATAGGAATCAAACCCGCTGCGAAACTCCGGAGCCAGCAACTCCCGCATGGGAATCTGCAGCATCTCTTCAACGCTGTAGCCAAGCAGTCGTGCCGGGGTGGGATTTACCGAAAGCAGCCGGCCTGAAAGATCGTGAACGCACAGCAGATCATGGCTGTGCTCAACCAGATCCTGATACCAGTCTTCATTTTCGCGGAGAGCCCGCCGGATAGGTTCGACCTCGGCGAGCTTGGCTTCAGAAGCGCGACGTTTCTCTGGCCCAGGGTGCACAGCCATGGCTACTCCCTGCGGACGGGTGAGTAAATTTCTCAGCCTGGATCCTGCGTCCGGCGCTGTTTCCCCAAATGTGTGGAACGCACGCCAAGCAGCCGACGACGCAGCCCAGACTCGATCGCGGCGAAGTGTAACAGAACTTGGCTGTGTACGCCAGCGAACATTTCAACGGCTGGTATAGGTAGAGTTGTGGGACGAGCGCCTCGCACCCCGCCCCGATCGAAGCCGGGGCGTTCGCAACAGCTCTCAAGTTTGACCCCGCACTTCCCGCTCAACTAAACTCGCTTCTCGTGGAGTATCTATGAAGCGTTTCGCGCTCCTGCTCTTTGCCGCCGCTTTGATTCTCGCCGCCGGCACAGCCGTCGCCGACGACGATAAAGATGATAAAGACCACCATCACCACGAAGACCTGACGGCCGCGCAGCTAGGCACAGTCATCTTCCCGGTCTCCTGCTCCTCAGCGGTGCAAAAGCCATTCGAGCGCGGCGTGGCCTTGCTGCACTCCTTCTGGTACGAAGAAGCCGAAAAAGAATTCCGGCAGATTGCCGCGGACGATCCCCACTGTGCCATGGCTCATTGGGGCATAGCGATGAGCCTGTGGCATCAGCTCTGGAATAATCCTGACGCCGAGGTAATCCAGCACGGCCTGGACGAAGCTCAGCATGCGAAAACCACCGGCGGTCCCACGACTCCGCGCGAGCAGGCCTACATCGCCGCCATCACGGCCTTCTACAGCGACTCCAAGGACCTGAAACACGATGCTCGCGCCAAGGCTTACTCCGACGCGATGAAGAAGGTTTACGAAACCTATCCCGGCGATCACGAAGCCGCAGTCTTCTACGCGCTCTCGCTGCTTGCTTCTGAACCGCACGACGATGCAACTTTCGCTAATCGCAAACAAGCAGCGGCAATCCTCGAAAAACTCTTCGTGATCGAACCCGATCATCCCGGGGTGGCGCACTACTTGATCCACAGCTATGACAAGCCGCAGCTCGCGCAACTCGGACTGCCCGCTGCCCGCCGTTACGCGCAGATTGCGCCTGCCTCTCCGCATGCCCTGCACATGCCTTCCCACATCTTTGCCCGCGTCGGCTACTGGCAGGACGACATCAACTCCAACCTCGCCTCCATCGCGGCCACGCGCAAAACTGCCGCTATGCACATGGGCGGGGAAGGCCACCAGTTTCACGCCATGGATTTTCTCTTCTACGCCTACATGCAAAGCGGACGCGATGCCGACGCCAAAGCCCTGATCGAAGAAATCCGCGCCATGCCCAACAAGAAAGACGATATGTATGGCAAGGGATACGACCCGCACCTGGCCGCGCTGGCTCATCTGAGCGCGCTCTATCCCATCGAAATGCACGACTGGGCTGCAGCGGCTGCGCTGCTTCCCACCGATGGGAGCACGGCCGAATCCTCCATGATTTTCTGGGCGCGTGCGATCGGCTCGGCCCACCTGCGCCAGCCCGACGAAGTGAGCAAAGACATCGTGGAGATTGAGCGCATACACAAAAAGCGAGTCGCCGAGAAATCAGATTTTGCCGAAGCCGCGGAAGGCGATCGCAAAGAGGCCCAAGCCTGGCTGGCCTTCGCGGAAGGCAAAGATGACGACGCCGTAGAAGCGCTCCGGCCGATAGCCGATAAAGAGGATGCAACCGGCGAAGAGCCGGAAGGCATTCCCGCCCGAGAAATGATCGCCGACATCCTGCTCGAAGCCAAACGTCCACAGCAGGCGCTGGCTGAGTATCAGACTGATCTGAAGCTGCATCCCAACCGCTTCGACGGACTCTACGGCGCAGCCCGCGCCGCCGAAACCGCCGGCAAACAAACCGACGCCACCGAATACTATGCGCTGCTGCTGAAAGTCTGCGATGGCTCAAACTCCACCAGGCCAGAGTTGAGTCAGGCAAAGAAACTGGTGGCGCAGAAATAATCACCTGTGCGCTGTCATCCCGAGCGGAGCCAAGGACCCCTTACCCGTGTGTGCCGCCAGCGGCCTCGCCGAGGCGTTTCCACTACACCGGTGCATTCGGTCGCTGCCCTGTCCGCTTCACAGATCCTTTCTATCTCCGATACATCTCCATCTTCACAATCAGCGCCGCCATCATCCCAACAGCCCCCAGCAACGCGTTATACTCACGATGCTTCAAATACAACTCGAACGAAAATCCCGCCGGAGCTTTGGTCTCGTCACCTGAATACGGCGTAACCCGCGGTAAAATCCTCGGCACCACTCGCGCATATTCCTCAAACTCAGGAAACTTTGCCCGCAGAAAGTTTTCCTCGCCGCGAATCACTGGAAGATAGATAGCAACAAACATCACGACGAGCACAACGCCCACCCACACGTTGCGCGCCGCGATGCAGAAACCCACCCCCATCACCAGCGATCCCAAATAAAGCGGGTTCCGCGTATAAGCGTACGGCCCAGAAGTAGCCAGCGCCTCGTTCTTTCGCACATGCCCCGAAGCCAGCGCGCGAACCAGAAGTCCTGGAACAACTACAATCGCGCCCACCAACATCGACCGCCATGAAGGCCGCGCCAGCCAGAAATAAAGCACAGCAAAAAGAAATCCCGCGGGTACGCGAACCCGCCGCGCGATCTGTGACCACTCAGCCATGCATCAACCTAGTAGCCCTTAGCACCGGCGTCCCGTCGACTGTCCAGCCGGCGTCCTCACCCGCTGCGCCGTCATCGCCAAGCGCCATCCAGCAACTTATTAGCCGCCGCCACCACCGCATCACTCCCAATCGCCAACAATCCCTCATCTGCCTGCGCCCGCCGCGCATGCGAAGTAACGCTCTCAGCACTGCGCAGCACAATACTCCGCGTCCCATAAGGCCCATTGCGAGCCGGATCCGTGGGCCCATAAATCCCGACCACCGGGACTCGCAACGCAGCCGCGAGATGAAGCGGTCCCGTATCGCCACCAATAAAAAGCCGTGCGCGCCGCATCAGCGCAATCAATTCCGTAATCGTACAACTCATAGTCTGGGCCGTCCCCGCGCTGGCCGCCTCCGCCGCGTGCGCCAACTCCTTTTCGCCCGGACCATAATTCAGAATCGAACCCACACCCTGCTGCGCCAACCAAAGCGCAACTTCCCCGTAGCGCTCCGCTGGCCACCGTTTCGCACCCCAGCCCGCACCCGGATTCAGAATCGCAAACTCACCGACGCCAAGTTCCGCAAGCCGCTGCCCAATGCGCGCCTCAGCCTGCGGGTCGCGAGGAAGGTCGCAAGCAACATCCGGCGGCGCGGTTCCGCCTCGGAGTCCGATCAATGCTTGGGCCACCGAAAAATTTTGCTCCACCACATGCCCGCCGCACGCCACCACTTTCCGCGTGTACCACAAGCTGGCAGGAGACTCTCGGGGCTCCGCCGCGCCATAAACTACGCGCGCCCCCGAAAGCCGCGCCAGCAGCGCCGACCGCAGCGCTCCCTGTAAGTCGATCGCAGCATCGTACCCTGCATCCCGCACATCGTTCCAAAGCGTCGAGGCACGTTGCAAAGTCGAAATAGAAAACGGAGACCTTCCCCACGCCTTCAGGTTCACAACGTGAACCTCATCCACCAGCGGCCGCAACGCCGACCGCTCGCCCCGACGCGAAGATCCCGGCGCGCACAGCAACTCGGCCCAGCGCTCTTCGATCAGCCAGCCAATATGCGCCAGGGGAAATGCCTCTCGCAGCGCATGAACCGCCGGCAGCGTATGGATTACATCTCCCATGGCGCTGAGCCGCACGATCAGCAACCGCTCGATTTTTCTTTCGGAATTAATATCGAGATTCGCGGACTCGAAACTCACAGCCGCCCCAGCCGCGAGCGAATAATCTCACTGGTCGAGTGGTCCTTCGCATCACCCACGATCGCGACGCGCCCGCCGTATTCGGCGACTGCATCGCGCTCAGGCACAGACTCCGCCGTGTAGTCCGTCCCCTTGGCCTGGATATCTGGACGGATCTCGCGAATCAAAGCGCGGACATCGAGTTCCGAAAAAATGACAACCGCATCCACATCAGCGAGCGCCGCCACAATTTCGGCACGCTCCTCCGCCGGCATCACCGGACGCCCCTCACCCTTGAGTGCGCGTGCCGATTCATCCGAATTAATGGCCACGACAAGCTTCCCGCCCAACTCCTTCGCGCCGCGCAAATAGCGAACATGGCCTACATGCAGCAAATCGAAATTGCCATTAGCTAAAACGACGCGGTCGCCGGAGCGCCGCCACTGCTCGACGCAGTGAGCCAACTCGTGGCGACTCAAGATCTTTCCTTCTTTCATAACTCTTAGAAGCGAGGGCTTTACCCCGTGGTCCTCTGTGTCCCCTGTGGTAAAGATTGTTGCTGCGCTTGCGCCATCTCTAATGCGCCCGAGTCGAAGGCGGAGCTTGCTCAATCGCGCGCAACAGTTCGTCGCGAGACACCGTAGCCGTGCCGCGCTTCATCACCACAATTCCGCCTGCGTAATTAGCCAGCTGCGCTGCTTCTTCGGTGCTGGCCCCGGCAGCCAGCGCAGCGCTGAAGGCCGCAATCACCGTGTCCCCCGCGCCAGTCACATCGGCGACTTCGTCCGAACCAAAAATCGGAATATCGACCGGCGCGTGCCCCTGATCGAAAGCGACCATGCCGTCGCGGCCTCGCGTAATCAGCAGCGACTGCAGCTTCATCCGCTCCATAACTTGTTTCCCTGCCTGGGTCAGCTTTTCCCAGTTCTGCCCAATGCGAAAGCCCAGCGCCGCTTCTACCTCGGGCTCGTTCGGAGTGGCTGCCGTCGCGCCAGAATATTCCAGCAGCCGGTACCGCGAATCCAGAATCAGGGGAACAAGCGCAACCCTTCGCCGCCCCGCTTGCCGCAACGCATTCACGATCGCCGGAGTCGCTGATCCGTAACCGTAGTCGGAAACCAGCAGAGCATCCGAGGCGCGCAGATATTCCCGCGCCGCCAGGAAAAGTTCCCGGGTCAGATGCTGGCTCGGAGGATTCTCCGGCTCGCGATCCACACGCACCACCTGCTGCCGCGAATTGTGCGTAGAGCCGGCAAGAATGCGCGTCTTTGTAACCGTCGTGTAAGTCTTGTCTTTCAGCACTCCGCTGACTGGGATGCGTTTGTGGCGAAAGAACTTCACCAGCAATCGCCCCGCCTCATCATCACCAACGGCGCCGACCGGCAGCACGTTCACTCCCAAATCAACCAGGTTGTTGACCGCATTGGCGCCGCCGCCGGGCACTACTGTGCGTTCGCGGTGTTTCAGGATGAGCACCGGGGCCTCGCGCGACACCCGCGAAATCTCTCCGAACACGAATTCATCGGCCACCAAATCTCCCAGCACCGTGATGGTGACCTTGGGGAACGCCTCGATAATCTTCCGCAGCCGTTCCGTTTCCTTCAAATGCTTAGTCATGAGATTGTGAGCGAAAAGTGGTCAGTGGCCAGTGGCTAGTGATTAGTGTTCAGTGTTCAGCAAGTTCCCTCGGATTTTACTGACCACTGATCACTGACGACTGCTCTCCGGCATTCTCTCACGACCGCCGCCGCCGCTCCTCAACCGTGCGCAGCATGGTATCCACAGCGTTAGCCGCGTCGGTCAGCTCCATCTTCACCGGGACTACCGCCAGCGGCGCAAGCGCAGCCAGATAACCGCCCAGGTTCACCGCATCTTTTTCCGTGGTGACAAAGCCGCCCGCCTCGCTGCGCTGCCTAAGCTGCAACAGGTCGCGAACGTCTCTCTCTGTGTATGCGTGATGATCGCGGAAGAACGCTTCAGCTACCGGATCAATGCCTGCTGCCCGCAACTGCAGCAGGAAATTCTGCGGCCGCGCCACGCCGCAGAACGCAACCGGCCGCGCCGGAACATCCCGCGCAACGATCCCACGCCGCACCCGCCAAACCGTTTTGCCTGAGACCGGAAACGAATCCGGCGAAGCGCCGCTTGCAAGAACGACGGCATCCGCCCGCCGCAAAGAACTCAATGGCTCCCGCAACCGCCCCGCCGGAAGCAAACGATCGCGCGCATCGTCCGGAGTCACCAGCACAATGTCGAAATCGCGAGCCAGCCCACGATGTTGAAACCCATCGTCCAGCAAATGAATCTGCGCCCCGAATCGCGACTCGGCAAACCGCCCCGCCTCATATCGGTCCTCCCCGACAACTACCGGCGCCTGCAATCGCCGAGCGATCAGCAGCGGCTCGTCGCCGAAATCCCGCGGCAGCCCGCTGGGGTCCACCAGCAGCACTCCGCGAGTCTTGCGTCCGTAGCCGCGCGAAAGCACATCGAAACCAATTCCGCGCGCCTTCAACAACTCGCCTAGCAGAATCACGAATGGAGTCTTTCCGGAGCCTCCCGTCGAAATATTTCCGACGCTGATCACGAACCCTTGCAGCGGCCGCGGGCGCAACCACCTTAAGTCATAGAGCGCATTGCGCGTTCCGGTGACTAAGCCGTAAGCGGCAGATAAGGGATTCAAGTTCATGGCCGCGCCAGCAATTCCTCCAGCGCGCCCGCCGTCCGCGCCGTGGCGCCAAGCTGCGACCGCATGGTTTCAGAGGCGCGCTTTCCCAGCGCGATGCGCTCCGCATCGTTGGCCAGCAACTCCAGCAACACCAACGGCAGCTCCGCCGGACCAACAATCCGCACCGCATCCCGGCTCTGAAACAAACTCACGATGTCGCGAAAATTTTCCGTATGATTTCCGACCACGGTCGCCACCCCGTGCTGCGCCGGTTCAATAATGTTATGTCCGCCGTGTGCCACCAGGCTCCCGCCCACAAAGCCAACGTCCGCCAGCGCATACAACGCGGCCAACTCGCCGATTGTGTCCAGCAGAAGAACTCCGCCTGTCAAAGCCTCGCCATTCCACTGAGATCGCCGCCAAAAGCGAATCGACATCTGCCCCAGCAGCGCAGCCACGTCGCCAAACCGCTCCGGCCTCCTCGGCGCGAGAATCATCACCGCCCGCGGATGTTGCACCAGCAAATTCTCAAACGCCTTCAGCAACAAAGACTCTTCTCCATCCACGGTGCTGCCGCAAACCAGCACCGGGCCGGCCGCGCTCGTGGCGATCGATTTTCGCAAGCTCTCCACAATCGCCGGCGGAGCCGGTGCCGGAATGTCGAACTTCAGATTTCCGCTGATCCGCACCCGCTCCGCCGGCGCGCCGATATCCCGCAGCCGCGCCGCGTCTTCCTCGGTCTGCGCCAGAAACAGATCCACGTTCGCCAGCACTCTTCGCAGCAATCCGCGAAACCGCCCGTAACTCGGCCACGATCGGTCCGAGATGCGCGCATTCACTACCGCAATTTGCGCCCCCGCCCCATGCGCGAGTCTTAGAAAGTTAGGCCAGAACTCCGTCTCCGCAATCACCACCAACCGCGGCCGCAGCGCCCGCAGGTAAGGACGGATCGCAAACCCGAAATCCAGTGGAAAGTAAAACACGTTCGCCTCGCCAAAGCGTTGGCGGGCGAGCTTCTGCCCCGTGTCGGTAGTCGTGGAAACAAAAATCCTATCTCGCGGAAAACGCTGCCGTAGCTCCTCCACCAACCCCGCAACCGCCAGCATTTCTCCCACGGAAACCGCGTGCACCCAGATGACCGGCTCTCCTTTTCCCGGCAACTGCAGCCGCGAGGCAACTCGCCCCAGCCGCTCCCCCAACCCCGCGCGATACTTGCCGTACCGCGCCATCTGGAAAAGCCAGTAAGGCAGGCTCGCCAACATTCCCACGGCCAGCGCCACGCTGTAAAGAAAGCTATAGAGAGAAGAGATCAAGTTCAGCCATTCTAAAACCTTAGTGAACCTTAGTGTCCTTAGTGGTGAAAGATTCTAGGAAGCCGCCCCATCTCTCGCCTGCCTCTATAATTAGAAGCATGCAGCCGTTGCTGAAATCGATCTTTTGCCGTTTTTCGATTGCCCTATGCGCCCTCGCCGCGTTCGCCCTCTGCCTGAACGCAAAAGATTTCCAAAAGCCTGCCGCCCATCCCCCAAAATCCTATCCCGCGCACGACGACCATCCCGACGAAAAAGTTGCCATAGCCGCCGACCCCTATGACACTCCCGACAAGGCGAAGATATTTTCCGTGAACTTTCACGAGCACGAATTTCTCCCCATCTTCTTCGTGGTCACCAACGACGGCGACCAGCCAATCTCCATCGCCACCATGCAGGTGACGTTCACCACCGCCAACCGCGACAAGCTCACCCCGGTTTCGCCCGAAGACATCTATCGCCGCATCACCAATCCCCGCACCAACACCAACGCGCCCTTGCCATTTCCCATCCCGCAGAAAAAAGTGAAAGGCGCCATCAGCGAAAAAGAGCGGAACGAAATCGAATCCTCGCAATTCGCCGCCAAAGCCGTCGAGCCCCACGCCACGCAATCCGGATTTCTTTTCTTCGATGTGCAAGACATCTCCGCGCCCCTCGCCGGCGCGCGCATCTTCGTAAGCGGTGTCAACGACGCGAAAGGCGCCGAACTAATGTACTTCGAACTCCCGCTAGATAAGTACATCGGCGCATCGCAGAAGAAAGACTAGATCGAGGTTCGTGTTGGAAGGTTCGTGTGGGAAAGTTTGTGTGGGGTAGGTTTGTGTGGGGACGGGCGCCTCGCCCGTCCAGCCGAGCGCAGCGGGGCGTGGCAGCGAGGCGCTCTCTGGCACCCAAGAGCCATTTACATCCGCGTAAGTAGTGCCACCATGTAAAGTTTCGCCTGTGATTCGAAGCCGGCCTGCTTCACTACGAAGGTTCGAAGCGGGCAAAGGAGAAGACATGCGCAACGTAATATTCTGGGCCGCGCTGCCCGGTCTCGCATTGTTACTTCTGAGCGCGGCCCAAGCCTCCACCTCAAAGAGCGCGCAGGAGCAGTTGACCACCTTATTACTCGGCAAGGATGTAAAAGCTCTCGTCGATCTCCCCGCCTACAAGGATGGCGTTGACGTCTATTACCTGCCGCTCTCCAACAAGCGTACCGACGATCGCGGAGTCGATCTAGCCGAGATGACCAAGTGGCTCAAGGCCAAGGGAGTAGGCGTAGAGCGCGACGAGTGGGTCACCATCACCAATGTCAAAATCGACAGCGACAAAATTGAAATCCATCTGGAAGGCGGCGGCGAAGGCCGTCGCGGCAGCAACCACGCCAACAAAGGCGCAACCTACAAACGCGCGGGAGGCTCGCGTCTGAATCTGAAGTATCAAAAGGATCTCACCGACGCCGACATCGCTCCCGAAAACGTCCTGAGGTTCATGTCGAGATTGCTCGACGTGAGCCGCATCGAGCAAAAGCTCTCCGAGAAAGACATGCCGCCAGACCTTCGCAACGCCATCGAAGCTCACACCGTCATCGAGAATATGACCTACGAAATGGTCCTGATGAGCTTCGGCGATCCCGATCAGAAAAAAGTCGATGACGTCGACGCCACCAATCTAAAAGAAACCTGGTTCTACCTGAAAAACGGTCACCGCTGGGTAATCCACTTCGAAAACGGCAAAGTAGCCAAAACCCAGGTCTTCTGAAGCAGCACGGCCGAAGCGGGAGCCCCGTCCTTAGTCTCTCCGTTTTTTGGAGAGGCAGGGCGGGGGTTTTGACTTCCTAAACGTACACAGCGGAATCGGCATTCCGACGGAGTGCAGTTTGCCGAATCCAGCACCTTGCTCTTGAGGGATCTCCCGCACATCAAAAGACGGGCGGGAGCCAAAATGAACCACGACCGAACTTGGTCACATCGTTGACTTGTCCCCGCCCCCAACCTAAGATGTGCATTCAGTAATCGCACGCTCCACGCAGAAATGACGGATTCCTCCTCACTAGTCGGACAAACCTTCTCGCACTACCGCGTAGTCGAGATGCTGGGCGGCGGAGGAATGGGAGTCGTCTACAAAGCTCAGGACACCCGACTCGAGCGCTTCGTCGCTCTAAAGTTTCTTCCCGACGATCTGGCCAAAGATCCCCAATCTCTAAGCCGCTTTCGCCGCGAGGCCAAAGCCGCCTCCGCCCTCAACCATCCCAACATCTGCACCATCCACGACATCGGCGAAGAAAACGGACGGACCTTCATCGCCATGGAGTTGCTGGAGGGCCAGACTCTCAAGCACCTGATCGCTGGCCGTCCCATGGAGCTCGATCGCCTGCTCGACCTCGCCATCGAAATTTCCGACGCCCTCGATGCCGCTCACGCCGAAGGCATCGTTCACCGCGACGTCAAGCCCGCGAATCTCTTCGTCACCAAACGCGGCCACGCCAAAATTCTCGACTTCGGGCTCGCCAAAGTCACGAGCCCTCGCGCCCAGGCCGAACCCTCCGCCGCCACTCTCGCCACTCTCGGCGTCGATTCCGATCACCTCACCAGCCCCGGCTCCGCGCTCGGCACCATGGTGTACATGTCTCCCGAACAAGTCCGCGGTAAGGAACTCGACCCTCGCTCTGATCTGTTCTCCTTCGGCGCGGTGCTCTACGAAATGTCCACCGGATCGCTGCCTTTTCGCGGCGACACTTCCGGAGTGATTTTCGAAGCCATCCTCAACCGTTCTCCTCTACCGCCCGCGCGCCTGCATCCCGACATCCCCGCCGATCTCGAACGCATCATCGGCAAGGCTCTCGAGAAAGATCGTGACCTCCGCTACCAGAATGCCACCGAACTCCGCGCCGATCTCAAACGCCTGCGCCGCGACACCGGCTCCAGCCGCGGCTCTTCCGATTCTGCAGCTCCCGCAGCCTCTTCGCATTCGGCTCTTCAGGAGCCAAGTCCCGCTTCATCAACATCCACTCCATCAAGCGGCGCCGCCGCTCATCCCTCTAATAGTTCCGTCATTGCCGCAGCCGCCTCCCGCAACAAAGGAAAAGTTTTCTCCCTGGCTGCGCTGCTTCTAATCCTCGTGCTCGCCGCCGGCTACGGCGTGTATCGCTTTTTCGGTCGTCGCGCCCCCGAAGGTCCCGCGAAGGTCGCAAAGATCAGTTCATGGAATAGGTCCATGAATTACACCGCAATCTCGCCCGACGGCCGCACCATCGCTTTCACTTCTCCCGTGGAAGGCTACGATCAGGTCTTCGTGATGCTGGCTTCCGGTGGCGAACCTCTTCAGCTCACCCGCGACGAAGGCAACAAAAGTGTTCTCAGCTTCTCCGCCGACGGCACGAATATATACTTTGGCCAGACTCTCGGCGCGCCGGAGATTCGCGTCATTCCAACTCTGGGAGGCACGGCACAACTCCTCAGAGCCGGCGTAACCCTCACTCCTTCGGCCGACGGCCAGTCATTGTTCATCTTCACTCCCGAAGGCCGCATCGTCCACATGTCAAAGTCCGGCGCTGGGCAGGAGGAAGTTATCGATGAAACCCCATTCCCCGGCGCAGCGCTTTCAAGCAGTATCGGCTTGGGAATGCATGTAAGCATAAAGTCGTATCCCGATGGAAAAAGCCTACTCATCACCTCGCAGTCGGTTTCCGGGTCGGCTACGTTCCATCGCCTTGATCTCTCCACTCGCGCGATTGACCATATCGCCGACCTGCCCGACACTTCGATCTGGACCTCCTGGGCGCAGCACGGAAAGAGCCTCTACGTCAGCCACACCGTCAACAGCATCACCAATATTTGGGAGTACTCCCTCGCAGATCATTCATTGCGGCAACTGACCTTCGGCACCGGCCCCGACCGAACTCCCATGTCCGATCCCAATGGCAATGGCGTCTACTTCATCAGCGGACGCAGTTCCGGCGCGCTCACGCTCTATCGTGTTTCGTCCAAACAATTCTCCGACATCGTCACCGAAGATGCGAGTCAGCCCGTTCTATCAACCAACGGCCAGCGCCTCGCCTACCTGACCACTCCCGAACTGACCCGGGGTGAACTGTGGGTTTCCGACCTGAATGGAGCTCATCGCCTGAAGCTCGCCTCCGGCGGCCAATCGCTGGAAACTCTTGCCTGGTCAACGGACGACTCGAAGTTCCTTTATGCCGACAAAGAAGGCGCGGATTTCAAGCTATATGTGATTGATGCCGATGGCACCCACACGCGCCAACTGCCGTGGATTGGCAGTTTCGTCGGCTTCTCGACCTGGGAGCCAGGCAATCAATCCATCGTGGTCTCCGGTCTCGACAAAGACAGCAAGGCAAAGACCTGGAGAATTTGGCTCGACGGCAGGCCGACTATCGAACTGTATGAAAACTGCGGCATGGCGGCGGACGTCTCGCCTGACCAGAAGTTCATGCTCGGCACCGTGCTATGGACAGACGCCGCCGGAATTTATCAATATTCCCTCGCGGACAAAAAATGCACGGAACTGAAGTCAGGCATAGCAACCTACATCCTGATGTTCGCCCACGACGGAAAATCCTTCCTCTATTCACTCGCCTCTCACGGCGAAACCGTCATCTATCGCCAGCCCTGGCGCAACGGCACTCCGATCGGTGCGCCGGTCCCCGCCCTGAAAGTCCCAATCGCTCTGCGCGAAGACTACAACGGCAACGCCTTCGTCGTTTCAACCGATCTCTCCTCAGTCGTCTACGCCCGCCCCGCCGGCCACGACGACCTCTACCTCCTATCGCAAAAGTAATCGCGTAAAACGAACCACGTGTGGAGAGATGGACCATGTGGGGACAGCCGCCTCGGCTGTCCGCCGAGCGAAGCGAGGCGGCTTCTTCTCTACCGCCGGCAATCTGAGCCACTACCCTCCCACATCCTCCCCTACGCAATCCGCCGCAAAACGACTAAACTGAGAAGTTCCGATCTTCGCGCCCAGCAGCTATATCCACCAGGAAGGCCATCATGTCCTTAAACAGCTTCAACTCCCGCTCCACCCTAAAAATAGGAAAAAAAGAATACGAAATCTACCGTCTCGACGCCCTGGACAAACAGGGCATCTCCACCAAACATCTCCCCTACTCCCTGCGCATCCTCCTCGAAAATCTCTTACGCACCGAAGACGGCCGCAACGTAAAAAAAGAAGACATTCGCTCCATGGCCGCGTGGAATAAAAACTCAAAGCCCGACAAAGAGATAGCCTTCACTCCCAGCCGAGTCCTCCTCCAGGATTTCACCGGAGTCCCCTGCGTAGTCGATCTAGCGGCCATGCGCGACGCCATGCAGCAACTAGGAGGCAACCCAGCTCTCATTAATCCTCTACAACCAGTAGAGCTGGTAATCGACCACTCCGTCCAGGTAGACGAATTCGGCACAGCCAACGCCTTCGACGTAAACGCCCTGCTCGAATTCCAGCGCAACAAAGAGCGCTATTCTTTCCTGCGCTGGGGCCAAACCGGCTTCCGCAACTTAGCCATAGTCCCGCCCGACACCGGCATAGTCCACCAGGTCAATCTCGAATATCTAGCCCGAGTAGTCTTCGTCCACGAATCCAACGCCCTCAAAACCGCCTACCCAGACACGTTAGTAGGCACAGACAGTCATACGACAATGGTTAACGGGTTGGGGGTTCTTGGGTGGGGAGTTGGCGGTATTGAGGCTGAGGCTGCCATGCTTGGGCAGCCGGTTTCGATGTTGATTCCGCTGGTGGTGGGCGTGAAGCTCACCGGACGTTTGCGGGAAGGAGCTACTGCTACCGATCTTGTTCTTACGATTACCGAGATGCTGCGCAAGCATGGAGTCGTCGGAAAATTTGTCGAGTACTTCGGCCCCGGCCTCCGCGACCTTCCGCTTGCCGACCGCGCAACCATCGCCAATATGTCGCCCGAGTATGGCGCCACGTGCGGCATCTTTCCTGTCGACAAAGAAAGTTTGAAGTATCTGAAACTTAGCGGGCGCAGTGCGGAACAGATTGCGCTGGTGGAAGCCTATTGCCGCGAACAGGGACTCTTTCACGACGATAAGACGCCCGAAGCGGAATATTCTGAATTGCTTTCACTCGATCTGGGAACGGTTGAGCCGAGCCTTGCCGGGCCGAAGCGTCCGCAGGATCGCGTGATTCTGTCCCAAGCTGCTGAGTCGTTTCACAAAGCTCTGCCTTCTCTTATCAAACCGAAGTCGGGCGCGGCTGTCGCATCCGCGACCGCGACTCAGACGGCAAAAACCGGAAGCTCCGCAAACTGGGAGCAGGAAGGTGGCAGTCCCGCGGCTATCGGCGTCGAAGATCCCAACGTACATGAACACGTTGCGCCGTGCGTGAAGGACGTTTTGAAACACGGCAGCGTAGTGATCGCGGCGATTACTTCCTGCACGAATACTTCGAACCCTTCGGTAATGATTGGTGCGGGGTTGCTGGCGAAGAAGGCCGTGGAAAAGGGCTTGTCCGTGCCACCTTGGGTGAAGACTTCGCTCGCTCCGGGATCGAAGGTGGTGCGTGATTATCTGGAGAATGCCGGGCTCACACCGTATCTCGAGAAATTGAAATTTCACATCGTCGGCTACGGCTGCACTACTTGCATCGGTAATTCCGGGCCGCTGCCGGCGGAAGTTTCGCAAGCCATCGACGAGAAGGATCTGGTGGTCGCCTCCGTGCTTTCCGGCAATCGGAACTTCGAAGGCCGCATCAATTCTGAAGTTCGCGCCAACTATTTGATGTCGCCGCCGCTGGTGGTTGCCTTCGCGCTCGCCGGACGCATCGATACCGATCTCCGCAAAGACGCGATCGGCAGGGGCAAAGACGGCAAGCCCGTCTATCTCGCCGACATCTGGCCCACGCAGCGCGAAGTCGAGGAGGCCGTCGAGCACTCTGTCACCGCTGAGATGTTCTCGAAGAGCTACGCCGAAGTCTTTGAGGGAGACGAGCGCTGGCGCGGTCTCTCCGTTCCCAAAGGGCAAACTTACGCCTGGGAAAAAGACTCCACCTATATCCGCCGCGCGCCTTACTTCGAGGGCATGAAGATTCAACCTTCGCCGGTTGAAGAGATCCACCACGCGCGCGTTCTCGCCGTGCTCGGCGATAGTGTCACTACCGACCACATCTCTCCCGCCGGCTCGATCAAGAAAGATGGGCCCGCCGGAAAATATCTGCAGGAGCACGGCGTCAAGCCTGCCGATTTCAACTCCTACGGCTCGCGGCGCGGCAATCATGAAGTCATGGTTCGCGGAACGTTCGCCAACGTCCGCCTGCGCAACAAATTGGTCAACGTGGAAGGGGGATTCACGCGGTACCTGCCCACTGATGCTGAAATGTCGATCTTTGAGGCGTCGCAGAAATACATTGCGGAAGGAACACCGCTTATTATTCTCGCCGGGAAGGAATACGGTTCTGGTTCGTCTCGTGACTGGGCCGCGAAAGGGCCGCGCTTGTTGGGCGTTTCCGCCGTGATCGCCGAAAGCTACGAGCGTATTCATCGCTCGAATTTAGTTGGTATGGGAGTTCTGCCTCTGCAATTCCTGGCGGGACAAAACGCCGAATCGCTAAAGCTGTCCGGCGAGGAAGTGTTTGAGATCACTGGAATCTGCGATTGTGTCGAACACTTTGCCGCGGGAAGGCAGGTGAAAGTTCGGGCCGTGGGCAAGGGGAATGTGGAGTTCAACGCTCTGGTCCGCATCGACACGCCGCAGGAAGCCCTCTACTACGCCAACGGCGGGATTCTGCAGTATGTGTTGAGGCAGTTGCTGGCCGCGAAGCCGAGCGCGCAGAGTGTGGGGGTGTAACGCAGAGGAGGAGCTTAAAGCCCTTTACTCCGAGTAGGAGCGTGCGAACAAGAATTCCAATCGGGATGGGTTTCGAACTAACATCGTTCCAGGCCTTGAGCACGTAAGAATTCGAAAAGACCGATACGCCAAGCCCCGATTTCTCTTTCGCTAAGCTCCCACCTGATCGGCGGTGAATGAGGCTGGAGTACCTTGTTGTCCAACCGCAGTGTACGTTTCACACCATTTGGTTGGGCTTCTTCCACAGTTCGCTTGAAAATCTCACTACTCAATTTGTCGGGGCACCAGATTTCGGCACGGGGAGGGACTGCATGCGCGACAATAGGAGGGTACTGCAGCACGAGTGTTTGCATTGGGTCATCAGAAAATAGTACGTAGTTGTATCCGAATCTGAACTGCTTCCCATCTAGGTAAGAGTCTAGAGAGACACGGTGCGTTTGTGCCTGTCGGTCTAATTCACCTTTGGAGAAGGACTTAAATGGCGCGATTCTCGACAGCCAGTCCTTGTGCCAGTCCCTCTCAGGCGAACCGGGCTCGTGGTGCTCCCATGACCGCCCGGCCCCATCGGTCGGTCGAACGAGCAGATTCAGATAATGGCTGTACTTAACGTATGAGGGATTCGAGAAAATGTCGCCCTGCCGAATCTTCCTTTCGACAGTGGCGATTGCGGAGAGCCGATAATCAACCTGCGCGTTGACTTTCGTAAAGGAACAGAAGACCACCACGTCGCCCGGTTGGACTTGGCTCCGAACGTCGGCACGACACACGCCCCAAGTGAGATTTCCTCTCAGGTTGTGACGGCAGAAGAAGGACGGATCATCACCATAGTCATACGGCCATTCCCCTTTCCGCAGGGCTACGTGCAGCGGTTCAAAGGATTTGGGGCAATCGAAAGATTGCGCATTCGCCGGATAGAACGAAGTGTAAGGAGACAGGAATACTTTTGCCATTTACTTGCATCTGCGGTAAGTTGCGATGTAGCCCTAGTTTTCGATCTTACTTCGGATCGTCTCCAACAAAGCGTTTATGTAGTCTCTTGCCGCACCCTCCGGTTCCCAGCCAAAGTGATGAAATCTGCGCTGCTCAAAAAACAGGCAGGCCCTCGCCTCTGTGAGGCTCAATGCCCGGAGTGCTGCGGGATTACTCACAAACTCGCTATTCATCCTGTTAGCAAGGCGACCACACTCCTCTTGGCCAATAACCTCGTACCCGTTGAGCGTGAGGGCAAAGCTCCAAATAGCATGCCAAGAAGCTGTGTCACGAGGAACATCCGCTGCTTTCAAAAGGGTTCTTTGGCGCTCCACAGATGCCTCCAAACCTCGAAAGAGGGTAGCATAGCAACGGCGGGCAGCCCACGCTTCGTCTTTTTAAGGGTGGCGGCTGACGAGTCGGATAGCGAGCCCTCGGCCGCATACATTCGGAGTACCCACCCTTGCAGAGGACGCAAGGGTGGGGCACCCTCGGTCGTGGTGGTCCCGACAGTTGAAGATCAAGATCAAAAGCAGCGGACAGGAGTGTCCGCTGCACACGGTCCATCTCTGGGCAAGAAACAGCAGGTTCCTCCACTGCGCCGTCGCTGGCGCTTCGGCTCCGGTCGGAATGACAAAATGTGAGGCACTTTATTGAACTATGATGCAGATTAGGAGCTTGATCCCATGAGACGGAGTAATTTCGCGTTACGCCTGCAGCCATCTTTACTGGAGGAATTAAGGAAAGCCGCGGAACTGGAAGGCGTAGCTCTAAACCAGCTCATCAATGTGGCCGTAGCGGAGAAGGTTTCTGCTTTGCGCACGGAAGAGTATTTCCGAGAAAGAGGTCGCCGTGCCGATCGCGCGGAGACCTTGCGCATTCTCGAGCGCGCGGGAAAAGGAAATGTGCCTGTAGCAGGCGATGAGCTTCCCGCTGAGTGGCGGAAGAAACCAGGACGCAGGGCGAACGGGAGGGATTCGGTCAGCAAGGGTGCGCTGAAGAGAAGGACCGTTGTTAAATAAGCTGAGTTTAGGCGGTGGTTGAAGCTCCGCTCTTCCACACCTAAGCAGGCGCGGGAGAACCGCCCAACCGCTAGGCGCTGCTAGGAAACAGCAGGTTCCTCCACTGCGCCGTCGCTGTCGCTCCGGCTCCGGTCGGAATGACAAACGGGGGGGGAGAAGCCCTCTCTCAGGCATGAAGCGGATTAGGGGCTCGATTCATTGTGGTATAACTGTTATACTAAATGAGATTCCGGTTTGATGAACGGAAGAGCAAACGGTTACGAGCTAACCCGAAGCGGGGAATCGGGTTCGACGATGCGCAGGAAATCTTCTCGCATGCCTACTATCTGGACCAGCGCTCGGACTTGCCTGAACAGTACCGGGCGATCGGTTGGGCATCGGCTCAGCTGTACGCAGTGATTTTTGGAGTGCGGGAGGATGAGGACGGCGAGTTCTGCCATCTCGTCACACTCTGGAAGGCAACCCCGCAGGAACGGCAACTTTATGAACAAAACTCGTAGAATCCGCAAGCCGGCGCCGGCCGAAACCATTGCCCGCCTTGCGGACCAGGGGAAGGATGTTTCGCGGTTCTTCACCAACGCGGGACGGATGATGGGACCGATCCAGAGGGTCAACGTTGACCTGGCTGCGGGGATGCTGGAAGAACTCGACCGCGCCGCGAAGGAGCTGAATGTCAGCCGGCAGGCCGTGATTAAAACCCTGATCCGGCAGGCGCTTGATCAGCAGTATCGAGCGCGGGAGAACCGGCCGACCGCCAGGCGTGGTTAGGAAACAGCAGGTTCCTCCGCTGCGCCGTCCCCTTCGGCTTCGCTCAGGGTCCGGCTCCGGTCGGAATGACAAAAGGGTGTGGCTTTGCGCTTGCGGCGCGGCTGAAGCCGCGCCCTTTCAAAACAACAGCAGGTCAAACCCTCCGCTGCATACATTCGGAGTACCCACCCTTGCAGAGGACGCAAGGGTGGGGCACCCTCGGTCGTGGTGATCCTTACGGTTGACGATCAAGGTCAAAGGCAGCGGACAGGAGTGTCCGCTCCACACAGTCCATCTCGGGGGCCGGCAACAGCAGGTTCCTCCGCTGCGCCGTCGCTGTCGCTCCGGCTCCGGTCGGAATGACAAGGTGGAGAAAAGCGTCCGACCACTGGGGCTGAAGCCCACCTTCATTTCGGAATCTACGCGGTGCTGAAGGGCCGCTCTTCCACGGTTGCGCTCGCGTTCGATCGGCTTCCTAAAATGCTGGTGCGCGAGCAAGGTCAACGTCAAAAGCGACGGACAGCAGTGTCCGTCCCACACGAGCTATTTCTTGCCGCTGCGAGGCTTCGGATGGAGTAGGGGCCAGGCTTCGCGGTAGTGTTCGTAGCTGTAGCGATTTTTCTTTAGAGGCTGCATGGGGTAGAGCATTAGGCCTTGTTTTAGTGCCGGTCCGCCCAGGAGGACTTTGGCTGGGATCAGATACCAGGTGTCTTGCATGATTACGTAGGCGGCGAAGAAGTCTAGTTGGTCGAGGGTGTAGGGGTCGCTGAAATAGTTGGGCTTGAACTGGCAGAAGTATCCGGTGCCGACGCGGCAGGAGGTGGATTTTACCTGGACTCTTACGATGCGATTGCCGAAGCACAGGGCTACGTCGAAGGGTGAGGAGTCTCCCCAGGGGCGTAGGACTTTGAAACCGTGGCGCAGGGCTGCGGCCATGAACAGGAGTTCGACCCACTCGCCACGCTCTTTGAAGTTTTTGAAGAACTTGAATTCATCCATGGGGCTCCCGGGGTCTTTTTGTGACGGCCTAGTCAAAAGAAAAGGCGCGGCCTGTGGGCCGCGCCTCGTTTTCTTTTATTTTTACTCTATACTTTCAGTATAGCATTTTGAAATGGGTGATTGGGACATGTTTGCCGGAATTATATCGTCATAGTTGTGAGTGCTTTAGGTGCGATCGTGTAGTTTCTGCCTATTGACAAGATTTTGGGATGCGTCCGAGGAAGCTGCTCTAAATGTTCCAGATCGAGGGCCGAAGAACAGCAGGATCCCTTCGGCTTCGCTCAGGGCCCGGCTCCGGTCGGAATGACAAGGTCGGGGGAAGGCAGGACGCGAAAATCCCGAATCCTTCACTGCTATAATCAAGAATTGCGCCCATGTCCACGAAGCGACTGATCCGATCCACAACAGTCTTATCCATCCGCCGCAACGGCAGCGTGGTGCTTGCTGGGGACGGCCAGGTTACGCTCGGCGAATCCGTCATCAAACACACGGCGAAGAAGATTCGGCGGCTTTACAACGACAAGATTCTGGCTGGATTCGCGGGATCGACGGCCGACGCCTTCACACTTTTTAGCCGCTTCGAATCGAAACTCGAACAATACCACGGCAATTTGGGACGCGGCGCCGTAGAACTGGCAAAAGACTGGCGCACGGATAAATATTTGCGCCATCTGGAAGCGCTGCTACTGGTCTGCGACAAAGAACAGACGTTCCTGCTGAGCGGGCAAGGCGACGTGATCGAGCCCGATGGCGGAGTCGCGGCCATCGGCAGCGGAGGTCCCTACGCGCAAGCGGCAGCCGAAGCGCTCTCAAGGCACACGCAACTCACCGCCCGCCAGATCGCCGAGGAAGCCATGAAGATTGCGGGCAAGATGTGCATCTATACAAATGACCAGGTAACGATTGAAGAGCTTTAAAGGCAGTGGTCAGTGGCTAGTGGTCAGTGGTCAGTAAGACCCGCGACTTGCTGACCACCAGCCGCTGATCACTAATCACTGAATTTATGGCTATCTATCTTCCTAGCAGCGCTGAAGAAGAACAACTTGCACTGGACGAACTGACTCCGCGCGAGATCGTCGTCGAACTCGACAAACACGTGATCGGCCAAAAAGACGCGAAGCGCGCCGTCGCCATCGCCCTGCGCAACCGCATGCGCCGCCAAAAGCTGACGCCAGAGCTAGCGGAAGAAATCATTCCCAAAAATATAATCATGATAGGTCCGACGGGGGTGGGGAAGACGGAGATTGCGCGGCGGCTGGCTAAGCTGGCGAATTCTCCGTTTCTGAAGGTGGAGGCTTCGAAGTTTACCGAGGTTGGTTATGTTGGGCGGGACGTGGAGTCGATGGTGCGGGATCTGGTGGAGATTGCCATCGACAATGTGCGGGAGGAGAAACTGGAAGATGTTTCGGACAAGGCTGAGCTTAACGCTGAGGAGCGGCTGCTGGATATTTTGCTGCCGCCTTCGCCTCCGCCGCGCGCGGGTGAGACCACTACAGCGGGTGGAGTGGTGATCGATAACAGTACGGTTTTGGCAGAATCTTCTTCGCGGACGCGGGAGAAGCTGCGGCAGCAATTGCGCGAGGGCAAGCTGGACGAGCGGCAGGTTGAGATTGATGTGCGCGAGCGGAATTTTCCGTCTTTTGAAATCATGACGAACCAGGGTGTTGAGGAGATGGATATCAACATCAAGGACATGCTGCCTAACATCTTCGGGGCGCGGACCAAGAAGCGGAAGATGAAGGTGAATGAGGCTTTCGAATATCTGATCCAGGAAGAAGAACAGCGGTTGATCGATATGGATCAGGTTACGCGGATGGCGATCGATCGCGTCGAAAATTCGGGCATTGTGTTTCTGGATGAGATCGACAAGATTGCGGGGCGCGAGGGCGGGCACGGTCCGGATGTTTCACGGGAGGGCGTGCAGCGCGACATTCTTCCGATTGTGGAAGGCACTACCGTGAATACGCGGTATGGCATGGTGCGGACGGACCATATTCTGTTTATTGCTGCCGGGGCGTTTCATGTTTCGAAGCCCAGCGATTTGATTCCGGAGCTGCAGGGGCGGTTTCCGATTCGGGTGGAGCTGCAGTCTTTGACCATGGAAGATTTTGTGCGGATTCTTACCGAGCCGAAATCTTCTTTGGTGAAGCAGTACACGGCTTTGCTCGAGACTGAAGGCGTTAAGCTGGAATTCACTCCGGAGGCTTTGCAGGAAGTGGCGCACTTTGCGTTTCGGGTGAATGAGAGTACGGAGAACATTGGGGCGCGGCGGCTGCATACCATTATGGAGCGGGTTTTGGATGAGCTTAGCTTTGATGCTCCGGAGAGAAAAGGCGCGCACGTGGTGATTGATGGGGATTATGTTCGGAAGATGCTGACCGACATTGTTAAGGACCAGGATTTGTCGCGGTATATTCTGTAGGATCGTTCCGAGCGGGCGTCGTCGAGATCAAGATCCCCGCCCTGTCTCTCCAAAGAACGGAGAGACAAGGACGGGGCACCCTCAAGGCGTAGTCAAAGGCTGGGCCAGCCCCCTGGAGTCTGATGATCCTTTCTCCATCTTCTCCCAACAAGCTTCTACTGGGACAGTTGTTGCTGGCGGCGGGGTTGGTTTGGTTGGTGGGGTGCGCTCAGATTGGTGCGCCGCTGCCGCCTTCGCTGGAGTTGCCGAAGGCGCCAACGGATCTGCGGGCGGCGCGCAAGGGCGACAAGGTTACTCTTACCTGGACGATTCCGGAGCGGACTACGGACCGGCAGCGGGTGCGGTATTTGGGTAAGACTCGGGTTTGCCGGAGTCTCGATCCTGCTTTCAAGCAGTGCGACGCATCGATCGGGGAAGTTGCGCCTCCCGCCGATTTCGCGGAGACGAATAAGTCGTCCGGGATAAAACTTACCGCCAGATTCGTCGACACTTTGCCATCCGCAATGGAGCAGGCTAACCCTGCTGGTTATGCCACTTATGCTGTCGAAGTGCTGAACGCCGCGGGCCGATCGGCGGGAATCTCGAACCTGGTGCATGTGGCGCTGGTTCCCACTCTGCCGGCTTTCAGTGGTTTTGCCGCTCAGCCTTCCGCCCAAGGGGTGCTGATCTCGTGGAAATGTCCTCCAATGTCGGGAAGAAGGAGCGGCGTGAAATATTTGTTCCGCATTTACCGGCGTGGGGAATCCGGCGCTGGTAGTCGGATCGTGGAGATTGACGTTACAGAGTGTGCGGCTGGACCAGGCGGGCTGGTGACGAGCGCGCCGCATGAGATCGTTACTTCTTTTCTGGACCAGACGTTCGAACGGGAGAAGATTTATTTCTACCGAGGCATGGCGGTGAGCGTGGTCGAAGCCGCGGGAAAGCCCGCGGTTGAAGTGGAAGGCGACGACACTCCGGAGTTGAAAGTGTGGGCGCACGATGTGTTCCCGCCGGCCGTGCCTACCGGCTTGCAGGCGGTGTTTTCCGGGCCGGGGCAAGCGCCGTTTATTGATTTGGTCTGGGCTCCGGTTACGGATGCGGACCTTGAGGGGTACAACGTTTACCGTCACGTCGATGGTGGGGCGGCGGTTCGCTTGAATACAGAGCCGGTGAAGGTGCCGGCATTTCGGGATTTGCAGGTGGTTGCGGGGAAGACTTATTTTTATTCGGTGTCGGCGGTGGATTTGCAGGGGAACGAGAGTCGGCGGTCGGAAGTGGCTAGTGAGAGCGTGCCTTAGGGAATTGTGACGATCGTAGTCTCTTCAAGGGATCGGTTACGGAAACGCCCTGCGAAGCCAATGGGGGCTCAGGTGTGAAAGGGGTCCTTCGACTCCGAAATGCGCTTCGCTTTGCGGAGCGCATTTCTCCGCTCAGGATGACAATTTTTAATTCTTAGGCGCTATTGCAGGCGGAAGCGTTCTCGCATTATGCGTTGCAGGCGGGGTTTGTAGAGGATGTCGTAGGCTAGTTCTTTGTCGGGGAACATGGCCAGGGCAGCGCGTTTGGCGCCGGCGGCGAGTTCTGAAGCTTCTTCCACGGTCAGGGCGGGGTCCTGGCTGATGACTGAAGTGACCATACTCATCATGACCTGGAGGCGGCGGATTCTTCGGGCCTCGTCATCGGGCTGGTCTTTATTCTGATTCTGATTCTGATTCTGATTCTGCGTCCCTCGTTCCTCTGCAGCCATTTGTGCCATTTTCCTCTAATGGGGGGAGAAAGCAAACGGCCCGAAAGTGCCGGGTCAGAGAGCGGCTACCAACTGAGGAGGTTGCGTGAGTTAGAATTGCGGGGTGCGGGATTCGAGCCTTGTTGGCGGCGGATTCCGAGGAGGAGATTCCTATGGCAGCGCTGCCCAATCCGAAGCCCGATCCGAATGAGAAGCTGGTCAAAGTTTTTGATAGTGAAGAGGAATCGGAAGCATTGGTGGTGAAGGGGTTGCTCGATTCCGCGGGTATAGAAAACGATTTGTCGTCGGCCAGCCTTTCGCAGGATGCGTTCCCCGGGCTGGGTGGAGTGATCATTCTGGTGCGAGAAGAAGATGCGGGGAAGGCGCGCGCGTTGATCGCGGAATCTCGGCGGGATGTTGGCGACGGGGATGATGACGAGACCCAGGCTTGAGATTACGTCCCTAGGGGCTGAAGCCCCGGTTTAGGCGCGAAGACGGTTCCTCAGGGGCTGAAGCCCACATTTTCTTTGACTTTCTAGCGGCACGGCTGAAGCCGCGCCCTTTCAACGCGCGGCGAAATTGATATCAAGTGAAATCAGGGTCAAGAGCAGAGTCAAAGTCAAAAGCAGAATCAAAAGTCAAAGTCAAAATTAGAATCAAAGTCAACGTCAAAGGCAGCGGGCGGGGGCCCCGCTCTACACTTTCTACTGAAGAGCCGGTAGCGATGGGGTTATGTTGTGGCCGTCCAAGTAGAAAGTTACTGCGCCGTTTAGGTCGGTGCGGTAGACGTGGACTTGGGAGGCTTGCAGGCGCTGGAGGACTTCGGGTTTGGGGAATCCGAAGTTGGTTCGGGAGCCCAGCGAGATCACAGCGTAGCTTGGCTTCACGGCGGCCAGAATTTCAGGAGTGGTTGAGGTCGCGCTGCCGTGATGTCCCACTTTTAGCAAATCAGCGTGCGGGTTGTGCAGGCTGGCTATTCGTCTTTCGACGGCTTTCTCGGCGTCGCCCTCTAACAATACCGAAGTCTCGCCATAACTGACGTGCAACACCATGGAGTCGTTGTTCTTGGGCTCGAGGCCAACGGGCCAGTCCCGTGGCGGAAAGAGCACATCTACTTTGGCTCCGCCGAGATTGAATTCGTCTCCCTCCCAATGGCGGACTACTTTAATTCCCAACGTTTGGGCCTCGGCGATCAGATTGTCGAGCGCTCTGCTGGGCGGCAGCAGGCCGATCCATAATTCTTTTGGGCGAAAATCTTTCAGGACCGCGGGCATGCCTCCGATGTGGTCGGAGTGGCCATGGGAGATCGCTACGGCGTCGAGGCGGGAGATGCGGCGCGTCCAGAGATAGGGGGCGACGACATCTTCGCCGAAGTCGAGTTGGGAGCCGGCGCCCCAGATGGGGCCACCGGCGTCGACGAGCAAGGTGCGGCCTTGTGGCGTTACTAAAAGGATGGAGTCGCCTTCGCCTACGTCGATGGAAGTTACTTCTAGTAGTCCCGCGCTCGTTTGTGGTTTGGGAGGAACGAAAGCTAACGCCAGGGATGCGAGGAGCAATGCGGCCAGCCCCGTGACTGCCAGCAGGGCGCGACGGCGCGCAAATATCATCGCGAGCATCAGCGCGGCGGAGGCTGCGGCCATCATTACGACCGAGGGCGTGGCTACTCGAAGATCAGCGAGGCGCAGGCCTCCTAAGCTGTGGACTGTGCCGGTGATCGCTTGCAGTGCCGCGGTGGTGAGCAGAGCTGGAAGCTTCGCCAGCGCAGGGGATACATAGCCTAACGCGATGGTGAGGATGGCTGCGGGCATGAGCAGTTGCGTGATCGGAACGACTGCTACGTTGGCGGGGAGACCGATGGTTGTGGCGCGATGAAAGTAATACGCCATGGGGAGGGCGAGTCCCATCTGCATTAGCGCCGAGATCAGGAGCAATTCGTAGGTGCGGAGGCTGACGATGGTTGTGCCGCGGACCAGATGTAGCGACAACTTTATGCCGAGGAAACGCGCGAGGCGTTCGGCAATCAGGCGCAAGTCCATGCGGAATTGTGCGATGCGCGGAGGGAGCGACGGGCCGTAGTCGTCGGCATCCCAGTGAGCAAGCGCCTGGCGGTAGCGGCGCGAGGTGCGCTCTACCAGCGGCAGGCCGATTGCGGCCACGATCAGCACGCAGACGAACGTCATCTGGAAGCTGGCGGTGAAGAGTTGACGCGGATCGAAAACGAGTAACCCGAGAGCGGCTGCGCCGAGCGCGTTGATCATGGCGCGATCGCGGTAGAGCAGGCGCGTGCCCAGGAAGATGGCGCACATGAGCGTGGCTCGCCATACCGGCGCGCCGACTTCGGTGAGAAAAGCGTAGGCGACGCAGAAAAGGATGGTCAGCAAGGTGGCGGGAATGTCGCCGAGGCGCAGGCGGCGCAACGTCCAGAAAACTACGAAGGCGAGGATAGTTACGTTCATTCCGGAGACTACGAGGATGTGATAGGTGCCGGAGCGCTGAAAATCCACGCGTGTGTCGCGATCAATGAAGGCCTGTTCTCCAATGACCATGGCGTCAATCAGCGCGGCCTGCGGCGGAGGCCAGAGGGCGTAGACCTTGGCGATGATGCTCGCGTGAATGCGCGTGCGCCAGAGTTCGACGCGGTTGCCAACGAAACCGGGGAGTGGTTGTACGTCTTCGGCTTTCGCGGAGCCTAGGGCTGCGATGTTGCTTGCGGCGAGGTAGCCTTGATAGTCGAATGCGCCGGGATTGCGGAAATTGCGAGGGAGCTTGAGTTTGACAGGCAGACGGAGGCGTTCGCCGTAGCGGAAGAGGCGCATGGCTGATGCGGACGCTGGGTTACTTTGTGCGACGTCTGCGCTGTAGATCCCGAGGCGCACGCCGGAGTGCACGGGGAGCCGCGTGCCGTTTTCGGTGATGAGTTGTTCGGTCTCGATGTCGAGGCTCTGTCTGAGTTCGTATGGAGACGCGGCGCGTAGTCTGCCTTCCTTGGTTACGTGGGCTGTGATCTCGACGGGTTGGCCGTCGGCGTAAGGCTGAAGGCCGGTATCGAGTTTGGCCGGACCTCTTAGTTGGATGTGAAGAGCGCCCGCCAGGAAGAATGCTCCCAGAGCAAGGCTTACGCCGAGGTATTTTCGGCGGTGCGCGAAGTAGAGACCTGCGGCTAGGAATGCTGCTGCAGCGACTATCCACCATGATGCGGGGCGCCAGGCGTGGACGCCTGCGATTATTCCCGAGGAGTAGGCCAGGGCGGCATAGAGCATTGGTTGGCGGGTGGGCTTTAGGAGGAATTCGTGCGGATGGGGGGTGGATGAGGGCTCGTTGATTGGGTGTAAGATCGGCATTTGTTGGCCTGGGTCGGGCTTGCGTGGCGCTGCCGACACCTCGCTGCGCTCGGCTGGACGGGCGAGGCGCCCGTCCCCACATTAAATCGTGGACGGCAGAGGCGGCCGTCCCCACGTAATCAATTTGGGCGACTTACTAACTGCACTATGGTCTCCAGGTGGTAGGTTTGGGGGAAGAGGTCGACCACGTGTACCTGCTCGACGCGATAGCCTGCCGCTTGTAAGGGAACCAGGTCACGGGCCAAGGTTGCGGGATCGCAGGAGACATAGGTCAGACGCGGCGCGCCAGCGCTGGCCAGGGCACGCGCTACAGAATCTCCCAGACCGCTTCGGGGTGGGTCCACTACTATCAGGTCCGCGTGCTCACGGGCCATGTTGTCCGCCAGGTACTGCTCGGTGGTCGCTCTTACCGCCTTTCCATTCACGGGCAGATTGTATTGGAGATCGGCGGCGGCGGTCTGTGACGACTCAACCGAAACTGTGTGACGGAAATCACAGGCCAAGGCTGTGGAAAACAGGCCTACACCGGCGTAGAGGTCGAGCGCCAGTTCGCCGGAGCGGCCCGTCGTGACGATGTTGATGAGTTCGTCGGTGAGAAAACGGTTGGTCTGGAAGAATGCTCCAGCGCTCACGCGGTAGGCGGCCGTCTTAGTTTGATAAGTTAATTCTTTTGCGCCCACCGCGACCAGCGGCTCTTGCACGCCTTTCTGGGGTTCGCGGAACGCTACGACTCCCGAGATTTCAGGCATGGTTGCGCACAATTCCTCGGCCCAGGCGCGGACGGCGGCGCGGCGAGCCTCGGGGGCGCACAGGAACTCAAGGAGCAATTTTGTTTCATTTCCTTTCGAGTCGGCGTTGGAGAAGAACTCGACCTCGCGCACACCGGCGACTGCTTTGCCGGCTCGTCCGGCTTGCCACAAGGCGGCAATGCCACGGTTGACGAGCGGCGAGCTGATCGGACACTCTTCGACGGGAAGCAATTGGTGCGAGGCGAACTTGAAATATCCCGCCGCGAACTCAGGCTGCGTTCGCACCTGCAGGCGCGAACGATTGCGATAGTTCCAGGGCGGCGAGGGATGGACTTGAATTTCGCATTGCAGTTCAAGCCTGGCGATACGGCGCAAGTTCTCGCGCAGAATCTCTTTCTTGATATCGAGTTGATGTTCGTAGCTGGCGTGCTGATAATGGCATCCGCCGCAGCGGGCGAAATGTGGACAGGGCGGCTCAACGCGGTGCGGCGAAGGCTCTATTATTTTGTTGGCCCGGGCGCGGGCGAAGCCGGGTTTTTCTTCGGTGAGCGCCGCTTCGACTTTTTCTCCGCTTAGGACAAAGGGGATGAAGACTGCTTTGCCGCGGCCGCGGTCTTTGCCGGGCGATTCATTGCCGGGCAATCCATTTCCCGGCAATCCGGCGGGGAGGCGAGCGAGTCCGTCGCCGCCGTAGATGAGCTTTTCAATGTTTAGGAGCAAGAGTTGATTCTACGGCATGGGAAGGACAAGGAAGGACTGTGTGCTTTGCAAAAAAAACCGCCCTTCGGCAACCGAAGGGCGGAGCCTGTAGCGTCTGGACTCGAATCCTAATGACTGTCAGCCGGTTTCTCCGCAGGCTTCTTGGCGGCTGCGTGCGCCGCGGCGGCTTTTGGTTTCCAGAACTCCGGGTCTGCCTTGACCCAATCGTCATTGGGATAGCTCATGCGGGGATTGAAGGCGAAGAGGTTGGTCTGGCTCGACTCAATGGCGGCAGCAGATAACTCAGACAGCCTCTTCATGCCTGCTTCGCCCATCGCGGCTTCAAACTGCTTGCCCTGGGCGAAGCTTTTGTCGATCTCCTCCGCAGACCTCAGGGGGTTGAAGATTACGTAGGTATTGTTTTGCAATCCGTAGACAACGCCGTACGCTGCCCAGTGCGCATCCGGAATCTTCTGGTAAGCGTCCTTGACCAGTTTCACGATCTCGTCCCAATCCTTGTCGTGTCCATGGCGAACCTGGTAGAGCGAGATTTCGAAATAGCGCATGTGAGGTATATCGACTTCGGGACGGAGGCTGTATTCCTCGCGGAATACGAGGGCCGTGCCGTCGGTTTCGGTTAAGAGTTCACCGTCTGCTGCCCAGGCCTTGTCAAGGGCAGCGGACAACGTAGTATTTTTCTGAATTGCGAGCCGGTCCTTTTCCCACGCCGAAAACGAATCGTAGCCGGTGAGAAATAGCGCCCGGTCTCTACCGGAAAGAGATTCCACAGCCAGATAGTGGGTTGGCCATTTCGCCTGGATGTTGGCCTGAACAAAGGCGCTTTCGGTTTTCTCATGCGGGCTACCTGACTTGCCCGGCTTGGTATACTCGCGCGTAATTGTCAGCACCTTCGGCGGCATGTGGCCCATGGGATTGTCCTGGCCCACTGCGACTCCAGAGATGCCAGCAGCCAACAAGAAAACTGGGGCAAGCATTGCCCCTGTGATTTTTTTCATGGTTGACCTCCTCGGTCAAACAAATGGATTGAACGACTTGTTCGCTTGCCTTCCGAAAACAGTTGGCATTGTACACAGATTTCGCCGGGATGCTACAGTGCTCGTCCCGCGGTTGCGCCTGAGGCCCACGCCCACTGAAAGTTGAAGCCGCCGAGTTGGCCGGTTACGTCTACCACCTCGCCGATGAAGTACAGGCCTGGGACGTTGCGGCTCTCCATGGTTTTGGCTGAGAGTTCGTTGGTGTCGATGCCGCCTGCGGTTACTTCGGCTTTCTCGTAGCCTTCGGTTCCTGCCGGCGTGATCGCCCAGGCGTGTATCTGCTTTTCAAAGTCAGATAGCGCGAGATTCGTCCAGGAAGTGGGGGCGTGCACTTTTAGCCAACGGTCCGCGAGACGATGAGGGAGAACTTGTTGCAACTCCGCGCGAAGTGTAGTCAGGGTTCTCGGCGTTTTTGAATCGCGAAATGCAGCGGTGCCTTCACGTTGCGGAGCAAGGTTAATCAGGATCGGCTGGGGCTTTTCCCGCGGCTCATTCCAGTATGACGAAATCTGCAGGATCGCGGGACCGCTCAGACCGCGATGTGTGATGAGCATCTTCTCGCGAAAGTGCTGGCCGGCGCAGGAGGCAACAACTTCCGCCGAAACTCCTGCCAGATCGCAGTAGTGCGAAGCATCCTCAGCGTTGAGCAGTAACGGGACCAGGCCCGGCCAGGGCTCGCGGATGGCTATTCCAAACTGTTGCGCCAGATCATAGCCGAACGATGTTGCGCCGATCTTTGGAATCGAAAGGCCTCCGGTGGCAACTACGAGGGCTGGGGAGCGGAACTCCGCATTCGCGGCGCGCACCGTGAAGTCTCCCGTTCGCTCGACTTCGCTAATTTTGGTATTCAGGAAGATGCTCACTCCGGCATCGCGGCACTCGGCTTCGAGCATGCCGAGAATGTCGCGGGCGGAGCGGTCGCAGAAAAGCTGACCCAGAGTTTTTTCGTGATAGGGGATGCCGTGCTTTTCGACCAGCGCGATGAAGTGCTGCGGCGTGTAGCGGGCCAAGGCTGACTTGGAAAAATGCGGATTCGAGGAAAGAAAGTTGTCCGGCTGGCAATGAAGGTTAGTGAAGTTGCAGCGTCCGCCGCCGGAGATCAGAAGTTTCTTGCCCAGGCGGTCGGCGCGTTCGAGCACTGCGACGCGGCGGCCGCGCTTGCCGGCTTCGATGGCGCACATCAGTCCGGCTGCGCCGCCGCCGAGAATCAGTGCGTCGAAGGAATGGGTCATCACATGTAAAACAGGCTCAAGCGCGGGAGTCCGTATTTTTCCAGAAGGCGCTTGTGAACGTATTGCTTTTGCAATTGCTCGACCTGTGCCGCAGCCATTTTGCGGCGGTAGGGCGTGAGTTCGCGATCGGCCTGGGCACGCACGGTTACGATGTCTTCATCGGGAGTGGCCGCGAGCAATGCGGCAAAAAGCTTTTCTTCGAGTACAGTGAGATGGCGCTCCAGATCTTCCAGCTTTGATGCCTTTTTGCTTTCAGTCTCCCCGGCTAGCTTGCGCAGCGTATTGGCGGATTCCGCCGCGACGGCATGAACCGAGATTCCCGCGCTGCGCGGCAGCTTCGCAGTTTCGAGAAGGTCGGCGTTGCGACGCAGGAACGTCGCGATCGACTCCGGCTCGAAGCCTTGTCCCGCGCCTGATTTGGGTGATGCCGGTTGCCCGGCTGCACCGACGGCTGCTTCTTTCATCTCTTCCGCTGCAGCCATCACCTCTTGCGAGCAATAGGCCAGGCTGTTCACTTTTTTTGTTTTCGACGGACGCTGATCGTAGCGGTCGAAGGCGGCATCAATCCCACGCAAAGCGGCTTCCAGAGGAATGCCAGCGTCCTTCCAGGTTTCAATCAAGGCCCAGTCCAGCGTGGTGAGCAATAGTCCGCCTCCACGCCGGCGCAAGAACTGCTCTTCAATTTCGGTGAAGTAGTTAAAGTAATTGTGTTGATCGTGATTGAGTTGATCGTGCACAGCTTTAGCGTGCCGAACGCGGAGTGGCGCGCTCGGCGCCGCCGGTCTTTGTTCCGGATGCGGTCTTCGAAGAAGTTTGTGCGGCTTTTGGCGCTAGGCCTGGCCGCGCAGCGACATTGCGCTCCCAGATAATGCGAAGGCCTTCGAGGGTCAGAAAATCATCGACAGTCTTGATGTACTTCGATCCCGTGCCAATCATCGGCCCCAGGCCGCCGGTGGCGATCACCTTCGTCTCTTTGCCTAGTTCCTCCAGTAAGAGTTCGAGAATGCCATCGACTAAACCAAGATAGCCGTAGTAGAGGCCCGACTGCAGGCTGCCGACCGTGTTGGTGCCGATCACTCGCGTCGGTTTGCGAATCTCCACGCGGGGCAGCCGGGCGGTACGCTGAAAAAGCGCGTCGGCGGAAATGCCGATGCCGGGGCAAATCACTCCGCCCAGATACTCGCCTTTGGCGGAAACGCAATCGAACGTGGTTGCGGTGCCGAAGTCGACGATGACGCACGGGCCGCCGTATTTTTCAAAAGCCGCCACGGCGTTTACGATGCGGTCCGCGCCTACTTCGGCGGGATTGTCGTAGTGCACCGGCATGCCGGTCTTCACACCGGGTTCGATGAGAAGCGGCTTGGAATTGAAGTAGCGCTCGCATACCTGCCGCAGTACAGGGTCGAGTGGCGGCACAACCGATGAAATCACGATGCCGCTAATTCCGGAAGCCTCGAGGCTGGCCATGGAAAACAAATTGCGGAACAAGACTCCGTACTCGTCAACCGTGCTGCCTTGTCTGGTCGCGACCCGCCAGTTGGCCACGAGGCGCTCGTAGCGCGGAGAGGTGTTATCGCCGTCGGGATGAGGCTTCTCAGCGCGGGCAAAGACCCCCAGCACTGTATTCGTATTGCCGACATCGAGGACGAGAAGCATGGTTGGTTCCGACTCTGAAGCACCTAGCAATTAGCAGTTAGCGATTAGCTCTTGGCCTTCTCCGTTCCGGTCCTCGCGCATTGCCAACTGCTAATTGCCAGCTGCTCTTTCACACCGCTCTCACCGTTCCGCTCAAAACTCTCTGCAATCCCTGCGCGGTCTGCACTTGTAGAAAGCCTTGCTCATCCAGTCCTTCGGTGATTCCTGCGATTTTCGGTTCACTTTCTTCTATCCGGACTTGCTTGCCTCGGACCCACGACGACTGTTCTGCAAAACGCCGCAGAATTGACTGCTGTGCGTCCGGATCTTCGAGCAACAGGCTATATTCCCGGTCGAGCGATTTTAGCAAAGCCGCAGCAACCTCTACACGGGAGCATTCACTGCCCGTCTCTATCAGCAGCGACGTCGCCTCGTTCTCAATCTCTTTCGGAAAGCTCTTCTGGTTTACGTTGATTCCGATTCCAAGCACGATATAGCGCACGCGTGTGGCTTCGGCATGCATCTCGGCGAGAATGCCGCAGACCTTTCTTCCTTTGATCAGCACGTCGTTGGGCCACTTCAGATCGAGGCTGACGCGCGTGTCCACCTGTGCGATCGCTGCACGCACCGCCAGGCCGGCCGCGAGCGTGAGCGGAAGCGCGTCAGATGGCGGCAGAGCGGGGCGCAACACGACCGAGCAATAAATGCCCGCCGAGCGCTCCGACTCCCAGGAGTTCGTTCCGCGTCCGCGTCCGGCGGTCTGCTCTTCAGCAAGAAACACGCTGCCCTCAGGGGCGCCCGCCGCCGCAGCTGCCATGGCCGCGGTGTTGGTCGAGCCGATCTTATAATAGTGGTGAAGGCGATTGTCGAAGACGGTGCCGCTAACGAGCGGTCCCAGAATTTCCGGCAGCAGCAGATCGGGAACCGACATGAGCTGGTAGCCGGTTGCCGGATGCCCGGCCACATCCACGCCGAGCCCGCGCAATTGCTGGATGAGACGCCAGACCTCGCTGCGGTTTGAGGAAATCTCCTGTGCGATCTTGGTGCCGCTCATCACCACCGTGGCGTGCTCCATCAACAGCCGCACGATGCGCCCGAGGCGAATGTCGGTGGGTTGCACGCCTTTTTCGCTGGCCTTCGCGCGCGGGAGCCCCCGCGCTATACGAGTTGTCGCAGTCTTCTTGATGCGGGAATTATGCGGGAGTGCGCGGAAAAGCACAAACGTTCTAAACAGGCACAACCCGAAGGCTCATGTCTACCGCTTGCGGCGAGTGAGTCAGCAGGCCGACGGAAATGAAATCCACGCCGGTCTCGGCATAGGCGCGAACATTTTCCAGGCGGACGCCGCCGGAGCATTCGAGGGGCACGTGGCGATCCAATTCAGCGCACCGGTCAACGGCGCGACGGACTTCTTCGGGGGACATATTGTCGAGCAGAATTGCTTCCGCGCCGCAAGCGAGCGCCTGCTCGAGTTCTTCCGGAGTGCGTACTTCGACCTCAAGGACCTGGGAACCACGCCGGTTGCGGTGGGCGCGCTCGATCGCCGGCACGATGCCACCCGCCAGCGCGATGTGGTTATTCTTGATCAGCATTCCGTCGGAGAGATCGAGGCGGTGATTCTGTCCGCCGCCGCAACGCACGGCGTATTTGTCGATCACGCGCAGGCCTGGAGCTGTCTTGCGGGTGTCGAGAATGCGGGCCTTGGTGCCGGAGACTGCGTCCACGAACTGCCGAGTCAGGGTGGCGATTCCGCTCATGCGCTGCAGAAAGTTCAGGATCACACGCTCGCACGACAGAATGACGCGCGCGTTGTGGCGGATCACCGCGACCGACTGACCTTTGTGCAGACGCACTCCGTCGAAGATTTCAGGATGCGTGGTCACTTCGTAGTGCGAGGTGACGGCGCCGTCGAGTGCGGCATAAACATCGAGAATGCGGCCCACGCAGCCGATGCCGGCGAGAATGCAATCCTGCCTGGCGAGAATCGTTGCCGATGCGCGCTGATTGGGATCGATGCAGGCGTAACTGGTCGCATCGCGCGTCGCCCGGTCTTCGAGCAGCGCGTTCTCGATGATGGCGGTGATGCGGCGGCTGTTAAAGTCCATAGCAGTGGTCAGTGGCTAGTGGTCAGCGGCCAGTTTCTAGCCGTTGTTCTTGATTTCATTCAATTCATCCAGCTGACTCTTTGTCTTTTCCCGCAGGCTGATGAGTTCCTGTTCGCGTCGGCGTAATCCTTCGACCACCTTCTCCGGAGCTTTCGCCAGGAACTGCTCATTGCTTAGCTGCCTCTGATTGTTCGCGAACTCTTTCTCAAGTTTGTCGAGTTCCTTTTTCAGGCGCTCACGCTCGACGGCGACATCGATCTTTCGCTCGTAAACCACGTGAACGTCGAAGCGCGCGGTGCTCCGGGCGCCAGCGTGTTTGGAGAGGGAACCGTCCACAAATGTGATCTTCGCCACATTCGCCAGCCGCTCCACTGCTCCACGGTTCTGCTCGATCATCGCGCGGATGCCGGGCTCATGCGCAAATACCTCGATCGGAACTTTCGCCTTAGTCTCAACCTTCAATTCTGCCCGCACGTTCCTTACGTTTACGATCAAATCCTGCAAAATCGCCATCTCGGTTTCGGCAGCGAGATCGAACCGCTTTTCATTCGCCTGCGGATAAGGCGCCAACGCAATCGAGGCCAGCGGCGGTTTGCCCTCATACATCGCATGCCAGATTTCTTCCGTGATGAACGGCATCACCGGATGCAGCAGACGCAACGATGCGTCGAATAAGTTTACTAGGTTCGCGCACGCAACCCGGGCCTGCGTTGTGTCCGCGCCCTCTTCGAAGGTCAGCCGCGGCTTGATCAGCTCCAGGTACCAGTCGCAGAACTCGCCCCAGAAGAAATCGTAGATGCGGTTCGCCGCTTCGTGGAAGCGGTAGGTTGCAAGCGCAGCGTTCACCTCTTCAGTGACGCGATTGAAACGGGAAAGAATCCAGCGGTCTTCGAGGGTGCCAGTTGCAAACCCTGCAACGGGCCGCAGTCCCGGCTCAATTCGATCCACATTCATGAACATGAACCGCGCGGCGTTCCAGATTTTGTTGGCGAAGGCGCGATACCCCTCGGTACGGCTCTCGCTGAAGGCGATGTCGGTTCCGGGAGCAGCCATCGCCGCCAGGGTGAAGCGGGTCGCATCCGTGCCGAAGCGCTGAATAACATCCAGAGGATCGACCACGTTGCCCTTGGTCTTCGACATCTTCTGCCGCTCGGCATCGCGCACGAGCGCATGAATGTAAACCTGGCGGAAGGGAACGCTGTCGTTTTTCTTTGCTGCACTTTTTCCGTCAGCCCAGCCGCTGGCCTTCTTGATTGCCGGATCCTGCTCGTGTCCCTGCATGAAGTGGCAACCGAACATGATCATGCGCGCCACCCAGAAGAACAAAATCTCGTACGCTGTGATCAGCAGCGTGGTTGGATAGAAAACTTCCAGGTCGCGCGTTTTCTCCGGCCAGCCCAGGGTCGTGAACGGAAGCAGCCCTGACGAAAACCAGGTGTCGAGCACGTCGGAAACCTGGTGCAGCTCCTGGCCTCCGCATTTTGGGCAACTCGCCGGAGTTTCACGCGCCACGATAAAGTCTTTGCAGCCGTCACATGTCCACGCCGGAATGCGGTGTCCCCACCACAGCTGGCGCGAGATGCACCAGTCGTAGATGTTGCTCATCCAGTTCAAATAAATCTGTTTGTAATTCTCCGGGACGATCGTGATCTCGCCGCTCTCGACGGCCTTAATCGCCTTCTGCGCCAGCGGCTGAATCTTGATGAACCACTGCTCCGAAAGCCGCGGCTCGACCACGGTTCCGCAGCGGTCGCACTTGCCGAGTGCGAGAGTGTGATCTTTTTCCCCGACGAGAAACCCTTCGGCCTGCAAGTCCTCGAGCACTCTCTTCCGCGCTTCGTAGCGGTCGAGTCCCGCATACACACCCGCGTTCTGGTTCATGTGGGCGTGCTCGTCCATGATGTCGATCTGTGGAAGATCGTGGCGCTTGCCGGCCTCGAAATCGTTGGGATCGTGCGCCGGTGTCACCTTCACCGCGCCAGTGCCAAATTCTGGCTGCGCCAGTTCGTCGGTGATGATGGGGATCTCGCGATTCATCAGCGGCAACAAAACTTTCTTGCTGTGCAGATGCATGTAGCGCTCGTCTTTTTCGTTGACTGCAACGGCGGTGTCGCCCAGCATGGTTTCCGGGCGCGTGGTCGCCACGGTGATGAATTCGTTCGTCCCAATGACCGGGTAGCGAATCTCCCACAGCTTTCCGGCAACCTCTTCGTGCTTCACTTCGAGATCGGAGATCGCCGTCTCGCACCGCGGGCACCAGTTGACGATGTACTTCCCGCGATAGATCAGACCTTCTTCGTAGAGCCGAACGAACACTTCGCGCACCGCGCGCGAAAGGTTCTCGTCCATGGTGAAGTATTCGCGGTCCCAATCGACTGACGCGCCGAGGCGCTTCATCTGGTCGAGGATCGCGCCTCCGTAGAGTTTCTTCCACTCCCACACGCGCTCGATGAATTTCTCGCGGCCGAGGTCGCTCCGCTTTTTGCCTTCTTTCGCGAGGTCCCGTTCCACCATCATTTGCGTGGCGATGCCGGCGTGGTCTGTGCCCGGCAGCCAGAGGGTGATGAAACCGCGCATGCGATGCCAGCGCACGATGATATCCATCTGCGTCTGGTTGAGCATGTGGCCCATGTGCAGCCGTCCGGTAACGTTCGGCGGCGGCAGCAGCAACGTAAATACCGGACGCGTCTCGCCTTCGGGCGGCGTGGGCACGGAGAAGAGTTTCTCTTTGACCCAGTATTCGGCCCAGTGCGTCTCAATCGCGCCCGGCTCGTAGGATTTGTTTAGCTCGTGCGGCATGGGGAAATCAGCAGTTAGCAAAAACCTTTACCACAGAGGACACGGAGTCTCACAGAGTATTTCACGGGTTGCCCTGTGCACCTCTGTGTCCTCTGTGGTTAAGACTTTCGATCTTACAAGCGCGAGAAAAGAAGGGTCAAACGGATGTAAGGGTTAGCCAGAAGCTAGCAGCTAGGAGCTGTTTCACTCGTACGCCAGCGCCTCGATCGGATCTTTTCCCGCCGCTTTGAATGCTGGATACAGTGCTCCCGCCAGCGCGCCGACAATCGCGATTACACTTGCGCGCAGGACCCACTGATTGCTCCAGAACAGCCGCAAGACGGGCCTCTCGAACATAATTATTCTGCGCGTCACCATGCTGATGATGACTCCCGCCACGATTCCAACAATCGCCAGCACCGCGGTTTCCCGTAACACAACATTGACGATGTAGAGCTTGGATGCACCCAGCGACTTCAAGATGCCAATCTCGCGCGTGCGCTCCATCACCGCTGTATACATCGACTGGAAAATCACCAAAAACCCGACGATGACTGCCACCGCGATCACGATCCGAATGGCCGTCTGGAAGCCAGGAAGATTATCTGGCGTCATCATCGACAGGTACTCCTGCATCGAGCGCACCGCGTAGTTTTCCATCCCGGGCACCTGCTGGATCTCTTTCTCCACCAGATCGGTATTTCTGGGGTCATCCAGCTTGACGTAAAAGGCGGAGGCCCGGCCTTCGGCGCCCAGCAAATCCTGCATCGTGGCCAACGGGAGAAACTTGCGCCCGCCCTTTCCGTGCGGAACGATGCCACAAATGCGGAACTGGTGGTTCAGAATTTCGATGGAATCCCCCACCTTTTTCCGGTTCGTGCTGGCAAAGAAATCATCCACAATCACTTCGTACGGTGCTTGAAACGGCCCGCCCGAAAGGTAGCGGAATGCGGGAGGCAGAGCGTCATAACTTGCCAGGTCAATGCCGTAAATAATCTCAACCGGTTTTTGGGTGAACCACCAGATCACCGGGGCAGCCACGTTGACGTGCGGCTGCTTGCGTAGAACGTCTCCCACCTTCACGGAAATTGGCGCGCCTGACATTCCGACCAGCGCCGAGGAGCCCGGCGGCATCACCATTAAATCCGCGCCCACGCCCACCTGGCTCTCTTTCGATCCGTTCAAGATGCCGTAGAAAAGGGCCACAACCAGAAGAATCAGCGTGACTTCCAGCGCGATCGCGCTGACGCTGATCAGCGAACGAATCGGGCGGTGCACCAGATTGGCGACAACCATTTTGTTCATCATGGGAGAAAAGCGCAGCAATTAGCAGTTGGCAATTAGCCGTTACTCCTCTATCGGCGCGCTCATCGCTAACTGCCAATTGCTAACCGCCAATTTCGCTAGCGCCGGCTGCTGATGCTCGACGACGGCGGCGCGGCGGCACTGGATTGCGGCTGGTCCAGATGCACCACCTCGGCCCCCGGCGGCTGCTCCAGGGCAAACTGGTCGTCGCGCAGCGGCTTGTTCATTTCCAGCTTTAATATATTCAGGGTGATGTCGTACTCCTCCTGCGGCCGGAAAATCTCAATGCGCGAAGGAAAACTGACGCCATCGTAATCCTTGTATTCCGCGTAGCGCGCGTCGGTCACCAGTTTGGCCTGATCGTTATAAATGTACTGGCGATGCGGCCGCAGGTCGGTGCGGCTGAACACGATCTTGCGCGACAGCACACCTTCGTCGTCACCCGTTTTGCGGATAACGATCAGTTCGTAATCCTCCTGCAGAACGCGATGCCCTTTGGCATCGTGCAGAATCTCTTCGCTGTTTTCCAGGACCGCAATTTCGTGCTCCGGGTCGATGGGCGGGATCAACAGCGCGTTATAGATATCCTGGGGCCGGATATTCTCCATGGGCTGGTCAGCGTTGTGCACCGGCATTGCGTTCTTGCCAATCACGAACCGGTTCGTCGGCGGAATCCACAGCTTGAACTCCTGTCCGTCGCTCACCATGTCGAATGCGGTAGTCCGCACGATCGGCAGCAGCCCGATCATGTGCAGCATGGCCGGCTTCCGCGCCAGCACATAGCCCCGAATCTCCTTGTAGTCGGTGACATGGCCTTTTTTCACCCCGCCGACGGAGGTGTCTATATCCACCGTCGCCTGGAGCGACCGGATCTTCTCCGCCTGCTGGCTAAGAATATCGATCAACTGAGATTGAGTGGACTGCTGCAGCGGAGCTTTGGAGTAGGTTTCCTCCACCGGGCGCGTGCGAAACAGACAACCCGTCGTGGGCAGCACCGTCAGCAGCAAAGTCAGGGCCCAAAAGGGCGAGTTACGCCTCATGAAGTATTGGATGACTCCCAGAACATTTGAGTATACAGGTCGGCAAAGGGTGCAAAAACCCGAACCTCATTAGTGTCGGGCGAGAATACAGTTCAGCACGGGTGTTCTCGGCGGTGCCCTCCGGGGCCGGGGTAGCAACTTGCTGCAACTTGTTGCAAAATCTTACTAAAGTCAGCTACGCACCGCTTCCATCTATCATCTAAACTGTCGCCATCGTGCGCAAAATTTTCTGGGTGGTCTTTATTGCGGCGCTCGCCTTCGCGGGCTGGTTCGGGTGGGCTCTGGTGACTCCCACCGAACCCCCGGCCAAAACTTTCGTGATGCTGCACCCAGGGTATTCCACGCGCCGCATGGCCTCCGAACTCAAGTCGGCCGGAGTCATTCGCAGCGAGGATGCATTCGTCCTCTGGCATTATTTTCACCACCGCCGCCGGCTGGAGGCCGGAGAATATCTGTTCGAGAAGCCGGCAAACATCATCGACCTGCAAAAGCGTCTGCGCCGCGGCGATGTTTATTTCCATACTGTGGTTGTTCCCGAGGGCTTCACCATGTTTGACATTGCTCGCGCGGTCGAGGCCGCCGGGCTCGGCACTGCGGCAGACTTCCTGAAAGTAGCGCAATCGGATACCGCGCTCGTCGCCGATATAGCTCCTGGAGCGCCTTCCCTTGAGGGGTATCTTTTCCCCGACACCTATCAATTCAGCCGGATGCAAACCATGCAAGAGATGGCTGCTGCCATGGTGAAACAATTCCGCCAGGTTGCAAATCAGATTGGATTGATCGATGCAATGCACCGATCTGCCATCACCCAAAGTTCGCCGCCGATCGAAAACACCGTAACTATGGCGTCCATCATCGAAAAGGAAACGGCTGTCGCCGAAGAACGTCCTTTGGTCGCCAGCGTCTATTACAACCGCCTGGAGAAAAACATCGCCCTCGACGCCGACCCCAGCATCATTTATGCCGAACTCCTGGCAGGGAGTTATGCCGGCGCGCTGCACCACGACGACATGCGATTCGATTCCCCGTATAACACGTATCGATACGGCGGTCTTCCGCCCGGCCCCATCGGCAATCCCGGCAAGAGCGCGCTGGAAGCGGCGATGCATCCGGCGCAAAGTGACTACTTCTACTTCGTCGCCGACGCCGCCGGACACCACCGCTTCGCCCGGACCATAGAAGAGCACAATAAGAATGTGGCTACCTACCGGCGCGCCATGCGGGGGCAGTAGGCGGTATCCAGCGCATATAATCTCGTGGTGAACTCTGAACGATCAAGGTCAGATCGGCCGAAAGGGCGCATTCTTGGGCTGGACGTCGGGTCTCGAAGGATAGGCATCGCCGTATCGGACCCTCTGGGGATCACTGCCCAGGGATTGGAGACTCTGCAGCGGCGGAACAAGCGGCACGATCTGGCGGCGCTCGAGCGCGTGATCCGCGACTATGCCGTACACGAGATCGTGGTCGGCCTCCCGCTGCGGATGAGCGGCGCCGAAGGAACTCAATCAGAGAAGATGCAGAGCTTCGCCGAGGATCTGCGCAAGCGCTTCCGGCTGCCGGTGCATCTGTGGGATGAGCGGCTGACCTCGGCAGAAGCCAATCGCCTGCTGCGGGAAACGGAGTTGTCGATCGAAAAAAGGGCGAAGGCTGTGGACCGGATGGCGGCAATCCTGATCCTCCAAGGCTGGATGGAGAAGCAGGGGATGCAGAAGCGGGGGATGCAGAAGCCCGGGATGGACAACCAGGGTCTGGAGAAGCGCCTTCCCGACCCAGCGCCGCCAAAGAGCTAGCCCAGCTCTCAGTCTCCGACCGCAACTCACCTAATAACAGTAACTTACGACCCCGATCCCCCTCCGTCGCGCAGCCACGAACTGCGCCCCATAAGCCTTCGTGGCGCCGCAAACACCGCACCAATCCTTGCTTTTAGTCCCATTTCGGAATAGGATATTTACAGTAGAGTTAACGCTTTCTCCCCACTGGACCCTTCGCCTTCCCGGGTGGCTTTTTATGAATGGTGCTGATCTGAATTTCCACATCGGCGACAAGGTCGTCTATCCCAACCATGGTGTCGGAGTTATCGAACAGATCAGCAGCCGCTCCATCGGAACCACGGTGGAAAAGTTCTATCTCCTCAACATCAAAGCCAGCAGTCTCAAGGTCATGGTGCCCTGCAATAATGTGGGCAGCGTAGGCATCCGCCGGGTGGTCCGCAATGGCGAGGTGCAGAAGATTATCGACTTTCTCTCGGTCGCCGAGAACCTCAGCACCGCCGACTGGAAAGACCGCTTCAAGGAGAATTCCGACCGCATGCGCACCGGCTCTCTATTCGAGGTCGCCAGCGTCCTCAAGAGCCTGATCGCTCTCCACCAGGCCAAGCCCCTGTCCTTCCGCGAAAAGAAGATGCTCGAACGCGCCCGTTACCTGCTGGTCAGCGAACTGGCCATGTCCCGCAACTGCGAAGAGACCAAGATCGAAGAACTCCTGGCCTTGTCCCTGGCCAAGTGCAAACTCCGCTTCCCCGAAGCCAGCGAATTCCAGGCCTGAATCGGGCTTTCCCTACACGAGTCATTCCTATCAGCGCCTAAGCTACTCGCTTCCGCCGAACCGGATGACCACACCCGCCTCAATGCGCAAATTGTTTTGATGATCGTTTGCCCCGTTGTCGAACCGCGTCAAGTAGTAGTCCGCTTCAAAGGCCCGCACGGCAATGCGCCGGGTGAGCCCGATGTCGAGCCCGCCTCCCGCGGCCATAGCGAAAGCGTTCCCCGATCCCGGTAGTCCCGAGCTGCCGGGGGCCAGCGCCCCGCTCGCATGCGCTCCGCCCACCAGCGCCTGGGCGAAGGGCGCCAGGCGGTACGGACGCACCCAGGTGTAGCGGGGACCTGCGAGAAACGAGGTAAGAGTCAGGTCTGCGCCGGTGCTCGAGACGTTCGAAGCATGCTGCCCGGCAATCTCACCGACCACAGCGAGGGAGCGGCTGAAGTTAAAAGAAGCCCAGCCGCTGCCGCCATTCAACCCGAAACATCCGCAGCCTCCCGCCGGCACGTTGCTCCGGACATAGTTATAGTCCAGGCCAACATCGATCCGGGGCCCGTTCTGCGCCAGCGCCCCCTGGGAAACCATGACGGGGAAGCTGGCGGCCAGAAGAAGAATAGCGGTTGTCTTTCTCGGCGTTAATATAGTGACTATTAATTTCCACATTCGATTTTTCCTCGTCGTTGATCTTGATCGCAGAAGGTCTTATTTCCGGATCCCGGTCTTGCGGAGTCCGGTTTGCGGCTCCCGCTCCCAACATTTCGGGGATGCCAAATCCTCATTGCACCGCAAGGGTCACGGTGGTGGAAGCCGTGTAATCCCCACTCGTCCCCGTGACCTTGACCGTGTAATTTCCGGCTGGGGTCGAGGGAGTAGTCGAGAAACCGCCGCCGCAGCCGGTGACGAGCGAAGTGGCGATCCCCAGGACTGCGAACGCTACAGCCAGCCCCAGTGTCTTTTTAATGTGCCCCGGAATGCGTCTGCGTCCCAACACCGCGCCGAACAGGACGAACCCAAAGGCGAACGGAGCTAACGGAAGCTCCTTGTTTCGGCCCGGAATGTGGTGGGCTGGAATGTCGCCGTTTGAATTGCTCGCGGTAAGAGCCGCGAGTTGTATCGTCAGGACGGTCGGAGCGCCGGTGAGGCCTGGCGTAACCGTCGGAGGAGTGAAAGTTGCGCTGGCGCCCGGCGGAAGTCCGGAAGCCGAGAGCGTTACTACGCTGTCGAACGCTCCTCCGAGGGGCGGCACCGTGATGTCGATGGTTGCAGCTCCTCCGGGCGCGACCGGAACCGGTGTGGTGGGAGCAGTAACGGTATAGGAAGTCGTCACGGTCTCGCTGACGGCGGATGAGGTCGAAGACGCGAAGCCCGCATTGCCGGGATACACGGCCGTAACGCTATAGGCACCCACCACCAGGCTGTTGGTGGTAAACGTCGCTACCCCCGAGGCGTTGAGCGTCCCGGTGCCGAGCAAAGTAGACCCGCTATAGAAACTGATGATGCCCGCCGGACTTCCTGTGGGCGCTGGAGTGGTGGTCGCGGTCAGCGTCGCCGGCTGTCCGTCCGCCAGAGGATTGGGCGAGGCCGTCAGCGTGGTTACGGTCGCGATGGTCGCCGGCACTGTCACCGTCTCGGTTAGCACGGAGCTGGTCAGGGCCGAGAAGTTACTGCTTCCGTTATACGACGCGGTGATCGAATGTGCTCCCACAGCCAGGCTCGACGTAGCATAGGCCGCCACCCCGAGCGCCAGCGTGCCTGAGCCCAGTAACGTAGTTCCGTCATAGAAGCTGACCGATCCGCCGGGTGTGCCCGCCGAGGACCCAACCGTTGCTGTGAAGGTGATGGCTGTCGCCACCACCGCCGGATTGGCCGAGGCGACCATCGCCACTGCGGGCGCCGCCTTGGCAACGGTCAAAGCCACACTGGCGTTCGCCGAGTTGTAGGTCGAGGAATTGGTTGGCGTAAACGTGGCCGTAAGCGTGTAGCTGCCCGCGCCCAGGAGAGTTGTAGAGGTAACTGTGACCGGGCTGCCGCCGGCAAGCGTAGCCGTGTAGGCGAAAGTGCCTGGCACCGTTGTCTCCCCGTTGCTCGCCGAGGCATCCAGAATGCCGCTAAGTGAGGTGCCATACGTAATCGCGCCCGAAGGCGCCGTCCAGTTAATCGTTGGAGTGATCGGGGCGGCCGCAACCACGATCGTAGTGGTATTGCTGCTGGCCGCAAACGTTCCGCTCACGCCCACGTAGTTCGCCGTGATCGTATGTGTGCCCGCCCCCGCCAGCGTGACCCCGGTAAGAACCGCGGTGCCGGCCCCGTTCAGCGTGACGGCAGTGCCGCCATTGAGCGAGATGGTTGTCGATCCAAGCGTGTCCATAAACGTCACGCCGCCGGTGGGAATGGTCGCCGTGTGGCCTGCCGTCGTATCGGTCACGATCGCTGTGATGGTGATCGCCTGTCCCAGGACCACGCTGGTCGGGTTCGTCGAAACCGTCACCGCCGTCGTGTCTGCCACGCTGATGCCGGTGCCGCTCACGGACACGGTTTGCGTTGTAGCGGTGAGGTTTAGACTATTGTTGGTGACCACGATGCCGGTGCTAAGACTTCCCGCCGATTGCGGCGTGAACTCGACCGAGACGTCGCAAAGGGTCCCGGCAGCGAGTGATGTACTCAACCCGCAAAGGTTTTCGTCCCCGTTGTTTTCGGAGAAGTTCAGCGTATAGGTTGGAACCGTGGCAAAAATCAAGGGCAGGTCGCCGAGGTTCGCTACGGTTGTAGTCTTCGGACTGCTGGCCGAGCCCACGTCCGTGCTGGGAAAAGCCAGAACGGAGGCGCTGACGTTCACAAACACGATGCGATTGTTGCTAAGGTCCGGTATGTAGAGGTTGCCGGAGGGATCCAGCGTTACTCCGTAGCCTTGGCCCCCCAGAGTCAATGGAGCCGGCAGTCCGCTGATGCCCAGGACCGAGGCCACGCCCGCGGTCGTCAGTCTCACAATTCGAGTGCTGGGGCTGTCCCCATCGACAACGTAGACGTTTCCCATCGCGTCCACGGCTACGCCTTGGGGATTGCTGAGCGCAGGCGTGATGCCCGGAAAACTCAGCTCGGAGGCCACGCCCGCCGCCGTGACCTTGATGACGCTGCTGCTATTGTCGGTGCGGGCGGCGGCGTAAACGTTTCCCTGGGCATCCACCGTCAGGCCGGTAAGCGATACTTGGGCGAAACTAAAGGCGCCGGTCCCTATGACTGTTCCCAGGCCGCTGGAAGTCGATCCCGCGACCACGAGTGTGGACACGCGAATAATCCGGCCATTGGCGTAGTCGGCAATATACAGATTTCCCGCGCCGTCAAAGGCCAGCGCCACGGGGAGGCCCAGGACCGGGCTGAGGCCGGTGATACTCAGTACGGAAACGACACCGGCGGGGTTGACCACCAGGATGCGGTTATTTAGATGATCGGAAACGAAAAGATTGCCCGCCCCATCCACGGCTACTCCGACGATCTCATCGCCAGTACTTCCCAGGGCTACCACGGTGGCTGCGCCGCCTCCAGCTGGAATCCTGACCAGGTTCCCGCCATCATTGGCGACATACATGTTCCCCGCGCCGTCCAGCGCCACTTGAAACGGAAGGGAGAGGGTCACCCCGCCGGTGCTGATCACGCTTCCCGGGTTGGGGCTCAGAGCGGCCACCGGAGCATCGCTCCAGCCGTAGAGGGGAACCGTCAGAATCGCGTTGGGCGGTGTGGCCCCGTCGTAAAGCACGACCGAGCCCATACGCAAACCGGGCGCGGTGGGCAGGAAAGTAATTTCTACCGTGCAGTAGGCGCTGGTTCCCGTCGTGCCGTTGCAGGTGGTGTCGACACCTGAGATGAAATCAAGGCCCTGAACGCCGGAGGTCAACACCTGAACCGAACCGAGGGCCGTCGATCCCGTAGTGAAGGGCAGGGTCAGGGTCACCCCGACGGACGATCCCATCTGGACGTGGCCAAAGCCTACGGCCGTTTTGTTCAGCGAATAAGTTGCGTCGCTGGAGGTGAGATCTTCGTTGACGGGAGGGTCGACGGCCAGAGCCTGGTTGTCGCCGGTGTCGGCGATATAGACGGTGCCGAACACGTCCAGCGCGACTCCCAACGGTCCACTGAGCGTGACCGAGTTCGTATACAACACGGTCCCGTTGGAGCTGGTGTCGATCTCGGCGATGCGATCGTTGCCGGTATCGGCGATCAAGACGTTGCCCATGCGATCGACCGCGACCGCTTTGGGCTGGAACAGGCTCACGCCCCCGAGAATCGAGGCAACCACTCCCGTGGTCGAACCCGCGGCCACGGTGACGATGCGATTATTGTTGGAGTCGGCGATGTAGAGTTTGCCGGTCACGTCCACGGCCAGACCGATGGGGGCGCTCAGCGTCGCGGAGCCGGAAGAAACCGCAATCGTAAGCGCCGCGGCCGCGCCGCCGGAGGTAACTTCGACAATGCGGTTATTCGTAGTGTCGGCAATAAACAGATCGCCGGACTGGTCGAGAGCCACGCCTTTCGGCGAACCCAGGGTCACGCTGCCCGTGCTGATCACCGAACCCGCTCCCGCCGACGTGATCTCCACCACACGGCTGTTTCCCGTGTCCGCGACGTAGAGGTCGCCGGAGCCGTCAATGGCGATTCCGTTTGGACTGCTGAGCGCCGGAGTCAGGCCGGTGATCGTGACTACCGACGCCACGCCCTGCGCATTCACCTCTACGATGCGGTTGTTGCCCGTGTCCACAATGTAGACATTCCCCGCCGTATCCACGACGACACCCGAAGGCGAACTCAAAGTGATGCCGGCCGTGTTGAGCGCCTGCACCAGGCCCTGGAAGGTCAGGCTGAAACTCGCCCAGGAGAACCCGCATCCCACCAGCACCAGCAGCGCCGGCGCTGCAAATCGCAGAAATCGTCGCCGCCAGCCATTTCCCGCCAGCCGGAACAAGTTCCACTTCGCAGAAACAAGAACGGAGACGCGCGCAACGACGACGAGAAGCAGACTGACAATAGCGGTTGTTGCCTTGGACATGGTTTCTTCAACCTCGAATGGAATCAGAAGATTTTTGCTGGCTGAGAGCGTTCTTAGAAACGCCGCTCACTCGGAAGGGAAATAAGCATCTCGATTTCCAGACGATGCGGGAGCGAGGAAAATCACTGAGCCAAACAATTCACAAAAGGTCGGAGCCCTTCGGGGACCGTTGTCACGAAATTTTTCTGTAGAGAAACTGGAAACCGCCCAAAGCTCGCACTACCGCGAGAGTGGGTCACGATGCCGCTGCCGCTCACGGTTCCGACTCTCGCAGCGCTACAAATCCATTGAACTACGCGAATGGGCTGGCCATCTCTGTCGAAACCCCATAGCCCAGGATGCCCCACCTTTCGCGGTTTTCGAAAGGTGGGCGGCGATGCCCCGCAAGTCTATGAAATCGGCACTTGTCACCCCTGACTGCCAAGAGCGAGGGCGAAGTCCCCCGCTTTTCCTTCGCCCTGTGTCCTTTTGAGCGCGTTTCGCGTCGCTTCCCCTAAACCTGTCCCTCCCAGCCACTTGCCGCCGGCTAACTATAGCTTTAAGGTGGTTTTCCGAGTTTTCCGCGATTTCCACAGTGTTCCGGTAAAACATGAGATATGTTCCAACTGGAACATTCAACCGAATGTTCCAGTCGGAACATAACGCCGGAAGCCGGGCGCCGGAAGCCAGCCTCCGCTCCCTACGCCCCGCAACAGGTTTATAATCCTTAGAGCGATAACGTATGCAGACTGATCAACTCAGAAAGAAACTGCAGGAAGAAGTCGACGCGCTCGAGCACGAACTGGTGCACGACCTGCCCAAAGAAATCAAGCGGGCCGCGGCTCTCGGAGACCTCAGCGAGAACGCCGAGTATCACATGGCCAAGCAGCGCCAGGAGTTCGTCAAGGCGCGCTTCCGCCAGCTCGGCAAGCGCCTCGCCGACCTGTCGCTGACTAACATGAACAACATCCCCAAGGACAAAGTGGGGCTGGGTTCCACCGTCAAGGTCTACGACAGCGCAAAGAATGAAGAGATCCTATACAAGCTGGTCACGAGCGAAGAGTCTGACGTAGGCGCGGGGAAAATCTCGACCACGTCGCCCATCGGCCGCGCACTTCTGAACAAAAAGGTTGGCGACGAGGCCACCGTGATCACGCCCAACGGCAAGCGGGAGCTCGAAATCCTAAGCCTGACGACGATCCACGACGAGGCCGATCCGGAAAAGGCGGAGGCCTAGTGAACCGAAGCTGGACCAGCGCCTTCGGCCGCGCCTGCGGTGTGCTGCTCGATACCATCGTGCGGTGGCTGGCGCTGTCGCGCATCAATCCCAATGTGCTGACCTTCATGGGGCTGGTGGTGAACACCTGGGCGGCGATCCTGTTTGGCTCTGCCACAGCGCTGACCCAGCGGCGCATGTTCTTCTACGCAGGCCTGGTCATCATCTTCTCAGGATTTTTTGATCTGGTGGATGGGCAAGTCGCGCGCGCCACCAACCGGGTCACGCGCTTCGGGGCTTTTTTCGACTCAGTAGTTGACCGCTACAGTGATGCGTCGCAATTTCTTGGGCTGCTGGTCTTCTATGCGCGGGGCGACCGCTTCTTTTATGTGGTGCTGACTGCCTTTGTGATGGTGAGCGCGATCATGGTGAGCTACACGCGGGCGCGGGCCGAGTCGCTGATCGGGTCGTGCCGCGTGGGATTCATGGAACGTCCGGAGAGGCTGGTGCTTGTGATCATCGGCGCGCTCTTCAACCGCATGGCGCCAGTGCTCTGGGTGATCGCAGTGCTGTCGACCCTGACCGTCATCCACCGCATGCGGTATACCTGGACCCGGACGCAGGACGTGCCGGCGGGTGCCACAGCTAAGGCTGGGCAAGCTGCATAATCTTAAAGATATACTATACCGCTAGCGATAAACCAAGGCTGCCCCTTCGCGGTTTTCCCACATGAGTTTTCTGCGAGTCCTGCAACTCCATCTATTAATTGGACAGCAAAACGATGCCCGTTGTTTTCGCGGCACGGCGCAATTGCTCATCCAGGGTGGCCAGCGGCAGGTCTTGTCGCAGGGCGAGTTCCAGGTAAGCGGCGTCGTACCCGGACAAAGATTGTTGACGCGCAACGGGCAGGATGTGGTCGAAGGCGCGGGCCGGATCGATGGGCATGACCGCAATGGGCAGGCCTGCGATTTTCTGAAGAATGGCCGTGACCTGGGCCAGGGCAATGCGGTTACGGCGCTCCGCGATCAACAAAGCGTTCGCGACCTCCACCGGCCAAATGGAAGGAACGAGGGCTCCGGCGCCAGCCGATAGCAGATCGAGAATGCTCTCCGTGAACTTTGTTGCCTCGTCCTCGAAGCACCAGGCGACGGCCACTGACGCATCGAGCACGAAGCGTTTAGTAACGGCGGCCTTCATCGATTAACTCGCGTATCGAGAGCCTTCCCAGGGTCACCCCGTGGCGCAGCCGCCGGATAGAGGCGGCCAAACTGCGTGGGTCTTCTTTCCCGCTGGAATCGGGCGGAGACAGTTTGGCAACGGGAATGCCGCGCCTTGTGATCTGAATAGTCTCGCCTTTCGAGGCCCTCCGGAGCAACTCATTGAGGTGAGTCTTGGCGTCGAACGCACCCACGGTCTTCATGGATTCCATTATCTCATGCAGCAAACCAGTTGATCAACTAGTTGATTAGTAGTGTGGCAAGAACCATGACGGAATGCTACGCTTAAGCTTGCTGCCCCGGTGGTCCGTTCCTACAGTATGGTCACTCACCAGCCTGCATTGTCATTGCTGCCCGATTTTCTCTACGGTACTGCTTGGAAGGAGGAGCGTACTGCGGCGCTGGTTGAACTTGCGCTGCGCGCGGGGTTTCGGGGCATTGATACTGCCAACCAGCGGAGGCATTACTTTGAGGCTGGAGTTGGCGAGGGGTTGGCAGCTGCTTATCGCGCGGGAGTGGTGACGCGCGCGGATCTCTTCCTGCAGACGAAGTTCACTTACCAGGACGGTCAGGACCACCGGCTGCCCTATGATCCTGAGGCCGGCTTTTCGGCGCAGGTTGCGCAATCGCTAGCGAGTTCGCTGGACCATCTTGGGACCGACCACGTCGACAGCTTTGTATTGCATGGACCATCTTCCGATTACGGCTGGAGTGAGGGGGATGCCGAAGTCTGGGAGGCGATGCGGAAAGAGCGAGACGCGGGCCGTACGCGTCTGCTCGGAGTGAGCAATGTGTCGCTGCTGGATCTGGAACAGATGATGGAAGCCCACACGGAGGCTCCTGCGTTCGTGCAGAACCGTTGCTACGCCCGCTTAGGCTGGGACCGCGAGGTGCGCGCGTTTTGCAACTCGCGCGGGATCGTTTACCAGGGATTCTCGCTGCTTACTGCGAATCGAGACGTTGTGCGTGATCCCGTGGTTACCGGTGTTGCCGCTGGCTCAGGGGTCAGTCCGGCACAGGTTGTGTTTGCCTTCGCGTGCTCGATTGGGATGCTGCCGCTGACTGGGACTTCTGACGCCGAGCATATGAAGGAAGATCTGGCTAGTCGTTCTCTGGTGCTTGCGCCTGATGCGGTGCGGGCGATTGAGGAGTTGGCCGGCTGAGTTTGGATGGTCCGAGGAGATGGCTGGTCGAGCTTTGCTCGACGGACAGCCGAGGGCGGCTGTCCCCACATGTACGTTATTCGCTGCTGTCGAGTCGCCGCAGCGCTTGATCGGTTGTGATGAATTTTGCTCCTAAAGCTTTCAGTTCGGCCACGGTGCGTTCTCCATCTTCGGCTTTCAGAGTTTCGATCGCATCCTTGACTACTGAGACGTGGCGGCCTCGTTCGAGCAGTCCCTTGGCCGCTAAGCGAACGCAGTATTCTGTTACCACTCCGAAGACGACGAATTCTGTGTCATCCCCTAAGCGCTTTACTAGTTCCGCCGCGTGCCGGCTTTCGAAGACGTCGAGTGTTTGTTTCTCGAGATGAATCTGCTGGTAGGGAGAAAGATCGCGGGGCAGTTTTGCCGTGGGATCGTTCGGGATGGTGACAACTCTTTCTGTTAGCGCTTCGGGAACGACCGCGGAGCCGGCGGTGCCTTTGAGGCAGTGGGGCGGAAAGATTTTGAACTCGGGATCGTCCTGGGTGTGATAGCAACCGGACGAAATCAGAAAGACGCGGCCTTGGCGGGCGGCGTCGGTAAGACGGCGAATGTGCGGGAGCAAGCGTTCGGCGCCAGGTACGTAGAGTTTGCCGCCGGGCAGCATGAAATCCGCCTGCGTGTCGACTTCCCAGAAAACTGGATTCTTGGATGGCATCGCAGTTCCGCTCGATCGCAGCAGTGAGAACAGCTTATAACACTTCTTGAGGAGCGTAGGGATCAGGTCGAACGGAAACTCCTGTGCGGGCTTGTGGTTGTGACGGGGGTATGAGGTGCTTCGACTGCGTGAGATCGTCCTTTGGACGATCTCACTTCGCTCAGCATGACAAAACGCCAGCAATTCTTCACTGCGCAAGAAGCGCTTGTTCAGGATCTACAACCGTGATGGGACTTTTGCTTTGGATCGGTCGATGCCTATGCCTGTGGAGGATTGGTGGTGGCTTCGGAGGCGGGCTGCGGGCCCTGGACGAATGACAGCAGACTTATCTGCAAAGCATTTCTGCTGGCCTCGGGCAGATCGACGAAGCGGAAAGGCTGGAGCCAGCCCTGAGTCGCCCACATGGGAAACATTATCTGAGCTTTTTCGCGGACGGTGGTTGTGCCTAGCTGGAAGATCAACTCGACTTCGAGTTTTTCGTCGAGTGGCTGCTCGACGTTCATCAGGCCGCCGGAGGTGGAAAGCTGATGCAGTTTGCCACGCACTTCACGCCGGTTGGGCAGCCGCATGAGCGTGAGGACAGAGCCGCGGAACTTTACACGAAACGGGCGCTCCCGCTCCTGGCGGGCGTTTCCAGTCGAAGATGGACCTGGCGCGAGGGATTCCGGGGTCTGCGACATCGTGGTTAGAGTATGGAGTATGACTGGAATGGGGACGAGATTACGAAAGAACGAGAGGCAGTAGTCAGTGGTCAGTGGTCAGTGGTTAGTGTGATTCTTTTATTTCCTGACGGTGGGTTTAGTGACTGGCCACTGGCTACTGACCACTGACCACTGACCACTGTTTTCTGACTATTTTCTTCCGGGATGGGCTTCACCCTGGCCGGAGAACTTATTGTAGGGCCAGGTGTTGTTCCTCTTGCCGGCTGCGCCGGCGGAGGCTGCAGCGGAATTGGGGATGCAGTTCCAGTCCTCGGGCGGATTGGCAAGTCCCCACACGTTTGCATGGTTGTAGAGCGATACTCCGATAAGAAAGTATTTTCCATCATTACCGAGCGGCAGGCAGGTTGCCACACGGCCAGAGGCGTTTCCGCCGGTCGGAAGATCGTTCAGCAGCACGGGAGTTTCAAGCGGCAGGGCTTGCGAGGCGCGGACGCCGCAGCCTTGCGGGCTTACTACCAGGGCTAGACACTGTGCGGAAAACGCATGCTTGCGGTCGAGACTGGTTACGGTGACAGGAATCTCTACGCGTACTCGCGTGCTGCGCCGCGTCGCTTTGGGTATGAGGATTTCCATCTTTATTGTTTCGCCGTGGACCTTACTAGTTTGACAGAAGCGAGCCCGGATGCAGCGGTACGAAATCACAAATGAGAGTGACGGAAGTAACTTTAGGTTTGTGGCGCATTGGGTGGGAGGCATCCCTTAAATTGGGAGGAGAGCGGATAGCCCTCGAAACGGCGGGCGAGGACGCCCGCCGGACAGCCGCCGGGAAGGCGGCGCTACGAGGAGAAGGTGATGGCGAAACAGATTTCCTGCAATCGAAGACAAGCTGTCTTGCCCTGTTAAGATGGCTCGACATCGGTGAATCAGATTAGTGAATCCGTCGCATCCGTGGAGCGTCCGGCGCCGGCTTCTGGAGGTGCGCCCGCGTGGGAAGTTGTGCTAGCGGCAAGCTGTGCCGAGGCGCGGGAAAGCGATCTCGGCCGCATTCGGGGCTTGCTCGCTGATTCTGCGCGGGCGAGGGTTGTTGATTGGGACGCCGTGATTCGGCTTGCCGATCATCACGGCACGTCGTCATTGGTGTATCAGAATCTTTCGCGCCTGGGCGACATCATCGTTCCTTCTTCTGCGGTGGCAGAGCTGCGCCAAAGATATGAGAGGAACGTTCACAAATCGCTTTTTCTGGCGCGAGAGTTGATTCGTATTCTGGATTGCCTCGATGCAATCGGTGTCGAGGCGATTCCTTACAAGGGCATCGTGCTGTCAGAGGTTTACTACGGCGACATGGCGCTGCGGCATTCCGGCGATATGGACTTGTTTGTCCGCGGGCTGGACGTGGCGCGTATCAAGAATGCCGTGCGCGAGTTGGGATACACGGTGCGCGTGCCTATTCCGGAAGATGCCGAGGAAGATTACATCGCGTCTGGATACGAGTGCACGTTTGACAGTCCCCTGGGAAAGAATCTGCTGGAGCTGCAGTGGGCGCTGCAGCCGCGTTTCTACGCAGTTGACTTCGATATGGATGGATTGTTCGCGCGCGCGGTGAACGTGGCGGTTGCGGGCCGCGCTGTGAAAACGCCTTCTTCCGAGGATCTGCTGCTGGTGCTTTCGGTGCATGCGGCGAAACATGTTTGGGGGCGGCTGATCTGGCTGAGCGACATTGCGCAGATTTTAAAGCTGGGGAATTTGGATTGGGGTTGGGTGCAGGCGCGGGCGCGGGATTTTGGGATTGAACGGATTCTGCATGTCACGCTGCAGTTGGCAAGTGTCCTTCTGGCGATTTCGATGCCGGCGGCGGTCGAAGGTGCGATTCGCGAGGACCTTGCGGCGCGGGTTTTCGCCGATGAAATCGCCGGGGACATCGGGCGGGGAGTTTCGTATGGGGAACAGCAGATAGCGTACTTCCGTTTGATGATGCAGCTTCGCGAACGCAAAGTGGATCGCTTACGATTTCTGGCGCGGTTGACTTTTACTCCTGGGCCTGGAGAGTGGGAGGCGGTGCGGCTTCCCAAACCTTTATTTCCTTTGTATCGACTGGTGCGCCTGGCTCGGCTGGCGAGGCGATTTGCGCGGGGATAAGCGCAAAGAGTTTGATAACAAGATCAGGCCTGAAGGCATGAGTCGAGGCAGTTTAGGCGCTGCACGCTGACGCCTCGCTGCGCTTGGCTGTACGGCCGAGGCGGCCGTCCCCACATTCTCTCGGCTGGACGGCCATCCCCAAATAATCGCCGTCCCTACATTATCAAGTTCACAAATGCTAGCTTCGGTCTTGCGTTGGATGGACTAGCCACTTCAGGATCATGTTTATCAGGCTTAGCACGATCGCGCCGATGAAGGCTGCCGTGAAGGTGCGGACCTGGAAGCCGGGGGCCAGCAGGGCCGACGCTAGCTTGAGCATCAGTGCGTTGATCACGAACCAGAAGAGTCCCAGGGTCAGCAGAGTGAGAGGGAACGTCAGGATTTTCAGCAGGGCTCCGACGGTCGCGTTGATGAAGCCGATCACGAGTGCGGCAATCAGAGCTGCCACGGGGCCGCTGACGGAGATTCCCGGCACCATTCTGGCCATAATCCACACGGCCAACGCACTCAGAACCCAGTTCAATAGCAGCCGCATTTTTCGCTCCTTCGCGCCAGTTAAGTGGAGGACGCAAATCAGCCTGCTTCGCTGGCTTAGAGACTATATCAAAGCTGTCGGGATCAGTCTTCAGGATTGGGGGCAAGCTCTGGGCTGCGGGAGCAGGTGAACTGGTTCCCGTGGTAACTCGATCGTACACTCCCTTTTGGTAACCCTTGGTAACCATGCGCTTCCGCGTTCCAGACGTACAATTGCCCTAGTCCAACCGGCCATCTCCGGAACAGGAGTTAGGCCAGTGGTGTTCCGACTGGGGAAGTTTCGGTTCGGGGTTTCCGGAGATTGGAAGTTTGCCGGTATAGAAGTTTGTTGACATAGACCAGGGGCTGGAGTTCGTACTCATATGGCGTTCGGTTTCGGATTCAACAAACAGAAGGTTCTCAGCGCTGCGGAGAAGTATGTCCAGCAGGGCAAGATGCAGAATGCCATCGCTGAGTACGAGAAGGTCCTGAAGGCCGATCCCAAGGACCTCACCGTCACCAATACCGTTGGCGACCTGTACTCGCGCCTGGGTGAAGCCGACAAAGCCACCGAATGTTTCAAGGCTGTGGGCGATGCCTATGCCAACCAGGGGTTCACGGTCAAGGCGATCGCGATGTACAAGAAGATCAGCAAGCTCAAGCCATCGCTTGAGAGCGTGCTGAAGCTGGCCGAACTCTATACCCAGCAGGGACTCTTCAATGACGCGCGCGCCCAGTATTTGCAGGTGGCGGAAGAATTTTTGAAATCAGGCGCACTGGAAGACGCGGTGCGGATCTTCCAGAAGATTCTGGAAATGGATCCGGAAAACACCACCATGCGCGTGCGCCTGGCGGAAGTGTACATCCGCCTGGGGAAGAAGAATGACGCCTGGCAGATATTTTCCGCCGCCGCCGAAACGCTGCGCTCTAAAGGCAATTTGAACGGAGCGGAAGAAGTTCTGCAGCGCATGCTCACTCTTGATCCTGGGAATGGCTACGCGCTGCTTATGCAGGGGCGCAATCTGCTGGAGACCGGGGACGCCGCAGCCGCGATCGAATCGCTGCAGAAGGTTCCCGATCTTGACTCCAATCCCGATGGCCTGCGCGACTTGCTCAAGGCGTACCTGAAGACGGGCCGTCTCTCAGACGCCGGCACTCTTGCCAGCAAACTGCTGACGGTGCACAACGACCTGCCGGCCATCTCCTCTTTTATTGATGCCCTGATGCAGGCCGGGCAGTACGAGAATGCGCTTCAGGTTTATGACCAGCATGCCGAGCGCTTGCTGGCTGAGGATTCCGACAAAGTTCTGAAGAACCTGCATTCCATAATCGGGCATGTGCGCGACAATCCCGCGTCGCTCGAGAAACTTCTCGACCTCTTCCAGAAGGCCGGAGAGAGCACGCACATCACCGAAGTCATCGAGTTGCTGGCTCATGCCTCGGTGCAGTCCGGCGATCTGCGCCGGGCCCGCGATCTTTATCAGAAGCTGGCTACCATGGAGCCGGGCAATCCCCTGCACATGAGCAATTACCAGCAGGTGGTCAGCCAGATCGGCGGCGATGTCTCGCGCAGCCTCATCTCCGCGGAAGAAGCTGCGGTCATCGTGGATGAGCTGGAAGCTACGGCTCCTTCGATCCACCAGCACTATTCCGATGCAGTCGCGCTGGCGGTTCGTTCCGCGCTCACTGACGCGGAACTTTTCATTTCCTACAACATGCCAGCCAAGGCACTGGGGCCGCTGACAGCGGCTCTGCCGCAGGCGCCCAACGATCTGCGTCTGAACCAACGTCTGGCGGCCCTGCATACTCGCGCAGCGCGTTTCGCTGAAGCCGGCGTCTGCTGCCGTACTCTGCAGAACATTTACTCGGAAGCGGGCTATCCTGAAGAAGCTACGCGCTACGGTGAACTCGCGGGGCGCTACGAAGAGCGCTCGACAGCGCCTGCGGGCGAGTCCGTGATGCAGCACGCCGTTGCGCCGTTCGCTCCGGAGCAGATTTCAGTCGCGGTTGCGGCGGAGTCTCCCTGGCCGGCGGCTCCGCCTGAGAGTGCGGAAGAATCTGAATTCGCCATCGTTAACGATCAAGACCAGAATCAAGGCCTGGCCCGGGACGATGCGCGGCACGACTCGCAGGCCTCAGACGCTACCGAATCCGCCTCGGTGACTGAAGAGATCGATTTGTCCTCGGAGTGGGACGACGCGCTCACCATCGACGCCGACACACCAGTTGCCGAAGGGGCGGAGGTCAAGGTCCCTCACGCCGTCAGTGGTGAGACGCCCGCTGGCAAACTCGACCACAGCGAAGCAACGCTCGACCCGGAGAAGACCAACGAGGCCGCCGAAGAGATTCGCTTCTACCTTGAGCATGGCATGCCCGAACAGGCTTTGGCAGCCTTTGAAAGGCTTCAGGCTCTCACTACCGACGAAGCCATCTTGTCGGCCCTGGAAGCCGAAATCAAAGCTGCTTCGCAGCAGACGTCCGCTGCGGAAGAAGTGACCACGGTCGAATCCGTTGCTGAATTCGCCACCGACGAGGCTCACGCCGAATTCGCCGTCGACGAGATTTCAGTTGATGCGCCGGAGCCTGCGGCGGTCGTCGAACATGTTTCTGTTCAACCACTTTCTATTGAACCGCCGCCCCTGGTCCAGGAAGCACACGTTCCGCCCGCGTTACACGACGAGGATGCCGGGGTCGAGCCTCAGGTAACGGAGCCTTCGGTCGCATCTGCGCCAGGAGTTCTGCAAGAGTTTGTTTCTGATCTTGAGTCTTCCCTGGGCGAGAACTTTCTTCCGGGAACGGTCTCGCACGAGGCTGAGACTGCGGCTGCGCACGCTGTGGCGAAAGCTTCCGAACACGAAGCCCCGCCAGAGCTTGAGCCTATCGGGAACGCGAGGCCCACCGGCTTCGGCGTGCCTCAGACGGAGCCCATGGGCGAGTTTGTGGCCGATCTTGAAGCTTCCCTGGGTGAAGACTTCCTCAAAGGTGCGCCAGTTGCCGAATCTGAGCCGGCCTCCGAAGCGCAGCCAGCAGCGCGGGTTGAGACCCCTGTTGCCTCGGTTCCGGGGCCGCATTGGCATGCGCCCGTCCCCGCGGCAGTTCCTCCGGTCAGCGCTCCGGTCGCGGCCGCAGCAGCAGCGGCATCTTCGGGCGCTGCGACAGTTTCATCGCAAGCCGCATCGCAAACTACAGCTCCGGTCGCGCACCAAGCCGTACCCGCCACGCTGGTGCCCTCTGCGCCCACGCCGCACAGTGCTCCAGTGCTTCCCAGCGCCTCCGCGGCTACCAAGTCTTCTCCCTTTGGCGAGGATGCTGGTGTGGATCTTGCGGAAATGTTCGGCGAGCTGAAACACGATCTCGAAGCCGGATCTTCGACCACTGAAGAAGATCCTGAAACGCATTACAACCTCGGCATCGCCTTCCGCGAAATGGGACTGCTCGATGAAGCCATCGGCGAGTTGCAGAAAACCTGTCAGGCCGTCGATCGCGGACATCCCTTCCCGCAAGTTATGCAGACCTATACCTGGCTGGCACAATGCTTCCTGGACAAGGGATTGCCCCAGGCCGCGATTCGCTGGTATGACAAGGCTCTTCACGTTCCCGGCATTGACGAAGAGACACGCACCGCTCTGCATTACGAACTCGCCGCCGCCTATGAAACCGCCGGCGACAAGCCCTCCGCGCTCAAGCACTTCATGGAGGTTTACGGGCGTAACATTGATTATCGCGACGTCGCCGAGCGCATCAAGCCCCTGAAGTCGTAGAATAGCCCGATGGATTTTGTTTCTCACTTTCTCTTTCCAGCACAGGGTGCATCCTTGCTCGATCTGCTTCTCATTCCTTCTCCGCTGCATCGGAGCCCCCGGTGACTAGCGATCCCAAGTTGCCGGTCGAGCACGGCCCCGCCGCGCCCACACCTCCCGCGGCCGCGCAAGCTGAGACCAGCACTGCACTTCTCGACTCACCGTCTTCGGCTTTGACGCCCCCGCCCCACAGTGCTTTGCAACTCTGGCTGCACCGGGCATCAGTATTTCTTTTCGTCTTGATTAGCGCGGTCGCTGGCGTGCTGCTCGTGATCCTGCCCTGGACCCCCGAGTGGACCGACAACTATCTTTTGCTCTCGTTTCCCTGGCTTCGTACCATGGTCTCCACCGGCTTTTTCCGTGGATTGTGCAGCGGCCTGGGATTGCTCGACATCTGGATTGGCTTCTGGGAAGCCCTGCACTACCACGAACACCAGTAGCTCCGAATTGGCGCGGTCAGCGAGTGCCAAGGCCGGGCGAGGTTTCAAGCGGTCGGATTTTGTTAGCTGAATTTTAGAACGTGAGTCTCGATATGACCGATAGGTTGCAACCCGCTCCGCTCGCCTACAACAACGAACCCTTCCTCAACAGTCCTGACGGCCGCATTCTCCGAATTTTGGCTGAGTATCAGGAACCGCTTGCGCGTTTTCGCCGCGAGCAGATCCAGGACACTGTCGTCTTTTTCGGCTCGGCGCGCTTCCAGGGAGCCGCTGCCGCCAGGAAGAGCTTAGCCGCCGTGGAAAAAAACGATTCGAAGGTGCCCGCTGCACAGCTGGAAAAAGATCTGAAGCAGGCCCGCACCGCCGTCGAGATGGCCCGCTACTATGAAGACGCGCGCCGCCTGGCTCACATGCTCACCGAGTGGTCGATTCAGATTCCCGCCCGCCGGCGCCGGTTTGTCGTCACAACGGGCGGGGGGCCCGGCATCATGGAAGCGGCTAACCTTGGGGCCCAAGAGGGCGGAGGCAAGACCATCGGCCTCAATATCAATCTGCCCTTCGAGCAGTATCCCAATCCTTACATCACGCCCGCGCTCAACTTCGAGTTTCACTACTTCTTCATGCGCAAATTCTGGTTTGCTTATCTCGCGAAAGCGCTGGTGATTTTTCCTGGCGGCTTCGGCACCATCGACGAACTTTTCGAAATCCTCACCCTGGCGCAGACTGACAAGCTCGCAAAGAAAATTCTCGTCGTCATTTACGGCAGCGAATACTGGCATCGCATCATGAACTTTCAGGCCTTCGTCGACGCCGGCACCGTGGCTGCCGACGATCTCAACTTGTTCAAGTTTGTCGATACTCCGGAAGACGCTTTCGCGTTCCTTCGCGACGGACTGACTGAGTACCATCTCGGCGGCCAGCCTAAGAAAGAAAAGGAACAGGAAGTGCTGCCCGAGATTGCTAAAACCAGGCCGTGAATCCGGGCGGGTCAGCTTTGTGTGCACTAAACTGAAAGCTGATGGCTGAGAGCTGCATTTTCTACTACATTACCGACCGTGCAGCCTTTCCTGGCGACGATCACACGCGCCGTATCCGTCTGCTCGATAAAATTGCCGAAGCTGCGAGATGCGGCGTCGACTACATCCAGCTTCGCGAAAAAGATCTGCCCGCCCGCGAACTGGAATCCCTGGCCAATGAAGCCATGCGGATAATCCGTCAGGAAAAAAAACTGACCACTGACCACTGGCCACTAACCACTGCTCTCGTGATTAATTCTCGTACGGATGTCGCACTGGCCAGCGGAGCCGCAGGCGTTCATCTCCGCGCCAAAGATATCTCCCCGGAAGAAGTGCGGGCAGCTTGGGCGGGTTCTGCCCGCGAAGTCTCACCAGATCCGCTGATCGCCGTCTCGTGTCACTCCCCCGAAGAAGTAGTTCAGGCGGCCGCTGACCAAGCCGCTTTCGCGGTCTTCGCTCCCGTCTTTGAAAAACAAGGTGCGCCCGAAACCAGCCCCGCTGGCCTCGAAGCACTTCGCGAAGCCTGCCGCGCGAGAATCGCAGTGCTGGCGTTGGGAGGAGTGACTCTGCAAAACGCTGAGTCTTGCCGGCAAGCTGGCGCGGCGGGTATCGCCGGCATCCGGCTCTTTCAGGAAAACGATATTGGAACAATCATTCGAAAGCTGCGCGGATAGCAGGCTGACCTTTGATCAAAAAAAACCGCGCCGCAAAAGCGGCGCGGCTTTTATGATCGCCCACTATTGTGCCGGGGTTCCCGGAGTAGGGGCCGCTGGCGCGCTTGCGGTCACTTCCGCCGGAGGCGTGATCTTCGCCGTAGCCAGGATCTTCTCCAGCCGCTGGAAGACTTGCTCGCGGTCTACTTGCTTGCTGCCTTCGGTGTTGACTCCGGTGGTCGCAACCTTGAGCGCGAACTCATAGCACGCGCCGTTTTCGAAAACATGATAGTACTTCGACGCTTCCTCGCGAGTTCCTTGACTGGCAAGGCTTTCGGAAGACAGCAGTTCCATGGTGCCGATCATCAGCTTAGTAATCCCTAGCTTAATGGGCTGCGCGGCAGATGGAGTTGCGGTCTCAGCCGGTGCCGCAGGATCGGACGGCGTGGCAGGCTTGGTGGTCTCGGAGAATTCGGCGCACTGCTCCGCGGTGAGCGCTTTGTTCACGCTGACGTTGAAGAAGGCGGTGGCCAGATCGCTGTTGGGATAAGTGGATTCGGGAACGACAACCGCCGCGAGTGCGACTCCGCCGGGTTGCACGAAGTCCATAGGCACGGGACTGGAGGAGACAAGCTCGTTCGCGGCGTCGCCGGTTTCGAGCGCGTACTTGCGCGGATACTGGAACGAGATGCCGGAAGTTTTGTCGACATAAGTCACGGTCGCAGGAACCTTGCGCACGACTTTCTTATGTACGGACTTGGCGGCGGCCTGCGACGAAGGCGTCGTTGGCACGGCAGCAGGGGTGGTTGCAACCGGCGGCGTCGGCTGAGTCATTGCGGACTGGTAAGTGGAGCTTTCACTTTTGGGTTTCTCGCTGGAGCATCCGACGGTCAAAGAGCAGACAATCAGGAGCGCGGCGAATACTAGCGTGCTGGTGTTTTTGTCGAAGTTGGTCTTATCCCAGTTATTCTTGCCCCAGACAATGGAGTCATGCGTTGCCGGGGTACCGTGAAATGTCGTACTGCGACTTGCTGTGGTGCGAAACAGGTTGATACGGGTCATGGTTGGTCACCTCCTGCTGCTGAAGCAGCGCAGGTGAGAGTGCATGCAAACAACCAGGCGGGTGGGCGTTGATTTTAGGAAGGTTAGGTCGGTTCGGGATGTGCGCGATCGTGGCGCGGCAGACACTGTGTGGGGCGCGGGACACGGCTGAATCGCTGGCAAACCGGCTCTCTGTCAGTGAGTCCTACGCCGCCGCGACGCGCCGAATCAGATCTTCCTGTTCAGTTCGACTCTCAGCGCCGATCGTGAACGCATCGAGAACGCCCAATGACAGCGCATAGCGCAGAGCTTCCGATTGCCGATCCCGCAGATCGCCCTGGCCAAGAATCTTCATCCCGATCACTGCCTTGCCAGAGGTTTTCATCTCGCGCAGAATGCTGACCACGGTTTGAGGGTCGGCGTCCATGTGGGAGCCGATGGGATTGATGCGGGCGAGATCGACTTCCACCCAGGGCGACTTCGCGGCGGCTCGCAGCGCCTCGATGCTGTGACAGGAACAGCCATGGGCCCGAATCACTCCCTTTTGCTTGGCTTCGGAAAGCACGTCCATCACGCCTTTGAAGCGTTCGGTCCAATCCGCTTCGGTGACGCAGTGCATCAGGCAAACGTCGAGATAGTCGACGCCCAACTCGCGGCGAAAGCGGTCAAGATCGGCACGCGCACTCGCGGGATCGCGCGCCCAGGTCTTCGTGAGTACGGTAACTTTATCCCGCGGCACGTGCTTCAGTGCTTCCGCGACGTGAGGATGACTTCCGTAAGAATCGGCCGCGTCGAAGAAACGCAGACCGTTGTCGTAGCCGTTGAGCAAAAGATCAGAAAGTCCCTTAACGCCGAGAGCGGTCTGGTTCGAATGGTGCCCTGAGCCCACGGTGCCGGTGCCCATGGCGAGCCGGCTGGTTTTTATGCCAGTGTTGCCGAGAGTGACGGTGTCGGAGGCGGAAAACGTTGATAACGAAGGCTGAGTGGCGAGAGCGGCCAGCAAGTCTTTCGATCCGAGCCAGGCGGCTCCCAAACCCGATGCAGAGCGAATGAAGAATTCGCGGCGATGCATAGAAATCTCCTGCGAGACGGAACTATATCACGATACCTGTGTCTACAATTATTCGAACTGCTTGCGGAACGCGGCCAGCTGTTGTCGCATTTCCACGACCTCTTCCCTCAATTCCGCTACGTCGATTTCCAGGCGGGCGATGCGATCGTCGTCAGGTGCAGGACTGGCGGGCGCTCGAGCCGGCGCGGTTTCCGGGGGAGCGTTGCCGGAGAGCAGATGCATGTAGCGCGACTCTTTCGTTCCCGGCTGACGCGGCAGCACCGCAACCAGTGGAGCCTCGCGCTGGCTGAGCCGGTCTAGCGTTGCGTTGACGTCCTCCAACTCCTCGAAGCGATACATCCGTTCAGTTCGACCCCGGAGTTCACCCGGAGTTTGCGCGCCGCGCAACAGCAGCACGCAGAGGATCGCAATCTCACGGCGATCAAAATTGAACACCTCCTGCATGCGGTGCTCGTATTTCGTCACCCGGCTGTCGGCGCCGCTTGCCGGTCCCGCGAGCCGCTGCGCCTGCAGCGAGTCTAGCGCGGCGCGCACTGCGTTCTCGTTCAGCGTCATTACAGGATCGCGGTTGTTTTTTTGGTTACAAGCATTCACCAGAGCGTTGAGCGACAAAGGATAGTAGTCGGGAGTGGTGATGTCCTTTTCGATCAACGCGCCCAGCACTCGAACTTCTATATCACTGAGAAGATCCAACGCGCACCACCATTCGAGAAGAGTTGTTGTGAGAATTTTACTGGAGTTCTGGAGTGAGCGGATAACGTTGCCGATATCGAGGCCCGTTTGTCGCCGCACCTGAGGCTTGCTCGGAATCCGCGGTGTGCGGAATTTCATAGTACAAATGTGCTATGGGTCGCCGGAAAATGACCGTGTAACCTTCCTCCTGCGAAGTTGTTGGAAACTTTAAACGAAGGGCAATTGCATTTATGACCTGGATTCGAACCATACCGATGTCAGAGGCCGATGAGAAGCTGCTTAAAGCGATGGAGGGGCAGAAATCGCTGTATCCCAAGGAGTATGGCGACCCGGTACATCCGGATGAGTCTGGAGGCTCGTCGATCATGGGTTCGCACACGCTGATTCCGGAGGCTTTGTACCATGCGTTTGGAGCATTTGGGGCGCTGATGTCCCCGGAGCTGCCGCTGAGCCGGCGGCAGCATGAAATGATTGCGACCATGGTCTCGGTGACCAATCGGTGCAAGTATTGAATCGAGTCACACGCAGAGTTTCTGCGTAGAGTGACGCTGGATCGGGAACTGGTAGACGCGCTGGAGAAGGACTACACGACCGCGCCCATCACGCCGCAGGAGCGGGTAATGGTGGACTATGTAGTCAAGCTGACCAAGGATGCGACCCGCGTTTGGAAGGATGACATTGAAAGGCTGCGGGCGGCGGGATTTGATGATCGTGGGATATTGCAGATTACGCTGATTGCTTCGTGGTTTAATTATATTAATCGCGTGGCGGATGCGTTGGGGGTGGGGCGGGAGTGAAGCTCGGAAATCGTCCGCAAGAACGCTCGTCTTCTCGTCGCGTCATTGACGAGACGTTCATCCTTAACAATCCTGCAAAGCGCTCGCCTCGTAACAGTTTTCCACAGCTGCGTTGTGACATCTAACCTTTCCATCACTCCGCAATTGCGCGATGATAGTCGAGGCAGTGACGGTCTATAGACGCCGACTCGCGGGGTCCTAAAGCATTTGTTCTCAAGATTTTGACTTCTAAGATCTTTGACATCAAGATTTTGCAGACACTTTTTGCGAAACCCCCGCCCAACAAGGCTTTCAGAGGATACGGGGGAGGGGGGATACCTCAATTTCGCATCCCCTTCCCAAACTAGGAACATTCGCGCTCGGATTTATTTTGCGAAGAAATCCACAGCCTCCGCTCCACCCTTCCCATTCCACTAAACTTAGACCGTAGCAACGCTAGACTTACCTTCACCCCATGGCTGAATCGTTAGCAGAGTCTTTTCTGGAGAACTTTCGGGCACACCGCAATGAGCGCGCTTATGGGCAGCGGTGTGGATACCGCATGGAGTGGTTCACTTACGGGCAGGTTCAGGAAATGGCGTTTCGGTTCGCCGATGATTTGGGGTCGCGGGGAATTCGCAAGGGCGAGCGGGTGATGCTGTGGGGTGAGAACAGCGCGGAGTGGGTTGCGGTGTTCTTTGGATGCGCTTTGCGCGGAGTTGTTGTTGTGCCGATGGATGATGGGGCGTCGGCTGATTTCGCGGCGCGAGTTTCGGGGCAGGTTGATGCGAAGCTTTGGGTTTGTTCGCGGCGGCATGCGACGGGGATTGCGGCTGATGCCTCTGCAGTTCCTTTCATGATCCTGGAGGAAGTCAAAATCCCCGTCCTGTCCCTGCAAAAGACGCAGGGACAAGGACGGGGCACCCTCGGCGAATCTTCAGTGGCGATTGGGCGCGATGACATCCTGCAGATCGTTTTTACTTCGGGGACTACGGCTGAACCCAAAGGCGTGGTGATCACGCACGGGAACGTGCTAGCTAACATTGCTCCGCTGGAGCGGGAGATGCAATCGTACTTGAAGTATGAGCGCTGGGTGCATCCGGTGCGGTTCTTGAATCTGCTGCCGCTTAGCCATGTGTTCGGGCAATTCCTTGGGATGTTTCTGCCGCCGCTGCTGGGTGGGACGGTGATTTTTCAGGAAGAGATGAAGCCTTCGGAGATCATAAATACGATTCGGCGGGAGCGCGTTTCAGTTTTGGTGAGTGTGCCGAGAGTTTTGCAATCTTTGAAGCAAAAGATTGCACGCGATCTCGAAGACACCGATTCCGAGGGCGAGAAAAAGATCGAGGACCTTCGGCGCGGGTTCCGGGCATCGGAAGGGAAACACTTCCTGCATCGGTGGTGGATCTTTCGCACGATTCGCCGGCAGTTTGGCTGGAAGTTCTGGGCATTTATTTGCGGCGGCGCGGCGCTCGATGCGGAGACGGAACAGTTCTGGGATCGGCTGGGCTACGCGGCGATTCAGGGATATGGGCTGACGGAGACTACGTCGCTGATCAGCGTGAATCATCCGTTCAAGTTGGGGAAAGGGTCGATTGGGAAAGTGCTGCCGGGGCGGGAAGTGAAGCTGGCGGAAGATGGCGAGATTCTGATCCGCGGAGGCGGAGTGGCGGCGGGTTATTGGGATGGCGAACGACGGCGGGCGGTCGCCGGCAAGGTTGCAGATGGGGTTACGGATGAAGACGGGTGGTACCGCACTGGAGACGTGGGCGCGCTCGATGAGGCGGGGAACCTTTATTTCAAGGGGCGCAAGAAAGAAGTCATCGTTACGCCGGGTGGATTGAATATTTATCCGGAAGATCTAGAGGCGGCGTTGCGGCGGCAGCCGGAGGTGAAGGATTGTGTCGTGGTGGGGATTGAGCGGGGAGGAAATGCGGAGCCGTGTGCGGTGGTGATTTTGCGCGACGATGCGCGGGGGGCAGCGGTGCTGGAACGCGCGAACCAGTTGCTGGCGGAATTCCAGCGCATGCGGATGTGGGTGCAGTGGCCACAGGAAGACTTCCCTCGCACTAACACGCAGAAGCCGCGGCGAAACGTGATTGCTGAGTTCGCAGCAAGACAGATCTTGCAGACGGGAGCGGAGGATGTTGCGGGCGACCGCCCGGTAATGGAGTTGATCGGCCGCATTGCGGGGCGAAGTGTGACCGGGTTAGGCGCCGAAGCGGCACTGGACTCCGACCTTGGGCTCAGTTCGCTGGACCGCGTGGAGCTGATCAGCGCGCTGGAGGATCGATACCAGGTGGACTTGAGCGAGACTAGATTGAGCGCAGCGCGGACGGTGGGTGATGTGGAAAAGATGGTGAGTGGGAAGGCGCGGCCGCAGGCGCAGTATCACTATCCGGCCTGGGTCTTGCGGTGGCCGGTAACGTGGTTGCGATGGCTGGCGCACTATTTGTTGATGAGGCCGGCCATGATTCTGCTGGGTTGGCCGCGGATCGAAGGCCGCGAACATTTGCAGGGATGGAGCGGGCCGCTGCTGGTGGTCTGTAATCATGTTGCTGGCGTGGATGTGGGGTTTGTGCAGACGGCACTACCGGCGCGGTTGCGAAACCGGATCGCAACGGCTGCCGGGGGAGAGGCGTTGGAAGCTTTGCGCACACCCGCGGCGAGCCAAGGCTTTTTCGGAAGACTCTATGATCGCGCGCAATGGCTGCTTGGGGTTTCTCTGCTGAACCTGTTTCCGCTGCCGCGCGAGGCTGGGCTCCGGCAGAGTTTTGCTTACGCAGGTCAGGCCGTGGATCGCGGATATAGTGTGCTGATTTTTCCGGAAGGACGACATACGGCGGATGGCAACATGAATCCATTTCGGGCAGGCATAGGGCTGCTGGCGAATAATCTGGGTATTCCGGTGTTGCCGATGCGGATTGTGGGACTGTTCGAAGTGAAGCGGGGGGGCAGAAAGTTTGCCCGACCGGGAGAGATTCGCGTGCACATCGGCCGTCCGCTGAGTTTTCCAGCTGGCAGCGATCCCGCTCACATCGCGCAGGAGTTGCAGCGTGCGGTGGAAGATCTGTAGCGCCTGGAAATAGAGAAGGCCCGGATCATGCCCGGGCCTTTCCCTGGTTAAGCTCACCTGTGATTACGTTATGGTGAGGGTGAAGGTAGTGGTAGCAGTAACGCCGCCGCCGACACCCTTGATGGTGATCGGGTAGGTTCCGGCTTTGGCCGTGCCAGCGATTTTGAAGTGCATGGTTGAGACTCCGGAGCCGCCGGCGATTGATGCGGGTTGGAAGACCACGGTCACTCCGGCTGGCTGTCCCGAAGCAGACAAGGCAATCGTCGAGTCAAAGCCGCCCGAAGGAGTGGCCGTGATCTTGATGCCGCCGGTTGCACCCGGAGCAGCGCTGCCCTTCTTGGGGGCTGCGGCAAGGGTGAAGCTGGCGGTCGATGACGAAACCGTGACAGCAACGCCTTCCGAGGGAATGCCGTTCGCAACCACATACAACGTGCTCGCGCCAGTTGCAATTCCCGCGGGCACATCGAAGTTCGTGGAGACGACCGCACTGCCCGTAGCCACACCCATGGTGCTATGCCCGTGAGTCTTTGCGTAGACAACATTTCCAGTGGAGTTGTTAACGATCCGCACCAGCGGATAGTTGGTCGCGTCCTGGAAATCGTCGCCGTAGGCAGCGCCTTGGGTTAACCCATTGAACTGGGTTCCGGAGATCGAGTACGTCGAACCGGGAGCAAGGGTTGAAGTGAAGGTTGTAATGGTCGGCTGCCACGCGCTCTGGTAGGTACCAGAGGAGGTCAGGATCTCGACCGTTGTGCTGAAGTCCGTGAACATGATCTGTCCGGTAGGCAGCACGAGCAGATGCCCGACGTACGATGAATCATCTGCGGCCCGGGTTGGGTTGGGGAACGAGGTCAAGGTACTTCCGTTCCATTCGTAGAAGTTGCTCGGCGAAGAGAACGTTCCTTTAGCCGGACTGGCCATCACAATGACATTGCCGTTGGGCTCAATCGAGGCCGGTGCGTCGTTGGCAGCATCTTTATTGGGGAATACCGACTGGGGTGTCCAGACTCCGCTGCCCCAATTGTAAGTAGCAGTATTGGCCGCACCGCATGAGCTGGCGCCGGTCTGAAAGACGGTACCGTTGTACATCAGGACTGCGGGCCCAAGCTCATAGCTGGCGCCGGTCTCGTTTCCGCAATCGGAATCCCAGAGTTGGACGCCGGTGCTTCCGGCGCTCGTCCACTTGTTGGTGGTTGGATTGTAGATCTCGGAATTCATGCCGGTCTTGTTGTAAACACCGACGTACGCATCCACCGTGAGGACGTTGTTATTCGGAAGCAGCGTGAAGCCCTGCTCATCGAAGTCGTCAAACTGTCCGTCGGTGGAAGTCGCCACGGTGGTGAAGTTCAACGTGCTTTCGTTGAAAGTGTAGTAGAGCGGGAAGGTGCTTCTGCCGACAATTTTCGCGCAGCATGCCGCCGTCATCCAAGTTCCGTTGGCCAGGACTACCGACTCCGCGTCTCCATCAGCTTCAAATGAGTTGGTAATCTCGGGTGTTATGCTGGTCCAAGTGTTGGCAACCGGATCGTAGAGGGCGCCCAAACTTTGCCAATCGCCGGAGCAGCCACTCGGGCAATTGTATTCGCCTCCCTGAATCGCCACTTTTCCATCGGGCAGTACGGCTGAACTGAAAAAGAGCGGAGCGTAGCCGCCGGTAAGGGACGCAACCTGAGTCCATGTGCCATTGATGTAGCTTCCGGTGTTGTCCGGGGTCAGTGTGTACCAGACCGCATAGTTGTTGCCGACGCAACCCGCTCCGGGATTGCAATTTGGTTCTTCGTGCACAAGAACGCGACCGTCGGTGAGCAGCAGCATCGTACCCATAGAAACGGGAGCAGGGTTAATCAAAGGTGCCCAAGTTTGGCAATTTGCTATCCCGACCGAGAACAGAGTCAGAAGCGCGCATACAAGCGTACGAACCTTCATCATTTATTTTTCCCCCTCGTTATTTCTTTTTGAAAAAGTTTGTGCAGCGCGAATGGGTGGAGTTGCCACAGTGCAACACCGAAGTCGCCGAGATCGCGTTTCGCGTCCTGAATCTCGCGCCGACGGATTATATCGTGACTGCGGCCAATCCAATCTGCTTATCGCTCAAATTTGACAATTAATTTACATGCTTCAATGCGAGCAAGCGGAAGTTTGCAAGATATTGCACACACGGGACACAGGGCTTGAGCCTTTTGACCGTGGCCGATGATGACCTTATTCCTCGTCCACGCTGGATTCTTCCTGGTGTGGGTTGGATTCAACCTGCACCTCGGGCAACTTTGCGATGTGAAGCACGCGATTGAGCGCGGGGAGATCTGAAGTCTGGAGCGCTTCCCACCGCTGGGTTACGTTCGAGGCATCGCGAGTGAGGGCCGTAGCGGCTTCAAACTGAGCGACGGTCGGTTCGGCATCGGCCTGCCACACCTGACCGTACAGCGTGCCAAGTTGACTGCTTACGCGCGCGAGGGTGATGGCATCGGAGGGCGACGCTGCATCCAGAACATCCGTAAGCTTGGTCTGGAAAGCATGAACGGAATCGAGGGCGGCGCCGCTCGAATGCTGGCTCAGTTCTTGCAAGGGCTCACGAAGCGATCCAGCTTGCATAAGAGCCTTGGAGGTTTGGCTGAAGAGCGACGCTAGGCGCATTTCGAGTTGGAATTTCTTTTCCAGGCCTGCTTCGGAGATCTGTACACGAGGGTCCATCTTGACGGTGAAGGTCGCGGTATAGGTTTTTCCATTCGCGGTGAGCCGTGCGGTATAAGAGCCGGGTAAAGCTGTGGGACCGAGCGGATAACGAGGGGTGTCTCCGGGGATGGCCGAGATGGGATATTCGTGGCGGGAAGAAATGGGCGCGGGATAGTGGAGATCCCAAACCCAGCGATGCATGCCGGCATTGGAGGGCAAGGCGCGGAAAGGACGCAGCCAATAGAGAGGGATGAGTTGCTTCTTGAGGTCCGCTTCTGTGACGTCGGGCTTATCGTCGCTGGAAAATTTGCGAACGAGTTGGCCGCGCGAATCGAGAATTTCGAGTGTGATGGGAGCAGCAGAGGCGTTTCCCAAATAGTAATCGATGATCGCGCCATCGGGCGAGTTGGCGGCAAAAGGTTCGTCGGGCGGGAGCGGCGTGTCTGTATAGGTATCGCGTTGTATGCGGTATGTGGGTGCGATAGCGAAAAGATGGGCGCCGGCGGCGGAGAACGACGCAGCCACTTCGCGCAGCGGGGTGATGTCATCCAGAATCCAGAACGAGCGCCCGTGCGTGGCTACTATCAGGTCGCTGTCGTGAATCCAAAGGTCGCGCATGGAGGTGTGCGGCAGATTCAACTGCAGGGATTGCCAGTGATCTCCGTCATCGAACGAGACCCAGACTGAATTCTCCGTGCCGGCGAACAGCAGGCCTTTGCGCACAGGATCTTCGCGGATCGTGTCCACGGGGCCGAAGTCAGGAAGGCCGGTCGTAATCAGCTTCCAGTTCTTGCCGCCATCGTGCGTGCGGTAAAGGTAGGGATGTAGATCGTTGATGCGGAAGCGGCTCACCGACACGTAGGCGGAGACATCATCGAAATGCGAGGCGCTGATCTGCGTGATCTTGCTCCACGGCGTGAGTTCCTTTGGAGTGATGTCGTTCCACTTTTTACCGCCGTCGTGGGTCCGCCAGATCAGGCCATCGTCGGTGCCGGCCCAGAGTGTGTTGATATCTTTGAACGAAGGGGCGAGCGCGTAGATTACCCCGCGTTTCTTCTCCGCATCTTTAGGAACGAGATTGCCCACGCTTGTTGGGATTCCGGGATTCGGACGCGTGAGATCGTCGCTGATCGCCTGCCAAGAATTTCCGCCATCGGTGGTTTTGAAGAGAATGTTGCTGGCGAAATAAAGTATGTGCGGGTCGAGAGGCGAGAACATCGTAGGCTCGCTGCGGTCGGTGCGGTATTTCTCGCTTCGAAGCGGGATGGGGGTGATGTTCTGCACCTGGCCGGTGGACCAGTGGAATTTCGAGACTTCGCTTCGACCGCCGCCATAGATAATGTCAGGGTCGAGCGGATCGGGCGCCACGTAGCCGTATTCGATTACGCCAACAGGATGCCACTCGCGGTAGGTGATGGCGCCGTCGTTGCCGCGGCTGGAGATGCAGACCGAGCCGCTCTCCTGTTGCCCTCCGCAAACGCGATAGGGGAACGTGGGGGCTATCGAGACGTGGTAAATCTGCGCCGTCGGCTGGTTGTACCAGGAACTCCAGGTCGCCCCGCCATTAACGGTTACGATCGCACCCTGGTCGCTGACGAGAAGAATAATGTTGGGGTTGTTGGGATTGATCCAGAGATTCTGATAGTCGTCGCCGCCGGGCGCGCCGCGAAATCCGAACCAGGTCTTGCCACCGTCGGTCGACTTCATGGTTACCGTGCTTGCGCAATAAACGACATCTTCGTTCTTGGAATCGATTCGAGGAATAGGAAGATCTCCACCACCGATGCGTCCTGAAGGGCGCGGGTCGTCAGTTATTTTGGACCAGCTTTCTCCGGCGTCGTCGGAACGGTAGACAGCCAGGCCGCCCGAGGCCATGCCTAGCGTGGCGTAGAGTCGCTGTGGGTCAGTCGGTGCGATTGCGATGTAAATTTGTGAGAGATCCTTCGGCAGGCCGTTGGTAAGGGGGTGCCAGGTGCCGCCGCCGTCGGTGGATTTGAACAATCCCCCGCCGGTTCCGTTGACTTCGTTGCCGTCTTCCCACGGACCCTCGCGCGCTTCCCACATGGAAGCGTAAATCACGTCGGGATTGGAGGGATCGATCTCTACGTCGGAAGCTCCGGTGTTCTCGTCCTTGTAGAGGATCTTTCGCCAGGTCTGGCCGCCGTCGGTGGAAAGGAAAAGACCTCGCTCTTCGTTCGGGCCGTAAGGATGGCCGAGTACGGCCGCGAAGACGCGATTGGGATCGCGAGGATCAATGGCTAGCGCGGGGATTTGCTGGCCATCGCGTAGGCCGAGATGCGTCCAGGTTTTTCCAGCGTCTGTCGATTTGTAGATACCGTTACCTACCGAGAGATCGGGGCGATGCAGGCCTTCACCGCTGGCAACATAAATGACATTGGGATTCGAGGGAGCCACGGCGATGGCGCCAATTGACTGCGAGGATTCATGGTCGAAGAGGGGGGCCCAGGTGCGGCCGTAGTCGTCCGATTTCCATACGCCACCGTTGACCTGACCCATGTAGAAGACATTTGGCTGGCTCGGAACGCCAGTGGCGGCGCGGGTGCGACCGCCTCGGAACGGGCCGATCATCCGCCAATGCAGCTCCTGATATGTATTTTCAGGAACTTGCTGTGCGGTGCTCGATGCAATGCACAGGAAAAGTGAAACGCAGACGAACACGCCAAAGAGTAGCTTGGATCCGGTCAAATGATTCCCCTCCAACACTAACCGCCAAACTTAAAGAGAATAAACCAAAAGTGCAGTGATGTCCGATGGCCGACAAGCGCTAGGCGATCTCAGACAAACTTTGCGCCAAGCCGCGCGCCTTGGGAGCTGGAGTCGCGCCTGATTGACTAGCGACCCAAGCGCCGACGCGGTTGGCCATTTCATTAATTTGCGCCAGCGACGTTCCGCGGAGATATCCATGCAATAGAGCCGCTGTGAAGGCGTCGCCGGCGCCGACAGTATCGGCGACTTTGACCTTGAAGCCGGGATGTACGCTGATTTCATCGGCAGACACTAGAAGGCTGCCGCCATTGCCGCGGGTGATGCAAACCAGCTTCAGACCGTGCAACGACAGCAAACGTTGCGCCGAGTCTTCCTCGCCGTGATGTTCCAATTCGAACAACCGCATGATCCTGGGGAGTTCTTCATGATTGAGTTTGACAATGGTTGCGAGCTTCATCGATTCCGCGAGGACTTGGGCGGTGAAAAAGTTTTGCCGGAGATTGACATCGAAGACGCGCACCGCGTTTCGCTGCTGTACAGCCAGGACAAAGTTGCGAATGGTGGCGCGACTCCGCTCCGAGCGTTGCGCCAGCGACCCAAAGCACACGCCATCGGCTTGCTGCGCCAGCATCCTCCATTGCGGTGTCCAGTCGAGAAAATCCCAGGCGACCGACTCGGAGATTTCAAAGCGCGGCTGACCCGCGGCGTCTATTTGGACCTGAACGGTTCCGGTGGGATGGTCTGCATCTTCTTGAATGAATGCGGTGGGGAGATTGAGTTCACAGAGGCGGAGAAGCGCTTCTTCCCCCAGAGCATCCTGGCCAAGTCGGCTGGCCGGAATCCCCTCATCCCCGAGCAGCGAGGTAACGTAGGCGAAATTCGCCGGCGCTCCGCCGAGTTGTTTCCCGGCAGGCAACAAATCCCAAAGCAACTCGCCCAGACCGACGATGATGTATTTCTTGTTCGGCATCGAGCCTTTGTTTAGCATCGAGGTTTCCACGAAGCGGACAGTTGCGGGAACGAGGCCAGTGGCGGAGAATCGGGAGGCGGAATTGCCATGATCCACTCCATTCATACCAAGAGCTGGATAAAGTTGTTCACGCTGCTTCTGGCGCTGGCTTCACAGGATAGCGCAAGTTGGCCGTTTGGGGAGTGGCGCCGCGCCTCCGAGACTCCCGTGATCTCTCCGCGAGGAGGCGGATGGGAATCGGCAGGCACGTTTAACCCTTCGGTGATTCTTCACGACGGGAAAATTATTATGCTCTACCGGGCCCAGGACAAGGGTGGCACGTCGCGCCTGGGCTACGCCGAGAGCGCGGACGGAATCCACTTCACGCGGCGAAGCGAACCGGTGCTCTCGCCCGAGAAGGACTACGAAAAAAATGGAGGCGTGGAAGACCCGCGGCTGGTGCGGTTCGGCGACACCTATTACCTCACTTACACGAGCTACAACAAGAAAGACGCACAGCTTTGTCTTGCGACTTCGAAGGACCTCATCCACTGGGAGAGAAGAGGCGTGATTCTTCCCGCTTACAAGGGACGATGGAACGTTCGCTGGACGAAGTCGGGAGCGATCGTCCCAGAAAAGATTCATGGCAAATACTGGATGTACTACCTCGGGACAACCACTGACAACAACGACCAGATGGGGCTGGCCTCTTCGACTGATCTCTTGCATTGGAAGGACGAGGCCGATGCTCCGGTGTTACCGGTGCGGGCGGGAATGTTTGATTCTCGCGTGGCGGAACCTGGGCCCGCGCCGATCGTTACGCCGAAAGGGATCGTACTCATCTACAACGGCGCTGACGACAAACTTGTCTACCGCACCGGCGTGGCGATGTTTGACCGCAACGACCCGCGGGTGTTGATTTCGCGGACGAGTGCCCCCGTATTTGGCCCGGATAAAGTATGGGAGAAAGTGGGCCAGGTTCCGAACGTGGTGTTCGTAGAAGGCATGGTCCGGCAAGGGGAACGATATTTGTTTTACTACGGAGGCGCGGATACTTATGTTGGAGTCGCGGAGGCGCCTGCAGTCGGGACCTTCCATTAATGTTTAATGTTTCACTGACTTCGGGTTTGTTGGGAACTGCATAGTGCGAATGATCCCTTGACCCTCTTTCACAAAGATCTGCTGGTTAGCCGTTATGTTCTTTAGCGTATCGACCTGTCCGCTAGGCCAGCGAATTTCCAGCAGGTCGACCTTGTCGGCTTTTCCTAAACCGAAGTGGATGCGCAAGTCGTTCTGCGAAATGTAGCTGCCCCCGCTGCGTACTTCGTCGATCTGCTGGTGAGGCTTGGTTTCTCCGACAGGATGGGTTACGCAGGTGAGGCGTGCGCCGATGCCGCTTCGGTTGGACTTGGTGCCGATGGTGCGAACCTTGATCCAATTGTTGCCCGTGCTTGAACTGCAGTGTAAGAGTTGGGGATAGTCGTTGACGGTATTGACGACCACGTCGAGGTTGCCGTCGTTGTCGAAGTCGCCGAAGGCACAGCCGCGGCATGGAGCAGGGTCTGAAATTCCTGATCCAGCTTGCAGGGAGACGTCGGCGAAGTGGCCATTGCGCAAGTTGCGATAGAGCAGTTTGCGCTGGGAGTAGCCGGCTTCGGTTTTCAGTTGCTCGACTTCGGGATAGACGTGGCCGTTGCAGATCAGGATGTCGGGCCAGCCGTCATTGTCGAAGTCGAAGAATCCACAGCCCCAGCCGAGAAATTGCGTGTGCGCTCCCAGGCCCGCGGCGAAGGTTGCGTCTTCAAAGCTGCCTCCGCCCAGATTGTGGTAGAGCGAAGGAGTATCTCCGGCGAAGTTGGTCTTGACGATGTCGAGGTTGCCATCGAGGTCGTAGTCGGCGGCGGAGACGCCCATGCCGGCCTGTGGTTTACCATCGGGGCTGAGCGCGCAGCCGGCCTCGATTGCGATATCTTCGAAAGTTCCGTTCTTCTTGTTGCGATAGAGCGCGCTGGCCGTGGAATCGTTGGCAACATAGATGTCGGGCCAGCCGTCATTGTCGAAGTCGGCAGTGAGGACTCCCAGGCCGTAGGTGCCGTTGGCGCGGAAAATCCCCGCCGCTTCTGAGACGTCAGTGAAAGTGCCATCGCCGTTGTTGTGGTAGAGAATGTTCTTGCCGCCCTGAAGCCCGGGCGGGCCGCAGGCGACCATCACGCCTTTATAGAGACAGGGGCCAGATTCGGGCACGGGCGCTGTAGCCAAATCCATATCGATGTAGTTGGCGACGAAAAGGTCGAGGCGGCCGTCGCGGTCGTAATCGACGAAGGCGCAGCCCGTGTTCCAGCGCGTGCCTTTACCTGCGACGCCTGCCTTCTGGCTGACATCGGTGAAGGTTCCGTCTCCGTTGTTGTGATAGAGAACATTCTTTCCGTAGTAGGTGACGAAGAGATCGTCCCAGCCATCGTTGTCGTAGTCACCGATGCAGACGCCTTGTCCCCAGCCGGAGTGGGCGAGACCGGACTTCGCCGTCACGTCGGTGAAAGTGCCGTCGCGATTGTTACGGAAGAGATGCGATGCGGGTTCGCTGCCGGCGGGAAATCCGTCGAGGCGCGAGCCGTTCACGATAAAGATATCGAGCCAGCCGTCGTTGTCGTAGTCGTAGAACGCGATGCCACAACCCGTGGTTTCGAGAAGATATTTGTTCTTGTGTTCTCCACCGAAAACGGTTTTCGCATTCAAGCCGGATTCGCGGGCGACGTTAACAAAGGTAACGCCGAGATCGGATGGGGACGGTGTGGATTGAGCAGTGTTTTGGTCGGCTGCTACAGAGGCGCGCAGCCAGTGCGGACGAACCGCGCCCAGTATATTTTCCAGAGACAAAACCAGCGCGGACCGGCTTAGAGAACCCAAGAATACGCGGCGTGAAGGAAACAATCGATCGCTACCTGGCCGGTTCGGCTCTTACTGGAATTCGTCCTTCCTTCTTATATGCAGTGAAGCCTCGCTTTGCAAGCTCCGATAGCAAGGAGGGACCATTCGGCTTTGCTCAAGGCAACGCCGCCGGCACTACACTTGCTCCCAGGATTTGGCGCGGGAGATTGCTTCATTCCATCGACGGCGCATGGCCTCCACTTGAGAGCGCGGCAGGCGCGGTTCAAAGCGGCGTTCTCTCCGGGGTAAATCAGAAATGGCCTGCACCTCCTTCCAGAATCCTGCGCCCAGGCCGGCCAGAAATGCAGCGCCTAGCGCGGTTGTTTCCGTCACAGACGGGCGCACGACGGGCACGTCGAGGATGTCCGCCTGAAATTGCATGAGACTGTCGTTGGCAGATGCGCCGCCGTCCACGCGCAACTCTTTGAGCGGAGTGCGGGTGTCGGTCTGAACCGCATCCATCAAATCTGCAACCTGATATGCGATGCTTTCGAGTGCTGCGCGCGCGACGTGACCTGCGGTGCTGCCCCGCGTGAGACCGAAGATTGCGCCGCGTGCGTAGGAGTCCCAGTGTGGGGCGCCGAGGCCCACGAAAGCGGGGACGAAGTACACCCCGCCATTGTCAGGTACCGAACTGGCCAGGGTTTCCACTTCCAAAGAGCTGCGAATGATCCCCAAACCGTCGCGCAACCACTGAACCACGGCTCCGCCCACGAAGACGCTCCCTTCGAGTGCGTAATGAGTGTCGTTGCCGATTCTCCACGCCACGGTTGTGAGTAGTCGATGAGTGGATGCGACGGCGCGAGTGCCCGTGCTCTGCAACATGAAGCAGCCTGTGCCGTAGGTATTCTTGGTGAGTCCGGGGCTAATGCATCTTTGCCCAAAGAGTGCAGCCTGCTGATCGCCGGCAATACCTGCGACGGGAATGCCGTTGAGACCCGGAGCGGAACTTACCTCTCCGTAAATTTCACTGGAGGGCCGGACTGTGGGCAGCATCGAGGCGGGAATTCGGAAGAGATCGAGGAGATCGTTATCCCAGCTCCCCGAATGAAGATTGAAAAGCATGGTGCGGGAGGCGTTGCTGGCGTCGGTGACGTGCACGCGGCCGCCAGTCAACTTCCACAGCAGCCAGGTATCGATGGTGCCAAAGGCAAGGCGGCCCGCTTCGGCGAGTTGGCGGGCGTTTGGGACGTGTTCGAGAATCCAGGAAATCTTGCTGGCGGAGAAATAAGCGTCGATCAGCAGCCCAGTACGCTGCTGTATTAGATTTTCGTGGCCTTGCGCCTTGAGTTGTTGGCAAAAGTCGGCGGTGCGGCGGTCCTGCCAGACGATGGCATTGTAGATAGGGTTGCTAGTTGAGCGGTCCCAGACGATGGTGGTTTCGCGCTGGTTGGTGATGCCGATGGCGGCTATGTCGCTGTGCTTGATTTTGACTTTGCCCAAGGCCTCCAGGGCAACGGATATCTGCGATGCTGCGATCTCTTCGGGATCATGCTCGACCCAGCCGGGCTGGGGAAAAATTTGCGTGAACTCGCGCTGGGCCACGGAGCAGACCGCACCGTGATCGTCAAACAAAAGGGCCCGTGAACTTGTTGTGCCCTGATCGAGAGAGAGAATGTAGCGCAAGCGGCCTCCTGTTTCTGCGGACGTCACCTAGCGTTACGATGACGACCGAGAAACGCGCAAGAATCGTCGAATGCCGAAATCGTAGACGGCGGCGCCAACCAATCCACCCAGCAGCGGCGCAACCACTGGGACCCACCACACTCGAGGGCCGTCGGTGAGGCCGTTGTTTCTGAATCCAGCTAAAGCGGTGAAAAGGCGCGGACCAAAATCGCGGGCGGGATTAATCGCATATCCGTGCATGCCGCCGAAGCTCATCCCAATCGCGACGACCACCAGGCCAATCATCAAAGGTGCGAGGTTGGCGCCGGGAGGAACATTGAGTTCGTCAGTGATCGCTAACACCATGAGCAAGAGCAGAGCTGTGCCGATGACCTGATCGAGGAATCCGGCTTGAGGCCACGCCGGAAACGCAGGAAAAGTTGTAAAGACGCCGGCGGTCTTTTCCAGTTGCGGATCGAATTGATGGAAGGCGGGCAAATAGTTTCGGTATACGAGGGCGGCGGCGAAAAATGCGCCTGCGGTCTGTGCGACCGAATAAGGCACGACCTTGCTCCAGGGAAAACCGCGGAACACTGCAAAAGTCAGGGTGACCGCGGGGTTGAGATGCCCACCAGAAACCTTTCCGGCAATGTAGATTCCCATGGTCACCGCCAGTCCCCAGCCCAGCGTGATGTTGGTGTAGCCGCCGTGAACGGTCGCGGCGGGAGCGTTCGAGGGAAACAGAACAACCATCGCGACCACACCCGAGCCAAAGAGAATCAGGACAAAGGTTCCGAGAAACTCGGCAATCAACTCGGCAACCAGGGTGGGCTTGTTGTTCACTCGGCGTTGCTCCCCGTGGGCGTAGCGGCTTTTCGACCGCCAGTAGTCTAGCAAGGATTTAAGCCTCCGATCCGGCTTTCGGTTTTTGTTGAGGCGGAGGTTACTAACCATGGGAGCAGCGCCGATGTTTTTCCTTGACAGGGAGGGCAGGGCCTGTAGGATAGAGAATATTTATTCACTCACGTGAATAAATATTCAAAATGAATAAAGCCCTTCGACAGAGAGCCGTGTTGGAAGCGTTGCGACAGGGTCCTGTAGCCAACCAGGAAGATTTGCAGCGGGCTTTGCGCAAGCGGGGCTTCAAGGTGGGGCAGGCGACGTTGTCGCGGGATATTCGCGACCTGAATCTGAGCAAGACGCCGGCTGGTTACACGCTGCTTCAGGGGGAAGGCGCTGCGGGTTTGGCTTTGCCGCCGGTGCAGCGACTGGTTCGCGAGTTCGTGCTGGACGTGCGGCCGGCGCAAAACCTGCTGGTCGTGAAGACAATTACAGGCAGCGCTCAGCCCGTGGCCGCGGCATTGGATGAGCAGGAATGGGAGGAAGTGGTGGGAACGATTGCGGGGGACGACGCGATCCTGATTGTTTGTCCTGACAAGGACGCTGCCAGGAAGGTCGCGGTGCGGATCGAGGAGATGCTGGGGTAATGGCTGCGAGACTCAAGAGCGCGGTGCTGGGAGCGAGCGGCTATTCCGGTCTGGAGTTGACGCGTATTCTCGAACGCCATCCGCGATTGGAGAAGCCTTTGCTGTTCCGTCGTGAAAACGGGAGCGACGGCGCGACGGATTTGGCGGAGGTGTTTCCGGAGTTGTCGGGCAATGGAGGTTATCCGTTGCGTCCGCTCTCGTGGCCGGAATTGAAGAGGCAGGGTGTGGAGTTGCTTTTCCTGGCTACACCGCATGAAGCTTCCCGGTCTCTTGTACCCGAGGCGATCGCGCAAGGCTTGCGTGTCATCGATCTGAGCGGCGCGTGGAGGCTGAAGCAGGCCCAGCATCGAGCCATCTACTCGTTCCAGGATGCGAACGCAGTCACGGCCGCGGAATTGACGGCGCAGGCGGTGTACGGCCTTCCGGAGTTGAACGCCGATCGCATTAGCGCGGCGCAGTTGGTTGCGAATCCGGGCTGCTATGCGACCTCGGTGATTTTGGCCTTGGCGCCGCTACTGCAGGCGGGGTTAGTTGATCGGGAGCGTGGAATTATTTCAGACTCGAAGTCCGGAGTTTCGGGAGCGGGCAAGGCGCCTACTTCGCGCACTCATTTCGTTTCGGTTGCTGACAATCTCTCTGCCTATTCAGTGTTCAATCATCGGCATCTGGGAGAGATGGTAGAGCAGTTGGGGTTGCAGGATGCCGAACTGACTTTTACTCCTCATCTGCTGCCGATTCCGCGCGGGATTCTGTCGACTATCTATGTTCATCTGAATCGGGCGATGAAGCCGGCGGAAGTGGAATCCTGTCTGCGTGATTTTTATTCGGGGAGACACTGGGTGCGAGTATTTGCGACGCCGAAGCTGCCGCAGCTGCAGTTTTCGCTGCATACAAACTACTGCGATCTGGGATTTTGTCTGGCGGAGGACGGCCAGCGGCTGGTGCTGGTTGCCTGCGTCGACAATCTGCTCAAAGGAGCGGCCGGACAAGCGGTGCAGAACATGAATCTGATGTATCAGTGGGACGAGCGGGAGGGATTGCAGTGACGATTGTGGTGAAGATTGGCGGTGCGGCGATTGAAGATGCGGCGACGCTGCGAAAGTGCGCGCGCTCGATCGCAGAGTTGGCGCAAGATGGCCACCGCGTAGCCGTGGTCCACGGCGGCGGCAACGCCCTGACCCGCATGCTGAATCGGTTGGGGAAAAAGAGCGAGTTTGTGGACGGGCTGCGCGTCACCGACGCCGAGACCCGGGATACGGCGCTGATGGTTTTGGCGGGAATCATCAACAAGAAGCTGGTGGCGGCCATTCAATCAGCGGGCATGCCGGCGATTGGATTCTGTGGTGGCGATGGCATGACGTTCCGGGCGCGGAAGAAGTATGTTCACGGCCGCGATTTGGGATTTGTTGGCGAGATTTGTTTTGCAGAGCCGTGCTGGATCGAAGCCTTGTGGCAGCAGGGGGGCATTCCGGTTCTGGCTTCGCTGGCGCTCGGTGCCGATGGCGAATATTACAACGTGAACGCGGACGAAATGGCGGCATCTTGCGCCGCGGCCTGCCATGCCAACACGCTGATCTTTCTTACCGACGTACCCGGAGTTAGAGATGCGGCGGGAAGCGTAATGCCGTGGCTGAGCACGAAGCAGGCGGCTGAGTTGGCGGCTGGCTCGGTGATCAACGGCGGCATGTTGCCGAAGTTGCAGGCCTGCGGCCTGGCTCTGAAACAAGGAGTGGGACGAGTGAGAATTTTGCCTGCAACCGAAGCGGAGGTTTTGCCGCAGTTCTACCAGACCAAGCTGTCGTGTGGTACGGAGGTCACGTATTCATGAGTCAGTCCCTCGCCACACGTTATAAATCGCAACCCGCGGACGCACAGGTCCCGCGCAAGGAGTCAAAGTTGAATAGTCATCTGCAAGGCAGAGTTTCGGCGCCTGCCGCCGAGAGAGTGCCGCAAGTGTTTTGGTGTCCCGATCTCGTTTCAACTCGCGATCTCGGACCCTCCGGGGTCGATGCGGTTTTGCATCTCGCCGGAACAATGAAGTCGCGTCCGGCGGATTTTCGGAGGGCGCTCACGGGCAGGCAGATGGTCATGTTCTTCGAGAAGCCCTCGTTGCGAACCCGGCTGACGTTCGAGGCGGGGATAGTAAGTCTCGGCGGAACGGCAATGTTTGTCGACCAGACGCACGAACGGCTCGATGCCCGCGAAAAGCTGAGCGACGTGGCCCACAACCTCGAGCGCTGGGTGGATCTGATTGTGCTTCGTACCTACTCGCAGCAGACGATCGAAGGCATGGCGCAGCACGCCTCGATTCCGGTCATCAACGCACTTAGCGATCTGGAACACCCATGCCAGGCGCTGGCCGACTATCTCACGCTGCTGGAGCGATTCGGAGATTTGAAGAACCGCTGCCTGGCGTATGTCGGCGACGGGAATAATGTGGCGCACTCGTTACTGCTTACTGCCGCGTGCCTAGGGTCCACGATCCGCGTTGCGACTCCGAAAGGCTACGCGCCCAATCCACAGATTGTTGCTGATGCACGCGAGATCGCTGAGGAGACCGGGGCCGAAATTCTATTGTTGAACGATCCGCACGAAGCGGTTGCGGGAGCCGATGCGATTTACACTGATGCCTGGACCAGCATGGGACAGGAACGGCAGGAAAGCGAGCGATCACGAATTTTCCCGCCTTACCAAGTGAATGCAGAGCTGATGGCGGAAGCCGCGCCCCACGCGGTGTTCATGCACTGCCTGCCGGCCCATCGCGGGTTGGAAGTGACGGACGCGGTCATTGATTCGCCGCAGTCGGTAGTCTTCGAGCAGGCTGAGAACCGCCTGCACGCGCAGAAAGCGATTCTTTATCTGCTGTTGGGCGGCGGTGATCGTCTGCCGGCAAGGAGTGCTCATGCCTGAAAAAGTTGTACTCGCCTACTCCGGAGGGCTTGATACCTCTATTATTATTCCTTGGCTCAAGGAGAATTATTCTTACAACGTCATCGCAATGGTCGCCGATGTGGGCCAGGGAGATGACATTGAAGCCGTGGTTGAAAAGGCCTACGCAACGGGCGCAAGCAAAGTGATCGTGGAGGATCTCCGCGAAGAGTTCTTGACAGGATATGTCTTTCCCGCGCTGCAAGCCGGCGCGGTATACGAACATAAGTATCTGTTGGGGACTTCTTTAGCGCGTCCTGTGATCGCGAAGCATCAGGTCGAAGTTGCTTTGCGCGAGGGAGCGACCGCCGTAGCGCACGGTTGCACTGGCAAGGGGAACGACCAGGTTCGCTTTGAGTTGACTTATCAGGCGCTCGCACCAGAGCTGAAAGTGATTGCGCCCTGGCGGGAGTGGTCACTGAAATCGCGTGAAGACTGCCTGGATTACGCCGAGCAGCACGGCATTCCGGTGGCGGCGAGCCGCGAGAAAATCCACAGCCGCGACCGCAATTTGTGGCACCTCAGTCATGAAGGCGGAGAACTGGAAGACGCCGCGAATGCACCGCTGCCCACAACCTGGCAGATGACCCGCTCGCCGCAAGACGCGCCGGACAAGAACGAGCAGGTGACGATCGCCTTTGAGAAGGGGATTCCGGTTGCGGTAAACGGCATGAAGCTTGAACCGGTGTCGCTGGTCGAGTTGCTCAACGAATTTGGCGCGCGGAACGCAGTCGGCCGGGTTGATCTAGTGGAGAACCGTTTCGTCGGAATCAAGTCACGCGGCTGTTATGAAACGCCCGGCGGCACTCTGCTGGTCACGGCGCATCGGGAACTCGAAGCGCTTTGTCTGGAGCGCGAGGTCGCGCACTTCAAACAGCACGTGGGGCTGAAGTATGCAGAACTCGTCTACTTTGGATTGTGGTTCACGCCGCTGCGCGAGGCGCTCGACGCCTTTGTCGCGAGCACGCAGACAGAGATGACCGGCAGTGTGACGCTGTCTTTGTACAAAGGGAACGTTTCAGTGGTGAGCCGCCAGTCCGAGTACTCGCTCTATCGCACCGATCTCTCGTCGTTCACCATGGGCGACAGTTACGATCAGAAAGATGCGGAGGGCTTTATCCGCATTCTCGGACTTCCGTCGCGCGTACGCGCGCGGGGTCGTGTGGAGGTTACGCGATGAAGATGTGGTCGGGCCGGTTCCGGCAGCCGCTGGACCCGCAATTCGAACGCTGGCAACGGTCGTTCGACTTCGATTGCCGGCTGCTGCGTTACGAGGTGGAAGCGAGCGGAGCGCACGCGCGTGCCCTCAAGAACGCTGGAGTTCTGTCTGCCGACGAACTGATCAGCATTCTTCAAGGACTGCAGCAAATTGGCGAGATGGCATCGCCTTCCAAAGACCTTGTGCAAGACGACGACGCCGAGGACGTGCATCATTTCGTCGAGAAGCAACTGGTGTCGCGGATCGGCGAGGTGGGCTATAAGTTGCACAGCGGACGCAGCCGCAACGAGCAGATCGCGACTGACCTGCGTCTCTACGTGCGGGCGGCGATCGATGAGTTGCGAAGCGAACTCGCCGGCGTGTGTAGCGCTTTTGCCGGCCGCGCTGAACAGGCCGGCAGCGCCGCGATGCCTGCCTACACCCATTTGCAGCGGGCGGAGCCCGTGCTGGTGGCGCACTGGCTACTGGCTTATGTCGAAATGTTTTTGCGGGATGCCGGTCGTCTTGCTGACTGCCGCAAGCGTTTGAATGTGTGTCCGCTAGGGTCGGGCGCGGTGGCCGGAGCGACTTTAACTGTCGACCGCGCTTTTATGGCAGAGGAACTCGACTTCGATGGTCCGACGGCCAACAGTATCGACGCCACCAGCGACCGCGATTTCGTTCTTGAGTTCGTCAACACGCTCTCGCTCCTTGGGCTGCACTTGAGCCGGTGGGCGGAGGAGATGATTATTTTTTCCACCCAGGAATTCGGTTTTGTTCAGTTGCCTGAAGCTTATTCCACGGGCAGCAGCGCCATGCCGCAGAAGAAAAATCCCGATCTTCTGGAACTGGTGCGAGGCAAGGCCGGCCGGGTGATCGGAAGTGCAACTGCACTGATGATTGCGTTGAAAGGCTTGCCGCTGGCTTACAACAAAGATTTGCAGGAAACGCAGGCGCCACTCTTCGACGCCACGGACACGGCAATTGGATTGCTGCCGCTGCTCGCTGGGTGGATGAAAGCGGCGGAGTTTGACCACGAACGCATGAACGAGGCTGCCCAATCGGGATTTATGAACGCCTGGGCGGCAGCCACCTACCTGGTCAACCGCGGCGTGCCTTCGCGTCTCGCTCACGAGCAAATCGGCAAGGCCGTGAAGCTCTGCCTGGAAAAACATTGCGAACTTCAGGATCTCACGCTCGATGAGCTGCGTGCCCTTAATCCTGTTTTCGATGAGAGCTTTCATGGCTGCTTGAAACCGGCTTCGGTGCTCGCGATTCATGATGTCGTCGGCGGTACTGCGCCGGCGCGGGTGCGGCAGGGGATTGTTGCGGCGAGAAAGAAGATCGACTCTCTACGCGAGGAGGTCAATCTCCATGCGCACGCGTAAAGCTATTTTGCCGGACGCCAAGCACATCCACGATCTAATCTCGGCCTATTCGAGCGATGGCACATTGCTGCCCCGCACGCTGGCGGAGATTTGCGAGAACGTCAGAGACTTTGTTGTTCTGGAAAATGAAGGCCGCATCATTGGTTGCGGCGCGCTGCATCTTTACGGCACGCATCTCGCCGAGATTCGCTCGATTACCGTAGGACCTCGCGCGCAGGGTCACGGCGGCGGCAGCCGGCTGATGAAAGCTTTGATGGCCGAAGCGAAAAGGCACCGGGTGGATTGCATTTGCCTCTTCACACGCGCTCCTGAATTCTTTGCGCGCCAGGGATTCGAGATGGCTCGGCGCGAGGATCTTCCCGACAAGATCTACAAGGATTGCCACGTCTGTCCCAGGTTTCACCGGTGTGACGAAGTCGCCATGGTGCGGGGCAAGCTCCCCACATTTGCAATTCTCCCCGAACCGACGAACTGGCTGGTGAAGCTTCAGGCCTAACGCGTTGACGATGAGCAAGTCGCTCCTTACCCTGTTTGCCCGTGCGCGATGCTATTATGCAGAGCGATAGGGCTGGCCGAATTCGGGACAAAGGATGACTCACCATGGCAATCGTCACGCCGGGCGGTTCCAACGCCGTTCCCGCTACCACGTCTGAGGCTTCGACTTCGTATGGTGCGCCGCTCGCAGTAGTGACTACGCTGTTCTTCATGTGGGGCTTCCTCACTTGCCTGAACGACATCCTCGTCCCACACCTGAAGCCGATTTTCGATCTCAACTACACGCAGATCATGCTCATTCAGTTTGCCTTCTTTGGAGCGTATTTTGTTTTCTCCATACCGTCGGCAAAGATTATTGACTGGATGGGCTATCAGCGCTCCATGGTTGCGGGCTTGCTTACCATGGGTCTGGGCGCATTTCTTTTCGTGCCGGCGGCCAGCGTTCCGTCGTACCCGCTGTTTCTGATTGCACTCATCGTCCTTGCTGCCGGGATTACGTGTTTGCAGGTGGCAGCTAATCCCTACGTGACGGTGCTAGGCAAGCCCCAGACTGCTTCCAGTCGGCTGAATCTGACCCAGGCGTTCAACTCCCTGGGAACTTTTCTTGCGCCTTTCTTCGGCGGGCTTCTGATTTTGACCGCAGCGCCCAAGACCATGGAAGAGATACGAGCGCTAGCACCCGATGCCCTGCAGGCCTATCGTCTGCACGAGGCGGCGACCGTAAAGACGCCATACGTGGGCTTGGGCATTGCGCTGGTGCTGCTGGCGATTGCGATTGGCAGTTTCAAGTTGCCGAAAATCCCCCACGCACAGCACCAGATTGGCGAAAAGGTGGACGACTCCATCTGGAAGCATCAGAATCTGATCTTTGGCGCGATTGGCATTTTTGTATACGTTGGCGCCGAGGTTTCGATCGGAAGTTTTCTGGTGAACTATTTCAGTCAGCCCGAGATCGGCGGCCTTACCGAAAAGGTTGCCGCTAGTTTTGTGGCCTTTTACTGGGGCGGAGCCATGGTCGGGCGTTTCATCGGGTCAGGCCTGTTGCAAAAGATGAAGACTGGGCACCTGCTTGGCATTTGCGCAGTATGCGCTGCCGCTCTCGTGGCAATTTCGATGCTGACTACCGGACACTTCGCCATGTGGAGCATTATCCTGGTCGGGTTCTTTAATTCCATCATGTTCCCGAGCATCTTCACGCTGGGCGTCGCGGAACTTGGTCCGCTTACCGGCGACGGCTCCGGAATCATGATCATGGCGATCGTTGGCGGCGCGCTTATCCCGCTGGCGCAAGGCGTGATTGCCGACAGGATCGGAATTCACCACGCCTTCTTTCTTCCCGTGATCTGCTATCTCTACATCTTGTTCTTCGCTCTGAGCGGTTCAAAGCCCAACAGCGAACGACGGGCGCGCACATAGGACGACGACAGGCGCAAGGAGCGCCTGTCGTTTTGCATTTGGGTGCGATAGGAAACCAAGGAAGAACTGCTTCGGTTCAGGTCAGCAGATAGTCGTAAGCCACAGCGTAGGTCCCAGACTTGCCCACCATCAAATCTGAACCGACACCAACTCCGGGTTGCAGCGGGAATTTTGCATGGACTTGACGGCGTCTTCAGCCGTGAATCTTCCCATAGCCAGTGCGAGCTTTCGGTTGGTTGTAGTCTGAATCGGACTCCGGTCCACTCGCAATACATACTCTGCAGCGCGAGCGCCGCCACGGTTCACTTTCACAAGGAACTTGGTATTTTTCATGGTTTCCCTTCCTGGTTTAATGATAACTGGATGCAAACAAACGAAAGCAAACAAAATCCCTGACGCACCACAGTGTTCTGGCGCGACTTCTCAGCAGAGTCGTGCTCTGTGCAAAGACTTCAGATGGGGCTGACTTGGTTCCGAATAAACTTAGTTCCGAAAGCTCGGTTCCGAAAGACTTGAGAGAGAAGAAGATATATTTCCCTCAGCTATAATAGTAGGCTGGTTTGATGTTGTTGTCAACCTGCAAACGTGGTTCGGATCTTAAACGCCTCCCGTATCACGGCTGCAAAACCTGACGCGCCTCCGGATGAACCCGCTGGTCTTTGATTTGGCTGGAGTCCCAGCCGCCACCCAGGGCTTTCACCAGATAGACCGAACTGACCATCTGCTGGCCGAGCAACTGCGTCTCCAGCCGCTCATTGGTGAGCAGAGTAGTCTGCGCAGCGATGACGTCGAGGTAACTGGTGGCGCCGCCGATGTAACGATTGTTGGCGATCGTCAACTCACGGCGCGCATCCTCGACGGCCGCGCCCTGCGTGGCGAGAGCTTGCGAGAGTGTGCTGAGATTGCTGATGCCATCCTCGACCTGCTGGAACGCGGTAAGCACAGACTGGCGGTAGTTGGCGACAGCTTGGTCATACGCTGCACGTGCGGCGGCAAGATTCGCGCGGTTTCGTCCACCCTCGACAATGGGCTGCAAGGCGTCGGCTCCGAGCGACCAGAAGAGGCTGGGCGCGTTGAGCAGCTGCCCCAGGTCACGGCTCTGCCATCCGCCGGAACCGCTCAGGGTGATGTGCGGATAAAAGGCTGAGCGCGCAATGCCAACCTGAGCATTTTGGTAAGCCATCAGGCGTTCGGCCGCGGCAATGTCGGGCCGGCGCTCCAGCACGTCGGAGGGTACGCCGAGCGGCACCGGCGGCGGCATCGCCTGCTGCGGTGCGATGGGTACATTGAAACGGGAAGCGGCCTGGCCCACCAGGACTGCGATGGCGTGTTCGAATTGAGCTCGGGATTGTTGCACCAGAGCCAGTTGCGACCGGGTCGAGTCGAGCAGTGCGGCCTGCTGAGCAACTTCCAGTCCGCTGACGATTCCACCTTCGTGTTGGTTATTTACCAAATCGAGCCCTTTGCGCTGGTAGCCGACGGACTCCTGCACTACTTGCCACTCGGCGTCCAGTTCACGCAGCGTGAAGTAGTCGGCGGCGAGTTCAGCCGTCAGCACCAACTGCACATTCTGAAGATCGGCAGCTGTGGACTGTAGAGAAGCATTCGCCGCTTCCACGTTATGCCGCACGCGTCCAAACAGATCGACTTCGTAGTTGAGGGAAAACGGAATCGTGTAAGCATTTTGAGTGTATGGAGAAAACCCACCGTTCGCGATGGTCGGCACCTCGCCGTTCAAAGGGCGGTTGCCGGAGCCGCGCTCTCGCAACGCGCTGGGATCCGCCGACAGCTGGGGAAACATGTCTGCCGTAGCGACTCGCGCCAACGAGCGGGCTTGATCTAAATGGTCGCGCGCCGCGACCAACGATTGGTTAGCCTGGAGCAATTGTTGTTCGTAGGCGTCGAGCGCGGGATCATGAAACACCTGCCACCACGCGCCCTTGGGAATCGCGTCCTTGGGCGCAGCCTGCTCCCACGGCGGCTGCGTTTTCCAGGCGTCCGGCGCCGGCGCTGGAGCCGTGGGCCGGCTGTAGCGCGGGCCAACGGTGCATCCGGCTGCGAACGCGAGCAACGCCAGAGCGGACGAAATTGCCGCTTGCTTCACGACCCGCTACCCTTCTGCTGGCCCTGCGACGGTGGGCTTTGCTGGTTCGATGGGGGTTGAGCTACGTTCACCTGCTGACCGTCTTCGAGAGAGTCCGCCGGGTTGATAACGATCTGGTCGGTAGGCGACACGCCGCCAAGAATCTCGAGCGTAGTGCCATAGTCGCGTCCAATGTTGATGGGACGCAACTGAACTTTGCCGCCGGGACCGATGACAGCGACTCGCGGGCCTTCGGCACGGAATAGCATCGCGTTCACTGGAATCGTGACCTTGTTTACGCCCGTGCCGACGGCGAAATGTACCTCCCCGAAAGAACCCGGAAGGAGACGTTCGTTCTTATTGGGTACGTCAACTTCCGTCAGCAGAGTCCGCGTGACAGGATCGATGGCCTCGGCCGTGCGCACGATCTTGCCGGTAAATCTTTGTCCGGGAAATTCCTGCAAGGTGACGGCCGTCTTGGCGCCAACCTTTATGTACGGTGCGTAGGCTTGCGGAACGCTGGTGTAAACCCGCAGTGGATCGACGCGCGCCAGATCAAACAACTCGCGCCCGGCCGCGCCGGCACCTGCATTGATTAGTGCCCCGGGATCGACGTTACGCTTGGTGAGCACTCCGGAGAACGGAGCGTAGACATCCTTGAAGCCCTCAAGCTGTTCGAGGCGGCGGACGTTGGCGTCAGCGGCGGCCAGGTTGGCCTGACTCTGCTTGTATCCGCTGTCATACTGATCTGCTTCCTGCGCGGAGACCGAGTCGGTCTTGCGCAGGTTCTGCCAGCGGTCGGCGCTGATTTTTGCCAAGTCCATTTGCGCGACAATCTGCTGCCGCGTGGCTCGACTCTGGTTCAATTCCTGATCCACCTCGGGAGTGTCAATCTTCGCGAGCAATTCGCCTTTAGTTACGGGACTACCGATGTCTTTGTACCAGCGAACCAGATAGCCGTTTGTACGGGCGTAAATTGGAGACTCCTCGTAGGCCAGCAGAGAACCGGGCAAAACCAAATCCTCGTCAGGTTTTTCCGACACGGGATAAACCACCGCGACCGTTGGCACGGTCTCTCGTTCCGTCTCCTTGGCAAGCGCGCGCTCGTGACTGACGTGGTCCCATAGCGTGAGACCACCCGCAATCAGCAGCACGAGCAATAGCACACCGACGATCGTCAGCGCTCGGCGCGGAGGCGCGGGTGGAACCTCTGGCGGCTTCTGAATCCCGGGAGGCTGATGCCGGGAGTGACGCTGAATCGCTTCGATCTCCTCGTCACGCTGAGCTTGCGTACTCAGAGCATGATGCTCCTCAGTTGCACCTGGCTGCGTCAGTTTGGATTTGTCTTCTGCACTCATGCTCACTCCCATTCCCGCAAGAACCATTTACCGCCTGTCTCTAATTACATCTGTCCCTGGCGCGCGCGCATGGCCTCGCGGCGGCTATGGAACATGGCAAACACGCTGGGCACAAAGAACAAAGTGGCAACTGTTGCAAACAGAAGCCCGCCGATGACAGCGCGGCCCAGCGGTGCGTTCTGCTCGCCACCTTCGCCCAGGCCTAGCGCCATGGGCACCATGCCAATGATCATGGCCAGAGCGGTCATCAGTACGGGGCGCACACGCGTATATCCGGCGGCGACGGCTGCTTGTACTGCGGGAATGCCTTCATCCATCTGCTCACGCGCGAAGCTGACCATCAGAATAGAGTTTGCGGTGGCGACGCCCATGCACATGACCGCGCCGGTAAGCGACGGCACGCTCAGCGTAGTGCGGGTCAGGAGCAGAAACCAGCAAATTCCCGCCAGCGCTCCCGGCAACGCGGCGATAATGATGAACGGATCAAGCCACGACTGGAAGTTGATAACGATCAGCAAATAGACGAGCAGGATGGCGCCGACCAACCCCAAGCCTAATCCCACGAACGAGGAGCGCATGGTAACCACTTGCCCACGTACCACGATGCGCGTGCCACGCGGCAAGTGCCCGTCGAACGTTTTGAGCACTTTGTCGGTTTCGGCAGCGACCGCACCCAGATCACGATCCTGCGTACTGGCATAAACATCGATGACCGGCTGCACGTTCCAATGGTTGACGGTAGCAGGGCGCACGACCGGAGATACTTGCACCAGGTTGCCCATCAGTTGCGTGCCCTGCTGCGAAGTGACCGGGATGGTCATGAGATCCTGCATGCTGATCATGCGGTATTGCGGTGATTGCACCGCCATTTGGTAAGAAACCTCGTTCTTGGGGTTAAGCCAGAAATTCGGTGCGGTCTGAAAGCTGCCGCTGAGTGAAATCAGCACGCTCTGCGCCACATCGTGCGCAGTGAGTCCAACTTGCGTCACGCGGGTGCGGTCCATCTCCATGTGTAGCGTGGGCAGGGCCAACAGTTGCTGTACGTGTACATCGGCTGCGCCGGGAATATGGCGCATCTTGTTGGCGATCTGCTGGGCAATAAGGTAACTGCTTCCCAAGTCGGTGCCGACGACCTGCACATCGATGGGAGCGGGCAGGCCGAAGTTCAGAATTTGCGAAACGATGTCCGCGGGCTGGAAGAAAAACTCGACTCCAGGAAAGCGCTGGGGCAAAAGCTCGCGGAGATGGCGGACGTAGCCCGCCGTGGGATGATGGTGCTCGGGATCGAGAGCGATCAGAATCTCGGCGTCGCTGGTGCCAATAGTCCCGTTGGAACTGTAGGACTGGTTAATTCCGGAGTTCGGCAGACCGATGTTGTCGAGAATAGTCTGCAATTCATCCCTGGGAATTTCCTGGCGCAACACGGTTTCGACTTCGTCGCACAGGCGCGCTGTCTCTTCCACGCGCAGGCCGGGACGCCCGCGCACATGCAGACGCACCTGGCCGGCGTCCACTTGCGGAAAAAAGTCCTGTCCCAGGAACATGAACAGTCCGAGCGACAGCACGCAAAAAACCAGAAAACAAAGCACAAACAAGCCGCGATGCTCGAGTGTGGTTTCGAGCAACTGTTCGTAGCCCCGGCGGAAGTCTTCAAATTTACGCTCAAAACCGCGCTGGAAGCGGCCCAGAAAAGACTTGGGCTCTTCGGCACGATGCTCGTGGCCCCGCATGATGAACATGACTAGCGTGGGGATGAGGGTTCGCGAAAGCAAATAACTTGCCAGCATGGCGAAGCTCACGGCCTCCGCCAAAGGCACGAACAGGAACTTCGCCACGCCCGCCAGGAAGAACATCGGCACAAACACAATGCAGATGCTGAGCGTCGAGACAAACGCAGGCACGGCGATCTGCTGCGCTCCGTCAAGAATGGCCTGCTTCATCTCCTTTCCCATGGCAAGGTTGCGCTCGATATTCTCGATTTCCACCGTGGCGTCATCAACCAGAATACCGACGGCGAGCGCTAATCCTCCCAGGGTCATAATGTTGATGGTTTCGCCGATCGCGCCCAGAAGAATGATCGAACAAAAAATGGAGAGCGGGATGGAAACGGAGATGACGATGGTAGGCCGCCAGTCGCCAAGGAAGAGAAGAATCATGAGAGCGGTGAGAAGCGCGGCGATTGCCGCCTCGCGCACCACGCCATTCACCGAAGCGCGCACAAAAAGAGACTGATCAAACAGCGCGGTGATTTTTAGCTCCGGCGGCAAAGTCTGCGCCGCCTGCACCACAATTCTCTTGATCCCAGCAACAATGTCCAGCGAGGAGGCGTTTCCGATCTTGTAGATCGACATCAGCGCCCCACGGTTTCCATCCTGACGCACGATGTTGGTCTGCGGCGAGAAGCCATCGCGAATATGAGCGACATCGCGCATGTAAAGGGTGGCGCCATTGGCGGTCTTGACCGGCAAGTCGTTCAACTCCCCAATAGTGCCCGGGGTTCCGTTCATCTCAACGTTGTATTCCGTGGGGCCGAGCTTGATGGTGCCGCTAGGGAGAATCAGGTTTTGTGCGTTAACGGCGTTGACAATGTCGTTGGGCTGAAGCCCGTAAGCCTGGAGCCGAGACAGGTCCAGATCCACCTGAACCTGACGAATCTTGCCGCCGTACGGATAGGGCGTAGCCGCTCCCGGCACCGTGGCCAGATAATTACGCAGAAAGTTCTGCCCCAAATCGAACAGTTGCTGCTCAGGCAGAGTCTTGCTACTCAGGCCGAGCTGAACAATCGGTGTAGTGGAAGCGCTATAAGAGATGACTAGCGGCGGCACCGTGCCGGGAGGGAGTTGCCGCAAGCTGGTCTGGCAGATAGCGGTAATTTCTGCGATTGCGCCTTGTACGTTCGTGCCCGGACGGAAAAAAACCTTGATGACTCCCAAGCCGTTTACCGACTGGGACTCCATGTGCTCGATGTCGTTGACCGTAATGTTGATGCCACGTTCGGAATTGGTCACGATGCGGTCGGCCATGTCCTGTGGCGACATGCCGATATAAGACCAAACCACGGAAACTACTGGAATATCGATTTCCGGGAAGATGTCAACGGGAGTGCGGAAGACCGTTACGCCAAAAAGAATAATGATGACGATCGCCATCACAACGAAGGTATAGGGACGCCTGAGCGCTAACGCAACTATCCACATCGGTTAGGCACACTCCAGAATTCGGACGATCGCACGGAAGCGAAACAAATCCGCAGACCTAATTTTAGATTCGATACTAAACGTATTGGATTCCAAATCCGTTATGATTATATTGTAGGCTTAAGATCATGCGCCAGAAGTCTCCTGCTCGAAGATATGGTGGTGGACGTAGCAACAAGCGCGCTCCGGGACGTCCCCGGAGTGAAGAGGCCCGCGTCGCCATCCTGCGCAGTACCTTGAAACTTCTGGGAGAGAATGGCTTCTCCGACCTCAGCATTGAAGGCGTGGCGGCGCACGCCAACGTTGGCAAGGCAACTGTTTACCGCTGGTGGCCCAACAAGGCCGCTCTTATCACAGACGCGTTCGCCAGCAGCACCGGCCGGAAGCTGCACTTTCCCGATACCGGCTCCGTTTATACGGACATGAACCAGCAGATGCGTCAGGTCGTCAAGATCTTTCGCAGCCGGCGTGGACGCATTCTTTCCGCCATTCTCGCTGCCGGACAAAGCGACCGAGACGTCATCGCCGCTTTTCGCGAACGCTTCATGAAGCCGCGCCGCCAGGAAGCCTATGCGACGCTGCAACGCGGAATTCAACGTGGCGAACTGCGTGACGACCTGGATATGGACCTGGTTCTGGATTCACTCTACGGACCTATCTACATGCGATTCATCATCCGGCATGACAAGTTGACAACCGATTTTGCCGACCGTCTTTGCAAACTCGTGTTGGCCGGAGTGCGGCGCTAACGGAATCTCGCACAGGCTGAACTAGCCTATTGCGGTATCCATCGTGCGTGGTTCGTAAACAGGCCGTTGACAAAACAGATCTGGTAAGCGACAAAGAGGCCGAAGCCAAGGCTGAGCAGCCCCGAAGCCAATGCCAGCCGCCGCGAAAACTTCTGCCGGCCTCTTCCCATCATCGTGAATGCTGAGGCAATGCTCATGGTAATCAGCATCATGCCTGCAATCGTGCCCACGCCAAAGATCAACAGGTAAGCGACCGCCCAATGCACATTTCGGATCGTAGTCAAGACCAGCAAAGCCACGGCCGCTGAACCGGCAAGTCCGTGAACAATGCCAACGACGAGCGGTCGAAGATATTGATACAAGCTGACCTTGCCAAAGATGCGATCCATCCAATCGACGGGGATGTCGTCCGGAGAGTGGGCGTGGCCCTCGGTTTCATGCGCGTGCGGATGATTGTGAACGAAGTCTCCGTGGCTGTGGGCGTGAGCGTGGATGACCTTCTCTGTCTCATGATCCACAGGTGCCGCAGGGACCGATCGCAGAAATCCTGCTACGTTCCACAAGCCGAGAATAATCAGCATCACAGCGACCGACAACTCCATGCTGAGCCCGATCCGCACCGGAATGACAAGATTGAAGAGAATGATTCCGGCGCCGACCAAAAAGATAGTAAGAGTATGGCCAACGCCCCAAAATGCGCCGATCATGGCTGCCCGCATGCTATTGCGCTGATTGCTCACGATGGTGGTGACGGCGATGACGTGGTCGGGGTCCGTGGCGTGGCGCATCCCGAGAAAAAACCCCACCGCGAGAATGGAGAGAAAGCCGATCATGCATTCCACCTGCACCGATTACCGACCGCTGCGTGGACAACTCTATCAGCCGCACCGCGCAAAATTCCAGCGCTTTTGCCAGCAACGTGTTTTCAGCGACCGAAACTGTAACGTAAAGTGAATCGTGCCTGAACCGGCTCGACGGGGTGCATAACCCTTGTCAATGCCGCGCCAGCATTCACAACACTCGCAACCTGCGCCTGCCCTGCTATGGTTGTTGGCGCTGTCGCTGGTAGCCCCAGCCCGGCTGCTGGCGCTATTTGCGATACATAGGCGTAGTCAACGTCGTGATCTCGGCGGTTGAACAAATTCAAAACTTCGCCCCAAAGGCTCCAGTTCCTGTTGATTTTATAGCTGGCCCCCAGGTTAACCAGCGCCGTTGAGGGTGAGGTATAAGTTCCGTCGGACGTCAAAGGGCGCGGGCCAAAGTAGCGCAGGTGCAAACTCGCCGAAAAGCGTTTGTAGTCCTGCAGTGTTGCGCCCGCTGCAACCACCCACCGAACTGCTTCGGGCACCTCCTTGCCATACTGATTTTGCAGGAAAGTGCCGCCCCCGGTTGGAATAAGACCAAAGCAATTTGAGTTTTTCGCGCAAAGCTGAGGACCAGCTGGGGCCGAGGTGTAGAACGTCGAATCGTCCGGGTCGTTTTGGGTAAAAATCGCGCGCGAGTCCGCAAAGTCAGCGTCAAAGACCAAATGTTCAGTTGGCGTGTAGTAGTTCCCAACTTCTATGCCGTAGCGGTTGCTCGACTCAACTGAAGCACTCGTGCCCCCGGTGTCGCCATCCTGCAGCAATTCGGAATTACTGTGGAGATACCAGACTTCAACCGTGCTTTGCAGTTGTGGGACGGCCGCAGTGCGCACGCCGACTTCCGCGCCTTTGGTTTGGACCAGGAAGGGAATCTTAATCGGGTTCGGCGTGTTGTAGTAGGGATAGGCGGGCGAAACCGGTTCATACAGTTGCGTTGAACCACGCACGTCGTCGGTGTGGTAACTGGCTCCACCCTGCACATACAACTCCGTATTGGCCCACGGGCCGAAGATCAAACTCGCTTTGGGGCTGGGCAGGAATTTAGTGACCGATCGGTGGGTATTGGGGTTGTAGTCGGCAGGGTAGGGATCGTTCGGATAGTTGGGGTTGGTGGGGTTCGTGAAGCTGGTGATGGCCCCTCTGCCGTCGTCGCCGCGCAGGGCCAGGGTCGTGCGAAATTTGCTCGCCCACTGGATCTTGCTTGTCACCCAGGGACTTCCTATCGTCTCCGTAAATTTATTCACATCCGTGTCCGCGGGCAAAACCGCGACCTGATCAAGCGACGAGGGTACATCCAGATAGTTAGCTGCATAATAAGTTTTGCTCGTGCGCACGCGATCATCCGTCCGGAAAAGGCCGTTGCGGATCCAATCGTTGCGGAGCTGCATGCCCAACGTGGTTTCTGTCTTGCGGCCGAAGAAGTGGCCGAAAATCGTATGGCGTATGTCGAACCCAGCCACCCAGCGCCTGTCCTGCTGTTCGAACTGATCGCCTTTATAGGGGTCGACCAGGTTGTAGGTGAAATCCGAGAACAGATCGAGATCGTAATAGAACCCGTAGCCCATCAGTGTCGTTTCGGAATTTGCGTTCTTGTGATGCCATTCGCCCTGCAAACTATAACGCTGTGATCTGCCACCGTCAGTTGGGTTCAGTGAGCCGAAGAAACCGACGACGGGTATGGCTGTATAGGGGAGCTGATCGCTCGAGTTCCATCTAGCTCCATCGTAAGCGCGCGTTGTGACGCCGAAACCGTTGGCCTCGGTTCCCTGGCTGTAGGTTACAAGGCCGTTGAATTTGTAATAGTTGTCCGAATGCACCCACGGGCCGCCATCGTGATACGCCTCCCCGCCGTACAGCAGGTTGCCCTTGCCGAGCTTTTGCGATACGCCGAAAACGAATCGCGCAAACTGGTACATGCCGCCGTCGACCTGGAAGAAGTTCTGGGGCAGCGTCTTGTAAAACACCACATGGGCGTTTCCTGCCGAGCCATAGTCGCCGACATCGGCGTAATAAGGACCTTTCTCGGCATCCACCCGCTCGACAAACTCCGGGATGACGACGTTCATGTCCGAGTACCCCTCGCCGTGAGCGTGCGACGGCAAGTTCAGCGGCATGCCGTCTAGGAAAATGGCGAAATCTGTGCCGTGGTCGAGATTGAAGCCGCGAAGAAAATATTGGTTGGCCTTGCCGCCGCCGGCGTGTTGCGTGATGATGAGACCAGGAAGCGCCTCCAGAATTTCTCCCGAGCGAAGAAGTGGACGATTTTTGAGCTCGTCTGCGCCCACCGTTACCTGGCCGGCGGAACTGGCAATTCCAACGAGGTCATCCTGCCGGCCCTGCACGTTTATGGTGGTGCTGAGGGAGCTCACTACCAGAGAGATGCGCAGCGAAACCGGCGCCCCAGTGGCCCCTATAGTGACGGGCATCGCTTTGGTTTCAAAACCGGGATTCGATACCACGAGTCGATAATTACCTGCCGAGAGCCCAGAAATGATGAAGGAGCCGTTCGTGCCGGACTTTGTCGTTCTTTGTACAGTGCCGTTCGCGCTTCGAACCAGCACGGTAGCTCCGGCAATCACAGCACCAGAGGTGTCAACGACAGTTCCCGACAGCTGAGGCGGAGAGATCTCTTGAGCGATGAGTGGAAGAGAAAGCAAAACACTGAGCGTCACAAATGCGATCAGAGTCTCCGCGGCCGCCTCAGCCGCCCACCGCACCGAGCCCGGTCGCTGCCCGCGAAGAGTGAGCCTGGTCACAACCATCCCTTCCTGAGGATTGGGCTCTCTGCTTGATTCCCTAACCTGAAGTATGTCCAGGGGTTCGATGCCTGACGTGATAACACGAATTATATAATCGTGCTACTGGAAAGTGTGTATTTGCAAAGGAAATTGCATTTCAGGGCAAGATCTTCTTGGAAACTACAGCTTCCCCTGTTTTCCGGGTAAGGGCTTCCCCTACGAACCGGAGGGCGATCCCCCAAGCTCATAGGATTCGTTTACTCTGTTTACTTAAGGAGCAACCGTGGCGGACTTGGTAAGAACCGGACTTTCCCTGGAGCAGGATCTGTTGGAAAAATTCGATGAGTCAATCGCCCGACGCGGCTACCAAAACCGCTCCGAGGCGGTTCGCGATCTCATTCGGGAGCATTTGGTATCCGAGGAGGGCGACCAGAACAAAGTGATCGCTGGCACCCTAACCATGGTGTATGACCACCATCGGCCAAACCTCACCGAGCGCTTAACAGAGATTCAGCACCAGGCTCACGCGCAGGTATTGGCGGCCACTCACGTCCATCTAGATCACCACAACTGTTTGGAAGTGGTCATCATGAAGGGACGCAGTGCGGAGCTAAGGAAGATCGCCGATCAGATTCTCAGTCTGCGAGGAGTCAAGCACGGCAAGTTCGTCGTCACCACGACCGGAAAAGATCTGAAATGAACCTTTCGCAGGTGCGGAAACGGAACTACGCTTTTGCCAGATACTCTCCCGCCACGGCCGCACAAGCTTCAACAAAACCCTGTTCCTGCTTATTGAACGTGCTGGCAAAATAGCTCTCGATGTCGAGTTCGGCCGCGAGCTTGTTCTTCACGAAGATCGGGACGACAATTTCACTGTTCACCATGGACGATCCTGAAAGATAACGCGGATCGGTGGAGACATCGTCGACGACCACAGTCTGTCCGGTCGTGGCCGCTGCGCCGCAAAGTCCCCTGTCGAGGGGAATACGAGCATTGGGCGTGAAGCTGCCAACGAAGGGTCCGACCAGCAGAATGCCGGGGTCCGCGGGGTCGACGAGATAGAAACCTACCCAGTTGTAGCGCGCCATCTTTTCGTGCAGACGTTGAGATATTCGCTCCATGACGGACTTGGCCGTGGGAGCAGTCAGAGCAAAGGCCCGGAATTCCCGGAGAAGTTCTTCATGCGCAGGGAGCATGTTTTCCGTTCTCGTGGTAAACGCGGGGCGGTTCGACCCCACCCAACGTTAACCTCCGTTCGCACAATAGTGTACGCGTGCGGGTAAGTGGGTGCTCACAATTCAGGACCTCAGGGGGCTATAAAGCCCGACACCTTCTTTAGTCCACTGAGCGTTACTACTTCAGAGTCCCGGTCCAGTTGAGAATGACTTCCTGAGGGTGCGACTGCCCCCCGCTCAATGCTTTCAAAGCAGGGAAGCGTTCGCCGGGCGCCACCGGTCCGAGGGCTGCGAATTCATTTACGTGGAGCGGAAGCAAGACTGGGGCTCCGAATTGGAAGGTTTCGACGTTCTGGATTGCCACCACCATGAGTTTATCGCCGATCGTGTAGTAGAGTTGCTTGCCATCCGCGCTCCACGACGCCGAGCCGCCACCACCATTGGAGACCTGCCATTTTCCTCCGGCTTCCGGGAATGACGTTACGTAGATTTCAGGCCTTCCGGATTCGTCGGAGGTATAGGCGAGCCATTTGTTGTTCGGAGACAGAACGGCGGCCATGTCGTTTGCAGGCGACTGGATGAACGGAGTTAATTTTTTGTCGCCGTTGAGATCGAGATAGTAGACGTCCTGCCGCGTGGCGTTGTTTTGCACCATGAAAAAAATATAGCGGCCATTGTTGGACCAACTCGTTACAGTGCCGAAGCTCTTGGGGGTCTCCAACTTCTCCTGGGTACCGGACCCACTGGTGGGCTGGATCCAGATTCCTCCCCAGACAGTTCCGGCAATGGTGCCGACCGCAATTCTCTTCGCATCCGGGGAAAACGCGTAGGTAATGGTCGCAGCGTCCGCGAATGTGCTGCGGGATGTCGTGTTCCGCGCGGTATCGACGACCCAAACGTCTCCCTTATGCGTGTCAGGATCGGGGCGCACCAGTCCGACCAGGGAGCCGTCGCTGGAGGGACGCGGTGCCAGGTAGAGGCCGGGTTCGCCAAACCGTCCCACCTCTTTGCCGGTGCGGTCGACCCACAGGGGCTGAGTCTTTTGCAACGATCCGTGACGGAAGACGAGCATGCCGTGCGCGGCAGTGAAGGCGGCGAGATCGCGTGCGTTCCAGTAGTCGAGTTTTTCGGCCACGGGCGCGGGGTCGCCGCTGAACTTGAGCGATTTGGGATCGAAGCGTTGCGCCACCAACACGGTGTCGTGCAGATATAACAGGTATCCCTCGGAGTACTGCACGTTGGAGGCGAGTTCCAGTATTTGGCGGGGCTTCTCGCCGGAGAGCGAAGCCCCGAATAACGCAGCCCCCGGACCTTGTGAGCCAACCGCCTCGCGAGAAGTGAACAGGAAGTGATCGCCGTCGGGTAGAAAGTATGGGTTGCGATGGGTCCAACCCGGTTTTGCCTCGGTGATCTTCTCAGCGACGCCACCGCCCTCGGGCACCTTGTACAGAGGTTCAAAAATGTTGGGGGTAAAGATGATCACGCCGCGAGGACTCCACGATGCGCCGCGGCCTTCGGGGGCATCGCAGAGCACCTGCACTGGTCCACCAGCGAGCGCTACTTTCTTCAGCTTTCCCGCCGAAAAGAATCCGATGTTCTTGCCATCAGGCGACCAGAAGGGAAATGTTGGCCGATCGACTTCCATCTGGTGTACCGCGCCGGTGGCAACGTCGCGGATCCACAACTTTGTGTCGGAAGCTTCCCCGGTGAGGAAGGCGAGTTTCGATCCATCGGGGGAAAGGGTGAGCGCACCATCAACAACGGTGGTGAATTCCGTATCGGGGGGCGGCAGCCAGGAGGCAGTCATGGGCCGGCGCGCGTTTTCAAGCTGGGTGCGGCTTGAGAGGAAAATGGCGAGCGCCGTTGCGGCGAGAATCCAACCTACGATGGCGGCAATCAGCAACGTGCGCTTCTGCACTACGCGGCGGGCGCGGATCTGGGCAGGAGCGGCGAGTTGGCTGGCGGAAGCTTGCGAGATCCATTTCAGTTGCAGCTTCAGATCGTGCACGGTCTGGAAGCGATCTTCAGGATCTTTGGCTAAACATGACTTAATTACCTGCTCGAGTGCCGGCGGAGACATGGGCTGGACTAGTGAAATCGGCGGCGGCTCTGAAGCAAGAATCGCGGCGACAAGGCTGGCCTGGCTCTTTCCGGTGAAGGCGCGCCTGCCGGTCGCCATCTCGTAGAGGACCGCGCCCAGCGCGAAAATGTCGGAGCGCGCGTCGGCTTCTTTGCCCTCGGTCTGCTCCGGAGACATGTATTGGAACGTCCCCACGATCGTGCCCTGCGCGGTAAGCGGCTGATCGGCGGAGGGGTGGGAAATTGTCATGGTCAAACTAGAGGCGGGTGACGCTCCCGGCAGAATGGCTTTGGCCAGGCCGAAGTCCATCAGCTTCGCGCCAGTCTTGGTCAGCATCACATTCGCCGGCTTCAGGTCGCGATGGACGACGCCGCTTTTGTGCGCTCGCTCCAGGCCTTCGCAAATCTCGATGCCGTATTTCAGCACCAGTTCGGTCGGCAGCGGACCTTTGCGCAAACGGTCAGCGAGAGTCTCGCCCTCCAGGTACTCCATGACCAGGAAATCGATGCCATCCTGATGGCCGATATCATGCAGAGTGCAGATGTTGGGATGGTTCAGAGAAGAGATGGCTCGGGCTTCGCGCTCAAAACGCTGCTTGGCTTCAATATTGTCGGAGAGGTGGCCGGGCAGTATTTTTACCGCGACTGTTCGGTCGAGACGAGTATCCTTCGCTCGATACACTTCCCCCATGCCGCCAGCGCCCAGGGGAGATTGAATTTCATACGGACCGAGTTTCGTGCCTGAGGTAAGTGCCATGGGCGGGCACCATTATAGCCGCTGTGGAGTGTGGCATGAAGGCAATACACACTTGACAGCATGCGAGCGGTCAGAAGCTGGCGGTTAAGCCTGTCTTAACTTAATTTAGCCAAACAGCTGGCGACATTCCACAGCTTCGTGTGCAATCCCGTGCACTCCAAGAAGTAACCTCAGTAACCTTAACTACATGTAATGTAATCATTCTAAACAAGTTAGTGGCGCTTAGGGGCCATTCCTCCCGGTCCGCCGCGTGCGTTACTACTAATGCAGGTGGCCCATGCTGGCATTCACTGATGTCACTCGGAAAAGTTGGTTTAGCGCGATCCTGCGACCCCAGACGGCAATCCTGCTCGGCATTCTTGGTCTGTGCCGGCCGGCGCTGTCCCAAGAAGTCTCCGTTGCGCTGCTTCAACCCGCCGCAATGCAGCCACCTTCGATGGCCCCCAGTTCGCCGGTCGCGCCTTCACAGCCCACAACGCTCCCTGAGGTACCCAGCCATCGATTCTGGAACCGTGAGAATAGCTTTCTATTTGTGGCTAGCGCCGCCTTCAACGCTGCCGACTTTGTCGTAACCCGGGACAACCTGCGCGAGGGCGGCAAGGAACTCAACCCCGTAACCCGCGTGTTCAGTGGCAGTACCGCGGGGCTGGCGGTGAATTTCGCCGGCGAGACCGCCGGCGTAGTCGCGCTCAGCTACTTCTTCCACAAGACTGGACATCACAAAATGGAGCGGGCCGTTTCCATGGTGAACATCGGTTCCTCAGCGGGAGCCGTGACTTTTGACCTTGCCCATCGTTAAATCGAGAACGCTAATCGGGATTTAATGGGCATCAATAATCGAGATAGTCTCTTCGGAGAACCAGTCTGAGCGATGTCTCTGTTGACCCGGCTCAATCCGCAGCCATTTCCTGAGCGTGCGGCTCGAACTGGGTTGTAGCGGGCGAACTCTGAGCGCGCAGCTCCGCCTCGAGTGCCGCCAATTGCGCGTCGATGTCATTGGCCACTTTGCGTTTGCGGATAACTTCTTCGCGATACCGCCGCAGGAAATAATCAATGGTCTCGACCCGGATCTTGATCGAGCCCGACGGTTTGTTCTCATCCAGATCCTTGAAGCAGAAATATGGGGTACCGGACTGCTCGATGATTCCCTCGATCACTCCGTAGATCGGCGCATCGTGCCCGCACTTGAAGCTTGATATCTCCAGAGCCACCAGGTTCGGATGCCGCGCAGTAAACTTAGCCGCCCAAACCTTGTGGTTGGTACTGCAGGAATAAGAGTTTTTCCACGCATCCGTGATATCGAGCGCGTGAGTGATAACGCCGGCACGAACTTCGTCCCCGAATAGACGCTCCAGCAGGTCTTCGTCGAGCGGCAGAGTGTTTTGCGAGAAAATGGGATAGCCCAGCTTCTGAAACTCTTCCATAATTTCGTGATTTAGGCCGGGATCATGGTGATACGGCCGGCCGAGCATGACGATGCCGATACGGTCTTCACGTTCCAACTGGTCCATCACCTCTCGAGCGCGTCTGCGAATACTGCTTTCGTAGCCCGCCAGCGCTTTGTAGCCGACCTCGACTGCGCGGTCATTCTCTTCCTGCGACAGTCCGAGAATCGGCTGCCATGTTTGCAGCATTTGGTGGGCGAACAGCTTGCGATCGGCAAAGTTCAGCACGGGATCCAAATACTTTACGTCGTGCTCGGCGAAAACGTCGTTCTCCTTCGTAAATGCGGCCTTCACTGTTTCCGGTGTTGCGGTCACGGTTGGGCAGGCGTTCGCGCCGACAATCTTCACCAGCGGCGACGTCAGCACGTCGTACATCGGGAAGAAGATTGCGTCGAGCGGCTTCTTGCGATGCTTTTCCTGGATCAGGTTGTAGACGTGCGAAATCCCAATCTTCGCCGGGAAGCAGGGATCGATGGCGCCCCTGCTCGCTCCTGCCCGATAGAGATCGGAACTGGTGTAGTCGGAGTAGACGATGTTTTCCGGCTGCACTCCGAGGCTCTCGAGATATCCGTTGAACAGCGGCGCGTAGGTATAGATGTTCAGCACGCGGGGAATGCCTACGCGTAGTTTCTTGCGCTTCTCCATAAGCGGAATACGTTCTTTCGCAGCCTTATTCCAGAATTTGGCAGTCGGAATCGGGTCAGCTACATTCTTCGCATTCACCGGACGAAATACCTCGCGGGCAGCGAAGTCTACGAAGTTGGGATATTTTCCCTTGATCTCGTCGAGACCGGCCTTGATGTCCTTCATATCGTTGACATCCTCGACCTGACCCTTTTCGCAGGTGGAGATAATCAACCGTTGCTCGCCATGCATCAGTGGAACTTTAGTGATTTTCTTGATGGGGATAAAGCTCATGTCGTCCGTGGGCGCGGTTCTTATATCGATAAACGTGCGCAAACAGTCGTTCTTGCAGAAATGGCAGCGCGTCTCCTCGTTTCGGGTGGTGCGGTATTTGATTTTTCGCACCGCATCCAATCCAACAAACGTGGTCTGCTGGCCATTGCGCCAAAGACGCAGAGACTCTGCAGCGGCGCCAATCGCGCCCGATTCGCCGCAGAACTCGTGCACGATGATCTCGGGCTTCTTGCCAGCGGCGCGGAAGCTATTTTGGATGAAATCCACTTCCGCTTTCACCACCGCCATGTTGTTTTGCGTCCCGCCTTGCAGAACAAAGCGCGTGCCCAGGGCAGCGAGATTGGGGATGCTGGCTACATACAGAAACACATTCTTGGGAAGTACCGCTGCAAGGCCTGCAAGAATCTCCTCCGCGCGCCAGCCCTGCCGCTGAAAGTTTACGATGTCCGACTGCATGAACACTGCGCAGCCATAGCCGAAGACCGGCATAGACTGGGCCGAGAAAGCGAGATCGGCGTATTGTTCCACGCCCAATCCAAATCCCTCGGCTGTCGATTGCAAAAAATAGCCGTTGCCCGCCGAGCACTGTGTATTCAACTTGAAATCTTTCACGCGGCCGTTGTGCAGAATGATGATTTTGATATCTTGCCCGCCCACGTCGACGATGACGTGTGGATCCTCGTAGAACTTAAGCGCCGATTCGGTGTGAGCGACGGTCTCGACCAGCGCCACATCGGCGTGCAAGACATCTTTCAAAATATCTTTGGCATAGCCCGTAGTGGCGACTCCCAGAACCTCGAGCTTCGCATTCTGCGCTTCGACCTGTCCGCGCAGATTCTCGAACATTTCGATCGTGTCCTGGATCGGGTTTCCGTTCGAGAGCTGGTAAGCCTTGCAAAGAATGTCTCCGCGATCATCCAGCAACACGGCCTTTGTGGAAGTTGATCCTCCGTCAATACCGATAAACCCGCCGACGGTCTGGCCTTTCTGAAACGTCGCCGGGGTAAATTTCTTCCGGCGATAGGCTTCCTTGAACACGTCGAGCTCGCCATCCTTCGCGACCAAACCCTTGGCGCCCGACTTTGCTTTTTCCTCCTGCCGCCCGAACTCGATGTAGTACACAAGCTTTTCGTAGCCCTGGTAGCAGCCGACGCAATCGTCTTCGCTCTTGCCGAATTCAATTGCGCCCAGGGCAGCAAAGTACTGAGCGTTATTCGGAACCTTGATCAGATCTTCCGGTTTCGTGCCGTCCGGGACAGCGACCTTGCGCTCCTGCCACATCCGTGGAATATTCGCCTGCCACGCCTCGCGCATCCCTTTGATAAAGCTGTTCGGCCCACCGAGCAGCAGCACATGGGGTCGCAGCGTGTGGCCGCGGGTCAGCACGCTCAGGTTCTGCAGCACGATCGCTTCAAAAAGCGAAGCCATCAACTCGTCCGGCGGCGTCCCAACTTTTTGCAGGCCGTTGATGTCGGTCTCGGCAAACACGCCGCACTTGCCGGCGACTTTATGCAGCTTGATTCCGTGGTAGCCCTGCAGAGCAAGCTCAGCCACCGGAATCTTCAGCTTGGCATTGATCTTGTCGATGACAGCGCCGGTGCCACCTGCGCACTTATCGTTCATCGACGGGATTTTCTTCTTGCGTCCAGTTTCGTCGTCATCCTTGAAGACGATGATCTTCGCATCCTGCCCGCCCAGCTCAATCACCGAATACACTTCGGGATGCAGCTTCTCAACCGCCAGTGATACCGCTGTAACTTCCTGCACAAACTTTGCGCCGATCTGCTCGGCAATCCCGCCGCCCCCGGAGCCCGTCATGAACATGCGAGTGTTGTGACGGTTGATCCCTACCTCCGCATCCATGCGGCGCAGAAATTCCAAGGTCTTTTCCGGCTGCTTGGTCTCATGCCGCTGGTAGTCCTGCCACAGGATCTCGTCCGTCGCCGCATCTACTACCGTCGCCTTCACCGTGGTTGAGCCGACGTCGAGCCCGACCAGGAATTTGGTGTGATGATCGTGAGGTGTTTGATATGGAGCCGCGGCGATTTGAAGCAACTGGGGCGGCTTCTGCTCGTGTCCTGCAAGATGGTCGTGCATTCAATCTCTCCGATCAGGTTTCAGCAATAAAGTAAAGAACCGGCAGCCCCGTACTGCGCTGCCGGTCAGATCGGCTAAGCAGCGTTGGGAAGCGCCATCCCTGGTACACGCGTACGGCGCCGAAGCCGGCTGCTCTTGTCCATGCGATCGCTTACGTGCAGGATGAACTGCGCCGCCGTTCCCGCAATTCCCTCGCGATGGGGCACGTGATAGAACGGCCGCCTCATTTCGGGATGTTCAGATAGGTACTCGCGAATTTCGTCCAGACTCTTGCCGGTGGACTTCAGGCACTGTTCGAACTCTGTCTTGGCTTTCACCTTGGCCTCGCCCAACGCCATCTGGACGCGGCTGTGCGCGTTGACTTCGCCTTCGCCTGAGGTTTCGATCGGAAGGAAGATCATGTCCTTGAACTTGTTGATCACCGCCGATTGAACTCCATCGGACTGCGACGATGGCATGCATCCGAACGGCTTCAGAGCCAAGACCATGTGGCAGAGGTGGTGAACCGTGTAATACACGTTCTTCCCCACCTCAAGATGTCCTTCTCCTCCGCGCGCGAACTGGTTGTAGAAAGGATGCGCCATCTCAGCCAACTCGTTCTGCGGCACCAGGTGATGCGTGATCCCGCCGAGATGCTTGATCGTGCGGTGATACAGTCCGTTCCACATCCACTCACCAAAGCCCAGTCCCATCAGCTTCTTGCGCAATCCCAGATCATTCGCAAGATGTTTCTTGAGTTCCCACCATTGCGGATTCCGGTGCGGGCGATTTACAGGCCACTTGGCTTGGGCGTGCGCCTTCGCCTGGTACAGCAAGTATGCAACCCAGGTTGCGATCGGCTCGACCAACACCTGTGCGCCTTCCCGCTCGAGAAATTCGAACATGTGGAAGTTCCCATCGCCCTCGGTGATCTGTGCCCAGAACTCACCCGTGATCTTCACCACCGGCTTCACTTTCGTTCGGTCCACTTCAATCGCATCCATCTTTTCGCGAGCAGCAACCAGAGCATTGAGATAATCCTTGCCTCGTAGATGTTCATTCATCTTGCCGAACACGTTAAACGTATTCCGCAGGATCTTGTTGTTCTTGAACTTCGGCTTGGCCCAGTTCGGCGCCCGCTCTTCGATTTCAAAAGAATCCCGATTCTTCAGGTCTTCGCAAAGACCATCTACCGTCTCGCGAAACACGCGATCAGTCTCGCCCTTGTTCACTTCAAAGGGACGAATCTGGTAGATCAGGTCGTTGAACACGTCGCCCAGGTGCATGGCATTCAGCATGCCGAATCCAAAGTCGATGGTGAACTTCAACCCCGGTTCGCCAGAGGCTGCCTTAATTCCGTCGCTGTCCTTAAACAGCAGGACGCGGAAGCCATCGAAACCGGCGTTCTTCAACGCGAAGCGATACTCCGCCTCATACATGCCGAAGCGGCAGGGACCGCACGAACCCGCCGTAAAGAAAACGTAGTTGTCAAGAATGTCTTTGCGAGGAATGCCTTCCTTCTCCAGGAACTGGAGATACTGCACCAGATTCCCGACCGTGAAATACGTCGGATTGCACTGCCCGTTGTTGCCGTATTCCTTGCCAGTCTGGAAAGCGGGCACGTCGGGCACCGGCAGTTTCTCGCAGCGATATCCACAGCCCTGGAACACCGCGCGAATCAGATCCTCGTGCTTCCAGGTGAAACCTCCGAAGAGAATGGTCACACGACTGCGTTCTTCTGCTGTAAACGCGCGTTCGATCGGACGGTGGAAGTGAGCCGGCTCGTCAAGTCCGGCAATCTTCCGTAGGCGTGCGCGCTCTGCTTGCAAACGCTTCTTGATTTCTGAGTCGTTTTCAATCTGGACGAAATTCGTCGCCATAGAATCCTCCGGCAAAGCATTGAATGTCAGGGGCAACCCGAAACATAAATTGTGAGATCGTGATGGATCGGTGGTTTGGCAGCCACGCGCGAGGTCTACAAAAGGCAGTACACAACCAACCCAGGGATGAGAGGATATCCCGGTCGTTAGCGAACTTTCTATCGCACAGCATCCGAACTCCAAAATTTGGCTAGGAGGTTCGAAGTCTTACACCGGCGGAACTGCAGCAAGGGAGTCCCGTAGGCGCCGGATTTAGCAAATGACCGCGGGTGAGATGCAGGCAGCCCGGAAACCAGTTGCCTGGCTTTTAAACCACCCTCGGAAAACGCAAACTGATATTTCAAATTTTTGTATCAGAAATTCTCCCGCCGCACAAGCGCAACTTTTTTATTGCTGCATTCGGTTTCCCCTCTGCGATCCTCGAAGGTCGCAGATTATTCTTGGGGAACAGGTGAGGCGATGAGCCTTGTCTGTGCGGTAGAGAACAGTGCGTCCATCAACATTGGCGAGCAAACGCAAGCCACACATTTCAAATGTGTGGCTTGCGCCCGGGCTCAAGAGACCGGAGTCCTTGGCTCAAGACGACATCGCTAAGCCCCACGATGCCGCCTTAATTGGTTGGCGCTACGACCTTGGCTGACTGTGACGAGTCTGCAGGTTGGACTGACAGTCTGGTTAAGTATGGGAAGAACGGCGTGACTTCGAGCGGCATCTTGTCAGCGGGGCTCAACAACGTTACGCGTTTGGAACTCATCATTTCGATCTGATTGCTCCAAGGATTCAGGTTCACACGGGTGCCGAGCGACAGAGCAGCTATCTGATCGACCTTGTTTTCTAGCTTTGGCGCTTCGGTGGCGACGGGCTCGAGCCGAGTAGTGTTCTTATTGCCCAACGGGTTGCCCAAATGGGGGCGAATTAAGTTTGGAAGCGTCTGCGCACGGTCTTGTACCTGCCGCAGAAACAATCCAGCAGAGGCCAATTTATCTTTATAGGGCGAGTTATTAAGCAATTCGAGCGCCTTCGCGTCCGCCGCTTGCTCATCGGGCGCGCTACGTTCAAAGTCCATGCGTTGGAACGTAGCCGGTTCGGAGAAGAACAATCGGTCGTTGAAGGCGAACTTGGTATCGATCCTGTGATTCAGCACGATGTGCGCCAGTTCGTGAGACAGAACCATTGCCAAAGCTGCTTCGTCAGGCAGCACGTCGACTAGACCGCGGCTGATCACGATCGTGTGACCGATGGTGAACGATTCCAGCGGCGTGGTCAGAAGCACGCGGCATCGTACATCGGGAATAATGTCTAAGTTATTAGTGATGCTCAGATTGCTGACTACGGTCTGAAGCACTTTGTCCACCGGGCCCGGAGGAGCGATCAGACCTACTTTCTGTAAGTGGTCAATGGCATTATCCTCCGCGAGCCTCTCCCAGTCACGCTGCGCTTCCAGCGGGGTAGCCTGTGCTCGGGCTTCAGCGTTGTCTTGGGCCACATCGACTCGTACATCTGTGAACTCCGACTCATGCTTGATGTGGACCTCGTCGTAATCCCAGAACCTCGTCTGTGCCTTGAAGCGAGGCTGGATGAACGGTGGAAGCTCATGCTTACGCGAGGTTTCCTCGCTATAGATATAGGAAGGCAACCAGACTCCTGGCTGCATGTTCATGCGCCAACTATCAAAATGGAAATAAGAGTCATAATTCGACTTATTAGAATAGGTACCATTGAGCCGAACGATGTTGAAATCGTGGTCCTCGACCCAGATGCGTCCTATGAATGATCCTTGGTGCGCTTTTTCCCTGGGCTGCACATCAACGACGATGCATCGCACTTCTCCGAGGAACTCTTGCCTAACAAAAGTGAAGTAGTAATTATCCTTCTTCAGATCGCGGTCAAGTATCGCCATGGCGGCGAACCCTTGCGGCACGTAATGGCGCGTAAGGGTATTTTTTTCGAGCATTTCGAATGGTGAAAATAGGTGGTGCATCTTTCCCGGCTTATCCTTCTGAAATACTTCCTCGTTCGTGCTTTCCTTCAGATTCAGTCGCCCCAGGAAATACGTATCCGCGGTGGGACTGACGTTATGCTCCTTGTCTTCTTGCATGTTTTGGATGTAAGTCTCAGCCAAGGGATGGTACTGCTTGATATTGTCGATGAAGGAATGCTCCCGGGTGATCACCTTGTCTATCATTCGGTCGAAGGAGACGGGTGCAAGAACCGTCAGGTCCACATGTTTGGTCATCCCATAGTTGGCATAAATACTCACTACCGAGTCGTCTCCGCCTATCGCCGTTTTGCTTAGTATGGTGGTCACGTTGAATGTGGCACTGTTCGCGCCAGCTTTGATCGTGATGCTGGAGGGCACTTTGGCCGCTGTCACGGGGTCTGCCGCAAGGGAGACTTCGACGTCTTCGGTGGCAGGCTTGGAGAGGGTGACGCGCCCCTCAACAGAACTCCCGCTCGCGGCGCTGGGCGCCGTAAGGCTTATGGAAGCCAAACTGTCAGTCGTCTGAGCGTGGACCGAAATAGCTAGCGCGGCCAGTACTGTTAACGATACGACCGACATGCTCCGAAGAAACTTGAACGGTGTTTTCATGAATATATCCCCTTTAGGATGCTAGTTCAAAGATGACGTGGACTATCGCTACTGAATCAACTTGTTCTCCGTTACTTTCTGCTGGCTTAAATCTGATTTTTTCGGCAGTGCGTTCGGCCTGCTCATCAAGTCCGTGGCCCAAACCTTGGACCACGTCGAGCACGCAGACTTGACCCGATGCGGTGAATCGGACCCGCAGTAGGACTTCGCCTTGGATACCCAGTTTCCGGCCCTCCTCGGTATAGTCAGGTCTATCGTGGCCAACGATTTCTACTGGCTTGCCCGTGTCGTGCAGCGGAGCTTGAACCATTGCTTTTGAAACCACTACGTCTGCTTTTAGATCGAAACCTGACGGGGCAATAACGCCTGCCTTGCCGTGAGCGCCCCCTGTGCCATTTCCATAGCCTGCGCCGCTGGGCATATCGAAAGATCCCAGCGAGGAAATCGTCATTCGGCTTTTTCCGTCGCCATAACCCTTTACTCCGTTAGGATCACCAAACCCGCCAGTCTGTACCTGTTCGGAAGGCAGGGACTTTGCCAATGTAGCCTTCTCTTTGGTCGGAGCGAACGTGCCTACTTGTACTTGGGGTGCAAGCTTCGGAAGGGTAACAAGCGCTTCGGTCAAAACCGGCACCTTAGCCTTGATTTCGACTTTGGGCGGTTCTACAAGGGCAGGGCGAATCACGATGGAAGACTTTGGAATGACAAGCTTCGCAACCACCGCTGGCTCATATGCCTTGAATTTCGGAGGCTGCTTGGCAGCCATGCTCTCTGTCGATACCAGCGGAGTATAAACCAGCGTCCTTGCCACAATTACAATGCTGTGTGATTTGATGAAGCCCAGATGCACTGCGCCCGTGATAAGCAAGGCGTCAAAAGCGAATGCCATGAACAAGGTCGCGTAGTTGACTTTCGGCCGGGGTAACAGCCCCATGGTTATTGTTTGGTTCATGACAGTAAGTCCCCGACTGAAATCATTACTAAACTATCGGCCGTTGTTTGGCTGTTGACCGTTGCTTGGGCACGAGATTCTGCCGACGGCCAAGTGCTTGCGAGCCAGCGTGTTCGTGCACAGATTCTGATGGTTGCTGGTTACGCCGTACAACCGGAGCCGCAGGAACCAGCCGTGGGGAAAAAGCCGGAATCGAATTTGTAGTCGAGTTTGTGAATGCCACTGTTGCGAGCACGACTACGGCGATCGCAACGATATATGGCCTCCGTACGGCTAGATGGACAACGCCTGAGACGCTGCCAAGACCCGGAGTGGCGGACAGAAACATACTAATTGTTCCCCCTTCTTCCGAATAAGTGCCATTCATAAAACGTGTTCAAGAATACTTTGAGGCCGTCGGCGTTGATACCAGAGTTGAATCGGCTTTCATGCATCAAGCCGGCGCCGAACTCGGTGTACATCTCTCCTATTGAGGCGCCGACTTTGACGCCGCCTCCAGCGATGTACTTGTTCTCCCAGTCATATCCTTGGCTATCATGCCCAAGCGTAATCTCGGCGTAGGGTATGATGGCTGCGCGTCTGAAACGGTGAACCACGAAGCCCTGGGTTGCGTAACCCTGTTCGATCAGGTCGCCGTGTTCCACTGGAGCGGTATGTCCAATGCTGGCCCAAGTAGAACCGGGGAAGCGGTTTCTTGGATTGGCGATTGGTTGCCACCCGAACCAGTCTGAAATGAAGTCCGTTCTGCCGCTTGCGCTGGAATCGCCAAACCTATCCTCATATGCGTAGGCGGTGCCCGCACTAATAACGCCGATGCGGAAGAGCTTGTTGACCTTGATGCCAGTGCTGGGCTGAATCTGGTTGTCGTACGTAAAACCTTCACTGTCAACCAGCGCGTTAAACTCGACGTAAGGCGTGACCGTCAGTGAATTATGCCACCCGGAGTAGACCACGGCCGATTGTTGGAAGTCCCATTGAGTAATCACATTATTCTTTTCGATTGGACTGTAGGTACCCGTGGCCATCCACATCTGCCCAGGAAGTCCAACTGCATCGAGAATGCTACCCTGTTCTGCGTGAGGCGGACCTTGCTGTCCCTGGGCGCGTGGGATAAGGCAGAGCAACAGTAGTATCACTACGACTGTGGTGGCTAGCGCAAGCTTAATATTTGAATTTCTCTTCATAATAATATTTGTCCTGGCTTAGTAACGCTTCACGGCGAACCACGTGTGAATCCGTTGCTGGCGAACTATTACGCCCCAAAAGGCGGCCAGAAACACGCTACAGTCGATAAGTCGCACTAAAGGAAACACCAAACAACTCGTCAGCACATCAACGCGCCGGTCACACATTGCGCAGATGGAGGCTAGTAACACTTGAAAAGCAAACTCACCCACTACGATTCTGCCCGCCCAGATTGGGTTTATGATCAGCCATAATGGCGTAAGTAGAATTATTGTCGCGAAGAGGACTCCTTCTCCCATAAGTAACTTGTATTCAAGATCGACCTTGTTTAACCCGCTGAGCATGCCGTACTTCTTGCCTACCTGCCACGCCCCCACATCCCAGCGGTACATTTGCTTGACATAGCCGTGAAGGTTGTTTGGATCTTGCGTAAAAACAAGCGCCCCGGGCTGGTAAATAATCTTGCCTAGCTTCTTGCGATGAACTTGAATGGTGCAATCCATGTCCTCAACGATCGTGTCGCTGTTCCACTCCAGTTGTGCAAATACATCTGCTCGAAAGCTCGCGGCACAGCCTGGAACCACAGTGACCACGCCCATGTTGCTTTGGCCGCCTTTATAAATGGCGTGGGAGATCCAGTACGCCAAAGAGCGATAAGCAGTGAGCCAGTTGTGCGGAACGCTTAGTGCTCGTCCGCATACCGCTGCGACATCCGGCTTACTGAATTCCGCAACACAGACTCGGAAGTAATCCAAGTTGACTTCGGTGTCGGCATCCATCAAGCACACAATGTCGTAGTTGTCGGTCAGGCTCCAGTCCTTCGTAGCCCGCAAAATGCTCTTCGCCTTGCCGATGTTTTTCTCATTACGAAGGACGTTGACTCCGAAAGAGGCGGCGATGCCACCGGTTCCGTCACTGGAGCCATCGTCCATAACGTAGACATCAGCCTGGTTGACACCTGCCGCAAGAATGCTGCGCAAGGTTTTCCCGATGCCCAGCTTTTCATCCTTCGCGGCTACGATGACGCAAAACTTCACTTGATATCTCCAAAACTGCTCGGTACGACCGCACTTTGTTTCACAAGCGACTGGAGGAGGTTGACTACATAAATGCAAGCGCGATACCAGTGCGGGACTTAAACCGCCGACTACCAGCAGAATTGTTGAGTTGTAGGCTGACGCAGCTTGCAACTCTCGCTATCGACACGACTTAAAGCGATGAATGGAACTTCGCAGATGCGAGGTTTCGTTGTTCCTTTCTGATCGAAACGTTACCTGTGAGGCGTTACGGGGGTAACTCATAGCCCGCAGAGTCCTGGTCCGTGGAGAGAAAAAGTCTTCCATCATTCGTAAACCGGACTGACTCAGATCTGCGCGCGAACTTACTAATCACGGGCAACGTGGGACAAAGTGTTAAAGATGCAAAGTGAATCGCGCCTGCTGCGGACAAACGTGCGCCTTCAGAATGGGCTGGGACCGCGAGTTATGGAACAGGTTTTCTCTTTGTGGAAGAAGTCTTCCGGGGACACCCTAAATTGTGGTGACTGTCGTAACCAGAAAAGTAATGATCGAAGTAACGTCACGACGGGAACAGTCCGTTGCAGCTTTCCCATCGCCAACCACTCATTCATGACATAAGGTCTTTTGTTAGTGTGAGTTACATGCTCTGCCACTTCTCACGCTGCTTCCCTTTCTTGACGAGGCTCGCTGCCACGACTCGCTGGCAGTGTAATTGCACTATCTTGTTGTGCAACCCCAACTGCAAGCTATGGCAAAGACTTTCTATGTAGCGTTAATGTGCAGTTTGTTGACGGGGCTGAGTTTTGCGCAGACGCCGAGACTTCGCGTGCTGCCCTGGAATGACCACTCTGCAGCCGTGTCGCTCACCTTCGACGATTCGAGGCCGGTGCATTTGGACGTCGTGATTCCGGAATTGAACAAGCGTCATCTCAACGCAACATTCTTCGTCATCGTCTCCAAGCTGACTCGTTTGGATGACTGGAGAAAAGTGCGAGCCGAAGGTCATGAGATTGGCAATCACTCCGTGACGCACGAGCATCCGGGTGAACTAACCAAGGCGAGCGAAGAACTCGAGGTGGAAGACGCGAAGAAATTCTTAGACAGCAACTTTAGATCGAACATAACCATTTTCGCGTATCCATACGCCGAGTTATCCCCAGGGTTACTTTTCTGGGTGAAGAAGTATGACTTTGCAGCGCGGGGCTGGCAGGGGGCAGGCGAATCGATTTACATCACTTCGGACACCGTGCCTGACTGGTATAACTTGCCCAGCCAGACGGCTTACACTAAATACGATTCCGCAGTTTACAGATCCTGGGTCGACAAAGCTTTCGCGAAGCACGCCTGGACCATCTTTCAGATTCATGGCATCGGCGGTCCCTCAACTGGATTTGAACCCATCCCTACCGAAACGTTTCTTTCTTTACTGGACTATCTCAAGGCGGAACAATCCAGAGGAATGTGGGTAGCTCCCTTCGGGACCGTTGCGGCCTACTTTCGCGCTCAGAAAGTTGTGGAGGCAGCAAAGCCGCAAGTTCAGAACGGTGGAGAAAGATTCGTCTGGAAAGTACCCGATTCGTTCCCTTCCGGAGTATTGCTCAAGGCTGCCATTCAGGGCGGAACGCATGTCCATGTTTATCAAAGAAAGCGCGAGCTACATCCGGGCAAAGGTGGAGTGTACTCCGTCTCCTTCGATTCTGAGGAGCTGATCGTCAAGGGTGCGCTGTGAAAGGGCTTTGTTTAGTTCCGGCAGGGGAAGAGGGCTTTGGGATGGGCAATAGGATAAGTAATGCGTTGATACGTACTCTCAGTGCCGGCATCTACCGTGAAAGTAAGCACTACTATCGGAAGGAAAATCAAATGAAGAAGTTTGCTGCTGCGGTGTTCGTTGTGCTCATGTCGCTTTCACTCATCCAATGCGGTGGTGGAACAAGTGGATCCAGCGGAGGAATAACTCCGCCGCCCGCCACAACCTCCACGCCTCATCCCAACGGCATGTGGTCAACGCTTTCTCAAACCATGCCCATTAATCCGATTCACGCCGCGCTCCTTCACACCGGGAAGATTCTCATAGTCGCAGGCTCCGGCAACTGCCCGCCGCAGCAGGCTGGTTGTCCGCAAGGGCCGCAATATCCGCAGGGCGCAGCGCTGCTCGACCTTTCCAATGACAACATCACCCCCATGCCGACTACTTGGGATATGTTTTGCAATGGTATGTCGATCATGCAAGATGGCCGCGTTCTGATCAACGGAGGAACCAAAGGCTACGGGGCGCTCGCCGTGGTCGGCGTACAAGGCGACGTTCCATTTACCGGCCTGCCCAACGCATCGATTTTCGACCCTTCCAGCGAGTCCTTCATCGACGTCGTTCCCACGGCACATGGTCGTTGGTACCCCACTATGACCGAACTTAACGACGGCACCATGATGACCACATCTGGCCTGAACGATACGACCGGTGTAGACAACAATACCAGTGAAATCTGGAACGGACAGCAATGGAGCGCGGAGATTCCGGGGAATCCCAACATCTCAAATTTCCCAGGTTTCCAATTCCCGTTATATCCCAGAATGCACCTGCTTCCCACCGGGCACGTCTTTTATTCTGCGCCGTCATCTGCGACCCTTGATTTCAACCCCGCCAGCCAGGTTTGGACGCTGGTAGCCTGGACTATCTACCCTGGACTGAATGATCCGAACGGAGAGCGAACCTACGGTTCATCGGTGTTGCTTCCGCTCACACCGCAGAACAACTACAGCCCCAAGGTGATGATCATGGGCGGTGATAATCCCGCCACCAACACCACAGAGCTTATTGACTTAAGTGCAGCGGGAGCGCAAATCTCGGCCGCCTGCCCGACTTACGCTCCGTGTTGGGTGCCGGGCCCACCCATGTCTCAAAGCCGTGTCGAAATGGAGGCCACGCTCCTACCGAATGGGAAGATGCTCGTCGACGCGGGCTCTGCCCAGGACGAAGACGCAACGACGGCTAGCTTGCAAGCACAGATTTATGACCCGGTATCCAATTCATTCTCCTCGGCAGGCAGCAATGCTTACGCCAGGCTCTATCACAATATTCAATTGCTGCTGCCCGACGGGACCATTCTTCTCGCCGGGGGCAATCCCGCCCAGGGTGTCTTTGAAAACCATATCGAAATTTATCAGCCGCCCTACCTCTTCAATGCCGATGGCAGTCCGGCGACCAGACCGCAGTCTGCGGCCAACGCACCCAGTTCACTCACTTATGGCCAGTCATTCACTTTGTCCACTCCGGATGCGTCGACGATTTCATCCGTGGTGCTCATGAAGGCCGGCTCTGTGACCCACTCCTTCGACATGGATCAACGCTACGTTGGTCTGTCGTTCACCCTGACCTCTGGGAGCCTTAGCGTTACCGCCCCTCCCAACTCGAACGTCGCTCCTCCCGGCTACTACATGCTTTTCCTGGTAAACCAAGCTGGCACCCCTTCACTCGCCTCATGGGTCCAAGTTTCCGGTCCTGCCGCTCCGATCGCCAACGTTGAGCTGCATCCCGAACGAGTACCGACGCCAGCTTACATATTCCAGCGCAAGCAGGTGACGGAGTCACCGTTGATGCTGCGCAAGGAAATGCACATTCACTAAGCCGATGAAAAACGGCGCTTCCAAGGCAATTTGCCCTGAAAGCGTCGCCCGTGGGTACCTCTTGTACTAATATTTATTCAGCCCCGGTCCACAACCGGGGCTTTTTCTATTGCACCAATTCGCACTAGCTCTCTTCACCCTCCGCGCGCGCCCCGAAGTCTCTCACTTCTCGTACTGAATCCAGGACCGCAACACTGGACTTCAGGTCCAAAGCCAGTTTTGGCGACTCGCCACCCGTACCGGGAACGAAGCGTAGCCTTACACCTCCTCGGATGAACGCGGATGTACTTCCGAGTTTGACCAGCCTTTCTCATCGAGCGTAGTGTTTCAGTCGATCCGTATTTCCTGGTTTGGGTAACGAAACTTTCGTTGGATTCGGCCTTCCGCAGCGCTGTTCCGTTCGCGGTCGGCGAACACCGACCTTCTTGTCGGCCCCTGGAGGTGTGTCTAACCGCTTCCGATTCTTAGGAAGAGTTGGCAGCAGTCGAATTGGCGCACTAATGAGGTGGGTTGAGTTGCTGGGAGACATTAACAAGGTCAAAAGAACGCCAGGAAATTGTTCGCCATTCTATCGGTGACTGAAATTCGATAAAAGGTGGGAGAGAGAAATCAATGAAGAGCGTAATCGCTGTAATACTTCTCGTCGTGAGCGGCACGACACTCATTCAGGCGCAAGCACAAACGCATAGCAGGAGCAGAGCATCAGATTCCTTGTCCTCGATTAGTTTCAGTGCTTCGAACGTGGTCGGCGGAGAATCTCTGATTGGAACTGTCCACCTGACCTCGCCGGCGCCAGCCGAAGGAGCGATAGTTGCCCTCGCCCTCGACGATCCGAGTGGTTCAAGCGCCATACCGGCGAGCGTAGTTGTCCCACCTGGGGCCACCTCCGCCAACTTCGTGATACGAACCAACTCCGTCACATCTAGTCTTAACGTCATAATCTCAGGTACTTATCGTGTGACAAGGTACGCCTCGTTCCTATTGACGGACGGTTCTGCGTCTTCCGAAGCGCGAATTCATGATCTAGAAGAAGACCTAACGCTGATGAGGACGCCAACATTTCAGGATAGCTTCAACGAAGGAGTGTTGAACACATCCAAATGGGTAGTGTCAAACTACGAGAGCAACGACTATGCGGGAGGCGGCAGCAATGTCACGTTCTCGCCCGGCAACATAGATCTGAGTGGCGGAAGCCTGCGTATGGAGCTGACGCAGCCGACCGCAGGTTCTTCGTTCGGCGCTGAACTCACGACAAAGCTCAGGTTCGGTTACGGCACCTACCAGTTCTCGATGCGCGCGGGGTCGACCTCGCCAACATCCGAGGGCACGGGGACGACCGAGAGCGGGCAAATTAGCTCTACTTTCATTATTTATAACCCCCCGCCCACCTACGCTTCCGTGACGGAGATCGATGCGCCTGAAATTGAGGGGCTGACCGCTCGGAATGACAATATAGAGTGGACCGTATGGAAAAACAGCAATGCGACAGATCCAACTCCGGAGTACAACGTGGTGTCGAACCCTGAAGATGCGTTCCACGTTTACACCTTCGTGTGGTCAGCAACCAGCATCAAGTTTTACATCGACGGTGTCCTCAAGTCTACCTGCACGTCGGGAATCCCGACCGTCGCCGCGGTCATAGATATCAACTTCTACGGCACGAATGATACAAAGTGGGGCGGTCTCGCAACCGTGGGCGTAACGCGTTACATGTACGTCAACAGCGTCAAATTCTGGGCGGCAAACTAGCCTGAGAGACATCGTTGCTAGGGCTCGAGGTTCCTGACTTTTTCTTGACGCTATCCGGTGGATCGGGGGGATGCGAAATATTCATCCTCCCCTTATTTTATGGATACAGATTCTACGGGGACGATCTGCTTCGCTGTGTTCCAACCTCTGATCGCCACCTCCGCCGGTCCTTTTCCCGGCTTCGCGGGGTACTCAATTTCGATCTCCTGGCTCTCGCCGGGTAATAGCGACACATAGTTATCGCTATAGTAAGCGGGAAGAATGCGCGATCCATCGGCTGCATTGAGGAGCGTCAGCTTGTTCGCCAGCGAAGCTACGCCGCCGGTATTCCGCAGGTCGATTCGCACCTTAACGTTATCGCCCACACGAGTGGATCTGGCCTTCAGCAGCAGTGGAGCAGCGGGAAGACGGTTCAAACGCCGGTAAGAGGCGCTCTCCGCTCCCAGCCAGTAGAGATTCTCCGAAAGGAGCTCGCCGGTAGAACTCCGCAGTTCCAGGTTCACCAGGACAATCCCATCCGGCAAAAGTAAGGGCGCGAGATCCAGCTTGAATCCGTCCGTGACTGCGTCGGCGCTCGTGTCTTTCTTCTCCTCGTGGTGAAGCAACACTTTGTTGTCCAGCGAATAAACGCTCGCGCTGACCTGCATTCCCAGGTGCGGATCATTCGTGGTATTGACGACCGCCACGTCGTAGTTCGACAAATCGAGCTGCACATGCAGCGGTTCGCAAGCCTTCTTCACTCCGTAGAAAGAAGACTGCGTGTCGTAGTCCGAACTCAGAATCTGCCACACGTTGCTGGGCCACGCGGGTTGCGTCATCCAGAGCATGCGCCCGCTGTTCGGAGCCCACAGGTGCGCGTTCATTCCCTCGAAAATTGCGCGGTGGTCCACATAGTCCAGCATCTGGGCTTTGCGCTCGAAATCCTCCAGGCTCGTCGGAGCGCCGAACTCGGCCTGCATTTCTGCCATGAACGGCGCCATATCTCCGTTCCCGCTCTGATGCCAGTCGTGATAGGCCCAGTCGTCGCTGATCGGCCACTGATCTTCCTTCGGAATCCATGCCTCGAAAGACTCCAGCGTGGAAAACGAAGGAGTGCCTGTTTCCACCGAGAACCCGTGATTCAGCGTTGTGTAATAGAGCGCCGGATTCATATAACTGTACGGCCCGCTGTGCTGAAGATTGATCTCGTTCGAACTAGGTGAATAGAAGCGGGTCCCATCCAAGGACCGAACCAACTCGGCGAGCCCCTGATTGATAATGGGCTGGGGCACGCCTTCGTTACGGCCGCACCACACCACGATCGACGGATGATTACGAAACCGAAGCACGATGTCGCGGGCGTTCTTCAGAAACAAATCTGGATCCTGCGCCTCAACGTTATAGTTCTGAGTGGATTCCCAGAAATCATTCCACACCATGAGTCCATACTCATCGGCGAGTTCATAAAAGACCTCCTCTGTGTTCTGCCCTACCCAGTTGCGGATGATGTTCAGGTTCGCGTCACGGTGCAAGCGGAAATAGGGCTCCAGCCGTTCGCGCGAGACCCGCTTGCGCGAGTCGTCCATGCCCCAGTTTCCTCCCCGACAAGCGATGCGTACGCCATTCACCTTGATCACCAGATAGGGCGATGCTCTGGTGTCGTCGAGCAAGCGTACTGCCGGAGATGACTCGGCGCCCGGTACGAGCGATGATGCCCACGATTTCCACTCTTGCTTCCACTCGGGTGGAAAGTTCGCCGGATAGGGGTCGGTGGGAGCAATCTCGCGAATCTCCTCGTGACGGCTGTCAATAACCTGTTCGCCTTTCAACCTGGCGGTGGACGGCGAAAATTCTATACGCCGCAGATGGCCTGCGGCGTCCAGCAGACTCAACTCGTAAGTGACTTCGCGGATTCCAAACCGCAATTGTTTGCGGTCGGATTCGCTGCTTCCTTCCGAGAAGCTGAGCTGCAGCGTATACAGTTCTGGCTTGCCGTAGCCGTTCGGCCACCACAACCGCGGGTGCTGCACCGTTAGCTGCGGGAACTCAGAGGGCGCCAGCTTCACCGAACTCTTGCCGGCAGCGACCGTCACTGGTTTTGTTACGATAATTTCTCCGAACGAGGCCTTTAGCGTTCCGCTTACCGGAGAATTCGAAACGTTCTCGAAAGGCACGGTGATCTCGACATCAGCTCGACTGGTATCAGGCAGAGGCAGGGTCGTAACCACTTGGGCGTCCCCAATCTTGACGGCGCTGGTTGCTGTTAACGTTACTGGTTGCCATATGCCAGTATCACGATCGCGAATCGCCGGAATCCAATCCCATCCTTCTGTCGCCACGAACGTCGGGCCATCAAGGCACATCAGGCCTCCGTTCTCGCCTGGACCTCCTTTGATCGATTGTTCCTGCGGAATTCCTGGATGAGGAGGAGGGGAAACGCGCACGGCCAGAACATTCGTTCGCTCGGCCTTGACCACTTCCGTCACGTCAAACGTGCCGCGGATAAATGCTCCCGTGATGGATCCGAGAGACCGACCATTCAGCCATACGGCTGCCGCATAGTTGATGCCCTCAAAGGTCAGAGTTAGCCGGCGGCCAACAGTCGACTTCGGTGCCCGGAATTCCACGCGATACCAGTAGTCTTGCTTATTCAAGCTCTCCGGAATCGCGAGATTATTCAAGCCGTAGTCGGGATCGGGATAGATGCCGCGGTCAACCAAGGTGGTGAGGACTGTCCCTGGAACCGTCGCCGGCAACCAATCCCGCGGGAGGTAGTCGGCCTGTGAGATGGCGGCTCCATCGACGTCGACCTTGGGCGCCGGGATCATGCTCCAGCCACCCGACAGCGTCCACCGGTCCGTCCCATTTGCTTCGAGACTTGGCTGCGCAGCCGGAAGTGGCGCCGCGATAGGACGTGAAAACGCCGCCCGGCTGCGCGGCATGGTATCGGGGTCTTGCGGCGCCCGGTATCCTGCCTGCCCTCGCGTCCCTACCGGCCACGGCTTCGCTCCTTGTTCGAATTCGATAAGGGCGAAGTCTGCGGGCTTTTGAAAGAGCTTGTTGACCTCATCCGCGTTCAAAGCCCTTCGGAGTAAAGTCAGCGAGGCAATCGCTCCACCGAAATGCTGCCAATTTGACCCTGGCAAAAACGCAGGAGCCATCTGCACTTCCGCGCTCACGCTTCCCAGGTCGAGTTTGCCATGGGCGACTTCGACACCGTCGCTGTAAAGCCGAAATTCTTCGCCGTCGAAGGTTGCCGCAAGCAAATGCCATTTCGCCGGGACTATGATCGCAGACCCGGAAAAGCTATTGTCATTGCCCATCCAGAGAATGACGTGCTCGGCGTCGATCGCGAGATATCTCGAATACTCTTCCGCCGGATCTCCCATCCCCGCAACCAGACTTCGTCCTTTCGGCCTTTCCGCAGGCCTTACCCAGGCATACAGCGACCAGGGCGAATCTGCACGCAACACCGAGTCGTCTTTTTTCAAAGGCTTCTTCAGGCCATCTCCGCTCAGAGCCAATTCCGCGTTAAACGGTCCGTAAAACGCGGGATCGTTGGTGGCCGGCGTCTGAGAGTAGCCGCTCACAGCAAGGACGATCAGAAACAGTGAGGTCATCCCGCCTTGAATCAAACATCGAAGTCCACATAACGTCATGCTCATGAATTCTCCAAGGAGCCAAGTGGGATGTACTCGCGGACGGGGTGCCTCAAGCATTCTAAGACTACTCGCCGTCATAAAGGCGAATGGGGCGGCCAAACGAGTTACCGCGGGCGGTCGAAGATTGCGGTTTGCTGGAATCTCTCAACCTGCTGCAGCAAACCAACCATTACCATGGGGAAGGATCGAGTATCGTAAGCAGAACAAGCCGACATCAGGTGCTGGCCCCAGCGTGCTTCCCTAGCTGGCGCGCGCCATACCGTCCAGTTCCTGCATCCTGCTTGCGTCAATCTTCAAACCGGCTGCCGCCACGTTTTCTTCGAGGTGTTTCACTTTGGAAGTTCCGGGAATCGGCAGCATCACCGGAGATCGCGCCAGCAGCCATGCCAAAGCGACCTGTGATGGCGTCACTTTTAATCTCGCGGCTACGTCAGTGATGGGGCTGTTGGAACTGGAGACTCGACCTGCCGCCAGCGGGAACCACGGAATAAAACCCAGTTTTTCCTTCTCGCAATATTTCAGAACATCTTCCGATCCGCGGTCGGTAACGCTGTAACGGTTCTGCACGCTGACTATCGGAACGATCGTTCGGGCATGTTGAATCTGCCGCACGCTCACTTCTGACAAGCCGATGTGTTTGATTTTTCCCTGTGCCTGCAGATCTTTCAATGTGCCCAACTGATCTTCGGCCGGCACCTTCGGGTCGATTCGATGCAACTGATAAAGATCGATCCGGTCAAGACGCAAGCGGCGCAAGCTGCCTTCGCACGCGGATCTCAAGTGTTCTGGCTTTCCGTTCTCGACCCATTGGTTGGGACCGGGTCGATCAAAACCGCCCTTTGTGGCGATCACGAAGCCTGCCGGATATGGATGCAAAGCCTCCGCAATGATCTCCTCACTCACTGCCGGACCGTAGGAGTCCGCAGTGTCTATGAAATCGATGCCCAATTCAACGGCCCGCCGCAATACTCGGACGGCCTCTTGACGATCCGCAGGCTCGCCCCAAACTCCGTCTCCCGTGATTCGCATCGCGCCAAATCCCAATCGCGTAATACGGAGATCGTCTCCGATCAAGAATTCGCCGGTCTTCTTGGCCAGTGCCACGTCACTCTTCGCTGTAGACTCCTGATTCTTCATACATCTCCTCTTTTTCGGCGATGAAAACCCGCCGTTTCAAGCTGCGTTTTGTTTGGAGTAACGCGATGCTGGCCGCGTTGCAAAAAAGTCCATCCTCAGCATGGATCGCTTGCGTGAAATTCCATTAAACGTTGACTAGACCCTTCTGCATACGTAGGATTCTTGCCCAGCGATCGATCAAACTTTCTTTATATCGCATTGTCTACGTTTTCGGAGGATCCACATGCCGCATTCATTTTTCCGTCGTGGAGGTACCGCAACGGTCTTCGTAGTCGTATACATTGCCCTAGCCGCAATCGCACATTCCCAGACTTCACCGGGCCCTCAGCCGGTGCCGCTGCCTCCGGCCATTGTTATGCCGGTTGACACGCCTTATCCCGGCACGATTTCGCTGCTCGTCGATGTCACTAACATCACCGATCGTGTGCAGAGCGTGCACGAAACGATCCCGATAAAAGGCCGCGATATTACGCTGCTCTACCCGGAGTGGCTTCCCGGCACGCACTCGCCATCGAACCCGGTGGGCGACCTCGCCGGCCTCGTCGTCACGGCAAATGGCAAACGCATCCCTTGGCTACGTGATCGCGTGAACATGTACGCGTTTCATGTTGAGGCGCCGCAGGATGCAACGACTCTGGATATAGACTTCCAGTACTTGGCCCCGCTGGATCCAAAACGGGGTCGTGTGTCCTCGAAGTTCGCCAACGTTACTTGGAACAGCGTGCTTCTCTATCCGGCGGGTTACTTCTCGCGGGATATCAAATTCGAAGCTGCTCTCCGTTTGCCGGATGGATGGAAATTTGCCTGCGCTCTGGAAGAGAAATCGCAGAACGGCAACCTCGTTCAGTTCAAAGAGACGACGCTGAATACGCTGGTCGATTCACCGCTCTATGCGGGCGTCTACTTCAAGCGTTTAGACCTATCGACTGGGCCGAACAACCTGGTGTACCTCGATGTCTTTGCCGACAAACCTGCCGACCTCGAAATCACTCCGGAAGAACTGCAATACCACAAGAACCTTGTGATCGAGGCGCAGAAGCTCTTCAATTCGCATCACTACGATCACTACGACTTTCTCTTTTCTGTCAGCGACGTAGTCAGCGGCAAGGGCCTGGAGCACCATCAATCGAGTGAGGACGGTTCTCGCGCCAATTACTTCACGGACTGGAGTGCAGGGGTTTCCGGCCGGGCTTTGCTGCCCCACGAATACACGCACTCGTGGAACGGCAAGTTCCGCCGGCCGACTGACCTGTGGACGCCCAACTTCAACGTACCGATGCGCAACGATCTGCTATGGGTTTATGAGGGTTTGACGGACTATTACGGCAACGTCCTCACTGCGCGTTCCGGAATGCGTACTCCCGAGCAGGCCCGCGATGTTTTCGCGCAAATCGCCGCTGGGTTCGAAATCAGCCCGGGACGCACGTGGCGCTCTTTGAACGACACCACCAACGAGCCCATCGTTTCGTCTCATGGAGCAACGCCGCAGGCCTGGCCAAGCTGGCAGCGTTCTTACGATTATTACCCGGAGTCAGACCTCATCTGGCTGAACGCCGACACGAAGATCCGCGAACTGAGCGGTGGGAAGAAGTCTCTTGACGATTTCGCGAAGCTCTTTTTCGGGATCGACAATGGGAGCTATGTCACCGTCGGTTACGCGTTGGAAGATATCGTGAAAGCGCTGAACACCGTGCAGCCATACGATTGGGCAGGATTCTTCCGTACGCGGGTCTACGACGTCAGCCCGAATGTTCCGGAGGATGGGATTACGAAAGGCGGGTATCGACTCGTGTATAACGATAACGAACCGGAGTGGCTGAGAAAAGAGGAGGGCGTTCGGGGAGCGAGCTTCGCTACCTCACTCGGCTTCTCGCTAAAGCCAGAGGGCAGTCCCGATTTACGTGGCAGCCTTGCTAATGTTTGGTGGGATAGTCCGGCCTTCAAAGCTGGCATCACGCCGGATATGCAACTGCTAGCTGTCAACGATCAGAAATACACCGCCATGAGTCTGCGCGAAACCGTCCTCGCTGCGGAAAAAAGTAAGGAACTGATCAAGTTCCTATTTAAGAGAGGCGACGAGTTTATAACAATTTCTCTCGACTACCATGGCGGAATGCGCTACCCACACCTGGAGAGAGTCGAAACGACGCCCGATCATCTGGACGCAATACTCGCGCCGGCGAAATAGAAGTTCAGTAATCGAATCGCGATTGGCTGCCGTGCACTCCTCAGTCGCACGGCAGTCTGACTCGCACGCGGCAGCCTCTGTTTCCGATAAGATTTGACAGCTCAATCGAGCCTCCATGGGCCTCCACGATCTGTCGCGAGAGGGCTAATCCTATGCCACTTCCCGAGGGCTTGGTGGTGTAGAGCGGCACGAAAGCGTTGCTCGGATTCAGAAGTCCGAGGCCGTTATCGTCGATAGTTATTTCGACGGTCTGATCCTCGACGACCCAGCTCAACGTTACCTGCGGCTTCCGGTCCTCTACGGCGTCTGCGAAGTCGTTGGACGGGTCATCGCTCCGATTTGGCTCGAGAGCCGCTTCCACAGCATTGCGCATAAGATTGATCAGCATCTGCTCGATCTGGTCGGAATCCACCATCAGCATTACATCCGGTCCGCGACAGATCGTCACGGGCATTCTGGTTTCAAGAAAAACGACTCGCTCCACAATCGGGAGCAGAGCGACTCTCTTTATTGCCGGAGGCGGCATTTGTGCTAATTGCCGATATGCCTGCAGAAAGCGATTCAGAGACGCGGTGCGATCTTCGATGATGGCCAGACCACGTTCAAAGTCTCGACGCTGTTCGGGATTAAGTTGAGCCTCCGCGAGGCGATTGCTCAGACTGCCCGCGATCGACTTAATCGGAGTCAGCGAGTTATTGAGTTCGTGCCCGAGTACGCGGATCAACCGCAGCCATGCGTTCCGCTCTTCCTCGCGAAGCGCACGGCTTACGTCCGATAGCACAATCATAGTGTGGGGCACGCCTTTTTCGCGGAACTTGCTTTTCCTCACCAACCAGCGGGCACTCGAACTGTTGGCCGGCAATGCCACAAGCGCTTCATTCGCTACGCCGAGGCAATCGGCGAGACCGATTTCGTCGGCAGTGCGTCCGAGGAGACGAACTGCCGCTTGTTGGAGTAGTTTTTCGCCCGCGGGGTTCACCAGTCGAAGCACTCGCCCAGGGTCAAAGGCGAACAAGGGAGCATCGATTTCTTCCACGACTCGCCGCAGCAGCGCAGTGGCTTCGATGACGCGGATTCGCTGATCCGCGAGCAGGTTTGCCAAAGCGTTGACCTCAAGTGAAAGTTCACCCAACGCGTCCTCTGCAGTGGCTCCGCGGGCTCGAAAGGAATAATCCTCCTCGCGCAGGGCCGCAACTACATTGGCTAAGGTCTGCAAGGGACGGACCGTTTGATCGTGCAAACCTAATGCCAGCAGCCACCAGACAAACAACTCCACGAGCGACAGCGTTACTTTCGATCCCGCTGACCAGGGCTGGCGCCAGATCAGAATGGCGCTGACCACAATTCCCGGTAAGGCTACCAGTAGGGAAAAGAGTCCGATGCGATGCTCATAGGGGAGGCGAGCGCGCTTGCGAGGAGCTTTTCGTGTTTCGGCCTTGCCGCTGGTGTGCGGACTAGAGGCCATACTTCTCCATGCGCCGGTAGAGCGCACCACGGCTTAGCCCCAAGGCCTCGGCGGCCTGGCTGATGTTCCCCTGAAAGCGCTGCAGCGCCTTTCGAATCAAGAGCGCCTCCACAGCTTCCAGGCTAAGCTCTTCGAGATTCTGGGGTTGCGACCGCTGCAGATTCAGTCCGAGATCCGCGGGTTGAATCTCATGCCCACGGCACATCAGGACAGCACGCTCCAGCGTGTGTTCGAGTTCACGAACGTTTCCCGGCCAGGAATACTGCGCCATAACTTGCAGTGCGGAACTATCAAACGCTCCGATTTCGCGGCGATAGCGCGTCGCGTAGCGCCGGAGAAAATGGACGGCGAGCGTCGGTATATCCTCGCGGCGCTCGCGGAGTGGCGGTACATGAATCTCAACCGTGTTGAGCCGAAAAAGAAGATCTTCACGAAACTGGCCTGAAGAGCACGCGGCTTTAAGATCGATATTGGTGGCCGAGATGAGACGGACGTCGATTTTTCTGGACCGCGAAGATCCCAGCCGCTCGATCTCGCCCGATTCGAGCACACGCAATAATTTTGCCTGTTGCCGAATGGGCACATTGCCAATTTCGTCCAGAAAGATTGTGCCTCCGTCAGCCAGTTCGAACCGTCCAATGCGATCGGTTCGCGCATCCGTAAACGCACCCTTCACATGGCCGAAGAGCTCGCTTTCAAATAGACCTTCGGCCAGGGCGCCTGTATTTACCGCAACCATCGACCGCGAGGCGCGAGAAGAAAGAGCGTGCAGGGTTTGCGCGACCACTTCTTTGCCGCTTCCGTGCTCGCCGGTAATAAGAACATTGGCGTCCGAAGGGCCGACCCGTGCGATCGCGTCTAACACCGGTTGCATGGATGCCGCCGATGCGATGAACTCCGGCCTGCCTTGAAGCTGGAGCAACCGGTTTTCTGCCGCCAGTCGCTCGGCGCGCTGGAGGGCGCGATGTAATTCGACTTGCGTCCGCAGAATGGCGAGTAGTCGATCGTTCTCCCATGGCTTTTGGATAAAGTCTCGCGCTCCGCGCCGCATGGCTTCTACGGCAAGTTCGACGTTGCCCCAAGCGGTCATGACGATGACCGGTAAACTGCTGTCCAAGGCAACGATTTCAGAAAGGAGATCCAGGCCCTCCCCACCCGAAGTGGTGTCCCGCGTATAGTTGAGATCGATCAGCAGAGCGTCGTAAGAATCTATGGCCAATGCATCCCTGACGTCGGCTGGCGACTTCGCGCTCTCCATCCGATAACCCTGGGGATGGAGAAGAAGTTGGAGAGCTTCAAGGATATGGGGCTGATCATCCGCCGCAAGAATGAGGGGCATGGGATTCTCACGGGGAAGGGAAGGCGTCGGGCTGCGGAGATTTTGCGGCTTGGCCGAAGTCGGCATGACTATGGAGAGGAGGCGGCAACCGTCCCGGTTACTGCCTCCTGAATCAGCACTCCATTATGGTCCAAAGTTGTCCCTGTCGCGCGATCAAGTTCTACTCGAGCCTTTTGGTAGGTGGTCCTGGCAGTAACCAAGTCCAGTTCGGCGACGGAAAGATCATGCCGCGCCGTCATGGTCTGATAACTGGATCCCGATCCTAAATCCTGCTCCTTCTTCGTGATCTCGAAGGTACGTTCTGCCAAATCCCTGGCCTTTCGGGCTGATTCAACCCTGGCGCGTGATTGTTCCAAAGCATACTGCGCATTGCGAACTTCGATCCGAATTTGTTTTTTTAATTGCTCTTTACGCAGGCTGGCTTGCCGGTACTCTAGCTCGGACCGATACTGGTCGGCTTTGGCGACGCGGTTGCGAAAAGGAATATTCAGGTTGACTCCGACGTAGTAATCCGGTGACGAATTGTTGAAAGCGTCCTGCCAGGACCCGGTCAGATCGGTGGGAACGGTGGAGGTTGTATTGTTTCCGGGAGGCACTAATCCCGCGAGACCACTGCCCCCGTAGAAGCCGACAAGGGAAAGACTAGGCAGGAGTGCATTCCGTTCTGCTTGTCGACTGATCTGCCGGTTAGCCAGGTCGATATCGGTCTCGAGCAGTTCCGGACGATTTTGCAGCCCCTCGGCAATCAAATCGAGAATCGGCACACTCGTGTCTGCCTCGGTGTTGGTGGTCTGCATGCGATCGGTCGGGACAACGGGCATCTCTGCCAGGGTGGGATCGTCAAGGCTCTTCGTCAGCGCGTTTTTCATCAACGATTCCTGCAATTGAAGGCTCGTGCGCGCGACGGTAAGTTCCTGGTCGCGCTTGGAAACCTCGGTCTCAGCCTTCATCACGTCCATTTCAGGAACGCTTTCCAACTGCAATTGCTTCCTGGCGTTCTCCAAAGTCTGGTTAGCGAAGGCGAGCGATTGTTCGTTCACACGCGCCTGTTCGTAGGCGCTCACCAGGTCCCAATACATATTTTCGACCTGGGTGACGGTGGCGATGACCTGATTCTTGAAAGCGATATCGGAGATCTTCTTATTGTTCCTGGCGATGTGCAAATAGCGGAGGTTCGGGCCGAAACCAAAGCCCGCGAGAAGCTGTTGCGAGAAACTGAACCTGTAGTAGGTATTCAAAGCCGGTGACAGAAAGGTGAGGGGGCTGTTTGTAGTCTGGCGATTGTTATTGAATCCAAAAGAAATCGAAGTGCCGGTGGGAAAGGCCTGGGAATAGAAGGCATTCACCTGCGCCGTATTCAGCTGCAGAGATGGGACACCGTAAATCTGTATATTCGTCAGCGGGGATGTCAGGTGCTCAATCCCTGATGACACGGCGAGAGCCGGATCGTAGGACGACACGGGTGTCCCTCCGCCCAGGGTTGATTGCACGAGCCCCGAGGCGCCGGCGCCCGCACCGCCTGCGCCGCTGGTTGTGCCGCCGGCGCCCGCTCCCGGCGCTCCCGCGCCGTATCCTCCTACGCCCCCGCCAGGAGTCCCTTGAACGACGCCGGTGTTGACGCCAAGAAAGGTGCCACCAGCTTTGGTGCGCAGCAAGTCTGCATTGGCAATCGGCAAGTTGTAGCGGGCAATCGCGAGATCCAGATTGTTTTCCAGAGCGAGGTCAATCGCGTCTCTCAAAGAAAGAAACAACTTTCCGTCGCGGGTCAGGCGATCGAGACGAGGCGAATTTGTCAGTACGGGATCGGGCACAGAATCGGGAGTGTACGGGCTTAATAGATTGTGTGAGTGCGGCATTTCCAATGAAGCCGAGGCGCCCACCTGGGCCTGCAACATTCCCGCTGTGAACACCAGAAATGTCGTCAGTAAAATGTCAAACCGCTGTATGAGGGCACGGAACTTCATCGATTCACCGCCGCATCACTTGGCTCCGTCGTTTGATGTAAATCTGGATTCGCCGTATCTTCCACCAGCCAACCGTCGCGCAACTGGATGGTGCGAGTTCCATAAGCAGCGTTGGTTTCGGAGTGAGTGACCTGCACGATCGTTGTGCCTTGTTGATTCAAGTCCTGGAAGAGTTCCATGATCTCCTTGGCCTGCGAGGAATGGAGATTGCCGGTCGGCTCATCGGCAAGCAGCAGCACCGGTTTGTGAATGACTGCTCGCGCGATCCCGACCAATTGTTGTTGTCCGCCGGAGAGCTGACTCGGATATAGGTCCTTCTTGGCGACAATCTGGAAGCGATCGAGTGTATCGGCGACCAGGCTTTGCCGCTGGTGGCGCGGAATGTCTTTGTACGAGAGCGGCAGGTCGATGTTTTCCATCACAGTGAGATCGTCGAGCAGGTGATAGCTCTGAAAAACGACACCGACGTTTTTCTTCGCCACCTCGGCGCGTTCTTTTCGCTTCATCGCGTGCGCAGCCTGCTCGCGAAACCAGTACTCGCCCTGCCATTGATCATCCAGGAGCGCGAGCACATTAAGAAGGGACGATTTACCCGCGCCCGACGGCCCCATCACCGTAATGAACTCGCCCGGTTGAATCTGCAGGTTGACGCGGCGCAAAACCCACGCCTGGCCGGCGCCGGTCTTGTAACTGCGTTCGATATTTTTCAGGTGGATCATTCCACTTCCGATTGTCACGTACGCATCTCACTCATAGCGCAATGCCGTCATGGGTTCTACCTGTGCGGCGCGTCGCGCCGGCAGCATGGCGGAGGCAAGCGCAACGAGGGTCACGACCACTGTCATTCCAAAAAGCGTGACTGGGTCACTGCCGGAAATGCCATACAACTGGCTGCGAACCGCATACATGAGCAGCAACGACAGAGGCAGCGCAACCGCGATGCTAATCCCCGCCAGCCAAAGCACCTCAAATAGCACCATCCTGACTACGGACGAGCGGGTCGCCCCAAGCGCTATGCGAATGCCAATCTCGCTTGTTCTCTGAGCGGTCGAATAAGCCAGCACCCCGTACAGGCCCACGGCAGCCATGAGAGCCGCGAGGATTCCAAAACCTGAAGCCAGCAGAGCGATTACGCGCTCGGCAGCCAGGTTGTTGTCGACCTGCTCGTCCATGGTCCGGAAAGTATCGAGCACCAGGGTGGAGTCCAGCGTTAGCATGGCGCTGCGGATCGTGCTTTCCGCGTTTTCGGGCTGCTGCCAGGTGCGGACATAAAACGTCATCGCGTGAGGCTCGGAAATTTGAAGGTAGGGCCGGAAAAGCGTGCGGGTGACCGGTTCTCGAAGGCTCGAATGCCTTGCGTCTTTTACGACCCCCACGATGGCTGTGTCGGTTTTTACCACCGCGCCGCCGTAGCCGATGGAATGCCCAAGCGCCTGCTGCGGATCTCCGAAGAAATGGCGAGCGAAGCTTTCATTGACCACCGCTACCTTTTGCGAGCCCGCCGAATCTTGCTGGTTGAATGCGCGGCCGGCGAGCAACGGCATCTGAAGAGTGGAGAAATAATCTGCGCTGACATCGGGCTGTTCGACGTTCATATCCTCTTCCGGTTTTTCGGCGTACCCCGCGATGGCGATGTTTCCACTTTCGTTGTCATTCGCTAATTCAGGATCGTTGGTCGCAGCCACGAAACGAACTCCCGGCAAGCGGTTCAATGTTTCGAAGACTCTTTGGTAGAGCGCAAAGGTGCGAGCTGGCTCGTATCCTGCCATTCTAGGGTCGATCCCAAATGTCAGCAGATGATCGGTGGCAAATCCGGCGTTGAGCGATCTCAGATTGTGCAACGTGCGCACGAACAACCCAGCGCCCACCAGCAGCATGAGACTCAGCCCGATCTGCAGTCCGACCGAAACGCGACGGAAGCGGAGCGGACTGCTTCTGGCGGTCATCCCCTGCTGTTTCAGGGCGGGTGCCAGATCGGGACGCCAGAACTGTGCCGCCGGAGCCAGACTGAAGAGTAGAGTGGCCAACAGCGCCAGCGCACAATTGAAAAGCATGATCCGCAGATCGGGCTTGGCGGAGAAAGGAAGATCGCCCGTGCCTCCGCTCCAGATCATGTTAATCAGCAGGGCTGAGACTCGGGGCGCCAGCAGCATGCCCAACAGTCCTCCGGCAGAACCGAGCAGAAGTCCTTCCACCAGTAATTGTTGTATGACCCGCTTGCGCTTTGCGCCGAGCGCGTAACGCACTGACATTTCACGAATCCGGCCAGACGCCCGGACGAGCAGCAAACTCCCTACGTTGGCGCAGGCCATAAGGGCCACGAGTCCAACCATGGCCATCACGATTAGCAAGGGCATCTGGACGTCTTTGCGGAGCGGAGAGAATCCCCTGGCGCCGTCGAGAACAAGTAAATGCGACCTGGTGAGGAACCGGTCGCGAAAGCCTTCCGACTGGGCCTTTAGGCTTTGCAGTTCGTCGGACCGGAGCGCGTACCAGAGAGGAGCGAGGGCCGCTTCCGCTTGTTCGCGGCTGATTCCAGGTTTCAGCTTTCCGATAATGTTCAACCAACTAGATTGGTGGTCGTCGAGATCCTTGCGTCCGGGGATGACTTCGGCCTCCATCATCATGGGCACGAAGACATCTGGAGTGTCGCCCATGACCACGCTGTGAAAGCCGGGCGGGCCAACTCCAACCACCGTAAAAGGATGCCCATTCACCAGAATGCTCTGATTCAAAACTCCCGGGTCGGTGCCAAAGCGGCGCTGCCAATAGCTGAAACTCAACACGACCACGGGGTTCGCATCCTGCTTGAGATCATCTGCGGCGATAAACAACCGCCCCAAAGCAGGCTGCAGGGCGAGAACGTCGAAGTAGTTGCCGGAGACGAGTTCCGCCGCCACCAGATCGGGCTGGTTGTGCCATTGCACTCCGACCTGCGTCCAATCCGTGGCAATCAGTCCAGTGAAAACGGAATTGCGGTCACGCAGATCGCGATACATAGGGTAGGAGAAGTAGAACTTTCCATCCGTTCGCGAATCGAGACGCCCGGGGATGTTGCTGCCGGAATACTTCAAAATCACCAGACGATCCGCATCTTTTACAGGAAGGCTGCGAAGAAGCGCCTGATCGAGCAAACTGAAAATCGCAGTGTTGGCGCCGATGCCAAGAGCGAGGGTCACGATCGCGACTGCCGCGAACCCGGGTGACTTCCGCAATTGGCGGAGCGCATAACGAAGATCCTGGAGCAATCCGTTCATGCGTCCTCCCTACTCATAGCGCAACGCCACCATGGGATCGACGGACGCTGCCCTTCGTGCGGGGATGTAGCTGGCGAGCAGGGCCGAAATTGCGAGGACGAAACAGACCGCGGCCAGCGTGCCGCCGTCCCACGGCCGAACCCCAAAAAGCAATCCGCGAATTAGCGTCGCAGCAGCAATCGAACAGAGCAGGCCTACGCCGATTCCCGTCCCCGCCAACCAGCCTGCCTCCTTCATGATGAGCCCGTAGACCGAGGCGCGCTGAGCGCCGAGGGCCATGCGAACGCCGATCTCACGCGTCCTCTGGCTCACCGAGTATGCGATCACGCCGTAGAGGCCAATGACGCCGAGCAGTAGGGCCAAGGTGGCGAAACCTCCCACCAGCCAGGCTGAGGAGCGGTGGAGATAGGCAGTTGGCGAATCATTGATCCTGTCGGTCATGGTTGCTTCGTTCGTTGTGCCTATGCCGGGATCAACCTCATGGACTGCGGCTACCAGCGTCGGGAGCAACGACGCCTCGTCCTGCGACGTACGCGCAACCAGAGAGAAGTCAGTGTCCGTACTCTGGTTAAACGGATAATAGACAGCTGGCCAAATTTCGGAGTCGAGCGCGCCATCATGAACGTCCTCAACAATACCGACGATCTCCTTGATCGACTTGGGTGACAGCTCGGTGTCGCCAATCTGCTTGCCGATCGGGTCTTCTCCGGGGAAGTATTTGTTTGCCAGCGTCTGGTTGATGATGACTACGAGAGGCTTTGAGGCATCATCGGTATCGGTAAAATAACGCCCGCGCGACAACTTCGCCCGGAGCGTGGAGAACAAATCCGGGCTTACATCCCTTTCGTTCACTTCGTTGTGTCTGCCGTCATAGGGCCGGCCCACAAACCGGATCCATTCCGTATTTCCATTGAAGCTCACGGGTAACACGCTGGAAATGCCGACCGACTGGACGCCGGGCAAGGTCGCAACCCGTTTTATGATCTGCTGCTCGACAGCAACGATTTGCTCGTCCTTCGCATAGCTAACGCCAGACAAGGCAACTTGCACCGTGGCCAGATGATCAGTCTGGAAGCCGACTTCCACGTGGAGCAAACGATAGAAGCTCTTTCCCAGCAATCCCGCCCCCACCAGCAGGACCACGGCAATCGCCAACTCCACCACCACCAGGTTGGCGCCAAAACGTCGCCACAAGGTTCCAGCGTAGCCGCGACCGCCTTCGGTCAAACCCTCTCGCAGCTTCGTCAAGGGCAGGCGCGCCATTGGCGGCAGAGAAAACAGGGCGGTCGCGAAAACAGAAATGGCTGCCGCAAAAACTAGCACATGAGAATTCAGCCCGAGTCCAGACAGGTACGGCATCCCATCCATCATGTCCTTCGAGACGAGATGGGTTAGGGTCTGCATCGCTGCTGCCGCCGCGATGATGCCGAGCAGGCTGCCTGCTGCCATCAACACCAAGCCTTCGGTCACGAATTGGCGAACGAGTCGTCCGCGCGACGCACCCAACGCGCCCCGGACGGCAATCTCGCGCTTGCGGCCCTCGGAGCGCACCAGCAGCAGGCTCGACACATTCACGCAGGCGATCACGAGCAGCAGACCTGCACCAGCCAGGAGCACAAACAGGATGGGACGGATATCCGCGACGATCGCTTCGGACAAGGGAAGCACACTCGCTCCCTGGTCGCGATTATCGGTGGGATACTGCAGTTCTAGTTGCCGCGCAATCGCTTTCGTGTCGGCCAGCGCCGTCGCGACCGAGACACCGTCCTTGAGCCGCCCGATTCCAGTGAGGGCGTGGCAGCTTCGTCGGATGGAACAGGAGTCTGAGGGGTGAAGCGTCACCCAGAACTCAGCGGTCCCTCGAGGTGCAAACTGGAAGTTCGCAGGCAGCACTCCAACAATCGTGTGCGGGATGCCGCTCAGAGCAATGCTCTCGCCAATGACATTTTGCCTTCCGCCAAACCGGTGCTGCCACGCGGCGTAGCTCAGGATCACGGTGTTGGGCGCGGCAGGCAAGTCCTCGCCCGAATAAAAGTCGCGGCCTAGCACGGGATTCACACCCAGCGTGCGAAAGAAACCATCGCTCACTCGAATACCGCGAACTGTCTCTGTGCCTGCGGAAGTGCCAAGGAGATAGCGCATTCCTTGGTAGACATCCATGGAACTGAAAACTCGGTTGAGTCTCTTCCAGTCGAGATAGTCAGGATAGGAAAGATTGGCGCGGGGAATCATCGGGACGCTTTCCGTTACTTCAACCAGCCTATCGGGGTTCGCGTAGGGCAGCGGCTTGATCAGTGCGGCGTCCACGAAACCAAAGATGGCTACACTGGCTGCGATGCCCAGAGCCAATACCAGAATCGCGGTGCAGGCGAAGCCGGGGCTCTTGCGTAGCTGCCGGAAAGCGTAGCGGAGATCTTGCAGGAATCCGTTCATGCACTCGTCTCCTGCAGAAGCTTCTTCAGTTCTTTTTCGGCGACTACCTTGCCGTCGAACAAGTGCACCTCGCGCTGCGCATGCTTGGCAAAGCGCGGATCATGCGTCACCATGCAGATGGTCGCGCCTTCGCGATGCAGGTTCTGCAAAAGCTCCATCACCGCTTCGCCGTTGCGCGAATCGAGATTTCCTGTGGGCTCGTCGGCGAGCAGGATGGACGGTTTTCCGCCCAGCGCTCTGGCGACAGCGACGCGTTGCTGCTGACCTCCCGACAGTTGCGCCGGATAATGCCGGATGCGATGCGCCATGCCGACCCGCTCCAGAGCCTCCATCACCCGTGCTTTTCGGTCTGCCGCCGGCATTCTTTGGCGGTACGTGAGCGGCAGTTCGACGTTTTCGTATACCGTCAAGTCGCCGATCAGATTGAAACTTTGAAAAATGAAACCAATTTCCTGGTTACGGATGCGCGACCGCTCGGCGAAATCAAGATTCTCTACTGTCTTGCCATTCAGCGAGTAGCGTCCGGCGGTCGGCGTATCCAGCAATCCGATGATCGACAGCAGAGTTGACTTACCGCATCCCGATGGCCCCGACATGGCGACGTACTCTCCTTTATTCACCGAGAGGTGAATGCCGGACAGAGCATGGGTTTCGATCTCATCGGTATAGAAGACTTTGGTGAGATCCTGAATCTGGATGAGCGGATGTTCTGCCTCGGTCATTGCGGGCTACCTCGCTTTTTAGTTTGTTCGTTCGCCCGTCCGGCTACTCAAGCCGGATGCGATCGGTATTATCCCAACGCGACATGTCGGACAAAACCACAGCGTCTCCCTCGGTCAGTCCTTCAATCACCTGGATCGAGTTCACCGAAGCCCGGCCAACCTTCACGCGCTCCCGTGAGGCCGTCTGGCCGTCCGGACCCAGCTTGAATAAACTAATGGTGCTGTTCTCCTGACCGAATGCGGGACGGCCGACATAGAGCACATTGTCCAACCGTTCCAGATCGACGGTTCCGTCGACGCTCAAGTCCGGACGCGCGCCTTTCGGCAATTCTCCGGTGAGTTTGACATCGACAGTTACGGTTCCGTTTTGTACTGCTGGATCGACGCGCATCACCGTGCCCGCGATCACTCCGTTGTGAGTGTCGACCGAAGCGTGCTCTCCAATCTGCACGTCTCGAGCCTGCGTTTCTGCGACCTTCAGAGTCGCCATCAGGTGATCGGGTTCCACCACCTTGGCAAGCATGGTTCCTGGGGAGACGCGCTGCCCGACTTGCAGCGGCAGATCCACCAGCACGCCGTCGATTCCCGCTCGAACCTTCAATGCATCGAATTGTCTTTGTTTTAGCTGGGCCAGGGTACGCATCTCATCGACTTTGGCCTGCTGTTCCGCCATCTGCGATTCAATTGCCCGCTGATTGGCGGCGAGCCGCTGCGTTTCAAGGTCATTTCTGATGGTCATCTCGTCCGCCTTGTCCTTCGAAGATTTGTAAGCCAGGCCCGAGATGACTCCGAGTTCGTACAGTGACTTGTCTGTATTGGCCTGCCGTTGCGCCTGTGCGTTTTCCGCATGCACGGTAGCGGCACCGGCTTTCTGGTTGAGCAGTTCGCTCTCCAGCTTCACGCGAAGACTCTGGTACTCTTCCTCGGTTGCCTTCAATAGAAGCTGCGCGTCCACTGCAGCCTGCTCTGTCTGGGGATTACTCATCTCCAACAGGATCGTGTCGGCCTTAACCTGCGAGCCGGGCAGCATATGAATGCGGACGACAGTTGCTTCAGTCTCCGCCGGAATCTGGCGCACCGATTCCTGGCTGGGCACCAGCGATCCCAAGCCGCGAACCTGTCGCACCATAGGCCCTCTTTTCACGGTGTCGGTCCACACGGTTCCGCGCTCAACGATTGGGGCGGCAGGTTTCAGCCGGGCAACTCCCACCGAAACCGCAGCGGCAGCTACAACTACGACAGCCACAATGATCGTCTGGCGACGACGCTTCTGAGTTTTGAACTCGGGCCGAGCGATATCCATCCGTTTTCTGGAGGGCAACTGGGATGCCGTATGCGGCCGAGCCGTAAGTACCTAAAAATATGGTGGATACCGTCGATGACATGGACGGGAAGAGACGTGTCTCTATCCGGAACTGGACGTTCGTGTCCGAGAATGGACAACGATCAGGAGGCGGCGTCTAAAGGTGTCGTGACTGCATTCGGTTCAAATCCGAACTAGGAATCGGCCACCCCCGCTGAAACAGAACCAGCGGATTGCAACCAGTTTTCCATTTGTGCGTGGTCGACCAGTCCGGCTTGTTGACTTACCAATCGGCCAGCGTGGAAGACCACAAAGTTCGGTATGCCACGAACGTTGAAGCGGGCCGCCAGTTGCGGATAGCGCTCGGTGTCGACTTTGATAACGACGGCACGGCCCGCCATGTCCGCTGCAGTGCGGGCAACCTCCGGTGCGGACATGCGGCAAGGGCCGCACCACGCCGCCCAGAAATCGACCAGGACTGGGACGCGGGCGTGTTGCGTAATTTCGTCGAACTGCTCGGGGTCGACGTCCAAAGGTTGGTTCGCTGGTGGCAGTTGGGACTTGCATGCTCCGCAACGGCCGGTGTCAGCAAGATGCTTGGCTGGAATTCGATTTTTCTGTCCACAGTGTTCACAGGTTCGCACAAGAGACATTCTTGTTGTCCTTTCTCGCCAGCACACCACCCGCAGTCGCGGGGTCTAGCTAATGTGCGGGTGCGGGCTGAGGAGTCGCCTGTGGGGCCGTCGCTCCCGGACTTGAGAAGTTTACCTTTGGAACTTCGCGCGATCCTGGCGAAGCTTCGAAGTAAGCTTCATTCGGTTTGAAGCCCGCGATCCCCGCAAAAAAGCTGTTGGGAAATTGCTGCACGTATGTGTTGTAGTCGCGCAGAGTGTCGTTGTAGCGCTTGCGCTCGACCGCAATGCGATTCTCCGTGCCGGCGAGCTCATCCTGAAGGCGCAGAAAATTCTCGTTGGACTTCAACTGAGGATAATTCTCGACAACCACCAGCAGACGTCCGAGCGCCCCATCGAGCTGGCCGTTCGCCGCTATCTTTTCTTGCGGCGTGCCCGCAGAAAGCAGAGCAGAGCGCGCTTTAGCAATATCGCCGAAGACGGTCACTTCCTGCTGTGCATAACCTTTCACTGTTTCCACCAGGTTCGGGATCAGGTCGGCGCGGCGTTGCAGAACGATGTCGACTTGCGACCAGGCTGCTTTCACCGATTCGTTCTTGCTGACCAGCGTATTCTTTACGCTTACGTACTGGCCAAAAATAAACAGGCTGCCCAGCAATAGAATCGCAACTATTACGACAACCACGATCAGCGCCTTGCTCATAAGATTCTCCTGAAAAGAGTGTTCGCGGAGTTCTACGAAGAACCCGATGCATCCGAGTCCAGCATTTTATCAACAGCGGCGGTTACCTGCTCCAGGGCTGCGAGATATCGGGAAAAAACGTCCGCCACGTCGAACTTCTTGCGGTCTGATTTCCTTTCTCTGACGTCCAGCACCTGCAGAAAGCCAGCAGCGTCAAACCCAATCTGACTTGACAATGCCTGTACTGCCTCGCGCTTTCCAACCGGAGCATTCTTGCCCAGTACGATCAGTGCGTGGCGGAAGAGCGTGGCAAACGACGATACCGATCGTAGCAGCAACTCCCACAGACGCGACTCGTTGCCTGAGGCCAGAATCAGATGCTGGCGCAGCAGCGCCATTTTCTCCCGCAATTCGTACTCCACCTGAACGCGATGCAGGTTAGCCGGAATCGACAGGCCCTGCAGAACATCTTCGCCAAAAAGGACGCGGCGGTGCTGTTGCATCTCAAGAAACTCAATCGTAAAAACATCAGTAGAGCGCGCGATCTCGTCGCACGTCATGAACAGCGGAGGCGGCTGTTTCTGAGCACCCCACCATTTGACGGCGGGGGCAAGCGCCTGCAATGCGCCGAACGAGCTGTCGCGAATCACGCAGAACAGATTCACATTCGAGAACTCAGGATGAAAATCTCCCGCGACCGCCGATCCAAACAGGATCACACTCTCCAGGTTCGCTCCGGCTGCTGACCGCAGCCGGCTGATAAAATCGCCAATCTTTTTCTCAGGAAGCATTTGCGTCCTCACTGACTACCAGCTGCTGCTAGCTCCTCCACCGCCGGAGCTGCCGCCGCCGAATCCGCCAAAACCACCCCCGCCGCCAAAACCTCCGCCGCCCCAACTTCCGCCACCTCTCGACCCTCCTCCACCGCCGGACATTCCGGAAAGAAGGATCCAGAAAAGTACGCTGCGAAGCGGAGTAAAAAGGACGACGAGTACGACAATAATAAGGAGGATGATTCCGCCGGCCGACATTCCCTTACCCGGCTGCTCCGCCGGTACAACCGCTGGCTGCGGAGTTGTGAGTTGAACTCCCGCATCCTGTGCAATGACCTGCGCAACCCGCGAGGTGACCAGCAGTAGCGCCTGATTATAATTGCTACTCCGCACGAGCGGGATTGCTTCCCGCTGAAAGCCGCCCACTTTGCCGTCGGGGAGGATCGGTTCCAGGCCATATCCAACCTCAATGCGGGCGCGACGGTCGTCAATGGCATATAGAATCAGCACTCCACGATTGGTGGACTTGCTTCCGACGCCCCATTGATGGAACAGATCGACGGCGTAGCTTTCGATGTCTGAGCCATCAAGCGAGTGGATGGTCACTACCGCGATCTGAGCATGTGCTTTCTCGTCGATCTGACGGCAGATCTCGTCTATCTGCGCGATCGTGTTCGGATCCAGAACTTGGGCAAAGTCGTTGACGTAATCGGTGGCTTTGAGCTTTGCGACTGGTTCGGCCTGCGCCGCCACAACCAGCAGCAGCGCACCAGCCACACTTAGCCACCATCTTACTGATGAACTCATCGAAGCAAAATTGTACAGGACACAACTAATTCTAGTTCATACGTTCCTCGCCTTTAGCTGCCGAAATCAATTGTTCTCGTGGGCTGCCGTGTCAATGTATGCTAGCCGGCGGTATGGTCTTGCCTAGCCGAGTGAATGGAGTCGAAACTATCGAGACCGGTTCTGTCCCGCGGCGGCGATGGGGCATTGCCTTCCTGCTGGGATTCGGTGTGCTGGTGAATTATTTTGACAGGGTGAATCTCTCAGTCTCGCAGGAAGCGCTGCACAATGCTTTCGGCATCTCTACCGTGACGTTCGGATTCTTGCTGAGCGCCTATAGTTGGACTTATGCGCTCTTTCAAGTTCCATCGGGCCTGATTCTGGATCGCTTCGGAGTGAAGCTGGTTGGCCGGATCGGAACGCTCTTGTGGAGTGTCGCTTCATTTGCTGCGGCGATTTCGACCGGACTGGCAGGCTTTCTTGGAGCGAGGCTTTTGCTCGGAGTAGGCGAAGCTCCTACGTTTCCGGCGAACGCGAAAGCGATCGGCTACTGGTTTCCCGCTCAAGAGCGGAGTCTGGCGACGGCGATCTTCGATTCCGCGGCGAAGTTCGCCTCGGCCATTGGGGTCCCGGCGATTGGGTTGCTGTTGCTTCGGTTCGGATGGAGATGGAGTTTTGCAGCAACGGGATTGATCAGTCTGCTCTATTTTGTTTTTTTTTACTGGTTCTACCGAAATCCCAGCGAGGATCGGTTGCTTTCCACAGCGGAGCGCGATTTTATTCTGCTGGGTGGAGCGCAACCCGAGGATCGAGCCCAGGCTGCGCGGGGCGCCCCGCTTGGATATTTGCTAAGTCAGCGAAAGGTTTGGGGGCTGGTGTTAGGCTTTGCGTCCTACAACTACACTTTCTATCTCCTGCTGACGTGGCTGCCTTCGTATCTCTCTTCAACCCATCACATTAATCTGCTGCATGCGGTCTTTTACACGAGCGTGCCTTGGCTGTTTGCAACCTTTACGGATATCGTCATGGGGGGCTGGCTAGTGGACAAATTAATCCAGCGTGGCCGCGACTCGTCGTTCGTCCGGCAAGCAATCCTTATCGGAGGAACTACGCTCGGCTTGGGAATGCTGGGAGCAGCTTATGCGCACGGCATCGTCATGGCGCTGTTATGGATTAGTCTGGCAATCGGAGGATTATCCGCGGCTGCACCCGTAGGTTGGTCGATACCGTCACTGATTGCCCCACGGGAGAGCGTCGGAACACTCGGTGGAATCTTGAATTTCGGTAATCAACTCGCGGCAATTGCTGCGCCCATTCTAACTGGCTACATCGCCCAGATCACGCATTCATTTTTCTTGGCATTTGGGGCAGCTGCCGCGTTTCTGTCGATCGGGATCATCGCTTATGTCTTCTTGCTTGGCCGAATCGAAGCGATTCCCGAGCCCTCTTCATTCTAGCTCTCGCAAAGAGCCGTTGTTTCTGCATTTATACTTGAACGCACGCTAGCAAGCATTCTGGGTTGAGTGCGCACTCGACAATGAAAGCGCTGTTACTCTCAAAGTATCGTCATCTTGAAATCGCGGATTTGCCGACACCGACACCAGCCTCGGACGAAGTTCTTATTCGTGTTGCAGCCTGCGGAATTTGCGGCAGTGACGTACACGGATACGATGGATCGACAGGCCGCCGCATACCGCCTCTCGTTATGGGACACGAGGCGGCGGGAACAGTCGTCTCACTTGGCGCAGAGGTAACGGGATTGTCCGAAGGCGACCGGATCACTTTCGATTCCACTGTTTTCTGCGGCGCGTGTCCATTCTGCTTGCGCGGGGAGATCAACCTTTGTGACAAGCGGAAGGTGCTGGGAGTTTCCTGTGCCGACTACCGCTGTGGCGGCGCCTTTGCGGAATATGTAACGGTCCCACGGCGTATCGTGCACCGTCTTCCGGAAAATCTGTCGTTCTCCGAGGCCGCGATGCTCGAAGCGGTTTCGGTTGCGCTGCACGCGGTTTCGCTCTCGAACGTGGTACGTGGGGAGACGGCATTGGTGCTCGGAGCTGGAATGATCGGATTGCTAATCTTGCAAGCGCTTCGAGTTGCCGGTTGTTCCTGCGTGTATGTCGCCGACGTAGATGCTTCGCGGCTAAAGCTTGCTGCCAACCTGGGGGCGAGTACGTTGCTCGCAACAGGAGAAGATCTAGTCTCGCACATAGCTTCGCTCACCTATGGAAGAGGTCTCGATCTATCGGTTGAAGCGGTGGGAATCAATGAAACCATTCGCACTGCTATAGACTGCGTCCGCAAAGGAGGGAGGGTCACGCTGGTCGGCAACGTCTCACCACAGGTCACGCTGCCCCTGCAAAAAGTGGTCAGCCGCCAGATACGGCTGCAGGGGACTTGCGCTTCTGCGGGAGAGTATCCGCAAGCTATCGAGTTCATAGCGAGCGGGAAAATCCAGGTCAAGCCGCTTATCACCGCCGTCGCTCCACTCGAAGAAGGGCCGCGATGGTTTGAACGTTTGTATTCCCGGGAGCCGAATCTCATGAAGGTGATACTCACTCCGGGCGAAACGGAATCACCGATTTGATTGCAGGGTTGAATAATGGGGCTGAATTATTATGAGCGGCGAACTTTTTGATCTGAGCGGGCAAGTTGCGATCGTCACCGGCGCGAGCCGTGGTCTAGGACAGCACATGGCGCGCGCCTTGGCAAAAGCAGGTGCGGATTTGGTAATCACCAGCCGCGATCCCGGTCATCTGGCCAGTTTCGAAGCCGAGATCAAAGTGACCGGCCGGCGTGCTCTTTCATTGGCACTCGATGTCCGCAACCTGGAGAGCATCAAGAACATGGTGGCGGCGGCAGATGCGTTTTACGGGCGGCTCGACATTCTGGTGAACAACGCCGGCTGCAACGTTCGCAAGCCCGCACTTGATGTCACCTGGGACGATTGGAATCTGATAATCGATACCAACTTGCGCGGTAGCTTCTTCGTTGCTCAGGAGGTTGCGCATCGTATGGTTCCACGCGGTTACGGGCGGATTATCAACATAGGTTCCGTTACGAGCGTTGCCGGGTATGCCGGACTCGGCCCCTATGGCGCAAGTCGCGGGGGCATCCGCCAGTTGACGATGAGCCTGGCAGATGACTGGGGGAAGTACGGCATCACGGTGAATTGTTTGGCTCCCGGCTGGTTCTGTACAGAGCAGAACAAAGCTCTATACGAGAGCAAAGAGTGGGTTGAATATCTCTGCGACCGAATCCCGCTGAAACGTACGGGAGAACTTCGCGATCTGGATGCCGCCGTGGTTTTCCTGGCGGCGGAGTCCAGCCGTTACGTGACGGGGCAAACTTTACTGGTGGATGGGGGCATCTCCACCGGCGCGACCAAGGCGCTGTTGGAACAGAAATAGGAACAAAAATAAACTAGCGTCTGTGACTGTGACCTCCCCTGCTAGGTTCCTGCTCGGATCAACAAGGCAAGCCGCGGAAACAGAAAGTGCCCGCCGACGTCATCGATAACATTTACCTGGCAGGTATAAAGGCCTGGCTTAAACGACGTGAGCGGCACGTCCAACTGGAAGACGGCAGCCTTCCGGTCTCGCACATTCAGTTCCGTCAACTCGACTAAAGAACTTTCGTATGCTTTGGTCTTGCCCTGGAAGAAGGCTACGTTGGTCAAAAGCCGGATTCCGGGTTTGTTGTCTCCGCCTTTTGCGGGGTCTGCGGCCGTGGGCCGCGCTGGGTCGTACACTTCGTAATAAAGAAGCAGGTGCTGCGTGGCGGAAAAAACGTGCGTGATGTTCGGAATGATCTCGGAACCGTCATGAACGAGAGGATTCAGGTTCGCACTCTTCCTTACTGTCTGCGTCTGGCTGGCCAGCACCACGGAACTCATCTTCAGCGGCTGGGCCTTCAGGTCCGGCACGCTGATGTCGGTCTCGAACGATCCCATACGCCCGGTCTGGTTCTCGCGCACGACAAATTTCAGGTGATACTTGCCGCTCAGCAGGCTCATGCCCGTGTCATATTGCACATTCTTTTTTTGCACCTCGGTCGAGGTGTTCACCGCGAGTTTCACGGTGTCGCGGATTCTATTCAAAGGATGGTGTTCGTTATCAAGTGCCATCCCGATAACATCCAGCGTTGCCTTATCACGGTCGCTGCTGTGAACGAAGGGAATCTGCGATCCCGGCACCACCAGAGACATGGGGACGAAAAATTTGTTGTTCTCCAGGCGAAAGTAGGCGACGCCCAGATATAACGGCAAATCAGTGGCTGGCAGTTCGGAAGCAAGCTCCTCCTCAAGCTGCCGCTCCTTATCATCTTGAGTAGAGTGCTTGAAATCGGCGGGCGCGTAGTAGCCGCGACGGAAGTCGATCTTCGCGCCGGGAACATTGCTCTTGTCATTCAGCTTCACCACGATCCGCCGGTAATGCCCATCGCGCGCCGGGTTCGTACTGTGATAGCCGAGTAGATAGTAAGTCGACGTATCGTCCTGCACTCCCTTGAAAATCTTGCTGAAGTCGTTGGAGTCGAGAAAAGCGCGGCCGCCGGTGTCGCTGGCCAGCGTCACCAGAGTTTCCTGCGTTGTGAAATTAGAATTTAACGCATTGAGGGTTGCTTGCCCAGAATATGCCGAAACACCGCGCAGGCTGGCGTTCTGCGCTTCGCCGCCAGCCACCAGCGCCTGCAGGCCGCGCATGTCCATGGTGTAAATCGCCAGGTTGGAACGCACCGCCGCGTTCACGGCCGCGTGCAGTTCCGATTGATTCTCGATGCCAGTGCGATCCATGCCGCTGGAAAAATAAATGAGTGACTTCTTTTGCTGAACGTAAGCCAGCTTTTCCGCCACCGACCGCAACGCCTCCAGCCGCCGGTCGGTATTGAAGATGTTGTATTCCGTATCGTCGGCGGTAAACGGCTGACCTGAATCGGGCGTGCCTTCAGTCGTGCCCGTGGTGCCTTCCTCGAAGCCCTGGCCGCTGCCCGAACTGAACCCGTCAAGCTGTTTTTTCAGCAGCGCGTGATCGGTAGTGAAGTCCTGATTCACCAGCAGGGAGCTTCCCAGCGACACAATCGACACCAGATCTGCGGGCGCCATTTGCGAATCGACATAGTGCTCGGCTGACGTAACCGCATGGTCGATTTCGTCCGGCTCCATGGCAGAGAGATCGAAGAACAAAACAATCAGGCGCCGATCCTTGAACTGGGTCGCGGCATTTGCTGTGGGAGGCACCGGACTCGGCTGCCCATTTGCGGGCACCGGCAGCGGCTTTGCCTGGGCCACATCCAAAGACGGCGGCGCATCAACGTTCTCCACATCGAAGGAAAGAATCTTCTGCGGCTTGTTGTCTTCAATAATCGTGAAGTTCTCAGGTTTCAATCCCTGCACAAAGTTTCCGCTTTTGTCCCGCACTGTCACGTTCACCAGTACGAGATCCGATTCCACGTGCAACACATACTCAGATTGCTGCTGCGAGGGCAATGTGGAGCACAGGAGCCCAAGCACCAGAACCACCGCTGCGGCCTTATCTGCGAATCGTTTTGGTGTGGAAGTCATAGCAATCTTTACTTAAGGGCGTTCCTCCAGCGAATCCTTTCTCAGAAACGAAAGCGTGACGTGATTGTGACCTGCCGCATAGCCCCAACCGCGGTTACCCGGCCGAAGGTGAGCGAGTAAAGGTTTGTGTCAATCGAGGAATAGTTCGCTATGTTGAAAATATTTGTCGCCTGCGCCCGGAACTCGAGCACGCGCGACTCTTTCAGAGGGACAATTTTCGTGAAGGCCATGTCAAACACTTTGCTGCCCGGGCCGATAATGCTGTTGCGGCGCGCGTTGCCGTAGGATCCGGTTGGGGGAGCAACGAACGCGGCCGTATTAAACCACTCCGCGATCGAATGATTGGCCAAGCTCACCGATTGCCCAGGAACTACGTTCGGCCGCAGCGTACCGTTCGTTCCCGCGTTCACGTCGTCGATGTCGCCTAGCAGCCGCGGCGTAAAAGGTAGGCCCGAGGCGATGGTCCAATCGCCGCTCCATTGCCAGTCGCCAAAAATCGCCCGCGCGGGAGTGCTCCCCGTAAGCCATCGCTTGTCGTGGCCAAAGGGAAGCTCCAACAGATAGTCAGCGGTGAACTTATGCGTCTGGTTGAAGCTGGAAAGCCCACGCTCGGCAGATAGATCGAAGGGATTCTGCGCAACATTGGCTGCACCGGCCGACGAACTGGCACCTCCGCCGGCCGCACCTGTGCCGCCCCCGCCCAATCCAGGAGTGTTCGATCCCGAGGTTGCGCCTGCGCCGATAGAGGAAGCATCATCGAGCGACTTGGAAAATGTGTAGGTGCCGCCGATCGCGAATCCCTTCGCCAAGCGCTTGCGCAGCCGGACCGATCCCGCATTGGCCTCCGAATCCGCCACCGAACTTTCGTAGGTGAAGGCGTCAACCACCTGAACACTCGGAGGAATGCGAATCCCGGTCGCGGTCCGGTTGGGCGCCTCCAGAATATCGAGATCCGTTCCCTTGGTTCCGGTGTAGTCGATATTGAGCAGCAAGGTGGGGCGGATCTGCTGTTGAATATCCAGATTGCGAATCTGCACATAGCCCAGCCGGTAATTTGGGTTTACCGAGTAGTTGTTGGCGACACCGGTAGGCGCCGGAAATCCGTTTTGCAGCGTCAAGTCTCCCGGATCTGTCTGGATGTTAGTCGCCGTGGTGGCGAAGGGTGGCTGCAAGGCAAGTTGTTGCGCGACGCCCTGATACGCGCCCGTGTTGTAGTTGATGCCATATCCGCCACGCACTACCGTCTTGGAGAATGGCTTCCAGGCAAAGCCAACTCGCGGCGCAAAGTTGTTGCGATCGGGCCGCACGAGGCTGTTCGGCAAGGGGCCGCTATATGGTCCCGCTTGCCCCGGCTGAATCGGCACCACCGGCATCGGGCCCAGCGGCACTGCGGGATTCAACACTCCGGGAGAAAGATCGAGATTCGCAATCAGATTGTTCTCTTCGGTAAGTGGCGAGACGTACTCGTAGCGCACCCCAAGATTTAATGTCAGGTTGCCGCGCATCTTCCACTCATCCTGTAGATATAAATCCCAGTAGTTGCCGCGAAAGTGATTACCATAGTTGCTATCGCCAAACTGCAAGGAAGTTTGTTGCGGTAATCCGAGCAGGAAATCAGCGAAGTCATATCCCGTCCCGGCCACGGGCTGGCCGCCACTTATCTGCGAAGTGTTGAGGCCGGTAAAAACGAACGAGCCGCGGGGATTGCTGGCGGTTTCTGCATTTACCTGCACGCGCCGAAAATCTCCTCCCCAGCGCCAGGTGTGCTTGCCGTGGTTCCAGATCACATTGTCGGAGAGAGTGAAGGTCTGGTTTCGCGTGAGCACCGGAGTCGTGTCCTGGAGACTGGCAATGTCGGTGAAAGACAGATTCGGCAGGCCCCAGTCGAAGGGATTCTGCGAAACTCCTGTGATTCCCAGCGTACCCGTAATGTCGTTAACAAAGGCGTACAGATTTTGGGTGCGCGTCCGGCTGCGGTTAAAGTCCGCGCGAACAATGTTTGTCAGCTTTCCGATGCTGCGCGTGTAAGACACAGGAACGTCAAAGCTTCGGACATTCGTGTTGCCCCCTACGCTTGGGAATGGATTGGTCAGGTTGGCGCTCGATCCGTGGTAGTGAAAGCCGAGAGTCAGGCTGTTGCGCGGAGCGTTCCGGCCTCCGCCCCGTCGACCGCGCACGGGCGCCGCTCCAAAGGTGTGGTTCAAACGCAGGTTCAGATCGTCGCTGTCGCTGTTTGCGGAGGTTACGTAGTGAAAATTTTGAAAGTTGCCCGGCAGGTTCGGCATCGGAATATATTGCAGCAGTCCTTGCGCCGCTGAGTTGATTTGCGGAATCTTATTGCAGAGTTGCGCTGGCGGGTTGCAGGGGAAGGGAGCATTTGTCGCGGGATTAAAAATCTCAACCGGTGCTCCGGAGGGATAAGTGGTCTGCGAAAAGTTTCCCTGCCGTTCCAGGGGCGTCGGCACCGTCGAAAACTGATCAAAAGGATTTTCGGCGCGCTTGCCGTTGTAGTTGACGAAATAAAAAGTCTTGCTCCCCCCGTGATAGATATGGGGAATATTCAGCGGTCCACCCACCGAACCGCCGAAACTATTCTGCAAGTAGGATGGCTTCTCCGTCGGCTGCCCGGTTAGCGAAAACGGGGAAGCATTCAGGGCCGAATCTCCAACTCCGTAGTACAAAGATCCATGCGGCCGATTGATGTCAAACCCGCGCCGGCCGAAACCTCCGCCACCAAAACCACCTCCACCGAACCCTCCACCTCCGGCACCCCCCGCGCCGCCGAATCCGCCTCCACCACCGAATCCTCCTCCCTGTTGGCGGGCATCGTTGAAGCGCTGCTGCAGTTCGTCAGCACTCATTGCGTTGAACGAATTGGAAGTGTTCCCCGAGACCGCCACCGACTCCGTAGCACTGTCCGCCGCGATCCCCGGGATCGGCATCCCAGAGGGCACTACATCACTGAGGGAGCCACCGGTCGCGTCCTGCCCGGCTCCACTCTGAAAGACCGAAAGATTCTGAAAACCTCGCCGAACTGCATTTGCCTGCCGCTGTTCATTGGCGGCCTCGCGTGCCCGCGACAAGAGAACCAATTCAAAATTCGAGAGCACGTCCTGGTGTGTTGCATCCACCACAGCTTCCTGCGTGCTCACGGCAAACCCTGCCATCTGCACTCGCACGGTATAGTGCCCATCGGCGGGAACCCGCAACCAGTAACTGCCATCCACATCCGTCCACGTATTGACTTGTTCCTTGGTCGCCGTATTCGTCGCGGAAACCTCAGCGCCAGGAATCGGCATATTTCCTGACTTCACTATCCCGTGAATGGTCCGTCCTGCTGCCGCTGGCGTAGCAGCCTGCCCCCGCAACGGAAACGTGTGAAACACGACCACATGAAACAAGAAGACCGCCTGAAAGATGAACTCAAGGCGCAACCTCCCTTTGATCACCTGGCAGCGAGGACCGAAACTCTTCATAGCATGCAGCGGACGCGCGGCGTCGTCTTGCTCGAATCATACCGCTCTCCTCCGCACTGAACTGTAGAATTTTGTGGCAATTTCCAGCAGTTCCGAAATCGAAGCCATGCTTCGTAAAGTTTTGAAAAGATAAAGCCAGGGAGGGTGCGGGAAGACTTCTCGCTTCAGAAGAATGAAGTTCTACCTTAGGCCTTCAACCAGGTAGAGGTCGCCGAGCGTTCGATGGAAGCCATATACATAAGTCTTGCCGTCAGGCGTCATCAGGATAGGTCCTATGGTGGAGACACCCGTCGGATCGAGCGGGGCAATCTGCTTCCAGACCGTTTTCTTCCCCGTAGCCAATTCCAATTGGTAGACTTTCGCTGGCACCTCGCCGCTTCGGTAAAGGTAGATCGAGTGGGAATCCTCACTCCAATTAATGGGGATGTCTCCCGGTTCGAGACCGTTCACGATTCGAGCGTCACTGCCGGCAGGAGAAAATAGATAGCCCTTTTGGTCCGGGCCAAGCCCAACAACCAATTGGCCGTCGGGGGAGACCGCAAACGACTGTGCGTCCACCCCTTCGGGAGAAATCGCCTTCGGTTTTCCTCCGGAGATATCCTGTACGTAGAGCCGAACGCCCTTCCCGGACTCGTTCCCGGAGAAGACAAAGCGCTTGCCATCGGGAAACCATCGCGCCCACTGGTGGTTAATCGAATCGTTGGTGAGAGCCTGAGTTTCACCCGCTCCAGTCGGTAAGAGCCGGAGTTGTTCAGGCGAGCTTGGCGTTTGCACGATGGCCCATTTCTGATCAGGAGAAAGCGCGGTGGCGCCGCCTTCGCCCAGCCGAATCGCTGGGGTGCCATCGGTGTTGCGAATATAAACCGCGTAAGTCAGCTCTTGTGCGTTGCCGTACTGCACCCCGCCGCCAATTCCTTCCTCATCAAAAAGAAGGGATTTGCCATCGGGGGAAAGATCAGCTGGATAAGAGTAGTCGAGCCAGGAAAGGTCTCGCTCTTTTTCCTGGCCTGCATACAGTGCCATTACCTCACGCCGGCGGTCGGCACGCGCCAGCAGCACTCGTCCGTCACGCCAGATGTCGAACACAACCAGAGAACCGGGTACGCGGGTTACCAGACGTTGCTTCCCCGACAGATTGACGGCTGTAATGTAGTGAAACAACCCTAATTCGCTCGCTGTGAACCAGACTTCCTTGCCGTCCGGGGACCATGCAAGACCCTGCGTACCGTACCACTCCCCGGTCAGTTCATGCTTGTGGCCGGAAAGGTCGACGACCACGATGGAGCCACCGTCGTCGCCCTGGTTGGGATGGTCCATGAAGGCCACGAAATCACCCTTGGGTGAAACTCGCGGGTAGCTGATCCACCCCCCACCCGTCTCATACAGGACCTTGCCGATGGGATATTCCAACCGGTCGCGGCCACCGACGTTCCGCACCACGGCCAAGCTATTTCCGTCGGGGCCCCAATCTGCCCACTCGACATTTTCTAGAACTGGGCGAGGGGCGCCGCCCGCCAATGGAGCCCTGGCCAATGTTCCCACGTTGATCCAGGTTCCGACCGGATGGCTGCCTAAGGAGAGGGCCATCTCACCTGTTGACGAAATGGCTAGAAGCTCGGCGCGGCCAAGTCCCAACGAACGCGATTCGACCATGCCCTGTCGCGCCGAGAATGTCTCGACTGGATTTCCTTGCCACGCTGCGCTGTAGATGATCGTCTGTCCATCTGGTGCAAATCGGGCGGAACGAATTTCGCCGCGGCGGAAAGTGATCTCGTGATACAAGGGCGCGCTGGCTGCAGAGGACTCCCACAGGCGTTTGCCTGCTAGGAGCCCGATTCCGAGTGCAACCAGAAAGCCGAAGGCAATCAACACCGGGACCAAGCGACCTTTCTTCGGCTTCTGCACTGCGGCGGCGGGGAGCTCTTTGGTATCGCGACTCTCCACCACCGCTACGGTGCCGCTGCTCGCAACGCGGGACAAATCGGAGTCGCGTTTCGCGCGCTTCAGGTCGGCGCGAATCTCGGCCGCGCTCTGGCTGCGCAGCTCTCGATCTTTTTCCAGCGCCTTGTTCAGGATGATCTCGATTTGCGGGGGTAGTCCCGGATTCAGCTGGAGCGCCGGAGGAGGTACCTTGTTCAGAATCGCTTCAAAAATTACTGCCGAGGTCGCTCCCGAAAAGGGTTGTCTGCCAGTGGCCATTTCGTAGAGCACTACGCCGTAAGAAAACAAATCCGTACGTGAATCCAGGGCCTCGCCACGGGCCTGCTCCGGCGACATGTAGCCGATGGTTCCCATCGCCGTTCCCGGAGTTGTGAGTTGATCTGGACTGACGGCAGTGGCTGCTCCGGCGGTTGGAACCGAGCCATCTACGATGTGATTCGGTTGCGGGTTCAGTTTTGCTAGACCAAAATCCAGGACCTTGGCCTGGCCGCGCTGGGTAACGAAGATATTCGCCGGTTTGATGTCGCGATGGACGATTCCCCCGGTGTGAGCCGCATCGAGAGCGTCTGATATCTGGATGCCGAGATCGAGAAACTGCGCGGTCTTCAGTGGATGGCCCTCGATCATATGTTTCAGGGTCGTTCCGTCCAGGAACTCCATGGCGATAAAAGCCTGACCCTTTTCCTGGCCGACGTCATAGATTGTGCAGATGTTGGGATGGTTCAGGGCGGAAGCTGCCTGCGCTTCGCGTTGAAAGCGGCTAAGGGCCTGGGGATCTTGGGAAACTTCATCAGGCAGGAATTTAAGGGCAACAAAGCGATGCAGCCGCAAGTCCTCGGCTTTATATACCACGCCCATGCCGCCGCCGCCGAGTTTTTCGATGATGCGGTAGTGCGAGATGGTCTGGCCGATCATTCAGAGGATGCCGCCGAAGGTATGCGCCGAAGGCACGCGGGTTTCGGGTCGCTTCATCTTAAGGGTGAGCCGCCTTCCCGTCAATAAATGAACTCGTGCAGAGAATTTGCTTCGATGCCAATGCGGGAATGGGATGAGCAGATTCTTCGGAACCGAGAGACTTTCCGGACTGGGACGTTTCCCGTGAGTGCGTTATCGCACCATGACCGCCCGGCGCCCATATCCCTTGACAAACATAATGGCCTAAGACTAGAAAATGTAAGGGTTCTTGGACTCTCGGACGCTCGCGGAGATCATTAGGATGCAACAGTCCCGCAGAGATTTCTTCAGGGCAGCAACTGTCGGCGCAGTCGGCGCTACTATTTTCGGATTCGACGTCAAACCCGCTTACGCTCAGCTCAAAGAATTAAAAATCGCCCGCGCAGCAGAAACGCGCTCGACCTGTCCCTACTGTGCCGTGGGCTGCGGCGTCCTCATCTATACCATCGGCGACCGCGCGAAGAACGTCACGCCGCAGGTCATCCACGTCGAAGGTGACCCTGATCATCCCACCAACCGGGGAACTTTATGCCCGAAGGGCTCATCTCTCGAGCAGGACATGCTGAACCCGCGGCGCCTCACCAAGCCGCAAGTCCGGCGTCCGGGCGCGACCGAGTGGCAGGATATTTCGTGGGATAACGCTCTGAATGAGATTGCGCAGTGGACCAAGAAAACCCGAGATAACTCTTTTGTGGAAAAGGACGCGAACGGCCGCACCGTAAATCGGTGCGAAGGTATTTCATTCATCGGTGGTTGCACAGATACGAATGAGTTCAATTATCTGGTCGTTAAGGCCATGAGGGGGTTGGGCTTGGTTTATTTAGAAAACCAAGCCCGTGTTTGACACGGCCCCACGGTCTCAAGTTTGGGACCAACATTTGGACGCGGGGCCATGACGAATGGCTGGATCGACATCAAGAACACCGACATGATGTTGATCATGGGTGGCAATCCCGCCGAAAACCATCCCTGCGGGTTCAAGTGGGCGATGGAAGCCAAGCGCAATCGCAACGCCAAGATCATTTCCGTCGACCCTCGGTTCACGCGCACGTCTGCTACTGCCGACCAGTTCTTGCAAATTCGCGCCGGCACTGACATCGCATTCCTCGGCGGACTGATCCGCTACGCCATCGAGAACAACCGGATCGCCAAAGACTATCTCATCAATTACACCAACGCCGCCTTCATCGTGAAGGAAGGTTTCAAACTTCCTGAGGATGGCTTGTACTCGGGATTCAATGCGGCAACGAGCGGCTACGATAAAACCACTTGGAATTATGAAGAGGGCGGAGATTTAAGCGGCAAAACAGACGCCCCCGCTTCCTCACACGCAGCTCCGGCGCCTTCGCAACCGGGGACGCCCGCACCTCCGCCTGCGTTGCCGCCGAATGTTGCCTACGATCTCACGCTTCAGCATCCGCGCTGCGTCTTTCAGTTGATGAAGCAGCAGTATTCGCGTTACACCCCGGAAACCGTCGAACGGATCACTGGCATTCCGAAGGAGCAGTACTTGAAGGCCATCGATCTATTTACCTCGGTCCGCAAAGACGGCGACATGAAGAAAGTTGCGACCATCATCTACGCGGTGGGCTGGACGCAGCATACTTTCGGCACGCAAATTATCCGCACCGCCGCCATGATTCAACTTCTGCTCGGCAACGTCGGCAGAGCGGGCGGCGGCGTGAACGCCCTGCGCGGCCATTCGAACATTCAGGGTGCGACGGACATGGCGGGACTTTACGACTCGCTTCCCGGCTATCTCAAAGGACCGGTCCCCGACGACGTCGATTTGGCGACTTATTTAAAGCGCGTTACTCCTACAGCGTCGAAGCCCTCGCCGTGGAATTCGATGAACTACTATTCGAACACGCCGAAATTTGCAGTCTCGTTGCTCAAGGGCTTCTACGGCGACGCGGCGACAAAAGAAAATGGATTCGCTTTTGATTACTTGCCCAAGCCTGGCCAGGACTGCTCCTGGACTCACATCTGGGAGGACATGTACAACGGCAAGATCAAAGGCATGCTGGCGTTCGGAATGAACGGTGTGATGATTGGCCCGGACACGAACAAGAACATTAATGCGCTGAAGAAGGCCGACTGGCTCGTGGTCGGCGAAATTTATCAGGACGAGACCAGCGAGTTCTGGCGAGCGCCGGGAATTACGACCGAAGAACAGAAAACGATCAACACGACAGTGTATCGGCTGCCGTGCGCGGGCTTCGCCGAAAAAGACGGCAGTATGACGAACTCGGCCCGCTGGGTCACGTGGAAATATGCCGCGGTTCCGCCGCCGGGGCAAGCGCGGCTCGATCAAGATATTGTCGCGCAGATTTTTCTGCGGGTCCGCGACCTCTACAAGAAAGAGGGTGGAAAATTCCCCGACCCCATTCTGAATCTGAGTTGGGCATATGCGGATGCGGCGCATCCTCCACTTACTCAAGTGGCCATGGAGATTAACGGAAAAGCTCTAGCCGATCTGAAGGACGACGTGACCGGACAGGTGATCAAGGCGGGCCAGCAACTTCCCGGATTTGCGTGGTTGAAAGACGACGGCACGACGATGTGCGGCAATTGGATTTATTCCGGCATGTGGACCGAAGCTGGATCGCAGTGTCAGCGCAGAGGCACCGAAGATCCCTCCGGCATGGGCGTTTATCCTAACTGGGCATGGTCATGGCCGGCGAATCGGCGCGTCCTTTACAATCGCGCTTCCTGCAACGGGGATGGCAAGCCGTGGGATCCGGATCGCAAACAGATCTGGTGGAACGAAGCGGCGGGAAAGTGGGTGGGCAATGACGTGCCGGACTTCAAGCCCGACTCCAATCCCAAAGATCACATGGGGCCTTTCATCATGAATCCGGAAGGCATCGGGCGCTTGTTCGCTCCGATCGGCGTTTTGGCCGACGGGCCGTTCCCCGAGCACTATGAGCCGATCGAAAGTCCAATCAAGAATCCGCTGCATCCCGATCAATCGAATAATCCGCTGGTGAAGAAGTTCAAGACGCCGTTCGATAAGTTCGGATCTCCGGAGGAATACAACATCGTCTGCACTACCTACCGGCTAACCGAGCAGTATCACTACTGGACGAAGAATAATCCCATGAACGTGCAGTTGATACCGGAACCGTTCGTGGAAATTCCAGTGGAGCTGGCCGACGAAAAAGGAATTCGTGGAACGGACAAGATCAAAGTTATCAGTGCGCGCGGAACCTATATCGCGAAGGCTTTTGTCACTCGCCGGCTGAAGCCGATGATGATCGACGGTAAGAAGGTTTATCAGATCGGGTTGCCGATTCACCAGGGTTTCCGCGGTATCGATGAGGATGAAGGAAGAAATGCGCGGACGCCGGCAAATTTGCTGACGCCTGCAGTTACCGATCCGAATGCCCACACCCCTGAATCCAAGGGCTTCTTAGTGAAAGTTGAGAAGGCATAGGGAACGACGATGAGCCAGGCTTCGACAGAATTGATCCGGATTTCCGGTCACGCAGGTGTCGTTCCGGGTAAGGGTCTCAACCGTGAATTCCAGGTTTGCAAACTGGTGGACACCACTACCTGCATTGGCTGCAAAGCCTGCGAAGTGGCCTGCCTGGAATGGAACGGTTACACGTTCAGCGAAACCACCTTCGATAACTCTTACCAGACCATGCCCGAGACGGCATGGAACTACTGGAACCTGATCAAGTTCAACGAACACGAACGCGCCGACGGCAGCATGATGCTGCTCATGCGCAAAGACCAATGCATGCACTGCGCCGATCCGGGCTGCCTCGCCGCCTGCCCTGCGGACGCCGCCATCGTCCAGTATGCGAACGGCATCGTCGATTTTCAGGAAATTAATTGCATCGGTTGCGGGTATTGCATGACCGGCTGCCCGTTCAACATTCCGAAATTTGATCCTCCGTCGCGCAAAGTCTTTAAGTGCACACTGTGCAACGACCGCGTGTCGGTGGGACTCGAACCGGCTTGCATCAAGGCCTGCCCAACGGGCTGCCTGCATTTTGGGACGAAGTCGGAAATGAAAGAACTGGCCGAGACTCGCGCGGAACAGCTTCGCAAGAATTCCGGATTTGCCGATGCCGGGGTTTACGATCCCGCCGGAGTGGGTGGAACGCACGTGATCTACGTGCTGCACGATGCCAAGAATCCTGAATTGTATGGTGGATTGCCGAAGGACCCGCACATTCCCTGGTCGGTGCAGCTGTGGAAAGGGCCGCTGAAGTGGCTGGGGAATCTTGCAATTGCGGGCGGCATTATCGGCATGGCATTGCATTACATGCGATTTGGACCCAAAAAAGAAGAACCGATTCCGCCGAATGCTGACGGTAATGGTAATGCCAAAGACGGGAGGCGGGTATGACCACCGAAGCTGTTTCGCGCTCAAACACCGCCAACCAGAACGAGGAGACGATCGTCCGCTACACCTTTGGCGAGCGCGTGAATCATTGGATCGGTGCGCTTTCGTATATCTACCTGCTGATTACCGGTCTTGCATTCTGGTCGCCCTATCTGTACTGGCTGGCCGCGGTTGTGGGGGGCGGCCCGACGGCGAGATTCTGGCATCCGTGGCTCGGGCTGATTTTTGCGGCATCACAGTTCTGGACATTTAAAGAGTGGCGCGGCGACATGAAAATTGACGACGCCGATCGCGCCTGGGGAAAGGCGATCCCGGATTACATAAAGAATGAGGACGAAAAGCTTCCTCCTGTCGGCCGGTTTAATTTCGGACAAAAGCTTTTCTTCTGGGGAATTTTTTACAGCATCATTCTGTTGCTGCTTTCCGGAGTCGTTTTGTGGGAGACAGAGCTGCTTCCGTGGAGTCTGCGGTTTCTGCGCTATACCGCAGTCTTGTTTCACGTGAGCGTGGCGCTCATCACGATTGGACTGTTTCTGATTCACGTATACATGAGCGCTGTCCTTGAAGAAGGTAGCTTTGGCTCCATGATTCACGGCGGCGTGACGCGCGCCTGGGCGTGGACATTCCATCGCACCTGGTATTACCAGGTCATCGGCAAACCACAACCTAAATCCCAACTCAAATAATGATCGATGCAAAGTGGGATCGACGGATTCGTCGCGCCAACGAACTAGCGTCGTCCTATCCATTCTCAGCTGAAGGACTCCATTACTACGCGCGTGTCGCGACTTTCCAGAAGAGCCTTTACGGGGAAATCCACAAAGCCCTCTCGGGCTCGGCGAAAATGTCCTCCGATCGCCCGCTGCGGGATGAGTTGGATCTCTTTCTCCTGCTACCCCACTTTCCTGTATTCCTGTCGCTGATCCAGCAGATTGCGCCCGCTCCACTGGCGCAGAGTGCAGCCAGTTTGGCGCAGCAGGGGCCAGTCGGGTGGCAGCAAGCGATTGAAGACTTCTGGCATGGTGATTTCGATTTGACGGCAGCCCTGGACGACGCTGACGTCACTGACGGGCGCGATGCAACTAATTCTGATCGTATTCTCGCGTGGATATTTCTTCAGCCTTACGCCGAATATCTTGCCGATCACCGCGAAATCGCAACTGCGGATGGAACTCCATCGACCTGCCCGCTGTGCGGTGGCAAGCCTGCCGTCGGAGTATTGCGGGCCCAGGGCGATGGCGCGCAAAAGTCGATGATTTGTGCACTCTGCGCGCATGAATGGATTTTTCGAAGGCTCTACTGTCCAGCGTGCGGAGAAGAAAGAGAGCCGCAAATGGCGTTCTATTCAGCGCCCGAAATCGCGCACGTCCGTGTAGACGTTTGCGATTCGTGTCATACCTACCTGAAAAGCATCGACTTGACGAAGACGGGGCTGGCGATTCCCGTGGTAGATGAAATCGCGACGTTACCTTTAGATCTGTGGGCGCGCGAGCACGGCTACGAAAAACTGCAAATTAACCTGCTGGGAACGTGAGCAGAAACATTTTGGGGCTGCGAAGACAAAGTGATTCGCGCCCGATTACACTCTTACTGCGATGACGAAGATCAACCCACCAAAGATCAGCCGACGCAGATTCCTTGCCACCGCGGCGCTATCTCTTGCTGCAACCCGTCTTCCCGCGCAGCGGCGGCGCAGGAGCCCAGGTCACTCTGAATCTTTCATCCGAGGCCTTAGGGCCCAGCATGCCTGACGACTTCATAGGTCTCTCGTATGAAGTGCAGCAACTTGTCGATCCGAATTTCTTCGCAGCGAGCAATGTCGGATTGATCCGCCAATTCAAAGCTCTAGCGCCGCGGGGCGTGCTGCGCCTGGGCGGCAATACCAGCGAGTTTGGCTGGTGGAAGGCAACGCCCAGTTCTCCCGAACCTGAGCATCCGCAGACTCGGGTCGTCGAAGGCGAGCCCAAACCTCAGTATTATGCCGTGACCCCCGAGGCAGTGCGGAATCTGGCGGGATTTCTGAATGCGACTGGCTGGACGTGCCTATACGGCATCGGGATGGGAACGAATACGCCTGAGCGTGCGGCTGAGGAAGCTGCATTTGTGGCAGAAACTCTCGGTGCGAGCCTGCAGTACTTCCAGATTGGCAATGAAGCGGACTTGTTTACCCACCACCTGCGCGATCCGAAAACGTGGTCCGCGAAAGCCTATCTGGAGGAGTGGCTCGCTCTTGCTCGGGCCGTGACCGCGCGCGTTTCGGGGGCAAAGTTCGGGATGCCGGATGTTGCATCGAATGTGGCGTGGCTCACAGAGATCGCGGATTGGTGGCCTTCGATCGAGAACCCTCCGCACGTGACAACGCTTACGCACCACCATTATTTCGGCGGGCCCGCAACCAATCCCGAGGTCAACATTCCGAACCTGCTGAAGCCGGCAACGATGGCCAAGATACAGAAGACAGCGGATACTGCGACCGCCGCGGCAAAGAAGATGGGCGTCCGCGTGCGCATGACAGAGGGCAACACTTGCTATCGCGGGGGCAAGCCGGGCGTGTCTGATGTTTTCGCTGCGGCACTGTGGTCCGCCGACTATTCGTTATTGCTCGCCAGCAACAACTATTCCGGAATTAATTTGCACGGAGGCACGGGCAAATCCGTCGCAAATTCCGTCGGAGGTTTCCTCCCGGGCGACGTCCTTCTTAAAGACAAAGGCGAAAGCCCGGATCATATTGCGACCCATCCTCATCCCTTCTACACGCCAATTGCGACATTCGGCTCAGAGTACTTGCTCGAGCCCGTTGCCTATGGCCTCAAGTTCGCCGGAGAGTTTAACGGAGCATCCTTACTTGAAGGTGACTTCACCTCTCAGTTGCAAGCGACAGGAGTTGACGCAACCGCCTATGCCGCGAAACTTCCGGGCGGGCATGTCGCCGTCGTTATTTTGAACAAAGACGCGGAGCAAAATATAGAAGTGAGTCTGAACTTTGGAGCGCGGAAAAAAGGGGCCGTGGAGACCAAGACGCTGCACGCCCCGGCGTTGGACAGTCGCGAAGCTCACATCACGGAATCTTCGGACCATGGCCGCCTCCGGGGCGGCAAATACACCGTGACGGTTCCCCATGCGACGGGAGTCTGCCTGACCCTCAGGTGATGATTCAATACGCTGCTCTTGCTGCTGAATTGAAGTGGAGGGAACTTATGCCAGTCCGTAATGCCCTGAACGGTCTGTTGGTCGGGACGTTAGTTGCCAGCACAATGTCGGTCCCCGTTGCAGCCCAGTCCAGTTCATCTCTGTTTAACGTGGCCTCAGCGCCGCCCACTGCAATTGAGGTGACACCTGGAGAGGCTCCATCCGGATATAACCAACCGCCGAAAAACATTTTAGATGTGATGCGAGCACCCTTACCGCCAATTCCGCGAGTGAGCCCGACCGAGGACACGATTTTCCTCGTCTCCTGGCAGCAGTACCCCCCGATTTCCCGGGTGGCGACACCCTTTTTGCGCCTTGCCGGCGTGCGCGTGGAGCCAAGGAATCACAGCAAGCACGACACACCTGGCGGTTACGGGATTACCCCCTGCGCGCAGGGCTTCGAGCTGGTGCGCATCGCCGACGGCACACAGATTCATATCGCGCTCCCTGCCGGCGCCTGCCCGGGCGGCCCAATCTGGGCCGCTGACGGGACAAGATTCGCCTTCGTAAATATCGCTTCCGATTCGGTCGAACTCTGGATTGGCGATGCTAAGACTGGCGAGGTGCATCCCGTGCCCGGAGCGCGTCTCAACCCCATGTTCAACGACGAGATGCAATGGATGGCCGACCAGAAGACTCTCCTGGTCAAGCTGGTGCCCGAAGGGATGGGTGGGCCTCCGCCCGAACCAACATTGCCGCCCGGTCCCAGTATTCAGGAAACCGCAGGCGAGAAAGGTCAGAGCAGCACCTATGAAAACCGCGACACGCTCGGCAACAAGCACGACGAAGACGTTTTCGATTACTACGCGGCTTCGCAACTCGCTCTCATAGATGCCAGCACCGCGACAATTACGCCGGTGGGGAAGCCGGGGAATTACCAATTCCTGGCTCCCGCGCCGGATGGGCGGCACATCCTCGTCAGCGTGATACACAAACCTTACTCTTACGTGACCACTTACGACCGCTTTCCGCAGGAAGTCGAAGTCTGGGACGTATCCGACCGCTCCCGCATTCTTGCTCACACCATCGCGTCGCTTCCTCTGGCTGATCGCGTTCCCATTGCAGGCGTTCCCGTAGGTCCGCGCGACTTTTCCTGGCGTGCCACTGAGCCTGCAACGCTGGTCTGGGCAGAGGCGCTGGATGGTGGAGATTGGAAGGTTAAGGTTCCGGCTCGCGACAAGGTCATGCTTCTGAGGGCGCCGTTCAACTCGCCGGCCGTCGAAGTCACGCGGACCGAGCAGCGTTATGTCGGCTTCTCCTGGAGTGAGAAACCGGAGATTGCTCTTCTTAACGAATACGATGAAAACCGGCACTGGAGACGGACCTTCCTCATCAATGTCGATGATCAACAACCAAAGCTGCACTTGTTTTGGGATCTCTCGACTGACGAGAAGTATGCGAACCCCGGCACACCAGTCAAACGCGAGCTCGCGAACGGGGCCTGGGTGATTCGCCAGGAGGGCGATTCGATCTACCTTGCAGGGGTCGGCGCTTCGCCCGATGGAGATCGGCCGTTCCTCGATAGGCTCGATCTAAAGACGCTAGAATCCGAACGATTGTTTCGCAGCGATAAAACTTCCTACGAACAATTCCTTTCCTTCGACGGCCCCAACACAAAGACGTTTCTCACCTGGCATCAATCGCCCGCCGACCCGCCGAATGTGTTTGCCCGAACGCTCGGAAAATCCATCACAGATGCGGCCGGAGAAGCTGTCTTCGCCTCAAACAGCGTCGCGATCACTCACATCCCGGATCCAACGCCCGAGGTGCGAGCGATCAAGAAGCGGCTCGTCAAGTACAAGCGCGCCGACGGACTTGACTTGTCGTTCACGCTCTATACGCCGCCCGGCTACAAAGAGGACACGCGCGTCCCCACTATCCTTTATGCCTATCCTCTCGACTATGCCGACGCGTCGAAAGCCGCCCAGGTTTCGGGCTCGCAGGAAACCTTCACCCAACTGCGCCAATACAGACTCTTGCTGCTCGCTGGCTACGCCATCATTGACAACGCGTCGTTCCCCATTGTAGGCGATCCGAAAAAAGCCTACGACACTTATCTGGAACAGCTAGTCGCCGATGCCAAGGCTGCAGTCGATGAGGCGGTGCGGCTGGGCGTTGCCGACCCCGACCGCATCGGAGTCACTGGACACAGCCACGGCGCTTTGATGACGGTAAATCTGGTGGCTCATTCCGACTTGTTCCGCGCCGGCGTCGCCACCAGCGGCTCCTATAACAAGACGCTCACTCCTTTCGGCTTCCAGAACGAGCGGCGGTCAGTTTGGGAGGCAACCGACGTCTATCTGAAAGTCTCCCCATTTTTCTCCGCCGACAAATTGAAGACACCGCTCCTCCTGATGCACGGAGCCGAAGACGCGAATCCTGGCACTACTCCCCTGCAATCTCACAAACTCTACGAAGCCATTCGCGGCAACGGCGGCACCACTCGCCTAGTGATGCTGCCGCACGAGCCGCACTGGTACACCGCGATGGAGTCGAACGAGCAGATGGTTTATGAAATGCTTCGCTGGTTTGACAAATATGTGAAGAACGCGCCTCTGCGCCCCGTGCCTGTGGCCCAATAGAAGGATGGTGCTGGTTGGGTCGATGACGAACTCTAGCCGAACGAGGCGACAGCCAGTTGCTGGTCTTGATAGATCTCGAACACATCCAACAGGGCGATCATTTTCAAGGTCTGGACTGTAAATTTCGAAGGGTTAAGCAGTTTCATCGATCCACCCCGCTGCTTGGCGGTAGTGAGGATCTTGACCAGCAAACCGATCCCGCTGGAATCGATCCAGGGAACTTCGGACAGATCCAACAGGATGCGCGTATCGCCGCTGCCCATCAGATCATCCAGCGTTTCTCGAAAGCGATCTACGGCATCACCCAGATTCAGGCGACCGCGCAACTTGATCAGCTTTACCTGGCCCAGACTGCGAAGTTCGATGTCCACTATGCCTCACCTCGGGAAACCACCGCAGCCGCGGGATTCGTTGACAGCCCCCCCTCCGTCTGCTAAAGTGCACGCTCAACTTAGAGGAAGCTCAGCGAATTTGCAAGTTGGAGTGGTTCCTCCCCCGGATCTAGTTAGAATATCGTAGCATTCCGCGACGAGCTGCATGGCAACTCAAAGCCCCAATATAGTTCTGGATATCGCGGCTATTTCAGTTCGTCTTCTGGAGGCGCGGGAGATCGCCCCCCGTGCGCTCACCATCGCTCGCTCGCTCGCCGCTCTACTGCCAGGTTCCGCAATCAACATCTATATGGTCTCAGATACCGCCGAGGCTCAAGTCTGGAGCGTGCACGGCACCGTCGGCGACGCCCCGCCGGATGAAAAGGTTCCCCTCCATGCCGGTGTGCTTGGCACTCTCGTCGCCAGCTCCGGACCCCTGCTGCTCGCCGGCAGGACTCTAATCCGCGAGCAATACGCCCATCTTAACGTCCGCAAGACCCTCCAATCCCTGGCATACCTTCCCCTCGTGGCTAACCATGCCTTGATCGGCGCCATCGAGATTCTGAGCTTCGAAGAGCCCTTGTCTGAAACCCATCTCAATGTGTTGCAGAGTGTCGCCGAAATAGCCGGTGCTGCTCTGAATGCCGCGCGGCAGTACGAACTCGAGCGCCACAACGCCTTGACGTCGATCAGCCGCGTCACCCACTTCTACGACATCGAAAAAGTTTTCAGCTCCACTCTCGAGATGGATCAACTCCTCCCCATCATCGCGTCGAAGATCTGCGAAACGCTCGAGTGCCGGGCCGTTAATGTGTGGATGGTTCAAGGAGATGGAAGCCTCCTACTGATGCAGCAGGCGGGCTGGGATCCGACCAGCCGGCAGGGAATGACAGAAAAAAGTGGCGAAGGGATCGCAGGTGACATCTCCGACAGCGGAGAACCTGTGTTGATTACCGATCCCGAGGACGAGCGGCTCGTTCTTCGTAACCAGAACACGGCGGAGGGAGGGGTGGAATCCATCGTGGTTGCACCCATGCTCGACAAGGAATTCCTGGTCGGCGTGGTGGAAGCAGTCAATCGCCTCGACGGAAAGCCTTTTGACGACGACGACCTCTTCGCTTTGTGCAGTCTCAACGAAACGGCAAGCATCTCTCTCCACAATGCCAGCCTCCTGATGGCCGAGCGCAAAGTGGAAATCCTGGAGATGCTGGTAACCATCAGCAAAGAGATAACTTCAACACTGAATCTGGAACGTGTGCTCCAGACCATTGTCAACGCCCCGCAGGCAGTGATCCCCTACGAGCGTGGAGCCGTCGCCCTGCTTCAAGGCGGAAAGTACAAACTCAGCGCCCTCACCGGGGTCACGCAGGTTGACTCCAACGCCCCTGACATTGCTCCTCTCAACGATATCCTTCGCTGGGCATTGCTTTCTGAAGGGGTCGTGCACGTTCGGCAGCACGGCGCCGAAATTGACGCCGCACGCGAAGAGACCCGAGCGAAGTTCCGAAGCTACTTCGAAGCTTCGGGGATGCGGGCGTTCTATGCCATCCCACTCTCTGACGATACCGGGCGAGTCGGCATACTGGGCGTCGAGAGTTCCGATCCAGATTTTCTTACTCCCGCCCACCTGGAAATCTTGCAAGTGCTCGCCGGCCAAGCCACAGTTTCGTTGCGAAATGCGCAGATGTACAAGGAAGTGCCGTTTATTTCCGTGCTCGAACCCATGCTCGAGAGGAAACGGAAGTTTATGGCCATGGAAAAACGCCGGCGCACCCTTATTATGGCCGCCGCCGCCGCAGTCTTGCTTTTCCTGGTGGGATTTCCCTGGCCCCTTCGAGTAGACGGAGACGCGCTCGCGGCTCCAGTGCACTCGGCGCAAGTGCAGCCCGCAGTGGAAGGAGTGGTCAGTAAAGTCTACGTTCGCGAGGGTGAGCACGTCGTCCGCGACCAAGTTATGGCCGACCTCGCGGACTGGGAGGCTCGGACGGCCTTGGCCCAGGCTGAAGCCAAATACCAGACCGTGCTGCTGCAAATGAACCGGGCGCTGGCCGCCGGCGACGGCAGCGAAGCCGGCATGCAGCGCATTCAAGCCGACTTTTGGAAGTCCGAGGTCGCGAGGGATCAGGAGTTACTCGACAAAATGCGATTGCGTTCGCCGATCGACGGCATAGTGGCAACGCCGCACGTGGAAAATATGGTCGGTAGGCGGTTGCAGCACGGAGACACGTTCGCTGAAGTCGTCGATACGTCGCGGACCATCGTGGATGTTGCGATCGACGATACCGATGCCGCTTTGGTTCATGCGGGGACGCATGCCTCCGTCAAGCTCAACGGTTTCCCAACCCGAACCTTCCACGGCGACGTGATAATCGTCAGCCCTAAGGGAAGCCTGGTGGGAGATTCACGCGTATTCTTCGCTCGCGTCGCCGTCGCTAACCCCGAAGGAGCGATTCGGGCGGGCATGGAAGGGCGCGGAAAGCTGCGGATCGGGTGGTACCCAGCAGGCTACGTCCTGTTCCGTGGACCTCTGCTATGGATCTACTCAAAGGTTTGGTGGTGGTTTGGAGTTTAATAAAATGCGATCGCTTGGAACCGAATCGTCTAACTTTGAAAGTGCTGTGCTGCTGATCACTACTGGCACTGGCGGCCTGTTCCAATAGGAGTCCCGAGAGTGTCGTTTCAGCTTCGGCGCGTCCCTCGTCTTCGGCAGACCCAACGCCGACCACCCCGGCCATCGACACAAAGAGCGGGAACTCCTTCACCGTCTCGGGTCCCTTGATTGTGGAACATCAGCTGGATGTGTTGGCGCAGCGCGAGGGAATCATTGCAGAGCTTTAGCGCCGAGGTAGGGGCTCACGTCGCTGCCGGCGATCTTCTGGCGCAGATGGATGATCGGCAACTGACTGCAAACCTGGAAGCGGCACGGGCCAAGACTCGCAGCACCGAAGCTGATTTGAGGAACTGGGAGGCCGAAGCGAAAGTTATGGAGTCGGACTACGTGCGCGCCCAGAAAATGTGGGACGTCCATATCATCAGCAATGAGCAGCTCGAGCACGCCAAGTTCAAAGCGGAATCGGAAACATGGGATGTCCGGCGAGTTCGCGAGTTGCTCGCGGATGATACTCAGTCAGAACGTTCCCTCGAACTGGAACTGGACAAGACCCAGATCCGCGCTCCCTTTTCTGGAGTGGTGGCTCGCCGCTACGTGCGCCAGGGACAACAGGTCGCCACCGGAGACCGGTTGTTCTGGGTTACGGCCGAGGGCCCGCTGGGCATGCGGTTCACTTTGCCCGAAAAGTTCATCGGGCAAATTCGAAAGGGCCAAGTGCTGCCGATGATGATTTCGGATCTGCCCAGCCAAGAATATAAGGTCAGAGTGCTGGAAGTAAGTCCCGTCGTTGATCCTGCCAGCAGCACGATCGAAGTTACTGTGGAACTCGAAGGGAAATCGGGCCCGCTGCGCCCCGGTATGGATGCGAGCGTCAGCCTCGACAACCTGCGATGAACATCACTCAGGCGCTCAACGTTGCGCTCCCCGAGCTGCCCGCAAAGCTAATCAGCCAGCGCCCTCCCCGCGTACATCCAGACGTCGTGTTCAGGGAACACATCGAGGAGGGCAAGCCGGTAATCCGAGCTTATGTACCGGGAGTCGATGCGATGTTTGTCTTCCCGCCTGAAAGCTGGAAGCTCATTCAGCTTTTCGACGGCCAGCGATCCTACGCTGAGGTTGCCGAACTCTGCTCGCGTGAAACCGGTGTTCCCTACTCGGAGGAAACGGTTCGGGACTTCGCTGCGGAAATCGAAGCGCTGAACTTCTGGTACCGCACTCCGCAGGAAAAGAACATCAAGCTAATGCAGAAGACCGCTGATCAAAGGCGGCGACTGCAGAAGAAGAGCTGGGGGGACCTCTCGGAAATCAAGTTCCCCGCGGTTAACCCGGACCCCTTTCTGACCTGGCTATACCGTCAAATCAGCTTCATGTACACCCCCTGGTTCACGGTGCTGACGCTGCTGGCGTTTGCTTTCACTGCGGGGATCTTCATTTCTCACTGGAGCGAAGTGGGGCGGGACACGCTGGAGTTCTATAACTTCGCTGACAAGAGCTGGTTCGACGTTGCTGCCTTCTGGATCATCGCCTCGGTGTTGCTGTCCATCCACGAAATCGGGCATGGACTCACGTGCAAGCACTACGGAGCACCAGTTCCGGCCATGGGGTTCCTTCTCATCTACCTCACCCCAGCTTTCTATACCGATACGACTGCGGGTGAGGTGAAGGCCGATCGCTTCCAGCGGCTGATGATCGCGGTTTCGGGTGTTTGGGTCGAACTGATTATTTGCGCACTCGTGACTCCAATCTGGTGGGGAACGGCGCCCAATACGGCGATCCACGATTTTGCTTATACCATCATTCTATTTACCGGGGTCGCAGTGGTTCTGATCAACTGGAACCCCCTCATGAAGCTCGATGGCTACTACATCGTCTGCGACCTGTTGGAGATTCCGGACCTGAAAGAGGCATCCACGCTGTACCTCTCGACATGGGTAAAACGGAATATCTGGGGTCTGCCCGTCGAGGTGTCCTACGTCCCGGCCCGTCGTCGTCCGGGATATGTGGTTTACGCAATCCTTTCGGGCTTATACAGTTACTCGGTCTTGTACGTTTTCGCTTCCTTCATAGGCAATATCGCCCGCAACTTCAGCGCCGACTGGGGTTTCCTTTTTGAACTAGGTACGGCTTACATGATTTTCCGGGGTCGACTTCGCACACTGTGGAACTTTATGAAATTCGTCTATTTGGACAAAAGAGATCGCGTGAAGGCGTGGTTCACGCCGGCACGCAAGGTGGTTCTGGCCGTCATTGCAATTATCTTCTCCCTGCTGCCGCTTTGGCATGAGTCGGCGGTTGGCAGATTCGTCCTTGAACCGGCGAACTTGTCCGTGCTCCGTGCGCTCGAGCCGGGAACGGTTTCCCGAGTCTATGCCGACGAAGGTCAGCGGGTCGAAGCTGGCGCGCCCGTTGTTCGGCTCAGCAGTGTGACCCTGGACTCCAAGCTGGCGCGCAGCCGGTCCGAGTTGGAAGCGGCAGCGCACAAAGCGAATTCCACCCTGATGCGCTACGCCGACTTTGGTTCTGCCGAAAAGGAACGGGACCGCCTGGGCCAGCAGACTAGGGATTTCGCGTCCGAAGTCACTAGTCTGGAGGTGAAGACTCCGATCGCGGGGCTGGTCACGACTCCGCGAGTTGGCGATAAGGTTGGAAGCTACGTGCTGGAAGGCACCGAACTGGCTGAGGTCGCCGACCTCAGCCGCCTGCGGGCACGCATCTACATATCCGAGTTTGAGATGTACAAGTTCGGTCCTGACTCTCCAGCACGGCTGCAGGTGGACGGACTCTGGGGAAGGCGCGACGCACGAACCGTCGCCATAGAACAGATGTCTTCAGACATCGCTCCCGCTTTGATCGACCTGAGTAAATTCAAGGGGCAACGTCCGCCCAGGTTCTACGTGTTTGAGTTGCTGGTGGAAAACCTGACCGGCCCAATGCGGCCCGGAATGACGGGAACAGCCCGCTTGTATGGTCGCCGCCGAAGTCTCGCCGGCCTGACTACTCAGTCGGTCAGGGATTTCTTCGGACGCAAGTTCTGGTAGAAACGGGGAAGGCTGCCCATAGGCAGCCTTCCCTTCTAGCTGGCATAGTACGTTCAGCCAGATCTTCCTTCGTTCAGTAGACCCGGTCGAAAGGGAACGCTGTCTTACGGCCTCGCCGCAGCAGGTCTGGCGGCAGCAGGTCGTGCGGCAGCAGGTCTGGCGGCAGCGGGTCGTGCGGCAGCAGGTCGTGCGGCAGCAGGTCGTGCGGCAGCAGGTCGTGCGGCAGCAGGTCGTGCAGCAGCAGGTCGTGCAGCAGCGGGTCTGGCGGCGGCGGGCCGTGCGGCAGCAGGTCGTGCGGCAGCGGGTCTGGCGGCGGCGGGCTTCACGGCTCCGCTGATGACTGAACCTGCTGCCGACGAGCTGGCTACGATGGCTTTCTTGGTTGTGCTCAGGGAATTGATCAGTGATTTCTTCTGGATGGTCACTTTACGTTCCTCGTTCTGTTTTAATTTGACTACTGAACACTATTGCTCACAGCACGGATCATGCCAAACCGTGCAGTAACCCGCATGGGAAGGCCAAGTTCAACAATCATAACCGCTTAGCGTTGCGGGACTGGACTTCAGAATCCTTTCCGCTCAGTGAGAAATTCCCCTCCGGTCAATAATCAACCGCCGTTCGGTTAATTTTTAACGTTTATTATCGCCCGAACGCCTACAGCTTCAGCTTCCGGCAGAGGTATTTCATACGTTGCGGGTCAATGCTCAGCAGGGCGGCGGCCGCAGATTTCTTGCCCTCAGTCCGACGAAGGGCGGCACTAAGGTAGGCGATCTGGATCTTTTCCATCTCGGCGTCAAAGTCTACTCCTTCTTCCGGGATCAGAATGGCCTCGTGGCTGGCCGCGCTCGAGCGGAGAAGTTGGTGCGGGAGATGTTGAGGCGTGATCACGGGCACGTCGTTGATCACGACCATGCGTTGCACCACGTTCTCCAGCTCCCGGACGTTGCCCGGCCACGGATAATCCTCCAGGATATGCATCACGTCGGGCTGCAGTTGCTTGATGGGCTTCTTGTTTGCTGTACAGTAGATGCGCAGGAAGTGCTCGACCAGCAACGCCACATCCCCTTCCCGCTCACGCAAGGGTGGCACTGCAATAGGCACCACGTTGATGCGGTAGTAGAGATCCTCGCGAAAGCGCCCCTGCTGCATCATCGCTTCCAGGTCATCATTCGTAGCCGTGATCAGGCGGAAGTCGATCTTGCGTGACGACCGGCCTCCCAGGCGCTGCACCGTGCGGTCTTGCAGGATCCGCAACAGCTTGCTCTGCAGCGGATGGTTCAGCGTAGTAATCTCGTCCAGAAACAGCGTGCCCCCGTGTGCCGTCTCAATCAGTCCAGGCTTGGCGCCGTCCGCTCCAGTGAAGGCCCCGCGTTCGTATCCGAACAGCTCCGACTCGATCAGGGTCTCGGGCAGGGCTGAACAGTTCAGGCATACAAACGGCTTGCCCTGGCGGTTTCCCGACTGCACAATGGCCTGGGCGACCAGTTCCTTACCTACGCCGCTCTCCCCGCGAAGCAGCACGTTTACGTTGCTGTCGGCCACGGCCTGGATTGCTCCGTACACTTTCTGCATGGCTTCGCTGCCGCCAATGAGTCCGCAGAAAGCTGATTTATTTTCAACCTGATCGAGCAGCCAACGCCCTTCGAACTGCAAAGCACGCTTCTCGATCGCTCCCAGCACCACGCCGGCCAACTGGCTGAAGTCCATGGAGTCAAGAAAAAACTCGTCTACCCCCGCCTGACTCGCCTTTAGCGGTATGTCGCTGTCGCTCGACTTCGTGAGCGCCACCAGCACCATGTCTTCGCGCAGCTTCCGGATTTCCTGCAGGACCTCAATGCCGTCTGCCGCTCCCTCACCAACGCAGTCAAGATTGAACACGATCCCGTGCACTCCGAAGTTGTGCACTACGGCTTGGATTTGGTCTTCGGTGCTGGCCAGGATGGTCTTGAAGGTGGGCGCGAGGTAGCGTCCGATCTCAGGGAAGGACGTCCCTTTCTCGGTGACGATCGCTATCGAATACTGCTTTGCTCTAAGTTGGTTCGCCTGCTGACGAAGAAGTGCAGCCATGGCCCAGGTAGCGGATTATAGGTGAATTCTTCACCCATGGGAACACTAACCTGATGCCTGCCTGCATATTGCCGCACCAGCGCCTTGAATTCCTGGGCGGAGCACCCTACTCCACCCCGAATTTCCCGCTAACAGGGATGTCTTGACAAATCGTCGGAGTCGGGACAGAATAGTCAGCCCGTGGGGGAGCGCTCCGGCTTAGATAGCGCGCCCAGTTTGAGGTTCGATAGCTGGCGAGGATCCCTGCTCGGCTGATTTGCACGTCGCCGCAGTCAATGGTTCCACTCCCCTGGAACCCGGCCCCCGGTTAATTGCGAGTTCAAACCTTGAGTTCTAAAGGAGGCTTCCGCCATGTCCGCAAAGACTCTTGCAAACCCACAGTTGAATCTGGAGACCGCAGGGACGGTCGAGGAAACTGTCATCGACCACAGCGACAAAATCAGGTCGACAACTTCTACTTCATTGCGGACGCGGAGCACAAGATTGATGAAAGCTGGAATCGTGAGGGTGGTGATATGGGCTGCAATTGCGGTGCTGCTCGTCGTCATGGGGAGCACGGCCGGTTGGGCACAGGCGCCGTCCTGTCCCAACTCTCCCAACTACACCCCGGATTTCAGTTCGAGCTCTTGCTTGACGCTCACGGGCTCGCCGGCAGGAGTGGCGTACCCTGGTTTCTACCTGCCGGCTTCCTCCCAGGCACCGCCGGAAGGGACGCCAAACGCGGCTGCGACTGCACCCGGGAATGTGTCGAAGGTGCTGCGCTTGACGACAAATGGGACCTTTACGTCGGGGTCTGCCTGGTTTACTTCTCCGCAGACGGTTACGACTTCTTTTTCCACCACCTTTACGTTTCAGCTGAGTGACACCAACACCAGCACGCCCGCCGACGGATTTGCTTTCGTGATTCAGAATTCATCTGTGAACGCCCTGGACCCTGACGTGGGGGGGACGGACGGTTGCAGCATCGGATATGGTGACGATCCCGCCAACACTGGCTGTACGTCTACTACTGGTGGGATCCCAAACAGTCTGGCGGTAGAGTTCGATACATATCAGAACGGCGATGATCCGAACGCCAACCACGTCGCGATTCAAAGCTGTGGTCAGGCTCCGAACAGCTCGGATAACCTGGTAGGCGGTGTGCTCGGTAACCCTGCGCCCTGCAATCTCGCAATAAATACGTTGACCGGGATGCCGATCATCCTGGCGGACGGAAGCATCCACACGGCAACGATTTTCTATACGCTTACGCAGCCGCATGCAGCCGGGACTTGCCAGTCGAACCCGTGCCTCGACGTTCTCCTAGATGGCGTCGACCTGTTTAACGGCGGCGTGCCGGTCAACCTGAGCACCTTGCTGAGTCTGCCCAACAACACGGCTTGGGTGGGGTTCACGGCCGCAACGGGCGGTTCCGACGAGATCTCGGACATCCTGAGCTGGACGTTCACGAATTCCGAAGCGCTGACTGTGACGGAACTAGGATTGGGCGCCGGCACTGTGACAGAAACCAGCAACACCAGCACGCCGCCGCCGCCGCCGCCGATCAACTGCTCTGAGGCCGGCGGTGGGCTCCCGCAGACAGGCACCTGTTCGGAAAGCGATACGCCCGAAGCAGTGGTCACTTTGTTGGCGACGGCGGGCGCTTCGTCCACATTTGGGGGCTGGGGCGGCGCGTGCGCGAGCTCTGGAACCGCGCCGTCGTGCACTGTGACGATGAGCTCGGCGCAGAATGTTACCGCGAGTTTTGTTGCGGCTTCCCTTTCCCCCTTCGAACTAACATTCAATCAAGGAACGAATGTGACGCAGTCAGCCTTACTCTGCTATGGCGTGCTGTCGTTTCCGTCGAACCCCAACACTTGCTCGGACCCGAATGCGTCTGAGCTCACGATATTGATCCCGACGGTGAACACGACGTTCTCTCTCTACCTGCAGGTTACCGAATTTTCCGATAACGGGCTTTGCCCGACGACCGGAACCGTATTCACTAACTACTCTTGCCGGTTCAAGAGCTTCTTCAATTTTGGAACCGACGCGAATGGCAACATCATCGCGCCGCTTTCCTACCCTTATTTGAACGGGAATTCCGTTCAATACCTTTTGTACTACCAAACCCCGGGGGGGACGATACCCCCGGCCTTCATAAGCGGCGACCTCTACCTGGATCTTGGACTTCTCAACACCTCAGCCGCCTCGAACCTGCCGTCGTATTGGGCGGGCACCCCGGGCGGCCCTGTCCCTGAGCCTGTTGTCCTCGACGATCCGGACAGCAATGAATTCCCTGGGATGCCCTATGGCACCAATTGCAGCGACGCGATGCTGGTGAACAACGGAGCGCCATACTTGCCCACGATTTACTGCCAGTTCGATGAAAACATCACGACGTTTTACAACCCGGCAGCATCGCTCAACTCGACGGGCGGCGGAAAAATCCCGGCAAACAATAACTTTGGGTTGGTGTTCTTGCCGACCAATGTGCCAATCCCCAATCCTAGTAACCCTATTCCTACGCCGGTCGCTCCGACCATCGGTGGCAGTTGCGTCGGCAGCAATGGATGCGCGTTCAACGGCAGCACCATTACATTCACCGAGGGCATGGGAGGAACATTCGCAGAATCGGTAACGGACGCGGCTTACCCGCCGGCCATCCTGACGCAATCGGGTACGCTGCCGGGCGGACTGACGTTCAACCCGGTGACCGGATTGATCAGCGGCACGCCCGCAGATGGCACAGTCGGCAACTACAGCATCAGTTTCACTGCCACCAACAGTGCGGGAGCCCAAACGCTGGCCTACACTCTGACGGTGGCCCCGGCGGGGCCGCTGACCATCACCGCCAGCAGCGCCACGGTGCTGTATGGGACCGTGCCGGTCATCAGCGCCAGTGGCAGCGGGTTTGTCAATGGGGACACGCTTGCGAGCCTGACGAAGCAGCCAACCTGCTCGACTACAGCAACCAGCACGAGCCTGCCAGGTACCTACACCAGTTCGTGCACGGGAGCAGTGGATACGAACTACAGTTCGATCAACTACGTGAACGGCACAGTGACGGTGGTGGGTTTAGAAATTTCGCCACTGACCGTGAACTTTGGCTCATTGTATCTGGATCAGATTGGCGCCCAGTTCGTCACTCTGAAAAACACCACGAATGCGCCGATCACGATTACGAGCATGACGCTCGGGGGAGGCACCGCCAACGGTGATTATGGTAGCCTCAGCTTCTGTCCTCCACTGATCTTGAAACTACCGGCCACACTGGCAGCGGGGAAGAGCTGTGTGATTGGCGTTGGGATCGCCGCCACGGCGAACGTCTTCAGCCCAACGGCCTCGACAACCTATCTCACCATTGCTGACAGCGCGGCAACCCAAACGGTGCTGCTGACGGCCCTTGTGACCGACCCGCAGGTGTCGCTGTCATCCACTAGCTTGAACTTCGGAAATCAGAAGACCGGCACTACAAGCTTGGCGCAGAAGGTGACGCTGACCAACTCAGGACTGACGAACCTCACACTTACGGGCCTGACGATCAGCGGCAACTTCGCATTGGCGACCGGAACGACGTGCACGAACAGCACAGTGCTCTCACCGGGAGCGCCCTGCTATATTTACGTGACATTCATGCCAACGACGAAGGGCTCGAAATCCGGCACCGTGACCATTACGGACCATACACTGTTCGGTTTGCAATTCATATGGCTGTCGGGCGCAGGAAACTAATGGGATGAAGGCGAGGCACGCGCTAAGCCTGAATTCTCAAAGAGCGAAGAGGCAGCCCACAGGCTCCTGCCGATGTGCAGGCATCAGGAGCTTGTGGCGGGTAGTTTAGCTAGAAAGGGAGCGGTGGTGAGAACTAGCTGGCGGGGTGAGCGTAGATGGGGCTGAAATCGCTTCGCTTTACGATGCTGCCGGTGTTCGCCTCCTTTTGAATCTCATCGAGAATTTTGCGGGCTTCCTTATAGTGGTCCGGGGCCTCAGCCGCCTTGCCAGCGAGTTCAAGATCGCGCGCCAGCAGGTAATGGCTTTGGGCGAGCAAAGCCCTCAAGCCGAGCTTCTCGCTTCTGTTTAGGGCGGTCTCCAGCTCTTTTCTTGCCGGCTCGTAGCTCTTCAGGTTCATGAGAGCGTCTGCATGATAAATCGAACATTCCACGGACACATACTTTAAACCCAGGTGTTCCGATTCTTCTGACAGTTTGCTGAGTAAGCTTGCGGCCGATTGAAAGCGACCCTCCCTGACCGCAACTTTTGCAACGTTGAACTTCGCGACCTGAATCAGATCCAAATTGCCAGATTGGGATGCCGTCTTCAGCGCCTCGTCGTAAAGGGTAGCGGCGGCTTTGTAGTCTCCACGATAGAAGGCGTTGTCGCCCTGGTAGCCCTGAATTCGGGCGATTGGGGCTGGAGTCTTCACCTCGCGGGCCACACTCATTGCTTCCTCGAGACTCTTCTGCGCGTCGTCGCTTCGTCCGACCTGAGCCAGGGCGTTGCCGTAGTAGGCGAGGATTTCTGGCAGCCACGAGCTGCGCTCCTGCGATTCCCGGAATGTCTTGAGGGCGTCTTCTTCTGCGCTCAGAGCCGCGCCATAGCGGCCCTGATAACCAAACAAAACGCCCAAGCTGGAGGACGCGACGGCCGCGCCACGCTTATCTCCGGCGCTTCGCCGCAAGTCCAGCGCGCGCAAATATTGCTCGACCGCCTGGTCATACTGACCCATCTTGCCCGATGTCTCACCCAGATTTTGAAGAGTCTCGGCAATATTGCTGGAGACCTTGACTTTTTCGCGGACCTGAAGGGCTTGCTCGTAATAAGTGCGCGCGTTCTGGTAGTCGGCCTTGATGAAATAGACGTTGCCGATGTTGTTCAAAACATAGCCCTGGTTGCTCAGGTTCCCTACTTCGACTTCTGCCTGGAGCGACTCTTTAAACAGTTTCAACGCGTCGTCATACTGGCCATGGTCGAAATAGAACTGAGCGAAGTTGTTCTGAAGGTCGCCGGTTTCCGCCTTGTCGCCCATGTCCTGATATAAGGCAAGCGCCTCCTTGTAATCCTTGAGCGCCAGGTCCGGCTTGCCCAGAGCATCTTCAGATGTTGCCATCGCGTCGAGGGTCATGGCGATGCCCTTCTTCAGGCCGAGATGGCGCTCGATTTCGAGCGACTCCCGAAGACTGCGAAGAGCGTCTTCGTGTTTGTTTAGACTGGTATAGGCCACGCCCGTCGCCTGAAGAATCTGGGCTCTTTCTTCATCGTTACCGAATTCCACTGCCAGGGGCTGGGCCCGGGTGAAGTATTCGAGGCCCTTCTGTGGGTCCCCGCTGTCAACTTCGGCTCGTCCTATCGCGAGCAGAACGTCCACGCGCTTGGGATCGAGAGTCAACACTTTCGTGTACTCCTCGCGGGCCTTGTCGTACGCGCTCGATTTCCAATAGAGCCCCGCTAGTTCAAAGAGTACGTCAGAATTGTTGGGCGCAGCTTTCGCGAGATTCTCGTAGGCTTCTATGGCTTTGGAATAGTCCCTCTTGATCCGCTCGTGGCTTGCCTGAATCAAGTACTTTTCCGCTGGGGGAAGCTGGTCGCTCAACTCGACTGCCTTGCGGGAGGCCTGTTCAGCGTCGCTATCGTACCCGAGGGCGGAATCCGCGTCGGCCAGGCGCGCATAGGCGAGGGCAAATTCTGGGTCCTCTTTGGTTGCAGACTGGAGGGCCTTGACCGCATCCAGGTTCTTGCCGTTTCGCAGGAACTGAACGCCTTCGTTGTAATCCCGCAGCGACGCAGCCGAATGGGAGCTGGGCTGGAAGGAACTGGCTTTCAGCTCGCTAATCACGTCGGGGGAGAAGGCCAGATTGCTACGAATCGAAGCCGCCAGGCGATCCACGGCCCCGGGGATGTCCTTTTCATCGACTGCCTCGATTTTGATGGGAAGACTACGATCATGCTTGAGATCCTGCAAGGTGGCGTCGATGCGGATTTGGCCTCCGAATTTTGCATACTGTCCCCATACCAGTGTGTCGGCATTGCTGAATTCGGCAATGCGGCCAATCATGCCCGGATCGATCGAGGTTCCGGGGGTAATCCGCAAGTCAGAAAGGACCTGATGCAGGCGCTCCGGAGAGATTGTCCGCAGATGGGCCGACTGTCCTACGTCCGTGCTCAGCATGTCGGCGACGCTGGAACCCAGCCAATCCATGCTGGGATCCCCGGAAGCATTGCGGAAGGGGAGGATCGCCAGCGAAAGAGCAGGCGCCGAAGCCGTTTTCTTTGCCGGGGGCGAGAATAACGGGCCGCGAAACACATAGCCGACAGTGGCGAGCGCCAGCACGGTTATAACGCCCATAACCATCGGCCAGTGAATTGTGCGTCCCCAAGGCTCGACGGCTGGTTGAAAACCCAGGGTCGCGGCTGCACCTTTCCCCACCCACATGTCAAGATCCTGCAGCAACTCAGACGCAGTCTGGTAGCGAAGGGCGGGATCGCGCTCCAGACACTTGCTCACAATGTTGCTAAGTGGCCCCGGAATTGTCTGGTCATGATCGGAGACCGGGATGGCTCTTTCCTGGTTGCGCTTGATCAAGCTCGCCAGTGCGCTCTCCGCCTTGTAGGGCATTTTCCCGCTTAGCAATTCGTAGAAAATCAAGCCTACTGCGAAAAGGTCGGAGCGCTGGTCGAGATCCTTCGCCAAGGCTTGCTCGGGAGACATGTACTCCATGGTCCCAACCAGCGCTCCAGTCTGAGTCATTCCATCGCCTTCGAGGGTGCGCGCCATCCCGAAGTCCATGACCAGAATGCGGCCGCTCTTGTCCCGCATGACGTTCTGTGGCTTCAGGTCCCGGTGAATTATGCCAACGCTGTGAGCGGCTTCCAGGGCGTGGCAAACCTGTTGAATGATTTCCACCGCCTCTTTCGGCGAAAACTTTTTATTATCGAGAATGAGAGTGCGCAGGTCTTCGCCTTCAACGAACTCCATGGTGATGAACTTAATGCCATCGGAATCGCCCAAGTCATAGATACGGATGACATTCTTGTGGGTCACCTGGTGGGAAAGTAGAAGCTCCTGCTTGAACCGGGCAACGATCGCAGGATTGGAAGACAACTCCCTTCGGATCAGCTTCAAAGCCACAAAACGGTCAAGCTCCCGGTCCCGGGCTTTGTACACCGCCCCCATTCCGCCTTCACCGAGCAACTGGAGGATCTCGTAACGACCAGCCATCACGTCGCCCGTTTCCAGCAGGGGCACGCTGACTTGCTGGCGAGCCCCTCTGGGGCCGGAAGATCGGGAAGGGGAGAATCCCTCTGCGAGGGTGGCGTCGGGGTCTACGAGTGTGGCCTCTGGATCTACAAGGGTAGCCTCGGGATCTACAAGGGTGGCTTCAGGATCGGAAGGGGGCTTGGGAAAATCGATCAATGTAGCGGCGTCATGATCAACCGGAGAATTAGAGCCAGAATTGTCCCCTTTGGGCGGACTACCCCCTCGATCTTGGGGATCTGACAGCGGATTCCGGTTATGCATGAGTCGCCCCGGCGGGGCCAGACTTAAAGCCCACAAACGCGCGCCGCGAAAACACGGCAGCCCCAAAGTATATACCGCCCGAGGTCCCAGTGCAGCGGAAAGCCTCGGCTTTGGGCCCTCGCCGCAACAGTAGCCACCAGAACCCACTGCGGAATTCTTCGCTTGGTACAATGACTTTAGGCCACATTGGGTGGCCAGTCTATTTTCGGGAGCCTTTTCTTTTGCCGTTACCGATTAGGGGTGTGTGCAATCTTGTTGTGTTGACAGTGATCTTCTTGACCGGGCAGGTATCCTCTACCGCCGAGGCGAGAGTGCAGCCCGTTTCAGAGGATTCCTACCGCCTGCATTTTTTCCACACCCATACCGGGGAGCGATTGAACATCGTCTACCGCAATGGCGAAGGCTACGATCCGGAATCGCTCGTACGCCTGAATCGCTATCTGCGAGACCACCGGACCGGCGAAATTCACGAGTACGATCCCCGAGTCTTCGACCTGCTGCACGACTTGACCGTGGTGCTGGGGAATCCCAATCTCGAGATTAATGTCATCTGCGGCTACCGCACGCCCTGGAGCAACGAATTCCTCCGCACGCATGGGCATGGCGTGGCCCGCAATAGCCTTCACATGCAGGCGATGGCCATTGACATCCGGGTACCCGGTGTTCCTACCGCACAATTGAGAGATGCTGCGTTGGCGCTTCATCGAGGCGGTGTGGGCTACTATGCCGCTTCGAATTTCGTGCACGTCGACGTGGGTCGCGTGCGGCGTTGGTAGTGGCACCATCACGGATATGGATAGCCCCTGGCCAGTGCGGCCGCTAGCTCGGCATCGTGTCCGTAAATATCTTCGCTGAAGTGAACGTCGCCATTCGTGTAGGCGAGCGCGGTTCCGTAAACGATGAATACTGGAACTTTCTTGACGAGGTTCACGGTAAAGTCGTCTTTTCCGCTCTGCATTCCCTGCTTTACTCGCTCCAGCGTCCATTCGGGATTATTGCGCAGGGCCCACGCGGCAAGTTCGGCGGGCTTTTCGACGCGAATGCAGCCATGGCTGAAATCACGACGGGAGCGGGAAAACAACTCCTGAGAGGGCGTGCTGTGCAAGTAAACGTTGTACTCGTTTGGGAATATCAGCTTGACCAGGCCGAGAGCGTTGGTGGGACCCGGCTTCTGCCGCACCATTAGCTTTCCCGCCCGCAGTTGCGCCAACACATCATCGGAAATATTTCCTGAGGTAACGACCTTACCGTCGTTCGTAGCGACCTCGAAGTTCTTGCGTGCAATGTAGCCGCGATCGCGCTGGATGGCGGGCACAATCTCGCTCCGTAGAATGCTGGGGGGAACGTTCCAGTACGGACGGAATACGACGTAGTTCATATCGCGCGTGAAGACAGGGGTTTGCGTGCGCATCGCTTTGCCGACCACCACGCGCATATCCATCGCGACGTTGTTGTTTTCATCGAGGGCGCGCAGCCGAAAATCGGGAATATTCACGATGATCGGCGGTGCGGAAAACTCCGCCGGCAACCAACGCCAGCGCTCCAAGGTGAGCTGTAATTGGAGTACCCGGTGCTGCAGGGGCACATTCAGCTGTTTTATGGTGCTGGGGCCGAGGCGACCATCGTCATCGAGGCCGTGGCGGCGCTGAAAACGTTTGACTGCATCCACCAGCGAGCCGCTGTAAGTCTGGGCGTCCCCCGTCGAAGTGGCGTCCGCTGACAGGTCGCCCACGAGTCGCAAGAAACGGGCCAGACGGGGAACGCCGGGGTAGGACTGCCCTGGATCGACGGGCTTAGTAACAGCCGGGAGTTGCTCTCCATCGTCGATTCGCGCCAGTTCGACGTAACGCGCGAGAGCTTCCTCGGTACGGCGATAGCCTGGAAAGGGAGGTTCTACCTCGTTCAAGACTGCTTGCAGATCCGGAGCGGTCATGATCCGGTCGCGTAGAAACTGGGCCAGGTCGTACTTCTTCTGTTCAACGCTTAACCCGACTTTGAAATGCGCGGGATTGATCCGTCCAATCCGCAGGTCGGACACATAACGCATGGTGCAGACGGTGAGGGCCACATCAAAACGCGCCGCTGCTGGACCACTCGGAGAGACTTGCAGCGCGCGGATTCTTTCTTCCCAGCGCGAAGCATCGTAATCCTCCGGGTCCAGTCCTTTCATCCCAGCATTTTTGAAGACCTCTATCAGCGACCGGGCCTGCGGGACGGGCGAGGTCTGGAGCCAGGCAGGAGCGAAGCCGGTCGGTTCGTAGAACTTCTGGAGCCAGTTGCGGTAGTCACTGAAGTTCGGCCAGCGCATGCCTTCAAGGTTCCCGCTGGCAATAAGATTCTGGATGTCGGCCTGCTGCCCGACGCTGAGACATGCCAAGCACACGACCAGAAGAGCGGTTTTCAACACGAAACACACGACGCGAGAAGCGACTTGCACGTTGTAGATCCTTTCCCGGTCACCTGCTCCCACACTTCGCTTAATATCTGTGAAATTTACCAGCGACAATGCCTGCAGGCAACTGGCAAGAGCGCGCTCTGCGAACCTCCGCACTGTATCGAGCAAGTATTCTATTATCGATTTCGCCGGGCTGAGCGCACGCCATAGGGAGAAAGATTTATGCCTGCCAAAGTAGACCGGAAGTGGCTTCTCCGACCGAATCGCTGGCGTTTCGCACTACTATTCCACTTTCTTATAGGTGAAGACAGCGGCGCCGGGTTTGGTGAGGAACTTCACCTGCAAGCCCTCCTGCATGAGGCGACTCCCGGAAATGGTGTTCGGCGTGGTCGCGTCGAGATCTGTGACCTGATACATCGCGCCGGGATCGAGTCCTCGCAAGCGCAGGTTCCGGGCGGGCTCTACCTGGTTGTCGTTTTCATCGCGAAAGAAAGCCTGCACCACTCCGTCGCCCTGTTCCTGCCGGTTGAACTGCCATGCCATCCAGTTGTCGGCGCCGGAGGGGAACGGCGTGAGTGGATAATAGTCGCCTACAAAATAAGCTGCGGTGCGCCAGAACTCCGCAGTCCGCGCACGCAGATTGTCGTAGTCGTACTTCTTGTCGCGCAAGTCCCAGGAGGCCACCAGCGACGAGCCGAGTACGCTGCGAAAGGCGTAGGAATCGGTACGCGCAATGCCCGAACCGAAGTACGGCACCCACAACGCCAGGCCATAGGTGTGATTCTGCTCGACGATAGGGTTGCCACTGTCGTCGCTGCGCCAGAGCGGCACGGAGCGGCGCAAGGTTTCGATGTCATCACGGCGTCCGCCGCTGGCGCAGTTGTCGATCAGCAAATCAGGCTCGCGATCCAGTAGTCCGTCCCAGAACCGCAGATAACCCTGAACATAGAGATTCTCGGTGATACCCTGGCGGTCCGCGGCGTCGGTGTTCCGCCAGAATACGAGCGGTTCGATATTAAAATCCTGTCGATACACACTGATCTTTTCTTTTTTTATGGTCTGCGAGAAATGCTCAATTAGCCAATTCACTGCGTCCGGGTTACCGAGGTTGAGCACTCTTCTATTCCCCAGAGGCATTCCCTGATTGATAGCTTTTCTGCTGGCCGGATCAGACGGCGCGGAGAGCAGCCACTCAGGATGTTCCTTGAAAAACTGGTAGCCCGGCCAGACGTGCTCCGGTTCGTACCAGACGATCAGCCCCATACCCTTCCCCCGCGCATATTCGCTGACGCCGCGCAGACCATTGGGATAGTTCTTGGCGTCGGCGTCCCACGAGCCCGCCAGATATTGTCCCGTGGAACCGTAGATCGGGTCATTCATCCAGAAGTTGGTGGACGAGTTGTAAATGTCCATCCACCAATAGTTAAGCTTTAACCGTTCGTCGGCATATTTTCCTATCAGGAGATTCTGATCGTTCTCGTTGTCGAGTTCGATCGAATAATTGGGTCCGCCAAAACCGGCCGTGCCGGCGGCCAGAATTGGGGCGACATCTTTCCCGCCTGGCCGGGGCATGTTGTGGGCCCTCATCCAGCGGCGCCACAGGTTCTGGGCGTCGATCCAATCGCCGCCATTCCAGAACAACTGGACGATCATGGGACTTCGTATTTCCTCGCCTGGGTGCAGCTTGAGATGCGTGAGCTCCTGCCCAGCCCGGATACGAAGCGCACCCGCCTGATCGCGCGCGAACGACGAAGCCCACTGGCCTGACCAGCCCACCGCGATGATCATGCCCCCGCCAGACCATTCAAGGTTGTAATAAGGAAAAGACTTGCTGGTCGGGCGACCGCCCTCCGGCGAAAATTGCAATGCAGCGCCGGGCCTGAGTGATGCCTGCCTGGGTGCAAAACCCGAAGGTATTCCGTCGCCGTCGATATAACGCAGACTCAAATCTTCTTTGATAGGACGTTGCAATGCGATGTCGAGGGCCTGGATGTTGGCAAGAATCGGAGTGTCGGTTCGACCCTTGTTCTCGAAATAAACCGTCCACTCGACGACCGGGAAGTCTGCATACTCAACCACGACGTAACGAATTTCCAGGCCCGTGTGGGGATCGCGCCAGGTGACTGTGTACTCTTTGCGAGCCGCGTCCAGTGGGCGGGCCTGCGCGCTCCTTGACCACGTTTCCAGCAACTTCGTGGCTGGGCTCCCGTCGTACTCGAAGGAGAAGGGGACGCCCAAGTGGGACCCCGTGACCCGGTCTTTCACCCACTGTTCTTTAACGCGCGCGTCCTGATCGCTCGGCGCTTGCCCCATGAGCGAGATCGATGCGAGCACGACCGCTGACAGCACCGCGCCCGCAATCTTGGAATCACGCCGAAACATGTCGCGTAAGTCTGCATCAGCCCGACGTAAAGTGCCAGACTGTGTTCATTAGGCTGAAAAATGTCGGCTCTCAGGCTGCGGAATCACGCATCTGCCGCGACTTGCTCGGCGTCGAACTCCTCAGCAAGACCGCAAGAGCACCGATTCTCCATTCGAATTCGCAGATGTGCCCTGTCACTCCTCAACGGTTTTGTTTCAAATCTGTCGTTTCACGGTCAAGCCGGAGAGCGCATTCCTTCCTGATGCACGTAGCGAATCACCTCCACCTCAGACATGGCAATCAGCCCTTCATCCACCATGTCGTCCAGAGCAGGTAGCAATTTCTTAAGGTTCTCTTCGGTGTCGATCACAGAAACCATAATGGGTCGGTCGGAGGACCGCAGCAGATGCGCCTTGTGAACGATTGAGCTTGCGCCGTAACCCTCGATCCCGCGAAACACCGAGGCGCCCGCGATATCGAGTTCACGGCACCTGATCACAATCGCCTCGTACAGAGGCTTATCCTGCCACTTGTCATCCTCGCCAAAATGAATGCGCAACAGCTTGGCTTTTCCTTCGAGCTTCATATCCGCGCCTCCTGCCGTCTCTCGGCTTTCTCATAGTTATGCGCGTACTTGATGATGTCTACGTCAGACAGCACGACTAGGCCCTGCCGTACCATCTGATCGAGAATGGGCATGAACGCTTTCAGTTTGTCCTCGGTGTCAACCACTGACAGCAGGATGGGGCGATCATGAGAAAGACTCAGCGCTGCGTCTTTGTGAATTCTCCGATTCGCGCCGTAACCAAGGATTCCCCGATAAACTGTGACGCCGGCAATATCGTTCGATCGCAGGCCGTTGACGATGGCCTCATACAGTGGCTTGCCATTCCACTTGTCGTTTTCGCCGATGTAGATACGCATCATCTTGGCTTTGCCCTCACGTTTTAATGCGGGCTTTTCCGGCTCAGTCTGCTTTTGTTCCTTTTCGGCAGGTTTGACGATAGTGGTGTCGTGCATCTCAATCAGACCTGTCCCCGCCATCGCTTGGAGTTTGGGCAACAGCTTTTCCGCCTTTTCCGCGGTTTCGATGAACTCGATCTTGACCGGCAGACGAACGGCCAGGTCTACGAGACTTGTCGTGTGGAGATGATGATCTGCCCCAAATCCCGCGATCCCGCGCGTCACGGTCGCGCCGGACACGCCATGAAAGAAGAGAAAATCCAGAATCGCGGCGTAGGAGGCGCTCCCGTGGTAGCGCTGGTCTTCAGCCACGTAAATGCCAACTTTCTTACCGGGTCCTGCTGTGAGCATGTTGTCCTCCTGAAATCAGAGCCTTCTCAGTTCTTCGCGAAGAAGCGTGAGGTCACGCAATCGCTCTCCCTGCGATCATGCCTCCCCAAACCGCAACGAACCCGATAACTACGCTCGTTGCCACATAGAGAAGTCCCAAGCCAATCTGGCCATCCTGGATGGTCCGCAGTGTCTCAAACTCGAAGCTGGAGAAGGTCGTGTAGCCTCCGATGAAGCCAATCGGGATCAAATATCGCCAGTTCGGACTCCAATCAGTTCTCACAGTCAACAAAGCGAAGACTAGCCCAATCAGAAACGAACCCGTAATGTTGATCACAAGCGTTCCGTAGGGAAACCGAGTACCCATTTTGCTGCCGATGTAACTTCCCAGCCAGAAGCGCAGAATCGACCCCAGGCCGCCTCCGATGCCAACGAATAGATATTTCAGCAAGTAGCTCGTTCCTTTCCCTTCATATACACGCGCCCGTTATGAAGCCGAGGCTTTGCGCCCTAGTGTACTTCCTAATGATCTCAAGTCGCGAGCAAGGGCCTCCCAACCACAGTGGTCACGACCGTAGGATCAGCGCGCACCAAGGGTGCGCCAATCACCAACTGGCCGACGGTGCCTAAGCCACTTCTAGAGTTTCTGCGGATTGCTGCCGGGAACTATAACTCCGTGACAAGAACAATCCGCTTGTCAGGAGTCATCAGCTGTTCCGGCTTAAGAATTGGGACAGCGGTTGGCGGTGAACTCCTTCACCGTGCTTAACAATACAAGTACAGCAAAAGATGGCCCCCGAAGTCAACGGCATTCATCACACGCGTCGGGTCAATAGATGTCGAGGGATCCGAGCATGAAAGGTCTAATCGAAGAGATCGTGAACTATGGTCGAGACGTAGCGTTCCGGCATGTCCATTGCGTCCGGGCGACTTGTCGTATTCTACTGTCGAGGATCTGCTCCATGAAGACTGTGGTGATAATTTCTGGCCCCATCGGTGCGGGCAAAACGACCGTCGCACGCGAACTCGTTGCATCGTCGCCAGCCCCTATTGCCTATATCGAAGGCGACAAGTTCTGGTGCTTCATTGCCAAGAGCGCGGGCCAGCGTCGTGAGAAGAACTTTAAAATGATTATGACGGCGATGACCGCAGCTGCATTGCCTTATGCGCTGTATGGATATGAAGTCATCCTTGATTTCTCGATTCCGCCATGGTTCCTCGAAACCGCTCAAAGAGTGGTCAAGTCAAAGGATTTGCCGCTCGACTATGTAGTGCTTCGTCCGAGCGAGGAGGTGTGCGCAGCCCGTGCCGCTGCTCGTGCTGAGGGTGCGATCGCCGACTACACACCCTATCGCGAACTATATTCTTCCTTCGACGAAGCCGAGCGTTACACGATTCGGGACGATACCAGCGATCCGGCAGTGCTCGCTTCGCGCATTCGAAATGGTCTCAACGCCGGGACCTTCCGCATCTAATGTTTCCTAAATTTGTTGGCTTCGAGCAACCGTGTTTTCGAATAGGGATTACTGCAAGCACTTCGGATCTCGGTATTCACTGATCTGTCCGGTTAATCGCACCGAAACGTTATCAGGCCACAGATTGCAAGCCTGGCGCCGGTTCGTGCTGTAGGTTACACAACTTCTGCTCTCGGTTACGAAAGGAAGACATCGACCCGTCAGATTGTGCGATGGTTTTGTCGTCGGAAAGGAGCAATTTTCTAGAAGCCGACCTATCAGTACCGATCGGCGGAATATCCCCTCGCGCCGCCCCCCTGCGCGGATTGAGCCTAGCCGCCTAGGGAAAGTTAGTCACCTTCGGCGTCACCCGAGGGTGCATCGAGGTCGCCTCGCCTGTGTCGTCGATCACGTGGCTGATCCCGCCGTGATTGCCCAGCGCAACCGTGATCATGTCGTGAAATCGTATCTCGGGGCTTGTCGGTGTTTCGATTGCCCTGGTCAGCACCACATCCGGGTGCTTGAAGACGCTGTACACACCCAGACCCCACGCCTCATGACTCGTAACCCCGTCCGCCACTTTGTACGAGGCCCAGCCGTTCACCCCCGGCGCACTCGTATAGCTCGCCTGGTTCGGAGGATCGTACGGAATCTCGGACTGATAAAAATACGTCCGCCCGCCATTGCCTTTCCACAAAACCTGGAATTGCTGGTGATGCTCTACGAACAAGCCATAGATCGTGACCTCATTTCCATTCACGACCAGCCCGTTCTCGCTGGTATTCAGATCCCAACCAACTCCGGCGCCATGGTCCGCTCTCCAGATCCACGTGTGGTCCACCAGTGTGTCGTTGCTGTTGATCCTCAAATTCGTCTTGGCCCGGCCCACGCCCGCGCCGCCCACTCGAAAGAAAACGTCGTGCAGGGTGATCGGGTCCTTCGCATGGCGTGCCCGGCTTCCTTCCGGCCCCACTTCCAGCAGCACCGGAGACTCGCTCGGCCCCGCATCGAAGAGCAGTCCGGCAATTTCGATGCCGTCCGCATCGGCCGTTGTCATCGCCGCCGTGCCCTTCACCGGATGCAGCGTCGCAAAGCCGAGCCCCAACACCACCGTACGCGGCCGCGTCACGTGAATCGGAGCCGTTAGTTCATAGACGCCCGGCGTTAGAATCAGGTCCTTGCCCAGGGCAAGCTGCGAGTTGATCGTATCTGCGGTATCGATATCCGGGCGCGCAATGTAAAATCGCTCAATTGGAATCGTTTCTCCCGCTATTTCTCCGCCGTGCCATGTAATCCCTACGCTGTTGCTGCGCAACTCCGGAACCCTCACACTGAATTCGCCCGCAGCGTTCACCTGCAGGAACGGCTTCTCCCGCACTACTGGCGTTTGCACTATTTTCGTGTACGGCGGAGCAGGCCACGCGCCTTCCGGCGGATGCACCACGCCGACAAACACCATGTTCCAGTTCGCGCCCGTCCAACTCTTCCAATCGCAGTTGCGCGAGATCCACTGCTGTTGGCTGCCGGAGTCGACATTCCCGTCTACCAGCGAATCCGACATCCAGCCGCCGCTCGCCCAGCCGTGATTCTGGTGCAGCACGAGGTCACCGCGCACATGGATGCGCCGCAGCGACACCGCCTGCGAGACCGCCCACTGCATCGTGCCGCCCGTTGGCTCTATCGAGAGCCCCGCCGCGGCTCTCCAGAAAGTCGTCGTCGCATTGTTGTGCTCCAGGTTCGCATCCGCGTGGACGTTGCCTGCGATCCGCGTTGCATCGGGCGACGCGCCCAACCCGATCACCTCTGTGTAGAAACCCACCGGTACGTCCACCGAATAGCTTCCAGGAAGGAACAGCAGCGCATTCCGCAGTAGACCAAACTCGTTGTGCTGTTGCGTCGCATACACAGCATCAATCTGCTTCTGGATCGCCTGCGATGGCATCGACGGATCGAAGATCAGTACGTTAGCTCCGAACTCCGGCTTCGCGCCCTTCGCCGCGAGCGCCGGCAGAGCGGTTGCCAGCAGTCCCACGGTGAAACCCAAGCGCGCTAAAAGCCCGTGCCTCCAGACATAAGTCGTCACCGACTCAAAGGGTATCACCGTTTTAAAGGCTTTCCGCGGTACTTGTCGGACCAGGCATTAGCGGAGTCCTGTATTGGTACCGCTAAACAAACTAGTGACGGACCGCAACCCGAGAGGAATTCTTAGGGGAGCTGCGTCCCGAAAACCGTCAACACCGAATCAGGCGCGACGGTGTTAGCGAAAGCGCCGGATGAAGAGAGTGTGGCGCTCGGAGCGATAATAGCCAACGCCGTAAATGGTAGCTTTGCCCTTGGTGGAATAAATCACCTGGCGGATGCGCAACATGGCAGCACCCTTTGATAATGCAAGCATTTCGGCGAGATTGGCGTCGGCGGTAGTGGCATCGATTTCCTCATCGGCGTAGGCCAATTCCACGCCGAAGTCGCGCTGCAAGGTGGCGAACAGCGAAGATCTTCCCAAGGGAGCGTTCACGAGTCCGGAAAACTCGGCCGCAGGAAGATAGCAGGTCTCCAAGGCAAACGGCTCCTCTTCGGTCAGGCGAAGGCGTGCGATCTTAATCATCCTGCTCGCCGAGGGCAGGCCGAGACGCGCGGCGATTTCCTGTTCGTCTTCAACGATCTTGGCGAGCAGCACACGCGAATGCGGCGCCAGTCCACGTCCCGCCATGTGTTCGGTGTAGCTCATCAGCTTGTTGAAATGGATTTTGGGGGCGGCGACAAAGGTTCCGGCGCCGCGGCGGCGTTCGACAACGCCCTCGCGCTCCAGCCCTGCTAGCGCGTGCCGGGCCGTCATCAGGCTGACTTTGTGCGTCCTGGCCAGTTCGCGCTCGGAGGCAACCGTATCTCCAGGCTTCAATTCGGCCGCGTCAATCCTCTTGCGAATGGAGTTCTGAATCCTCTTGTAAGCGGGCGTTCCGTTGCGGTGATTTCCAGACATGATTTGGTTTCCAGACTACCGTGGCGGCGAACCCGGTGGCAATTTTGGCAGCCTTGGGCTTAGTCGCACCGAGGGCCACGTTTTTCGACGCGTACTGTGCTATATAGCTTATTAATGATTTTCTGTAAAGAAAAAACCTCAAAGGGGCAGTCGACGGCGATTTGGTTCAGGAACCATTGCTATAGAGCGGAGCGGACGGGAGTTCGCGCCTATTCCTGTGTCCGGAGACCTTGAAAACCGTGCTGCTGGCCGCTCTTTTGGGCTGTTTACCATCGCATAACCTGAACTATTGATCCCGAGGATCGAAAAATTGGCATGCCTTCGGGTGTGACACTTCGACGACCGTCGGCGGGGTGATATAGAGCGTATAAGGCCCAGAGCAAAAAAGATTTCCACAGGTTGGCGCATTTTGTTCTTGACCGCGCACGACGATGTGCTATATAGCATAGTCCGATTATATTAGGCGTCGATTTGTAGCGCCTACGTGGGATGCTCTCAGGAGGCTGTGCGATGAAAAACGTAGCGTGTGGGTTTCTGCTTCTGCTGGCGCTCATTGGAACCGTGGGCGTGACTATTCCTGCGATGGGTCAAGAGGTGACAGCCGGCATCGTGGGCACAGTGACTGATTCGAGCGGCGCCCCGATCAACGGCGCCCTGGTTACGGCTCGCGACACGGAGCGCGGCACCGTTTGGAATGTCACGACGAAAGATGGGGGCACCTATGACATCCCACGAGTTCCGGTGGGAACCTTCGAGGTGAAAGTTACAGCCCCCGGATTCGAGACCGCGATCCATGCCCCGTTCGTGTTGGTTCTGAATCAAACCGCGCGCGTAGACATGCAATTGAAAGTCGGCAAGACGAGCGAGACAGTCGAGGTGACAGGAGAGGCTCCGATCCTACAGACCCAGTCCGCCGAAGTCAGCACCCTTATCGACGCCCACACCAACGTCAGTTTGCCGCTGGCTTCGCGCAACTATCTTCAACTGACGCTGCTTGCTCCCGGGGTAACGAACGTCGATCCCGATGGAATGCGTCAGGTGCAAAGTATGACCAATTCAGGCCGGCCATATATCAACGGCAACCGCGAGCAGGCCAACGAGTACCTGATCGACGGCATACTCAATAGCGAAGACAAAAATGACGAAACCGGCTACACGCCTAGCGTCGACGCCATCCAGGAATTTAACCTAATCACACAGAACGCCTCTGCCGAATTCGGCAACTATCAGGGTGGAGTCGTAAGCGTCAGCACCAAGTCGGGAACGAACCACTATCATGGAGATTTGTTCGAGTTCTTTCGCAACGACGCGCTGAATGCCAATCTCGCGTCTGCGGGATGGACAAAGGGGGTGGACAACGGTCTTACTGGATTCAGCGCAGATGGAGTGCAAAACAAACCCGAACTCCGTTACAACCAGTTCGGCGGAACCATCGGCGGGCCTATCGTCAAGGACAAAGTGTTTTTCTTTGCCGACTTTCAGGCCCAGCGCTTGGTGCAGGCGGGACAAACTGGCGCACAAGTCTTAACGGCACAGGCGCGCACTGGAGATTTTGGACAACTTTGCACGGATTGGCAAGGGACGTTCAATACCGCCGGGATATGCACTGGGGCGGTAAACGTCCCAACCGGTGTTTCGACCCAGCTCGTTTACCCATCCGGACCGAATGCCGGTCTGCCGATTCCAAATAACAATCTTACGGCCGCCGGGTATGCCATTGATCCCGTCGCCGCCGCCATATTCGCCCAGACCAAGAACTACCCGTTGCCCGCGGTCAACACACTCATCGCAAACAACATTTTCTACAACAGCGGGAACGATCTGAACAACAACCAGGGTGATCTGAAGATTGACTACAATCTCTCGCAGAAAGACAAAATCTTCGGACGGTGGTCGCAAATGGATCTTAACCAGCCGACTTTTACGGGATGCGTTTTCTGTAATGCCGGAGCGGTGGAGGGCAGCGACGAACCGGTCAGGAACGCGGTCGTGAACTGGACCCACACGCTCACTTCGACTGTATTAAACGAAGCCCGGTTCGGTTTCAACGCTGTAAAGTTCTCTTCCAGTGAAACGCCAACTTCGGCGCTGGGCGACATCAGTCAGCAACTCGGCATCGCGGGCGGAAACCTTCAGGTACCCGGATTAGTACAGTTGAACGTCGTCGGCAACAACGGGGGGTCGGCGGGCTTGGGACTGCAGAATCTGATTCAGATATTCCACTCTACGCAGGGCCAGTTTGAAGATAATCTGATCTTTACCCACGGCCGCCACCAGATTAAAGCTGGATTCCAATATGAGAGAGAACGCCAGGATTATGTTTATCAGGGAAACAACGGGGCCCTTGGTTTTCTCGGATTTGGCGATGCAACCGGTTCGGGCTTGGCTGACTTCTGGCTCGGCAACGTTGCTGGAGGGGCCGGCTCGCAGAGAGACACCGGCGGCGTGGTAAGCGACCCCGCCCAACTTCGAGGCAACGTTTTCGGTATCTTCGGGCAGGATGACTGGCGCATAACCAACACCCTCACCCTTAATCTCGGACTGCGCTTCGAGGACCACACTCCGCTCTACGAAGACCAGAATCGGGCGGTCAACTTCGGCCTCTACACGGGAACGATTTACACCGCTACTGGCGTGGACGGAACCGCGAAGTTCGGTAATCAGGCGCTCTACAACAACTACACAGGTATCGGCAATTTTCTGCCGCGGGTTGGATTTGCCTGGTCGCCGACGATCTTTCAGGGAAAGACGGTAATCCGGGCAGGCTTCGGAATCTCCCAATTTGTGGAAGGAGGGGGTAGCAACGAAGAACTCACGCTAAATCTGCCGTTCGGTATTCTCCAGCAGCAGGCCGCCGGAGGATTGGGAACGCTCTCGGCTGGCTTCGGGCCCACCACCAACACTGAATGCCCAGGCGGCATCAATCAGGCCTGCTACGAAGGCGGAGTAAGGCTGAGGATCTTTGATCAGAACTTTAAGCCTGCCATGGTTGATCAATGGAACCTTACGATCCAACAGCAGTTGACCAATACGCTGACCTTTCAGATGGGCTATGTTGGTGCGCGAGGAGCGCATTTGCTGAACTTCGAAGATGTTGCACAGTCGGTCCCATTGAACGCGCAAGGACAAGTTGCAGGAGCCGGACAACTCATCACCACCCGGGTTCCCGGACCGTTCCTGGGCGGTGGAACCCCCGGGTCGCTGTATCTGGCGGACAACCCTCAATTCAACGTTCCAGGTTGCGGGACCGCGGGTAACCCCGTGTGTGGCGCCGAAACCCTGGCCGGAGCCAACATGTCCAACTCCGATCAGAAATACAACGCGTTGCAAGCCGTGTTGCAAAAGCGCATGAGCAATGGACTAGAGGGGCAGGTCGCTTATACCTGGTCGAAGTGCATGAGCAACTCGCCGGGATACTTTGGAACAGGTTGGGCAAGCACGAATGCAACCAGTTCCGGCGGGCAGCCTGGCTGGGAGAACGACTACAACCCACGCTTGGATTGGGGGCCGTGCTACTACGACCAAAGGAATATTGTGACCAGTTATGTCACGTATCAACTGCCATTCGGCCACGGTAAGCAGTTTGGCCACGACCTGAATCCGGCGCTGAATGCGGTGCTCGGGAACTGGGAGATCGGCGGTATTGTCACCCTGCACAGCGGCAACTCTCTGACCTTCAATAATTTCGGTGGATGGGGAGTGGGTGGCAACTCGGACAATACCAACGGCATTGGGCCGGAAACGCTGGCTAATCTGCCAGACTGTAATGGTCCAGTCAAGATTCTCAACCAAAAAGTGAATGCGTCGGGTGGCTCGGCTGCGTACATTCAATATATTGACCCGTCACCCGACAATGTCAGTCCGGCCGCGCCGAATACGTTTGGGACGTGCACCGTGGGCAATGCTCGTGGTCCAGCCTACGCCAATGTTGATCTGAGCCTCCACAAGAGTTTCTTGATCACTGAAAGCAAGCGACTGGAGTTCCGCGTTGAGGGGCTGAATGCGTTCAACCATCCGGTGTGGACATTCTTGGGTGGACCTGCCAACGGCTCGTTTGATCCCGGCACGTTTTCGACGGTCAACGGCCAGCAAGTGAGCAGCAATCCGAACTTCGGCCGCATTACCGGGTCTCAAGGAGCCAGGCAATTGCAGTTTGCTTTGAAGTTTTACTTCTAACCTGGAACTGCCTTCGCAGATCGACGGCAGGTCTAATGAACGCAGGCGCTTCCGAGCGCCTGCCGTTTGTTTCTTCGGCGCGGTTCAAAATGAGCTATGAAAACGCGATACGCGCCAAACCTCGGTGGGTAATGATTTCGGAATATAATCGGCGAATGGCTGTGGGTTTGAATTCCTCGTTTCGTTTCTACATTTCTTCGGTACTGCGGTTGTGCATTTTGGCGACGACCGGGCTTGGCTTGGCGCAGACCTCTCAAAAGGCGGCCCCGCCCCCTGCAGGCGCCGAGGCGGATCGAGCCGCTAATCTTGCCGAGAGTGGCCATTGCACGGAGGCCCTGCCTCTACTCCGCAAAGCCATCCGTCAAACTACGAATCACGACCTTAAGAAGCGGATCGGCCTTGACGGCCTGCACTGCGCCATGACGCACGGCGCTCCGTATGATTCGCTCGAGTTTCTAATCGTACTCAGCCGCGACTTCCCGCACGATCCGGAAGTGCTGTATGCCGCGACTCACGCCTACTCTGACTTGTCGATGCGGTCTTCGCAGGATCTGGCGCGGGATGCCCCGTTCTCCTATGAGGTCCATGAGTTGAACGCCGAGGCGCTCGAGATGCAGGGCAAGTGGGACGAAGCGGCCGTGGAATACGTCAGGATTCTCGAGATCAATCCCATGCTGCCGGGAATTCACGCGCGCCTGGGTCGTACTCTGCTGTCGAAGGCGCAGCCCTCGCCGACCGATGTCGAGCAGGCCAAGAAGAACTTCGAGGAGGAACTAGAGATCGATCCCAGGAACGCTGCTGCCGAATATGTCCTGGGCCAACTGGCGGCGGACTCGAACGATTCCGCAACGGCGATCCGGCACTTTACCCGTGCTACGAAGTTGGATACGACTTTCTCTGAGGCTTATCTGGGACTGGGAACGTCGCTGAACTCGGCGAAGCGATTCACCGAGGCGATTCCACCGCTGGAGACGTACGAGAAACTCGCTCCCGATAGTCCTACGGGGCATTACCAACTAGCGTTGGCCTATGCCGGAGCGGGTCGCCGCGATGACGCCAACCGCGAGGCCGGACTGCAGCGACAGACCGCGGAAGCTCTGGAGGCGGTCAAGCGCAAGGCGGCTATCGCGCAGGAGAAGCGGCAGGCTCCCGACTCGCATGCACCGGAGCCGAAATAGCGATGTCCGGGCAGTCCGGTCGCATGTCAACCCGCCCTACTAAGGCCCGCCGCATCAGGAGAAGAGAGTTTCTAAAAGTCTTGGGGGGAACGCTGGTTCTCCCGGCCGTCTCGCGGTTCGCAGCTGCCGCAGAGGCTGCGTCCTACCCTTTCTCCGCAATTCCCGCTTCGACAAGCGGCATCTCCTGGGTCCACACCGCCGGACTCTCGCCGGAAAAATACTTGCCGGAGTCGACTGGTCCAGGCTGCGCGTTTCTCGATTACGACAACGACGGTTGGATGGACATCTACCTGGTGAACAGCGGCAAGTGCGACATCTTTACTCCAGCCCAGTCTCTGCGCAACGCCCTTTACCGAAACAACCGCGACGGGACATTCACCGACGTGACCGAGAAGGCCGGAGTCATCGGCGGCGGCTACGGAATGGGTGCAGCCGTGGGCGACTATAACGGCGACGGCTTTCCCGATCTCTACGTCACGCAATACGGGCGCAGCATTCTGTATCGCAACAATGGCAATGGCACCTTCACCGATGTAACGGAGCAAGCAGGAGTGGCAGCTCCGGGATGGGCATCGAGCGCGGTTTGGTTCGACTATGACAACGATGGCCGGCTCGACCTGTTCGTTGCCCGTTTTGTGGACTTTGATAAATCGAAACATCACAATTGCAGCGCGCCCAACATCCCAGCAATCAAGGGATTAAATGAGTATTGCTATCCACGGGTGTTCACCCCGATGCCCAGCTGGTTGTTTCATAACAATGGTGACGGTACGTTTACCGACGTCAGCCAGAAGATGGGAATCGCCGACAACCCTGGGAAGTCTTGGGGTGTGGTGGCCACTGACATTAATAATGACGGCTGGATGGACCTCTTTGCAGCCAACGATACCGTCGCCAATTTCTTGTTCATGAATCGAGGCGGCAAGCGGTTTGAAGAGGTCGGATTCACCGCGGGAGTTGCGTTCGGAGAGGGAGGCAAGGCACGGTCGGGCATGGGCGTAGATTCCGCCGATCTCAATCAGGATGGCTGGATGGATTTGTTTGTGAGCAATCTCAACTTTGAATTCTTCGGGCTGTACCAGAACCGGCACGACGAGACATTCGACGATATTGCGGCGCCTTCAGGCATCGCCAACGCCACTAAGTTGATGAGCGGATGGGGATTAAAATTTTTCGATTACGACAACGATGGCGACCTGGATCTGATCCTCGCCAACGGGCATCCCGACGACCTCATCGAGAAGATTTACGACAACGTGAAGTATCGCGAGCCTCTGCTGCTCTTCCATCACTCGGGGAGCGGATTAAAGAACGTGAGCACGGAGAGTGGCCCGGTCTTTTCCACTCCGATGTCGGCGCGAGGTCTAGCCATCGGAGACTTCAACAACGACGGAGCGGTTGACGTTCTGATTGCCTGCAACAATGAAGCGCCGGTCCTTTTGCGGAATAATGTCGGCAGCCAAAACCATTGGTTGGGACTGAAGTTGGTCGGCAAGAGGGCAAATATCGACGCCATTGGCGCCCGAGTCAGCTACCAGGCTGGCGACCTGAAAAGAAGCCAAATGAAAGTGGGCGGGGGCAGCTATCTCTCGTCGCATGACCCGCGCATGGTGTTAGGAATCGGCAAACGGGCGAAAATCGATTGGCTCGAAATCATTTGGCCTCAGCCCAGCGGACTGAAGCAGCGTTTCACCGGACTCCCTATTGACCGTTACATTACGGTTCACGAAGGCCACAAAAACTGGGAGTAAATCCTGCACAAAAGCCCTGGTCTGATTGTCAGAATCTACCTTGACAGGAAATCTGGACTTTTTGCCTCAGACGATGGCTCGCGTGTCGGACCGATACTAGACTCGGCGGATTCGTACCGGGAGACGCCCTTATCGTCGCTAATTCCCTGACTGTTGGAAGCTATCCGGGAAACGGGCTTGTGGGAAGCGCCGCAATCGGTTCCACGATGCCCACACAAGTCAACTCGTTTTGGCCGAATCCCCGGCTTCTGATCGCATTGCACTCGCCTAAGGTTCTGCTGTAAACCGGACTGCGGATGTGCCTTAAGGAGAAAAGCCAGCTTCTTGACCTACTTCGCTGCTAAGCGGTCCGTTGTCAGCAGTCTGGTTTTTCTATGGGCTACCGCGAAAAATGGGCATGTTTCGCGTATTTCGAGGGAAATTGGGGTGGCCTCTCTCTACACTCCAGACTGCGTGGCGGAGGGAGAGGGATTCGAACCCCCGGTACGGTTTCCCGTACAGCGGTTTTCAAGACCGCCTGTTTCAACCACTCACACATCCCTCCGGACCAGTTCGCGGATACAGAGAATATTTTACACTTCGACCCTCGTGGGAAACAGCTAGTTGAGTGTCTGGATTATCGGCGCAGCAGGATCTGGGGGCCTTGCTTTTTCCGTACTGAGGGCGCGCTCGACGTTGGTTAATTCCGTTGCGGCAGTGCTAAGAGTTTCTCAGCCCGCTTACTTAAGGCCGAAGGCCTTGGAATGAAACTCCATAACTTCTGTGAAGTGGGCCAGAAAATAAGAGAGGCTGTGGTCGCCGGGATAAGAACGATATTCGTGCTTCACGCCTTCTTTCAGCAGCTGTTCGTGCAGCGCGGCAGCGCCCTTTTCGAAGCCATAATTGTCATCTTGACCGCAGTTGAAATAGATGGCCAGCCGCCGCAGGGCGGCCTGGTTCTTGTTTGCCAGAATGAACGGACTATTTTCTCTCCAGTGCGCCGCGTCGATCGGGCTTCCGAAAACCGCGGCCAGAATTTTCCCCATGGGAGCGCCGGAGCGGGCTGCCGTGTCGAGTTCTTGCGGGGATTCAGTAATCAGGGCTGCGCTTTGAGCGCTGACGGCTGAAAACATTTCGGGATGAGAGAAAGCGAAACGCAGCGCACCGTAACCGCCCATGGAGATGCCGCTGATCGCCCGATTAATCCGGACTTTGCTGATGCGGTATTTCGTTTCGATGAGAGGGATGAATTCTTGCAGAAAGAAATCACTGTAGCGTACGGAGCCGCCGGCGGAGTTGATGTAGAACGTTTGTCCGCCTTCGGGCGCGACGATGAGGAATTCTCCCATCTTGTGCTGCTGGCGAAGATCGTCGAGCATGGTCCATCCGCCGCTGTTGAAAAGAGTCCGCTCGTTGTCGCCGAGGCCGTGGAGGAAATACAGCACCGGATATTCTTGCGCGGGATGCCGTGTTGCGCCAGCATCGTAGCTGGCCGGAAGGTAGACGCAGTAGTGAACGGAATGTTTCAGAATGCGGCTGTTCAGCGCGTCGCAGTCGATGCGGCTTTGAGCGCGCGCCGCAAGCGAGACAGCGACAACCGTCAACAGGAAGATGACTCGGAGCCGGCGATGCATCGATTCAGTTTACTCGTAGCGCAAGGCTTGCACGGGATCGAGCCGGGCCGCGCGCCCTGCCGGGTAAAGGCCGGCGGCGAGGCTCACGAGGAATGAAAACAATAAGGCGAACGCCACCAGCCACCATGGCACCGACCAAAAATGCTCCGGCGGAAAAGACTGACGCTTGAGATAAACATTCGTTCCCAGATTGATGACCTGTCCAATAGCCCAGCCCAACGCGACCCCGACAATGCCGCCGAGAATGCCCATGGCGCCTGCTTCCGCGAAGAAAAGTTTTTTTATGTCACCGTCGCTGGCGCCGATCGCCTTCATGATGCCTATTTCGCGGCGGCGCTCGAGGATGGCCATCACCAGCGTGTTTACGATCCCGATGAAAGCCACGGCGAGAGCGAGGCTGCCGAAGATTCCTAGAAACACGTCCAACACTTTAAAAAACTGCTGGATGCTGCGGCTGGCGTCAAGGATCGAAAAGGTATTGAAGCCCATTTTCTTGATAGCGTCTTCCACCTTTTGCACCTGGCTTGGGTTTTTCACTCGCACATTCACTGACGAATAGACCGGCTGATCGCTGGTGGCCCGGGAAAGTTCGCGCAGGTCCGTAGGCTGCATCACATGAAGGCTCTCGGCCAGTCCGAGGGGAAGAAACACTCGCGCTCGCGTTGGACCGCGCATGCTTTCGGGATCGAGATCGGAGACACCAACAACCTTCAGTTTCTGCTCGCGCGAAACCACGGAATACGCCGCGCCCGTAAGGTTCGAGGCCCCTGATGCCGCGGCTGGCGAAGCCGCAGTTTGTGCGGCCTCGCGCTGCGCGTAGCGCATGGTCAACTCCTTGCCCAGAAGCGGAGCGGCCAGCTCGGCGACGTTGGTTTCGTCAAGACCGGGCTTGGGTGTCTTTCCCAGTAGTTCCTCGGCGAATGCCTTCTGAAGAATCGCCTCAGGCGCAACGTCAGATGAAAAAAAATGTCCCTGCACGGTTTCGAATGCGTCGTTCGATTTGTCGGAAGCAGGCAGCGCCGCGACCATCGTTAGATGGGGCTTGTCTTCGTAGCGCAGTTCGGTGATGAAGCGGATGTCGGGAGAGGCCTCAAGCACGTTAGGGAGTTGTTCGATCTCGCGCCGCGTCGGCTCGTCGAGGATGCGGCTTTCGGCCGGCGCTGGCCCGCCGCGTTCTTCCTCGCGACCGAAGTTGCGCAGATCGCGGCGGGAAGTGACTACCACCGTATCGAATAAACCGGACTTCATCAAACGGCGCGATGCCAGCTGTTGCAGCCCGATTCCGAGAGAAAGCATCGCTACCAGAGACGCCACGCCCACCGAAATGCCGATCGTGGTCAGCGAGTTCCGCAAGAGAGACTCGCGGAGATTGCGCAGGGCAAGTTCAGTCAGATCGGGAAGCTTCATGTGCGTCCTCCATCTGCTCCAGCGCTAGCAGCAACGACCGAGTTCAATTCATCGCCCACCAGTTTGCCATCGGCCAGAAAGATGAGGCGCTGGGCGTAACGCTCGGCGAGGGCGCGCTCGTGCGTTACCATGACAATCGTCATTCCCAATTGCTGATTGAATTCGCGGACCATGTTCATGATTTCGGTTCCGGTATGACTGTCGAGATTTCCCGTCGGTTCGTCAGCGAGAAGCAGTTTTGGACGGTTGATGAGCGCACGTGCCAGTGCGGCCCGTTGTTGTTCACCGCCGGAGAGTTCGCTCGGGCGGTGGTTCATGCGCGCCTGAAGGCCAACTCTCGCAAGAGCTTCCTGCGCCAAACTGTCACGTTTTCCGCGATCGATCTCGGCAAAGCGCATGGGCAATTCAACATTTTCCGCGAGCGTCATGCTGGCGATCAGGTTGAACGACTGGAAAACCATTCCCACAGTATGCAGCCGATAATGAGCCAGTTCCTCGCGTGAGAGCTGCGCGAGATCTCGCCCGTGAACAACCACGCTGCCCGACGTAGGACGGTCCAGACCTGCGATCAGATTCAACACCGAAGATTTTCCGGAGCCCGAACTGCCCAGCAGTGCAACGAATTCACCAGCCCTGACTTCAAGGGTCACACCGTCCACGGCTCGAATGAGAGTTTCGCCCATGCGATAATGACGGCAAAGCTGATCGGCACGAATCGCCGCACTCTCGCCCGCCGGAGTGTTGTTGAGAGGAGATTTATCCGTGTTACTCATCACGCTAGCGGACCTCTCCCTTGAGCACTCGCAATGCGTCGGCGGCCTTCACATCGCCGTTACGCGCGTGGCTGGAACTGCCGTTCAAATCCTCGTCGGGAGTATCTCCTTCGCCGGGCGCGAGAAACAGGTTCTCCTCAACCCCGAGCTGCCGGGTGTAAAGATCGTAGTAGCGGCCACGCGCGGCGTAGAGTTGCTCGTGCGTGCCGTGCTCGATGATTTGACCCTGCTCCATGACCAGAATCTGGTCAGCGCGACGGATGGTCGAAAGCCTGTGCGCGATCACGAAAGTGGTCCGGCCCTGCATGAGATAAGAGAGTCCGTGCTGGATCATCTGTTCCGATTCGGAGTCGAGACTCGAGGTTGCTTCATCGAGAATCAGGATGCGGGGCTCGGCCAGAATTGCGCGGGCGATCGAAATGCGCTGCCGCTGGCCGCCCGATAGCTTAACGCCGCGCTCGCCTACCACCGTGTCATATTTGTCGGCGAAAGATTCGGCAAACTCATCCACGCGGGCGATACGGCAGGCGCGCAGGAATTCTTCTTCACTCGCGCCGGGACGCGAAAACATTACGTTCTCGCGAATTGTTCCGTCAAATAAAAACGATTCCTGCAACACGACTCCCAGACGCGTGCGGTAGGAATCCAGGCGAATTGTGCTCAGGTCCGTGCCGTCTACTAAGATGAGACCTTTGGTAGGCACATAAAAAGCGGAGATCAGGCCGATGGTTGTAGACTTCCCAGAGCCGGAAGAGCCCACGAGCGCCGTGACTGTGCCGGGTTCGGCGCGGAAGGAAATATCGCGCAACACATCGTGAATTCCATCGTAGCTGAAACTCACGTTCTCGAACTCGACCCGCCCCACGATATCGCGCAGCGGCACAGAACGCTTGGGATCCTGATCCTCCGGTCGTTCGCGCATAATTTCCTGCGTTCTTTCAAGTCCGGCGAGCGCTTCGGTGAGCTGGGTTCCAATGGCAACAATCTGCATGATGGGCGCAACGAGAAAACCCAGCAACAAGGTGTAGGAGAAGAAGCCGCCGACCGTGAGCGTACCCGCTGCAATCTGATGTGTCCCCACATACATGGTGACCGCGCCCACACATCCGAGTAGTACGCTCGCCGAAAGACTCATGACAGAGGTCGCGGTGAGGGTGCGCATCACGTTGTCGAGCAAGCGGCGCACGCCGATGGCAAAGATCGACTCCTCGCGCTCTTCGGCATGATATCCCTTGATTACGCGCACACCGCCCAGCGATTCGGTGAGGCGGCCGGTGACTTCGGCATTGATTTTGCCGCGCTCGCGAAAAATCGGCCGGATCGTCGCGAACGCTTTATTGAGCGCCACCGCAAAACACAATAGCGAACCGACCGCGATCAGCGTCATCTGGGGACTCGTACGGAACAACAAGACTAATGCAATCCCGGAGGTGACCAATCCCCCGGCAAAGTCCACCAGGCCGGTGCCCAGCAGGTTTCGCACGCCCTCTACGTCGCTCATGATGCGCGCCACCAGGTTCCCGGTCTTGTTGCCGTCGTAAAACGCAACCGGCAAGCGGGAGATATGAACTTGTACTTGTTCCCGCAACTCCGCGATCAAACGCTGCGCCGCCTTCGACAATAGCTGCGTTAGCGAAAAGGAGGTAAGACCCTGCACGACCGTTGCTGCCAATACCACCAGAACCAACGGCCGCAGCTTATCCAGGTGATGCTTGTTGATGACGGTGTCAATCAGGAATTTGGTGGAATAGGGCAATACAAGTGCTGCGACGCGATTGATGAGCATCAACACAAAACCCAGCGCAAGCAGCCAACGCCGTGGGCGCATCAGCTTCCAGACTTCCGGAAGAACAGCGCGGAGTCTCTCGACTTTCGGAGGTTTCTGGGCTGGTTTGGGATTAGTACTCAATGTCTAGTTGGACTCCGCAGAAACCCGATTGGCTTCATTATTACTGCATTGTGACACGTCCGGGCCAGCCGTTGTATCCTCGGGGCGTGCCTCGTCCGCCTTCGCCGGAGCGTTCTCCAACCCTCGGTCTGCTGCTTGGACTGATCGTCACGCTTGCAGCGGTTGTGGCCTACTCCGCTTATATCACCTGGCAAGTGGCTGGCTTGCGCCGGCTTCAGTCTGAACTGATCGACCGTAATCGCAAAGATTCACTGCAGTTGCTGCGCATCCAGAACGACCTGAACCTGCTCGCCGTCGCCATGCGCGACATGATCGACAACGACGAACCGTATCCGCTCACGGCCTGGTCGGCGCAGTTCCAGCGCATTCGCTCCGATCTGGATGATGCCATGCGCCTGGAAGCCTCAATAGCACCGGCGGGCCGGAGCCTCGAGCAGAGTGCTTCGCTCAGCAGTTCGCTCACTCAGTTCTGGGGCGCAGTCGACCGGGTGTTCGCGCTGGCCGGCGAGGGCAAAGAACAAGATGCTCGAGGACAGATCCAACTTTCCCTTCAAGCGCGACAGGCAGCCTTGACCACGACGGTTGCTCGCTTGCTGGTACAGAACAGCGAGAACGAAGAACAGGCGGCACAGCGCATCGTCGAAATCTACGATCGAGTTCAGCGAGAAGTTTATGTGTTCCTGGCCGGGACTCTGGCTGCGATCCTGCTGACTGGATTTTCCATGATCCGGTGGAACCGGCGGCTGTTTGCGCGCATGGCGGAACTTTCCGATCGGCGCAGCGAACTGGCGCAGAAGCTGATTGCAACGCAGGAGTCGACGTTGCGTTACATCTCGCGCGAACTGCACGACGAATTCGGCCAGATCCTCACCGCGATGGGATCGATGCTCGGCCGCGCCGGCGCTCACGCTCCCGAAGGCTCGCGTTTGCGCAACGACTTGCAGGAGGTCCGGCAGATTGCCCAGGACACGCTGGACCGCGTTCGGAGCCTATCCCAGGCATTGCATCCGGTGATGTTGGACGAGGTCGGCCTCGAGGCCACACTCGACTGGTACATTCCAACCGTGGAAAGACAGACCGGGATTACCATATCCTATGAGAAGCAGGGTGTGCCTTTTGACGTTGATCGCAGTGCGGGTGTGCAAGTCTACCGCGTGCTGCAGGAAGCGTTGAACAACGTCGCGCGGCACTCCGGTACGAAGCAGGCTTGGGTACGATTGCGTTTTCTGCCTGCGACGCTGCAGTTGGAGGTGGAAGATCACGGAGCGGGTTTCACTGGACGGCCCGCAAAACAGGGCATCGGACTGGTCGCAATGCGCGAGCGCTCGGAATTGATGGGAGGACGGATTGTGTTTTCGACTCCCGCCTCGGGCGGTACATTGTTGCACCTGACGGTGCCCCGCGAGAAAGTCGAGTCCCGGGAGAAGGATCAAGGATAGATAAAGGTTAAGGACAAAAATCAGAGATAGATAAAGATAAATATAAATATGACAAAGAAGATCACGGTGTTGCTGGTCGATGACCATAACCTGGTGCGGCGAGGCTTCCGCCGCATGTTGGAAGACGAACCCGATATGGCGGTTGTGGGCGAGGCGGGCGATGGCGAGGCGGCCGTCGAGCTGGCGCGCGATTTGAAGCCGAGAGTCGTGGTCATGGACTGCGCCTTGCCGAAGATGAACGGTCTGGAAGCGACCCGAAAGATTCTGGAAGACTTGCCCCAGACCGCGGTGCTCATGCTGAGTATGCATTCGGAAAACACCTGGGTGCGGCAGGCGATCGAAGCGGGAGCTAAAGGGTACATTCTGAAGAACGCAATGAATCTGGAACTAGGTCCAGCCGTCAGGCGTGTGGCCAGCGGAGAAACAATTTTCGATCCCCAGGTCGAACAACACTCCGTGCTCAAGGGCGAGCGCAGCAGCGGGCTGACTCCGCGCGAGCTTGAAGTCCTGCAGATGATCGTAGACGGCAAGTCGAACAAGGAAATTGCCACCGCGCTCGACCTCAGCGCCAACACCATCGCGGTTCATCGCGCCAACATTATGAATGCGCTCGGCATTCACAAAACTGCCGAGCTTGTGGTTTACGCCATTCGCGCTGGATTGGTAAGCGTTCCGTGAATCGCCGATCGTTTCTGCGAGGCATGGCAGGTCTGGCGTCGGTGTCACAGTTGCCGTTGCTGCAGGCTCTTGGTGGGCCGACCGGGGCAACTGTGTCGCCCGGTTTTCGGTTAGCCGATGTAACCTCCAGCGCCGGCATTCAGTTTCAGCACAACAGCGGCGCCTTCGGAGGGAAGTTCCTGCCCGAGACTCTGGGTTCGGGCTGCGCCTTTCTCGACTATGACCGCGACGGCTGGCAAGACATTCTTCTGATCAATGGAATGGATTGGCCCGGCCATAGGCAGCACCGCTCCACGCTGCGGCTTTACCGGAACAACGGGAATGGCACTTTCACAGACGTTACTACGCGCACCGGGCTCGACGTTGAAATGTACGGCATGGGCGTGGCCGTCGGCGATTACGACAACGACGGATTCCCGGATATCCTGGTCACCTGCGTGGGGCAGAATCGGTTGTTCCACAATACGGGAAAGGGAGCTTTTGTCGACGTAACCAACACCAGCGGCTTGGGAAAACGCCTGGCGTTCAGTACGTCCGCTCTTTGGTTCGACTATGACCGCGACGGCTTGCTCGATCTTTTTGTTTGCAACTACGTCAAGTGGTCGGCGGAGCATGATGTGTTCTGTAGTCTGGACGGCAAGCACAAGTCTTATTGCACGCCCGAGGCCTATCGCGGCGAGACCTGCTGGCTGTTTCACAATCGCGGCAATGGCACCTTCGAGGATGTCACCGCTTCCAGCGGCATTTTCGATAGCAGTTCAAAATCGCTTGGCGTCGCCATGCTCGATCAAGACCAGAGCGGCTGGGCGGACCTGCTCGTGGCGAACGATACTCAGCCCAACAAACTCTATCGAAACCAGCGCAACGGTACTTTCAAAGATGCCGCAGTCGAAGCCGGGCTGGCGTTCAGCAGCGAGGGCAAGGCGCGCGCCGGCATGGGCGTGGACGTCGCTGATTTCGCCAACTCCGGCCACTCCGGAGTAGCCATTACCAACTTTGATAATGAGATGACAGGCCTTTACGAGTTCGGTGGGAAAGCTTACGAAGACGTTGCGGCGCAGGCCGGAGTGGGATTGGCCTCCAAGAACAGCCTGGGGTTTGGATGTGTTTTTCTTGACGCCAATCTCGATGGCTGGCTTGATCTTGCCGTGGCTAACGGCCACATCGACGAAACCGTCCGCAACATTCGCGGCAACGTGGGATACGCTCAGCCCCCGCTGTTATTTCTCAACAATGGCAAGGGAAGTTTTCACGACATCGCCAAGGAAGTCGGAAGCGAATTCAATCAGCCCAAGGTTGGCCGTGGACTGGCCTACGCCGACTTCGATCGCGATGGCGACCTCGATCTTCTGCTGACCACCAACAGCGGCCCTGCCTACCTCTACCGGAATGACCAACTCGCCGGAAATCACAGTATTCGCTTTCGGCTGGTCGGAACCAAGTCGACTCGCGACGGAATCGGCGCCATCGTCCACATTGTCTCCGGCGACTTGAGCCAATCGCGCATAGTGAAAAGTGGTTCCAGTTATCTGTCGCAATCGGAGTTTCCAGTTACGTTTGGTCTGGAAAAACGCGACCGTATCGAACGCGCAGTCATTCGTTGGCCCAGCGGCAGAACAGAAGAGTTCAAAAACCTGGCGGCGGGGCGCTGCTACGAATGCACCGAAGGCAAGGGAATCTCGCCGCAGGATGGATTTTGATATCACTACGGGACGCGCGGAATCGCTTCACGGACGAGTCACCGCTCCAGCGGTCGTGAGGTCAATGTCAACCGATTCGCTCACTTTCAGAAACATATTGCTGGGGTTCTTCATCCCCCAATTCGCATAGGGCACCGCGAAGTGAAGTGTCGCGGTCCAGCGATCCGGGAAGATCTCGGCTTCAGCAGGGACGGTCAGTTCATGGTCCGTTCCGTGGATGCTAAAGATTCCGTGGACTCGAACTGAGGATTTACCTTGCGGCAACACCGTTCCTTCGACGCGATCGGGACGGAAGACGATTTCCGGGTAGCGATCGCTCTCCAGCACTTCCCGGTGCATCTTGCGATCACGCATGCCGCTGCCGCTTTCGCCGCTCCTGGCGTCCACCACGATTGCGCCCGTGAGCTTGCCCGAAGCAGGATCAAGATGCAGGGAGCCCTGCTTCAGGCGGAAGGTTCCAGCAACCTTATGAAGCACATCGCTGAGCGCGAAACTGACCGTGGTGTGCTGGGGGTCCAACTGTAAGGCCAGACCTTGCGCGGACGCCGCGGCGGTCGCAATCGCGACAAAGGCAATTACAACCACGCACCGCCAGCGCAATCGACTTCGGCGTGATCTCTGAACGTTTTCTTTCATGGGTTTATGCTGTCAACAGTCCCCACCCCAGAGTGAGGCCATCGATGGCGAGGTGAAAAGGCGAAAGATCTCCCACATGCAGGGCCAGCAATCGGCGAAAAATTTCGGGACGTTGGCGAAAAACCTGGAGCGTGCGTCGCTGAAACCGCGGGCGGCCGTCGAGTGTGAGCATCAATCGTGCCATCAGCAAAGGGCGTCGTGACAGGCGGCGATGCGCGGTCTGGTAACGGGCAAGAGTGCCAGAGGCGAAACAGCTAGCCAACTCCACCGCCTGACTGAAAGCCAGGCCCAAACCTTCGCCGGTGATGGCATCGACAGTGCCGGAGGCGTCGCCGATCAACGCGACATTCCCCCGGCAGACTCGCTTCAGTTTGCGATTGGCGGAGAGTGAGCCCCGCTCGCTGGAAACCGTCTCAGCACCGCGAAGGCGTGCATTGAGTTCGGGAAATGCCGGCAACGATTCTTCCAGGCGCAAGCCGCGGTTCGTAAGCCCATAGTTCCTAGGGCCATAATTTCGAAGCCCCGGCTTTCGCGAAGCTACAGCCACACAGACTTGCTCGCTGCTAACGGCTGTGGCATAAGCCTGATTATGCTTCCCCCAATATATTTCCATGCGGTCGGTCCAGGGCGCGACGCGATAATGCCGGCGAAAGGCATACCGGAGATCCGTTCGCGAATGAAGATCAAGATTCGCCCAACGGCGCACGCGTGAGTTGGCGCCATCCGCTCCAACGATCCATCGGGCGCGAATCGTGCGATTCCCGAGTCGGACTTCCTGGCTGGAAATTCCGGTCACAACGCTCTGCCACAGCAGATCGACACCCAGACCAGCGGCACGTTGGGTCATGATGCGGTGCAATGCGGTTCGGCGAACGGAGAGGCCACAGCAACCGCAGGGGAAGTCCGCTTCGGCAGACAACCCAGAACTAAGAAAACGCACGCCGCGAATCGGGCAGGCTTCAATCGCAGGCACTGCAACTCCCAGCCGTTCCAGCGCGGTGATCGCGTCCGGCATCAGCGCTTCGCCGCAGGCCTTGTCAATGGGCGGTTTGGCGCCGTCGGCAACCACTACACGGAACCCCTGCTGACGAGCGGCGATCGCCGCCGCCAAGCCGGCGGGACCGCCGCCAACAACAAAGACATCGGTCGAATTCAGCAACGAGCGCCCTCACCATTGCAGAAGTAGAAGCTCGGAACAAAAGCCTGGTCCCATGGCGGCAAGCAGGCCTAACGTACCGGGTTCAGGGCGCCGGTTCTTCATTACGTCTTCGAGCACGCACAGCACGGAAGCGGAAGAAAGATTTCCGACTTTGCGCAGGCAATCCCAGGAAGCATCGAGCTGTCCGTTGTGCAATCCTAATGCGTCCGCCGAAGCATCGAGCACTTTCGGCCCTCCAGTATGGAGAACGAAGCTCTTAAGCTCGCTTCTCTTGTGACCGTTATCCGCCAGAAATGCATCCACATCCCGCCCCAGGTTTTGTCGAATCAGGGTAGGAACTTCGGTAGACAGTATGATGCGGAAACCCTTCTCGGAAATACTCCAGCCCATCATTTCTTCTGTGCTGGGATAAAAGACGGAACGGGTGGCAAGAATTTTAGGCCCGGAAATCTCAGGCCCTGCGGATTCAAACTCCGGACCGGTCACGATGACCGCGGCAGCTCCGTCGGCAAAAAGACCCGACGAGATCAGATTTGCGACTGATAGATCCTCGCGCTGCAAGGTGAGCGAACAAAGTTCCACCGAGACCAGGGCCGCGGCCTGCTTGGGATAGGCGCGAACGTAATCTGAGGCGCGTGCGATTCCAGCGGCGCCAGCCACGCATCCCAAGCCGAAAATCGGGGTGCGGCGAATATTAGCCGGCAGTCCCATGCGATTGATCAGCAGAGCGTCGATCGACGGGCTTGCTACTCCCGTGACGGTGGTGAACAACAAGCATCCCAGATCGCTCGGCTGCAATCCGGCATTCTGCAGTGCTACGCAGAGGGCTTGCTCGCCCAATTCCTGTGCCACCTTGATCCAGATGTCGTTGGCTTGGCCCCAGGTCTTAATGTCGACATACTGCTCCGCGGGGATCGCGAGGTAACGGCCATCCACGGTTACGTTGCGATGCAGGCGCGCCAGCAGCAAAGGGTTCTTGAGCTGGTCTCCCCAATAGTCCTGGAGGCGCTCGAGAAGAACTTTCTGGGTGTAGTAATGCTTGGGGAAGGCGCTCGCGGCGCTTGCGATCCTCATGAATTATGGCTCCTGAAGGCGATCTCGGCACGGAATCAACCCCACAGCGGACCGAATGCGGGAAGTCCTCTCCCGATTCGATATTTTGGCTCCCGCGATGGCAAACACGGGGGGGCTCGTGCCGGTCCTAGCTATTGTCGCAGAGTTGCGAGATTTTGTTTGGCTTTCGCCTGAAAAAGAATTTCCCGTGCCCCAGAGACAATTCTATTTTACTTCACGACCGCGATCGAAGTGGGCGTATTTCCAACGCGATATGTATAGATATCGGTCAAGACGCCCCCACTGGCGGTAAAGGCTTGAATCCCCACGGACCCGCCCTGGTTCCCCACATACAGATAGTTTCCGCTCGGGTCCGAAGCCAGGTAGCTGGGATTTCCCTCGGTGAAGAAGGCTCCCGTGCTGGTGGTACCGTTGTTGGTAGTGCTACCCGTAAACAAAGAGGGAAGTCCGTTACTGGCAATCGAAAATACGGCAACGTTGTTGGAGCCCTGATTCGCCACGTAGAGATACGATCCTTTGGGATCGAAACTCAGCGAAACCGGGCCTATATAGTTGACAGCGAGGGGAGAGCCGGGTATCTGCGACAAACTTCCTGGCGGCGTGCCAGTCGCGCCAATTGCGAAGATAGAGATGGAATTCGATTGAGTGTTCGCGACGTATAAATAAGAGCCGCTGGGGCCAATGGCGAGTCCGTTGGGAAAGATTCCGTAGCTGCTAACCGTCAGAGAGGTAAGCGGCGTCAGGACTCCTGCATTCACGCTAAAGGTAAAAATGGACCCATTGTTGCTTGCTGGTTGTCCGCCAGAGGTGGTGACGTAGAGGTAGTTGCCAGAAGGCGCCAGCTGCATATTCAGTGGTGGCCCTGGAACCGCGACCGGAAGGTAGGGATTCTGTGTGGCAGGGTCGATAAGCTGTGTGAGTTCGCCAGTACCGCTATCGATCGAGAACGCCAAAATGTTGTTCGATTTGGTGTTCGCCACGTATAGGAAAGCGCCGGCAGGATCCATCGCCAGGTATGACGGCTGTGAGGCATTGACTCCAATGGGTGTCCGCGGCAGTTTCTCGGTCAAAACGCCGTTGCTGGCGATGGTGAACAGGGAAATGTCGTTTTCGAGCTGACCAGGATTCGCCACATACAAGTATTTCCCCGAAGGGTGGGCGACCGCCGAACTAGCTCCGTCGCCGGCAGGGTATGGACTCCCCGAGAGTTCCGTGAGCACACCCGAGTTGGGGTCCTCCCGGTAGGCGAATACCTGATTCGCTGCAGAGACTGTCGCGTAGACGTAGTGGCTTTGAGTCTGACTACAGCCCACGCAACTGGCAATGCTTGCTACAGCAAATATCAAAACCAATGCCTTCTGAAGCATCCGTGACTCCTGAGAGAATTTGACGGCGAAAGACAATAATACTGGTTGCCGGGAAACACCGGCAAAGAAAGCATGTTCTATCATACGGTGGCCGGGAAGAAAAAGGGGCCGAGCCCCGCTGAAAGTGGGCCGCCGTTCGTTCTGGGCCCGACCGTGCCTACCCCTCCGATGCCGTGCTCCTGAAACCAGGTTGCACCGGCCTTCTCCGCGCAGCCTCTAAATCAGCTTTTCTTGGAGATATTTCAACATTGCCGGCCCAACGACTCAGGCGCTAGTGAACCGGGCTCGGTGTGGGAGCGCCCGGAGAAGCTTCCGCTAAGAGGCTGTCTTCGCTGCCGAAAACCGACCGCAAGAACATTCGGAAGCGGTCGAGATAGACGTACACGACGGGGGTGGTGAACAACGTAAGCGCCTGGCTGACAATCAGTCCGCCAACAATCGTGATGCCGAGAGGACGATGCAATTCGGAGCCGGTACCGGTACTCATTGCCAACGGCAGGCCGCCTAACAGAGCAGCCATGGTCGTCATCATAATGGGCCGGAAGCGCAAGATACAGGCATCGTAAATCGCTTCGACCGGCTTCTTGTTTTGCGTGCGCTCCACCTCGAGCGCCACGTCGATCATCATAATGGCGTTCTTCTTTACCAGCCCGATCAGCAGAATGATGCCGATCGTTCCAATCACGTTGAGTTCCATGTCAAACAACCGTAAGGCCAGCAGTGCGCCCAGGCCCGCCGAAGGAATCGTGGAAAGAATCGTGATGGGGTGAATGTAGCTCTCGTAAAGCATGCCCAGCACGATGTACACGGTTATCACGGCGGTAATAATCAGCACCAGTTCGCTGGAGAGCGAATCCTTGAACGCTGCCGCCGTGCCCTGGAAGCTTGCCTGAATCGTCGCGGGGAAACCGATGGAACGCTGGACCGTTTCGATGGCTTGCGTCGCCTGGCCAAGCGAGACTCCGGGAGCCAGGTTAAAAGAGATTGTGACCGCCGGAAACTGGCTCTGGTGATTTACCGCCAAAGGTATGTTCGAGGGCACGAAGTGAGTGAATGCCGCCAGGGGTATGGGTGTGCCGCTCGTGGAGCGCAGGTAAATATTTTGCAGAGCTTCTGTCGTCTGTTGGAACTGTGGCGCTACTTCCATGACCACGTGGTATTGGTTGAGCGGACGGTACATGGTTGAAACTTGCCGCTGCCCAAATGCGTCATAGAGCGCATTATCAATGTCCTGGGCGGCGACTCCCAACCTGCTGGCGGTATCGCGGTCAATCACCAGTTTTGCCTGCAATCCCTTATCCTGCTGGTCAGTATTTACGTCGCGCAACTCCTGCAGGCCGCGCATTTTCCGCAACAACAACGGACCCCAGTTATTGAGTTCATTCAAGTCCTCGCCTTGTATCGTGTACTGATACTGAGCCGCGCCGAAGCGGCCGCCAATGGTCAGGTCCTGCTGCGTCTGCAGGAACAGCGTGGCGCCCGGAACCACCGCAAGTTTACCCCGCAATCGATTGATCACATCGTCGGCGCTGAAGTAGCAAGGGTTCCAGAAGTGGGGGGTCTTGCATTGGCCGCGCCGATCGAGCGGCTTCAGCATGACAAAGAACCGGCCCTGGTTGGTCGCCGAGCCTCCGCCCGCGAACCCGACCACCGTGTCGACCGCCGGATCCTTCAGCACGATTTGCACGAACTGTTCCATCTTGCCCCTCATAGCCTGGAACGAGATGTCTTGTGCCGCCTGAACCGAGCCATTAAGCCGTCCCGTATCCTGCTGCGGGAAAAATCCTTTGGGCACCTTAACGTAGAGGTATACGCTCAGGCAGGCCACAAGAATGGTGACTGCCAGCGTCACGGGCTGGTGCTGCAGCACCCATTTGAGCGCGTGCCGATATGTCGCCAGAAGGCCGTCGAAGCACCACTCACTGGCGCGATAGACAACGTTATGCCGCTTGTTGGGCGGGGGTGGCCGCAGGAATTTGGCGCACATCGTCGGCGTTGTGGTCAGCGAAACGAGCAGAGAAACTCCGATGGCAATGCTCAATGTGACCGCAAACTCGCGAAACAGCCGCCCTACAATTCCGCCCATCATCAACAGCGGAATAAATACCGCGACCAGGGACACACTCATGGAGATGACGGTAAACCCAATTTCCGCCGCGCCCTTGAACGCCGCCTCCACCGCGTCCATTCCATGCTCTACATAGCGCATGATATTTTCCAAGACCACGATGGCGTCATCCACCACGAACCCAGTGGAAATGGCGAGCGCCATCAGCGACAGATTGTCCAGGCTGTAGCCGAGCAGGTACATCCCCCCGAACGTGCCCACCAACGAAAGTGGCACGGCGACGCTTGGAATCACCGTCGCCCGCACCGTGCGCAGGAAAACGAACACCACCAGAATCACCAGCACAATAGAAATCAGCAGAGTGGTTTCAATGTCTTTGACTGATGCCCGGACCGTGATCGTGCGGTCCGAAACCACTGCCAGTTTGATAGCCGGGGAAATCGATGACTGGAGATAAGGCATTAGAGCGCGCACGCGATCCACAGTCTCGATGACGTTGGCACCCGGCTGCCGGAAAATAACGACAAGAACCCCGGGCTTGCCATTGGCCAAGCCGAGGTTATGCACGTCCGCGACCGAATCCTGCACATCCGCCACGTCCCCCAATCGCACAGCGGCGCCGTTGTTATAAGCAACAATCAGAGGCCGGTATTCATCTGCGGTGAAGAGCTGGTCGTTATCTGAAAAAGAAGACGAGACCGTGCTGTTTGCTACCTGCCCCTTGGGCCGGTTGGCGTTGGCTGCATTCAACGCGTTGCGCACCGTATCCAGCCCGACGCCAAGCTTGTTGAGAAGCATCGGATTCACCTCGGCCCGCACCGCCGGCGGCGCTGAGCCGTAGGTGAACACCTGGCCCACTCCATCCACTTGCGCGAGCTTCTGCGCCAGAATCGAATCGGAGGTGTCGTACAAACGCGCCACTGGAAACGTGTCCGAGGTGAGCGCAAGAATCAGGATCGGGGCGTCCGCGGGGTTGATTTTGCGATAGGTGGGGTTGCTCGGCAGATTGGTAGGAAGCTGGCTGCGAGCGGCATTGATGGCCGCTTGCACATCGCGCGCTGCGGCATTGATGTCGCGATTTAAATCAAACTGCAGGGCGATGCCGGTCGTGCCCAGTTGGCTCGACGAGGTCATCTGGTTTACGCCCGAGATGCGTCCAAACTGCCGCTCGAGCGGCGTAGCCACGGCCGATGCCATCGTCTGCGGGTCAGCGCCCGGCAGCGCCGCACCCACGCTGATCACAGGAAAATCGACCCGTGGCAGCGACGCCACCGGCAACAAATTGAAGGCGAGAATCCCCGAGAGCAGCAGCGCCGCCGCCAAGAGAGACGTGCCAATCGGACGCCGGATGAATGGAGACGAAATATTCATGCGTTAATGTCTGTCATCCTGAGGCGGGCGCTCTTTGCCCGCCGAAGGACCCTGAGCGGGCCGTGCGATGTGTCGTTTTTTTCCGACACAACAATCGCGCGTTGGGCTCGCATCCTCAATCCGCCGGGAACTCGTGCGGAATGGGATTGCCGATCCTGTACTTCTCAAACCTGTGCGCCAGCCGGTCGAACCACAGGTAAACCACCGGCGTGGTATAGAGCGTGAGCAATTGGCTCAGCAACAACCCACCCACAATCGTGATGCCCAGGGGTCGCCGCAACTCCGCGCCCGTTCCCGATCCCAGCGCCAGTGGCAAACCGCCGAGCAGCGCGGCCATTGTCGTCATCATGATGGGACGGAAGCGGAGCAAACACGCTTGAAAGATCGCTTCCTCCGGCGGCTTGTGTTCCTCGCGCTCGGCTTCGAGAGCGAAGTCGATCATCATGATGGCGTTCTTCTTCACAATGCCGATCAGTAAAATGATGCCGATCAGCGCCACTACGGTAAGATCGTTCCCCGTAATCATGAGCGCCAGGATCGCGCCCACGCCAGCCGAGGGCAGCGTCGAAAGAATCGTGATGGGGTGAATGTAGCTTTCATACAAAACACCAAGCACGATGTACACCGTGATGATGGCGGCAAGAATCAGGAACGGCTCACTCGAAAGCGAATTCTGAAATGCGGCGGCCGTTCCTTGAAAAGAAGGATGGATACTCGCCGGCATCTGAATTTCCTTTTCCACTTCCTCAATGGCTCGCGTGGCATCGCCCAAAGAAGCTCCCGGCGCAAGGTTGAACGAAAGCGTGACGACCGGGAACTGCCCCTGATGATTAACCGCGAGCGGCGCATTGCCCGATTGCATGTGAACAAAAGTGGAAAGCGGAACTGGAGTTCCGCTGGTGGTTGCCGTGGCTGCATTGCCGGAAGGCGCGCCAGAATTTGGTAAAACGCTGGCGGGGCGAACGTAGACGTCGTTCATCGCCTCAGGAGTTTTGGCGAAGGTTGGCAACACTTCCAGCACCACGTGATACTGGTTCAACTGCGTAAAGATGATGGAAACCTGGCGCTGCCCGAACGCGTCGTAGAGCGTATTGTCGATGGCTTGCGGAAGGATTCCCAGCCGCGACGCCGTATCGCGGTCGATCGAGAGGTTGGTCCTGAGCCCGCCATTAAGCTGATCTGTGGCTACATCGCGCAGCGCCGGCGCTGCCCGCAGTTTCTCCACCAGCTTCGGCGTCCATTGCGCCAGTTCTTGCGCGTCCGCGTCCTCGATGGAGTATTGGAACTGGGTGCGGCTTACCCGGTCCTCCACCGTCAAGTCCTGCACCGGCTGCATATAGAGAGTGATTCCATTTACACTCGCCAACTCGGGCTGCAGCCGCCGGATGATCGCAGACGCATCATCGTCGCGCTCATCGCGCGGTTTCAGGTTGATCTGGATGCGTCCGCTGTTCGGAGTCGTGTTGGTGCCGTCCACTCCGATAAACGACGACAAGCTCTCGACATCTTTATCTTTGAGGATCACCTTCGCCAGTTCCTGCTGGCGCTGCGACATCGCGTCAAACGAAATATTGTCGGGAGCTTCCGAGATCCCCAGAATCACGCCCGTATCCTGCACCGGAAAGAAACCCTTGGGCACCACCACGTAGAGAACCAGCGTGAGCACGAGCGTCCCGAATGTCACAAACAGGGTTGCGGTCTGGTGCTTCAACACCCATTTCACCGTGCGGCCGTAAGACGCAATTACACGGTTGTAGTAGTCCTCGGTGATCTCGTAGAAGCGGCCTTTCTCGCCTTCCTTGCGATGCTTGAGCAGTTTGGCGCACATCATCGGCGTCAGGCTCAGCGAAACTCCCGCCGAAACCAGGATGGTGACGGCCAACGTGACCGCAAACTCGCGGAACAGCCGACCAACAATGTCACCCATGAACAGCAGCGGAATCAGAACCGCAATAAGGGAAACCGTGAGCGAGACGATGGTGAACCCAATCTGTCCCGAGCCTTTGAGCGCCGCATCCAGGGGCGAATCCCCGGCTTCGAGGTAGCGGTCGATGTTTTCGATCATGACGATGGCGTCATCCACCACGAACCCGGTGGAGATGGTCAGCGCCATGAGCGTCAGATTGTTGAGGGTGTATCCCAGCAGGTACATCACGCCGAACGTCCCCACGATCGAAAGCGGCACGGCCACGCTGGGAATGACCGTAGCCCGCCAGTTCCTGAGGAAAAAGAAAATAACGATGATCACCAGCACGATGGTCAACGCCAACTCGAAATAAACGTCCCTTACAGATGCGCGGATCGTCGTAGTCCGGTCAGTAAGAATCTGTACCTTTACCGCTGAAGGCAGGGAAGCCTGCAACTGCGGCAGCAGCGTCTTGATGCGGTCGACCACGCTGATGATGTTGTATCCAGGCTGGCGCTGGATGTTGACGATGACCGCTGGAGTCGAGTTCATCCATGCGGCGAGCCGCGTATTTTCCGTGCCGTCGATCACATTGGCCACATCGCTTAGCCGCACCGGCGCTCCGTTGCGATAGGCAATGACGATCGGCTTGTACTGTTCGCTGGAAAAAAGCTGATCATTGGCGCCGATTGTGTAGGACTGCCGCGCCCCGTCAATGACGCCTTTCGCCTGGTCCACATTGGCCTGAGCCAACGCCGTGCGAATATCCTCGAGACTCAGTCCGTAGGAAGCAAGCGCAGTTGGATTCACCTGAACCCGCACCGCCGGCTTCTGCCCGCCGCTGATGGAGACCAGGCCCACGCCGGGCAACTGCGAGATCTTTTGCGCCAGAGCTGTATCGGCAAGGTCCTCTACCTTCGACAAGGCCAGCGAATCCGATGTCATGGCCAGCGTGAGAATGGGAGAATCCGCCGGATTGACCTTGTTGTAGATAGGAGGATTTGGCAGGTCCGTCGGTAAGTAGGTGGATCCCGAGTTGATCGCAGCCTGCACCTGCTGCTCTTCGACGTCGATATTCTGGTCGAGGCCAAATTGCAGCGTGATGACCGAGCTGCCAAATGAACTCGTCGAGGTCATCTGGCTCAGTCCCGGGACTTGTCCGAATTGCCGCTCCAGAGGCGAAGTCACCGACGACGCCATTACTTCAGGATCTGCTCCCGGATAAAACGTTACGACCTGAATGGTCGGGTAATCGACTTCGGGCAGGGCCGAGACGGGCAATTGCAGAAATGCGACCCAGCCCACCAGCAGCACGCCCACCATCAACAACGTGGTCGCCACCGGGCGGAGAATAAATAATCTTGAAGGACTCATGAAGCCGGAGTTCCTAATGCCCTGCTGCCGTTTGCTCCGCCCGCGGTGTTGCCCGGAGCGCTGTTCCGGAACTCGATCTTGCTGCCAGTCTGTAGTTTGTCCTGGCCGTCGGTCACAACCGTGTCTCCGGGATTAAGGCCGCTGGCAATGGCCGTGCTATTGCCCTGGGCCACCGATACCGCCACCGGGCGCGCCTCGACCGTCTTGTCGGCTTTCACCAGGTAGACGAACGTTCCTTGTGGTCCGCGCAATATCGCGGCCGTTGGTATCACGGTGCTGTTTTTTCGCGTCTCCAGAAGCAGGTTCGCGTTCACGAACTGGTTCGGCCAAAGCTGATTGTCGTTGTTGTCAAAGACGGCTTTCAGCTTGGCCGTTCCCGTGGTCTGGTCAATCTGGTTATCAATCGTCTGCAGTTTGCCCGTCGCCAGCTTAGTCTGATCGTCGCGGCTGTAAGCCTCTACTAGCAGCGTCGAGTTCTTCATGTGTTGCGCCACGGTCGGCAACTGGTCCTCGGGCAGAGTGAAGACTACCGCGATCGGCTGCAACTGCGTGAGGATCAGCATCGGATTCGTGTCCGCCGCGTGCACAATATTTCCCGGATCAACTTGCCGCAATCCCACGCGACCTGTAAACGGCGCCGTGATGTTGCAGTAAACAAGCTGCAGCTTGGCATTGTCGATCTGCGCTTGGTCCGTGCGCACCTGCCCATCAAGCTGGTCCACCAATGACTTCTGCGTGTCCACCTGTTGCTGTGCAATGCTCCCCGAAGGAATCAGCGTGGTGTAGCGTTCGAGGTTCAGTCTCGCATCGCGCAGCGTTGCCTGGTCCTTGAATATCTGCGCCTGCATCTGCTCCAGCTGCACCTGGTAGGGACGCGGATCAATCAGGATCAGCAAATCGCCTTCCTTCACGATCTGCCCTTCCTGAAAGTTCACGCGCATGATCTGCCCGTCGACGCGGCTCTTGATGTTCGCCGTGTAGAACGCGGTCACCGACCCCAGTCCGACCAGGTAGACCGGCATATCCTGCTGCTGCGCTTTCGCCACAGCGACTGAAACTGTTCGCGGACCCGCCGCTTGCGCTTTCTGTTGTTTGGAGTCGGCGCTGGTGCAGGCGGAAAGAAATGCGCTTACGCCCAGCGCAGCAACCAAAACGAGCGACCACCCGGAACGAGCGGCGCACTGCCGTTCTTTTTGAGGAGAACTCGGATCGATCATTTTCACCGTTTTGGTCGGATGCACCTTTCCACAAGGTCGGCATAGAACGTGAGATTTATTAGACGTATTCATTTCGATTCGGTTGCGGCAACTATGCCAGAGAAAGGCAGCGGATCGAGTTACGAAAGGTCCTCCAGTTAGAGAGGCTCACGTAGAAACCGGAACGCAAGATGTAATAGTAAAACTGCATAAATCCAGCATCAACCGTGGCAATACAGCGGGTCAATAGCAGGGCGAAAGTTTTACAAATCTTTACTCCCGTTGACCTCCCTTTACTGAAGACGCGGCGTTGCAGACGATGGCGGGTGGAGGGCCTCATAAGATGCAATCTCCTCCTCATGTTGCAGTGTGAGCCCGATATCATCCAGCCCGTTGAGCAGACAGTGGCGCACGAATTCATCGATCGGAAACTTCGCGCGAAAGCCCAGATCGTCGCTAACCTCGCATTGCTCCAGGTCGATGGTGAGTTGGTAATCGTTGGCTTCTTGGGTTCGGCGCATTAGCTCGGCAGCTTCATCCTCGCTAAGGCGCACCGTGAGAAAACCATTTTTCGTGCTGTTGTTGGCAAAGATGTCGGCGAACGAAGACGAGATCACGGCGCGGAACCCGAAATCCGCCAGCGCCCATACGGCGTGCTCGCGCGAAGAGCCGCAGCCAAAATTTTTCCCTGCCAGCAGAATGCTCGCGCCTGAATAATGAGGCTCATCCAAAACAAAGCCAGCGTTCTTCTTCCCGTCGGCCTCGAATCGCCAGTCGTAAAACAAGAACTGCCCAAACCCCGTGCGCTCAATTCGCTTCAGAAACTGCTTGGGAATGATCTGGTCGGTGTCCACATTGATCCGGTCCAGCGGAGCCACGCGCCCGCGATGTGTACGAAACGGTTTCATCGAGCCTCTCTCTACGTCTTCCAACGGACTTGTCATCCTGAGCGAAGCCACTCGTCAGGCGTAGCGAAGGATTTCCTTCTCCCCGATCCTCGCAGAGATCGCCATCACCGAAACTTCCAATCCCGAATATCCGTAAAGTGCCCCGCAATCGCCGCCGCCGCCGCCATCATGGGACTCACCAGATGCGTCCGCCCCCCGCGTCCCTGCCGTCCTTCGAAATTCCGGTTGCTGGTCGAGGCGCAACGCTCGCCCGGCTGCAAAATGTCAGGGTTCATTCCCAGACACATCGAGCATCCCGACTCGCGCCACTCGAATCCCGCATCCAGAAAAATCCGGTCCAGTCCTTCCTGCTCGGCCGCGCGCTTCACCGCCTGCGATCCCGGCACCACCATGGCGCGCACCTTCCCGCTCACGTGATGTCCCTTAGCAACCCGCGCCGCCGCCCGCAAATCCTCCAGCCGCGAGTTCGTGCACGACCCGATGAACACGCGGTCGATCCCAATATCTTCAATCCGTTTCCCCGGCTCCAGCCCCATGTACTCCAGAGCCAGCTCAGTCGAGCGCCGGTCGGACTCTTTCGAACTCCCAACCTCAGGCACGCGCCCCGAAACCGGCGCCACCATCCCCGGATTCGTGCCCCAGGTTACAAACGGAGAAAGCTGCGCCGCGTCCATCTCCACAACTCTGTCGAACGCCGCGCCTTCATCCGTCGGCAAGCTGCGCCAGTATTCGACCGCCTTCGCCCACTCGCCGTTCCGCGGAGCAAATCGTTTCCCCTTCACATAAGCGAACGTGGTTTCATCCGGCCCGATCATCCCTGCCCGCGCCCCAGCCTCGATGCTCATATTGCACAACGTCATGCGGCCTTCCATCGAAAGTTCGCGCACCGCTTCGCCCGCGTATTCGATCACATGCCCGGTAGCACCGTCAGTGCCGAGTTGCCCGATGATTCCGAGCGCCAGGTCCTTGGCTGTTACACCTTCTGGCAGTCGCCCGCACACGTCGATCTTCATCGTCTTCGGCTTATGCTGCGCCAGACACTGCGTTGCCAGGACATGCTCCACTTCCGACGTTCCAATTCCGAAAGCGAGTGCACCGAACGCTCCGTGCGTGCTGGTATGGCTGTCGCCACACACAATCGTCATCCCGGGCCGCGTCAGCCCCAACTCCGGCCCAATCACGTGGACAATCCCCTGGTCAGGCGAATCCATGTCAAAGAGCTGCACCCCAAACTCTTTGCAGTTGGACTGCAGCGCCGCAATCTGCGTGGCGGCAATCAGATCGGTGATCGGAGTTCCACGCGGCTCAGTAGGAATGTTGTGGTCGACGGTGGCCACAGTGCGCGAGGGTTGCCGGACCTTCCTTCCTGAAACTCGCAAGCCATCAAATGCCTGCGGCGAAGTCACTTCATGCACCAGATGCAGATCGATGTAAATGATCGGCGACCGGCCGGAGGGTTGCGCCACCAGATGTGCATCCCAGATCTTCTCGAAGAGTGTTTTCTTTGTCGCCATGGGCGCTGAAAGACCAGTTTTTCACACCGGGGCAAGCCGGAGCAAGATCGACGAGGACAAGATCGCCGACGAGAACATCGACGGAGATTAGAAAGCTCATGTGGGGACAGCCGCCCCCGGCTGTCCGGCGGCCAGATTCTATAGACAAAGACTTATCGGGCCGCTTGCTCCACGCCCACCGCAGATGTGAGCAGCTACTTCTTCCTCGACAAAAATCCCAGCACCTTGCTGGCGAACTCATCCGAGAATCCGAACCGGGCCTTGGCCCGCGAGTAAAGATCGACGGCCTGCTTATCGAGCCAGATCGTTGCCGATTTCCACCAGCCATCCTGCGGCCGCGCAAAATAATCGGTGGAATGCCCGCTGATTTTCTTGTCCGGCTCGATGGTGTAGTAGTACAGAGCCAGACTCTTGCGCGATTGCCCATCAGGACACGTCAGCGGATCAGGAAACCCATGCAGGGATCTCTCATCAGTCGTGAAAATCAAAGCACGGTTCAGAAGCGGAGCGTACTTCGCCGCGCAACGCGCCATCTTCCCATTCTGCCGCTCCCACAATTCGATCGCTCCGCCCCACTCCTCCTGCCATTCCGGGTTCAGATAAAGAATCAGATTTACGCGCCGGTGGAAGTGCGTGTGAAAGTGGTGCATGGAAAAATCCGTGTGCACGTTCAGGTAACCGCCCGGCCCCGACTGGTGCAGTCCCCCGCCTTCGAGCATGGGGTCAGCCATCAACTTCGGAATCCCCGTCAATTCCGAAACCCAGGCCACAAACTCCGGCGAGTTTAGTTCGTCTGTAACCGCTCCCAGCGTGGGCGGGAAAAGCTGGCGCTTCGCCATGCCCAGCTTGTTTTCGTTCGCGTGTTTGTACTGCGTCCATTCCTCCGTCGAGGCCTCCGGAAATTCTATCGCCATCTCCAGCGCGGTCGCCGGATCAAGAAAATCCTCCAACAAAATATGTGGGCAGGGACGGTTCTGCCGGTACTGCCTGGCCATCGCTGGCAGCGGAGACCCCCACTTTTCGTAAGGAAATAGCCGATCGGGAGCACGGACAGCCCGCGCAGTGGACATGCCTAGAAGTGCCTCATTGTTGAGATTGTATCCGAATCGACGATATCGATGCGGAATTTTGGTCTGCACACTTCCGCGCGGGAATGCTCGTAGCCAATGGCTTCAGGGAATCCGGCAAACCTGAACCGCGCTATTCTCATAAGCGCAATCAAGCCCGGAAACTCCAGGCTGTTGCACCACCACCCAGCTCACTCCATAGGTTTTTTTCAATCGCGAAAAATCCTCCGCTCGGAAACTCTTCCACGGAGTCTGCGCCCGCACCTGCGCCCACCATTCCTCAGCCAGCGGCGGAAACATGCTGACCACCCCGTTGTCCTTGACCTGGTCGGCCAAACGGCTTCTCTCCGCGAGACAACGAAATCCGACCTCATCTTCGCCGGCAATATGCATATATTCCGGGTCCAGTGTAAAGATTGCGTTCACCGGAGTATTCTGCCGGACCCAGACAAACGCCTGCGCCCATGGATTCTTAGGCGCAACCCCCGGCCATTCAACGTGCGCACTCGCCGGGAAAAGCGCCCGCTGCCCTATGAACATTCCCAGACTCAACGGTACAAACAGCAGCAACCAGCGCCACACGCGGTCTTTCAGCACATACTCGGCAAGAAACCCGCCCATCACGACAAACATCACGATGTAAAGAAAATGCAAACTGCGCAGCGGCTGCAGGCGAGCCAAAGCTTCAAACCGAGCCGGCAAATCCACCACGAGCGCCGCCACCAGATAGATCAGGCCATAGACCACGAGAGCACGGCTCACGCGTTCGAGCAACCGCCAATGCCGGCCGCGCGCCACCCGCGCAAACCACCAGAACAGCAGAAGCGGTGCAACTGCCCCCAACAACTCATACCACGCCCATCTCTGGATGTAATGAAAGCCATGTCGTTTCGACGCCTCGTGGTAGGCCGCGGAAGCCGCAGGCGCAAGCGGCATCCAAAGGAGAGCCGCAAGCCCGGTAGCGCCCGTCCATTTGCCTTCGAATCTTTCCATCACCAGCAGCAACACACAAAACGAGAATGGAAACACCCACATCAGCGGATGCATGCAGGCCGCAAATGCCAGCCACAACAACGCCCGCACATATTTCCTCTCCAGAGTTCGCGCCATCATGAAGATTCCCGCGAATGCCGCCAGATTCCGCGGGTTCAAGTACTGGTCCATAATGTAGAGCGCGGTGCCCGCCACCGGAATCGTCAACAGCGCGGCGACAAGACAGACTCCGCACCACCGCGCTTTCGAGCTGGGAAAAAGAAGTCCGCTTAACTCCCAACATGCGAGGAGCAACAAGAAAATGGAAGCCACCTGCCACAAGAACAACCCTACTTCCACGGGCAAGTGAGTCACGCGCAAAGAAAACGCGACCACATTGGGAAACAACGTAAGGTTCGCATGCGATTGAAAGAATTCCTGCCCGGTAGGGAACATCTCCGGATGCAGAATCTTCTCCACGCCTGGCAAATAAATTTCCGCATCCTCGGCGAAAGGATGATAGCCATGCACCAGCACGGCTGCAAAAGTCAGCAGCCAGAGAGCCGCGACGGACTTCCATTTCGCTAGAGTTGATCGAGGGGGAGGACTCAATGAGTTGACGGCGGTCTCGCCGCCTTTACCCTAATGATAAGCGAATCCGTCTGTCAAACCGATGCGCGATCGCGAGTGAACGTACCCCGCCAGCATCTTGCGCGCAGCTTCGAACCCTAAGTAGCATCTAACTTACATGGCTGCTGCTCTTATTCCCCAACGCCTTCGTCCCAATATGGCCTTAGGCGAAATTGTCAGCTTCGCCTACGATACTTTCTGCAGCAACAAGGTTCGCTTTATCCTGACAGCCCTGGGAATGGTGATCGGAACCGCGTCTCTCATCCTGGTCGTGACCATCGGCATGACTGGCCGTCAATACGTACTCAATCAGATCCAGGGCATCGGAGCCAATCTTGTATATGCTCAGTACCAGGGTGCGCCGCATATCAGCCAATCCACTCCCGATGAGCTAACCATTGATGATGTGGAGGCCGTCCGCGCCCAGGTCCCCGGCGTAGCAGCAGCCACGCCCGTGGTTACTTTGTCGGAGCGGGTTCCCTTCGGTGACGGCAAAGAGCGCGAGGTGCAGATCCTTGGGGTCTATCCCGAATACCTCCAGGTGCGTAATCTGGTCGTGCTCTCCGGCCGCTTCTTCGACGCGGAGGATTCGCAGGCCCACAACAAAGTCGGACTCATCACCGAGAAGATGGCGCAGGAAGTCTACGGCTCTACCCAGGCGGCAATCGGAAAGGTCATCAAACTCACGGGGTTGCCATTCACTATCATCGGAACTTTTAAGGAGCGCGTCAACACCTTCGATCAATCCGAAGTAGTCGGCAGCACCATGCTGATTCCCTACACGGTCAGCCGGTATTTCACCGACACGCCCACCGTTAAGATGATTTATTTTTCCATGGAAGATCCCTCGATGGTGGTTACCGGCACCGTGCAAATCAAGCGCGTGCTGCAGTCGCGCCATCGTCCCGAATCGGTCTACGATGTCACCGACCTCTCTGAGTTGCTGGCGGTTGCCGACCGCTCGGCGACTATGCTCACCTGGATGCTGCTCCTGATCTCCGCCGTCACCCTGCTCGTCGGCGGCATCGGCATCATGAACATCATGCTGGCGACGGTGACCTCCCGCATCCGCGAGATCGGTATCCGCAAGGCCGTAGGCGCCACCAACCGCGAAATCCGCTTTCAGTTTCTCGCCGAGGCCATCCTGATCTCGCTCATCGGAGGGTTCGCCGGCATCGTCATCGGCCTCGCCATCCCCTACTCGGTGCGCTTCCTCACCGAATACCGCGTGCCCATCAACGGCTGGTCCGCCGTAATCGCAATCATCGTGTCTTCGCTAGTAGGGGTGATTTTCGGCACCGTCCCCGCCGCCCGCGCCGCCCAACTCGATCCAGTCGAAAGTCTGCGTTACGAGTAGCTGACCAATCTAAAACACTGATAATAAATGGCTTAAGGCGCATCCCGCACTCGCGTAGCGGCGACATTTTTTAGCCGCAGAGAAGGCAAGGAAACGAGTCCCTACCCAGGACGGCACTCAACCTTCGGGGACGATTCCCGGAACCTCATCGAAACGCTACCCGCGCCGCCCGCCCGCTTCCTGCATCCACCCCCGGAAAACCCCTGCCGATGCCTCCTGCCACAAAAAAGTTGCATTTTCCCTGGTGACCGAAGTAATATGCTTTACGTTGTCTAACAATGGTTTTCCCAGTGTTCCAGAAGCTGTACCGCTAATAACTAACTTCCAAACTAGCAACTCGGCTGTGCAAAAAACATAAAGAGGTGGTTGGTCCGCCTCCGTCCCGGTTCGGAGAGTTCAATATGGCGTGGTACGCGTACTGCCTTACCGAGCACCAGACCCTCCCAAATGGCACCCGTTCCCGTCGCCCCTTTGTAATTGAAAACGTTCAAGGCGTGAATGGAGCCCCCGTGCTCAGCTATCCCAGCGGCGAGTTTGCTGTGATTGTGAGCGAATACGACCAGAACTCCGCCCCTCTCGATCAAAAAGCCGCCATCGACCACGCCCGCGTGGTCAGCGGCTGCTTCCGTAATTCCACCGTATTGCCCTTCCGTTTCGGAACCATCTTCGAAAGCGACGACGCTCTTCGTCAGGCCGTCCGGGTCAACCGGCGCGCCTTCGGTTTAAGTGTTGCCCGCCTCCGCGGCAAGTCCGAAATGCACATCAAGCTCACAGTCACCGATGGCTCGCTCCGCGAAGCCATGATCGATGTCATCCTGCCCGACACCGTGGGCGGCGACTACCTCTCCAAGCTGCGGGTCAAGGCGTCCCGCGAGCGCGAGCGCCAAACCAAGGCCCGCGCCCTCTCGGTGCAGGTGCACAAGCTCTTCAATCCGCTGGAAGAAGAAGTGAGCTGCAAAAAAGTTGCTCCCCAAGGCATGCTCATCGATATCGCCCATCTCATCGATTCGAAGTCGGTCGAGAAATATCAGAACCGCTACAACACGGCCGCCAAGCAGTTGAAGAACTGCGAGGTCGCCATCAGCGGACCCTGGCCCCCTTATCACTTTCTGCCTGGAAAGCTTCGTACCGTGGCCGGAAACTAAGCTACCCCTTCAACTGTTCTGGTGTGTGCCCCACTCTTCCGCAATTCTTGCGGAAGAGTGGGGCAAGCCCCTACACACTTTCGGAACATCCCCATGCAATCAATATGCATTCTTCTGCACTCCGCCAACCCTTGCGGCACCGCGCTATGGCTGCCCCTCCGCCCCAAGCCAGCCCTAACCATAGTTTCGTCAATCACTTACGGATTCGCGTAACCCAGATCGCCAGTCCCAATTCTTTGGCTCGGCAAATGCTTCTTCTCAGAGTACTAAGAGGCCGCAAACCCAAAGAAATGACCTTCACTTTATTTTCCAGTCACCACTTCCCGAAGTGCTGTTCCGCCCGGCGAAACGGCTACTTCCTTTGCCTTTCCTGACAACCCACCAAACCTGACCTCTTGAAACGTGGCCCCAGCAATGGGGCCACTTTTTTGCTACGGAAGATAAAAAGAGGATGGTGTGGGGACGGGCGCCTCGCCCGTCCGGGCCGGAGCGAAGCCGGCCTCCCGCCGCCCGCGCTTTAGCGCCGGCCTCAAGCTTTTGCCCACTCGGCAGCGCTGCGACGATCCGCTCTAGAAAATCCGCCAAACAAAGTGCGCCAGCACCGCGGCCAGCAACACCATGAAAACCCCACCAATCCAAAATAGGAAGTTCAAAGTCAGCCCAGTCGAGTTGATTTCCTTCTTATCCATAACCTCACGCTACCACAGCCGCTTTGCCCCAGGCTGCTCACTCAGATACACTGCCTACGGCATGACCAAGCCCGCCCATTTCTCCATCGCTCACTTCTCAATTGCAACTGTCCTCGCACTCCTAATCTCTCCCGGACTCACCCTCGCACAAACCCAGGCAACGTCCGTGCCCTCCTGGATGTCCGTGCCCCAGACCTCCAACCAGGATTTCCCTCCGCTTCTTCTCCAGCAGCTTTCCGCCATCAAAGCCGCCGCGCTCAGTGACGATTACGCCTACCGTCAACTCGCCCACCTCACCGAAAATATAGGACCGCGTCCCACCGGCTCGCCCCAGGCCCGCGCTGCCGCCGAATACGTTGCCGCTGAACTTCGTAAGCTGGGATTAGAAGTCCGCCTCGAACCAGTCACTGTCCCGCACTGGGTCCGCGGCGCAGAAACCGCCGCGCTCGTTGAATATGCCGCCATGGTTCCCAGCACCACGCAAAAGATAGTTCTGACCGCGCTGGGCGGAAGCTCCTCCACACCCGCCGACGGCCTCACCGCCGACGTAATCACCGTCGACACCTTCGACGAACTCCAAGCCCTCAGCCGCGACAAAGTCGCCGGCAAAATAGTCCTCTTCAATGAACTCTTCGACAAACAAAAATCCGCCGCCGGTTTAGCCTTCGCCGCCTACGGCGAAGCCGTCCGCTACCGCGCCGTCGGACCCAAGGCCGCCGCCGATCTGGGAGCAGTGGCCGCACTGGTCCGCTCCGTGGCCAGCGCTGACTACCGCCTTCCCCACACCGGAATGAGCTACCCCGCCGGAATCCCCGCCGCCGCCGTCACTGCCGAAGACGCCGATCTAATCGTCCACCTGGCTGCCCAAGGCAAAGTCCGCATGCATCTTATTTTGACGCCGCAGAAGCTTGCTGACGAAGCCGGCTACAACGTAATTGCCGACCTGAAAGGTTCCGACCATCCCGAACAAATCGTAGTAGTCTCCGGTCACCTCGATTCCTGGGACCTCGGCACCGGAGCCATCGACGACGGAGCTGGCGTAGTCATGGCCATGCAAACTGCCGAAGTTCTCCAGCGTCTCCACCTGCGCCCTGCCCGCACTCTCCGAGTAATCGCCTGGATGGACGAAGAAACCGGAGGCACTGGCAGCAAAGCATATTCCACCGAATACGCCAACGACTTTCCCCGCCACATAGCCGCCATCGAAAGCGACTCCGGCGCAGCTCATCCTCTAGGCTTCAACGTCAAAGCCACTCCCGCCGCCGTCGACGCTCTGCGCCCCGTTCAATCCGTGCTCCTGAGCATAGGTTCAACCGTCTTCGAGTCCAGCACCTATCCTCCCGGCGCAGACATCGCCGCCATGTCCGATGCCGGAGTCCCCGCTTTCGGCATAATGCAGGACGGCCGCAAGTATTTCGACTATCACCACTCCGCCGCCGACACGCTCGATAAAGTAGTGCCCAGCGAGCTGAGAGAAAACGCCGCCGCCATGGCCGTCCTGGCCTACGCCCTCACCAACATGAAAGATCCCCTGCCTAGATAATTGTGGGGAGACGAGGAAAATGTAAGAGACGGGCGTATTCGCCCGTCGGCCAACTCCTGAAATTCGAAATACAGGATGTACTGTATCGCGCCGTATAGCCAAGGCCCATAGAATTTGTTAGGTTCTGAAGGAACGGGAAAAGAAAAAAAGAAAGCCAGGAGAAAAGCCTTGATTCGAAGACTAGGAAAAACAGCAATAGCAGCAGTGGCGGCGGGAGCTCTGTGGTTGTTCGTAGCAGGAGCACCGCCTGCCCGCGCCGATAACCACGCGAAGTGCCAGCATGCCATCGAAAAGGCGGAAGCGAACCTCGACAAAGCAATTCATGACCATGGCGATCACAGCCCCCAGGCCGAAAGTCGCCTCCGCGATCTGAATGCCCAACGCCAAGCCTGCTGGGACAAATATCACGGTTGGTGGAACGGCAAAGAACACCGCTGGGAAACCGAGCACAACTGGTAGACGGGCCAGATCAAGTTAAAGGTAAAAACTTCCGTCTCTGAAGAATGAACTGAGGGTTGGGGTGCCCCATTTCTCGGGTCCTTTGCGAGAAATGGGGCTTTTTTCTGAGATTGCCCCCTGAAGAAGCGTTTTCCTACGCGTTCTGTCATGCTGAGCGGAGTGAGATCGTCCGAAGGACAATCTCACACAGTCGAAGCACCCCATACCCGCCGGCACAACCACAAGACCGCACAGGAGTTCCCATCCCAGAAGCCAAGCTTCTAAGGACGTGGTGGCTAGCGGTCCCCGGCAATCATCCTTGGCGGGGTCGCGTTCCTTCTGTATCCAGGCTTACTGACGATGAGTGATATCGCGAGTGGGTGTTGAAAAACTCTGTGCCAGGAATGCTCTTTTGGTCGGGGGTCGGAGCTGGCGAGCTTTTGTTTCTCGTCTAAGTAGTGATCGAGGCAGGTGTGAGCGGCGCGCTGAGGAACCGCACTAGTGGCTTGATGTTCTGAGCCACAGCCGCCAGGAAGAACTGCTCCCGCACGAACCTGAGTCTCCGTAGACGCAAGCGCCGCAATCCGATCTGATTCTTCAGTTCCGCGAACAAGGCTTCCACCTTCTTTCTTTGCCGCTGTGCTTTGGCGAACTCTGGCGTGTTGACCAACTCCCGTGCACGTTGCCGGGCGGGTTCGTTCTGGTGGATGATAAGGCCTCGGAAGGCAGCACTGGTGCATTGTGGTCGGAGCGAGCACGGGCCACACTTTTTGCGTGTCCCGATGTAGTTGAAGGCTCGATTGCGATAAACTCGGCCGCCGTAGTTGAGGAACTGGCCAGCAGGACAGATATAGCGATTGTTTTCCGGTTCGTAGGTGAAACACTCGGGACCGAAGAATGGACTCCTCTTTCGGTGGATACTGTCGCGGGTTCGCATGTAGGGAGTGATGCTCCGATCGGCTAGCCATTGCAAGAACTCGCCATTGCCGTAGGTCGTATCGGCCGCCACCGATTCCGGCTCTCGTCCTTGCCATCGCGTGAAGCGGGTGAGCATGTCTTGCGCGGCCACGGTTTCCTGGCTCATGCGTGCCGCCGTGGCCTGCACTCCGACGATCACGCAGCTCTCGTTATCCACCAGATAGTTGTCGTAGTAACCGAGCCGGGCTGGCGTGCCGCCTTTGGTCGCGTAGGTGGAATCGGGATCGGTGGTCGATACCTGATCCTGCTCATGAACTGGTTCTTCCGCCGGGTTCTGCTGTTCCAGTTCCTGCAGATACTGACGCACCGAACGGTTGAGTTGTGCCGCCTCCACTAACTGCTCTCTTGGAATCCGGCTCTCTTTGGCAGCGTTGGCTTCCACGAAGCTGCCATCGACCGACAGGTGCTTGCCCTCGACCAATCCCACGTCCACACACTGCCGCACGATCTGTTCGAACAGTTCCTCGAACAGCTTCGATTCCTGAAATCGGCCATGCCGGTTTTTCGAAAACGTGGAGTGATGCGGGATCTCCTGATCGAAACCCAGACCTGTGAACCAGCGCCACGCCAGATGCATGCGCAACTCCTCCACCAACTTGCGTTCACTGGTGATGCCATATAAGTAGCCGATCAAGAGGATGCGCAGCAGAAATCGGGATCAATCGACGGGCGGCCGGTCTCGCTGTAGCTGTCCTTGAGTTGCTGACGTACAAACTCAAAGCTGATGTGCTTGTCGATGAGCCGCAGCAGGTGGGTTTCAGGAACCTGATCTTCCAGGCGGAAGTAGTAGAACAAGGCTTCAGAGCGGTCGTGTTGCCCCATCATGATCAGCAGGCCTCCGACGATCAGAATCCAACAGAGCATGGGCAGATGTTTTCTTCTACCATGCTTCTGCCGAATCTCATCCCGCTAATCGACGTGACTTTTTCAACACCCACGCCTGCTAACAACAATTGCGAGATCGGTTTGACGGCTCGATTTATGGCGACAATTATTGCGTGACAGGAAGGGTGACCTCTCGGATCACTTCCCCTGTTCCTACAGGCGTGCCGTTCAACGTCATATGAGGAACACCATCAACAAAAACAAGGTGTATAGGATGCTCCTTGCTTAAATTCTGGGTAAGGTATTTGGCCCGCTCGATCGTTGGTTCAATTAATTCCTTGTCCTCGGGCTTTCCATGGGTGCAAAAACGAAACTCTATTGTGCTATCCGATTCCAAATGGTATCCCGTCATTGCAAACCCGTCGGTTGGCACCCTACGAGTGACTAGATCTTGGTAATCGGCGTATGGTTTGCCGGTCTCAACTCGAAATGACGCTCCGTCTACCGTAGTCCCTTGGTGAAACGCACGAATACCAATGGCTACACCGATTATCAGAACAACAACTGCCAGCATTTTCTTCATACTCTTCATTCTCCCAGTGCCTGTTTAGCACGCCGAGGGCATCATCAGACGGAGCCCTCGAGGCGTCGCAAGCCCGATTATTAGGCGCTGAAGATATGGATTGAAGAGTACTAAAGTGCTTCGCTGCCGGGGAGATCAACTCTTGTAACATCGCCATAGCACTCATTGACCAGGCCGGCAATCCCGCCGCGTAACCCGCAACTTACGACGCCGTAAGAACCACCCTAAATCGATCCCGCCCCGGAACTACTCACAATCCTCTATGACCGCCACTCGAACGAACTACATCGAACGCCTGTAACATACACCCAGCAAGATAAGTTCGGGAGCTTGGACCATCGAAGACGAACAGTGTCAGAGAATCGGCGGAGGATATAAGGCGCTGAAATTCAGATTTTTACTGTTTCTCTGGAATGGAGCCGATATGTATCTACACCGGTTCACATCCAAGCCCCGCGAAAGCGCATAACAACGTGAGCGAAAACAAAAGCCCTGAATCAAAGCCCGGCGAAACAAAGCCCGACGAAGCAAAGCCAGCTAACGGCGCTAGCCCAAAAGTTCACAACGGCGCGTCGAGTTTCGACTGGGTAACGGAGCGTTCTTCCTGCTCTCTTCCCAAAGTATTCAAGACCCTCCGCCAGCAAGTAGAACAGGACGTAAAAACCCGCAATTCCCTCCGCCCCAACTATTCTCCCTACGAGTTTTCCTTCACCGAGGACACCACCGAATTTTCCGTTCTTCTTACCTCAAAAGAAATGAAGAAATCCGTGACCTTCAGGCTGGCTGACCAAGCCGTCCAGGTGCGCGACGATCAAGGCGCTCAAATGTTCGAAGTAACCCTTACCTTCGACGACGACGGTAACTGCCGCCTGAACGTAAGCGCCCGGGAGCGCGACTTCTGGCAAGTCCGCCGCATGGCCCTCGAAGACCTGATGTACCGCGGCCTCTAGCTAGGGCAACTCCGGCAGAAGCACAAAGATTTACTCCGTGATCCTCCGTGACCTCCGTGGTGAAGATGTTGACCTCCCAACCAGCAACAAACATTAAAGATTCCTATTGTTAAAGCCGGGCTAAGTTTCATAGCGGGCAAGAAACCCGTACTAAAGTTTTGCCCAAAGGTGCCGATCCCTAAACATGCGGGAGCGGACGACTGCTCCCCGCCACGCAAAACCCACGCAAAACCATGACCGTTCCCGTCACGGCTCTGCCAACCCAAAACCCGCGACCGGCGCTTCCCGCCGATCCCCCAACGAACACCCGGAGGTCCTATGAAGAACCAAAGTCGCATTCTGCACACGTTAATACTTGCCATGTTCGTATTGCTGACGGCCGCCATCGGCTCCGCCCAGGACGGGATCAAGGTCGCGATCCCCTTCAATTTCGTAGTCGGAACCCAGGCCTTCTCGGCCGGTGACTATACTCTGAGGTCGTTTTCTTACAACTCCAAATTACTGCAAACCCCAAACGGCCAGATACTCACCATCATCAGCTTGCCCATCAGCGTTGAATCCAGGGAAGCCCAAATCACCGCGAAACTGGTCTTCCGCCACTACGCCGGAATGTATTTCCTCTCCCAGATCTGGGACGCAGGCAATCCCTCCGGAAGGCAAATGCTCAAATCGCCCATCGAAACTCAAATAGCAAAATCAAACCAGGAGCTCCCGCAGCTCGTAGCTCTAGCCTCAATCCCACAGCGCTAACCGAAAACACAACCGGCCGATGTTTTCCGCTGCAGCCGAATTTCGGGCCTGCCCCGGCCCTGTCTCTCCGTTCCTAAGAGAGACAGGGCCGGGATTTCAAAAGGAAACGAGGGAATACAGGAACAACAGGATGCCTGACGCGAAAAATAAGCCGCCAACCACCACAAACGACATAAAAGCGAACGCAGTGTTCCAGCACAGGCTCAGCCCCTCAACCACCAGGCCGAGGATCAATAAGATTCCGGAAATCCGTAGTGTACGAAGCATCGTAACTCTCCTCGTTCCTAGCTATTCCGCAGGCTTCCAAAACTTTACCTGGCCGAGCCCGCCGACATTGTGGAACGTGTCATGGCAGCCACTCGTGGCGCAGGAAATCTTGTTCGACTTCAAATCGCCCATCATGGCCGTGTGCGTTGGACTGTCTTCAAATGAGCGCGCCCCAGCATGGCAGTGCAGGCATTCCCGGTTGTTGTAGGGCTGGTAAAGACGGATGGGATTCATCGGCGTTCCGAACCAATAGACGTAGACGTGGTGCAAGCCCTCCAGCTTGGCGTGAACCGTGCCGAACATGGCGTAATCGGTGTGGCAGGTGTAACAGGCTGTGTCTGCGGGAATCCGGTGATTCTGGAAATGAGCAGCCGGAATATAAGCGGGATCGTCCACGTACAGGCTCCGCCCGTAGGGCTCCATGATGTGGCATGAGAGGCAGAATTGCGTCTGTTCCGAGCGTTCCATGTGCTCCGACGCGCCCACGCCCGCCGCGATCACCGGAACAATAAACAGTGCAAGAAACGCAATGATCTTGCCTTCGCGTGAAACCGTGATGGAGGGCCGGGCCACCACCACCAGGATCAGCAAGATGCTGGCTCCAATCAAAAGAAATACGAGAGTCTGAGGACCGATCATGGGATGAACATTCCGCGGCTCGCGCCGGTCAGCGGTTGCGTTCCAGAACTACTTCTGCTTCCCCAACTCCCGGACGTACGCCACCAGATCTTTTATTTCCGCATCTTTCAGGCTTTTGCCATAGGGAGGCATCTTGTTCTTCCCGGTTGTAACGATATTGATAAGATCGGCGTCACTCATCTTCGTCACTTGGTCGGAGCTGAAGTCGTGCACTCCGAGCGCCTTGCCCGGACCGGTGCTCCCCTTTCCATCCGCACCGTGACAACCCGCGCATTTGGCCTTGAAGGTCGCCGCCGCACTCTGCGCGCGCACGGCCGATGGCGCAATAAGGACAACCGCCAGCACCGCTACGAGCATAGAAACCTGGATATGTACGTGCCTCATTTTCGAGCCTCCATTGTTGAGCCACAGCTGTTCGTGATATTCAGAAAGCATAGCGGAGTGCAAATTCCGCTGTGCTCCCGTTGAAATCCTGTATGGGAATCGCCGCCAACCCCGGTATTGCATTGGAAGCCTGCCCCCTGCCGTTATAGCCGTAGTAATTCCACGTCATTCGGTAACTCAAACCTTTACCCAGATCGAAAACTGCCCTCGCATACGGCTTCTGATAATTGAAAGCCAGCGTCCCCGGCACCTGTAGCGGATCGATCGCGAGCGTATTGCCCCCGACGAACGTCCCCACATATCCCACGCTGGCGGTGAGTCTCGGCACCGGCTTCCATGTGACGTCGCCATAGATGAAGTGCTGCTTGCTCGAATACGACCCCAAGCCGGCAACTGCGGTCGCGGAGTAGCCCAGACTGGTTTGGCAGAAAGAAGTCGGAGGAGCGCCCGCAGCGGCGTCGTAATAGCAGATCTCTGCCTGGTTGTAGATGTCTGAGTAGGTGTAGCCGAGATCGAAGAACATTTTCGATTTCGGCATAAACGTGGTAACGAAGCTGTAACTCCGGCTGTGCTCAATGTCGTTCACCGTCGAGACATTGTCCCGGTTTTCGTGGAGATCGATTGCCCCGTCGATGTTGATCCAATCCCGCGGTTTGTAATTGGCGTGCACCTTGTAACTTTGCACCTGCCGCGGACTGATCCGGGTGAAGGAATAATCGTTGTAACCGAATTGGAAGTCTCCCGTGATGCGCAGCGTGTCCATGGGCCGCGCAATGAAGCCCGCCAACAGCGTGTTTTCGCTGATCCCGGTGAGATTGCGTGAGGTGTCGTTGCCCGCCGCGGGGCCAGAAAAGGTCAGCGAAACAAGCTGCCCAGTCGCGGCGTCCACATTCTCAGTACAGGCAGCCGGCGGCGCAGTGCCACCCATGGGCACGGCGCACGCCCCGCGCGCTGCCCAGTAGTAGTTAGCAGCTGTTCCCCCGGTTCCTCCCGGAAAATAGGTTTCCGCCGAATAGAATGTCGAGTTGAAGTCGGCAATCGTGCGATCTGTGTACTCATAGCCGATGCGTGCGGTCAAACGCGGGATGATGTCGTACTGCACTTCGAAGGTATTCGAGCGGATGTTCTGCCCCAGAAAACTCGATGTGGGTCCATTCACAATGTCGGCGGACGAATTCGCTACGTGGCTGGGGCAGGTGACCGCCGTGTAAGGCGGGGGGCACAGAGAAAGAAACGTCGCCGCACTAAACACTGCCTGCGGCTGCGCCAAACCCACCAGCAAGGGCTGCATCTGCCCGAATATGTTGGTCTCGGCCGTGTTCCAGACGCCGGGAGTCCGCCAGTTGTCGTAACGGAACGAATCGAGAATGCGAAACCTGTCGCTGACCGCGTAAACTCCTGACCAATTCGCATTCACAGAAACGCGCTTGGTATCAGCCGGGCCGCCCGTGGTGCCGCCGCGCGAACCGTTCCGCGTGACGTAGTCGTTTACGATCTCGTTGAAATTCGGCACCGAGTTATTGGCCGTGCTGTAACCGAACGAACCCGAAGTCTCAAACTTCTTGAAGTAATTCGACTGAAACCGCACCCGCTCCGTTGGCATGAAATTTCGTGGTGAGCCGGCCTGGCTATAGGAGAGATATGCGTTGCAGTTGGGATTGAATATGTTTGGCGCCGTCGCAATCGGCGCGGCGCACGGCAGAATTTCCACCGGCCCGTTCGTGCTCCAGACAATGCCAGGGTCTACGGGAGTGCCGTTGGCCAGTTGGTACCCGGAGTTCTGCGGGTTATCGGTGACCACATTGTCCTGCTTGAAATAGCTCAGAAATTGGTCGTAGGAAATTGTCGTCCGGGGCAGTAGCTTGAAGTCCGCCCCCACGCGATACGAATTCGTCGTATAGCTGTAGTTTTCGCCAAACTGCGGGACCGTGCCGCCGTCCGTGGTAAAAAAACCGGGTCCTTCGTCGCGATTATGCGAGAAGCCCAGCCGCAGGCTCACGCGCGATTGCGGCAGCAAGGTCAAGTTGTAATCCTGCATGCGGCGCACCAGGTCCAGCGCATGCGGTGAGCCAGCAATGCCCACCGCTGGGATCGACGTCGAAGGGTTCAACGGATTGGCCAGCAGGTTGTAATCCCAGAAATTCTTGTCCCGGCGAAACAGCCCTCGAAAGTCATACCACTTGTTCTTGCCGATTCGCAGCCGCGTCACGTCATTCGGATCCCCGCCGTAGCCAAAGTTGGTGAAGTTGAGATTGTCGAACAGCAAGCCGTTGTGGTCGAGCGACCGCATCTCCAGGGTGTAATCGAAAAGCCGCAGCCCCGCACCCAGATTCACGAACGTGTCGTAGGTGTCGATGTTCCCGTTGACGTAGTCCGTCCGGTAGCCGGCCTCAATCGATTCCTGAACGTTGTAGCCTCCCGAATCCTTTCCCTTCGTTTCTCCCGACGCGTTCTGCGCCTGAGAGGCGATCTGTGCCTGAGACGACGAGCAAATCAAAAGCCCCGCGACCAGAATGACCAAGCCCAGTCCGCGGGCCGCCGGAAACTCATTCCAGATCGTTCCGCCGACCCTTGAAAAACTGCGCTCTTGCAGAACATTCATGGGCGATCTCTACTTGAAAAAAGTCGGGTCAAAGTTGGAGCCATGAATCTGGCCGTGGCAAAGCGTGCACGACTTAAAAAATGTCTGCTGACTGTGGAACGAAGGCGCACCCGGAGCGCTGCCCACTTTCGCGTTCATAGCCGCTGTGGTGTGGCATTGCAAGCAAAGCAAATTGACATTGCTCACGCGCAGCATGTGCGCATTGGCGCCTCCGTGGGGAATGTGGCACGACGTGCATCCTTCAACTTTCACCGGTTCGTGCTCGAACACAAACGGCCCCTGCTTGTCGGTGTGGCAGGTAAAGCAAACCGCATCCTGCGTCGCCGAGGTACGAACTTGTTTTGGACCGGCTGTGCCATGCACGTTGTGGCAGTCCGAGCATTGAACCAGACCTTCGTTCACGCGATGGTGAAACGGCATATCGAACTGGGATTTCTGTTGCAAGTGGCAGGTGTAACAAAGCTCCGGCTGCGCTTTCACCAGCAGAAATTCTTTGGTCTGCGCGTGGTGCGGCGAGTGGCAGGAGATGCAGCTCACATTGTTTTGCGAGTGGATCGAGTTGATGGCATTCATGTGCTGCGTGCCGCCGGCATGGCAGGTCAGGCAGCGCGAATTGACTTCCTTCGCCGAAGCGTTCTCGAACACGAATATCTTGGTTTTGTCGCCGCCTCCCGCAACATGGTCCGCGCCCGGCCCATGGCAGCCCTCGCAGCCTTGCTTCGACGGCCCGCCCACCTTATTCAGCGTGGTCTGCCAGTGCGGCGTCTTCTCCCACGCGTTGTAAAGGTCTTCGTGACAGGTCTTGCAGGTCTCCGCGCCCAGATACTTCGAGGCCTCCGGGGAAGGCGCACTGGCCGCGGGCGCGCTCGCCACGGCTCGGCTGGCCGGGGATGAAGCAGCCTTAGTCGGCGCCGTCGGAGCAGCTTGACCCAGAGCCGGCGCGGCTGCCAAAACCAGAACCGCCGCGAACGCGAGATTAAGAAACGTCCTCGAACTGCCTGGCATCAGGTCGCCTTTTTCCGCACTGCGCGGCTTTTTCATAAATGCATGAAGAGACTCATCTACTCATGACGGGACATTGCCAACTGGCGTCGACACTTGTCCTAAGAAATGGTTAATCGTAAAGTTGCGCACTGTGTCGCGTCTGTTCCCTATTGCTCAAGTTCCCTAAGAATCAAGGCGAGACACTCGCAGATCGCAAATCGTCTGTTAATTCGAGAGAGTAAGCGCCGCAGGCCAAGTATCTACCGGCAGAGATGGGTAGTTCTGTGACGTAGATCACACAGCGATGTGTCTGAGATCACTCAGCGTCCCGAAGCGGGACTAGATATCAGAATAATGATCTCAGAGTGATCAGGAAGGTTAGGCTGCAAGTAATTCCAGCAGACCGCTCTTGTTGGCGATAACGAGGGTGGACCCACGAACTTCGATGAGGCCTCTGCGCTTAAAATCCGCGAACAATCGCGTTACGGTCTCGCGCGACGACCCAATAGTCTCGGCGATTTCTTCGTGCGTTAGGGTCATTACCGCCCGGTTCTGCCCACTGCCCGAGGCATGTCCCGCCGCAAAATCCAGCAGGAAACGCGCCAGCTTTTCTTCCACGGATCCCGAAAGCCCCAGGCAGCGGACCTCGCGATAAGCCGCATAGTAGATGTCGCTCAAAGCCTCTGCGACTTTAAGCGCAGCTTCCCCATGAGCCCGCAGAAACTCCAGAAAGGGTTTCCGCGGAATGAAATTCGCCTGGATAGGTTCTTGCGCTTCGGCAGTCGCCTCATACGGCTTTCCCGAGATCGTTCCCGGCAAGCCAATCACTTCACCGGGCTCTGCCACGCGCAGAATCAATGACTTGCCTCCCGCGGAACTGGCGGAGAGCTTTACCCGGCCATTACAAATCACGAACACGCCACGCGGTTCCTGGCCTTCCACAAAAAGAACCGCCCCCTTGGGATAAATCGCAGTCGAAGATATGGCATCCAGCCCCGCCAGAGCTGCCGGGGCCAGATTGCAAAAGAGGCGGTCCCGATGCAGCGGACACGTCAGGCAATTCTCAATGATCTCAAGGCCATAAGGCGTCTTCATGGCTTCTGATTATACGAGCATCAGGCCCAACTTCTAGAGAAAGCAAAGATTTACGCCGTGCCCCCTGGTGGTAAAGGATTTTGATCTCTTAGGCCAGCCAGTTAAAGAGACAGCTGCGTACCACAAAAAGTACATCCCAAGCCTGTCAAGTCTACTTTAGTAGACATCCAGTACCCTCGAAAGTAGACATTCCTTCCACAGGCTAATCCATTGATTCCATTGACTCGCCCAAAAGCCCGCACGAAGAATCAACAACTTACGCCGATAATTTTCTGCAAAGTTCGAATGTTCCAGTTGGAACATTCAGCACAATGTTCCAGCCGGAACATTAAGCCGTTTTCACAATGTCCCGAACAGATTCGCCCCAGGTGACCACCGTCACCGACACCTAGGGCTGATCCCTCAAGTGTTCCCGCGCCCCGCCGATGAAGCCTGCAGTAGAGAGCCACATCTCACCTCGGAGGCCGCACCAGAATGTCCCATCCACTCCCCGCGCCGCTGCAGCGGCGCGCGCTTTCATTTTCGTTTCTGGTGTTAACAATTCTCTCAGCATTTTCCCTCGACGTTCCTGCCCAGGCCGACCCCCCCGGCCCTCTGTTCATGCCGCTTCCATTCATACAGGCAAGAGACCGCATCACTTCCTTCATTGACGACGAGCAACGCGTAACTTTGCGCGGCAACGTGCATCCTCTCGCCAATGCCCGCCACGATGCGGGCACAGTCGCGCCCGGCTTTGCCATGGAACACATGCTGCTTACCTTGCTGCCCGATGCGGCGCAGCAAGATGCTCTCAGCCAGTTGCTGGACGCGCAACACAACCCCGACTCGCCGTACTACCATCAGTGGCTCACGCCCGAGCAGTATGGAGAACGCTTCGGCGTCTCTGAGGCCGACGCGGCCCAGGTCGCCGGCTGGCTACAGGACCATGGCATGGAAGTGGAAGAGGTCACAGCCGGCCGCCGCTCCGTCATCTTCAGCGGGGGCGCCGCGCAGGTCGAGTCGGCGTTCCACACTCAGATTCATGCCTACAAGATTGGCAACACGCTCCATCACGCCAACGCAACCGACCCGGAGATTCCCGCGGCTTTATTTCAAGTGGTCGGAGGCATCGTCTCGCTGAACGACTTTCATAGCGAGCCAATGCATGGCATCGCGCGGAAACCAGCGCCCGACTTTACCAGCGGAGGCTCGCACTACCTTGCGCCCGCGGACTTCGCCACTATCTATGATCTGGTTCCGCTGTATCAGGCGTCGATCACCGGCAGCGGGCAGTCGGTTGCCATCGTGGCGCGCTCGAACATCAAGATCGCAGACGTCCGCCAGTTCCGGACATTATTTGGCTTACCCGCCAACGATCCGCGGATCATCGTCAACGGAGCTGACCCAGGCATTTTCAGTTCGGGCGAAGAGACTGAAGCCGATCTGGATGTGGAGTGGTCGGGCGCAGTGGCGAGGAATGCGACGATCAAGTTTGTGGTTTCGAAGTCGACGAACGCGAGCGACGGCGTGGACCTCTCGGCGCAATACATTGTGAACCACAATCTTGCTCCGGTGATGAGCACGAGCTTCGGAATGTGCGAGGCCTCGCTGGGAACATCGGGCAACGGATTTCTGAATAGCTTGTGGCAACAGGCGGCGGCGGAAGGCATCAGCGTCTTTGTTTCTTCGGGAGACGATGGCGCGGCTGGATGCGATTCCGCGTCAGCTGCTTCTGCCACGCATGGACACGGGGTGAACGGCTTGTGCTCCACGCCTTATAGCACTTGCGTTGGAGGCACCGAGTTCAGCGATGCTTCCAATTCAACGCTCTATTGGGCGTCATCGAATGCCACCGGTACGCAGTCATCAGCTTTGAGCTATATCACAGAAATGGTCTGGAACGAAAGTGGGCCGGGCTTAGGGCTGTGGGCTAGCGGCGGCGGCGCGAGTACGGTCTACGTTAAACCAGCATGGCAGGCGGGGACGGGTGTTCCCGCCGACGGCAGGCGCGACGTCCCGGACGTTGCTCTGAGTGCGGCCGGGCATGACGGCTATCTCATCTACCAGGAGGGTGGACTCTCTGTGGTGGGTGGGACGTCGGCGGCGTCTCCGTCGTTTGCGGGCTTGATGGCGCTCGTGGTGCAGCACGCGGCAATGCGGCAGGGCAACGCGAATACCGTGTTCTATTCCTTGGCCGGCAAACAGAGGGCGGGCGGCGCTTCCGTTTTTCACGACATCATTAAGGGCAACAATAGTGTACCGGGACAGGCCGGCTTCAACGCAACCGTCGGCTACGATCAGGCGAGCGGACTCGGGTCCGTCGATGGTTCTGTGCTGGTCAACCACTGGAGTGACGCCAGGGTTGTGCCTGCTTTTCAGGCGGCAGCTTCGTCAGGCGCTCTGTCAATCACAGCCGGATCGAGTAACAGCATCACTGTGAACGTCACGGTCAGCGGAGGCTTCGACGCGGCGGTGGCGTTCTCTTTGACTGGACTGCCCAGCGGAGTGTCGGCGGTTTTCGCGCCGGCTACTTTGTCCGCTCCAGGGGCAGGCAGCAGCGTGCTCAGGTTCACGGCTAGCAGCAAGATCAAGGCGGGGGTTTATTCCGTGACGGTGTCGGCAACGAGCGGAGCGATCAGGCAGCAGATGCCGGTGGCGGTTACGGTTGTGCAGCAGGCGTCGCGATCGTTATGACGCAGTTTGGATACTCCTGTGATACAATAGTATTGCGTCACGGTAGTACGCAGCCCCATGATCGTAAGTTTCCGGGACAAGGAGACGGAGCGGCTGTGGCAATCGGGTAAGAACCGAAGGCTTCCCGCCGATTTGCAACGAAGGGCGTTCAAGAAACTGGCTATTTTGAACGCGGCGGTGACGCTCGACAATTTGAAAGTGCCGCCGGGGAATCAACTGGAAGCACTTCGAGGGAATCGTGCCGGACAATACAGCATCCGGGTGAGCAATCAGTATCGAGCGTGTTTCGTGTGGCGGGGCGGCAATGGATTTGAAGTAGAGATCGTGGACTATCATTAGGGACGGGAACGACTATGGCTAAGGCGGGAAGGATCATCGCAGTGCATCCGGGGGAGATTCTTAAGACTGAGTTCATGGAACCCATGGGCGTGAGCGCGTATGCGCTGGCGAAGGCGCTCGGCTTTCCCGGCATCTATGAAGTGGTCCGCGGAGACCGGGCCATCAGTGCCGATACTGCCATTCGCTTGGGAAAGTATTTTGGTCTGCCGGCACAGTTCTGGATGAACCTTCAGAACGACTACGACCTGAGAATTGCCGTAGGCAGCGGAATCGGCAAGGGGATCAAGCCTCGGGACGTTGGCTCTCGCGCGGAACTTACCGGTACGCGCTAGAGCGCCTTTTCGAAGCTCGCTGGCATCGCTGGCGCTGCGGAGTAGCCCTAATTTCTCAAGGGACTGGCCCACCTTTGGGCCGACCGACCGAGGCTGCCGAAGCAACTGGAGGCGCGATGGCAAAGTCGAGAAGGATCTTTGCCCGTCCGGTAAAGCGCCTTGACATAAATGAACGGTGTTCAGTAGTATGAACATGGTTCACCATGAATGCGATATCCCGTCGACGGAAACATAAAGAAGAACTGCGCCAAGAAATTCTGAATGCCGCGCGGGAGATTTTCGTGCGCCAGGGCTATGAGAGCTTCTCCATGCGGAAGCTGGCTCAGAAGATCGAGTACTCACCCGGCAGCGTCTATCTGCACTTCAAGAACAAGGAAGAACTGTTCCAGTGCCTGGTGGACGAGAGTTTTGCGCGTCTGCTGAAAACCCTGTCGACTCTGCGCAACGGGAAGGAATTGCAAGATCCTGTCGAAGAACTAAAGAAGGGCCTGCGGGTCTATGTGGAGTTCGGACTGCGCAACCCCAACGACTACCGTTTTGCTTTCATGCTGAGGCCGCCGATGGAGAAGCGTCCTTACAAAGTGCATGGGGCATTTGAGGCGCTTCGCTATATGGTGAGGCGTTGTGTGGAAGAGAAGCGGTTTCGTGCGGTCGATGTGGAAACCGCAAGCCAGGTAATATGGGCATCTGTTCATGGGATCACGTCTCTGCTGATACAGAGGCCGGCATTTCCCTGGGTACCGAAGAAGGAGTTGATCGCGCAGGTAATGAACACCGCTATCGACAGCCTGGTCGCAGGAGCGGGAGATACAGAAGAAGCGGGAGAGCATCATGCACACATCAATCGCCAGGAAAACGAGCCCCGATGAAAACCCTCAACTGAAAGAGTTGTCGCGCCCAGTAGACCGGCCCGGTCTCGCGGGGACGGGTTCGTGGATATGGCTCGCCATAGCGGCGGTGTTGCTGCTGTTTTCCAACGGAGCGAATACCGTTCCCCTTGCGGCGTGGCTGGCGCCGGTGTTCATATGCGATTTATGCGTGGGCAGAGTGTCACAGTTGGGCTGACTGTGGCTTACCTTTTGCTGATTGCGGCGTTTGCTTTTCAGTTTCGGGGAATGGTGCCAATTCCGGGGGTTGCGTATTACATCTTCCTCGCGGTGTGGGGGATCCAGATGGTTCTGCCCTACTTGGTTGACCGGCTTCTGGCACACCGGCTCAGCGGTCTCGCGGCGTCTCTGGTGTTTCCAACCGCGTGGGCCGCTACTGAATACGTCTTGTCGCTGGGGCTGTATGCGACGTGGGGATCGGCGGCATATTCGCAGTACGGCAATTTGGCGTTGCTTCAGATTCTCTCCGTAACCGGTTTGTGGGGCATCACATTCCTGATTGGATGGTTCGCGGCCGTGTGCAACTGGCTGTGGGAGGAAGGGTTCGATTCCGACCGTGCACGTGGAGGAGCATGGCTGTGCGCGGGAACGATTGCCGCAGTGATGCTGCTGGGCGGCGCCCGCCTGGCACTGTTTCCGCCGTCTTCGCAGACGGTGCGAGTGGCATCAATTTCCAAAAGAAAAATGGAGCCGGAACTTGATAAAGCAGCCCTGGGGCGGGCGTTTGCGGGGCAGGGCACGCGCGAGGATCTGGATGCGATCCAGAGGTGGGCCGTGGCGATGGACAATGATTTACTGTCGCGAGCCGAACGCGAGATGCAAGCGGGCGCAAGGATTGTGTTCTGGGGCGAAACCAATGGGGCTGTCTTAAAGCAGGATGAAGCCGCCTTGGTTGCACGCGGCGGCGAACTAGCAGCGAAATACCATGTTTACCTGGGCATGGCATTGGGTGTGCTGAACGCAGGAAAAACTCCTCCGGGCGAGAATAAGCTGGTCATGATCGAGCCGAACGGGCAGGCGGCCTGGCAGTACAGCAAGGCGCACCCGGTGCCCGGGGGCGAGGCCGCCCAAATGTTACCGGGGGATGGCAAGCTGCGACCCTTGGATACGCCCTACGGACGGCTGAGTTCCATCATCTGCTACGACGGAGACTTTCCACAATTGCTGGCGCAGGCGGGAGCTTTGCGGGCCGACGTGATGCTCGATCCCTCGAATGACTGGCGGGGGATTGACCCATGGCACACTCAGATGGCGAGCTACCGCGCTATCGAGCAAGGCTTCAACCTGATTCGGCAAACCAGTGGGGGACTCTCAGCCGCATTCGACTACCAGGGCCGACGGTTGGCGGCGATGGATGATTACCAAACCACGGACTACGCGATGGTTTCGCAGATTCCGACCAGGGGCGTCCGAACCATCTATTCTCGGCTCGGAGACTGGTTTGCCTGGGTGTGCCTGGCGGGAGTGGTTTTGCTGACGCTGCTGTCGTTGCGCCAACCTGTCGTTGCGCCAAACGCGCGCCGGTCCCGAGACGGCGGTCTATTCGGGAACTGACCCACACGGAGTGTTGCCTGCCTCTGCTTGCGCATAAGTTTTTTCAGACAGTACCTCAGCGAACGGTACTGTCTGAAATCCTTCGGACACCACCCAGCGAACAACCACATGGTTGACGCATCTCGATTGGGGCGCTTATCATTTTCGTTTGAGCCTTATGGGCCTTAATCAATGGCGGCTCCCGGGAGCCGCCGCAGGATTTTAGAAGTGAGCTTATGGATAAGAAGAAGTTAGAAAGTTTCAAGAAGAGGCTGGAGACGCGGCAGCAGGACCTGCGGCGGACGGTTTCGCGCACGCAGGCGGACGGACGGTCCGCCGATGAGGATACGGCGCAGGATATCGCCGACCGCGCCGCGAGTTCCTACACCAAAGAATTTCTGTTCAGCCAGAGCAACAACGAGCGTGCGCTGCTGCAGATGGTGGAGCGGGCGCTGGCGCGCATCCGGGAAGGCAGCTTCGGCGACTGCATCCATTGCGGCAAAGAGATCAATGCCAAGCGTCTGGAGGCTGTGCCCTGGACGCGTCACTGCATCGAGTGCCAGGAGAAGCTGGAGCAGGGATTGCTGGAGGAAGCTCCGCGGTAGGGTGTCTGGTGGCTCAATCAACAATCAATAGTGAAGCGAGCCAAACGCGCGATTGTTGTGTCGCAAAGAACGCGACACTTCGCGCGGCTCGCCCAGATCCTTCACTGCGCAAAGAACGCTTGTTCAGGATTACAAGGTAGTGGGTCACGCTAAAGCACCACTACCGAGTGCAAGGCGGCTTTGACTGTGCCGTTTTCTGGCTGATAAACTAACTGTTTGGCCCACCGAGACATCGTCATCTACAGAGAGTCCGATATAGACTCGCGAAAACTGAGACTGGAAGGTAGTCGTGCGCGCAGAAACCCGTCATCAACTTAAGCAGGACGCGTTCAGCCGAGTCACCATCGGAGCCGCGGAGAAGACCGCTCACTGGAGCGTAGAGCACAGGAACACGCTCGCGACCGCCGGGGTTGCCGTGGTGGTGATTGCCGCGGCGGTGCTGGGTGGCTGGTATTACCTGAGCGCGCAGGATGAAAAGGCCAGCTTCGATTTAGCGCTGGCGGTCAGGACTCTCGAGACGCCGCTTCGCCCCACAGGGGTGCCCGCGCAGCCGGACGCTCCGAGCTTTGCCTCGGCGAAGGAGCGTGCCGAAGCCGGCAAGAAACAATTTCAGACGATCCTGGAAAAGTATCCGCACACGCGCACGGCGGATATGGCGCGCTATTTTCTGGGAGTGACTTCGGAAACCGCGGGTGATAATGCCGCCGCGGAAACCAACTTTAAGGCTGTGGCTTCGACCGGCAACAAGGAACTGGCTTCCCTGGCCAAGCTGGCTCTGGCCGCGCTTTATGGGAACACGAGCCGGACCAAGGACGCCGTCGCACTTTATCAGCAACTGATCAACCAGCCGACCGCCACGGTGAGCAAAGTTACAGCGGAGTTGCAGTTGGCGGACCTTTACCAATCCACGAACCAGCCGCTCGACGCCAAGCGGCTCTACGAGCAGATCAAGAAAGACAATCCCGGCGCGGACGCGGTTCAGATCGCGACCCAGAAACTGGCGGAGCTGAAGTAGCCGCGGGCAGAGCGTTTGACGCCGGTTTCGAGCTGGAGTTTCGTTCGGCCAGCTGGCGGCAAGTGTTCCGAATGATTTCCTGCACGGCGGCTGATTCCAGGAACTGGAAACCGTAGCGGAAGCAATCCCTCTGGCGGACGATCGCATGAACCTTCACTTGACCAATCGGAAGCGTGAAGTTCAACTCGACGATCTCGGACAACGGAACATCAATTCTCAGCATGGCGGAGATTCCGGATTCGCTGATGTCGTCGGTGTAGCCTGTGAGCACACCTCGGGTGCGGCTGCGGACGGTGATATCCACCACTAGCGGAAACCGGGGCTCGGAACGCGGTGCGCCAGGCGTGGAGCGGGTTGCGGGCTGATCGTAATCCTGAGCTTTCATCGTTTGCAGGTCCTCATTTTCTATCGGCAGGTGGGTGGGAAACTTTAGCTGTGGTTGCGTCTGCGGGTTTATTGCTGACCGCATGTCCCCGGCGGCTGAAGCCGCTGTTGATTTTGTGTGGGATTTACGGCGCGGCTGGAAGCCGCGCCCCTTCAAGGCCGATTTGCGGGTCGAGTCTTTCCGCCGTTCGTTACGGAGTGGGTGCGGGCATGGGCTGGCCTACGGTCATCTTGAAGATCTTAATGTTCTTGCCGAAGGACTCGAAGTGCAGGCTGCGGAATTCGGCGAAGTGCTTCTGCAAGTCCGCGGGAAGATCGACTCCCCAGCCCGCCTGAACGATCCATACGGTGTCGCCTGGTTTGAGATTGTAGGATTGCACGAAGCGCTGCCACTCCTTGGGGAAATTGTTTGCCCAAAACATCCATGCGGCTCGAAAGTCGCTGGCGACGATCTGGTGGCCGCCGCAGGAAAATTGTTCGAAGTCGGCGGTTGTAACCTCCAGAGAAATGGGGCGCTGCTGGCACAGATAGTGGCCGAGGGTGAGGTCGGATTGGTAGTCGGTGAAGATAAGTTCGGAGGGCTTAATATTTTCGCGAATGAAATTGATGGCATCCGCCATGTGGCTTCGGCTTTGGTCGGCGCGCTCCATTCGAGGCTGACGCGGTTTGCCGAAGACGATGCAGGTCAGTAGGACGAGGGCGGCGATGGCGAGCGCGCGATGCCACCTGCCGGCCGCCAGACGCGCGATGGCTACGCTGACGCCCGCTACGGCGGGGATGATCAGGAATGCTACGTGCCGCGTGCCACCATAGGGATAAAGGTGAGCCAGGCTGGCACCGACGGCGATGGCAAAGGGAAGGAGCAGAAATAATCCCAGGCGGCGCGAAGAGCTTCGCCCGCTCGCGGCACCTTTCCCGCGCAGAAGCAGCGTGACGCCCGCCAGGAACAAGAGGCCGACTGCGATGCCGACGGCGAGTTGTCCGAAGAAATATTGAAAGACTCCGAAGCTATGGCCGACTAGAAACGTCACAGGGTTGTCGTGAGTGCGATCGAAATACGATCGCTGCAGATAGGACCAGGTCGTCCAGCCTTGGAGCGCCTGCGGGGAGTCGGCTGCACCCAGCTTCGATAGATGGGTCTTGTACAAGAACGCCGCGATCGCGAGTCCGCCGAGTTGGCTGGCTGCCCAGGCTGCCACCAGCGCGACTGGCGGGCGTTCGGTGAAGATTCTGAACAGGGCATAGATGCCGAGTGCGGCGGCGAACAGAAACGCAGAATAGTGAAACAGCATGGCAACGTACAGGCACAAGGCAAACGCAGCCATGCGGCTGGGAGAGTTCTTGGCGAAAGCTTCGTCCAGAAAATACAGAGCGCTGATGAGGAATGCGAGCAGCAGAGCGTATTGACGGACTTCCGCATGCAGGACGACGATCGGAGGTAGCAGCGCGACGAAGAGAAGTCCGATGAGGCCGGCAAGGCGGCAGGCGGCTTGGCTGAGCCATTTGTAGAAGATCCAGCAAAAAACCGTGCCAGCAATTACTGAAGGCAGGCGGAGCCAGAGTTCTGAAACGCCCAGCTCGCGCCAGAAATAAAGCAAGAGGATCAACAGTGGAGGATGGGCCGCGGTGAGACTCTCTTTGTAGGCAAGAGCCAGCGAGAGCTGGTTGGCCAGGCGGAAATGCAGGGCCTCATCGGGATTGAGGAAAATTCCGGAGGCGGCGTAAAGACGCGCCAGAAACCCGAACAGGGTGACACAAATGGCCGCGAGACCGGCGTGGTTTTGAAACCACTGATGGTTGTCTTCGGTCGTCTTGTCTTCGATCGTTTGTTCTTCGATCAACGATCCTTAGCCTCGCGGATCATCTCGTTTCTTTCAGCTGCGGGGAACAGCGCGGCTCAGGCAAACATAGCACGACCGGAAGGCATCATTTCAACAGCGACTGTGATGCCGCTGACCGAAACGCGGCTTGAAGCGCGCTCCCGGCGCTCGTACACTTAGAGTATGCACGTGCACGTTCATGGCGGGGGTGGGACCAAGCGAGTGCTGAAGATCTCGCTCGGGGTGACCCTGGCCTACATCGTGCTGCTGGTGGTGGCGGGGATTCGCGCTCATTCGCTGGCCCTGCTCTCCGAAGCCGGACACAATCTCTCTGACTTCCTCGCGCTGCTGCTGTCGCTGGTGGCAGTTTATCTGCAATCGCGTCCGGCCAGCGCAACCAAGACTTATGGCTACCATCGCGCTGGAGTGTTGGCCGCGCTGGTGAATGCGGTGTCGCTGGTCGCGGTCGCTTTTTTTATCTTTTACGAGGCGTTTCGGCGCCTGCAGCATCCTGAGCACGTGCAGGCCTCGGTGATGATGTGGGTCGCGGCCACGGGCGTGGTGATGAATGGAGTGATTGCGCTGCTGCTCTATCGCTCGGTCAGGCGCTCATCCCAGGGCTCTGGCGGAGACGTGAACATCCGCAGCGCTTTGCTGCATGAAGTGGGCGACACGCTTTCGACTGCTGCCGTTATTGTTGGGGGCTGGGCGATCCTGATCACGAATAATTACTGGATCGACTCCGCGCTTTCGCTGGGAATCGGGGTGCTGATCCTGTGGTCGGGATTTGGCATCGTGCGCGAGACGCTGAACATTTTGCTCGAAGGCACGCCGCGCGGGGTGAAGCTCGAATCGGTCGAGACCGCGATCCGATCCATCGAAGGCGTCAACGACGTGCACGACCTGCACTGCTGGAGCATTGGTTCGGAGACTCGCGCTCTCTCCTGCCACATCTCGATTGCCGATATTCCGCCGTCGGTCAGCGAGCGCATCCTGCGCGACGTGAAAGAGTGCCTGCACCACAACTTCCGCATCGACCACACGACGATTCAGTTCGAACATGTGGAGTGCGAAGTGGCGCACGGGTGTGTGATTCCGGTGGGCGAGGGTGAAGGGCAGCACCACCATAGCCACTGAGTTAGCGGCCCTGCTTCTCGAAAATTTCCCGCACGCGCTCAATCGTATCCGCCTCAGCCGCAGTCTTGTCCGGGCGTAGCCGCACGATCCGCGGGAAGCGCAGCGCGTAGCCGCTGTCATGGCGGTCCGATCGCATCATGTTGTTGAACGCGACTTCCAGGACAATCTTCGGCTCGACCGTGCGCCGGAAGCCTTGACCTTCAATCGTATGTTCGAGAAACCACTGCGTCATTTCTGCAATCTCGACGTCGGTCAATCCTGAATAAGCCTTGCCAATATTCACTAATTGGTTCCCATCCCACACGGCGAACGTGTAGTCGCTGAGGACGCCGACGCGTTTGCCGTGACCGTACTCAACCGCGGTTACGACGACGTCAAGCGTGGCGAGTTCGCGCTTCATCTTCAGCCACGACTTGCCGCGCTTCCCCGGAGTGTACGTCGAGTCGAGGTCTTTGATCATCAAGCCTTCGTTGCCCCGCGCCTGCGCGGCGGTGAAGAGATCCTCCAGTTCCTCTGGCGAAGCGGCGCGAGAAACGGGCGCGCGGATAATGCTGACAAGGGCGGTTTCTTCCTCGATTCCGAAGGCCAATTTCTCTTGCCTCCCGACTTTTGTTCGGGCCTCCGTGTCTCCGTGGTGGGGGTTGCTCTTACTTGCAAGCAACTCATCCAGCACCCGCGCCCTATCCCGCAGCGAACGATCAATCAGCAATTCCCCGCCCGCATAAAGGACATCGAACACCAGGTACGCCACAGGAACTTCCCGCAGCATGCGGTCGCTGACCTTCTTCCGTCCCAGGCGCTGTTGCAGCACGCTGAACGGACGCGCCCGTCCCGTGGGCCCCCACGCCACGATCTCGCCATCGAGAATCGCATCCCGCGGTAATCCCGCCAGCGCGTCGGGCAACTCCGGGAACGATTCGGTGATCTCATCCCGCGTGCGCGAAAAGAATTTCACCTCGCCGCCTGAAACATGCGCCTGTGCCCGAATGCCGTCATACTTATCTTCCACCGCGGCTTCGGCGAAATAACTCAATCCCTCTTCGGGCGATTCGATTGGACCTGCCAGCATGAACCCCAGCGGATGAAACATTCTCATCTTCGCCTCGGCCAGCTTGCCCTCGACCGCCAGCCGCAGGGTCTCGCCGATATTACCGAGCAGCATGTTGGCTCGCTGCACATTTTTCAGCACCTCAACCACAGTGCCGCCATAAGCATTGGCAATCGCTTCCTCGACCAGGCTTTCCTTCAGCCCAATCCGCAGATCGCCGGTAATGATCTTCACGATGTACTTGGCTTCGAGCGGCGTCGCTCGCTGCAGCAAATCGCGAACCAGCACAGTCTTCGCCACTGGACCACGCGCCGCCGCGATCTCACGAAATATCCTGCCGACCTCGAGAACACTCAGCCCCTGTCCGGATAGCTCCGGCAAAACTTCCTCTGCCACCGCGCCCAAGTCGCCATGCTTGCGATAAGCGGCCGTCAACCCGGCTTCATCTTGGCCGGAAAGCTCTGCTACTACGCGCCACAAAAGAGCACCGCCGACCTGCAAGGTCGTCTCCTCCCACGCGGGAAATGCCCGCCCGGAAAGAAATACCGCCGACACCGCAGCCTCGTCCCTCGTGCGCGACTTGAAGTAGTCTGCGACGATCGAGGTCTTCTGCAACTTCTTGGTGGTAGCGGCGATCGCTTCGCAAGTCTCTGCTAACCGCTGCATGCTCCTCCTCAACGCGCGTCAAATCCCTTAACTCGGGCCGCTGCATCCACTTAGCCGCAGTCCATCCTAAACGACCCCTGTGGTAATCTGGTAGTTGGCGCTTTCCCGCGTCTGGAGCATCTAATCACTGTGCGTTCTCTGCGAAATTTTGTGCGTTTCCTCGTGGCCGTGCAGCTTTTGCCTGCGCTTGAAAGTGGCGAAGAAACCCTGGTTGGCGGGCAAGCCGTGCTCGAAGGCGTGATGATGCGTTCCCCGCACGCCTGGGCGATCGCCTGCCGCAAGCCGTCGGGCGAAGTGGTCACCATGAGCGAACCGATCGAGCGGCCGTCGGAAAAGCACAAATGGATGGCCTGGCCCATAGTTCGCGGAGTGATGACACTAGGCTACGCCATGACTCTAGGCTACCGGGCGCTACGCTTCTCGGCGAACGTAGCTATCGAAGAAGTAATGCAGAGCGAGAAGGCTGATGCCGAGACGGCCGCCTCGGCTGTCCCGCTGAAGCGGAGCGAAGCGGAATCTGTCCCAGCGGATTCCAGCAAACGAGACTCCCGCGAGAAAGCCGCGGCCATCAGCGGGTGGCTGGCAGCAGGTAACGTAATCATCTCGCTGGCTTTCTTCATCTTCATGTACAAATATTTGCCACTGCTTGCGGCCACGGAACTCAAGAAGGCGAATCCCGCGCTGGGCGGCCGTATCGTCTTCAACCTGATCGACGGCGGGATACGTCTTGTGCTGTTCCTGCTCTTCATCTGGGGAGTTTCGCTCTTCCCCGACATTCGCCGCGTTTACCAGTATCACGGCGCCGAGCACAAAACCGTATATGCCTTCGAAGATGGCAAGCCGCTCGAAACCGCCGAGGTGCAGAAATATTCGACGTACCACCCGCGCTGCGGCACCAGCTTTCTGATGACCGTGATGCTGATCTCGATCGGCTTCTACATGCTGGTTCCATACACCACATTCTGGGCGCGGTTCGCCTCGCGCATCGCGTTGTTGCCCTTGATCGCCGGCGTGTCCTACGAAATCATCCGCTTCGCTGCCAAGCATCGCGGGTCGCTGTTCGCGCTGATGACCGCTCCCGGCCTCTGGCTGCAGCGCATCACCACTCAGCCTCCATCCGACGAAATGGCTCAGTGCGCTATCACCGCGCTCGACCAGGCGATGGTCCTGGAAAAAGAGCAAGGCGGCGAATTGGTGATTGCTTAGGGTTCCCACCCCGGGAAATCCGTCGTTGGTCGCTTGTCGTTAGTCGTTGGCCTCTCTCAACCCAGGCAGTACAGTCTTTTGAGAGGTATTAACATGTCAGCATCTTTCAAAGATTTGCGCGTTTGGCAGGAAGCCATGAAGTTCGCAATCGAAATCTACCGGGCAACAGCGCAGTTTCCTAAGCACGAGTTGTATGGCTTGAGCCAGCAATTGCGAAGGGCAGCGGTATCGGTCCCCAGCAACTTTGCCGAAGGCAAAGGCCACCGCTCCGACGGAGAATTTGGACGTTTTCTTCTCCATGCGCGAGGATCGCTCTTGGAAGTCCAAACGCAGATTATGATCGCAAAGGAATTACAATACCTAAGCAGCGAAGAAGCGCAGAGCCTGCTAGCGAACGCGGACGCAATAGGGCGAAGCCTGAACAGCCTAATTAACTCGTTGGGCGAGAAGGCAGCCTGAAGCAAAAGGCGAACGACCAACGACGAACGACCAACGACCAACGACGGTTCTCATGTTTGAACGCTTAGACCAAATCGAAGCCCGCTATGAAGAGCTGACCAACGCTCTCGCCTCGCCGGATATCGTCAACGATTCGGCGAGATACCAGAAGACTGCCAAGGCGCACAGTGAAATTGTGCCCATCGTCGAGAAGTATCGCGAATTCAAGGACCTGACCCGTGGCATTGCCGAAAGTAAAGCCATGCTCACCGAGGAAAAAGATCCCGAGATGCGCGCCTACGCTCAGGAAGAACTCAACAAACTGGAGCCTCGCGTCGCCGCCATCGAAGAAGAATTGAAAGTTCTGCTGCTGCCCAAGGACCCGAACGACGACAAGAACGTCATCCTCGAAATTCGCGCCGGTACCGGCGGAGACGAAGCCACGCTGTTCGTCGCTGAAATCTTCCGCATGTACACGCGGTATGCGGAAACTCAGCGCTGGAAGGTTGAGGTGTTGTCGTCTTCTGAATCGTCGGCCGGAGGGCTGAAAGAAGTCATCGCCATCATCGAAGGCCACCGCGTTTTCTCACAGCTCAAGTACGAAAGCGGCGTGCATCGCGTGCAGCGCGTGCCGGCCACCGAGCAGCAGGGACGCGTTCACACCTCGGCCGTCACCGTCGCCGTGCTGCCCGAGGCTGAAGACGTAGATATCAAAATCGAGGCCAAGGACCTGCGCATCGACACCTTCTGTTCTTCTGGCCCCGGCGGGCAATCGGTGAATACGACCTACTCCGCGGTGCGCATCACGCACATTCCTACGAACACGGTGGTGAGCTGCCAGGACGAGAAATCGCAGATAAAGAACCGCGAGAAAGGCATGCGCGTGCTGCGCTCGCGGCTCTACGAAATCGAAATGGAAAAGCAGCAGCAGGCGTTGGCCAAGGAGCGCAAGGCCATGGTGGGCTCCGGCGACCGGAGCGAGAAGATTCGCACCTATAACTTCCCGCAGAATCGCCTCACCGATCATCGCATCGGATTCACCATCCACCAGCTCGAACAGGTGATGGACGGCAAGCTCCAGCCGCTGATCGAAGCGCTGACCACGCACTATCAGGCGGAAAAGCTGAAGCAGGAAGCGACGATTGCAGTCTAAGGAATTCTAGACTGAAGGATTTCAATGTGGGGACAGCCGTCTTCGGCTGCCCGCGGGCGAAGCCCGGCTCCCGCCAAGGAGAAGAACGTGTCCAACCTGCACTCGACTGTTGCGTCCGTCATCACCGAGCGTTACACCGCGAACGCCGCCCGCGTCCGCGAACTAGCCACGCCGCTCACCGACGTCCAGTTCTGGCAAAAGCCGTTTCCATACGGCAACAGTTTCGGCCACCTGGTTTTGCACCTCACCGGCAACTTGAACTACTACATCGGCGCGCAGATTGGGCGGACCAGCTATGTCCGCGACCGCCCGCGCGAATTCAATGATCCCAACCCTCCGTCGAAGGACGAAGCGCTCAAACGCTTCGACGCCGCCGTGGAGATGGTTCTCAAAACCATCCGCGAGCAATCGCCCGAGGATTGGTCGGCCGAATACTCAGGCACCGGCACCGATGCCGGTAACCGGCTCGCCATGGTGACGCAGTGCGCCGCCCACATGCAGCACCACATCGGCCAGATGATCTATTTGAATTATGCGTGGGCAAGTCAGAGGGCGAAGTAGATTTACCCAAGACTATCGCGTAGACGCTCTAGGCGGCCTTAGCGCGGCCACCGGAAAAGAATCCGCCTCCAAGGTCGCGAGGTCCAAGACTTCAGACGCGTGCTGGATATCGATGCCGACAATTTTCCCTTTGGCGTCGACGTCAATGACAACGCCTTCCTGAATCTCTCTAGAATCCGCACTGGGACGCGAGTTCAGGTCAATGTACAGCGAGTCGGTTTCCTGGTCATAGTTCAGTTTCATAATCGGTCGCCGCTATACCTTGAAGTCCCGGTCGGGAAATGCGTTGTGCACCGTCTCTCCATCCGCCAAAGTTACGACCCGAAGCACGCGGCTTCCGAACTCCGGTACTTTTCCCCAAAACCGGATTCGCCCGTCCGATTGGGCTGCTCGAGCGATTGGCTCGGCCAAAACCCTTCCGCACCACTGTATCTGAATATAAGGTCGCTTACGCAAGGCCTGCTCGCGAAAGTACCGCGTCGTTTTCATGCCCGCTACGCTGTATTGCGCCAGCTTCCCAGTCAGCCGTAATGCTGATTATATTCCGATATACCTGCCGCTGTATGTGGTGAAATATTGTGTGCAACTGAAATCAGCCCTCGGCTCCGCCATCACCCGTCTGACGGCGAAACAAGTCCCTTCCCCGCGCATGAACGCGGAGCTTCTTTTGATGTTCACCCTCGACTGCGACCGCGCCTACCTTTACGCGCATCCCGAGCGCGAACTCACAGTCGACGAGAAAACTCGTTACGACGCCGCGCTTGCCGAACGCGCCCGTGGTGTTCCCGCGCAGTACATCACCGGCCATCAGGAATTCTGGGGCATGGATCTCATCGTCACGCCCGCGGTGCTCATTTCGCGCCCTGAGACTGAGCATGTGATCGAAACTGTATTGGATCTTGTGGGGCAGACGCCCGCGGCCGCGACCCCTCTCCAAATTGCCGATGTCGGCACCGGCTCAGGCTGCATCGCATTGGCGTTAGCCAAAGAATTGCCGCAGGCGGAAATCCACGCCACCGATGTTTCGGTCGCCGCGCTCGAAGTCGCCCGCGCTAACGCCGCCCGCCATCGACTCGAATCCAGAATCCGATTCCGCGAAGCCGACCTGCTGGCTGGTGTAGAAGACAACTCTTTCGATTTCATCGTCTCCAATCCACCCTACGTCGGCGAGTCGGAAGAAGATCAAGTGCAACTCGAAGTACGCAGATTCGAGCCGCGCAACGCCGTCTTCGGCGGAGCCACGGGAACCGAAGTGATCGCCCGTCTGATTCCGCAAGCGCACGCCGCGCTCAAGCCCGGCGGCCGGTTGGTCATGGAAGTCAGTGGGACGATTGCTGAAGAAGTGAAACGATTGCTGCGGAATTGGAACGACGTTTCGATCAGACCAGATCTGCAAGGGATCCCGCGCGTGGTGCAGGCGCGGAAATAGTTATCGCGGCACAGTAGCCGGCAAAATCTCCTCCACGTCCACAATGCTCGTAGGATACTTGCCGGTATAGCAAGCCGAGCAATACGAGATCTTTTCGCCCTCGCCGCAGGCTTTCTTGAGTCCATCGAGTGAAAGGTAGGCGAGCGAATCGGCGCCAATGTACTCGCGAATCTCCTCAACCGATTTGTTGGCGGCGATTAGTTGACTCTTTGAAGGCGTGTCCACACCGTAGTAGCACGGCGAAATCGTGGGCGGACAAGAAATGCGCATGTGCACCTCTTTAGCCCCGGCACTGCGGATCATGCGGACGATCTTACGGCTGGTGGTGCCGCGCACAATCGAATCGTCGATGAGCACTACGCGCTTGCCTTCGAGCAGCGAGCGCACGGGATTCAGCTTGAGTTTCACGCCGAAGTCGCGAACACTCTGGCTGGGTTCGATAAATGTGCGCCCTACGTAGTGATTGCGAATCAGGCCAAAACGGAAGGGAAGGCCGCTCTCGGCCGCGTAACCCACCGCCGCGGTCACGCCTGAATCCGGCACCGGTACCACTAGGTCGGCTTCTACCGGCGCTTCGCGCGCCAACTGCCTTCCGAGTTCTTCGCGGCTGGTCTGCACGGCGCGCCCGAACACGATACTGTCAGGACGCGAAAAGTAAACATGCTCGAAGATGCAACTCGACTGCGGAGCGGCCGCCGAGTAGAAAAGGGAACTGATGCCCTCCGGCCCCACCACGACCAACTCGCCGGGCTTCACGTCGCGCTCGTAGGTCGCGCCGATCAGATCGAAGGCGCAGGTTTCCGAGGCGAAGACGACAGTGTCGCGCCTCGGCCCATCTTTATTCTGTCCACCCAGATTCTGTCCACCCAGATTCTGACCACTCAGCGCCGGAATGCGCCCCATGGCCAGCGGCCGGAAGCCGCGCGGGTCGCGCGCCGCGATGATTCGGTCGGGTGTCATGACTACCAGCGAAAAGGCGCCCTCCACCTGGCCCAGCGCGTCGGCGATCGCTTCGGGCAAAGTGTGTTCCCGCGAAAGCGCGATCAAATGGACGATCACTTCGGTGTCGCTGTTGGTCTGGAAGATCGACCCCTGCCGCTCCAGACGGCTGCGAACTTCCATCGCATTCACGAGATTTCCGTTATGCGCCACGGCAATCGAGCCTTTATTCGACTGCACCAGAATCGGCTGCGCGTTTAAGAGCGCTGAGTCGCCGGCGGTCGAGTAGCGCGTGTGCCCGATGGCCAGCGTCCCGCGTATCTTCGACAGCACGTCCTCGGTGAAGATATCGGCCACAGTGCCCATGGCCTTGTGGACGCGGGAAGTCAGGCCATCGGAGGTGACAATCCCCGCAGACTCCTGCCCGCGATGCTGCAAAGCGTGAAGCCCCAGGTAAGCAAGCTTCTCGGCCTCAGGATGAGCGAAGATCGCGACCACCCCGCACTCGTCATGAAATTTGTCGGAAGTCAGCATTTAGCAATTAGCCTTTAGCTCTTAGCTCAACCACGACTCATGTGGAGATAGCCGCCTCGGCTGTCCAAGGAGCGAAGCGACGCGCATCTATCCGCGAACTCCGCCTCGTTTCCGCTCAAGCTCTTCAATCCGCCGCTACAAGCTCCGCATCAGTCCGCAAACTAGACTCCAGCGCCGATTCGTAAATCTGGTCCAGATCCGAGACTGCCGCCGACACAACTACCTTCCCGTCGAAAGAAATCTCCAGCCGCTCCGGAATCGTCTCCCCTAGACGATCCGCGGCGATTCCGTGTTTCTCCGCTATCTCTTGGATTCGCGAAACACGCACCGGGTCGCACGACAGCACGATGCGGCTCGCGTCTTCTCCAAACAGCACGAACTCCGCAGGAAGTCCGTTCGACACCAGATTCACCCGCGCACCCACGCCCTTCGCAAACGCCTTTTCCGCCAGTGCAACGGCAAGTCCACCGTCCGAGCAATCGTGCACGGATTCCACCAAACCCTGCTGAATTAATTCGATGACCGCTTTCTGCAGTGAAGCTTCTTTCTCCAGATCGAGTTCGGGGGGATAGCCCCACAGCGCTCCCAGAATCTCTTTGGCATATTCCGATGACCCGAACTCACTCTCCACGTCGGTAATATCGGCGGCTTCGCCCGCCCGTAATAGCACGATCGTGCGTCCGGGCCGGGCGAAGTGCATTTTTGAAGTCTTGCTGACGTCGTCGAGAATTCCCACAACTCCAAGCACCGGCGTGGGATAAATGCCTTCGCCCAGCGTCTCGTTGTAGAAGCTGACATTGCCGCCGGTGATGGGAATCTCCAATTCTTCGCAGGCTTTCGTGATGCCATCGATGGTTTGCGAGAACTGCCACATGATGTGCGGCTTTTCGGGATTGCCGAAGTTGAGGCAATTGGTTGCGCCCACGGGAGTTGCGCCCGAGCACGCCACTTTGCGCGCAGCCTCAGCCACAGCATGCATCGCGCCGAGGCGCGGATCGAGATAACACCAGCGGCTGTTGCCATCGAGCGCCATCGCCAGTCCGCGCTGTGCCTCACTTGCATTCGGATTCTTGATGCGAATTACGCCCGCATCGCCCGTCCCCGGAGCCTCCACGGTGTTCGTCTGCACCATGTGATCGTATTGCTGCCACACCCAGCGCTTGCCGCAAATGTTGGGGCTGGCAAGAAGCTGCTTGAGACTTTGCGTAAGACCGCTCGCGCCGTTGAGGCGAATATGCTCCGGCATCTCGCGCGGGACGGGAGGTTCCCAGCGTGCGAGCGGACGTTTATACACGGGCGCGTCGTCGGTAAGGGCCTGATTCGGAATCTCGGCTACGACTTCGCCGTGCTCGAGCACACGCAATTTGTTGTCGGCCGTAACCTGGCCAACTTCGACCGCGTCGAGCCCCCACTTTTCAAAAACGCGGAAGACTTCCTGCTCACGGCCTTTCTGCGCCACCAGCAGCATGCGCTCCTGCGATTCGCTCAGCATGATTTCGTAGGCGGTCATGCCGGTTTCGCGCTGAGGCACGCGGTCCAGTTCAATCTCGATGCCGACGCCGCCACGCCCTCCCATCTCGCAGGTCGAGCAGGTGAGACCCGCCGCGCCCATATCTTGAATGCCGACAATCGCCCCGGTGCGCATGGCTTCGAGGCAGGCTTCGAGCAGTAACTTCTCCAGAAACGGATCGCCAACCTGAACGTTCGGGCGCTTGGCTTCGGAAGCCTCGCTGAACTCCTCGCTGGCCATTGTGGCGCCGTGGATGCCGTCGCGTCCGGTCTTGGCGCCAACGTAGATTACGGGGTTGCCTTCTCCGGCGGCCCGGGCGTAGAAGATCTCATCTTTGCGCACCAAGCCCATGGCAAATGCGTTTACCAAGGGATTACCCGAGTAGCACGGCTCGAACTTGGTCTCGCCGCCCAGGTTAGGCACGCCAAAGCAGTTGCCATAGGAAGCGACGCCGCTGACCACGCCTTCGACGATGGAGTGGTTGCGGTGGACCTCGAATTGTGTCCCCGTATTCGTCTGCTCGGGCTTAATAGGGCCGAACCTCAGCGAGTCCATGACTGCCACCGGCCTCGCACCCATGGTGAAGATGTCGCGCAGAATCCCGCCGACGCCGGTGGTGGCGCCTTGAAACGGTTCGATGAACGAAGGATGGTTGTGCGACTCGATCTTGAAGGCGCAGGCCCAGCCGTCGCCGATGTCGATGATGCCGGCATTCTCCCCGGGTCCTTGCAGCACGCGCTTGCTGCGAGTGGGCAGGCGCTTCAGATGTACGCGCGACGATTTGTAGGAACAGTGCTCGCTCCACATCACGCTGAAGATGCCTAGCTCGGTAAGCGTGGGCTCGCGCTGCCCGAGAAGCTGCCTGATTTTGTCGTACTCGTCGAGAGTGAGGCCGTGCTGCCGGAGGGTCTCCGGAGAAAAGGCAGAAGTTATGGACGTGGTCATGGGGAAGTTCTATTGTCGCATTTAGCGGGGCGGCTGGGTAGGGCCTTTATCGAAAGTCGTTGGTCGTTAGTCGTTGATCGTTGGCATAACCCTTTGGCTGCGCCGTTTGTGGCGAACGGCCAACGGCGGGCCTCCAGCGACTTGGCGTTTTCAACGACTTATCTGTAAGCTATTGAAAAATATGAGCGGCATCAAGGGGTCGACAACGTGATGTCCTTTGTTTTCAGCGCGCGATTCACAAGTTGTTGAAAACAGGTCGAGGAGCTCGCGGATCATCGGCCTTTTTCAGGGCCGAGCTGCACGCAGGATGCCTCTGGAACGCTTAGGAATCGCTCCTGCGCGCATCGGACTGTTCGGGTGGCGCCAAAGTCGTCCGTCAAATTGGTGGGCCTTAAATCGTCTCTAATACGAAATCCTGTGCAAGTCATTGAAATTGTTTGTAACTCGTTGATGTTATCCAGAAGCTATTGAAAACATTCATCCACGCCGCGCCGCCACCTCGAGGTCCACCTTCCAACCCTGCAGTTAGTTCCGGTAAGATGCCAGCCAGATGAAATCCATCATCGTGGGGACGGCGGGACACATCGACCACGGCAAGACGGCGCTGGTCAAGGCGCTGACCGGGATCGATGCTGACCGATTGCAGGAAGAGAAGCGGCGAGGCATCACCATCGACCTTGGCTTTGCCCACATGGACTTGCCGACCCGCAGCGGCGAGATCTTGCGGCTAGGTTTTGTCGACGTTCCCGGACACGAGCGTTTTGTGCGCAACATGCTCGCGGGGGTGGGCGGGATGGATTTGGTGCTGCTGGTAATTGCGGCGGATGAAGCGATCAAGCCGCAGACGCGGGAGCATTTTGACATCTTGCAACTGCTTGGGGTGCAGCGCGGCATCGCGGTGCTGACCAAGTCGGACGCTGTCGATGCGGAGACGCTCGAGGTGGTGCGACTGGAAGTGGAAGAATTTCTACGCGGGACGTTCTTAGGAACCTCGACATCCCTGGGAACCTCGAAATCTCCAATTGTCGCCGTGAGTTCTTTGACAGGCGCGGGGCTGGAGGACTTGAAGCGGGCGATCGCCGCGGCGGCGACTGAAGCGCAACCGCGGGATTCGCATGCGATTGCCCGGTTGCCGATCGACCGCGTTTTTACCATGAAGGGATTCGGCACGGTTGTGACGGGGACTCTGGTTGCGGGAACAATTCGCCGCGAGGACGAAATGGAAGTTTTCCCGACGGGGCGGCGCGTGCGTGTGCGCGGTGTGCAGGTGCACGGCCAGGCCGGGGAAGCCGCGGTCGCCGGTCAAAGGACCGCGTTGAACCTGGCGGGCGCGAGCACAGAGGACTTTTCGCGAGGCATGACTCTGGCGCCTCCGGCGACGTTTGAGGCAACGCGGCGGGCGGACATACTGTTGCGTTTGTTGGGTTCGGCTCCGCGTCCACTCAAAGACCGCGCGCGGGTGCACTTTCATTCGTACACGATGGAGACTGTGGCGGAAGTTGTGCTGGTGGGGGTGAAGCAGATTGTTCCCGGCGACGAGGCCTTTGCGCGACTGAGGCTGCCAGAAGCGGCGCTACTTTTGCCCGGAGACCGATTTATCATTCGGCAATTTTCGCCGGTGGTGACCATTGGCGGTGGAGTTGTGCTGGATGCAGCGCCGGTTCCGCGAATGCCGGGACACCTAGAGTTCCTGGAGACCCTGACAGGCGGCGATGCAGAAGCGATCGTAAGAGCGCGCATCGCCCGCAGGCATCATCAAGGAATCTCGTTGTCTCGACTGGTGGCCGAGACGGGTTGGGCGAAGAACGTAATCGAATTACAGCTCGCACAGGCGTTGCGGACTGGCGTCGTGGTGCGGGCTGGCGAGCGATTCCTGGATGCGCCCGCGTTAGAAATGTTGAAATCGCACATCATCAGCGCGGCCGGGGATTTTCATAAGAAAAATCCGCTGGTGGGCGGGATCAGCAAGGAAGAGTTGCGGGCGCAGGTGGACGCGATGCCGGAGGTGTTCGAGACGGCTGCCGCCATGCTGGTCCGGGGAAAAAAGCTCGAACTGGTTGGAGAACTGGTACGGTTGCCCGGGCTTGGAGTAGCGTTGAAGGATGAAGAGGCCGAATCCAAAAAGAAGCTCGAGGATGCGTTTGCCTCGGCCGGCTTGAAGGTTCCCGCGCTACAGGAAGTGATTGCGGGGCTCAAAGTGGATAAAGTGCGGGCGCACAAAATTGTGACCTTGCTGCTGCGCGACAAGGTCCTGATCAAGGTCTCCGATGAACTGGTTTTTCATCACAGTGCTCTCGAGGAGTTGCGGCGGCAGATGACGGCGTACAAAGTGAAGTCGGCGAAGATTGATGTAGCGTCGTTCAAGGAACTGACCGGAGTGACTCGCAAGTATGCGATCCCACTGCTGGAATATCTGGATCGCGAGCGAGTCACGAGGCGGGTAGGAGATGTGCGCGAAATACTGTAGCGGATTGAGTAACCGGGAAATTGAGTAATTGTCAAGCCCGCGACCGTAGCTCTGGACCTAGAATTTCTCAATTACTCAATCTCCCAATTACTCAATCTTCAGATCTTTTCCTCGGGAAATTCTACTTCCAGGCCCAGCGGGTCGGTGACGCGGTTGGTCAGGTTGGCCAGGCCGGCCAGCATGTGAATATCGACGATCTCGGCTTCCGAGAAATACTTCTTTAGTTCGTCGAAGTCCGTTTGTGCAACATGCTGCGGGGCTCGCGTTAACTTCTCAACGTAAGTCAGCGCGGCCTGCTCCTTTTCGCTGTAGCGCGAATAGTTGCCTGACTTGAGCGCGGTCCAGTCTTCGGCGTTGAGCCCAACGCGCTTCGACGCTGCGACATGGTGCTGCGCGCAATAGCGACATTCGTTGATGAGAGAGACGCGGATATAAATGAGTTCGTACAACTTGCGATCGAGGGAACGTCCCACGCTGGCGTAGAAGTTTAGAAAATTCTTAAGCATTTCGGGGCGATGGGCGAGCGCTTTCTGGATGTTGCCTGGCTTGCCGCGAAGCATAGCGTCATAAATCTCGCGCACTTCCGGAGACGCGGACTCCGGTGCAATCAGGCTGATGCGTGCCATGCAGTCCTCCCAGACATGAGTAAAGTCTCATCTGATGATAGATGAAGCTTCAATACCATGCGATGGTCGCCCTGGAGGTCGTCATTTTATTCCTTTCGGTGCGGGAGAGCCTCGAAATTGCCGATAGGCAATATAGAGTCCTGCATGAAAGCGATTTGGTCGATTGCGATTCTGGTTTGCTCCGCGCTGGTTGGCGCGTCGGCGCAGGAGGTGGGAGTTGAGCAGGCGAGAATCCTGACATTGGAAAATGCATGGAACCAGGCGGTGCAGCAAAAAGATGCGCGCGCACTCAGAATGCTGCTCGCTCCGGATTTAGTCTATGTCGAATCCGATGGCACGCTGATGGATAAGACCCAGTACCTGGCCAGCGTGCAGACGCCGTCGTTGCGACTGGTGCGGATTGTGAACGAATCGACGAACGTACGTCTCTATGCCGCGGTCGCGGTGGTCAACGGCGTGTGTCGTGAAGACGGCGTGAAGAACGGGAAAGCCTACACAATTAGGGAACGCTTTACGGACACGTGGATCCGACGGGGAGATACTTGGGTGTGCGTGGCCAGCGAATCGACATTGATCCCGCACTGAGGCAGTTATGACTGGCCGACCGTACCGAGTAAGGAGTGTCTGGAGTGAAAACGCTGATTATGATTGCGGCATTGGCCTGCGCGGGGACATCGGCTGGCTACACGCAAGGGGACTCTGATTCCGAGGCGGAATCGAGGGTTGTTGCGATGGAGCGTGTGTGGGGTCAGGCTTACCTGAGCAAAGACCCAAGAGCGCTGGAGAAAATTCTTGACAACGCATTCGTCAACGTCAACTCGGACGGCAGATTGCAGACCAAGGCGGATGTGTTGGTGGAGGTGAGGACATCCACCGTGCTGCAATTCCTGACGGAATCAATGGCAGTGCACTTGCACGGCGACACGGCGATCGTTACCGGCATCTTTCTGATAAAAGGAGTGGAGCGCGGGAAACCCTATGCACAACGAGAGCGTTTTGTAGACACATGGTTATACAAGAATGGGCAGTGGGTCTCTATCGCAGGGCTGGTAACCCGGGTCGGGCAATGAGGTTGTGCGAGTTTCTGGCGTAGTCGAGATCAACGACAGCGGACAAGTCTTATGAAAACGACAGGATTATTGTTGGTCCTGATCTGCGCGGCGTCACTACCGGTTTCTGCTCAGGAGGCGGGCGACGCAGACGCCGCTACCGCAATTCGAGCTCTCGAACACGAGTGGGCTGAGGCACAATCGCACAATGACAACGGCGCGCTCGACCTGATTTTCGATAATGCTCTGGTGTACATCGAATATGGCAGGCTGGTGACGAAGGGAGATTACCTGTTAAGGGTAAAGTCAGCCAGGCCCTCCTTGCAGTTGATCGTAATGGAAGCCCTGATGGTGCGCCCGTTCGGAAGAACCGTCATCGTGATTGGGAGCTACCGCGAAACCGAGGTGAAAGATGGAAGGTCCTTGCTGAAGCGTTGGCGCTTTGTAGATACCTGGGTATACGAGAACGGGCGTTGGATGCTGGTCGCGGCAGCGGCGGCGCCGGTATTGAAGTAGCGTAAGGCGTGCCGCGTCCGACACGCCGGCTGGACGGGCAACGCGGCAGCGCTCCCCATCCCTTCAATTTGGCCGACGTTCTTAGGAGTGCCCTCAAGACTACTTGCCGATGTGCGCGATCCAGTTACCGTAGTTGAAATTAGTATCGACATACTGGCCGACTATGGTGGAACCATCCGCGGAGATGCTTTCGGCGGTGGTTAGAGTGATGCCGGCAGGAATAGTGGCGCCAGACTGCTTCAGCACGCTGGCCAAACTCTTCATGCCAAGAGGAGAAGTCCAGACAAAGGCTTCGATCCCGCTGCCGAAAGGATCGCCACTCCACCCTACTATGCTTCCATTGTCCGAGATGCCATTTGGAAAACTCTGATCGGTTGGAGAATGCGTGATGGTACCCAACGACAGCGGCCCGGTCTTGTCGGAGTACAGGAATGTGATTCCGTTCCCGGCGGTGTCGTAAACCTGGCCCACGATCTTTGTGCCGTCACTGGTGACGGCGGAGGCCTCACCGAACGTGGCTGCACCCAGAAATAAATCGTGCTTGCCGCCAACCCAGCGCACGGGGCGGCGAGGGCCGGTGGGATCTTCCCAAAAGCCCACGATAGTATTGGCGTTGGCCGAAACGGCGCTGGCCCGGCTGCTGTGACTGCCGGCGGGATGTCCGAGCGAGACATTGCCCCCCTTGGCGGTCCAGGCGAAGCCTTCCGCGCTAAAACAATTCCAGGCGATTCCGACGGCCAGAGTGCCATTGCCGTTCACTCCGTAGCCGCTGCCCCAGCTGTTATCCAGAACTGTACAGCCGTTGGCGGGATGTCCCAGATCAACCATGCCGCTTGCAGTCCACAGGGCCGGGCTGGTGAAGCTGTCCGGGCCGACATGGCCCGCGACGACGGTGGAACCGTCGCGCGAAATTCCGATCGATGAGGAATTAGGATCGCCGGGGCCGAGATCCCGGAATCCGCCAGCGGCGGTCCAGAGATAGATCTCACCGCCGTAGTTTGCCGCCATGACGGTGCCATCTCCGGAAAGAGCGAAGTTCGACCACGTGCCAGTCACAGGATCGGTGATGATCTGAAAGGTTGCAGTGCCTGGGTTTGCCGCGAAACAGAGTCCGGATAACAGGCACGCTAGGCCGGCGTTAGCGAGAAACTTCTTCATTGCTTAGGGTCCTTTGGGAAGCGGTTAGGGTGGGCGCACGCAATCTTGCGCTGATATACAGCCTTGACTATACAGAAGCGCGCTGATCTCTTCGTTGCGCTTGCGCAACCATGCTTGTGCCCGATTTGGGCGAACGATCCGAGACCTGCTATTGTCCGACAGTTCAGTGGCGATGGTCCGCGGCCCTAAGTCCTGTAAGATTCATATTCGCCAAAATTGGGGAAGAAGAAATTGGTTTAGGCTTGGAAAGGGGGTCGTGGTCAAGTTGGCGATGGCTCAGGAAGTTCGGGTTCGCGTTATCGGAGCAGGGCTCGCCGGATCGGAGGCGGCGTGGCAGTGTGCGCGGCGGGGCGTGGAGGTGGAGTTATTTGAGATGCGTCCGGTGCGGTCGACACCGGCGCACCAGACTGCGGACTTTGCGGAACTGGTGTGCTCGAATTCGCTGAAGTCGGACAGTGAAAACACCGCTCCGTGGCTGTTGAAGGAAGAAATGCGGCGGGCGGGGTCGCTGCTGCTGCAAATTGCGCGGGAGTGTGCTGTTCCAGCGGGGCATGCGCTGGCTGTGGATCGCGTGGCATTCGCGGCGAAAGTTACGGAGACGATTTCGCGGGAGCTGCTGATCGCAGTGCGACGGGAAGAAGTAACTTCCATTGCAGAATCGGGTTCTCAGATCACCATCATCGCTACCGGACCTTTGACTTCGGACGGACTGGCAGGGGAGATTGCGCGGCTGAGTGTAGGGATAGAAGAGTCAAACCCTGAGCGGGCGAGTCGCCCGCTTCCACACGAGCGTGACGCTACCCAAAATCCTCATCTGTATTTTTATGATTCGATCAGTCCGATTGTGGAGGCGGATTCGATCGATATGTCGCGCGTTTACATGGCGGCGCGTTATGACAAGGGGTCGGCGGATTACATTAACTGCCCCATGGCGCGGGAGGATTACGACCGGTTCTATGACGGGCTGCTGGCGGCGCAATCTGTCGAGGAGCGCGACTGGGAGAAGTTGAACTACTTCGAGAGCTGCCTGCCGATTGAAGAGATTGCGCGGCGCGGGCGCGATACCTTGCGCTTTGGGCCGATGAAGCCGGTGGGGCTGAATGATCCGCGCACCGGGCGAATGCCGTATGCGGTGGTGCAGTTGCGGCAGGAAAATCTGCGCGCCGATTCCTACAACCTGGTGGGATTTCAGAATCATTTGAAGTTTGGCGAGCAGGCGCGGGTGTTGCGCCTGATCCCCGGCCTCGAGAATGCGCGATTCCTGCGCTACGGACAGATTCATCGCAACACCTATATCAATGCGCCGGCGTTGCTGGGGGAAACGTTGCAGATGAAGGCGCATCCGAGAGTTTTGTTTGCCGGACAGATTTGCGGCGTGGAAGGCTATGTGGAATCGATTGCCACCGGATTGATGGCAGGGCTGCATGCGGCGGCGCTGGCGCTCGGGGGCGAGATGGCGGCTCCGCCGCGGGCTTCCGCGTTTGGATCGCTGACCCATTACGTTACGCACGCGGACGCCAAGAACTTCCAGCCGGCTAATATCACTTTTGACCTCTTGCCTCCTCTAGAGAAAAAGATCCGCGACCGGAAAGAGCGACACCGGTTGCAATGTGAGTTGGCGTTGGCGCAATTTGACCAGTGGCTGGAACTTGCCGGATATGCGCTTACGGCTAGCAAAACTTAATCGCACGCCGAGAACGGCCGCGGAGAGCCCAGATTCCGGCCCCCGGCGGGCCATCTGGGTACCGCTCATTTTTCTGCAACAATACTGCCTCTCTTTACGTACCCACATAAGGGGGTGGAACCGTAGCGGCAGGCTTACCTTCGCCGCCCGATCACGTCCAACCAAACGGAAGCCGCATGACCCTACAAGATCTCATTCGCGACGTGGTAAGGACTCTGTGGGCGCACAAACTGCGCGCGTTTCTCACCATGTTTGGCATTGCCTGGGGGATTGTTTCGATTGTCCTGATGGTGGCGGCCGGCGAAGGTCTGCGCAAAGGCCAGGAAGAGCAGGCGAGAAATCTGGGCAAGGATGTGATGATTGTCTTCCACGGCCGGACCAGCTTGCAGGCCGGGGGAACAGCCGCCGGGCGGCAGGTGCACTGGGAAGACGATGATCTGCCAGTGGTGCAGGCGGAAACTCCCGATTGCCAGTACGCCATTCCGGAGCTGGAGCAGGACACGGTGCGGGCGCACAGCAACTTTAACAATGCCGCATTTACGGTAACTGGATCCTATCCGCAGTTCGCCTACATTCGCAGTCTGGACGTGGGCTTGGGACGTTTCTATGACTGGGACGACATGCGCGAGGCGCGGCGGGTCGCCTTTCTGGGATCGGACGCCTCGAAGCAATTATTTCCCGGCCGCAATCCGGTGGGAGAAAACGTCTATCTGAATGATTTTCCCTACGTGGTGATAGGGGTCATGGAGAAGAAGAAACAAGATTCCAGTTACGACGGTTGGGACGTGAACAAGATATTTATTCCGTTTGCCGCAATGCGGCGCGACTTCCCCGACAAGCCTCCGGGGACCTCCACTACATTCGATCAATTGCTGGTGACGCCGAAGTCGGTGGACCAGCATGAAGCCTGCAAGCGCGAAGTGCGGGTTGCGCTGGCGCGCATGCATCGCTACGATCCGGCGGACAAGGAAGCCTGCCCCATCTGGGACACGGTGCAGGAAGCGCAAGCCTTTAAGGCAATGACCGATGGGATGAAATATTTCTTGGGCGCGGTGGGAATCGTGACGCTGCTGCTGGGCGGGGTCGGGGTCATGAATGTGATGCTGGTCGCCGTGCGTGAGCGCACGCGGGAGATTGGGGTGCGCAAAGCGCTAGGCGCACCGGCAGCCACGATTTTGCGGCAATTCTTTGTGGAGGCTTTGATCATCGCGCTTTTGAGTGGAGCGATTGGGCTGGGCGTCGCGTTCGGATTCTGCGCCCTGGTGAACCTGCTCCCCATGCCAGATTTCTTCGCCGGACTGGTACCAGACTGGACGTCCGGGCTGGTCGCCGCAGGTTTGCTGGGCACGATTGCGGTGGGAGCGGCGCTGTATCCGGCGCGGAAAGCGGCGTTGATCGATCCCATCGAAGCCCTGCGGTATGAGGCGGGAGGCTAGGGAATTGTTGATTGATAATTGCTGATTGATGATTGAAAGCCTTTCGCGTGGGTTTCAATCAGCAATCAGTAATCAATAATTTTTCTCTTGCATCGACATGCTGATTGAAATCATCCTCGAAGCCTGGATCGCGCTGAAGCGCAACCTTACGCGCAGCTTCCTCACCATGCTGGGCATCGTCTGGGGGATTGCGACGGTGACTCTGCTGATTGCGTACGGCAGCAGCTTCCGCGGGGTACTGGTGCATGGTTTCGACGCGTTCGGCAAGAGTGTGGTCATTTGCTGGCCGGCGCAAACCAGCGAGCAGCCAGGCGGACAGCGTGCCGGGAAGAAAGTCGTCATCGAACAAGCCGACATAGATATGGTGAAGGCGACCGCGCCTCTGGTCCGGCATGTGTGCCGGGAAACCGTAAACCGTCCGGGCATCGCCTATGGCGACCGCATGGTAGGGACGGCGCCGGTGCGCGGAGTCTGCCCGGAGTACGGCGAGATGCGGAACGAGGTGCCCTCGGAAGGCCGCTGGCTCGATTCGGGCGATGAGTTGGAGCGGCGGCGTGTGATCTTCCTAGGCGGCCGGCTCAAAGAAAAACTCTTCAGTGGACGACCCGCTGTGGGCGAGACTGTGACCGTGAGCGGGGTTCGCTTCACCGTAGTCGGAGTGATGGCGCGTAAGATTCAGCTCAGCAATTATTTCTCGAGCGACGATGAGTCCTCGTGGATTCCCTACTCCACCGCCGGAGATCTTTGGAATACCCGCTATGCCGCCGTGATGCTCTTCGAGCCGATCGCGCCGCAGTTCGAAAAGAAGGCGATGGCGCAGGTGCTGGCCGCGGTGGCATCGAGGCAGGGCTTTTCTCCGACCGATCCCAAGGCTTTCCAGATGTTCGGGCGCGATGAATTCCGTCCCGTGATCGATGCCTTGACCATCGGGCTGCAGGTGCTGCTTGCGTTTGTGGGCACGTTGACGCTGGGAATCGGGGGCGTGGGCGTGATGAACATCATGCTGGTCTCAGTGGACGAACGGATTCGCGAGATCGGGTTGCGGCGGGCTCTGGGCGCGCGCAAACGGCACATCAAACTGCAATTTCTGGCTGAAACTTTATTGATCATGGCGCTGGGCGGCGCGATCGGTGTGCTGCTTTCGTACCTCATCGCATGGGCCGTGGGCACTTTGCCCATGATGGGGCCACTGTTTGAAGACGACTCCGGGCAGGGCGATATTCATCTGCGGATTTCCATGATGACGGTCGTGATCTCAAGTGCCGTATTGCTGGTGGTAGGCGTAATCAGCGGCATGGTTCCCGCCATGCGGGCCTCGAAGCTGGATCCAGTGGAAGCGCTGAGGTACGAGTAGTGAAAAAGTAAGAAGTCAGAATTCAGAAGTAAGAAATAAGGGCGGTTTTTTCCCTTCTGCTTTCTGACTTCTTAACCTCTACATTTCCTTCTCGTTTCCGAATTGATTTGATCCCGGACGCTGTTCCCTGTACCTTGTTTTGCTAAGTCCCTTGCGGCCCGAGGTGAGCCTTGCCAATCTCCGCGGTAGACGCGATCTCTCCTGCGATTGAGCACACAAAGCGGCAACTCTTCCAACCCTTTCGCTTTGGCCAATGGTGGCGTCTTGCCTTGGTGGGAATGCTGGCCGGAGAACTCAGTTCCGGCGGATGCAAGGTACCAAACTTTTCCAGCTTCAACTTTCCGCGGCACCCCGGCACACAAAATTTTCTGGCTCCAGGCTTCGGTGGAGGTTTGGCGGGGATAGACCCCGCGCTCTACGCCGGATTGATCGCAGTGCTGCTGGTTGCCGGATTCGTGCTGGGTATTCTGCTGATGTACATCAGCAGCGTCATGCGCTTCATTTTGTTCGACAGCGTGCTGGCCAAGGAATGCCATATTCGCAAGGGATGGAGCCGGCGGCAAGGGCCGGGATGGCGCTATTTTATTTGGAAGCTGCTTTATGCGCTGACTATGATCGCCGTGCTGATCGTGCTCGTGGGAATTCCGGTGGCGTTTGCCTTCGCCATGGGATGGCTCACTGATCCAAAACAGCATGTGGCCGTGCTGGTGCTCGGCGGGATCGCGCTGTTTTTCGTGACGATGATTTTCGTCGTCGTGATGTCGGTGATTTATGTCCTGACCAAAGACTTCGTGGTACCGCAGATGGCGCTGGAACACCTTGGCGCGATGGAAGGCTGGAGCCGGCTTTGGGCGATGATGAAGGCAGAGAAGGGCGGCTACGCGGTCTATGTGGTGATGAAGATAGTGCTGGCCGTGGGAGCTGCGATCATCTTCGGGATTATAGGTTTCATTATTGCGCTCATTATTTTGATACCCGCAGCGGGTGTTGCGGTGGCCGCCGTGCTGGGCGGGAAAGCGGCCGGGTTGACCTGGACAGTGGGCACGATCACGCTGGCGGTGGTGGCAGGGAGCGTGCTGCTCGTGGTTTTTCTTTTTTTGACGTCGATGATTTCCGTGCCCGCCATCGTGTTCTTTCCCGCGTACTCGATATATTTCTTTGCTGGGCGATATCCCGCGCTGGGCGCGGTTCTCTACCCCGCGCCACCAGCGCCGCCTGTGCCTCAGATTCCACCGTATGCTTCTCCTCCTGATGAGCCTCCGTCGTCGCCTCCGGCCATCTCGTAAAATTTGTCATTCCGAGCGAAGCGAGGAATCTGATGTTTGCCTGCGGCAAGGGAACTCTCGCCACCCCCGAGGTGTCTGATGTTGCAGACACGCGCGTGCTGGGAGGAGCTTCCAATGTCATTCAAAATGGCAGGCGGAGGTGCGCGCGGACCCGAAATTAACGTCACGCCGCTGATTGATGTGCTGCTGACCCTGATCATTGTCTTCATGGTAGTGGTGTCGATGGACAAGGAGCAGGGCGAGACCGCGCAGATTCCGCAGCCGGATCAAAAGCAGACACAGAACATCGCGCAGCCGCGCACGGTTGTCATCCAGATAGTATCGGCAAGCGAAAATCACCCGCCGACTGTGAAGATCAATCAGGACGACGTGACGTGGGAAGAACTGGAGACGCGGCTCGCGAAGATTTACTTAACCCGTGCCGAGAAGGTGGTCTTCGTGCGAGGCGACGCAGATGTTGACTTTCAGAATGTCGCAGACGTGATTGACGTGGCGCATCACGCCGGCGTCGAGCGCGTGGGGTTGCTGACGATGGATCGGGAAGTGGCGGGGGAGTAGACACCTGCGAGGTTCAATTCCTCGCCCTGTTCTTAATCCAAATCGGAGTCCCCAAAAAGCCGAAGGCCTTCCGGATCTGATTTTCCAAAAAGCGCCGGTACGAGAAGTGCAGCTTCACGGCTCGATTCGTGAAGAGCACAAACGTTGGCGGGGCGACCGAGGCCTGCGTCATGTAGAGAATCTTCACGCGCGAGCGCATAGGGACGGAGGCGCGTTCGAAATCCACGGTCTCGATGAAGCGGTTCATCGCCGCCGTAGAGATGCGCTTGCGGCGCTCGGTGGCAACTTGCTCGAGCAGCGGGAAAATTCTCTCTGTGCCTTTGCCGCTCTTGGCCGAAATGAAAACGATGGGCGCGTAGTTCAGGAATTTGAGATCGTAGCGCAGGCGCTCCTCGTAGGCGTCGCGGTCGCCGGGGCGCTTGCTTTCCCGCATGCGCATGGCCTTCGACGGACGCCCGGGCTGCTGTGCTCCGCCGCTGACCAGATCCCATTTGTTCACGACGATAATTATCGAGCGTCCGCTTTCGTGGGCGTAGCCGGCGATCGCCGCATCAAGTTGACTGCCGCCTTCGGTCGCGTCGATCACGAGCAGCGCAATGTCGGCGCCTTCAAGATGCTTGCGCGCCATCACCACTGAAAGCTTTTCTGCCATCAAGTGGGTTTTGCCTTTGCGGCGAATGCCGGCGGTGTCGATGAAGCGGAAACGGCGTCCATCGCGCTCGATAATCTCATCAACCGCGTCGCGAGTGGTGCCAGGGATGGGCGAAACAATCGCACGGTCGGAGGCCGTAAGGCGGTTCAGCAGTGTGGACTTTCCGACGTTCGGATGGCCGATGATCGCGACTTTGGTTTCGTACACGGGCTCAGGCTGAGTCGCCGCTTCATCCTCTGCTTGAAGCAGTTTTTCTTCTGCTTCCTCGGTGTCCCCTGTGGTTATGTCTTTGGCGTCAGGCGGCAAAATCTCCAGGACCGCATCCAGCAGATCGTCGATGCCACGGCCATGTTCGGCGGAGATCGGAAACATCCGCTTGATTCCGAGTCGATGGAACTCGTCAACAATGTGTGCCTGCTTTTCCGTGTCGGCTTTGTTGACCGCGAGAAAGAGCGGGCGCCCCGTCTTGCGCAGCAGGCGCACGAGTTCGAGATCTGGCGCGGCGACTTCCGTCCGGCCGTCGACCACCATAACAATGGCGGCGGCTTCATCGAAGGCAACCCGCGCCTGGCGGAAGATTTCCGACGGAATGAAGTCCTTATCCTCCGGAATAATTCCACCAGTGTCGATGATGCGGATTTGACGTCCGCGCCACTCGGCATCGCCGTAGAGGCGATCGCGCGTAATGCCGGGTTCGTCGCCGACAATGGCACGGCGCGAGCCGACGATGCGGTTGAACAGCGTGGACTTGCCCACGTTGGGCCGGCCCACGATGGCAAGCGTGGGAACGCCGGCTGCGGTGGTGGCGAGAGTGCTGGTCGAGTTGTACGTGGGTTGAGTCACTGGGTCGAGTCGAAATGACGCGGCAATAAGTGCTGATGGCCCTGAACCCTTATTATAGAGACTCCCGTGGCTTTAGGTTCCCAACCCGTGTCTCCTGCAAAGCCAAGCCGCTCTGAGCCCAGCGGCAAAGACGCATCTCTGTATCAATTCTTCGCGCCGGGCGGAGTGCTGGCGCGCACGCATCCCGCGTACGAATTCCGGCGTGGGCAGTTGCAGATGGCACAGGCGGTCGAGCAGGCGCTCGAAGAAAAGCGCCACCTGATTGTGGAAGCCGGCACGGGCACGGGAAAAACGCTGGCCTACCTGATGCCGGTGATCCGCTCGGGCAAGCGCGTGATCATCTCGACGGGTACGAAGAATCTGCAGGAACAACTTTTCTATAAGGACATCCCTTTCCTGGAGCACGCGCTGTTTGGGGAATCGGCTTCCGGCGACGAAAGCTCGAAGCGACGGCTTTCCGTTTGCTACATGAAGGGCCGCAACAATTATCTGTGCCGCAAGAAGCTCTATGAACTTACCGATCAGCCGGTGCTGAGTGGGTTGGAAGAGATCGAGCAATACCGCGCGATTGCCGCGTGGGAGAAGACGACCGCGACCGGCGATCGCGCGGAACTGGCCGAACTCCCCGAGACCAGCGCGCTGTGGCCCAAGCTGGACGCGCGTTCCGACGCGTGCATCGGGCAGAAGTGCAGCGAGTGGGAGCGCTGCTTCATCACCGAAATGCGCCGGCGCGGGATGGAGAGCGATATTATTATCGTCAATCATCATCTATTCTTCGCCGATCTTGCCATCAAGCTGCAAGCCGAAGGCGCGCCCGATGCGGGGATTCTCCCGGAAGCGGCCGCTGTGATTTTTGACGAAGCGCACGAACTGGAGGATGTGGCAGGGAACTACTTCGGAATCTCGGTGAGCAACCTGCGTGTAGAGAATTTGGCGCGCGATGTCGAAGCGTCGATGCAGCATCACCGGATGCTTTCGGCGTCGCTTTCCGGAGCGCTGGGAAGTTTGCGAGAGCGATCACAATTGTTCTTCGCTCTGCTTCCACCGGGCGAGGGACGCTTTGCGTTCGATTCGCGGCGCGAGTTTCTGGAGGAAAACGGAGATGAATTCGTCGCCTTCAATCAGTCGCTGACGCGGCTGGCCGGCGAACTGGAAGGCTTGCCGCAAAAGCCGGAAGAAATTTCCAACTTTGTGCGGCGGGCGCAGGAACTCCAGGTACAGCTTGGCTTCGCGATGGAATCGGATGATCTCAACACTGTATTCTGGATCGAGCGACGGGGCGGAAAAATAAATTCACCACAGAGGCATCCTTCGGCTTCGCTCGGGGCAGGCTCCATCACAGAGAGAACCGGGGAAACTTCCCGAGGGCTTCGTGGCGGAAGACAAAATGTCTTCTTGCAAGCTACTCCAATCGACGTCGGTCCGATCCTCCGCGAATGCCTTTGGTCGAAGCTTGAATGCGCGGTGTTGACCTCAGCCACGCTCGCCGTAGGTGGAGGATTCGAATACATCCGGCGACGGCTGGGGTTAGAGCATGCCCGCGAGTCGGTATTGCCCTCGCACTTCGACTACGAAAATCAGGCTTTATTTTATGTGCCACCCGATCTGCCCGACGCGCGCACGCCGCAGTTTACGCCGCTCGCGGCAGAGCGCATTCGCAAATTGCTGGAGATTACGCGCGGCCGCGCCTTCGTGCTCTTCACCAGTTACGCGCAGATGAACGACGTTTACCAGCGGCTGCTGGGCGAACTCGAATTCCCCATGCTGCGGCAGGGCGATGCTCCAAAGAGCGCGCTGCTCGAGGAGTTTCGGATCACGCCGAACGCTGTGCTGTTTGCGACTTCATCGTTCTGGCAGGGCGTGGATGTGCAGGGCGAGCAATTAAGTTGCGTGATCATCGATCGCCTGCCGTTCGCCGTTCCCAGCGATCCGGTCGTAGCCGCGCGGGTGAAGGCGATTGATGCCGATGGCGGCAACGCATTCTTTCAGTATCAAGTCCCGGCTGCGGTGATCACGCTGAAACAGGGCTTTGGACGCCTCATCCGCTCGCTGCACGACCGTGGTCTGCTAGTACTGCTCGACAATAGAATCCTCAAAAAGCAATACGGGCGCGTCTTCATCGAGAGCTTGCCGAATTACAAAAAGACGACAGACATACTGGTAGTAGAGGAGTTTTTCGGGGCAGCCCGATGAAGGGACGATGTCGCGCTTATGCCGACTTCCAAAACCTACTGCAACGTCACGGTAATGGGTGGCGAAGTTGCGCTGCCGTAGACCGTAACCGGCGGACCTGACACAGGACAACATGGCGCGATCGAATTTCCCGAATACACTGCGGTTAACGTGTTTGCGCCTTTCGTGAGCTGTGATGCGCTGAGCGGCAGACTCGCCGCCGACGTGTTGGCGCTGGTCGGCATTAACGTTTGCGTTGACAGCAAGACCGACCCCAGCAAGAAGTTCACCGTACCGCTGGGCACACCGCCGCCGCCAGGAACAGCTGACACCGTAACCGTCAGTGTTGTCGCCTGACCGGGCTGAAGAATGTACGTCCCCGAAGTTAGATCCACGGCCAACGAGTTGGCGGCCGTGGCTCCAGTGTTCTCGTAGGCGCCAATGTCGATGCTCGATCCGTTCGTTCGAGGATTGCCGAGAAAGTCGGTGCTGCCATAGATAGAGTCGGGAGAGCTTCCGTAGGGATCACACCAGCCCACACTGCACGAGAGGCTGGTGCCGCCAGCGCCGACGGCCGGCGAAGACGGGATGGTGTCGAAGTTTGGAGGCGTGGCTGACAGATCGACGAAGAGAGGATCGGTGTTCAAGGAGTCTGCGTCTTCCCCGCTGGAGGCCTGCCACTTTGAAAAGCTCTTGAAGCTATTCACGTCGCCCCACCAGATTGAAGTTCCTTCTACATAACCCGCACCCGAGTCGTACAGGTTCCAATTGAGCGTCGCGGGCGGGGCAGGAAACGTCTTCGAAAAGGGAACGTAGCTGAAGATCCAGGTGTTATACGCGCCGGCGTAGACAATATTGTTTTCGTAGATGTCCTCTTGAGCGCTGCCCACCTGATACTGAATCTGGAATTCGCCGGTTGAGCCCCCTGCCGATTCGCTGCCGGGTTGGGTGGCGTTGTTGTACAGAGTGTTGTTGACGAAGACGTCGCGGTAGCTGCTGCCGCCTCCATTGCTCGGGCCGCCTTTCTTGGTAGCGGCCGCGTAACCGCCGATCGAATTACCGCAGGCATTCGAGTTGTAGAAAATATTGTTGCGCACCGTAACGTATCTGCCGTAACACGGAGACTTACCCCTACCGGCAGTTCCAGTATTGTTCGGGCCAGACCACTCCGTGCCATTCGGCTGGCAGACTTGATTTTCGCTGGTCGTCTCAATGCCATAATCGGTCTGTATGATCACGTTCCGCTCGACGGTGACATAGGCGCACCCGTCGCAATAGAGTCCGTCGGCATCGTATTCATAGCCTTCGCCGGGATTCGTAATCCCGCTAATGTTATAAACCGTGTTTCCGCTGACTTCTCCATACATAGCTTCGTCGTAACCAATTGGACCGACGCCTTCGTACCCAATCATGTCGATGCCGATGTTGTCGTTGTCGTGGACGAGGTTGTTGGTGATTTGAAAATGGGTCACATTTCCATTCACGGTCAGCGACTCGCTCTCCCCGGTCCTCAGGTCATAAACCTCGTTGCCGCTGATGACCAGCTGCGTGATTGGAGTCTTCGACGTGCCGTAAATCGCCATGCCCAAAGCGTTGCCGTTCGCTTCCGACCTGGTCGTGATGTTGTGCACCCGGTTGTTCAGAATGTGGATGCCCGTGCCCGAGCCCGTGATCCACACGCCGACTGGGACGTCGTTTTCGCTATTCGTTGTGAAATTACGTATTTCAAATCCGATTACCGTGATGTAACTCAGGTTCCCCGTCATGTTGATCAGACCCTGCGTGCCCGATGAGCCGCAGCAACTCACGCCGTCCCCGTCGATCACCGCCGTCTCACCGGGATAGCTCTCAAATGTGATCGGCTCCTTTGCCGTTCCAGATCGGGGAAAGTTTACAGACTCTTTGTAAACTCCGCCGAAAACGTACACCGTGGCGCCGGCCTTCACTTCATTGGCTGCATGCTGGATGGTGAGCCATGGCGCGGTGATTGTGCCCGCGTTGCTGTTCTTGCCTGTAGTTGACACATAATAGGTGGCCCCGGTTTGCGCGGCGAGTCGCGGCGCCGACATCGGAAGAAGCACGACCAGCGCGGAGTATACGCAGGCTGCAGTCCGGGTAGTCAGGAAATTGCGTTTCATGGATTGCTCCTTCCAAACGGCGTACGCCACAGCGCCAGCAATCGCCCAACTCAAGAGCCCTCAGAAGTAAAACTTCAACGCAAACTGGATCTGCCGCGGCGCGCGCGACGACAGCGGATATCCGAAGCTGGCTTGGCCAAGTTCCAGAGGAGTGGGCTCAGCGCTGATCGCGCCAAATTGTCCAAACAAATAATTCACATGGTTGAGCACATTGAAGAATTCCGCGCGGAATTCGAAATGTCGTTGTTCGCTGATCGGGAATTGTTTCACCAGAGAGGTGTCCCAAGTCTTGTATCCCGGACCCTCAATGATGTTGCGTCCGGCATTGCCGAACGTTCCGAGCACAGTGTTGTCAGCAAACGCGCAGGTGTTAAACAGCGTTCCCGGCACGCAGGGCTTGGCGTTGGGATTGCCGGCCATGTTGGGGCGTGAGCAGTAGTAGCCGACGGTGCCTCCGCAATCGGAGCCAGAGACGGAGTTGATATCAGTGGCGGTGTAGTAGTTGCCTGTGGCGGCGGAAAATACCCCGGCGAGTTGCCAGTTGCCAATAATCTGGTTTGCGACTCCCGTAGCGCCTCCAGCAAACTTGCGTCCGTGGCCGAAGGGTAAGTCGTAGATATAACTAAAAACAAAACGCTGACGGACGTCGAAGTCGGAATTGCCGAAGTTATTCTGCGGGAATCGTTGGTCTTGAAAGTCTCCGTTGTTCACCGAGCCCAGGCTGGCGCTGGAAGCGGTATCGAGGGCGTGTGCGAAGGTGTAAGCCGCTTCATACTGCAGTCCGTGGGAGTAGCGCTTCTCCAGCCGAACCTGCAGGGAGTTATAACTTGACACCGCGTTCGAGCGGAAAGTGTCGATGCCGACATCGAGTGCGGCATTGCAATTTGCTCCTCCGTCCGCCAGTGTGCAGGGGCCGGTGCCGCCGGGTGCTTCATTGTTGGCGGGACGCCGCGGTGCGGTGGGAAGCGAGTCCGTCCCCAGCACGGGAACGGCCTGATTGCCGTTGTAGAACGCGAAGAGCTTCAATCCGTGAGAGCCGGCGTAGGAGATTTCCAGAATGGTGTCGGCGGGCAATTGATACTGGAAGCCGAGATGCCACTGCTGAGTGTAGGGCGTGACCAGGCGCGGATCGAGCGAGTACAGCTCGGGCGCGTTCGGGTCGCTGAGCGACGCGGCCGGAAAGCCCGCCGACAGGACGTTGAGTGGCAAGCCACCATTATTCGCTGCCGAGATCGAGCAATCGAGCTGACCGGCCGCCGGATTTGCGGAGGGCGCCGCGCAGGGAGTGCTGAAATCTTCCGAAGACAAGAACGGAGGATTAAAACCGGGGCTCGGATTTGAGAACGGCCCATTCTCCTGGCCGCCGTAGAAGATACCATAACCGGCGCGCAGGACGAGCTTGTTGAACATCTGGTAGGCCAGCCCGATGCGGGGTGCGAAATTGTTGAGATCGGGGCTGATCAGTCCGGAAGAGCTGATGCTCTGAAGGCTGAGTTCGGTTCCGAGCGTGGGCGTCAACTGCGCGTTTTGTCCCTTGGGAGCGATCAGCGAAAGTGTGTTGAAGTTGAATGTGGACTGGTTGTTATTGGCTTCTTTGATAGTAGTAAAGAGTTCGTAGCGCAGGCCCATGTTCAAAGTGAGGCGCGGAGTCACTTTGAAATCGTCAAGAGCGTAGACCGCGTAAATCTGGCGGTTATAGATGATGTTGGGAGTCACGCTGGTAATCGATCCGCCATCGCTGACGCCCTGCATGAATGTGGCAAACGCCTCGCCGCCGGAGCCGGGTGAGGCGAGGTTGTCGTTGATCAGAAAGTCGCCGCCGAAGTCCATGGAACCTCGAGCCGCAGCCGGTTCGAGTATCGTGAACTGCTCGAAACGAAGTTCGCCGCCGAACTTCACGGAGTGGCGTCCCCGGACCCAACTCAGGTTGTCGGTAAAAACATAGCTGTGCTGGCTCTCGACGGCAGGCAGGTATTCCGAAGCGCCAATGGCCGCAGTGCCATCCCCGAAGGTGATTGAAGGCAGTCCACCGATGTTCTGGCCCTGTTCATACGGGACGCCGGGAAAGGGAACGGGAAGCTGCGCCGCGACGTTGACGTTGGAGTACAGATTGTAGCGATTGGAGTCGAGATGGTTGAAGCCGAAGCGAAATTCGTTGATCAGGTTGTTGCGAAAAGTGTGGATCTCACTGGCCGCCAGGCCCTGGGCTGTGTTGTCGCTGTTGCCATCCTGAAAGCTGCCGCCGTCGAGAACGTTGTTGAATGGCGAGGGCAGGAAATTAGTGTCTTTGCCGTAACTGTAGCGGGCGAAGAAATTATCCTTGCTGCTGACGGTGTAGTCGATGCGAATGTCGAACTTGTTTTCCGTTTCGCTGCGTTTCGGATTGGCCAGGTAGTTGCCGCCGGGCAGAGTACTATTGGGCGCGGGAAACAAATTTGCCAGCTCCTGCGCAAGCGGATCGATAGCAGTATTCGTGCCGCTGTTTCCCTGGAAGATGTTGGTCGGCACTCCAGCGGAGGTCGTGCCGATGGGGACGCTGCACGGTCCGCCGTTGTACGCCGAATTACTGTTGGCTTGGGTTGGATCGAAGATCTCTCCCTGGTAGGTTGGGTTTCCGCTGCAATCGACGACTCCGGGAATCGGATTGCTCAGTTGAAGAAACGAGGAGAAATCTCCGCCAATTTCCGCCGGCGTGGGCACCGTGGACAGCTGCGGTAATGCCTGCCGGATGCGCAGGCCTTCGTAATCTCCGAAAAAGAAAAGTTTATTCTTGACGATGGGTCCGCCCAGCGTAAAGCCAAACTGGTTCTGCTGGTAAGGCTGCTGGCCGAATTCGGCGTCGAAGGGATTGATCGCGTCCAATTTGTCGTTGCGCAGAAACTCCCACAGGTCGCCGTGGAACTGGTTGGTGCCAGACTTGATGACCGCGTTCATAATCGCGCCGTTGCCGCGGCCGAATTCCGCGCTGTAGGAATTGGTTTCCACCTTGAACTCCGCGATGGCATCCACCGCGGGCTGCACCACATAGGCGGCGCCGTTGAGCACGTCGCCCAGGTTCGCATTGTTGTCGATACCGTCCAGCAGAAAGTTGTTTTGCAGAGAGCGGGCGCCGTTGGCGCTGAAGCCGTAAGTGGTTTCAACGCGCGAGCCGGGCTCGGCGGCCGCGACGCCGGCTCCGAGCAGGGCGAGTTGCGCGTAGTTGCGTCCGTTCAACGGGAGCGCGTTGATGCGCTGGCTGTCCACCACTTGACCCAGGTCAGAGGTCTCAGTTTCGAGTTGTGCGCCCTCGGCAGTCACCGTCATGGTTTCCGTCGCCATGCCGGGCTGAAGGGTAACGTCCACTCCGACACGATCCTGAATGTTCACTTCGACCGGGCCCGCAACGGTTTTCTTGAATCCCTGCTTCTCGACCGTAACGCTGTAATGCCCAATCTTCAGCGGGCTAGCAACATACTCTCCCTGATGATTGGTGGAGAGCGTCAAGCGCGTGCCGTGCTCGACGTCCACCACCGTCACCTTGGCATCCGCGATCACCGCGCCGGTACTATCGCGCACCAGACCTACGATGGCTCCAGCATCCTTTTGTGCCCACAGCGGGGTGGCCAAGCTGATCGCTACCACGAGCAGGAGAAGGACGGCCTCGAGAATCTTTCGGGTGTGGAACGGGATGGGCATAGCGAGCCTCCTGGGCTGAACCAAAAGCTGCCAGCGCTGCTGTGTAATATTACGAACTATTACTTTTACTTGCGTTTGATAGCCTTTGTCAACAGGGATATTCCGTTTGGAGCTATTTGAGAAAAGCCGCTGGGTTCCTCAGTGCGCCCTGGTCTGTGGAGTTTTACCGCCGGCGCGCGGAAGCCCGTTCTTCTGAATTCCACAGGCCGTGGCATAGATACGCAGCACCAGCTGAATGTGATGTCGAATGGCTGCCTCTGGCTTGTGCTCGATTTGTCCCGCTCTAATCGCTTCGTACTCCTGTGGAAGAAACTGGCTGACGAGTGTCAAAGGAAGCGAGTGTGTTTTGAGATTATCGAGCAGGCGATCAATCTCTGTCTGGACGGCAGATTCATGCCAGTAGTAGCGGCAGCGGTCGCTGTAACTGTAGGCTCGCGAGAGCCGTAGTTGGCTCTCATTTCCGTGATAGTAAGAGTGCCAGTAATCCGGCTTCCGCAGCATAGCCCGATCGAGAACTTCCCACACCTTCGAGATCTTGGGGCTTCTTCTGCCGGCCAGCAACTCTTTCTCGATCGCGCTTAATGCGAAGACCGCTTCTCGGAAGGCGAAGGTCAACCATGGCCCCACTTTCAGAATCGCGAAGTGATCTTCGACCATTTGAACCAAAGCGCTCGGGGACTGGTAATCCGTGGAGTGCGCCTCATACACAAGCGCGGGGCTGCGAGGCAATCCTGCCGAGAGCGAGCGCGTCTTGTTGCGATCGTATTCAAATACCACATCATCCCCGAACTCGACACCCGGCTGCACCACCACTCCAACCACTCGTTGCCAGGCTGCGGACAAGCCTCTCCCTTCAAAGGCGTGCTGGAAAATTTGTAGAGTCTGATGGACGCTCTCGACGGTAGTCACGACGGGGGGCGCGCCTGAAGCCGGCTCGCCGCCTGGCGCTGGCACTTCGGTCCCGATCACATACAAAGGAGGAGCGGCTCCTCGCGGCAACTCTTGCAACGCTGCTTCAGCAGCTTCGCAAAGCACGGCTGCGCGCTGCGCGACAACATCTTCAGGCAGAATTGTTGCGTCATCAGCGCATGCCATGCTCGCATCAAGATGGATTTTTCCGTATCCGGCCAGCACACAGGCACGGACTAGTTCACGAGCCTTTTTCAGGGCGTGGTTCGCTGCTTTAGCCCTCCATGGAAATGGACCGAGATGGTCCCCGCCCAGCAGTATTCGATTCTGTGGAAGCCCCATGCGCCGCGCTGCGGAGTGAAGAAAATCGGCGAACTGGCGCGGCGTCTGCCCCGTGTAACCGCCCAGCTGATTGACCTGACTTGAGGTCGATTCCACAAGAAGGACGGATTCGTCTTCCATCGCCTGCTGGATGGCCGCGTCGATGACCCAGGGATGCGCGGAGCAGACCGCGTAGACTCCGCCTTTTCCGGACGCACGCTTGCGATTCACGATATCCTGCAATGCAGTGCTGGAGTTGTCGCGGCTCTGAATCACTGGGTTCGAAGCGTGTTTCTTCAAGAATCTCCTCTCAAATCATGGCGCATTTCGCCCCGTAGAGATTGATGTGCATATTATGAACAACGGCATGCTGGCGCAATCGAATTCTTGACAACACCTGCGATTAGAAAGTAAAACGAACTAATTCGCAACATATCGCAATCTTGGATGGGAAGTCCCGAGGACGAGAGAACCGAGAACAGAGAACGACGAGAGATATCATGAATGGGATGAGTGGAACCAGATGATCACGCGCCGGGAAGCGATGGCTCAAACCTGCTGTGCCTTGCTCGGCCTGGCCTTGCCTCGCTGGAACTCGGTACAGAATGGTTCGGTTCAGCATTCTGTTCCTGCTGCGCCTGCGTCCACCAGCCCTTCTGACCTTCAGATCCAGAGCTCAGTTTTGCGGATTGAGTTCGATCACAACCTCCGCAGCAGCGTCGCCGCGTTGCCGGGGCCAAGCCCAAAACTCTTGACTCCCTTTTCCGCGTCGGAAACGGTGACTGGGCCTCGCATCTGGAGCGCCTTTGCCTTGACCGCCAGCCGCCGCGAGCGTGTGTCGGACGCGTTCGGCGCGGGCGAGAGGCTCTCTCTGACTGGTAAGTCCGGCGATCTGCGCAAGGACGTCTCGGTCACAATTTATTCTGAGTTCCCATCCTTCGCGATCTTTGACGTTGCGTACACGAACGAAGGCGCTGCCCGCCTTGCGATTCGCAGTTGGGCCAACCATCAATACTTACTGAGTTCTATGCCCGTCAAAGGCGGCTCCGCGTTCTGGTCTTACCAGAGCGGCTCTTACGAGAAGCGGCCGGACTGGGTGGTTCCTTTGCATTCAGGATTCAAGCAGGAAAACTTTCTTGGCATGAATGCCAGCGATTATGGCGGCGGCACTCCCGTCGTCGATGTCTGGCGCAAAGATGTTGGACTCGCGGTCGGCCACATCGAGCCCGGACCGCGGCTCGTATCCCTTCCTGTTTCCATGCCTGATGCAACCCATGCTCGCGTCGCAGTGCGCGCCACTCACGACCGAACGCTGGAACCGGGAGAGAGCTTTCATACTCTCCGCACCTTTGTATCGGTGCATGAGGGAGACTACTTTCGCACTCTCACCGAGTACCGCCGCCTCATGGTGCGGCAGGGATTTCAAATGGCTTCGGCGCCCGATAGCGCATTCGGCCCGATCTGGTGTGCGTGGGGTTACGGCCGGTCAGTGCAACTCAAGCAGGTCTACGACACACTTCCAACCGTCAAGAAGATGGGCTTCTCTTGGGTCACGCTAGATGATGGCTGGCAGAACAACTACGGAGATTGGGACCTCGACGCGAAGAAGTTTCCTCATGGCAACACGGACATGAAAGCCCTTGTGGATCACATTCATGACGAGGGATTCAAAGCGCAGCTCTGGTGGTCGCCGCTGAGCGCGGTTGCGGATTCGAAAGTCCTCAAGAACCATCCTGACTTCCTCCTGCTGAATCGCGACGGATCGAAGCGGAAGATCTCCTGGTGGAACTCGTTCTATCTTTGTCCCGCCGATAGAGACGTTGTTGAATATCACAAAGCGCTCGTGCGAAAAATTTTGGGCGACTGGGGATACGACGGCCTGAAACTTGATGGCCAGCACATGAACGCGGTGCCTCCTTGCTACAACCCAGCGCACCATCACAAGCGTCCGGAAGATTCGGTGGAGGCTCTGCCTGATTTCTTCAAGGAGATTTACGAAACCGCCCGCAGCGTCAGGGCGGACGCGCTGGTGGAGTTCTGTCCGTGCGGGACTGGCTACTCGTTTTTCACCATGCCGCATTTCAATATGTCGGTCGCATCCGATCCAGAGAGTTCGTTTCAAATTCGTTCCAAGGGGAAGACGTTGAAAGCTCTAATGGGTGACAACATCCCATACTTCGGCGATCACGTTGAGTTGAGCGATGGTGGGATCGATTTCGCTTCCACCGTCGGTGTGGGGGGAGTCGTCGGAACGCAATTCGTCCTGCCGAACCTGGTTAAGAAACACGATAAGTCGGACCTGACCCCGCAGCGCGAGAAGATCTTTGAGGAGTGGCTGCTCATCTACAAAGAGAAGATGCTGTCGCGAGGCGAGTATCTAGGGGATCTTTATGACATCGGGTTCGATCGTCCTGAGGCGCATGTTATCCGTAAGAATCTGGAACTTTACTATGCGTTCTTCGCTCCTAAATGGAGCGGGCTGATCGAGCTGCGCGGCCTCGAGGACCGTTCTTACAGCGTCGTTGACTATGTGAATGATAAAGATCTCGGCAAAGTACACGGCCCAACAGCTAGAATTGCTGCCGAGTTCAATCGACATCTTCTCATCGAGGCTCGACCCGTATAGCGGGGACGAACGAATGCTAAGCGAAGAACGGCAAAGAGCAATCCTCGAGCTACTGCATCGCGACGGCCGAGTCCTGGTCATCGACCTGGCCCGGCAGTTCCACACCTCCCAGGTCACCATCCGCAAGGACCTGGAGATCCTCCACGTTAAAGGCCGGGTTCATCGCACTCATGGGGGAGCGTTGCCGGCGAGCGACGGTGCTCTCGACGACCCGACCCTGCGAGAAAAAGAAAAGCTGCATCGCAAGGAGAAGTTGCAGATCGCCGCGGCTGCCGCACGCATGGTGACGGAAGGGCAAGTGGTGATTCTTGATTCCGGCACGACGACTACGGCCATCGCCCGCGCGCTCCGCAACCTTCAGCATCTGACAATCATTACCAACGCCGTGAACATCGCTGCCGAACTTTCTGGATCCGCGCTGGAAGTGATTCTGACCGGCGGTAGTCTGAGAAAGAACTCGTTTTCTCTGGTCGGCCCCATCGCCGAGGAGACGCTTCACAAGTTGCACGCCGACATTCTCTTTCTAGGCGTCGACGGATTCGACGTGCAGCATGGGCTTAGCACACCCAATCTGCTGGAGTCGAAGGTGAACCGTGCGATGATTGAGATCTCAAAGACGGCGGTAGCCGTCTGCGATTCCAGTAAATTTGGGAAGCGCAGCCTTTCATTGATTGCTCCAACGTCTTCGCTTCACCACGTCATCACCGACTCGAATATTCCCAAGGCAGCCCTTAGCGCGCTGAAGAAGTCTGGGGTTGCGGTTACGATTGCGTGACGCCGTCTTGTACCCAGGGTTTACGAGTCTGTCTGAGCCCTTCAGGCGTCCCTACGGGACGCGGTTCCGTTTTCCCACTCTCACCCGGCGCTGGAAGCGCCGGGCTATTGTCAGCCGCCCCTCCGGGGCAAGTCTCCCGTTTTCGTTTACTGCACCCTCGAAAATAAATTTTCCAGCCCAGGTCGACTTGAGCCGGTTGGCCTGGCAAACTGTCAGATCTCAGATCAAATTGTTTCTTCGATACCTCTGGAACCCTTGCCCAGCGCGGGTTCTGGAAAACCGACTTTGCAAAATCCTCTTTTCAAAGAACTTAGATTCAAAATCCTGAGAACAAACCACTTAGGAGTTGCGATTCGGGTTCGCCCGACCGTCACGTCCTCGACGATGATCGCGCGATTCGAATCGTGGGCGCAAGGTCAGATGTCACATGGTTGCCTGTGGATTTCTTTTGTCGATTGTGGACCTATGAGGTCTTGCGGCGCAGGAATTTCGATAGAGTCTTCAGGTCAGGCTGCCCGGCTGTGCCTCCGACCTGGAGGGTTGATAGGGCACCGCTGGCGTTGCCTTCAACCAGGCATCCATACAAATCGCGGCCAGAGAGGAACGCGTGGACGAAGCCTGACGCGAAGGAGTCTCCGGCACCGGTCGTGTCCACGGGAGTAACTTTGAACGGTGGTGCGGTCACTACCTGGCCATCGGCCGCTGCGATGGCTCCGCGGGCGCCGAGCTTGACTACTACGCAGGGCGCTCTTTCGGCCAACTGTTTGAGCGCTTCGCGGACATTCTTCTTCCTAGTCAAATGAAGCGCTTCTTCCTGATTGATAAAGAGAATTGTGGTCTCATCCACCACGCTCCAAACGTCGGGGCCCCACGACGACATAGGGTCTGAATTGGGATCGAATGACGTGGTGAGGCCGAGCTTTCTGGCTTGGCGCAGGATGCGCGGGACGGAGGGACGCAGAGCTGTTTGCAGAAAAAAAGAAGTCATGTGCAGATGGCTGTGTCCGCGCAAGGCTTGCAGATCGAGATCTTTGAAGCGCAAGTCGGAAATCGCGCCGAGAACTGTCACCAAGGCGCGATCGGAACGCGTGCTCAGGGAAATGGTGATGCCCGTCCTCGATGTCGAAACGGTGGCGACATTCGCGGTGGAAATGCCGGCCTTCTGAAGAGCATCAAGACAGAAGCGTCCGTGGTCGTCGGCTCCGACTTTACTGAAGAAGCTTACCGGATGCCCCAGGCGCGCCGCGCCACAGGCGAAGATCGCCGATGCGCTGCCTAGCACCGTCTGGAAATCTTCGGCTAGAACCTCGCCGCCGAGGATTGGTGCGGAAGTCAACCCGCTGGCGATGAGGTCCACGTTGAGTTCGCCGATTACGGCGACTGAGCGCGCTGTTTCTGCCCCAGCTCCGGAGGTTTGATGTGGTTTCGTTTTGTTGCTATAGTGGTTGCTAAACATTTCTATATATTTCGGGGTTGCTTCTCAGTATAGTGCAGCTGGATAGAGTTGGGAAGGAGAGAGCGTGGTTCAGGGGCGCGTAATCGAAGGGCTTCAAGCGCTGCTCGGCGCGAGCGATAAGGAAAAAGAGGCCCGCGGTACCCGCTATACTCCGCACGAAATCCTGCAGCAGCCGACGACCTGGCAGACGACATACAAGATTTGCGCGGAGCGGCGAGCTGAACTCGCGCAGTTCCTGCGGCAGGCGCACATCGGTGCCGCGTACTTTCTGCGCCCTACGGTGTTTCTTGTGGGCGCGGGGACTTCCGATTACGTTGGGCGGGCGCTCGCGCCCTTGCTGCGGCGGTTGTGGGGATGCGAAACGTGGGCGGTTCCGAGCACAGACCTTCTGACGAATTTTGATGACCTGGTTTTTCCGGACCGTCCTTACCTGTGGGTTTCGTTTTCGCGATCGGGCGAGAGTTCCGAGGGGCTGGCCGTACTCGAAACCGCGATCGAAAAATATCCTAACGTGCGGCATGTGCTGGTGACCTGCAACCAAGCGGGAGGGATGGCTGCGGTTTGCGAAAAGATGCCGGACCGCGCCTTCGTGCTTGCGCTCGACGACACGGCGAACGACCGCGGGCTGGCCATGACCGGGTCTTTCACGAACATGGTGATCGCGGGTCATTGTGTTGCTCACGCGTTTTCTCCCGATAAGTACGAGGGACAATTTTCTTTGTTGCAGCAAATGGGAGAACGCTTCCTGGGGCGAGCGGAGGAAGTTGCCGCCACCATTGCCCAGGAAGACTTCGCGAAAGCATGTTTCGTAGGTTCTGGAGTGCTGCGAGCGGTAGCTCAGGAATCCGCGCTGAAGTTGCTGGAGTTGACGGCGGGCAAGATATACGCCATGTCGGAATCTGCTTTGGGGCTGCGGCATGGGCCTATGTCGGCGTTGGATGGAAATACACTCTTTGTGAGTTTTGTTTCCCAGGATCGGCGACGGCAGAACTATGAGTTAGACCTGATCGAAGAAGTTCACAGAAAGCGACTCGGGAAGCTGCGAGTCGTGGTGGCCCCGGACTCTACAGATCGGCTGGAACGGAGGGCGGATTATGTCCTCCCGTTGCATGCGCCACAACATGCTCTGGATCTCGCCGACGAATACCGCGGGCCTGTGGACGTGATGTTGGCCCAATTGCTGGGGCTGTTCTGCTCATTGCGGCTGGGGCTCAAGCCAGATAATCCGAGCCCGAACGGAGCCATCAGCCGGGTCGTCTCTAACGTCAACATTTACACCTGAGTGCAATTCGATCGTCTGTACTGAGATTGCGGGGAACGAGCGACGTTATTTCTTCGCCGGTGTTGCCGTCTCCTTCAGGTACGAGGCCGACAGCGTGCCTTTGCTCCTGGCAATGGGCAGCAGGGTGGGATAGAACTGCACAAACGTGGTATCGGCAGCGGCATGTGCGGCGTGGCAGCTATAGCAGTCCGCGGAAGTTGGAATCATCTTTGCGGCTTTATCGCCGTCAAAACCGAAGAAAGCCCACTTTCCGGGGAAGCGTGATTCATCTTTCACGTGTACTTCAACCGCCATGACGTCCCCGCCCTGATAGTTGCCCGACTGGTTGATGGAGCCCTTGCTCTCGGCCCCGCGCCCTTCGATCAAGAGTACGGTCTTGTCGGGCCATGTACCCGTCGCCACAAATGCCTTGTAGGCTTCAGGATTTACAAAGACATTGTCGAACATGTGGTGTCCCATCTGCATTGCCGGGTTGTAACTCATGTCGAAGCCGGTGGTCAGGTACACCCAATCTCGATAATGCTCGGGAAACTTAAGCTGGGAGTCGCTGGTGTATTCCGGGCCCGAGCGGGGCGGTGCCGCGGTCTGGCTGAAGGCCGCCGCGAACAATAGAACCATACCAATGAGCAGTGCGCTTGTAGTTTTGGAGGTCATGCTGAGTAGTATCGTGCCCCATCGCGTGAAGCGCCAGACCGCTGGCTGCAGCGAGCCGTTAATTGGCTGCATTTGTTGGCCTCTCTGGAAGATCGTAGAATACGATCCTCAGTATGGACGCGACTCGCACACACTCCGAACCGTCTTCTGCGTCGCAGTCTCGATGGTTCTGGATTGCAGCTATCTGGTCCGGCGTTGGGCTGTTCGATGCGACTCAGACGGTCCTCGTCATGCGGTCGGAGGGCATGCACCACGATTGGGCTCGCCTCTTCGTTACTCAGTTGCTGGTCTGGTTGCCCTGGGCCTTGGTCACTCCGCTCGTGCTAAACCTGGGCCGCCGCTACTCTCCCGCACAATGGAGACGCTTCCGCACCTGGGGTACGCACCTTGGCGCCTGCGCCGCTATCGGTCTGGCTTTTACCGCCTGGTCAACGGCGCTGGAAGAGTTGCTTAATCCCTTCGCCAAGGTTCCAGGTCCGGGACTGTTTATGACTCTGTGGTTGGATAAGTTCTACAACGGGCTGCTGTCCTTTACGGTCCTGTACGGTTTCATCCTTGCAGTCAGCTACGTGCTGGACTCCCGTGACCGGTTGGCCTTTCAACGAACGGAGAGCGCTCGTCTCAACGAGCAGCTCTCAAAGGCGCAGCTCAATGCCCTGCGAAGACAAATCGAACCGCACTTTTTGTTCAACACTCTTAACGCCATCTCTGGCCTCGTTCGTGAAGAAAAAAATGACACAGCCGTGCGCATGATTGCGGGATTGAGCGACTGCCTGCGCCGCGCCATGAACGATTCAGATCGGCAATTGGTGCAACTCGAAGAAGAATTGGAGTTTGTGCAGAAATACCTGGACATTCAGCAGGTGCGATTTGCCGAGCGCCTTGAGGTAAGCGTGGATGTTCCGCGAGAACTCTTTCCCGCCCAAGTTCCGGCGCTGATTCTGCAGCCCATGGTCGAAAACGCAGTCAAACATGGAATCGCGAAACGGGTGCTGGGAGGCGTGATTCGGATTGCCGGGGTTTGCTCTAACGGCATGCTGACGCTTTCCGTCTACAACGATGGCCCCACGTTGGCCCCAGGCTGGGAGATAACGGCTTCAGGCATAGGCATCTCTAACGTGCGCGCCCGCTTGCGAAGCCTCTACGGAAACAAGTTCGAATTCACCATGAGAAATCAGAGACCGGGCGGCGTGGAAGTGTCGCTGTCCGTGCCTTTCGTTTGTGTGCCAGTCGCTCCCGAAGCTATAGAGGGATGATTCGTGGGCACGAAAGAAACAAAAATACGCACGCTCATTGTCGACGACGAACCCCTGGCGCGGAGCAACCTCGCTGTGCTTTTACGGCGCGATCCGGATATTGAAATCGTCAATGAATGCGGCTCTGGGGCAGAGGCACTGACACGGATTCGCAGCACCAAGCCCGATCTGCTTTTCCTTGACGTTCAGATGCCGGAATGCGACGGGTTTGACGTGCTGGAACTGCTCGGCGGAGATTTGCCTCCTGCTGTCGTGTTTGTGACCGCCTACGACCAATATGCATTGCGCGCGTTCGAAGCTGGAGCGCTGGATTACCTGCTAAAGCCATTCGACAACGCCCGCTTCGAGCGCGCCCTGCAGCGCGCTAAAGAAAAGATCGCACACGGCGGAAGTCTACCGGGAAAACTCGATTGCTTCGCCATTAAGAGCGCTGGGCGGATCGAATTCGTGAAAATTTCCGAGATTGATTGGATCGAGGCTGCTGACTACTATGCCTGCCTGCACGTCGGATCGAGGACGCACCTGTTGCGCCGCAGCATGTCCGAACTCGATCGCGAGTTAATTCCTACCTTCTTTTGCCGTATCCATCGTTCAACCATCGTTAACCTCGATCGCGTCCGAGGGCTAAAGGCCGGTGAGGACGGCGAATACGAGGTAGTGCTGGAGAATGAAACCAGACTGCCTTTGAGCCGGCGTTACCGTAAGCAATTGCAATCCCGCATGGGCGTTCACGATTCGCGCAGTTCCTGATCAGCCATGCCTCGCCACTACCTTACCCTATTCGCGCTTCGATCCTTCGTCGGCGTTCTTCACGACTTTGTCGTGCTCATCTTTGTGACCGAAATCCAAGCCGATGTGCGGTTCCGATTCCGTACCGGTGACTTGGATGGGGACTTCCGTCCCGGCTCCGTTCTTGCTGAAAAAGGGATCGACGGGCTTCAAAAGAACTGACTTCCACCCCGTGGTCATTTGCGAGACTTTGGCGTCAAGCCGGGCGGTTCCGTGAAAGTCAAACGTTTTTCCGTCTAACCCGTAGTCGCCTGTCATCTCGACATGCGTTCCCGGAACTACAAAATGGAGCAGAGAAAAGGACAGCAGCCCGTTCTTCAAGGTGAATACGCCTTGCAAATCAACCTGCACATCTTCGCCGTTCTGCTCCTTCGCTTGTTTGGGATGCCCCTGGCTTCGCAGACTCAACGAGTCGAGCTTACCCTGTACCTTCTTATTCGTGAAGTGCCCCTGGGGCACGTGAAAATTGCCGGCGAGCTCCAGTCGGTCGGTCACAGTCGCATCACCGGGAGTCAGGCTCATTCGGGTTTTCATCTGCACCGAGCCAGTCATTACAGGCGGGTCGGTGCGCACGCCGAGCTTCAGCAAGTCTTCAATCCGCGCACTGCCTAAAGCAACATCGAGTTCTATGTCGTGGCCCTTCGGTGCGACACGGACCACGGATCCGCTGGCGGTAAAGGAAGTATGCAGGAAGGTGGCGTTCACAGGCTGAAGATATGTGTCTCCGCTGGTGCCGTCAACTATGGCATGGAACTCAGTGTGCAGCGGAACCGGATGCCCGCTTGCCGCAACTTGGAAGTCCGGTGTATCGGTGGTTCCGTGCACCGCGATATTCCCCAGAGTTCCTGAATATTGACCAGTAGATGAGAGGATGCCGCCGATGCCCTTGATCGTGCTCAGATCGGCATTGCTAAAAGAGTAGTCGCCTTGCACTGGAGTGTCCCGCGGACTATCTTGTTGCCACGGTCCAAAAAAACCGTTCGACTGAATGTCGCCCACCGGTTTCGGATTGACGAGGGTGGCATTAAACTGCATGGGCTGTCCCGGCCCCACATCCTTCATCTTCAAGTCTCCGATGGCGAATTCCAGCGGCGGCTTGCCGGGCTTTGAGGTGTTAATCAACAGTTCCGTCTCCTCGCAAACAAACCGGTCCACATAGATGGTCATCTTTGGGGTCTTCGAGCCCATGCTCGTCATCTGCTGACGTTCTCCCTTGGGCGGGATGTTCAGCTCCAGGCCTTTCACATAGACGGTGTCCACGTGCATAGGAGAATGAAAAAGACTCAGCAACGAGGTGCGAAAGCGGAATTCCTGGACTGCAATTAGCGGTTGGACTCCTGCTTCATAGGGATTGGGATCCGTCTTCCCATAAATCTTCAGGCCGTGCCCGGAAACTTCGATCCCCTTGATTACCGAAACCTGAAAAGTAGCCAGTTCGACCTTGCTGTTGAAGTGATTCGATAATGTGTCGATCACGCGAGTTCGCAGAATCGGCTGAGCCCGGTCGATCGCCAATTGCACGACCACTCCCGCGCCGGCAAGAACAATCACGGCGACGATCGCGATCCATTTCCCGAGCTTCGCTCGTCCGGATTTCTTCGTGCTCGGATTTTGGGGCTCTTGCATAGTTGCCACCTTAACACCAATCTGGATGAAAAAGACTGCGGCCGGGTGACTGGCACCCGGCCGCAGACGCCTTCCGCGATCAACGCTTCACCGGAACCGAAACCGCTACTTATGCGGTTTAGGCGCCGGGTGTGCTGCCTGGAAATGCTGTATCTGTGCGGCGTGGTTCTGCTGCAATTGTTGAGTCTGTTGTTGATGCTTCTGCTCCAACTGCTGTTGGCTGGCGTCGCTAGTCTTTTGTTTTGTCAGCTGCTGATGTTCTTTGTCTTGCTGTAGCTGAAGTTTCTGGCGATCCTTCTCCTGCTGTGTATACAACTTCTCCTGTTGTTGCTGATATTTCTTGTCGGCTTTAGCGTTCCCGGAATTCGGCGGGGCGGGATGCTCCAGCGGCGGAAGGTCATTCGGATGGACTGCCTGCCGGGGCGCTCCTTTGTAAGGAGCCCCTGCTTCTCTCGCTGCTACTACATCGTGGCCGCTGAATTCTCCCGGCTTCGCCGTGGCGGCGATGGGAGGCTTGCCCTGATTTACCGATGCCCGGAGTTGCGGATTGCCGCGTGCCGCTTGCACATGCTGAGTTTGGACCGCCACCGGAGCGATATGTCTCTCATGCGCCGCTGCTTCTTCTTGCGGGGTAGGACGTGCGTCGATTCCTCCGTGGCCGTTGTAACTCACGCGAACCGTGTTATTGACCACAACCTTCTCGTTGTAAACGTTGTGAATCTCGGTGACGTTCACATTCATCACGGCGCGGTTATAGAAAAAGTGACCGCCATCCCAGCGTCCGCCCGAGAAGCCCACGCCGAAGTAACCGAATCCATAATTGATCCCACCATAAAAACCTACCGACGGACCCCAGTACCCCTCATGCCATAGAAACGCGTCGCCGCCCCAACCCCACCAGCCTGGCGTCCAGAAGTAACCTACCTCGGGGGCGAGCACCCAGGTTCCCGGCACCCAGTAATAATCGGAGATATCGTCATCCCAATACCAGTAGCCGGGCGTCCAGAGATAACCATCGCCCGGGCAAATCGGTTGCTCATACACCGGCAGTGCAGGCGGGCCGATTGTGATCGCCACTCTGAACTGCCCAAATGACGCCGCCGTCGTAGCTAACATCACAAGGGCGAGCGAGAGTAAACGAAGCGTCATGGAACGAACGGAAAAGTTGATGCGCATTCTGTTCCTCTTTCCCAATCATCCTTCGCTTTCCCGGTCCTGCCGTTGCTCCTGCGGGCTGCGCGGATTGAAAGGGTCGACACGGCAATAATAACTCTCAGCCGTCATCCATGACTCCGCCTATCCTGTGGACACTTTAGTTCGCCCGCGGCGTAGCTGTATGTTCCGCAGGCTGCTTACATCCTGCTAATTCTGATATAGCGCCGCAGGTCGGGGAGTGATGTAAAGAACACATAGCCAGCCAAGAGCAAAGACGCTGCGCCCATCACCTTGGCTATCGTGGATGCTGCTGACTTTGGTTTATTCACAGAGGCTCCTTCGCGCGGTCGCATCCTTATATATATCTTTGGATGTCGTTCTGGAACAGAAGGTAGCCAGGAAACCGTAACAAGAATTTCCGTTTATACTTAACCAAGCTTTGAAAGGAGTGTTATGAAGACTTTCTTTGCACTTTCTCTGACTTTATTCCTGGCTGCGCTTTTTGCCGTTGCCGCGGATCAGCCTCAGCCGCCGGCGGTTGGCGCTCCAGCGCCTGCTTTCAGTCTTCCCAATCAGGAAGGCGCGCAGGTTTCGCTTGATCAGTTCAAGGGCAAGTGGGTTGTGCTCTACTTCTATCCCAAGGATTTCACTTCGGGGTGCACCATCGAAGCGCACAATTTTCAACGCGACCTGGATAAGTACACGGCGAAGAATGCCGTGATCGTGGGCGTCAGCGTGGACAATGTGGATTCGCACAAGAGCTTCTGCACGAAGGAAGGCCTGAACTTCAAGCTGCTTGCTGATTCCAGCCACGTGGTTGTGCAAAAATACGGCTCGATCATGGAATACAACGGCATGACTCTCGCCGCCCGCAATACTTTCTTGATCGATCCCACGGGCGTGATCAGAAAGGTGTATATCAAGGTCAGCCCGCAGGGACACAGCGAGGAAGTACTGGCCGATCTTCAGCAGTTGCAATCTGCAAAGTGAGTCGACTATCCCGGCGGCAGAAGCATTCCTTTTTCCAGATGCCGGGTGACGTGCGCATACGAAGCCGCGTGCGGATCGTGCGTCACCATCACAATGGTCTTGTGAAAGTCCTCGTTCAGGCGCTTCAGGATCTCCAATACTTCGGTCGCCGAGTGACTGTCCAGATCGCCGGTGGGTTCATCAGCAAGTAAAAGCGTTGGGTCGCTCACGATGGCGCGAGCGATGGCAACCCGTTGCTCTTGTCCGCCGGAAAGCTGTTTGGGCAGATGGTTGACCCGTTCTTCCAGGCCGACAAGCTTCAACGCGGTCATGACGTGATCGCGCCTTTGCTGCTGGTTGAGCTTGGTCAGCAGCAGCGGCAGTTCCACGTTTTCAAACGCGGTCAACACCGGAATCAGGTTAAATGTCTGGAAGACATACCCGATGTGTTCGTTGCGCCAGTGAGCCGCCTGCGAATCGCTGAACTGGAAAACATTCTGGTTCTGCACCAGCAGTTCGCCGGAAGTCGGCCGGTCGATGGCTGCGATCATGTTTAGCAAGGTGGTCTTGCCTGAGCCCGAGGGACCCATCAGCGCCATGAACTCGCCGGCCGCGATGTCGATCGAGACATCGTCAAGGGCGGTCACTTGAAAAGCTTCGCGCTTGAAAATCTTGCTGACATTGCGCGCCTGCACGACTTTGGTTCCGGTAGCGACTTTGTTTTCCATAACTGTGCTCATGATTAGGATTGCCCCTTATTATCACTGACCCTTGATTTTAATTGCGTCTCCGTCTTTCAGATCTTGCGGTCCTTTTGTGATCACGCTTTCACCGCCCACCAGTCCATCGACGAGAAAGCCGTCGCTGCGCTCGCTCAGCACGCGAACCTCGCGCATGCGCGCCTTTCCGCCGAAGGCGAGAAATACGACCTTCTTGCCATCGTGGTCACGCACCGCCGTTGAGGGTACGAACGCTCCCGCCGGTTGCGTGTTCGTAGATTTCTGTTCATCCGCCAGGAACTTTACGGTAGCGTTCATCTCCGGACGCAGATACTCATCCGGATTCAGCACTTGTACTTTCACCTGCACCGTGGCTTTCTGCCGATTAGCCTCCGGCGAGATCTGCGCGATCTCGCCTTTGTACTTGCGATCAGGATAAGCATCGACCGTAACGATGCCCTTCTGTTTGGGACCGAGTCGAGCGAAGTCAGACTGCGCGATATCAAGCTCGACCTGAATGTCGTTCAAATCGGCTAGAGACACCACTGATCCTTGAGGGCCGCCAGCCGCCGCGCTCGCGAACTGCGCGGTGATCAGTTCACCTTTCTCGGCAGTGCGGTCGAGAATCGTTCCGGTGACGGGCGCTCGGATCACGGTGGCGTCGAGTTGCGATTTCGCATAATCCAACTGGCCCTGGGCCTGAGCGACCGATCCACGGGCACGCGCGATCTCTTCTGCGCGCGGGCCGATTTTCATCAGCTGAAAAGCTTTTTCCAGAGAGTTCACTCGCTCCTGATCGGAATCGAACTTCGCGGTCGCGTCGTCCATGACCTGCCGCGAAACCACCCCGGCGGTCGAGAGTTCCCGCGTGCGGTCCAGCGTCAATTTGTCATTCACCAGCGTGGCGCGGGCTTCGTCGAGATTGTGTTGCGCCTGTTGGATTTCTTCCGGCCTCGACCCGTGCTCCAACTCCTCAAGATACGCGCGAGCATTCTCCAAGGCGCCCTTTGCCTGTTCAACCGAAGCGCGGAACTCCTCATCTTCCAGCCGCACCAGAACCTGACCCTCCTTGACCTTGTCGCCTTTTTCGACGCCAATCCATGCCAGGCGACCGGTCACTTTGGAGTTCACGTTGATGGTGTGATGCGCGACGATGTAGCCCGTGGCCGAAAGCACCGTGCCTCCGACGTCGCTGCTCTCCGCGGAAGCGCGGGTCACTTCCACCTCCGGCACGTCGCGCGACAGGAAGCGGTAGGCCAGAGCGGACAAGCTCAGCACGGCCACGATTGCGATTCCGATCACAATGTAGCGGCGCGCCCACGCGGGTGGTTCTCCATTGCCCGCGCCGCGCTCGGTGCGGTCAATGCGCAAGCTCTGTAGGTCTTCGTGTTTTGCGTCAATCGGCATAAGAGTGAATACGGATTATGCGCTGCCCTAGTTTCTCAAAACTGAGACTCATCCCCGCAACGCGGTCAAAATATTCTGCCGCGCCGCGTGCCACGCCGGAGCAAACCCGCCCACCAATCCCATGATCAGCGCGAATGCAATCGCGTAGGCCGCAACCTGCGCTGTAATCTGCAGGCTGAACACCACTTCGCTAAAGGTCACGGCATTCGACGTTCCCGTCTGCATTCCATTGAAGGGCAGCATCAACAAAATTCCGACGGCTGCACCCAGCAGCGCCAGCATCAGGGATTCCAGAACGAACGAAGTCAGGATTGCCGGACGCGAGAATCCCAGCACTCGCAAAGTTGCGATTTCGCGCCCACGGTACGCCACCGCGGCGTACATCGTATTCATCGCCGCGAAGCTCGATCCGATGGCCATGATGACTGCGACCACAATGCCGATAACTTTGATCGGAGCGCCTGAACTGGTTTGCTTCGCGTAATAATCCGTTTCCAGAACCCCTTCGAGCTTGAGGCGCTGGTCGTCACTTACCCGGTTCTTCAGCGCGTCGGCGGCAATGGGATCGGTCGCTTGCAAGTACGCCGAAGAAAACCCACCCTGCCGGTCGAAGTCCGTGGCCATCTGATTTACGTCTCCCCAGATCTCGGATTCATACGCCGAGCCTCCGGCGTCGAATACGCCGACCACTTTCCATGAGCCCTTGCCGAACTCCATAGTGTCGCCAATGTTAGCGTGGGAAAAGCGCGACCGAATGGACTTGCTTACCACCACCTCGCGCTGGCCAGTCTGGAACCAGCGTCCATCGATCAACTTTGTGGTGGGCCGAAGTTCGAGTCCGTCGGGCATCATGCCGCGCACTGTGACGTTCACTTCTCCCGTACCGTCTTTACGTGGGAGCACAATCACCACGACCAGTTCGCCGGAAGCCATGGGCTCGCCATGGCTGTCTTTCGCGATGCCGGGCAGGACCTTGAGCGTGGGAAACAGCGAAGCATCGAAACCGCCGGACAATTCCGCTTCCGAACCTTTGCGCAGCACCAGCACATTCTGCGCGTTGCCGCTGGAAACGAAAGCCCGCTGCAGGCCAGCCAGCAGCGCCATCAGGAAGATCGCAGTGGTAACGGTCAGAGCAATCCCCAGTGCGGTCATGATGGTGAGCCCCTTGCGGAGCTTCAAGTTGCGGATGTTATAACTGATCGGTATCGCCATAAGGAAACTCTATCTCCGTAGCGCGACCACAATGTAATGCAGACCAGCGCTACTCAGCCGATGTGGCGCAGCCCCTCCACAATATTTATGCGGGACGCGCCGTACGCGGGAATGTATCCGCTCAAAAACCCTACGGTCGCGGCCACGAGTAAGCACAAGACCATCGTCGGCAGCGTAACTTTCATATCGATGGGAATGCCGATCGCGATCGAGGAGTGTGTCAGCAGGTGAATCAATCCGGCCGCTCCGAATACGCCCAACACGCCGCCCGACACGGCCAGAGCCACCGCTTCGAAGACGAAAAGCGACAGCACGCGTTGACGGGTGAAGCCGAGGGCTTTCAGCACGGCAACTTCACGGGTCCGGCTGCGCACCGACATGGCCATGGTATTCGCCGAAACCAGCAAGATGGTGAACACCACCGCGCCGCAGATGCCAAGAATGAAGGCCTTCACGTTGCCCAGCGTGGCCACAAACGAAAGCTGAAAGGCTTTTTCGCTCTCGGTTTTCGTTTGTTCGGGCGAGTTGCGGAACATGTCGTCAATTTCACTCGAGACGCGCGCCACATCGTCCGGCTTGGCCAACTGCGTGGAATACCAGCCCGCCTGCCCTTTGAACCACGGGATCGCTTCCTCCAGATACTTGGCGTTGAAATACAGCGCGTTCTGCGGCGGATCGCGATGGTAGATGCCGCGAATCGTCAACTCGGGGTTCACCTCAAAGATGGTACCCAAGAGCGTGATCTTATCGCCGATTTTCCAGCCATATTTGTTGGCCAGCGTTACATCCACCAGAGCCCCGGCGCGGTCGCGCTGCCAGGCCAACACCTGATCCGGCGGAATGATCTTGTCGGAGGCGACTTTCAGATACTCGTCAGGATCGGTAGCCAACTGGGCAAAGAAGTTCTCCGGACGGTCATCCTTATAACGGCCTCCAAACCAGGTCATGGGCGCGACTGCGACCACACCGGGAAGGCTTCGAATCTTGTCGCGGTAGTACGCGGGCAGAAAGAATGCAAGCGAGACTCGGTCGCGCGTGATCACTCGTCTGGCTGAATCCGGCGCTCCCACGTCGATATAAAACGTGCGCCAGATTGAAGCCATCAGAGTAAGCAGCAAAAGAGAAAAGCCGATGCTCAGCAGCGTCAGCAGGCTGCGCCGCTTGTTGCGGAACGTGTTGCGCACTACAAAGCTGCTTAGCGTCATAAATTCAAACCGCAGTACTCAACCAATGTGTCGCAGCCCCTCCACGATCTCAATCCGCGAAGCATGGTAGGAAGGCACGAGCGAGCTGAAAAATCCGACCAGGGCCGCCGCCGTCAGGGCCACGCCCAGCGTTCCCAGCGTAACCTGCATCTGGCCCAGGAAAAAACCCATCGGCGAATGTTTCATGGCGGTCAGCAGCAGCCAGGCAAATCCGCAGCCAAAAAGTCCGCCGGCAATCGAAAGCGACATGGCCTCGCCCACAAAAAGTCCCAGGATCGTCTGCCGCTCGAAGCCCAGAGTTTTGAGCACAGCGACTTCGCGGGTCCTTTCGCGAATCGACATCGCCATGGTATTCGCGGAAACCAGCAGCGTGGTGAAGACCACAGCCACGCAGATGCTGAGGATGAAAGCTTTCACATTGCCCAGCATGTTGACGAAGCTGAGCCCGAAGGCCTTCTCGCTCTCGGTCTTGGTGGGCTGCGGCGAATTGCGGAACATGTCGTCGACAGCGGCGGCGACCTTGGCTACATCCTCGGGCGACGCAGCGATGGTGCTGAAGGTGCCAGCCTTGCCTTTAAAATCCGGCACCGCCTCTTCCACATACTTCGTGTTGAAGTAGACCGTCTTGTTCGGGGCAGGCCAATGGAAGATGCCTCGAATCGTGAGCTCCAGGTTGACGGGATAAATCGTACCCTGCAAAACGATGCGGTCCCCGAGTTTCCATCCGTATTGCTGAACCAGTTCATCACTCACGATCACACCGGCGCGGTCGCGTTGCCAGGCGGCAAGTTGATCCGGCGGTATCTGCATTTCCGGGTAGACCTTCGGAAACTCGTCAGGATCGGTGCCGAACTGCGCGAAAAAGTTCTCCGGCTTGTTGTCTTTATATAACCCGCCAAACCAGGAATTGGGCACGATCGCAACCACTCCTGGAATGGCGCGGATTTTCTCTCGATAGAAGCCCGGCAAGTCGAAAGTCAGCGATACCCGATGTCGCGTCACCAGCCGGCGGGTCGATTCCGCGCTGCCCTTGTCGACATAGAAGCCATGCCAAATCGTGATCATGAAGGTCAGCAGCAGCAGCGAAACTCCGATGCTCAGCACGGTCAGGATGCTGCGGCGCTTGTTGCGGAAGGCGTTCTTGGTGACAAATCGGGTCAACGTCATATTTTGAGCCCCAATTGGACGACAGGAAAAACGCGGCGCGCCGGGCAGCGGACGAGCATGGTCCGTGCGGACCTCAAGCATAAACGAACCAGTCCGCTTACCACAACTTGCATCCGATCCCGCAAAGCGTCCACCTCACGCAGCAAAACGACCCACATCCATATTCAATCAGCGCGCGGCGCCGACGCCAGTGGAGATCGTCATCCGGCTTGCATGACAATTGTCACACTGAGTATTCATTAGAGTTAAACGCTCTTGCCGCCGAAAGGTCACGCTGGCGGTCGACGCTTGGAAAGGGCGCGGCTCGCGGCCGCGCCGAACGCTAAGGCTCGTTCCAGCTGCACAATCATTTTTTCAACAAACTGTCGCCAGGCGCATGAGCCCACCGCTAAATCACCGAGGTGCGCGTCACCGCTTTACCCTTATTTCACAGTACTTTTCACAGTACTTTGGTAACTCGAATCGTGAACTCCAGAGCGCTATCCTACCCTTAACCTGCCCCGGGTTTAGACCACGCAGCTGGCCCCCAAAACTGCGCGGCTTTTTACTGGGATGAGGTGCACGGAACCATGTCCACAAAAATCGGCCACTTCGAAATTCTGAGTGAGCTGGCTAAGTCTGCGACCGGCGCCGTTTACAAGGCGAACGATCCGCAAACCAGCCAGACAGTTGCTTTGAAAGCGATCCAGCTATCTGCCTTCGGCGAACGCGCCGCCGAACTGCAGCAGTGCCTGCTCGAGGAGGCCGAGACTACCAAGGTCCTGAGCCAGCCCAACCTCACGCTGGTTTTCGGCGCGGGAGAAATCGACGGTCAATTCTGCGCTGCCATGGAATACATCCAGGGCAACAGCATCGCTACCATGCTCGCGCGCAAAGAAGGATTTTCCATCTGGGATCTGCTCGATATCGGGAGGCAGGTCTGCAGCGGCCTCGATCACGCCCACTCCCACAAAGTTTTTCACGCTAGTCTAGAGCCTGCCAAGATCATGTGCGGCTGGGATGGCACGGTCAGAATTCTGAGCTACGGCATTACCAGCGTGGGCAAGTTTACGGAGCAAATGCCCGGTGTCCCGTCCATTTTGCAGTACATGTCTCCGGAGCAGGTTCGCGGCGAGGAGATCGATGGCCGCTCCAACCTTTTCAGTCTGGGCGCCATGATGTATGAAATGGTGACCGACCGCAAAGCTTTCGACCGCGAAGATGCCGCATCCCTGCGGGAGAGCATTCTCGAGAGCATGCCCGTGCCTCCCATGCACGTGAATCCCAAACTCCACCCGGGGCTCAGCGATCTCATCATGAAAGCGCTGGCCAAGAATCCGGCGGAGCGTTACCAAAACGGAAGGGAACTGCTCGACGATCTGGAAAAATGCAAGGAATCCAAGCCGCAAGCTGCGAAGCAGGCAGCAGCGCCCGCCAAGAGCCCAGCGATACCGGAGACTGTCAAAGCTGCGACTCAGGCGAAATTCGTTGGCACGTCCTCTGCACCTGCGGCACCCAAGCCCGCCAGCGCGCCTGCTCCGAGCCGGCCCGCCCCGCCGGTCGCAAAGAAACCCGCAAATGCGGAACCCGGCAAGGCGGCTGCGGCCGCAGCCGGATCCTCAGGCGGCCGTGCGGTGTCATCCACATCAGTCAAACCTCAAGCTAACGCGACTTTACCATCCGCGTCCATGTCTTCGTCTGTCCTCGATGAGCCCGCCGTAGAAGCTCCTCAGGCCCAGGCGCCGCAAATTGCTGTCGATCCCATGATGGCCGGGGACGACGCTCCGTCTCGGGGCGGCAACGTGAGTTTTTCGGAGATGACGGAGCTGCCTCCGCTCAAGGAAGTCTACATTCCTCCTCCACCGCCATCGGCGCCGGCCTTCAACCAGCCAGCTTCCCACGCCTCCAGCCCCACGCTCTATGAATATGAGGCGGAGGAGAAGCCAAAAGTTCAGCCTCGCGAAGTCGCCGAGAAAGCGATCAAGGAAATCAAGAACGTCCCGCCCAGCCTGATGGTTTATTCCATCGCCGGCGCTGCAGTCGTGATTCTGATCATCGCCGTAGCTTTGGTGATGCACGTCAACAGCTTGAATAATGACGGCGACACGCCTCGGCCCACCGCCGCCGAATCCACGACTACCGAACAGCCTGCGGCAAGGCAACCCGCGGCCAGCCAACCCGCGCCCCAACCGGCCCAGACTCCCGCAGTAGCACAAGCTCAGCCCCCGGCGCCCGTGGTTGAAGCCGAACCAGCTCCAACTCGCGGCGCAGCCAAAGGTAAGAACGCGAAGAAAAAGGTCGCAGCCTCGGCAGCTCCCTTAATCGTCCCCGGACAGATGTCCATCGATTCCGTTCCCCAGGGAGCGCAAGTCTCAGTCGATGGAAAAACCGATCCTTCGTGGGTTACGCCCTTCACGCTGCCGGGATTAGACCCCGGTCAGCATTCGGTTACGGCCAGCAAGCCCGGTTACTCCTCCGATACGCGAACGGTTCAAGTCACATCCGGCAGCAAGTCTTTCGTCGTAACCCATCTCGCCCAACTCGTGGCCACGCTGTCAGTGTCCAGCAGCCCGGCTGGTGCGAACGTCTATGTGGACGGCAAAGACACCGGTAAGCTCACCCCGGCACAAGTTTCTATCGACAAAGGATCGCACGTCGTCCTGGTGCGCAAGTCGGGCTACCTTGATGAAACCACCAACGCTCAGTTCGTCCTGGGCCAAACGGTGAGTTTCTCGCCCACTCTGCGCCTGCTCGGTAATGTAGACAACATAAAGACCACCGGAAAAATGAAGAAGCTGTTCGGCGGCAAGGAAGCGCAGAGCGTGGGCACGGTCAGCATCAAGACCACGCCCAAGGGAGCCCAGGTCGCCGTCAACGAGCACATGCTGGATAAAGGCTCGCCCGTTGACTTCACCCTCGACCCCGGCAACTACGTTGTGGACATCACGATGAGCGGCTACGTCTCCATCCACAAAGTCATCACAGTAGATAAAGGCGGCAAAGCCGTAATCGACGAAGTCCTGCAGCACGAATAGCTGCAGCCCCGTGTAGAGAGCTAATATGCGGACGGCCGCCTTCGGCAGCCTGCCCTGAGCGAAGCCGAAGGGTCGAGCCAACGAAGCGACGCGCTCCGAAGCTAATAGCCGACGTGGCTTTAATTGACTTGTCCCAGCAGCTCGCCTAACATTGCTCGACTCGTTGATTGTCAAAGCATGATCGGCCAGACCATCTCCCACTATCGCATTGTAGAAAAACTCGGTGGTGGCGGGATGGGCGTGGTGTACAAGGCTGAAGGCGGGTTTCGCAGGCACGTTCATCAACTATCTGTACCCGGCGTACGTGCGCGGCCAAGCCCACTTGTTGGCACACAACGGGACGGCTGCAGCAGCGGAGTTCCAAAAGCTGCAAGATCACAGAGGCTTGGTCGGGAACTTCGTGACTGGCGCGCTGGCCCACCTTCAACTCGGCCGTGCCTATGCCATGGCAGGCGACACCGCCAAAGCGAAAACTGCCTACCGGGATTTCTTCACAGTCTGGAAAGACGCCGACCCCGACATCCCCATCCTGAAAGAAGCGAAGGCGGAGTACGCGAAGCTGCAGTAGCAGCGTGGCGATCTTCCAGCCATGCCTGTTCTGCTTGCACAAGAAATGTCAACTGACGCAATCGGTTTACACTCATTGAGGCCGCCGCGCGGGTCCCCTTCATGTGCCTATCGTCCCTATGAGCGTCAAGGTCCCGGTGGCACCATCAATGCTGTACATGGAGACGCTGTTCGAGCCGGAATTCGTCACATAGGCGAACTTACCGGACGGATGGATGACTATCGAGATAGGAGATAGCCCTGTAGCTATCGTTCCTGTGGGCGTTAACACCCCGGTCGTGGCGTCGATGGTGTACATCGAGACACTACCTTCCGTGTCATTCCCCGTCCAATTTGCCACATAGGCGAACTTGCCCGCAGGATCCACAGCTACGGAGAAAGCGCTTGTTCCTGCGGCAATCGACCCTATAAATGTTAGGGCCCCGGTCGTGGCGTCGATGGTGTACATCGAGACGCTACCTTGCGTGTCATACGTCCAATTTGCCACATAGGCGAACTTGCCCGCAGGATCCACCGCTACGGAGACAGGGCCTGGTCCCGCAGCAATCGTCCCTATGGACGCTAAGGCCCCAGTCGTGGCGTCGATGGCGTACATGGAGACGTTGTTTGAGTCGAAATTCGTTACATAGGCGAACTTGCCCGCAGGATCGACGGCCACGGAGGCGGGACCTGCTCCTGCGGCGATCATCCCAATGGACCTCAAAGCCCCGGTGGTGCTGTTGATGGTGTACATCGAGACGCTGGAATCACCGCCGAAGCTGCCCGCCGGGAAAGCTCCCCCATCCGCCGCATAAGCGAACTTGCCGGATGGATCCACAGCCACCGAATTGAAAAGCTCCGGAGTTCCGTTTACCCCTGTTCCGGTTATCCCTCCTGAGGTGGATGTTAAGGCCCCGGTCGTGGGATTGATGGTGTACGTCAAGACGCTGCCAAAATCGATATCCCACACATCTCCCGAACTCGCCACGTAGGCGAACTTGCCTGAAGGATCTACGGTCACGGAGTCGGTAAATTCGTCATTTGTAGGCACCGGTGGTCCTATGGACGCCAGGGCCCCGGTGGTGGGGTTGATCGTGTACATGGACACGTAGCCACCGCAGCCCGCACTCGCCACATAGGCCAACTTTCCGGCAGGGTCTACAGCGATTGATTGCGGATCAACAGCTCCTGAGTTTATGGTGAAGGTCAACGCGTTCGAGCTACCCCCGCCGGGTGCAGGGTTGAAGACTGTGACTGCGGCTGTCCCGGCTGCGGCAACGTCACTCGCCGAGATCTGAACACTGAGTCCGTCGATGGCGATACTATTGGTCGGCTGGTCGCTGCCGTTCCAGCGCACGACTGAACCGGCCACAAAATTTGTCCCAACTACCTGCAACTGAACGGGCTCTCCTGCGGGAGCGCAGCTTGGAGCGAGTAAACTGATCGTCGGAACGGAGTTTGGATTAGATCCGCTGGATGTAGGCTGATTGATCGATGACGGACTGGTGCCGCCTCCGCATCCGGCAAGGAGCAAAAGGCTTACAATCGCCCCAACTGCGAGCTTTCTCACTAGCACTGCTTCGCTTTTCATGGCATCCTCCAGTTCCTCTTTGACCCACCAGGGAACCCTCGTTTGGTTTACTGGTTAGCGTTTTGGTTTCGCCTGGCTCTTGACTAGCGGTCCTCTCTTCACGTGCATCGCATTCAGCGAGCTGGCATTCTCCTTCTGGAAGGTGCCCAGCCACTCGCTGAGGACGTCCTCGTCGATCGAGAACACCAGTCCTGGACCAGCTTCGTACATGACCACGGTGAAGTCCTTGGTCGTACGGTCAGCGCCCCCGACGGGACCGACGGCAAACGGAGTGGCCGACCGGAAGGTGTATCGCCCCCCGGCGTCAGGTGCGGCCGCAGTCCCCGCGATCGGAACGGCAGTGTACTCATCCGGCGTGCCCGTTACGAAGTACGCGAACGGATCGCTGATATCTGCCGGAGTGGGGGGCCCGCCGGTCGTGAAAACAAGAGAGGCAAACGTTCCTTGCCCGACGAAGTCAAACTCCCAGCCCGCGTTCCCGGTGGGCCAGGTGCCTTCACCGGGCATGTAGGCCTGCGCCCCGAAGCCGTAGCTGTTGTTGAGGTCAGATCCGTCAGACGCAATGGTCCCTTGCGGAACCACGATTCCCGTGCCCTGGGCGAAATCGTCCAGATCGAGGACAAGGGCGGCTCCCAGGTTGGCCGCCGTGGTGTTGTTGGGATCCAGAAGATTGAGAGTTGGGTCGGTCGCATACAGCCCGAGCTTGTGAATGGATCCCAACCCCGTGATGCCAGTCATGCTGCCATAACCGAGCACGGTGGGCGAAAACGAGTAGTTGCCCGCGACTCCGCCCGGGGTGCCCGTGGCCATGACGGTGCCCCCTTCGTCATCATCGCCTTCACCCGTGAATGTAGCGCTAAACGTTCCAACGGCGGTATTGGCGGCAACGAGTTGCCCCGCTGCGGCAAATACGGCGTCCTCCGTGTTGTCCAGGATGCCAAACACGTCCTTTGACAGCGCCGTGCTGTCGAAAGTGGTGGCGTTGCCCTGGCCGTAGGCTGAACCCACAAGAGCATCAAGGAAATCAACATCGATGATGCGTAATACTTCTGGACCAACGATGTAGTAGACGAGTGAGATGGGTGCGTTGCTGTCGTTGGGATCCGTGAAGCCGGAGATGCTGCCACGCCCGAACACGTCTGCTCCGACGCCGTTGTCCGTGGCTGAGATAGTATTTCCCACGAGCACCGTCCCGAAATCATTTTCGTCGTACATGCCGTGGATGGCGCCGCTAGTGTTCGAGAACACGCCTCCATACGCAACCGTGGATGCGTTCGTGGTGTCCAACCCGGAGAGGGTGAAGGCAAAATTGCCGTCGGCGCCACTCGTTGCCGTCTGCAGGTCGAAGCTTCCGCTGGAAGTTGCCGATTTATCAAACTGCGTGATCAGCGCATGATTTGCGTTCATAAACTGAACGGCGAAGGTCTCGATCCCCTTCACTCCAACATAAGGGTTGCTGGCCGAAACATTAAGGACTAGCGTCCCGGTGCCGGTGGTTGAATTCACCGTCATCGAACTGCCGGCGGGGCTGATTACGTCGGGGTTCGTGGGCTCGCCGGGTGACGTGAAGCCGTTACCGTCGTTATAGTCCTGTTCGCCCCCGAGGATGTTTCCGTTTGAGTCAAAACCCACCGCGCCTGCGATGGCGTAGTAAACCGGCCCGAGTCCCGGGGGGAAGTTGGGGTTGCCTTCCAGCCCGTTCACATAGAACACGAACACGATGGGAGCCTTCTTCTGCGCTGTGTTGCCTTCGGTGAAACTGGCCGTTGCTGTGGCTCCCGTCGCTGCAGCCGTTACTGAGTAGCTGCCGGGCGTCGAGTTTGCCGTGCATGTGATCGATGCGGTGCCATCGGGGGTGGTGGTAACAGTGGTAGCGGAGGGGGAGCAGCTCTGACCGGCTGATCCCGCGACAGGTGTGAACGTAACCGTTACCCCGCTGGCCGCTGTTCCGTTCGATGTCACGGTAGCTACCAGCATGTTAGTAAAGGCGTTACCGACGGTTGCGGTTTGTCCCAATCCGCTGGTCGCCGTGATCGCGATGGTGGGAGGTGGAGGCGGAGGTGGCGTACTCGAACTGCTGCTGCAACCCGTCAGGGACCCCAAGGACAGGCAAAGCAAAATCAATGCGAGAATGCTGGTGGAGTTGCGGTTCACAGCGTCACCCCTTTCTCGGCAGCGCGTTCACGGGCTTGTGGCGATACCTCGATCCCGTGCTCGTTGCGCATAATCAGTGAGGTCGAACGGATGAAACGACTATGCCTCATGGATTCGCTCTCCCTCGAGTGATGAAAGTTGTAGGGTGAGTGCTTTGCACAGATGCCGTCTTTGTTACTTAATTGCCTTTCGCCAGAGTGCCGCTGACAACCGTGTCCGCGTCCGTCTCAATAGCCAGCATTTCGTTCCCACCATCCACAACTACCAGGCTGAAGTGCATTTCGGAGCCCCCATTCAGCGTTATGCTAGCCGCACCCCTGCAATCCGTGCCGACCGTGTAAGAACCGGTGACGGGCTCGTCCGCAAACGTCAGAATCGTGCCATCCACGCTACCCGCTACGTGTCCGCTTATCACTCCCTCTCCCGAAGGGTTGACCGCTAACTCCAACTCGCCGATAAAATCCACCGGCCCCGTGGCGGGTGCCCCTGCGAGGAAGGTGCCGGTTGTTTCAAACCCAAAACTACCCTGAACTCCGGCATTGGCGCAGGTCGGCGAGCCCTGCTTCACGCCGAATCCCGACGAGGTCGCGCCTTGCTTCTGGAAAAGGAACAAGAAACCTGTTGACGTAACCACAAAGGAGATATTCACAGCCGGTTCGCCGCCTATCCGCACTCTAGCCGAGACGGTGCAGTTCGAGGCGACTGCGTACGTTGCGGCGAGAGGCTCGGTGCTAATCACGCCGTCCAGGGATGCTGTATCCTCTCCGGTATACGTGCCTGTGGATGAGTCAAACGTGATCTGGCTCAACCCGGTGGCAGGTGTGCCTAAGCTATCTGTGCCGCCGTGCAGAAACCCGTAGGTGCCGCTCAGAGAGGCGTTTGAACAGGTCGCCGCCCAAGCGGCGCAACTGAACACAAAGGTGATAAGAACAATCATTGAAGCAATGCGAAACGTTTTGGAAACCATGGCGCTCTCCTCTGCTTGCGTTCGTCTATCCAGCCCAGAATTTCCTTTTTGGCCCCAAAAAAGGCTGCCATTGTCACAACACGTTTATCTTCACCGCACCCGGGTCTCCACGATCCCTGTCAGGAATGCCAAAGGGGGTCAATAGTCCCAGGGCGACAGGAATCCCGTGCCGGTAGAATCACAGGAGCCGCCAGTCATCGTATAGGTCCCCGCAATCAAACCGCCCTGGTCCGGGCCCGCCTCGCCAACAAAGGCAATGGTGCCATTGTCTGTAGGAATATTAGGCACCACTGAGATACCCAAGTGGAAGCTGGGTGTGGGGTAGGTTCCTGGCGTCAGCTTTCCTGAACTAAAGCAGGCACCGTCGAAAACAAAAGCCCCGGTCAGGCCAAAGCTACCCTCCGAGCTGGGGCCAACCTGACTTAACACGTCACTACCCCAATAAATACTTGCTCCTTCCGCGGTGGTTACGTTGCCAAACCAGGATCCGTTGAATGCACCCACACTGTAGCCGGTCAGATTGCCTTGGTCGCCGTTGGCGCACCCGCCATTGATGGCATACGTCCCAGTCAGCGCATCCGGAAAATTGGCTTGGACGGTCATGTTCCCGGCGAAAGTAATGACCTGTCCGTTAGCAGACTCGGAGGTCAGAGAGATATTGCCATCAGTCAGCGTACCAGTCAGGCCGACGGCATTCTGCTGATCAAAACAACTCGAACCGGCCACATGCACCGCGCCACTGACCGAAGTGCCAGACTGATTAAGGCTGCCCGCAATCGTCAAGCGGGGCATCCCCACGGTGGACGTAGTGGTGAGTTGCCACCCGCCTGAAATGCTCTGGGGCGTCGGCGGCGGCGCCGAAGGTGGGGCTGAAGGCGGACTTAACGGAAGCTGCGAAGTTCCTGGTCCTCCTCCGCACCCACACAGCAGCAGGAGAACCGAAAGCAGACAGGCGAAGGTCGGTGGAAGCTTGGTGGCAAGTTTCATTTCCGCCTCCGGTATCTTCGGAATCCTGCGTCCGGGAGTGGAAAAGCTCAATGCAGCGTAGCTGACATTTATCTGACATCTGGCTGATACGGGTAGGCCGTTCAATTTCTGAGACTTGTCGAAGTTGGGTGATAGAATTGCGCGTGACGGCTAGGCACGACGCTTCGTAAACAAACGACGTAGGGTTTGATCTAACGCTGCGAGTTGTCTGTGGCCATGTCTCCGGAACCCGTCCGCACGGTTCGTCCGACCGTGGTGCGCTTCGAGGGATTCGAACTAGACCTTCAGAGCGGATTGCTCTCCAGAAACGGGACGAGGAACCGTCTCCAAGGGCAACCCCTGCAACTTCTCGAACTCCTGCTGCAGCGGCCGGGCCAGATCGTTACGCGAGAGGAGATCCAACAACATCTTTGGCCTGACGGCACCGTGGTCGAGTTCGAGCACAGCGTCAACGCGGTGGTAAAACGCCTGCGGGTAGCGCTCGAGGATGACGCCGAGAAACCCACCTTCATCGAGACGATACCCCGCCGCGGCTATTGTTTTATCGCCCGCGTCGAAGACGGCCCGTTCGTCGCACCGGCCGCCGTTGAAGAACGCTCCGCGCGAGTTCTTCACTATCAGCAGGTACCTGAATCCGGGAAAAAACGCCGCCTTGCCATTGCGGCTGGCGTCGCAGTCATCCTCTTGGTGGCCGCAGTGGCTACGTGGCGGGTATTTTTCGCCCGGCCCGTGCTGAACCAGACAGACGTGATTCTGCTCGCGAGTTTCGTCAACAAGACGGGTGACCCGATATTCGACAACCTGGACAAAGCACTAGAAGTCAAACTTAGCGAGTCTCCTTTCTTGAGCCTCCTGTCTGAGGCCGCGGTCCGCCAAACGCTGCGCACGATGCGCCATGAGCCGGATGAGCGTGTCACAGAGGAACTCGGTATCGAAATCTGCAAACGGCAGGGGCTCAAAGCGGTGGTGGTGCCAGAGATTGCTGCCTTCGGGAACAAATACCTGATCACTTTGGAAGCCATAGACGCCAGGACACAAAAGTCCATCGCGCGACGCCAGGAAGAGGCGGACAGTAAGGATCAAGTGATCGCTGCGCTAGGCAGGGCAGGCACGCAGTTGAGAAGGCGACTAGGCGAAAGTCTGAGTTCTCTCGAAAAGTACAATGTGCCTCTGGATCTCGCGACCACGAGTTCCCTTGAAGCGCTGCAAGCCTACCGGATGGGCCAGATGCGGAAGCGTTCCGGGGCGATCCGCGAGTCCATTCCCTTCTTTGAACGGGCTGTCGAGCTGGATCCGCAGTTCTGTTCGGCGTACGTGATGCTCGCCAGCTCCTATCACGGGGTCGGCGACGAGGAGGCTTCGCGGAAGAATTTTGCCCGCGCCTTCCAACTAAAGGACAAGCGCCTTTCGCAAGAGGAAAATTTTCTGGCTACGGCCACTTACGATTGGAACGTAACGGGCAACCTCGAGAAGGAAAATGCAGTACTCATTTTGTACCAGCAGGTGTATCCGCGGAGCCTCAATGCGGCCAACCTATTGGGGATCAATTACGTGCTGCTGGGGAGACCGCAAGAGGCGCTGCAGCAGTTCAACTGGACCATCGACCATTCACCGGAACCGTCTGCCTTCGTCTACTCCAACAAAAGTCAAGCGCTCCTGTCTCTCGGCCGATTTGACGAGGCCAAGAAAACACTCAATCAATGGCAGCAAAAAGGCTCTCTCTTCTCCTATCAGGTCGACATGCTCTACCGCATCGCCTTCTTCGAGAACGATACAGCTACGATGGACCGGATTGCCCGTGAAGCTAAAGCCGATGATATCGGCTGGCTGCAACTGCAGATGCAGTTCGCATACCTTCGCGGAGACATGAAGAAGTTTCGCTCGCTCAGCGAAACCGCCGTGGACCTGGAGATGCGCGCCGGCGAGAAGCAAGACGCCGCCGACGAACTTGCCGCGCGCGGCCAGCTCGAATCGTTTCTAGGAAACTACAGTTTGGCTCGCAGTCTCTGTCGCCATTCCGAAGAAGGGGACAACCACAGCCCAGTCGAGCTGTGGCGCTGCGCCGATGCATTCGCGGACGCCGGCGAGTTGACTCGCGCGGAAGCACTGGCGGCAGAACTGAACCGAATCGCTCCCGAAAACACCATCGAACAGAAAGTTCATCTGCCGCTGATTCATTCCATCATTGAGCGCCAGCGAGGAAACGCTGCCAGAGCCGCGGATTTGCTCGCGCCGGCCGGGGCTTCCACGCTAGACGTGCCTTACCGTCTCGGGCAAGCCTATCTGGCTGCCAAGGAGCCTGCCAAGGCTGCCGTCGAGTTTCAGATGCTCCTCGATAATCGTGGAGCGGGCTGGTGGCAAGTGTATGCTCCGCTGGCGCAACTCGGTCTCGCGCGGGCCTACGCTCTGCAAGGGGATGGGGAGAACAGCCGCAAGGCCTACGATGAATTCTTTACCACCTGGAAGGATGCGGACCCGGATATCCCGATACTTCGTCAAGCCGAAGCCGAATACAAGAAACTCACCACAACCGCGTCTGCTGCCACTTCGCTCTCAGGGAAAAAGTAATCGCTGGTTTACCGAAGCCACTGTGAGCGCTGTGGCGACTTATCGCCAACTATCCGCTTGAGCCGCCGCGAGTCTCCCCGTTAGAGGCCTTGTGCTCTATGCCAGCAAAGGAGATGGGTGTACAGTGCTGGCGCAACCACAGGGACAACCGAAATCTTTTCGAGCCCCGCGTGTTCGTCCGCAATTTCGAGTTCCCTTGCCCGTTTCCCGTGGATAGGAGAACCGATTATGCGTAAACTTTGTTTCGCACTGACCCTAGGGCTGATTTCAACTGTATCGTACGCCGTGACCGGCGGTGAACCAAGCCAGGAGTCCTCACCGTCTTCGACCCGCACCGTGACGGGCACCGAAATCGTGCACTATAAGAATGCACCGGTGCCGGTCGACCTTTCGGCTACAACGATTGCCGCCTTTGTTCCTAACGGGTCCCGCGGCTACACCAGTTTGACCGGCACCGGAACCAGCAGTGGCACATTCACCATCCCCAACGTGCCCGGAGGGTTCTATCTGTTGCAAATCGGCACCAATTATGTGTGGACGAGCGACACGGCTGTTGACGCCGATTCCTTCGCCGACTACCGCTCGGACACCGTGCAGGCGGACGCGAGTACAACGCTCACCTTTAATCTCACCGATCTCAATTCGTGGCAATCGACAGACCTTCTGGAAATGGTGTGCCCGAACAATTCCTCATTCGAGTTTTACTTCCCCACGGTAGGGGAAACCACCTTCAGCGGCACGTTCCCCTATGACAGCATTATCCCCGCAAATTTGAGCGTGGCGTCGGAAGGCGACCAGTACTATATCGCTCAACTGATCACGCAGAATCTGGCGGGCTATCCCATGAACGCGTTGGGGCGATACATTGCGCCCCACAAGTTTACTCAGGCGCAGGGATCGGATACGCCGATCGACGGTGAGCTCACAACAATAGCCCAGAACGAAAAGTTCGAGGCCAACATCAACGGAGCGGATATTACCGCACAAGCGCTCGCGGCCAACCCCGGCGCGGTTCTGGCCGGGTCGGGCTTTGCCTTGGATGTTTATCCGGTGAGCCTTGCAAGAGGACAAACCACCGACACTTCAGACCTGGTTCTATATCAAGGGTCGCCACCCATTACGACTAATGGCGACCTTGGGCAGGTGTTTTACGGAAATCCGTACTCCCCAGAATGGCCGCTCTTTGTGGGCTATAACTGGAACGCCCAAACGAGTTATTTGGCGCCGGGGGCCACAAACAGCGCGGCAATGTTGACATTTGTGTATGACGCCACGTCGACGCTGCCGACGTCTACGAATCCGATGAAACCCCTGGCTGGCGTGGTAAGCACTCCGAAGGTGAATGGCAAGAATTTCTTTAGCAACCTAAGCGCCGTGGGCACTACACCTACACTGAAATGGTTGGCGCCAACTGTGGGAGCGGCCAATAACTACAATGTTGGGATTTTCCAATTGTCAAACAGCGCGGGCAACACCGTCATCAACTCCGTCGCTACGTTTTACACGCAAAGCACGTCCCTGCTGGTTCCTCCAGGGCTGCTGAGTGCGGGGCAAGCATATGTTTTCGCGATAACTTCAGACTACATTCCTGGCGTGAATTTCGCCAAGACGCCGTTCATGAGGGGTTCGACCTACGCCATTGCCGAGGTGGTTTCCGGAATAATAGAGCCCTAAGGGTTCGACTGCGGAGCAGCGCCCGAACTCAAACAACTCATTCGCTTTGCTGAGCGGCTTCCACGTAGGCGTGCAGTTGTTCCTGGTCTTCAGGCAGCATTTTATCGAACTTGATCCCGTTTCCCACCTGCGGGTCGGAGGTGACCACCGTGCCCAGAGCCAGCACGGTCTCGTTAAGCTGGAGACTCATCTCAAGAACTGTCCCGATGGGAAATGGATAGATCGATTCGATATAGCAGCCGCTTTCGCTGATATCGGCGGTTTGGCCCCGCAGTGGAATGTCGTTGCCCGGGAGGTGCAACTCTACCGGGACCTTTACTTTGACGCGCGGGGCGCTTCTGTGTTCCGTTCGTTGCTCGTCAGAGGACAAGCGATTCTGCCCGCTGTAATTCATGCTTTCGGCACCTCCACCCGATCCCACAGTCCAACTTGTACGATGAAGAACTAGCTTCGGGGAGGCTTTTCAATCAGCAATCAGAAATCAGCAATCACAATTTCCCGGATAGCTTCAGTGCGGCAGATTGAACTTCACCGTAACCTGCGTCTGAATCTCAACTGGCTCGCCGTTGAGCAGATACGGTTTGTATTTCCACTGCTTCACCGCATCAACCGCGGCGTGAGTCAGCTGCGGGTTTCCACTGACGACCTTTACGCCCGAAATGCTTCCAGTCTTTGAGATCGTCGCTAAAAGCTCAACCGTACCTTCCACCTGCATCTGCCGTGCGCTCGCTGGATATACCGGCGGGATCTCTTTCACCAGCAGCCCCCGCGACACTCCCTGCGAAACGTGCAGGTCCTGCAACACCGGTGTCGACGCGTTGCCGCTGCTCATCAGACTGGGAAGTGAACTGCCGCTTCCGGTCGAAGCAACGGCAGCCATGCTTGGAGCAGCCACCTCGCCCACTGGCGCAGATTTCGCAATACCAGGTTGACCTGAAGGCTGCGCAGAAGCTTGCGCAGGATGATTCTTGATCACGATGGGATGCTCAGCCGCCGACGTGTGTGAAGCCTTGCTCTCCGCCACCGGCGCTGCTGGAAGCGCGGACGAGTCGGCTCCAGATTCCGCCTTGGTTGCGTGGGGTTTTGCATTATCCGAATTTACAGTTGCACGCGTATTGGCTTCCGGCGTAGCGGCCGTGGAACTCGGTGCAGAAGACGATGCGTCGGCGCGTGGAGCGATCGGAGCCGGGTTCGCCGCTGCTTGCGGAACCTTGGCGGCAGTTGCCGGTCGCGCGGTCGCGGGCGTGAAAGGAGCCGCGCCCCCGCCTGAAACAACCCATTGCATCCACACTGCATAGCCAACCGCTGCAATCAGCACAACCCCAGCCACTGCCAAAAGCAGCTTCTTGCTTCGCCCGCCCGCCGGCTCAGTTTCGACATTGCCGCCAAGCGTGAACGAAGCCGCTGCCGCGGGCGCTTCTGCGGCGGAAGATTCGCTCTCGCTAACCGCGACTTTCTCCACTGGAATTTCCGGCTCCGGAATAACTGTCGCAGCCTTCTCCCCGGCGGCCGCAATGCTTTTCGGCTCGCGGGCAGGTGCCGGAGCGCTGGCAGCGCCCGTTCCAAACCCTCCCGCCTTAGGCGAGTGTTCAACCGGTGGTGACGGAATTTCTGGTCTGCTGGCGATCTTTACCGCGGACGCGACCGACGGAGCGACGACCGACGACGAAGTGCTTGACGTAGCCACGACCGACGGAGTAACGACCGGCGGAGCTGCAACCCACGGCGAAACGCTTTCGCCAATCCCTGGAATGCTTCCAGCAGCCGCTGCCGCCGCCGCCGAAGGCGCGGTCGGCGCTGCCGACGCAGTTGTGACAGTTGGAGCCGGCCGTTGCGGCGCCACCGGCTTTACTGCCGCGCTCGCCGCTCCTGGAGCGGGTTTTACCGCTTCGTTCTTGCGCAACAATCCGCGCGCAACTCGAAGCGTGCCTTTCGCCTGCTCCACATTCACCGGCTTGGTAAGGACCAGGTTGGCGCCGATCCGGAAAGCCTTCGCCACGCCCGCCTGCCCTTCCACCACCGCGACCGCCAACGACGAATGGTTATTGGGCGCGTTGCGGGCGCTCTTGAACAATAACGTTGCGTTCTGCTCGTTGTCGCAGTCCACCACCAGGGCGTCAAAATGTTCGCCCATCAATTTCTTCACCGCTGCGAAGGGTTCTGTACAGGGAATAACGGCGAAGTCCAGTTCACTTAGGACCTGCGTTACGGCGCGAGCCGTCTTCTCATCGGGGCAGAATAAGAGCGCTTGATAACCCATACTAACGTCATCGTAGGTACACCTGTAAGCGTCATCAAGTTACGGTAGTAATTCCAATCACGCCGTTTTCGCGCCGCCGGAATGACCGTTTGGCCCTCCAGAATTCCAAGGCTTTCCCGAAGCCCGAAGCCGGAAGCCGTTCTTTCTTGCTCCGGATACAATACCGTCTCATGCGCATCCCGCTCTGGCTCAAAGTTCTCTGGACAGCATGCGTGATCGCATGGATCCCTCTGTACTGGCGGCAATACGGGCTGCAGAACTTTCTTTTCTTTTGCGACCTCGGCAATTTCTTCATTGCCGCCGCACTCTGGCTCGAGAGCCCGCTCCTGTTTTCCTGGCAGGCGACTGGCCTGCTGCTGTTCCAAAGTCTTTTCACCATCGACCTGGCGAGCGCGTTGCTGAGTGGACGGCACTTGATTGGCGGAACGGAATTCATGTTCGACACGCACGTTCCGCTAGCCATTCGGCTGCTAAGCCTGTTCCACGTGATTGCGCCGCCATTGCTGTTGTGGGCAATTTGGCGCTTAGGTTACGACCGGCGAGGTTGGAAGTATCAAACGCTGACCGCGTGGATCGTCGTTCCCATCAATTATTTCTGGCGTCCGGAGTACGACGTAAATTGGGCCCGCGGCCCTTTCTCTCATGAACAGCACGCCGTGCCGGGACTTTTATATCTCCTGGGATATCTGCTCGTCATTCCCGCCGTAGTGTACTTTCCAACGCACCTATTCCTGCTCTGGCTCACGCAGCGATGGCATACGAAAGCCTAATTGCCCTTGCGCGAATTATCTTCATCCGGCTTCGATTTACGCGCTGCCGATTCTGAAACGCTCTTCGCCGCAGCCTCGATCTTGTTCTTTGCCGCACCCGGATCGCCACTCAAGTAAAGCGTCTGCGACGGCGACGCCAGGGTAGTCCCTGAATCCTCCACAAAACTCATGATGCGCAAGAGCAGGTCTTCGCGGACCGCAGCGAATTCGTTGAAGTCCCTCGTCAACACGTAACTGAAAATTTCCACGTTGATCGAACTCGACGCTAGCTCCGTAAGCCGCACGCGAATTGTATTTGCCTCAACTTTGTCGTGGCCCGATAAAACGCCGCGGATTTCCGTAAGCACATGGCTGACCTGCCGAGCCGTGGTGTCCTGATGCAGCCCCAGCACAGTCTTGAAAAGAATCTTGTCCCGCCGGCTCAGGTTTTCAACATTGATAGTCGCAACCGTCCCGTTGGGGATGGCCAAGAGCGTTCTCTCCTCGGTGCGCACCCGAGTTGAACGCAGCCCAATATCCTCCACCGTTCCCGTGCGGTCGCCGAACTTGCAAACGTCCCCCACGCGAATGACTTCATCGCCCAGCACTGAAACGCCGCCAAATAAATTCGCGATGGTCTGCTGCGCTCCGAAGCCGACTGCCAGGGTGCCAATGCCCACGCCCGCCAGCGCCGTGGTCATGTTGAAGCCCAGAATGCTCAGCACAAGAAACAACGCCATCACGACGATGACTGCTTTGATGATGCGTTCGCCCAGCAACATCAGCGATCCGGTGCCGGAGTGGCCGTGGGCCAGGGCCCGGTCGCGCACGCGCTGCATGAACCAGCGAATCACTCGCCAGAAAATCCAAAATGTGCCAACAATCACCGCAACTGCGACCACCTGGTTGTAATAGTGCCGCGGAAGCAGAGCAATACCAACGAAGCTGGCCGCGATGCGGTGGATAATCGCGCCGGCAAGAAGCCATGCCGGAGCCGAAACCGAGCGCCAGTGGGTCAGTTCAACATCCCCATGTCTCCGGGCCCACCATCGCAACGGGATTTTTGCCATCACGAGCAGCAGCCAGGCCGCCGCCGCCGCCCCGGGAATCAGCAATAGCAAAGCCAGCCATTGCCAAAGCGGCATGCCGGAAAGCTGGTTCTTCACCATCCACTTGGGCAGCCGCGTCTCTACCCGCCTTGCTTCCACCTGATCGTAAAGTTCCGGCACTTTCGCCAGCGTGTCGGAAGAGATCAGCCAGATTTTCCCCGCGGTCGGGTCCGTAACGTGAACCAGTTCGAGTTCGGCATCCACGTCTCCGGCCGACATGGTTCCCAGCCGCTGCCTGCCCTGCGGAACATCTTCCTGAAGCGTGCCTTCAGGCTGCCGGCTCGGACGCAGGCTGCCGGCAAACGAGCCGTTCATCGCGGTGTAGAGCTTCATCGCCAGCGCGTCGCCTTCGCTCTGCCGGCGTCCCGGGCTCATCTGGAGATATTGCGCTGCGATGCTGTAGCTGCCCGACTGCGCCGCCTGCAGAAATCCAAAGACGGTTCCATACGGCGTATCGCGGCCCAGTTGGTCTGAGGCTTTCGCAGAAGTGCCTGCCGGGGTTGGGGATTGCAGCAGTTGGCTCAGCGGGCTCTGTGCAGAAATCGGCAGAAACGCAGCAAGACCAAGCGTAAGAAAGACAATGGCTCTAGAAAAAATGGGCATGGATATCTTCCCCATATTATCCGCGCTTGGGGCGATATATGTGCGTGCTCGTGCCAAAGAAAACTTCCGCAGACTCCATCACCGTCTCAGAAAGTGTGGGGTGCGGATGGATGCTCATGGCCACATCGCGTGCCAGCGCAGCCATTTCGATGCCCAAAACGCCCTCGGCGATCAGTTCGCCAGCGCCAACTCCGACAATTCCAACGCCCAGCACGCGTTCGGTCTGCGGGTCGATGACGAGCTTGGTCATGCCTTCGGGACGATCCAGCGTGACGGCGCGTCCAGAGGCGGCCCAGGGAAATTTCGCAACCTTAATCTCGCGCTTTTCTTTTTCCGCCTGAGTTTCGGTCAGACCACACCAGGCAACTTCGGGATCAGTGAACACCACGGCGGGAATCGCAGCCGGTTCGAACGCAACCTTATGCCCTGCAATCGCTTCAACAGCAGTGCGTCCCTCGTGCGAAGCCTTGTGCGCCAGCATGGGCTCGCCGACCACGTCGCCAATAGCGTAGATTGCGGGGTCGGAGGTCTGCAGTTGCTTGTTCACCTCGATGAATCCGCGTGCGTTGACGTGCACCTGGGTCTTATCGAGTCCGGGGATCTCCGAGTTCGGCTTGCGCCCCACGGAAACCAGCACGCGGTCGAAAACTTTTTCGCGGTCTTTATCTTGCACCGCCGCACCTGCGAAAGTTGCGCGAATTCCGGCGCCCTCTTCTTTAAGCGAAGCAACAGTAGTGTTCAGCAGAATTGTCTCAAACATTTTCTCCAGACGCTTGTGCAACGGCAGAACCAGATCGCGGTCCGCGCCGGGAAGCAGCCCCGTCAGCATTTCCACGACCGTGACGCGCGTCCCCAGCGCGGCATACACCGACCCAAGCTCCAGGCCGATGTATCCGCCGCCAACCACCAGCAAACTGCCCGGAATGTCTTCCAGATCGAGCGCCCCGGTAGAATCCATAAAGCGCGGCGAATCCAGCTTGAGCGCCGGAATAATCGCGGGCCGCGAACCGGTCGCCAGAATAATCCGGTCGAAACTCAGAACCACTTCGGTGGCGTCGTCTTTCTTGATCCGCAACGTGGAGGAATTCTCAAACGCCGCCCGCCCCTGAATGTATTCCACGTGGCGCTGCTTCGAAAGAATGCCCAGGCCTCCCGTAAGCTTCTTGACCACGCCTTCTTTCCACGATCGTAAGCGCGCCAGATCAATCTTCGGGGAAGGAAAGTCAATGCCCCAATTCTTCGCCTGCTGCGACTCTTCAATCAACTTGGCAACGTGCAGCAGCGCTTTCGAAGGAATGCACCCGCGATACAAACACACCCCACCGGGATTCACCTGGGGATCGATCAGCGTAACCTGCATGCCAAGATCAGCGGCGAGGAAGGCGGCAGCGTAGCCGCCTGGTCCGCCGCCGACGACGGCGATGTGCAGTTTGCTATTTATTTCCTGAGTCTGCTGCAGAGTTTCGTTCATGAACTGACTTTCTTCGGGATATTCTTCTTTGGGATTTTGCGCTCGCAGCTACCCCTGCACCGAAAGCAGAAATGGCTGCTCGAACGCCTCCGCCACCCAGCGCAGAAAACGCGCAGCATCCGCGCCATCAATCAAGCGATGATCGTAAGAGAGCGAGAGCGGCAAGATGAGCCGCGGCTCGAACTTCCCGCCAATCCACTCCGGCTCCATGCGCGAACGCGAAAGCCCAAGAATCGCAACCTCGGGATGATTCACGATGGGCGTAAACGCCGTGCCCCCGATGCCGCCGAGGTTGGTAATAGTAAAAGTGCCGCCTTCCATATCGGCGAGAGTTATTTTTTTATCGCGTGCTTTCTGCGAAAGTTGTGACAACTCCACCGCCAGCTCCACGATATTTTTCTTGTCCACGTCGCGAATCACTGGGACCAGCAACCCGCGGTCCGTATCCGCCGCCACCCCGATATGAATGTACTGCTTGTAAACAATCTCGGTTTTTTCCATGTCGATGCTGGCGTTGAATTGCGGAAACACCTTCAGCGCGGCAGCACAAACCTTCAGCGCGATCGCAGTCACAGTCATCTTGCCGCCGGCCTGCTCCGCCTTGGGGGCGAAGCGCGCCCGCAACTGCTCCAGTTCGGTGATGTCGGCGCGGTCATGCTGCGTGACGTGCGGAATCGTGTTCCAGGATTCCGCCAGATGCTCCGCCGTCTTGCGCCGGACCCCGCGCATGGAAACGCGTTCGATCTTTCCCCACTTAGCAAAATCGGGCAGCTTGGGTTCAATGAAATGCCCGGCGCGCGGCGGGGCCTGCGCCGACGCAGCCACAGCCGTCACCAAAGCTTTCGCATACGCCTTGACGTCGTCTTCACTAATTCGTCCGCCGGGACCCGTGCCTTTGACTTCATAAATGTCGACGCCGATTTCGCGGGCCAGACGCCGCGTGCTCGGAGCAGCGGGAACCGGATCGCGATGCTCAGTCCCAGCAACTTTCCCCAACTGCGCCGGCATGGAAAACGCCGCCGGCCGCGGCTGCGGCTGATCTGGAGGCAGTGCCTGTTCTTCGGTCTTGCCCTCGGCACGAATCGCCGCCTGAAAAGCCAGTCGCGCCCCGTGCTGCCCGGTAACGTGCTCCACCGGCCCCCGCGGTGGACGCACCACCTCGGCCTGCGTCGCCGCCCCACCCTGCAAAGTGAAAATCACCTGCCCAACTTTGATCCTCTCGCCTTCCTTAACTTTAACTTCATTCACCACGCCGCTCACCGACGACGGAACTTCAACCACCGCCTTGTCGGTTTCCAGCTCCATGACCGGCTGGCCTTCCGAAACCTTCGCTCCCGGAGCGATCATCAACCGCACCAGATCGCCCTCCGAAATATTTTCCCCCAGCTCTTGCAGCCGGAATTCGCTGGCCGCCGCCGTGTCGGTCGATCGCGTTCGTTGTGGCGCTGGCGGAGCCTCTGCTTGCGGCCCGCGCACAGGCTGCGGCTTCACCGCAACCGCCGTTGTGGCTGAAGAAGTGCTTGAAGACGCTGCCGAAGTAACGCCGGAAGAAGTCGCTGCCGCCTGAGTCTTCTCGGAATGCTTCGCCGGTTCCTCTCGACGCGGAGCTTCCTTCGCCTGCGCAGTGGGCGCCCCATTGTTCTCCGCGGTGAAAATCACCTGGCCGACTTTGATCTTGTCGCCTTCCTTGACCAAAATCTCGTTGACCGTCCCGCTGATCGACGAAGGCACCTCCACGACCGCTTTGTCGGTTTCGAGTTCCATCACCGCCTGGCCCTCGCTCACCGTCGCGCCAGGCGCAATCATCAGGCGCACCAGGTCGCCCTGTTCAATGTTTTCACCCAGTGCGGGAAGTTTAAATTCGATCACTGATTCCATTCCTTATTAATTCGTAAGCTGGATTTACCAGTTTGACTTGCCGGTTTGATTCGCCAGTTCGATATCTGCAAGATATTCGCGCCGCACTCTCTAACTCGTGGCGGGGTTCATCTTTTCCGCATCGATCCCCAGATCCTGCACCGCCTGCTTGAGCACATTCAGGCTGACTTTCTTTTCCCGCGCCAGCGCGCCCAGCGTAGCCAGCACAATGTGCTTCGCGTCCACTTCGAAAAAGTCGCGCAACGCTGCCCGGTTCTCGCTGCGGCCAAAGCCGTCAGTTCCAAGAGCCACCAGTTGTCCCGGCACCCACTTCGCCAGAGACTCCGGCAGCACCTTCATGTAATCGGACGCCGCAATGAATGGCCCGGGCGCATCCTTCAGTCTCTCGGTGACAAAGGGAACTCGCGGCGATTCGCCCGGATGCAGCATGTTCCACCGCTCACAATCATTGGCGTCACGATAGAGTTCTTTGTAGCTGGTCACGCTCCACACATCCGCTGCCACGCCGTATTTTTCTTTGAGGATCGTCTGCGCCTTCAACACTTCGTACATGATCGTTCCGCTGCCCAGCAATTGCACGCGCAGCTTCGCATCCGTCGCGTCCGAAATATTGAAGCGATAAAGCCCGCGCAGTATGCCCTCGCGCACGTGCTCGCCCTTCGGCATCTCCGGCATGTGCAGCGGCTCGTTGGTCACCGTGAGGTAGTAGAAAATCGATTCCTGGTCCACATACATCCGCTTGATGCCATCCTGAATAATGACGGCAATTTCATAAGCGAACGCCGGATCGTAAGCCAGCAAGTTCGGCACAGGCAACGCCAGAACGTGGCTGTGTCCATCCTGATGCTGCAGGCCTTCGCCGGCCAGCGTGGTCCGTCCCGCCGTTCCACCCACCAGAAATCCGCGGCAACGCATGTCGGCCGCCGCCCAGATCAAATCTCCAATACGCTGGAACCCAAACATCGAGTAATAGATAAAGAAGGGAATCGTGTTGATGCCGTGGTTGGCATAAGCCGTCCCCGCCGCGATCAACGAGCACATCGACCCCGCTTCCGTAATCCCTTCTTCAAGGATCTGCCCATTCTTCGCCTCCTTGTAATAAAGGAGCGTGTCCATATCGACCGGCTCGTAAAGTTGTCCGACACTCGAGTAAATTCCGACCTGTCGGAACAGCGCTTCCATTCCAAAGGTGCGAGCTTCGTCAGGAATGATCGGCACAATCAGCTTGCCCAACTCCGGATCGCGCAGCAGCTTTGCCAGCAGCCGCACGAAAACCATCGTCGTCGAAGCTTCGCGTCCTTCAGTCCCTTTGTAGAACTCTTCAAAGTACGATTCAGGCACCGGCTTCAGCGGCGTAGCCTGCACTTTACGTTGCGGCATGTATCCGCCCAGTTGTTGCCGCCGCGCCTGCATATACTTGATCTCAGCGCTGTCGTCAGATGGCCGGTAGAACGGGGCGTTGTGCAGTTCGTCATCCGGAATCGGAATTCCAAATCGTGACCGGAACATCTCCAACTCTTCTTCGTTTAATTTCTTTTGCTGGTGAGTAATGTTCTTGCCCTCACCCGCTTCGCCGAGGCCGTATCCCTTGATGGTCTTAGCCAGAATGATCGTCGGAGACCCAACATGGTCCACAGCTGCCCGGTAAGCCGCATGCACCTTGATCGGATCGTGCCCGCCCAGCCGCATGCGCGCCAGTTGCTCATCGGAAAGATGCTCCACCATCTTCAGAAGCCGCGGATCGGTGCCGAAAAGATTCTGCCGGAAGTAAGCTCCGCTCTCGACAAAATATTTCTGATACTGCCCGTCGCTGATCTCTCCCAGGCGCTTCACCAGAATGCCGTCGCGGTCGTTGCGAATCAGACTGTCCCAATCCGTGCCCCAAACGACCTTGATAACATTCCATCCCGCTCCGCGGAAAATTGCTTCGAGTTCCTGAATAATTTTTCCATTGCCGCGCACTGGCCCATCCAGTCGCTGCAAGTTGCAGTTCACTACGAAAATCAAATTATCCAGATTCTCCCGCGAAGCCAGCGTGATCGATCCCAGCGATTCCGGCTCATCCATTTCGCCGTCGCCCAGAAACGCCCATACCTTGCCGCCGCGCGACTCTTTTAGCCCGCGATTCTCCAGATAGCGAATAAAGCGCGCGTGGTAAATCGCCTGAATCGGTCCCAATCCCATCGAGACCGTGGGAAACTCCCAAAAATTCGGCATCAGCCACGGGTGCGGATACGAACTCAGCCCACCTCCCGGCTTAAGCTCGCGGCGAAAGTTTTCCAGCTTCTCCTTTGGAATGCGGCCTTCCAGATAAGCGCGCGCATAAATCCCAGGCGCGGCGTGGCCTTGGAAATAAACGAAGTCCCGGTCGCCGCTCTCATTGCGCGCCTGAAAAAAATGATTGAAAGCGACTTCATACAAAGTCGCCGCCGAGGCGAACGTCGAAATGTGACCGCCAATACCCTCCTGAATCTTGTTGGCCCGCACAACCATGGCTAGCGCGTTCCAGCGCACCAGGCTCTTGATGCGCCGTTCCATCTCCTGGCTTCCCGGGAAGGGCGCCTGCTGCGGCGCAGGAATCGTATTCTGGTAAGGAGTAGTCGCGGAAAAAGGAAGATTCACTCCCGCGGCGCGTTTCGCATGCAGCGCCAGCTGTTGCAGCAGTCGCCCCGCCCGCACCGGACCACCGCCCTTGGCGAGCACGTAGTCCAGCGAGTCGACCCACTCCCGCGTTTCTAATACCTCTTGACCGTCAGTTTCCGTCTGAGCCACGTCTGATATCTCCGTCGGATAAGGCCGAATGTTCCATGATATTCAATTGCGCGGAATTTTGCTGGCGGGGGGCGCGAAATGTTCGCGAAATGTTTATGTGGGGACAGCCGCCCTCGGCTGTCCGTCGAGCGCAGCTCGATTGCTTTTCCGCCGCCGCCATCAGCCAAGCCGGATCATCCACGTTCATTTGAAAGGGCGCGGCTTCAGCCGCGCCGCAAGCGCACCGGGAGTCGCGGCTTTAGCCGCTGAGGGCACGCGCTGCACCGCTCCCTTGTAGCTAATCTTGGTTTGTCTCGTCCACGCGTTCTACAATGCAAATGGTCTGGTACGATGCAAGCCCGGAGGTCACCCATGTACCGAGTTACGCTGATCATGATCGTGCTTGGGATCATCAGCATTTGGCTTCCGCGCCTGCTCTCGGAGTCGCGTGCCCCCATTCCCGGCGCCGGCGCCATCGCACCCGACTTCACATTGCCCTCGCAGCAAGGTGACCCCGTCAGCTTGAAAGATTATCGCGGCAACTGGATCGTCCTCTATTTCTATCCCAAGGACCAAACCCCCGGCTGTACCCGCGAAGCTCACAACTTCCAGGTGGATCAACCCAAGTACGCCGAGCGCAACGCCGTGGTCCTCGGCGTGAGTGTAGACAGCGTTGACTCCCATAAAGAGTTCTGCGACAAAGAAGGACTGAATTTCAAACTCTTAGCCGACACCGACGGCAAGGTGAGCCGAGCCTACGGTTCATTGAAGAATCTCGGAGTCGTAAAGTTCGCCGCCCGCCACACCTTCCTGATCGACCCCACCGGTAAAATCGCGAAATCCTACACCAGCGTGGATCCCGCCCGCCACAGCGCAGAAGTCCTGGCCGCCCTGGATCGCATGCCGAAGAAATAAGCCCGCGCGGTTTGCGGGGACCTCCAGAAATACTCATGTCTCCAGAAATGCTTATGTGAGAAATGCTCATGTGGGGGATGGCCGCCTCGGCCGTCCCGCCGAGCGCAGCGAGGCGGAACCTTCCAACAGGCTGACGCGCTTTGAAGCTTTCAAATTACCCAACTTCAAATCCTCCCAAATTACCTCAGTAACTTTCGAGTCACTCTCCAGCGTTCTACCATGCCTGTGGCTGTGTTTCAGAGGGGGAGCTGTCGATATGGGTGATCGTGTCACCCGGGCACCGCAGTCGGGGGAATTAGTTCGCGCCAAGAATCTGCGCCGCGCGCTCAAGCGCGGAGCCTCACCCGCGTTCATCCCACCCGCCATCCCCAACCCGGCGGCCCAGCCCTCGGCTCTTACCTGGCATTCCAACAAAGACACAGAAACAAATTCAAAAAATCAGCAAGAAATCACTCCCGAAGAAATCCTCGGCCTTCGCCGCCATTATCTCGAGCAACTCTTTGAGAGTTCGCCGGACGCTCTCGTCGTCGTCGACGACGCCTTCCGCACCCAGTGCGTCAACCGCGAGTTCCAGCGCATGTTCGGCTATACCGCATCGCAGGCCATGGGCCAGCCCGTTGACGCGCTTATCCTCCCTCCCGATCGCGCAGCCGAATCCGATTGGATCACCCAATGTCTGCAGCGCGGCGAGCAGATTACCCTTGAGACCCAGCGCCGCCGCCACGACGGATCATTAATCGACGTCTCCATCTCTGCCGTTCCCCTGATCATCGCCGGCAAGCCCAATGCCTTCTACGCTCACTATCGCGACATTTCCGCCCGCAAGCGCGCCGAAGCTCTCAGCTCAGCTCTTTATCGCATTGCCCAAAAGGCCAGCGCCGCGCAAGATCTCCAGCAGTTCTTCGCCGCCATCCACGGCATCGTCGACGAACTCATGAGCGCCCGCAACTTCGCCATCGTCATTCACGATCCCGAAGCGCAATCGCTGAGCTTCCCTTACTATGTCGACGAGCACGCTTCCGCGCCCGCCCCCACAAAATTCGCATCTGGGCTGATCGAATACGTCCTCCGTACCGGTGAACCGCTGCTCTGCACTCCAGAAATCGCGCAACAAATGCAGCGCCGCGGCGAAGTCGAACTTACCGGCAAAACTCCTCTTCATTGGCTGGGCGTCCCGCTCAAAATCAACCAACGCGTTCTGGGCGCGCTCGTCCTCAAGAGCTATTCCAAGAACACCGGCTTCACCGAGCGTGACCGCGATGTCCTCACTCTGGTCTCGCAACAGTTGGCCGCCGCCATCGACCGCAAACGCAACGAGCAGGCTCTGCGCCGCTCCGAGGTCCGCTACCGCTCCCTGGTGCAGACCGCCGTCTACGGAATTTACCGCTCCAGTCTCGAAGGCCGCTTTCTCGACGTCAACCCCGCGCTCATCGGAATGCTCGGCTACAACTCTGCGATCGAAATTCTGGCCCTCGATCCGCAAGAGGATGTCTTTGTCGATCCCGCTGAATACACCCGCCTGGTCGACGAATTCCGCCGGACCGGACGCATGGATGGTTTCGAAGCCCGCTGGAAGCGCAAAGACGGAGGCATCATCACCGTCCGCATCAGCGGCCGTGCCGTAGCCGGCGGCGACGAACCCGCCGACGTTCTCGAAGCCATCGCCGAAGACATCACCGCCCGCCGTCTGCTCGAAGACCAGTTCCGTCAGGCCCAGAAAATGGAAGCCGTCGGCCGCCTCGCCGGCGGCATTGCTCATGACTTCAACAATCTCCTCATGGTCATCAGCGGCTACACTGAGGTCCTGCTCGATCAGCTCACCGTCGGCCACCCGCTGCACGCCAAAGTCGAAGCCGTTCAGCAAGCCTCCGATCGCGCCACTACACTCACTCGCCAGCTTCTCGCCTTCAGCCGCAAACAGCTTCTCGAACTCAAGGTCATCGACGTCAACGCCATCGTCACCGACATGGAGCGTCTCCTCCGCCCGCTCATCGGCGAAGATATCGAACTCTCCACCAGCCTCGCTCCCGCCGTCGGCTGCACTCGCGCCGATGCCGGCCAGCTCGAGCAGGTCATCATGAATCTCGTAGTCAACGCCAAAGACGCCATGCCGAGCGGCGGCAAAATCTCCATCCGCACCGAGAGCGTCACCCTCGACGATTCCTACCGCCCCGAAAACACGTTCATCAAAAACGGCCCCTACGTAATGATCTCCGTCAGCGACAACGGCCAGGGCATGGACCGCGAAACTCAGGCTCGCATCTTCGAACCTTTCTTCACCACCAAGGAAAAAGGCAAAGGCACCGGCCTCGGACTCTCCACCGTCTACGGCATCATCAAGCAAAGCGGCGGCTACGTCTTCGTCCAGAGCGAAATCGACCGCGGCACCATCTTCACCATTTATTTTCCCCGCGTCGACGAACCCTCCGAGGCTCACGGAGAGCTTCCCGTTTCCTTAGCCGCCGCCGGCGGAACCGAAACCGTCCTCTTAGTCGAGGATGAAGACTCCGTCCGCCAGCTAGTGCGCGAAACTTTAGAATCCCGCGGCTACCGCGTCCTCGAAGCCGCTAACGGCTCGGCCGCGCTAACCGTAGCCGCCAACCACCGCGATTCCATCCACCTCGTCATCACCGACGTAGTAATGCCCGGCCTCAACGGCCACGAATTAGTTCAGCAACTACTCCCAGCGCGTCCCGCCATGAAAACTCTTTATCTCTCCGGCTACGCCCAGGACGCCTTCACCACACCACCAGCCCCCGACGCCCAAAAAACTTTCCTGCAAAAGCCATTCACCCTGCAAAGCCTCGCCCGCAAAGTAAGAGAAATCCTAGGCCCACCCACTCAATAAAATTCGGTAGACATTCAAAGATTCTGCGGGGATAGGATGGCGTGGGGACGGGCGCCTCGCCCGTCCAGCCGAGCGCAGCGAGCCGCCTAAGCACCTCTGCTGCATAAAGAAACCGTGGGATCACTCCCCCAATATAAATTCCCCACAACCCCCACCCCTGAATCCCCATCCCACACCCAATCATCAGTACAATAAGAACTCTGGAGGAAAAATCATGGCTCACGAACTACCGCCCCTGCCTTATGACTATGCCGCCTTAGAACCCGTCATCGACAAACAAACGATGACCATCCACCACGACCTTCACCACGGCGCTTACGTAAAAAATCTAAACGCCGCTCTGGAAAAACATCCCGAACTCTTCACCAAGTCCGCCGAAGACTTAATCCGCGACCTAAACGCCATCCCCGAAGACATTCGCGGAGCCGTCCGCAACAACGGCGGCGGCCACGTCAATCACACCATGTTCTGGAAAATCATGAAGCCCAAAGGTGGAGGCGATCCCACCGGCCCCATCGCCCAGGCCATCACCAAAACTTTCGGCAACTTCAAAGATTTCCAAACCAAATTCAACGACGCCGGCGTAAAACAATTCGGCAGCGGATGGGTCTGGCTAGCCAGCAAAGGCGGCGACGATCTGCACATTATGTCCACGCCCAACCAGGACAGCCCCATCTCGGTAGGCCACTTCCCCATCTTCGGTAACGATGTCTGGGAGCACGCCTACTACCTGAAATACAACAACCGCCGCCCCGAATATCTATCCGCCTGGTGGAACGTAATCAACTGGGACGAAGTAAACCAACGCTACGAAGCCTTCAAATCAGGCAAGTCAGTAGCTGAACCAGCCCTGGCTCATCGCTAAACCTCAGCACAGCCCTGTCATCCTGAGCGCAGTGGCCGCTCCGCGAAAGCGGAGCGGCCACGAAGTCGAAGGATCCCTACCCAACCAACACTCACTCAACAGTCTCAAGGCATTCTCCCGAGTTGAAACCAACCACTGATCACGAACCACTGATCACGAACCACTGATCACGAACCACTGATCACGAACCACTGACCACTGACCACTGCCTTTCTGCATTTCCTGTGCACCCCCTGTGCACAATCAGCCTTCGCCTTTTCCGATTTTCCCCTCCCTATGTTCGCCAGCGGACCGAACGCCAGCCCTCCAAGCGGCTTACAGCCAAATCTTTCAAGAAATTTTTGATCCCTGCGAATCCGCGAAAATCCGTGGCAAACATTTCCTCAACTGCACCAAAAATACTGAATTGACCGCGCGCCATTTCGCTCGTACATTCTGATTCGCCCTCAACAAAAAAAATGATCGGACCACGGCCATGACACCAACCGGCCCGGCCGCAACGCAGGGAATTAATAACTGTCGATCGACAGTCACTATAGCCATCCCAAAAGAAAAACTGGATACCAAGAACTAGAAACCGAAAGCCCAAACCTATCTTACAAACCGTTTTGAAAGGGCGCGGCTTAAGCCGCGCCGCCCAGAACAGTAAAGACGCGGGCTTTAACCCCTGAGGGACCCGGCGGTTCAGGATTGAGATAACTCCTGAAACAAAGACTAGGAAACCAGAAACTGAGAACCGAGAACCGAACGGAATGAAAGCACCAAACCCATGGATCACCTATCGAACCCGCTTTCTGGTAAAAGCCAAGCAGCTCACAACCAGCCTCACCTTCATCGATCTTCTAGGCCGTCACCAGTCCGGACGCAAGGGCGACTACCTGGTCGAATCAGCCGAAGGCGTTCTCAGCATCGCCCCCCGGCAGATTTTCGAGGATATTTATGTGCCCGTCCTGGCCAGCGAGACAACCAGCCTGGAACAGACCAGCCTGGAACAGATGACAGACCAGCCCAGGCCTCCGAAGGGAGTCGGGCTTCAGCGCTACGTTCCAGCCTCGTATCAGGGCCCGACTTCAGTCGTGCCGTAACCAGATCTAAACTCCTCCCGGCTTTAGCCGCTGAGGAATGCCCACGCAACCGTGAAAGAGCGGCGCTTAAGCTCCGCGTAAACGTCTCCAAAATAATCGGGGCTTTAGCCCCCGTCCCCGCCACTGACCACCGGCCACTAATCACTAGCCACTGCTCCTTTTGTGAACACACCATCAATTTGCTGTTGTGGAAAACAAATCCCCTTCCTGAGTCTCACCCCGCACCAAGCCCGTCATTGCTGGAGATACAACCTATGGTGTTTCTCTCTTGACAGGCACAATAAGCGGGAGTAACTTTGCAATCCCATAGCATCTTTTTGAAACCCATCCCGCGGGAACGGGACGGGTTTCATAAGAAGAAAGCAGCCAAACACAACCTTACCGGAGGCGTCAGGCCAGAGGTGACCAGGCGCCACCGTAAGTATAAGAAAACAATAAATCCGGACACCAGAAACCGGAAACCAAGAAACAAGAAACTGGCTTTGGAAAGTGCGGTGGCCGTTCCCCGACCCTCCCCCCGGGCGAACGACTAATAAGTGACTTAAGAACTCGTTCTCAACCGCAATGCGGTTTCATAGGCCGAAGCCCGAAGCCGCTTTTGAGGAGCCCAAGATGGAAGCCATAACGCGCATCGTAGCCGATTCCCTAGCCCGGCACGGCCTCGACCGCCCCGTCGACCCGCGCCGCCTCCAGTGGTCGCGCTGGTTCCGCTGCGATTCTCCTCATAGCCTCCTGGTAGTCCCCAGCAAGCCCGGCATCTTCGCCCTGGCCGAAGAGGTCATGGATCTAGGCACCAGCAATGCTCATGTGGAGACAGCCGCCCTCGGCTGTCCCGAGTGCAGCTCGGCCACAACAAGTCCCTCCACGAGCACAGATCGGGAAGGGCACGACTTTAGTCGTGCCGTAGGCGCGACCAAGGCGTCTGCGGCTTTAGCCGCTGAGGGGCTTTTGGGTAGCGCAACGCTTCAGCGCTGCGATCAGCAGCCCCCAACCGACCCGGTTTTAGCCGCTGAGGGAAGGCCCGTCCGCCGCATGTTAGCCGTCCACCAATTCTCCGAAGACGACGATATGGCCTTTACCCTCGATCGCATGTTCACCTGCGTCAACCCCATGCGCGCTCGCCTCGCCTCTGGACGCTTCTTCCTGCGCTTCGTAGTAATCGAAGACGCGACCCAGCGCCGCAGCATCTGCAACGCCCTCAATCAATGGATGCAATCCTCGGCCGAAAAAGCCACCGGCCTGCCAGCCGACTTCCAGTCGTCGCTAGAACTGAATGTGGCGCGGACGCCCTCGTCCGCGTCCGCCGCCACCACATCAAACTCTACCCAGGCTCCGCAGCCGATCCCGAAGCCGGATGCGATGCCGGCCCCATACCTGGACTCCGGTGCCAACAAAAATCTCCACTGTCCGCATCCCCTACCCTCCGGCTTCTAAGCCGGAGGTGGCTAGGGTGCCGTGAGATTTGGCCTTGAAAGGGCGCGGCTTCAAGCCGCGCCGCTAGAAGCCGTCATGATTGCGGGGCTTTAGCCCCTGAGGTCTTTGAATTAGGAAGCGCCACCGACACAAGCAGCACCGTGGAAGAGCGGCGCTTAAACGCCGTGTAAGACAAGAAAATGATCTGGGGCTTTAGCCCAAGGTCACAGCCGCGAAGCGGCGAAAGAAGACGCTCTTTACAAAGACAACCGCTCCCGAACAATTTCGATTCGGGAACAAGAAGCTCCCGCCCGCTCCCTCGGGGCGCAGAATCGACCGATGTTGACTAGAATCTAATATATGGAGTGATCAATGCCAGAACTCAAAACCAATACCGTTGAAACCACCCCCGCCGCGACTACGGCTGCGACCACGGCCGTGACTATTAACGACAAGAAGAAAGCCGGCCTCACCTTCCGCCGCTTCTTCACCAAGCTCGGCGTCTCCCCCTACGACGAACTAGAGTGGGATCTCCGCCTCGCTCAGATCACCGACGCTCAAGGCAATGTGATCTTTGAGCAAGAAGACGTAGAAGTCCCCAAAGACTGGTCCATGACCGCGACCAATATCGTGGCCAGCAAATATCTGCACGGAAAAATCGGCACGCCCGAGCGCGAGACCGGAGTCCGCCAACTCGTTACCCGCGTAGCCGAAACCATCCGCAACTGGGGACTAGCCCAGGGCTACTTCAAAACTCCCGAAGACGGCGCCGCGTTCCACGACGAGCTGGTCCACATCCTCGTCCGCCAGTACGCCGCCTTCAACTCGCCCGTCTGGTTCAACGTAGGCTGCGACCGCATCGAGCCCAACTCCGACGCTCGCAACTGGCACTGGAATCCCCAGACCCAGCAGGTAGAGTTCGGAGTAACCGGCTACAGCAAGCCGCAATGCTCGGCGTGCTTCATCAACTCAGTAAAAGATTCGCTGGATTCCATCCTGACTCTTGCGAAGACCGAAGGCATGCTCTTCAAGTGGGGATCAGGCACCGGAACCAATCTCTCCCCGCTGCGTGGCTCTACCGAAGGTCTAAGCGGAGGAGGCACCGCCAGCGGCCCGCTCAGCTTCATGAAAGGTTTCGACGCCTTCGCCGGAGTAATCAAGTCCGGAGGCAAAACTCGCCGCGCCGCCAAGATGGTAATCCTCAACGTAGACCATCCCGACATCGTTGAGTTCATCGAGTGCAAACAGAAAGAAGAAGCCAAAGCCCACGCTCTGGTAGCGCAAGGCTACGACGGCTCGCACCCCGATTCCGACGCCTACTCCTCCATCTTCTTCCAGAACGCGAACAATTCCGTCCGCGTAACCGACGACTTCATGTACGCCGTAGTCCGCGACACCGATTTCTCGACCAAAGCAATCGGCGACGGCAGCGTAATGAAAACCTACAAGGCCAAATATCTTCTCCAGAAACTTTCCGAAGCCACCTGGCACTGCGGCGATCCCGGCATGCAGTACGACACCACCACAAACCGCTGGCACACCTCGAAGAACACAGCAAGAATCAACGCCAGCAACCCATGCAGCGAATACATGTTCTTAGATGATTCTGCCTGCAACCTGGCCAGCCTGAATCTGCTGAAGTTTGCCCCCAACGGCACGTTCGATGTCGAGGCGTACCGCCACGCAGTAGATGTCTTAATCACAGCGCAGGAAATTCTCGTAGACAACGCCGGCTATCCCACTGAAATGATCATGCGCAACAGCCACGACTACCGCCCCTTGGGATTAGGCTATGCAAACCTAGGAGCATTGCTGATGGCCGCAGGCTTACCGTACGACAGCGACGCCGGCCGCGACTACGCCGCCTGCGTAACCGCAATCATGTGCGGCGAAGCCTACCTGCAATCCAGCAAGATAGCCGAACAATGCTCCCCACTAACCCCAGCGACTGACACAGTAGCCACGCGCCTGGGCATAACCGAAGCCAACAACATGCCCGGAGGAGCCTGCCCCGGCTGGTACATAAACCGCGAACCATTCCTGGACGTAATCCGAATGCACCGAGCGTCAGTAAACAACATCAACAAAAGTAATGTCCCAAGCAGCCTCTACGAATCCAGCAAACAATGCTGGGACGAAGCCTTAGCCCAAGGCGAAAAGCACGGCTACAGAAACAGCCAAGTAACAGTATTAGCCCCCACCGGCACAATAGGCTTCATGATGGACTGTGACACAACTGGTGTCGAGCCGGATCTGGCTTTGGTTAAGTATAAGAAGCTTGTGGGTGGAGGGATGATTAAGATTGTTAATCAGACTGTGCCTACTGCACTTTTCAAGCTTGGGTACGATCACGATGAGGCTAACGCCATCGTCAGCTACATCGATGCTACCGGGACTATCGAAGGCGCGCCGCATATCAAAGACGAGCATCTGGCAGTCTTCGATTGCTCGTTCAAGCCGGCGAAAGGGACGAGGTCGATTGCTTACATGGGCCACTTGCGAATGATGGCTGCCGCGCAGCCGTTCATCTCTGGAGCCATATCGAAGACGGTCAATCTTCCCGAGAATGCTTCGGTTGAAGACATCATGGAGGCTTATCTTCAGGCATGGAAGCTGGGCTTGAAAGCTGTCGCTGTCTATCGCGATGGCTGCAAGAAGTCGCAACCACTTTCGGCGGCAGGGACTAAGACTGCGAACTCCAGCAAAGATGATGCGCGAGTCTCGGCGGCGCACGAGGAAGAAGAGAACCTGAATGCTCCTCCGCGTGCGGTGCGGCACAAGTTGCAGGCCGAGCGGGCTTCGATCACGCACAAGTTCAAAGTCGGCGACCACGAGGGGTACATCACCGTCGGGCTTTATCCCGATGGCGAACCTGGCGAACTGTTCATCACCATGGCCAAGGAAGGCTCGACGGTCTCCGGCCTGATGGATAGCTTTGCGCTGGCCACGTCCATTGCGCTGCAGCACGGTGTACCGTTGAAACTGCTGTGCGAGAAGTTCGCGCATACCCGCTTTGAGCCTAGCGGCTGGACTACCAATCCTGACATCGGCTTTGCCAAGTCGATTATGGACTACATCTTCCGCTGGCTCCAGTTGCGCTTTTTGACTGGGCAGCAGCAGATGTTGTTTGAGAGCTTTCGACCGAAGCTGTCAGCTATCAGCTCTCAGCCTGAGGAATCGGCGTCCGGCATCCGGCGTCCGGAGGCCGGAAACCGGGAGCCTGGTTCCGGCTCCATTCATGCCGCCGACGCGCTCGCCGGCATTATCGACCTCGGCGACGCCCCCAGTTGCAGCTTCTGCGGCAGCATCATGACGCGCAACGGTTCGTGCTATCGGTGTGGGAGTTGCGGGAGCACGAGCGGGTGCTCGTAGGGTGAGGGTGGGCGAAAGAAGTCAAAGTCCCCACCTGTCGCAAAGAACGCGACAAGGATGGGGCACCCGGTGTGATCTTGATGGCGGACAGCCATGGAATTCAGGATCGTTGGCCCGTATTGTCGATGTGGAAGTCATTGCGGTCGGCGCCGCCATTCGAAAACGCAAGCGCTTGTGGAGGCTGTATGGCAGAGGGCGCTGGCGGAAACTCAAGGGGATTGCAACCGTCGAATTTCGTGGTGGTACGATAGCCCATGCGGAAGTCCATTGGTACGAAGCCCACGGGATCGGCGCGAAAGACTACAAAATCAAACGGGTCATTGACTGACATGAAGGGCGATGTCCAGTTCGCTGTCTGTATCTCGAATAAGGGATACGCGGCCTCTTTAGAGGTGCGCAAGATTTATCGCCTTATTCCAGATAAGGCTGGGGAGAAGCACGGTCTCGTTCGAGTGGTTGATGAGATGGGTGAGGATTATTTGTTTCCAGAGGAGTACTTCGTTCCTTTAAGGCTGCCGCAGGCTGCGGAACGGGCGGTTTTGAGGGCATCACCCTAAGCCGACGCCCCACGCTTACACTTCTGCGGCACGACTGAAGTCGTGCCCTTCCCGGTCTTGGCGCTTTCCGAATCCTCAGAGGGATGGGGTCGTGGAATCCCACGTCTCGCAAAAGACGCGAGACATGGGGCACCCCCCGTCGTGGTGGCGTCGGCTGAATAGGAGGTTCCTCACCGAGCTTTCAGCCCGATTCGGAATGACAAAAGTTTGTGGAGGTGTGGCACGACTGAAGTCGTGCCCTTCCCGGTCGTGGCGCTTTCCAAGTCCTCAGAGGGATGGGATCGTGGGATCCCACCCTTCGCAAAGTGCGCGAAGGATGGGGCACCCTCAGTCGTGGTGGCGCTGGCTGACAGCGGATTCCTCTGCGCTGCGCGCTTCGGAATGACAAATTTTATGGGAGTTGAGAATCGGGGGTGAGAAACTTGGAGGCGCGGGTCGGAATCGAACCGACGCATAAAGGTTTTGCAGACCTCTCCCTTACCACTTGGGTACCGCGCCCCTAGGCAATAAGTTAGCGTTTCAAGGGAGAAAAGTCCAACCGGGGAGACTAGCTAGGGGCAGGTGAGTTGGGCTGCGCCGAAGGGCTGGAGCTGATATCCCTGGTTCACGCCGGGGTGGTTGTGTGGTTGTCCGGCGAGGATGGTGACGGGTCCCGAGAAGCCCGCGGCGCACTGGGCGAATCCGTGGGTCACGGTCACTTCGATCGCTATGTCGGCTGCGCATGTGCCGTTGCTAAAGCCTTCGCACCAGGTCGTGGTGCCGGTAATGTTGGCGGTGGTGGGTGTGGTGTTGTAAAGGCCGGTGGCGGTGAACTGCGCCTGGGAAGCGGTAACGGCAGCGGGGCTCACGGTGACAGACTGAAGTGGATGATCGTTTGGGCCGCAGGCCGAGAGGGCGATGGATATTGCGAGCAGGATGGTTAGCAGGGGCCACGGTCTCATGGAAGCTCCTGAGTTAGGCCTGAAGAGAGAAATGGAGCGGGAGACGGGATTTGAACCCGCGACTTCGACCTTGGCAAGGTCGCACTCTACCACTGAGTTACTCCCGCTCAGCGAGATTGATTATAAATGAGGGTTTGCGGTGGGGCAACGATTTGGCTACCACGGGGGCTGAAGCCCGCATTCTTTCTGGATGCTTTACGCGGCGCTGAAGCGCCGCTCTTCCGCGGTTGTGCCGGCGACAGGTCACCTCGCTGTGCTCGGCTGGACGGGCGAGGCGCCCGTCCCCACACAATCCTCTCTCCCAACTAATCCTGTCTCCCACACAATCCTCCCTCCCACACAATCCTGTCTCACATGAACTCGTCTCACATGGACCTTCAGTGGGTGGACCATTGGGGGTCTTGTTCGGGCTTGACGATTTGGCCGTCGCGCATGTGGATGATGCGGTCGCCGTAGCTGGCGGCTTCGGGGTTGTGGGTGATCATGAGGACGGTTTGACCTAACTCCTGGTTGGACTGGCGCAACATTTTCAAAACGACGTTGGAGTTTTCGGTGTCGAGATTGCCGGTGGGTTCGTCGGCGAGGACGATGGCGGGCTGGTTAACCAGAGCGCGGGCCAGGGCCACGCGCTGCTGCTCGCCGCCGGAAAGTTCGGAGGGGCGATGGTTGAGGCGCTTCGTGAGTCCTAATAAATCACAGATGCGTTGGAAGAAGGCGGGATCGCGGCCATTGTTGCCGGAAATTTCCTGCGCGATGGCGATGTTGGAACGGGCATCGAGCGTGGGGAGCAGGTTGAACTTTTGGAATACGAATCCGATTTTGCGCTTCCGCATGTTGGTGCGTTCGGCGTCGGAGAGCGTGGCGAAGTCGTCGCCATCGAGAATAACTTTGCCGGAATCGGCACGGGTGAGTCCGCCGAGGAGGTAGAAGAGAGTGGATTTGCCGCTGCCGGAGGGGCCGACGACGGTGACGAATTCTCCTTTTTGTATGGAGAAGGAGATGCCGCGGAGCGCGGGGACGTCGATTTTTCCCACGCGATAAGTTTTGTGGAGATTAATGGCTTCGATGAATGCGGCCATGCCTTAGGTGAGTTTACACGATGGAAAGCACTGTCAACCGCGGAGTACGCCGAGAGCGCCGAGAAACGCAGGAAAAAAGTCCCAAGAATTTATCTCGGCGAGCTTGGCGTACTCGGCGGCGAGATGCTCAGGCAGCGCCTTGGCGGTGGGTTAGTTGCGGTGGACGCTGCTGCATTTTTTTGGGGCCGCGCTTGCGGACCAGGAGCAGACGGATTCTTTCGAGCAGGTCGGCGGGTGCGTACATTCCCCGGGCGAGGAATACGTCGGCTTGCGATTCGTGATCGTAGACGCGGACTTTGCTTGAAATCAAGATGGCCGGAGTGTGGGGCGAAAGATTTTTGATGGCGGCGATGAGCTGCGGGCCATCGAGGCCGGGCATGGCCATGTCGGTGACGACCAGATCGACGCCGCCCTGCTTGAAACGCTCGAGGGCTTCTTCGCCGCGGGAGAAACTAGCGACGCGGTAGCCGCGGGTCTCGAGCATGATCTTGCGATAGGAGAGAGAGTGTTCGTTGTCGTCGACGCAAAGGATGGTGCGCTTGGGTTTCATTTACCGCCTGAAATCCGCCGGTCAGCGGAAATTTTCTCTGTTCATGAAGAATGGTAGAGCGAGATGAATGCTATCGATAAGCGATGTCGCTGTAAAGTAGCGTCGAAGCAAATGGCAGGTATTGGCCATTGACTTTTTGCGACGCGAAAAAAAGCGCGCTACTGCGGCGCTTGGGGATGGCACGTTAGAGGTAGACTTCGCCGCGCAGGATTTCAACCGAGTTGCCGCCGACGCGAACGTTGACTACGCGGTTATCGGAGCTCTTGCTATCGGGGCTCTTGCGATCAAAAGAGGCGCGCACAAAAATCCGGCTGGGGCGCTTCATCTCGACACCTTGTTCGATCAGGACGCGCTCATCGGGCTGAGCCACGCCGTGGGCCACCATCCAGGCGGCGGTACAGCCTGCAGCCGAACCGGTGGCCGGGTCTTCGCCGTTGTAGAAGAGCATGCGGGCGTGCAGGCGGGCTTTGGGATCTACGGTCTCGCGGGTGACGAAATAAAAAAACCTGCCCGCGGTTTGGGCAAGATATTCGGCGGCGCGGTTGAGATCGATTCGCAAGTTTTGCATGATTGCGAGGGATTTCAGCGGAGTTACGGTGAATGGGACTCCGGTGGAAACCGTTTCTACAGGGAGGGAGTCGTCGAAGTCTTCGGGGCGCAATCCGGTGGCGCGGGCTACGGCTTCGCGATCGTGTTGCATCACGAAGGTGGGGTCGATCTGGGTCATCTCGCCGAAGGCGGGTTCTCCGTCTGAGTCTTCGAAGTGGACTGGCACTTTGCCCACGTTCAGTTCGAGCGTGACTTCTTTCTTTTTAGTTTGGCCGCGCAGGGCGAATGCCGTGCCCAGCGTGGGATGTCCGGCGAAGGGCAGTTCTTCCTGGACGGTGAAGATGCGCACGCGGATGCCGCGGTCGCGTTCGGTGGCGGGGTCGCGGGGCAGGATGAACGTGGTCTCGGAGAGATTCATCTCCTTGGCAATCGATTGCATCTCGGCATCGGTTAGGCCGCTTGCGTCTGAGAATACGGCTAGCGAATTGCCTTCTAGCGGACGCGTGGAGAAGACGTCCCATTGGGTCATTGCGAGTCGGCGTGATGGTTGCGTCATGTTCTGTTCCAGAAGCTGCCTTGAAAAGGTTAGGATGCGAGCCTTCGCTTTGCCGATGCAGGAAAGTTGGAAAGGGAAGCCGCCTCGCTGCGCTTGGCGGGACGGGTGAGGCGCCCGCCCCACATAAACACTTTTGCCTAGCGGGCGCGCGGTTGACAGGGTTGGTGGGGGCTTCTATTCTAAGTTCGTGATTTGTCCCTGCCTTAGCTGTGCGGCTTGTTGTTGTATGTGTTCGCCGCCGTGTGGGTAGGGAGCAACGCTGGATTTCTTCCGACCCACCCGGCGAAGCGGGTGGGTTTCGTTTTCATCCGATGTTCACCCAGATTTGAGAGCCGCGGCGGGCTAACTTTCACACTTCGAGCGAATCGAATTCATGAGGAGAAGAATATGAGCACAGCGATTGCAAGCGAGACCGGCAGAATTCCCCGCATCAACGACACTGCGCCTGATTTCACGGCCGAGACCACGCAGGGCCCGATCCACTTTCATGAATGGATCGGCGACGGATGGGCGATTTTGTTTTCCCATCCCAAGGATTTCACTCCGGTGTGCACCACGGAACTGGGCTATATGGCGGGGCTGCAACCGGAGTTTGCCAAGCGCAACACGAAGATTATCGGCTTGAGCGTTGACCCGGTGACGAGCCATGGCAAGTGGGCCGCTGATATTGAAGAGACGCAGGGGCACAAGGTGAATTATCCGATGATCGGCGACCCCGAGCTGAAAATTGCGAAGCTCTATGGCATGTTGCCGGCCGAGAGCGGGCAAGCCTCGGAGGGACGCACGGCGGCGGACAATGCGACTGTGCGCACGGTGTTCGTGGTTGGGCCGGACAAAAAGATCAAATTGCAGCTCAGCTATCCCATGAGCACGGGGCGAAACTTTGACGAGGTGTTGCGCGTGCTTGATTCGATGCAGCTCACGGCAAAGCACAAAGTGGCGACGCCGGTGAACTGGAAGCAGGGCGATGAAGTGATCATCCTGCCTTCGGTGTCGAACGAGGAAGCGCAGCAGAAGTATCCCGGTGGATGGAAGTCGCCGAAGCCCTATTTGAGGATCGTGCCGCAGCCGAAGTGAGCCACGGATTGGCACGGATCAGCGTGGATTTTTGGTAGTGGTGCAGTTTGATAAGGCGTCCCCTCAGCGGCTAAAGCCGGGGCTGATTCTCGGGCGCTTACGGCGCGGCTGAAGCCGCGCCCTTTCAAAACGAATTCAAACTGACCCACTACGGATTTTTCTTCGTCATGGCGGGCTGCGTTCGGAGTCTTGTAGAATCCGCGTTGATCTGCGGCCAGCGGGTCATGGAAGCGCATGCGGTCCGGTGATCGTCCCGGTCTTCAAAACCGGCGGGCGGCAGGTCTTCCTGTCGCCGGTGGGTTCGACCCCCACTCGCTTCCGCCATTTGTTTTCAATTGGTTGCGGGCCCAGTGACCAGATCTCAGAGTGAGACCTACGCTATCCTCGGAAGATCATCGCGATGAATGCCAGCACTCCGAGGATCGAAATGAGGCCCGCAATTACACCTGCCCGCGAGCGAGGCATATCAGGATATTCCTCTCTTAGCGCCCGCATATTTTGCCAATGTTCGTGGGTACCAAGGATGAGCGCTAACAAGCCCGTGCCTACCATTATTATGGAGAATCCGCGGGTCCCGATCAGGCGATCGTCTTGCCGTCCACGTCCCAGTTCCAGCTGAAAGAACTTGTAGATTCCGAAACCGAAGGTGATCAATGAAGTTGCCGTCCTAATCCATGCCATTATTGTGCGGTCATAGGCCACACGAGTACGGTCAAATGCCAATCGCGTTGAGGTATCGAGGGTCGTCGCGCGTTTTACGGCCGAGTCTGGCATTCGATCACGAATCCTTCCGGAGATGTGGCTAGGCTGCGGGTTCTTGGGGAGGTGCATCGTCCGGTTCTGCTGCCTTCCTGCCTTGGAAGCGGAGCCTCAGGATGCGGTTCGCCGAACCACGGATCAACGGATATGGCAGCGGGGCCAGGACCGCCGCGACGATCAGGGATTGCCCCGGATAGATCCTGTGAAAAACGATAACTTCGTAGATCAAGTCGATGATCACGGCCGCGACAAAGACCTTGGCTACTTCTTTCCAACCCTCCCGCAACAGAGCGCGCCGATGAATGGAATCGGTGATGAGCGCCCAACCATATGCGGGACGACCTTCCCGCGCATCTCTCATCGCGGAGTGGATCGCCAGGATGGCGGCTGTTGTCGGTTGGAGGATGAGCCGAAACGTCAGCGGTCCGTGAATGCGTCCAACCAGCTCTTCCCACACTCGTCTGAGGTACTCTTCCATATCTCCACCGTTGCCGCCCTCAGGGATAGCCTCGCGACGCAAGCTACGCCATCTTCTTCAAGCAGCCGGATTCAGGGTTTCATCCGTGGCTACCATGATCTTCCCGTCGACAACTTTCACCGGATAGGCGGCGACCCCGTATCCCGGAACATTCAGCGTGAACCCGGTGGTCACGTCATATTTCCAGCCGTGCCCGCGGCAGGTCACGATCTTGCCGTCGCACTGCGAGGTTCCAAGCGATACACCGTGATGAAGGCAACCATCGTCAATCGCGTAGACCGTTCCATCGACGTTGAAGAGCGCGATGTCCTTGCCCTCGATCGTGACCACCGTACCTCCACCCGGAGGAAGTTGTTCCAGCTTCGCAGCCTCTACATAGTTCGCCATAAATTACGCCACCTTCTTATTGGCTAAGTGGTGTTCCAGTTCCTCCGCCAGGATCGGCAGGCTCAGATTGAAAGTCTGAACTCCTTGAACCACGCAGAGTTTCAGCACTTCCATGATCTCCTCCAAAGTCGCGCCAGCCTTGAGCGCGTTCTTGATGTGGCGGCGCGTGCCGGGGGCAAACATGTGCGTGACCGAAGCATCGAGGGCGATGCTGAGGAGTTCGACTTCCTTGGGCGTCATGATTCCGCTCTTGTACACGCCCGCGCCCATGGCCATGAATTCATCGGTAAATACCGGATCGAGTTCGAAGAACGGATCCCACGCGGTGTTCCACTGTCCAATCTTGCGCATGGCGTCACAGGCCGGCGTCGGCTCGGTGTTTGCTCGCGGAGTCAACTGAACATTGGCAGCTTTGGCTTCTTCCAGGACAATGGGCGCGCCCAGGCTGCACGAATGAATGGACAAGACCGATCCGCACTTGAGGACCAATAAAATCTCTTCGCGAGTCGCGCCCGCTTCAAGTGCGGCCCGGAAGTGACGGCGTGTTCCCTCCGGATTTAGATTGGTGCAGGCGGCATTCAAGCTGACGCTGACCAACTCGATGAACTTGCGGGGCAGAACGGAATGAGTCCATGGATTGGTGCTCATCCTGAAGCAAAGCTCGGCCCACTTCGGATCCCACTCGCGCAGCGTGTCTAAAGCCGTATCCCAGGGACCCGCTGGTGGATCAGTTACTGCGCTCGTATTTTCGTTATATTCCTTCGTTTCGTTGCTCATGATTTCCCTCCTGCATTTCTCGCACACAATTCACAACATAAAGTCTGCAGCATCCCGCCCCTTTCGAGGCGGGACGTTGCGAGGTTGAGTTACGCTATCTTCTTGGGCACGCTGAGGTCCGGCGGCACCATGCAGTAAGCAATGGGATGCGAATCGCTTCCCACCACTCCGGTCTTCAGTTTTCCGTCGGTCTCCCAGAGCAGGAAGCCGGGGTCGTACTCCGTGGGGTTCGGAGGCAGGCCCAGGTGCTTCAGCGTTTCTTCCACGCTGTTGTACCAGACGCCTACTTTCATCATCTTGCGGGCCTCCTCTGCCGTCGCGATCTTGCGGCCGAATTCTTTGGCTGTGCGGACGACTCCCTCGATCTGTTTAACCGAAGTCGCACGCTTCCGGTCGGCTCCCCAGATATTGTCCTCATTGCCAACCCGAATGTGCTGGCCGAGGACAAGCGCCATCCCAGAGATTGAGATCAACCCGCGCATGCTGGACCAGAAGGTCGTGATTGCGCCTTGGGGAACCTGACGGAGAAACTCCATCCAGTGGAAGGGATTGCGGCCGAGTGTGCCACCGCCGTAGCCCGCAATGGCGAGATTCAGCGGACCCATATAAACGCCTGCGCGAATCAGACGCTCGATGAGCTCCAGTTGGTGAATGTGACCGGGCACAAAGTACGGCTGAATTCCGTGTTGCTTGAGTCTTTTGAGATGCTCGAGGTAGAAGGCTGGCGCCGCGTCGACGACCATCCCGGCCCATGCAGCCTGCACCTTGGGGTCAGCGAGGTGTGTCCCCTCGACATCCTCCTTGTGCATCATCGAGATGACGTCCCATTGCCCGGTGCCGACTGCAACCGTGACGAACTCCGGCTTCGGGTTCAATTCCGTCAGCATGTGGCGCGTGTCGTAGTTGAGCCACTTGGCTTTCGCATCGTCAGTTTTCGGAGAGAAGGAGATCGAGCCGCCCACCTGCAAGATCATCTTGGGCACGGCGTTCTTCAGCAGCCCGAGGAAATGATTGTATTGATCGAAGTCAGTCGATCCCTTTCCAGTCGCTGGATTCCGCACATGGACGTGCAGCACGGTGGCGCCCGCGTTATAAGAGTCCACCGCAGTCTGGACCTGCTCGTCCCAACTGACGGGAATGTCGGCGTCCCCAGGCAACCATTGAGGACCAAACGGCGCTGATGTGATGATGAGCGGCGCCATATATTCAGGAAGTATTGAATCGTCGGTGTAATACATTTTAAGAATCTCCTTTTGGATTTTTAGTTTCGGTTCGTTAATCGGCCTTTCTGTGTTTCAACTTCACGATTAAAACTGTCCTTTCTGAATCTCTCTGGATTTGGCGCTCAGTCCGGCTCTGGTGGTGGAAACGCCGTTGGGTCCGGTTGCCAGATCGCAAAAATGTTTCCCTCGGGGTCTTGGACGACTGCATACCAGGCGGTTTTCGGCACCGCCGTCTTCGGACGCAACACCTCGCCGCCCAGACGTTGCACTTTTTCGATAGCCGCATCGAGCGACTCGACATTGACGTAGTGCACCCAACTGCGCGCCTCGGGAATCGGCCGGTAGGTCAATCCGCCGTTGAAAGAGTTTGTGTTGCTCGGTTCCGTTTGAATCCGCCAGTAATCGATTCCCGGCGCCTTGTCCAACTGCCAGCCAAACAGCGTGCGGTAGAAGTCTGCCAACTTGCCTGGTTCGCTGCCGTAGATCTCGAAGTGTGTTACTGAGCTCAAGAGAAACCTCCACAAAACTTGACAGAAGACCCAAATTCGCACGTCCGGTCGCCGAACCAACGGCGATAGGCCTCTGCCCCGACCATGACGTAACATCCGCAACTGTCCACTGACGAGGCAAACCTAGCCCCGACTGCGGTGTTCAAACAACTAGCAAAATTCCTAGGCGGTCAATTCTTTTGGTAAACGGGGAGGCGCGCCCGTTACGGACTCGACCTGTTGTGGCGGATAGGAGTGGAATCCGGCGAGGGACACTGTGTATTCTAACAGTGGTGCCCGCTGGACGATTGACAGAGGATTCATGCGGGGTTTTGGGGCCGGGCTAGTTGCGCCCTCCTGCAGGCGCGGCGGAGTTTCGCCGCTGCATGCCAGTAAGGCCGGCTGCCTCTTGTTGGTGACGAGTCGCGGACGTGGAGAAAGTTGACGTGATTCAGCCTCAAACTTCAATATCGGCTCCCGGCTTCACGGTTTCGACCAGGTTTAGGAATTCGGTTGAGATTGTAGTCATTCTGCTGCTCGTTCTCGTCAACCCGGGCTCAGCCCGGGCAGTCCCTCATGCGAAGCACTGGGCAGGCGCGCAGATATTACCCCTGATTGCGGCCGACACGGCCCCACCAGAAGTAGTCCGACCTTCCCAGCAAATTAAACCAACCAAGCGGGTTCTGGTATTCAATGAATTCGGCACGTACGTTCCTGGCGTCGCCTTGGCATTGTCGGAAATTCGCTCTGCGCTCTCTGAGCAGTCAGAATACAAAGTCGATTTATTCGACGAATCCCTGGACACATCGCTATTTCCGGAAAAAACATCACAAGAGGAAATTTGGGCGTCGTACGTCCATAAGTACCGAGACAAGAAGCCGGACATCATAGTCGCTCTCGGGCCCACGCCCATCAAATTCTTGGCGCAGTCCCGGGCAACATTTTTCCCGGATGTGCCGATCGTGTTCTGCGGCAGCACGCCGGGACAGGCGGAACACCCAAAGCTAGACTCCCACTTCACGGGAGCGTGGATGGTGGTCGATCCGGCGAAGACACTCGACGCAGCTCTACGATTGCAGCCTGACACGAAGCGCGTGGTGGTTGTCGGAGGTGCCGGTCCGTTTGACCGTGGAGTGGAATCATTTGTGAAGGCGGCATTGCGCAGCTACGAATCGAGGCTGGCTTTTGAATATCTCTTCGATCTGGATATGCCGGCTCTGCTCAGTCGCGTCAAGAATCTGCCCGAGCATTCCATCGTGTTTTATACGTCCCTCTCGGTCGACGCCAAGGGACAGAGTTTTATCAACGCCACGCAATCGGTTCCGATGGTCACGCAAGCCGCTAACGCCCCTGTCTACGGCTTGGCCGACACTCTCATAGGCCAGGGCATTGTAGGGGGGCACGTAAGCAGTTATGCGGCACAAGGGGATGTAGCAGCCGGGATGATCCGCGAAATCCTGGACGGTGCGAAGCCGGCGGACATTCCGGTGGTGACAGGGACCAATGCCTATATGTTCGACTGGCGCGCTATGCAGAGATGGCAGCTCGACGAGAAAAAACTTCCGGCTGGCAGTGTCGTGCTCTATCGGCAACTCGGGGCCTGGGAGCTCTATAAGACTCGAATCATTGGTTACGCCCTGGTTATGTTGGCCTTAATTCTTCTGAGTGGCTATCTTCTATTCGAAAGGCGTCGGCGAAAGCAGGCAGAAGTCTCACTGCAATCCAGCTTTGAGTTTGAGCAACTGATTTCTGAGTTGTCAAGCTACTTTATTGATCTGCCAACAGACAAGATAGACGCCGGGATTGACGAAGCACTGAACCGGCTCCGCGCTTTCCTGCGCGTGGATCGAGTCACAATGTACGAATTGTCTGCTGAACAGGCAGAATTGCTTCGAACACACTACAGTTCCGGAACGGGGATCCTTCCGCCTGAAGCTCTGAATTCAAGCCTTTGTCCCTGGTATTTCTCGCATCTCTTGAAGGGCCAACCTCTTTTTTTCAGGAACTTGAACGAGTTGCCCGCTGAAGCAACGCTGGACGGAAAGATATTGGCAAACTTTGGGGTGAAATCAAATGCTTTTGTACCAATGCAATCAGAACGAACAATTCTGGGCTCCCTTTCATTCGTGACAGTTGCGGAAGAGAGAATCTGGCCGGAGCGCCTTATCCACCAACTGCCTACGGTGGGAACTATTTTTGCCAATGCGCTGGTTCGAAAGAGCACAGACGAGGCTCGGGTGAGTAGCGAACTTTTAAAACGAGCCGTGCTCAATTCGTTGAGCAGCGGCGTCGCCGTCCTGGATGGACACGGGATTATCGTAAGCTTGAATCCGCAATGGACCGAATTTGTGAAGGACAGTGGAGCGGGATTCACTGCCGAACTGGGGGTTGGCGTGAATTATCTGGAGGCGTGCCGCGCCGCCACGCAAGCGGGAAATCAATCAGCAAACCAGGGATTGCTGGGAATCGAAGCTGTTTTGGCTGGTGAGAAAGCTCAGTTCTCCATGGAATGGGATTGGTCCGGCGAGTCGGGTCCGAGGTACACGCTCATGACAGTGACGCCCCTGAACAGCGTACAGGCGGGTTGCGTGGTGACGCACACGGATATTACGCAGCGAAAACAGGAAGAGCGGGAGCGACTCGCGTTGAGCGGCCAATTAATTCATGCTCAGGAGGAAGAGAGAAGCCGTCTGGCACGTGAACTTCACGATGATTTTAATCAGCGACTCGCGATGTTTGCATTTGATCTGGAACGCGTTTCGCAAATGATTCCCGATTCGCCTCTGGAGGCCAGAGAACGGTTGCGCGACCTGTGGAATCGCGCGGCAGAGCTCGGGGATGATTTGCATTCCTTATCTCACCGTTTGCACTCTTCTACCCTTCAGTCCCTGGGACTAGCATCGGGCCTCAGTTCGTTGTGTCAGGAGTTCAGTGAACAGCAAGGCATTCAGGTGGATTTCGCGCACGAAAATATATCTCGTGGAATCAACCCCGATGTTGCTCTCTGTATTTTTCGGATTGTTCAGGAGGCGCTTCGCAACGTGAAGAAGCACAGCGGCGCGAATCGAGCGGAGGTCCACTTGCGCGGCGAAGGCCAACAACTATATCTGTCCGTATCCGATGGAGGCATCGGCTTTGATAATCGGCAGCCGTCGAATCGTGCCGCACTCGGAATTCGCAGCATGGAGGAGCGGCTGCGGCTCCTCGGCGGGCGGATCGACATTGTTTCCCAGCGTAATCGGGGTACAACCCTGAACGTACATTTACCGTGCAAGGAAGCGCAGCAGTCTGCCCGCACGAACTCTAGTGCGGCGGCCTAGCGCATTCCAGGAGGATTATGTTCGCCCAAACACAGCCCGCACCGCGCACCCGCGTTTTGCTCGCCGATGACCACGGGGTGGTAGTCGAAGGTATTCGTGGCCTGCTTGAGAAGCACTACGATGTAATCGGGATTGTGATGGATGGGCGCACCCTGATCACCGAAGCGAGCAGGCTGCGGCCGGATGTCATTGTGCTTGACGTGGCGATGCCATTGTTGAACGGCCTGGATGCCGGCAAAAAGATCCAGGAGATTCTTCCCAAGGTAAAGCTTGTGTTCCTGACGATGCAGACCGATCCCAACCTGGCCGCGGCGGCTCTCCGATTGGGACCCGTAGGTTTCGTGCTGAAGCATTCCGCAGCCTCGGAGCTGCTGACCGCTATAGCGGAGGTATTGCGCGGAAAGGCCTTTGTTACGGCGCGACTCAAGCCTGAAGATTGGCAGGTGCAGGAATCACGGGCGAAACAGTTCAAGAAGGAATTGACGCAGCGCCAGCGAGAGGTCCTGCAGTTACTCGCGGAAGGGCGGCCAATGAAAGAAGTCGCGGACATTCTCAGCGTGAGCGAGAAAACCGTCATGTTCCACAAGTACGAGATCATGAGATCTCTCAGCATCAAAAACAATGCCGACTTGGTGCTTTTGGCGCTCAAGCACGGATTGATTTCGACGTCGCCGGTGACGCCATAATCTTCAAATCAAATGACTGAGAAAACGGTGTCTGTTCTTTCAGTTTCTACCTAGGAGTTTTCCTAGTACTCCTGCCTCACCATCTCCAGTAGCATGTGGCTTCGCGAAATCGCCGTTACATTGCGGATAGATATCGCTTGGATTAGCTGGGGACGCTGGGCCAATCCGAAGATCGGAGGCGTTATTGAATCGGCCCCGTGTGCTGCTTGCCGATGACCATAGTTCCGTCACTGACCGGGTCAGCACGCTGTTGCAGCCCAACTTCGAGGTTGTAGGTACTGTGACCAATGGTAAGGAGTTGCTGTCCGAATCGGCAAGACTTCACCCAGACGTCATTGTGCTCGATATTTCTATGCCCGAACTCTCCGGTATCGAAGCGGCACATGAGTTGCGCAGCCTTGGTTCAACGGCCAAGATTGTGTTCTTGACTGTGCAGACGCGCGTTGAGTTCGTCCACGCTTGCCTCGCGGAAGGTGCTTTGGGATATGTCACCAAGTCTCGTCTGGCTATGGACCTTATCCCTGCGATCCAGGATGCACTGTCGGGCCATCGCTTTATTTCCCCTCCAGTTTCGCGGTAAGGGAGGCGACTCTCTCCCTTCAGGTAGAGTAGAGAATTTTCATAACGGGTCAGAACTCACTAGGTGATCTTCAAAACCGGCGGGCGGCAGGTCTTCCTGTCGCCGTGGGTCCGACTCCCACTCGCTTCCGCCATTTGTATCGTCGAAGCTGTCCTTCCAATCCTGCAAACGAGGAGATTCAGAGTGCGATTAAAGATAATTGCGGTCCTGATGCAGTGCGCTTGCGTTGCCTCAGGACTTGCGCTGGGGCAACAGGTTGGGCCGGAAACGGATGTGAGCGGAAACTGGGTGATATCCGCAGACCTCTTTGGGACCACAACGTATCTGCGAATGGAACTGAAGCAGGATGGCGATAAGTTGAGCGGTACCTACACAGGCGACAAGCTGACGAAGGGAACGGTGAGCGGTGGCGGAATTCGTCTGCTGGCCACGAGCGACGATGGCACGACTTCCGACGTGAATGCGACGATAAAAGATGGTGTCATCACAGGAAGCGCGATCGAAACCGACCCCAAGGACATAGAGCATCCGATGAAGTACACCTTCACGGCAAGGCGCGCTATGCCGCTGCAACACGGGGTACCGAAGCGCCATGAGTTGACGCCAACAGTGTTCTACCGGCAGTTTTCGCCGAGCAATAAGCCGGTGCTTACGATCGCGCCGGGAGACACAGTGCACACCACGACTGTAGATGCCGGCGGCACGGACGAGAAGGGCGTGAGACGCGTGCTTGGCGGCAATCCCCAAACGGGGCCTTTCTACATTCAGGGTGCAGAGCCGGGCGACACGCTGGTGGTACACATCCTGAAGTTGCGGCCGAACCGTGACTACGCGGTAAGTGATGACGGTGTGGATGAGAGCGCGATGAACAGTGACCTTGCGGTGATGATGAAAGACGGAGGCAAGACCATTCGGTGGCACATTGACGTTGCGAAGGGTGTGGCGTATCCGGAGGGCGCAGGAACGGACTTGGCGAATTACACCGTCCCGTTGAAGCCGATGCTGGGATGTATCGCGACTGCGGTGCGGCCAACGCAGGCGCCGCCGCCGACAGGCGATTCAGGAGGATGGGGCGGAAACATGGACTTCAATGAGATTGGCGAAGGCGCGACGGTGTATTTGCCCGTCGCGAACCCCGGGGCGCTGTTGTATCTGGGCGATGCGCATGCGGAGCAGGGTGACGGGGAGCTGAATGGCAACGCGCTTGAGACTTCGATGGACGTGGAGTTCTCGGTGGACGTGATGCAAGGAACGCATCTGTTCGACCGGCGGATTGAGACTTCGACGCACATCATCACGATGGGCTTATCGGCATCGCTGGATGATGCGCTTAAGGGAGCGACCGAAGGCATGGCGAAGTGGCTTAATGAGGATTACCAGCTGACGCCCTCAGAGACCGCACAGGTACTCGGGACGGCTGCGGAGTACAAGATTAGTGAAGTCGCGGACCGGAACTCAGGAGTAGTGTTGAAGATCGATAAGCATCGATTGATGGGATTGGTGAAAAAGACGAAGTGAGGGAGTGCGGAAAAACTCGCCGCGCCAGCGAAGAGCGTACCTCAGGCGCTGAAGCGCGCACTCATTTTCGGCGATTAGCGGCACGAGTGGAACTCGTGCCCTTCCCGAAGTGCCGCGAAGCGGAGTTTTCCGCGACCTCCTGGGTTATTGCTCAGACAATCTATTTGAGGTGAGCCATTGCTCGGCTTCGGTGCCTGCCCGGAACACGCAGATCGCACGAAAATATTGCTCTGCAAGGACCGCGAATACTCTCATCATGCCAAAAACCGCGTCTCCGCGAGCGACAATTGCACAGGCGCCGAAGCCGACTCTTTGTCGAATTCTTGCTATCTCTCTGCCGACGGTCCGGAGCTCGTCGCTTTCCGGCACAGAGGTCATTTCATGAACATCCAACAAGACGTCGAGACGATTTGGGCAGACCGGATCCCGCTCTAGTTCCCGAAAATGATTGAGCACCAGGTCGACTGTTACCTGCCCGACGCACCTGGTGTGAATCAGCCCTTTATTCGGGTCAATGGCATAGGTTATCGATGCGGGAAGGTTCTCCACTCCGCTACCGACAAACTGCTTGCCCTGAAGAACCGCTTCCACGGCGGCTGAGAGCTCGCTCAGGGCATGTGCCTTGACAACGTAGCCGAGGACACCCAAGCTGAGAACCTCCTGCGCTATATCGGCGGAGGATTCTTGAGTGAGAACGAGTATTTTGGATCCGGGCGAGAGCTTGCGAAGGCGTCGAGCGACCTCGATTCCAGTCAGTGTTGGAAGACCGATGTCCAGGATTATCAAGTCGGGTTGGAGCTGTTCGCCTTTGCGAACTGCTTCTAATCCGTCTGAGGCCTGGGCGATGACCTGCAAATCTGGGGTCTTTTCCAAGGCCGAACAGACGAAGCGACGAAACGGCGCGTAATCATCGACTAAAAGCACTCTGACTGGCGTTTGCAAATAGCGGATCTCCCTTGATTTAGACGCTAAAGCTTTGAGTTTAGTTGCTTTAATAGGATTCCATGTGCCGCCGGCGCGGTCGTTGCGCGCGCGCAACGTTCAAACATATTGGCGAACTGCGACTATCCGGCGATCCGCATAGAATCGCTTTCCAAATCAAAAGGAACGCGAGCGTGGATCGTTGTGCCCAACTGGGGTTGGGACTCGATGGAAAGAGTTCCGTTCAGCAGTTTCAGTCGCTCGTCCATGCTGAGGAGGCCAAGTCCACGGCTCGCCTTTGCGGCTTCACTATCAAAGCCGACGCCGGAATCGCTGACCGTGAGATGAATCTCGCCGGAGGTTACCCACAAGCGCACTTCGAAGTGGCGAACTCCGCTATGCTTAGCGGAATTATGCAGGGCTTCTTGCAGAACTCTGAAGAGGCAAAGAGAAATATCCGGCGGCAAAGGGGCGGGCAGATTGTCGGTTCGGAAGTCAACCTCTGCTTTCTGCTGCTTGCCGAATTCCTGGCAGAAGCTGGTCATGGCGTTGGCGATGCCAACGTATTGCAGCCTTGCGGAGTGCAATTCGTGAGACAAGGATTGGATATCAGCTGCGATCTCAGTGGTGTGCTTCTGGAGTTCGGCGATACGACGGCTGATTTCTCGCGAGTTGGGAAGGTCTTCCTGGAGTTGTTGTAACTCGACGGCGACCAGCGCGAGGCGTTGGCCGATATCGTCGTGAAGCTCTCTGCCGATCCGGGTACGTTCCTGCTCCTGTGCTTCAATCAATCTGCGACTCACGCTGGCGAGCTGCGCGTCCGCGAGTTTGCGCTCGGTGATGTCCTCCACGAAGGCAAAGACCAGCGGGGACCCGCCATCGTGATTATCCAAGAGAGAGACATGCAGACGGCCCCACACGCGAGCGCCGTCTTTTCTGACGTAGCGTTTTTCCAGGGAATAGTGGTCGATGGCACCGTCACGGAGCTGTTGAAAGAGAGCGTAATCGTCCTGAGAATCTTCCTCATTCGCAAATTCGGAACAGCTCATGCCGCAGAGTTCTTCCTTCGCATATCCGAGAATTGAGCAAAGCGCCGGGTTGGCAAGGAGGACCGTCCCCTCGAGATCTTCTACTGCGATTCCCAGTGAGGCTTGCTCGAAAAGATAGCGAAAAAGATGCGTAGCGGGCGCTGGCAGGGTTGGCGAGGACATAACGACTCCAGAAGGTCGAACTTTGTTGACGGACACCCTAGCATTTTCCGGGGCAAAAGTGAAATTCTTAGTGGAAGCATGGAGCGGTTGCGCCGCCGGTAAACAGCAGGTTCCTCGCTTCGCTCGGAATGACAACGTTTTTGGTGATGAGGGCGTCTATTTTGGAAACGACTCGCTTTTAGATGATTTGGAGGAGCGAGGGCGGGACGCCGGCGCTACTGATCGACTGGGCTGTTTGATGCGGGCTGCCGTGGGGTGGAAATGTCTGTGGAAAACTTTCTCTGGCGGGTAAATTTTGGGGGATTTCGTCGAGAGATGCGGGTGTATGATCTTTTTCAATAGCAGACGAGAGTCCGGGTGCGCGGTGCGGTCGCATCGGCCTTAGAGAACCCACGGAGGATTACTTTGTCCAAGAGTCATTCAACCAGCGAAGAGCCGCGTCCTGGAGCAATTGAGAAAAAACCTTACGAGAAGCCGGGCTTTCGTTACGAACAGGTGTTCGTGACCTCGGCGCTTTCCTGCGGCAAAATTGACCCCAGTTCAAGCAATTGCATTGGCCAGTCGAAGGCGTCATGAGAGCGTCGAACATCGCCCCGGCGGATTCTGCTGCGGTGAAGTGCGAGCTTGCGAGCGACGTTCTGCGCTCTTTTGGTGAGGTACGTTTTGGGGCCACAGGGTGGAGCATGCTGCCGGCGATTTGGCCAGGAGACATTTTGGTGGTGGAGCGCGTCGGTGAGGATCAAATTCAGCTGGGAGAAGTAGTGCTGGTTGGACGAGATGGCAGGCTGTGCGCGCATCGGGTTGTTTCGCGAGAAGGAAATTCCGGGCATTGGGTGACTCGGGGCGATGCGATGCCGACACCTGACCGACCCGTGACTGGGAATGAGTTGCTGGGGCGCGTTGCTTATTTAATGCGGGCGGGAGCGCGCGTTGCGGTGCCTGCGAAATTGGGTTTCCTTGCGAAGTTGACCGCTAGAATTATCCAGCACTCTTTTCTTGCTGCGCGTCTCGTTGTCTATTTGCAGCGGGTCTATCCGCGTCGTGTTTATCTGCATCGCTTCTTACAAACCTCAAAAAAATCTGGCCCAGAGGGATTGGTATCTGCGTGCCGGGGCTAGCCACACAAGTCGAGCGCGATAGCGTGGTGATTGCGATCGGCGGTGTCGCGGTTCGGGTGAACACTGCGGACGCGAATTTTCTTGCGATGCTGGAAGATCGCTACGCCGGGTTTGTGAACGCGGAGGCGCGCGCGGAGTTCGATTTCGATGTGGAGTTGGCGCGGCCTGCGTTCGTTGATCCGGACGCGGATGTTCGCGTTACTTATCGCTCCGGCCGGTGGTTGATGGAGCGCGGGGATTTTCGGGCGGAGTGGGACCCTGCTACGCGGCGCGGGTGGATCCGGCAATCGGCGAATCCTTATTCGATCGACGCCGTTTTGCGTATTGTGCATACGCTGATGCTGGCCCGTCAGGGCGGATTTCTTTTGCACTCCGCCAGCGCTATTCGTAACGGGAAGGCGTTTCTGTTTGCCGGAGTTTCGGGAGCGGGGAAGACTACGATTTCGCGGCTGGCTCCGGGTGACGCTACGCTGCTTACGGATGAGATTTCTTACATTCGCAAGCTGGAGAATTCTGGGACAGGTTACGTTGCATTTGGCACGCCCTTTACCGGGGAACTGGCGAAGCTGGGGGAGAATACTTCGGCGCCGGTGGCAGCGCTTTATCTGCTGGCGCAAGGTCCGGAGAATCGCATTGAACCGGTGGCGGCGGCTAAGGCCGGGCGCGAGCTCTTGGCTAACATGCTTTTCTTTGCCGAAGATCAAGAGATGGTTCATTGGGCGTTTCAGGCGGCGTGCGACTTTGTCCGTGACGTGGCTGTTTACCGGCTTACTTTTGTTCCGGATGCGCGGGTTTGGGAGATGATTGGGTAGCGATTAGCAATTCGCAATTAGCATTTGGCAGTTCGCAGACTAGAGATGAATAGACGAATTTATGTGGCGCGCAGTCCTCGGATCGCCGCTCGGCGGCTGGGCGAAGAGATGCTGGTGATGTCGGGTCAGGGTTCGACGCTGTTCACGCTGAACCCTACTGCAACCATTTTGTGGCAGGCGGCCGATGGGGCTACTCCGCTGGATGAGATTGTTGAGCGCCGGATCTGCTCGGAATTTGAGGTTCAGCCAGACGAAGCTATGCGGGACGCCGAGGCGCTGGCTGAAGACCTGGCGCGGCACGGCATTCTGCTGATCTCGGAGCAGCCGATCCCGAAGCCGGTTGCGTCCGTGCAGGAGCCGCGATGAGCGTGCTGATGCAGGAGATGAGCGAGCGCGCGCTGCGGCTGGGCGTTCCTCTCAGCGTGCAGCTTGACCTCACCTACCGCTGCAATGAGAAGTGCGTGCATTGCTATCTGGATCACGACGATCACGGGGAGATGACGACCACCGAGATTAAGCATCTGCTGCGCGAGATGGCGGAGGCTGGGGTTTTTATTCTCACACTGAGCGGCGGCGAGATTTTTCTGCGCAAAGATTTCTTTGAGATTCTGGAGTGCGCGCGGGCGCTTACTTTCTGCATCAAGCTCAAGACCAATGCGGTGCTGATCCGCGAGGCGCAGGCGGCGCGCATCCGCGAGCTGGGGGTGGAGTCGATTCAGGTCAGCATTTATTCGCACCGGCCGGAGGTGCATGATGCGATCACCAAGGTGCCGGGGTCGCTGCGGCGGTCGGTTAATGCGATCCGGTTCTTGAAGTCGCAGGGGCTGAAGGTCATCATTGCAAATGTGCTGATGACGGAAAACATGCAGGACTATCACGGAGTGCAGGCGCTGGCCGATGAACTTGGAACCGAGTGCACTTTGGATCCCACAGTCACGCCGATGATGGATGGCGACCGCGCCGTGCTGGATTTGAATGCGGGGGAGTCGGCGTTGAAGGCGCTTTTCCGGGATGAAGCTTTTGTGGGCAATGCGGAGGAATTTTGCGCGCTGCCCCCCGCGCCCGACGAAGAGAGCATGGGGTCTTTGCCTTGCAGCGCGGGGCATACCGCTTGCTACGTTTCTCCTTATGGGGAGTTTTATCCTTGCGTGCAGTTTCCGTTGTCTTGCGGGAACGTGCGGCAGCAGCGGTTCATCGACATCTGGCGCGACTCGGAGCAGTTGAAAGAAGTGCGCTCGATTCGCTTGCGCGATTTGTCGAGTTGCTCGCAGTGCGCGCATGGTTCGACCTGCACTCGATGCCCCGGCTTGGCGTTTCTGGAAGGCAATATGCGCGGACCTTCTACGGCGGATTGCGAGAAGTCTTTTGCGCGGACGGGGATTCCTTCGAAGAATTTGCTGGCTAAGAAGGAGAAGGGCTCGACGGCGCGGCTGGTGCAGATTCAGATTGTGCCGGCGATTACTGGCAGCCGGTTGAGTGGGTTGGGGGCTTTCGGGGCTTAGCCAGGCTTCTCTTTCGCCCCTTCGGGGCTTGTTCTGATTCCACATCTGACCCAGGGCTTGCGCCCCTTCGACTTCGCTCAGGGCAGGCTCCGGGCTACATTCTGGCGCCGCTTCGCGGCTGCGCTGCTGTCTCCAGATAAGCTAGTCCCTCCACCAGCTAATCTTTTTCGTTTTTCATCTTCCTTGAAACCTCTTCATCGTGCGAAATTAGTTCATGGCCCTTGTGGTTCGTCCTTCCCGCATTCATTCGGTTGGAGTGTTTACTACCGCGCCGGTTCGCAGAGGTGCGCGCATTGTGGAGTATGCGGGTCCGCGCATTAGTCCCGAGGAGGCTGACCGGATTTACGATGGCGCGTCCCGCACTTACCTTTATGGCCTGGAAGATGGCAAGACGATCATCGATGGCGAGGGGTTGGGCGCTTACCTGAATCATTCCTGCGATCCTAATTGTGAGATTGATGAGATCAAGAAGCGGGCGTGGATCTTTGCTTTGCGCGATATCGCTGCAGGAGAAGAGCTGCTTTGGGATTACAACCTTTATGACGATGAGGAGCCTGCGCCTTGCCACTGCGGATCGTCGAAGTGCAGGGGGACTATGTATTCGCGGGAGTGGATGGCGAAGATGCGGCGGAAGGCTCGTGGGAAGAAGGCTCGGAGTAACGGTCGTTAAGGCTCAGGGTGCGGCTTTGGGGACCACGCGGCTCGCTTCGCTCGCTGGACGGCCGAGGCGGCCATCCCCACATGAACCGTGGAACGCTCGGCGGCCCTACAATCCTTAGGCTTTTTCTGGGGTTTTTCCTCGTTCGCGCCAGCCTTCGATTATTAGATATAGGACTGGGATGAAGAAGAGATTGAGGAAGGTGGACATGATCATGCCGCCGAAGACGGTGGTGCCTACGGAGTGACGTCCGTTTTCGCCGGCGCCGGTGGCTACGACGAGGGGAACTACGCCGAGGATGAAGGCCAACGACGTCATTAGAATCGGACGCAAGCGAATCGCGGCCGACTGTATGGCTGATTCGACGAGCGGGATTCCGCGTCCGCGCAACTGCTCGGCGAACTCGACGATGAGAATCGCGTTCTTGCTGGAGAGTCCTACCAGCATCACCAATCCTACCTGGCAGAAAACATCGTCCTGAAGTCCGCGGATCCACTGCGCTCCGAGCGCGCCCAGCAGCGCCATGGGCACTGCCAGCAGTACGATGAAAGGCAATACGAAGCTTTCGTATTGCGCGGAAAGCGTGAGGTAAACGACCACCACACCCAGACCGAAGAGAAGGATTGTGGTTGAGCCGGATTGCAGCTCTTCGAGCGAGAGCCCGGTCCAACTGTAGCTAAAGCCGCGGGGCATCTTGCTGGCCAACTCGTCCATGGCCGCGATGGCCTGACCGGAGCTATGGCCGGGCGCGGCCGAGCCGTCGATTTCGGCCGAGCGGAAGAGGTTGTAATGGCTGATAACTTGCGGGGTTGTGGTCTGGTTAATGGTGATCAAGTTATCGAGCGGAACCATTGCCCCGCTATCGGAGCGCACGTAGAAGCGGTTCATGTCCTGCGCCTGCGCACGGAACTGCTTATCGGCCTGTATATAGACGCGATAGGAGCGGTTGTTGAAATCGAAGTCGTTCACGTAGTCGGAGCCCATGTAGACGCTCAGGGTGTCGGTGATTTGCGACAGCGGCACATGCAGGCTCTTGGCTTTCTCGCGGTCGATGGTGACGAGATATTGCGGATCGTTGGCGGTGTAGGAAGTGTAAAGTCCGACAAGGTCTTTTTCTTTGCGCGCGGCAGCCTGGCGCATGATGTCTTGCGTGGTGCTTGCGAGCTCTTCGAGGGTGTGCGCTCCCTGATCCTGCACGACGAACTGAAAGCCGCCGAAATTTCCGAGTCCCTGGATGGCGGGAGGAAGCGTGGCAAACACGATTGCCCCGGAGATGCCAAACAGTCTGGGACGAACCCGGTTCACAATGGCGGTTGCGGTGTGCTGATCGCCTTTGCGCTGGGAAAAGGGCTTCAGCGGAACGAAGATGAGTCCCTGGTTCGACGTACTGCCTGAAAAGCCGAAGCCGGCGATGGAAAATGTTCCTTCCGCTTCCGAGACATCGCTCAGCATGTGCGCAACCTGCTTCCCGATCCCCTTCGTGTATTCGAGTGAAGCCCCGGCTGGCGCCTGCATGACGACGATGAAATATCCCTGGTCTTCGTCGGGTACGAAGCCGGTGGGCACGCGGGTAAAGACAAAATAAGTAAGTCCCAGGCCGGCGAAAAACAGCACCATCATCGCCAGTTTGTGTTTCAGCAAGTGACCCAGCAGAGCACGGTACCCACGGGTGAGGACAACGACGCCATCGTCAAACTTTTGCAGCCACCACCATTTCTGATGGTGAGAGCCGCTCAGAAAAATCGCCGCCAGCACCGGAGCGAGGGTAAGTGCGTTGAAGGCGGAAATGGCGATGGAAAATGCGATGGTGAGCGCAAACTGGCGAAACAGGATGCCGGTGGTCCCGGGAAAGAATGCAACCGGCACGAAGACGGCAACCAGCACCAGCGAGGTGGCGATGACGGCGCTGGTAATCTCAGCCGTGGCGGCGGCAGCGGCTTTATGGGAATCGTGCTCGCCCTCAGTGATATGGCGCTCAATGTTTTCAATCACGACGATGGCGTCGTCGACGACCAGGCCGGTGGCTAGCGTGATGCCGAACAACGTCAGCGTGTTGATGGAGAAACCCAGCAACTTCACAAAGATAAAGGTGCCGATGAGCGAAACCGGAGTGGCGATAAAGTGAATCATCGTCGTCCTCCAGTCGCCGAGAAAGATGAAGATCACGAGGATGACGAGCAGAATCGCCGAACCTACGGTGAAGACCACGTCGCGGATAGATTCACTGACCGCGTCGGTGACGTCGAAGGCCACCTGGTAACGCATGCCGGGAGGGAATTTTTTCGAAAGCCGATCGAGTTCAGCGAGGGCGCGCCGGTGGACGTCGAGCGCGTTGGCGTTGGAAAGCTGAGTCACGGCGAGGCCGACCGCATCCTGCCCATTGAACTGCAGGTCAGTGCCGTAGTCTTCCGCGCCCAGCTCGGCCCGCCCCACATCTTTTAGGCGAACTAGGGTTCCGTCGGCGTTAGTCTTAAGAATGATGTTCTCGAACTGGCTGGGTTCGCTGAGGCGTCCGACAGCGCGCACGCTGATCTGGAAGGTCTGTCCCTCGGGAGCGGGTTGCTGGCCCACCTCGCCGGCGGCGATTTCCACGTTCTGCTCCGCGAGAGCATTGACTGCGTCTGTCGCGGTTAGTCCGCGGCCTGCCATGCGGCCGGGGTCAAGCCAGAGGCGCATGGAATACTTGCGTTCGCCGAAAATGAGCACGTCGGCGACACCGGGGATGCGTTTGAGCGAGTCCTTGACGTAGACATCGAGGTAGTTGCTGACGAACAGCGTGGAATATTTATTATTGTCGGCCAGGACGGCGGCGCCGAAGACGAAGTTCTGCGAAGTCTTTGCCGTAGTGATGCCAATGTTCTTAACGGCAGCGGGCAGGCGTCCCTGGGCGGTATTGACGCGGTTCTGGATGTCGACTGTCGCCAGGTCGGGGTCGCGGTTCAGATCGAAGGTGGCGGTGATGGTGCTGGAGCCGTTGTTGCCGCTGGTAGAAGTGATGTACTTCATCCCCTCAGCGCCGTTGATCTGCTGTTCCAATGGGATGGTAACCGCGCTTTCCACGGTCTGGGCGCTGGCGCCGGTGTAGAAGCTGGTGACGCCAACTTGCGGCGGCGCAAGGGTCGGAAACTGCGCGATGGGCAGCGTAGGAATGACGGCGGAGCCAGCCAGAATAATCAGCAGCGCGCAAACGCTGGCAAACACGGGACGGCGGATAAAGAATTCAACGAACATAGAAGATCGGTTCTCGGCACTCGGGCTTCGGCTTTCGGGCTTCGGCTCAAGCAGCTAACAATTATTTGGCCCTCTACTGGACAACACTTCTGCGTTAATTGCCAACTGCCAGTTGCCAACTACTTATCGTTTGAAAACTGCGACTTAATTGCGGAAGCCCGAAGCCCGAAAGCCGAAGCCCAGAGCCCGGTTCTCAGCTAAGCGGAATCACTGGCGCTCCATCGAGCAGGAACTGGGTTCCGGAAACGATTACTTTGTCGCCGGGCTTAAGGCCCTGCTGGACTTCGTAGTCGTTCCCGACCGTCTGTCCGATCTGCAGCGGCTTCTGCCGCGCCACGTAGGCGCCGCCGTTCTGCGGCTCGGCCACAAAGACAAAATACTGTCCCCCGAGCCGCGACACGGCAAGGACCGGGACCTGCGGGTTCTGATGTGTCCCCCAGACGATACGCGCGCGGATGAATTGCAGTTGCCGCAGGGAGTCGTTGCTATTGGCGATGCGCGCCTTTACCAACACGGTCTGTGTGGTGTTATCCACTTGCGGTGAGATGAAGCTGATGCGACTGTCGGCGATCACCTTGCCGTTGTTATCCAGCACCTGCACGGGCAGGTTCATTTTGAGTTGCGAAGAGTGATCGATCGGCACATAGACGTAGACTTCGAGACCGCCGGGCTTGTCCACGGTCATGAGCTGCGTGGTGACCTGGACCCGGTCGCCGACGTGCACCGGAATGTCGCCTACGATGCCGTTCCAGGGCGCAACCACCTTGTAGTAGCGGAGTTGCTCTTCCTGCTCGCGCACCTGAGACTGGAGCGAGTCCATCTGAGCCTGGGCCGCGTCCATCGCGGATTTCGCCTGGTCCAGATCCTGCTTGCTGACTACGCCCGCCGAATAGAGGCCTTGGGCGCGCTGATACTGTTGCTTGGCAAACTCCAGGTTCGCCTGCTGCGCGACTCGGGAGCTTTCCTGGCTCCGGAGGGTAGCTTGCTGCTTGAGCGGATCGATTTCGATCAGGGGGGCGCCGGCGGCGACTGCTTCCCCGGAGTGAACGAAGATCTTGGTGACCTGGCCCTCCACCTGGGGCATGATGACGGCTGAATCGCGCGATTTCAGCGTGGCTACATATTCGCTGGCGTCGTCGACCGCGGTGGCGCGCGCTTCCTGCACTTTCACCGGCATGCCAGGCGGGCCACCGGCGTGAGCATTCTGCTCGGCGTGGCTGGAGCACGCCAAGGTGGCTCCGCTGGCCAAAAGGGCCGCCAGCAGAAGGCTTTGGATTGAATATCTGCGAGTGCTTTCTAACATGAGTTTGCCGCTGAAGCCCCCCGAGTTGGACGACCGCACATGCTTGGCCGATCAGGCCCAGGTTGTGCGTTCATTACAAGATTCGGCTTGGGCGCGTTGGGACGCAAAATAATCTGGGGTGTCGGGGGAAGAAATAGAGAACGCGGGAGCCAGCTTAGGGTCTCGCTGCGCTCGACTGGACGGCCGAGGCCATCCCCACATGAACCGTGGACGGCCCACACATCTGCTACATTGTTGCGCTATGGAGAAGAGTTCCATTCCGCCCATCCGCGGCTTTTCGAGCGACAATAATGCCGGGGTGCATTCTGAGATTCTTGAGGCCATTGCCCGGGTCAACCGGGGACATGTAGTCGCTTACGGCGACGATGTTTATACCCGCTCGGCGATAAAGAAGTTTGAGGAGCATTTTGGATCGGATATTGCAGTTTTTTTCACCTTCAACGGTACGGGGGCGAATGTTCTGAGCCTGCAGGCCCTGACTCGTTCTTTTAACTCAGTCCTTTGCAGCGACTATGCCCACATCTATACCGACGAATGCGGCGCGCCGGAGAAGCTTACGGGGTGCAAACTGATTCCGCTGCCGCAGCAGGCGGGCAAAATCACGCTGGATGCCGTGCGCCACGCCTATCACGGCATCGATGACGAGCATCATGCGCAGCCTCTGGTCATCTCTATTACGCAATCCACCGAGATGGGAACGGTCTACCGGCCAGAAGAGATTCAGGGGTTCGCCCGCTTCGCCCACGAGCATGGCATGTACCTGCATATGGATGGGGCGCGCCTCGCCAATGCTGCCGTTTCGCTTGGTCAAACGCTACGGCAGGCCAGCCGTGATTTAGGCGTGGACGTGCTTTCTTTCGGCGGCACCAAGAATGGAATTCTGGGCGGCGAAGCCGTGGTGTTCTTTCATCCCGAGCAGGCTCAGGATTTTCTCTACCTGCGCAAGCAGAGCATGCAACTGGCCTCGAAGATGCGTTTCATCGCAGCGCAATTCGAGGCGTTGCTGACGGGCGATCTCTGGCGGCGTAGCGCCGAACGCGCCAACCGAATGGCCCGGGTGCTCGAAAAGGAGATCAGCCGCATCCCGGGAGTCAGGGTTGTATGGAAGGTGGAAGCCAACGGGGTTTTCGTGCAGGTCCCGCTGCACGCCATTGAAAAGATCAAGCGGCAATACTTTTTCTATGTGTGGATCGAGGAGGAGTCTATCGTGCGCTGGATGTGCTCCTTCGACACTACCGAAGACGACATCCAAACGTTTGCGGAGGTGGTTGCCGAGGCGGTGAAGGGGTGAGGAACGGTGCTCGGCCTTGCCGTTAATGATTGCTTTTTGCTGCGCTTTTAACTAAATTTACTTGTCCCCCGCTGCGGGAGTATTCAGCCGGGTTGCTCGATCCCAGGTTGCTCTACCCAGGAGCCGTTGATGAGCCGGAAGTGGTTCAGCATCCTTGCACTTATCGCCGCCGCGTCATTCTTCTTAAGCCTGTCCAGTTGCGCGTTCAATTCGCATCTGTTGTCGATTCAGGTGCAGCCTGCGGCGGGCGGCACCTTCGGCGCGGCCGATCCCAGCTTATTTTTTGTTTTCCAGGCCTTTGGAACCTATAGTCATCCTCCACGAACCGTAAACATTACGAACAAAGTCGACTGGCAATCAGATAATCCACAGGTGGCTCAGGTAACTACCGCCGGGATAGTCTCGCCGAACGTCACCTGCGGACTTGCCAACATTTTCGCCACACTCCAGGATGGCAACAATGACGTGGTAAGCAACTCCTCACCGGTTACGGTCGATGGAACCGGCTCGGGCTGTACGTCGCCCGGTAACGAGCCAATTCTCACCGTTAGTTTCTCCGGCCTCGGTATGGGAACGGTTACCGGCTCGGGCATCAGTTGCACGTCGCCCTCGTCTTGCAGCGACCAGTTCGTAGCTGGGACAACGGTCACACTGACGGCTGCGCCCCTCGGGGGCTCGACTTTCGCGGGTTGGACTAACTGCAGTTCGACCAGCGGCGCCGGCAATTCGGTCTGCACCGTCCTGTTGCAAAACAACACCTCGGTCACTGCGGCGTTCAACCAGTAGTTGTCTTGGGCAACTAGTCTGGGGCGTCAGTTGTCTTGGGTTCCGGCCGCTATTCCGTCTCGCCTAGCAGTTTTCCCAACGTGGGTTTGTGCTTTGCCGGTTTCTTGTTCTTGTGCGGGACTACCTTTTCGGCCGGGGGCGCGCCGATGCGCTCACGCGCCAGCTCTTTGACGGCCTGCACGGCGTGAAATCGCTTCACTTTTTTCTTGCGCGCCATTTTTCAGCTTGCCCTTTCCTGCCTACCCTGTCCTTCATGTTGCCATAGCTTGTAGCGCGCCGAACATGCAATAATCATGTTTCATGGAAGAACGCGATTTTTTCGACGAGCGCACCGAGAAGAAAATGGCAACGCTGAGCTGTCCTCACTGCCATCAGCCTGCGGAGTATGAAGTGGCCTGGGTGGTGCGCACCAAGAAGCGCCAGCTCGCGGGCCGCGCTGATGACCGCGACCGGGCCCGCTTCGCCAAATTCCGATCTTACATGGTGCGCAAAGACGACATGGCGGCCTGCAAGAACATGCGCTGCCGCAAGCGGTTCGAACTTACCGGCCAGTCGACGGTGATCACCGAGTAGGCCTGAATCAACCACGAAGGACGCCAAGGTACACGAAGGAAACCCTTAGCAAGGATACGATCCAGCCCTTAGTGTGACTTGGTGTCCTTCGTGGTTGATGATTTCCCGCAAGTGCCAATTGCTAACGGCTCATTTATACTGAATGGTTTTCCCGTCGCTCCTCGAAGCTACAGGGAAGAAGGAGTCCTGTTTTGAAAATCCTGGTTTGCATGAAGCAGGTGCCCCAGAAGGATGCGCCGCTCAAGCTGAACGAGACCGCGGCCTGGATCCGCGAAGACGTTTCGTATGAAGTAAATGAGCCTGACGCATTCGCGCTCGAAGAAGCGCTGCGCCAACGAGAGAAGCATACGGGAGAAGTGGTGGTGATTACGTCCGGCCCGGCGCGGTCGCAGCAAGTGCTGCGCGAGGCCCTGGCCAAGGGCGCGGACCGCGCGATTCATCTCGAAGACAACGCTTTTGTAGGCTTCGATGCCTACAACACTGCGAAAGCCTTCGCGGCCGCTATCAAAGATGAAAAGTTCGACCTGATCTTCACCGGACTGCAATCCGATGATTACGGTTACGCGCAGACCGGAGTCATCTTGGCCGAATTGCTGGGCTGGCCTCACGCCACCATCATCATGCAGATCGAGAAAACCGACGGCGGCATTCGGGTCAAGCGCGAACTCGAAGCCGGATTCTTTCAGTTCGTCGACATGCCGCTGCCGGCTGTGCTGACGATTCAATCCGGCATCAACAAGTTGCGCTATGCCACGCTGATCGGCATCAAGAATGCAAAGAACAAGCCGATCCGGAAGGTGGCGCTGGCGGAAGTTCAGTCTGCGAGCGGCGAGAACCTGCAGAAAATCGAACGCCTCTACGTGCCGCAGAAAACGAAGAAGACCGAACACATAGAAGGAACGCCGAGCGAGATCGCGAAAAAGCTGGTGGACAAATTGCGCAACGAACTAAGGGTGCTGTAGCGCCGGTGTGCGGCCGGCTTTTCTTTAGCTAGAAGCCAGGAGCTAGAAGCTGCTTTTATGCCCGATACCATCTTAGTAGTCGTCGAACAACGCGAAGGGAAACTCAACCGCGTCTCCTGGGAGACCATCACCGCCGGCCAGACGATAGCGGCCGCCACCGGCTGGACTCTCGAAGCCGCCGTCGTCGCAGGCAACGCATCTGCCTTCGCTGCCGAAGTCGCCGCCAAGAAAGTCGCGAAGGTCTACGCGGTCGAGTCACCGAAGCTTGAACCCTATACGCCCGACGCCTTCGCCGCCGCGCTCAAGCAGTTCTTCACGGCGAAGCAGCCCAAGCTCGTGCTGATGCCGCACACTTATCAGGTGCGCGACTTCGTCCCTAAGCTGGCGACTGCGATGGGACGCACCGTCATCAGCGACTGCGTCGGATTCAAACATGAAAACGGCAAGCTGCTCTTCACCCGGCAGATGTTTCAGGGCAAGCTCGCCGCCGATGTCAGCTTCACATCTGACGCTCCATGGTTTGCGACGTTCCAGAACGGAGCGTTTCGCGGAGACAAAGCCGAGGCCGGCGCGAGCCCAGCCCCGGTTGAAACGGTAACGGCCGAGATTGCCGACGGTGTGATTCGCAACAAGCCGCAGGAAGTTTTCAAGGAAGCGAAGCAGGCGGTCGACCTGACACAAGCGGAAATTATTGTCTCCGTGGGCCGTGGTATCAAGGAGCAGAAGAATATCGAACTGGTCAAGCAACTCGCGGAGGCGCTCGGGGGCGAACTTGCGGCCTCGCGTCCGATCTGCGATTCCGGCTGGTTGCCTATGGACCGCCAGATCGGATCTTCCGGCCAGACGGTGGCGCCCAAGCTGTATCTCGCTCTCGGCATCAGCGGCGCGATTCAGCACATTGTCGGAATGAAAGGCTCGCGGACCATCATTGCCGTGAACAAAGATTCGGAAGCGCCGATCTTTGAGATTGCCGACTATGCGATTGTTGGAAATCTGTTTGATATCGTGCCGCCGCTGACTGAGGAAGTGAAGAAGGCGAAGGCGGGAAGCTAAGTCGGCCACGGATTCTCACGGATTTGCACGGATTTGCACGGATCAAAATACTTGGTTTATCCGCGATGATCCGTGAAATCCGTGGCAAGCTCTTCTTATGTTGATCTTCCGCAAGCCCATCGAGGGCGTCGAACGTCCGCAGATGCCGGCCGATGTAGTCATCGTCGGCGGCGGCCCCGCGGGCATGGCCTGTGCGCTGCGCTTGTCACAGTTGATCGACGCACACAACGCCGCGCATCCTGACTCGCCGCTGAGCAAAGAAAATATTTACGTCCTCGAAAAGGCCCGCGAGATCGGTCAGCACTGTCTTTCAGGCGCGCTGCTCGATCCGCGCTCCATGCGCGAACTGCTTCCCGGATTTGAGAAAGAAGCTCCGCTCGATGCTGAAGTCACGAAAGAAGCCGTTTACTTTCTTACCGAAAAGAGTAAGTTCAAGTTTCCCATCACGCCACCACCGCTGCGCGACCACGGCAACCACGTCATCTCGCTGAATCGTTTCGTGAAGTGGCTGGGTGGCAAGGTGGAAGAGACCGGCATCACGATTTTTACTGGATTTGCCGGATCGGAATTGCTATTCGAGGGCGACCGCGTCACGGGCGTCCGCACCGACGACAAGGGCGTGGACAAAGAGGGTCATCAGAAATCCAACTTTGAGCCAGGCTATGATCTCAACGCCAAGATCGTCATCCTCGCGGAAGGGCCGCGGGGGTCGTTGACGAAACAGCTCGTCAACAAGTTCGATCTCGCGAAAAACGCGAACCCGCAGACTTACGGCGTCGGCGTGAAAGAACTCTGGGAAGCTCCCTCCGGCCGCATTGCGCCCGGCGAAGTCATTTACACCATGGGGTGGCCGCTCACCACGAAAGAATATGGCGGGGCGTGGATCTACGGCGGCAAGGACAATGTCGTCTCGCTCGGCTTCGTCACCGGACTCGACTATCCCGACCCGCGGCTTGATCCGCAACGAGTGTTACAGGAATTCAAGAAGCACCCTCTGGTCGCGAAGCTGCTCGCAGGCGGCAAGATGATTCGCTATGGCGCGAAGTCCATGCCGTACGGCGGCTGGTGGGCGATTCCGCCCGTCGCCGGCAATGGCTGGATGATTCTCGGCGATTCCGCCGGCTTCTTGAACTCCGCGCGCCTCAAGGGAATTCATCTCGCCATCAAGAGCGGCATGCTCGCCGCCGAGACTGCTTTCGAAGCGCTGAAGAAAGAAGATTCGTCAGCTGCCATGCTCGGTGAGTTCCAGAAGAAAGTCGAAGCCAGTTGGATCAAAGAGGAACTCTGGAAAGTGCGCAACATGCACCAGGGATTCGAACACGGATTCTACGCCGGCATGTTTCACACTGCTTTGCAGATGGTCACCGGCGGACGCGGCCTGCGCAACCGCTATCCCGCAAAGGCGGGTTACGAAAACATGCGGAAGCTCGCCGAGCTTCCTGCGAACGGAGGCGCCGAAGCGCACCTGCTCGGCCCCGCCAAAGGCGATGGCAAACTGACTTTCGACAAGCTCACCGACCTCTACCACTCCGGCACCAAGCACGAAGAAGATCAGCCTTCGCATCTGGTCATCGACGACACGAACATCTGCAACACGCGCTGCGTGAAGGAATTCGGCAGCCCCTGCCAGAATTTCTGTCCCGCGAACGTCTATGAAATGGTTGACGACGCCAGCCAGCCCAACGGCAAACGCATCAGTTTGAACCCATCGAACTGCGTCCACTGCAAGACCTGCGACATTGCCGACCCGTATCAGATCATCACCTGGGTGCCACCGGAAGGCGGCGGCGGCCCGAACTATGACGGGATGTAAGCCGATCAAGAAACTTTCTGGCCACGGATTCTCGCGGATTTGAACGGATGAACCCAGAATCAGATTGCTATCAAGTTTGTCCGTGGTAGCATTTCGGCCATGCGATTCCGTGTGTTGATTTGCGCTGTCGTAGCTCTCGTCTCGGTCACCGCTCGGGCCCAACAACCCACCCTCACCGCCGACCAAGCCCGCGAGAAATGGCGGGACTCAAAAGGCGCCACCCTGCGCGATGACTTCGGCGAGCTCGCTCGCTATCGCGCTGCCGATGCCGCCCTCACACCGCCCGCGCCCGGCGAGAACCGCGTCGTCTTCTTCGGAGACTCCATCACCGACATCTGGCATCTCGACGAATATTTTCCTGGCAAGCCCTACATCAACCGCGGCATCGGAGGCCAGACTACGCCGCAGATGCTGGTCCGCTTCCGCCAGGACGTGATCGACCTTCATCCCAAAGTTGTAGTCATTCTGGCTGGCACCAACGACATTGCCGGTAACACCGGCCCCATGCGCCTTGAAGACATTGAAGCGAACTATGCGTCATTTGCCGACCTCGGTCGTGCCAATAACATTCGCGTCGTGTTCTCGTCTGTGCTGCCCGTGCACAACTACACGCTGCAGTCGCAGAACGCCTTTGCGCAGCGGTCGCCGGCAAAAATTCTTGAGCTGAATGGCTGGCTGAAGAGGTATGTCGCGGCGCACCCTGACTGCCTCTATCTCGATTATTTCAGCGCCATGGTCGACGACAAGGGTCTGCTCAAGCGCGAACTCGCAGAAGACGGCCTGCACCCGAACGCAGCGGGATACAAGATCATGGCGCCGATGGCGGAGGCTGCGATCGAAAAGGCGCTCACAACGCGCTAGGCTGCGAGTCCCTTTCGTGGCTTGCAGCCTATAATGGCGTCAGAAGTCGACGTCCCAAGATCGTGCCTCTCACCGACAAATTCGGCCGCGCCATCACCGACCTGCGGATCTCCATTACCGACCGTTGCAATTACAAGTGCGTCTACTGCCGCACGGGGAACGAAGGCGCGCTCTATGGCGACCTGCCCTTCGCCGACTATCTGCGGATGGCTCGCGTGCTGGTCGGCATGGGGATTAAGAAAGTCCGTCTTACCGGAGGCGAACCGCTGCTGCGCAACGGCGTTGTGGATTTTGTGCGCGAGTTATCCAAGCTGCGCCCTCAGGGGCTAAAGCCCACAACTTTTTCCAAGCCTAACGGCACGGCTGAAGCCGTGCCCTTCCCAAACCTTTCTAGGGAAGATGCGTTTGAGAACGGCGACCGACTCGACATTGCGCTCACCACCAACGGCCATCTGCTCGCCGACTTGGCGCAGCCGCTCAAGAATGCCGGCCTGACCCGAGTCACTGTTTCTATGGACGCCGTCGATCCTGACCGCTTCGCCCGCATCACCCGCGTCGCCAACGGGTACGACCATGTGCTCGCCGGCATTCGTGCCGCGCGCCGCGCCGGCTTATGGCCGCTGAAGGTAAACTGCGTGCTGATGCGCGGCTTCAACGAAAATCAGATCATCCCCTTCGGAATGTTTGCCCGCGAAGAAGGCGTCACCGTGCGCTTCATCGAATTCATGCCGCTCGAAGAAGGACGCACGTGGTCGCCCACGACAGTGGTCACGCTCGACGAAATTTTGGCGCGCATGGGCGAGTACCGGCCGCTCATCGAAATCCCGCACGCGCGCTCGGAAACCGCCCGCCGCTACCGCTTCGACGATGGCGTCGGCGAAATCGGCATCATCGCCCCGGTCTCGCATCCCTTCTGTGGACACTGCAGCCGCATCCGCATCACCAGCGACGGCAAAATCCGCACCTGCCTTTTTTCGGTATGGGACCACGACCTCCACGCCCGAATGCGACGCGGCGCCAGCGATGAAGAGTTGGAAGACTTCATCCGCGGCGTCGTGCAAAAGAAAGAAGAACGCCACCACATCGGCGAACCGGATTTTGTGCCGGCCTCGAGAACGATGGTGCATATCGGGGGATAGCAAGAGCGTCGTCGGTCGTTAGCAAAGTGCGTAAGGGCTAACGACTAACGAGGCCTGGGTCGCGTGCGCTACAATGGACTCGTCCCCCATGCCCGACCGAACCTTTACTCTCGACGAGGCTCAGACACTGCTTCCGGTGCTCGAATCTCTTCTGCGCGCGGCCATCAGCGGCAAGAAAGTCATGGAGGAGGTCGAAGCAGAAATGCAGTCGCTCAACCACCGCATTTTTCTCAACGGTGGCACCCACGTCGATGTAGTTGCCGTCGCCCGCCGCAAGGCGGAGCGGCACAAGGCCGAGCAGCGCGCCAAAGACGCGCTCGCCGAAATCGATTCGATCGGAGTGCAGGTCAAAGATCTCGACATCGGGCTGCTCGATTTTCCCTGCGAAGTTGAAGGCAACGTAGTTCTGCTCTGCTGGAGGATGGGCGAACACTCCATCGCGCACTGGCACAGCACCGAAGAAGGATTCGCCGGCCGCAAGCCTATCGATGAGCGTATTGCAAGGTCGAAGAGAACCAACTAGTTCGACGATCTGGCTTCGACGATTTCGACGATCTAGCACATTCCAGACAACTTCTTGGCCAGCAACATACTCCAACCTGCGGTGTTTAAGTAGGAAGAACAGTTTTCAGCTAATCTTCCGGTCGCGGAGTATTGCGCGTCGGAATAGCGCTGAGCTAGTTCGCCCGATTGTCGCTGCTTTCAAAGCAAGCCCATCGGGCACGAGGAAAAACACGATGAAAACTCACCCTGCAGTTCGTCTTATGGCGTTCGCGCTTCTGCTGCTGGTTATTCCCGCAGCTCTCTCTTCCACATCTTCCGCGCAGATCGGGATCGGCGTCTCGGTTCGCATCGGCCCGCCCGCGCTGCCGGTTTACGAGCAGCCCCTTTGCCCCGGCGCCGGCTATCTCTGGACTCCGGGCTACTGGGCCTGGAGTGATGATGCGGGCTACTACTGGGTGCCCGGCACCTGGGTGGTCGCGCCTGTGGGCATGTTATGGACGCCCGGTTACTGGGGATGGAACGACGGCCTCTATGCTTGGAACGCCGGCTACTGGGGCCCGCAAATTGGCTTCTACGGAGGCATTAACTATGGCTTCGGCTACGGCGGCGTCGGCTTTGTCGGCGGCGAATGGCGTGGCGGAGCTTTCTACTACAACACGGCTGTCATGCGTGTGAACACAACTCAAATCAGGAACGTCTACGTCAACCGGACGGTGATCGTCAACAACGAGTCTCGCGTTGCATTTAACGGCGGCCAAGGTGGTATCGCAGCCCGCCCGACTGCGCAGCAGGAAGCTTATGCCCGCGAGAAGCACACGCCTCCCGTGGCCGCGCAGCGGCAACAGGAACGTGCAGCCAGCCACAACCGCGCACTGTTCGCTTCGGTGAATCATGGTGCGCCCGCAGTGGCAGCTACTGCCAGAGCTGGCAAATTCAGCGGAGCCGGCGTCGTTCGCGCCAAGGCTGCCGGAGCGCCTTATCACGCCCCGGCCATGTCGCCTAAAGAAGCGCGCGCCTCCGCGCCCGCCCGAAATCATGCAGCTACTCATCCGGCGAGCGAGCCGCGGGCTAAGGCCACGCCGAGCGAGAAGCCGCGTCCGGCGAGCGAAGCGAAGGCTAAGGCTCCGGCGCATGAAGCGAAGGCACGTCCGGCTAGCGAACCAAAGGCGGCTCCGGCACATGAGCAAGCTCGTCCAGCCAGCGAACCAAAGGCTAAGACGACGCCGCATCCTGCGCCGAAGGCGACTGAAGCTAAGCGGAGTGAGCCGAAGCCGAGCCCGACTGCTGCGAAGCCGGCAAAGGAAAGTGCAACGCGACCCGCGCCGAAGGCGACTGAAGCTAAGCGGAGTGAGCCGAAGCCGAGCCCGACTGCTGCGAAGCCGGCAAAGGAAAGTGCAGCACGACCTGCGCCGAAGGCAACTGAAGCCAAGCGGGTTGAGCCGAAGCCGAGCCCGAGCGCTGCGAAGCCGGCAAAGGAAAGCGCACCACGACCTGCGCCGAAGGCGGCTGAAACTAAGCAGAGTGAGCCGAAGCCGAGTCAGAGTGCTGCAAAGCCGGAGAAGCAAAGCGCTCCGCCGAAACAAAGCGCCCCGAAAGAGCACAAGGGATAACGCGTCCTTTCGTGCATGAGATGATTTGGCCAGTGCTGATTTGAGCACTGGCCATTTTTCTCGCTCCACTTTTCCTGCAAGTTCCCGGGTTTCCGGACGTTCCTAATCAGGAACCGGGCGTTAGCCAAGCTGGTTCCGCGCTTGCACGGAAGTGCACTTGCGCGCTCGGCCCGGAATCTTCTCTGCTACAATTTTTTACAACTGTGGCTGCGTGGAGATCGTATTCTGATTGCATCAAAGAGACTGTCTCCCGCTCGTCGGCAGACGGTTTAGAGCAAGACCCGACGATTTCAAGGCAAGCAAGCGCGTCCAAGGAGTGTTACATAACTATGTCGTCCGCGAACCACAAACTCCGCCTTGCCGGTGCCCTCGCCGCGCTCAGCATGATGGTCTTGGCCGTCAGTTGTACTGGATTTTTTGTGAACCCAACCCTGACTTCGATCTCGGTTGGACCGGTGACGCCAACCATCGAGACTGGGACCACCGGCAACACGGTGCAGATGACCGCTTTCGGAACCAACAATGACGGCAGCACGAATAGCAATCCGTCAGTCGGTTGGAGCATAACCCCTACAACAGTGGCGACGATTTCTACTTCAGGCTTGGTGACATCAGTAGGCACGGGAACCGCGACCGTCACCGCGGCTTCGAACCAGAATCCAACCATAACCGGTACTCAGACGGTGACGGTAACGGTTGGGTGTATCACGTCTATTCAGGTGACGCCGACAAGTGGTTCCGTCTCCGGCAACAGTCCCACCTTTCCTCTCGCGGCGCAAGCCGCCACTTGCAACGGCTCCTTTCCCGTTACCGATGTAGCAACTTGGACTTCGAGCAACACGAATCTGGCAACGGTATCTGCGGGTACGGTCTCGCAAGTGGCCGGCATTACAACCGGTGGAACAGTAACGATCACCGCCACGATCGGAAATGTTGTCAGCAACGCTGCGACGATATCGGTGAGTCCGTAGAAAAGACGAGGGCTAAAGGCGCTAGGTGCTCGGCCGCCGCTTTTTGCGACGACGTGGGCGGTTGACCTTCATCTCCAAAGCTACACGCCGAGCAACTGAACTTTCTCAGCGTTCGCAGCGGCGCGGAGTTGCCGGTCCAGAGTGGCAAGGGGAATCTCGCGGCGGGAAGCGATCTCCAGGTAAGCCGCATCGTAAACCGTAAGCCGGTGGCGCTCGGCGAGATGTAGAGCGGCGCTCCAGGCTTGCCGGTCGGCTTCCGCATCCACCTTCAGGGGAAGCAGCGCAAGACTGGCAAGCGCCTCATCGCGAAAATCTCCGCCATGGCGTCCGCGCCTCACGTTTAATTGCAGGACATTCGCAATTTCCCACCGCCACAGGCCCGGAACCCACGCGCCATCGATTCTCAGATCATCGAACACACGCAGAATCGCGTCGGTAGTTTCGTCGGCATAGACCCAAGCGAGCGCAACCGAGGTATCCAGAACCAAGCTCATGCCCGCGGCTCACGACCTCGAACCATTGCGATCATGGCCGTCCCTCGTCGCGCATCTTCTTGATCTCCTCCCAGTCGAATGCAGGCTTTCCAGGATTGTCTTTCGCCAACTGTCGAGCCTGGTCGCGAATTCTTTCGAACGCGACCCGAACCTTATCCCGATCAATGTTCTGGGTATTGGGCACGAGCCTGGCTACAGGCTTACCATGCCTCGTAATTACGATTTCCTCCCCTTGTTCGACCCGGTCGAGCAAAGTCCCCAGTGTGTTCTTGGCTTCAAAAGCGCCAACTATGCGGCTACTGGAATTGGCTGTCATTTAAGCTAGCTTAAGCTGGATTAACTATCAAAGTCAATTTCGCGATACCGTACTCAATACTGGTATGAAGTATGGTAAAATCAAACCACTATGGCAACGCGGAAAATCACGGTCGAAATCCCACGGGATCTTCTTGAAAAGGCCCAAAAGGCCAGCGGCAGGGGCATCACCCAGACCATACGGACAGGGCTGCAACTGTTGGCGGCCTCGCAGGCGTATGACAATCTTCGCCAATTGCGAGGCAAAGTCCGCTTCAGCCGGACGTGGGAAGAATTGAAAGAGGATCGCGAGTAGTCCGTTTGCCCCCATCATCTGGATGATCGCAGCCGACACCAGCACCTGGATCGCATATCTCGAAGGCGCCCCCGGCCCTGACACACAGCTGCTTGACCAAGCTCTGGCAGACCACCGCCTACTGATGATTCCGCCAGTATTCACCGAGCTACTAAGCGATCCGCTGCTTTCACCGGCCGTTTTGCAACAACTAACCGACGTACCAATGATCGACGTCGAGCCGGGCTACTGGCAGCGCGCCGGCCTTTTGCGGGCGAAGGTATTGTCCAATCGCCGCAAGGCACGCCTGGGTGACGCTCTGATCGCTCAAGCCTGTCTCGACAGGAACATTCCTCTCATTACGCGGGACCAGGATTTCCGCGCCTTCGCCGATGCGGCTGAACTCAATCTTGTCCTGTGATCGGACGGTGATATAATGAATACACGTATTCATATGGCCACCTCTATCCGACTTTCCGAGGAAGCTGAACGGCGGCTGGATTTTCTCGCGTCCCAGACAGGTCGCACCAAAGCCTTTTACCTCCGCCAGATGATCGAGAACGGGCTCGACGATCTCGAAGACTACTATCTTGCCGCCGATGTGCTCGAGCGGGTGCGCCAGGGAAAAGAAGCGACGTATTCCAGCGCCCAAGTGAGAACCGATCTTGGCCTGGGCGATTGACTACACTCAGTCCGCCAAGAATCAGCTAAAGAAGCTGGACAAGCCTGTCGCCAGGCGCATTTTAGATTTTATGGACAACCGCGTGGCGAAACACAAAGACCCTCTTGCCCTCGGCAAATCATTGACTGGATCGCTCGGCACTCTGTGGCGCTACAGAATCGGCGACTACCGCATCATTTGCGAGATCCAACACTCAGCCGTAAGAATTCTAGTGGTTCGCATCGGCCACCGCAGCGAAGTCTATCGTTGATCGAATCCATGCCCACTGGTAAGTTGCGCTCTTCCCCAGTCTCAGTATTATCGTAAGAGTCGTCCTTGTCGTCGTGCGCAAGCTCGGCGAACGACTAACGACCAACGACGGTTTCCTATGTCCGACATTCGCTGTATCGGTATTGCCACCGGAGGCGGAGATGCGCCCGGCCTCAACGCGGTGATTCGCGCCGCCACCAAAGCCGCCATCCTTAAGTACGGATGGAAGGTCATCGGCATCCCCGATGGTTTCGACGGCCTGATCTGGCCGGAAAAGGCCTTCGAACTTACGATCAAGGAAGTGAGCGGGATTCTGCCACGCGGCGGCACGATTCTTGGAACCACGAACCGGGGGGATCCCTTTCACTACAAAGGCACTGAAAACGGCAAAGAAGTCTCCCGCGACATTTCCGGCCAGGTGATCGCGAATGCTGCCAAGTTGGGCATCGACGCTATCATCAGCATCGGCGGCGATGGATCGCAGAAGATCGGCTACGATCTTTTTCAGAAGGGACTGAAGATCGTCGGCGTGCCCAAGACCATCGACAACGATCTTTCGGCGACCGAGGTCACTTTCGGCTTTGATACCGCGCTGCACACCGTCACCGACGCCATCGACAAGATTCACACCACGGCCGAGTCGCATCATCGGGTGATGGTGGTGGAAGTGATGGGGCGCGACTGCGGCTGGATCGCGCTCGAGGCGGGCATCGCCGGAGGCGCTCACGTTATTCTCATCCCCGAAATCCCGTTCACCATCGAACACATTTGCCAGTACATCGCCGAGCGTGAAAAAACCGGCAAGTATTTCACCATCGTGGTGGTAGCAGAAGGAGTGAAGCTGCCGCCGGAGCTGAAGGAAAACCGCCGCGCGAGTCCCATCGGCAACCTGATCGGCGACGCCATCGGTCGGGGCTCAGGCAAAGAAGTGCGGGTCAGCGTGCTAGGACACATTCAGCGGGGAGGAACTCCCTCGCCGTTCGACCGCATCCTGGCGACTCGCTTCGGCGTGGCCGCCGTCGATCTGATCGCCGCCGGAGGCTTCGGCATGATGGTCGCGCTGCGCGGCGACTCAATTGTTTCCGTTGACGTGGCCCACGCCATTGGACACCTGAAGTCGGTCGATCCTAAAGGTGAACTGGTGCGCGCGGCTCGCGCGATCGGCATTGGCTTCGGGGATTGAAGAAAGCCGGCTTCCCGCTACCGCTTCCTCCAACACCCAACCACTTACTCCTTCATCATTGCGTCAATCAATGAGTAAAGCTGATTGCTGATCTCTGTGGGGTCGACCTCCACATAAGGCTTGTCCGGATGCCGGCTGCTCACCACGTACACCGTCGGTGTGTGATTGAGGTTGATGGCCTTGCCCAGATCGCGATCGGCGTTCACCTCCGCAGCGAACTTGCCTTGGGGATCGACCACAAAGGGGAAACCGATCTTGTGCGCGGCGGCGAACCTCTCGGCATAGCTGCGCAGGTTCTGTGGATTGATTTCGAACTGGTTGGAGAAAATATAGTCGCGAAACTCATTACCCAGGGCCTTCGATGTCGTGTCGAAGTAGCGGGCCATCACGGCCGCGTCATAGGACCAGTTGTGCATGGGGAGAGGAAAGTCGTGGCGTATCAGAGGAATCTTGTAGGTCTTGGACGCCTGCTCAAGAATGGGCGCTACGCGCCGGCATTGCGGGCACTGCAGATCTTCGAAGACCACAAGAGCGACCTGCGCGCCCTTCGGTGGACGCAGCACGTCGTTCACGGCCTGATCGGCGGCCGCGCACCAGCCAGCGGCGAACACCACAGCCAGCAGCAGCAAAAGAGAGAGCCGTCTCTTGAATAAGTGTTTCATCACGGGTTTAGCCATAACTTGTTCTCCTCTCATGGTAACCGAATCGCCCGCGGGATGTCAGGTCTCGGAGGGGATTCTGCCTGGCAGAGGTGCATTCCGCGTAACCCCTTCGTGCCGAAAACTGCGGAGGCAACGCGCTATATTTGGAAAGTGAATTCCGCTGCTGTGAAACTTGCCGATTTGAGCCTAGTCAAAACGAACTCGGAACGTAGCACCGGTGTCCCGAAGGCAACCCCGGCCATCGCGGCGAAGCCGCAGAATCCATTGCACTCTCGCTGGTTCAATGCCGCCTTAGCACTGGCCGCCGTTTCCCTGCTCGGCTTTTGCGCCTGCAATCGCAAGGGCCATCGCGTCCTGGAGGTGAATTATGTCTCGGCCCCGCAGGCCACGCTGCGCGACCAGGTGGCCACTATCTACAACCGAGTTGGCACGGCGAAGAACGGCGACCGCGTAGAGGTGCTGGAACGCGAGAAGCGTTTTTCGCGGGTGCGCACCGCGGAGGGCATCGAAGGTTGGATCGAGCAACGTTTCCTGGTGGACCAGCAAACCTACGACGGCCTGCAGAAACTCACACGGGAGAACATGAACGATCCTGTGCAGGCGCTGGGTGTGCTGCGCAGCGAAACCAATCTGCACGTCACGCCGGGCCGCGAGACCGAACATCTCTACCAGCTTGCCGCCGCAGCGAAGGTTTCCGTGCTGAAGCGCGCCACGGCCGAGAAGCAGCCCGGCGCAGCGCCCGCGCCAGGCAAACCCGCTGGGAAGACTGCCGGAAAAGCGCCTTCAGAACCGGTGCTGGAGGACTGGTGGCTGGTGCGCGACGCTCAAGACCGCGTCGGTTGGGTGCTGGCGCGGATGGTGGATCTCGACGTTCCGCTTGAAGTTGCACAGTACGCCGAAGGTCAGCGCTTCGTTGCTTTTTTTGTGCTTGATCAGGTACGGGACTCCGGCAAGGACGGCACAGACAAGAATGTTCCCCAATATCTCTGTGCCCTCACCGAACCGCACGACGGACTGCCCTACGACTACGATCAGGTTCGCGTCTTTACCTGGAACGTAAAGAAGCATCGCTATGAAACCGCCTATCGCGAGCACGGATTGAGCGGCGTGTTGCCGGTGACGGTGAGCAGCGAGAATTTCGACAAGGAAGGCACACTGCCGGTGTTTACCCTGCGCGTGAAAGATGATGCCGGGAACGTCAGCGAGCGCAAATATAAACTGAACACGCCAATCGTCCGGCGCGTGTTGGCTGCGGGCGAGCAGAAGGCAACGCCGAAGCTTGCGAAGACGAAGACACGGCGGCGCTAGTCTTTGATTCTAGATTTTTCTAGTTCGTGATTTTCGTCGCGGCCGCGCCCAGAATCTCCCGGCTCTTTTTCTCCTGCACGAAAACCGTCACGTGCAGATTTTCGGGATTCCAGTGGGAGTTGAGTTTCACAACAGCATCCCCGGTGAAAGACGCTGATGCTCCGTTCGCTTCCGCAACCCCGATCTTGCGCAGGGAACGCAGGGTGGCAACATGATTCAGCACATGGCCCGCGTTTTCTCCCAGAGTCACCGAGGAGTGCAGGCCATCTTCGCTCACCGCCAGCCAGACCTCAGCTACATCGCCCGCATTATTTCCAGCCAGCTTTCCCACGGAGACGGTGTAGCGCGAGCCTTTCCCCTCGGGCTTTCCAGAGGTGATTGCGACATCTGTCTTCGCGTGGCGCGATGCCTTTTCGATTTCGACTTCAGCCTCATGCTCATCGTTGCCGACGAACTGGCTTTTCCCGTCCACCACGAGTTCTGGCGTATACACGTCTTTCTTGGACAGGGCGGTGTACACTGCCTGCCTTTGCGTCCACTCAGGGGAAGAAAAGGCATCGATCCAGCCATCGTGATTCCAATAATCGACGTGCTCTTCCAGAGCAATGATCTCTGCCCCAGCCACGGGTTGTTGCGCTTCCAGTTTCTGCAGGAGCGCATCCGCCGGAGGACAAGAGGAGCAGCCCTCGGAAGTGAATAGTTCAACTACCACTGGTTTGTGGCCCGCTTCGGGGGCAGAGGTTTGCCCATTCGCCCTCGATGCGTACGACAAGCACAGAACCGCGAGGAAAAGAGATGCGAGGAACAGAGCGGCTGAAGAGTTTCTCATCAGGTTTTTGGCCTCCTGCCCGCAGACACTTGGAAGGCCTGCCTTGGCAGTAAAGTTGCCCGACTCTATGAGGCTACTCGCAACTAGCGATACCAAGCGATCTAGTTATAGACGTTTGTACTCGGATTTAGCACTCTGCAATTCGGTTGGTGCCGCCGTAGGTGATCGCGGGCAATGAGCGTCCGAATTGATGGTTCTAAAACCATGCATTTCTATGCAAAACCATATAAATCGAAGGGTCAATCTTCCAATTCAAAGAATTGCGGAGGAAGAGTAGATTGCAAATCGCTGAAAGCAAAGGCTGTTAACATAGAGTGTTTTGGAGCGCCAGTTGCAAGGTGGTTTGTGTCCAGCAGTCTTTTCGTAGGACCCCAGATATCGTCCATTTTAGGGAGAGAACACTATGAGTCGTGCTTCAACCAGGTTCGGGATGTTTGCCGTTTGCGTATTCTCTGTGCTGCTGATTGTTGCGAATCTTTTCGCGCAAGAGACGACCGGCGGACTGCAAGGAACAGTAAAAGACCCTACCGGCGCAGTAGTTTCCAAGGCAACCGTGGTGTTGACCGGTTCCGCGCTGGGTGGCGAGAAGAGCCTGGTGACCGACAATAGCGGTTACTATCGCTTTGCCAATCTAGCGCCCGGCGTCTACGCCGTGACGGTGAAGGCCTCAGGGTTCTCTGAGTTGAAGCGCGAAGGCATCACCATCGAGGTTGGCCACCTTCCGACCCTCGATCTGACTCTGGCAGTAGGCGCGGCCGGCACAGTAGTTGAGGTGACCGGAGCTGCGCCGCTGATCGACGTAACTACAAATACCAACCAGACGAACGTCACCAGCGATGTGATTGCTGATGTTCCTCACGGTTTAAGCTTTCAGTCGGTGATTCAGTTCGCTCCGATGGCTCGTAACGAACCTCTTGCCGGTGCGTCTGCCGGTATGACTGGCAACGCTGGCGGGTCCCTGCCGGGCAGCGCGGGCAACGGATTGGGCTATGGTTTCTCAGTCGGCGGCGCAGCTGACTCGGAGAACAGCTACCTTGTGGAAGGCCAGGACACGGAGAATGTCTCCGGCGGAGCTACCGCGGCCAACGTCCCCTTCCAGTTCATTCAGGAAGTTCAGGTGAAGAGTTCGGGTATTGAAGCGGAGCACGGTGGTGCACTTGGCGGCGTCGTAAACGTCATCATGAAAAAAGGCACGAATGCCTACCACGGTGAATTCTTTGCCAGCTACGAATCGAATGGCCCAGATGCAAACCAGACCAACGCTTTCCTGCGTTACGATCCGACAAGCACTCCCGCAACCCTGGTTGACCCAGACTCCCAGAACTATCAGGCGGTGCAGGACCACTTCAAGATCATTCAACCAGGGTTCTCGATTGGCGGCCCGATCCTTAAGGATCGAATCTGGTTCTTCGCAGGTTTCGCACCGCAGATTAACACCAGGGCGAGAACCGTTGACTTCGGTTCACCGGCTTGCATTCAGGGCGGCGTAAATATCTGTCCGAATTACACTCTCGGCAACCAGTACTTTACGCAAGATAGACAGACCTATTTTGGCACTGCCCGCATCGATGCCACCGTGACTCAGAAGATCCGGGTCCACGGTTCGTGGCTTGACCAATACGCACGCGAAACGGGCGACAACCTGCCGACAAACGATCCGGTACAGTGGCAGCAGAATGCGGGCTACCTCAATACCGCGATCTTGGGCAATATTTCGTCTTACAGTCACGGGCTCGGCTGGTCCGCCCCGAATTCAACCTACAACGTTGGCGCAGACATCACACTGACCCCGAAGATCGTCGCCACGACTCGCTATGGCTATTTCTTCCAGAACTATCACGACTTCGGGTGGCAGACTGCGACGCCCGACCTCATTTGGAACGCCACCGGCATCAATGGGTGCGACAATACGATCAATTCGGTAGTAACTACCGTTTGCACACCCGGCACTCCAGGTGCTCTGCCCGCGAACCTGCAACAAGCACCGGGATACAACACCGCTCCGTATCTGAATCCGTTCACCGTACGCAACGCCAGCAAGCACTACCAGTTTGACCAGGACGTGGCGTTTTTCAAGAGCGGCTGGTGGGGCACCCATAACATCAAAGGCGGCTATCAGCTCAATCGCCTGAACAACTCGATCTCCCAGAACGGTAATGTCCCTGAAGTCTTCATGTATCCTGGAAATAACCAGAGTCATGGGCCGTCCACGAACACCGGTGCAAGCGTCTGCGGAGCACTGGCGGCGGAGTGGAACGGGAACTGCGCGGGCCAATATGGCTACGCAGTGATTCAGGATTTTGCTACCGTTCTGCCCCAGATAGCCGGCGATTGGAACCATGCGCTTTTCGCCCAGGATGCGTGGACGATTGGTCATGGCTTGACTCTGAACCTCGGTATCCGCGTCGAAAAGGAGAGCCTGCCAGTTCCGGCGGGAGTTATTCCCCCGGGCCTTCAGCCACCCACGGCCATCAACTTCTCTTGGAGTGACAAAGTTGAGCCCCGCTTGGGAGCTGCTTGGGGATCACGCGACGGCAAGATTAAAATCTTCGGCAGCTATGGCGTCACTAACGACGTCATGAAGCTGCTATTGGCCCAGACCTCGTGGGGCGCGCAGGCATTCGAGCAATGCAGTTATCCTCTGGGACCAGATGGGACGGCGGCTGGGTTCCAGAACTCCGATATCGACGCAATTTTCGTTAACGGACGCGCCTGCCCGAATGGCTTGCCCAACACAGGAGCTAACTTCGCTGGAGGCGGTGCGCCTCCCGCTCTTACGGATGCCGCGACTGGAACCACGATTGTTGAAAACGTTAACTTCCGCCCCTGGGAGCCAATCGCGCCGAATGTGAAGCCCTATCGCCAGCACGAGTATGTCGCTGGGGTGGACTACCAGATCGGCAGGACTCTGGCGTTCGAAGGCCGCTACGACCGTCGCCGTCTCGACCACGTGATCGAGGACGCATCGTTGGCGGACCCCGCACTGTTCGAACTCTACACCGTCGTCAATCCTGGCGAAGGTGTGAACAAGACCATCGACGGTTATGCCAATTACCTCACCAGCATCGGTCAGGCGTATGGTATTCCGGGATTTGCATTCAACTACTACGCTCCGTTTGGTACGTGTCCCTCGTGCCCCAATAACCCGAAGGCAGTGCGTAATTACGATGGTGTGGAATTCCGGCTGACGAAGAGTACGAGCAAGGGATGGGCAGGAATGTTCAGCTACACCTACAGCAGCCTGTGGGGCAACTATACCGGCCTGACCACCACCGACCAGATTGACGGTGGCAACACTGGACGTAACTCACCGGACACTACCCGTTCGTTCGACGAGCCGTTTTACTACTTCGGAGCGAATGGCAAGTCGAATAGCGGGCCATTACCGACGGATCGCCCGAACACCTTCAAAGGCGACGCCTATTACCAGTTGCCTTGGAAGGGTAAAGCGATGACGACCACGTTCGGCATCTTCTCCTACCTCTATCAGGGATCACCTGTCAGTTCATACGATGACCTGGGGCTGGCATCCTACGGCGAACCGTTGGAATCCACCTACCTTTTTGGCCGCGGTAAGTGGTCAAATGTGACGGGTCCCAACGGAGACGTCACGCTCGGCACTCCCTACAACCGCCGCACACCGTGGTATAGCCAGACCGATTTCAATCTTGCGCACGACATTAAGGTAAACAAGAACAATGAACACCAGGTTCTTGGTTTTACTGCAACCTTCAATAACCTGTTCAACCAGAAAGCTGTCACTGCGTACTATGGCGGCATGAACTCCATTTATTATGACAACACCCCATTGCAGCCGGAAGGAGTCAACTTTAGCAATGGTGCGCAGTTGTACCAGGTCCTCGAGGGCGGATATAGCCCGCAACAGTGGATCAATGGAGGCACTGGAACCTACGGTCCGGCCGCAGCGTTAACCCAGAGTTCACAGTACGGCAGGAACTTCTTGTACCAATACTCGCGCAGTATGCGTTTTGGTGCTCACTTCACCTTCTAACCTCGTATCGTCAGCATCAAAGGGAGCCGGAATTCCGGCTCCCTTTTTATTTTGGCGAGAAGCTTACTTCCCGAAGCCTACTTCCCAAACATAGGGTAGTGGCTGGCGACGCCCATGAAGAACAGCATGACGATGGACAAGTAGGCGTTCGCGCGACTGGCCAGGAAGACCTGGCGGGCCATGGCCTTGGCTTTGTCGGGCATGGGGGTGCCGTTGGTGGCATTGTCGCGCGTCCATTGAATCATGCGCTTCTGAATGCGCCAGATCACTCCCCAGACGTTGAGCAGCATAACCCAGCCGATGCCGCCGCCAATGCCGATGGCGAGCAGGCGGTTACTCTCCCAGCCATGGCTGTTCAGGCTCAGGAAACACCAGGCTGCAACTGCGACTACCACGGCATACACCACGCCGACGAATGCGCCTTTGTCGAAGATTCCTTTGCCGGGGATGAGGCAGGCGTAGAGCAGGCCCCAGACGATGGTCCAGATCAAAAAGAAACTGCCCATGGCTGTGCCGCTCGAGCCGCCTCCATTGTGAGCGTCGGCCGCGACTATGTTCCCCCAGTAAGCCAGGCCGGCTAGCACGGTCAGCGCCGCCGACATGCGGAACCACCATAGAGCGCGCGTCATGAGCGGGGGCATGACTTTGCCTTTTGTGGAGGCGTCCAGTTCCTTCATCAGGGGAACGTTCACCAGATTGAAGAAATAGAGCAAGCCGATCCAGGTGATGCCGGCGAGAAAGTGGATCCAGCGGACGAGCATGAGAAAGTTAGTGTTGAAGTCCGTGGGAAAGTTGATTTGGGGTGAAAGAAAAGTTGCGAGAGCGGCGCTTGCCATGATGCCTCCTGGGATTTAACGCAAGGGCGGAATTTGCCCACGCCGGGATTGTACACAACGGTAATGGCGGATGAGGGAAAGCTTAAACGCTGTGCAAGAAAAGTCGGCTGTGGCGAAATTTCCGGGTTGAAAAGAGCGAGGGGACACCGTATCGTAATCCCAGCTACCTGCTGGGCGACGCAGCTTGGAAAACTGTGCGGCGAGGAGGTAGGTTGTCCCCCCGTGTTCCTGCGGAGAAGAGTCCGGGGAACATGCTGTTGGTTTGAGCTTGCTCTGATTCTGCGGAAGGGGCAAGTTGGCGCGTTTGCAAGTCATAGAACGTAAGGAGATCGGCTATGGAAAGCGGCAAGCCGGCGCAGAACATCCAGGATTCCTTCCTGAACACGGCCCGCAAGGAGAGATTGAGCATCACGATTTACTTGCTGAGCGGGGTGAAGCTGACGGGCCGGATTCGTTCTTTCGACAAGTATTCCGTGGTGCTGGAGGCCAACGGACAGGAGCAATTGATCTTCAAGCACGCCATCTCGACCGTGGTGATGGGCCGGACCGTCTCCCACGGTGCGCATTTAGCGCATCCGGAGGCCAAGGCCACAGCTGCGCCCGGGGCATCGACGACGTCGACATCGACGCCAGCGTCGGCTTCGGCGGCAAGCGCCTCAGGCACCGAAGGGTAAGGCGTTTCCGGCTTGCGCAGTTCTCATCCCAAGAAGACCCGCGATAGCGCGTCCGCAGGGGGACGTGTGCCTCTCGGCGGGGAAAATGCACACAAGAATCAAGAGGATTTGCAGGAACGCGCGTTCCTGGTAGGGATTGATGTGCGCACGCGCGGCCGCAGCGCGAAGGGCACAGTTACCGCACAGGCGCAGGCGGCGCGCGATGCGGCATCCGCTGCGGGCGGAAATGCCGGGGGCCAAAACCCGGGAAAGCCCAACTCCAACAAGCCGACGATTCCAGAGTTTGACGCGGAGGAGTCGCTGGCCGAACTGCGCACGCTGGCGGAGAGTGCGGGTGCGAAGGTCGTCGGCGAAATTCTGCAGCGGCGCGACCGCCCCGACCCCGCAACTTTGATCGGCGCGGGCAAGCTCGAGGAAATTGCCGACGCAGCTGCGTCGATGAATGCCGACCTTCTTCTCTTTGATCACGATCTCACCGCGTCGCAGCAGCGCAATGTTGAAAAGATCGTCAAACGGAGGGTGATCGACCGCACGCAATTGATTCTCGATATTTTTGCGCGGCACGCGCGCACGCGGGAAGGCCAGTTGCAGGTCGAGTTGGCGCAGTTGCAATACCTGTTGCCGCGCCTCGCGGGGCGCGGCGTGGAGATGTCGCAACTCGGAGGCGGCATTGGTACGCGCGGTCCCGGTGAAACGCAACTTGAAACTGACCGAAGGAAAATTGCCCGGCGCGTCCGGCACGTAGAGCAGCAACTGGAGAATGTGCGGCGCGTCCGGGCGCAGCAACGGCAGCGGCGGGAGTCGGCTCCGGTAGCGACCGTGGCGCTGGTGGGGTATACCAACGCGGGGAAGTCGACGCTGTTCAATGCGCTGACGCAGGCTGCGGTGCTGGCCTCGCCGCGCATGTTCGCGACGCTCGATCCGACGATCCGGGGATTGATGCTGCCTTCGAAGCGCAAGATTCTGATGTCAGACACGGTGGGGTTCATTCGTAACCTGCCGCACACGCTGGTCGAGGCGTTTCGCGCCACGCTGGAAGAAGTGCAACGGGCTTCGCTGATTCTGCAGGTGTCCGATGCCAGCAGCCGGCTTTCAGCGGAGCAGGACGCGCAGGTGGAAATTGTCTTAAAAGAATTGGAAGCGGAAAAGAAGCCGCGGCTGCGAGTGATGAATAAAGTTGATCTGCTGGACGTGGAAGTGGCCGAAGGTTTAGTGAGCGGAGCGCCGCCCGATGCGAAGACCGTTTATGTGTCGGCGGCGGAAGGAACGGGTTTGGATCGGCTGCTGGCGCGCATCGACGCCATGATCGAAGAGGACCCGGTTAGCCGGGTACATCTGTGCGTGCCGCAGAAAGAGGGGAAGACACTGGCTATGCTTGAAGCTAAGGCGCGAATTTATTCTCGGAAGTATAAAGACGGGGCGGTGTTGCTGGAAGCGGAGGCGCCGGAGTCGGTGGTCCGGAGGGTGCGAGAGTGGGTGGTGCGATGACGGTGAATCGAATTTACTTGACATCCGCCAACTACCTATAATATATATCAATAGCGACTGGGTAACACCGCCCGCGTATCTATATTAGAAGAGGATATTTAAAATGAAAACAATTGAGCAGGTAGAGTTGCAGTTTGAACAGAAAGTGGTCGATGCCCTAAGAGAGCTGGATCTTCTCCCGCCAGGGTTTAAGCACCGTGTGCGCTTTCATGGTGAAAAGAAAGATAAGAGAAAGACGGCGGACTTCGAGAGGAACTGGCGCGCCGACGCTGATTCAATCCGCATCTGGTTTGAGCCTCAAGAAACATCAGGGAACCCCGAACCAATAGCCAAATCCGTAGCTCCATCCCCGGCCAGTTTACCAGTTCAAGTTGCTGCCGCCGTTTCCGATCCTCTCGCAGATATGGTTCGCGCGCTAGACCGCGCGGAGTCCCGGCGAGGTTATGATTTTGTTTCGCTTAAGTGGTTTCGCGACGCAGCGCTACCTTCAGAAGGCCTTTCTTGGGCGAGTTCCGATGCAACGAGACAGAATGTGTTGCGCGGAGCCATAGAGAAACGGCTGATCTTGACAAGCAAAGTGCCCAATCCGAAGTCTCCTCAATTTCCGGTCACCGCGATACGCCTGAATCGGCTCATGCCTGAGGTCAAGACGATCCTAGGTAACGGGGATGATAACTCGCTAGATTTTCATCCAGTCGAAATCCGTGGTGAGAATCTATCCGCGACCATATTACGCGAAAGGCGCTGATTGGCTCTCTACTACCTGGAAACAAGCGCGCTGGTGAAGTTGTACATTAGGGAGGCGGGTACCGATCGTCTGCTCCAGCTGGCCAGCAACTTAGGTGAGAATCGCTTCGCTGTGCTCGCGTTATCTCAAGTCGAATTTCGCTCCGCCATAAGAAGGCGGCAGCGTGCGGGAGATATCGACCCGAAGATCGCTGGTCTGGTTCTTGATCGTTTCGACCAACATCTGGAAGCAAGATTTCTTCGTCAAGTGTTGACCGACTCCGTGCTAGACGTTGCCTCGGAAATGATAGATCGGTACGCGCTCCGCGCGTACGACGCTGTTCAACTGGCGGGCTGTTTGGCGCTGAAGACTGTCCTGGGTGCGGAGCCTCCAGCTTTCGTTTGCTCGGATCGGGAGCTACTGGAGGCGGCTCGTTCCGAGCTGCTCTTAGTGCTCGATCCGTGCGCTCCGAATTGATCGGGTCAGCATGGATCTGGGATCTGATTGCCGGCCTTCTTCTAATCGGGAGCGAATCATGGATGCACATCGTCACGCCGTCGGGATCTTCAACGTCTGGTTCTGCCTTGCGGTTGCAGTTTTCTTCTCGGCGTGCGCGTTGTTCGCCAGTGACACCGTTCTGATCCATGGACACGTCTACACCGGCAATCCCAAAGCTCCTTGGGCACAGGCGCTGGCTATTACTGGCACTCGCATCGATGCCGTGGGAACCGATGCCGAAATTCTGAGTGGGCGTCGAGCCAATACACACGTCATCGATCTTCAGGGGCGGACAGTAGTTCCGGGATTTTCTGACGATCACACGCACATGTGGGACGGAGCGCTGGCGCTTCACGGGCTGAATCTCTCGACTCCCGAATCGAGCATCACGCCGGAAGATGATCCTGAAGGGGTCGTCAGCAGGATTAAAGCCTACGCTGCGAGTCATCCTAAGGATAGGGTTCTATTTGCCCGAGCCGACTTTGGCACGGAGCCACCTTCGGCACCCAGGCATGAGTTGTTAGATCGGGCAGTCGCAGACCGGCCCGTGATCGTTCACAACACAACTGAGCATGCGCTCTGGGTGAACGCCAAGGCCCTGGCCTTGGCCGGAGTCACGGACCAACCGGTCGCCGATCCCGCGGAAGAGAAGTACATCGTACGCGACGCCAACGGGCATCCCACAGGGATGCTGATGGAAGCAGCGATGCAGGTGATGGAGCGCTCTCTCGCCAGTTATCTTTCGCTGGATGAAAAGCTTGCATTGCTGCGCGACGCCTCGCTCTATCTCAATCGCTACGGCATTACCAGCATCAACAACGCGAGTGGAGATCTGGCGGAGATTGAGCTCTATGCCGCATTGCGCGACCGTGGCCAGCTGACGGTTCGCACTCGGACCGCCTTCGGGGCAATCGGGGCGACCCACCGCCTGACGCCCGAATTTCTGGCTGCCTTGGACAAAGCGCGCATCCTTTATCACGACGCTTGGGTTTCGGCGAACCTAGTCAAGTTTTTTGCCGATGGAGGAACCGGAGCGATCCCGCCTCTGATGTACGAACCCGCGGAATACAAAAAGCTGGTTCTGGAATTGGACAAACGCGGCTACCAGATCATGACGCACGTCTACCGTCGCGATACGTCTCGATTGGTAGTCGATACCTATGAAGAGGTGGAGAAGGTCAATGGGCCACGGGACCGGCGGCTGCGCATCGAGCACGCAGATTTTATTGCGGCAGATGACATCCAGCGCATGGCGAAACACTCCATGGTTGCAAGCATGCAGCCCACCTTCTGCTGCGACGCAGATGGATCGAACTACGATCCGCACGAGCACGCCACAACCGACCGGTGGCAGAGCATGGAGAAAAGCGGAGTCATGCTGGCCTTCGGCAGCGACTGGCCCTGCACCTGGCCTCCGAATCCGTTGGTGGCGATTCAGGAGGCGGTTACGCGCCAGATTTGGCGACCGGGCAAGGGCAATGATTTTCCCGGTGGGGACTTCGACGGGGCCGGCCAGGCTGGTGCGGTCGTGACTAAGGATTCCTACGTTCCCGGGGAACGGCTTACTGTAGAACAAGCCGTGAATGCTTATACGCAGGGCTCCGCCTACGCGAGATTCTCTGATGATCGTATTGGAACGCTCGAGGTCGGGAAGGAAGCAGATCTCGCGGTGCTTTCGCAAGATATTTTCTCGATGAAGCCGGAAGAGATTGGAAAGGCAAGAGTCGTGATCACGATGGTCGGCGGGAAGGTCGTTTTCTCGGTAGGGGAAATAATTCCGGCCACAAATTAAATGGGCCGGCAACCAAGAAGCGGTGACATTCCTTGGCTATCGGCCCATTCGATCCTGAATTGGATCGGAGGTGATACTTCAATGCTAAACCTCTTTGCCGGGAAGTCAAGGGCTTGTTGAAAGTTTCTGAGATGATTGTCAGCCATGCCCCTCGCTGCGCTCGGCTGGACGGCCGAGGCGGCGGCCCCCACACTGTTTCACTTCGGTCCCCACACGACCTTTTTTCGCGCCGTTTGCGTTGACATAAACTGCCACGGACGTTAGACTTAACAGTTTTCATAGCCCTCATTTTCCTGTACAGCCACGCTCCATGGATGAAACGCTCCGACAATTAGGCGAATTACTGCTTGGGTCTGTGCCCACGGTGATTCTGGTAGCGTTGCTGTACGCGCTTTATACGGCAATCGTGCACAAGCCTTTGCGGCGGGTGTTGGACGAACGCCGCAGCAAGACCGAAGGTGCCGTGGAGAAGTCGCGGGCCGACATTGCTGCGGCCGAGGCGCGCACCTCCGAATACGAGCAGCGGCTGCGGGAGGCACGGGCCACCGTTTTCCGCGCACAGGAGGGCCGGCGCAAGGCAGCGCTGGATGCGCGGACTGCAGCTTTGAACGAAGCTCGCCACAAAGCTCAGGCGCAGGTGCAGGCGGCGAAGGCCGACATCCAGAAGGATCGCGAGGCAGCGCATGCCGGGTTGCAGTCCGAGGCGCAGTCGTTGGCTGCGGAGATCATTCGGCGTGTGCTCGAACCGGCCGGAGCTGGGCGCTGATGGCAGGGGTCGCCGTGTCGATGCGCAAGATTTCAAGCGAGTATCGAGCGAGTATCCGAGGAAGATGACTTCGAAAAAGATGACGTCCCTCAAGAGAATTTTCCGAGGCGGCCTGCTGGCGCTGCTCGTGGTGAGCTTTGCCGGGGTGTTTGCGCCATTGAAGGCGCAGCAGGGGTCTTCAGGTTCCCCTCAACAAGAGGTAAAGCAAGCGCCGGCGCACCAGCCGGGTCTCGCGCGGCAATTGGCGCATGAGACGCGCGAGGCTGCGGGGGAAGAAAAAGATGAGACGGCGGAGTTTAAGCAGTCGCCTTCAGTACGTCTGATTGCCAAGTGGACGGGGATGAGCTTGCAGCATGCTTATTGGCTGAGCGTGCTGTCGAACTTTATCGTGATTGCGGTTGTGATCTTGTGGGCGAGCCGCAAGTATCTGCCGGGAATCTTCAGGGCGCGCACGGCGGCGATCCAGAAAGCGATGCAGGAGGCGCAGAAAGCCAGCGAGGAAGCACGGCGGCGGCTGGCTGAGATTGAAGCGCGACTCATGAAGCTGGATGTGGAGATTGGCATGATGCGCAACGCCGCGGAGAAAGACGCTGGGGCGGAGGAATCGCGCATCCAGGCGGCGGCTCAGGAAGATGCCCGGAAAATGGTGGAAACGGCGCAGCAGGAAATCGCGGCTGCGGCCAAAGCTGCGCGGCGCGAGCTGACCGCTTACGCGGCCGATCTGGCTGTGGGGCTGGCGAAAAAACAAATTCGTGTGGATGCGGCCACCGATCAGGCGTTGGTGCGGAATTTCGCCGGAGAGTTAGGTTTGTCTGAGGGTTCGGGGCCGGGAAAGGTTGGGCACTAGAGCATGGCTTCGGTCGCCAGCACGTATGCCCGGGCCTTTGCGGATGTGGTTCTCAGCTCGCATCTCGACGCTGATCGTTCGATTGCGGAATTGCGCGCGATCGCCAGTTTGCTCCACGAGAGTTCAGATCTGCGGCGGGTGTGGGAGAATCCCGCGGTTCCCGCCGAGCAGAAGCGGAGGTTGTTGGACGTAATTGCCGAGCGGGACGGGATTTCGAAGCAGGTAAGGAATCTGGTTGCGGTCCTGATCGATCACCGGCGAATGCACTTCCTGGAGCCGATCATCGCGCAACTCGAGAAAGAACTTGATGCGCGGCTGGGCTTCGCCGAGGCGGAGATCACCAGCGCTCGCGCATTAGGCGATGCCGAGAAGCGCGAGTTCGAAGCCCAGGTGGGAAAACTGACTGGCAAGAAAGTCCGGGCCCGCTACGGAGAGGATGCTTCGCTTCTCGGGGGCGCTGTGGTCCGCTTGGGCAGCACGATTTACGACGGTTCGGTGAAGGGGCAGTTGGAGAGATTGAAAGAAGCTATTAGCTCTTAGCCTTTGGCTCTTAGCTTGAACCCTTACGGGCCAAGTTCGGAGTCGAGGCTACAAACTTGAAACGCGCAGGATCGCGGAGAACGGCCGCTAAGGACGCGGAGAGTAGCTAAGAGCTAACAGCTAAAGGCTAAGAGCTGATTCTATGGCACAAATCAAGGCAGACGAGATTTCTAAACTGATCCGCGAGCAGATCGAGAACTACGAATCGAAGATCTCCGTGGATGAGACCGGCACGGTCATCACGCTGGGCGACGGCATCGCGCGCGTGTACGGACTCGACAAGGTCATGGCCGGCGAACTTCTTTCCTTCCCGCACGGCGTGGCCGGCATTGCCATGAACCTGGAAGAAGACCAGGTGGGCGTGGTGCTGCTCGGCGAATACACCGAGATCAAGGAAGGCGACGAAGTGAAGCGAACGGGGCGCATCATGAGCGTGCCGGTGGGCGACGCCATGATCGGGCGTGTGGTCGATTCGCTGGGCCGGCCCATCGACGACAAGGGCCCCATTGCCTCCGACAAGTTCATTGCCCTGGAGCGCCTCGCGCCCGGCGTCATCGATCGGCAGCCGGTGCGCGAGCCCATGGCGACGGGTCTGAAGGCCATCGACAGCATGATCCCAATTGGCCGCGGGCAGCGCGAGCTGATCATCGGCGACCGGCAGACCGGCAAGACGGCGGTCGCGCTCGACACCATAATCAACAGCAAGGGCAACGACCTGGTCTGCATTTATAACGCGATCGGGCAGAAGAGGTCGTCGATTGCGCAGGTGGTCAAGATTCTGGAAGACTACGGCGCGATGGAATACACCATCGTGGTAGCGGCGTCAGCTTCGGAACCCGCGCCCATGCAGTACATTTCGCCGTACGCGGCGACCGCCATCGGAGAGTATTTCCGCGACACTAAGCGGCATGCGCTCGTCATCTACGACGATTTATCGAAGCATGCTGCGTCCTATCGCGAAATTTCGCTGCTGCTGCGTCGGCCACCGGGGCGCGAGGCTTATCCCGGAGATGTCTTTTATCTCCACTCGCGCTTGTTGGAGCGCTCCGCGAAGCTGAGTGACAAGAACGGCGGAGGTTCGCTGACCGCGCTCCCGATTATTGAAACGCAGGCCGGCGACGTTTCCGCCTACATTCCGACCAACGTGATTTCGATTACCGACGGACAGATTTATCTGGAAACCGATTTGTTCAACCAGGGTGTGAGGCCGGCCGTGAACGTGGGCCTCTCGGTGAGCCGCGTGGGCGGCAGCGCTCAGATCAAAGCCATGCGGCAGGTGGCTGGAACTCTAAAACTGGAACTGGCGCAATACCGTGAGTTAGCTGCGTTCGCGCAGTTTGGCAGCGACCTCGACAAGGCCACGCAGTCGCAACTCAATCGCGGGCAGCGGCTGGTTGAACTGCTAAAGCAGAACCAGTTCTCACCGCTGCCGTTCTCAAAACAAATTCTAATCATCTTCGCGGGTACGGGAGGATTCCTCGACGACCTTCCGGTGAATCAAGTTCGCGACTTCGAGAAAGAGCTTTACGAGTACGTGGATGCGACCAACGCCGGCCTTCTGCGCACCATCATGGAGAAAAAGATTCTCGACGACACGCTGAAGGTGCAACTGACCGATGTAATCAAGCAGGCGAAGCAGCAGTTTGTGGCGGAGCGAGCGGCAGTAGCGAAGTGATAGTTCTCAGATCTCGGCTCTCAGTGAGAACACAGCCCGGATCGGTTTTAACTGAGAACTGAGAACTGGTTCCTAATGCCTAACATTCTCGACATTCGGCGCCGTATCCGCAGCGTGGTGAACACGCGGCAGATCACCAAGGCCATGAAGGTGGTGTCGGCGGCAAAGCTGCGCCGGGCGCAGGATCGCGCTTTGTCGGCGCGCCCTTATGCGCAGATGCTGACGAATGTACTGAAGTCGCTGGTGGCGCGCACCGAGATTTACGATCCCGAAACTGGTGAGCCAAAGCATCCCTTGCTGGCACAGCGGGCCGAGAAAAACATTTTGCTGATCGTCGTCACTGGAGACAAGGGCCTGGCGGGCGCGTTCAGCGCCAACGTGACCAAGGCTGCCAGCCGCTTTATCGAATCCAAGGCGGGAAAGAACATCGACATCGAGGCGATTGGCCGCAAGGGGCGCGACTTTTTGCGGAGGCGTTATCCCGCTGCTCCCGTGCAGACGCGCAGTCTGGCCGAGGCCGAAGAGTCGCTCGAGACTCAGCCCGCGGCCGAGGGCCGGGCTGGAGCGATACAGATTACGGGAGAGCATGTTGGAGTTCTCGGCAAACTGGAATTTTCGCAAGCTCGGCACTTGGCGGAGAATGTGATCGAGCGTTATCAGCGCGAGGAAATCGACGCAGTTTATGTCGTCTTCAATGAATTCAAGTCGGTGATCGCGCAGCGGCTCATCGTGGAACAGATTCTTCCCATCGAGCAGATCGGGGCGCCCGCTGTCCGCCAGGCCGAGGAGATGACGGAAGAAGAGAAGAAAAAAGCCAAGGAAGCGGCGATCAGCGCGGGCGTGGGCCTGCGAAGTTCAGAATCTCGCGCAGATCAAGTTGCGGAGAAGTTCGGCACTGCCCAGGTGGATTACATCTACGAGCAGACGCCCGAGGAATTGTTTCGCGCGCTGCTCCCGAAATATGTTTCCATCCAGGTTTTCCGCGCGCTGCTGGAGTCGGTGGCAGCCGAACATGCCGCGCGCATGACCGCAATGGATTCCGCAACCAGCAATGCCACCGACATGATCGATTCGCTGACGCTGGTCATGAACCGGGCGCGGCAGGCGAAGATCACGAAAGAGATCATCGAGATCGTGAGCGGCGCAGCGGCAATGTGAGAAGCGGCACTTAGCAATTAGCAGGTAGTATCAAGTCGGGCCGGCTACTTGCTAACTGCCAATTGCTTAATGCTGAGAGCGTAAAACTTATGCCAGAAAACATCGGACATGTCGTTCAAATTGCGGGACCTGCGGTGGACGTGCAGTTTCCCGAAGGCAAACTGCCGCCTATTTACGAGGCGGTGAGGGTGGTCAGCGACGGCTTCACCGTGCCCAATCCCGTCAACGTGATCCTTGAGGTCCAGCAACACCTGGGCGAAGGCCGGGTGCGCTGCATCGCGATGGAAGCCACCGAAGGCATGGTGCGCGGCATGAAAGCCATTGACCAGGGTGGACCGATATCCGTGCCCGTGGGCCGCGGCACGCTGGGGCGCGTGATGAATGTGATTGGCGAACCCGTCGATAACCTGGGCCCGGTGGAGTACGAAAAAAGAATGCCGATTCATCGTCTGGCGCCAGCTTTCGACGAGCAGGCCACGACGGCGGAAATGTTTGAGACCGGCGTGAAAGTCATCGATCTCATTCAACCGTTTCTGAAGGGCGGCAAGATTGGCTTGTTCGGCGGCGCTGGCGTGGGCAAGACCGTCGTCATCATGGAGCTGATCAACAACGTCGCCAAAAACCACGGCGGCTATTCCGTATTCGCCGGTGTAGGTGAACGCACGCGCGAAGGCAACGATCTGTGGCTGGAGATGACGGAATCCGGCGTAATCAAGCCCGGTGATCCAGCGCACTCGAAAGCCGCGCTGATTTACGGGCAGATGACGGAGCCGCCCGGAGCGCGTTTGCGCGTCGCGCTGACGGGGCTGACGGTCGCGGAATATTTCCGCGATGCCGAGGGCGCTGACACGCTGTTATTCATCGACAACATTTTCCGCTTTACCCAGGCCGGTTCAGAGGTATCCGCACTGCTCGGCCGTATGCCCAGCGCCGTAGGCTATCAACCGAACCTGGCGACGGAAATGGGCGAACTGCAGGAGCGCATCACCTCGACCAAGAAAGGCTCAGTCACATCAGTGCAGGCGATTTACGTCCCCGCCGATGACTTGACCGACCCGGCGCCGGCAACCACGTTTGCTCACCTGGACGCGACCACTGTGCTCTCTCGAGCATTGACTGAGATCGGAATTTATCCGGCGGTTGATCCGCTGTCGTCAACCTCGCGCATTCTCGATGCCCGCATCGTCGGTCAGGAACATTACGACGTCGCCCAACGCGTGAAGAAGACGCTGCAGACTTATAAAGACCTGCAGGATATCATCGCAATTCTCGGCATTGACGAGTTGAGCGAAGATCAAAAGCTTACTGTGGCGCGCGCGCGAAAGATTCAGCGCTTCCTGTCGCAGCCGTTCCATGTGGCCGAGCAATTCACCGGCGCTCCGGGACGCTACGTAAAGATCGCCGACACGGTGAAAGGCTTCAAGGCGATCGTAGACGGCAAGTACGACGACATCCCCGAGCAGGCGTTTTATATGAAGGGACCAATTGAAGAAGTGCTGGAAGCGGCAGAGAAGATGAAGGCGGCAGCGTGAAGAAGTGGCCAGTGATCAGTGTTCCGTGGTCAGTCATACCCTGACTGACCACGGAAGAAAACTGACCACTGACCACTAGACACTGACCACTGATGCCAGATACTTTCCAACTCGAGATCGTCACGCCGGAAAAGAAAGTCGTTGATGCGGCTGCGACGGAAGCTCAGATCCCCGGGAAGAACGGGTACTTGGGCGTGCTGCCGGGGCATGCGCCGCTGATCACTGAACTCGCAGTGGGCGAAGTCACCTTCCGCACCGGCGCCAGCGGCGAGGAGCAGCGACTGGCTGTGGCGTGGGGATTCGCGGAAGTGCTGCCGGATAAAGTCACGATTCTCGCCGAGACTGCCGAGCGCCCATCTGAGATCAACGTGGAACGCGCGCGCCAGGCTAAAGAACGCGCTGAACAACGGCTGACCAGCGGCGATCCCAGCGTCGATGTGGAGCGGTCTCTGAACGCATTACAGAAGGCGGAAACGCGCTTAGAAGTCGCCACGGGGAAGAGCCAGCCTTAGCTGACGCTGTTGGCAGATCCTCGGAGGAGGCGTCCAGTTCCCGCACCGCCGGACTCCTTGAAGTGTGACCTATGTAAGCGCAGTCATCCCAGACGGAATCACAGTCTGTTCGGGAAGGAAATCGGGGAGGGGTCGCACAAAAAGAATCCCGGCCCCCTGGGGCCGGGATGGTCTTCGCTAAGGGCGAGAGGACCTCACAGAAAAAGCCTATTTAGGTGCATCTGCAGGCGCAGTCGTCGACTTCTTGTCGGTCTTCGGCTTCTTCTCCTTCGGCTGCTTAGGCGGCTTGGTCTTCTTCGCCTTCTTAGTGGTGTCCGATTTCTTATCGGTGCTGGAGTCGCCGCTCGCCGTTTGGGCAAAGGAGGCCGACGTCAGCGAAAGTGTCAGCGCAACCGCAAATAACAGAGTTAACAGCTTCTTCATGGTCCTACACGCTCCTTAAGGGATTGGGGTTCGAAGTCTACTGGACGCACTAGCCGCTCGTAATGCAAATAGCACTAGATTGTCCCGTATGGGGAATATTATAGCCCAGATTCCCAATAATACTCAAGTCAAAAACTGGGGTATCGTTTCGGGAACGCAGTATCGCCCCAAGCAATATCGCACGCTTGCACCGTCAAGTTTTGCCCGTAAAACTTACGCCAGCGGCGAATCGCTCATGCGGAAGCGGGTCCGGACGTGCTCAGAAATCAGCTCAATAGCGGCGCGGTTCGTCACTGGGTCGCTCTGAGCCAGATATTTCATAGCCTCCACCAGCAGGCGCTGGCCATCGACGTATCGAGGGTCGGAGGTCCGCTCTCTCATTCTGGGAGGACTTAACTTGGGCGGAACAGGAATAGTAAAAACTTTAGCCATAATAAACTCGAATGACGAACTCAAATGATGACTCGAACGAAATCCTAGGGGCAGTATAGCGCCCGCCGTTCACTTTTCAGCACACATTCTTTACCTTTAGATTCAGCTACTTAGCCCCGAGGCGAGACAAATTGCGTCTTCTTCGTAGTTTTCAACTGAAACACGTCATTGCCGATCTTCGCCCCCACCCGGATGGCCGAGTACTTCGCCATCCGGTAATCGCCCTGGCCTTGCATAAACTGCTGTTGTACGGAGATGCCGCGGCTCGGGTCAATCCATAGAAACGCCTTTGAGAAGTAGTTGCGTACTTTTTCGCTTTTGGGAATGAGCTGCAACTTTGCGGTCGCGATGTTATCGACGTTTTCCTCGCCTAAATAAGTGACGTCGTAGGTCTTTTTCAGATCCTGCCCGCTGCCGCCGAAGCCCAGCACAAGATAGCTTTCCATCTCGCCGCGGTTGGCGCCCGCCGAGAACTGCATAACCTGCTCGATCTTCGGCTGGTAGATCTGGAGCTTGCCCTCTTTGTAGAGTACGAACTTTGGCTCGGGCACTTTAATCTCCGCCATCATTTCTATTTCGTTTCCCGCCTTCCGATAGAAAACCGTGCCCTTCTGCGTATCCGTGTCGTCGACCACCTTCTGATACTGGTCCCACTCGAAATCAGCTTGCGCGGTGTGGAAGTTCGCCGCTGCCGTGTCCATTTTATCCAGCACACTTTCGAGCGAGGGAGCCGCTTGCGGCTGCAAAAGCAGGCCAAAGGCGAGGAATAAGAAGTGGATTGGGATCGTCATGGCCTCAAGTCCTGACGCTGGTCGCAGAGGATTGTTCCCACTAAAGCCGGCTTACTGTTCCCGTTTCACCCAAACCCGGTAGCTTTGCACCCGGCCTTTGCCATCGGGCACGACTTCGTAGTTCACGATCGAGACATCGCCGGAGATCGGTTGAATGACGTTCATCAACTGATTCCGCACCGCCTGGTCGTCTCCCGGCGTAATCGCTCCCGCCGAAATCTGGTAAAACAGTCCGCCCTGCGCATCCGACGTGACCACCACATCCGTCAGATGCGGATCGTGGGGCACAGGTTTATCGTTGAAGTTGATCACCCGGGGCGAGAAGAAAACAAAGATGAGAATCAGCGTAACCATGATGTCGTAATGCAGCGTGCCCCGCTCATGCTGCCACAGGATGTAGCTCCGAATTGTGCGCCAGACGCCGTTCATTGGTGGGGACGGCGCGCCCGCGGCACTCGTGCTGATCTCCACACTTTGCAAGTCTAGTGACCGAGTCCTTTCTTGGCAATGGTGCAGCTTCTAGCTCCTTAGCTTCTGGCTTCTAGCCTTGCGGCATCTCGCTGGGGCTTCAAGCGAGGAGCTAGCAGCCAGAAGCTAGAAGCGTTTCTTCGTAATCCGCTCCGCCCCCACATAAGGCCGCAACACCTCCGGGATAACCACGCTGCCGTCAGCCTGCTGATAATTCTCCACAATCGCCACCCAGGTTCGGCCCACGGCCAGCCCGCTTCCATTCAGCGTGTGCACGAACTCCGGCTTGTTCTTGCCCTCAGGACGATACCGGATATTCGCCCGCCGGGCCTGATACGACTCAAAATTCGAGCATGACGAAATTTCGCGAAACAACTGCTGCCCCGGCAGCCATACTTCAATGTCATAAGTCTTCGCCGAAGATGGCCCCATGTCGCCGGTGCACAGAGTCATCGTACGATAATGCAGCCCGAGTTTTTGCAGCACGGTCTCGGCATTCCGCGTAAGCTTCTCATGCTCTTCATAGGAATTCTCCGGCCGCGAAAACTTCACCAGCTCCACCTTCTGAAACTGATGCTGCCGGATGATCCCGCGCACGTCTTTCCCGTAGGATCCCGCTTCGCTGCGGAAGCATGGTGTGTAAGCCGTAAGCGAGATCGGCAGCCGCGCCGCATCAAGAATTTCATCGCGATAAAGATTAGTGACCGGCACCTCGGCAGTCGGAATCAGCCAGAGATCTTTTTCGCCGTGAGGCACGCGAAATGAATCAGCCGCAAACTTGGGCAGTTGCCCCGTGCCGTACATCGACTCAGAATTCACCAAATACGGCGGCAACACTTCGGTATACCCATGCTCGCGCGCGTGCAGATCGAGCATAAAGTTCGCCAGTCCGCGTTCGAGCTTCGCGCCCAGATCCCAATAAACGGCAAACCGTGCGCCCGTAAGCTTAGCCGCGCGCTCCAGATCAAGCACGCCCAGTTGTTCGCCAAGTTCCCAGTGTGGCTTGGGAGTAAACTCGAACTGTGGCGGCGCGCCCCAGCGCCGCACTTCGACATTTTCTTCGGCGCTATGCCCCACCGGAACGCCCGCATGCGGCATGTTGGGAATGCCGGCAAGAATGTCCCGCAGGCGAGCATCAAGGTCGGCGGCGATCTTTTCCCGCGTCTGAATCTGCTCGCGCAGGTCTTTCGTCTCGGCGATGGCCGCGGTCGCATCCTGCCCGCTCTTCTTCAGTTTGTTGATGTCTTCCGAAGCCTTATTCCGCCGCGCCTTCATGGTCTCGGCGTCGGTAATGGCCTGCCGGCGCTGCGTGTCGACCTCGTGGAAATCCTTGAGCACGGCAGCCGGATCAGCGCCGCGCTGGCGCAGCATTTCCCCCACTCGGGGCAGATTGTCGCGAACAAAATTCAGATCAAGCATGGGAACTAACTACTTTATCGGAAATTGGCTGGAGAATGCACGCGGTGGCGATATCCCAGTCATAAAGATGCCCATGTGGGGACAGCCGCTTCGAAAGCCTGCCCCGAGCGAAGCCGAGGGGTCAGTCGAGCGAAGCGAGACCTTTTCGCCACAGCTTTCGCCGAGCCCGCCCAACTGTGTACACTACCTTCGCGATGAGTTTGTTCCCCAGCTCCATTGCAGCTCGCCGGTGTCTTCCGCTCACGGTCGCAGCAGCGCTCATTCTGGCCTCACTGCCGGCCGGCTTCGCCTCGGCCTACGACGGCCATCCCAAGCTGGTCGTGGTAATCGTCATCGACCAATTTCGCGGCGACTACCTTGAGCGCTACCGCCATCAGTTCGGCGAAGGCGGATTCCGCGTTTTCCTCGACCACGGCGCAAACTTCACCGACTGCAACTACGATTACGCCAACACCCGCACCGCTCCCGGACACGCCACGCTGTTCACGGGCGCCTACAGCAACGGTCACGGCATCGTGGCGAATGAATGGTGGGACCAGAAGAAGAAAAAGATGGTGACGTCGGTCGAAGACGACGCCACCAAGCTCGTCGGCCTTGCCCCAAATCAAACTAAGGACCAAGCGCCAGATCAAACGAAAGACAAAGCCGGCGCATCGCCGCATAACCTGCTGGCCGACACGCTCGGCGACGAACTGAAGCTCGCAACCCAGGGCCAGGCACGGGTCTTCAGCCTTTCCTTGAAAGACCGCGCGGCCATCCTCCCCGGCGGATTCGCCGCCGACGCTGCCTACTGGATTGATCCGAAAAGCGGCGCGTGGATTACCTCCACGTACTATCGCCCCGACTTGCCGAAGTGGGCGCAGGAATTCAACGCCGGCAATCGGGCAGCAAAATACTGGGACCGCGATTGGGAGAGCAACGGAAAAGTTTTGCGCTCGACCGCTCATCGCAAAAACAAAGACGGCTCCGATGCGGGTTTCTCCGATGTAGTCGGATCCACGCCTTTCGCCGACGAATACGAACTCGAATTCGCCAAGGACCTGGTTGTTTTCGAGAACCTCGGCGCCGGGCAGGCGACTGACCTCCTCGCCATCGGTCTCTCGGCGAACGACATTCTGGGCCATCTGGTCGGCCCCGACTCCCCCGAGATGGCCGCCATGGCGCTCGCGCTCGATCGCGAGCTCGCCGACTTCTTCAGCTTCCTCGGCCATCGCATGGGACTCGCCAACGTATGGATCGCACTCTCGGCCGATCACGGCGTCTCAACCTTGCCTGATGCCGCCAGGAAGCTCCGCATCCCAGCTGCGAATCTCGACGCCAAGAAAGTCGAAGCCCAGATCAATAGCGCGCTGGCCGCAAAGTTCTCGCACGCCGCCTCCTATATACACTTCGACTACCCGGACGCCTGGCTCGACCAGGACGCCTTCGCCGCCGTTCACGTCAAAGAGCACGACGCGGAAACTGCCGTAGGCGAGGCGATGAAGCAGGCCGGAATGCGCGGCTACTATACGAAGTCACAACTTGCCCAAGGGCAAGTGCCCGCCGACGCACTCGGCAAGAAATTCCTGCATAGCTACTCACCTGAAGCCGGCTGGTACGTGTTGGGGGTTCCTGAAATCTACACGGTAGGCCCGCCCAAAGGCACGGACCACGCATCTCCCTACACCTACGACACCCATGTCCCCCTGTCCTTCTACGGACTGCCATTCAGTCCGGGAACGTATCGCACCCATGCAGAGCCCGTCGATCTGGCAGTTACGCTGGCGTCGTTGCTCGGCATCAACGCCCCTACTCACGCCGTGGGACGCGTGCTCACTGAGGCGCTTGTCCCTGCACACCACACAGAAAACTCAGATGCGCCTTCTAATGCCGGGCCTTCTAAAGCTGGGACTCCCAAAGAAGGATCGAAGCCGTGACCTCCTCCTCTGAAAACGGCGGTAAGTCTCTAGATCTCAGCGTGACCGTCGCTGGCATTCAACTTAAGAATCCCATCATCGCGGCCAGCGGGACTTTCGGCTACGGGGTCGAGTTCGAGGATGTGGTTCATCTCGACAAGCTTGGCGGATTCGTCGTCAAAGGCCTTTCCCGCGAACCCATGATCGGCAATCCGCCGCCGCGCCTGTGGGAAACCGCCGCCGGCATGCTCAACGCCATCGGCCTACAAAATATTGGTGCAGCGGCGTTTGTCACGGAGAAGCTGCCCAAACTCCGGCAGATCAAGAACATTGTGGTGCTGGCCAATGTCTTCGGCTACACCCGCGATGACTACGAAAGAACCATCGAGATTCTCAACGACGGCGAAGGCATTGCCGCCTACGAGCTCAACGTTTCCTGCCCCAACACCTCCGAGGGCGGACTGCAATTCGGCAGCGATCCCCGCTCCCTCGATGAAGTCGTCACCGCAGCGAAACGCGCTGCCAGGCGTCCTTTGATCGTCAAGCTTTCTCCCAACGTGACCAGCATCGCGCAGATGGCTCACGTCGCGCAGGAGGCTGGCGCCGACGCCATCTCGCTGATCAATACATTCGTGGCCATGGCCATCGACGCCGACACGCGCAAGCCGCGCATCGCCAACGTCACCGCCGGGCTCTCCGGCCCAGCCATCAAGCCCATCGCCCTGCGCATGGTTTACGACGCCGCGCACGCCGTGAACATTCCCGTGATCGGTATGGGAGGCATTTCCACCGCGGCCGATGTCGCCGAGTTCATGCTCGCCGGCGCAACCGCCGTGCAGATCGGCACCGCCAGTTATTGGGACCCGTGTGCCACCGAAAAAATCGCGGACGAACTGCAACGCTGGTGCCACGATCGCGGAGTAACTCGCCTAGCCGACCTGATAGGCGGAATGATCCTGGAATAGGAGCGTTTTGATAGGGCACGGCTTCAGCCGCGCCGCAAGGCCCTACTTCCGTTAACGCCCATTGCTATACCAGATCGACCCCGGAGACTTGTAGTTTCGTCCCTCGCCCCAGACCACGTGCGTGTTCCCAAGGTTATCGATGGCCATGGAAAACAGGTTGCCAAAGGGGAACAGGAAACCGTTAGGCAGGATGTAATCGTATCCCCGCACGGCGCCAGAGAGTTGCGATTCCGGCGACCATACCGCCCCGCCGTTGGTGGAAGCCCGGTAGAAGGTATTCCAGAGGGGATGATTTTCCGCATCCACTTTTCTCGTGTCCATCCACGCGATGCGAACGTCGCCGGCGGTGCCGGCGGCGATAGCCGGGAAGCAGTGCTCCACGCCAGCCGCGGCGTTTGAAATGTCAGTTTTTGCCGACCAGCTTTCCCCCTGATTCGTGGACGAAGAGAAATAAATCCGCTCCGGTCCGCCAGTGACCGAACCGGAGTTCCACAACGCATAGATCGTTCCGGCATCATCGGAGGCTAGAGCCATCTGCGATCCTAGGAAGCCGCCCGAACAAGCCTGGGCCGGGCAACCCGGCGCTGCGCTCGAAACGTCCATCGGCGTCGTACTCCAACTCCGGCCGCCGTCCGCAGACCGGCTTACAAACACCTCATCCGGCCGCGTTAGAACATTGGTCCGCGGGTAAGCCGTCCAGGAAAAATAAACGTTCCCGGAGCCGTCCACGGTTGCTCCTGCCGCCAGTGACCAGCCCGGCCCGGCATCAGGATTCACCACGGTAGAGGAAAAGTTCTGCGCGTAATCATGCGATGCCGCGATCGCAAGCGTCTGCCCATGGTTGAAGCTCACGTAGATATTGGGGCCACGAATCGCCAACACCGGCTTGTCGATCACAATTTCCGGAGAATGCTCAGCGATAGCGAAGTACCAGGTACGCCCAAAATCCTGTGACCGCGACACGATCACATCGTGCTCGCCCTGCAACCACGACGCATAAAGAGTTTGCCGGTCAACCGGGTCAACCTTGATCTGGGCGTCGAACTGTCCCACCGATGAGGCCAGCAGCGGCCGCGGCGGCTCCCACGAAGTGCCGTTGTCATTGCTGACCAGCAGCGCCATCGCAGGCGCGGTGCAGACCGGGCAGTCGCTCACCGCACCATACTGAGGAAAGAGAATATAGATGTGTCCCCGGCCGTCCGCCGCCATCGCCGGCTCCCACTGGTCCCCAACGCGGTAGCCAACTCGACGCGCTTCAGCAAAGCCCGAAACGGCCAGCGCCGCCTGCACGCTTGCAAGAGCCACCAACAGGAGAAGAGCAAAGCTCTGCACACGTCGAGCGCGGCTGGATCCAAAAACCACAGACTTCTCCTGGGACTACGAAAGCCGACAACGAAAGCCGACTTCTGACTGCGACAACCTTGCCCGAACTTTATAATGAATCCGCCATAGCGTCAATTGCCCGATAAGGCCACTAGCCAGCGCGTCGGGCTGTATGTGGGGACAGCCGCCCTCGGCTGTCCGTCGACCGCAGCTCGACGCCCTTCCGCCCACGCACGTGACTTTCTACCGATTTCGTCATCTAATAGCTAGTAAGTCAAAGCAAGGAGCAATCAAAAGATGGAGAAAGCCACATTCGCAGCCGGATGTTTCTGGGGAGTAGAAGCCACCTTCCGTGCGTTGTCTGGCGTAACGGCAACCCGCGTAGGCTACACCGGCGGGAAAACCGACAACCCTAACTATAAAGAAGTTTGCACCGACCGCACCGGCCACGCCGAAGCCGTAGAAGTAGACTACGATCCCGCGAAAATCAGCTACTCCGACCTGCTGAAAGTTTTCTGGGAGAACCACGACCCCACGCAGCTCAACCGCCAGGGCCCCGACTGGGGAACGCAGTATCGCTCCGCCATCTTCTACCACACGCCCCAGCAGCACGCCGAGGCGCTGGCCTCGAAAGAGGCGCTCGAAAAGGCGCACCGCTACTCCAAACCCATTGCCACGCAGATCGTCCCCGCGGTCACGTTTTATCCCGCCGAGGACTACCACCAGCAATATCTGGAGAAGCGCGGCATGGCCAGCTGCCACATCAAGAGCTGATCGGCTCTCGTGGTTCCGGCTCACGCGGCCCGAAGAAGAAGAGCAGCACGAATCCGCCAATGTAGAACGGCAGGCTCCGCTGAAAACTGCATCCCATGAAACGCAGGATCAACCCAAACAACGCCAGCCCCTCGCACAACGCGTAGGTGGCAACGTAACCGGTCTTCCAATGGCTCAAGGTGAGTGAATCATCGGGACGCGACGCCAGACTCTCCGCCGAGCGCAACACCAGAGTCCGCCTCACCACGAAGATCACACCCACAATCGCCACGCCAGCGGTCGTAAAAACGTAGCCCAGCGAGGGATCCGCGGCCCTGGCGCCCGATCCCAATACCTCACCGACGACGGCATAGAAAAGAATGCTGCCCAGCATCACCCATTGCACTGTACGTAGGGTGCGTAAAGTCCCCTTCATTCCCTACATTCTCCCGCAAATCGCCCCCAACTTGTGATGAATTTCTAAAATCGGAACCCACCTAAGCAACAACTTTCCTGCGCCGCGCCGTCGACCACCCGCCGCCTAAATCACTCGGCACTCCAATCCCTTCAACCCGCGTCCTGGACAGAAGACGCCACCCCTAGTGACTGTGACCGCTAACCCGCAGCCCCGGCCGCACCCGCACAAAAATCTGAAAAGACACCGGAGAATTTCCATAAGCCGCATCCAGCACCGCAGGCTTCGAGTAAACCGTCATATCCGCGCCCACCCCCAGCTGCCACGCGGGACTGTGCACCAGATCGCGCTCTCCGCCGAAGGTGTAGGCTCCGATGCGGTACGAGGGTTCGACCGCCGGCGGGAACAATTCGTTCTTATCCACCAATTCCAGCCGCGTAAACACATAATCGCGCCGCAGAAAGTTCAGCGTGGATTCCAGCAGGTAGCCGTTGAGCCTGATTCCCGTGCCAATCTCGTGCACCCGCCCCCAGACCAGTGAAGTCGCCCAATTGCCCGCCGCCAGCGGACGGTTATATTCCACCGAAGCCGTCTCGCGCCACTGGTTCCAGGGCTCCAGCGCCTCTGGGTGGTCAAGGTGGCCAATGCTATATTGCGCCGTCCAGTTTCGGTTGGGGGCAACGCTGCCGCGCACCGACCACGAATCCAGCGCAGCCAGCTGGATGCTCCAGCGTTCTTCATTCGGTTCGTGGCCGTTAAAGGCCGAGCCTTCAATCTTGAAGCGGTCGATTACCAATCCGGTCGTGACCACGCCAAAGCTGGTATGCGTCGAGTCCTGCAAGTGATGGCTGAGCGGCGCCAGCGGCAGCTCCGCAGCCGACGCCCGGTGAATATAGGTGACGGGGCCAAGCGCCGGCTCCGCCGCCGGCCCGCCATACAACTCCCAGGAAACTTTTTCCGAAAGCGGCAAAGTATAAAGCCCCGAGAGTTCTGCAAATACGTTATGCGGGTGCTGGTGGTCGACCAGCGGCTCTCCATGATAAGCCTCCCCTGTCTGAAACAGCTCCGGAAACCCGGGATGCGGAGAGGTCAGCGACTCCGCCGAAAGCATCTGCCGCAACAGAATCGTTCCCTTACCCAGCCGGTGCTGTTCCATCCCCATGCCCCAGTTCACCGACTCAGCCTTGCCCTCGCCGCGCGGCCCGCCCTGCTGGTTGTAGTCGGCAAAGATCACGCCATGCACCATCAACTCCCACCCGCCTCGCATCCACATCCACTCATGCTCCGGAACCGAAGCCGGCTCCCACCCCGTCCCCGACCCGTCTTGCGGAGAAGGCAACCGCGAAGCCGCGTGATCTTCCATATGCATATTCATCCCGCTCATGGACGAATCCTGCGCCCAAGCCAGCGACAACAGCACACCAATAACGGCGGAACAGACGATGATGGAGCGCAGGAAAACTCTGGCCACAAAACCTCGCTCTTACGACGAATAATTGGAGTGTCGGTCGCTTGCAGTGACTCGATCGCTTGCACTGACGTGGAAGAGTGGCGCTTCAGCGCCGCGTAAAGCGCCACAATCACGCGGGCCTCGGCCCCCGTGGAACGCGTGCTACAAGAAATGAAGGGAGATCGAAAATCAGATTCTGAGAACCAGAATCCCAGGCGGCGCGCCGAAAGGCGCAAATGAAGCTGGAAATACTCTACGGGAGCCAGCAACGGGAGACACCTCGATCGCGCCAGCCTCCGCTCCTAGCGCTGCAGGACGCGGCGAGAAAACACAAGTCAAAAGCGCAGAAGCCTGCCGGCTTAAGCAGCACCGGTAATCCGCGGGCAGGGGAGACGGCACGCGGGGATGACACGCGTTGTGCGAAGGCGCAGCCGGAGCGGGCAACAAGCAATTCGCGCCAGCGGCCACCATCAAGCTGAACAACAGGATCGCGACAATGCGTGAGAAAGGCCGAGTCACAGCTAGGTCCCCGTAATCTTTACGCGAAGCTCTTCCGGCAGGCGCTCCCGAATCTCCTGCGGCAGGCGGTCGTGCACGCGGCGCGCGCCTTCCTTGGCCGCATCCAGCACGGTAACCGGAGCGGGCGTAGCCACCGCCACCACCAGCCAGATCAGCGCCGACAGGACAAAGCCCGCCAGCGCCGCAATCTCCAGCCAGAACGCGTGCCGCGGACCAAAGTGGCGGATCACTCCAAAGGCCAGCAGAAAAACGCCGCCTGAAACCGAAGCCAGCGCGATCAGGCCCACATCAATGATTCGGTGTATGCGCTGGCGGCCGCGGCAGTGCTCGCATCCCGCAAAATGGCTTTCATAGTCGCCGCACATCTCCGGCGCCAGCCCGGAAATGTCATATCTCCAGCCCGCCAGAATCTTGCCCACAATCGGATCAATGCACTGCTGACTCATAAGTAAACTGCAAAAACCGGGTCTTAGGTGCTAGGTCATAGGTACTGGGATTTTTCTAACACCTATGACCTAAGAGCTGAAACCCACCCTTCTACATCTGGATCGCGGGCAAAACCTCCGACTGCACCGCCACCAGCACCCGGTTCCGAAACAATCCACCCCGCTCCGCCAGCGCCTTTTCAGCCTCTCTCCGCGCTATTTCCGGATGATTGTTCTGCTCCGAGAGATGCGCCAGCACCACAAAGGCTGCATTGTTATCATAGTCGTTAGCAAAAAAATCCGCGAGTTTCGCATTCGACAGGTGCCCCACGTTGCTCGCTACCCGCTGCTTCACCGCCCACGGATACGACCCCCCGCGCAGCATCTCCACATCGTGATTCGATTCCATGATCAGAATGTCAGAGCCGCGCAGGTGGTCGCGAACATTCGCCGGCAGGTAACCCAGATCAGTGGCCACGCTGACTTTGGCCCCTTCCACGCGGAAGGTGAACCCGACCGGATCGGCTGCGTCATGCGGAATGGTGAAAGGCTTTACCTCAATATCGCCAATCTGAAAGCAGTGCCCCGACTCGAAGCGCTCGAACTTCTCCAGGTGCGGCCGCTCCCCGTTCACAGTTCGCATGGCCCGCGCCCAGGCCGCATGCGTAGCCCCCGTCATGAAGATGGGGATGCGCAGCTTCTTGGCCAAAGTTGCTAGACCATATACGTGATCGGAATGTTCGTGGGTAATAAGAATCGCCGAAAGCGACTGCGGATCCACGCCCAGCGACTTCATGCGCTTGAAAGTCTCGCGGCAGGAAATGCCGGCATCGACCAGAATCCGGGTACGCGCGCTAGCCACAAACGCACAATTCCCCCGGCTCCCGCTGGCCAGCATCGAAACCGTGACACACATGCAAAAGAGCATACGCGCCTACCCTGTGGATTGCGAGTAACTTTTTAGTTATCCGATACCTTGGGGTAGACCCGCCGTCCGGCACCCGGCGTCAGCTCAGAATTGGAAACGAAGAAGATGGAAGCAATGCTAACCACTGATCACCAGACACTGACCACTAGACACTGACCACTGCTAAACCGGCACCGCCACATTCTCCACCATCTCAGCCAGCACCTGATCGGCCTGCTCCGATTTCTTTAGCGTAGAGGCGTACCCGCCGTTGACCACCACCCGATGGGCAAACACGGGAACGGCCAGCGTCTTGAAATCCTGCGGAGTGCAGAAGCCGCGGCCGTCGAGAAACGCCATGCCTTGCGCCGCGCGATAGAGCGATTGCGCCCCGCGCGGCGAAACTCCCAGCGACAAATATTCCGACTCGCGCGTCCGCTGCACGATCTCGAGCGCGTAAGTCACCAGCGATTCGTCCACGCGAATCACCTTGACCGCTTCCTGCATCTCCAGCACATCCGCGCCGCTAAGTACTGGGCGCAGGTCCTGCAAGTGCGCTGCCCCTGCTTCCGAGCGCAGAATCTCGCGCTCCGCCGCCGCCTCCGGATAGCCCATGCGCACCCGCATCAGAAAGCGATCCAGTTGCGACTCGGGCAGAGGATACGTCCCATGATGCTCGACCGGATTCTGCGTCGCGATCACCAGAAACGGCTGCGGCAACTCGTAAGAGTGCGCGTCCACCGTGACCTGGCCTTCATTCATCGCCTCAAGCAATGCTGACTGCGTCTTCGGCGTCGTGCGATTGATCTCGTCGGCCAGCAGCACGTTGGTAAACACTGGCCCGCGCTTGAACTCAAACTCCTGCTCCAGCGCCGAATAGACCGAGATCCCCAGCACGTCGGAAGGCAGCATGTCGCTGGTGAACTGCACGCGCTGAAAGGTGCAATCGATGGCGCGCGCGAGCGCCTGTCCGAGTGTAGTCTTGCCCACGCCGGGAACGCCTTCGATCAGCAAGTGACCGCGGGCGAAGACGCTGACCAGCGCGAGCCGCACCACATCATCCTTGCCGCGAATCACGCGGCGCAGCGCTCGTTCCAGTTCGATGGCCTTGTGAGATACAGCGATGGCAGTCTCAGGCGACATTGATTGGATTTTACTATCTAGTGCTGCGACGCCGGAGTTACCGATGTCATAGAGCCTTTGGCGGTCAGCTCTGAGCTTTTAGCTCTTAGCCATTAGCTGTTAGCTCAATCCAATCGATGCCACCAGCCAAGATGGAGAACGCCAGCAAGCCAGGAACTTGCAGCCCGAGGAAACAACTCCAGCCAAATAAGGTTCAGCTAACGGCTAAAGGCTTCCTACTGCATAAACTCTGCCGGCCTTCCCGTGAGCCGCTCGATTCTCTTGGCAATCGGCGGATGAGTGGAGAACAGGTTGCCGAAGTTCATGCCAAGCAGCGGCTGGATGATGAACAAGTGTGCCGTCGAGGGGCTGGCCTGCATGGGGACGCGGCGCGAGTACGCGTCGAGCTTCTGCAACGCACTCGCGAGCGCATAAGGATTGCCGGTGTAGTGCGCCCCGGTCGCGTCGGCCTGATACTCGCGCGAGCGCGACACGGCAAGCTGAATCAGGCTCGCGGCGATGGGCGCGACGATTAGCATGAACAGACCTGCGAGGCCTCCGCCGCGGCGGTCGCGGCTCCCGCCGCCGCCTCCGAAGATCATGGCAAAGCGTCCCATACTAGCGAGCATGGTGATGGCGCCCGCGATGGTCGCTGCCACGGAACTGATGAGGATGTCTCTGTTGCCCACGTGCCCGAGTTCGTGCGCCAGCACCCCCTCGAGTTCTTCATCATTCAGCAGGCCTAAGATCCCATGAGTCACGGCTACGGACGCGTGTTTCGGGTTGCGTCCCGTGGCAAAGGCGTTGGGCGACTCGGTTGGAATCACATAAATCTTTGGCATGGGCAGCCCGATCTTCTGCGTGAGCCGCTCGACGATCTCGTAGGCGCGCGGCAGTTGCTCGCGCGTCACCGGCTGCGCGCGGTACGTGGCCAGCGCGATCTTGTCGGAGAAGAAATAGGCGCCGAAGTTCATCACGATAGCGAAGGCCAGCGCCAGCAGCATCCCATTCTCGCCGCCGAAGTAGCGGCCAAAGAACATCAGCAGCAGCGTGAGCGCGGTCAGCAGGAACGCAGTCTTGAAAGTGTTTCCCATATCGAATCTCACCAAATTTGGTCTCAACCAGTTAGATGTTACGCCCTGGGTGGCGATGCAGGCGGCCGGAAAGGCGCTGAATGTTCCAACCGGAACATTCGAACTTTGCAGAAAATTATCGGCGTAAGTCGTTGATTCTTGGTGGGGGCTTTTTGGCGAGTCAATGGAATCAATGGGTTAGCCTGTGGAAGAAATGTCTACTTTCGAGGACGTCGGATGTCTCCTAAAGTAGACTTGACAGTCTGGAATTGTACTTTATAAGGTGCAGAGCCGATGGGCCAAAACGGGGCTCGAGGGTGCCCCGCTCTTGTCGCGTCTTTTGCGACAGGGCGGGGATTTTGATCTCCAAGAGTTGAGAATCCAAGTCAACTTCCCCGCCCTGTTCCTGCAAAGACCGCAGGGACAAGGACGGGGCACCCACTGTGTCTGAGATTTTATTCAAAAGGCAACAATATATTCCTTGACACGTATATACGCATTGGAGTATATCAGGGGAATGGAATCTGTATTCGAAATCATTGCAGAGCCGAACCGGCGGGCGATATTGAGCCTGCTGGCCTCGTCGGAACAGTCGGTGGGAGAGATCGAGCGCCAACTTCGCATGACGCAGCCGACCGTTTCGAAGCACTTGCGGGTGCTGCGCGAGGCCGGTTTCGTGGAGTCGACGGTGGACGCACAGCGCCGCCTCTATCGGCTGAAGCCTGAACCACTGCAGGAGCTGGACGCATGGCTGGCGCAGTTCCGCCGGTTCTGGTCCGCACACCTGGATGCTCTAGAACGCCACCTTGACCGTATGGATCAACAACCGCATGGGCCATCAACATCAACCAAAAGGAAGACTAAGGAGAAGATGACGGGCTCAAACCGCGAACATAAGTAAGGAGAAACGAAATGAAAATCAAAATGACCACCATATATGTGGACGATCAGGAGAAGGCACTGCACTTCTATACGGAGGTACTGGGCTTTACCAAGAAGGCCGATTTCAGCCAGGGCCCCTATCGCTGGCTGACTGTGGCCTCGCCCGAGGAGCCCGATGGCACCGAGTTGCAGCTGGCGCTGAACAACAACCCCGCGGCCAAAGCGTATCAGCAGGCAATCTTCCAACAGCACCAGCCTGCGGCCAACTTTTTTACTGACGACATCAAGAGCGACTACGAGCGCATCAAAGCCCGGGGCGCCGAGTTCACCATGCCGCCCACTGACGTGACCGGCTCAACCATCGCGATGCTGAACGACACCTGTGGGAACTTGATTCAGCTCACCCATCTGAAGCGCCGGTAAGGCCGCGATTCAACACGAGGGGAACCAAAGATGAACGAACCTGAGCTGTACGAACCGGGCCCCGCCAACCTGGCGCGGGTAGAGAAAGATGGAGAGCAGAAGTGGACGCTCATTCTCGTCCGCGAACTGCGCCACGCACCGGAAAAAGTCTGGCAGGCGCTTATCGATCCGGCGCAACTGCGCGAGTGGGCCCCTTTTGTCGTCGATGCGAGCCTAGGTGCGGTGGGAACGGTGAAGCTGACCTGGGTGGGAAACCCCACGCCGATCGAAACGAAGGTGACGCGGGTCGAAGCTCCCAGGGCGCTTGAGTACGGCGATATGCGTTGGGTGCTCGAGGCCTCTGGCAGTGGCACGCGCCTGACGCTTTGGGCCAAGATTGATCGCCGCTTCATCTCCATGGGAGCTGCCGGGTGGCATATTTCTTTTGATGTTCTGGACCACCTGCTCAGAGGAACCCCGATCGGCCGCATAGCTGGCGGCGATGCCACAAAGTTCGCTGGCTGGCAACGGCTGAACGCCGAGTATGCCGAGCAGTTCGGCGTGAAAGCGCCTAAGTGGCCGCCTCAGGGGACTCAAAAGTCGTGAAATGAAGGGGACCGAGAAGCTCAGGAACAAAAAGACCGAAGGTCAAATTCAAGGAGTGACATCATGGCCACATCAGCCAATACAGCCAACGTCGTGAACCGCGGCATGACGCGTTCGATTTTTCGCTGGATTCACATCATCGTCAGCATCCCGATACTCGGTTATATCTATAGTCCGTTTGAAAAACTTCCGGACTATGCCTTCAAAACCCGGTTTGTCTTTGTTCCCGTGATGGTTGTCTCGGGGTTGTGGATGTGGAAAGGCCATGTCGTTCGTCGACTTATTTCGAGGCGATCGGCCTAGTGATTTGCATGAACGGGTGGGAGAGTTCCTCACAGGCGGTCGCTGGTCTTGGATCAGCCTCCAACATCCCCACTCTAAATTTCGCAAAGGACGCGAAATTTAGAATGGGCCACCCTCCGGCCAGGCGGTGCAAAAATCGTGAATCGAGGGAATCAGAAGATTATGAACAAACCATCGAAGAACAATAAGAAGGAGTTGTCACAGGAACAGCGTGAACAATTACTCAGAACGTTAAAAGCACGTTTCGAAAAAAACATGAACCGCCATAAAGGCCTCGTATGGACTGAAGTAGAAGCCAGGTTGGATGGGAATGCCGAAAAACTGTGGTCGCTGAGTGAAATGGAACGAACTGGCGGTGAACCGGATGTTGTTGGTCACGACAAAAAGACGGGCGAGTACATTTTTTATGATTGTTCAGAGGAAAGTCCGAAAGGCCGCAGAAGCCTTTGCTACGACCGTAAAGCACTGGATTCGAGGAAAGAAAATAAGCCAAAAGGTAACGCGATGGAAATGGCAGCCGCCATGGGCGTTGAACTTTTAACCGAAGAACAATATCGAGGGTTGCAGAACCTTGGAGAGTTCGACACCAAAACGTCGAGCTGGGTGAACACACCTTCTAAGATCAGAGAACTCGGCGGCGCACTCTTTTGTGATCGTCGCTTCGATACTGTTTTCACGTATCACAACGGTGCGGAATCTTATTATGCGGCTCGGGCGTTCCGTGCGTGGTTGAGGGTATAGCTTTATGTCTTGTCCATCGTCGCTAACTCGGTTATACTTTTGGTATGAAAACGGCAGTCTCCATTCCCAATGAACTTTTCGACGTGGCGGAACGCCTTGCACGCCGCTCGCGGAAGTCTCGGAGCCGGCTGTTTAGCGATGCCTTACGCGAGTATGTGGCACGCCGCTCGCCCGAAAAGATCACCGAGGCCATGGATGAGGCTCTGGCTGAAATCGGTGAAAGTAACGATCCCTTCGTAGCGGCGGCTTCCCGCAGACGGCTGGAGCAGAGCGAGTGGTGATCTCGCAAGGCGAGATCTGGTGGGCAGATTTGCCCGCCCCAACCGGTTCAGGCCCAGGGTTCCGCAGGCCGGTAGCGGTTGTTCAAGGCGACGCGCTTAACCAAAGCCGAATCTCTACAGTGGTTTGCGTTCCGCTGACGAGCAATCTGAAATGGGCTCTTGCTCCGGGCAACGTCAGCCTATCCGCGCGGGTTGCCGGACTGCCGAAAGATTCGGTCGCCAATGTCTCGCAAGTTATTTCTCTCGACAAATCACTGCTGACGGAACGCGTCGGAAAGCTCCCACGCCCTAAGTTGGAGTTACTTTTATCGGGGATTGATCTGGTGCTGGGCAGGTAGAAATATCTTTCAGCGTCAAGTTGGGATCCGGCATGGGCGTTGGCTCTTGCGCAGAGATCGGGGTATTGATCACGCCCTGTCGCGCAGATGATCGAGGATCCCCCAGCTACTTGCAATCGACCTTGTTGTCCTGCGCCGCGGCGATCTGCCACTTGCCGTTGCGCTTCAACCAGGTATCGGTCCAGACCTGGCACTGCTTCGCATCTGGATGCGTTTTGTCTTTGCCGATGGCGTGTTCGCTGCCGTAAATGATGGCCACGTCTTCGCCGAAAAAACGCACTTTGGCATCGTCCAGGGCGCAGCCGTGCGCCGAGTGTGGGGCTTTTTCATCGCGCAACTCATCCTCTTTGTTGTAGCGTTCGCCGCGAGTGCTGGTGCCCTGGAAATCGTCGGCAAGCAACTCAGAGATAACTCCATTGTTCGTGCAAACGCCTTCAGCCCACTTGCGCTCCATATCGATCATGTACTTCGCAGTTTTGTCGTCGGGTGCGGCCCAATGGCTTTGCTGTGCGTTGGCATAGGCAGTGGTCATAAGGACTGTGCCGCACATTACGAGGCACATTGCGTGCAGAATTCGGAAACGCATGGTCTCTCCAAGTATCCAAGTCACTATACAGTCGGAAATGCCTGCGCAAGACTCCTATCTCTTTTTCTTGCTTCTTGATCGGAATAGCGGCGCGCCCCAGGCGCTTGCGGATAGTAACGCTCCGAAGAGAATTACGGCGTCGATGCTGGTGCGGCCTTGGGGGGACCAGTAGACGTCTTTCAGGTTTAGCCAGAGGGCGAATTCGTCGAGCGTGAGGGCTGCGCCTACTCCGTAGAGGATCGACATCAGCCGGCTCATGAGGAGCGACGTATCGTCCTCGCCGGTGCCTATGTCCGCCAGCCAGCCATAGCCGACCGCAAGCAGAATGATGATGCCGATGACCAGGTGATGAATGTGGTTGCCATCATGCTCGATGAAATGGAAGGGCGGAATATTGTGCAGGACGGCGAAGACTACGGCGCGAACTCCGGCGAAGGTCAGGAAGAAGCTTACCGAAGCTACGAAGAGACGGCGGCGCGGGCGGTCGGGAATGCGTTCGTGGATGATCCGGCCCAGGGGCGTTCCCAACGTCAGCAGGAGCATTAGAGCCGTGGCCGCGATCGCTAACAGCAGGATGAACCAAGTGTAGGCCATACCACATTAGAGCATTTCCTGAGGCGGTCCTGCCTCGTGGAAACAGGAAGCAGTTTCCTCCCTCGTCCTTTTCTCTCGTGCTCAGGCTTTTTGCGCTTCGCGCTTTAGCGCCCGGTCGAGCGTTTGATCCAGAGCGGACTTCGCGCTTTCGTATTCTGATTGTGAGATTTGGCCTTGCCTGCGTTCTACTTCGAGCTGGAAGAGTTCTTCTTTGAGGGCATCGAGCAGCATGGAGGCTGGACGCGCGGCTGGAGCTGCTGCGGCCACAGTTGGTGCGGCCAGAGTCGGCGCGGGGCCGTATTCGTCCTCTTCATCTTCATGATGCACGGCCGCTTGTGTGGGCGAAGTAGCCCTTTTGCGAGCCAGGGCGCGGGCTGCGGATTGTTGGCGCATGGCTACGTAGACTCCGCCTAGGATCAACACGGCAGCAATGCCTCCTAAGATCCACCAGCGATATTGCTGCAGCGGGTCGGGAGCGTCGATCGGCGGGCCTAACCCGCCGCCGGGACGGTTACTGGCCTGTGCGCTGGCTTCGCCTTTGCCGGTGTCGCCTTCCTCGGTAGACTGAAGCACGCCTTCGCCGGAGACCTTGAAGGCAAGACTCTGTCCGGCCGTGACGTTGGAAGCCACTTCGACGATTGCGTCGGGTTCGTTCGGGTAGGGAACCGGCTTGAATCCGGCGGCTTCAGAGGCAGCGGTGAACTGCATCGTCTTCGGCAGCATGACGACGAAGTGCTCTAGCGGATACACCGACTTGGGATCGAGATTGGCGCTGCCCGAGTACGGGAGTTGGTATGCCACCTCGAAGCGCGTCAGCCCAGGCCGCAAGGGGAAGATGAAGGCGTAGCGGTTCTTTTCGGTTGCGGGCACGGGAGCGGATTTCAGCGGGTTGCCATTTTCAGTGGTGGCGCTGCCGGAATCTGGAATGAGCTGCGCGCCTTCGGGAATGTAAAACTCGAGATTGCGGTCGTTCATCTGAGTGCGCGGAGGCTTGGAATGGTTTTGCACTCCGAGTTCGCGGACTATGACCAGCTGTCCTTGCTCGACCTGCAGGCGCACGATGTCGGCGACCACTTCGATGCCGTCGACTTTCTGGCCTACGTCATAGACTTCGAGTTCGACTGAGGTGGTTCCCGGAGGCGCCATGCGGTGGTAGGTAACGCCTTCATGGATGGCGCGGACCAGGTGCGGAGATTTGTCATCGTCGAGTTTGAAGGCGAAGTGGCCCTTGGCGTCGGTTTTGGTGCGGCCGGCTTCTTCCATCCCGGCGGCTAGCTTCAGCAGGATTACGTCGTCTCCGGCGGCGGGCTTGTTGGTGGTGGAGTTCTTTACTATGCCGGTCAGGGTTTGGGCGGAGGCCAGGGTGGTTAGGAAGAATGCTGTCGCGCATACTACTCGAATGAACGCCGGTACAGAGTGAAGAGAGAACTCCTGGCGAGGACTCGATGTGCGGTTGATGGACAAGGGATCCTTCGACTGCGTGAATACTTCCCATCGCGAAGCATCCACTCCGCTCAGGATGGCAGGTCCGATCGGAACGATAGGCCCGCTCGGGATGACAGGGATTGATTTCAATTTCTGATTCCTTTTGGTGGCGCGGGATTTTCCAGGCGGGCGATTTCGGCCAGGATGGTGGCGGCTTCGTCTTGCAGCGAGGACTTAAGCGACGTGTAGTCGGCGTCGGGGACCTTGCCCGCTTTGTATTCGAAGTTAAGGTCGCGGAGATTTTCGTAGACGGCATCTTTGCGCTCGCGCAGATAGCCGGCGCGGGTCTTCTCCGGCCCTAGAAAAAGTCTTCCAGGCAGGTAGAAAACATACAAGATCGAAGCGGCGAGCATCAGACCGCAGAGAAGCCATGTCATAGATCGCTCTCCATCATAGCCCTCTCGGTCATAGATCAGTCTCCTTGCGGGCCTGGTCGCGGAACTGCTCGAGTTCGGCGCCGCCGATGGGGCGGAGGCCATCGGCCAGGGCGGGCGCGGGACGATTCTTCCAGGCTCGAATCACCAGCACGATCAGACTGAAGCCGAAGAACAGTGCTGCGAAGGGAACGATATAGGCCGCGCGGTCGAAACCTTTAGCGGTGGGAGCGGCGAGAACCGTTGGTCCGTATTTTTGGATGAAGCTTTGTTCGACCAGGCTGTCGCTGTCTCCGCGAGTGACCGCTGCCGTGAGTTCGTTGCGCATGCCGTCGGAAGCGGGGCAGCCCACGTGATTGCATTCCAGAAGAATCTGGTTGCAGCCGCAGATGCACATCATCTGATGGCCGATTTCGTTGAAGCGTGTCGCGGGGTCGCCCGCGCCGAGGAGGGTGAAGACTGCGGCGCAGAGCAGGATGGTTTGGCCGAGCTTGCGGACTGGCCGGGATGGCTTCGTTCTTGGATTCCAATTCATTATGGGTGCGACATTTTCACTGGCGCTTCGATCAAGACAGCCGGGCTGCGCCCGGCGGACAGCCGAGGGCGGCTGTCCCCACATTTTGTTTCCTCAATCTCACATCAGTCTCCCGTGACCGGGGCGGTCTCAAGCCTTGCCGGCGCCGGCACGCGGACTGGCGCTGGCGCGTTTGGAACCAGGGCCAGGACGGTTCCTATCAGCATGATCCAGACACCCAACCAGATCCACATCACCAGCGCATTCAAGTGGGCTTTGATGATGGGGTGACCGTTGTCCTGGTTGAGGCCTTCGAAGACCAGGTAGAGATCCTCATTGAGCCCGGAACGAATGTCGGGCATGGTCGAGGTCTGCTGGCTGGCCTTGTAGAAACGGCGCACCGGGGTCATGGTGCCGATCTGCTTTCCGCCTTTGTAAATGTCGAGGATGGCCCACTGACTAGCGAAGTTAGGATTGTCATCCTCGGTGTAGGAGCGGCAGATCAGGGTGTAGGGACCGATCGACATCTTATCGCCGTTGGCCATCTCCATTTCTTTGTCTTGATTGAAGGCCGCTCCCGCGAATCCGATAATGACAACTACCACGCCGAAGTGGACGATGTAGCCGCCGTAACGGCGGGTGTTGCGGTGCGTCAGTTGCACCATGGAGGCGAACATGCCCTGGCCGGTGTGTTTGGAGATGACACGTCCGCCGCGGTAGAACTCACTGGCTACGGTGAGGATCACGAGCACCGAAAGCGCGATGGCCATCAGCGAATAGAAGTAGGAAATATCCTGCCAGGGTTTGAGGCCGAATGGCGATCCCCAGCTCTGGGGCGTGATCATCAGAAAGACGGCGACTGCGATTGCGCCGATGGTCGGCCACAGGAAGTTGCGCTTCAGGCTTTCGAGTGAAGTCTTGCGCCAGGCCAGCAGCGGGCCCACTGCGGTAAGGATCAAGAGCAGCAGAGCTACGGGAATGGCGACGCGGTTGTAGAACGGTCCACCGACGGTGACTTTGTTGCCTTGTACGAGTTCGGAAATCTTCGGGAACCAGGTTCCCCAGAGAACCGTGAAGCAGAGTAGAACGAAGAGCAGATTGTTGAACAGGAAGCTGGACTCGCGCGAGATCAGCGATTCGAGCTTATGTTCGCTGCGCAGGCTCGACTTGTTCTTGAAGAAGAAAAACAAGAATACGACGAGCGTAATGCCGAGGAACCAGGCGAACCAATCTCCGATGGAGGATTGCGCGAAGGCGTGCACGGAGGCGATGATGCCGCTGCGAGTGAGGAACGTTCCGAGGATGGCCAGCCAGAATGTGGCAAAGACCAGCCACATGTTCCACATCTTTAACATGCCGCGTTTCTCCTGCATCATCACCGAATGGAGGAACGCGGTGCCGGTGAGCCAGGGCATGAGCGAGGCGTTCTCGACGGGGTCCCATCCCCAATAGCCGCCCCAGCCCAGCACGGAGTAGGCCCAGTGCGCGCCCAGAAAAACTCCGCAGGTGAGGAAAGCCCAGGTCACCATCGTCCAGCGGCGAGTGATGTGAATCCATTTCTCGCCGGGATACTTCATGATCAGCGCGCCCAGCGCGAACGCGAACGGCACAGTGAATCCGACATAGCCGAGATAGAGCATGGGCGGATGGATCACCATCTCGGGATATTGCAAGAGCGGGTTGAGGCCGCTTCCATCGGGCCGGAGCGGGCCTTCGAGAATGCCGAAGGGATTGGCGGCGAAGTTCAGCAGCAGCAGGAAGAAAATCTGCACGCCGGCGAGAACCACCGAGGCGTAGGCGAAGAGGCGCGGGTCAGTCTTATAGCGGAGGCGCAGGACGAATCCATAGGCGGCGAGCAGCAGCGACCAAAACAGCAGCGAACCTTCCTGGCCGGACCACAGCACGGCGAACTTATACGGGCCGGGCAGATCGCGGTTGCTGTGATGGAAGATGTAGGCGATCGAGAAATCGTCGCGGAAGGCGCAGATGACGAGGACGACAGATGCAAGAAAGACCGCGCCAAATGTGGCAATGCCGGCGCGGCGAGCGGTTTCGCCGATGCGCTCCGAACCTGCTCCCTCGATCAGCGCGATGATTCCGGCAACAAACGCATAAACACTCAGCGCCAAAGCCAGAAGAAGCGCGAAACTACCCAATACCGCCATGCGGCAGAACCCCAAGCCATTTTTTCAGAAACGCTCCCGCGAGGCAACCACGAAGCTTCCTGCCCGCTCTGCCGCGAAGCGCGGCGGCCGAAGCCGGCCGCCGGACATGCTAAATAAGCCACGCGAAACAGGTCTGAGCAGCGCGGCTAGGCGCTTTGCTGCTGATGGTAGCGATGTCGTACTTCACGTTCCGCGGTCAGCCAGTCCTCGGCCTCGCTGCCGGAACCGGTTCCGCGCTGCAGGTAGAGTTCGTAGGCACGGCGTCGAATCTCGTCTTCTAGGTTGATTGGAATCACTCGACGCTCTGTCTTTACGACTTCCAACTTCTTCCGCGGCTCGGAAGCGATCTTGGCTGCCGGTTTGGCTTCCACGGGCGTCGCGGCCTTTGGCTGCGCGTTTACCGGAACGTTGGCCTGAACACCCGCCGGCACGCTTGCCGATACATCGGGCACATTGGCCGGGGTCCCGGTAGTGGTTTGGTCTTTGTTGGGATTGGTAGTTGTCTTGCTGCCTGGGGTCGATTTTGCTCTCGCCATATTCGGATACTCCTTTAGATACCTAGATATAGGAATGAATTGACCGTTTCCATGAACCACATACACTTCGCCTCCAAACGTTTCGCGAACACTAAGTTTTGGGTGGCTGAGTTACACCAAGTATAAACCTTCGAAGGTTGTGGAAACCTCTTTTTCTCGCAGAAATTGGCAGAGTTTGCTTTGCTATAATCGAAGCTCTTAGTATTCGCGGCTCCAGTATTCGCGACTCCAGGGATGGCGCTATCGTCTAGGGGTTAGGACGGAAGATTCTCAATCTTCAAACACGGGTTCGATTCCCGTTAGCGCTACCAAACTCCCACCTCCACAATCATGAGTCCTACGCCCGCAACAAATTGCGCGCGATGAACAGCACGTTGGCCGGGCGCTCGCCCAACCTCCGCATGAAGTAGGGATACCACTCGGTCCCAAAGGGAATATAAATGCGGAGGCGCCAGCCGTCCTTCACCAGCTTTCGCTGCAAATCGCGGCGAATTCCATACAACATCTGGAACTCGAACGAGTCGCGGGAAAGTTTTTCGCTGGTAGCGAAACCCTGGGCCTGATGAATGATGTTCTCATCGTGCGTGGCCAGTCCGTGATAGATGCCGCTCTTCATCAGGATCTTCATCAGCTTGACGTAGTTGGCGTCGACGTCGGATTTGGCAGGGAAAGCGATCTCCGCAGGCTCCTTGTACGCGCCTTTGCACAAGCGAATCCGGATGCCTTCGGCCAGAAGTTTTTCGATGTCGCTCTCGGAGCGCCTGAGGTAGGCCTGAATTACGGTGCCAACGGAGTTCGAGTTGCCGGGCATCCGGTGCAGTTCGTGCACGAAATCCAAGGTACGCTGCGTGTAAGGCGAGCCTTCCATATCGACGCGCACAAACCCGGGAGGGTTCATGGACGCGGCCTTGGCCACCAGTCCGCTGACGATTTCACGGGCGAGACTTTCATCCACATCAAGCCCCATGTGAGTGAGCTTCAGGCTGATATTGGCATTGAGGTGGTTGGCGGTAATAGCCGCGAGAATCTGATAATAAAGCTGGGCGCTGTGGCGGGCCTCGTCGGGATTCGTGACGTTTTCGCCCAGGTTGTCGATAGTCACGCTCATGCCGGCGCGGTTGATGGCCTGAGTGGCGCGGACTGCGTCGGCGATCTCAGTGCCGGCAACGAAGCGGCCGGAGACCCGGCGGCCCAGCGAAGAACGCTCGGCAAAGCTGCGCAAGGATGGGTTTTCGGAAAGACGCACGAAGAAAGTTCTTAACATTCCGCACCTGGAAAATCATCAGTCGATGCCGATGGATAAATGACGATGAGAAGCACAGAACTTTGTATCACAACAGGGGCGTACTTCAGGGGACGGCGATCACGACAATCGAAACGCGGAGCCGGCCAAATAAACGAGGCTAGGGATTGAATCTCAACTCAACGCTCTCGTGGGTTTCACGCGGAGCGGGCGCCCACTTCCAGTCGCGCAGTGCATGCTGGGCAGCGTCAACCAGCACAGGATGACCGCCCTTCACGTCGATGAACTTAACCTTGCCATCGGGAGCAACTAACACGTCCGCCCGCACCACGCCCTGGAGGTTCATAGAGCGCGCCAGACTGGGATATTGCGGAAGAACCTTGGTCACAACTTTGCGGGCGCCTTCAGCTGTTTCCTGAGCAGGAGCGCGGCTGGGAGCCGACATCAGCGCGGGTACGAGAACTAACAAAGCAACCGCAATTCGGCTCTTCATAGGTTTATTGTCCGCACTCAGAGTAAGGGGAATGTAATGATTAGCGGAAGATTACCCCGGTAATGTTGCGCTAGCGCAACCTACCAACTGTAGTGCGCAGTGTAGGTAATTGTCTTTTCCTCGTCGGGCGCGATGGTCACGGGAAACTCAATGGTGTGGCTGTCGGTTTTCTTATATTCAGCGGAGCTGGAAGCGATATCCCAGTTCACCGCACGATAGAGATGTTCGACCACGCGGACCTCCACCGGTTCCTTCTTATGGTTGCGCACCTTGATTTCAAACGATTCGGTGGCAGTGCGCTTGCTGCTGTCGATAATGTAGTCGCTGCGGCGGCGCTCGCCCGCAAGGTCAAACGCGTTGCCGGTGTAGATGCGCACGGTTTCATCGCGCGGCGTGTGCTCGATGGTATTTTCACCGGTAAATTCGATCTGGCCATCATCGCTGCGGCGATAGAATCGCACGCGGCCTTTAGGCAACGGCATGCCTAGATGGTTCGCGTCCGAGTTGCGGAACTCGCGCATCACCCAGATCTTTGAATTGGATTCCGTGCCGTAGGAGTGATCGTTGCGAATGTTGTCCCAGTTCCATCCGTTGTAGCGGTTGGTGTCGAGTTTGACGCCGTCGTAAATGTAGATCTGTTTCGTGCCCACGCCCGCCGCGCGAATGAATTCCACTTGCTTGGTTTCGCGGTCGCGCAGTGTGGTCGTGCGTTCGAGCGTGTAGAGGTGATACTCGTCGAAGGTCTTCTCGGTCACTGCCGGGCCGATGGCCCCGCCGATCGCTCCAGCCATTGCATAGGATTGCAGGCGGCCATTAGCCGCTGGCTGCTGAATCTTGTTCACATCCCCGGCCATGAGCTTGATGCGCGCATTCTCAAAAGTCTTGCCGGTCTGGTTGTCCATGGTGACCCAGCCCACAATGTCAACAAGGTCTCCCTTCTCGGGCGCGACAATGTTGTAGTCGGCCTGCCACGTCATGCCGCCCGTTACGTAAGAAAATTCGGCAGGGAACTTTCCCGCTTTGTCGGTGGCAAGCAGCCACTCAAGGCGAGGCTTGAGAATGCTGTCATCGGTAAGCGCAGGGAAGATGGGCGTTCCAGGAAGAGTGAAGCGCAGCTGGCCGTTGACTTCGATGATGGGCTGTTCGGAGGCCGCATTCATTTGGGACTGGTAATACTGCTGGCCGTAAAGGTTCATGGCGGATTCGTTATGGGGGACATATCCGCTGCGAATCACTTTGCCCTTGATGATCTCGAATCCCTGGGCCCTACCCACTTCAAAATCAATCGTTTTGCCTTCGTAGAGAGAGAGAAGAAGAGCCTGCGAAACCGGATCGGCGCGATAGTTCTGCTCCAGCACCTGCAGAGTGTGCTTTCCGGTGGGGTCACGCAGAATGATCGAGTCGGGCTCGAGGTGCATCGTGATGTCGCTCACGTTGACCTGGTTCTCGCCCGACTTCAGATCGAGCGGCAACTGCTGCCGCACGACGGCAAAATTCTGGTTGTAGATGGTGAGCGAGGGCTGAGAAGACTGCGCGAAAAGGCTAATGCTGAGAAAAAAGAAACAGACGAAGCGGGCGATCATAAGCCCTCCACGAGACGGTCCGGCCAAAGCATCTTCAGCGTTAGACACCGGGAAGCGGCTCTTTGGTTTTCCGCCTATCAGGAAAACTCTATCGGTAATGGAACGCGGAGGGGAGTGACTCTTGCGTTGCAGGCTGAATTCAGCCTCCGTGGTCTTCCAAAAACTTCTCGACCTCGATCGCGGCCATGCACCCGGTACCCGCAGCAGTGATGGCCTGGCGGTAGCGCCGGTCCTGCACATCGCCACAGGCGTAGACCCCGTGGACCCGCGTGTGCACATAGTTGTGCGTCTTGAGATAGCCGTCGGCATCGGTCTCAAGCTGGCCGCCGAACATCTTCGCGTTAGGCTCGTGCCCAATGCCGAGAAACAGGGCGCTGGTGGGGAAGTCCCAGACTTTGCCCGTCTTTACGTTGCGCAGCTTGAGCCCGGTGACTTCCTGTTTCTCGTGACCGAGGACATCTTCCACGACCGTGTCGGTCAGGAACTGTATTTTTGGGTTGTGCTTCGCGCGTTCCAGCATGATTTTGGAAGCGCGAAAACTGTCACGCCGGTGAATCAGTGTGACCTTGGTGGCGAAGCGCGTGAGGAACAACGCTTCCTCCATGGCGGAATCGCCGCCGCCAATCACGACTATTTCCTTGCCTGAAAAGAAGAAACCGTCGCAGGTGGCGCAGGAAGAAACGCCGTGGCCGATGAGCTTCTGCTCGTTCGGCAGGCCCAGCCACCGCGCGGAAGCTCCGCTGGCGATGATGAGCGCCTGCGCGTGCACCTGATGCACACCCAAGTGAAGCAGGAAGGGACGCTTGGTGAGGTCCGCGCTGGTGAGATGCGCCGTCCGGTACTCGGCGCCGAAACGTTCCGCTTGCTTGCGCATGTTCTCGACCAGTTGCGGCCCCAGGATTCCTTCGGGGAAGCCGGGGAAATTTTCCACCAGCGTGGTGAGCGAAAGCTGGCCGCCAGGTTCATGGCCTTCGACCACAAGAGGCTTCAGATTGGCGCGGGCGGTGTAGAGAGCCGCCGTGTGTCCGGCGCAGCCGGAACCGATAATAACGACGTTGCGAGTTTCACTCATGATGGGCTAGACGTTAGATTGCCGATTTCAGATTTCGATGCACTGCTGAAAAACCAAGAATATTACTCCGTGTTTCCCCGTGTGCCCTGTGGTCAAGATTTGTTTTTCTGTCATTTCTTCTCATCAGCAGGCTTTGCCGCGGCCTTGGCAGATTTCGGTTTCGCGGCCGAAGCGGGCGCTCCCCCCGGAATCTGCGCCAACTCCGCCGGCACGGTGCGCCCAACGCCGAGCAAAGCCCGATAGTTGGCAAGCACTTCTGATGCACTGCGGAATAATGGTTCGTAGGCACTCTGGTCGGGCGCGGGCCCATTTTCGGACGCTGCACAACGGGCCAGCGCGATCGATGATTTTCCGAAGCGCTCAAGCCGGACGCGGCTGGCGGGAGTGTTGGCCGCCAGCATCCGTTCGGCACTGCCAATCGCCGAAGCGCTGTCTTCCATCGATACCTGGATCAAATCCTTCGGATCCCGCACATGCAGCACCAGAGTCTCGACCATGCTCTGCCCATCGTTGCTGAAGGAATACTGCACGCTGGCAAACAGCGCTTGCACGGCAAATTCACGGCGAATCCGCACGTAGCGGGCGACGGATGGTTCATCGGACATTTGTGCGCCTTGTCCCGGTTGTAGAAAGTTGGGAGCTTCGCTCAGCGTGGAAACGCCGTGAGAGATCTCGAAATCGGGGGCAAACAGCGGCTGCTTAGGCACGCGCGCCAGCGCCGCAGCGATTTCCTTCTGCTCCGCGGCAGACGGCGTACACACGTTCAGCATATTCACTTTCACCTGCGGTTGGCTCGATTGCGCGTCGGGAGCTTGCTGAGATGCGGCGGGAAGAGTCAGCGAAACTGCGGCCAGGATCAGAATGAGTTTTGAGAGCACGCCAGAATAATAACCCAGTTCTCAGTTCTGTTAGTACCTAGTACCTAGTGCCGAGTACCGAGCAAGATAATCTGGAGCGGGCTACCGGGCGCGCTGATAGTTTTGCTGGCAACTCGGTACTAGGTACTCGGTACTAACCGAATCAAGTTCGGAGTTTTGTCCGGGCCGCCAACACGTTTAGAATTCAGTATGGCAAATCTGACACTGGTTTACGGCATGCGGCTGCTGCCCTCAGAAGATGTGGCGGAAGTGGGCCATGCTCCGGTGAAGCTCACCAATGGACGCGAGGCCCACGTCACCATGCATGTGCTCGAAGGCAGCAAGGAAGAAATCGAGAAGCAGTTGCGTACCAGCCTGGAAGCGTTCTTCGATCTGTATCCGGAGATCTAGTAGTTCCAGCAAATCGAAATCATGAAGAAATTCTATTGGACCCTGCGCGAGAGAATGCTGACGGCCGGTATATGGCCGCAGAGCTGGATCGCGCGCGGAGCCTGTTATTCGCTGGGCTTTGCCATAGGGCTCTTCGTTCTTGAAATGCTGTTAAAGCCCTTCGCGCCCGCAGCCAGCGCTAGCCTTGGGGGGTGGGTTAAGTTTCTCGTCTTCGACGCGGCTGTGTTGTTCTTTATTGTTGCTTTTCGCGCGCTGAAGCGAAAAGTTCTGTGGCGTCTGCGAAACCGGCTGATCGTGACCTACGTCTTCATCGGCGTGATCCCAGCCGTGCTGCTCGTGGCGATGGCTGTCATTACCATCTACCTTTTCGCTGGTCAGTTCGCCAGCTTCGTCGTGACCTCCGAGATCAACTCGCAGTTGCGCAGCATGCAGGCGGTGAACGCCGCGGTCAGCAACGAACTTGCGGCGCGCATCGAGAACGGCGAGACCCCGGCCGCAGAGTCCTTAGCAGGATTGCGGAAGCGCGACCGGTCCTGGGGAAGACGCCGGGTCTGTGCCTGGCACGGGACCCAGCTCGTCCTGCTGAGCGGCGGGAGCCCGAATCCACAGTCGATGTCTTACCCGGATTTCTTCAACAAAGATCAGGGCGAGTATGCCAAAGAGATCCGCGACGGCCAGCCCTTCAAGCAGATCGTTCGCGACAACGACGAGTTGTATTTGCGGGTGGCCTCGGTGTTTCTGGTGGGACCGGAAAAGCTGACGGTTGTCACCAGCGAACCGCTCGATAGAGATCTGATCTCTGACATCGCCGCGAACCTGGGCGAAATTACGCTCTACACCGCGGGCATCATGCTCGACGACTCAAAGCCGCCCGACTCAAAGCAGCCAGACTCGAAAGAGGCCGACTCAAAACAGAATGACCAGAGTCAGGGTGCCGCAAAGAGTGCCGCAGACGCACCAGGTTTTAAGACCCGCCTTTTCGCGGAGCGCGAGAAGGCCGTGCCGAGCAGCGGCGCGCGTGAAGAAAAAACAAGCTCCAGTCCGCCAGTCGCTCCGCAGGACTTCCGTCCGACGTTCACCGTGGGTTCGCTCGCCCCGCCTGCGAGCATGATGGACCGCGAGATCACGTTTGGCACTCCGCTTCCAGTTGTGGATTGGAAGACCGGCGAACCGGCGCGCGCCGGCGCCGGCGTGAAAGTGCAAACCCGGCCTTCGGTGCTCTATTCCCACCTATTTGCGGCGCTGGGAGACATCGCCCAAGGGGTTGAATACATTCTGCTGGCGATTCTCATTTTCTTTGCGGTGATCGAACTGATCGCTCTGATCATCGGCACTCGTATGACGCGCACGGTAACGGGCGCCGTCGCGCAGCTCTATGACGCGACTAAGAATGTGGATCGCGGCGACTTCAGCCATCGCATTCCGGTCAAGTCCGCAGATCAGTTGGCGCAACTCTCGCTTTCGTTTAACTCGATGACGGAATCGATCGAGAAGCTGATTCTCGAGCAGAAAGAAAAGCAGCGTCTCGAAGGCGAACTGGCGATCGCGCAGGAAGTGCAGGCGCAGCTGTTTCCGCGGCAGGTTTCGGAGCTCGAGTCGCTCGAGGTGCACGGCTTCTGCCGTCCCGCGCGCACAGTCAGCGGCGACTATTACGACTTTTTGACGGCGAGTTCCCACAAGCTCATCTTGGCTGTCGGCGATATAAGCGGGAAAGGAATTTCAGCGGCGCTGCTGATGGCGACCATCCATTCAGCCGTCCGCGCCTACAGCGTCGAGAGCTTGCCGCAGATGCGCGAACCCGTAGCGGTAGGCGCCGTGGCGGGCGCCAGCCGCATCATGGCCGCGTGGCCAGAGGGCATTGAGATTTCTCCTGGAGCATTACTCGGCCTGCTCAACCATCAGCTTTACGAGAGCACTCCGCCGGAAAAGTACGCCACGCTCTTCCTCGGAATTTACGACGGGCGATCTCACAAGCTGACTTACAGCAACGGTGGACATTTACCGCCCATCTTGATTGGGAAAGACGGTGTGGTTCGGCGGCTGGAAGCTGGCGGAACGGTCATCGGTCTGTTCGACAATATGACCTATGACGAAGGCTCCGTCGAAATGCATCCCGGAGAAATCTTCCTCGCTTACAGCGACGGCGTCACCGAGCCCGAAAACGAGTTTGGCGAATTTGGCGAGGAGCGGCTGATTGATTTAGTGAGCGCGAACCGGAGCTTGCCTCTGGTGCAGATCAGCCAGACTGTCACATCGGCGGTCGATGACTGGATCGGCGACAACGAGCAGCCGGATGACATTACGCTGGTGCTGGCGCGGGCGCGTTAGGCGGAATACCTACCGGACAAGCCACTCCGTGATTTCATGAGTGAACGCCAGCACCGGGTTGTACGCAACCGAGACGAGCACCGAAGTGGCAACCGCAAATGGAACTACATACCAGATGCGAATTCGCGCGCGCGCCGCGCTCGCTTCGTCCCATGCAAGAAGACGTGCAACGCGCTGGCTGAGGGAACCGGCCGCGAATCCCACGGCGCAGACCGAAACAGGTTCGACAGGAACCAGGTGAGAGAGCTTGACCAATGCCGCGGCCAGGTCAACGGCATCGCACGGACTCGAGACGGCCGCATCGTCAGCCGCCAGTTCCGCGGCTTGCGACCAGGCACTCTCCAGCTTCGCCATGCCGGGAAACGGACAAAAACAGAAGATGAGCTTCTTCAAGTTATCGCGAGACTTCACGTGCTCAAGTTCGTGCTTCAGGGCGATTTCAAGTTCGTCTTCACTTAACAGGCCGATCGCGGCTTCTGAAACCAATACTCGCGGATTCCAGACGCCAACCAGAAGGAGCGGAGGTGTCTCCTCTCGGGACTCAAAAGCGATGGTGGCGTCGCCTTCGCTTTTCAAAGGACGCGCGCCTTGGAGCCAACGCGTCACCAGCCGTGTTGTCCTGGTTTGGACGGCGATTCCGCGCAGGCAGCCCCATGCAATCAACAGCAGAGCACAAGCGCCGAGCGCGACCGGTATCGAGCCCACACCCTCATGAACCGATCGCTTTTCCAGCAACTGAAACGAAGGCACAACCAAGGCAAATGTAATGACGACAGATGCCGCCAGCGGCACAGCCCGCAGCGCGAACAGTATCGCGGCCACGCTCCGTTGCGCCACGTGCAAGGGGTGGAGCGGGCGCCATGCGGTCGCTACCAGCGCCGACAAGAGGCAATACAGCAGTACGAAACAACTGAGTGCAACGGCAATTTCGCGCAGGGCAAACATTAGCGTCGCTCCCGGATCTCTTTCTCGCCCCTCACTTCACTCCGTCTTACGCAGTACCCGCACGGCCTAGAAGCATACCACTTGCATGGCATGTTTTGCATTCCCTATATCCTTTGTTTTTTCCAGCGGCCTTGCTTGAACAAGATCGCGCTGACCACGGCCATCGAACTCTCGGCGATGGCGATGGAAAAGAACGCTCCATTCGACCGCATGTGCAGCGGTATCGCCAGCCAGTAGGCCAGCGGTATCTCGAACAGCCAGAAGCCAAAAAAATTAACGATGGTGGGAGTGATGGTGTCGCCCGCGCCGTTGAAGGCCTGCATCATCACCATGAAGTAGGCATAGCCCAGGTTGCCATAGCTGATGATGCGCAGGCAGGCCGCTCCCAGAGGCACTACTTCCGGGTCGTGTGTGAACAGACGCACGATGGGTTCGGAAAAAAATATAAAGATGACCCCGATCGAGCCCAGGAAAATCATGTTGTAAAGCCCCGTGCGCCACACCGCTTTTTCAGCGCGTTCGGGATGGCCCGCACCAAGGTTCTGACCCACGAGCGTCGCCGCCGCGTTACTCAAGCCCCACGACGGCAGGATTACGAAAATGACGATGCGGATGGCAATCGTGTATCCGGCGAGCGCGGCCGCACCGAAAATACTGACGATCCGCACCAGGCCGATCCAACTCGAATGCGCGATCGCGAACTGAAGAATGCCGGTCAGCGACACGCGGATCAGCCGCCAGAGCACAGTCCCTTGCAGACGAACCTGACTCGCGAGAATGCGCAGACGCTCCGTCCCGCGCATGAGGCGATAGAACTGGTAGAGCACGCCGATGCTGCGTCCGATAAGCGTCGCTAAAGCCGCGCCTGTTACGCCGAGGCGCGGAAACGGTCCCCAGCCAAAGATCAGGCAGGGATCGAGTACGAGGTTGATGATGTTCGACACCCAGAGCAGGCGCATGGCGATGGCGGCATCGCCAGCGCCGCGGAAGATCGCGTTATTCAGAAAGAGCAGGAGCACGGCAAAGCTTCCGCCCAGGCAAATCCTGGTATAGCCGCTGCCGGTTGCGACGATCTCAGGCGACGCGCCCATCAAACGAAGCAGGTTCGGCGCATACAATCCGCACGGAAGGCCGATTGCGAGAGAAACCATCAGGCCAAGAGCGATCGCTTGCACGCCCGCGACCGCCGCGCCTTCAGGATCTTTCTCTCCGATGCGGCGCGCCACCATCGCGGTGGTTGACAAGCTCAACCCCATGGCCACGGCGAATATCAGGCTCAGCATCGACTCCGTTAGACCCACGGTCGCCACGGCGTTCGCGCCCAGGCGTCCTACCCAGAAGACGTCGACCACGGCGAACAGCGATTCCAGCACCATCTCCAAGACCATCGGGACGGCTAAAAGCAAAATGGCGCGGTTCAAGCTTCCAGTGGTGTAGTCCTGGTGCGAGCCGCGAACGGCTTCGACCAGTGATGCCCATAATGTGTGCTGCTGTTCTTTCTCCGTAGCCAGGGCTGTGGCTTGCATAGATACCTGCGCGCTTTCCACGCTCTTCGCCAGAAAAAACTTTGCGAATGCGTCGACAAAAACTACCCAGAGACAAAACGAGATGTCCGAACTTGCGGACTCAAGAGGATGGCGAAACTAACGAGGGTTAAACATTGTGGTTTCCATGGCGCCCTTCAGTGGAAGTGGAGGGGCCCACGAACAAATCTCAGGGATTGTACCGCGAACTGACCGTATCCGACAAATCCGTTACCATCCGGAGGGGTGGCTCAGTTCGAATTCGTTTTGAAAGGGCGTGGCTTCAGCCGCGCCGTGCAGGACTTGGAATCAATCGCGGCTTTAGCCGCTGCGGACCGGGTTTCCGCATCCTGGGTCGAGCGCACCATGCCGTCCCGTCCAGCCCTTGATTCCCGCTTGACTTCGTCCCCACGACGAGAAGATACTATTCTTCAAGAAACAGTTCATTGAAAACTGAATCGGACGGCTAAGTCCTTCCGCCACAAGATTTTGGCTCCATATCCGGCTAATTTCTGTCGCGACAGAAATAGCTTTACTGATTCTAAAGGACTTACCGGGAAACAACGAAACAACGCTCCTAACTCCTTTACCCTCAGTATTTTACAGTCAAGTTGTTTATAATCAGTATTTTGGCCACATCAAGACCATGCCGACTCTACGTAAGTAGTTGATTCCAGATATTTTATGGTATTTGCGTCAGTATTTTTTTCGATCCCGCTTTCCCGCCCGCCCTACCTTCTCTACTTCTGAGGCAGTTGCGTCACTTGCGCGGTTGCCGCAAGATTCTTTGCCATCCCTCCGAGGACCAGTGGCCCGATCGGGGTGAAGACTATGCCGCGGCTGTCGGCGCGCGGATCGTTGGTATCTTCGCTGATTGTCTCCCACTCGTGATGATGCACGTCGTAGTCAAACGTTACGGAGGATCCCTCCGTAGGTTGGCCGTCGTAGGCGACGCCTTTGTAGTCGTGAGGGGTGGGAGTGCCTCCGGAGAAGACAACTCTGTGCTCACGGTTGTTGCCGCCACCGGCGATGGCGAAGCGCGCCGTGCCGGGATGTGCGGGGAGTTTGCTCCATTCAATCTTGTTGGGCTCTTTGTGGTCGATCTTGCCGAGCCAGCATTCGTCTGACGCTACATAGCGCGGACCGCCCGCTGGGCCAGCCTTCGCGCCATCGACGATCACGATGGTCTCGTCCGCCACGCCGCCGGAGAGTCCAAAGACAGGCGTGCCGGGGAACGGTGTGGCCTGGCTCCAGGAATTTGTTTCCAGGTCGTAGACCTGAACATTGTTCACCGGGCCATTGCGCGAACGTCCGCCGATCAGATAGACGAAGCGGCTATGAGTGACACCGGCGACCGCGCTATCCACGGCAACCGGAATGTCTTCGCCGCGAGACCAGCGGCGCGCGCCGGCTTCATAGACGTTCACATCGTGGACGGTGAGTTCACCACCTTGATTATCGACCACAAAGCCGCCCATCAGAATCACCAGGCTTTTGGCTCCAACAGCCGCGGCATTCACACGGCCCGCGACTCCTGGCACGGTGCGGCCTTGCCCCCACTTCGGGTGCGCCAGGCTCATGATGTAGACCTGGTTGGTAACGTCGTCCCATGTCTTGCGGGGACCAACTCCCATGATGGAAATTATCTCCAGGCCGCTTTCGAGAACGGCCACGGCATTGCCGGAGACAGCGGCCGGCATGGGAGGGATCTTCTTTTGGTCCGAGCCCAGAATGGTTGCGGCGCAGAGCATCACGACGAAGATAAGAATTGGGAGTTTCTTCATTGCAGAGATATTAACGCAGGTTGGGATGTTAAGACTGGGCTTCGCGGGACAGCCGAGGCGGCTGTCCCCACAGGAGCATTCTTGAATCTACGAATTTGAAGAGCGAGTTCGGTTATGTTCTACTTGGTCGGTTTCGAGTTGCGGGAGCTTCCTGTGAATACCGTCGAACTGAACAAGATCCGCAAGAGCTATGACGAGTTCGTTGCCGTCGATGATTTGTCTCTGGTCATCCGGCCGGGCGAAGTTTATGGCTTGCTGGGGCCGAATGGCGCGGGAAAGACCAGCACGCTGCGCATGATGATCGGAATCACGTTTCCCGATTCCGGGACGGTGTCGATGTTCGGCGAACCGCTGCGACGGGCGCATTCGCAGCAACTCGGCTATCTGCCCGAGGAACGCGGCTTGTACAAGAAGATGAAAGTCCTGGATCAGCTGGTGTTTCTTGGAGAGCTGAAGGGATTGTCGGCGCATGATGCGACGCAACGATCGCTCGAGTGGTGCGAGCGGCTGGGATTGAAGGAATGGACTGGCAAGAAGGTGGAAGAACTCTCGAAAGGCATGCAGCAGAAGGCTCAGTTCATCGGCGCGGTGGTGCACGATCCGCAATTCGTAGTGATGGATGAGCCGTTTTCCGGGCTCGACCCATCGAGCGCTGTGGTCCTGAAGGATGCATTTCTGGATCTGAAGAAAGCGGGCAAGACTCTTCTTTTTTCGACGCATCGCATGGACACGGCCGAGCGCCTTTGCGATTCCATCTGTCTGATCAATCATGGGCGCGCGGTGCTGGAAGGCGATTTGGCGAGGCTACGCGCGGGATACGGCAAGCGGAACGTGCAGATCAAGTATGAGGGGGATTCGCAGTTCTTGCATGATTCGAAGCTGGTGCAGTCGTTCAACGACTACGGAAACTATGTGGAAGTGCGCTTGGCCGCGGGGGCCGATCCACAGGAATTGCTGCGCGCGGCGGCTTCGTGCGCGAGGGTTAGCAAGTTCGAGTTGATGGAGCCTTCGCTGGAAGAAATCTTCATCGAAGCGGTGGGGAAAGCCAATGCGTAACGCGTCACTACGGAACACCTGGCTGGTGATCAAGCGCGAGTATCTGGAGCGGGTGCGGCAGCGTTCATTCATTGTGCTGACGCTGCTTCTGCCGGCGATCATGATTGGCGCGTTTGCGATCCCCGCAAAGCTTTCGAGCATGAAGAGTTCTAAAATGCAGCGGCTGGTGGTGGTGACTTCCACTCCGCAATTCGGCGAGATCGTTCGCCAACAACTTCTGGGCAGCAGCAAGCCGGATGACGAGAAGAGCGCCGCCGGCAAAGATAAAGATAGAGACAAAGATAAAGACGACAAAGACGCTGAAGATGAAGATAAACCGGGCCGAAACTACGTGATTGAAGTGGACGCAAACGCCAGCGACACGGAGCGGACTGTCTTGCGGAATCGGGTGAACTCCGGCGACATCGACGGTTATTTGTGGCTGAGTGATGATGCGGTCGCGGAGCGCAAGGTTTCCTACTACGGCCGTGAGGCCAGCGGCTTCATGGAGAAGTCGTGGCTGAGCGAGCAGTTGGACCGCGCCATCTTGCTGCGCGAACTTGCTCAACGAGGGGTCAGCGGCACTCAGGCGGACGAACTGCTCAAGCCTGTGAAACTCGAGACCGTGAGAGTCGAAGGCGGCAAAGAGACCAAGGCCAACGACCGCGGAATGTTCTTCGCGGTCTTTGCCATGGTGATGCTGTTGTACACCGCGGTGATTTTCTACGGCGTTTCCGTGATGCGCGCCGTGCTCGAAGAGAAGAACTCGCGCGTCATGGAAGTCTTGCTTTCCTCCGCGACGTCGACTGAACTCATGGCAGGCAAGCTGATCGGCGTGGGCGCCGTGGGCCTGACCCAGATCGGAATCTGGATCGTGATGGCCGGGGTCTACGCGCTGCCGGCCCTGGCGGCGAGCGCTAGCACCGGAGAGATTCATATTGCGCCGCTGACGCTGGCAGCTTTCGCCTTATTCTTTCTGCTGGGATACCTGCTCTTCAGCAGCATTTACGCCGCGATTGGCGCGGTGATCACCAGCGAGCAGGAAGGGCAGCAACTCCAGTTCATCATCGTTCTTCCTCTCATCATCTCTGTATTTATGATGGGGCCGGTGATGCGCGCTCCGGATGCTCCAGTTGCGGTATGGAGTTCGATGATTCCTTTTTTCTCGCCGGTGCTGATGTACCTGCGAATCGCGGTTCAGCCGCCGCCGGCGTGGCAAATCGCTCTCTCTCTGGCGCTGCTGGTGGGCACCATCGCGGGAATTCTGGTTCTCTGCGCGCGCATCTACCGCATCGGCATTCTGATGTATGGCAAGCGGCCGACACTGCCTGAAATCGTTAAGTGGTTGAAGTATGCGAAGGGTTGATAGATTGCGGACATGACGCGGGGGAAAGCTCCGCCTTGCGATTCATTGTTTCGTCAGCTTGAATCGCGCGAACGGCTTGGATTCGCCTTTGACCACGTTGTCGAGCCGGTTCTCCCAGGTGTTGGACTTGGGGTCGTAGATGAAAGTGTTGGTGAAACTAGTCTCGCCGTGTTCATCGGTAAAGACGAAGTCAAGCTCATTCTCTTTTGGCGTAGCGCGTCCGATGGATTCCGGCGTTGCTCCGCCGTACACATCCAGCCACACGCAGGCGTACTGCTTGGTCTTCTCGTTCCAGCCGATAAACACCGTCGCTTCGTACTGCGGTTCGCGCTTGTCGTTTTTCTCCCGCGAGACTTCGTTGAAGCGCAAGTAATAATGCTGCAGGACCCACTCGGCGTCGAAGTCATGGGTCACGGCTTGCTTGCCCACGGTCCCTTGCAGCAGCCACTTGCCGGCAAGGTGGTCGAGCAGAGGAGAGTTGACGGGCACCTGTTGCGCAGTCGTGGTCAGAGCCGCGAATAGAGTTGCCAGGAGGGCGAGTTTTTTCATTGCGGTATTCTCCGTTGTGAATCAAGCCTCATTCAATCAAACCTTGGCGCACCGCGTGGATGTAATCCGTGTAGGCGGGTTGCTCCCCGCCGGCGCGCACCAGGCTTGCGATCTGGCCACGATGATATGCCGAGTGCAGCACCACGTGGGTCAGAATATCTTCCACCGTGCTAGTCCACGGCTGGCCCTTGCTGTTTTTGTAAGTGATTTTCTTCGAGAGTCCCGCGGCAGAAAGCTGGCCGAGAAATTCGCGCCACAGAGGAGCGAGTTCGGCGAGTTGCGCTTCACATTGTTCGAGCGAGAAATCCGGCCACACGGGCAGGCTCTGAGGCTGTTCCAGAATGCGTTCCAGCCACAGGCGCTCGGCGGAAAGAATGTGTGCCAACAGTTGGCGCGGCCTCGCGGCCCTAGCCTTTAATCCGGCGAGCACTTCCCGGTTCGCCCAGGCATTGTAGGCAAACTGGCGACGCAGATGGTCGAATAGATCCATGATTTTTCTACGATATCTCGCGGATTGAGAACCGGCGGAAATATGTTAACAGTCCGTTCACAATTCGGAGGTAGACTGGCGAAACATGCCGCGCAAAGCTGCCACATCGTCGATTGCGATGGAAACGCCCGGTGCAGTTGACAGCGCCGAGACCAAGCCGCCACAAAGCCACGCCACTCAGAACCAGGAAAGCGGCAAGAAAGCGAGAAAGGGCACTGGGTCGCTCGACGATCTGGCGCGCACAGCGCTCAAAGCGCTTCTCATCGCCCGCGATGCCGCTTTCAACATGCGCGATTTGCTTACGCACTCTTCGCGCATGGCCTTCCTCGCCATCAAGGAGTGCGAGCAGGAACTGGACATCATTGAGCGTTACATCGACGAGCGCCTGCCGGCGGCCATCACACGGGTGAACGAAGCGCGGGCACGGCAGTTGCTGACGAGCCTGAAGTGCACGACCGACCTGGAACGCATCGGCGATCTGATGATGAGCGTAGCCATGCGAGTGCAGTCCCGGACCTCGAAGATGGCGGCTTCCGACGTTCGCCACCTGGTGGAAATGTCGGCGACCCTGCGCGAGATGCTTGATCTGGTGTATCGCGGATTCGTCGACCTCGATCTGGAGTGCGCCCGTAAAGTGCTGCAAATGGATAAAGACATCGACCGCGTATGTCATGCGCTTTTCCAGAAGCATCTTACCGAACACGCGTCAGATAACAATCCGTCGAGCTTCGATGTGCTGCTCATGGCGCAGGCTTTGGAACGCGCCGGCGACCACACCACCAATCTCGCCGAAGATCTCTACAGCCTCATCGAAGGCCGCAGCCTGCGGCACGCGCCGAAGAAGAGAGCAGCGACGTAGGGGCAGTGGTCAGTGATCAGTGGTTAGTGGTCAGTGAAAACCCAACCTTCATAAAGGAAGTCGATGTTGAGAACTAGCCACTGACCACTGATCACTGACCACTGACCACTGCCTTTCGAAATTCATCATTCGTTAACACGCGGGAAACATTCTCGCAACATTTCCGACATACAGTCTATGCAGAATCGGTACCAACCCGGCTCATGGGCCATACCGCCATACGTGACGATGAACTCTTCCACGGGATCTTACGAAGCGCTCGGCGATGCCCGTGTGGCGGCTGTGTCGCGCAACCTTGTCTTCGTGGTGGAAGACGAAGAAGACATCGCGAGGCTGATCTCTCATAATCTGCAGGCTGCGGGATTCGACGTGCAGAGCTTTGTCAGCGGCGGTTCGGTGGTTTCAGAAGCTTTACGCGAGATGCCGTCGCTCTTTCTTCTGGATGTGATGCTTCCAGGCGCCGACGGCTTTGAACTCTGCCGCCAGATTCGGCAGACTCCCACTCTTTCCTCGACTCCCATCATTTTCCTGACCGCCAAGACGGCCGAGGCCGACCGGGTGAAGGGACTTGAGTTGGGTGGAGATGATTACGTCACCAAGCCCTTCAGCCCGCGTGAATTGGTCGCCAGGGTTCGCAGTGTGCTCCGCGGCCTGCGCCAACCGACGGTAATGTCGGAAGCGCTTCGAATTGGCGACCTTGAAATCGACGCTTCATCGATGACGGTGCAGGTCGAGGGCCGGGCCGTTCTCACCACGGTGCGAGAATTTCGTTTGCTGGAGTATCTGGCTACGCACCGCGGGCGCGTGCTCACGCGCGACCAGTTGCTCGATGCGGTATGGAAAGAGACGCCCTTCGTGACACCGCGCTCCATCGACGTATACGTGCGGCGTCTGCGGGAGAAAATAGAGACTGATCCTCGTCACCCGAAGTATCTGAAGACGCTGCGCGGTATCGGCTACCGCTTCGAATCGCCGAAATAGGACTGGGGTCAGGGGGTAGGGAATAGACCTGGCCCAGCGCGTGACCCCATCCCCTAATCCCTATTCCATGACCTCTTCTCTACCTGTTGATGTCCTCTTTAGACTGCAATCGCTTCACATATTTCTCCAGGTTGGCTCTGTTGGCGTCGTCTGGCACGCCCGTGAGCGCAGACTGTATCTCGATGACGGCTTTGTCGAAGTCGCCTTGTCCGCTATACACGCGGGCCAGACCGACGTGCGACGTCCAATAGTCGGGGAACTTCTTGGCGTTCGAGCGAAAAATCGCGAATGCCTCTTCCTGCTTTTTCTCCGACTGCAACTGGCGGCCATAGAAATAGAGCTGCTGCGCTGACGCCTTCTCCAACGCTTTGCTGCGGGCGGCCGCGGCATCGTCCTGACGGCCCATGGCCTCGAGAATTTTCGACTTGTTCATCAGGTTGTCGAAGCGTTCTTCCGTCTTGATGGACTTCTCTTCATCCTTGAGCGCCTCATCCAGATTTATTTTGTTGGTGAGATAATAAGTCGCCAGGTCATCCCAACTCTCCCAGTAATATTGATTGAGCCCGCGCATTTGCTGGTGAATGCTGGCTTCGACTATGTCGTTGACCTTGACCGCGACTGTGAAGGGCACCGCAACTTTCTCCCAGCGCAGGGTAACGACGGCGGAATCGGGTTTGACGTCGTCAAAGTCGTAGGTCAGCGCCTCGTGGAATTCGGCCGGCTGCGGCTTCACTGTGACTCGCAGCGCGTCTTCATCCTGCTTGTAGCTGAAGCTTCCCCATGCTGTTGACATCTTTGAGAAGATCACCGTCCACTCATTTTCGCCGGGAATCATGTGCAAGCCGTAGGTGCCCCTGTCGAGAGGCTGGCCGTCGACGGTGACCGGGTCGGTGAAGGTGACGGTGGTATTTTCGTTGGCTCCGGCGCGCCAGACTTCTCCATAAGGCACAACCTTGCCCCAGATTTGGCGGCTGTTCACCAGCGGCCGGTGGTAGTTGACGGTGATGTCGGTAATGCCGATGCGCTGTGTGACCACGGCATGCTGGCTCTGCAAGGGCAGATCGAGCATTACGGTTTGAGCGTGGCAAACGCTGGCTAACAACAAAATGCTGGCTAACAAAACAAGCAGCCGAGTTCTGTGCATGGAAAGACTCCTCTTCTTCTTTCTCTGTGGGGATATCGAACAGCCGATTCAGCGGCAAGCCTTTCAACCGCAACCCTGGGGCGAAGCAACTTGGATGGAGCACGTGCGCCTGACCGCTGTGCTGTTTGGCTTAGACGGACGGAGCATGCCGAAGTAAGCAATTCGGGGATTGGCTCAAGGATTGCATGTGGAGGTAGCCGCGTCGGGTTTCTCCTGAGCGAAGCGAGGCGGCTAGTGGTCAGGCTTCTTAGTCAGTGCGGCAACCTACTTTCAATCTCAGCTTGACAATCTCAGGTGCCAGGAGCAGAATTATTTAAGGCGAATAAAAAGCGAACACGCCTCCGGCGGCTTCCAAACCCCGGCGCTCCCTGAAAATTCCCGAGGAATCTATGTCTTCCGCAGTGATTTCCACTTCGGCGGCCCAGGGCCGCCCTTTTGTCTTTGATGAAGAAGATGCCGAAGTATGCCCACAGCCTTCCTGGGCAGAGCTTGCCGAGGCGCGCCCGCCGCAGCGAGCTATTTCTATTTCTACAGATGCCAGGCTTGCCAGCGTTACCCCAGCTTCGCGGTTGGCAGTGCGGCCTGTGCCGGAAATGGTTTCGAGCGGTATCGTCGCGATGGATGCGCTTACCGGAGGCCTGCCGCGCGGTTGCCTGACGGAAATTTGCGGTCCGGCTTCTTCTGGACGCACCACTGTGCTGCTGGCCGCGCTCGCCGCTGCCACCCGTCGTGGGGAATTTTGCGTGGTCGTGGATGCCAGCGATGCGCTCGATCCGCAGTCTGTTACCGCCGCAGGAGTCGAGTTGGACCGGCTGTTATGGGTCCGCTGCGCGGAGGATTCTCCCGAGCATCGCCTGGAGCAACTTCTGCGCGCGACGGATCTGCTGCTCGAAAGTGGAGGCTTCGGACTGATTGCCCTCGATCTCGGCAATCTGCCGCCGCAAGCAGCGCGCCGCATCCCGCTGACCACGTGGTTCCGTTTTCGCCGCGCCGTGGAACATACGCCGACGTTGCTGCTGGCAGTCGAGCGGCAGTCCATCGCCGGAAGCTGTTCATCTTTATTGATCAAGTTGGGATCGCAAGCACATCGGATAAAAGAGTCCGCGATCCCTCAACACGCAGCGCTCTCCCATGCGCAATTGCTGACCGAACTTGAAATCACAGCGGAGTTAGTGCGATGCCGGCTGGAACGCAAACCGGTTCGCTCCGCCGAGATCAGATTCGCCAGCAAAACTGCCTGGGCGGGATAGAAAAAAACAGTAGCCAGTTGCCAGCACCCAGTTGCCAGAAAAAACTAGCTGGGTACTGACAACTAGGTACTGCTTTCATGTTTGCCTGCATCTTCGTGCCGAATCTTCCCGTGGCCGCGGTGTTTCGCGCCGACCCGGAGTTGCGCGCGCTAGCCGTGGCCATCTTCGAAGGCAAGCCTCCGCTGGAAAAAGTTTTTGCCGTGAATGAAAGCGCAGGCCGCGCGGGCATCGCACCCGGCATGACGAAAGCCCAGGCGGAGCTTTGTTCGGAGTTAACGCTGCGGCCGCGTTCTCTGTTGCAGGAGGCCGCGGCGCACGCCGCTTTGCTGGATTGTGCGCAATCGTTCTCGCCGTACGTGGAGGATGCCGCGCCCGACACGGCGCTTCTAGATCTCGAAGGCATGGAATCTCTTTTCGGAGCGCTGCCTGAAATTGCTCACGCTATGTCTCACCGCGCTACCGGCCTCGGTCTCGAAGCCAATGTGGCTGTGGCTTCAAATCCTGACGCAGCCGTGCTCGCCGCCCGCGGGTTTCCCGGCGTGACCGTAATTCCACCGGGAAAAGAAGTCGAGTCTCTGGGATCTCTGCTGGTGGAAGTTCTATTTGTCGATTGGACTGCGGGTGAAGAGCGGGGAAAAAAATCAGCTGGCTTGCTCGCAACTCTCGAACGGTGGGGCATCCGCAATCTGCGCGCGCTGGCTGCGTTGCCGGAGATTGCTCTGAGCGAGCGCCTGGGCCAGGAAGGTCTGCGCTTGCGGCAACTGGCGCGGGGCGCGGCTTCTCGCACGCTGGTGCCGGTGGAAGCGCCGGCGGTATTCGAAGAAGCAGTCGAGTTGGAATACCCAGTCGTGCTGCTGGAGCCGCTGGCTTTTCTGCTGAATCGGCTGCTAGAGCAGATTTGCGCGCGCCTGGCGTCGCGCGCTTTGAACACACAGGAACTGCGGCTCACGCTGGAACTCGCAAACTTCTCGTCTTTCAATGAAAAATCAACAATCAAAAATCGACAATTCTGCCGAACTCTGCATCTTCCTCTTCCCATGCTCGACCCCAAACTTTTTCTTAAACTGCTGCAATTGGATTTGAGCGCTCATCCGCCGGGCGCGCCTATCCTGAAGATTCATCTTGCGGCGGAACAGGCGCGGCGGCGATCCGCACAGGGCGGCCTGTTTTTGCCTCCATCGCCGGAACCGGAGAAACTGGAACTCACCCTGGCACGCATTGCCAGCCTGGTCGGCGAATCCCGCGTGGGCTCGGTGGAGTTATTGGATACCCACCGTGCCGAAGGCTTCCGCATGAAGCGTTTTGTGACTGGAGCAATTCCAGAAAACAAACGGCAAGAAGTTTTAACTGAGGAAAAATCCGCAGTCGCCGCTCTGCGCATGTTCCGCCCGCCGCTCCGTGCGACCGTAACTTTGGAGAATGGAGAACCAGCACGCCTGGTCTGTCCGAAGAAAAAAGAAGTGCAGGGCAGTGTGCTCTGGAAGGCCGGCCCATGGCGCTGTTCCGGCGACTGGTGGGAGCGGGAAGCCTGGGCGCGCGATGAATGGGATATCGCTTTGCAAACTGCAGACGGAGTAGCTCTCTACCGGCTCGTGCACGATCTGCTCGGCGGAGGCTGGTTCGTGGAAGGAAGTTATGACTGAAAAAACAGTGGCCAGTGATCAGTGATCAGTGGTTAGTCTTCTCTGCAGAATTAGGCAGAACTGGCGACAGACCACTAGCCACTGATCACTGATGTACGTTGAACTTCACGCCCGCTCTGCTTTCAGCTTCCTCGAAGGATCTTCCTTGCCTGAGGACCTGGCAGGAATCTGTGCCCGGCTCAATATGCCCGCCATGGCACTGCTCGACACTGATGGTGTCTACGGTGCTCCGCGCTTTCATCTTGCAGCGAAAAAGCTTGGAATCAAAGCGCACATCGGTGCGGAAGTCGCATGCCAGGCCTGGGGCTCTGTCATTCTGAGCGGAGATGGCGTTGCGCAAGGCGCAGCGCCACCGGAGTCGAAAATAGGGATTCCTCGCTTCGCTCGGAATGACAAACCCAACAAGCTATTCCGCCTTCCGCTCCTCGTTTCCTCCCGCGCCGGCTATCAAAACCTCTGCCGCCTGATCACCAAAATGAAGTTACGCGCGAAAAAAGGCGAGGGAGCGGTGCAGAAAGAAGAACTGGAAGAACATGCTCACGGTTTGATTTGCCTGACCGGCGGTGTGGAAGGCCCGTTGGCCGCCGCTCTGCACCACGGCGGCATCGAAGAAGCCCGGCGCCAAATCGAGCAACTGGTTGGAATTTTTGGCCACAACAATGTCTATATCGAGTTGCAGCGTCATTTCCATCGCGAAGAAGAAATTCGCAACCGGGCCGCCATCGCAATTGCCCAGTCGCTCAATCTTCCCCTGCTCGCGACCAATGGTGTGTGTTACGCCGCCGGGAAAAATCGCGAACTCTGCGACGCGTTCACCGCCATCCGCCATCACCGCACGTTGTCGACCGCGGGACGGCTGCTGGCGCGCAACTCCGAGCGTCACTTGAAATCGCCGCAAGAGATGCAGCAACTTTTCGCTGATCTGCCTGAAGCGATCAAAAATACGCTCGAACTTTCCTCGCGCCTCGAATTCACTCTGAATGATCTTGGCTACCAGTTTCCCCGTTATCCCGTTCCCGAGGGCGAGACTATGACCTCGTTCCTGCGGGAGCGCGCCTGGGGAGGATTTCGCCAGCGCTACGGCCGCGCTACAGCCGACATGCAAACCCGCGCCCGCCGCCAGATTGAGCGCGAACTCGCCCTCATCGAGAAACTTAAACTGGAAGGCTATTTTCTTATCGTCTGGGATCTAGTCCGCTTTTGCCGCGAGCAAAATATTTTACTGCAGGGCCGTGGATCAGCCGCCAACAGCGCCGTCTGTTACTCGCTTGGCATCACGGCCGTCGATCCCGTCAGCATGGAGCTTCTCTTTGAGCGTTTTCTATCGGAGGAGCGCGGCGAGTGGCCCGACATCGATCTCGACCTGCCCAGCGGCGACGAGCGCGAAAAAGTTATTCAATATGTCTACCGGCGCTACGGCGAACGGGGCGCGGCCATGACTGCGAACGTCATCACTTACCGCAATCGCATGGCGGCGCGCGAAATGGGCAAGGCGCTGGGCTTTGATCCGGAAACTTTGGCCAAAATTTCCGCCGCCGTCGCCACTTGGGAATTCCGCGATGAAAACGATGCGCTCGACCGCCGCTTCCGCGATGCTGGACTCGACCTCAAGCATCCGCGCCTGCGCAAATATTACGAACTCTGCCTCGCCGTACAGGACATGCCGCGCCATCTCGGCCAGCACTCCGGCGGCATGGTCATCTGCCAGGGACAACTCGATTCGGTCGTGCCGCTCGAACCCGCATCCATGCCCGGCCGCGTCGTGGTGCAGTGGGACAAAGAAGATTGCGCCGACATGGGCATCATCAAAGTTGATTTGCTCGGCTTGGGAATGATGGCCGTGCTCAAAGATTCAATCGAACTCATTCGCAACCACTACGGCGAGGAAGTAGATCTGGCGCATCTTCCGCAGGATGATCCCCCGGTTTATTCCGCGCTGCAGCGGGCGGACACCATTGGGCTGTTCCAGGTGGAAAGCCGCGCGCAAATGGCGTGCCTGCCGCGCCTGCAACCGAAACGCTTCTATGACATCGTGGTGCAGGTCGCAATCATCCGGCCCGGGCCAATCGTCGGGCAGATGGTGAATCCTTTCTTGCAACGCCGCCAGGGACGCGAAGAAGTTACGTATCCACATCCTTCGCTCGAACCTGTGCTCAAGCGCACGCTCGGCGTGCCGCTGTTTCAGGAGCAGCTACTTCGTCTCGCCATGATCGCTGCCAATTTCACCGGAGGCGAAGCGGAAGACCTGCGCCGCGCCATGGGTTTCAAGCGATCGCTGGCGCGCATGAAAGAAATCGAAGCCAGGCTGCGCGCCGGCATGACGCAAAACAAAATCCCGACGGATGCGCAGGAAAAAATCATTCTTTCCATCACGTCTTTCGCACTTTATGGATTCCCCGAATCGCATGCCGCCAGTTTCGCGCTCATCGCGTATGCCAGCGCCTATTTGAAATGCCATTACCTCGCCGCGTTCACTGCCGCTTTGCTCAACAACCAGCCGATGGGATTTTATTCTCCGGCGACGATCACCAAAGATGCGCAACGTCACGGATTGAAAATGCTGCCGGTGGATGTAACGTGTTCGGAGTGGATGTGCACGCTGGAAGCAGTGGCTAGTGGCCAGTGTTCAGTGGCCAGTGAGTCAGTACCGAGTACCGAGTACCGAGTACCTAGTAAAACCTTTGTCATTCCGACCTCCGAGCGAATGCGAGGGGTGGAGGAATCTCGCAACTCGGTGCTAGGTACTGGGTACTCGCAACTCCCTCCTGCCCTACGTTTGGGATTGCGTTACGTTCGTGGATTGCGTGAGGAGGCTGCTCAGGCCCTGGTGCGTGAACGCGCTTGTGCTCCGTTCGCTTCGATTCACGATCTGACTCGCCGTGTTCCGGAGCTGCGCAAAGATGAACTTACTACGCTGGCGGAGATCGGCGCGCTGAATGCAGTAGCTAGTACCGAGCACCTAGTACCGAGATTCCTCCGCCCCTCGCATTCGCTCGGGGGTCGGAATGACAAAGGTATTACTGGGCACTCGGCACTCGGTACTGGGTACTCGAAGCTCCACCGCCGCGACGCTCTCTGGCAAGTAGAACGGGCGGTGCGCAGCTCTGGGCCGCTGCTGGAAAAATTGCCCGAGCCTGATTTGCCTTCGCCGCTTCAGCCTATGAACCACGAAGAGCGCCTGGTGGCCGATTTCCACGGCACCGGCCTCACCGTGGGACCGCATCCCATGGCCTATCGCCGCGACTGGCTCAATGCCATGGGCATTCGCCGGGCCAGTGAACTGCGCGACCTTCCCAACGGCAAGCGGCTTCGCATCGGAGGCTGCGTAATCGTGCGCCAGCGCCCGGGCACGGCGAAAGGTTTTGTGTTTGTGAGTCTGGAAGATGAAACCGGAGTGGCCAACGCGATCATCACGCCCGATCTTTTTCACCGCAACCGCCTGCTGCTGGCCTCCGAACGGTTTCTGGCTATCGAGGGAATTCTTCAGAATCAGGACAACGTTATCTCGGTGAAAGCGGAACGTGTGCAGCCCTTGTTCGTCACAAAAGCCGAAACTGTCTCACACGATTTCCACTAATGGATTCCAGGAACTAGAAACTGAGAACTGAGACCTGAGAACCTCCTCGCCCTTGACGGATGCACAACCTTCCTCCATCCTCTTCGACATGGACCCGCACAGGTTTGTAGCCGAAGTCTACCGCCGCATGTCTCTGCGTACCGCAGACACAAAACGCGCGCCACCGACTCGGGAGAGGATCAATGAGGTTTCGCAAGAATATCGCGATTTTCTGCCCGGCAACAAAGATGCGGGAGTCCTCGACATTGGCTTCGGGGATGGCTGGTTTATGGCTGCCTGCCTGCAATTGGGCTACACAAATATTTCTGGAGCCGATTTCGCACCGGAGAATAAACCCTACTTAAGAGAGTGGCACGTCACCTTATACAAGATCGAGAGCGACATCGGAGAATTCCTGGCAAAGCACCCCAATGAATATGACTTCATTCACATGTCCCACGTAATTGAGCATATCCCCAAATACTCTCTGCTTTGGATTGTCGATGCCCTGTATCAGGCCCTGAAGAAGGACGGCACCTTGTTTCTGCGAACCCCGAATATGGAAGGCCCCTGTGCCAACTCTTCCTACTATGTCACCCTCGCCCACGAATACGGTTTCAGCGCCTCGAACTTGAGATCGCTGCTGTCCAATTGCGGTTTTGACGATATCCGCCTGCACGCGCCTGCCTCCCCCAAGCGCCTGCGCCAGCACCTCGGCGCTTTGCTGCGGTGGCCATTCATTCAGCAAAGCCGAATTCGGCATCGTCTATTCGGAGTAAACGTTGGCGGTAATTTTGGCGCCGAACTCATAATCAGCGGCCGTCGCCGAAATTTCCCGCCTCTATTTGATGAGAAGTATCGTTAAGCGCAGCCTCCTGGGCGGGGCCGCTGAGAACCAAGACCGAGACCTAATACTGAGAACTGCACTACTGCTCAGGCGCCGGCGGCTCTTCGGGCTTACCACCCTCTTGCGGCGCCAGCGGCAGCCTAACGGCTTGGCGCATGACGTCACGCTCCTCCGGAGTGAACATCTTCCTGAACCGGTCGGAATCGATGATCTGCTCGCGCTGCGCCGGGGGCATGGCACTCAGGTCGCGGATCGCGGTTCTTACCATGGGCCGGCGCTCGGGTGGAAGCTGCTGCATCCGGCCGAATACTTCCCGCGCCTGCTGCTTCTGTTCCGGCGTCAGGTGGGCCCACTTGTCCATGTTATCGACAATGCGCTGCTGTTGCCGCGGCGGAAGGCTCGAAAAATAGCGTAACTGCTGCCGCAAACGCTGTTGCTGCTCAGGAGACATACGGAGGAATCCGGGATCGTTTTGCAATGCGCGCTCTTGCTCTGCCGGCGACAGACCCTTATATCGGCGCAGCCAGTCCCCGGCATGCGCCGGGCCCGGATGAGGTTGCGGATGACTTGGTGCTACGGGCCGTCCCTGAACCGGCCGGAAGTTCCCGCTCTGCGCCAGACATGGAGAGAGAGACACCCCGACGGTCGCCGCCAACAGCACAGCCGTCGCCATCCATCCCGTCATAAAATTTCCGCGCCGCATTCTCCCTGCCCTTAGTTTCGTTTCTGCCGCCTCGAACCTTCACCTTCAGACCTACTGATTCTCCACCACGTCGTGCTGCAACTGCAGGTCATCCAGCAATTCGAAGTTGGAATACAGATCGTGATTCTTCTCCAGAGCCTGCAGATCGCTCACTGCCGTGCCCGGCTCCGCCTGGACCTGAGAACCGATTTCCGCCATCTCGCTGCTAGAATTGTAAAAACCGCTGTTCTTCATAAGGAACAGGCCCCCGCCAACTCCTATCAGCACCGTGAGCGCCGCCGCCAGCACTGGACGCCGCAACCAGGCCAGCCAGCCCGCCTGCGGTTTGGCTATCTCTTGCCGCAGACGTGCCTGCAGACGCACATCAAAATACGGAGACGGCTCAGGAGCCTGCCACTGGTCCAGCAGCGCCATCGTCTGCTTGAACTCTTTCAGCTTTTCGGTGCACGCGGCGCAACCCGCCAGATGCCCGTTGATCTCCGGCGTTATTTCCATCAGGCCGGACCCCAAGTCCAGCATTATTTCTCGAATCTCCTCGCACTTCATAACCGTGTCCCCTTAACTTTTTTCGCCACTGCCACTTCACCAATCCAAATTGTCATCCTGAGCGGGATGCTTTTCGTCCCCCCAAGGACCTAGGCTCGCTTCATAGAAATTCCTTTAACTGTTCCCGCAAAGTCTCATATGCTCGGAACAACAACGATTTCGTCGCCGACTCGCTCAACTTCAATACATCGGCGATCTGCTTGTAATCCATTTGCTGATACTTGTGCATAATCACCGCCATCTTCTGCCGCTCCGGCAAGGCTTCTACCTTGCTTCGAATCGCCAACATCCGCTCCCGCCGCACCAGACTTTCTTCGGCCGAAAGCGTACCGTCGGCCACGTCCATAGTCGTGCCTGTTTCCTCATCCGGCTCGTCCAGGCTGATCGTTACCTCGGGACGCTCCTTGCGCGTGTCGCGCGCATGATTGACTGCCAGGTTGGTCGCGATGCGATACAGCCAGGTCGTGAACTTCGCGCTGGCCTCGTAGGTCTGGCGCGAGCGATAGACTCGCAGAAAAACTTCCTGCGCCAAGTCCTCTGCCGCAGCCGTATTGCGCGCCATCCGGTACATGAAACTTACCAGCGGCCGCCGATATTTCTGCACCAGGAAGTCGAACGCAGACTGGTCCCCGGCTTTGACCCGCAGCATGACCTCGGCGTCGGTGTAATCGACGCCAGCCATCGCTGGTTCCAAAGCGCCCGCTGGGCGTGGCCCTAGCGAGGCCATCAGAACCCCACGGTCCATGGCGGCAGTGCTCACACTAGTTCCAACCCCGTTGTGCAGAGAAAGTTGTTCTCTTTCTGGTTCCCCTGGACCCTGGGAAGTCCCCGCAGATGAGGGGGATACAGGGGATCGAAGTGGCCTGGGCTGGTCCGGCATGGAAGGTTACTTTAGGCATACGGGACAGTGGCGACCCGAACCGCCTCCGCCCCGTTGCCGATAGGCTATCACGCCCGATTCCCCTATCCAAACTTTGCTTTCGAGAAGTGGAGAAGGTCGTTTCGAAGAAACACGTGGGGTTGGACATTTTCAAGGTGCGATGGCAAACTGAATAGACGGTTAGCGTTGGGCGCTTAACTCAGCGGTAGAGTGCCATCTTCACACGGTGGAAGTCATAGGTTCGAATCCTATAGCGCCCACCATATTTTCCAAGGATGAATTGAACCGCAGATTCAGCCCCGGGGCGAGTTGGCTTAGGGCACGGGTTCTAGCGTTAACCGAATAGGCGATTCCGATTCCTGCCGGATCCAGACCACAAGATCGGTCGCCTCAAGACTCTGAATGTATCCGTGGCGAAAATCTTTGCCCCAGCTGACAGTTTTCCCGTTGACCTGAAGTATCACTGGTCCCTCGCCCCAATTCTTGACCACGACAGTGGGATTTACAACTGGCGAGGACTCGCTGGCTTGTAGAGTTAATTCCATCACCACCGGCTTTCCAGCAATTTTGCGCGCCACAACGAAGGCCCGCTGTGCCGGGTCATACCCTTGGCTTTGAAAGGCGTCACCGGCTATCTCGATCGTGGGTGGTGACAGCCACGATTTTGCGATGGGGACCAGTTCGGCGGCCGATTTCGTCGTAAGGCCATCGAGTAGAAGTTTAGTCATTGAATGTTCGGAGGTAGCGTAAGCATCCCAGTAAATGTGTGACAGCGAAGAATGGGAAGCCCGGTCCTGGGTGACGCAGGGTCTGTCGCTGGAATTGATTTGAGACACGGGCCAATGATTCCAGCAGCCAAAAGTAAAATACGAGTTGTCTCCTTTATAGGGCTTGAACCTGGCGTTGGCAGGCGAAACAATTTGGAACGGCTTCCAGGTTGATTTCAGGTTGACGATCTCGATGTTGGCGTTCTCGGGCCTATCAATGCGCTGGGGGCTCTTCGGTGGCTCGAAGCTGCCCGGAGTCTTCGGAGCCCAGGAGTAGGTTGCGGTTTCTCCTTTCATGTTTCCGATGGTTAGAGCGTCCAGATTAATGTTGTCTTCGGGGCGTTGACCAGCAGCGTTTATGACGATGGTTTCTTGCCATTCAAACAGTTTTGGCTCGGACAAATCCGGAGCTAGTGAGGATCGTAAAACCTGCTCTCGCACAGCCACCCCATCCGGATAGACTGTCCAGTATTCATCCACCCAGTCAGACCAACCCGTCACGCGATCCAGATGCGCTACTTTGTAATCTCCTGCTTCGGCGAGTGCGTAACGCCAATGAATAACCGCCCGGGCGTCGTTGCTTTCTAGAACCCTGACATGGGAATAACGGCTCTGCTTGTCAGACATCGGTTCGCAGTCTCCAATTCCAGGGCAGCCCGAACCCCAGGTTTCGAGGAATTCGTCGGTATACCACTTGCCATTCTCAGTGACCCACGCGGGAATGTAGTTCGTACCCTGCCAGAAGACCAGCCGCATCGGTGACTGTTCAAAGCGAACGACCACATCGGACGCCGGACCGATCCGCCGCGTGGCGTCCCAAACATCTTCGTAGGTCAGCGTCCCGTAATAGGCGCCAAAGCGACCGGGGCCAACAGGGCCCGATGGAAGCTTTGGCCACGGTAGAACTTCTCCGGGTGGAGGCTGAATCGCCGCAAAAACGCCCTTGACCTCCTCGGAGCTTAGACTCCGGTTGTAGATTTCGATCTCGTCCAGGATGCCGTCGAGAGAGTACCAAACCGGAGTTTTAGGATGAATTCCTTCGGAAGGAACGGGAAGCATCGGTTGGCGAACCCTGCCGATGAGCAGGTCCATACCGTCAGCGGGCAGCATCCGTCCCTGGACTGCTAACTCGCCCACCTGTTGACCATCTATGTAAATCACCAGGCCGCGGCTTGCGTCGCATGTTCCGACGATGTGGACCCACTTCTTCAGGGGAATTTGTGCCGTTGACGTAACGGATTGCCATATTCCGTTCAGCGCCACCTGCAAGCCCAAATGTCCAAATGCGTCGATTCCCAAAAAATACCCGACTTGTTGGTCCTCCTCCTGATCCACCACCGGAACCCAATTCCACGGGTAAGTATCGAGGGCCACCCAGGCGGCGACCGAAAATGCATCACGTACTTTTGGCGCGTTCTCGGCCTTCCGCACCACGCTTGTGGTGTATCCATCGAACCGCAGACCTTTTCCAGTGGCACCGGGAACTGATTTGTAGAAGCCTTCAACCTTATCCTCTGTTCCGCTAACTGTGTCGCGAGTATTAGATCCGCTCACGTCATCGAAGGACCATCCCGCCACTTTCCCTTGAGCCTGTGCCGATGCTCTGGCCGGAAATGCCACTAAAAGCAGTGCCGCAAATGCCACGATCACGAGACGAGTGAATGTTTTCATGGGCACTCCCGATTAGAATACTCGCCACCGGGATCCTCGACTCGATTGAAAACATAGTGGAGAGAGCGGGATACGAGGCCCGCGGATGGCAAAGAATGAAGCGACCTACTGGTTACGAGCGACAAGGCTGAGACAATCGTGCGCGACCTCCAAACCAATGGAGCCCTGGCTCTGGGCAGCGTTCTTACTGGATTCGCAGTATCAGCTGTGTTCCGCCTTCCAAATGCACATTTTCTTTGCTCGAGCTAAGCACGGAAGCTGGGCCCGAACTACTCAGCGAAAGCCCCCTTATTCCAACAACTCCCTGGCTGCTCGCACTTAGCGGGGTTCCCGCGCTGGGGTCTGAGCCTTGCCCAGATGCGGCACTCGGCATCGACGCCCCCGAACTGCCAATGGGGCCTGCTGCAGACATCGAGTTGCTTGACGCGCTCTCCACCGGCCGCCCGATCGCCTGAATCGCGGCCTGAATGGCTAGTTCGCTTCCGTCCTTTATGGATATGTGGTCAAAAGCGATCGTGAGCGTCGAATCTTTGGAATCTTTGCTTCGCGCCTTCGCGTCTGTGATGCTGCCACTTATTTTCGAGCCTTTGGGAATCATGACTTGACCATTCGAAAGCAGGTCCAGATTGGTCTTAGCCTCGATTTTGTCACCTACTTTGACTTTCTTGGCGTCAACGCCTTTCGATAGCACGGCTGAAATAACGGTACCCGCCGCGATTTTATTTAATGTCTGCGCCGGCGCGGCTGGCGGCGTGGCTTGGGCTAGAGTCATGCCCGCGAAAACTAACAGTGCAAGTGGTACAGAGAACAGTCGCTTCATCGTTCATCCCTCTAGGGTTCGTTATTTCTTGCGATGCAAACGGTGATCAGCCTGTTAGCTTTCTCTATGAATCCAGGAATTTCAAGCCTGTTCGATAGGCTGAACACTTCTTGTCTCAAACTCTGAACACGGCACCATTCAACTCGCTCCGGTTAGTGCAGGTTCAAGTCAACGTAGTGGCCGAAGCCGGAAACTGCGACCTGGTCGTTGCCCGGAATATAAAAGCCGAACTTGCCGAGACCTAGATTGCTTCCAGCCTGAGCCCAGCGATCCAGAACCACCCAACCGTCTCCCTGCCTGATCTGGTGGACGATTTCGTTCGGTCCCACCCGGATCTGCAGGGTGCGAAAACTCCTTTTGTCGGCCTTATTGGGGATCTTGATCTCTTCGCCCTTCTGCCCGTTCTTTATCACCGTGCGGTAGAAGTTATTGTCGTCCATCTGGAAGAGGATGTAGTTGTTGACGTCGGTGCAATTGAGAATCCATTGCAGGCGGTGCCCCTTGGCCAGCATTGCCGAAAAAACAAACGTACCCGTCGTGGGAGAGACGGAGTACATCACGTACTCGCCGCCCTTGCGAACAAACGAGCCTTTCTCCTGCTTCCAGCCCGCAGGGTCATCCCATTTCGACATGCCGCTTGGCGCTAGAGACAAATCCAAAGTCCGCGACTGACCGGCGGTGACTTCCACGGTGGAGGAGCGCGTGAAGTTGTCGGCCATTTTTGCGGTAAGAGTGTAAGAGCCGGCAGCCAGACTCAGCGCGCCGCCACTACTCACTTTCGTCGGCGCCTCGCCCGCTTTGTTAATGGTCACCTGAGCATCGGCGGGAGTGAAGGTGATTTTCAGCTCGCCGGGGGCCGCTTCCAACGCCAGGTCTGCGGCCGCTAGAGAAACGGCTTGTCCCACGACGAAGTGCTTCTTGATCTGCCGGGGCTTGAACCGATCTTTGCGCAGTTCGACGGTGTGATCGCCCGGACTGACAGCGGCTATGGTGAGCGTGCCATCGGAATGCACGGTTCCGACCGGCGATTGGTCGATGAAGACCGTCGCCCCGGGAGCTCCGCCCTGGATAATCAGAGAAGACGAGACAGGCACAGGCTGCAGATTGAAAATCACTTTGGTCCGCTCGCCTTTGCGAACCCTGATCTTTTGTTCTGCGACGTCCTGGAATCCGCTCTTGGCGACCCGCACCGTGTAGTCCTTGAGTTCGAGATTCGGGATGCGCAACTGGCCGCCGTCAGTAGTTTGTAGCAGAGGTTTTCCGTTGAGAAAGACTTTTGCCTTGTCTTGACCGGTGATCACAACCAGCGTGCCCAGATCCTGGCCCGACTCGAGGAATGCGTTCAGGGTGGGCGTTGCTCCTGCGTCAACGTCGAGTTTGTATTGGTCACTGCCGCGGGTTACGGTCAGTTGGTGAGCGCCGACGGAAATGGAAGCAAGGTCGAGACCCTCCCGGGGCACATCGACTGGAGACTGGCCATCGAGGCTTACCTTGACGGCCGAATCGCTCGAATACACATGCAGGTGGTCGGCCATGCCGCTTACGATTACAGCCGATACGCCCTTGGCAAGGACGGGTCCATTGATGACCGGCATGGCGCCCGCATCGGCTGAGAAGGTGAAGGATGCTTCGCCCCGTGGTCCTTCGAATTTCAGCTTATGCTCTCCCGCGGGAATCTTGTCGAGAGACCATTGTCCATCCTGAAATTTATCAGGCGGCTGATCGTCGAATGTAACTTTCCCCGTCCCGCTGTCAGATGAGAGTGTCATTGCCGGTGGAGGCGGCGCTGGCGGCGGCGTTACCAGGGTCGGGACGACAGGCGCCACGGCTACAGGCGCGGCTTCCGGGGCTTGGGTGACCGGCGGAGCGTGATGTCTCCGCGCGAATAGAAGGATTGCTGCAACCAGCACGATTACGGCGGCCGAGGCGAGGACGATGTTTGTGTAACGCGGCGGCGGTCCCGCAGATTTCTTAATGCTCGAAGCCGGAACCCTGGCCTTGGGCGCGTCGGTGGCAGGCTTGGAGGCAGAAGCACCCACGGGCCATGGCGGAAGCGGTGGCGGAGCAGATCCTGCTGAGACGGGTTCTGCTGAAACAGATCCTGCTGAAACAGGCCCTGCCGGAACATCTGCTGCGGCGGGCAGAGCGGCGGCATTGCTGGTCGCCTCAAGCGAAGACTGAGGCGGGGGTGGCGGAGTGTTGTAGGCTACGGTCGCATTGTCGCTGCCGGGTGACTGGGACGCAATTTTCCTGTCCAACTGCAGCAGGCCGAGGCGGTGCAGAAGACCATTAGCGACGGTGAGGACTTCTCCATCTTTTGGATACTTGTCCGCCACTCCCCGCACGCGTTCGCCTAAGGCCTGCTTCGCCGGAGCATCCGCGGCGGCATCAATTTCACTCTCGATGCGACGCAGTTCTTCCAGATCACGGCGGCGGATTTGGCGGCGCTGCGCGACAAGATCTCGTTGAACCGTTTCCTGAATCTGAATCAACCGCGCTTCGCGCGGATAAACTGACAATCCCTCTTCGATGCGGGACAAGGCTCCGGCCAGATCTGCGCCGGTTTGTAGCTTGCGCGCCTGCGAAACACAATCTTCGACGAAGGTTTCCTTTTTCTGATCGTGAATCAACGTCCGGATGGTTTTGGCCATGGGGTGCCCTGGATTCAAGTCCAGAGCTTCGCGCGCCATCTTTTCGGCTTCCCGCCAATCGCTTTCTACGACAGCGTGGGCCTGCTCTACCAGGCTGTTGGCCAGAACCGCGCGAGCCAGAGAATTGTTTTCATCCATCTCATAGGCGTCGCGGAGCAATTTGATTCCCTCGGCAGACTTGTGCTGCGCGCACAGGTCCTGGCCTTCGGTCATGAGGCGTTGCGCTTCGGTCTTCCGCCTGATGCCATCATGGGCATGCTTTTCCAGTTCGGTCAGTTCCGCATCGTTGGGAAATTCCGCGGCTGCGCCTTGCAGCAAATCCAGGGCGCGGGCGTAGTCGCTGGAATGCAGGCAGCTGTCGACCTGCTCGACCAGACGGGTCTTCGATTCGATCCGGGTCTGCTGTTCGCGCCGTTTTTGCAGGCGCTCAACTTCGAAGGTCAATCCCGGATACTGACTGTAGATGGTGCGCAGGATCTCCCAATCATTCAACGCATCGCCATACGCCCCCTGCTCTTCGTGAAGATGCGCGCGGGCGACAATGGAGTTGACCAGGTCGCGCTTGTCCTGAACCAGGCGAAAGGAGCGTTCGAAATGTGATTCTCCGGGATGGAGGTCCATTGCCTCGCGCAGAATGTTCACGCGCTTTTCAAGATCGGGTTCCGCTTCAACCTGACGATCGACCAGCGCGACAAAAGCCGAAAGCTCCTGGCGCTGTTGTTCCTCGATGTCATAGTTGAGAGCCTGGAAGATGGCGTTGCTGGGATACTTGGCAAGATAGGTCTGGCAGGCGTCTGTGGCTTTGCGGAAGTTGTGCTCGGTGAGATATCGGCGCGCCTCGGCATAGGCAGTATTCATCGAGTCGTGTTCGGAGCGGACCTCGTTATAAAAGGACTGGTAATTGGCGCCACTCTCGCGGTTGATGGAATCCGGGGCGCGACGGTCGAGATCGAGCACGACGCCCAATTTTGCCAGGGCGTTGCTGACGTCGCCTTTTTGCCAGGCGTCCATGGCGGCGCGATGGAGTTGCTCTTTTTCCTGGCGGAGTTTTTTATATTCCGATTCCTGACGATCGACCTCGGCCAGCAACTGGAGCGCGCGCGCTTCCTTGGGCCGGAGTTGGAGAACGTTCTGCAACGCCTCGCGGGCATGGGCGTAAGCGTGATTGTCGATATGTTGCCGCGCCAGGCGATACCAGTTGTCGATCTGGCGTTCGCTGCGCCGGTTTTCAATCTTGCTCTTCAGAGCCAAGGCGCTGGCGTTGTCAGGTTCGATCTGTAGAGCTTCCTGCAACTTCTGGAGAGCGAGGGGATCTTCTTCTTCTTCAAAACGCGCCCGCGCGGCATCGAGCAACTGGGAAAGCGTCTTGCGCCGGACCGCGCCGTCGAGTCGGCGGCGAAGAGAGCCGATGGTCTCATCCATATGACCCTCGGCTTCGAGTTCACCGAGGATTTCCCCGGCAAACTGGAAATCGCCTTCTTCGAGGGCCTTGGTGGCGCGCTGCAGCCGCGGACGCGTGCGCTCCGGATCGAAGAATTCAATGGGCTCGTTGCGCTGAGCTTTGTTCAGAGTGTCACCGAAATCGCGCGCGCTGGCGAAGCGATGCCACGATTGCTTCGCCATTGCTTTGTGCAGAACGCGGCTGACAGGCTCACTGATCGCGGAATTCAACTCCACCGCGAGCGGCGGAATGTGATGAAGAATGGCGTCGACCACCTCATCGGCCCGGGTACGCTGGAATGGATTGCGGCCGGTCATGGCCTCATAGCAGACGACGCTGAGCGAAAAAATGTCGGAGGCCGCCGACAGCGGCTTCAATTCGATCTGCTCCGGAGACATGTAGAGCAGAGTGCCCTTTTGCGCGCGAGTGGTGTGGGCGTCGGCCATGTGAGCCACGCCGAAGTCGATGATCTTCACCGAGTCGTCTTCCATCACGAAGATGTTGCTCGGCTTTAAATCGCGGTGCACCAGGCCGCGTTCATGGGCGGCTTGCAGGCCGCGGCAGGCCTGGGAGATGATGTCGATCGTGCGCTCCACCGTCAGACGATGGCTGGCTTTGCGGATGAAACGATCGAGCGTGGTGCCTGGAAGCAGCGGCATCACGAAGTAGGGCTTCTTCTTGCCTTCTTCCTCGAATTCTCCGATGTCGAAAATCTCAACGATGTTGGGATGGCTCATGGAGGCGAGCACATCGCATTCCTTGTAGAACAACTGGAGCGAAGCGGGATCGGGAATGTCGAGGATGGTCTTGACCGCGACTTCGCGGCGCACAACCGTGTCGTAGGCGCGGTAGACAAGGCCCATGCCACCCTGTCCGAGGATTTGCCTGACCTCGTAGCGGCCTGCCAGTTTTCTCGGGGACGAAGGGTTCTCCATGGCGCAGCCCCGGTGTGGGGCTCTAGAATATTACTCGATTTGGCCGAAAAGTGGCTGAAAACTATGGCCGTTGAGCAGGCGCCGAGCTTTGCTTGAAGCGGTGGCCGACGGGGACGACTCCACTTACTTTCCCGTGTAGCTGACCCTCCAGATCGAGTTCGACCCGTCGTCGCTCACCAGCAGCGAACCATCCGGAGCGGCCGTTACGCCCACCGGACGCCCCCACACGTTGCCATCGGGCAGCACGAAGCCGGTGAGGAAGTCTTCATACTCGCCGGTGGCGTGGCCGGTCTGGTGCAAGGGCACGCGGATCACTTCGTAACCCACCCGCACCGCTTTATTCCAGGAGCCGTGCTCGGAGGCAAAAATGTCTCCCGCGTACTCGGCAGGGAACTGCTTGCCGTCGTAGAAGTCAAACTCCAGCGAAGCGTTGTGCGCTTGGAGCAGCACGTCCGGGACGATCGCTTTGTCTTTCAACTCTGGATGCTTGCCCTGGTGCCGCGGATCCTGATGCGGTCCGATGTACCACCACGGCCAGCCGTAGAATCCGCCTTCCTGCACATGAGTGATGTAGTCGGGGACCAAATTGTCGCCGAGCGCATCGCGTTCATTCACCGAGCACCATAGCTCGCCGGTCTTCGGATTCACCGCGATCCCGCCTCCGGCGTTGCGAATGCCATAAGCGTAGACACTCAACTGGCAATTCGCGGGGTCACACACAAGAATGTCGGCGCGGTCTTTTTCGTCCGGATGAGTATCGGGATCATTCACGTTCGAGGCTGAGCCCACGGCGACAAACATCTTCTTGCCGTCGTTCGAGAACGCGACGGCACGCGTCCCGTGCCCTCCGGCCGGCAGACTGGCGATATGTTGTGCATCGCCGCTCGCCTTCAGATCGCCGTTGTGGTACGCGAAGCGAACGAGCTCGTTCGTATTGCCCACATATAGCCATTGCGGATCAGGTCCGGGAGGATAAAACGCCAGCCCATAGGGCTGCTTCAAGCCACTGGCGAAAACGGCCGACAGCTCAGGCTTTCCATCGGCGGTCATGCCGCGAAACAAGCGGATCCGTCCGGCATCGGTTTCAGTCAGAAAAACATCTCCGTTCGGAGCCGTCCGCAGCGTCCGGGGATTTTCTAACCCTCCGCCATACAGTTCCACCTTGAATCCAAGAAGCGTCTTCGGCCAAACATTTTCCGGCCGCGCCACCAGTTTGGGGCCGTTGCTCGACGATTGCGTGGCAAATGGTTGCGGCAGATCGTTCACTGTAATCTTGCGAACTGTTCCCGGCGTCTCGTAACGGAAGTCAGTAAAGGGCGGCGTTGGCGGTGGCGCATCTAACTTCGACGTGCTCGTGTTGGATGGCTCCGTCGCCGATGCGGCCTGCAATTTCGGCGAGGTTCCCATCACCTTCACATACGTAACGATCTGCCAGCGCTGCTTTACCGGCAATTGCGCCCACGAGGGCATGCCATTATCTTTGTCGCCGCGGGTGACGAACCAGAACACTTCCCCGGCCGCGACGTGCGAGAGCTTGCCATCTACGAGGGATGGCACATTGCCCGTGCCTTTTCCTGCCTTGCCGTGACATGAGAGGCAATTGCGCGCATACAGCCGCCCTCCGGCTTGAGCGGCGGCCTCGTCGCCTTCGTAGGGATTCTTGGTAGCCTGGGCCGAAGCCGGCGCATTGTGGAACTTCGTGTCTACGTCGAGAGCAAACAAAGAAAGGAAAGGCAGCAAAATTGTGGCGGAGAGAATGGCAGATGAATTAGCAAGCGAGCGCATAAGTCCTCTCACGGTATCGCGAAGTGTATTGTCAGATATTTTACGCCGAAATCTCGGATGTAGTGATGGCGGCAGAAGTGGCGCCTGGCGTCCCGACAGCCGTCGAGTAGGCGTCCCGCCGACTCCCGGGGCCAATGAGATGTTGACGTTACCAGAATGTAACCGAAGTCACCCCATATGTCTTTCCCGACCTTGTAACTTTTTCCCGTCATACAACCTTCCCGCCGTGAAACTTGATCAGACAGCTATAAAGCCGTATAAGCTAAGAGCGACAAGCTTCACCCTCGCACCCCACACGGAGCGTTTTTAAATGCGATCTTGGAAGTTCGTTTTACCTCTTTTTTTAGCCTCAACTTTGTGCGTTGCCGCGCAGTCCGACCGCATCACCGGCCCGATCGATGCCAGCCGGATGGTCGTGCTGCAGAACCATGTCTCGCCGCTGGCCCAGCCTCGCTACGAGAAGGGGCTGATCGATCCTTCCACGCCCCTCAGGGTCACCATGTTGTTCTCGCCAACCCCGGCTCAGCGCAGTGCGCTGCAAGAGCTACTCGCAGAGCAACAGGACATTAAATCAGCTAACTTTCATAAGTGGTTGACGCCAGAGCAGTATGCCAGCCGCTTCGGTCTTAGCCAGAACGACATCGATAAAGTTACTGCCTGGCTGCAATCGCAGGGCTTCAGGGTTACCTATGTCGCTCGCGGCCGCGACTCCGTCAGCTTCAGTGGAGATGCGGCCCTAGTACAGACGGCTTTCAAAACCCAAATCTACCAGTATGAGATCAATGGTGAGATGCACTTTTCCAACTCGACCTCACCCATGATCCCATCTGCCCTCAGTGGCATAGCCGGAGGCCTCCGCGGCCTGCACAATTTTGTTCCGAGTCGCATGAGCGCTCCTCACAACCCCGACTCAGCGCTCCTGCATCCCGACTACACATTTACCGATAACGGAAGCAGCTTCACCGCACTTGCTCCCGGCGACATCGCTACCCTTTATGACATCAACCCGCTTTACCAAGCCGCCACACCCATTGACGGGACAGGCCAGAAATTGGTCGTCGTGGGGCAGACCGACATCCACCTGGCCGATCTCACGTTCTTCCGAAGTGATTTCGGCCTTTCAGCGATCACCGGCTGCACCACAAACTCCAGCACTGACGTCATCACCGCCTGCAACACTACTAACTTTCAGTTCGTAATTCCGGGCACGGCCGTCGATCCCGGCGTGCACGGGGGCGATTTGAGCGAGTCCGATCTCGACATCGAGTGGTCAGGCTCCATCGCTCGCAATGCCAAAATAATTTTCGTAACCTCGGACTACAATTCTGGAGGCGTCTTCAACTCGATCGAGTGGGCAATCGACAACAATCTCGCTCCGGTCATAAGCATAAGCTACGGCCTCTGCGAAGCCTATTCGACTCCTCCGTCACTGACCATCCAGGATCTGGAGTTCCAGAAGGCGGCCGCGGCTGGCATTTCGGTCTTCGCCGCCTCCGGCGACTCGGGCGCGGCGATCTGCGACGGAAGTGTCAACGGCAACGTTTTCAAGGCCACACTCGGCTTATCCGTCAGCTACCCGGCCAGCAGCCCCGAGGTCACAGCCGTGGGAGGCACTGAGTTTGATGAAGGCAGTGGTACGTATTGGGGAGCGACCAACGGAGCCAACGGCGGCTCCGTGCTGCCTAACGGCCCCGAAAACGGCTACATCCCTGAACTAGCCTGGAACGATACCGCTGCGGGTGGTGTTGGGCTGGATGGCACGGGTGGCGGCCCCAGCAACTGCGCGAACGGCACCGGCACGACCACAGAGGGTGGTTTTCCCTTTGTTATCTGCACTGCCCCGCCCAATGGAGGTTTTGTAAAACCCTCATACCAAACTGCTCTTACGCCGGGCGACAGCGTCCGGGATGTTCCCGATATTTCCTTTTCCGCGTCGAATTTCAACGATCCCTACATCATCTGCACAGCCCAGTCGGAGACTACCGGCACCGCTTCGACCAGCACCTGCGCCAGCGGCATCACGACGGCTCTTGTAACCTACAACTCGGCCTTCGGCGGCACCTCCGCGCCGACTCCGGTCGCGGCCGGCATGGCTGCCCTCCTGAACCAGTACCTCGGGACCGACGGGTTGGGTAACCTCAACCCTCAGCTTTATAAGTTGTTCGGCAGCAACCCCTCTGCATTTCACGACATACTCGCCGGTACGAGTTCACTTACTGGCGACACCTCCGATAACATCGTACCCTGCGCTGGGGCCACGCCCTCCTTTGAGCCCACAGCACTTCAATGTCCGGCGGTGATAAATACGACGGGCAGCTTCGGCTACTCGGCAGGCCCCGGCTACGACTTGGTCACCGGACTCGGTTCCATAGATGTCGACACGCTTTTTACTGCCTGGAAAGCTAGTTTGGGGCCGTCGCAAGACTTCACTCTTACGGTTACCTCGGCCCTGACTCCCAGTTCCGTTCCTGCCGGAGACCCCGCTGTCGCGACCTTAACCATTGCGCCGGTGAACGGATCCACCCAGACCATCAACTTCAGTTCCACCAGTTGTACGGGTCAGCTTACCGGCGCGACCTGCAGCTTCATGCCGGCCAGCGTTACGCTGGATGGCACAAACTCACAGAACGTGCAGCTAAACATCTCCACCTTGCCCAACATGGCTTTGGGTGCGCAAACCATCACTATTACCGGCACCGCCAGCGGAACTGGGGGCGAATCGCATACCGCGACCGTAGATCTGACCGTCATCGCGACGACCCAGACTTTCACCCTTTCATCGCCGAGCAACACCTACACCGTAACCGTTGGAGGGAAGGCTTCAGCCACGATTAATGTCAACAGCACGACGGGTTTCATCGTAGGGGGCACCAGCGCTGGAGCCACCACCGTTTTGCCTCTCACCTACACTTGTACCGGGAGTCCGACTTTGGCTACCGCGGAAATTTCCTGCCAAATCAGTCCAAGTAACGGTCAGGCCACCAACGCGATCTCGGTGACGGTCAACCTCCAGACCACGGCTCCGACGACGCAACTGCGGCCGCTGCTGGGCGGCAGCCGCTTCGTCTATGCCCTGCTGCTTCCCGGTTTGTTCGGAGTTGTCTTTGCGGCGGGATCGCGCACCCGCGGCTTGCGCCTGCTCAGCATGATTGTGGTTCTGGGTTTCTCTACGCTGTGGCTGGGCTCTTGCGGAGGCGGCGGCGGCACCAACACCAGCCCCAAAAACCCCGGGACGCCGACCGGCAATTATGCGCTGACGATCAGTGCCACGACTGGCGGTTCGGTCCCGCTCACCTACTCGCTGACGGGGATTACCCTCAATGTCCAGTAACTTGCAGTAAGGTGCAGTAAGCTGTTTCAGGTTAGGACGCGCTCCGCATTCGGCGGGGCGCGTTTTCTGTCACGTACTTTCCTTGTCAATTCTCTCCGAAGCCCGAAGCCCGAACGCCGAGACCGGACAGTCATGGCCTCCAGTGTAAAAGGGCTTCCACTTTGCCTCTTGCGCGCCCGCGCCAAGGCGAGTACGATAGGTTTGTTCTCATTGGCCACGTTCCCGCGTAGGCCTTCCGCGTCCCAGGCCGTTCCCGGCGGCGCGACGGATTCCGATAACGGATAACCGAATACGCAAAATTTAATAGTTGTTTTCGCCAGTACGAGTTTGCTTCACCAGAGAGCAGTGCATCGCGTCTACGATCACGGTTGCGTTCACGATTGCGGTCAGCCCCGGCTCGCAATCCCGCATGGAGAGCTTTGAGGTTGGCCATGCCCCTCGAGCGGCAATCATGAGACTTGATGGATTTGCGAGTGTAAGTGAGTAGTGCGACCGAACTGGATAGGCCCCCGCGAGAAAGTGGCTATACGCCAACATTGTGAGAGCCTGCCGCAACCATGGGAACCGGGAATCTGCGGCCCTAAGGTCTGGGGCGCCTAAGTCTAGAGCACCAAAATTTGAAGACACCTGAAATCATGAATTTTGCAGCCCTGCACCGGGTCCAAAGCCCGGTCCCGCAGGCTTTGAGAGGACTATGAACGCAGGACGAGGTTCGACAGGACCAGGATCATCAGGATCTGGATCACAAGGATCAGGATCAGCAGGATCAGGAAGACCCTCCGGTGGCGGAGGCAGAAGCCGACGGCGTCGCGGACGCCGCCCCAATAATCCCCGCGGGCCCCGCCCCGCCGGCCCCAGCCAGTCACGCCACAATCAGGATGGCATTTACACCGCGCCTATGGATCATAGCTATCGCGCCGCGCTCGCCGGCAACGGCAACGGTCAAGGGGCGCGTCGCCAGCGTCCCGGTTTCGCTGCGCCCTTTGCGCCCGTGGATCCCGAGCCCTTGCCCGCATTGCGCGAAGATTCCAACTCGCGCATCTTTGCCTTCGTCGACGACCTGTTCTTCGCCGCCAAAATTCAAGAAACTGCGCGCAAGCTCAACGTTAAGGTCGAGTTCGCCAAGAACGACAAGGACTTGGCCGAGCGCATGCAGCAGAACGGTGAAGAGAAGCCTTCGCTGATTATCTTCGATCTAAACAACGCCAACGCCAAGCCGCTGACGCTCATCCCCAAACTGAAGGCGAAACTGAAGAAGGGAACTTCGATCATCGGATTCCTCTCGCACGTGCAAGGCGATCTGAAGCAGAAGGCCCACGAAGTAGGCTGCGACATGGTCCTGCCTCGTTCCGCGTTTTCGCAGAACCTTCCGCAACTACTGCGCCGCCACGGAGCGCCTGAAGACGAAAATCCTACGGTGCAGTAAGGGGTTTGGGCCAGTCTGGAAACCAGAAGCTAGAAATCAGAAGCTAGAAACCGGAAACTGAGAACTGCCCCTCACCCCGGAGGCCAGTTCAGCGCGCGTCCTCCCAAGAGATGGACGTGCGTGTGAAATACTGACTGCCCTGCACCTGGACCTACGTTGAGCACGGTCCGGTACCCTTGCTCAATGTTGCGATCGCGCGCTATCTGAGCCGCCACCAGATGACAACGCCCGATCACCTCAGCGTCCTCAGCCTGTGCTTCGTTCAGTCCAGAAAAATGCTTCTTAGGGATGACCAGCACGTGCGTGGGAGCCTTCGGGTTGATGTCTTCGAAGGCAAACACGTGCTCGTCCTCATAGACTTTCTTCGCGGGAATCTCGCCGCGAAGAATGCGGCAGAAAAGGCAATGGCTGCTGGCGTCGGTCATGGAAAACGCTCCGGCGTGAGCATAGCAGAAAGTGATCAGTGGTCTGTGATGTGGTCAGTAAGATCCCTTGGGTTTGACTGACCACTAATCACTGCCCACTTCCTCAATCCAGCCTCACCAGAAACACCGCACCCTCTGGAGTGTTCGTGTCGGCGGCAAGCTGCTGGGCGCGCTTGCGATCGTCGTCGACCACTCGCACCCGCACCCACCAATCTCCGGCGGGACTATTGAAGCGCTGCACTTTGGCCGTATGGTAGCGGCGGGCGAGGTGGTCGGCCAGGTTCGTGGCCTCGTCCTTGTCGGGGAAGCCGCCAATCTGCACCGCCCACTTTCCCCCGGTCGCAAGCGGTGCCGGGGTTTTCATGACTTCCACTCTTACTTCGGCGACTCCGGGTTGGTAAACATCCACCTTGCGCGCGGCGGCCAGCGATAAATCCAGAACCCGCCCGGGGATGAACGGGCCGCGGTCGGTGATGCGCACCAGCGCCGTGTGACCGGTCTTAAGATTCGTGACTCGCACAATCGAGCCCAGCGGCAGCGTGCGGTGCGCCGCCGTCATGGCGTTCATGTTGTAGACCTCACCATTCGATCCGCGCCGGTTGTGATACGGCGGACCGTACCAGCTCGCCCGTCCGATTTCGGTGGCCAGTGGCGTGACGCCCGCGGGAATCATGGGCTCGGCAAGATTGGACTCGCTTCCTGAATGATTGCTTGCAGAACTCGGTTCGGTCGCGGACGGCTCCGGCGGAGCCGGCACACTCATGCGAGCTTGCTTGGGGTGGCCGCAGCCAGTAAGGAAAAGCAGCGAGATCGTGAGCAGGATCGAGATCACGGCGCAGTAGACGAAGGCCGCGCAACGCAGCTTCACTTGTGCGAAGCGTTGTGTTGCTCCATGTAATCGGCCAGCTCGGTGAGCTTTACGCTGGCAGTCCGAAGCGCCTTGGTCGAGTGCTGGCGCACCGCGGGGACAACCTCGTCGTTCAGGTATTTGATGAATTCTGGGATCTCTTTCTCGATGCGCTCGGCGGCCTCGGCGACAGTCTTGCTGACGCGCGCCGACGCGTCTTCCACCTTGCGGTTGAAGTCGTTCATAATGCTCCTCGATACTGCTGGGCGTGAATAAACTCACGCGAGTGTTGCGGATGCCAGGCCCGGCTATTATTTCGCGCTTGAGGGCGCGGGTCAATGGCCGAGCATACAGAAGGGCACCTCGCGGATTGCCTCAAAGCACTCCGCGCCTTTTCTCCGCGTCCTCCGCGCTTTCAAAGGTTTTGACCGAGCTGCTCCTGGTCTCGCGTAAGCTAACAACGTGAAGGTGCCGTCCTCCCAGAACACTCTTTCTCTTCCTCGACAGCGTCGCTTCCGCACAGGCCTTCTCGCCTGGTATGACCTACAACGGCGCGATCTGCCCTGGCGCGCGAACCGCGATCCCTACCGAGTGTGGCTTTCCGAGATCATGCTCCAGCAGACTCGCGTAGCAACGGTCATCGAGCACTATCGAAAATTCCTCAAGCGTTTTCCAACGGTGGAGAAACTCGCTGCGGCGCACGAGGCCACCGTGCTCGCGGCGTGGAGCGGCCTGGGATACTACCGCCGGGCGCGCATGATGCATGCCGCGGCAAAGGTGATCGTGCGCGCGCATGACGGGAAGTTTGCGCAGAGCGAGGAAAGATTGCGGGATCTGCCTGGCATCGGCCGCTACACGGCAGCAGCGATCGCCAGCATCGCGTTCGGAGAGCCGGTCGCTGTCGTCGACGGTAACGTCGAGCGCGTACTGCAGCGCCTAGCTGGCACGCGGCTGGCTGGAGAGGAATTGTGGACGGCGGCCAATCGTCTGCTGGATGCGAAGCGTCCCGGCGACTTCAATCAGGCGATGATGGAGTTGGGCGCTATAGTATGCATGCCGCGTGCGCCGGCATGTTTGACGTGTCCAGTGGTCGAGCTGTGTGCCACGCGCGGAGAGTTGACGCCGAATGGAAAAGCTGCACGGCAGAAGAAGCGCGAGATTCACTACGCGCTCGATTGCAACAACGGGGCCGTGTTTCTGATGCAGCGGCCGGCGGATGCTTCGCTGATGCCGCACATGTGGGAACTGCCGGAGATGGCAAGCATGAATGGGGATAGTCCGGCGTTCACACTGCGACATTCGATTACGGTGACGGACTACACGGTGCGAGTGTGGCGCGACACTGCGCCATCGCGAGAGTCGGGCAAATGGATTCCGCTGGCCCGGCTGGGGAAGGTGGCGCTCACGGGGCTGGCACGAAAGATTCTGCGGAAAGCAGACATGCTTTGAGTGCAGTCCGCGACCACTGGTCACTAGCCACTGACCACTCTTTTCCTCAGGCGATCATCTAAAATGAAAGCAGCTCAGACGTGGAATATGCGCTGGCTGCAAAGTATCCTGAAGAAACGAACCGGAGGACGACCGATGGCGGCATTGACCGCGGGCACGAAAGCGCCCGACTTTGAACTGAGGGCGATGGATGGCCGGCGCTTCGTGCTGAGCGAGGAACTGTCGGCAGGGCCGGTGGTGCTAGCGTTTTTCAAGGTTTCTTGCCCCACCTGCCAGTATGCTCTGCCATTCCTGGAGCGCCTGGAGCGGGCCTACGGACACACCGGTGTCAGAATCATCGGTGTTTCGCAGAACGATCCCAGGCAGACCTCCGCGTTCACCAAAGAATTTGGCGTGACGTTTCCCGTGCTGCTCGATGACACGGAAACCTATCCTGTGTCGAACGCCTACGGTTTGACCAACGTTCCGACCGTGTTCTGGATCGCGCAGGATGGCGAGATTGAACTTTCGAGCGTGGGCTGGGTGAAGGCGGATTTTGAACAGGTCAATCGAAAAATGGCGGAGGCGCGAAGCATTCCCCTCGCGTCGATGTTTAAGTCCGGAGAAGATGTGCGCGACTTCCGCGCCGGCTGAAGCTCCAAGAATTAATCCCGCGGTCGCGGGAAGGCGAAGAGAAGCGCAGGGCCAGGGGGAATCGTTGATTGTTGACTGATGATTGCTGATTGAAAACCTGGGCGAGATCACCGCAAAGTCTTTTCAATCAGCAATGATCAACCAACAATAGATTGAAGAACCGCAGTGCCCGCCAGCCATAACCTAGGTAACTTTAGCCCCCGCGGTACGCGTGCTAGCCTCGATATGTATATGTGTAATCAGTAGCTTCCACGAATTCTCAACATTCACGATGCCTCTACTTCCCATCTTTCGCCTGGGTAAAGAGCCCGACAAACCGGCTCTGCCGGAAATGATTGCGGCTGCGCCGTCGATTGCGCTCGAAGGGCTCGCGGTTGGAGTCGATAACCTACGCCACGATGTGGCCCTAAGCCCGCGCTTCCTAGATGCGGCGCGGGCGCACGTGATGCGGTTGATCATTCGCCACGGCGAGTTGGAAGGAATGCTGGCGGCGGAGGCGACGCAGAAAGCGCAGGTCCCGTCTTGGATGAGAAACGCCGCCGTCGGGGGCACTCGCAACCCGGCGGAAAAATCTGACTGGAAGTCGCTGCTGGCTGAATTGCATCTGGCTGCGCTAAGTCGCGCCAAGAAAGAAGAGAACATTTCTGTCGACCTGCTGGCGCGACTGGCCGTGACCAAGTTTCTTCGTACGGAGATGAATCAGCAATTCGCTCAAGTGCTGGAGCGCTGCCGCGTTCTCCTCAAGAGTTACGAAAGCATGCGGCAGGGCAAAGCAGTGGAGTATCGCGAGCGCGTGGCTGCCTTCCAGGTGCGAAAAAAGATCATCCTGCGCAAGACCGGGCAGGATCTGTTCGAAACCCTGCGCGAGATCGAAAAAGAAACGCTGGCCCGCACGCGGCGGTCGTTGTTTGGAGAAGCGAAGACTGGCGAAGCCAACACTGTTGAGTCGGGCAGCGCTGGCCTGGCCAGCTATGGCCTGTTCCTGAACCGTCTCGCATTTTCCGAAGATGGCCGCGACGACTACCTGTGCGCCGAACACTACGTGATGCTGGGCAATTGGGACCGCGATCCCGATCGCTATCCCCACCTGCAAGATATTGTTTGGGGCTTTGTGCGGTCGGTATACGGTGAAGACACCGCTGCCGAGATGATCGATGCCTGGTTATGCGCTCCGGAGAACGCCCGGACTCTTGTAGGCACAGGTACGCCCGACGATTCCACAGCCGAAGGCATGGCCCAGCAGCAGCGTTTGGCCAAGTGGGTACGGCTGCTCGAAGATGAACAGGTGATGGAGTGCGTAATCGCTTCTTACCACACCGTACCTTTGCTCAGCCAGTACGCTCCGCGAATCAATCCGCAGCAGCTAAAGAATGCGCTCATCTCGCGCCCTGAATGCGACCGTGTGGAGCGCATGATTCAGGAGCATGGCAAGCTCTCGCCCAACAGTCTTTACGCCGCGGTCGGCAAGGTCGCGGGCTGCCGGGGCGCGGAGCGTGCCAAGGTAGCGGCGCGCTTTCTACAGGATTTTTCCCAATATCACCGCGATCTGCGGCGCCTCGAAACTTTGAATGCGGCACTCGACTCGGTGAACGTGGTGAGCACGGAAAAGCTGCGCGAGCTTTCCCGCATGAACGGCACGCTCTACGAATTTCTTCTGCCTGAAGAGCAGCAACCTGAGGAAGAACGAGTGCTGCGGCACGTGGTGTTGAAGGCCGATGTGCGCGACTCCACGCGGCTCACGCGCACATTGATGGAAAGGGGATTGAATCCCGCATCCTACTTCAGCCTGAATTTTTACGATCCGGTAAACAAGCTGCTCGGCAAGTATGGGGCGCAGAAAGTTTTTCTCGAGGGCGATGCCATCATTCTGGCGATCCTCGAACGTACTGGCGAGCCCGCACTGGCGGTGAGCCGGGCCTGCGTGCTGGCCCGCGAGATTATCGAGATCGTGCGCGGGTACAACGAACTGATGCAGCGCTCGGGCATGCCCGAACTCGAGTTGGGGGTCGGCATCACGTTGCAGGAAGCTGCGCCGCTTTACTTGATGGACGGCGAGCACCAGATCATGATCTCGGAAGCGCTGAACGAGAGCGACCGGCTTTCTTCCTGCAACAAGCGCGCCCGCAAGGTTATGGAGCCGCAGGCCGGTCCCTTCCACGTTTTTGTCTTCCAGGCGGCGAGCGAAGCTTCAAAGGACGAGGCAGAGAATCCCGAAGACTCCATGCTTAGCTACAACCTGGGCGGCATTCGCATGAATGAAGCGGCATTCCGCAAACTGGAGCAGGAAATATCGCTTGTGCCGCTGGCGGTGAAGCTGCCGGCTTCGATCGCGTCGTCCGATAAAGGCGAGTATGAATTGTTCAGCGCCACCGTGCCCGTCGACCGCGACATCTTCCGCAAAATCGTGGTACGCCAGAGCCGCGTGCCGCGAATCAATCCTGCGGATTTCTCCGTCCAGAACTGGACCGACCGCACCTACTACGAAGTCTGCACCGACCCCGCGATTTACGCCGCGCTGGAAAAGAAAAAAGCCGCCAGCCGGTAGTAGCGAGTACCCAGTACCTAGTACCTGGTACTCATGCTCCACAACATTGTTATTCCGAGTTATTCGAACTGGCACTATGCTCGGCGAGGACGCTGCTTTCCGTCGCCGAGCGGGAAACCGCGAAGGAACCTGAGCCTGAGATAAAGTTTGGAGTTCATTGCGGGGGGAGTTGAGTGGCTGCCTCGCGGCTGAAAAACGTGTCGATGCCCCCTCCCCCCTTTTTGCTAAATCTCTGAAATCATCACGTTAGCGGGAAATTCCCCGCAAGATTCTCATGTCAAGAACTTAGGCACTAAACTCTAGAAAGCAAACAACTTCCGGTCGCGGTGAATTGGCTTCAGCCAACTGTCACGGCCTCGACGATGATTACGCAAGTTTTCTGGCGGCGCAAGGTCAGATGTCACAGTGGAGCTGTGGAAATTTTTTGCGATTGAATCAGTCGAACGCAACTGCTGGGTTGTGGCTATGGCAGAGAGCGATTGAATCTTTTCACGCGGGATGATTTTGCCGAGGACGATGCTGTTTGCCGGCAAGAGACGCTTTCGGGCGGTTCGATCTTAGAATTTTCTTTTGTCCTCCATCGATCCGCTTGTATTTTTTAGAGCCGTTTAAGGAGTGTCGGTTGCCTCCGACGGACGCCACAGCGGCTGAAGCCGGAATCCGTTGTATCCGCTGGTGGCACGGCTGAAGCCGTGCCCTTCCCGGTCTTCTTTCCGCCATGATTATCCAATCACAATCTACGTTGGAACGCCGCGTGCTCCTTCCCCACAGGAGTCAACCAATCATGGACAGTGGATACTACGCGGCCGCCGCCGGACTGGCGGCGCAGAGTCAGGCGCTTGAACTGGTAGCTCACAACCTCGCGAACCTGTCGACGACGGGCTATCGCGGCCAGCAGACTACGTTTCGTTCTTTGCTGGCGGGGCGGTTGGCGGGACGCGGTTCGAGCGCAAATCCTTTGAATAGTGTCGTCAACAACTTTGGGGTATTGAGTGGAAGCCGGCTCGATCTGACGCCGGCGAGCCTGGCGCCTACGGGCAATCCTCTGGATGTGGGGGTTGCGGGCAGCGGTTTCTTTGCGGTGCAGTCGGCGCAGGGAATTCTCTATACCCGCGATGGCAGCTTTCACCTCACGCCCGCGGGACAACTGGTCACCAGCCAGGGCAGCGCCGTGCTCGGTGCGCAGGGGCCGGTTACTTTGCCGAGTGGCGCGGTTGCGATCAGTTCGGACGGAACCATATCGGTCGATGGCACCGTGGTCGACAAACTGCAACTCGCGGAATTTCCTTGGGGAACGAATCTGACGGCGGTGGGGAACGCCACTTACTCCGCGCCCGCCGGGTCGGCGGTGGCTGCGGCGGATTCCTCGGTGCGGCAGGGGATGCTCGAGGGCTCGAACGTCAGTCCGACAGAGGGCGTGGTCCAGTTGATAACGGTGCAGCGCAATACCGAGATGCTTTCCCGCGCCCTGAGCGCGCTCGATGGGCAGATGAACCAGATCGCGGTGCAGGACCTGCCGAAGGTTTGAAGTCGAAGTTAAGGAGAACAATCTTATGATGCGCGCCCTGTATACCGCGGCCAGCGGCATGACTGCCCAGGAACTCAATCTGGACAATATCGCAAACAATCTGTCGAACTCGAGCACGGCTGGCTTTCGCAGCCGGCGATTGCAGTTTGAAGACCTCATCTATCAGAACCTGATCATGCCGGGAGCGGCTGCGACGCAGCAGACCACGGTGGTGGCGGGGTTGCAGGTCGGGCTCGGCACGCGTTCGGCGGCGTCGGAGGTGATCCAGCAGCAGGGCGACTTCAGCCAGACGGGTAATCCTCTGGACTTGACAATTCAAGGGCAGGGATTTTTTCAAGTGCTTTTGCCCGATGGCCAGACCGCCTACACCCGGGCAGGAAGCTTTCATCTCGACGGGCAAGGCAATCTTGTCGATCAGGATGGCGACGCGGTGCAGCCTTCAATCGCGATCCCCACCGGAGCGACTTCGGTCACCGTGGGCTCCGATGGCACGGTCAGTGTGACCCTCGCGGGACAGACCGCGGCGCAGCAGGTGGGATCGTTGCAGCTGGCGCTGTTTAATAATCCCGGGGGACTGAACAGCACGGGCAGCAATTTATTTCTTGCGACCACAGCTTCGGGCAATCCGATCGTGGGGCCGCCCGGCGGGAGCGAAGGGTTGGGATCGATTGTGCAGGGCATGCTCGAGCAATCGAACGTCAGCGTGGTGACGGAGTTCGTGAATATGATCGTGGCCCAGCGATCGTATGAAGCTAGTTCGCGGGTAGTGAATGCGGCGGACCAGATGTTGCAGACCATCAATAATCTTGGCCGCTAGAATCTTGGCCGCTAGATCGCGCTGGAAGGTCGGATGAGGGCACGGTACCGGAGGTTTCCATGAAGCCTTTTTTCATGATGCTGATGAGTGGATTGCTGGCGGCGGCGTCTCTGCAGTGCTCGGCGGGGCAGGCTTGCGAGGATGTAGCGGTCGATTCCAGCGTGGAAGCCGGACCAGGAGAATTGACACTGGCGGATTTGCTGGCGCCCGGCACCTGTCGGCAGTTGCGCGACGCAGCAGCACAAATAAGACTAGGGGCGCTGCCGCAGTCCGGGAGTGTGCGCGTGCTGGACGGCCGCGAGGTCCGGCGGCTGCTGGAAGAGGTCGCAGCCGGAGTGGTGAGCGCGGTCAAGATCAGCGGCATCATTATCGCACCGCGCATCGTAGTCAGGCGTCGGGGAGCAACGAAATCTTGCGCGGAGATTGCGCGACTCGTGGCAGGATCGGCATCGGTGCAAGATCAAGCGAACGCCCGCAGGCGCTGGCCGGGTGATCTGGATTGCGCCGCGGCGCGCCACATCCCAGAAGACGCGCCGCTCGAACTGACGAAATCCAGCTGGAGCACGGCACTCGAACGCTGGGAGTTCGCGCTGCGCTGCACGCGTCCGGGGGAATGTGCTCCTTTTCTGGTTTGGGCCGACGAGCCTAAGACATCGGCGGCCGGGGCCGCAACGTCACAGAGAGCATCTGCGCGGCGCTCGAATGTTTCCGCTGAATCCGTTTCGCGTTTGACCACTCGCGCAGGCGCGAGCGGCGCGGAGCGGCTGGTTGCGCCCGGCCAGACTGCGACGCTTACCTGGGACGAGGCGGGGATTCGAGTGGTGTTGCCCGTGACCTGTCTGGACGCAGGCGCTCTCGGCCAATTCGTGCGGGTGCGGCTGAAGAACGCGCCGCGAATCCTGCGGGCGGAAGTTGTGGGCGCGGGAACCTTGCGGGCGAGCCTGTGAAGAGGATTGGCTGCCTTGCGGTCATGATTCTTGGCGTGATGCTGGGCATGTTCCTGCTGGCTCCTGGTGCGGAAGGGCGGACCAAACAAAAAGCGGCGGCCCCGAAAAAAGATCCCCTGGCCGACTATGTGCAGCGTGTGACGGCCGCGGCGCCCGCTGCCGCGCCCACCACGCCGGGCAGCCTTTGGGTCGACAATGGAAGGCTGGCCGACCTGGTGGCGGACTACGCTTCCTCGCAGGTAGACAAGCGGAAGGTCGGCAAACTCGCTTTGGCCATACAGGTTGCATTTCAGGAGTTGGGTGTTTTCCCGGCTTCGACCACACAGATTCCGGTGGACAGCAATGAGCCCATGCCTTTCAGCACGGTGCAGGCCATTGAAAATGTGAAACGTAACGCTGCTCTGGGACGCATCGCTTCGCCTCCTGAGGATGCTCTGGCGGCTGTCTCCGAGCAGTCAGATCTTGCCATTTTGCAGACCGAATTACGAACGGCATTACACCATGAAATTGCGTTGCATGAAGTAACACTGCGTCGTGAGGCGGATGGCCTGGTCATCAGCCTGCAGGACTTCGGCTTCTTCGATAGCGGTTCGGCAACCATCAAACCTGAGGCTGGTTCGGCGCTGGACCGCATCGCTTCCATACTGGCCATCCGCACTTACAAGCTGCGCATCGAAGGGCACACCGATAACGTTCCGATTCACACCGCACAGATCGCGTCTAATTGGGAGCTTTCGACTGCCCGGGCCACGGAACTGGTTCGCCTGCTCATCATTCGCTACCGTTTCGCGCCAGAAAGGCTTTCTGCCGCTGGCTTCGCGGAATATCACCCAGTCGCGAGCAATCTCACGGATCAAGGGCGGGCGCAGAACCGCCGCGTCGACATAGTCATTCTGGGCGGTCAAGTGGCAACGATTCCTCCCTAAAGAAACGATTTCCCATGCCGATGAAGTTTATGTTGGGCGCGTGTCCATTGCGCTGATCGGTTGGATGAAGCGCGATTGACGGAATCTGGAAGTCGTCGGCACGCAGGCGACCCGAAAGGCAATCGCGTGACCACTGCGCCCTCGTTGCAAGGAGCGCCCGGCACGGCAGTCCCGCCCCAGTCCGACCTGGTGCGCATCCGCGACCTGATCTATCGGATCGCCGGCATTTTTCACCCCGACAACAAACTCGATCTACTGCAGAAGCGTTGCGGCCGCCGCATGAAAGAACTCAGAGTGCAAACCCTGCGCGAGTACTTCGAGTGCCTCACCACGCGCCCGCTTCGGCAATCCGAACTGACCGCTTTACTTAACGAGATCACCATCGGAGAAACCTGCTTCTTCCGTAACCCGGAGCAACTCGATGCGTTGCGCCGCATTGTGATACCAAGCATTCTTGCGGCTAAGGCTAAAGCTCCGGGCCGCCGCCTGCGTATCTGGAGCGCGGGCTGCTCCACGGGGGAAGAACCCTACACTCTCCGCATGTCTCTGCTGGACCAGGCCGACAGCCAACTCAAGAGCTGGGTCGTCGAGATTCTCGCCACCGATCTGAACCAGCGCTCTCTCGCACACGCCAAAGCGGCGCTATACGGAGATCACAGCACGCGCAATGTCACGTTGATCCACCAGCGGAAATATTTTCTTCCATTTGGTGACAAGCTCCGGGTGAATCCCGTGGTCCGCGCCAACGTGACCTTCAGCCGCCTCAATCTGTCGGACGATTCCCATATGGCGCTCATGAAAAACATCGACGTCATCTTCTGCTGCAACGTGCTGATCTATTTCGATCTCACTTCCAAGCGTCGCGTCATTCAGCACTTCTTCGACAGTCTTCTGCCTCACGGATATCTGTTTCTGGGCCATGCGGAGTCCCTTTTCGGCGTTAGTGAAGCTTTTCGCATGGTTCATTTGCCGGGAACTACCGCTTATGTGAAAGGAGAACTCCCGCTTCCAGCGGGCAAGGCGATATGACAACCGCGACGGTAGGAAAACAGCTCTTACTGGAGCGGCTCGACGGGTTGCGTAAGATTCCGACCATTCCGGCCGTTCTCTTCCCTTTGCTGCGTTACCTGCAGCAGCCGCTGGATCAGCTCGACGTACAGAAAATTACAGATTTCCTGGCGCAGGACAAGTCCCTTGCGGCGCAGTGCCTGCACATGGCGAACTCTCCGCTCTTTGGTCCAGGACGCTGGCAAAAAGTCGAATCATTGCGCGGAGCGGTTGTCAGTCTGGGAATTCATCACGTCAGCGATATCGCGATGTCGTGCGGTGTGTTGAACCTGCTTCCGCAAACCAGGACCAGCCTTGATCCCGTTGTTTTTTGGGAACACTCATTCGGATGCGCACTGATCTGCCGGCGCCTGGCGCGCAAGATCAAACTTTGCGATCCCGGGAAGGCCTATCTCGCGGGTCTTCTCCATGACCTCGGAATTATTGTCAACCTTTGGGTTTTGCCTCACGAATTTCGCACCGCTTTCGAGATTGCTAGAGCCGAGGGGATTCCGCTGCACGAATCCGAGCAAAAATCACTTGGGTTTACGCACTGTGATAGCGGACGTCTGCTGGCTGAGAGCTGGAGACTCTCACCTGACCTGATCGAGGTCGTGGCTTATCATCATTCGCCGGAAAATGCGCAGGATTCCGGTTTAGTGGCTTTGGTGCACATCGCCGACTTGCTCTGCCGTATGGGCGGCCTTAATTACGGTTATGTCGAGCAGCGCCAAGTGAATCTGTTTGAGGATGCCGGCTTCACTCTGCTCGCGCAAAGCTCCGCGTCTCTGAAGCACTTTGACTGGGCCCGCCTCACCTTCGAACTCGATTCCTACATGGACGAAGTCCACAGCCTCGTCCGGGCCATTTACCGCGAATGAACGGCGAAGCGGCCAAGTCGCCGATACGCGTGCTCATTGTGGACGACAGCGCCTTCATGCGCGCCGCGCTCACCCGCATGATCGTTTCCGATCCGGACCTGCTGGTCGTTGCCACCGCGGCCAGTGGAATGGAGGCCCTGCAAAAAATTGTGTCCCTCGACCCCGACGTCGTTACGCTCGACGTGCAGATGCCCGGCCTCGATGGGCTGGAGACTCTTCGCCGCATTGTGGCAGAGTACCCGCGCCCGGTCATCATGGTTAGCTCAACCACTTCGAAAGATGCGGAGACCACCTTCCGCGCGCTCTCCGCCGGGGCTTTCGACTATGTACCCAAGCAGCTCTCACCAACCTCATTGGACATTCGTGACATCAGCGATGATTTAGTCGCCAAGATCAAGGCGGCTGCGGAGTCGCGATATTCGAGAGATCGTTTCATTTTGCCGCGAAAGCCTCCCCGGGCTGTCAGTAAGCCGGTGAGGGAGTTTTCGCTTTCTCCGATCGCGATTGTAGCTCTGGGGGTCTCGACTGGGGGCCCAAAGGCTTTGGAGCAGATTCTCCCGGCTCTTCCCGGCGACCTTCCGGTTCCATTGCTAGTGGTACAGCATATGCCAGCTGGCTTCATCGCTCCGTTTGCCGAACGACTGAACAGGCTTTGCGCGGTTTCCGTATGCGAGGCATCGCATGGAAAGCCGGCTCAGCCCGGAGTGGTTTACATCGCTCCCGCGGGATCTCAGATGACGGTACTACGCACGAGCGGCTCACGAACGCTGATTTGTCTTTCGGATCAACCGCAGAACCAGTTACACGTCCCTTCCGTAGACATCACGATGGAATCAGTCGCCGCTGCATTTCATTCCCAGGCGATGGGGGTCATTATGACCGGCATGGGATCGGATGGAGCGTTGGGCATGGACGCGATTCATCGAGAGGGCGGTTTCACCGTAGGCCAGGATGAGCTGAGCTGCGCGGTCTACGGGATGCCTCGGGTTTGTGCGGAGACGGGGATTCTCGACAGAGTTGTGCCACTGGGCCAGATTCCCCACGAGATTCTGCGAGCCACCCGCTATCGCAAAAGCGATGTGAGTTAGGCCAGCACCCCGCAGTCAAACGGATTCGTGTCTAACACCTCGCGCACTTTCTGCAACAGGATGCGTGCCGAAAAGGGCTTGGCCAGGTACGTCTCGCTATAAGCGGACACCTGACACGTCGCGAGTTGACCGGCATGGCCGCTCATCAACAACACACGGACGCGCGGACACAAGCTTTCAAGTTCTGCCGCCAGATGGCGGCCGCTCATTCCCGGCATGACGACATCGGCAAGAAGCAGATCAATAGGTTCGGACCGTTGGCGATAGGCGTCCAGGGCCTCGGAGCCGCTGCGGGCAATCACCAGTTTGTATCCCGCCGATTCAAGGACCTCGGCGGTGACTTGGCGAACGAAGTTTTCGTCTTCCACCAGGAGAATGGTTTCGGGTCCGCCCGAGGGCTCGGCTTCGACGAACGCGGCGTTGGGAACGGGCGCATTGATTTCGGTTACGTCGATCGTTGTTGGTTCAATCAAGGCTGGCCCGAAAGTGGCGACACTAGAGCAATTCAAATTGTGCGCTCCTGAACTTGCTGTTCATTTAGCAGCTCGACTGCCATCTTTATCTTGATTGAGAAACGTTGTGCAAGTGAAAGACGCTTCAGTTACTTATCTCGCAGAGGCGTAGGTGGGGAAGTTGTGTTCACTCGGCCCCAAAGCCCGTTCCCGGAACACAGGAGCTTGCGCGTTCCTTTTCGGGAATGGACTGTTGGCGGCGAAGGCTCGGCTGCTTTACTTCGGAGCTGTGAGGACAGTTTCGTTCGGATCGAGCAAGAGCTTGTGTGTGCCCACTGGTGCCAACAAGTGAAGCGGGGTCTCCGCCCCATCGGCAAAGACGCGGCCTATCAGCACCGGAGCCTTGCCCGAGACCACCGCATAGATCGGGACAGACGTCACCAGGTCTTCTGCCGCGTCTCTTTGCCGGATCATTCCGGTCACGAGCGTAGTGTTCGCCCTGGCCGCAAACTTCACGCTCTGCAGGTCGAGCCTGGGCAGAGAAATGTTGTTCACCCAGCCCTCCAGAAACCAGTTGAGTGACGCTTTGCCTTCATAACGCAACGAGGGCGGCAGATCCTCCGCAAAAACTTCCAGCAACTCGCGCGTGCTGATGGCTTTTCCTTCATAGCGCTCGCGAAGTTTGCGCAAAGAGCGCACGAAGGGACTTTCCGCAGACTTGGGCCTTCGGTCTTTCCGTCCGTCTATCTCGGCTGCGTCCTCTAACATCGAGCGCAGCATGTGGAACAGCCAGGTTCCCCGTCCATAGCTGATGGCGTCGTAACCTTCTGGAAACTGAGACGAAAGCAGACGGTTTCCCAGAGTCACCGGTCCGGCGTCCTTGAGAACGTTGCCGTTTTTGTTCTTGTCAGTCAAGTCCCGGCGATATTTGTCCATGATCAACCGAAAGCCGGCCGGATTCTTTTCCTGAAGCACCATCAGAGAGCAATAATTTGCCAAGCCCTCTGAAAACCACTGATCACGGTACGTGGCCCACGTGATCAGGTCTCCCCACCACTGGTGCGCGGCCTCGTGTGCAGGGACCAGTTGTTCCAGCAAAGTCTGAACAGGAGTGACGTGGAATTCTTCGCGCTCCGCCGGCGTCAGGAAAGCGTAGGAAGAAAGAAAGACCAGGCCCGGCCATCCTTGGCTATCCGGCCCCGGCATCTGAGTCAAAGACAGTTGACTGTAGGGAAATGGGCCGAATCGGTCAGCATAATAACGAACGGCCCGCGCGGTAACCTCCGCGACGGCGGTCGCACTTCGCGCTGGCGAAGGGTCGGGTGGAACGATCAGGGTGCTGGGGGCGATGGGCGCCGGAGAAATGCCCTGAGGCGGTTGCGGCAGTCCATTGGATTGGAGGATCGGCGGTGGTTTGGGGAAGTCTCGTTCCACTCCGACTGTGGCATAGGTGTCCACCGTGACACTACCGGCTTGCGCCGATCCTCGAACATACTTGCCAAGATTGAACCCGGCCACTGGGATAGGCCGCTCCGAGATCCATCGCGCCGCTTGTTCGTCGCCCGCATTCGACGGCGCAGTTTGTGGAGATGTTGTCGACGACCGGGAGAGCGGCTCTGGTTTGCCCGTCGCCAGAAGTGTCCAGCCCGCGGGGTAGTGGAAGGTAAGATCGAAATCGGCCATGGCCATTCCGCGATTGGGATACCATGTTCCGCGCGCGCCAACGTAGAGCAGGCCCTTGCCAGCTTCCGCTAACACTTCTCCACTGTAGACGAAGCGCAGGCTAATTTTCTGGCCTTTCCGCGCAGGGGCGGGAAGAATCACGGCCACCAAATCGTTGCCGCTGCGTGCCAGCCACGTACCCTCCAGGGCCGGGTTCTGGATGAATTCCACCGGCCTTCCGTCTGCCTCGACGCTCTGGATCTGCAAAAAGCGCGACAGCTCGAATCCGAGGAAACGCGATCCGCCGCATACTGCTTCGAGTTGCAATTTCACTTCAGCATCAAGCTGTTTGGGAGGCCTCACGTGGGCATCGATCACATAACTGCGCACAAGAACTGGCTCTTGCTGAGATTCTGTTTCCACCGGAAGCGTCTGCACGGTCTCGTTCGGAAGGCGGCTCCCAGCGCTCTTGGTCGAAAAAGAGGTCCAGATGTCGTAATACGTCTTTCCGTCTTCTCCGGTCTTCGTTTGCCCAGCCTCGATTTGCTCCCCCGCCGTCGAGTCATAAAAGATGTCGAAGACGCCGAGTTTGTTTCCCTGCAGCCGCGCATGCAACATGTGATCGTCGGGGTCTGCATCTCTGGCCCCGGGATCTTGTGTGAGTGCTCCTCCCGCGGCCGGCAGCGTTTCGCTGAAGTTTTCCAGCAACCTCATGGCATCGGTCGACGCCAGGTTGCGGGCTGTCTTGTCCCACCGTGCGACAAATCCCTGGGCATCCTCCGGCGCCCTGAAACCCGGCTGCAACTCGGCAGCGGACTTGTCGTTGAAGCGGAAGTAGGCGGTTGAGAAACGCTCCTCCAGAATTGCCATTCCCGTGAACAGGCCCATCGATTTTCGTTCTATATCGTTCGGCGGGGTCAGCAGTACCTCTCCATCGCCTTCAAAGAACGCCCCGGTAATCCTGCCCAGCACGTCCTTGGTGAAGGCGATGGTTCCGTCTTCTAGAGTGATATGGATCGAGGGTCGATCGAGCGCCGCTCCCCGCACCCGGAACACTCGTGTCGAATCCAGCCCGACGCTACTCAATTGCAGGTAGAGAGACTCCGCCGGGCCCGGCCGGTGTGTCTGTGCGGGAGTTGCGCGCTCAGAGGCGTTCTGCTTACCCCAAGCTGGAGAGATGGCCAAAACCGCCAGACATAGCGCGAGCATCATGGCTGATCTGCATCGTGTTGACGGTACTTTGGTCACGTAGGTGCTCGGCTCCGGTCTTGCTAGAATGCGCTTCAATGCGGCTTCGTGTCACTATCCTGCCAGCTATGATGCTCATGTTCGCCTTCACGGCGGCATCGGCTGACACCATCCATTTGAAGAACGGCCGTACCATCCTGGTGGATCACGTCCGCGAGAATGGCAACCGCTATGAGTATGAAATCGGCGACGACAGCTATGCTATTCCGAAGACTTCAGTAGATCGCATCGAAGCCGGAGGCATGCCGACGCATGCTGCGTCCAGCGGCAAGAATTCCGCCGATCTTCCCGCCTTCACCCCCGTCGACAGTCTCGCGAACGAGGGCGATCTTCCCCAGACAATTGTTAAGGATGGCAAGGTCGACCCCGACGCTGTTGGGAAACTCGAAGCCAAGGGAAACCCCGAGTTAAGCGCCACGGCTGATTTCATTGCCGGAAAGTTTGAATTCGAACACGGCAACATCGATCAAGCCCGCCGCTATTTTGATAGCGCCCTGCGCTTCCAGCCGGAGAATGCAACTGTCCTCATCTACTATGCCGCCCTGCTCGTGCGAACCGGGAATGCTTCTCAAGCTGTAACCTACGCTCAGCGCGCCGTCAGCGCCGCGCCCCGGTCGCCCGATGCCTACACCGTGCTGGGCTATGCACAGCAGGCCTCCGACCACACGAAAGAAGCCGTCGCCTCATGGAAGCACTCTCTCGAACTCCGCCCCGATCCCGCTGTCCAGCAATACCTGGATAAAGCGCAGCGCGAACAAAACGTCGAGACCGATTTCGCTCAGCGCGAAAGCAGTCACTTCGTGATGCACTACGAGGGCAAGCAGACTTCAGAAGCGTTCCGGGGGCAGATTCTCGCCGCGCTGGAGTCGGACTACGACGATCTGGTGCGTGATTTGGGCACTCCACCCCGTGACAATATTCTGGTAACGCTCTATACCGAGCAAGCTTTCTTTGATGTGACCCGCGCGCCGTCGTGGTCAGGAGCCGTCAATGATGGTAAGCTGCGCGTCCCTATCAGCGGTCTCAATTCCCTGACGCCCGACTTGGCGCGGGTTTTGAAACATGAATTAGCACACTCCTTCATCAATCAGATTTCTGCCGGCCGCTGTCCGCTCTGGCTGCACGAGGGTATTGCCCAGCTTCTGGAGCCTAAATCCCTGGGAAGCGATGGGCGCCAATTGGCCCAGCTCTTCAAGACGCAACGCAACATCCCGCTCAATGTGCTGGAAGGCAGTTTCATGCGCTTCTCAAGTGCGGAAGCTTACGTGGCTTATGCTGAGTCGCTGGCAGCGGTTTCCTATATCAACGATTCTTACGGGATGGGCGACATCCAGCGGGTTCTGCAGCTCCTAGGCCAGGGCAGCTCCACCGAAGCCGCTCTGCGCGCGACTGTCCACTCCGATTACGGACAACTCGAGTCCGATCTTGCCAAGTATCTCAGCGACAAGTACGGCGACTGATTTGCTCGCCGTGGGCGCTTGTGCTAGCTTCGTCCTCTCAGTCTAAACAACAGCATGTGCGCCCTATTCAAGTCCCGCGTGCCCGAGCCTCCGCCAGTCCTGGAGCCCGTTCCCAGTGAGTTTCCCGAAATTCGTGGCGCGGACATTGCCGCTATAACCTACGGAAAGCGAGTTGCAGGAGATTTCTATGACTCGCTGCGTGTCAGCCCTGAGCGGATATTGTTTGGCCTGCTCGATGTTGCGGGACGCCGCGAAAACAATTTGCCTGTGCTCGCGGCCGCGACAAAAATATTTCGCACTCTCGGGGCTGAACTCTTTGCGGCGCCCGACATCAACGAATCCGAAGCCATGGTCACGCTCTGCATTCAACTCAACCGCGGTGTTATGGAAGCCGCGAAGGGCGTGCACTCCTGCCCCGCATTCCTTGCCTGCTACCACGAAAGTTTTGGCACCCTCTGTTACACCAACGCCGGACATGAGCCCGGACTGCTCCGCGACAGCACTGGCATTACCGAACTTACATCCACGGGCTTGCCGCTTGGTCTTTTTTCCCACGCCACTTGCGACGCTCCCACGGTCGCTCTTGAAAAAGGCGCGGTTCTTCTTCTGGTTTCGCGGGGCGTAGTCGAGGGCCAGTGCAAAGATAAGAAGGGTGAAGAGCAGGAATTTGGCCTGGAACGCGTCCGAGAGCGCCTGCAAGCCGATTCTGCGGCCAATGCTCAGGCAGAGTGCAAGAGCATTCTGAATGCCGTTGGGGAGTTCACTTGCGAACCCCTCATTACAGACGACATGACCGCCCTTGCCCTCGTGCGGAAGCTGTAGCACGAAGCGCCAGCAACCAGGTAGATGCGCCAACGCATCAAATGAATGCAAGTCCGCCCTTGCCCCGGCCCAAAGTAGTAAAATAGCAAAAAGGCTTGGCCCGCAAGTCCAGGCAGCAGGGCGGCTCACCGAAAATTCTTATGAAGAAACTGCTTCCAGTACTCATGGCTATTGCGTGCCTGCCCGTATTCGCGGCCGGGCAGGTGGTCGAAGAAATTGTCACCCGAGTGAATGGCCAGATCATTACTCTTTCGGACTACCAGCGCAGCAAGGACCAGCTCAGGGATGACGTGAAACAGCAGGATCCGGCGAATGCCGACAAACTCTATGCTGAACGCGAAAAGGATATCCTGCGCGATCTTATCGACCAGCAACTTCTGCTCGCGAAGGGCAAAGACCTCGATATCACCGGCGATACCGATCTCATCAAGCAACTCGACCAGATGCGCAAGGACATGAAACTGGATTCGATGGAAGAATTGGAAAAGGCCGCCACCTCGCAGGGCATCTCTTACGAAGACTTCAAGCAGAACATGCGGAACCGCATCGTCACCCAGAAGGTGATCGGCGAAGAAGTGGGCCAGCACATTCCCATCACTAAGGAGGATGAACAGCGGTTTTACGACGAGCACAAGAGCGACATGGAGCAGCCCGAGACAATAAAGCTGAGCGAGATACTGGTTGCCCCCAAAAAGTCGGAAGCCGATAAATCTGCCGCTGTGTCCCCAACCCAAGGCGGTGCGGCCGATTCCTCCGCCAAACAGACTGAAGACACCGCCGCTCTGGCAGCAGCCGAAGCCAGGGCCAACGATCTGCTCAAACAGATTCGTGCCGGTGCCAGTTTTGAGGATATCGCCAAGAAAAATTCCGACGGTCCCTCAGCTTCACAAGGCGGCGACCTTGGCGTGTTCAAGCGCGGCACTCTGGCCAAAGAGCTTGAAGATAAGACGTTCGCGATGAAGTCCGGCGAAGTTACAGACGTGATACGGACCAAGCAGGGCTATGTCATCTTGAAGGTCGTCAGCCACCAGGAGGCGGGAATCCCGCCGTTCAAAGATATCGAGCCTCGCATCCAGGAAACTCTCTACATGCAGAGGTTGCAGCCCGCGCTCCGCGCCTATCTGACCAAGCTGCGCGAAGAGGCCTACATCGACTACAAAGAGGGATACGTCGATACCGGCCAGAGCCCGAACCAGACCAAGCCGGTTGAAACCTCCTCGGCAAAGGCTTCCGACGCAAAGAAACTGAAGAAGAAAAAGAAGCTGGGAATCATCTAGAAGGGTGATGTGGGGGACAGCCGCCTCGCCCATCGCGCGAGCGAAGTGACGAGTCTTGGCACGATCCCTCTGCACCGCCTCTGCCAGCGCCCTCTTCCGCTTTCTGATTTACACTGATTAAGCGAATGAAAGAGTTCTACATCTGCGACTGCGCCCGCCACGAAAACAAGATCATCACTTCCAACTTTGTCGTGGTCAGCAAGCAAATCAAGCCCAAGAAAACCGGTGAACCGTATCTGGCTCTAACCCTTGGCGACCGCAGCGGGCAACTGGAAGCCAAAATGTGGGACAACGTGGAAGAAGTGCTTAACGCCTTCGACCAGGACGACTTCGTCAAAATCAAAGGACTGGTCAACAAGTATAAGAACCGCTTCCAGCTCACTGTCCACAAGCTGCGCAAGCTGGGCGAAACGGAAATCGATTTCTCCGACTATCTCCCCAAGACCACGCGGGATATCGACGAACTCTGGCAGACTCTGGCGGATTTCGTCGCGTCTTTCCAGAATCTTCATCTAAAGGCTCTGGTGCAGGCTTTCATGTCCGATCCGGAGATCGCAGCCGCGTACCGCAATGCCCCGGCTGCCAAGACGCTGCATCACGCCTATATCGGCGGCTTGCTCGACCATGTAGTCTCGCTTTTTCGTTCTTGCGACCTGGTCTGTAGAAACTATCCCCACATTAACCGCGATCTTCTGCTGACCGGCGCATTCTTTCACGACATCGGTAAGATCCACGAGCTTGCCTACAACCGGTCATTTTCCTACACCACGCGCGGCCAGCTTCTGGGGCACATGATCATCGAACTTGAAATGCTGCAGGCCAAGCTCGCGCTGCTCCCAGAGTTTCCGCCTGAACTCAAGACTCTGCTCGAGCACCTCATCATCAGCCATCACGGCGAGTACGAATTCGGTTCGCCGAAGTTGCCCATGTTTCCCGAAGCGCTTCTGCTCCACTACATGGATGACCTGGATTCCAAGATGGAGGCCATGCGTGCCCAGTTCGAGCGCGAGGCCGACATGGAGAGTCCCTGGACAAGCTACAACGCCTCCCTCGGCCGCCCACTTCTGAATAGCGCAAAGTTTCTCGCGCCCAAAGCCCCCGCTGCTCCCGCGGATTCCTCCTCTGCCGAGGCTGAGGCCGAGGCGGAGAGCGCCGCTGAATCCAGCGAGGAAACTCCGATTTTGCCCGGCTTGAAATCCTAGCTATCGCGAGTAAGAGATAAGCCATCGACCATGCTCGACTTCAGCCGCTTTGAAATTCTTACCTTCGACTGTTACGGCACGCTCATCAACTGGGAAGATGGAATTCTTCTCTGCCTGAACCGCATCCTAACGGCGCATGGCAAGGACACAGACGATGCCACGATTCTGCAACTCTATGGCGATTTCGAAGCCCGTGCCGAGCAGGGGGAGTATCGCGCCTATCGCGAAGTTCTTGAGTCTGTGGTGGAGCAGTTCGGCGAACGGCTCGGATTCTCGCCCGCGGAGCAGGAAGTCAATTCGCTCCCTGAGTCGCTGCCGCTTTGGAATCCGTGGCCCGATACCGTAAGCGCGCTGCGCGAGCTACGCAGACGCTTTCGATTGGCCATCATTTCCAACGTGGACGACAACCTTTTCGCCGCGACGCAACCACAGCTTGGAGTGAAATTCGACCAGGTCATCACGGCCCAACAGGCGCGAGCCTACAAGCCATCATTGAAGATTTTTGAACTCGCTTTGAGTCGCGCCGGTGTGCCGCCCCACCGCGTCCTGCACGTGGGTCAAAGCCTCTATCACGACGTACTTCCGGCGCAGTCGCTCGGCCTAGCCACAGTTTGGGTCAACCGTCCATCGGCGCGAACTGGTATAGGCGCGGTCAAGGCAGCGGAAGGTCATCCGGACTTGCAGGTTTCCAGTCTCGCGGAGTTAGCCGCTTACGCGCGGCGTTGATCGTTTCGTACTCAGCGACTGCGCCACGGCTAGAAGTTCGCCGGAAGCTTCACAACTTTTTTCTGAATCGCCCACATAACCAGCTCGGCCTTGTTGTGGATGCCGAGTTTTCGCATCAGGTTGAACTTGTGTGCGTCCACGGTCTTGCTGCTCACGCCCAGCATGGTCGCCGCCACGCGCACCGTTTTTCCCTCTGCCAGCAATTTCAGCACTTCTCGTTCGCGCGCTGTAAGAGCACGCTCGTGTGGCAATAACGTTTCATGGGAGCGCTGCATGTCACGCCGCGAGGGCGCTTGCGGATGATTTGTTGAAATATGGTTTGCGGAGAGATGGCTTGCGGAAAGATCGCTTGTCGGAGTAGGGCCCGTCGCCATGCCGCCGCAAGAGTTTCGCACCATCCGCACCAGTTCGTCCACCGATGTTCGCCGGACCGCACAGTTCGCCGTTGCCCCCTGCAAGCCTTCAAACGGAGACACGACATGTTCCTGGGTGCTGAGGAACACTATTCTGGTATGAGGAGACTCCCGCGTCACAAGAAGTTCCGCCTCGCGTACCGGGAGTTCGAAGGTTCCGGCATCCGCGACCAACACATCCGGCCGGAATTCATAAACTTTACGCAGGCACTCCGCCGCATTGCTGGCTTCACTAACCACGTCAATGTCAGGCACGTCCCGCAATAAACGTCGCAGACCCTGCCGCAATAAAACGTGGTCGTGCACGAGCAAACACCGTATCTTCCTGCCGGAAAAAATTACTTCCCTGAGATCTGTGCGTGGGGGCACACAGTACCTCCTTTAGAGTTGATTCAACGACTCGGCGCAACCCGCCGACGAGTGGGCAGATCCAAGACTGCCAAAGAATTATGATTGTCCCGTTGATTGTAGCAATCATTCGCACCCTCGTGCACGTGAAAATCCGGCCGGAGGAACTTGTGACTCGTCGTGACGTAAACTTCTTTTTCCTTCAGACTACGGAGAGAGACGCCGTATCAGGTAAAATCGAGCACTTATGCTGCGTTACTTCACCGCAGGAGAATCTCATGGCGAAGCTCTGGTCGCGTTTCTGTCGGGCTTGCCGGCCGGGCTGCGAGTGGACCAGAGTTTTCTCGACCGCGAACTCTGGCGGCGGCAGCAGGGATATGGCCGCGGCGGGCGCATGAAGATTGAGAAGGACGCCGCTCACATTCTCTCCGGTGTGCGTCACAGTATGACCATAGGCTCACCCATTTCGATTCAACTCGAAAATAAAGATTGGAAAAATTGGCAGGAGTCTCTGCCCGTCGGCGAAGGCGATCCAGCCCGCCACAAGCGTGTCGCCTCTCCCCGGCCGGGACACGCCGACCTGGCGGGAGCACTGAAATATAATTTCCCGGAAGCACGCTACGTATTGGAGCGCGCCTCCGCCCGCGAATCAGCGGCGCGTGTCGCCATTGGCGCCCTGGCCAAAGCTTTTCTGCGCGAACTCGGCGTCGACGTTCTCAGCCACGTCGTCGCCGTCGGCAACGTGGCTTTACAACATGAAATACCATGGGAGCAGGTCCAGGCTCTGTATATCCAGGAAGAAATTTTACTGAATTGTGCCGACAAAGAAACTGAGCAACGCATGAAAGAGGAAGTCGATAAAGTCCTCAAGACCGGCGACTCGCTGGGCGGAGTCTTCGAAGTCGTCGCCCACGGCGTCCCGCCGGGTCTGGGAACGTACGCGCAGTGGGACGAGCGCCTGGATGCTCTGCTTGCGGCCGCGGTCATGTCGTTGCAGGCGGTGAAGGCGGTTGAGATCGGCTCCGGGGTTGCGGCCGCCGCCTCTCCGGGCTCTGCCGTGCATGATGAAATCGGCTATGGCGAGCCGGGGAACTTTAGTGGGTTCACTCGCGCTCGCAATAATGCTGGAGGAATCGAAGGCGGCGTCTCCAATGGCGAAGAGATCCGCGTGCGCGGATACTTGAAGCCCATCTCGACCTTACGCCGCCCGCTAAAATCGATCGATTTCGCTACGCGTCAGCCCGTCAGTGCGGCGTATGAACGCTCCGATGTTTGCGTAGTTCCGGCCGCAGGGGTCGCGGCCGAGTCCATGGTCGCGCTTACGCTGGCCCGTTGCGCGCTCGACAAGTTCGGTGGCGATTCCATGGGAGAAACCTTGCGTAATTTCCAGGGCTACTGTTTGCAACTGAAAAACTACTGATTGCGACTGACTGATTGCGACTGAAATGATTTATCCCATCGTGAAATTCGGAGATCCCGTCCTCGAGAAGCCATCCGAGAAAGTCGGGGTCTTCGACGAAGAATTGAAGATGCTCGTCGATGATATGTTTGAGTCGATGTACGCTGCTCGCGGTGTCGGCCTGGCAGCGCCGCAGATCGGCATTCCGCTCCGCATCGCCGTCGTTGACGTCACCTTCAAAGAGGACCCCAACGCCAAGATCGTCCTCATTAATCCCGAGATCATCCACAAGGAAGGCCGCCACACGCAAAGCGAAGGATGTCTCAGCATCCCCGACTTCCGCGAAAATGTAAATCGCGCCAAGGTAGTTACCATCCGCGCCCAGGATTTGAGTGGGCAGGTCTTCGAGAAGACGGGAGACGACCTGCTGGCCCGCGCTTTTCAGCACGAAACCGATCACCTCAACGGCAAGCTCTACATCAGCCATATCAGCGCTCTCAAGCGCGACCTGATCAAGCGCAAGATTCGTAAAATGGTCAAAGCGGGAGAATGGTAGCGGATTGAGTCATTGAGAGATTGAGTCAATGAATCAATGATTCAATGTGTCAATGATTCAATCGCTCAATCTCGTTTTCTGCGGGACGCCTTTATTCGCGGTGCCGACACTCGACCGCCTGGTCGAGGCTGGCTCCCGCGTTCAGCTCGTGGTCACGCAGCCGGATCGTCCCAAGGGTCGCGGCCTCGAACTCGTTTCCTCGCCGGTTAAGCGGCGAGCCTTGCAATTGAGCCTGCCTGTTACTCAGCCCGAAACGATCAAGAACGACGACGCCTTCCGCTCTCAACTTCTCGACCTCAACCCAGATGCCATCATCGTGGTCGGGTATGGCCGCATCATTCCACAATGGATGCTCGATCTTCCCCTGTTCGGCAACATCAATCTCCACGCGTCGCTGCTGCCGAAATATCGCGGCGCCGCGCCCATTCAGTGGGCGATTGCGCGTGGTGAAACGGTCACCGGAGTCACCACGATGAAGCTTAACGCCGGCCTCGACACTGGAGACATTCTGCTGCAACGGGAACTTTCTATAGCGCCGGACGACACAGCAGAAACGCTTGCTCCGAAACTGGCGGAAGTGGGAGCGGAGCTAACTGTCACGACTCTCCGTGGCTTGCAGACCAGTAGTGTTCATCCGCGTCAGCAGGACCACACTGAGGCCACTCTCGCGCCAATCCTCAAGAAAGAAGACGGCCTTATCGACTTTTCCCATCCGGCTAGTGAGATCCTGAACCGCATGCGTGGTTTTCAACCTTGGCCCGGGGCCTATTCGAAGTTTCGAGGGAAGAATCTGCAAATCTCGAAGGCGGCCGCGCTCGCGCGCTTTCTGCCAACGTCCGAACTGAAGACGGAAGGCGATCATTTTCTTGTCGGCTGCGGCGAGAGTAGCGCGATCGAAATCTTCGAACTTCAACTGGAAGGGAAGAAGCGTACGTCCGCCGCTGACTTTATTCGCGGCTATCGTCCGCTTCCCGGCGAGAAGCTCGGCGCGTAAGCAAGTGCGAATTTTCTCTCCGTCCCGGGGTCTTCCGTCATACTGGCCAGAGTGAAATCCAAAGCTAAACCTTCGCAACCGGCGGTTTCTCCGGCCCGTGCTGCTGCTTTCGACATCCTGCTTCGCGTCGAGCGTGAGTCCTCGTATGCCTCCGAACTGCTCCACTCTCGTGCCTACGACCGGCTCACTACGGTCGATCACTCGCTGACCACGGAATTGGTGATGGGTGTGCTGCGCTGGCGATCGCTGCTCGACTCCCAAGTCGCCGCAAGCTCTGCGCAGCCGCTCTCGAAACTCGACATTGAGATTCTCACGGCGCTCCGCCTTGCGGTTTACCAACTGCGCTGGCTCAGCCGCGTTCCCGCCCGTGCCGCCATCAATGAAAGCGTTGAACTAGTTAAGCGCGCGCGCAAGCGTTCCGCTGCTCCATTCGTGAATGCGGTTTTGCGCAAACTCATCATCCTCGACTCACAAGACGACAGCCCAATGCAGCACGCGATCAGCGACGCATCCGCCGAAGCGCTCGCCGCCAGCAGCGCGCACCCACAGTGGCTCGTCGAACGTTGGATAGCGGCCTACGGCATCGATTCCTCTCTTCGCATTTGCCAGCACGACCAATCGGTTCCCATGACTGCAATCCGCCTTCGCCGTCCCGACGCCGAAGATCAACTCCGCGCTGAGGGAATCGAACTCGCTCCCGGCGCCTTCCTTGCCTCCGCGCGGCGAGTCGAGCACGGGGACATCACCAAGACTGCCGCTCTTCGGGCAGGCCTCTCGCTCATTCAGGATGAAGCCTCACAGCTCGTCGCGGCCCTCGTCGGCCAAGCCGAGAGCATTCTCGACTGTTGCGCGGCGCCTGGAGGAAAAACTGCTGCCATTTCCGATCGCAATCCCAACGCGAAGATCGCCGCAGTTGAGCTTCATTCTCATCGCGCGCGTCTGCTGCGAAAACTGCTCGGCGCTCACGATCCAACCACTGCCGCGCGAGCCAGCAATATCTCTGTGGTCGCCGCCGACGCGCGGAATCTACCTTTCGCCACGAAATTCGATCGTATTCTTGCGGACGTACCCTGCTCCGGCACCGGCACTCTTTCCCGCAATCCAGAAATCAAATGGCGGCTGAAGCCCGAAGACCTTGCGAATCTGCAAGCCCGCCAGCTAACGATTCTCCGATCAGCGATGGCTCAAGTTGCGCCAAAGGGTCGTCTGATCTACTCCACCTGCTCTTTGGAAAAGGAAGAGAACGAAGACGCGATCGAGCGAGCGCTCGCAGAAAACTCGTCATTCCGCGTAGGAGACTGCCGCACTGAACTCGATCGCCTGCAACACGAAGGCGAACTAATTTGGCCCGACCTTCATTCGCTTACTCGCGGCCCTTACCTGCGCACGCTGCCCGGCGTCCATCCATGCGATGGCTTCTTTGCCGCGATCTTGGAAAAAATCTAGCCGAAGACTCCGACCCTCAGCGCACTTCAAAGTTCACCACCGTTCCGGACAGAACCTTCTGCCCCGCGGGTGGCGTCTGCACGATGATTATGCTGGCAGGCGACGGTTGAGCCGCCGGAGCCGTCGGCAAAGTCGGCGGCACGCTAATTGGCGTAGAATTCGGCGCCGGCGGCGCGATACTCACGTTCCCAAGTTTGAAGCCCGCATCATGCAGCGTGCGACTTGCAGTGCCCAACGGCTGTCCCAAGAAACTCGGCATAACGTATGCCGACGGACCAGTGTCGACCGTCAACAGCAAGCTCGTTCGCGGAGCCTCCACCTCACTCGCGTTCGCCGGCGGACTCTGCGCTAGCACTTGGTTGGGGGTCGTCCCCGGCAACTGCATCTCCGCGATCGACGCTACTTCCAGTCCGCGCCGCTGAATATTCCATTCTGCCGCGCGCTCACTTTGCCCTGTCACATCGGGAATCACCACGCGCTGCGGACCCAGACTCTGCGCCACGCGCACCTGCCACCCTCGCCGCACCTTCGTCCCCGGCAGCGGCAATTGCGTCATGATCCGCCCCTCGCGAATCTGCGGACTGTAATACTGCCGCTCCACTTCGATTTGCAATCCCAGACCAGCCACCGCGCGTTCCGCGTCCGAAGGAGTCAGTCCAACCACGCCAGGGACCTCGACGACCTGCCCGTGAATCGCAAATCGCATAGCCGTCAGAGCCGACACCAATGCCACAACCACCAGCAACAGCGCCATCATCGCGAAACGGAACAAAGACTTCATATGAATTGGTCGCTCTTAGTGCGTCTCATCCGCGCCCGGCGACGTATCCGGCGTATCCACTTTCTGCAGCACGGTCAAGGGCACGTCTGGCGGCGACTGGAACTGCCCCGGATCTTTCCCCTCCATCGCGCTGGTCATGAAGTTCATCCAGATCGGCAGAGCCGCGTGCGCTCCTGTTTCCTTCGCTCCCAGCGTTCGCTTCTCGTCGAATCCGACCCACACTCCGCAGGTCATTGCCGGCGAAAATCCTACGAACCAAGCGTCCGTGAAATCGTTGGTCGTGCCAGTCTTTCCCGCAACCGGGAAAGGCATTTTCGCTGCCGCCACTCCGGTCCCGTGCAGCACCACTTCACGCAGCATCCCAGTCATGATGCGCGCCGTGCGGGCGCTGATCACATCCTTCACCTCAGGATAATCTTCTTCCAGCACTCGACCTTCGTAGTCGGTCACCTTCGTGATGTAGTGCGGCGTAACGCGGACGCCGTCGTTCGGAAATACGCTGTACGCAGAAGTCTGCTCCATCAAAGTGATTTCCGCCGCGCCCAGCGCCACCGGCAAATACGGCGGCAGCTTGGCAGTGATTCCAAAACGCTCCGCGTACTCAATCACGCTCTTGATACCTACCTTACTGGCCAACTTTAGCGCCGGAATATTCCGCGACTGCGCCAGAGCCCGCCGCAGCGTGATGACGCCTTCAAACTTTTCGTCATAATTATGCGGCGAATAAGGCCCCGACCCGGTCTCAAACGTCACTGGCTCATCCAGAATCGTGTCGTCCGGACTCGCACCTTTGTCAATCGCCGTCGTGTAAACATAGGGTTTGAATGACGATCCCACCTGGCGCAGCGCCTGGGTCGCGCGATCGAATTTCGATTCACTGAAATCGCGTCCGCCCACCATCGCCTTGATGCCACCCGTCGCATTATCAATGGCCACCAGCGCGCCCTGCGCGCCAGAGTCTTGTTCCAGGCTCACGCGCGCCGCCCCGTTGGCGCTCAACGACACAATCTTTACATAGCAGATGTCTCCCGTCCGCAGCAGATCCGGCATCTTGCGCTGCGTCCAGGCCACATCCGATTGTCCCAGAGCTGCCGCGTAGCGCCCGAATTTCAGCGTAGCAATCCCAACTCCCGACGACGTCACCAGTGCGTGAACATATCCACCCACCTCCGGCTCGTCATCCCAATCGGGATGCTCGTACTTTTCGATCACGCCTCCTTCCGCCAGCACGTTTTCCAGATTTCCCTTCCATCCGTGACGGCGTTCGTATGCTGCCAGACCATCGAGCACTGCCTCGTTCGCCGCCTTTTGCAGATCGACGTCCAGCGAGGTATAGACCTTCAACCCGCCTTCATGCACCTGGTCGGCGCCATATTTGTTTTCCAGATACCGTCGTATCTCCTCTACGAAGTAAGGAGCCAGGGAGTTGGGATCGTGTTGCAGATGCAGGACCACGGGGGACAATCGCCCATCTGCCGCCTGCGCCGCCGTAATCTTTCCGTCTTCGAGCATGGCGTTGATCACCAGATTGCGGCGCTTCGCCGCCTTGTCCGGATGGTTGATCGGCGAATAGATTCCCGGACCCTTGGGCAAACCCGCCAACAGCGCGGCTTCTGCCAGCGTCAGCTTCTTGGCCGGCTTGCCGAAGTAAAATTCCGACGCAGCCTCGAACCCATAGGCTCCGTGTCCCAGAAAAATCTGATTAGCGTACAGCGTGAAGATTTGCGGCTTGGTGAAGCGCCGCTCGATCTGGATCGCGAGCATTACCTCCTGCACTTTGCGATGAAACGACCGGTCAGGAGAAAGAAACAGATTGCGCGCCAACTGCATGGTCAGCGTCGATGCGCCTTGCACCTTGCCTCCTGATTCAACGTCGCGGTACGCTGCTCCCACAATGCGCCAGAAGTTGATTCCCGAATGCCGGTAGAAATCTTTGTCTTCAATCGAAATCAGGGCGTCCCGCAGCACGGGAGCGAAATCGTCGTAGCTCGCCACCACTCGCCGCTGCAGTGCGAACGATCCAATCACGCGCCCGTGGTCGTCATACACCTCGGTAATCGAACTCGGACGGTAGGCTTCGAGGGCCTCGACCTGCGGCAAATCCGTCGTATAAACCAGCAGAAGTCCCGCCGTCGCGCCCACCAGCGCGGAAATCAGCACCAGCAGGACAAACAACACTCGGCCCACAAACTTCTGCCCGGCAATTTCCACCGGCGGAAGATCTTCATAGAGCGACTTCATGGCGAGATGGTTTCAGGATAGCAGGGGGTCAATCGCCCCGGTAGTCGCAAGCCGAGATTGCAGCGGACGATTGCCGCCCTCCGTGCAAAATGGGGAAGCGGAAAAAAGAAATCGCGCAGCTCGCGCTGCGCGACAAACTTCCGATGCCGAAAAGTGGCTAGCTGCTCCGGCTCTTGAGTACCTCAATCGCCTTATGCAACTGATCGTCCTGCGGGCTCTTGGGCTTGGGCTCCGGCTCCGCAGCGGCAGGCTCCGCGTCCTCATCATCGGAGATAACGTTATCCGTTTCGTCGGCCACCAGCACATTGGGTGTGACGGCAGTTTCTTGGATCGCCTTCCCGCTGGGCGAATAGTATTTCGCCACCGACAGGATCAGCGCTCCGCCGTCGGGCAGATCGAATGTTTTCGGCACCGACCCTTCGCCGTAGGTCTTGTCGCCCACCACGTCGCCACGGGCATTTTCCAGCAGCGCAGCGGCCACAATTTCAGCCGCCCCAGCCGTTCCCTTATTCACCAGCACGGCGACCGGAAGCGAAGTCACCGCTTTCGCCGGATCGGCATTGAACGCCTCCCGCGGAAACCTCTGCCCCTGCAGATACGTGATCGTGCCGTGATTCAGGAACAGGTTAGCTGTCGCAACACCCTCAATCTCTTCTCCCTCAGACGTGTTCCGCAAATCCAGGACCAGCTTCTTCGCTCCTGATTTTTCCAGGGACTTGATCTTCGCGGCAATTTCCTGCGCCTTGCCCTTGGTCAGAGCGTCCACCTTTATGTAGCCGATGCCGTCTTCCACCATCTTGTCAGTGACCGGCGGAATGATCACCACGTCGCGCGTGATCGTCATCTTCTGCGGCTCTGCCCGCCGCGCCCGCACCACCGAAACGTTCACCGTCGAACCCGGCGCACCCGCGAGCGCGCTGCGAATCTCCGGCAGCGACATGTCCCGCGTGCTCTGGCCTTCAATCGATTCGAAAATGTCCGTGTCTTCAATCCCCGCCTTCTCTGCCGGCGACCCTGGCAGAACTGAAACCACGTCAGCGTACCCAAAGCGCTTCGAGATGGTTGCTCCAATCTCGCCCTTGGCCTCCGACTTGTGAGATTTGTAGGCCTTGTAAGCTTCCGGCGTCAGGTAGCTGGAGTTTGCGTCCAGCGACTCCACCAGCCCATGCAGTGCGCCGTCCGTCACCTTTGGAATGTTCGGATCTTCCACGTACTCGCTTTGCACGCGCGACAATACTTCGCTATAGACCTGCATCTGGCGGTAAGAGCCGTCATTCGACGAGGCATGCACGCCCCCAAGGCCAAGCGAACCCGCTACAACGAACAACAACACCGCAAAGGATGAAACCAGCACCGCAGCTTTAATTTTCATGGACATCGAATTCTTCTTCTTGGAAAGGAATCACTTCCCGAGGACTTTCCCCATTATATCTGGTAGATGCCGTTTCTTGCCTCTTGGCTGCCCTTGTTCGCCCCGAACGGCATCCTTGTAGAAGTCGGGTCCCTCGCACAACAATTAGGACGATTCAAACCCAGTTTGGTTACCACGCCTTCTACGCCGGCGGCTTGAAGTTCAGCGTGATCACGCTCTGCACCGACACGACACGGCCATTCATGGAATAAGGTTTGAAGCGCCACTGTCTTACAGCGTCGATGGCGACTCGCGCAAACATCAGCGATCCCTGCAGGAACTTTACGTCTTGCACCGCGCCATTGCGTCCGATAAGCACCTGTAGAACCACGCTACCCCGCTGTCCGCTGGCTTTTGCCGCTGCTGGATATTCCGGATCGACTGGCTGAGCCAGCAACTCGCGCGCCGCTGACTCCGGCAGATTCACCGGCTCAATCGCCGACATTGCTGCTTCGGGCGGCTTGTTCCCGCTGGCATCCGGGGTCGTGGAAGCCATTTGCGATTTCAGGCTCGAGGGAATGCCTGTGCTGTTCGTCGAAACTGCGTGCGGTGGCGCAACGCTCGGCGCACTCGACGCGACCAGGCGCGGCTGCGGCGCGGCCGTTTGTGCCACCGGCAGGTTCAGTTGCACCGTTGCTGCAGGCAGAGCCGCGCCAGACGATACTCCGGCGTTACTTTCCGGCACAGCCCCCGCGCTCGTCGCACTGGGTTCCTTAACCTGATCCTTGATCTGTTCCTTAGCCTGATCATTCCCCGCCTTTGCGCTCTGCTCTGGGCTGGCCTGATTCAGACCAGCCTGATTCAGACCGGTCTGATTCGCGCCCGCCTGACCTGGGCCAGCTTGAGTTGGATCGGGATGATTTTGATCTGTCGCTTTCTGATCGGAGGCGGTGCCGTCGCCTGTGGTCGTTTGCGCCGGTGCGCCGTTCGCATCCGGATTCTTGTCCGTTTTCGCCGTTGGGTCAATCACCGGCAATACTCGAATCTGGGAGGCATCGGTGGTTGCATCCGGAATATTCCCCGGCGTAGGAAGCTTGTACTCGTCACCCTCCTGCCCAAAACTGTCATGCAGCGCCACAGCCTGGGGCAAGGGTGCGGGTGGAGGATTCAGCCAGCTTCCTCCCGCGTGCACCGCAGTCCGATAGAAAATCTTCAGCACTTGCCGGCTTCGGGGCACGGCCATCAGAACTATGCAGGCAACTGCAAATGCGCTTATCAGAAGGAATTTGCTTCGGCTAGAAACTGGGCTCTCCGCCGGCTCCGCGCCCTCGTCCGTTTCGCCTGCCATGTAGGCGAAAAGCGCGGCTTCCGATGCTGATTCCGGCTCCTTCTGCACCGCATCTTTATTTGTTTTTGTCTCGTATGCCGGCGGCTCTGCCGTGGGCGCTCCGAGGGAAGAAGTTTCTCCGTACGACAACAATCCGCTGTTCGGTGGAGCATCTTCCGCCGGCTGCGGCATCGGTTTCGTCAGCCGCGCTTGCAGAGCAGCCCAGCCCGTCAGTGCCGTCTGCGGCTCAGGCGTCTCCGCTGCTTCCTGCACCGCAGCGGCTGTCGGCTCCAGATCGGTAAGCGCGTCGACCTCCGCCATTGCGGCCTGGTCGAGTGTTTTCTGAACGTCACATTCTTTTTCTGTATCGAACTCTGCGCCAGGCGCGGAACCAGCCGAGGTCAGAAATTCCCCCGCCCGAAAAGTTTTTTCTGGAGCTTGAATCACAGAGGGAGGCACAGAAGGCTGCGCCGAAATGGCGCCAGCCGTGGCGGCGGCAGCCAAAGCCGTCTCCGGTTTTTCTGGCAAGACCACCGGCGTGGTCGGTTTTGAGGATGGTTGCAACTTTGAGCGAAGCAACTCGCACGCCGTGCTCATCGTGTCCCGCACCTGCTCGGTGCGAATCGGCTTTACCAGAACTGAGTTCGCTCCTGCCTGCAGCGCCTCCGGTAACTTCGCATCTTCGCCGACGATGGCCAGAATCAGCGGGCGTTGCGCCGCCTTCAAGTCCCGCGCCGTTTTCAGCAGGAACGCAGCTTCCGGCTGGTCCTCCCAATCCGTGATCACGATTTGGAACAGTTGGGTTGTAACTCTTTCTACCGCGTCCACCGCGTTCCGGCAGTATTCTCCCTCGATCCCGAGTTCGGCGAGTACCGGCCAGATCGGTTGGACCATCTCCTCGTTCGACGAGAATAAGAGGCAGCGCAAGGGCATACTATTCCAGCCTAAGCAGACGGAGTAACCACGGCAAGTTACCTAGGTTGAAGCCGGCGGTACATGTACGTTGGGACGATGCACTGCTCAGAGGCTAGTGGTCAGTGGTCGGTGATCAGTGGCTAGCTTCAAGAATGTGAGGATTTTGTTTTCCGACCACTAACCACTGACCACTTACCACTATCCACTGCCTCTGCGCTAGAATGCTCGGTCGTTCCAGATCAGCACGCTCATGCAGACTGCGGATGTCGTCATCGTCGGTGGAGGAATCGTCGGTTCCAGCATCGCCTATCACCTTACGGCGAGCGGATACCGAAACATTCTGGTCATCGAGCGCGAATCGGCGCAGGGCAAGGGATCGACCGGCAAAAGCATGGGCGGCGTGCGAGCGCAGTTCTCCACACCGGTCAGCATCCAGATGTCGCTTTACTCCATTCCTTTCTACGCCAGATTCGAGGAGCGTCTGGGCTATCCCTGTGACTACCGGCCGCAAGGCTATCTGTTCTGCGCTACCACAGATCAACAGATGGCCTACCTGCGGACAAACTACGCGCAGCAGGTGAAGATGGGGCTGAAGGCTGTGCGGCTGCTGGCAGGCGACGAGATTCGCATCATGTTTCCGCAGTTGCACGCCGACGACATTGTGGGTGGAAGTTTCTGCTCCAGCGATGGCTTCGTCGATCCCTATAGTGCCATGACTGGATTCATGACATGGGCCGCTGATCATGGTGCAACTCTCTGGAAGAACGCGGTCGTCACCGGTTTTGCCCAGGACGCAAAGGGGATTGCGTCGGTCGAGACGACGCGCGGCCCGGTCTCGACCCGCAAGGTTGTCAACTGCGCCGGGCCTTGGGCCGCAGGCGTGGCCAAGCTCGCCGGCGTGGATCTGCCGGTCGAGCCGCTGCGCCGCATGCTGGTTCCCAGTGAGCCTTTTGACGAATTTCCACACACCGCGCCCATGATCGTCGACATGTCAAACGGATTTCATTTTCGTCCCGAGGCGCGCGGTTTTCTTCTTGCCTGGAACGATCCCGAAGAGACTTCCGGCTTCAAAACGGATTTCGATGTCGCCTTCGTCGAGAAGATCCTTACGCGAGCGGCGGACCGCGTGCCCTGCTTCGCCAATCTTCCGGTAAATCCAAAACGGGCGTGGGCCGGACTGTATGAGATGACGCCGGACCATCATCCAATCTTAGGCGAGACTCCGGAAGCGCCCGGATTTTTCCTCGCCAACGGTTTTAGCGGACACGGAGTAATGCACGCTCCGGCAACAGGGAAGATTCTCAGTGATCTCATTCTCGCGGGGAGAACGGATCTGATTGATGCATCGTTGCTGAATCTAGCACGCTTCACCGAAGGCAGGCTGATTCACGAAACAGCCGTGCTCTAACCGTCGGTTCCGCCAGGGCCGCCGGAGTTTTGAAAGGGCGCGGCTTCAAGCCGCGCCGCAGAAGTCTCTTGAGAAGATGGGCTTTAGCCCCTGAGGTCAACTTGTTGCAAGAACACAATTACTGGCTCACGACAACCGATTTCCCGAGGACAGAAGTGCGCCCGTTTCCCGAGCGCGTCGATGTTGCCGTAATCGGCGCCGGTTTTACCGGACTCTCCGCTGCCCGCACTCTCGCCAAACGCGGCGCAAAAGTTGCCGTGCTCGAATCCGAGACTATCGGATGGGGAGCCAGTTCCCGCAACGGCGGCATGGTGCTAACCGGCATGAAGCTGGGTGTGAACCAGCTCATCTCGATGTATGGACGCGACCTCACGCGCAGCATGTACGCGGCGTCTTTGCAAACCATTGATTGCGTCGAGCGGATTGTCGGCGAAGAAGCCATCGACTGCGATTTCTCGCGCTGCGGGCATCTCGAAGTAGCTTGCAAGCAAAAGCACTTTGACGATTATGCGCGCCAGGTGGAAGTGATTGCGCGCGAGTTCAATCACCAACTCCGTGTTGTGCAGAGAAACGAATTGAGCACCGAAATCGGATCGAGCATTTATTACGGAGGCATGGTCGATGAAGTCAGCGCAGGACTGAATCCCGCCCGCTACGTAGCCGGCCTTGGCCGCGCTGCCATGAAAGCCGGCGCAGAAATCTTCGAGCACACGCGCGTCGAAAGCCTGAAGCGCGAATCAAGCCAGGGAGAAGCGGGATGGAAGATCACAACGTCGCGCGGAACACTCTGGGCCCGCGAAGTCTTCGTCGCCACCAGCGGTTACACCGGCAGGGCAACTCCCGCGCTACAGAAGAAACTCATTCCCATCGGGTCTTTCATTGTTACAACCCAAACCCTCTCGGAAGCGTTGGCGCACGAACTCAGCCCGCGCAACCGCATGATCTACGACTCGAAGAATTATCTCTACTACTACCGACTCACACCCGACCGCCGCATGCTCTTCGGCGGCCGCGCCGCCTTCTTCCCCGAGACCGACCACACCATCCGCCGCAGCGCCGAAATTCTGCACCGAGGCATGATCGACGTCTATCCCCAACTCCGCGACGCCAAAATCGAATACGTCTGGGGAGGCACGCTCGACTTCGCCTTCGACATCATGCCCCACGCCGGCCAACTCGACGGCATGTACTACGCCGTAGGCTACGCCGGCCACGGCGTGGCCATGGCCACGTACCAAGGTCAGAAGATGGCGGAGTTGATCGCAGGAGACAAGCCCGAGAATCCCTTCGTAGGGATTCCGTTTCCCGGCGCGCCGCTCGGCCTGTACAACGGCAAGCCGTGGTTCCTGCCCTTCGCGGGGATGTGGTACAAGTTTCTGGATTGGGTGAGCTGAAGGCTCGCGCCGCTTGAGAGTGGCTCATGGAATGGAGCAAGGAATGAAAGAAGAAGAACGTCATCCTGACTGGTATTATCCGGTGCCGGGGATGCGAGCCCTCATTCTCGGCACCTTATCCTCCGTATAAAAAAAAGCGGAAGTATGAATTTTATTACCCCAACAACCAGAATCGCTTCTGGAAGGTCATGGCTGAAATTGCGAAGACCGAATTGCTCCAAACTGAAGGGACAGAAGCTGTTGAGGAACGAAAAAGGCTGATGAAACAGCTTAAAGTAGGCGTACAAAATATGGGCAAAACCATCTTGCGTGACGGTGAGAGCTCATTAGACAAACACATTGAAATCACGGGAATTTCAAGACATTCTCGGGATCATCAATCAAAACGACTCACTTCAGACAATTCTCCTCACCGGGTATTCCGGCAAGACAAGTACATATGGGGAGTTTGTCAAATACCTTAGAAAAAATCAGGTTCGGCATACCGATCCTGAAGAAGTCAGGGCAGGTTACGAATTCACAGCTCAGTTCAAAAGACCCATAAGGTGCATTATTGGGAATTCTACTTCGACGGCAGCCGCGAGAGCGGGGGTTAGTGTTGGGGATATTCTTAAGCAGTTTAAGATTGCAATTGGAAGGGACTGAGCGGCCCGCGGTTGGGCGCGAGCCCTAGAACACCGTCACTGGAACGGATTCCGCACCGTCAGTCTCCCGTCGATGACTTGGCCATCCTGCATATCCTCCGAATACAAGATCGCGCATCGCGCTTCCAAGGCAGCGGCGAGCATGAGAGCGTCATAAATTCCATAGCCATATCTTTCCGCGATCGCTAACGCCTCTCTGTGAGTATCAATCGTGATCGCCACCGGTGAAGGGAATAAGATTCGAACCGAATTGAGCGCTTCGATCACGTCCTCCCAAGGCATGCGCATCTTACGTCGTGTGACCGCGACGAGTTCATTCAAAACTTGAACGCTGATTACTCCGCCTTGCGCTACTAACTCCTGAGCCCGCTCCCTGCGGGGATCTCCGCTAACCATCGCATAGATCAATACGTTCGAGTCGAAGAATGCCCTATCGCTCATCGTCCTTGCTTCCCCGCTCATAGATCTCGTCGCGGTCGAAGACGAATCCGGGGGGCAAGGGACGGCTTAACTTGCGTAGAGCCTCCAGTGCGCGTTGCCGGCTCTCGTCCCGGCTGACTTCCAGCTCGCGGCTACCGGCGACTCGAATCTCGATGTCGTCGCCTGCTTTCAATTCGAGCGCCTTGACGACTGTGGCGGGTAGGCGAATGGCTAGGCTGTTTCCCCACTTCGAAACCTGCATAGGCACCTCGGTAGATATACATTGTAATTGTATATCTATAGCAGGTCGGTGGCAAGGTTGGGGCTCGAATGCACAAGCCTTGGTGCCAATTGCCCCAACCTCCTAGTTTGCCTGCCCTTGCATGGGGTATAGCCTGTGCAAAAACATGTCTGTATCTCACTCAAAACACGGCACTTAATCCCGTGAGTTAAATCGATTGACCTTGCCCGTGGAGTGACCCTAAATCGCCGATGACCTGAGGGCTCGACCCTACGTTTCCGTCGCGCGTGGAGCGTCCTTGGAATCGCCGCACGGGGCATTTGATGTTCGCTCGGCAACTGGCAATCGGCAACTTGCAACTCGCGATTAGCCATCAGCAATCTCTACGCTACGCCAACATCTATGCCGCTAGCGTCCCACTCAGCGCGCCCTCGAGTTCCAGCAGCTTTCGCTTCACATCGAGGCCTCCGCCGTAGCCGCAAAGCGTGCCATCAGAGGCGATCACGCGATGGCACGGGACGACGATCGCGATTGGGTTGCGATTGTTGGCCATGCCTACGGCGCGAAACGCGTTCGGCTTGCCCACCGCGCGGGCGATGTCAGCGTAGCTGCGCGTCTCTCCATAGGGAATCGCCAGCAGCGCCTGCCAGCAGGCCTTCTGGAAATCTGTGCCGCGAAGGTCGAGTGAGAAGCTGAACTCGCGGCGCTTACCAGCAAAATACTCTTCCAACTCGCTCACATAAGGGCGCAGCAGGTGAGAGGAATTCTCGAACCCGAATCCCCTGCCTTCCTCTCGAAGATCGCGGGGGTTCGGGCGAATCGATCGCTGTCCCGGCAATCTGGCATCAAATTCGAGGGCGACCAGTCCTAGGGCGGACGCGGCCAGGAATAGCGGTCCAATCGCCGAATCCATGCTTGTAGTGTGAAGGGCTTGCATCGAAACCGACCTCCGTATAGCCAACGATATCAGACGATCCGCCGGCAGGCTGGCGCAGTTGACAGAAAACGGTTTTTGGCCCAAAGTGTGTGCGACGTGATTATGGGCACACCTCGATCCCCAATGAAAAGGGGGCTGTTGATCCTCTTTGCCGTAGTGCTAGCGCCGGTCCTGCTGGTGGGACTGGTGGCGTTGGCTTCAGCCGATTGGCGCGCCGTCGGCTCGACTGCTGGTGGCGATCAGGTTTTGGTCAGCTCAGTTTCGGCTCAGAAGGATGGGCTGCGGACGGCTTGGGTGCGCGTCCAGTACAAGGAGCCCATCAAACTGCCGCAAGGTGGTCCGTTTGTGGAGTTGCGGGCGCGAGTTCGCTTCAACTGCTCGAACGGCAGTGCAGTGGCGAATTCGGAGTGGTTCTACTCCCGCGACCACGGTGGCAAGCTGGTAGTCAGCAAGAAAATGCGACGCGACGATCAGTTCGGGCAGATGGCCGAAGGGGACTTCGGCGGCATCGCACGGGACTTTGTTTGTAAGCAGTAAGAAGCAGTGATCAGTGATCAGTGGTCAGTGGCCAGTGAAAAGCAAGACCCGCAATCGATAAGTCCATTTTGTTTTCATTCTTGCTGACCACTAATCACTGATCACTGGCCACTGTTTTTAAGTTTTCCACAGCCCTACCCTCCTCGGTAACTTCTCACCTACTTCCGCCGACGCGGCTTTTCGTCATATGCTGATGACGACAGACTGGCCGGGTTACGCGGCTGAGTTGTTCCTCATCATTTCTATCGTATGGATCCATTGCGACTCTATTCGCTGGTTGTTGTCGGGGGCAGCGCGGTGGCTGTTGGTGCTTACGCGCTTTTTCGGCGCAAGCCCAAGGGGCCGGCAGAGCTGGAGCGCGAACGCCGCACCTGGCTTGAGGGCGTAGGACGCATTACCGACGGCACCGTCATTGATGTGCAGGAGTTGCCGGTCAGCTCGGGCCATCACGCCGCCGTGTTGCTTATCTACAAGTATGACGTCGCCGGCGTGTCGTATGAGTGCTCGCAGGATGTTACCTATCTGCGCCAGTGGATTAATCTGCATTCCTGCCGCCTGGGGCTGCCTACTTCGGTGAAGTACGATCCGCATAATCCGGGGAACTCGCTGGTAGTTTCGGAAAGCTGGATGGGATTAAGGCAGTAGCCAGCCAGTTGCCAGCCGCCAGTTGCCAGTGAAGTCAAATGCAGCGATCGAGAACTGGCAACCGGCGGCTGGCAGCTGCTTATATCTGATAGTCGTCCTGGAACAGATCCTGAACAGAGATGTTTGCGGGCGAACCCCCTTCGGCGATCGCTACATTCGGTTCGGCGCCTAGAGACTCGTGGGCGTGGTGCTGGAAGTTTTCGCGTAGTTCTTGAAGTTCCGTGGCCAGCTTGATGATCACGTCGGAGAGCGGGTCGCGGATGTCTTTGGGGTCAGTGATGATTACGCGTCTGCCGTCGCGCAGGACGATGTGGCCGGGCACTCCTACGATCGTGGAATTCGCCGGGACACTGCGCAGCACGACCGACCCCGCGCCTATGCGGCAGTTGTCCCCTACGGTGATGTTGCCCAGCACTTTGGCGCCGGAGCCGATCACGACATGGTTGCCGATGGTGGGATGGCGCTTGCCTTTCTCTTTGCCGGTTCCTCCCAGCGTTACTCCCTGATAGAGGGTTACATCGTCGCCGACGATGGCGGTCTCGCCGATTACCGTGCCCATGCCGTGGTCGATGAAGAGGCGGCGTCCTAGCTCGGCTGCGGGGTGGATCTCGATTCCTGTGAATACGCGCGCGACCTGGGAAACGTATCTTGCCAGGAAGCGCATGCCATGACGCCACAGCCAGTTGCTCAGGTGATGTGCCCACACGGCTTGCAGACCGGGATACAAGAAGACGACTTCCAAGTGGGAGCCGGCGGCGGGGTCGGACGCGAAGACGGTGGCTACGTCTTCGCGGGCTGACTGGAAGAAGCTCGGCATGTCTGGATGAACCTAGCTTAGGGAGGGAAGAAGTGCAAGGGGCAGTGGTGGTGCTTGGGATGGATAAGAGCCCTTAACCACGAAGATCGCTAAGGTGCGCTAAGGACGCAAAGAAAAGCCCCTCGCGCTTGAGGGGCAGGGAACAGGGACGCAGAAACCAAGATCCCTCCGCTCTGCTCGGGATGACAAGAAAGAAGCCCTAGCTGCCGGCCTGATAACCGCCGGTCTGAGCTACCGTCATGCGGAGATATTTGTAGGGATTGACCGGAGTGTCGTTGATGCGGACTTCATAATGGAGGTGCGGGCCTGTGGAGCGTCCGCTCATGCCGACATAACCTATGGTGTCGCCGCGGTGAACCTGTTGCCCCGGCGTGACGGCGAAACCGGAGAGGTGCCCGTACCGGGTGGCGATGCCGTGGCCGTGATCGATCATGATGGCCTTACCGTATCCGCCCATGAAGTCGGCGAAGGTGACCACGCCGTCGGCGGGTGCGATGATCGCGTGACCATAGGTGGCGCTGATATCTACACCGTTGTGGAATGCGCCTTCTCCGTTAAATGGATCGAGGCGCTCGCCGAAGCTGCCGGTGATCTGGCCGTCGATGGGCCAGAGATTCGGCGCTGAATTAGCGCGGGCCCAGTCGGCCGTGGTGGCGTTACGAGTCATGCCCAGGCTAATTCCAACTGTGGCCGCGCCCGTAAGGGCAGAGGTGCGCAAGGCGCCTAGCCGGTCGAGGGAAGAAGTGAACTCCGCATCCTGGATTTTCTGCTCCGAGGCCGTAACCAGCGCGGGCTGCGACTTCAACCCGTAAAGAGCGGAAACCTCACTGGCGATCGAACCCAGCGAAGCGACCTGCACGTCACGCTCTTTGGCGACCTCTTCCAGGCGGGAGTAGCGATCCTTCAGTTGCTCTTTTTCCATTCGCAGCTCGTTGTAGTGCGAAACCTTCAGCAGCATCCGGGCATACGAGCTGGCGATCCCGGTGAGGCTGAGGAATCCGATAGCGGCGCCGACTACGAAGACATACAAATAATGGACAGGAATGGAGATCTTGCGCAGCTGGCCGTCGTCCCCGCGAGCCACAAAAAGGATGTAGAAGCGCTTATGCAAATGCCTTCCTTCCGCTGCTAAATATCCGCTTTGACGATCAGGGCCGGAACTCCAGGCAAAGTTCTGAGGTTGCAGAAAGCCTGTTTGGACACCTGACTTCTTCGGGCCCGCTTCCCATCTTGGGAATGGAAACTTCTTAATGCGCCCGTTTCCTACCAGAACCGAGGACCGCTGACGAAAACCATTGTCTGCAATCGATACGGAATGCAGAACTTAAGCTGGCCCCACTTTAATCGGCCAAAGGTTTTATGAATGACTGGTAAAAGGTAACAAACTGGGTTCCTCCTGTCAACGAGGGGAATGGCGATTAGAAGTTACTTAAGGCGGGTAATGAGGAGATGGCTGCGGGACAGATTACTTCGGGGTTTAGAGGACAATGGGTTTCGGAGAGCCCTCGCAACGGCAGTGAGCATCTGTAGACGGCTCGCTTATAGTGGGTGTGTGGTGATTGCCGAAAAAGAGCTGATTGCCCGGGTGCGGCGCCTGGCGGCGTCTGCGACGAAGACTCCGGTTGTGACTGGAGTTGGAGACGACTGCGCCGTGCTGCGACTTCTGCCGGGCCGAGGTCGGGAAAAAGTTAAAGACACGCTGGTTACGACCGACTTCTCACTGGAGGGGATCCACTTCCGGCGAGAATGGCATTCGCCGGAATCAGTTGGGCACCGATGTCTGGCGCGAGGGTTGAGCGATATCGCGGCCATGGGCGGGGAGCCGGTTGCGGCTTTCCTTTCGCTGGCGCTGCCGCCCAACCTGCCGCAGAGCTGGGTGGAGCGCTTCGCGCGCAGCTTAATCAGCTTGGCCGAAAGATACGGTGTGACCCTCGCGGGCGGGGATACGGCCGAGTCGCCTAACGGAGTTCTGGCGGACATTGTTGTGGTGGGCTGTGTGCCGAAAGGGAAGGCGTTGTTGCGCTCTGGGACGCGGCCTGGCGACCGCATTTACGTGAGCGGGGAATTGGGGGGCTCGGCCGCTACGGTCTGGCAGATGCAGAAGAAGCCCAAGCGGAAGCTGAATCCGCGGGAGTATCCGCGGCATTTCTTTCCGGAGCCGCGTATCGAGCTGGGCCGGATGCTGCGGGAAAAAGGTCTCGCGTTGGCGATGATCGATACCAGCGACGGACTCTCGACCGATCTGGCCCACATATGCGCGGAAAGCCGCGTGGGTGCAGAACTTCAAGCAGAGGCTATCCCCAGGGCCAGCGTTGGCAAGCCGGCGCGGGAGGTTGATCTGCAATTTGCGCTGCATGGCGGAGAAGACTACGAACTCCTGTTCACTTCGCCTCCTGCAAAGCGGATTCCTTCTCGCATCGCCGGAATTCCCATAACGCAGATCGGGCACATCACGCGCGGGCGGCGGATCTTCCTAAGGAACAAAGGCGGAAACGGGCACGAACTGGAGCCGCTGGGGTGGGAGCACTTCCGCGGGAAGTGATTACTTCAGTCGTTACTTCAGTCACCAGGTCACCATCTCTGTCTATACCCGCGCGGAGGAAACGGGACTAGAGTAGGGACATTATGTCGTCCTCCCGAATTGCCTGCCTTCGTGTTTTGCTTGGCTTGCTGGTGATCTTTGCCTCGGCTGCAACCCTTTCCGCTGGAAAGAAGCCTGCGCCTCCGCCGCCGGCGCGCGCCAAGTCGCCATCGCCAGCGGTGACCGATGAGTACGTGCACAAGGAGTTTGGCGACAACTGTTCGTTGATGGCGGGACCTCCGCAGTTCGTGGGCGATCTCGACGGCGACGGCGTGGATGATCTTGTAGTTGCGGCGCGCTGCAAGAATCCGATGGCGGACCAGGCCGAATATGGTTTTCACGTTGCCGATCCCTTCAACAGCTATCTGGGCTTCGGCAATGTCAAACTCACATCGACATTTGCTTCGGACGATCCACAACGAAAAGGTATTTCTCTGCTGATTGTTCACGGTACGGGCGCAGAGGCTTGGCGCTCTGACAAGACGAAGACCAAGTTCCTGATGATCAACCTACCCTTTCAGACGCTCACGGTGAAGAGGCTGGAGCTGAAGAAGAAGACTATGCTCGGGATTTATATGGAGGAAAGAGGCGAAGGCGCAGCGACCTCTTCGGTCATCTTCTGGGACGGGAAGAAATATCGCTACCAGGTTCTGGGGGCGGACCTGGGAGCGGATCTGGGAACGGACCTGAAGTAGGTCAGGCTAACTTAGCCCGCCAACCCCGGCTGCTAACCTGAGCCGGAACCGGCCGAATACCTTTCCCACGGCAGGGGAACCTTAACCGAAGCCATCCCCGCGGCCCGGGCTGCCTGAATGCCCATCTCAGTATCTTCGAAAACCAGGCAGGCTTGCGGCTTCACGCCGAGACGAGCGGCTGCGAGCAGAAATGCTTCCGGGTCGGGCTTGCTCTTCTCATAGTCTCCAGCACATACCAACGTGTCGAATCGATCGAGCAGCTTCAACGAAGCCAGAGACGCGGTCACGGACTCCTTGGTGCTTCCTGACACGACCGCGAATGGAATCCGGCGGTGGCTGGCTTCGATGTGTTCGAGGACCTCGGGGACAGCCTTGAGCTGCGGCAGAAGTTCGTAATAGAGAGCTTCTTTTCGGCGAGCTACGGTCTCGATCGGCATGCTCAGTCCGCGTCTCTGGTTCAGCGCCGATATGATCTCAGCCACGGGCATCCCGCCCCAGTCGTAGAAAAGCTCTTCGTCGAATTCGCAATTCCATTCGGCCAGCGTCTTCTTCCAGGCCAGGTAGTGGAGCGGCATGGAATCGGCAATGGTGCCGTCGCAGTCGAACAGATAGGCTTTGAACGGGCCCTCGGGTAATTTCAGTTTCATGCGGTGAGGTGACTTTCGTCCTCCTGGCGTATTTGTTGCGCAACCGCTCTTCGGCCCTGCTTGTACACTCTGTAGGCCCGTGCGTAAGTCTTGGAGCGGATAATTTTGCGGAGCCGGCCGTCGATGAACTCGATCGCGCAGTTGTTCTCGATTGCGATTCCGATGCCCCCGGTCTTTTCAATCATGTCCCGGAAGTGCTTTCTGCGTGGGATTCCCCGTGTCATGCCATTGTAGTGGGGGCAGTGTATTCCCCTGATGAGTCCGAGGCCTTTCACCTTGATGTATTCCCACTTGTGCGGGCTGTAGAACGACATCGAGTCGGAGTGACCGGAATCAAACCAGCAGATCGAGCCGGCGCTGATGCCGGAAAGCACTGTGCCTTTGTTGTAGGCGGCGATGAGAAGCTTGTCGACGCCCAGACGCCGCCAAAGACGCATCATCATCAGGGTATTTCCGCCGCCCACATAGATGATGTCCGCCGCCAGGATCTTCCTCCGGATCTGCTCTTTCGCAGGGTGTTCTTTGATGAGGAAGAGGACGTCGGTCTTACATTTCAAGAATCCTCCGAAATATTCCTGTACGTGCTTCCAGTATTTCTCCGAATCCGAACTTGCGGTGGGGATAAAAAGAAGCTTGGGATGCTTCTTCTTTGAAAGCCGGATAATTTCTCGATCAATGGCAGCGGTGCCTCTTGTTCTGATCTCTCCGCCGCCGATGGCAACAATCGTTTTTGGCACCTTTCTATCCTAGCTTCAAATTCTAATTGCTGCCTCTTCCACCCGCTATAATCCTTCGCACATGAATCTCGAAGAAAAGATCGCGGAACTGAAAAGGCGCAACCGGCTCGCCGAAGAAGGTGGAGGCGCGAAGCGGCGCGAACGGCAGTACGAAGAAGGCAAAATGTCGGCGCGCGAGCGCATCGAGTTCCTGCTCGACGACGGCACCTTCGAAGAGACCGATAAGCTGGTCACGCACCGCTGTAATGACTTCGGCATGGCCGAGCAAAAGATTTACGGCGATGGCTTTATCACCGGCTACGGCCGCATCGAAGGCAGACTGGTCTATGTGTTCGCGCAGGATTTCACTGTGTTTGGCGGGTCGCTCTCGGAAACGAATGCGGGGAAGATCGTCAAAATCATGGATCTGGCTGCGAAGATGGGCGCGCCGCTGATTGGGTTGAACGATTCCGGAGGCGCGCGCATTCAGGAAGGCGTGGCGTCTCTCGCGGGCTACGCCGACATTTTTTTACGCAACACGCTGTACAGCGGCGTGGTGCCGCAGATTTCGGCGATCATGGGCCCCTGCGCCGGCGGAGCAGTGTATTCGCCGGCCATTACCGATTTCGTGCTCATGGTTGACAAAACTTCCTACATGTTTATCACCGGGCCTGATGTCATCAAGACTGTGACGCACGAGGAAGTCACCAAACAGCAACTCGGCGGCGCCATGACGCACAACGAAACCTCGGGCGTGGCGCATTTTCTCGCGCATGACGATGCCGAGTGTTTGTCGATGGTGCGTGAGCTGTTGAGCTTTCTGCCTTCGAATAATCTGGAAGATCCTCCGCGCAAAGCGTGCACTGACCCCGCTGATCGGAAAGATGCCCCCGCCGATGCGGCGATCGACAGCATCGTGCCCGCGCAATCAAATCTGCCCTACGACATGAAGGATGTGATCCACGCGGTGGTCGACGACGCCTACTTCTTCGAAGTGCAGGAACATTTCGCGAAGAACATGGTCGTCGGGTTCGCGCGTCTGGACGGCCGCTCTGTGGGCGTCGTCGCCAATAATCCGGCAATGCTGGCGGGCACGCTCGACATCAATGCGTCAGTCAAGGGCGCGCGTTTCGTCCGCTTCTGCGACTGCTTCAATATTCCGCTCATCACCTTCGAAGACGTGCCGGGATTTCTGCCCGGCACCGCGCAGGAATACGGCGGCATTATCAAGCACGGAGCGAAGCTGCTCTATGCCTTTGCCGAAGCCACGGTGCCGAAGATCACGGTGATCACGCGCAAGGCCTACGGAGGAGCTTATTGCGTCATGGCATCCAAGCACATTCGCACCGATGTGAACTACGCGTGGCCGACCGCGGAGATCGCAGTGATGGGGCCAGAAGGGGCGGTGGACATCGTTTACAAGCGCGAACTCGAAGGTGCCGCAAGCCCACAGGATCGCCTGGAAGTTCGCCAAAAAAAGATTGAAGAATTCCGTGACCGCTTCGCCAGTCCCTACGTTGCCGCCGATCGCGGATTCGTTGACGCCATTATCCAACCCCACGAAACGCGCCGGAAGCTGATCCAGGCTCTGACTATGCTCGAAAGCAAGCGCGATAAGAATCCGCCGAAGAAGCATGGGAATATCCCGCTATAGTCGCGTCACTTCCCGATGCAGAATTTGCTGAAGATCAGGTTGAGGATGTCGTCGGTGGTGGTGGCGCCGGTGATGGCATCGAGCGGACGAAGGGCATTGTAGAGATCGAGCAGCAGCATTTCGTGGGGGACTTTTCCAGCCACGGCGCCGGTAGCGGCATCGAGCGCGGCGAGCGAATCTTGCACCAGGTGTTGATGGCGGACGTTCGTGAGGAATCCGGCTTCGGATGGAGTTCCGGCTTCGCCGCCGATGTGGCGAAGAATGTCGGCGCGCAGTTCGGGAATGCCCTTGCCGGTGAGGGCAGAGGCGCGAAGCGCAGAAAGCTGACCACTGATCACTGACCACTGACCACTGCCCGCCAGGTCGCACTTGTTTCCCACGACGATCGTAGGGCGGCCCTCCGCGTGTTTCATCAGCTCATCGTCTTCCGCCGTCACCGTTTGGGACGCGTCGAGCACCACCAATACCAGGTCGGCATCCGCCAATGCCTCCATGGATTTGCGAATCCCGATCGATTCTGCTTCGTCGAGTGCCAGCCGGATTCCGGCGGTGTCGACCAGCCGAATCGGGATACCGCCCATGGCAACTGTTTCGCTGACCAGATCGCGCGTGGTTCCCGGCGTTGCGGTCACGATGGCGCGCTCGCGCTCGACCAGACGATTGAACAGGCTTGATTTGCCGACGTTTGGGCGGCCGACGATGGCGAGCGTTAGTCCCTGATGCACGATCTTGCCGTAGGCGAAAGTGGCGGCAAGCTGATCGAGAGGCTCGCGCACAGCGGCGATGCGTTCGAGGATCGCTGCGTCGGGCAGAACGGAGACATCGTCTTCAGCGAAGTCGATGCCGGCTTCGAGCACGGCGATCAGCTCAACCAGCTTCTTCTTGACGGGCTGCAAGCGCCTCGACAGAGCGCCTTCGAGTTGCTGGGCGGCGATCTTCGCCTGATAGAGGGTTTGGGATTCGATGAGATCGCGGACGGCTTCGGCTTGGGTAAGGTCGATGCGGCCGTTGAGGAAGGCGCGCATGGTGAACTCTCCGGGTTCAGCAAGGCGCGCTCCGGCGGAGACGCAGAGTTCGACTATGTGCCGCAACACGACAGGGGAGCCGTGGGCGGCGATCTCGACAATGTCATCGGTGGTGTAGGAATGCGGTTTGGCGAAGTAAGTGACGACGACTTCGTCGATGCGAGTCTGGCTTCCGGCTTCCGGTTTACCGTTGGTGGTATTTGCGGTGCTGGAAACTGGAAACTGGAAACTGGAAGCTTCTGTTCCACGCGGCTCGATCAGCTCCCCAAAAACGGCGCGGCCGGGCTCAAGAGCGTGTTTCGTTCGCAGCATTGGCGCGCCGATCTCCCTCGCTCTTGGACCGGAAATCCGCACGACACCAATGCCGCCGCGGCCGGGCGGCGTCGCGATGGCGACGATAGTGTCGTCAAGGTTCACCGGGCGATTGTAGCGGGTAAACTGGAGGACAACCAACGGCCGAAGGCTGGAGCAAGGCATTCCGCTGCGGGTCTGAAAAAATTGAAGGAGGGTCTGGAATTGTCAGTCGCCGACGAACTGTTGCAAGCCAATGAGGAATTTGTGAAGAACTTCAACCTGGGAAACCTTGCCGTCAGGCCGAAGCGGCGTTTGGCGGTTCTGGCCTGCATGGATTCCAGAATTCTGTTTGAACGCTGCCTTGGGTTGCGTCCCGGAGACGCGCACATGATCCGCAACGCGGGCGGCATTGCGACTGACGATGCGATCCGCTCATTGATTGTTTCGCATCACCTGCTGGATACGCAGGAGTTCATCATCATTAACCACACTGACTGCGGATTGCTGCGAGTGCGGGAGGACGAACTCAAGAAGAAGCTGGCGGAAAAAATGGGGACGGCTGCCGGCGCGCCTGTGCATTTCCATGCTTTTGACGATTTGGAGGAGAATGTCCGGGAGCAGGTGCGCCGCGTGAAGTCGCATCCCTGGATTCCGAAGCAAATCCCGGTGCGGGGGTTTGTTTATGATGTGAAGACGGGGAAGTTGAGCGAGGTAGAGTAATCGTGCGGATGGGCACGTAATTTGTGGCGTGGGCACTCCTGCCCGCGGAATCTAACCAGTAGCTCACTGTTAATCCTAAGGTCAGACCCTGACAGCGAGCAGCGTGCCACCGGTCTAACCCCCTTTGGACATTGCTCCTGGCCGTTCCTGAACCTGCGATCAAGATCTTGCTCGTGGTCAGATTTCGCGGACAGGAGTGCCCGCGCCACAAGATCACCTTGCCACGACCTTCTCAATCTCCGCCTTCAGTTGGTCATAAGGCAGCGCCCCAGGATGGTACATGGCCACCTTTCCCGCGCGATCAAGGAGCACGAGCGTGGGGGTGGTCGATGCGCCATAGACCTCGAAGTTGTATTTGCTGATGGGGACGGGCATCTCGAGCAGTCCGGCGTAGAAGCGGTGGCGCACGGCGTCGATGTAGGCGAGTTCGTCGCCGGCCGCGGCGTTCTCGACCTGCGCGGTATAGCCATAGAGCCGCGTGGGGCCGAGGACGGTCAATCCCTTGGGCGCGAATTCCGCGCGGAGTTGCGTGATGATCGGCGCTTCGGCTTTACAGTCGCCACACCAGTGCGCCCAGAAAAAAAGCAGCACGGGTGAGCCTTTGAGTTGGGCCAGCGCGGGCGGCTTCGAGCCCAAGAATTGTTCTTCCTTAAGCGCGGGCGCTGGTTTTCCTTCGAGGGAGAGTAAGTTCAAGTTCTTCTGCAGGCGAGCGCGGATAGAAGTATCGCCATAGGCGCGCAGCGCGGCCTCTAGAACTGCGGTGGCTTGCGTGCGCTGGCCGCGAGCCGCCAGCGTCTGCGACTCGACTTCGATCGCCGCTCCCAAAGCAAGCGGCAGATGCGGTTCGGCGTCGAGCGGGCGCTGCTTCAGTTGATCCAGCGCGAGGGCCTTGGTCTGTTTTGCGTAAGCCGCCGCCTGAGTATAGTCGCGAGCGCTGAGGGCGGCGCGCGCCATCCACGAGTAGGCCTCGATGTACTCGGGCGTAGCACCGCTCTTCGAGCGGTATGCGTTCAGTTCAGCCTCGGCTGCGGAAAAGTCATTCTGGGCCAGCGTCGTCCGGACGTCTTCAACAATCCCCGCCCAGACCGGAGTCACGAGCGCAATCAAAATCAGGAGCTTGCCGAAATGCTTGTTCTTCGTCATGTCTCTCTGATGATGTATCTTTATCCCCCCGGCTGGCAAATCCAGCATCTGGAGCGGAAGCGGCGATAATCCGTAAGTCGCTGAAGTAGTGATGTTTAGGGGCCGGTATAGCAAAAACTGTGGCATTCTTGAGGCAGTTCCCTTACAATTTAGCTGCGTTTGACTTTAGAATTCTTTCGCAGTATCCAGTTTCTCCGCTAACCAGCGCGTGACCTGCCTGCCGAAGAAGCCTTCCAAAGTTTCAGCGCTACATCAACAAAAAAGGAACAAAGCAACACCATGGAAACAGGAACAGTGAAGTGGTTTAACGATGCCAAGGGCTATGGTTTCATCAGCCGCCAGAACGGTGAGGATGTATTTGTGCACTTCTCGGCCATTCAGGCGAGCGGCTTCCGCAGCCTTCAGGAAGGTCAGCAAGTGCAGTTTGACGTGGTCAAAGGCCCCAAGGGCTGGCAGGCCGAGAACGTGAAGGGTGCATAAACCACTTCGCAGCTAACAATTCGAATAAAGGGCGGCCAGAGATGGCCGCCTTTTTTAGTTTCAAGAGCAGTGGTCAGTGGTCAGTGATCAGTGACCAGTAACTTCCCTCGGGTTTTACTGACCACTGCTCTTACTGTCTCGAATCAGCACCACATCCGAATCCGTATGCCCGCGCGACATCGCCAGCCGCTTGCCGTCCGGCGACCACTCAAAGTGGCTAATATGTTCCGACTTGAATGCCGTTTCCCATTTTCCCGCCGAGCCGTCCAGCGGCTGCCGCCAGATGTTGTCCACTCCGTTGTCGCGCACTACATACTCCAGCGCCTTGCCATCCACCGAGTACTGGATCGGCCCGGTCCACGGCTTCTGCATCGTGATCTCCCGCCGCACCTGACCCGTGTCCGCCGCCACTTCCACCACCTGTTCCTTGTGCCCCTTGGCGTGATTCACAGTGACAAACAGCAGCGCCGTTCCATCCACGGAAACATCAAAGTCGAGCGTATGCAGGTCGGAAATTTTCTGCGGCGTGCCACCCTGCAGCGGCACTCTCATCACCACGCCCCCAGCGTAGTCGAAGAAATAGACCCACTGCATATCCGGCGAACAGTGGGGATATGACTCATAAGACCCATTGGTCAGTCTTCTGGGCTCCTGGCCCGAGGCATCCTTGCTCCAGATATTGATCTGCTTGTTTTCGGTAGTGAGCTGCATATACACAATGCGGCCATCGCGGCACGTTTGCTGCAGGAACTCAGGGACGCCGGGATCAGCCCCGAATATCGCCTGGGTTCCGGTTTCCGGGTCAATCGCATGCAGGCGATAGTCCTTATCCGTGATCAACTTTCCATCCGGCATCCACGCAAAGCTGAAATCTTCGTTGGCTTTGCCCAGCACCTTGGAGTCAGAAGCTCCTGCTCCCGCAGCCATGAGCTCAATATTCCAACGTTCTTCTTTGGCCACTGCCGCCAGCACGGGGACGCTGCGCGCCGCGCTGATCATTTCGTAGTAGCTGGCATCGCGCGTGAACGGCGTCAATGCGCCACCGGGATAGGCAATGCGGACCACCTGGCTTCGTGTGTAATTTGAACTCGGCTCCTTGTAGGTCGCCAGCAATCCGCTGCCATCGGGCAGCCACTCAGGGTGCCACACGATTCCGTTTTCGCTTCGCATCAGCGCCTTTCGCTGCCCGGAGTAGGGGTCCACTACGTCCAGACCAGTAAGCGCGCCCTGCGGTTGGATGATGCTGCACACAATCACCTTTCCATCGGGCGACCACGCCAAATCGCTCAGGCGCTCCTTGTTCGACCCGCTCACCAGCGGCGTCTCCGCTCCGCTATGAAGGTCTTTGACGATCAGTTGGTACTCACCCGCCTTCGGGTTGTCGTAGCGCATGAACGCCAGTTTGCCGCCATCGGGGGAGAACGTTACATTCGTGTCCACGTCTTCCGCGAGTTTCTCGGCACCTCCGCCCAGCAGCGGCGCGCGGTACAGAAACTTCAGCTCATTGTTACCCGGATCGCTGCGCACAAAATAAAAATAGTTCCCATCGGGCGAGAAACGGAGACCGTTGTATTCCACGTTGGCGGGAGGTTGCACCTGCGTGGTGCTGTTGGTGGGTACGTTGCGCAATTGCAGACGGCTCAGGCCATTGTTGCGCACCAGCGACAAAATATAGCTCCCGTCAGGTGAAATCGCGGCCAGCACCGCGTCGCCGCTGTCAGTCACTTTCGTGACCGTATAGTTCTCAAATGCCTGGTGCTTACCGCGGCGGGTCAGCGAATAGACCCCATAACCTGCCGCTGCCAGCACCGCCAGCGCTACCACAGCCGCGATGCCCGCCCCCGCTTTGTTCCGCCTCATAGCGGAGACGACGGCCGAACTCTGCCCCGCAGTTTGCGCCGCCGGAGTCGAAACCTTCGAGGAAGCCGGTGTCACCGCTACGGCGCTGGAGCTTGTTGTCCCCGCCACCTTCCTTCCTGACTCCGTATCCCGTTTCAGCCGTTTCAAATCACCGCGCAGATCGGCGGCGGATTGGTAGCGCAGGTCGCGGTCTTTCTCCAGAGCCTTGTCGATGACCTCTTCAAACTTCGGCGGCAAGATGGAATTCAGCTGCGTCGGTGGAGTCGGATCGAGTTCCAGAATGGCGTGGAAGACTACGGCGGAAGTGGCGCCGGAAAAAGGAAAGCGTCCGGTCGCCATCTGATAGATCACGACGCCCAGGGAAAACAAATCCGTACGCGGGTCGAGTTCTTCCCCGCGCGCTTGCTCGGGAGACATGTAGGCGATCGTTCCGACGGTCGATCCCGGACTCGTGAGATTCAACGGCGCTGGCGAGTCCCGCGTCGCTCCAATAGTTTCCATCTCCGTCCCGCGATGTGCCAGCTTCGCCAGTCCGAAGTCGAGCACTTTCACCTGCCCGCGCTGCGTGATGAATATATTTGTCGGCTTGATGTCGCGATGGATGATCCCTTTGGCGTGGGCGGCGTCGAGCGCGTCCGCGAGTTGGATAGTCCAGTCGAGCAGGCGATCGAGCGGCATCGCGCCGGCGGCCAGGCGGCGGTCAAGAGTCTCGCCTTCTAGCAACTCCATCGCGATGAAGGACTGTTCCTGTCCGTTCTCAAGCCGGACTTTTTCGACCACATAAATAGTGCAGATGTTGGGATGGTTCAGAGCCGAGGCGGTGCGCGCCTCAAGCAGAAAACGGTCGAGGGCAGTTTGGTCGCGGGAGAGTTGTGGCGGAAGGAATTTCAACGCAACCTTGCGCCCCAGATCGAGGTCTTGCGCCTCGTAAACAATGCCCATCCCGCCACTTCCAAGCTGGCCGGTGATGCGGTAATGCGAGATGGTCTGGCCGATCATGCTTGGGCTGTCGTGGACAAATGTTTCGGAAACTCATCTTAGGAGGGATGGGAAGCGCAGTCAAACGGAGAACCAGTGGTCAGTAATTAGGGGTCAGTGAAACCACAGCACTTACTAACCACTAGTCACTGATCACTGAACACTGAACACTGAACACTGTCCTACGCTGCTGTCGCTTTTTCTGCTGCGCTTACAGAATCGAAGAAGCGGAAGAATTGCTCGACGTGCGTGACCTTGAGCGCGTTGTGGATGCGCTCGCTCACTCCCACCAGCGCCAGGCTCCGTCCGCCGTTCTGGCGCGTGACGTAGGCGCCCACGAGCGCCCCGATGCCGGCCGAATCCACATAGGAGACATTGGTGAAATCGATAATCAGCGAGCGCGAAGTGTCGGCGCGCACGGTGGACTGGAATCCGAATACGGTGGGCATGACCAGCGCTCCCTCGAGGCGAAGAATGCGCTGTCCTGGCTGGGTTCCGGGCTGGTCGTCAATGCGTAGGTTCTCTTGCGGCATGGGGGAGATATTAACTCGTGCGTAACATTGGATTGTTAACGCAGTGTTAATTTGGGCTGGCGGGCCCACTGGCTCTTTTGGGTGATAGGTGTTAGGCCTGACCTGAAAGCGAGGGCATCAGGGACTAAGGCCAAGACCTGATGCCCAAGACCTAACGCCCAAGACCGAGCTAGATGGCGGCAGCCTGCTCACGTCTTCGCGCCTGAATCTCGATGAAGACGTTGACCAGCGATACCGCCGCTGGCGTGACTCCGGGAATGCGCGAGGCCTGGGCCAGCGTGCGCGGCTGCACGTGCGTGAGTTTTTCCTGCATCTCGCGCGAGAGCCCGCTGACCGAGCCATAATCGAACCACCCCGGGATGGTCCGTTGTTCTGATTTTTTCATTCGTTCGATCGCACGTTGCTGTTGCAGTAAGTAGCCTTCGTACTTGATTTCAGTTTCCACGGACTTGAGTTCGTTGCGGATTTCTGAAGAAAGTTTGGCTACTCGTTCGCCCGGATTCCCACGGATCCCTTCGCTTTCTCTTACGAAAAATCCAGGATCGAGCTTGCGGAGAATAGGCGCGAGCTTCTCGATAACGATCTCGGGCCGCTTCAGCAACTGCGCACAGGTTTGGCCGACGGCCGAGTTCCAGTCATGGGCTGGTTCCGTGACAGCAGGTTCCTCGTCGCTTCGCTCCTCGGAATGACAAGAGGCCAGCATTACAGATGTTAGCCTTGTGCTTTCCAGCAACTTCTTGATGCGCTCGAGGCGCTGTTGCTTTGCTTGAAAATCGTCCCACGCTTCGTTCGATATCAAGCCTACGCGGCGGCCGTGCGGCGTCAGGCGGCGGTCGGCGTTGTCGATGCGCAGGTGCAGGCGGAACTCGGCCCTCGACGTGAACATGCGATAAGGCTCGTTCGTGCCCTTGGAGATCAGGTCGTCGATCAGGATCGCGGTATAGGCTTCCGTGCGGTCGAGGGTCAGGGGCGGTTGCGCCTTCACTTGCAATGCTGCGTTGACGCCCGCCATCAGCCCCTGACACGCGGCTTCTTCATAGCCCGAGGTGCCGTTAATCTGGCCCGCGAGAAAGAGGCTGGCAATCTTCTTCGTTTCAAGCGTGCGGTGCAGTTCAGTGGGATCGATCGAGTCATACTCGATGGCGTAGCCCGGGCGTAGCATCTCGGCGTTCTCCAGGCCGAGGATCGACTTCAAAATCGCCAGCTGTACTTCCACCGGAAGGGAGGTGCTCAATCCGTTGACGTAGATTTCGTGCGTGTTCAGGCCTTCGGGTTCGAGATAGAGTTGGTGCATTTCCTTGTCAGGAAACTTCACGATCTTGTCTTCGATCGACGGACAATAGCGCGGACCGATCGATTGAATCTGTCCGCTATACATCGGCGAACGATGCACGTTCTCGCGGATAATGCGATGAGTTTCGGGCGTGGTCCACGCGATGTAGCAGGGAACCTGCGAGTCGTGATGCGCCACGCGCTTGGTGCGGAAGCTGAAGGGCGTGGGGTCGGCGTCTCCCGGCTGTTCCGCGAAGCGCGACCAGTTGATGCTGCGTCCGTCGAGTCGCGGCGGCGTTCCAGTCTTGAGCCGGCAGCCACGCAGGCCCAGCTTCTTCAGCGCTTCTCCGAGGAGAACCGCATTTGGTTCTCCGGAGCGTCCTGCGGGATACTGCTGTTCGCCGCAGTGAATGAGTCCGTTAAGAAACGTGCCAGTGGTAATGATCACGGCCTGTGCACCCACGGTGCGGCCATCGCGGAGCTTTACACCTAGTACCAAGTACCTAGTACCGAGTACCGAGTCATCGGCGCCGTCGCTCGGTACTAGGTACTGGCTACTAGGTACTTCAAGAATCAGTTCCGCTACCTCCGCCTGCTTGATCTTCAGATTCGGCTGCGACTCAAGCACCTCGCGCATCTTCAGGCGGTACGCTTGCTTGTCGCACTGCGCGCGCGGCGACCAGACTGCCGGGCCACGCGAGGTATTGAGCAGACGGAACTGGATGCCGACCGCGTCCGTGATCTCGCCCATGATCCCGCCGAGGGCGTCGACCTCGCGAACCAGGTGTCCCTTGGCAATGCCGCCGATCGCTGGGTTGCACGACATCTGCGCGATCAAGTCGACGTTGAGCGTGTAGAGAGCGGTCTTCAGCCCCATGCGCGCCGCAGCCATCGCGGCCTCGCATCCGGCATGGCCGGCGCCCACGACGACTACTTCGAATTGTTCTGTGAACTGCATCGTCCCTTTCATTCTAACAAGTCACCACCAAGCGTGATCTCCATCACTTGCCGACCTGCGCCCTCGTCCGTATAGTAGTGAGTCATCGTAAAGTGCGAGGAGGCCATCATGAATACCACACAATTCTTCGAGCAACTGGAGGCATCAATCGCGAAGTACGACCTGCTCTGCCATCCATTTTATAAGGCGTGGGCGGCGGGTGAGTTGACGAGCCACGATCTTCGCGAGTATGCGCGCAATTACTACCATCATGTAGAGGCGTTTCCTTGCTATCTGGCCGAGCTTGCGCTTCGCCTGGAGGAAGGCGAGTTGCGGCGCGCGGTGCTAGCCAACATGTGTGACGAAAAAGGCTCCGCGACCGCAAATGGGCAGGATTCCCAACCTCATTCGGAACTGTGGCTGGATTTTGCCGAGGGGATGGGAGCACGACGAGACATGCGCTGGCACACGCCAGTCGCGGAAGTGCATGAGTTGATGCGGCATTTTCACCGCGTGGCCAGTGGAGGAACGCCGGAAGAGGCGCTCGCAGCTTTTTACGCCTACGAATCACAAGTGCCGCGCGTGGCCAAGGAGAAAGAACGCGGGCTCCGCGAGATGTACGGCGCCGGCGAGAAAACCTGCGGCTACTTCGCGCTGCATGCCACCGCCGATGTCTTCCACGCGAATGTATGGCGCCAGCAATTGGAGAATCGTATCGTGGCCGATCCGGAAACGGCGCAAGCCTCGCTGAATGCGGCCGAGAGCACAGCTAGAATGTTGTGGCAAGCGCTGGATGGAATCGAAGCGGCGCGGATGGCATCGGCAGCATAGGCGGAATATTTCTCACAAGCCTGGCCAGTGATTCCTGGAAACTTGTTCTCCTCGGATCATTGGCTTTTGGTTTCTAACCGATGAAAGGCCGCCGAAGTAACGAACCTTCATGGACAATGAGATTCTCCATCGGGGCGCGCGGCGGCGAAGTCAGAAGTTAGAATCAAAAACTTGCCCTGGCGGCGGCAGCAATTGATTCATGAGTAATCGGGTTTTGATCGAGGTATGCGTCGACTCCTTGGCATCCGCGCTCGCTGCCGAGCGAGGCGGCGCCGCTCGCGTGGAACTGTGCAGCAACTTACTCCAAGGCGGCGTCACTCCCAGCGCGGGATTGATTGAACAGGTGCGCGCCAGAACATCCATTGGCCTGCAGGTGATGATTCGGCCCCGTGGCGGTGATTTCTGTTACACGCGGGACGAATTCGAAACCATGCGATGCGACATTATCGTCGCTAAAAAGCTGGGGGCCGACGGCGTTGCGTTCGGAGTTCTCGACGCGCGCGGCATGGTGGACATCGAGCGCACTCTCCAATTGGTCGAACAAGCACGACCACTCCGCGTCACTTTCCATCGCGCATTTGATATGTCCGCAGATCTGTTTCAGGCGCTGGAGCACGTTTGCGCCACAGGCGCGGACCGCCTTCTTACCTCGGGCGGGGAAAAGACAGCCACCGAGGCGGTTGACCGAATCGCTCGACTAGTAGAGTCGGCACGCGGCAGGATCACAGTCATGGTTTGCGGGGGTATCAAACACCACAACGCCGCCAGCATCGTCAAAGATACGGGAGTGAGAGAAATTCACGTTGGATTGAGGCGCCCGGCGGTCGGCCCAATGCTCCATCGTAATCCGCGGATTTCGTTGGGGACTTCGGGACGTGAGGATCAACTTCTTGAGGACCAACGATTTGAGGTGCTCGAGGAGGACGTGCTGAGTCTGCACCGCGCGGTCGCTCTGGCTCGCGCTTGAGCCGCGCGAGCGCGCAAGTTATGGCTTCCATCCTGATTGGCGTCATCTCCGACACGCATGGCCTGCTGCGCCCCGAGGCGGTGGAGGCTCTGCGCGGATCGAAACAGATTATTCACGCCGGAGACGTTGGATCGCCCGAAATGCTCGAAAGGCTATCCGCGATTGCTCCGCTTACGGCGGTGCGGGGCAACGTCGACAAGGGGATGTGGGCTCGCAAGCTGCCGGAGACCCGGGTGCTTGAACTGGACAGCGTTTTCATCTACGTGCTGCACGATCTGGCGCGACTGGATCTTAAGCCCAGAGCTGCTGGATTCGCGGCGGTGGTCAGCGGGCACAGCCACGTTCCCAAACAAGAGACTCGCGACGGGGTGCTCTATTTCAATCCCGGCAGCGTGGGGCCACGACGATTCAAACTTCCTGTGAGCGTGGGCAGGTTAGTCGTGGAGAATGGCGCCGTGCGAGGCGAACTTTTGACTCTGCCGATCGCTGGCCCGATTGTCAATTCCTAGCCGTTGCTACAATTCCAAACGGTATCCCTAAACCCGGTGTCCCCAGAAAATGTCCATTGAGTTTCGCATCGAGACTACCAGCAAGCGGGCTCGCGCGGCCCATCTGCTCACGCCTCACGGGGAGGTCGAAACCCCTGTATTTATGCCGGTGGGCACGGCGGCCTCTGTCAAAGGCGTGCCGCAGGATGTTCTCGAAGAACTTGGCGTGCAGATTCTTCTTGGCAACACCTATCATCTCTACTTGCGTCCGGGAGTCGAAACCGTGCGCAACCTGGGCGGGCTGCATCGCTTCATGGCGTGGCCGCGAGCCATCCTGACTGACTCCGGCGGTTTTCAGGTTTTCAGTTTGAACGAACTTCGCAAAGTCACTGAGGAAGGCGTCACGTTTCGTTCGCATCTCGATGGCTCGTCGCACTTCTTCAGTCCGGAGAGCGCGATGGCGGCCCAGATCAGTCTGGGCGCTGACATCATCATGGCGTTTGATGAGTGCACGGAGTATCCCGCCGATCGTGGCCGCACAAAGGCTTCAATGGAATTAACTCTGCGCTGGGCGGAACGCAGCAAGAAGTATTTTGAAGAGCATAAGCAGGAGGTGCCTTGGAAAACAGTGGTCAGTGGTCAGTGGTCAGTGGCCGGTGAGAACCAGAAACTGGAAACCGGCAAGGGCACTCAGACTGACCACTGGCCACTGACCACTGACCACTGCTCCACGCAGTCCCTCTTCGGCATCGTTCAAGGCGGAATGGATCCCGATCTCCGAAAAGAATCCGCCGAGCGGACTGTTGAGATCGGCTTTCCCGGCTATGCCATCGGCGGGTTGAGCGTTGGCGAGCCGCGGGAGCGCACGCGCGAAGTGATCGAGGCCACGCTCCAGCATCTTCCCGCCGACCGGCCGCGCTATGTAATGGGGGTGGGCACGCCCGAAGAGATTGTCGAGTACGCCAGCCTTGGCGTAGATATGATGGATTGCGTGCTGCCCACGCGGGCGGCGCGCCATGGCCTGCTCTTTACGTCCGAGGGAAAAGTCTCGATCAAGCAGGCGCGCTACGCCCAGGATGCGGGCCCGCTCGACCCTAATTGCGGCTGCCGGGTGTGCCAGCGCTACTCGCGAGCATATTTACGGCACCTTTATGCTTCTAACGAAGTGCTGGCTCAAGTCTTAAATACCCTGCATAACCTCAGTTTCTACCTTGACACTATGCGACGGGTGCGTCATTCTATTCAGCTTGGGGAAGAGTCCCGATTTCTTTCTGGTGTCTGGTCTCGACCGAAACCATAAACCTTCATGGGAAAACCTCCCCGGATTGAGCCTGAGCGGTAAATGATCCGGCCGGAACCGATCAGCAACCCCGTGGTGAAATGACAGGCCCGCGGCGCTTGTAGGCGTGGGCGGTTGTTTGGGCTTAAGTGCGGCTTGAGGGCGCAGATTCAAGGCGGAAGTACGAATCGTGAACATGCAATTCTTCTTGGCGGTGCAAGCGGGCGGGGGCGGAATGGGGTGGTTGAGCGTCGCCCCCCTTCTTTTTATCTTTGCCATCTTTTATTTCCTTTTGATTCTTCCCCAGCAGCGCCGCCAGAAGAAATGGACGGCCATGCTGGATGCCCTGAAGACTGGCGACAAGGTCGTTACAAGCGGGGGCTTGCGGGGAACGATTATGGCGCTCAAGGATGATTCCATTCATCTGCGGGTTCCGCCGAATAACCTTGTGTTGGAAGTGACCAAGGCCTCCGTGACCCAAGTCACGACCACGGAGGAAGAAACCAAGACCAAGTAGCAAAAAGAAAGCAGTGCAAAGAGAAAGAAGTAGCGCGCGGCAAAACCTTGATATTTGGACTCTGTTTTCATCATGAATAAGAATCTTCTCTGGAAGTTGGGACTCGTCGTCGTAATTCTGCTGGTCTTCCTGTTCGGGATATTCGGCGTTCCGCAGAGCTTTTCCGGCCAGGGCTTGCTCGAAGCCATGACCAAGCGCATCAACCTGGGGCTCGATTTGAAGGGCGGAACCCACCTGATCTTGCAGGTGCAGGTCAATGATGCGGTAAACGCCGATTCCGACAATGCGGTCGAGGTGCTCAAGGAGCAGCTCAACAAACGCAAGATCGCCTTCACCGACATCTCCAAACCTGACGCGCAGAACAATCCCGACAAGATCGTCTTGAAGGGCATTCCGACCGAGGGCCGCAAAGACCTCCTGGATATCGCTTCAGAGCGCCTGCCTGAATACAACGTGAGTCCGGGAACGGAGGGTACCTACACTCTCACCATGAAGCCCCAGACGCTCACCGAATTGAAGAACAAAGCGGTGACCCAGGCGATCGAGACTATCCGCAACCGCATAGATTCTCTGGGCGTCAGCGAGCCTACCATTCAGGAGCACGGCCTTGGCCAATACCAGATACTGGTGCAGTTGCCCGGCGTGGACGATCCCGAGCGTGTGAAGAGTATTATGCAGTCCACTGCCGTGCTTGAGATCAAGCAAGTGCTGGGTGGACCTTATGCGAGCGAGCAAGCCGCGCTCCAGGAGAAGGGCGGGGTTTTGCCGCCGGACGCGATTCTCATGTCCGGGCACTCGGCCCCCGGGACTCCCGGCGATGAACAGGCCTGGTATCTGGTGTCGCGTGTTTCCGCGGTGCGAGGTAAAGACCTGCGGGATGCGCAAGCGAGTACTGACCAGAATGGCCAGCCCGACGTTCACTTTAACCTGACCGGCGAGGGTGGGCAGCGCTTCTTCAACTTCACTTCCGCGCATGTGGGCGAGAGGCTTGGAGTGGTGCTGGACAATAAAGTTCAGGAAGTCGCAAACATCAAAGAAGCCATCCGCGATAGCGGCGAAATCAGCGGTGGTAGCATGACCGCACAGCAGGCCAAGGATCTGTCGATGATCCTGCGTTCGGGCGCGCTGCCGGCGGGTATTAAGTATCTCGAGGAGCGCACGGTCGGGCCGTCGCTGGGCACCGATTCGATTCGCGCTGGGGTTCGTGCCGCGATTATCGGCATGCTGGTCGTGCTGATTTTCATGCTGGTCTACTACCGCGCCGCCGGCATCAATGCGGACATTGCTTTGATTCTGAATCTCATCATCCTGCTCGGCTTCATGGGTTACGTGGGGGCAGTATTGACGTTGCCCGGAATTGCCGGCGTGATTCTTACCGTCGGCATGGGAGTGGATTCGAATGTGCTGATTTTCGAGCGCATTCGCGAAGAGTTGCGCAACGGCAAGACGCCGCCTTCCGCGGTGGATCAGGGTTTCAGCCACGCCTGGATCACGATCGTGGATACGCACGTCACGACCATCGTTTCGGCCGCTATTCTGTTCATCTTCGGAACCGGCCCAGTGCAGGGCTTTGCGGTTACGCTCACTTTCGGTTTGCTGGCTAATCTGTTTACGGCAGTATTCGTTTCGCGGCTCATCTTTGACTGGGTTCTGAGCCGCAAGCAGCGCGGTGAGGCGCTTAGTATTTGAAGGATCACAAACCGACGTTGTCATTCCGCAGCGCGGCAGTATCGCGCGAGGAATCTGCTTTCCGGTCGCCAGGCAAACAGCGGATTCCTCGCTTCGCTCGGAATGACAAGACTTTAAGAGGGGTCATATAGGTGGAGTTCTTTCGCAATACAAACATAGATTTTCTTGGCAAGAAGTGGTATTTTCTCGCCTTCTCGCTGGTGTTCAGCGTGGCGGGCTTATTCTCCATGTTGTTCTGGCACCACATTCCGTACGGAGTCGACTTCCGCGGCGGCACACTGGTGTATGTGAAGTTCTCGCACACGCCGGACGATAACGCCCTGCGCGCGGCCATGGATCGCGCTGGCCTGCACAATGCGAAGATCCAGACCTACGACGTACCCTCAAAAAACGAGGTGCTGATTGACCTCGACGTGCAGGAAACCAGCGAACAGGCCCTCGACCAGGGCAAGACGAAGATTATCAATACCCTGGAAACCAATACCCCAGCGGGCAGGAAAGACCTGAACAACGCCAGCCTGCTCGACATCAAGAATTTTCTGATGGATAAAGACCCCATGCACCTGGGCTCGGACGCCGACCAGAAATATACTCAGCAAGCCCAGGCCGTCGTGGACACGCGGGATAAGGCGTATGGCGGAGTGCTCAGTTCTGTCGATCAGCTAAAGGGTCCGGTCGATCCGGCGGCTGTCGCGTCGCTGCCCGATGGCTTTTTCCTCTCCGACTTCCATATCGCGAACGTCGAGATCGTCGGGCCGCAGGTGGGGGCGCAACTGCGCAAGCAGGCTCTGCTGGCGACCGCTTATTCGCTCGCCGGAATGCTGATCTACCTGGGCTTCCGCTTCGAGTGGATCTATGGAATTGCCGCGGTGGTTACGGTGTTCCATGACACATTGATCACCGTGGGCTTCTTCTCGCTGCTCAACAAGGACATTTCCCTGACCGTGATCGCCGCCATTCTGACCCTGATTGGTTACTCTAATAACGACACGATCGTGGTATTTGACCGCATCCGGGAAAACATTAAACTCATGCGGCGTGAAAAGCTGTCGGAGATCGTCAACCGGAGCATTAACCAGACTTTAAGTAGAACGATCTTGACAGCAGGCCTGACCTTCCTTACCGTACTTGCACTCTATTTGTTCGGAGGCGAGGTGTTGCGTGGATTCAGCCTCGCACTCGTGATTGGCATCTTGATCGGAACGTATTCCTCAATCGCGATTGCGGCACCAATTCTGGTGGCCTACCAGGATTGGAGGGTTGAAAAGGGCAAACGGGCGACGGTGATGTCGGTTCGGGCCAGGTAAGCGTGGCCAGCAATTCCCAGTTAGCCGTTTGTTTGTAAAAGGTTGGAAGGTAGTTGCAGGCTGCAACCGGGTCACGTGGCTCAATTCGGGAGCAAAGGGGAATCAGTCGGTGTCTAAGTTTAGGTAGGCTCTGTGGGGAGGAACATTTATGTTTGAAGATAGCCTTCTGGAATCTGGTGGCAGGCTGAAGACGAAGCGGGGACGGACGACGACCTTCGCTATCATTCTTGAAATAGGGCTGGTGGGCCTCATGGTCCTGATGCCCCTCATCTTTACAGAAGCCCTGCCCAAGCAACAGCTGATGACATTTCTTGTGGCCCCCCCGCCGCCTCCACCGCCTCCGCCCCCCGCGGCCGCGCCAGTGAAAATCGTGAAGCAGATTCAGACTGATATCGTGAACGGGGCGCTTCGCACTCCCACCAAGATCCCTCAAAAGATCCAGATGATCAAGGAAGATGAAGCTCCGCCGCAGATGGCGTCGAGCGGCGTGGTCGGCGGCGTTCCGGGAGGCATCCCGGGCGGCCAGATGGGAGGCGTGATCGGCGGCATTATCAGTTCCACGCCGGTGGCGGTGCCTAAAGTTGCCACTCCGCAACGCGTGCGCGTCTCCGCAGGCGTGACCTCGGGTCTGCTGATCCGCAAAGTCAACCCGGTTTACCCGCCTCTAGCGAGGCAGGCGCGTATCCAGGGTCAAGTTCTGCTCCGGGCGCAGATCAGCAAGGATGGCTCCATTGAAAACCTGCAGTTGATCAGCGGACATCCCATGCTGGTGCAAAGTGCCTTGGACGCCGTCAAGCAGTGGAGGTATAAACCCTATCTGCTGAACGGCGAGCCGGTCGAGGTAGATACCGAAATACAGGTCAACTTCACGCTCTCCGGAGGCTAGAATTCCGCGGGGCGCGACAACGACCACGCTCAACGGTCTAGAGTCGTCACGCAGTAAGGCCTTGACGCAGTAACGTTGGAAGGTGTAACTGTAATGGCCCTCCCCTCCCACCCAATAACGGTGGCCGGGAGGTCCCTTTTGCAGGGCGCGGCCGCTGTGCCTTTCATTTCAGGTACGCGAACCGGGGCTTCACGGTTAACTTTCTGCCGTCAAGCTTTTCAGCGTGTACAGTTCTCGCATCAAAGTCTAAAGAGTTCCGAGGAGGGAAAAGCAACTCATGTTAGCAGCTAATTTAGCAGGGGAAGTTTTCAATCATGTGCCTAGGGTGGCCGCCTGGATTGTGCAGGAAGGCGGCGCAGTGGGATGGGATCCGATTTCGCTATGGAAGCAGATGGGTATCATCGCGAAGATCGTGGTCATCATCCTGTTCATTATGTCGGGCTGGTCGATCGGCGTCATGATTGACCGCGCTATGGCATACAACGCGGCCCGCAAGCAATCTCGCGCCTTCGCTCCAGCCGTAGCCGGGGCCCTGCGCGATGGTCGCATCGACGAGGCCATCAAGGTCGCGGAGCGCAACAAGAAGAGCCATCTGGCCAAGGTTGTGACTGCCGGCCTCATGGAATTCAAGGCCCACCAGGATAGCCCCGGCGCCATCCCTGGCGAGACCATCGAAGCCTCCAAGCGCGCTCTGGAGCGGACTGAAGCCATTGTCCACGCTGAACTGAAGCGTGGTTTGGGCGGTTTGGCGACCATTGGTTCGACGGCCCCGTTCGTCGGCCTGTTCGGCACCGTGATGGGCATTCTGAATGCCTTCAAAGGTATTTCCGAACAGAAGGCAACCGGTTTGGGCGCGGTCGCAGGCGGCATCTCAGAAGCGCTGGTGACCACCGCTTTCGGTCTGCTAGTCGCGATTCCGGCCGTCATGATGTTCAACTACCTCACCGGCCGCGTGGAAGCGTTCGATGTGGAGATGGACAATTCGTCGAGCGAATTGATCGACTACTTCCTGAAGCGGCGGGACGTTCGCCGGTCCTAGAAGTCTTGGGCTGTAAGCCCGCGTGAGTTGCTGTCCGGCGCTGGGAGCATCCCGGCGCCGGGCTTTCCCAACATTCTGGGCAACCCAGGCGGCAACGGATTGCCGGCGACTTCAACTGGCCGCCGGCTGTTTTACGGAGAAACTATGTCATTAGCCAAACGGAACGAAGGAGCGAACGTCAACTCCGACATCAACGTCACGCCCATGGTTGACGTGATGCTGGTGCTGCTGATCATCTTCATGGTCATCACGCCCATGTTGCAGAAGGGCATCAGCGTCGATATGGCCAAAGTCAACAATCCTACGCCGATGCAGGATGCTGACAAGGAAGACGCCCTGCTGGTTTCGGTGATGCGCGATGGAACGGTCTACTTCGGCGCCGATAAGATTCCGGTGGATACTTTGACCAGCAAGGTGAAGGACCGCCTGACCAATCGCACCAACAAAGAGGTCTACCTGAAGGCGGATGCCCGCACCCACTTCGGCAATGTGGTCCAGGTGGTGGACGCGGTGAGAGCTGCTGGCGTGGATGATCTCGGCCTGCTCACCGAACAGAGAAAAAGCACTCCAAACGCTCCAAGCGCTCCGCCTGCCACTCCGGCAGGTGGGCAATAGAGGAGAACGAATATGAGTATGGCAGTTGGCCCGAGCGGAGGCCAAAGCGCGAATATTAACGTCACCCCGCTCATTGACGTGCTGCTAGTGCTGCTGATCATCTTCATGGTGATCACGCCTTTGACGCCGAAGGGCTTGGATGCTCTGGTTCCGCAACCACCTCCGCCAAACGCGCCCAAGAACAATACGCCGGACCGCACCATCGTAGTGCAGTTGATCGATCGCGGTGCGGGTCAGGATCCAGGCGTCAAAATCAACCAGGAAGACGCCACATGGGACAACCTGCAGGGGCGTCTGGCCGACATCTACAAAACCCGCGCCGAAAAAGTCATGTTCGTGAAGGGCGATGATGCTATCCCCTTCTCCGACGTGGCCAATGTGATTGACATTGCGCATGCCGCGGGAGTAGATAAGGTCGGTCTGATTACCGCAAAGATCGAAGCTGGCGGCTAGAGGCTAGTTAACACTTACGCTTGAAGCAGCGCCGGGAAGGTCGCGCGTATCGCATTGGGCCCACGGCACGAGCCGCGATTCTCGTGCCGCCTGCGGCTACGACTTGTCAACCCGCTGTCTCTGGGCCTAGGATGCTGTGGCAAGGGAGACTTATACCGCAATGAATAAACACTTTCGACTGCTGACGCTGGCGGCCACCGTGCTGGCGCTCTTCTCTTCGGTGGGCTGCAGCAAGCTGCGGGCTCGCGATCAACTGAACAAGGGTGTCACCGCGTACAAGAACGCCAAGTACGAAGAAGCCATCGACCATTTCCAACAGAGCGTTGCGTTGGATCCGTCTCTCATCAATGCCAAAATGTATTTGGCCACTGCTTTCGCTCAACAATATATTCCCGGCGTCGAGGATCCCGACAACCTCAAGATGGCGGAACAGGCCATTGAACAATACAAGCGCGTCCTCGATGTGCCTGGGGCGGCACGTGAACAGAAGGTAAACTCCGCCAAGGGAATCGCATACCTCTACTTGAACATGAAAAAGTTCGACGACGCCAAGAAGTATTACCGCCAGGCCGCCGACATGGACCCGAACGACCCCGAGCCTTACTATTCCGTGGGCGTGATTGACTGGACGGCCTGCTACCAGCCTCGCATGGAAGAGCGCGCAAAACTGGGCCTGAAGCCGGATGAGAATCTGAATCCCAAGAACAAAGACCAGAAAAAGGTCTGCACCGAATTGAAAGAGAAGAATGCGCCTTCGATCCAGGAAGGCATTGAGAGCCTGAACAAAGCCATCCAACTCCGTCCCGACTACGACGACGCCATGGCCTACTTGAACCTGATGTACCGCGAGAAGGCCGATGTGGAATGCGACGACCTCGCCGCCCGCCAGGAAGATCTGAAAACTGCCGACCATTGGGTGGACCAGACTCTGATCACCAAGAAAGCGAAAGCCGAGAAGCAGCCAGGACAGCAAGGCATTACTATGGACCAGCCGAAGTAGCCGCAGCATCCAAGAATATCCAGCCCACGGTGAAAGCCGTGGGTTTACTTTTGCCGCGGCGCCGCGCGAAAGGTGCGGATTCTGGATGATATTATTGCCAAGAAGCAATCAACAATTCGGCCCGCGACCTCGGCTCTTAGCATGATGGGTGCAGCATCGCTCGCAACATCGCCGCGTAACCACACAGCCGCTGCCCCCGGTCAGCGGTGGGCTGGGTGCGTTTCCGTAATCGTCCCCGTCTATAACGAAGTCGCACATGTGGATGAAATTCTGCAGGCCATTCATGCCTCGCCGGTCAAGAAGGAAATCATCATCGTCGATGACGGTTCCACCGACGGCACGCGCGAGAAACTGCAAGCCATGCCCCTCGCCAACGACGTCACAGTAGTATTCCACCAGAAAAACTACGGCAAAGGCGCAGCCATCCGCACTGCGCTCCAGTACGCCCGCGGAGAATATGTCCTGATCCAGGATTCCGATCTCGAATACGATCCGCAGGACTATGCGGCGCTGCTGCTGCCACTCGAACAAGGCCAGGCGAACGTAGTTTACGGTGTGCGCCCGGACCGTCCCGAACGCGGCCTACGGTTTTTCTTGGGAGCAAAGCTTCTGACCCATCTGACCAATCTGCTCTACAGCGCGGGCATCCACGACGAAGCCACCTGCTACAAAGTCTTTCGCCGGTCGCTGATCTCGCGAATCGATTTGCAATGCCGGCGCTTTGAGTTCTGCCCTGAAGTGACCGCCAAGTTCTGCCGCATGGGTGAGAAGATCGCCGAAGTGCCTGTCGCCTACGCGCCGCGCTCGGCGGGCGAAGGCAAGAAGATTCGCCACGCCGATGGCTGGCTCGCTATTTGGACCCTGCTCCGCCATCGCTTCAGCCGTCGCGCGCGCTGGGTTAGATCAGGTGGCAATGAGGCCGCGCCCTTTGCCGTGAGCTTTTCTCGCGTTCCTCCGGAGTGAATATCCAACAAGGAAGTCTCTGATGCGATTCATCGATCGCGAAGAAGTCGCCCGTCGGCTCACTTACGAGATGTGTATTCCGATCGTGCGCAATGCCATGATCGCATTCTCGCGCGGCGAAACCCGGCAACTTTTGCGATCCATCATCCCGCTCGCGGACGGCCGGATGTTCGGCGTGATGCCCGGCGCGATGGGTGAAAATGCCCCGTTCGGCGCGAAGTTGATCAGCGTCTTCCCGGAAAACTTCGCTCTCGGAATACAGTCGCATCAGGGTCTCGTAATTCTGTTCGATCCTGGGAGCGGTGCGCCGGTTTGTGTCGTACATGCAGGCGAGATCACGGCCATTCGCACGGCCGCGGCCAGTGCGGTCGCGACCGACGCACTGGCGCGCAAAGACGCCCGCCGCCTCGCGATCCTGGGCTATGGCGAACAGGCTGGAACCCATGCGCGCGCGATCGATAAGGTGCGAAATCTTGAATCCATTTCGATCTGGGGACGCTCGCCGGAACGCGCCCGAGACTTCGCTGAGCGCATGCATACGGAATTAGCGGTCCCTGTTTCGTCCGCAGGAACCGTGGAAGAGGCAGTCGCCGAGGCCGACATAATTTGTACCGTCACCTCGGCGGCCGAGCCAATCTTAAAGGGAGCGTGGGTGCGGCCGGGCACACATTTGAATCTTGTCGGCTCAAGCCACGCAGGGCCCGTCGAGGTGGACAACGATCTGGTTGTCTGCTCGCGCTTCATCGCCGACAGCCGCGAGGGCGTTCTAAATCAGGGCGCGGAGTTTCTCAGGGCCAAGGCCGCGGGCTTAATCGGTGACGACCACATCGTCGCCGAAATTGGCCAGGTTCTGGCGGGCGAAATCGAAGGCCGCCGATCAGCTGAGGAGATCACCGTCTATAAATCACTCGGGCATGTCGTTCAGGACTTGGCCACTGCGTGGGCGCTCTATTCGCAGAGCGAGAACGGGTGACTCCTCTGCGCCAACGGAGGAACTGCTTTAGAATTGAACGTTTGACAATCCAGCAAGAATGTTCAAGAAAATACTAATAGCCAATCGAGGCGAGATTGCGGTGCGCGTGTTGCGCGCGTGCCACGAAATGGGAATTGCCGCCGCAGTCGTTTACTCGGACGTGGACCGCGCCGCGCTGCACGTGCGCAAAGCTGACGAAGCCTATCCTATCGGCGGTGCCGCAGCTTCCGAGTCCTATCTCAATATTCCCAAGATTCTCGAGGCAGCGAAGCGTTCCGGCTCCGACGCCATTCATCCCGGTTACGGATTTCTCTCCGAGAACGCGAAGTTCGCCCAAGCCTGCGCCGATGCGGGCGTTAAGTTCATCGGCCCAACCGCTGCGGCCATGGAAGCTATGGGATCGAAAACGCGGGCCCGCCAGGCCATGGAGAAAACTGGAGTTCCCTTCGTGCCCGGCACATCGCGCGGAGTCGAGTCAGTCGACGAAGCTGAGCAGGTGGCCGCGAGAATCGGCTATCCGGTGATGTTGAAAGCTGCTGCGGGCGGCGGCGGCAAGGGCATGAGGCTGGTGCAGGCACGGGAACAGCTTAAATCTTCTCTGGAAGGAGCGCGCAGCGAGGCGGAGCGCTCTTTCGGCGACAGCGAAGTTTACATCGAGAAGGCCATCGTCGATCCGCGGCACATTGAGATGCAGGTGCTGGCCGACGAGCACGGCAACACCGTCTACCTCGGCGAACGCGAATGCTCGCTGCAACGCCGCCATCAGAAGGTGCTGGAAGAAGCGCCATCCCCGATCGTGGATGCCGGCATGCGCCGCAGGATGGGCGAGGTTGCGGTCCGCGTCGCTCAGGCCGCGGCCTACACCAATGCTGGCACCGTCGAATTCCTGGTTGATCAAGAGAAGAACTTCTATTTCCTGGAGATGAATACGCGTTTGCAGGTGGAGCATCCCGTGACCGAACTGATTACTGGTCTCGACCTGGTGCACCTCCAGATTCGCATCGCGGCCGGAGAAAAACTGCCGTTCACGCAAGAAGACGTGCGCCTCCGCGGTCACGCGATCGAGTGCCGCATCTACGCGGAAGATCCCGACAATAATTATTTTCCCAGCCCGGGCAGGATCAGCCTGCTGATGGAGCCATCAGGACCGGGCATCCGCATCGACAGCGGCATGTATGAGGGCTGGAACGTGCCGATTGACTATGATCCGCTGTTAGCCAAGCTGATTGGCTATGGCGCCGATCGAGATCAAGCGATCGCGCGGCTGACACGAGCCCTCGGCGAGTATTTTGTGGGCGGCATCAAGACAAACATTTCGCTGTTCCGCCGCATTTTGCGCGATGCTGATTTTCGCGACGCCAGACTCGATACCGGATTCCTCGACCGCATGTTGAAACGGCCTAAGGACGGGCAAGTCGATTCAATGTCAGCCGAGGTGGCGGCCATCGCCGCAGGCATGTTTGCCGCACTCGGCGATTCTGGCGCCCTCGACGCCGCAGCTTCAAAATGGAAGGACGCCGGTCGTCGTGAGGCGCTGCGGTAAAGGAAGGGAAGTGTGATCTGTGATGACTGGCCACTGATCACTGATCACTGACCACCGACCACCTAGCCACTGGTTTTTATGCTCTACGAAGTAACCATCGACGGCAAGAGTCACCGGCTCGACCTCAACCACGTGGACGGACGCTGGTCCTGCCGTCTCGATGGTCGGGACCTGGAGGTCGACGCAATCCTCGTCCGCCCCGATGTACTTTCGCTTCGCGTCGGAAACACTGCCTATGAGGTCAAATCGGAGCGTTTGGCGAACGACTTGAATTTGTGGGTTGGGAATTCACGCTTCGCCGCCGAAATCCGCGATCCCCGCTCGCTGCGTGGCCGCGCGCGCGCCGGCGACGATCACGGCCCCAGGAAGATTACCGCTCCCATGCCCGGGAAGGTTGTCCGCCTGATGGTTCGCGAAGGGGACGACGTGGAACCGGGCGCCGGCGTGGCCGTGGTCGAAGCCATGAAAATGCAAAATGAAATCAAGTCGCCGAAGAAGGGAAAGATCCGGAAGATCCTAGTCGGCGAAGACGCTGCGGTGAATGCGGGCGACGTTCTAGCGATTGTCGAGTGATCGAACCGCCTACTTCATCAGCCCGTTACTCTCCAGCACCCTCTTGGCGAAGTAATTCTCCACTCTGGCCGAATCGCGCAGCACTTCATAATAAGCCGCCTTCAGCAACTGCTCCCGCCGGTCGTGGAGTTGCGAGCGAATGGCCTGCTGCACTCGCGGATCTGACAGATCACGCTGTCCCGCCGGCTCCTTCGAAACCAGCTTCACGATGCGGAATCCCATCGCCTGCTTGTTCGCGGGGTTGGTCAGGATGATCACCGGGCTGTACTGCCCCGGTTTCAGTTTGATCACTGCGTCGCGCGTACCCGGGTCCGTGTTGCGCAGAGAAGATTCGGGAAGCGTCCCCAGGTCTCCGCCATTGCCGGAAGTCTCCGGATCCTCGGAATAATTCATCGCCAGGGTTGCGAAGTCGTCACCGCTGTCCAGACGGTTGTTGATCATCTGGATCTTCTTGCGGGCGTCGGCTTCGTTCTGCGCCTTGTTGTTCTGGTTGTGTACTTGCGGATTCGGAGCGGGCGTCACAAAAATTTGCGCCAGGTGGTACTGCGGCTCGATCAGATTGAATTCAGACTTGTGCGCGGCAAAGTAATCGTTAATGTCCTGATCGGTGACGGTGATCTTGGAAGACACTTCCTTGTTCATCACCTTATCCACGGTGATCGAACGGCGGATATCGCGCTTGAAGTCTTCCAGGCTGATCTTTTTCTCCTGCAGCCTTTTATCGAATTCCTGCTGCGTGTAGGGCGACTTGATTTCGTTGAGCTTGCGGTCCACTTCCTCCTCGGTAGCCAGCAGGCCGAGCTTTTCGGCGCGGTGCATCACCATTTCGTCGTCGATCATTTGCCGAAGCATGTTCAGGCGGAGGATGGTCGCCTGCTCTCCGGTGGGCGCTTGCTGGGCGCTGGACACATAATTATCGTAGTACTTGTCGACGTCGGAACGGAAAATCTTGCGGCCATCGACCGTGGCCATCACATCGCCGCCGACTTGCGGTTTGCAGCCCAGCAGAGCTGCCAGCAGAACGGCAAAGGCCAACACGCCCGCGAGCCGGGCAAAGTCCACATTTCTTTTCAAAAGAGTTTCTCCCTCACCATGACGGCCGGCTGCAACTGGCCGGCTGCGAGAATGTGCGGCGGCTTCAACCATGCTCTACCACGCCCCGCCGCGATCACTTGGAAACCGGCGTCGCGGCGGCTGTAGCCGCATGCTCCGGCACCGGCAGGTTGGCGTCCTTTAAGGCACGATCCAGCGCGGCCCGCACCTGGCTAATCGGCACCGCACCGTCCACCTTTTCTCCGTTGATGAACAAAGTGGGCGTGGCTTCCACTCCGATCCCATCCCCCTCTTTCATCGATGCCTTCACCGCACTCTCATCCTGCGCCTTAACGCAGGCCTGCAATTTCGCGATGTCAAGATTATGCTTCTGACCCTGCAGCACGGTGAGCCGGTCAAGCGCCTCCAACCGCGCGGCAGGCGTCTTTTCGCTATTCACCTCTTGCTGGTTGGCATGAATGTAATCCGCGAAGTCCCAATACGCATCGCCGTTCTGCGCCGCCAGACAATTGGCGTCCACGGCGGCGTGCGTCGCCCAGGGATGAAGGTCCGTCAACGGGTAGTCTTTGTATATAAAAGTCACCCGGTCGCCATACTCCTTGAGAATCTCGGGAAACAACGTCTGGTGCATGCGCGAACAGAACGGGCACTCGAAATCGTCGAAATTGACCACCACAACCTTGGATGCCTTCGCCCCGCGCGTAGGCCGCCCGCTGACGTTGATCTTGCCCATCGTCTCGGCGAAGGGATCCTTGTTCAGATCAAACTTAGTCATCCGCATCATCGAGGAGCGGTCTTTGGAAACCAGGAACGTGAGGTCCTGCTTTTTCTCCCCGCTATCCACGGTCACAACCACCGCGTCGTAGTTGGGAAAGTCTGGACTGGGCGACGGCGCGCCTACAGTAACGTGGATCTCCGGAGGCATCTTGTAATAGGAACGAACCTGGCGCTCGATTTTCCGGGTTAAATCGGGCGAAGCCGACTGCGCAACACATCCCAAACAAACCACCAGCAGCAGAAGAAAAGAGCGTCGAAATAGAGTCACTAATAACCGCCTCAATATCACAGGTTGCATGCTGATTATCTCACAGCGCTCAGCGGGATGCGGGCATGTAAGCGCCACGGTTAGCACTCTACCGGGGTTTCTCAGCATCACTCCGCGGTCTCCGCAACCTCCGCGATTGAGGATTTTGTGCCTGCGAGGCCTGATCGAGACCCTACCCGTGCCGAGGCTGCTTAGAAAAGCGCGGAGAAACGCGGAGATAGCAAATCGCCAGTCGCCCTTCCTTAGCCCGTCTTGTGGAATAGTTTCTCCGCGGGCAGCAACGCGTTCATCGAGCCGGAGCGGAAGCCTTCCAGATCGAGGGTCACAAACTTGAAGCCCAGCGCTTTAAAGATGCTGGTGAACTGAGCCGCCATAGAGGGATCAAGCGCCCTCTGCAACTCTTCGCGCGAAATTTCAATGCGGACGATCTCCCCGTGGTGCCGGACCCTGAACTGCCGGAACCCGAGCGCGCGCAGAGCGTCCTCGCCTTTTTCGACGGCGTCAAGCGTCTCTCGCGTAACCGGACGGCCATATTCGATGCGGGACGACAGGCACGCGGACGCGGGCTTGTCCCAAATGCGCAGGCCGGCAGCCCGTGCCAGGGCTCGAATCTCCTCTTTTGTGAGCCGCGCGTCGAGCAGAGGCGCAACGATGTTGTGTGCGCTCGCTGCCTTTTGGCCGGGACGAAAGTCGCCCTGGTCGTCCAGGTTTACGCCGTACGCGATGGCATCGAAACCGCGCGCTACACGCAATTCCTCCATCAGGGTGAAAAGTTCATCCTTGCAGAAGAAGCAGCGCTGCGCATCGTTGCGCACATACTCCGGCCGCTCGAGTTCCGAGGTTGCAATTACCTCCAGGGGAATCGCCTGCTCCCGGGCAAAGGCAATCGCATCGGCAAGCTGGTTACGCGCCAGGCTGGGAGAATCGGCAATGATCGCCAGCGTCCGATCTCCCAAGGCTTGACGCGCAGCCCACGCCAAGTAGGCAGAATCCACGCCGCCGGAGTAGGCGACGAGCAGCCGTCCCAGTCTCCGCAGGTGAGCTTGGAGAAATGAGAGTTTCGCTTCGGTGCCTGTGCCCACGGCTGACATTTGTCGAACATGTTAGCAGGGCTGCGGCTCTGTGGGCACTCTGACCTCCAGCCTCTGAGTTATTAGAAAACAAGTAATTATTGTAATTACATTACAACTATGTATAATTGCCTATGGGGACTCAGAAATGACTAATTCAGAAAGGATTGTGGCCTTCTTGAGTGGCGGCAAGCCGGGGGCGTTCTGCGATGACTCAATTAGACCGGATTAAGCCTCCCTCGAAGAGAAGAGGTTGCCATAGTTACCCTTACCCTTTCCTTGTGCAGAGGGTTTCATCGGGCACCTGGACGTTGCATAGCAAAAGAGCATGCCGGGGCGCAGGAAAAGCTGGTTATTAGAACCCAGTAGTCTCGAACATGAGGAGACCGTATACGACAATTGCATCGGGAATACTAATCAAAGTTGCCGACGAGGTCTGGATCGCTACTGCGCTTCTCCACCGCGAACATCCGGACCAGGAGGATTTCGCGATCGAAGAAATTATGCAGCGTGCCACCCAAGAAGCCCGTGAGCAGAATCTTCGTCCCGGAGTTTACGTTCATGTCGTTCAGCATTGCGTGGGGAATCGTCCCCCAAACCCCGGCCGTTACCGGATGCTCTACGAAACTGCGCCGGGCCGCCGCCGGCTGTTTCGCAGCGGAGACAATTACGATGCGGCTCGTGAAGGCGCAAAAACAGTACCCGCCCGAGAAGACATTCCCTCTGAATACGCAACTCTGCTGGATTGGTATCGAGAGTGGGCCCAGGATAGCGCGGAGGACCGAATCAAGAATGATCCCCTACTGTCCTTGCGGGGCTCCGGCAAGGAACTTTGGGCTGATGAGCATGCCGACGAGTACGTGCGCAGACTTCGAGAAGGCTGGGAATGAGCCGCATCTTCTGGGATACCAACCTCTTCATCTATCTCTGGGAGGATTATGGCGCGCTGTCGCAGGCGGTCGCAGAGTTACGCGCGAAGATGCTGCGCCGGGGAGATCAACTTCTTACATCGACTCTTACGCTTGCTGAGATCCTCGTCAAGCCAACGGGTGCCGGAAACGCCGAGCTTTGCCGAAAATACGAAGAGGCCATCTCCAGCGCTGCGTTGCTGATCCCCTTGGACACCAAGGTGGCAAGAATCTACGCCGCGATCCGGCGTGATCGCCTGCTGAAGGCGCCCGACATAATCCAGCTTGCGTCCGCCGCTAGCGCCTCCGCCGATCTGTTCGTCACCAACGATGAACGCTTGCAGGGCAAGCATGTGCCTGGCATCCAGTTCATCGTGCCTTTGAATCGCGTACCCATCTGAGGTTCTTACTGACCCGGGAATCCTGACCTAACCACCAACCTGTGTCCACTAACCCCTGCTCTCAATACAGCCGCTCCTGCGGCCGCATGCTGCCGAAGCCGCCGATGTTGGCCAGAGTGAAGGTGAAGCGAAACAGGTTTTCACTGCGCACGTTGGCCACCGTGTAGCTGCGGTATTCCATGGTCACGCCGCAGCAATCCCAGTTGTAGGTGCTCTGCGCGCTGACGAACTGCAACGATCCGCTTTCTGCGTCAAAGCCGACGCTGCCGGCGGCGCTGAAGCCGCGCTTGACCGGCCGGCCGTATCCCAGGGCCGCACGAAATTGGTTAAAGCGAGCAGGCTCTGCCAGACTTGAAGACACGGTCGACTGCACAGGTATCTGCAAGATGGCGTCGCCCCCGCCGATCGTTACCTGACCGAAGTGGTAGTTAACCAGCAAGGTGCTGGCGTTCACTCTGCTATTTTGGAAGTCGTAGTCCAGATCCCACTCCGCGTCCGTACGGGAACTGGTTTCAACCCGCAACCGCGAAACCAGCGGCGAAAGGTGGCGCGGCCGGGTGAGAAACGCGATGCCTGTAAGCTCGGCAGTGGTTGTGAACACGTTGCGAGCGCCGGGAATCAGCGCCCCGCCGAATGTAGGATCGAGAAAGTATTTCTGCTCCAATTCCCAGGTTGCGACCTCGCGCACTTGCGGCCCGGCCGGGCACGGCGCATTCGCCAACGCTCGGATGGTGGGATGCTGCCACGGGATGATCGATTCCGGCGCAGGACCTCCTACCATGAGGGCCTTCATGATGGCATCGCAGTCTTCCGGCTTCGCCGAAGTGCGCTTGGCGTAGAGGCGCGTCACGAAGCCGTACTCGACCTCATTAGTATCGGTCAGGATGTCGCGCTCATCGAACTTCAGAATATTTGGGTAGTTGTTCACGCCGGTCACAAAGCGGTATACCGCGCGCGGCTCAATCACGTGCTTCCACTTTCGCCCTAGGACTTCTTTGTCGAAGACGCGCTCCAGCGCGGGCGGCCGCAGTTCCACGGCGGTCTCCAGCGCTTGACGGTTAATGCCATTGCTGACCGCCAGTCCAGGATTGTTTCCTTCTTCTCCAATCAGGCGTTGAGTGTAATAGGTTTCATGCAACGTCAGCTCCGGACGCAAAGACCATCCTCGGAACAACAAGGGCAGGGAAACGCCGGGGTTCAAATCGAATCGCCCAACCAGATTGGCCGTCTCAAAAGGTGGCGTGCAAAACAGAAACAGACTTGAGGTCGAACACTGCCCCGGCTCGCTGCGCGACAGGCCGGTCCCCGACGCGTCGAACCACCAGTAAAGCGGCGTGCGCCCGAACCTCTGGTCCACGCTCGCGGAATCAAAGCTGGGCGTGTGCAAAATCTTAACCACCTGCCCCGGCGTCGTGCTCAGAAAGTTCTGGTAGCGCTCCAGAAATCCATTCACGCTGATGCCGTCCTCCGACTTCGAGAGAAAAGCCTGCGATTTTACTTCCGAATAAACCGCCTGACTGAAGACTTCATTGAAGGCCAGCCGGAAGAGAAATGAACTCAAGTAATCGATGTTGGCCACAGCGCGGAACCCATCGAGGTTCCCGGCTGCATTCAGACGCGCGTTTTCCCCGCCTTCCTTGAGCGGCGGCGTGCCAATACCTCGATCGACTACTCCGAAATAATGCACGTCCACGTAGGAATGTTCCGTGGGCATGGCGCGAAACTCTCCCCGCTGCGACCAACCGCGGAGAGACAGGTATTCGGCCCCCACGGTAGCGTCCATCATGCGATTGATGGCCCAGTAATAAGCGCCACCCACCTCCGTGCCCTTGGTCGAAGACCGGGCCACGGAAGGCAACAGAAACCCGGACTGCCGCGACTCCTTCTCCACCGGATGGGTTGCAAACGGAAAATAAAGAACGGGAATGCCATGCAACAGAAAATTGCTGCGGTAGATCTTGGCATTGCCACCCACGTCTACGACAATTCTGCGCGCATCGAATTCCCACTTGGGATGCGGCAACTCGCAGGTGGTAATAGTGCCGTCGTAGACCAGGTAGTGCTCGGGACTGGTCTTATCCACAATTCTGCCAGTAAAGGCAAAGGGAGCGGTCGACGTCAGGATCACCTGATTGCCGCGAAAGCGCAGCCCGGTCGTCCCGGTCACATCGTAGAAGCGCCCCGTTTCCAGATCCAGGTTGTAAGTGCCGTGCGAGGCGCGAATGTGGTCGTCATTGGGGCCGCCGTCGAGTGCGAAGTGTCCAGTCGCGGTCACTTCCTTCGTGTCAGAATTGTAGGTTGCGTCATCGGCCCGCAGCACATAATTCTCATAGTAGATTTCAACCGCTCCGTGCAGCTTGTAAACCGAACCTTCTTCTTCCTGCTGAATCGCGCAGATGGTGTAGACGTCGTCTCCCTTTTCCTTCTGGGCCGCGGCCGCCAGCGCGCAAGGCGTTGCCGACTCGGAAATCGAGGATTTATCCGGTGTCGCGGCAGAATTCACAGGCGGCAACTGGCTGGTAACTAATGGCACGACGAGAAGAAGGTGACAAAGCACCGCAGCCGTGATAAGGAATCTCTTGCGAAGAGTCATCGGAACGAGATCGCCGGAGTAAAGATCGTCGAAGCAAAGTTCGCCGGAACCAGATCGTCGGAACAAGCCATCCGAAGCGCCTGCAACCAACGCTCCGAGGCTTCAACCGGCAGCAGTCGAGTGAACTTAGCACGCCTGAGCCTTGGGAGGCAAAGCCGTTCCAAGTCTTGGATTCCGATGGTGTCTTTCCGGTTATCCGGTGTCTTCGTGTTCTAAGGTTCTCGTAACACTGTGATTCATGCCTTGCCCGCTTTGTGGTGACATCTGCCGCTGTCCCTCCGCCGCGCAATCCGCCGCCGCGCCGCGCTGGCTGAACGATGCCGACGTTAGCCCAGCCACGCAGCCTGCAGAACCGGAAGCGCCGCGAACTGACACAATGAGCCAGCACACGACGGAAGATTATGCGCCTGACTCCCCGCCTGACAATTACAACAGCGACGAGTCTGCCCCTGAAGATCCTCCCGCATGGCGCCAGGAACTCGCCGCCCGGCTGAATCGTTATCAATCCCGGCGCAAGCCGCGCCCGCCCCGCTATCCGTCGCTCAGGCTGCGCTTCGACCAGGAAGAACCGGCTCGTGACGCAAGCAGCGTTTCCGCCGGCTCCCTGGCTTACCAGCAGAGAATCACCACAACTTCGAACCAGGCTCTAGCCTTGGACGCCTTCGCCGACAGCGCCGCTCACGATGTTGAAACGCCAGCGCCCCCGCGGGCGGCCTTGCCTGATCCTCAAGCGCAAGCTGATACCGCGGCCTTTCCCCAAGCCACCGGATCGCTTCACTCGTCGATTCCGGCAAGCGCCTCGCCCACCGTCCCCAACACCGCCCCCATTACGGCAAAGATCATCGAGTTCCCGCGTTCTTGGACCCCTCCGCCCGCTCCGCTCGACGAACTTGCCGAACCGGTCGTGGATCGTGACCGCCCTCGCATCCTCGAAGCGCCCGAAGTTGTCCCGCCGCCTCCAGCCCTGGGCGGCATCACCATCGAGCCTGCCCAACAACCGGAATTAGAGAAACGTCCAGGCATCGACATCCCGCTGCAAAGCGCCCCGCTAGCGCGGCGAATTTTCTCCGCCGCCATCGACGGCGTCATCATTGCGGTTGCCGGCGTTCTCTTCGGATTTATCTTCTGGAAAATGACGCCGGCCGCGATCCTTCCACCGCGCTTCCAGATCCTCGGGTTCACGGCTGGGCTTTACTGCCTGTTTTGGGCCGCCTATCAATACCTGCTCGTGGTCTACTCTGGCACTACGCCCGGATTGCTCCTCGCGCGCCTCGAATTGGCCCGCTTCAATGGAAATCGCGCCCACCGCCGTCTCCGCCGCTGGCGCGTCCTCGCTTCCTATCTCTCCGCCGTTTCTCTCGGCATGGGATACGCCTGGGTCTTCCTCGACGAAGACTCGCTGTGCTGGCACGACCGCATCACCCATACCTACCTCGCGCCGAAGAAGCGCTCCGTGCCGTAGAGACGTAGCTTGCTACGTCTTGGCAGCGGCAGGAACGTCAGTTTCAATAAGGGCGTCCGTGAGAGTCGTCATGCTCACAACCACCGCTTGGATTCTCAGCACTCGACGGCCAAACCGGAAACTGGTCCATCGCCCACGTTCCTCTATGCTATCTTCATTAGGTTTACCCCAATAAGTATTCGCCGCATTCTTTGAAGCATGGCTACTTCCGCAGGTTCAAAACCGGCCATAAAGGTCTTCGTCGCCACTACGGTGATGTTGAGCTTCATCTCCTTCTGGCGCGCCTCCGCCATTGTCCTCTCTGACCTCGCTTCGTCCGCCTACTACGCCGGCGGCGACGCTGAGAAAGTCATTGGCAAGAGCGCTCCCTGGTTCATTCTCGCGGTCATGCTGTTCAGCTACGCTGTGCGTGCGCTCTACATCGAATCTAGCAGCATGTTCGTCCGTGGCGGCGTCTACCGCGTCGTCAAGGAAGCCATGGGCGGCGGCCTCGCTAAATTTTCCGTCTCAGCGCTTCTCTTCGACTACGTTCTCACCGGCCCCATCAGCGCCGTCTCCGCCGGACAATACCTCGCAGGCTTCATCAAGGACATGGGCGTCTACCTGCACCGCCCACTCCAGTTTTCCGACGACCACTTCGCCGCGGGTGTGGCCGTCGTCGTCGTCGCCTACTTCTGGTGGAAGAATACCCAGGGCATGCACGAGTCCAGCCAGAAGGCTTTGCAGATCATGGCGATCACCACGGTGATGGTCGTCATTCTGCTCATCTGGTGCACCATCACGGTCTTGCGCGCTCCTATTCAGTTGCCGCCCAACCCCCTACATGCAGGCGTGGTTCCGCTGAACAAGGACTCGCTCGGCTGGTTGGATACAACGTGGTTCAGGCATCTACCTCTCGGCATTCTCACCACTCTCATTCTTTTCGTAGGCTTCGGACACTCCGTGCTGGCCATGAGCGGCGAAGAAACTCTGGCCCAGGTCAACCGTGAGATCGAACATCCCAAGTTGAAGAACCTCGAGAAAACCGGGCTGGTAATTTTCGTCTACAGCCTGCTCTTCACGTCGCTAGTTTCGTTCTTCGCGGTGATGATCATCCCCGACAAGGTTCGCCCCGACTACTTCGCCAACCTGATCGGCGGCATCGCCGTATACCTGGCCGGACCCGAGAGCCTGAAGTTGCTCTTCCACGGCTTCGTAGTGCTGGTAGGCGTTTTAATTCTGGCGGGCGCGCAAAATACTTCCATCGTAGGGGCCAACGGTGTTCTGAATCGTGTGGCCGAAGACGGCGTGCTCACCAGCTGGTTCCAGAAGCCGCACAACCGCTACGGAACCAGTTTCCGCATTATCAACCTGATCGTCGGCCTTCAGTTGCTCACCATCATCCTCAGCCGCGGCAACGTCTACATGCTGGCCGCGCTCTACGCCTTCGGCGTGATCTGGAGCTTCGCCATGAAGTCCATCGCCGTGCTCGTGCTGCGCTTCACCGAGCCCGGCAACCGCGCCTGGAAGGTCCCGGGCAACCTGCACATCGGCAGGACCGAAATTCCAGTGGGATTGATTTTAATTTCTGCCGTGCTGCTGACCACAGCGGTCGTGAACCTGTTCACCAAATACGAAGCCACGATCGCCGGAGTGATTTTCAGCGCCGTCTTCTTCACCATCTTCACGATTTCCGAACACCACGTCACCAGGGAGCGTCACGGCAAGCCGGAGCAGCTCGACCAGTTCCGCGTCTACGGCAACCAGGAACTCGGCAGCGGCGCCATGGGAGTCCGCGAGGGAAACATTCTGGTTGCCGTACGTGATCCCCGCAACCTCTATTACCTGCGCCAGGTATTGGCCACCACCAACACCACCAAGCAGGATGTAGTTGTGATGAGCGCGCGCCTCTACCATCGCGAGCCCAGCTTCGGCGGCAGTTCCGTCATGGAAGCCAGCCAGGTCTTCGACCACTACGAGCAGGAACTCTTCACCGCAGCCGTCGCCGTCGCCGAAAAAGAAGGCAAGCCAATCTCTCTGCTGGTGGTCCCTGCCACCGATGTGTTCGACGCCATCATGGTGACCGCGCAGCGCCTCGCTTCCTCCCGCGTCATCTGCGGCCTCTCCAACAAACTCACCGCCGACGAGCAAGCCAAACTAACCGGCGACGCCTGGGAGCGCCTGCCCGAGCCGCGTCCGCGCCTGTGCCTCGAAGTCTGCGCGCCCGACGGCACGGTCCGCGAGTACGTAATCGGCCCGCACACCCCGCGCATGCGCCCGCAGGATGTCGAACTAATGCACAAGCTCTGGCTCGACATCACCACCGACCCCAAATTCGCCGGAGCCCACCACTACCACATAGTGGCCCTCGCCTTGGAAGAACTACAGCGCGAGCTAAGCACCGAACAACGCACCCAGCTCCTCCAAAAGCTGCAAGAAGAAATGCACCGCTCAACCGACAGGTCACCCCCGCCGGATTAAAAGTACGAGGCTTGAAATGCTCATGTGGAAACCGCTCATGTGGAGACGGCCGCCTCGGCCGTCCGACCTGGGCGAAGCCCGGTCGCGCGGGCACGGAAACCGCAAAGCTAACTCCGACCTACCGTGACAGCAGCCCCACCAACGACCCCCGCAACTCTCCACACCGAAACGAATACCCGCTGGAAATCAGCTTCCCGGCCTCCACCCTCTGGCTGCCAAGCAAAAGTTCCTCACCCATCTCTCCAAAGACAGCCCTAACCACAAACCTAGGCATAGGAAAAATCGCCGGACGCGAAAGCATGCCGGCCAAAGTCGCAGCAAACTCCGCGTTCCGCACCGGTTTAGGCGCGACCATATTCACCGCTCCCCGCAGCGAATCATTTTTCAAAATGTGCAAAATCCCACCGACCATGTCCGACACATCAATCCAGCTCATCCACTGCCGCCCATCGCCAGTACGCCCGCCCAAGCCAAGCTTGAACGGCAGCAGCATAGCTCCCAGCGCCCCACCCTTGGGACTAAGCACAATCCCCGTCCGGATGTTTGCAGTGCGAATGCCGGCCTGCGCCGCAGGCGCGGACGCCTCCTCCCACTCCCGGCAAACCTCCGCCAGAAATCCCGTGCCCGCAGCGCTTTCCTCCCGCAACACTTCATCGCTGCGGTCGCCGTAATACCCGATCGCCGACCCGCAAATGAAAGCTCTAGGCTTCTCCTCCGCCCGCGCCAAAGCCGAAGCCAGATTCGCGGTCCCAACTACGCGGCTCTCTCGAATCTTAGCTTTCTTGGCCGCGGTCCAACGACCAACGATCGACTCTCCCGCGAGATGAATCACCGCATCAAATCCCGACACGTCCTCAGGCGAGATCGGCCTCGCCGGATCCCAAGCTACCTGACCAGCCCCAGCAGCCGACCCGCGCACCAGTCGCACCACAGACCATCCGCCAGCCCGAAGCGCAGGAAGCAGCGCAGTCCCAATAGGCCCCGACACCCCGCTAACCAGAATTCTGGAACTCATCGTAAGCCGATCCAACTCTACCAGCTCTTGTCATTCCGACAGCGCGAAAGCGCGGGAGGAACCCGCTGTCCGCAACAGCGCCACAACTCATGTGGCGACGGCCGCCTCGGCCGTCCAAGGAGCGAAGCGACGCCGTGTAGAACGGACACTCCTGTCATTTGACCTTGATCCTGTTCTTGGCCCAACTGGTCCCGGCGCCTGATCGAGCTTCATCACGGCTCAATCGCCATCTCCCGACTTGTCATCCTGAGCGGAGCGGGGTAAGCGAAGCGCAGCCCCGCGAAGTCGAAAGACCCCTGTACCCTTAGCCACAAAACAACTGCCGCCAGGCATTCCCACCTGGACCAATCTCATCCCGGGTTCTCATCTCAAGCCTCGTACCGTAAAAAGTACGTCACGGTCTTGTCAAGTCTACTTTAGTAGACATCCGATACCTACGAAAGTAGACATTTCTTCCACAGGCTAACCCGTTGATTCCATTGCTCCGCCAAAAACCCCGCACGAAGAATCAACAACTTACGCCGATAATTTTCTGCAAAGTTCGAATGTTCCAGTTGGAACATTCAGCGATATGTTCCAGCCGGAACACTCAGCCCGTTTGCCGGCCAGAGCACGCTATAATCCTACATGGCGAGCCTGCGCCAACAGATCGCAACCACCGCTCTTACGCTCACAAAATTCCGTGAGCTGATGAAGCGGATCCAGGAAAATCGTCCGCAGGACGACCTCTCCATCGTCAAGAAGGCCTACGACTATTCCCTGAAGAACCACGAGGGCCAGACCCGCGCCTCGGGCGAACCTTATCTGGTACATCCCCTCGAAGTGGCGCTGGTGCTGGCCGAAATGAAGATGGACCCGGTCGCCATCGCCGCCGGCCTGCTCCACGACTCAGTCGAAGACACCTCGGTCACAATCGTCGATATCCGCAAGGAATTTGGCGAGCAGGTCGCGCACATCGTCGAAGGCGTCACCAAGATCAGCAAAATAGATTTCGCCACGCGCGAGGAGGCGCAGGCCGAAAACCTGCGCAAGATGATGCTCGCCATGGTCGATGACATCCGCGTGGTGCTCATCAAACTCGCCGACCGGCTGCACAACATGCGCACGCTCGAACATCTGCAGCCCGATCGCCAGCGCAAGATCGCCGAGGAGACGCTTGAGATCTACGCACCCATCGCCCACAGATTAGGCATGGGAAAGATTCGCGGCGAACTCGAAGACCTCGGCTTTCTTTTCCTCGATCCCGCAGGCTACGCGCAGGTGGAAAAAGCTGTCAACGCACGCCGCAAACAGGGCGAAGCTTTTCTCGCGAAGATGCAGGCGATCATCAACGACAAGCTGAAAGAGGCCGGCATCCAGGCCAGCGTGGAGAGCCGCATCAAGCGCCTGTTCTCGATCCATAAAAAGCTGCAGCGGCAACGCATTTCCGTTGACCAGGTCTACGACCTGTTTGCCATGCGTATCATCACGCGTTCGTTACAGGATTGCTATGCAGTGCTCGGCATCATTCACAACATCTGGCGGCCAGTGCCGGGACGCATCAAAGATTTCATCGCGATGCCCCGGCCGAATTTTTATCAGTCGCTCCACACCTCGGTGATCACAGAAGATGGAACGCCTTTTGAGATCCAGATTCGCACTGAAGAGATGCACAAGATGGCGGAGGAAGGCATCGCGGCGCACTGGAAATATAAAGACGGTCCGGTGTCGGCGCAGGATGAGCAGCGGCTGGCCTGGCTGCGCCAGGTGGTCGAGTGGCAGCGCGACGTGAGCGATCCCAACGAATTTCTTACCGCGCTGAAAGTCGATCTCTATCCCGAAGAGGTTTATACCTTCACACCCAAGGGAAAGGTTGTGGTGCTGCCGCGCGATGCTACTCCAGTCGACTTTGCCTACACGATTCACACAGAAGTCGGCCACACCTGCGTGGGAGCCAAGGTGAACGGACGTATGGTGCCGCTGCGTCACAAGCTGCACTCCGGAGACATCGTCGAAATTCTTACGCAGGCCGGGCACAAGCCCAGCCGCGACTGGCTTGGGCTGGTCAAGTCCTCGCGCTCGCGCAACAAGATCAAGCACTGGCTCAACGTGCACCAGCGCGAGCGCGCCATCGAAATTGGGCGCAAGGTGATTGAGAAAGAAGCGCGCAAGTATCGCATCGCTCTGAAAGAAATTAAAGATGAAGAGCTGCTGAAGGTTGCTACGGGTTACGGGCTGGGTAAAGTTGACGACCTGATGTCCGGCATCGGCTATGGAAAATATTCCGCGCGGCAGGTGCTGGCGCGTCTGTTGCCGGCGGGCGCGACGCCTTCGATGGCGGGAGATATTGAAGCCGAGGGACTGTCGAACACTCCGGGCGCGATTGCCAGCGTGGTACGGCGCGTGTTCGGCGATCACAACGCGATCATGGTCAAAGGCCAGGGCGACATGCTGGTCTACCGCGCGCGGTGCTGCAATCCGATTCGCGGCGAGAGCATTGTGGGTTACATCACGCGGGGCAAGGGAGTGGCGGTGCACGCGGTGAACTGCCCTAACGTGACCAACCTGATGTACGAGCCGGAGCGGCGCATCGATGTGGAGTGGGCGCGCGATGAGAGCACGCCGACGGCTTATCCGGTGAAGCTGACGGTTTATTGCGACGATCGTTTCGGTATGCTTAAAAGCATTACTAGTGTTATTGGAGATGCTCAGAGTAATATACGAAATATTGGGGCGCATACCGCCAACAGCCAGGCCAGCGTGGAGATTGTGCTCGATATCTCTGACCTTAAGCATCTGGAGCAGATCATGGCTGGGCTGCGGAAGATCCCTGGAGTGCATGAGGTGCAGAGGTTGCAGAAGATTTAGGAGCAGTGGTCGGTGGTCAGTGGTCAGTGGGCCAGTTAGAGCCTTTATTTGGCAAGACCCTTAGGGGTTGGACGTTCCCCAACCTCGGGGGCTAAAGCCCGATCCAGATGCGTACTTTTGACGCAGGCCTGGAAGGCCTGCTCCACCCTTTTCTAGGCTGGGCGGCGCGGCTGAAGCCGCGCCCTTTCAAAGCGATTTAGGAGATAGCTTCTAGTCACTGCTTTTCAGCGCTTTAGTGCTGATGATTCGTCGGGTAGGTATTCTTCCAGGCGGGCGGCTAGCCAGTGGACTAATTGTTCCTTTACTGCTGGGGAGACCTGGACGAATTCCATTCCGGCCTGGCCTGCGGGGTCGCACCAGCATACTTCCGCGGTTATTTTTGCGGCGGTCTGGGTGTGGGGAAGCGTCAGGCGGAGGGCTACTCGATCTCCTACCTGGAGGCCGGTTGTACCGGTTAGGGCGATGCCGACTTCGCTGATATTGATGGACGTGGCCAGGAATTCGGGCTGGGTGCCGACCGCGACATAGACGGGGACCTGCGCGGGACAACGAAAGGAGCGCCGCTTTTCGTTCACCATCAGGGGATAAGATACCCGGAGTGTGCGCATTAGCACGGTTGGAGAGAGCGGTTTGACTAGCACGAAGCTGGCTCCGGCGCGGAAGGCGGCGGGCATTTCGTCGTTGCTGTTCAGGATGGCTAACACGACGGCGGCCTTGTGAGAGGTCATCTGGCGCGATTTTTTCAGCAGTTCGAGGGCTTCGGCTCTTTGCTTGAAGTCGACCACGACGGCTTCGAATTTGGAATGGCAAAGTTTGCTGGTGGCGGAGGCGAAGTCGGAGCAGATATCGACGTGCATCGCCATCTTTCCCATGGACTCGCAGAGAGTGTCGATGGTTTGAATGTCGGCGCTTACGAGCAGAACGCGAACCCCGATGGTGGGGGATGGCTTTGTTCTTGGTGCAGTCTTGTCTTCGACCAATCCAGTCGAGGGGGCCAGGGAGTTGTTCATACGGCATTTCTCATGCGGCGTCTGGTAGTGGTGTAGTTAGAAGCGTCCCCTCAGCGGCTAAAGCCGCGACTGATTCGCGGGCAATTACGGTGCGGCTGAAGCCGCACCCTTTCAAAACAACTGCCGGACGGTGCGCTGAAGCCGCACCCTTTCAAAACAACTGCCGGACGGTGCGCTGAAGCCGCACCCTTTCAAAACAACTGCCGGACGGTGCGCTGAAGCCGCACCCTTTCAAAACAACTGCCGGACGGTGCGCTGAAGCCGCACCCTTTCAAAACAACTGCCGGACGGTGCGCTGAAGCCGCACCCTTTCAAAACAACTGCCGGACGGTGCGCTGAAGCCGCACCCTTTCAAAGCAAATTCACACTGCACCACTACCCGGTCTCTATACGACCAGGGCCTCGGGGATTTCCATTTCTCCGTGCTCGAAGGCATTGACGAATGCTTCCACCACGGTGGGATCGAAGTTTGATCCCGCGCTGGATACGATGATTTGCCGGGCTTCAAATGGAGTGACCGCCCGGCGATAGGGGCGATCGCTGGTTAAAGTGTCGAAGGCGTCGGCCACCGCTAATACTCTGGCTTCGATGGGGATCTCGTCACCTTTGGCGGGGCCGTAGCCGGAGCCATCGAACTTGTCGTGATGGGAGAGAATGATGGGGAGCACGCGGCGCAGAGATCCACCGACAGGTTCGAGCAGGGCGACTCCCTTCTGGACGTGCTGACGCATTTCCGCCATCTCTTCGGGAGTGAGGCTGGCGGCTTTGTGCAGGAGTTCACGGCTGGTTTCGAGCTTGCCCACGTCGTGCAAGAGGGCCGCCGCGCGGACATCGTCGATACGATCCTGGTTAAAGCCCATGCGAGCGGCGATCGATGAGGAGTACAGGGCAACACGGTATGAGTGGTTGTGCGTGTATTTATCGTTCGAGATGAACTGCTGAAGAATCGTCAGCAGGCCGAAGTAAGTCTGGCGAAGTTCGCGCATGTGACGCTGTTGCTTGTCACACAGCGTTCCCATCGCGTATGCCGTGATGAGCAGCAAGCCTGCCCAGGTGATGAGTTCGGACCATTGCTCGTAATTCAGCGCAAAGGGAGCTGTTCCGGCAAAGAGGCCAGTGTCTTTCCATAGAAGAATGAGGACGAGGAAGATGCTGGCGGAGGCGGTGAGCACGGCGTGCCTGCGTCCGTAAACATACGCCGAGAAAATGGTGGGCAAGGTGTAAAGGCCCAGGATCATGCGGTGAGAAGCTACCAGCCAGTTGAACAGGCCCGCGATCACAAAGAGAGAAAGTACGAGCCACAGTTCCTGGTTGATCTTGGCTAGACCGAGTTGGAACGTAGACTTGGAGTCTGGAGCATCGGCCGCGAGGCCTCCTCGGCTGCCGAGGACACGCTCGTTGATCAGGGTTGATTTCATTTCATTTTCCATGTTGACTGCTATGCTTTCGGCTGCTCGGCGATGAGCATCTCCTAATCTTTCTATCGGCAGGTTCTAGGAAAAGCTTTAGGGCGGTGGGCAGTGATCAGTGGTCAGTGGCTAGTGATCAGTGAGACCTCTTCGGGTTGACCTTTGCTGTTCAATCTGAGTTAATGGCTACGTTAGTGGCTCTTACTGACCACTGACCACTGACCACTGATCACTGACCACTATTTATATTTATGCGCGACATTGTTTCTACTAAAGACGCTCCTCAGGCTATTGGGCCTTACTCGCAGGCCGTCAAAGCCAATGGATTTGTGTTCACTTCAGGGCAGATCGCCATCGATCCGGCAACGCAACAAGTGGTTGCCGGCGATGTGGCTGCGCAGACCGAGCGCGTGTTGCGCAATCTGTCTGAGATTCTTGAAGCTGCGGGTAGCGGGCTGGGGAAGGTTGTTCGCTCTACCGTCTTTCTTAAGAACATGAATGACTTCGCTGCTATGAACCAGGTTTATGGAAAGTATTTCAGCTCCGCTCCGCCGGCCCGTTCCACCGTTGAAGTGGCGCGGCTGCCCAAGGATGTGCTGGTGGAAATTGATGTGATCGCGCTGGAGTAGAAAAAATCCTCACCACAGAGGTCACGGAGGATCACAGGGTAGCCCGGAAAACCCCGGTGCATCTCTCTGCTTCTTATGGTTAAGATGTTATCGCAGGAGGAAAGAGTGGCTAAGTATTTTGCTGCGATTGGGATCATTCTGACTATGACGGCAGTGTTCGTGGTGGGGCAAGGGGAGGCCAGGAAGTCCCCGGCGGCTCCGAATACCGACGCTCCCACCAAAGTCAGTGGCGACGGGGTGAAGACTGACTCCGGCTTGCAGTATTGGGAGATTCGCGTCGGCAACGGCGAGGTGGCCAAGGAAGGCAGCCACGTGCGCGTGCACTACACGGGCTGGCTCACCACAGGCAAGAAATTCGATAGTTCAGTCGACGCCGGGAAACCTTTCGATTTCACGATCGGCAACGGCGAAGTGATCAAGGGATGGGAAGAAGGAGTTACGGGAATGCGAGTCAACGGCAAGCGCCAGTTGCGCATTCCGGCTGCGCTTGCTTATGGGGCAGATGGGTCTCCGCCGGACATTCCGCCCAACGCTACTTTGATCTTCGACATTAAGCTGCTGGGCGTGCAGTAGGAAGGTAGGTGTCAGGTCTTAGGTGTTAGGCAGATTCGTACGACCGGATGCCTGAGACCTAGCACCTAAGACCTGGTTTCTACGCTTTGACCACTTTGCCGCTGCGCAGGCAGGACGTGCACACTCGCATGCGCTTGGTGGTGGCGCCCACGCGGGCGTGTACGGGACGGAGGTTCACGTTCCAGCGCCGCTTGGTGACGTTGTGGGCGTGGCTGATGCGGTTTCCAAATTGCGGTTTCTTGCCGCAGATATCACATTGTTGTGCCATGACTGCTGTAGATCCTTTCAGAGGCCTTGATCGAAACTACTATTCTACCGGATTGGGGCGGTTGGCGACAATTCGGAGGATGGTGGCGTCTTGGTTGCCGGCCTTACGGAAGAAGCTGCCTCGCTTCGCTCGGCTAAACCCTTCGACTTCGCTCAGGCAGGCTCGCGAGGCGCCCGTTCCCACATAAGCATTGCCGTTCATCGACAATCAAAAGTCGACCATCTACAATCCGTTCATGGGCGGGCTTATTCAGCCAACTCGGGTCGGTGAAGAACCTGATTCCAGCCGGCGGACTATTGCTATTGCTGTGGCGGTGGTGATGGTGATCGCCGTGATTCTGGCGCTGCTTCTGCGCAGCCAGCCGAAGAGCGCATTGGGACCGCCTGCCTACGCCGCGGACCTGAAGCTGTCTGATTTGAAGATGAGTGCTGCGGAAAACTTTGTTGGAGCTACCGTGAGCTATGTTGACGGGACCGTCACAAATGCGGGCGGCAAGACCGTTACTCGCATCACAGTCGAAGTCAATTTCAAAGACGACATCGGGCAGCTCGCGCAGCGGGAAGAGATCCCGATGCAGGCGCTGAAAACTACCGGTCCTTATCCGGAAGCTGTGGACTTCAGCGTCTCGCCGCTTGGACCGGGGCAGAGGGCGGCTTTTCGGCTGACGTTTGAAGGCATCTCCGCGCAGTGGAACCATGCGTATCCCGACATCAAGCTCGTGGATGTTGCTGTAAAGTAGCGCGGGCCCTTTCTCACGACGGAGCCACGGAGAAATCAAGAGGAACACCGAACCGGTGCTAGGAATTCCTTCGTAACGCTGTACCTCGGTGGTAGAGAATCCTTTTAAAATCCGCAACTCGGTACAATGGCTTCATGGCCGAGAGCAAGCCATTCCGACTTACGGAGTCGGTGAAAGCAGCGGGTTGAGCTTCTAAGCTGAGTCCAGCGGCGCTGGACACGGTGCTTGGGAAATTAGCCCGGCAACACGACCCGAACGTTCTAGTCGGCTTTGACCACGCCGACGACGCCGGAGTGTATCGAATTTCGGCTGACCAAGCGCTGGTGCAGACGGTCGATTTTTTTACGCCGGTGGTGGATGATCCGTATGTGTTCGGGCAGATCGCCGCTACCAATGCGTTGAGCGATGTTTACGCCATGGGTGGGAAGCCGCTTACCGCGCTGGCTTTGGTGTGTTTTCCGGAGAAGGCTGATCTCGACATCCTGGAGCGTATTCTTGCTGGTGGTTTGTCGAAGATGGTTGAAGCGGGATGCACGGTGATCGGCGGCCACAGCATTCGCGACGACGAAACCAAGTTTGGATATGCGGTCACCGGAATTATCGATCCGAAAAAAGTCCTGACTAATGGCGGGGCCAAGCCGGGCGATTCCCTCGTCTTCACTAAGGCGCTGGGTACGGGCGTGATCTCCACGGCGATCAAGAAAGGCAAAGCCCACCCTGAATGGATTGAGGCCGCGGTGCAGTCGATGACCACGCTGAATAAGCGTGCGGCGGAATTGATCGGAAATAAAAATTATGCGGTGCACAGCATGACCGACGTTACGGGTTTTGGACTGATCGGGCATGCCCGCGAAATGGCGCTGGCCAGCAATGTCGCGCTGCGATTGTTTTCGAAGGGCATTCTAATTCTGCCCGGAGCTTTGGAGTGCGTTCGCGCCGGCTATGTTCCGGGCGGCCTCAACAACAACCGTGACTTTGCCGAATGCGTGGTCGGCTATGAAGCGGAGATCACCGATGAACTGAAGGCGTTGCTCTTCGATCCACAGACTGCCGGAGGACTGCTCATTTCGATTGCCGAGGAGGATTCTCAGAAAATCGTTTCTGAGCTGCAGGATATTGGCGTCCCAGCGCGCCGCATTGGCAATGTGACCGAATCACAGAAGCCGCTGATCCGGATCTATTAGGTCGCTGCTTCGGTAGTAATTCCCGCAAAAACCAAGGGCGACCTCTCGGTCGCCCCATTGTTTGCATTGAATCGACTCTACGCTCGTGCCGGACTTTCTCCACCCTTCACGATTCCGCGTCCCGGTTCCGGCTTCAACACTTGCTGCACGCCCTCCTCGGGCTTGGAAGGCGACTTCATCGGAGGTAGTTCCTTGCCATCAACCAAGAGCAGCACTTCGGAAGCATCCAGCACTTCGCGTTCGAGCAAAGCCGCCGCAATCTTCTGCAGCGTATCGCGGCTGCCTTCGAGAATGCTTTTCGCGGTTTCGTAGCCCTGATTCACCAGCTTGCGGACCTCGCCATCTATCTTGATGGCAGTGTCTTCACTGTAGTCGCGGTGCTGGCTGATTTCGCGGCCCAGGAAAATCTGCTCTTCTTTCTTGCCGAAAGTGAGCGGCCCGAGATCGCTCATGCCCCACTCGCACACCATCTTGCGCGCCATTTCCGTGGCCCGTTCGATGTCATTTCCGGCGCCGGTGCTCATCTGATTGAGGAACAACTCCTCGGCCAGACGCCCGCCCATCAGGATTGCCAGATCAGTCTTCAGATACTCTCTGGTGTAGTTGTGGCGGTCATCGATGGGCAACTGCATGGTCACGCCGAGCGCCATGCCACGCGGAATGATCGTGACTTTGTGCACGGGATCTGAGCCCGGCAGTTTCGCCGCCACCAATGCGTGCCCGGCTTCGTGGTACGCCGTCACTTTCTTTTCCTCATCGGAAAGGATCAGCGACTTGCGCTCCACGCCCATCAGGACTTTGTCTTTGGCGACTTCGAAGTCGAACATCAGCACAGCCTTGCGGTTCTGCCGCGCCGCAGCCAACGCTGCTTCGTTTACCATGTTCGCGAGGTCCGCGCCGGAGAAGCCGGGTGTACCGCGGGCCAGCACCGTGAGATCGACATCCTCGGCAAGAGGAATCTTGCGAGTGTGCACGCGCAGAATTTCTTCGCGCCCGCGCACGTCGGGACGGCTCACCACCACGCGGCGGTCAAAGCGTCCGGGCCGCAGCAACGCGGGGTCCAGCACATCGGGCCGGTTCGTCGCCGCCATCAGGATGACGCCTTCATTGGATTCGAAGCCGTCCATCTCGACCAGTAACTGATTCAGCGTCTGCTCGCGCTCGTCGTGACCACCGCCGAGACCCGCGCCGCGATGCCTTCCCACAGCGTCAATCTCGTCGATAAAAATGATGCAGGGAGCGTTCTTCTTGCCCTGCTCGAACAAGTCGCGAACGCGGCTGGCTCCGACGCCCACAAACATCTCCACAAAATCCGAGCCGGAGATTGAGAAGAAAGGAACGTTCGCTTCGCCCGCGACCGCTCTCGCCAACAAAGTCTTTCCAGTTCCGGGAGGCCCAACGAGCAGCACTCCTTTTGGAATCCTGCCGCCGAGTTTCTGGAACTTCTGCGCCTCGCGCAGGAATTCGATAATCTCGCGCAGCTCTTCCTTGGCTTCTTCTACGCCGGCCACATCTTTGAACGTGACTTTCTTCTGCTGCATCGAAAGCAGCCGCGCCCGGCTCTTGCCAAACGATAGCGCCTTGTTGCCGCCGGTCTGCATCTGGCGGATCATGAAAAACCAGAGCGCGCCGAGCAAAATGAGCGGAGCCCAGGTCCCAAGCAACTGAAGGGGCCAGCTTCCGCTGTTGGCGTCCCGGAACGTCATGGCGACGCCCTTGGTCTGGAGCGATTTGATCATGTCGGGATAATTCGCCGGGACCGTGGTATGGAAGGCCGAATTGTCGCTGAATTTTCCGCGCAGCTGCATGCCGTCCACGGTGACTTCATGCACCTTGCCCTGATCCACGTCTGACATGAATTGGGAGAAGTTGATTTCCGCGTCTTTCTGCCCGTTGCGGCCCTGCTGGATCACGGTCCACAACACAAGGGCAGACACACCAATTCCCACCCAGAAAAGTACCGTCTTAACTGTTGAATTCACCAAAAGCTCCTGAAGAAACCGGGCTTCGACAAGTATGCGCGAAACCCGAGGCTCCTGCTGCTAGTTTAGATGCCGATCGGCCAATTTCGATTAGGGAAATTCCCTAAGTCTATTATTCTACCTTTTTCCGAGGAAAAACGCGCGTAGCGCGCAGCGTAACTTAAGTCATTGCCGGGGCTGGGATTGCAGCCAGGTAAGGTACATTGCGATTGGTCTGTTCTACGGCTCCTAACCCGTAGCCCACCAGGAAGGCTTCATCCACCAGAAAGCCGAAATAGTCCGGCTGCAGCGCCACGCGGCGGGCCGACTGGCGATCGAGCAGCGTCACCAGCTTCACCGAGGCTGCCCCGCGTGCCCGCAGGTCGTTCATGAGGAACTCGCTGGTCACGCCGGAATGGACGAGGCCCTCGACCAGGAGGATATGCTGGCCGCGAATATCCGGCTCATGGCTGAAGAATATCTCGACAATCTCCCCTGCCTGGCTGCCCTGCTGCCTGCTGTACTTGGGCTTGATGAACTGGCAGACCACCGGAACCTCCAACGCCCGCACCAGGTCGGCCATGAAGATGAACGCGTTCTCAAGCACGGCCAGCGCCTGGACGGTTTGTCCGCGGTAGTCATCGGAGATGTGGCGAGCGAGTTCTTTGACCCGCTTTTGGATCTGCTCGGCGGCAATGACCTGGCGAAGTGGCTCTGCTTTAGGCTCGTTCATGAAGTGGCTTACCTCTTAAATTACACTCTGCTCAACTTCCCACGGCGTGTCATGGATCAGCACCGCTTCCTCGCCTGGTTTAGCGAGTAATCTCGCAGGGACCGGAAACCCGCGCATCCATACGATCTCGTCCGCGCTCGCGGCGACCGGCCAGAGCCTGCGCGTGGGCTGGGACACGTGCAGTTCCTGGAGCAACTCCTTAATCTTCTTCGGCGCCTTGGTATGAGCTGGCCAGAACCGGTCTCCGGGACGCCAGTTTCGCACTATCAAGTGTTGCGGCAACAGATCGGCGCGAAGAAGTTGCTGCGGATTATACTCCGTAGGCCGCGATTCTGGAGTGCCCTCTGGCGTGGTCCTAGCAGTCATCTCGGAAGTGACGCGCAGGGCTTCGATGACTGCGCCAAGTTCCGGCACCGAGACGCGTCCGGGCAAGGGCAGCGCATATTCATAGTCTGGAATGCGCTCCTGCCGGCGCAGGTCGGGCGTGAGGAAAACCATGGCTTCTGGCTCGCGGTCCAGCTTCCATCCCAGCGGGAGCGACAACTTCTTGCCCGCGGGACCGTCCTCGGCCGCAAAGCGAAGGATTTCTTCGATGTGCTTGAACTCGAGCGGAATGCCGGCATGTTCGCCGATCGCCTTAACGACTCTTCTCTGCACGGCTCGGGGCTCGGTGAGAAGCCAGGGGCGGCTCAGGGAAGCGTTCATAATGGGAGGGCCGGGCTGCTCAAGCCGCTCCAACAATTCGGGATTCGACGACTGAATCTGCACCAGCGATTGCGAACTGTCGAAACCCGGCAGCCCACGCGTCCATTCCGGTTGTGACCACTGCACTACCGTTCCCAGCCAGCCCGAGATTTCGTTATCCCAATAATCTTCCTCGTCGCGGGCGATCTCAGCCAGTTCTGAGAAATTTTCGACCACGGCGGGATTGAATTCCTTCTCCAGCAATGGCAGCACGAGACTGCGCAAGCGGTTGCGGGTGAACTTGGCATCGGCGTTGCTCGAGTCTTCGCGCCAGGGCTGCTTGAGGTCTTTGAGGTAATTCTCCAGTTCGTTACGGCGGACGCCGAGGAGCGGGCGGATGATTTCGCCGTGGCCTTCGCCATCCTCTTGCTCGACTACGATGCGCGGATAGATTCCTCCGAGGCCTCTGAGGCCGGTGCCGCGAATCAGGCGCATGAGTACAGTCTCAGCCTGATCGTCGAGGGTGTGGGCCGTGGCGATCTTGTCCAGGGCTTTCTCTTGATTTTGTCTTTGAAAGGGCGCGGCTTCAGCCGCGCTGTTAGGGATCGCCAAAGAATCGGGCTTTAGCCCCTTAGGGACCTCTGCCTCGATCTCATCGCCGCCTGCCGATCCCAACAGCTCCCGGAAGAATCCATACCGCAACTCGCGCGCGGCGGCTTCCACGCCAGAACCTTCCTCGGCGGCAAGCTGCGCCACATCACCGCTCGCAGCATGAAACTCCAACCCATGATCACTCGCCAGTTTCGCGACAAACTCCTGATCAGCATCTGATTCCGCCCCGCGCAGCCTGTGGTTGAAATGAACGACGGAGAGAACGATGCCGAGTTCTTGACGCAACTCAAGCAGCAAGCGAAGTAGCGCGACCGAGTCGATCCCGCCGGAAACCGCGACGCCAACCCGGTCGCCCGCGTGAAGCAATTCCTCGCGCCGGATGTGAGCCAACACGCGTTCTGCCAGGGAGTGCACGGGAACATGGTACATCGGCGGGGTGCATGCCGGACCGAGGCGAGCTGGCGTTCGCCGGACAGCCGAGGGCGGCCGTCCCCACATTAACCTTATTATGAGCCCTTTCCCTTTATTCGCTCTTTACAGGCTCGGACTCTTCTCCGCAATCAGCTTCCGGATCTTCTCCACAAACTCGCCAGCAGGCATGTCTTCGGTCTTCTCTTTCCCGCGAGTGCGCACGTTGACCTTTCCAGCCTCAGACTCTTTATCTCCAACCACCAAGAGGAACGGCACCTTCTGCATGGCGTGTTCGCGAATCTTGGCATTCATCTTTTCGTTGCGCGCGTCCACGGTGACGCGGACACCGACGGCCTTGAGTTGGTCCGCAACTTTGTTCGCATACTCCGCGTGCCGCTCGCTGATGGGGATCATCGCCACCTGCACCGGCGACAGCCAGACTGGGAAGGCGCCCGCGTAGTGCTCGATCAGCACTCCGAAGAAACGCTCGATCGATCCGTAAAGCGCGCGATGTACCATCACCGGCTGTTTGCGCGAACCGTCTTCTGCGACGTATTCCAGGCCGAAGCGCTGCGGAAGATTGAAATCGAATTGCACCGTCGAGAGCTGCCAGAGACGGCCGATCGCATCCACGAGCTTGATGTCGATCTTCGGCCCGTAAAACGCAGCCTCGCCGGGGATGGTCTTGTATTCGATATTCCGGCCCTTCAACACCTTTTCGAGCGAGTGGGTCGCGCTGATCCATTGCTCCTCGCTGCCGACAAAATTCTTGCGGTCGTCAGGATTCCAGGTTGAAAGCTCGGTCTGGAATTTATCGAAGCCGAAATCCTTCAGCACATCCAAAGCAAAGTCCAGGCAACTGGCGATCTCATCTTCGATCTGTTCAGGCGTGCAGAAGATGTGAGCGTCATCCTGCGTGAATCCGCGCACGCGCAGCAGGCCGTGCATCACGCCCGAGCGCTCGTAACGGTAGACCGTTCCCAGTTCGCCGAGGCGCACTGGCAGATCGCGATACGACTTCAGAGAGTCCCGGTAAATCAGAATGTGCCCCGGACAATTCATCGGCTTCAAGCGGTATTCGGCGTCGTCGAGCTCCATGGCGTCGAACATGTTCTGCGAGTAATAGCCCTCGTGTCCCGAGGTAAAGAAGAGTTGCCGCCGCGCCACATGCGGCGTGTAGACGAGCGAGTAGCCGCGCTTCAAGTACTCCTCGCGCATCCAGTCTTCCATCTGTTTGCGAATGATTCCGCCCTTGGGATGCCAGAAAATCAGTCCCGGCCCGGCCAGCTCCTGAATTGAAAACAGATCGAGCTGCTGCCCGATCACGCGATGATCGCGCTTCTTGGCTTCTTCGACTTGAAGCAAATGCGCGTCGAGGTCTTTCTTCGAGAAGAAGGAAGTCCCATAGATGCGCTGCAGTTGCTGATTCTTTTCATCCCCGAGCCAGTACGCGCCCGCAATATTGAGGAGCTTGAACGCTTTAATCTTTCCGGTCGACGGGATATGCGGCCCGCGGCAGAAGTCGATGAACTTGCCGGTGCGGTAGATCGAAATCTTTTCATCGGGCTTGGTGAATTGCTCGATGAAGTGGCACTTCATGAAGTCGCCTTCTTTTTTGAACTCCGCCAGCCCCTGATCGCGAGGCAGAAACTCCCGCGCATAGGGAAGGTTCTGCTGCACCAGTTCCTGCATCTTCTTCTCGATCTTTTCCAGGTCTTCTGGCGTGAAAGGAGTCGCCCGGTAGAAATCATAGAAAAATCCGCTCTCGGTCGAGGGGCCGTGGCCGAGCTTGGTTTCAGGGAAAAGCTCCAGCACGGCCGCCGCGAGCAAATGCGCCGAGGAATGCCGGTAAACTTCTAGTGCCTCGGGATCTTTATCCGTCAAAAGACGCAAATCGGTGTCTTTCTCGAGCGGGCGGGTGAGGTCGATCAAGTCGCCGTTGGTTTTGGCTGCCAAAGCCGCGTCCGCCAGTCGCGGACTGATAGACTTCGCAATATCGAGCGCGGTCGTTCCCTTCGGAACGTCCTTCACGCTCCCGTCCGGAAGCTTCACATGAATGCTGTCTGCCATAAGTTGAGAACCTACAGGTGTGCTGAACCTCTCAGTTTATTGGAGGGATCGGGGAGGGTCAAACCTGCCCGGTCAAAGGTAGTGTCCTAATTTGCCGCTTTACCGCTGAGGATGAAAAGGGAATCGCGGCTGCGGCGAAGGCGAACAAGCAAACCGTTTCAGAGTGGGTTAGGAGCACGATTCATGCCAGTCTCAGCGAGTGAGAAGGTCAAATTAGGACACTACCCGGTCAAAGCTGCCTGATCTTACGCGCCCGATCAAACTGGCTCAAACAAATCTGGATCGGTCTTACTGTGTGACCGTCGCCTGGTAGCTGACGGTTTGCCAGTGTCCGTTGCGGCGCACCCAGACGCGGGTGTATCGATAAGGTCCACTGAAATCTTCGCCGAGTTGGTGGCCTTTGACGTCGGCGCGGGCGGTGACGACCGCGGTATCGCCGTAGAGCCGGACTACCATGTCGGTGACGTTCATCGACTCGTAGCGAAGTTGTCCACTGCGGCGGGCAGAGATAGTTTCCTGTTTCGTGGTGATCTGGCCGAGCGGCGTGATGGCCACATAATCGTCGGCGAGGGTGCGCACGGAGAAGTCGGCGTCGCGTTGGAGGCTGGCCTCTTTAGACTGGCGCTCCATGTCGACGATCTGACGGATGATTTCCTGCTCGCCAGAATCGAATCCGGTGCCGGGATGGTGGGCGATGTGCTGACCGCAAAACGCTGGTAAGGCGGTGAGCACGCAAAACAATAGCACTGCACAATGGTTGATCACGGAGACCTCCGCAGTCTGCCAGCGGACAGAGATCTGCTTGCACCCGAATACGAAAGGTTGGATGCATATGTTCCGTGGAAAGAGCAGAAAAAAGTGGCGCGTGGCTAGTGGCCAGCGAAGCTACCCGCAACTGATGCAAGAGAATTCGTCTGACCACTGACCACTGTTCTTTCTAGTAGAATCAAGCGTCCTGCAACCATGACTGACGTACGCCGTGGTCTGATCATCGTGAACACCGGGCCGGGGAAAGGGAAAACCACCGCGGCGATGGGCACTGCCTTGCGCGCGGTGGGCCAGGGCATGCGAGTACTGATGCTGCAGTTTCTGAAAGGTTCCTGGCATTACGGGGAACTGGATGCGGTGAAGGCCTTCGGGGACAAGTTCGTGATGAAGCAGATGGGACGGGGATTTGTGAAAGTAGGAGCGGAAAAGCCGGACCCGGAAGACGTGAAAATGGTAGAAGAGGCTTGGGCGGAGGGGGAGAGAGCGATCCAGTCGGGCGAGTGGGACCTGGTTGTGCTGGATGAGATCAATTACGCGATCAGCTATGGCATGCTGGACCCGGCCAAGGTGGTGGAGAGCCTGAAGAGGAAACCCGAGATGGTGCATGTCATCTTGACGGGAAGGAACGCACACCCCACAATTGTCGAGGCCGCCGATACGGTAACGGAGATGCGGCAGGTCAAGCACGCTTACGAAAAAGGCGTGATGGCGCAGAGAGGTATCGAATACTGAGTGTCCAGTACCTAGTACCTAGTACCGAGCAAGGCGGTTTTTCTCGGTACTAGGTACTTAGTACTGTCAACTGACTTATGGCTTGGTTCAAGCGCGAATCCGGAGATCTGGACAATTCGGGCAAGAAGACGGTCCGCACCGAAGGGTTGTGGGTGAAGTGTGAGAACTGCCGACAGATCATCTGGAAAAAAGATCTGGAAGAGAATTTGAATGTGTGTCCGAAGTGCGAAAAACACTTTCGCATCGATGCCAGGACCCGGCTGGCGTTGCTGCTGGATGACAATCAGTATGAGACTTTCGACGGAAATCTCTCGTCGACGGATCCGCTCAAGTTTGTAGATTTGAAGCCGTACTCTTCCCGGCTGCGGCAGGCGGAGCACGACACGGGGCTGAAAGACGCGGTGATCAACGCGCGCGGCAAATTGATGGGGCGGCCCGTGATCGCGAGCGTGATGGAGTATGCGTTCATCGGCGGCAGCATGGGAGCAGTGGTGGGCGAGATGATCACGCGAGCGGTGGAACACGCGGCTGATTCGAAGACTCCACTCATCATCGTGTCGGCTTCGGGCGGGGCTCGGATGATGGAGGGTGTAATCAGCCTGATGCAGTTGGCCAAGATTTCGGCGGCGCTAGCGCGCCTAGACAAGGTGAAGGTGCCGTATGTTTCGGTGCTGACCGACCCGACCACGGGCGGTGTGACGGCGTCATTCGCCATGCTGGGCGATTTGAATATTGCCGAACCCGGCGCGCTCATTGGGTTTGCCGGGCCGCGCGTGATCGAGCAGACGATCCGGCAGAAGCTACCGCCAGGTTTTCAGCGCAGCGAATTCCTGCTCGAACATGGAATGCTCGATGCGGTCGTGCACCGCAAGGAACTCAAGCCATATATCGCGCGGGCGCTGGATTTTATGGCCGCGTAAGAGACTGTCAGCTATCAGCCATCAGTCGTCAGCGAAAACCAACTCGGGATCGCCAGGATCTGTTTACACAGACGCGAACCTTATCCTCCAACTTGATAATCTGAAAGACACGAGCTGATAGCCGATGACTAGAAGCTGAGAGCTCCTAATGTCCTATGAAACCGCGGTAGCCCGCATGTTCGCGCTCGGCCACGAGCTGACGCAGGCGCCTTCGCATAAATTTGATCTGGCGCACATGCGGGTGCTTCTGACTGCGCTGGATCATCCGGAGCGCCGCTTTCCGAGTGTCTTGATCGCGGGCACGAATGGCAAGGGATCGACAGCGGCGACGCTTGCCTCGATCTTGCTTGCGTCGGGATTGAAAACGGGCCTGTACACCTCGCCGCATCTGGTGCGGCTCAACGAGCGCATCCGGATCAGCGGCAAAGAGATCAGCGACGATGAGTTCGCCTTGCTTCACGGCAAGGTCGATCAGGTTGCAGAGAAGTTGGTCGAGCGCGCTGAGTTGCCCTGGCATCCCAGCTTTTTCGAGATGATGACGGCAATTGCCTTCGAGCATTTTGCGCGGCAGAAAGTTAATCTTGGGGTCCTCGAAGTCGGCATGGGCGGCCGGCTGGATGCGACGAATGTGGTCGAGCCTCGGGTAAGCGTGATCACCGACATTTCACTCGATCATCAGAAGTTTCTCGGCAACACGGTGGGGGAAATCGCGCGCGAAAAGGTGGGGATTATTCGTCCCGGCGGCGCGGTGGTCACGCTGCCACAGATGCCCGAGGCCAATGATGTGATCGGGAATACGATCCTCGAACTTGGGGCGCGGGGGGTGAACGCGGTGCCGTACGTGCCGCCGGTTTCGCCTGGGAGTACCCAGTACCTGGTACCTAGTACCGAGCAAAGCAAACCCCGCTTCGTTTACCGTTATCCGCTTGCCATTTTGGGTGAGGAGATCCTTGTTGAGACTCCGCTCGTGGGGCGGCATCAGTTGCGCAACGTAGCTTTGGCGATCGCGGCCGCCGTCGAGTTGAGTCAGCAGGGGTTCGGCGGCATCACGGCGAAGAGTATCGAGCGCGGCATCCGCCACACGCGCTGGCCGGGGCGGTTTCACGTGATGGCCGCGCGCCCGGGCTGGCCTGAGATGGTCGTCGATGTGGCGCATAATCCGGCGGGCGCATGGGCGCTGCGTTCAGCCCTTTCGGAGCGCTATGAAGACCGTCAGCTGATTTTTGTTTTCGGCGCGATGCGGGATAAGGCAATCTCGAAGATGACGGAGATTTTGTTTCCGCTGGCCGATCGAGTGATCGCAACCCGGCCGGAGAATCCACGCGCGGCGTCGCCAGAGGAGATTCAGCAAGCGGGGATCCGCACCGGCGTTCAGATTGAGGCGGTGGAAGACGTTCAGGGCGCCGTGGAACGGGCTCGAACGCTCGCGAAGGCAGGGACGGTTGTCGTCATTACAGGATCAATTTATCTGGTGGGCGAAGTGATGCGCAGCGTCGGGACAGAAATCTGAAGCAGCGCCCACGCGCTCTTTCCCCTAGAATAGAAGAGTGCAGGAAGTGAATTCATCAGTAGACGTTGAGAGTGGCGCAGAGACTGCCCCAGCGGTTGCGCCACGGCGAAGTCTGCACGCCATCCCCGGGGAGAATTACGGCTGGCTCAGCCGCCTGCGGTCGTACTTGATTCTCGATCCGCTGATCTGGCTCTACACTCTCAGCCTTGGATTGCTGGCGCTTCCGGGCGGAATGTTCGACCGGAGCGGTCGCCGCCTGCATTGGTTTTCACGGGCCTGGTCCTGGCTCATCATGAAAACCATCTTCTCGCCGGTCAAGGTCACGGGCCTCGATAAGATCGATATGTCGAAGCCCCATGTCTACGCGGTGAATCACGCTTCGGCGCTGGATATTCCGGTTCTCTACGTCTATCTTCCGTTTCAATTCCGCATCGTCTTCAAGAAGGAATTATTGGCCTACCCGGTTGTGGGATGGCAGTTGAAGCGATCGGGGCAGGTCTGCATCGACCAGCAGAAGCCGACGAACTCGATTGCGGCGATTCGGTCGGCGGTGAAGAGTTTGAAAGCCGGTATGCCGCTGGTCATTTACCCCGAAGGCGGGCGCACCCCCGATGGTGAAATCAAACCGTTCCTGCCGGGAGCTTTTTTTCTGGCGATCAAAGCTCAGGTCGATATTGTGCCGGTCGCGCTGGTGGGAACCTACGAACTGCTCCCAATGAATACCTACCACATCAAATGCCGTCCCCTGGAGATGCGCGTGGGCGAGCCGATCTCGACTGCAGGGCTGACGATACGCGATATGGAAGCGGTATCGTCCAAGGTGCGGAAGGCGATGGAGGGACTGTACAACGCGGAAAGCGGAAACCTGGCGTAGGCTTGATCTTCTGCCGTAACCTTTTCCCTCCCCCCGCCGTTATCCCTGTGTAACACTACTCCGCGCGGAGAATTCGTTGAAGGCTCTAACGAGAGAAGTGGACGAGCGGCTTCTGGTCGAGGCGGCGCAGAAGGACCCTGCGCGCTTCGCGGAGCTTTACGAAAATAACTTCGAGCGTGTTTATGCGTACGTGGTTCGGCGTGTAGGAGACCGGGCGGATACCGAGGACCTGACCTCCGAAGTGTTTTATCACGCGCTGGCCAACCTCCGGCGATTTGAGTGGCGCGGGATTCCGTTTGCGGCGTGGCTCTACCGGATTGCCGCGAATCTGATTTCAGACCGCTGGCAGCGCAAGGCTCGCGAACAAACCATAGAGGAACCGGAACAGATCGAATCCGCCCCGGCCAGCAGCGTGGAATTCGAAGAAGTCGAACGGCGGGCGACTTTGTTTCGACTCGTCGATACGTTGCCGACGGAGCAGCGCCGAGTAGTGGTGATGCGATTTGTAGAGCAGAAAAGCATTAAGGAAGTGGCGCGGGAGATTCGCAAGACCGAAGGCGCGGTAAAGCAACTACAATTCCGTGCCCTCAGCAGTCTGCGGGCGCGCATGGAGGGTGCAGATGCCTAAGCGCTCTCTGAATCCAGGCGGAAACGACGCCAACAAGATCGACGCAAAACAGATTGAGCAGCTGAATCGCGCCGTGGAAGCCCTGCTCGCAAGAACTGACGGCAAGCCTCCCAAGGTGGATGCTCACGTCGAACCCCTCGTGCGCGTGGCGGCGGACTTGCGCGATCTGCCCCGTGAAGAATTCAAGCTACGACTTAAATCGCAATTGCTGGAAGGGAAAAAGACTATGGCCACCGTTGCTGAACCTGTTGCTGCCGTTCGCACTAGCGCAAGCCCAAGATTGACTTTCAAAGATGCCGCCAAGGCGATTGAGTTCTACAAGCAAGCCTTTGGCGCGAAAGAAACCTTTCGGTTCGAACTCGAAACTGGGATTCCGCACGCTGAAATCAAGATTGGCGACTCGGTGATCTTCCTGACGGAAGAGTGGCCGGAAGGCGGCCGGTTCAGTCCTGAGACGCTGGGGAATTCGCCGGTCATGATGTCGCTCGACGTTCCAGACGTGGACAAATTTTTCGCCCACGCGATTGGCGCCGGAGCAAAGGCCGTGACTCCCATATCCAATCAATTTTACGGACATCGCGAAGGCACGCTTCGGGATCCCTTCGGCTATCTGTGGTCTGTGTCGACCCTGACCGAAGAGATGCCGGTCGAAGAAATGCACCGGCGCATGAAGGGGATGACGAAAGGCGATACCGCGAGCAAGAAACCGGCGGTGAACCCGATCCCGCGCGGCTTCCACACGGTCACTCCCTACATGGTCGCGGCCGACGGGGATGCCATGCTTGCGTTTGCCAAGAACGCGTTTGGCGCGGAAGAAGCCTTCCGCGCGATCGGCGGAGCGGGAGGAATTCATGCGGAGACGCGCATCGGCGACACCATGTTAATGATGGGCGGAGGCATTCCGGGCAAGCCGTTCCCCGCGGAGCCTCACCCAGCGGCCTTGCACATTTATGTGCATGACATCGACGCCGTTTATAAAAAGGCTCTTCAGGCGGGCGCGACTTCGATCAGCGAGCCCAAGGACCACGACTACGGCGAGCGCGGCGCGGGCGTTAGGGATCCATTTGGCAACCACTGGTACATCGCCACCCGCAAGGGCGCGACCTACAAGTGGGAAGGTGCGCCCGACGTGCAGGCATATCTGCATCCGCTGCGTGCGGAGCCGGTGATGGGCTTTTTGAAGCGCGCCTTCGGAGCCGAGGAACTGGGCCGGCATGCAGCGCCGGATGGAGTGATCCATCATCTGATGCTGAAGATCGGCACTTCCTACATGGAGATGGGCGAGGCCCACGGTCCTTACCAGCCCATGCAGTCAATGTTCTATATGTATGTCCCGGACTGCAACGCGGTTTACCAGCGGGCCTTGGCGGCGGGCGCGAAGTTGCTCCATGAACTGACAGACCAGCCTTACGGCGACCGCAGCGGAGCGGTCACAGATCCGTTCGGGAATACGTGGTATATCGCGACCCACATCAAGGATGTGACGCCGTAGGCCAGGTTGAAATTCGTTTGTCGTTCGCCGCCGCTCAAGGCGTCGTCGCATCCGCCTTAGGGCGACTTCGTCCGACTGCTTTGGCGGTCTACAATGGCTTTCGTCTCTGAGGAAGCTTTCATGACATCCGCCAGAAATCGATCGGCTCGTCCGCTCTGTTCCCAGTGGATTCATCTCGCGATTGTGATTGCCCTGTGCTCCGCAGCTTCTGCTCGTTGTGTCGCTCAGAATTCCAAACTAGCCCCCAAAAAACAAGCCAAGATCGAAGCCGCCATCCAGAAATTCATGGCCTCCACCCACATTCCCGGCCTCTCGGTCGCCGTCGTCGAGAACGGTGAATACGAGTGGGCTCAAGGATTCGGATTCGCCGATCTCGAGAACAACGCCCCGGCCAGCGAACACACGCTCTTCCGCCTGGGTTCGATCTCCAAACCTCTTACCGCCACCGCTGCTCTGCAACTCTGGGAGCGCGGCAAGCTCGATCTCGACGCCCCGGTGCAAAAATACTGTCCTGCGTTTCCTCAAAAACCGTGGCCGATTTCCACACGCCAGGTGCTTGGACACCTCGGCGGAATTCGCCACTATAAATCCGGAGAGAATCAGCAGGATCTTGAGGGCGGCAACACTAAACATTTCGATGATCCAATCCAGGCCGGACTGAATTTCGTCAAGGATGATCCCTTAGTATCCCAGCCCGGCACATCATTCCACTACTCGACACAGGGTACACTTTGGTGGGCTGCGTAATCGAAGGCGCATCGGGCGCGAAGTATGTCGACTTCATGCGCCAAAATATTTTCATCCCTGCGGAGATGGAACAGACCCAGGCGGACGATCGCTTCGCTATCATCCCCTATCGCACTCGCTTCTATGACAAGAAGGATTCAGGTGCCGTGAACAATGCTGATTTCCTCGACTCCAGCTACAAAATCCCGGGTGGCGGCTGGCTCTCTTCGGCTGAAGACATGGCCCGGTTCGAGGTCGCAATTTTGAATGACAAGTTGATTCGCCGCGCCACGCGCGACCTTATGTGGACTCCGCTGAAGCCGACTGACGGCGAGCAGGATTTGTATGGCCTGGGCTGGGGGTGGGGGAAACACAATGAACACGAAGTCGACGGCGTGGGCCATACGGGCGGCCAACAGGGCACCAGCACCGCCTTCGTCATTGCCCCCGACGAGCGCGCTGGTGTAGTGGTGCTCGCCAACATGGAACACGAGTCGGCGGGCGACCTCGCCGGGGAAATCCTGAATATTCTTTCGGCGACTTCAGCAAAACACTGAAATCAGGTCGCGGGAGGAAGATTACCCGAAACGGTTGGCTTCTTTGGACATTGCAGGCCCGTTCGAAGGCGCCTGATCCTGTTCACCGCCCAACAGCGGCGCCGCAATCCGCAGAGCCTCGACTTGCCGCTTCACTTTCAACAACTCTTGTTCTTTTGCCCGTAACAGTTCCATCACGTCTCTCATGAATTTACTCTCCAGTGATTACGTCAATATATCGATACATCAGAAGTCTTCCTAAACAAATCTAACCGGGCACGCAACTCAGAACAACCCTCAAAAGTACACGCTTGCGGTCTGCTCCGATTCAATGCCCCGAATGATAAGGATGGCCTTTAAGAATCGTGAATGCCCGGTAGACTTGCTCCAGCAAAACCACGCGAGCCAGTTCATGCGCCAGCGTTATCCTACCCAGCGAAATCGTATGCTGCGCCGCCTCGCTGGCCGCTTCGCTGAATCCGTCGGCCGGCCCCAACGCGAACACCAGCGGCAGCGGATTTCGATCCTGATAGTCTCCCAAGAAACGCGCCAACTCCTCTGACGTAAATTGCTTCCCCCGCGAATCCATAACGACCAGCGTTGACTTCGCAGCGCTCGTTTTTTTACCAGGTCTACCCAGCGGAACCCGTCCGCACGCTTGCAGAAGAGCCGCTTCATCCCGCAGCGTAAGCCCTTCCACCTGCGCATAACGCGAAATCCGCTTCAGATACTCTTCCGTCAGCGACTGAATCGCCGCCTCTTTCGTCTTTCCGATCCATGCGATCTTGATTTTCACGGAAGATAAACGGCGACGCAGCTACTCTTTCTTGCGACGAGCGGAAGCCGCGCCAGTGCGCTTGCTCGGCGCTGTCTTTGTCTTCCGCGCCGCCTTAGCCCGCGTCCTCGGCGTCAATTCCGTGGGCTCCAAACGTTTGGCCGTCTTCCACAATCTTTCCAGATCGTAGAACTTGCGCGCTTTTTCGGAAAAAACGTGGACGACAAAGTCCACATAGTCGACCAGGATCCACTCGCCTTGCTTGTATCCCTCGACGTGCGCCGGACGAACCCCTGCCGTCTTCAAGCGCAGCTCCACTTCGTCGGCGATGGCCTGGACCTGCCGTGGGTTCGTGCCGCTGCACAGCACGAAGTAGTCGGTAAATGCTCCCGATCCTTTTTCCATTTCCAGGATGGAAAGTTCTTCCGCTTTTTTGTCGAGGCAAGCCTGAATGGCCGCCGTTACCTGGCGCTTCAAATCGCTTTTTTTCATGCAGAAGGTCAGTCGTGGTCGTTAGTTGTTGGTCGCTAGTCGTTGGCCCAAACCCAGGGCGGAGTTTTAATTGTAAATGACAGACAGCTTGCTTGTGCGCCTATGGCCGATGACTCGAGGAGAAGGCTCGCGGCGGAACGACCAACGACCAACGACTAACGACTAACGACCTTTATACAGTCCCATTTTCTTGACGTACTCCGCGACCGCCGGCTCCAGGAAACGACCGAGAGGTTTCCCCGCGGCCGCGGCCTTGCGAATGGTCGTCGAGGAAATCGGCTGGTAGACCTCGTCCAGCAAGTGGATAGTCGCGCCTTTCAGCACCAGGTCCCCCGTGGCGGCCTGCTTGTGAAACGGCTTGGTCACTTCCTGCCGCGGACGCAAGCTCTCGGGCAGCGCATTCGCGACGTCGGCCAGCGAAAACCCCGGCCGGCTGGCGACCACAAACTCACACTCCCGAAACAGCGCCTCGGCTTGATGCCACTTGCCGATTTCGTCGAAAGCGTCAATGCCGATCAGCAGGAAGAGCCGGTCTGCATTCTTGAACGACTGCTTGAGCCGCCTGACCGTATCGATGGTGTAGTTCGGTTTCGCCCCTCGCGTCTTGCCTTTGCCCGATCTGCCTCCATCAAAGTCTTCCGGCGCTTCCAGCAGAGAGGGCACAAAGTGTTTTTCTGCCGCCGTGGCCAGAGCAATCATGGCGTAGCGGTGCGCGAACGCCGAGAGTGGCTGGAGCTGCTTGTGCGGTGGCACATCGGCCGGTACGAACAATACGCGCGCCAGCTTGCAGCGTTCCCGCGCAGCGCGCGCGAGCGCCAGGTGCCCTCGGTGGATGGGATCGAACGTCCCGCCAAATAGTCCGATATTCATGAGCTTGCTAGTGTCTTCGTTTGCAGGCGGGTTGGCAAGCTCAACCTCGCCACCGGTCGCTCACTGCCTATGCCCGCCTCCCTCTGAGAGGGCACGTTTAGGGCATTGGCCGATGGTGCATGGGTGCATGTTCTTTTTGCCACACAGTCAAACGATGGAAGACCACGACCCCGAGAATCTGGAATGAACTCCTGTAATCTCGCATGTTTCAAAAGTTGGTACTAGCATGGGTTACATGCGGGTAACCCTCCCCCTACTTCGCATCCAACCCGCCCGCGCGCCCATTTTGCGCTACGGAGTCGCGGTCCTCAGCACCACGTTGGCGCTGATCCCGGCACTGCTGCTTCCTAACATCACGGAGAGCCGGCTCGCGGTATTCGCGGTCGCCGTAATGGTGAGCGCCTGGTATGGCGGCTGGAAGCCGGGTCTGGTCGCCACCTCGTTCGCCCTCACCGTGAGCGCATATTTTTCGTTTACTGGAGAGCATACCCCCGCGCAATACCGCTCCACCATGATGCGGCTGGCGCTGTTCGTCGTGCTTGCGCTATTGATCTGCTGGTTCAATGCCGCCCTACGGTCTGCTCAGGAGGGCTTGCGGCGCTCCGAAAAGAATTTTCGGTCGCTCGTGACCAACGCCCCCTATGGCATTTGCCGCTGCGATTCCGCGGGCGAATTGTTGGATGCGAATCCCGCGATGCTGACTATGCTGGGATATTCCTCGGCGAAGGAATTGCTGGGGCAACACCTCGGAGCGCTCTACGCGGACACACAGCAGTGGTTCGAACTGGCAGATCGTCTGTGCTCCGCAGCGCCCTTCAATGGCCTCATCGCGGAGTGGCTGCGGAAGGACGGTAGCGCCACCGTGCTTCGCGTTTCCGGCCGCACCGTTTCTAATGGCGGCAAGGAAAGAACCTTCGAACTCTTTGCCGAAGACGTGACCGAGCGGCGCGCTCTGGAGCAGCAACTCCGGCAGTCGCAAAAGATGGAAGCCATTGGCCGGCTCGCCGGTGGCATTGCGCACGATTTCAACAACCTGCTGATGGTGATTTCAGGCTACTCGGAATTCCTGCTCGACCGCCTGGGTCCAGACCCGGCGCTGCGCGTACCCGCACAGGAAATTTCCAGCGCCTCCGTGCGCGCCTCCTCGCTCACTCGCCAGCTCCTTGCCTTCAGCCGGAAGCAAATGCTGGCCCCGAAAATTCTCGATCTGAACGACGTGGTCACAGAAAACTTGAAGATGCTCACCCGCGTGATCGGCGAGGACATCGATCTGGTGATGGTTCCAGCCACGGAACTGGGCGCGGTTCGCGCCGATGCCGGACAGATCGAGCAGGTCATCATGAATCTCGCCGTGAACGCGCGCGACGCCATGCCCTCAGGAGGCAAGCTGACCATCGAGACTTCCAACGTCTCGCTCGACGAGGAATTTTCCCGCTTGCATGCGTCGCTCAACCCCGGAAACTACGTGATGCTCGCGATCAGCGACACCGGTGCAGGCATGGATTCGGAGACCCAGTCCCGCATCTTCGAGCCTTTCTTTACTACAAAAGGGCCGAAGGGAACCGGGTTGGGGCTCTCCACGGTCTACGGAATCGTGAAGCAGAGCGGCGGTTACATCTGGGTCTACAGCGAGGCAGGCAAGGGCACGACCTTCAAAATTTATTTTCCTCGCGTCGCGCGGGCAGCCGAGGCCCCAGCCCAGGTTGTCGCTCCAGCGGAATCGATCGCCGCCGAGCCCGGAACGGAAACCATCTTGCTCGTCGAGGATGAGGCCAACCTGCGCTATCTGGCCCGCCAATTCCTTGAGAAGCAGGGCTACCAGGTGATCGAAGCGGCCGATGGCGCGGTCGCAATGCAGATCGCCGTGGCGCACGAGGCCGTGATTCATCTGCTGCTTACCGATGTGATCATGCCCGGCATGAACGGACGCGAACTGGCGCAGCGCATTTCAGAAATTCGCCCCAATGTGAAAGTGCTTTACATGTCCGGTTACACCGAAAATGTAATCGGCCGCAACGGCACGCTGGACGCGGGTGTGCGCCTCCTTCAGAAGCCTTTTACCCTGCGTGACCTGAAAAGCAAAGTTCGTGAAGTGCTCGATTCCACCCCACTGCCCTCGGAGGATGCCATGTCAGTTCGCACTGCTCACGCCGCGGCGGCCCAAGGTCCGCGACAACTGCCTTCCTCGCGGGCGCAGCGCTTTCAACTTCACTTGCCCCTGAAATACCGCCGTATCGACGAAAAGAATTGGCACGACGGGGAAACCAGAAACATCAGCCGCTCCGGTTTGCTCTTCCAGGCAGAGGATCTCTTGCAGCCGAATGTAGTGCTGGAAATTAACCTGGTGCTGCCGGCCGAGATTGCGGGGCTCTCGCCAACTGAGGTGGTTTGCCGCGGAGAAGTGGTGCGCACCGTGCAGTCCGCCGGAGACGAAATGCCCCCCGCCCTGGCCGCGAAGATTCTTCAGTACCACTTCCAGCACGGATCGCAGCTGCCAAGGGCGTGAATCAAGTAGCTAGTGCCAAGTACCGAGTTAGAGCCGCATTTCTCGGTACTATGTACTCGGTACTAGCCGTCCGCCGCTTCAGTCCGCTCCAGCGCCTACTCGCGCAACGAATTCACTTCCTTGGCCATGGCGTACTTCAGTTCCTCGATTCCCTTGCCGGTCACGGCAGAAATCTCGTAGAGCTTCAGTTTGTGCCTCTTGCAGTAGCGTTTGAGCGCGGCGACTTTGTCTTTGTTGGCCACATCGATCTTTGACGCAACCATGATCATCGGTTTTTCTTCCAGCCCCGCGCCGAAACTGGCTAGTTCCCCGAGAATCACTTCCACATCCTTCACGACATCGGCGCGGCCGCTGGCGTCCGACACATCTACCAGGTGGACCAGCAACCGTGTGCGCTCAATGTGCCGCAAGAACTGTATGCCCAATCCTGAACCCGTGTGCGCACCCTCGATCAAACCAGGAATGTCCGCGACCACAAAACTGATTTCGTTATTTGGATCACCGACAGCTACCACGCCAAGATTAGGTTGCAGAGTCGTAAACGGGTAGTCCGCGATTTTCGGCCGCGCCGCTGAGATGCGCGAGATCAGAGTGGACTTACCCACATTCGGATATCCGACCAGGCCAACGTCCGCCAGCAACTTCAGTTCAAGCTTGTAGTTGTGTTCTTCTCCGGGACGTCCGTCCTCGTGTTCGCGCGGAGCCTGGTGGACGGAAGTCGCGAAGCGCGCATTCCCGCGCCCACCACGGCCGCCGCGGGCAATCACCATGCGCTGATCGGGCGCCGAGAAATCGAACACCTTCTCACCTGTTTCCTCGTCGTACACAATCGTCCCCACCGGGACCTTCAGCAGGATGTCTTCGCCTTCGCGCCCGCTCTTGTTCGAGCCTTCGCCATGGCGTCCGCGCTCCGCCTTGTATTCAGGATTAAAGCGGAAATGGACCAGCGTGTTATGGCGCTCGCTGGATTCCATAATTACATCTCCGCCATTGCCGCCGTCGCCGCCCGAAGGCCCGCCGCGGGGAACATATTTCTCCCGGCGAAAGGCCATGCAGCCGTTCCCGCCGTCGCCCGCCTTAACCCGAATTTTCGCCTCATCAATAAACATGATCCAAACCACAAAACAAAAAGCCTCGTCCCGAAGGCGAGGCTGTGTGGCGCGGGCGCCCCCGCCCGTCGGCGGCGTAAGCGAACTACTCCGCGATCTCCATCGGCTCGACCATCACAAACTTGCCCATCGAGCCTTTGTTCAGGAACTTGATCCGTCCCGTGATCTTGGCAAAGAGCGTGTCGTCCTTGCCTCGGCCGACGTTGAGCCCCGGCTTCACTCGCGTGCCGCGCTGCCGCACGATAATGGTCCCGCCGGGCACGATCTGCCCGCCGAATGCCTTGAATCCCAACCGTTGCGCGTTAGAGTCGCGCCCGTTTCGTGAAGTACCCTGTCCCTTTTTATGTGCCATAAATCAGTCTCTCAATCTCGAAGTAGCGCCGGCGTCCCGCCGGCTGTCGCGGGGGCGTCGCACCCTCGCACCCTATTTCTTCTTAGCTGATGTAGTTTTCTTCCCCGAAGCTTTCTTCGGTGCACTCTTCTTCTTGGAATGCCCCTTAGCCGACTTCACTTTACCCTCGTGCTCGTCCTCATGCTCCGCCGCAGCCTTCGCGGGCTTCACTTTTTTCTTCGGCAATTCCGGAGCCTTGAAGCTCTGCCCGTCAAACGCAATCTCGGTAATGCGCACCGCGGCAAAAGATTGCCGGTGCCCGCGCAGCTTCTTATATTGTTTCTTGCGCTTGTAGTGGAAGACCAGGATCTTTGCGCCGCGGCCTTCTTCCACCAATTCGCCGACGACCCGCGCTCCCGATTGCGGTTTTCCGATCTGGCCTTCTCCACCCGACACAGCGAGTATGTCGCCAAACTCCACTTGGCCGTCGGTGCCTGTGGCCAGTTTTTCCACTCGAATCACATCTCCGGGCGCCACCCGGTATTGCTTGCCGCCGGCGCGGATAACCGCGTACATACGTCTGCCTCCGTCAAAATATCGTGAAAGCTTGCTGTGTTTTCCGCCCCGGCGCTCAGCAGCCAAGGCAGGCGTCCCCAGAACGGGTCGGCGAGTACAGGCAAACTCAACTATTCTAGCGTGCGCCGTGGAAATCGGTCAATGCGTCCTTGGCAGATTGCGGTCCCTGTGCGAGAATTTCGCCGATCGTAATATGAACTCACGATCAATTCAGGGAATCAACTCAGGAAGGAACCCAACCATGAAGCGCCTTTCCGCCGTTCTCTTGTGCCTGCTGGTTCTCACGCTCTCTGCCCTCGCTCAGCCGCCCAAGGCCGCGAAGAAATCCGCCGGCCCACCGCCTCCCGACAAGGCCTACTTGCAGAAGATCTGGGATGGCTGGTCCACTCTCGACCCCGCCAACGTCGCACAATATTATGCCAGCGGCTCGCACGTCTTCTTCGATATCGCTCCTTTGAAGTACAACAGTTGGGAGGAATATGACAAAGGCGTGAAGGGCGTGCTCTCCGGCTACAAGAGCGCGAAGTTCACGCTGAATGATGACCTCGCCATTCATCCCCACGGAGATTTGGTCTGGGCCACGGCGACCGTGAAGAGCGAGATGACGACGAAAGCCGGCAAGGTCGAGATGAGCGACATGCGCTGGACTGGAGTTCTCGAAAATCAGGACGGCAAGTGGCTGATTATTCACGAACACGTCTCTGCGCCCGTGCAATAGAAAGCCGGCGGCAGAAGATGTCGTCCCGCGCCGCCGCGCGAGGAGTCAGTACGCCTTGCCGAAGAAATAAACCGTCATCCCGGCTCCAACCAGCACTACAAAGATGCGAATCCAGGACTGCGGCAGTTTCTGGGCGTAGTGTGCGCCGAAGTAGCCCCCGATAAGTCCTCCGCCGATCATCACCAGCCCGTGCTTCCAGTACACCGCACGCTCCACAACGAAAACGACTACCGCAACTCCGTTGATCACAAATACCATGACAGTCTTCAACGCGTTCATGGCATGGATGTCGGTCATGCCAATCGTCGCCAGCATGGCTAGCATCACGATGCCCATGCCGCCGCCAAAGTAGCCGCCGTAAACTGCGACCAGCAACTGAAAAAACGTTACGCCCGCCAGCGCGAGCGGCGTGGTTTCGTGTTCGATGATGGAACCTCGCGAACCCGCCAGTTTCTTGCCAAAGGCAAACAACAAAGTAGCGCCCAGCGTGAGCCATGGAAGCACTCGCATGAAAGTCTGCGCCGGGGTTTTCAGCAGCAGCACGGCCCCAGCCGCGCCTCCGATCAGGCTGACCGCTAGCAGGGGTGACAGAACGCGGCGTGGCACATTCAACCGGCTTCGGTACGCCCCCCCACTCCCCACCGCGGCCGTCCACAGCGCAATCGTATTCGTGGCATTCGCCGGAATCGGCGGCACTCCCGTAAACAGCAGCGCCGGAAAAGCGATGAAGCTGCCGCCACCGGCAACCGAGTTCAGCGCTCCGCCCAGCACTCCCGCGAAAAAGAGGATGGCTATGGTTTCGAGATTCAAGCCCTTAGATTTATCAGAAACCGCTGTCTGCGCCAAACCCCGATAGGTTTGTGTGGGGAGCGGAAGTTACCTCTGTAATTACTCACGGCCTCATTTTCTTGCAGAAACAACTCACTTGCGACAGGGTTAGTATTAATTGAGCTTTGAACGTTTGGAGATTTACCATGCGTAACCGAATTGTCGTTCTGATGTCGCTTTCCCTGATGGCCAGCGTGGCCTGGGGCCAGCAAGCGCCCGCCGCAGGCAGTGCCCCGTCCAGCGGCCAGCAGAGCATGCCCGGCATGAATATGCCCGGTCACGACATGTCAAACATGCACATGAAAGACATGGACATGTCCGCCGATAAAGACAAAGACAAAGAAGCGGACAAAGACAGCGACGCCAGCGCCCCCGCCATGCATTCCATGGAAGGCAACATGGATATGGGCCCGCACATGAAGATGACGGCACTGCGTCCGGCCAAGGCCGGCGACGCCGCTCGCGCACAGGAAATCGTCGAAGGTGCGCGCAAGGCTTCAGAAAAATATCTTGACTATCATGTCGCCCTGGCCGACGGCTTCAAGATATTCCATCCTGAATTTCCCCAGAAGATGTATCACTTCACCAACTACGGATACGCCATGGAAGCGGCCTTTCGTTTCAATCCCGAGCATCCCACGTCGCTACTCTATGAAAAACATGGCGAAGGCTACAAACTGATTGGCGTAATGTATACCGCGCCCAAGCGCTTCGGTGAAGATCAACTCGACGAGCGCGTTCCGCTCAGCGTCGCGCAATGGCACGAGCATGTGAACTTCTGCGCCGCGCCCCCCGATCGTCGCGGAGAAGGGTTGTTGCCCCATCCCCAATTTGGCTTAAAGGGATCGATCACCACGCAAGAAGCCTGCGACGCCGCGGGCGGAACCTTTCATCCCGTAGTCTTCAACTGGATGGTGCACGTCTACCCGTTCGAAAAAGATCAAGCAAGCATCTGGTCGGTAGGCCGTCAACACAACGACGGAGATTGAGGTAACACTCGTCCCTCGTAGCAAGCCTCTTGTTATCCCACAAATGCTTGTCATCCCGAGCGAAGCGAGGGATCTTGGTTTCTGCTCGCGCCACCACTCTAGCCGTCCCCGTCAAGCTTCCCAAAGAAACTCACATTGGAACGACTTGCACCCACCTCTTGCTAACCGACACATCGAACCCACGTCCAACCAGCGTGACCGGAAGGTTGAAAGAGTCATGGAACTTCCGGCAGTAACGGCACGTAGTAGCTGCTAGTGAAACGGGATGCGGAACGTTTCTGCTCCGCGTCCGCTGATTCAGCTCGTCTTACGGTAGGAATCTTGCGGGGTCAGGGGATTTTCTCACTCTCGGTTTGGCGGCCCAGGTGAGAAAACCCCCAGCACAGCGCGGCAGGCCTGGCGGCTTGTCCGCTGAACCCCCAGCGGATGAATTGTAGGCGATTCGCGGCAAAACACAAGGGTTTTCTCGCGCCAGTCGTGAACCAGGGCCGCCCCAACCGTTTCCCGACGTAATTTCGGGAAAGAAAAAGGAGCAGTCATGAAGTTCGCGACAATTTCAATTTCGAAAGCCCTGGTTCTCGGTGCCGCATTGCTGTTGGCCTCAAGCGCCTTTGCCGCAACCAAAGCAGCGAGTCTGGAACTTTCCAATCCGGTGACGGTCAACGGAACAACGCTGAAGCCGGGCGAGTACAAAGTCCAGTGGGAAGGCGACGGTCCCAACGTCGAAGTAAGCATTCTGCAAGGCAAGAACGTCGTAGCAAAGGCACCGGCGCACGTGGTCGAACTTCAGATCGCAGCCGCCGACGATGCTGCCGTAACCCGCAAAACTAACGACGGACCGAACTCCCTAACCGGAATCCGTTTCCACGGGAAAAAGCTCTGTCTGGAGTTAGGCGAAGCCAGCGACGGAATGCAAGCCGGCTCCAGCAAGTAAGCAGCCCGGTTCCAAAAAATCAATGGGGGAGCACAAACTGTGCTCCCCCAGTTTTCTTCTGATTGGTTTTGCAAGAGCGGAACGAACTCATGTGGAGACAGCCGCCTCGGCCGTCAGCCAAGCGAAGCGACGCACCCCGCGATGCAACCGGCCCGATAAAGCGTTACGGTGCCGCCTTTTCTAACTCCGCGTTAAGATGCACGCTGCTCCCTCCGCTAACCTTCAACTTCCGCTCCCAGTCCTTGAACCCGCTTTTCTTTACGGCGACCGTGTGACCTCCCTCCGTTACCTGAACATCGGAAGGCGTGTTGCCAACGAAACTGCCATCGACTTCGATATCGGCACCTGGCGGAGCTGACTCGACGTGTAGTTCCGCGGACACGGGGCCCGCGTTTCCTCGTGCGCCTCCTGCTGCTGCACCTTCTGCGGCCACTTTCGCTGGCACGGTCGGCTGAAACTTCGCGATGTCCAGTTTCACATCTCCACTTACATAAGCAGTGATCTCAGTCCCCTTCGGAATGCTGATGTCCTTGCCATGCATGAACAAGAAAAACGGCGCCGCTGGAAAGAACACAATAGCGGTCGCGACCATTCCGCCCACCATGCCGCCGGTGTGACCGCCGCCTTTGACGTCCTTCACCGCTCGCAGTGCTGCTTTATCACCGCTCACCGTCTTCACGTAATCGATATTGATATCCAGCTTTCCGCCCCGAGCCATTCTCCTCTTGGACTGAGCCTCAGTAACCGTCGCAAAGGCCAATGCTCCTTTTGGAATGACCAGCGTGCCATTCACGGTAATATCATCCAGTGTCTCAAAATCTACGGTATCTCCCACGTGCGCGTCGGCGGAAGAGATGGTTCGATTCAATCGCAGCCTTACCGGTGTTTCGTCTTCAAGCACGAATCCCTTCTTGGAAATAAAATCCGTCTGTGCAGCCGGCGCTTGGACCGCCGCTGGAGCCGATTCCTGCGCCGTCGAAGCTGCAGGAGTCTGAGACGTTCCGGCCTGCGCCACTAACGCGCAGCAGAAAAACAACAAAGTAACCCACACAGACAAATGGATTTTCACTAGCGACCCTCCGGCCACGAGAATCTTCAGAATGTTGGGGGAAACACCCGGGGAAACGCCATTATCCTCTTGGCGGCAGCGATGGTCAACCCAAGTCTGTCCCTCATTCCGCCAATAGAAAAGGGAGCGCAAAAAGCGCTCCCAGGCCGCTGACCACTGACCACCGACCACTGACCACCGACCACTGACCACTGACCACTAATCACTGAACACTGCCTTCTAATACTTCGGCACCCGAGGATCCACGCGCTCAGCCCAAGCCGTAATCCCGCCTGCGAGATTGTGCACTTTGCTGAACCCAGATTGCTGCAGGAACGCCACCGCCTTGGCGCTGCGTCCGCCCATCTTGCAGTGGACAACAATCTCGCGGCTCGAATCCAGCTCATGCACGCGCGCCGGCAGATCGTTCAGCGGAATCAAATGTCCGCCGATGTTGCAGATCTGATATTCATGCGGCTCCCGCACATCCAGGACGAACACGTCCTCCTTCGCATCCAGCCGCCGCTTCAACTCTTCCACTTGAATCTCCGGAACGCCAGCGCCCACCGGTTTTTCCTCCCCGCGAATGCCGCAAAACTCGTTGTAGTCTATCAGCTTCGTGACCGTCGGATGCGCGCCGCAAACCGGGCACTCCGGATTCTTGCGCAGCTTCAATTCGCGGAACTTCATGCCCAGCGCATCAATCAGCAGCAGGCGTCCGATCAGCGGCTCGCCGGCTCCGAGAATCAGCTTGATCACCTCGGTAGCCTGCATCACGCCTACGAGCCCCGGCAGAATCCCCAGCACTCCGCCCTCGGCGCACGATGGAACCAACCCCGGCGGTGGCGGCTCGGGATAGAGGCAGCGATAGCATGGACCATCCTTCGTAGCGAACACGCTGGCCTGTCCCTCAAAACGGAAAATCGACCCGTAGACATTCGGCTTCCCGGTAAGCACGCAAGCATCATTCACTAAATAACGCGTCGGAAAATTATCGGTCCCGTCGGCAATGATGTCGAACTCGCGGAAAATTTCCAGCGCGTTCTCACTGCTCAACCGCGTGTCGAACTTCCGAATATTCAAGAACGGATTAATCGCCGTCAGCTTGTCCGCCGCCGAATCCAGTTTCTTCCGCCCGACGTCCGCGGTCGTATGAATGATCTGCCGCTGCAGGTTGGTGTAATCCACCACATCGAAATCCACCAGGCCCAGCGTGCCCACGCCCGCGGCCCCCAGATATAACGCCAACGGCGACCCCAGCCCTCCTGTGCCGATGCACAGCACACGCGCCGCCTTCAGCTTCTTCTGACCCTCCATGCCGACCTCGGGCATGATCAGATGCCGCGAGTAGCGCAGGATTTCATCCTTGCTGAGCGTCACTGAAATTTCGGTCATGGTAGCCATAGAGTCCTCAGTTGAAATTTGAGAATTGCATTCCGGACACTAACAACAGGCAGGGTACATGCGACAGCGAGTTGCAGCGGAAGGTTTCGAAGCGTTGTTCCTGTCGAAATCCACAGTTAGACCGCGCCTCCAGCGATCGAAGGCACAATCGAAATGTTATCACCTTCTTTTATCGCAGTAGCCTCCTTCTGCAGGTAGCGAATGTCCTCGTCGTTCAAATAGAGATTCACAAAGGCGCGCAATTTGCCTTCCTCCGTGTAAAGATGCCGGCGCACTTCAGGATGCCTCTCCACCAGCGCATTCATGGCCTCGCCGACGGTTCCGGCCTTAACTTCCACCGTGGATTGTTTGCCCACATATTGTCGCAGCGGCGTAGGGATGTGGATCGTGCTCATAGGTTCAATCATAGAAGATGCCCAGGCACTCTGTGAAGATTCATAACCGCAAGTCCGCTCCGCACCGAATGCGCCGGCGAGGCCCCTGCCGTAGAATAAGAAAGAATATAAGGGAGAAACTACAATGACGATCTTCGATCCAGCTCGGGGCAGAATTATCGACGGGGGAGGCGGCGGCGGCGGACTTCTGCGCTTGATCGGACTTGGCATAGCCGCATTTTTAGTAGTGATCTTGCTTTTCAGTTCCGTGACCAAGGTCGGCACCGGTCACGTCGGCGTTCTCACCCTATTCGGCAAAGTCCAGTCCGGCGAAACCTTGGGCGAGGGCATTCACCTCATCAATCCGCTGAAGACCAATAACGAACTTTCCATCCAGACGCAGACTCTGAAAGAATCCGCCAGCGTACCTTCCAGCGAAGGCCTGATGATGAGCCTTGACACATCGCTCATCTACCATCTCAATCCCGATCACGCCTCCGACGTTTTCCAGAAAATTGGCGCGGACTACGAAAACGTAGTGGTCGAGCCCACTCTCCGTTCCGCCATCCGCGAAGCGACAGCCTCCCACACCGCCAACGCGCTCTACACCGGTGAACGCGAAGAGGTGGCCAAGCAGATTTTCGATCAGGTCGTCGCTCAGCTCACTCCGCGCGGTCTGATCGTGGAGAAAGTCCTCCTGCGCGACATCCAGCTACCCGCCACACTAAAGGCCGCCATTGAAGCCAAGCAGCAGGCCGAGCAGGAATCGCTCGCCATGAGTTTCCGCCTGCAAAAAGAAACGCAGGAAGCACAGCGCAAGCGCATCGAAGCCGCCGGCGTCCGCGACTTCCAGCAGATCGTCGCCCAGGGCATCACCCCATCGCTGCTCGAATGGAAGGGAATCGAAGCCACCGAAAATCTGGCCAAGAGCCCCAACTCCAAAGTAGTAGTAATCGGCAATAACAAAAACGGTCTGCCGTTGATCCTGGGCCAATAGAAGACAGTAGAAGCAGAAAGGGTTCGTGTGGGGACAGCCGCCCTCGGCTGTCCCGTCGCCGCAGGCGACGGCTTTACGACGCTGCTACCATGACACCGTGCCTCCGCTACTAGAAATCCGCCACCTGAGCATCGACTTCCCCGCCAAGACCGGCGAGGAGCCAGCTCATGTGGCGACGGGCGCCTCGCCCGTCAGCCCGAAGCCAATCCCAAATGTCCTCCCCGCCGTCCGCGACGTCAACTTCTCCATAGCCCCCGGCGAAGTCCTCGGACTGGTAGGCGAATCCGGCTCCGGCAAATCCATCACATCCCTGGCCATCATGCGGCTCCTCCCGCCCCAGGCAAGAGTGTCCGGTGAGATTCTATTTTCGGAGAACGGCACAACTCGCAATCTCTCGACTCTCCCCGACGACTCCATGCGTCAACTGCGCGGCTCCCGCATAGCCATGATCTTTCAGGAACCAATGACCGCGCTAAATCCCGTGATGCGGGTCGGCGACCAGATCGCCGAAGCCGTGCTCGCCCACGGCACTCGTTCCAGGAGCGAGGCAGCCAAACTGGCAGTTCAAGCTATGACGGATGTAGCTATCCCCGACCCCGCCCGCCGCGCCCGCGACTATCCTCACCAGCTTTCCGGAGGCATGCGCCAGCGCGTGATGATCGCCATGGCCATCGTCAACCGTCCGCAGCTGCTTATCGCCGATGAGCCTACCACCGCGCTCGACGTTACCATCCAGGCCCAGATTCTCGAGCTGCTCGCGGACCTCCGCGCGAAATTCGGCCTGGCCATGCTCTTCATCTCGCACGATCTAGCCGTGGTTTCTCAGGTAGCGGGACGCGTGGCTGTGATCTATGCCGGAAGCATGGTTGAACTCGGTGTCCGGCATGAAATCTTTAGCTCCCCGGCACATCCCTATACGCGCGGCCTCCTGCACGCCGTGCCCGATCTGAAAACGAAACGTGGAGAGCCCCTCGAAACCATCGAAGGCACAGTTCCGCCACTGCAAGCCATGCCCCCCGGCTGCGCCTTCGAGCCGCGCTGCGCCTTCCGCATCCCCGAATGCGCCCAAGCCCTGCCGCCGCTGGTAGAAGTCGCCGAAGGCCATTGGGCGCGCTGCCCGGTACTGAACCCAAACCACTAGATAAGATTTACTCCGTGTTCCCCCGTGTCCTCTGTGGTAAAGGACCTTGATTTTGATCCGGAAAACTCAGCAGCCCTGAAATCCGCCCACTGGTCTATAATCCCCACTTTGCCCGGTGCTAATTGCGCATACTCTTACTCAGCGACATTCACGCCAACCTCGAAGCGCTCGAAGCCTGCCTGGCCGCAGCTCCGCCCTACGATCTAGTCGCCAATCTCGGCGACGTAGTCGGCTACGGCGCCAGCCCCAACGAAGTCATCGACCGCACCCTCAGCCTGGGAAATATTTTCGTCCGCGGCAATCACGACAAAGCTGCAACCGGCCTGATCGACCTTGAGGATTTCAACCCCATGGCCGCCGCCTCCGCCCTCTGGACCCGCGACCAGTTGACTCCAGAGCATAATGAATGGCTGCACGCCTTGCCCCAGGGCCCGATTCCTCTGGAGGGTTTTTCCCAGGCAAATCTGGTTCACGGATCGCCCGCCGATGAAGATGCTTACATCGTTTCCATCGGCGACGCGCTGGTTCCGCTGCTCGCGCTCGCTACGCCGCTCACCTTCTTCGGGCACACCCACCTGCAAGGCGGATTCTTTGCCAACGGTAACAGCGCCGACGGCTTCCGTCCCGAGTACCGAACAGTAGGGCAAGCCGAGACCGTCGCGCTGCAACTGCGGGAAGCGACGCGTTACATGATCAATCCCGGCTCAGTCGGCCAGCCCCGCGACGGAGACTGGCGCGCCGCCTTCGCCCTTTTCGATACCGATGCCCAGATCATCCACTTCCACCGCACGCCCTACAACCTGAAAGCCGCCCAGGAACGAATCATGTCCGCCAGCCTGCCCGCGCGCCTGGCCACCCGCTTGGCCGCCGGCCGCTAAAACTTTGCTTTCTAATGCTGTCATCCTGAGCGGAGCAAGACGAGGAGCGAAGCGAGTCGTCTTGCGCAGTCGAAGGATCCCTGCCCCGCACGCGCCGTCAGCAGCTTCGCAAGGCGTTTCTATGATTGCTTCGATTGCTTCGCGGTTTCTCAGTCCCTCCAATCGGCGTCTCGACCTCCCAAGCCCGTTGTAAACTCATGGCATGCCCTACCCCCGGACCTCCGGAACCAAACCACTCTTCCCTCAACGCGAAGACGCTAGTGAAACTCCAGAGCACTACCTAATCGCCCACAGCGACGGCGGAGCCCGCGGCAATCCAGGCCCAGCCGGTTACGGCGTAGTAATCCAGGATCAGTCCGGCAAAAAAGTAGCCCACCTGAGCGAATACCTCGGCCACCAGACCAACAATTTCGCAGAGTATCAGGGGCTGATCGCAGCCCTGGAATACGCAGTTCAACACGGCCCCAGAGCCCTGAAGCTGATCAGCGATTCCGAGTTGCTGGTCCGCCAGATCAAAGGCATCTACAAAGTAAAGAACACGACGCTAAAAGATCTCCACGGCCGCGCCAAAGAGCTGATTGCCCAACTGGATTGGTTCTCCATAGGCCACGCCTTCCGCGAGCACAACCAGGAAGCCGATCGACTGGCGAATGAAGCCATGGACAAAGGTACAGGACGACGGCTTTGAAAGGGCGCGGCTTCCAGCCGTGTCATAAAGCCGCAGAAATCGAACAGCGGCTTCCGCCACCGAGCCCTGCGCGCCACCGAGCACCTGGAGATTAACCTTGACTTCGATCCCCAAAGCGGCGACACTATCTCTACACGCATTAGCTCTTTGAAATAAAAATAGCATCGAGATATAAGTCCAACAGGCTCAATATTTTGGTGGTCCAGTTACAGATTCCAAGGCACTTGCCTGGGTATCTAGGTCGACTAAGTCTTTTGAATGGAATATTTTGCGGTTAAGTTCTTTACTTCCAGTATTTTACCCGGATTAATGCCACATCAAAGCGTCGTAACTCATTGATTCTAGATATTTTATCGGATTCGGTGTGATTTTTTCTTAATCCAGATCGGGGAGCCGGTCAGCCCGCCACAAGCCAGGCTTTTTCTCAGCGTCCTCCGCGGCAATTCTCAGCGAACTCTGCGCTAAATGCTATTCCTTAAGCTAATCGAAAGACATTCGGAATAGCGACGGTTGAGCTAGCAGCCAGAAGCTAGCAGCCAGCAGCCGCTTCACTCCGCCACCGAAGTATGATCATGCACAATCTTCCATCCTTCAGAAAACTTGCGAAACACAAGCGTGAACAATCCGCGCGGCGTCTTGCCGTCTGACATGGTCAACTTCCACGAGCCACGCACAAACGCCGAGTCCTGCCCCAGCACCACCACCCGCAAGCCGGAGAATTCCAGCTTCCCCATCTCGTGCCCCGGACCCGCATACTTGGCAAGATAGCGGTCCATCGTAGCCTGCCACCCATCCTGCTCCGTCCCGCTGGAGAAGAACGTCAGCTGCTGAGAATTCCAGTAGCCGGCCATAAAGCCTTCCAGGTCGTGCCGGTTCCAGGCGTGCTGCTGAGTGCGCAACACGCGCTCAATGGCTTTCGCGTCGTTCCCATAGCTACCTGACACATCCTGGGCGTAGCCCCGATCACTGCTTATAAGAAGAATGGTTGCAACGAGAGTGATTAGCAAACAGCGATAGCGAAGAGTGGAAAAGAAACAGAAGACAAACCAGTCGCGCATGCAGACCTCCGTCAGTCCAGCTAAACTGAGCGCACCAGTTTCGCACGACAGGAGGCAATTAGACGAGGGTTTCGATGCGAACGGTTGGCGAACTTACGCTCGGCCCTTCTTAACGGCGACCGCTTTGCCGGCAACTTCCCAGGGCCGTTTAGGCCGATCCACCGGGGCTTTGTCATCATCCTTCAGGCGGTCGTAATGGTAGGAGTCGCTGACCGTTCCCAGCGACTCGTTGTAAAGGCTGGGCAGTCCAAGCGCGATCTTCAGCTCTTCCGCAAACGATTGCAGAGCTTTGAGATGGTCGGCACTTGCCGGCACTTCCGTCTTAGAGGTCTTCAAGAATTGCTGATAGCCGCGGTTGACCAGCTTCGAGATCTCGCTACCGATTAAATATCCGGGATAAGCGAAGATCTTCACGCCATCCTCGGGAGTCTTTTGAATCGCGGCCGAGACGTTGTACTTTCTAAGGAACACGCGCCCATTCGTGCCCGGCGCTTCCGTTACATCGAAGCCATGGTCGCGCAACCAGGCCAGCGCTTCCTCATACGTTCGTGCTTCAATTGCTTTCGACATTTTCTGCGCTTCCAATCTTTCTTTCGACTTTTAGATACGGACTCGGACACAAAATGTGCGCCATCGTTCACGCCCATGGTTCACGAGATTTGTTCAGCCCTGCATCGGACTTGCAATCTCTATCATCTAAGAACACCATACTACATAGCGTGTTTCGATCTTTGTTGCATATTACGTTAGTCACCGGGAGATAGTTCAAATATGGGTCAGAGTTCAGCCAGGCTGACGGAAACTTTTCCCGCGCATCGCGCGCCGGAACCCGTCGTGGCGCGCCCAGGGCTGAGTCTGCTCGAGCGAATCGGCAATACGCCCCTGCTGCGCTTTGACCGGCTCACCGCGCATCTCCCGCGCGTGACACTTTTGGGCAAGGCCGAATGGCACAACCCAGGCGGTTCGGTAAAAGACCGCGCCGCTGCCAACATAGTTGCCGAAGGCCGGCGCAGCGGCCAGTTCAGCCCTGGCAAAATCTTGCTCGATGCCACCAGCGGCAACACCGGCATTGCCTACGCCATGCTCGGAGCGGCTGAGGGATTCCCGGTCACCCTGTGCATGCCGCAGAATGTTTCTGCGGAGCGCAAGAAGATTCTCAGCGCATACGGCGCAAACACTATTTATACCGATCCCGGCGACGGCTCCGACGGCGCCATCCGCATGGCCCGCGACCTTGCCGCCCAGCGGCCGGATTCATATTTCTACGCCGATCAATACTCCAACGATGCCAACTGGCTCGCCCACTATCACGGCACGGCCAACGAAATCTGGCAACAGACCGAAGGTCGCATCACTCACTTTGTTGCCATGCTCGGCACCAGCGGCACGTTCATGGGCGCCACGCGCCGCTTGAAAGAACTCAATCCCACAATCAAGTGCATCTCGCTGCAGCCCGATTCCTCTTTTCACGGCATAGAGGGTGCCAAGCACATGGCCAGTGCAATCGTTCCGCAGATTTACAACCCGATGCTCGCGGATGAAAACCTTGAGATCGCGACCGAGGACGCCTACACCATGTGCCGCCGCGTGGCCCGCGACTGCGGCCTGATCCTGGGAATTTCCGCTGCCGCTGGAATCGTCGGCAGCCTCCGAGTCGCCGAGCGGGTTGGCCTGGAGAAAGACCACGCGATTGTGACCATCCTCTGCGACAACGGCGACAAGTACCTGAGCGAGAGATTCTGGACGGAGGGATGAGAATTGTTGATTATTGATTGAAAACCGCGGAGGCCAGGCAGATTTTCAATCAACAATCAGAAATCAACAATCGTCAATTCCTGCCGATGCTGAAGCTCGCACCCGAAGACTACGCTGCCCTTCGCCGTCACGGCGAAGAAACGTATCCGCACGAATGCTGTGGCGTGCTGCTCGGCCGCACCGACGACGGCACCCGCATCGTGACTTCAACCGCGCGCTGCGGCAACACCCGGACCGACTCTCCGCAAAATCGCTACCACATCGATCCCCGCGAACTGGTGCGCATCCAGCGCGAGGGCCGCGAGCGCGGAGAAGACATCGTCGGCTTCTACCACTCTCATCCCGACCACCCGGCGCGCTGGTCGCAGACCGATCTTGCCGAGGCCCACTGGTTCGGCTGCTCCTACGTAATCACCAGCGTGGAGCGCGGTAAGGCGGTGATTACGAACTCCTTCGAACTCGCGGGCAGCGATGAAAGCGACAAGCAGTTACTCGACGAGAAGATCGAAGAGAAGCTCGAACGCGCCTGATTCTCGGGATGCCCAGGTTTTCGCCCGGCTAATTCTTGGGCAGGCGGAATGCGATGAACTCGGAGGCGCGGTCGGCCGCCTGAGGATCGAGGTTGGCGAGGACTGCCATGACATATCCCGTGTTCGGGCAGATCTTCAAATCGCCATTCATCCCGGGTGCGCCGCCGCCGTGGCCAAAGCAGCGGACGCCGTCTGCCGAAATTTCATCGTTGAAGCCGTAAGCATACTTCGGGTCGCCACCCGGCCGTTCCACCTTGCCCGTAGTGAGCAGATCCAAATGCTTGGCGTCGAGCAGCGTATGGTTCTCCAGTGCGTTGGCGAAGGCGAGGAGATCCTCCACGGTGGAATAGCCTCCTCCCGCGGAAGTGCCTCGATAAGGAAGTGTATCCACATTCGGACGCCACTCTCCTGTGCCATTCACTCTCGTGTAACCGACGGAGCGATCAGGGACTGTTTGATCTTCCGGCAGAGAATCGGTGGCGTTCATTCCCGCGGGCTTGAAGATGTGCTCGCGAACATAATCGTAATAATTCTGCCCGCTAGCCTTTTCGACGACCAAACCGAGCAACAAGAAACCGTAATTGCTGTATTCCCATCGGCTGCCCGGCTTAAAGACGAGACCGCGCTCTCCGTACAGCTTGATGTAGTCCTGAAGCGTGCGCAGTTCGAGCCGGTGTTTGTCGAACTCTGGGCCAAAGAAATCACCGGTGCCGCCGGTGTGAGTGAGAAGGTGGCTAATTTTTACTTTGGAAGCCAGTTCTTTGTTGGGATAGTCCGGGAGATACTTGCTCAGTGGATCGTCGAGATTAATCTTGCCAGCTTGTACAAGCTGCAGCACCGCGGTTGCTGTGAACATTTTATTCATCGATCCGATGCGAAACCTTGTGTTCAGCGTGTTAGGAATTTTCTTTTCCCGGTCTGCCATGCCGTAAACGGCGGTGAACAGCGGCTTTCCATTTTTCGCAATCAACGCAGTTCCGGAAAAGCGATCCGCAGCAGCGGCTTGATCGAGATACGCGTGAAAGGCTTGGAACGCTTCCGCTTCGTTCATCCGGTGAATAAAGGCGGCCGGCCGCGGAATAGCGCGAAGTTCAATGCCTTTAATGGCATAGGGTTTCGCGGGATCGACTTCGACCACAATGCGGGCAAACTGCTCGGAGTCCCGCTCCTGGAGGATGGCCGAGCATTTCGTGGCCTCGCAGTCGCCGGCCTGCTTCACATCAAATCCGCCGGTCTGCTGGCGAAAGCCCATTGCGTCGTCAATCTTTTCAGCTCCAGCGGGATAGTTTTTCTGAAGAAAGGCGAGAAACGTGGCTCGGTCGCCGCTGTTGAACGCAGCGAGCCAGCCGGAAAGTTGATGACCAGCGGGCATGTCGGAAAGCTTTGTCTGTGCGGGCAAATAGACGGAAACCATCAGAATTACCGCAGCCAGGCGAAGCTCAGTCGTTTTCATCGGCCTACTATAGCCTCCTGTTGATTTTCCTGTTGAAGATGAATCCCTTGCTGGACGCTGGGTTCGCCATGTTTTTCACAATGGTGGAACGAGTAGTGACAGTATCAAGTTCTCGGCAGCCAACGCCTCGAACATGAAAATGAGCAACGATTAGACGGCCAGTGCAGAACCGGGTGAGCCCAGATGCACCAAATCCGGTCACGGGCCTGTGAATGAGCCGCACTCGATTGAAAATACATCTACTTAGAAAGCGCGATTTTTCATTGACTCTGAAAATAGAAAGAGTAGAAACATAATCGTTCTTCGACAGCTTCTAGAGTTTTTCCGGTTGGTGCGGCGTCCGGGACTCGAGCGCAGTCACCCTTTCATGAAAATGAAGAGGGAGGGCAAGCAAGGGTCTATAGCAAAGCGCTGGTCGAGGAGAACAAGAAGAAATGTTGAAGGCAGGATAGAGTTCCGAGGCGTTGGGTAGGTTTTTCCGGTTGGCGGTAAGCCCGGAGCCCGAGCGAAGATCGCGCGCGGCACCCCGCGAGGGAAGCTGCGATAGCAGGTCAAGCAAGGGTCTAACGCGAGCTACTGGCCGAGACGAATGGACCCAACACTACCTCGGAACTCTTATTTTTTGGTTACTTCGACAGCGCCGCCAGGGCTCCGCGGAACAAGGCATCGAACGAACCACTCTGCTCGCCTTTGCCCGCGCGATCCTTTATTGCGTTCGCCAACGCCTTCTCGGCCGCGGCGTGCTGGTAGCCCAGGTTCACTAGCGCCGACAGGACATCTTCTTCCATCGCGTTCATCACAGGGACTGCGGGAGTGGAGAGCCCAGCCGCAGGCACTTTATCGCGCAGCTCCAATACCATGCGCTCGGCGGTTTTCTTGCCGATGCCGGGAATCCTGGTGAGGCGCGCTACGTCATTGCCGCGGATCGCGGCCGCCATCTCGTCCGCCGCCATCCCGCTCAGGATCGTGATGGCTAACTTCGCCCCGATGCCGCTCACCGTCATCAACTTCTCAAACAACTGCTTTTCGGCGATGCGGAGAAATCCATAAAGCGCAATCACATCCTCGCGCACGTGAGTATGAATGTGCAGCGCAACCTCGGAACCCTGGGCCGGCAATTCGGAGAAGGTCGGCACGCTGATGTTTACTTCGTAGCCGACGCCGCAAGTCTCCACCACAACTTGATTGGGATGCTTGGTCAGCAGTTTTCCGCGCAGATGGGCAATCATGCTAGTAGCTTTTACCGAGTACCTAGTACCGAGAAGAGCAGTCGCGTGCCACTCCGCCTCAATGCTCGGTACTAGGTACTAGGTACTGAAGATCAGGCAGCGAAAACGGCAGGGCCGACCCCCTGCCGTTTTCGCCAGAATCAATCCTTGGTTCGCTGTTCTCGCTATTTCTTGTTCACTGTTTTCTTCAGTTCAGCCCCAGGGGTAAACTTCGCGACCTTACGGGCGGCGATCTTGATAGTGGCGCCAGTCTGCGGATTGCGCCCGTTGCGGGCCTTTCTCTGCGATACCGAGAAAGTGCCGAAACCTATCAAAGCTACCCGATCCCCTTTTTTCAAAGCACCAGTAATGCTGCTTACAGCGGTATCGACCGCGGTTGTAGCCTGCGCTTTGCTGATTTCGCAAGCGCCTGCGATCTTATCAACCAGATCGGCTTTATTCATGTGTTTCTCCTCGCAGGTCTCTTTGCATACCCAGCCGACACCGGGAGGACAAAAGCTTGTGGCTGAGTTGGGAAACCTGACGGGAGGTATTCTCCTCTCTCTGCGCAGAATGTCAACTGTGAAAATCCGCGCCCGAAGCCCGTTTCGCACCCCCTGTCCCGGATTGGTGCGAGGGAGGCGGGTTTTGGCCTTGAGATGTGCGAGATCAGTGGTCAGTTGTCGGTGGCCAGTGATCAGTGATGAACTATGTTCCTTTCAACTGACCACTCACCACCGATCACTGGTTTTTTCCATCTCCCGTTCACAGGTTGTACACAGTTGTTTGGCTTTTCTCACTTGCAGGAAGTGGGGGTCTGGGTGCAAAGTCAAGTAACACAATCTAGAAGGATCCAAAAAGAATGTTGAAGTTGATCAAGACCGCGGCCGAAGTTTGCCCGCTCTGTGAAGGGACGGGTTGGAAGACGCTGCTGGCGAGCGCTCCCAAGAACGGCGCTCCCGAAAACGGCGCTCCCGAAAACGGTTCTCGCGAAAACAAGGACCGCCGCGTCACGCGTTGCGATTGCCAGTTGCGGGCGCGAGCCGGGGCCCTGCTGGCGGCGGCGCACATTCCCAGGAGATATGAACATTGTGAACTCGCCAGTTTCACCACGGATTTTCCGGGAGCGCATCGTTCGCTGGCGTTTGCCCACCTCTCGGCTTTGAAGTTCGCACAGGAATACGATCCTCGGGATGCAACGGGACTGCTGATCATCGGCCAGATCGGGACCGGCAAGACTCACCTGGCGGTTGGGATCACCAAAGAGCTGATCCTCAACAAAGGCATTTCCTGCCTGTTCTACGACTATCGCGAACTGCTAAAAGAGATACAGAATTCTTATAATGCCGCGGTTCAAACCACTGAATTGGATGTTCTTCGTCCGGTCTTTGAAACCGATGTTCTGGTACTCGACGAATTGGGTGCGGTGAAGCCGACCGAATGGGTTTGGGACACGGTCAGCCTCATCTTAAACACTCGCTACAACGACAACCGCACTACCATCATCACAACAAATTTTGAGGATCAACCGGCCGCCGGCGCGAATGGTTCCATGTCTCTGCCGCGGGCTGCGACGCGCTCCGAAACTCTCGGCGACCGCATCGGAGAACGCATGCGCTCCCGACTGCACGAGATGTGTCGTGTCATCAAGATGGAAGGCGAGGATTTCCGCCAAAAGTTTCGCAGCGCCAGCTTTCGGTGAGTCTTCAGAGGGATTCGCGTGACGAGTTTCGGCGAGACCAGTTCAACGTTTGACAGTTAGAGAAGGGAGCGCGAATGCGCTGGTATCACTACGTGGCTTACTTCTTCGGCGGCGCATTTCTCGCGAATGCGCTGCCACATTTCGGCAATGGGATTTCTGGGCATGCCTTCCAAAGCCCCTTCGCGTCACCGCCCGGGGAAGGTTTGTCGTCAGCGATGGTGAATGTTGCGTGGGGCTTTCTCAATCTCGTTATCGGCTACCTGCTCGTCTGTCGTGTCGGCAGCTTCGATCTGCGTAAGACGACGCACGTGGTCGTTCTTGGGGCGGGCGTGTTGATCATGTCGGTAATGCTGGCCCATGCTTTCGGGCAGTTTCACGGTGGGCTGTGAGCCCGCCTTCTCGATAACCATCCTCTGCCCGGTGATTCGGCACTAGAATGAATTCGTGCTGACCGAGAGCCTGGAATTTGCTCCTGAACGCGATGCCGCAGTATTTGCCGGCGTGCCAGCCGCTCCCGCTGTGTTTCTGCTGCGCGGCGGGGACGAGCAGGCCGAGCCTTATGTCGGCAAGACCGCTAGCCTTCGCCGCCGGCTTCAACGCCTGCTGGGCCCGGTCGAAGCGCGCACAAAGAAACTCAATCTGCGCGATCGCGTGCGTTTCATTGAGTTCGCGCCGACGGGCTCCGATTTTGAATCGGGTTTTCTGCTTTACAAAGTCCTGCGCGAAAGCTTTCCCAAGACGTACGCCCACCGCATGCGCTTTCGCTTCGCGCCGCTGGTCAAGTTGCATCTCGAAAACGCATATCCACGCGCTTCCATCACCGCTCGTCTGGGACGACTTAAAGGCCGTGCGCTTTATTACGGGCCATTTCAGTCGCGCACGGCCGCCGAGAACTTCATGAACGATTCGCTCGACTTCTTCAAGACGCGCCGCTGCGTCGAGGATCTGCATCCCGACCCCGAATTCCCCGGCTGCATCTACTCCGAGATGAAGATGTGCCTTGCGCCTTGCTTTAAGGGCTGCACCGACGAGGAATACTCCGTCGAAGTAAACCGCGTGCAAGCCTACTTCGATTCCGGAGGCGAATCTCTGGCGCGTGAATTTTCGGCGCAGCGCGACGCCGCATCGGGCAATCTGGCGTTTGAAGAAGCTGCCGCGATTCACGTCCGTTTGGAAAAACTGAAGCCAATCGTGAGTCAGTTCCCCGAGATAGTTCGCCGGCTCGACCGCCTGACGGCCCTAATCGTTCAGCCGTGCCATCTCGCGAATTCTGTCATTTTCTTCCGCATCGACTGCGGAGCAATCTCCGGGCCGGTGGCGTTTTCGATTCAAGCCGCCGAACACACGAAGTCGCAATCGATGGAATCGCGAGTGCTGGAAGTTCTCGATTCGTTTGTGCCGGCGAAAGTCCATCCCGCGCTCGAGACCATGGAGCACCTTGCGCTACTCAAACGCTGGTACTATCGCGGCAACCGCGTTGGCGAAATATTTCTTGCCGATGACAAAGGTCTATTTCCCATGCGCCGCATCGTACGCGGCATTGGCCGAGTGTTCAGAGGCGAGGGACCGGAGCAAGATCAGTGAAATGCTTTTCACCACGGAGACACGGAGGCACAGAGAAAAAAGCAGAAAAGCCGCAAAATCTAAATCCTAGAATTCTCTGTGTCTCTGTGCCTCTGTGGTGAAAGAATTTATCTTGAGGAAAGCGAAATGACCAACCCTGATCCAAATGGCAAGCAACTCCGCGAGCATGTGCTCTATCTTCTCAATGGCGGCGGCGCCCACGCCAGATTCGATGATGCCGTGAAGAACATGCCGGAGGAATTACGCGGCGCGAAGCCGAACGGACTCCCGCACACGGCATGGATGCTGCTCGAACACCTTCGTCTGGCGCAGTGGGACATTCTGGAATTCGGCCGCAACTCCAAACACGCGTCTCCCAAGTGGCCTGAGGGATATTGGCCTAAGACGGAAGGTCCGGCGAGCACTCCGGCATGGAACAAGAGTGTTCAACAATTCCGCAAGGATTTGAAAGCCATGCAGGATCTGGTGGCAAATCCGAAGACGAATCTATACGCTCGCATCCCCTGGGGCGACGGCCAGACGATTCTGCGTGAGGCTTTGCTCCTGGCCGATCACAACGCCTACCACTTGGGCCAGTTAATCGACCTGCGTCGTTTGCTTGGCGCATGGCCCGGCTGACCCGGACGTTCTTCGGAGAAGCCGTCATTGACAAAAACCGAGCCGGCCCTTTTTCGGGGCCGGCTCGAATGCTTTATCAAACTAATCAGCTCTTCAAGGCGCCACTGTGATGGTGACGGGCGTCTCGTTGGTGAGTGATCCCGAAGTTCCGATCAGTTCTATGGTCGTGGTTCCCGTTGGCGCGCGTCTGGTGGCGCTCCACGTGATGGTGACCTTCACGCTGCCATTTGCCGGAGGCGTGACGGGATTGGCCGAGGCCGTCGCCGAAACATCAGTGGGGAATTCATTCACGCTCAGTGTAACTGCGGAATGGAATCCATTCACGCTGGTGACAGTGAGAGTAGTCGATACGCTGCCGTTGTCATCGACCGTGAAAGAAGAAGGTGACAGGGACAGGGTGAAGTTCTTCGTCCCCGAAGAAGCATTCACGGTTAAGGCTACGGTTGCGCTGTGAGTGGTCGAGCCGGAGGTTCCGGTGATGGTCACCGTAGCCGTGCCAACCGTTGCGCTTGCGGAAGCGGTCAACGTGAGAGTTGAGGTCGCACTTCCGTTCGCCGGCGGAGTGACGGGATTAGTTGAGAACGTTGCTGTCACGCCGCTAGGCAGACCGGACGCACTCAGCGTGGTTGCGGAATTGAAGCCGCCCGTGCTGGTGACGGTGATCGTGCTGGTTCCGCTGCTGCCCTGAGTTACGATCACAGACGTGGGCGAGGCGCTCACGCTGAAATTCGGCGTCGCCGTTGAATTCACCGTGAGAGCTAGCGTAGTGGTTGCGGTCAGACTGCCCGAAGTTCCGGTAATCGTCACCGTGGACGTTCCAGTAGTCGCCGTTGCGCTCGCCGTCAGCGTCAACACGCTGGTACCTGTAGTGGGGTTTGTTCCGAACGCTGCCGTCACACCGCTCGGCAGACCGGACGCGGCCAGCGTTACGCTGCCCGTGAATCCGCCTAGATCGGTCACCGTGATGGTGCTGGTGCCGCTGCTGCCCTGCGTAATCGACAGGCTGCTCGGCGAATCGGAGAGCGTAAAGCTCGGCGTCGCAGATCCGGCCAACAGGTTGATGATCCCGGTCGTGTTCGGGCTGCCCCAGCCGGTGCACAGATCGAAGCCGGTCAATCCCGAATAGGTGCCGCAACTGCCGCTCGTGACATCGTGGAAATAGGTGCCATAGCTTGAGGTCAGAGCCGCCGGGTAAAGGATCGGATTGATAAAGCCGATCGTGTCTCCGTTGGCCGCGTCCTGTTGATTGGCCAGAGCCAGGTACCCGGCCCACATGGGCGTCGCAAAGCTGGTGCCGCCGTAGTCGTTAGCTGTACAAGTGGTTTGGTCGGCGCAAACGTAAAACGTAAAGTTCGCGTTGGCTGACACGTCCGGGCCATTCCGTAAAGTCGTGGAGCCCTTGTTGGACGAGGTAATCACGCCCGAGAGCTGCTGCCACGACGGGATCGGGATGGAATCCGGGGAGATGCCGCCGCCGCTATCTGCCCAGGCGGTTTCCGATTTCCAGGGGCCAGCCGCGCTTGAGGTTGTTAAGTCCGTGCCGCCGACCGAGACGACATTCGCATCGTCCGCTGGCCAGGCCTCATTCGACGCAGACCAAGCCGAACTGTCGCCAGAGGCGGCAAAGAAGTTCTGGCCCTGCGAAGCCATCTGCTCAAAGTACGGGTCAAGAGTGCTGGGGTCTGCCGGTGTCCAGCCCCACGAGCAACTGATCTGCTTCGACAATGGAGCGTCGGTATTCGTAACCATTGCGCTGATGCAGGCAGTGTCGCTGATATTGCCTGATCCACTGGCCAGAACGTCGCCGCACACGTACATGTAGAGCATGGTCGAGCCTGGGGCCATGCCCATCGCCTGGGTCATGTCGAGCGTCTGCTCGGTGTCATCACACGCCTTACTGCCGCTATCGACGCAGCTGGTCGCGTACCCGCCCGTGGAAATGAGGGTGGGAGTGTAAGGTTCCGTTTGCCCAACGTTTTTGTAATACGTGGTCAGATCAGCCAGATCGGTGCCCGCGAATTCGAACAGCGCGATGTTCTGGCCAGTGCCGGTGAGCGCCGTACCGCCGTAGTAGGCCGCGCGCATGTCGCTGCCCAAAAAAGAAGCTGAAGGGCCGGAGCCGGTGGTGGCATGAGACACCACCTTGTCGGGATCCATCCCATGGGCCTTGGCGTAGTCACTCTTCTTGACATACATGGGATGCGGCTTGGAGTCGTTATCCAAGCCGGTGATGTGCCAAATCTGAAAGGGAAGGTCCACGGTGGGCTCGCGATCCACGGCAAAGAATTGCCGGTTCTCTGTGAGGTCCTGATAGGTTGCCAGGTTCACGTGCAAGGCCTTCTCGATGTTGGCAACTGTGCCCGTCAGCCATAGGTCTCTGCTGTCGCGGGTCCCTCCGACGACCTGAAAGCCGCTTGCTTTCGCGAAAGCAACCAGGGCGTCCCAATCCTCTTGGCTGGGACCGAATCTCGCGGTGAACTCCTGCGGCTTAAGAAACTGATGATAGGAGGAGCTCGAAGGATCGTGGAGTTCCCGCAGGAAGCTTTGCAACCCTGAGCGATCGCGCAGCGGGAGAACCATGTCGAAGCGCAGGGTCTGGGTTGCCGGGAGTTTTCCGATGAGTTGCGCCTGACCATTGGCCACTGCGTCGCGCACATGACGCGTCGAGAGGAGCTGCGGCTGGGCCTGTCCTGGGATGGTGAACAACAAACACACGATCGCGCAGAGAAGCGCAACCGGTGCCAGCAGTGGAGAAGTAATTCTTTTCATGTTCTTGTCCTCTTGGATTTTCGGATGTGGAACGTCGGCTGTCTGCTCACTTACAGCCCAAGAATCGCGGCATATTAACCCACATTCGTGCCCGCTATCTAGACTTTTTGAAAAGTGTTACGGAAACGGAATACCAGGACGCGAAAACACCTTGGGCCCTCAGGTCTTGAGAGTAGCTTTGACGGGAAAAGACCTTAGCCCGCCAGGGCTGGATAGAAGTTTTTGGCGGCAGGTCGTTTCCGGAACACGACCTTTACTCCCTCGCGCCAGCGTTCGTCGATGCCAACGAACTCCCACTCAATCTCGGGGGAGAGGTAGCGCAGCAAAGTATCGGTCGATGGGTGCACATGCAAGGCCGGCGCCACCAGAAATAGCAAAGGCCTCTCGTTCGACAGCTCGCGGCCCTCGAAATATCCAAAGCGGTGAAATTCGCCGCGGGCATGGTGCCACTCGACGCGCGACCAGTAATCGAGCCCCTGGAGCGGCAAGTGGATGTCCTCGTCGGCCTTGAGTTCCACGACCGCCAGCCGTCCCGCATGCGTAGTGGTGAGCACATCGATCATGGCGCGGTCCGAGGCGGAGAACGCGGGAACCTGGGAGCAAACGCATGACGGCTCCAGCCTTCCGTCGACGACGCTTACATCGCCCGCCACGAGAGACTCAAGCCATCTCTCCGGGCGCAGCCGCCACAGCGGATGTTGGCGCGGTCCATAAGGATGGCGGGTATCGCGCAGACAATGGGCAAGTTCCTTAAATTCGGCTTCGTTGCGTGGTTCAAGAACGCGCTCCTCCGCGCCCACGCCGAAAACAATTTCTTCGGTGCTGCGAAACGATCCCGCAATTCCGGCCAGGCGTGTGCAGGCAAACTCCAACCCGCGCCAGCGGAAAACCACTTCTGCCGCTGAAAGCACGGCGACCTCACAATTCGGCAGGATCTGCTGAACTCTGGCAATCGATTCCTTGAAGCGCTCCCGCGCGGCCTCATCATCGGCGGCGTGCACTAGCCGTGTTGCCACATTGCCGCGATCTGCGCAATCGATTTCGACCAGCACGTCGTGCCGTTCGTCCAACTCAAACAGTCGCCACTTGGCCGCATGCCGGTTTAAGTTCGCCATTCGCTCCCGCACCAGCGCGGAAGTCCCAGCGGGGACGAACATGTTCAGACCTTCCACCAGCACGTTCGAAGCCTGTGCTTGCCGGCACACATCGAGCCACAAAATGCCGAAGCTCAGCGCCGCGTCGATGGAGGACTGTGTCTCTTGCGCATTAACCCCAAGTACCGCGAAAGCCGAGCGCCCCTGCCGCATCAAGCCCCGCGAATAAACCGGCCCAAAGGATTTCTCCAGATCCACGCCGGTCGTCAGCTTCACGACCTTGAACGCGGGAAAGTTACGGTCGAGTGTTCTACGCAGCTTCTGCTCATACGCGGCGCGGGCCGCTCGTCGAGCCGTAGGAGAACGCCGGTCGCGTTCGCGGCAAATCTCAAGCTTTGAGGGCCGCGCCTGTCCCAACTTCTGCACCGCGAGCCGCAGCGTGCCGTTCTTGACCTCCGCCTCCAGCACGCGCCGCACGGCATTTCGCTCCGCCGACCACAAATGCAGCAGGCACCGGTTGTACTCGCCCGAAATGGAATACTTGGATTGCGCCAGGTCAAAGGCCACGGCGCCGTTTTCGAGCACCACCGCGCCGGAGGCTTCGCTCAGAAAATCTTGTACGGTACGAGTCAAGGCTTGCGGAGTCACGGTCGGCATGGAAGCTCCCTGAGGGATTCTCCGGCATGTGCCGTCCTCGTGTCTGTGACATGTGACCATCGTCACGTTTTTCCTGTGGATGTTTCGCCCGCCCGCTTCCGCCGCGTGTGGGATAATGACTGGGTTGACTAGTACGTCCCGCCCAACTGAGTCTGCCTCGAGCCCGGCGGCATCTATATTTTGTGAGCAAAAGCTTGAACAATCAGTCTCTTCTGGATAAAGACAAACAGCGTTTTTTCTTCGACCACTACGGCGTCACCGAAAACGACCTCGAGCATTACCTCGCCGCAGCTCTCTCTGCCGGCGGTGACTATGCCGACCTTTATTTCGAATATCTCTCCTCCACCTCGCTGATGGTGGATGAGTCGATGGTCAAGTCGGCCTCGCAGGGTATTTCCGCCGGCTGCGGTGTGCGCGTGGTTTCGGGCGAGCGCACCGGCTATGCCTATACGGACGATCTTTCCGCCAGCCGCATTCTGCACGCGGCCCGCACTGCGGCGCTGATCGCCAGCGCTCCGGCAAAAACTCCGGTAGCTGGTTTTCGGCAAACTGCAGCGCGCAGCTTGTATCCCGTGACTTTGCCCTCAGTTGACGCCGAAATCACAGCCAAGGTTGAGCTGGTAATGCGTTCCGACAAGGCGGCGCGTGCCTACGACCCTCGCATTCAGGAAGTCCGCGCCAGCTACTCCGACGAATTGCGGAATATTCTTGTCGTTGGTTCCGACGGAACTTTCGCCGAAGATTCCCAGCCACTCGCCCGCATGAACGTGTCTTGCATCGCCAAGACCGAAAACAATTCGGCGCGCGGCGGCTCAGGCGGCGGCGGACGCGTCGCCCTCGATTTCTTCTTCGGAGACAAGAATCCCGAATTCTTCGCGAAAGAAGCGGCCCGGCAGGCCATCCTCCAGCTCGACGCGCGCGAAGCTCCCGCAGGAGAGATGGAAGTAGTTCTCGGCCCCGGATGGCCCGGCGTTCTGCTTCACGAAGCGGTCGGTCACGGACTCGAAGCCGATTTCAATCGCAAGAAGACTTCCGCATTTGCCGGACTGATCGGCAAGCGCGTAGCCAGTGAAGGCTGCACCGTCATCGACAACGGCACCATGCCGTGGCGCCGCGGGTCCTTGAACGTAGACGACGAAGGCGAGCCCACGCAGGAAACCGTGTTGATCGAAAAAGGAATCCTGAAAGGCTACCTGAGCGACAAGCTCTCCGCGCGACTGATGGGCATCGCCGACACCGGCAACGGACGCCGCGAGAGCTACGAGCACATCCCCATGCCCCGGATGACCAACACCTACATGCTCGCCGGCCAGGACAATCCCGAAGACATTATTCGCTCCGTGAAGCGCGGCATCTACGCCGTAAACTTCGGCGGAGGCCAGGTCGACATCACCAACGGCAAGTTCGTCTTCGGAGCCTCCGAAGCCTACATGATCGAAGACGGCCAGATCACCGCCCCCATCAAAGGCGCAACCCTGATCGGCAACGGCCCCGATGTTCTAACGCGAGTCTCGATGGTGGGCAACGATTTGAAACTAGACGAAGGCGTCGGCACTTGCGGCAAAGATGGACAGGCTGTGCCGGTAGGTGTGGGCATTCCGACCATCAAGATCGATCGGCTCACTGTCGGCGGGACGGCTAAGAAGGATCCCGGCGGATTTATGCAATAAACTCCGTTTCACCACAGAGGCACAGAGACACAGAGAAGTTCTTTAGTGGGCTGCGACGTGACGATCAATACAAATATTGTTGGATGGGTTCGGCTTTTGCTTCTTGCATCTGGAGCTGTCTATTTGTGGCGCAGCGCTTTGTCCCCCAGGAGCGGCGAACCGAAAAGCCGCCTTGATCGCGGGCTGCGGGTGTTTGGTGCGGTATTGCTTTCGGTGGTCGTGATTTATTTTGTCGGATTTGGGCTCGGACTCTACGGATCACATTGAGCTAGCTCACTTCAATGAGTTCCTCGTTCTTGCTTTTCTCTGTGACTCTGTGACTCTGTGACTCTGTGACTCTGTGGTAAAGAATCTTCTTATGCCCTCTACTCAACTAGAAACCGGAAACCCGAAACTGGAAACCGACCTCCGCGACGTAGCCCAGGACATAGTCCGCCGCGCCATGCAAGGCGGCGCAACCGCAGCGGAGTGTGTAGTCCGCGAAGGCGACGAGTTCTCCACGCTAGTCCGCTTGGGCCAAGTCGAAACGCTCAAAGAATCCGGATCGCGATCCATCGGCGTGCGCGTCTTCAACGGCCAGCGCGCAGCCAGTACCTACTCCAGCGATTTCTCCTCGGCCAGCCTCGACCGCATGGTGAAGTCCGCGCTCGAACTTTCGAAGATCACCTCGGAAGACCCGTTCGGCGGAATTCCCGAAGCCTCGCAGCTAGGCTCACTCACGTGCGATCTCGACCTCTATCACGAAGACGTTTATTCTCTCCCCGGTCCCGAGCGCATCGACTACGCCCGACGCACCGAAAAGGCCGCACTCGATTTCGATCCGCGCATCAAGAATTCCGAAGGAGGATCATTCGACGCCGCCACCGGTCACAAAGTTCTAGCCAACTCGCACGGCTTCCTCGGCGAATACCGCCGGTCTTACTGTTCCGTGTCAGCGGTTCCCATCGCGCAAACCGAAGACGGCGCAATGCAGCGCGATTATTGGTACTCCGTGGCGCGCACGCTGAGCAAACTCGAATCGCCCGAGCAGGTGGGCAAGGTCGCAGCCCAGCGCACCCTGCGCCGCCTGGGCGCGCGCAAAGCAAAGACCGCACAAGTCCCGATCATTTTCGATCCCATGGTCGCCACGTCGATCCTCGAACACATCTTCGAAGGCGTGAACGGCGATTCGGTCTATCGCGGCGCTTCGTTTCTGGCCGGTAAGCTAGGGCAGAAAATCGCTGGGGACAACGTCACCATCATCGACGACGGAACCATTGTCGGGGGCTTCGGCACCAGTCCCTTCGATGGCGAAGGCGTGCCCACGCGCCGCACGGTAGTCATCGAAAATGGTGTGTTGAATTCCTATCTGATGAACACCTACACAGCGAAAAAGCTGGGGCTCAAGACCACCGGTAACGCTTCGCGCGGCCTCGCCGGCACGCCGGGAATCGGTCCCGGCAACTATTTCTTGCAGCCCGGAACCAGAACACCACAGCAATTGATTTCTGAGATCAAAGAAGGCCTCTACGTCACCGAATTCCTCGGCCACGGGGCGAACCTGGTGACCGGTGACTATTCCCGCGGCGCATCAGGAATGTGGATCTCCGGCGGAGAGTTCGCCTACCCGGTCGAAGAAATCACCGTGGCCGGAAACCTGAAAGAAATCTTCTTCAACATCTCCGAGATCGCAAACGACCTCGAGTTCCGTGGATCGGTCGCTTCTCCCACCCTGCGCATTGACGGCCTCACAGTGGGCGGCGAATAATCAGAGCCCATGAAATTCGCCAGGATCGTATTCTGGATCGCAGCCATCTGGGGCGTGTTGATTCTTACGCCGCTGTATTTCATGTTTGATCTGATCGGCCGCCAGGATCCCCCACCCATCACTCATCCCGCGTTCTATTACGGCTTCGTTAGCGTGGGCCTCGCCTTCCAGATCGCTTTCATCGTGATCGCCCGAGACCCAGTGCGCCTCCGGCCGATGATGATTCCTTCGGTGCTCGAGAAGTTTGGCTACGGCGCCACCTTTGTCGTGCTCTACACACAGCATCGGCTGGCCCCAGGAGATCTGGCGCTGGGCTGCATCGATCTGCTGTTCGGCGTCTTATTCCTGGCCGCATTCTTCAAGACCAGCAGCTAGCAAGCTTCGGCCTTCGTGATACTTCGTGTCCTTAGTGGTTATCCGCTTTGCTTCGTTCTGCGACCCACTCCCGACGCGCTTTCCTATGCGATACTGAAACCATGCAGTCTCCGCTTCAAGCGCCCACAGCGGCCACAGACCCTAAATCAGTGAAGGTGAACCTTACCACTGGCACGGGTGCGGACATCGAATGGGCCGACGGCCACATTTCTCATTACGGTTTTGCTTATCTTCGGGACGCGTGCCCTTGCGCCATGTGCAACGAAGAACGCGGCAAATCCGGACGCAAGCCGGGCGAGCCTCCCAAACTTGCTCCGGGTGCCCTGCCCATGTTCAAAGCTGCGGCCAAACCAGTTTCAGCCGAAGGCATGGGCAAATACGCCATCCGTTTCAAGTGGAACGATGACCACGACCTCGGGATTTATTCGTGGAAGCTCCTGCGCGAAATCTGTCCGTGCGAGGAATGTAAAGCGGCGCTGGCAGGAATCGAGACGTAAGGTCCGAACGATCGCGATGCAAGAAGGCAAATTCAGCAGGACCGCGCGCCGCGTGGCGATTCGCCGCGCCGCGCACCAACTTCTTGACCAGCCCAGGGTACTCGACGATCCGCTGGCCCTGCGCATCATTGGTTCCGAGGCCGAAGAACAGCTAAGATCCGATCCGAAAGAAGACCATGCTTTTTCCCGCGCGTTTCGCGCCTTCATGGCGGCGCGCAGCCGCTACGCCGAGGACGAACTTGCTAACGCGATCGCTCAAGGCGTGAGGCAATATGTTGTCCTCGGCGCCGGACTCGATACCTTCGCTTATCGCAACCCTCACCCAGGCCTGCGAGTGTTCGAAGTGGACCATCCTGCGACGCAGGCCTGGAAGCGCGACCAGTTGCAAACGTCGGGTATCGCGGTCCCAACGTCCTTGACATTCGTACCCGTTGACTTCGAACACCAAACGCTCGCGAACGGTCTTGAGCAATCCGGATTCAACGCGAGTGCAGCGGCATTCTTCTCGTGGCTGGGCGTAACGCCGTATCTCACGCGCGAAGCCTGCATGACAACCTTGAGCCTGATTGCCAAAATGCCGGTGGGCAGCGGCGTGGTATTTGATTTCGTAGTCGACCCCGCGCTTCGGAATGCGGGGCAGAGGCAGGCGCTCGACGCGCTCTCGAAACGCGTCGCCGGGTATGGAGAACCGTTTCAACTATTCTTTGATCCCGGGAAATTGCAGGACGAGCTGAAGGGGATGGGATTCCACCGTACTGAACTTCTACAAGGCAAGGAACTCAATGCGCGCTACTTCAAAGACCGTAAAGATGGCCTGCTCGTGCGCGGCGTCATCGGACATCTGATGGGCGCGTGGGTTTGAGAATAGACCGCGGGATTTTTGGTCCGAAAAGACGAAGGCCCCGATTCCTCGGGGCCAATTAAATCTGGGCACTTACAGCACCCTGCGACAAGTTCAGTATAGGTCACCCAAATCTGCAGTCAAGTTACTTTTGTAGGGAAGCTATCCCTGCTTTGCTTCCCACAGAACCTGGGCTCCGAAAACGGAGCGTGGACCCGACGGGATTCGAACCCGCATCTGCGACCGTCGCAGGGTGCCGTGTTGCCATTACACTACGGGCCCGTCTAACAGCTTAGCCGCGATTCGACGGAATGATCACCGTTGGTCGTGAATTACCGCCCTGTGAAGTTCCGAAAAGGGACACACCCTGAGCAATCGCAAATCCCCAATCCCCTGTAAAATTAAGTCATCAGCTCCGGAGCCACTTCCGCATTGTCTTTTCTCGATCAACTCAACCCGCAGCAACGCGAGGCCGTCGAAACCACCGAAGGCCCGGTGCTGATCCTCGCCGGCGCGGGCAGCGGCAAGACCCGCGTCATCACCTACCGCATCGCCTACCTCATCGAGCACATGGGAGTGATGCCGGAATTCATTCTGGCGATGACCTTCACCAACAAGGCCGCCGCTGAAATGGGCGAGCGTGTCGAAAAACTTGTCGGCGGACTCAGCATTGCCAAGCCCGTCATCTCGACGTTTCATTCTTTCTGCGTGCGCGTGCTTCGCCGCGACATCGAAGCTTTGCAAATCCCTTCGGCCACCCCCGGCCAACCGCCTATCGGCCACAGCAAGAAATTCGTCATCTATGACGAGAGCGACCAGCAATCGGTGGTTAAAGGGGTCATGAAGCGCCTCGGCCTTGACGACAAGCAACTCACGCCGCGCACCGTGCTTTCACGCATCTCCTGGGCGAAAAATCACATGCTCGATCCGCAGGAGCTTTACTTGCAGTCAGCCGATCCTAAGACCGAAAAGATTGCGCATCTGTTCGAGGAATACCGCAAGGAGCTACGCAAAGCGAATGCTCTCGACTTTGATGACTTGCTGCTCGAAGCGACGCGCCTGCTGAAAACCGCCGCTCCCGTGCGCGAGTACTACAATCGCCGCTTTCAATATCTGCTGATCGACGAATACCAGGACACCAACCGCCCGCAATACGAACTCATGCGCATGCTCGCGGGCGAACGCCACAACGTTTGCGCCGTCGGCGATGAAGACCAGTCGATTTATTCCTGGCGCGGTGCCGATATCCGCAACATTCTTGAATTCGAGAAAGATTTTCCCGAAGCGAAGATTATCCGCCTCGAACAGAACTACCGCTCCACACAAAATATCTTGCAAGCAGCATCGTCGGTGGTCGCGAACAACATCCGCCGCAAAGGCAAGAACCTCTGGACCTCGCGACAGGGCGGCACCAAGATCGGCTACTACGAGGCGCCAGACGGAGAGAACGAAGCGCTTTTCGCCGCCGACCACATTTCGAAATACTTGCGCGAGGCGGCCCATCGTGGCGAGACTCCGCGTGCCGCCGTGCTCTACCGCACTAATTCTCAGTCACGCCTGTTTGAAGAAGCCATGCGCCGCTACGGCCTCAAGTATCACGTGGTCGGAGGGTTTTCCTTCTATGACCGCGCCGAGATCAAAGACATGATCTCGTATCTCAAGGTCATCCAGAACCCGGATGATTCAATCTCGCTTCTGCGCGTCATCAACACGCCGACTCGCGGCATCGGCAAAGGCACCATCGACACGCTCGAACGCCTCGCGCTCGAAACCGGCCTGTCTCTGTGGGGTGCACTCGGAGAAGCAGTCCGCCGCCAACTCTTGCCGCAACGCGCGCTGGCGTCACTGAAGACCTTCCAGCAATTGATCATCGACGCGCAGGCGATCCTGTCAGGAACGTTCGTCGAGCAACTGGAGGAAAGCACAGAAGGAGAAGGTGTGGCGCGGGCGCCCTCGCCCGTGCAAATGCCGGCAGCGCCCCAGACTTTGCAAGCCCCAGACGATTCACTCCCAAACGACGCCTCCGCCTTCGATCCCAACGAATTCGAAAACACAGCTTTCGACTTCGGAGGAGCCTACACGGGCGACGAACCCGTCGTCGACGCCGACCACGATAGCGCCGGCGTCCCACCGGCTCTTCCGCAGGAAACAACATTCGGCGCGATCCCGGGCCAGCAAACCGCTGGTGCGACCACGGCCGACCTCCTCAAGTTCCTCATCGATCGCACCGGCTATATCAAGCTGCTTGAAGATGAAGACACGCCCGAAGCTTTCTCCCGCATCGAAAATCTGCGCGAACTGGTCAACGCCGCTGCCGACTCGCGCGACCGCGGAGAAACGCTCGACCAGTTTCTGGACCACGCTGCGCTCATCGCAGACGCCGACGACTACGACGAGCGCTCCCAGATCACGCTCATGAGCCTCCACGCCGCCAAGGGCCTGGAGTTTCCGTTGGTCTTTCTCAGCGGCCTTGAAGAGGGATTGTTTCCGCACTCGCGCACGATGCTTCAACCTGACGATGTCGAGGAAGAGCGGCGCTTGTGCTACGTCGGGATGACACGAGCTATGGATCAGCTCATCCTGACCCGCGCCGTTTACCGGCGCAGATACGGCACCGACCAGCCCGAAGCAAGCGTGCCGTCGCGCTTTCTGGAAGAAGTGCCAGGCCCGCTGATTGAAGAACTGGGCAGGCGGCGCACTAGCACAGCCCGTGTGGGGACGGACACTCTTGTCCGTCCAGCGGGACGGAGCCCCGCAACCTACGATGCGGGAGATACTCATTATTCCTACGAAGACGAAGATCAGAGTGCAAGCTGGAAAGGTGGCAACAGCGTTCAGGCCAGCCGTCAAAAGCCTACGGCCCCGGCCAAGCCCTACAACTCCATCGAGAACATCGCCGAGTTCTTCGCGAGCCGCGGCAAGAAGTTCACCCTCCCAAAAACGCCGCTCGAAGCGCCCACCGGCAAGCGCGGATTCCGTCCCGGCCAGAAGGTGCGTCATCCCAAATACGGCGAGGGCACCGTCTACCAGCGAGAAGGAGAGGGCGAAGAAGCCAAGATTACGGTACAATTCCCTCGCTTCGGATTGAAGAAGCTGGTAGAAAAGTACGCTCAGTTGGAGCGGGCGTAGAATCCACCCGATCGCAGCCAGCCGGTTCGCAATGTATTATTGATCAACCAGACCAGATCGAGCGAACTGGGAACCACCAAACTTAGGAGACGCTAAATCGCATTCATGGCAAACACAGCAACGCTAACCAAAGAAGAACGCAAGAAATCAAAGCGCGCCTCGCGCAAGAAGACCAAGGCGGAAAAGCCGAAGAAGCCCCGCGACTACGCCCGCGGATCGAAAAAGCGCAAGGTGAAGAAGTTGGCTCGCGGCCAGTCGAAGAGATAGACGGCTGTCGGAATTACGGGCATGGGCCGAATCGCCCATGCCCGACTCCCGCTTGCAGGAGACAACTACATCTTGTCACCATCACCCACGGATCCCGCCGCAACGGTTTACACATCCGACAACCAGCTTTTCTGCTGCAAGTCGATCGACAAGCTGATCACGGAATCCGAAGCTCCAGGCCAGCGCCTGCAAAAAACCCTCGGCCCCTGGTCGCTGACGGCGCTCGGCATCGGCGCCATCATCGGCTCCGGCATCTTTGTACTCACAGGAACAGCAGCCGCCGGAGAATATTTCCAGGCACCTTCCATCTTGCATGCGCAGGCGCTCGACGTACTCGTGAATTTTCTGCGCACCGGCAGCACGGCGGGAGCGCTCATGCACGGGCGCCCGCCCGCCGGACCATCGATCGCGATTTCGTTCTTCCTGGTTGCGATCGCTTGTAGTTTTGCCGGATTGTGCTATGCCGAACTGGCCTCGATGATCCCCATCGCTGGCAGCGCCTATACATACTCCTATGCCACGCTCGGCGAGATTTTTGCCTGGATCATAGGCTGGGACCTGATCCTCGAATACGTAGTTTCGAACGTCGCGGTCGCGGTTGGCTTTGCCGGTTATACGAAAGCGCAACTGGCGGTGTTCGGCCTCAACTTGCCGGAGAAATGGGCAACTCCCGTCTGGGCCGGCGGGCAATGGACCGGCTCCTACTTTAATCTCCCTGGTTTCCTTATTGTTTTCCTTCTCACGCTGCTGCTGGTGCGCGGAGTGAAGGAGTCAGCCGAAACCAATAACATTATGGTGACGGTGAAAATCGGCGCAATCCTGACCTTCCTGGTCGTCGGTGGAATGCTGGTGAAGCCGGCGAACTGGGTGCCCTTCGCGCCTTCTGGCTTCTCCGGAATCGTCACCGGAGGCGCCATCGTCTTCTTCACCTACATCGGATTCGATTCCGTCTCCACCGCTGCCGAGGAATCGCGTAATCCGCAAAAAGATCTGCCCTTCGGAATCATCATGTCGCTGATTGTCTGCACGCTCCTTTATGTCGGCGTTGCCGTCGTCCTGCTCGGCATGATGAAGTACACCACCTTCGTCTCCGGTGCGGCCGCCGAAGCGCCCGTGGCCTACGCCATGAAGTATCTGGGTGTGCATCCCTTCTTCCGCTCGGTCATCGTAATCGGAGCGCTGACGGGCATGATTTCTTCGCTGCTCGTGTTTCAGTACGGCCAGGCGCGCATCTGGTACGCCATGTCGCGCGATGGCTTGCTGCCGAAATTGTTCTCCGTGGTGCATCCCAAATTCAAAACGCCCTACTGGTCTACCTGGATCGCCTGTTTCGCCGTGGGAATTCCCGCCGGCCTCGTTGACATTGGAGACGCCGCCGACCTCGCCAACATCGGGACGCTGTTTGCCTTCGTTCTGGTTTCGCTGGGAGTGATCCTGCTTCGCCGCAGGCAGCCCGACCGCAAGCGCGCATTTCGAGTCCCGTTTGTGCCGTGGTTCCCGTTGATTTCAGTGCTGCTATGCGGCGGTCTGATGTTAGGCCTGACCCTGATAACCTGGCTCCGCTTCGTAATCTGGCTGGGCCTCGGCCTGCTGATTTACATCTTCTACAGCCGCCACCGCAGCGAGTTCGCGAAGAAGTAGCTGTCAGCTGTCAGCCATCAGCTCTCTGCCCGTCAGCAAAAACGCGCTGTCATCCTGAGCGAAGCAGGCCGGTGAGCGAAGCGAGTCGGCCAGCGCAGTCGAAGGACCGCTATGGCTATTCCGCGCCACCGGCTCAAAGAGGAAGTTCCACCACAACTTCTCCGCGTCGGAGCCTGCCGTGAGCGGAGTCGAAGGGTGTCTCCGTGGTGAAGCCTCCCTCGCAAATCTCCCCGCAAGAATCTACAATCGGAAGCAATGTCCACCGCACTCGATCGGCCGCCGAATAGTTTCCTGCGCCTTTTGCCTAAGGCCGAACTGCATCTGCACCTCGAGGGCGCAATCGAGCCGCAGACGTTGCTCGATCTTCGCCAGCGTCACGGCGAACGTCCTATGCGAGCCGAGATTGACGCGCTTTACCGCTACGAAGATTTCCAGGGCTTCCTGTTGGCTTTCAAGAACATCACCGAGCATCTGCGCACTCCCGAAGACTACGAACTCATCACCTACCGCCTGATGCAGCGGCTGAAAGAAGAAAATGTGCTGCACGCCGAAGTCTACATCTCGGTCGGAGTCTGCCTCTGGCGTAAGCAGGATTTCGCGGCCATCTTCGAAGGCCTCGATCGTGGCCGTTCCCGCGGCGCGCGCGACTTCGGCATCTCGCTAATCTGGATCTTCGACGCCGTGCGCCAGTTCGGCTCAGACGCTGCCCAAAAAGTTTTCGAACTAGCAGTCCGCTATCACGACCGCGAGGTGGTCGGAATCGGCATCGGTGGCGACGAGCAGAAAGCTCCGCCCGAACTTTTTCGCGACGCCTACGCCTGGGCCGCCGACCACGGCCTGCGCCTCACCGCACACGCTGGCGAAACCGGCCCGCCGGAATCCGTGTGGGGAGCGCTCAACCTGCGCGCCGAGCGCATCGGTCACGGCCTAACCGCCTTCCATGATCCCGATCTAGTCGAAGAACTGGCGCAGCGCCAGGTCCCGGTAGAAATCTGTCTAACCAGCAACCGCCGCACCGGACTCTGTCCCAACCTCAACGACCATCCCGCCAAAAACTACTTCGACCACGGCGTGATGATCACGCTCAACACCGACGACCCAGCCATGTTCGGCACCACGCTAGCGCGCGAGTACCAACTAGCCCAGCAGACCTTCGGATTCACCGACGAGCACCTGCGCGAACTAGCCCGCAACTCCTTCGAAGCATCCTTCCTGCCAGCAGAAAAGAAGCTGGAATTTCTGAACCTATTCGACGCTGCCGCAGCGAGGTAGCCATGGCAAGATGTCTGAAATGATTCGCAACGAAGAACGAACTGGCCACTGATCACTGGCCACTGACCACTGTGCCTCTCCACATCGGCATCGTCGCATGCAGCGCGGAAGGCGCCGCGCTCTGCTACCGCACCATCTGCCTCGAAGGTGCCGAACTGCTCGGCCCGCACCATCACCCCGAAATCTCCATGCACGGCAACAGCTTCGCCGACTACGTGAAGTGCATCGATGCCGGTGACTGGGCAGGCGTTGCCGAGCTGATGCTCTCCTCCGCCGATAAGCTGGCCAAAGCCGGCGCTGACTTTCTGATCGCTCCCGTCAACACCGTGCATCAAGCTTTCGATCTGGTCGAGCACCGTTCGCCGCGCCCCTGGTTGCACATCGCAGTCGAGGTCGCGAACGAGGCCAAGCGCCACAGCTACAAGCGTCTGGGAGCTCTAGGCACCCGAGCACTTATGGAAGGCCCGGTCTACCGCGAAAAACTGAATGCCGCCGGCATCGAGCATCGCATTCCCGGCGCCGAGCAGCGCCAGCGCATCCACCGAATAATCTTCGACGAGTTAGTCCAGGGAGTATTCCTGCCCCGCACCCAGGTTTATCTAACCGAAACCATCCGCACCCTGAAAGATGAAGGTTGCGACGCAGTGGTGCTGGGATGCACCGAAATTCCGCTGATAATGACGCAGGAGCAATCCCCACTGCCGATGCTCGATTCGACGCGCCTGCTGGCAAGAGCGGCGTTGCGCAAAGCAATCGAAGTCTAGCAAAGAAAGAAACATGTGGGGATGGCGCGTCGGCCGTCCAGCCGAGCGCAGCGAGACGCGGGCGTGGCGCGGACCTCTGCTGAGGGACCGTATCCAGACCACCCATTTGTGCCGTTCGCCCCGCCAATTTCGCCGACCGCTGTCCCGAACCCTGCATTTATCCAGCATCCATGCTGTAATAAGAGTATTCAACCAATGCCGTCCACGATTACAAATCTGCGCCGACGCGCCAAAGCTCTCCACCGCAACCTGCGCGGAGCCGCCATGGCCGCGCGCGCTTTCGCTTCAACCGATCATCCGCTGCTGGCGCACATTATTCCCGTCCGCCGCTGCAACCTAGCCTGCACCTACTGCAACGAGTTTGACGATTTCTCCAAGCCTGTGCCCACGGAAGAAATGTTCCGCCGCATCGACAAGCTGGGAGCGCTCGGCACCGCCGTAGTCACAATTTCCGGCGGCGAGCCGCTGCTGCATCCCGACCTCGACGACGTGATCCGCCGTATCCGTTCGAATGGCATGATTGCCGGATTGATCACCAACGGATATTTTCTGGTGGCGGAACGAATCAAGCGCCTCAACCACGCCGGACTCGAGTGGCTGCAAATCTCGATCGACAACGTGAATCCTGACGAGGTTTCGAAGAAGAGTTTGAAGGTCCTCGACAAGAAGCTGCAGCTGCTCGCCGAACACGCCGAGTTTCACGTCAACATTAATTCCGTAGTAGGCGGCGGCATTTCCAATCCGCAGGACGCCCTCACCATCGGCAAGCGCGCCATCGAACTCGGTTTCAGCTCGACCATCGGGATTATTCACGACGGCAGCGGCCAGGTGCAGCCGTTGAATGAACAAGAGCGTGGCGTCTACGACGAAATGAAGTCGTGGGAAAAGCGCAGCTTCACCCGCATCAACGCCTTTCAGGACAACATTGCGCAAGGCCTGCCGAACGAATGGCGCTGCCGCGCCGGCGCGCGCTATCTCTACATCTGCGAAGATGGATTAGTCCACTACTGCTCGCAGCAGCGTGGCTATCCGGCGGTGCCGCTCGCTACCTACACCCGCGACGACATGCGCCGCGAATACCTCACCGAAAAAGGCTGCGCACCGCATTGCACTGTGTCCTGCGTGCATCAGGTGTCGATCTTCGATGGCTGGCGCGCCCCGCAGCATCCTGCGCCGTCGATTCCAGCAACGGAACCGGCGGGCGAACTCGTGCAAATCAGGTAGGGTGATTTGAAAGGGCGCGGCTTTCAGCCGCGCGGCTCTCAGACAATAAACGAACGTAGGCTTTAGCCCTTGACTACTTCTTCGGCTGTGCGCTCGGCGGCAAAATTCCATTCAACCGCAAATACATCGCCGCGTCAGCATAGTGATCGGACGAGCCGCTGACCAGGATCAGAGCCGCCAAGGCGCGGGGACCTTGCCGTCCAAAGAGTTCGATACTGTCGCCCAGTTTGGAGTCGTCCATCTTGCCCAGCGCTTCGCCGCAAAAGTCATACGAAGCCGTGGCCGCTGCGAGCAGTTTATCTTTGGAATCCGTTTCCTTCACTTCCTCGACTTTGGGCGCGGCAATGTCGGCCGCCTTGGCACACACCGCGTTGTTGAAGCCAATGATGTGTACGACGAGATGCGCGAAAGTCATCTGATCGGGTGTGGGTTTGTAGCTGAATTTATCGGCGGGCATGGCAGTAATGGCCCCAAGAGTATTACTCCGCCAGCGCGGCAGCAATATCCGCAGGGAAGTCGCCACCGGATCCTTCACCGGCGCCGCAGACTGCGCAGTTGCTGCAGCTGCGGGCGCGCTCATGGTCTGCGCGCGTGCACTCGCGATGCAGGCACAGACGAAAAGAAATGTGACCAGAATACGTTTCGTTCTCATTCGCAATCTCCTTAACTTCCAATGCAAGCGCCAGCTCGCCGCGCCGGCTACAGCTTTCTCACAACTCTAACTGCGGGCCGCCAGTGCCGAAGTCACAAGCTTCCACAGCAGATACCATCCCGCGACGATGCCGATTGCCGTACTGCGTTTCACTTTACTGTTGCAGGCAAAACCAATCCCCAACAGGACGATAGTCCAGATCACGAGAATGTCCAGGCCAGAAGCCATGCCATAAAGAAACTTGTTGCCCCCGCGATCCATAAAGTACGCCGGATTCGTAGCCACCGGATTGTTAACGTTGAAGCCTTCCGGACTAACCCCCGCAAACATCGAAATTGTGCCCAGAATCGAACCAATAATGCCGGGCAGGCTGGCATAAAAAACAATCGCGTATGCCGTCTTGAAGCGGACGTTGGCGCCCGCTCCAAAATTAAAAGTCGCCAACAGCACCGCCGTAGTGATGGCAAAGAACAGCAGGAGGGTCACCGGGATTCCATACGACAAGTAGCGAATCAAAGCGTCGGAAAAGCGAAGCTGCTTGGCCTGATCATCGGCTGAAAGCTTGTCGAACTGGTCGGCCCGCGGCGAATGCGCAATTTCGTTCCGGCTGATCTGGTCGAAGCCGATCTGCCGGTCCATCGAGTAGATGAAAATCAGCGCGAAGATGGAGATCATCAGCCACGGTCCCCACCAACTGGCATTGCGGCGCAGATCAGTGAAAGTTTTCGAGGGAGCGATGAAAGTATTGATAATGCGCGCGCCTTCGGAAAGGGGTGCGGATTCGGTCGTAGGCACGGGCGCGGACACTGGCGGGAGCGGATCGGCAGCCATGTTTGGCCTCCTGTTGGACGCGAAGGAATTCTAGCCGGGAGGAGGCGGCGACACAAGCGTCGAGTTCCAGGGAGTGATCAGTGGCCAGCGGTCAGTGGCCAGCCAAAACCGAACCTCATCGGAAGAATACACAGTGACCACGGATCACTGATCACTGCATTTAAGATGACCCCATGCAGAATGTCACGCCGGTCGCGATCGCACCTCTGGCGTTCGAATTGGCTCCGGCCGTGTTGTTCGGCTGCGCTGCCGAGCGGGTCGCACGCGCCGTAGAGCGCTGGCCGGTTCCGTTGCGCATCGGCCTGCCCGCGTTGTTGGTTGCGCCGTATGCGATGGTCTCGATCTCCCAGCACATGTTTCGGTGGAGTTGGTTCGCGCTCTATGCGGCGCTGCCGGTACTGATCGCCTGGCTGCTGCTGCGGGCTGCGGCGGCCGATCCCGATCAACGCGGCGACTGGCGCGACGCGCTGATCCTGCTCGCGCTCGGGCTGGCCGTGGATTTGCGCTGGTTCGACCGCGCGTGGCCGGACGGGCTGCGCGCTTTAAACGAATTGCTTCTGGTAGATGCGGGCCTCTATGGATTCCTCGCAATCCGCCAACTAAGCGGAACCGGATTCGATTTTCATCTGAAATGGAGCGACTGGAAAACCGGCCTGCGCGAACTTGTTTTCTTCACGCCCATCGTTCTGCTGCTGGGACTGGCCCTGGGCTTCATCCATCCCCACCGCAACCTGCCGGGGATCGGCAGCGCTCTCCTGCGCTGGGTGGCAATATTTTTCTTTACCGCGGTGCCCGAAGAACTTTTCTTCCGCGCCTGGGTGCAGAACCTGCTGGAGCGCCGCATAGGCCGCCGGGCAGCCCTGGTCACCGCGTCAGTTCTGTTCGGCCTGTCGCACTTCAACAAACGCTCTGCCCATTTCAACTGGCGCTACGTCCTGCTGGCAACCATCGCCGGCGTCTTCTACGGACGCGCTTGGCGCGAGCAGCGCCGCGTGCCGGCCTCGACCATCACCCACGCCAGCGTCGATTGGTTATGGGGGCTGTGGTTTTAGCCTATCTCTTGAAGTACATCCATGCGGCAAGCACTAACAAGACAACTGTGACGACCCACAAGGATGAACCGCTCATCTCTGTTTTCTTGGCCATGAACAAGATTTTAATCTCGATCCCGTGTCTGCCGGAACCATAGATTCGAGGAGGTATTTTCCCCGTAAACACCCGCCACCGCTACTAACCCACTGACCGCTGCTACTGCACCGCACGATAGCGCAAATATCCCAGGCCGACGCGCAGGTGATGATGCAGCGCATCAGGCACGCAGATGGCGAAGCACAGACCGAGCAGTCCTTGGGCAAGGCCGAGCGCCCAGAGGTTGCGATAGCGACGGAACAGCCCGCAAGAAACTATGCCCCACACCAGCGTGGCCGCCGTGAGCACAAGATTCGGTAAGTGCGCCGCAGCGAAGAGCACGCCCGCGAGAGCCACCGCCGCGGATCCATTCGAGACCAGGCGCAGCAGGCGATCCATGAAATAGTCCTGCAGAAGAACCTGCTGGTAAATGGTCCACAGCACGTAGCCAGAGACGTGCGTGAAGTCAGCCTTATACAGCGGATGCAGCGTACCGAGCCGCGCGGCGACGAACACACTCAGCGCAGAGAGCGCGATGGCAACGGGCAAGATCCAGAGCGATGGAACCAGCCCGCGAGTGCCAAGTCCCAGTTCATCGTGGCTCTGCCGCCGCGAAAGCACCGCCAGCAACGTCAGCACGAAAGCACTTGGTGTGAAGATGCGCTGCAGGTGTTCGGGCGTCCAGATAACGCCCACCACCAGACCATAGCCAAGAATCAGCTCAACCAGATCACGGGCCCGGCTGGTACGCAAGTTCGACATCAAGAAAGTATGTCACAGGATAGTTGTGTGGACAGCAACGGCTCATGTTGGGACGGCCGCCTCGGCCGTCCCGAGCGAAGCGAGGCGTTCACCTCGAAGGTCAGACCTCAACTTCCGGAGTAGCCTCCAGCAGACTGCGCGTGTAGGCATGCCCCGGCCGCTCCGTGATCTGCTCTGTCTCGCCGACTTCCACAATCTTGCCGCGATACATCACGGCAATGCGCGTTGAGAGATAGCGTACGACCGGCATGGAGTGCGAGATGAAAAGATAAGTCAGTCCAAAGTCGCGCTGCAGTTGAGCCAGCAGGTTGACGATCTGCGCCCCCACGCTGACGTCGAGGGCTGAGACCGGTTCGTCCGCCACAATGAACTTCGGATGCAGCGCGAGGGCGCGGGCAATGCCAATGCGCTGACGCTGCCCTCCGCTGAATTCGTGCGGAAAGCGTTGCAAAATCGATTCGTCGAGCCCGACCGCGCGAAGCAGTTCGACGACGCGAGGTCGAATTCCACTTCTCTCTTTCCTGCTCCCATGAATCACAAGCGGCTCGGCAATGATCTCTTCTACACGGAAGCGGGGATCGAGCGAGGCGAACGGATCCTGAAAGATGATCTGCATATCGCGGCGCAACCGGCGCATTTCCCCGCCATGGGCAGTGAGCAGGTCGCGTCCCTCGAAACGAACGCTGCCGGAAGTAGGCTCGATGAGGCGCAAGACCAGACGACCGAGCGTGCTCTTGCCCGATCCCGATTCACCAACCAGCCCGAGAGTTTCGCCGGAGTGAATGTCGAGAGAAACATCATCCACGGCCCGCACCTCGCTCGCGCCGCCAGCCTTCGCGCTAAACGGAGACTCGCCTTGGGAATAAATCTTAGTCAGGTTTCGGATTTCGATAAGCGGCATCGGCTAGCCCCCGTTAATCAGCTGCTTCATTCGTTTCAATACCAATCCGAGACGCTGCTGGCTGGCAGCGTCGGGCAGCAAGTGGCCAGGTAATGCCTCCAGAAAGTCGCGATTCGATAGTAAATCCTCAAACTGATCGCTGAGATATTTCCGCAGGTCCATTTGGGCGAGATGGACTTCGTCGACCAGTTCGGGTCGGCCGTCGATGACAGTTACAATATCCTCCAGATCGTGGCTGCCGAAGTCGTTTCTGCCGCGTCTGCGAAATGCCTCCAGCTTCGTGGCGAGAAAGTAAGGAGCGGTGATGACAAGGATTTCATGTTCGCCGATTCGGACTCGCTGCGCATTCTCTAGCGCGGGCCGATACCAGCAGTTACTGAAGCCGAGAATCGAAGGGTCTGTCGGCATCAAATCGAGAACCAGGTCTCCATTCATCCATCGGCAAATCGGTGCACCTTCCGTGTGCGGCTGGTGGAAGCCTAGAGCGCGCAGACGGTCTTCAAGAAGCGTGAACTCCAGGTAGGAGCCGATCGCAACAATTGCATCCACGTCAAGTGTGGGCCGAACGGGAGCGGCGGCGGGATCGGTAAGAAGCAATCCGGTGGTGCTGCCCCCGACGAACGCGATCCGATCGAGCAGAGGTTCCAGCTTTGCCGCCGCGGCGACCAGTTGAGTGAGATTCGGATTCGGGGGATGAGAGTTCACTTTGTGTCAAGTCAACGCATTAATTCTGCGCGTCTATTCTCGTGGTTAACTCGCGAATGGCGATTTCGCGTTCGCGGGCGCGACCTTCGCGAATCGCGTCGACAAGCGCGAGCAATTCGTAGAGCTTGGGATCGTGCAAAGCGGCTTGCGGAACATTTTTATATAAAGGAGAAAATGCAATTCCGCGGAACGGACCTTCCGCGGAGGGCCAGACTGGCGGAAGCTGGAAGTCGTGACGAAAGTGCTGAGCAAGAGGGGGAGCGGCTTCCGCGGTGAGGACACCGCGAGTTGGGCCGCCGCGCTCGGCGGGAAACGCGTACTTTACGCCATGAATCAGGAATTCCTTCAAGTAGGTCTTGTTGGGCCACAGCATTCCACCGGGGGACTGCTCTCCATTGTTCGATGACGCGGGAATTACGGGCGCAACCAGAAGCCGCGCTATTTCGGCCCGTTCAACTGAACGGAAGACTTGGGACGCGCTCATAAATAGCTCTTTCCCTAGCTCGGCGTAAGTCCACGGCTTGCTCGCGTCGCGGTTGGCGATGAGCTTAAGCAGTAGAACAACATCTTGAGGGTGAAGAAGCATATTGTTGTTCCATATTCCAGAATTAGGAATTATGGAAATACAATATGCCATTGGCGCACATATTGTCAATAAATTCCACATTTCGGAATATGGAATAAAGTCTATTGCGCCGCGATCATGGGCACGGCTGCCAGCGCAGCCAGCAGCCCCACGAACCTCCAGCGGGTGAAGTGTTCTTTCAGGAACAGACGAGCCAGCAGCACCGTGACTGCCGGGTAGAGCGAAGAGATGACGACTGCTTCGTCGAGGCGTCCGGTCTGACTGGCGCGAACGAAGAGAATGGTGCCGAGGGAATCGACGCAGCCGGCGAGCACAGCCCAGCGCACGCCGGCTGATGTGATGTCGCGAAATTTGCCGCCCAGCAGGACGACCAGAGAGGTGATGATCAAGCCGCCGGAGCGAGTGAGCGACGCGATCCAGAAGACTGAGGCGTCACCCGCTTGTCGGACGCAAAGGTAGAAACTTGCGAAGCCAATCCCCGCGAGGACGGCGAGCCCTATGCCTTCCGGCCTCCCATGGTTTTCGCCTTCTCCAGCTTGAGTGCGCGTGATGAGCCAGAGGCCTATGGTTGCGAGGAGAAAACCAAAGATCGGAAGTTTGCCGGGCAGACCTTCAATGAAGATAAAAAACAAAGTTGGAATCGCTGCGCCCAGCACGGCGGAGACGGGCGCGATCACGCCCATTTTCCCTTGGGAAAGTGCGCGAAAGAAAATGGCCACGCCTGCTCCTCCGAAGACGCCGCCCGCCAAGGCCCATGCCACCGTGTGTCCCGAAGGGAAAGGCGCGTGAGTGGCCTCGGCCACCGTTGCCACCAGAGTGAGGCCGCCAAGATTAAATACGACCGCGAACAGGAAGGCGTTGGCGCGGCGGGTAGCGTAGCCGCCGATGAAGTCGCTGGTGCCCCAGGCGAGGACTGAGGCCAGGGCGTAGGCGGCAGACGTGGAGTGGAGCATGGCGGGCACGTTCGACGAGGGTAACATGCACTGCGTGGGCGGATGTTCCCGTGGGAACATTTGCGCTGAATGTTCCAACTGGAACATTGGAACTTTGCAGAAAATTATCGGCGTAAGTTGTTGATTCTTCGTGCGGGCCTTTTGGCGAGTCAATGGAATCAATAGGTTAGGCTGTGGAAGGAATGTCTACTTTCGAGGGGGTCGAATGTCTACTAAAGTAGACTTGACAAGCGCGCGATGTACTTTTTATGGTACTCCGATTTGGGGCGGACGCGGCGTACGGGAGAGCGGGTTCCTCACCGGGCTTGGCGCCCGTTTCGGAATGACAACGGCTTGAGGAGGGGGATCAAGCGGAAAATTGACTCTCGCGGCGCGGCACTCTACCATGGTGCCACTTTGCGGAACTTTCTCTACGGCGTGCCCGGCTGCATGATCGACCAACCATGATCGGCGAAACCATTTCTCACTATCGCATTCTGGAAAAGCTGGGCGGCGGCGGCATGGGTGTGGTGTACAAGGCTGAAGACACCCGACTGCACCGCTTTGTTGCGCTCAAGTTTCTGCCTGAAAGCGTGGCGCGCGATCCGCAGGCGCTCAGCCGGTTTCAACGCGAGGCGCAGGCGGCGTCGGCGTTGAACCATCCCAACATCTGCACCATCTACGACATCGGCGAAGCGGACGGGCGCGCCTACATCGTCATGGAGTATCTGGAAGGTTTGACGTTGAAGCACGCCATCAACAGCGCTCCCCTTGAAATGGAGACGCTGTTGCGGGTTGCCGTGGACGTCACCGATGCTCTGGACGCGGCGCACGCCAAAGGGATCGTTCATCGCGACATTAAGCCGGCTAACATTTTTGTGACGAGCCGGGGAGACGGGAAGATTCTTGATTTCGGATTAGCCAAGGTAACGGCCGTGCCGGGAGATGCGACCCAGACCAGCGCGGGTGTGGATCAACTGACCGACGCCGGTTCGACAGTGGGCACGGTGGCCTATATGTCGCCGGAGCAGGCGCGAGGCAAGGCGCTTGATTCGCGGACGGATTTGTTTTCTTTTGGCGCCGTCCTGTATGAGATGGCGACCGGCACTCTGCCGTTTCGTGGAGACTCGACCGCGCTTTTGTTCGATTCGATTTTGCATAAGGCGCCGGTTGCGCCGGTGCGGCTCAATCCCGATCTGCCTGGGGAGTTGGAACGCATCATTAATAAAGGCTTGGAGAAAGACCGCGACCTGCGCTACCAGCATGCCTCCGACATGCGGGCGGATTTGAAGCGGCTGAGGCGGGAAGTGGAATCGAGCGGCACGACGGTGGCGGCTGCTGAGGAGAAGGCATCGAGCGGCTCGGCTGCTTCCGCTGTGAAGCGGGAATCGAGCGGGAAGGAAATGGCTCCGGCGAGTTCGGGGGCGAGCGTAGTATCCAGCGCGCTGCGATCGAAGCTGATCTGGATGGTTCCGGCGTTGGTGGTCGTGATCGCGGCTGGCGCGGCCGGCTATTACTACACGCACCGTGCAGCGCCCAAGCTTACTGAGAAAGACACGATTGTGGTGGGAGATTTTGCCAACTCCACCGGCGATGCAGTGTTTGACGATGCGTTGAAGCAGGCGCTGAGTGTATCGCTGCGGCAATCGCCTTTTCTGAATGTGCTTTCTGACGAGAAAGTCGCGGCCACACTGAAGTTGATGACAAAGCCGGTGAACACGCCGCTTACGCCGGGTGTGGCGCAGGAGTTGTGCCAGCGGGCTGACAGCAAGGCTTACATTGCGGGCTCCATCGCCAGCCTGGGAAGTCAGTTTGTGGTGGGACTGAAAGCGGTGAATTGCCTGAACGGAGACACCCTGGCGCAAGAGCAGGCCACGGCGCCGGGCAAAGAGAAAGTGCTCAACGTTCTAGGCGAGGCCGCTGGAAAACTGCGGGCACAGCTTGGCGAATCGCTGGCCTCGGTGCAGAAGTTTGACTCTCCGCTGGCACAGGAGACCACGCCATCGCTCGAAGCGCTGAAGGCAGCGAGTATTGCCCGGAAAACCTCGCAGGAAAAGGGCTCAGCGGCAAGTCTTCCCATCTACCTGCATGCCATCGAACTGGATCCCAACTTCGCCACTGCGCTCGAAGGGGTCGGCATTATGTACGGCAACGTGGGCCAGCCTACCCGCGGCAATGAGTATCTGACCAAGGCTTTCGCTCTGCGCGACCGCGCCAGCGAGCGCGAGAAGCTGCACATCACTTCAATGTATTACATGTCCGATACGGGAGAACTGGACAAAGCCGTAGAAGCCTTCCGGGAGTGGGAGGAGAACTATCCGCGGGACTCCGTTGCCTTCAATAACCTGGGCACGGTTTATGCTTCCGAGGGCAAGCTGGAGCAGGGCATGGAGCAAGCGCGTGAGGCTTTGCGGCTGAATCCGGACAATGTGATCGCGGCTGAGAACGTGATTGCATTCCAAGGCGGCCTAAACCATTTCGATGAGGCCCGGCAAGTCTATCAACAGACGATCGCGCACAAGCTGGATGACGACACGTTGCATGAGGTTCTCTACGGTATCGAGTTCGTCGCAAGGAACCCGAAAGGGATGGCCGAACAGGCGGCCTGGTTTGAAGGGCGTCCCGAACTTCAGAATGAGATTCTGGCGCTGGAAGCGGATACGGAAGCCTATTACGGACATGTCGCGAAAGCCCGTGAGTTGACGCGGCACGCGATCGAAGCGGCGTTACGGTCGGATAACAAGGAATCAGCAGCGGTATGGCAACTCGAAAGCGCATGGCGAGAGATACTTTTCGGCAATCTTGACGAAGCGAAGCGCGAAGCGAGTGCGGGGCTGGCTCTTGCCCCCGAGAGCCGCGATGCACAACAACTGGCGGCGCTGGTTCTGGCGGGCGCCGGCGATCTGGCGAAAGCTCGCGCCCTCACTGAGGAACTGGCCAAACGGTACCCGCTGCACGCTGTGGTGCAGTCTTACTGGCTGCCAACAATTCAGGGTCAATTGGCATTGACGGCGAAAGATCCCGCGGGTGCGATCGCGAAGTTAAACAACGCCGCAGGCATGGAATATGGTTTGCTCGTAAGCAACGCGAATACCTCGTGCCTTTACTCGATCTATCTTCGCGGTGAAGCCTATCTGGCCTCGGGGCAGGAAGGCGCCGTGCCGGAATTTCAAAAGATCATCGACCATTCCGGATTGGTCTCGAATTGTGTCACCGGCGCGCTGGCGCATTTGGAATTGGGCCGGGCTTATGCAACTGCCGGGGATAAGGCGAAGGCACGAGCGGCTTATCAGGACTTTCTGACTTTGTGGAAAGATGCTGACGCGGACGTTCCTGTGTTGAAGGAAGCTAAGGCTGAGTTCGCGAAGCTGCAGTGAGTGTCGCGGGCGTTCGACCGGGGTAGCGTCTTGAGTTCTCGAACTGAAACTCCTGTGCGGGCTTGTGGTTGTGACGGCGGGTATGGGGTGCTTCGACTGCGTGAGATCGTCCTTTGGACGACCTCACTTCGCTCAGCATGACAGTGACCGAAAGCACTACCTTATGACAGTGACGAACAGCACTACCTTCGATTGATTTAGGTTGGGCCGTGGGATAACCTGCTAGCTTGGGGGGATCACATGCAGCGGATATTCCTGATGGCCACACTTTGTTTAACGCTTATCGTGCCTGGTCTGGCGCAAACTGCTGCTGACGCTCCTGCCTCGAAGGAAGATGTGGAGCGATACTTCCAGGCGGTCCATTCCCACGACATGATGCTGAAAATGGTGGAGGCGATGTCGAAGTCGAGGCATCAGATGGCGCACGAACAATGCGAGAAGGATAAAGACCGGCTGCCGGCGGATTGCGAAGCGCGCATAAACAAGATGATGGACGACATGATGAACAAGATGCCGTTCGATGAAATGATGCAGGCGATGGTGCCGGCTTACCAGAAGCATTTCACGAAGGGCGACATGGACGCGCTGATCGCGTTTTACTCCACTCCGACGGGACAGAAAATGTTGCAGCAGTTGCCGGCAGTCATGACGGAAGGCATGGACGCCATGATGCCGATCTTACGGAAGAACGTCGAGAGAATGACGGAGCGGGCGCAGGAAGAGATCGCGGAGATGATGAAGGACTCGGCGAGGAAGGCGCCTCCTGCGGCTAGTAAGAACTAGTGGTGATGGCTTCAGTGGTCCCCACTTCTCGCAAAGGACGCGAGAAATGGGGCACCCCAGGTCGACGTCCAACCGAAATCAAAGGCAGCGGGCGGGGGCGCCCGCTCCACACTTGCGTGTTAGAATTTTTGCTTGCGAGAGCCTGGTTTGATTGAGCTGGCACCTTCGATTCTTTCGGCTGACTTTGCCCGTCTTGGCGAGCAGGTGCGCGCCGCGGACGAAGGCGGGGCGAGTGTGATCCATGTGGATATTATGGATGGTCACTTCGTCCCGAATCTCACGATTGGGCCTCCGGTGGTGAAGTCGCTGCGCAAGGTGACGCAGTTACCGCTGGACTGCCACTTGATGATCGAGAATCCGGACGAGTTCATCCCGGCGTTTGCCGATGCGGGCGCGGATTGGATTTCGGTACACCTGGAAGCCTGCCGACACTTGAACCGGACGCTGCATCTCATCAAGAGCCATGAATGCATGGCGGGCGTGGTGATTAATCCGGCAACGCCGGTGGACGCGCTGGCGGAGGTGCTCGACATTGTGGACTACGTACTGGTGATGTCGGTGAATCCGGGGTTCGGGGGGCAGATGTTTATTCCGTCCACGCTGCATAAGATGCGACGATTAGCGGAGGTTCGCAGCCAACGCCGGCTGAGTTACCGCATCGAAGTAGATGGCGGGGTGGCGCTCGAAACGGTGGGCGACGTGGTGCGGGCGGGCGCGGAAATTCTGGTAGCGGGCAACGCCGTGTTCGGCCACGGTGATCCAAGGAAGAATACAGAGGAGTTGCTGAAGGCGGCTACGGACGCGGTGGCGCTTAAGGCTTAGCTGGGCGGCGCAGAAAGCCGAGCTTCGCTCGGCGGACAGCCGAGGGCGGCTGTCCCCACATAAAGCAGCGGTCTTCACATGAGAATCTTGAGGTGTTAATGTCACGTCGAATTTCGTTGATTACTGTGCTCGGCTTGTTGCTGGCCTTCACGGTGGCTTGCAGCAACAAGAAGTCGGTCAATCCGCTGGCCAATATCGGGTCGAAGCAGCCTGACAAAGTGCTGTTCGACAAGGCCATGGACGCGATGAAGCACAACCGCTTCGACGTGGCACGCATGACACTGCAGACTCTGATCAACACTTATCCGGACTCTGAGTACATTGCGCGGGCGAAGCTGGCGGAGGGTGATTCCTGGTACGCGGAAGGTGGGACTGCGTCGCTGGCGCAGGCCGAGCAGGTATATCGGGACTTCGAGACATTTTTCCCCAACATGCCGGAGGCGGCCGAGGCGCAGCTGAAGATCGCCAACATCCAGTACCAGCAGATGGAGAAGTCGGACCGCGACTATACCCATGCCAAGCGAGCGGAGGAGGAGTACCGCAATCTGATCATGCAGTATCCCGACAACCCGAAGCTGGTGAAGGAGGGGAAAGAGCGGCTGATGGAAGTGCAGGAAGTGCTGGCCGATCGCGAATTTAACATTGGAAAGTTCTACTACTACCGGCTGGCATACGGGGCATCGATTGCGCGGCTGAAGTCGCTGGTGGAGAAGTATCCGCTGTACAGCCGGGCCGATGAAGCGCTGTATTTGCTGGGGCAGGGCTATGAAGGGCAGATCGCGCAGTTACGGGCGAGGCCGGTGTGCACGGGGTTTAATACTCCGGTGGGCTGTGTGGGAGGGGAAACCGACCGAGCGAAGTTTATTGAGGCGTGGACGAAAGAGGCAGCCGCGGCATATTCGCAGATCATCACGCGGTATCCGGCAATGGAGCGCGAGGCGGACGCGAAGAAGCGACTGGAGGCGCTGCATCAACCGGTTCCGCGGCCGACTAAGGCAGCTCTGGCGCAGAACCGGGCAGAGGAAGAAAGCCGGCACGAAGACAGCACGCTTGACGCGTTGATGAACGTGCTGAAAAAGGGGCCTGACGTGACGCAAGCCGCGAAAGTAGGCGAGCCGGCCCTGGTTGACCCAACGCCAATCTCGGCGAATCAGTTGATTAACGAGACGATGCGTAAGGCGATGGGAGGTCCTGCCGGCGAAAAGGGCCTGGCTGCCGAGATCGTGAAGGATGCGCCTCCGGCAGCGAATGAACCGGCACCGCGGTCGGATGCAGCCGCAGCCAACAGCCAGCCATTTGCCCGGGCCGCCGATCCCAACGAGCTGAAGCCGGCGACGCCGGATCCCAATGATCTAAGGCCCAGCGGACCTGCGGATCCGAATGAGTTGAAGGCGGCTGCGGAGAGCGCGGCTTCGTCGGATGCGCCGGCACCGCCGCCGCTGCAAATCAATGAGATTCAGCAGGGAGCAGCGGCTTCTGGCGGCGGGGCGGCTGCGGGTTCCAGCACCAACTCCGACTTGGCCAGTGACAAGGATGTTTCCAGCAGCAAGAAGAAGAAAAAGAAGGGATTGAAGAAGATTATCTCGTTTTAGGCCTTGGCTGGGCAGTCCGGTGTGCAATTTCGAACCGCTGAGGCCACGAGGTGCCACGACTGGCTTTTCCCGCGCAGTAGATGCTGACCGCTGGTAACCGGGTAACATGCCGTCTGATCATTGACTTACGTCTACGGGCGGGTTACCTTCGCGTTATCTCCCCTCATCAGAGGAATTTCCTTTGGCCCGGAAAATACTGCTTGCCGACGACAGCGTGACCGCCCAGAACATGGGGCGCAAGATTCTTGCGGATGCGGGATATGAAGTGATTGCCGTCAATAACGGCTCCGCTGCGTTGAAAAAGATCGCCGAACTGAAACCCGACCTGGTCATTCTTGATGTTTACATGCCTGGATACAGCGGGCTGGAAGTGTGCCAACGCCTCAAGGAATCGCAGGAAACGGCGCGGATTCCGGTGTTGCTGAGTGTGGGCAAGCTGGAGCCTTTCAAGCCGGAAGAGGCGCAACGAGTCCGAGCGGATGCCTTCATCGTCAAGCCATTTGAAGCCAGCGAACTGCTAAGCGCATTGTCGAAGCTGGAAGATAAAGTGGTGCCGCGCGCCGAACCCTCGAAGCCCGGGCGCTTCGCGCGGGCGATTGCGGCGGCGGAAGAAGCGGACCGCGGGAGCCGGAAGGAAACGGCGAGCGACCGGAACGGATGGAGCAGCCGCATTGGGTTTCCGCACGAGAAGACTGAGCCTGAGGAAAAAGTCGCCGACGACTCCGCGATCTATAACCCCATGAACCGCGATCTGCGCACGGTGGTTGAGACCGCCGCGGAGAAGGCTGCGGAAAAGGCGGTTGTGGATGTGGCCGCATTGGCACCGGAAGGACTGCCGAAGGATGTGACGCCGGAAGAGGTTGCCGCGATTGCGGCGGCGGCGGCGCAGATCCAGATGGCAGGGGTCGCGGTTAAGGACGAGAGGCTCGTCGGCGAGACCGGATCTTTTGACGCGCCTGTCGCTGCTGCCCAGATTACTGAAACCTCGGTAGCAGAAGCCCGAGTCTCTGAGGCCCAAGTCTCTGCAACCCAGATTTCTGAAGCAACGAGTCAAGAGAGCGTAGCGGCAGCCGCGGATCGAGTCGAGGACAATCCGGCGCAAGCGGTGCACGAGGAAGCGAAGACGGAAGCTGTGCCAGAAGGCAGAATCGATGCTGTCAATGAAGCAGTTGGCGCGGCGGAAGCCGAACCTCACGCCGATGAGGTGAGCGCGAGAGATACTGAGGACTTGCCGGTCACGATGGCGGTGGTCACCTCCGAATCTGCGGCGGCGGTGAGTGCGGATGGATCGCAGTGGACAGCCGTGCCGGTGGCGCTCGAAGGCGAAGACGCGACGGTCTCGCTCGAGCTGGAGATGCAGAAGGCATATGCGGCATACGCGCCGTATGTGGCCGCCGAGACGGAGGCCTCGGGTGTTGCTACCGAGCATGCCGTTCAAGAAATGGAGGCGGCAGCCGAGAATTCTTCCCTGCCGGAGGTTGCGCCGGTGGTTGAGGCGGCGGCTGTCGAGAGTATTTCTTCGGTGGAGGTTGATCGAGTTGAGGCGTCTCCGACAGCTTTCGCGCAGGTAGATGCTGCGCAGGCTCCAGTAGCCGAGGTTGAGAGTTCTGCCGTTGAAGCGCCGGTTGCAGAGCCTACTGCGGTTGCCGAGGCGCAGGAATCACAGCCAGAGAACTTACCCGCGTGGTCTGAGGCTGAGCCGGCGATTGCGGAAGCGGTTGCTGCATCCAGCGACGCCGCTGCTGCTGTCGTTGACGCCCAGGAGCCCGATGGCCAGGAGCGAGATGCTCGCGAGCCCGATGCTCACGAACCTTTTGCTCAGGAAGCCATCGCTCAGGAAATCACGCAGGAATACAAGCCCGACGCCGAAACGGTAAAGAGCTCGGCGGCGGCGTGGGCCACTTGGCGTCAAATCCGCGATACCCGCAAAGACGGCGAAGCGGACCAGTCCCAGTCCAAGGAATTTGAAGTATTCGAGCCGCTTCCAGCGGAGACAGCTGCCATGGCCGTGGCGGCGGGCGCTGAACAGATTGCGCAGGAGGTTTCTGGCGCGAAAGGCGAACCCGCAGACGTCGCCAGCATCGTTGAGAGCGTGCTGGCCAATCTTCGCCCCAAGCTGATGGAAGAGATATCCCGAAAAATGGCAGAGAAGAAGTAGCCCACGGCCGCTTTCGCTTTTCAAACCCTCCGACGCGGGTGCCCGCGCCTTTTGTTAACTCTGCGTTGACAATTCCTTGCAGGCTCCGGTATCTTAAAGACTTTGGGTAGTCTCGCGGTTGCCCGCCTGATGGTCTGGCGTCCTCGCCGGAGAATCAACGAGCGGTCTTCTTTGCTATTTTCAATCGCGTTTCGCCACTTTTTTTCATTCTGGGAGATTTCTGATGTCAACCTATTTCCCGTCACCGGGGGAAATTGTGCGCAAGTGGTACGTCGTGGATGCGGAGGGGCAGACGCTTGGGCGTCTGGCCTCGCAAGTAGCGCGTGTGTTGATGGGCAAGGAGAATCCGCAGTACACGCCTTTTCTGGATACTGGCGACCATGTGATCGTGGTGAATGCCGAGAAGATTCGGACCACCGGGATGAAGTCGGAGCAGAAGCAGTATCACCATTACACCGGCTATCCAGGCGGGCTGCGCACCGAAGACTATCGCAAACGCTTGGCGCGCAAGCCGGAAAAGATTATTGAAGATGCGGTGCGACGCATGCTGCCGAAGAACAAGCTGGCGGCGCACATGTTGTCGAAGCTGAACGTTTACAAGGGCGACAAGCATCCGCACGAGGCGCAGAAGCCGCAGGATCTGAAGTTGGAAGTTAGGGCGTAGGGGCTTCCGCGCGAGAGCTGAGGAGATTGAGATCCTTCGCTCCGACTGAAAGGCGGCTGCGCTCAGGATGACAACGAGTTTGGGATGACAACGAGATCAGGAGCTACGAGCTAAATGGCAGAATTGGTTCAGTATTACGGAACGGGTCGGCGGAAGCGGGCGATCGCGCGGGTTTATTTGCGTCCGGGCAGCGGAGATTTCAAGGTAAACGGACGCGCGTTTGAGGAGTACTTTGTGACACCGGCACAGCGCTCGGCTGCGAAGTCGCCGCTCGCCTCCACGGACACGGCTGTGTCGTTCAACATTATTGCCAACGTGCTTGGCGGCGGCGTACGGGGTCAGGCTGATGCGGTGAAGCTTGGCATTGCGCGCGCCTTGATGCAATTCAACGCCGAACTTCGCGGGAAGCTGAAGGCAGACGGCATGGTGACACGAGACTCTCGAGGCAAGGAACGGAAGAAGTACGGCCAGAAGGGTGCGCGGAAGCGGTTCCAGTTCAGCAAGCGGTAATTGCGAGTTGCTAGTACCTAGTACCGAGCAAAGACCCGAGATTCCTCCGCTCCTCGCTTTCGCTCGGGGGTCGGACTGACAAGGTTTTTTGTTTTGGCTGGAAGCTAAGAGCTACAAGCTGACAGCTGGTTTTAGGTGTTCAATTCTTCCTGTGCCTCGCGGCGCGGGGACGGGAATGGCAATCCGGAGCGGAACTTACGCGAAGGATGCAGACTAAATAAGGAGGTTCTTTGGCTACTATTACCATGAAGGAGTTGCTCGAAGCGGGTGTTCACTTCGGGCATCAGACGAAGCGCTGGAACCCTAAGATGAAGGAATACATCTTTGGAGAGCGCAATGGGATTTACATCATCGATTTGCAGAAGACGCTGAAGATGTTCAAAGAGGCGTCGAAATTCGTCCAGGAACTGGCGGCCGACGGCAAGATTGTGCTGTTCGTGGGCACCAAGCGCCAGGCGCAGGACGCGATTGCCGAAGAAGCCACGAAGTGTGGCGGCTTCTACATCAACCAGCGCTGGCTGGGCGGACTGCTCACCAACTGGGTTACGGTGCAGAAGTCGGTGAAGCGACTGAAGGAGCTCGACGAGATGGCCACAGATGGCCGCTACGAGCTACTTCCGAAAAAGGAGGTCATCAAGCTTGAACGCGAGCGCAAGCACCTGCAGGCCAACCTGGCGGGCATCAAGAACATGAGCCGGTTGCCGGACGCCGTGTTTGTGATTGACTCGAACAAAGAACAGATCGCGGTGCGTGAAGCCCGCAAGCTCGGCATTCCGGTGGTCGCGGTGGTCGATACTAATTGCGACCCCAGTGAAGTGGATTACGTGATTCCGGGCAACGATGATGCGTTGCGGGCGATACGGCTGTTTACTTCGAAGATCTCGGAATCAATTGCCGAGGGAGCGCAGTTGATGACCGATAAGCAGGTCGCCGATATGACGGCAGCGACCGAACAGGCGCAGGCTCGGGAAATGCAACAGGCGGAAGATGCCGCTGCGGCGCTTGAAGTTCGAGCCCAGGAAGCTGCGGCCGCCGCTGATCTGACGGACATCGGCGAAAACATCAGCATGGAAGAAGTGCTGGGTCCGGGGACGCATAAGAAGCCGGTCGCGAACGAGGATGCTGACGTTCCGAAGGTGGAGAGCCAGACGGTTTGAAAACAGTGGTCAGTGGCTAGTGGTCAGTGGTCAGAACAAACCGGGCGTTTGACATCAGACCCGCGCGGGTCATGCTTAGAAGACTCCCGGCGCGGGTCAAAGTTTGTAGAGGCAGTTTCCGGTTTCAGGTTTCCAGTTTCGAGTAGCCTGGAACAAGGACAAACATTCATTCTTTAACACTCGAAACCAGAAACTGGAAACTAATTTATGAGCACTACTATGGCAAACATTTCTGCAGCGCAAGTGAAAGACCTCCGGGAAAAGACCGGGGCTCCCATGATGGATTGCAAACAGGCCCTGACAGAAGCCAAGGGTGATATGGAGCAGGCGGTTGTGATCCTGCGCAAAAAGGGCGTTTCGGTTGCGGCCAAGAAGGCGGCGCGTGTGACCAGCGAAGGCGCGGTGACCAGCTACATTCATGCCGGCGGCAAGATCGGTGTGCTGGTCGAAGTGAATTGCGAGAGCGATTTCGTCGCGCGCACTGACGATTTCAAGGAGCTGGTGCACGATATCGCCATGCACATTGCGGCGAGCGATCCGAAGTTCGTGCGCAAAGAAGATGTGACCAAAGCCGACTTCGACCGCGAGAAGGAGATCTACATCGCTCAAGCCGTCGCCTCCGGGAAGCCGCAGAATATTGCGGAGAAGATGGTTGCCGGTAAGATGGAGAAGTTCTATGAGGAGGTCTGCTTGCTGGAACAGCCCTTCATCAAGGACCAGACCGTCTCCATTGCGCAGCTGATCGCTGCGAAGATCGGCAAGCTGGGCGAGAACATCAGCGTGCGGCGCTTCGCGAGGTTCAAAGTGGGCGACGTGAGTGCCACAGTCGCTAGTACCAAGCCTACGGAACAGAAAGCTGAGTAATTTCATGGCGCCCTTCGGGGCGCCTTTTTTTGTAGTTGCAGCGAGGGTGAGACGCCCTCGCGACAGCCGGCGGGACCCTTCGGTAAACTCGGGGCAAGCGCCGGCGCTACGTTAACGACGCGCTACTATGACTGCCCCTGCCTTCAAACGCGTTCTGCTTAAGATTTCCGGTGAGGCTCTCGCTGCCAATCAAGGGTTTGGCGTGGATACGGCACGCATCCACGAAGTTGCGGCCGAACTCGCCGATGTGCACAAGCTGGGAGTGCAGCTTGCGATCGTGGTCGGCGGCGGCAACTTTTTTCGCGGCGTGGCCGATCAGGCGCGAGACATGGACCGCGTGTCCGCCGATCACATGGGAATGCTGGCGACGGTGATCAACGCGCTAGCTCTGCAGGATGCGCTCGAAAAGCAGAAAGTTTACACGCGCGTGCAAACCGCGATTGAGATGAATCAGGTGGCAGAGCCGTTCATCCGGCGGCGCGCCATCCGGCATCTGGAAAAAGGACGCGTCGTGATCTTCGCCGGAGGGACCGGCAATCCATACTTCTCGACCGACACTGCAGCATCGTTGCGCGCCATGGAAATCAAGGCCGACGCGATTCTGAAGGCCACGAAAGTCGATGGCATCTACGATGCCGACCCCATGAAGGTGAAGGACGCCAAGAAATTCACCGACATCACCTACATGGACGTTCTGAAGCTGGGGCTGAAAGTGATGGATTCGACTGCCATCAGCTTGTGCAAGGACAACAATCTTCCCATCATTGTGTTTAACCTAAATCAGCATGGGAATATCCGGCGCGTGGTCAGCGGTGAGAAGATTGGGTCGCGGGTTAGCGCTTAAGACCTTTAGCCACGGATCTTCACGGATTCTCACGGATTTTTTGGATTTCTGATCTGTGGTAATCCGTGAAAATCCGTGGCGATTTTCTTTTGGGTTTATAATTCAGCGTTTTGATTCTTTGATCTCTTACGGAGCTGACTGATATGGCTCAAGCGACCATGGCCGCGATTCCGGGCCTGAAAGAAACTTACGTACAACTGAAGACGCGCATGGACAAAGCCGTGGAAGACTTTCGCAAGGCGATGGCGGCTACGCGAACCGGGCGCGCGTCGGTGCACATGCTCGACAGCGTGAACGTCGACTACTACGGCTCGCAGATGCCGCTGAACCAGATTGCGCAAGTGCACGCTCCGGAACCGCAGATGATCACGGTGCAGCCCTTTGATCCGTCGCAAGTGGGCGCGATCGAGAAGGCGATTCGTTCGGCGGAGTTGGGTTTGAATCCCATGAATGACGGCAAGCTGATTCGCGTGCCGGTGCCCGCTCTTACGCAGGAGCGCCGCCAGGAAATGGTGAAGCATCTGCACAAAGTGCTCGAGGAGCATCGCACCGCGGTGCGCAATATTCGCCGCGACGGCAACGATGCCATCAAGAAGGCGATGAAGGAGAAGAAGATCACCGAGGACGACGAGAAGCGGTCGCTCGAGGAGATCCAGAAGCTCACCGACGACGAAATCAAGAAGATGGAAGAGATGAGTAAGGCCAAAGAGAAGGAAGTGCTGGAGCTGAGGTAGTCCGAAATTCCGTTAGCGCAACGCTAAAACTGAAGTACATGTCCGAAGAGCCGCGCATCTGGTGCTGGCTCTAAACCACTGAATCCTCGCCACATAGCTGATTTCCAGTTCCCGCGGTGCATCCGGTAACAGCGACCCCAGGTTACGCGACATCCCGACGGGGGCCGTGTTTCCATCATGGTGAGGCAAATCACGGCTCCCCCGATAAAGAGAACTTGGACTAAATCTTTGAATTGGAGTTTGCCATGAAAAAGTTTCTTGGGATTGTGCTTTCGCTCGCGCTCTCAATGCTGGGCGCGAGTTGCAGCGGCGGGTCAGGTTCGTCCTCGTCGTTGTCGTCGCAGTCGCCGTCCGTTTTCGTGACTGGCGAGGATGCTCCGCTGGCTTCGGTGGTCGGCTTTGACGTCACCATCAACTCGATCACTCTGAACGGCAACAACGGCTCGCCGCAGGTATTGTCTACGCCCACGACGGTGGATTTCGCGCGGCTTCTGGGATTGCGCTCTCCGCTGGCCTTCAACACCGTACCCGCGGACACCTACAACAGCGCCACGTTCACGTTGTCGAGTCCGGCGATTACCTGGGTCGATATGAGCACCACTCCGCCGTCGATTGGCGCGCCCATCACCGCCTACTTTAGCCCGACCACTGACTCGACCACGCAGACTACGGTCACCGTGAATTTCCCAACGGCAATGGTCGTGGGCAGCAACGGCCTGGCGGGGCTAAGGATGGAATTTGACATCAAGCAATCGGTTGCTGTCGACGGCAACGGCCAGATCACTGGCGCCGTGAATCCGGTTATTTATGCCAGCGCGGTGAAGGCAATCGATGCGAACGGGCAGGTCACCGATCTTACGGGCGGGCTGGTTTCGGTGAACGCGCCCAACAATACGTTCGTGATCCAGGGCCCGTACGGACGACAGTTGACCATTGACGTGGGCAACAGCACTCAATTCAACAGCGGATGGAACATCAGTGATCTGGCCACTCCGGCGTTTATTGGAGTGCAGGGAACGTTCCAGGCCGATGGCAGCCTGTTGGCAAGCTACGTGGAAGTCATTACAACGTCAGCCGCTTTCCTCTCGGGACGCGTGCTGGCGGTGAACCCGACGTCAGGACCGGTGCAGCAGATCACAATGTGGGTGGGCGAAACCAGCGCCGATCTAGTCAGCGACGTCGATACCATCCAGACCATCAACGTAAGCGCCGTAACGCAGTACGACATGTGCTTTTTCGATAATTTGTTCACCAATGCGCTGTTCAACGATTCCAGCGTGATCGTGGGGCAGCGCATCTTCATTGGCGGAAGTTACTCCGGCGCCGTCTTTACGCCGCAGATGATTTCGCTGCGTTTCCAGGGCGTGTACGGCACGCTGGGGACTGTAAGCGTGATCAGCGGCAACGCAGGAACCTTCCAACTGCAGAACAATGGACTGATCGGTTATTCGCTGGGCGGCGGACCGCTCACAGTGGCTACCGGCAATGCCACGTTGTTCGTCAACACCACGGGCTTGAGCGGTCTCGAATCCGGCGGATCGATTCCGCTGGTAGCAGGAGGTCTGCTGTTCGTGGACCCGCTAACCAGCACTCCGGTGATGGCGGCGGCCGTGGTCGTCGATCCTCCGCCCCCGGCGCAATAACTTAAACTGCTGCATCGAACGGGCGGCCGTGAGGCTGCCCGTTTTCTTTTGGAGCATTCTTTTGCTGATTGGCCTTCGTTTCGGCGAGAGCACCTTATAATTAGACGATGGCCAAGCTGCACCCTGGATGGCGGGATGTCAACGTGCTGACCTCAGAAAAACTTTCCAACCTGGGCAACTCCGCCACGCTTTATTCCGTCTTGGTGGAGGTGGAGTCAGCCAAGTCCCTTCCATGAAGCCACCAGCAAGAGTGGCGGCTTGGACGCATTCTGTTTCTCTACCGTATAATGATCGTTTTCCCACATCCCAGAGGCTGAGGTCGTAGCGATTCATTTTTGCTCTCATCCAGACATTGTTGTGTCCAGGCGCGGCCAGGGATTTTCCGGCGCCGCCTATCGTCCATCTTCCTCATTTGAACGGCTTTGCCGCAGAATGAAAGGGCTGGGTTGGGCGCTTGGGATTACGCTGGCATTGCTTTGCTCCACGGTAAGCCAGGCGCAGACGGACATAATCTCCGAGATCAGCGTCACGGGAAACCGCAGAATTCCCTCAGAGACCGTCAAAGGCCGCATCTTCACTCACGCAGGGGACATTTACGATCCGGCCGCTCTGGAACGCGATTTCAACGCCCTGTGGAACACAGGATACTTCGAGGATATTCGCTTCAGCCGGGAGCAGACGCCGAAGGGCTGGCGGCTGATCATCCAGGTGAAGGAAAAGCCGACCATCCGCGAGATCAACTATATCGGCCTGAGTTCGGTCTCCACCAGCGACGTACTGGACCGCTTCAAGGAAGCGAAGGTCGGGTTGTCGGTGGAAAGTCAGTACGATCCCACCAAAGTCAAGAAGGCGGAAGTAACCATTAAGGGCTTGCTGGCGGAACACGGACGCCAGTTTTCCACGATCCGGACGGAAGTACGGCAGATTCCGCCGGCGGCGGTCGGAATCACGTTTGTCATCAAAGAGGGTCCCAAGGTCAAGGTGGGCAGGATCACGTTCGTAGGCAATAAGAACGTCAAGACACGAGTTCTGCGTTACGCCATGAAGAACTTGCGGCCCATCGGGATCCCGCACTCGATCTTCCTGGAAGATCTTTTCGCCAGAACCTACGATGCAACCAAACTCGACGAAGACGTAGAACGAGTACGGAATGAATACCAGAATCGAGGCTATTTCAAGGTCAACGTAGCCGAGCCGAAGACGGAGATTCACGACACCGGGCACGAGGGCGTCCACGTGCCGCTGTTACAGGGCGGGTCGGGCAAATCGGTCGACATTACGATTCCTATTGAAGAGGGCGAGCGCTACACGCTGGGTGGGATTACTTTCAAGAACAACAAGGCGGTGCCCAATTCGAAAGCGCTGCGAGCTATCTTCACCATCAAGGACGGAGATATCTTCAGCAAAGAGAAAATAGGCAAGGGTCTGGAGAACCTGCGCAAGGCCTATGGCGAGCTGGGGTACATCAACTTTACCCCGGTACCGGAGACCCGGTTTGACGACGAGAAGAAACTGATCTATCTCGATATTGACGTCGATGAAGGCAAGCAGTTCTATGTGCGCCGCATCGAGTTTGTAGGCAACACTACGACCCGCGACAAGGTCATCCGGCGCGAGATCGCTCTCGAGGAAGGAAGCATCTACAACTCGAAACTCTGGGAGTTGAGCTTGTTGCGCTTAAACCAATTGGGATACTTCGACCAGATGAAGCCGGAGGATCCCAACGTCACCACCCGTCAACTGGATGAAAAAGACGGATTGGTCGACCTGACGCTCAAAGTCAAAGAAAAGGGCAGAAACAGCATCGGCCTGAACGGTGGCGTTAGCGGACTGGAAGGCGCGTTTGTCGGCGTCAACTACGCGACCAACAACTTCCTGGGTCTGGGTGAGACGCTTCAGGTCCAGGCCAGCCTCGGGAACCTGGCCAAGAGCGTCCGCTTCGGCTTTACCCAACCCTACATGTTTGACCGGCCATTGCAATTTGGATTCAACGTCTATTACACCAAGACAAAGTATGACCAGGCCCGGCAACTCTCCGTTTTTAGCGGGCAGAACCTCAACCTGCCCAACGCGGTGTTGCAGAACCTGCAAAATTACACCCAATCGAGCGCCGGGTTTACAACGTCGTTGAGTTATCCGCTGCGCGCGCGCAACAAGCGGCGTTTCAACCGTCTGGGAATGACCTATTCTTTCGACCGGTCGTCGCTGGCGGCGCTCAGCTCGGCGTCCAAAAATTTGTTCGAATATCTGGCGTTTCGCGGGATCTCCGGGCCCAGCGCGCTCGATGGAATCATCACCAGTAAGATCTTCCCCAACTTCTCCTTCAACACCATTAACAATCCAATCTCGCCGCACAACGGTCACCAATTTACGCTAGGCGCGGAGCTCGCCGGGTTGGGAGGAACGATTCGGTCGGTGCGGCCGATTGTTCAGTACAAGCGTTTTATTCCTGTACAAAAAGGACACAATGCGCTGGGCTTCAACGTGCAAGGATCTTTCATCACCGGCTGGGGTGGTCTGGTTGCGCCTCCGTTCCAGCGCGCCTACCTGGGTGGAGAAAACGATCTGCGCGGTTTCGATATCCGCTCCGTGTCTCCTGTGGCATTCTTGCCCAGCGTGGGATCGATCACGCTGACCAACCGCGACGGAACGCCAGTACCCAAGGATCCGCAGAATCCACTGGCCGGGAACGTGATCATTCCGATTCCAGTGGACCAGATCGTTTTCCCCGGCGGCGACTTGAGCGTCGTGACGAATTTCGAGTACCGCATTACGATCTATGGTCCAGTCGCCCTCGCTCCATTCGTCGACTTGGGCATTGACCCCATTGTGAAGAGGTCGCAGTTGCAGATTGCGCAAGTGCAATACGAGGGCGTGGTCGGCCAGCCTTTTGGATGTCCTCAGCTATTACAAACTGCCACGGCGAATACCTGCACTTTAGGCAGCGTGTTAAACCCGCCGCCGTCGCAAGATCTGGCGGTCTTGGGCACGACCAACTGGAGACCGAGAATGTCAACGGGACTCGAACTGCAAATGTTCCTTCCCGTGGTCAATGCGCCCTTCCGAATTTATTGGGCTTATAATCCGCTGCGGCTCGATAACGCGGCGACTCCGCCGATTCCGATTACCCCGAGCATGTTTCCGCAGGTTTGCGGACCGGCGGGTTGCCACTTAACGGAGGCGGGATGGTACACCTACAACCTGGCGAGAAACGCCTACTCGCCGAGTTTTCTGCTGCGGGAGCCGCGCAAGACCTTCCGCTTCACGGTGGCGACCACGTTCTAGGCGCATATTCGCAATGGGGATTTCGCGGCGGAAGGTTTGACGGCGGCTGAGGATGCTCTCTATAATTGCGTTGATTCACGCCTTGGCCGAGAGCTGATCAGGGTGGACGGCACGCCCGTAAGCTGGCGTGTGAACGCTGGCAGTCCACTGCGCCTTGTCTCAGAGAATAAGCTTTGAAGGCGGCCTTTGCAGGAAACGCCAGATCAAATGTAAGACGAGGAAGCGCACGACGAGTTCGTGGTTCAGCCCAATAAGCTCGGCCCAGTAAGTTCGGCGCGATAAGTTCGGCCCAGCGTTGAGTTCATTCCCGGGACATCTTTACCGGAACGTTATTTACGGAACAATATTCCAAGGAGTTTAAGAGATCCAATGACAAGCAAGTTTACGCGGTCTGTCCTGGCTTTTGCGGTGGTCTCGATGTTTTCCGCATGGGCCCAAACCGGTGGCGCCGCCACCCATTCTGGTTCATCTGCCGCCGCTGCGACTCCGTCCGCTGGCGCCTCTACGACCGGTACCAAGGTCGGAACGATCAATGTGGAAGCTGCCGTCTTCGGTTCCAACGAAGGCCGCCGCGACGCCGACGTCCTTACCAAGAAGCTGGAGCCCAAGCAAAACGAACTCAAGGCCCAAAATGAGGAGCTCGAAGGTATGCAAAAGCAACTGCAGACCCAGGGCGACAAGTTGAACGAAGAGGCTCGGGCCACTCTGGTCAAGCAGATTGAGACCAAGAAAAAGTCCCTTGATCGTTCCGTCCAGGATTTCCAGGAGGACGGACAGAACCAGGGGAAAGAGATCTTCTCCCGCATTTTGCAGAAGATGGCTCCCACGATCGTGAAGTATGCCCAGGACAACGGATTCCAGCTGATTGTGGACACTTCGAACCAGTGGCCGCAAAGCCCGGTTCTGTGGTCGGGTGAAGGCGTGGACATCACGAAGGCGATCGTCGACGCCTACAACGTGCAGTCAGGTGTGCCGGCTCCAGCCGCTACGGGCGCTCCGGCAGCGAAGGCGCCCGCTACGAAGCCCGCTACGAAGCCTGCAGCTCCGTCCTCGACTGCTCCGCCTAAGTAAGTCTCGGGCGACACCATGCGTGTCGAAGAAGTTCCCAAAGGCCGCGCCGAGCGCGGCCTTTTTTTCTTTGTTCCATGTAGTCCGATGGAGAAGGTCTTGGTGTCCTTATTAGTAACCGCATTTACCTCAGGAGGACACCATGTTCAGCACCACGGTCAATTCGTCGTGGGACGAGCGTTCGCGCCGTGGATTGACAACGTTGTCGTCGTTTGGGGCGCAGGCTCTGGTCGGTGGCGTCCTGCTGATTTTGCCGCTGCTCCGGCCCACGGGATTGCCTTCGCTGCGACCACTCTCGACGCCGGTCAGTCTTGGTCGAGCATTGGGGGAAGCTCCGGCGCCCAGGCCGGACGCGAGTGGAAGCACGCAGAACAATCCCACAGTCATCACTCTGACGACGCCCACACGAATTCCCGGCACCATACCAACTGCTGGTGATGATGGTCCGCCACAAGGTCCAGGGCGTGGTTCGGCTACCTTTGTGGAGGACGTAGGGGATCCGCGAGGCATACCCAACTTGCTTACCAGCGGTACGCGACCGGCGATGCCGGTCGCAGCGCCTCCGACCGCAATTGCTCCGGTGCGCATCTCGCATATGAGCGAGGGAGACCTAGTGCACAAGGTTCTGCCAGTGTATCCCCCGTTGGCGCGGAGCGCGCGCATTCAGGGGCAGGTCGTGTTGCAAGCGGTTATCAGCCAGCAAGGAGCGATTGAAGATCTCAAAGTTCTGTCCGGAAATCCCATGCTGGTTCCGGCAGCGATTGAGGCCGTGCGCCAGTGGCGGTACCGGCCGTACGTCTTAAATGATGAGCCCGTCGACGTGGAAACCCAGATCACGGTGAACTTCTACCTGGGCGCAAGCTGATTAGAACCAGTTTCTAGTTTCTGGTTTCCAGAGTGTGCGGGGGAGAGCTAGAAACTAGAAACCGGAAACTGCCTTGGGAGTAGCCCAAGCGTAACCTTAGGACGCGCGCCGCTCCCGCTATAATCGAGGCCGTGGCGACAACTGCAGAAATCCTGAGCCGCGTGGCCACCCGCCCCACATGGGCGGAAGTTTCCCTGGCTACTTTGCGGCAAAACTTCCGCACGGTTGTGAAACATGCAGGAGCGGGCGTAAGCGTTTGTGCGGTGGTGAAGGCCGACGCATACGGCCATGGAGCGGTCGAGTGCTCGCGCGCTTTGCAGTCGGAAGGCGCGAAGTGGCTGGGCGTTACATCGCTCGACGAGGCGATCCCGCTGCGCGAGTCGGGCATCGAGTCGCGGATATTGTTGATGACCGGCTTCTGGCGCGGTGAAGAGAGTGAGATCGTGCGCCTGCGGCTTACTCCCACGGTCTGGGAACCCTGGCACATCGAGTCTTTGGAAAGTGCCGCCGCGTCTGGAAATGTCCGGCAGGCTGTGCATTTGAAAGTGGACACCGGGATGGGTCGGCTGGGCGTGTCCCTCGATGAACTTCCGGCTGTGTTGAAGGTTCTTAGCGCGGCCCCGCATCTTATTCTCGAGGGACTCTCGACACATCTGGCGTCCTCAGAAATCATGGATGCTCCTTCTGTCGCTGAGCAGGAGCGATGTTTCGAAGAAGCGCAGCGCATGGTGCGGGCGGCTGGGTTTGATCCGAGTCTAGTGCACATGGCCAACAGCGGCGCTCTGATCTCGCGGCGCGAGACGTGGAACAATATGGTGCGTCCGGGCGTTGCGCTCTACGGTTATTATCTGCCGTTCCAGCGTGCGGGCCGGGAAGTGAGCGGCGGCACGCTGCGGCTTCCGGTGAAGCCGGTGCTGACCTGGAAGACGCGCATTCTCTCCATGCGAAACTTTGCCGCCAATCAAGCTCTCGGTTACGGCGGAACATACGTGACCAAAGCTCCGGCGCGAGTTGCTGTGCTGCCCGTGGGATATGCCGACGGATACAACCGGCAGCTCTCGAATCGTGGGCGCGTGATCGTTCGCGACCACTATGCGCCGATCGTTGGCAGCATTTCGATGGACCTCACGCTGGTGGATGTGACCGGCATTCCCGGGATTGCGGTGGGCGATGAAGTGATCCTGCTCGGCACCCGCGACGGTTTGAGCGTTGACGCGCTCGAACATGCGCGCCTGGCCAACAGCTCTCCGTATGAGATTCTCTGCAATATTTCCAAGCGCGTTCCACGGAAGTACGCCAGCTAGCATCACCCCTCTGCGGGAACTACCCGAGGCACTTTGGCGCTCTGTGGAAATTCCTTAACCTGACTTTCATATTTTGTTCCTAGTTCGCGGAATTTGCCTGCGATTCCTAGGACCGCTCTTCATCAGGCGTTCATCCTGTGGATTTCTGCTTGGAGAGTTCATTTTCGTTTCACATTGCTGTACCCACGCCCCGAATACCTTCGCGATGTGCGTAGCTCTTTTTGCATTACGCCTCAGGAGGAAGTACATGTCTTCGCCGAGTTTCCTGGCAAAAGCCAGACAGCACCTCGCGGTTGGCGTCAGCCTGTTCGCGCTGCTCGCCAATCTGGGAGCGCCGGCTCCAGCTGCCGCTCAAGAACAACCCACCACGGCGACCCCGATTCAGCATGTGATCGTGATCATCGGGGAGAACCGGAGCTTTGACCACGTTTACGCGACGTACAAACCGGTTGCGGGGCAGACCGTGTCGAACCTGCTCTCCAAAGGCATTATTAACGCCAATGGCTCGCAGGGTCCCAACTGGGCACTGGCCGCGCAATCCAGCGCGCTCGACAAGACCACCTTTGAAATCAGCCCGACTGGAAAGCAGCAGTACGCGAACATCCCGCCGCCGGGAACACAATACGCCCCCACCTACGCCAGCGATACCTATGGCGCACCATTTCAAACCTTGGCCGTCGCGAAACTAGCTGAGCCCGACTTGTTTGGCAAGTACAACAACTACTTGATCACCGGTGCGACCGGCCTTCCGTATAACGTCGTCGACACGCGAGAGGCTAAGGTCTACGGCTTAGGACCGGGGCCGTTCCAGATTACGCCCTCGGTGGTCTATGACTCCTACACTGGCAGCCCGGTTCACCGCTTCTATCAGATGTGGCAGCAGACCGACTGCGCCGCCAGCCGTGGGACTTCTTCCAACCCCAGCGGCTGCCTGAACGACCTATTTTCCTGGGTCGAAGTCAGTGTTGGCGCCGGCACCAACGGCCTTCCCCAACCCAAGCCTTTTACCCCTATCACAACTGGAGAAGGCTCCGACGCGCTGGGGTTCTACAACGTACAGAAGGGCGATGCTCCGTACATGAAGTACCTGGCCGACAACTACACGTTGAGCGACAACATGCATCAGTCAGTGGAGGGCGGCACTGGCGCCAACCACATCATGTTCGGGTATGCGGATGGTCTCTGGTACAGCGACGGCAACGGCAACATCGCGACTCCACCCACGAATCAGATCGAAAACGTGGATCCGCAGTCCGGCACCAATAATTGGTATGACCAGGATGGCTATTCCGGCGGCACTTACAGCAATTGCTCTGACATAACGCAGTCCGGCGTAAGCGCAGTCGAAAACTACCTAGCGTCTTTGAACCCCCCCATCAGCCCGCGCTGCACGGAAGGTGCCTATTACTTGCTTAACAATTACAACCCGGGTTACGTGGGCAACGGAAGCTCAGCCTTTACCTATTCGCCGTTCACGATACCTCCGACTTCTCAGCCGCACATTGGCGACCTGCTGTCCGGTGCTGGCCTCTCCTACACCTATTACGGAGAAGGCTGGGATCTCTACGTATCCGATCCCGCTGGTCTCAACCCCTTTGATGCGTATTGCAACATCTGCAACCCATTCCAATATGCCAGTGACATCATGACCAGTCCCACACAGATCGCGGCCCATATTCAAGACACGACGTCACTCTATCTGGGGATCGCCACCGGCAACCTGCCTGCGGTTTCCGTGGTGAAGCCGAGCGGATTTACGGATGGTCACCCGGCTTCGTCGAAGCTCGATCTGTTCGAGGGCTTCGTCAACCGGATCGTCAACCAGGTGCAGGCTTCCTCGCTGTGGTCGAGCACCGCCATCTTCATCACCTTCGACGAAGGCGGCGGCTACTATGACTCGGGCTTTATACAACCAGTTGATTTCTTCGGCGATGGCACCCGCATCCCGCTGCTGATCGTCTCGCCCTACTCCACCGGAGGCATCGTCAGCCACAGCTATGCTGACCATGTTTCCATCATCAAATTCATCGAGCGCAACTGGAGCCTTGGGACGATTGGCGCGCACACTCGCGACAACTTCCCCAATCCGACGGTGAGTACGACCAACCCTTACGTTCCGATCAACAGTCCGGCGCTGGACGATTTGTTCGACGCGTTCAACTTCGGCGGCGCTAAGTCAGCGCAAAAGTAAGTAGTCTCTGCTTGTTCAACGGGCCGGAGCGTTGCGCTCCGGCCCGTCTGATATTTCCGAGCCTGCGAGTTAGGCGAAATTAACATCTGTTTAACACTGACGCTGTACCGTTATTTTTGCGACTGACGTGTTCTGCGTTCCGACATCTATTTTGAAGTGGGAGGTGGCCGTGAATCGCCGTCTATGCTCTTCCGTTCTTGTCTTTGTCTGCGCCATCGCTGCCACTATGCCGCTAGCCGGGGCGCAGAGGCATGATAATTCGCTGTCTTCCAGCACCGCCAAGCCCTTAGACGTCGGCGGGAAGTGGCAGCTCGCGTGGCAGGGTCGGCTGGGTACCGAGCAATGCGCACTACAGTTGGAGCAGGATTCCTCCAATAGGTTGAAAGGGACTCTACAGGACTTGCACGGTACTTCTCTCTTGTCGGGAACGATTGAAGGAAAGAAAGTGGTTTTCGACGTGACAATTCAGGGCACGCATCCCTTCACCACGCGATTTACCGGTACCGCGGACGCGGACAAGATCGAAGGCACATCTCAGGCTATCGGCGGCGGCGCATTTCTAGGCCACGGCGGAGAAGTGGTGCAGCCAGAGCATCCCTGGACCGCGAAGCGCGTCGCGAACAAGCCGAGCCCCTCCAGCGAAAGTGTCACGAGCCAGAACCCTCCGGCCAGGAACTGACTGTAATCCTTAATTCATGGCTAACAGCGAATGATTAACCGGCGCGATTTATTGCGGATGGGCTTTTGCGCGGGCGCCGGACTCCTGGCTCGTCCGCGAGATCTGCTGGCGCAAGCTGCGGTTCCGCAATCCCGTATGAACATGGCAAGCACGACTCCGCAAGTTGCGGCGGGGGCAGCGAACCGTTCGGCGCTGCCGCCGATTAAGCTGGCCAGTTACGTGACGCCGCTGTCGACCCCTCCCGTGATTCGACCGCAGGGGGGCATCGCACCAGTTCACATCTACATGCGTCCGTTTCGTCACCAGGCGCACCGCGACCTGCAGCCCGCGACCATGTGGGGTTACAACGGCATGTGGCCCGGGCCAACCTTCGAAGTGCGCAGAGGGCAACCCTTCTCGATCAAGTGGACGAACCAACTACCCACCAAACACTTTCTGCCCATCGACAACACGATCCACGGCTCTGAGGAAAACGTCCCCGAAGTCCGCACTGTCATCCACGTTCATGGAGCGCAGGTGCTGCCGGAAAGCGACGGTTATCCAGACTCGTGGTTTACTGCGGATGGCAAAATCGGCTCGGTGCCCGCGGCCAATCCCACGCACTATCCCAACGAGCAGAGCGCCCGAGCACTGTGGTATCACGACCATGCTCTTGGAATCACACGCCTGAATGTCTATGCAGGATTGGCCGGCTTCTACCTCATTCGTGACGCCGAAGAAGACGCGCTTAACCTTCCAAGCGGATTCTGCGAAATTCCGCTGATGATTCAGGATCGCACGTTCGGCATCGATGGCTCGTTGCTCTATCCTCCGGCGAAAAACGGTACGCATCCCATGTGGATGCAGGAATTTTTCGGCGACACGATCTGCGTGAATGGCAAGGCCGCGCCGTTTCTTGAAGTCGAACCGCGCAAATACCGCTTCCGCCTGGTGAACGGCTCGAACTCGCGCTTTTATCATCTGACGCTGGTTCCCGCCAATGCCGCGGGCAAACCCAATGGCCGGCCGGCGGACGCTCCGCCTTTTATTCAGATCGGCAGCGACGCTGGACTGCTCCCCGCACCGTTGAGAATGCATTACCTGATTTTTTCGCCCGGAGAACGATTCGATCTCGTCATCGACTTCTCGGAACACAAGGGAGAGAACCTTGCCCTCATCAACGACGCGCCCGCTCCCTACGCCCGCGGCGGTGAAGTTGTGCCATCCGACGTTATGCTTTTCAAGGTGACCAAGCCGCTCTCAGGAACAGATTCCAGTTCACTCCCCGATGCGCTTGTGCCCTGGACTCCGCTGGACCCCGCCCACGCGGTGCGCGAAAGAATTCTCGCCCTTACCGAGATGGATCGTCCTTCCGATGGCTATACCATGATTGGATTGTTAGGGCAGAAGCACTGGGATGATCCCATCACGGAGGATCCCAAGGCGGGCTCCACGGAAATATGGTCGTTTGCGAACGCGACCGGCGATGTTCATCCCATACACATTCATCTGGTCCAGTTTCAAGTGTTGAATCGCCAGACCTTCGATGTGAAGACCTACGTGCAAACCGGCAAGCTCGTTTTTACCGGCAGACCAATGCCGCCGGAATCGAACGAGCGTCCTGCCTGGAAAGATACGATCAAGACCTATGCGGGCTACGTCACGCGTGTTATCGCACGCTTCGATCTGCCGCCTGGAACGCAGGTGAACCCAGGAGATGAATTCCGCTATGTCTGGCATTGTCACGTTCTCGAGCACGAAGACAACGAAATGATGCGACCGTACAAAATTGTGGGCTGAGCATCGGCGGTTACCCCGTGTTCCTCAGTGACCTCTGCGGTAAGGGTTCTCAGCGTCATTCGAATCCACCACCTCGCGCCGCGCATCCGTTATTCTAGTAACGAACTCATATGCCTACTCAGAAATCCAAGTCCTCCAACGGCGGAGCCGGAGCTGCCGTTATTGAAACTCCAACGAACCCAGAAAGTGAGCGCATCTTCAACGCGTTCCGCCAATGGGGATACCTTGAGGCCGATCTCGATCCTCTCGGCTTTCTTCGCCCCCGTGTAGCTTCCGAGCTGCAAATCGCCGGCGAATACGCCCGCGAAGCGCGTGCCATTTATTCCTCGACCATCGGCGTCGAAATCAACCACATCTACGCGCCCGAGCGCCGTCGCTGGATTTATGAACAGATGGAATCGCCCGCTAAGGGTTTCGAGGTTACCGAAAAAGACCAGCTGCGCATTCTCGACCTTCTGATCCGTGCCGATGTCTTCGAGCAGGTCATGCAGCAGCGTTATCTCGGCAGCAAGCGCTTTTCGCTCGAGGGGGTGACCGCGCTGATTCCGCTGGTGGATGAACTTCTCGACACCGGCTCCCGCTTGGGCGCCGGCGAACTCGTGATGGGCATGAGCCACCGCGGCCGACTCAACGTCATCGCGCAAGTGGCCAGGCGACCTGCGGAAGAAATCTTTGCCGGCTTTGAAGACGTTGATCCGCGCAGCGTGCTCGGCTCCGGCGACGTCAAGTACCACATGGGAGCGACCGGGGAATATATCACGCACAGCGGCAACAAGGTTCACATTCATCTTGTCTCAAACCCCAGCCACCTGGAAGCCGTCGATCCCGTTACCGTGGGCCGCACTCGCGCCAAGCAAGACCGCGCCGGAGAAGGCGGACGCGAAAAATATCTGCCGCTGCTGATCCACGGCGACGCCGCGTTTGCCGGGCAAGGCATCCTCGCCGAAACCATGAACTATGCCGACCTTCCCGGCTACACCGTGGGCGGCACTATTCATGTGATCGTCAACAATCTGCTCGGATTCACCACCAGCTATCTCGAAGAGCACTCCACGCGGTTTGCCGCATGCATCGCGCGCCGCCAGTCGATTCCGATTTTTCACGTCAACGGCGAAGATGTAGATGCGGTGGTCCGCGTCGCCCGCATCGCGACGGAATACCGCTTCCGCTTCGGCACGGACGTTGTGATCGACCTGATTGGCTACCGCCGCCACGGCCACAGCGAAGTCGACGATCCTACTGTGACTCAGCCGTTGCTTTACAAGAAGATCAAAGAGCATCCGCCGCTGTGGGAAATCTACGCTGACGATATCGGTGCAACCGACGCTGCGTCTCGAGCTGCCGCCATCAAAGCCGAACTTGAATCGGCACAGAAGGATGCAGGCAAACTAACCAAGAAACCGCTGATGCGCGACCTGCCCAACTATTGGGAGCAATACTACGGCGGCCTGCACAAGCCGGAGTTTGAAGTAGAAACGGGAGTGTCGGCCGAGGAGTTAGCCGAGCTTACCAACCGCCTTACCACCTATCCCGAGGGCTTTCATATTCATCCCAAGGTGAAAAAGTTATTGGAGCAGCGCGCTGAGATGGGCGCGGGGAAACGGCCTGTGGATTTCGGCATGGCCGAAGCTCTCGCTTTCGCAAGCCTGGCAAAGGCTGGTACTCCGGTTCGTCTGTCGGGACAAGATTCCCGGCGCGGAACTTTCAACCAGCGCCACTCGGTTCTCATCGATATCGAAAACGAGAACGAATACGTTCCGCTGGAAAACATCACGGAGGGGCAAGCTAGCTGCGGAATCCACAATTCAACGCTTTCCGAGCCGGGCGTGCTCGGCTTCGAATACGGCTACAGCCGCGACTATCCCGAAGCCCTGGTTCTTTGGGAAGCTCAGTTCGGCGATTTTGTAAATGTGGCGCAGGCTATCATCGATCAGTTTATTTCAGCCGGCGAAGCCAAGTGGAACCTGCTCTCCGGCGTCGTCCTGCTTCTTCCCCACGGCTACGAAGGGCAGGGACCGGAGCACTCCAGCGCGCGCATCGAGCGCTTCATTCAACTCGCTGCGAAACATAACATCCAGATCGCGCAGCCTTCGAACGCCGCACAGTATTTTCACCTGCTGCGCCGCCAGGCCTTGCGCCACTGGCGCAAACCGTTGATCGTATTCACTCCGAAGAGCATGTTGCGCCATCTTGACGCATCATCTCCCATCGCCGATTTCAGCCAGAAGAATTTCCAGAACGTACTTCCCGACACTGAAGTCGGAGAGGCCGACCGCATACTGGTGTGCACCGGCAAGATCGGCCACGAACTGAGAGCCGAGCGCAAGAAAAGAAAAGACACTTCCACTGCGATCGTATCTCTGGAACAGATCTATCCTTTCCCGGACAAAGAACTCGTCGCCGAATTCGCACGCCACGGCGAGTCGGGCGACATCGTCTGGGTGCAGGAAGAGCCAGCTAACATGGGCGCGCTGTTCAACATGCTCCCGCGCCTGCAACGCATAGCCGGAGCGCGACACGTGCTATCGGTGAAGCGCAGCTCCAGCGCCAGCCCGGCGACCGGCAGCGCCAAAGCGCATGAGGTGGAACAAAAGACATTGCTGACGTTGGCTTTCACCACAAGGGGATAATCAGGAAGTGCCACAGTTCATGTGAGGACAGCCGCCTCGGCTGCCCAGCGAGCGCAGCGAGTGTAGGCCGCAAATGTTACTCTGTTTTTCCGAACCAACGCCATGCCCCGCCGACCTCAGCCGCTTCGCATCGCCATCGACACGGGCGGCACTTTCACCGATTGTGTCTGGATCGACGCTACCAAACGACTGCGCATGTTGAAAGTCTTCTCCACTCCCGCCGATCCCTCGCAAGCCATCGTCGAAGCGCTCCGAAAAGTCGAGCACCAGGGTGAATTGATCTTGCTGCACGGCACCACCGTCGGTACCAACACGCTGCTGGAGCGCAAAGGCGCGCGCGTCGCCCTGGTTACCACCGCCGGATTCGAAGACTCCATCGAGATTGGACGCCAGGCGCGTCCTAAGCTTTACGACTTTTTCTTTGACCGAATCGAGCCCCTTGTTCCCGCCGATCTTCGCTTTGGTATCGAAGAACGCACCGCCAGCGACGGCGAAATCCTGAAGTCGCCTTCGTCTACGGATTTGCAATCGCTCGTCTCCCACGTGGCAGCGAAACAACCGGAGTCAATCGCCGTCTCGCTGCTTTTCTCGTTCGCAGATCCGAAGAATGAGTTAGCGATCGCGGATGCCCTCGAGCCTTTGGGAATACCGATCTCGATCTCTCATCAGATACTCCCCGAGTTGCGCGAATACGAGCGTACATCAACGGTAGCAATCAACGCCTACCTCCAACCGGTAATGCAGCGCTATCTGGAGAATCTGGAGCAGTGCTTCTCGAGCGTAGAGCAGCGCTTAAGCGCTGCGTTGAAGCAATCCAGATTGATCGGGGCTTTACCTCCCGAGGCACCGCAATCCGCCCGCATCTTCGTAATGCAATCCAGCGGAGGTATTACATCGCTCGCAGCGGCCGCCCGCGGGCCCGTTCGCACCTTGCTCTCCGGCCCTGCTGGGGGCGTCGTCGGCGCCGCCGCCAGCGCCCGCGCGAGCGGCTTTGAGCGCATCATTGCATTCGATATGGGAGGCACCTCTACCGACGTTTCGTTAGTCGAAGGTGCAATTGCCACGGCCAGCAACGCCGAAGTCGCAGGACTACCCGTCGGCGTGCCGATGCTCGACATCCACACTGTAGGCGCAGGCGGAGGCTCGCTCGCGCGCTTCGACGCGGGTGGCGTTCTGCGCGTTGGCCCCGAATCTGCCGCCGCCGATCCCGGCCCTATCTGCTACGGGCGGGGTGTGCAGCCCACCGTTACCGATGCCAACCTCTTGCTCGGCCGCCTGCAGCCGACTCGCTTCCTGGGCGGAGACTTCACTCTTGATCTCGACCGCGCTCGCCGCGTCACGCGCGAGTGGCTGAAGCGGCAGAGAAGTTCGCTGACGCTTGAGAAGTTTGCTGCCGGCGTAGTGCGCGTGGTAAATGCCAAGATGGAAAAGGCCATCCGTGTGGTCTCTATCGAGTGCGGACGCGATCCCCGCGACTTTGCTCTCGTAGCCTTCGGCGGTGCGGGAGGCCTTCACGCCTGCGCCCTGGCCGAAACCCTCAGCATCCCCCGCGTGGTCGTGCCCGCGCTGCCCGGCGCGCTTTCGGCGCTGGGCATTCTGGTCAGCGATGACGTAAAGGATTACTCTCGCACCGTTCTGTGGCGCGTCTCCGGCAAACTAGCATTCGCGCAGCTGGATCGCGAATTCTCGATTCTGCAAAAGCAGGCCGCGAGAGAGTTTCAGGATGAAGCCTGGCAGGGAAGGGTTCGCTATCGGCGCAGCGTCGACATCCGCTACCGCGGCCAGGGATACGAACTCAACCTGCCATTCTCTAGGAATCTTTTGAGGGAATTTGAACGAGAACATCATCGGCGTTACGGCTACGCCCATCCCGCCCGCGAGGTAGAGTTGGTGACGCTCCGCCTGCGCGGAGCGGTGAAAGCTTCACGGCGTGAAGTAAAGACAGACCATGTGGGGATGAGCGCATTTGCTCGTCCAGGCGGAGCGAAGCTCGGCTCGCTTCCCACGCCCGAAGCCCCAGTCCTATTCAACGGCAAGAAACTCGCGACCGCAATCTACTCCCGTGACACTCTCAAACCCGGCAGGACTTACTTCGGTCCCGCAATTGTCACCGAATACAGCGCCACCACGGTGATCCCACCAGGAAAACGCTTCCACCTCGACCCTGCCGCCAGCCTGATTGTTACAATCTGATAAAAATCGCGCCCCCGTACTCTGAACGTGTCACTCTACTGGGTACTCGGTACTCCTTCCAGCTACAATAAAGCCGTGAAACCCAGCATCTTCGTCGTCGAGGACGATCCCGATATTTCCCGCCTCGTTCGCCATCACCTGGAGAACGATGGTTTTGCCGTGCGCGTCTATCCCAACGGCTCCAACGTAATCGCCGACGCCGAACGCCAGCGTCCTGCGCTCTTTGTGCTCGACATCATGGTTCCCGGCAAAGACGGACTCGAACTCTGCCGTACGGTGCGCCAAACTCCCGGTCTCGCTTCCGTGCCGGTGATTTTTCTAACTGCCAAGAGCAGCGAAGCCGATCGCGTCCTCGGTCTTGAGATCGGAGCTGACGATTACATCGCGAAGCCTTTCAGCCCGCGCGAACTCGTGGCTCGCGTCAAGGCCGTGCTGCGCCGCTTTGAGCGCCCGCTTCCGCCCAGCCCACTCAAAGTTGGAGAAATCGCGATTGATCCCGCCGCTATGGTTCTTACGGTTCGAGGACAAATTGTTCCCACCACCGCGACCGAATTCCGGCTGCTCGACTACTTCGCCCGCCACCTCGGCCGTGTTTTTTCCCGCGATCATCTGCTGGATTCCGTCTGGCGCGACACCTCCTACGTGACCCCGCGCTCGGTCGACGTCTACGTCCGCCGCATCCGAGAAAAAATCGAACCGGACCCGGAGAATCCGCGCTACCTCAAAACCGTGCGCGGCGCGGGCTATCGCTTCGAGGTCCCGAAGTGAGAGAAAACAAGTGAGAAATGGGATTTTCCTGAAGCTGCTGGCGGCCTTTCTGGTCGTCATCCTCGCCGCCGCCGTAATGTTTGACCTCACCCTCGGCGGCGCTTGGCAAGCTTCACTGCACAACGAAATTGCGCGCAACTTGGTTCAGAAGACTCAACTCCTCGCCCACCGCGTCGAAACCGACCGCAGCGGACACCCCCTCGCCGATATCGCCGCTCAGGAGGGACAAGCCGCCGGCGCTCGCGTCACCATCATCGATTCCTCCGGCAACGTGCTGGCGGATTCCGAAGCGAATGCCGCCGCCATGGAAAATCATGTCACACGACCGGAATTCGTAGCCGCTCTTTCCGGCAGAATCGGCAGCAATGAACGCCGCAGCGCAACCCTAGGAATTCCCTTCCTTTATGTCGCTGCGCCGATCTCCGGTGGCGCAGTCCGACTGGCCTACCCGCTCTCCGATGTCGAAGCCGTTTCCGCGCACGTTCGCCGCAGGCTGGCACTCGCTTCTGGCCTTGCCTTCCTGTTCGCGCTGGTGGTGGCCGCCATCGCCGCCCACTGGAGCGCTCGCCGCCTCGAACGCATTGTCGATGTCGCAGCCCGCATCGCCGAAGGCGACCTTCAGGCCCGCATCCGCGAAGCTTCGCAGGACGAAATCGGACGTGTCGCCGCCGCCATCGATGGCACCGCCCGCCGCGTCGAACAAAGTTTCGCCGCCGTCCGCTCTAGTCAGCGCCAGCTCGAAACGTTGCTCAACAGCATGCAGGACGCCGTCATCGCTGTCAGCGCCGACGGCCTCGTTCAGTGGGCCAACCAACCCATGGATCGCCTGGTCCCGCAAGGCACGCGCCTGCATCAACCGGTAGTCGAAACCATCCGCGACCCCGACTTCCTCGCCACTGTTAAAGAAGCGACGACCACGCGCGAAGTAAAAACAGCCCGCGCCACCTCGATCGTTCCCGGTCGCGCCTTCGACGTCACAGCCGCACCTCTGCCCGATGGTGGCGCCGTCGCCGTACTCCGCGACTTGACCGAAACCGAGCGCGTAGAAAAAACCCGTCGCGATTTCATTGCCAACGTTTCGCACGAATTGCGTACCCCGCTTACTTCGATTCAAGGCTATGCGGAAACCCTGCTGGATGGAACTCCCGAAAACACTGCGCCGACGCGTGAGTTCCTGGAGATCATCCGCAAGAACTCCGCCCGCATGTCGCGACTCACCGAAGATCTGCTCACCCTGGCGCGCGTCGAATCCGGAGAAACGCGCTTCGAAGCGGAGCCCATCCCGCCCGCCGAGCTTCTCCACGACGCCGAAGAAAGCTTCCGTGAAATCGCCCGCACGCAAGGGATTGAATTGCAGATTCAGGATTCCCCGGCCCACCATCTGCAAAGCCAGAACTTTCCCGGCCCCAACCCGCTCCCTGAAAATCTTCCTCCGGTTCTTGCCGACCGGGAAGCCATCCATCAGGTTTTTTCCAACCTGATCGACAACGCGCTAAAGTACGGCGCATCTGGGGGACGAATCGTGCTCGGGGCCCACGCCGTCCCCCACGCTGTGGAATTTTTCGTGCAGGACTTCGGCGGCGGCATTGCCTCCGAGCATCTACCGCGCTTGTTCGAGCGCTTCTACCGCGTCGATAAAGCCCGCTCTCGCGAATCGGGAGGCACCGGCCTTGGCCTCGCCATCGCCAAGCACATCATGCTAGCCCATGGCGGCTCCATCCGCGCTGAAAGCGACCTCGCCCACGGATCAACGTTTCTATTTACCCTGCCCACGGCCTAGAACGCGGTCGCAATCGCACACCTCAATCTTCTACGCTCCCGGATGAATCCATCGCACCAACCAGAAAGCGACCGCCGCCACCAGCGCCGATGCAGGAATGGTCACCACCCACGCCCACACGATGCGCCGAGCCACTCCCCAGCGCACAGCCGAGAGCCGGTGGGTCGCTCCCACGCCGACGATCGCTCCCGTAATAGTGTGTGTAGTACTGACCGGAATTCCGGCAAGAGCGGTCGAGAACAGCGTGATCGCTCCCGCGGCCTCCGCGCAGAACCCTCCCACCGGCTTCAGCTTCGTGATGCGCGATCCCATGGTGTGCACAATCCGCCAGCCACCGAAATACGTTCCCAGTGCGATCGCGGTATGTGCTGCCAGAATGATGGGCCAATGAAATTTCCCCCAGCTGCCGGCCAACTCCGAGGAATTCAGGAAGTGCGCCCCATACAGCGCGCTGGCCACAATGCCCATCGTCTTCTGCGCGTCGTTACCGCCGTGACCGAGGCTGTAAGCGGCTGCCGACACAAGTTGCAGCTTCCGAAACCAGGTGTCAATTCGCTGCGGAGGCTTGTTTCGCAAGAGCCAGGAAATGGCGACCATGAATCCCAGACCCAGAACGAGTCCCATCACCGGCGCCACTACGATGAAGATCAAAGTCTTATACCAGCCCGCCGCTATAATGACGTGCCAGCCCGATCGCATCACGGCCGCTCCCGCATATCCGCCAATCAGTGCGTGTGAGGAGGAAGTTGGCAATCCCCACCACCATGTCAGTACATCCCAAACAATGGCGCCGAATAATCCAGTGATCACTACGTACTGCGTCACACTTTCGATCCGGATCATCCCACCACCGATAGTCTTAGCCACCGCGGTTCCAAGGAGAAATGCGGCCACGAAATTGAAGAAGGCCGCCCACACCACTGCCAGTTTTGGGGACAAGACCCGGGTCGACACCACGGTCGCGATGCTGTTGGCGGCGTCGTGAAAGCCGTTCAGAAAATCGAAAATCAGGGCGACGAGGATGGTAATGATCAGCAGCAGCAGGTCGGGCTTCACCAGTTTTCCTGTTGGCTTGGATTCTTCAACTCAGGTGTTCTTCAAAACAACTGTTTCCAGCACATTCGCGACGTCTTCGGCCTTGTCGGTGGCTTTCTCGAGGAATTCGAGCAGTTCTTTAACCTTGATAAGGTTGATCGGGTCCTTCTCATACTCAAAAAGTTCGGCAATTGCCTGCTGCGACACCAGATCGGCTTCGTTCTCCAGACGGTTGATCTCCACGCAATGGGCCAGAATATTTCCGTTCTTCTGCATCAGAGACACAGCCTTCTGTAGTTCCTCACATTGCATCAGGATAATCCTGGCCAGTTCTCCGGCAGCTGGCGGCGGAGTAGTGATCCTGTACATCACCAGCCGCGCTCCGGAAGCGTTGATATAGTCCAGAACATCATCCAGCTTCGACGCCAGTTGGTGGATGTCCTCCCGATCAAAGGGTGTGATGAACGTCTGGTTAAGTTTGGTCAGGATGGAATGCGTCAGCTCATCCCCCGCGCGCTCGATCCGACGAACATCTTCTATCCTTTTGTCGACTTCGCGATAATCCGCGAATAAATCCACCAAAGCTCGCGCCCCCGCGATGAGGTTGTCCGACATCGCGGAGAACATCTTGAAGAAGCTTGTATCCCTCGGAATCAGTTGGACCATTTGGGGGAAGCGACAAACTTCGAGCGCGTTAGGACTTACAGCCGGTTGCGCCGCTCAAAGCCAGCCACTATCTCACGGCGTGCGAATCCAGTCAAACCCAGGTAACCGGGATGATGTAGGCCATGTGAGGCTTTCGGAAGAGATCTTCCGGAATGGCAGGTGGTGGGGTGCCTCTAGTGGGTTGTTCGCTCAGTGTCGTCGATCCCTGAGCGCCTTGGCAATCCAAGCCAGATGGCTAGGAACAAGGCAAACACAGCGCCAGTACCAATCGCGATCCGTTGCATGAAATCCAGAAAAACCGTCAACACATCCATTTCAGCATTGTGCGACTCTCGAACAGGAAGCGCGAGGTTACGATCAGGCTTGTCCTATCGTGCCCCGAGTTTGTGCGGGTTCCGAGGTAATCACTCCCCTATCGGGCATCACCTCAGTGTTAACATCAAGTGTAAGAATCTCCCACTCGGAGAGTTTATGAAACGAATTGCAGCTCTCATACTGCTTGCCGTCCTCAGTGTCGTGGGGTCGATACCCGCTGTCGCCCAAAAGGAAAACCGAAGTATCGGAGAAAACAGCCGCGAGGCCAAGAAGGCCGCCAAGCAACAGCGAAAGGCGTCGAAAAAGATAGCCAAGAAACAACGCAAAGCCGCGAAGAAATACCAGAAACAGCAACGCAAGGCAGCCAAGCAGCAGCAACACCGGTGAAAATAGCGGCCCGCACAAAGCCGTAGCGCCGGCGTCCTGCCCTCGCTGTGGGCATCACTAACCCTGCCGAAGAAATGACCAAAAATTCACACCTTCTTAACCCACGCCGGAAAAAGAAACCCTATGCTTAGCCGTTGACGATCTGCTTATGGGTACGGCAAAATCAGAGCTAACAGGTTCGCGCTCTTCCGGCCCACGCCACAGGGATGCCCTCATGAGCACTGCCCGCGTCGAGAGCTTGCCACCCGAACCGGCCCACCATCAAATCGTTCGCCGGACCGTGGAGGCTTGTCGCCTGGCGAAAGAAGCCGCCGGAGCAGCCGCCGAAGGCATCGCAACCGGCTCTGCTCCTCTGCTCAATTCTCTGTGCCAGCGCGAGCGCGAACTCGACACGCTCGACATGGAAATCGACAGCGCCGTTACCACTGCCATCACCGAAGTCGAGCCCGCTGAGGCCCGCGAACTTCTCGCCTGTATGAAGTTCATGATTAGCCTGGAGCGCATCGGTGACCTGCTTCTCAGCTTCGCCAATAGCGCTCAAGCCGCTTCCGGCCGCGTCGATTCCGACGACACTCGCGACCTCACTCACATGGCGACCATCCTCGAAAAAATGCTTACCGATGTGGGCGACGCTTTCTCTGCCCGCGACGTCGGCAAAGCCGTCGACGTTCTCCGCTCCGACGCCGAGATCGACCGCCTGCGCAATCTCATCTTCTTGCGGCACATCGAGAATCCAGAAAACATCACGCGCCAGGCCAGTTTGCAAGTCATCTTTATGACCCAGTCTCTCGAACGCGCCGGCGATCACGCCAAAAATCTCGCCGAAGAAGTCTGCCACTTCGTCAGCGGCCGCACCGTCCGCCATGTCTTGATGGCCTACGACAAACCCGTGGAACAGATGTTCATCGATTACCTGCGCCGCCGCGACCACTAGCTGGAAAATCAAGAGACAGGCACCAGGTACTAGCAGCTACTTCGCCGGCACCCAGTAAATTTCTTCTTTGATCGCCGTCTTATCCAGGAAACCGCGGCGTTTCAGGATGGCCTTGCTGTTCGCGATCATGTCAGGATGGCCGCAAAGATAGGCGTGCGTATTGCTGGCGTCGAGCCCCCACGAGTCAGCATATTTCCTCAGAATGTCGTCAGCTCTCCCAATCTCGCCGGGCCAGTCGGCGTGGTCCCATGGCCGGCTCACAGTCGGAACGTATTTCAACCACGGCAACTCTTCGGCAAAGCGGGTTAATTCGTCTTTGTAACCGAACTCCCAGGGGCGGCTGGCGCCGTTAAGTAAGAACAACTTGTGCGTGCCGTCGAAGCGGCCTGCCTTCCACTCTTTCGACAGTGTGCGGACGAAGCTGACAAACGGCGCCACGCCCGTCACCGTAGACACCAGCAAATGATTGGTGCGTCCGTTGCCGGTATCCAGCGTGAACCGTCCCTTGGGCGCCTTGCGCATAAGCAATTCGTCCCCCGGTTGCAGCTTGTGAAGCTTCGGTGTGAGTGCACCTTCAGGCACGAGTTCGAAGAAGAATTCGATTTCGCTTTCGCTGGGAGACGAGGCAATCGAGTATGGACGCTCAATGCGCTTGCCGCCCTCCTCCACGCCCAGAGTTGCATATTGCCCCGGAACAAAATTGAAGGGACCGCCCGACTGAATACGGAACATCCACAGGTCGGGCGCGAAGTCCACACGTTTGGTGACTCGCGCCTGGAAAAATCTGTCGTCCGGGATCGTCATATTCAAAAGCCCCGCCCGCCCACACCTCTTTAGATGCCGAAGCGAAACGAGAGAATGCAGGCCGGGAAGTGGACAGATAATACATGGCAAGCCATACCGCTGGCAACCGAACGGTCGTTCTAGGTCTGGGGAACAAGCAAAACGAATTTAGATTTTCTCAGACTCCAGGTCTCCGTGGTGAAAAAGCTTCTTGCATCTACTTACCAACAACCAGAACCACAAAGCTGTCAGGCAGGATAGTGCGCCGGGGATGCGGGTTGTCCGCGCTCGCGGCCGGCGCTGGACCGAACTTCGCCGTCACCACGAACACATTGTGCGTCTTCGAGTCGAGCGCCAGCGTGCGTGCGCCCGGCTGTGTCGGAACGCTTTCCGCTACGCTGAATTTGTCGGCTGACTCCTCGCGCACTACCGTCAGCACACCCTCGCCGCAGGAAGCAAAAGCCAGTCCGGTTTCGTCGTCGAATGTGGTCGCGTCTACGCCGTCACCGATCACAGGCGTGGCCAGCACCTTACCGGTATCCGCATTCACCACGGCCATCATTTTGTTTTCGCATCCCACGAACAGACGTCGATTCTTCCGGTCTATCGACAAGCCCGAGGGCGATTCGCAAGGCGCCAGCGCCCACGTCGACTTAACAGCGAGCTTGCTAGGATCAATCGCCACCAACTCGCTTTTGTCTTCGATGTTCACGAATATCTCGCCCTTGCCGTCACTGGCCGCGAATTCTGGCTTGCCATCCAGTTTGATCGTACCCAGCACGATGCCTTTGGCCGCATCGATCGCCGTCGAATCCTGGCTTCGCCCGTTGAATGTGAACACCCGTTTGGTTGCCGGATCGTAAAGAATCGCGTCCGGATTGTCGCCCACCTTCACTTTGCCGCTGGTCGCGAGCGTCTTGAGATCGAAGATGCTGACTGTCCCTTCGCGGCCATTACTGACAAAGCCGCGCCCGAGTTCCGGCGCCAGCGCGATGCCATGAACTCCCGGCGTGTCGGCGATGTCGCCAACCGTCTTGCCGGAGTCGAGATCGAGAACGATAACGCGAGTCGCTCGCGAAATATAAAGTCGCCGCGCCTCCGCGTCCGCGGTCAAATAATCCCACCCACCATCGCCACCTACTTTGTAAGTGTTGAGGACCCTGTACCCTGGGCCAGCCACGGCCAAAGCGGCTCCGCCGATCAGCAGAGCCAGCGAAGCCACTAGCGCACAGCACTTGATTTTTCCCTCGGCAGACATGATTTCCTCCGCAAACTTTACCATTCTCATCAATTTCAATGGGGAGGGGCCCCGAAGTAACTTTACCCCGTTCGGAACCGTCCCTAAACTTTATTACATGGATGTAGTTCGACCAGCCGCGCCGGAGCAAGCCGCGCCTACACCAAGGCCGCCGTCTGCGACCGCGCACTGGCCTCATGTCGCGGCAATTATATTGGGGGCTGGACTCGCGGTAATGGTCTCCGGCGGCGGACGCGCGGCTGCGTTATGGGGCAAAACCTTCGGCACGCCTTCGCCGCAAAGAACCTCTCATACGTCTGTAACCTCCGCGGATCCCGAACTGGATCGTCAGAAGCCGCAACGGCAAGCTGAGATTCTGCTGGAACGCGCAGTCAGCCGCTCCGACGAAGGCACAGCTCAGAGCCAAGCCCAGATCGAAGCCCGCCTCGATGCCTGGCGCGGCAAGCTCCAGTGGGATGCGAAGCTCGGCGACCTTACCACGGTCGCGCTTAATTCCAACGACCAGAATCTGCGGGCTTCCGCCATTGAAGTGCAACTCGCAGCCTATGGACTTACCAAAAGCGAGTCGAGCGCCGACGCGCTGGTCCGGCAGGCCGATTCTTCCGATCACGCGCAAAAAGTCTGGGCCTTGTGGAGTCTGGGCTTGCTCGGCAACCGCGGGGTTGAGACCGATCGCGTCGTTCGAGTGCTGACCGCGCACCTGAAAGATTCCGGCAGGAATTCAGGCTCGGACGAAGACGTGCGCCGCTGGGCGGTAGAAGGCCTGGCTTTAGTAGGAACAACTTCAACCATCGCGCCCCTGCTCAATGCCATGCACGACGATCCTTCCGCGATGGTGCGCGAGCGCGCCGCGTGCAGTCTTGCAGAATCCGGTATGTTGACCCACGAGCAGCGCCTCGCCGCCGTGCCACAACTGATCAATTACTCCGACGATCCCGCACTCGATGCTCAAACCCATGCCTGGGCATTCCAGGCGCTGACCGACATCACCAAACAACGCCTGCCAAACGACTCGACGGCCTGGCGAAATTGGTACCAAGAATCAGTGGCCAGTGGTCAGTGATCAGAGGCCAGTACCTTGCGGCGGGCCGTCGTTTACCCACCGCCGCATTAGAACCGTGCCCAATTTTACTAACCACTGACCACTGCTACTCTGCCATCTTCGCCACATGCACCTCGAAGCCCGTCTTCGGCAACAGCGACGTTAGCGCGAACGCCTTGAATCCATCGCCATTCACCTCCGTATGACGGTAGACTCCCGGTTCGCTATCGATCGTTTCCCTGCGTCCTTCCATATTTCCCAGAAAGGCCTCGGCCTGCGCCAAGCTGGCCTCGCCGCCTTTCGCCCGCGACACCACCGCCTCTGATGCATAGGAGCGCACCAGCTTCGGCCAATATTTTTCCAGCAGCTCCGTGCTCGCGAAAACGTCGGCCCAGATGATGTGCCCATTCACCGCGACCACCACGCCGACCGCCCTGCGATCGCGCAGTTGCTTGATCAGGCTTTCATAATTGTGTTCGATTGGTCCGGCAATCTCGTCCACCTTCTCTCTCACGTCTTTATTCTCCATCACCCGCGCGTAGGAACTGGTGGACCGAATCTCCCCACTCGCGGTTGGAGCCGAGGGCGCCACCTCGGCCGCCATCGACTGTTGTTGCTTTCTCACCTCGGCCCAAACCTGGTTCTGATCTTTGTCGCCCATAGCACTAGCGCGCACAGAAGGTTGAGCCATGATCGTGCTGGGGGCGGGAACGCGTCCGGCGCCGCTTGCGCCCCCATAAGTCGCGCCCGAAGTTCCGAAATGTTCGCTGGTTGCGACCCATCGCCCCGGCTCCACGCAGAACACGCTAAGATCCACGGGATCGCTTTCCGCCGGAACAATGCGATCTTTCCCGATCACGCGGTCCTGCTTGCCTCCGGTAACAATCTCGCCGGCCAGCAGCAGCAACGGACGCTTCGAGTTATTGATCAACACCAGCCGGTTCACCTCGGCGTACTCCTGGCGCACCGGCGGTGTAAGATGCCCTCGCATCAGCCCGCGAACATTTCCGTACTCGGTCACTACCACTTCTCCGGATCGCAATCCCTCATCCAGCGTCAGAAACTCGCCGGTCGCGTAGGACTTGGGAGCGACCACGGGAAACACCGTCAGACTTCCGTGCCGGATCGGCTCCAGCACCTTGTAGCCGGAGACAGAAGACTGCTCCCCGGCATGAACCGGCCGCGGATTCAGGCAGACCAGCGCGGCCACGATCAGCAATGCCATCATCATCGTCATCGTTACTGCCACCACTAATCTCGGACGCATAATTCTCCTCCCCTCGCGGGGCGGTGCGCCCCGGTCCCAGGAGGTTACAGTTGCCAACTCCACGAGGCGCGCCGCCCACTCGACTCCCGATGAGAACGAAATAAACCGTAAGCCTTGCGGCCAAAATGAACGTTGCAAGCGTCTAATGAAGGAGGATGAAGAACGCCTTCGAGCGGGGTGGAGCAGCTCTATTGCGGCGGAGTGTGAGCAGTCCTGCTAAGTCGGGGTGGAGCAGGCCTTCAGGCCTGCATTAGCGGTCGGGACATTTGTTTTGGGCTTTAGCCCCTGAGGAACTTCGACCCAAACGAACGCTTCTACTAGCATCGGGAATGGTTCTCGTCGTACTCTCTTGTTTTGATGCGCGCCACGAAACCGATCTCCGCCGCAGTGCAAACGGCAGTCGCCGGTCTGCTCGCCGAACTTTACGAGAAAGGCGGGTGCGAAAAAATCGGCTTTGAACGCGAATCCCTCGCCGTGGTTCTCTGCGAAGTTGCCACCAAATATCTACCCGCCCCGAACACAGAAGAGACTCGAATTTTTCTGTTGACGCTGCGCGTCGAGGAACTGGCACTCGCCCGAGCCTGTGCCGCCGGCCACAATTCTGCGTGGGAACTCTTCCTCACCCGCTATCGCGAAAAACTTTATCAGTCCGCGCTGCGCATTGCCCGCGAAGACTCCGCCGCCCGCGACCTCGCCGACAGTCTCTATGCCGAGCTCTACGGCACGACCACGCGCGACGGCGAGCGCATTTCTAAGCTGGCCTCCTTCACCGGCCGCGGATCGCTCGAAGGCTGGCTGCGCACCGTTCTGGCCCAGGAATTCGTAAACCGCTACCGGCGCACCAAACGTCTGGTCAGTCTCGACGAAGAGAGTGAAGACGGCGTGCAGTTTGCGGCTCCCACTCCGGAGCCGATTCCTGCGGGGGACTCGCGCCTGGAATCCGCCACCGACGCGGCCCTCGCCGCTCTCGATAGCGAAGACCGCATGGTGCTGGCGGCGTATTATCTCGATGGACGCACCTTGGCCCAGATCGCCCGCATGCTGGGCGTGCACGAATCCACCATCAGCCGCAAAGTGGACAAGCTGACCAAGTCGTTGCGCAAGAAGATCCTGGCTGGCATGATGCAGCAGGGCATGGCCCGCCGCCAGGCCGAGGAGGCTTTAGACATAGACGTCCGCGATCTACAGGTGGATATTCGCCGCAGCCTGGCGCAAGATTCCCCAACAGCAGCGTTCTCACATAAGAAGGATGCGCTAAACCTTCAGCAAAAGGCAGCGCCCAGAGGAAAAGGCTAGAAACCGGGAACTAGAAACTGATTTCAGATGCAAAAGGTCCCCAAAATCGTGCGAGCCAGATTGCAGCAGCAGGTGCCAGCCGGGGCAGACCAGCATCCCGATGCCGATCTGCTCACCGCGTTCGCCGAGCGCTCTCTGGCCACCCGCGAGCGCGACCATATGCTCGATCACCTTGCCCGCTGCGGCGATTGCCGCGAGGTGGTGGCGCTAGCCTTGCCTCCGACCGAAATCGTCGCAATCGCCAGTTCGAGCAACACTGCCCGCATCGGCTGGCTAAGCTGGCCCGTCCTGCGTTGGGGCGTAGTGGCCGCTGGAATCTTCGCCGTGACATCGGTCGGCATTATTCAATACAAGCAACGCCAGCAGGAAAAGGCGCTCGTCGCTGCCAGTCTCACCTCCCGCGATCAGTCTCCTGAATCCAGTGCGCAGAGTTTCTCGCTCTCCCAACCCGCGACTCCCCCGCTGCCGGTCGCTCCTCAAGCCGACACCGGAAAACAAGGAACGGCAAAGAAAGAGCCCGCTCCCCGTCCAAATATCGTCGCGCAGCCCGAGCCAACGCACGGCGCAACTTCGCCGGGGACCTTCCATGCAGCCCCTGCCGCTGTGGGATCCGGTACCGGCGGCGGCCGCATCAGCGCCGCGCCTCGTCGCGAGTTGGCTTCTGCGCCGACCACAAAGCAGAATCCAACTCCACCCTCGACCGCTGTCGACGTGTCACGCGCCGCCCCGCTCGCCCCCACACCAACCGCAGCACAGAACGAGACTCAGACTCAGGCCGAAGACCAGCTGGCTAAGAATGAACCCGATCTGCCCCAGGACTCAGCCGACCGTGTGGCCAGGGCGAAATCCGCCGCGGAGCACTCCTCTCCAGTCATGCGTCCGGTGCCTTTGTTGCGCACCGTTCCCACGCTCACGGCAACGCTTCGTTGGACCATCAGTGCTACCGGCGCTCTGCAGCGTTCCCTCGATGGAGGCAAGACTTGGCTGGATGTAAACGTCGTAGCGGATAATTCAATGACTTCGAGAATCGTGCCCGGTCCGACTGCGGCAGTCAAGGTGCAGCCCGAGCCGGTGACTCAAGCCAGCACTGAAGTGAAGAAGAATGCGAATTTCGCAGCTAAGTCCGCAGCCGGTTCCGCCGCGCCGGCCAGTGCAAGGTCCGCCGCCGCAAAGCCCGCCGAAGCAGAGCCGGTTCCGCACACAACCTTCCGCGCCATTGCTGTATCGTCCAATGCCGCCGAAGTCTGGGCCGGAGGCTCGGGTGGCGCCTTGTATCACACCACGGATGCAGGTAGTCGCTGGGCTCGCGTAATTCCTTCTGAAGCCGGCGTCCGTCTCACCGGCGACATCATCGGCATTCGATTCTCCGACCCTCGCAACGGCTCCGTGACCACATCAGACGTAGAAATCTGGACCACCACCGACGCCGGCCAAACCTGGCACAAGCAACCTTAGATCTTGATTTGTGTTCATGTGGGGACGGCCGCCTCGGCCGTCCAGCGAGCGCAGCGAGGCGCCGGCTCCACACCGGGTGGAGCCGGCCTTCAGGCCTGCATCAAACCGCGGATAAGCGGCTTCAGCCCCGAGGTACAGACTGACCCGGTTCAACACTTTTCCACAACCCGGAAGAACCCGATTACCAAAGTGACGTTTACACAAAATCACTAGTTCACTATTATCCATTTCGTAGTTTGGCAGTTCTGGGGGAGGGCTGCCGAGGCGTCCTTGACTGAAAAGTCTAGGGCGCTTTTTTTATTGCAGTTTAAATGTTGGGACAGCCGCCCTCGCTTGCCCTGAGCGAAAGCCGAAGGGGCTGTCCGCCTGGCGAAGCCCGGTTTTTTCCCAGCCCACTTTCTACTTCGAACAAGCCGCGCAGTACCCGCCAATTTCCAATCTAGACACCACAATCCGGAACCGGCAATCCTTCTCCACCTGTCCCTTCAGAGTCTCGAAAATATCGCTGACAAACTCCATAATCTTCCCGCACCTCAGGCACGCCATGTGTATGTGGTCCCGGTTCAGCTTGCGTTCATAGTAGTGGCCTTCGCCGTGGATGTGCATCAGGTCGAGTTCGTCAATCAGGCCGTGCCGCTTGAGCATCCGCAGGGTTCGGTATACCGTGCTGCGATCCACGCTGGCATCCAGCTTCTGGGCCTTGCGCAAGAGTTGGGCCGCATCCAGATGTTTGGTCGCGGTCTCCATCACGTGCAGAATGGCCCGCCGTTGCTGGGTCATGCGGATTCCTCGCTCGGCAAGATGGGATTGCAATCGGCCTGGTATTTCAGTTTGTGGTAACGGCATAAGACCCTCCTCAGCAACGTCGCAACTCGTCGCAACCGCGCTGCGACGGAATCTTCCGCCACTCCTTGACGGCAAACGGTCGTATCCGTCAATATGAAGAACGTACTTCAGTTGCGACTCGATTGCAACTGGATGGAAGCCCGCTCCACCCTTCGAGCACGGTAGATTGCCAATCGAGGGGATCATCATAACCGTAGATGCGACTCGATTGCAACTAGAACAACGCTATTAATAGGGTTCCTTACACCATGAAAAGTCTTTCCAAAATACCGTTCCTCCTACTGTGCCTCACCCTCGGCCTGTTGGCCCCTGTCTTCGCCGGCGTCGGCGGCAGCATATCCGGCACAATCAAAGACCCCTCGGGCGCCTCGATCGCCAAAGCATCCGTCACCTTGGTCAACACCAGCACAGGTGTCCGGCAGTCGGCCACGACTGATGCTCGCGGCGCTTACTCTTTTCCAGTCCTTCCCGTGGGCAGCTATGTTCTCGGCGTCAACCATCCCGGCTTCAATCCTTACCAGCGCACTGGAATCGTGCTCGACACCAACAGCTCCCTTTCACTCGATGTCGTGTTGCAGGTCGGCCAGAGGACCGACGCCGTCACCGTCAGCGACAGCGCGGTCCATCTTGACACCTACAGCAGCCAGATGGGCGCGGTCATCAACAGTGAGCAGATGACTGCTGTGCCCCTCGACGGTCGCGCCTACACCGATCTTCTGTCGCTTCAACCCGGAGTGGCTCCTGAAACTTCCATCAACTCCAACACCGTGCAGGACGTGGGCGCCAGCGCGCTCTCGCCCTCCGGCGATCTGAATCCCGGCACGATTTCCATTAACGGTCAACGCGAGTTCGCCAACGCCTTCATCGTGAACGGCAGCGACTCCGAAGAAGACGTCAACATGGGGACGGCGGTCATTCCCAACCTCGACTCCATCGCCGAGTTCCGGATTCTTACCAGCAATTTTGATGCGGAGTATGGCGAATTCAGCGGCGGACAGATCAACGTCATCACCAAGTCCGGCAGCAACGCATTTCACGGCGACCTTTTCGAGTTTCTCCGCAACACCGATCTCGACGCGCGCAACTTCTTTTCCCCCACTCGCGGCACCTTCATCCAAAACCAGTTCGGCGGAACTTTCGGTGGGCCCATCAAGCGCAACAAGATCTTCTTCTTCTCCGACTACCAGGGCACGCGCCAGCGCCAGGGAGTCGATACCGGCCTGATTCCAGTGCCTTCCAACGCCGACCGCACCGGTGATCTATCCGATCTCGCCAACTCCTTCTACACCACCCAGATCGTGAATGGGCAACCGGTCGTGACCCCCACGGTCGTAAGCGGTCCTGCGATGCCGGTGAGCGGCGATTGGGCCAGTACGCTCTCCCAGGCTTTCGGTTATAAAGTTCTCGCCGGCGAGCCCTACTATTTTCCCGGATGCACCAACACCAATTATTCTCCGGGAAGCACCACCGCTTGCGTTCTTCCGACTCTGCAAATCCCAACCAGCGCGTGGTCCGTACCCGCCCAGAACTTGCTGCAGTACATTCCCGCTCCCAATGCCTCCGTCGATCAGTTTGCAACGTCTGCCTTCAACCAGGCGCTTCGTGATGACAAAGGCGCGGTGCGTCTCGACGCCAATACCCGCTTGGGCCTCATCTCCGGCTATTACTTCATTGACGATTACTCGCTGAACAATCCCTATCCGGTCGCGCAAGGCGGAGCCAGCGTCCCTGGTTTCAACGCGCTTTACCTCGGCCGCGCCCAGCTATTCAGCATTGGCGACACGAAAACGCTGAGCCCCACGGCGGTCAACGAACTCCACTTCAGTTACATGCGGGCCTACAACGACCTCGGCAAGCCCCAAGGCGGCCTCGGCGTAAGCCTCGTGTCTCAAGGTTTCGTCACTCCCTCCGGAACCCCGACCATCGTGGCTCTTGACCCCAAAGGCGAAGGAGTGGAGAACCTCGTCTTCAACAATTTCTCCACCGGTACCAACACCAACGAACTGAAGCAAGCCAACAACACTTTCCAGTTGCTCGACAACTTCTCGAAAGTCCTGGGACGCCACACCATGAAGTTCGGCGGCGAATTCCATTACGACCAGGTCAATGTGAATCCGATCGCCCAGTTCAACGGCAACTTCCTGTTCACCGGAAGCGAAACCGGAGTCGATTTTGCCGACTTCCTCCTCGGAATTCCCAGTCAGTACAACCAGAGCCAGCTCAATCCCTTCTATGGCCGCAACAAATATGCCGGTATCTTCGCCCAGGACAGTTGGCGCTTAACACCCAATGTCACCATTAACTACGGCTTGCGATGGGACCGTATCGAGCCCTGGTATGAAAAGTACAACCAGATTTCAACCACCGAGCCGGGCAAGCAGTCCGTAGTTTTCCCCACTGCGCCGGTTGGAATCCTCTACCCCACCGATCCCGGAGTCCGCCGAACCCTCGCCCCTCCCGGCGATGAATTCTCGCCGCGCCTCGGCATCTCCTATTCGCCCGAGCTATCGACCGACACCTTTCTCGGCAAACTCTTCGGCGGTCCCGGCAGGACCAGTCTTCGCACCGGCTTCGGAATGTATTACACCTCCATCGAAGCCCTCACCCTCGGAGTCCTGGCGGCCAACGCTCCCTACGGCACCACCTACAGCAGCCCCGCTCCACCGACGTTCTCAAACCCATTCGTCACCGCTTCCACGGGAGAAGACCTCGGCCAGTATTTTCCTGTCACCTTCGCGCCCTTGAATTCCTCCCGCAACAACCCAGATCCCAATGTCGACTGGTCGCAATACGTGCCCATCACCGGCATTCCCGCCTATCCCGTCACCAACCGTATCCCCTACACCGAGCAATACGTCTTTTCGATCGAGCGCCAATTCGGAAACAACACCCTGCTCAGCGCCAGTTACGTAGGCAACCAGTCTCATCGCCTTCTGGTTCTGGTGGAATCGAACCCCGGCGACCCCGCGCTGTGCCTCATCACACCGGGCTGCGGACCTTTCACCGAAACCGAGAGCGGAACTCGCGGACCACTAGGCCCCATGTTTGGCAGCGACACCAATCAGTCCACCATCGGCAACTCCAACTACAACGCGCTCGAACTCAGTCTCCGCCACACCAGTAAGCGCTTGCAATTGTTTGCCAGCTACACCTACAGCAAATCCATCGACCAGTCCTCCAACGTCGGAGAACAAGTCAATCCCATCAATCCCGCTCTCAGCCGCGCCTTGTCCGCATTCGATGTGACTCACAACTTCGTGGTCAGCTACGCCTACGAGCTTCCCTTCGAGCGCTTGTTCGGCGTCTCCAACCGGTGGACAAAAGGTTGGACCCTTTCCGGCATTACCCATTTCAGCAGCGGCTTTCCCGTGACGCTTCTAAACTACGGTGACAACTCTCTGCTCGGAGCCGAGCCCAACGGCATCAACAACTACGGCGTCGACGAGCCGCAGTACACTCCGGGCCCGCTCGCGATCAACCACAATCCCCGCAACGGCCAACCCGCCTTCAATACCAGCCTCTTCAGTCTGCAGCCGTTGGGAGAACCGGGCAACGCCCCGCGCCGTTTCTTCTACGGCCCAGGCATCGACAATTACGACATCGCGTTGCTGAAGAGCATCCCACTCACTGAGTCCAAGTCGCTCCAGTTCCGCTTCGAAGGATTCAACGTCTTCAACCACGCCCAGTTCTTCGGACCCACTTCCGTGGACGGCAACATCAACAGCTCCTCGTTCGGAGATATCGTCAGTGCCGCCCCTCCCCGCCTGATGCAGGCCGCGATCAAAATCATCTTCTAGCCCGGTACGCAGTTCGGTTGTCATCATGAACGAGCGTTCTTTCGTGCGGTGAAGAAAGGTCTTGCACTTGCCCTGTCATGCTGAGCGGAGTGAGATCGTCCGAAGGACAATCTCACGCAGTCGAAGCACCCCATACCCCTCGGCACAAGCACAAGCCCGCTCCGGAGTTTCTGTGAGAAGCTACTAGCTTCCAGGCCGGTCTGTGCGGCAGCGCACCCTTCTGCTTTCTGCGACCTTCGCCTTGGCCCGCGCATCAAATTGGGGATGGTACGATAAGAGCTTGCCGTAGCTGGGAAAGCATTCGATACTTCGTATTCATTCGAATCGTAAGCAATCGAGCGTAATCAATTAAGATCGTAATCAGTTAAGATCGTATTCGGCAAAGATCGTAAGAAGCAAAGACCGTATTCTAAGATCGTCCGGGTCCCGGCAAAGACACTCGATGGAGCGTCCGCCGACAACGCGACGTTCCAACGAGGAGAAACAAACATGGCAGGTAATGGAATCGTCGAAGTCACTGATGCAAACTTCGACCAGGATGTTTTGAAGTCAGATACGCCCGTGCTCGTGGATTTCTGGGCAACATGGTGCGGCCCCTGCCGCGCTATCGCTCCCATCGTCGAGGAGTTGGCCAAGGACTACCAGGGCAGAATCAAGATCGGCAAGATGGATGTCGACTCCAACAGCTCCACGCCGATGCGCTACAAAGTCACCGGCATCCCCACGCTGCTGGTCTTTAAAGGCGGCCAAGTGGTCGAGCAGATCGTAGGCTATAAGCCCAAGGAAACCATAGCGCAGGCCCTCGACCGGCACGTTGGATAAGGCAGTGAGGCAGCTTCTAGCTGCCAGTTAAACCTCAAACGCACGCGGACCTAATGAGTCGCGTGCGTTTTTCTTTCTCCGCCAGAACCTTCATCGGGCCCTGAATTGGCTAGAAGCTAGGAGCCAGCAACTGGAAGCGCCCTTACGGAACTTCCGGCAATGTGTACTCAAACTCGTAAGAGTGCTTCCCGTTGTCGACCTTGATCTTCATCGTTCCTGCGAGGCCCTCGAGTTGGCCGGTCGCGGAGTCCGGGATAACCGTCACGCTCAACTGTTGCGCCGCGGGCGTCATGGTACCGCTGTGCTGCAGGGCGAAGCTCCCCTTGCGGCCCTTCAGCGTTCCCGTAAACACCTCCATCCCAACGTAACCCCCCGAGCCTTTCGCTCTACTGGCGAGCATCTGCCCTTTGCTCGTTCCCTCCAGGTCGCCGTGAAACTGCTTGTCAATCGTCATTCTCGCGATGCTGGCGTCAGCCCCATCTTCGCCAGCCTGCGGCGTCAGCTTTACATCAAACGTTCCACGAGCATGACCAGTCACAACTTTCTCCTTAGGCGCACCCTGCGCCGCCCGACTCTGCGCGTAACCCCAACCAGCAACACACAGGCAGAACACCGCAATCAAAGCTCGCACGTGATGTTTGGGTTGCATTGAAAGCCAACAGCCGAAAACTGACAACTGATCACTGACTACTGACCACTGCCCTAATACTTCCGCAGCACCCCAATCACCCGTCCCTGCACTTCCACCGAAGCCGCGGGCACAATAATCGGCTTCATCGTAACGTTAGAAGGCTGCAGCCGGATGTTGTCGCCTTCGCGGTAAAAGCGCTTCAGCGTCGCGTCGTCTTTATCGACCAAAGCGACCACGATGTCACCGTTGTGCGCCGTCTTCAGCTTCTCCACCAGCACGTAATCGCCATCAAGAATCGCCTCATCCTGCATGGAATCGCCGCGAACCTCTAACACGAAAACCTCCTTCGATCGCACAAAGTCAGCGAGGGAAATGGTCTCATTGGCTTGCACCGCTTCAATGGGCTGGCCGGCGGCAATGCGCCCCAGCAGCGGCAGCACCAGGCCGGTGTTGACGCTCATGGCCTGCTTGAGCCGTCCCTTGGGCGGCAGCAGGTCGATGGAGCGGCTGCGGTTGTAGTCGCGGGTGAGCAATCCCTTCTTCTCGAGGTTGGTGATGTGCTTGTGTACGGTGGCCAGCGAGTTCAGGTCCAGCCCGTTGCCGATCTCTTCAAACGACGGAGAATACCCATGCTCCGCCACAAAGCGGGAGATGAAGTCATAGACTTCGCGCTGCCTGCGTGTGATCGCCATGCCGACATTGTTGGCGAATGGAAGGCGAATGTCAAGAAGAATCAGAAGTTAGCTTTGCTCGTGTGGAGCGGACACTCTTGTGCGCTGCCTTTGACTTTGATTTTGATCTGGATTTTCAATCAGCCGACGGTCCCCCGGAAAAGGGTGCCCCATGTTTCGCGTTCTTTGCGAAACGTGGGATTCCACAACACCAATCCCTGTTGGGAATTCGATCACGCCTCCACAACTCACGTGGAGACAGGTTCATTGACCTTCCCCACGTCCCCGCCTAACATGTCTAGCCAGTGTCCACGCCCTCGCAACCCGTGGGTCAGACGGTCTCCCATTACCGCATCCTTAACAAGATCGGCGGCGGAGGCATGGGTGTTGTCTACGAAGCCGAAGACCTCAAACTCGGCCGTCACGTCGCTCTGAAGTTTCTTCCGGACGAACTCGCCCACGACGCGCAAGCCCTCAGCCGTTTCCAGCGGGAAGCCAAAGCTGCGTCCTCCCTCAACCATCCGAACATCTGCACCATCTATGAGATCGGCGAGGCCGATGGACGAACCTTCATCGCCATGGAACTTCTGGAGGGCCAGACCCTGCGGCACCGCATCGCGGGCAAGCCGCTGGAGATGGAGACGGTGCTCGACCTCGGCATCCAGATCGCCGATGCGCTCGACGCGGCGCACGCCAAGGGCATCGTCCATCGCGACATCAAGCCCGCAAACATCTTTGTCTCCAATCGAGGTCAAGCGAAGATTCTCGATTTTGGGCTGGCCAAAGTCACACTGAAGCCTGAGAGCGTTACCCTAAGCGCCGCGACTATCGAATCGGAGGAACATCTGACGAGTCCCGGCAGTGCGCTGGGAACGGTCGCCTACATGTCGCCGGAGCAGGTTCGGGGAAAGGAACTCGACCCCCGCACCGACCTGTTCTCGTTCGGAGCCGTACTCTACGAAATGTGCACGGGCACGCTTCCGTTCCGGGGCGATACTTCCGCGCTCATCTTCAACTCCATACTCGAGCGCGCTCCCGTGGCGCCGGTGCGGCTGAACCCCGACGTGTCTGCTGAACTGGAACGGATCATCAACAAGGCTTTGGAGAAGGATCGCAATCTGCGTTACCAGCACGCCGCCGATATGCGAGCAGATTTGCAGCGACTCCGGCGGGACACGGAATCCGCACGACACAGTTCTCCAGTGCCGCCTGCTGGGGACTCCGCGATCCGCGCGTTCTCGCGCTCCCGCCCCAAGCTTCTGTACGGAGCGGCGCTGGTAGTGCTCCTCGCTTTGCTTGGTTTTGGATTTCATTGGATCAAGGCGCGGCAAGCCCCGGCTCTGCACAAAACGTTGACCGAGCGCCAGTTGACGCACAACCCCGCGGAAAATCGCCTACTCTTTGCAGCCATTTCCGCTGACGGCAATCATCTTGCGTATACAGATCCCAAAGGACTGCATTTGAGCAGCATAGACACCGGAGAGATCCACGACATACCGCTGCCTGATGAAATCCGAACTCATCTCTGGTCCGTGAGCTGGTTCCCAAACGGGGAAAAGCTATTGTTGACGGCGCAATCGGAAACCAGGGTCTCCACCACGATTTGGGAGGCATCTGTTTTCGGAGGCACGCCCCGCAAACTGCACGACGAGAGCGCATTACCCGTCGCTTCACCCGACGGCCAGTCGATTGCGTTCTCCACTTTTCACGAAATATGGCTCATGGGGTCGAATGGAGAGAATCTTAGAAAGCTTCTGAGTGGCGAAAAGGACGATTGGTACACGGCTCTGGCGTGGTCACCGGTTGGTGGGCGGCTGGCGTACATAAAATCAAAAGCCAAAGGCCCGCTCGGCGGCACCATTGAAACTGTCTCACTGGATGGAGGCCCACCCAGCTCTGTCCTATCGAACCCTGCTTTGATGGCTATGGACGGCAGTCTTCTTCTCTGGGTGCGCGATGGACGCATGATGTTTCCCATGGGTAACGCGAGCGCGGGGGAGAATGCAATTAGCAGTTGGGAAATCAAGGTGGACGAGCGGACCGGAAAGCCATCCGGCGAGCTAATGAAATCGGCGATTTTGGATGCAATGCCCGTCAGTGCAAGCGCGGACGGAACTCGCTTAGTCGTGATCAAGGGCCATGCGCGAGATGACGTGTATGTCGGGGAACTACGGGAAAACGGTGCAACCCTGGAGACCCCCAAGCGTCTTACGGTGAGCGAGAGTGTGGACTATCCATCGGAGTGGACCCGCGACGGCAGAACCATATTCTTCGATTCCGATCGCACCGGAAGGCGCCAGATCTTCAGCCAACAGCTCGACAGTGAAAGCGCCCAGCCCCTGAGTCAAGGAGGGGATCGGCAAGAGCAAGCAACGTTGACTCCGGACGGCGCCTGGATTTTTTACTGGTCTTCCCCCCAAGCGCCTGCTGGATCTGCTCCAACTACGCATCAGATCATGCGAATGCCAGCGTCCGGCGGGTCGCCCGAAAAGATGTTGGAAGCTGCCGCTAACGATAGCGCCACTGATTTCCGCTGTCCCTCAGGGCAGATTGGCTCCTGCGTCTTGAGTGGCTGGGAGCAGGGTCAAATGATCTTCTACGTATTGGACCCTGTGAAAGGGAAGGGCAGGGAGCTGGCGAGAACCATATTGGCGCAACCCGGTGGAGATTTCGATTGGAGCATATCGCCGGACGGAAAACGTATCGCCATTTCGACTCCCCGTCTGCTCAGGGAACAGGTTCGCGTTCTTGACTTGCCGAATGGCACGGAGCGCACCGTTCCGCTCCCCAAGGGCTGGGCCATTTGGTCGATAACCTGGTCAGCGAACAATGAATTTCTATTCTTAGCCGCACAATCGAAGGATGGATATTTCTTGGCCAGACTCGATCTGGATGGAAAATTCCGAGTGCTTTTTGACCGCGGGAGGAATCAGTGGCTTGGCAATGTTAAGGTCTCACCCGATGGTCGACGCCTGGCATTTGCCCAGCAGTCATTTCAGAGCAACGCCTGGCTGGTGGAGAACTTCTGAATTCCGCTCCGGGAATCTCAACAATAAGGCCGGGTGCCCCAGGTTTCGCCTTCTTTGCGAAACCTGGGATTCCACAGTGCTGTCCCCATTGGGATTGGACCTGGCGGTTGCCTCCCATTCGAGACCCCAAAACCGACTCCCCCTGCCTGTACCACAAAAAGTACGTCTAGCGCTTGTCAAGTCTACTTTAGTAGACATCCGATACCCTCGAAAGTAGACATTCCTTCCACAGGTTAACCCATTGATTCCATTGACCCGCCCAAAAGCCCGCACGAAGAATCAACAACTTACGCCGATAATTTTCTGCAAAGTTCGAATGTTCCAGTTGGAACATTAAAGCGATTTACATGGCCCTTAGGGATCCTAAGGTTCTGCTTCATTTTGGGGCAGTTTTGAGGTAGGCTTATGCCCGCTGTTTTAAGGAGGCCTTTATGGCACTGAACAGTCCGGTTGAGATGGTGAAGAGAGGTTCGACGGTTTCCGTTTTGTGGGGAGTGTTGTTGATTGTTTTTGGTGCGATGGCGGTGATATCTCCGTTTGTTGCCGCTGTGGCGGTTAGTGTGGTGGTCGGGTACCTGATTATTTTGGCGGGCGTCGTCCACCTGATGCTGGCTTTTCGCGCGCATGGCGCGGGGAGCGTGATCTGGAAGGCATTGGTTGGGGTCGCTTACCTTGTCTTCGGCGGGTATTTGATTCTGCATCCGGTGATCGGAGTGGCTTCGCTCACGCTGGTGCTGGCGTCGCTGTTCGTGATTGAGGGCGTCCTCGACATCGTGCTGTATGCGAAGATGCGTCCGGCGCAGGGAGCGAGCTGGGTGCTGATTGACGGGATCGTTAGCCTGCTGCTGGGGTTGATGATCTACCTGCAATGGCCCTCGAGTTCGTTGTGGGCGATCGGGACTCTGGTGGGGATCAGCCTGATCTTCAGCGGAGTGGCTCGAGTGATGCTGTCGATGGCGGTACGGCGGGCTGCTGGCGCAGTGGCTACCACAAAGTTAGCGGCTTAGATTTTGCGGGGCAGGAAGGCCCCACTTCTCGCAAGGTGCGCGAGAAATGGGGCATCCCAGTCCCAGCCACGCGAGCTTCCAAGTCAACGTCAACGTCAAAGGCAACGGACAGGAGTGTCCGTTCCACACGGGCGCCGGCTGCGCCGTCTCCACATGCCATCTCCTCATGGAGAACTAATAAATGGGCGGACTGATTCCACTTGGGGATGCTTCGCGGCGTCCGGTGCGCATCCCTGTGATTACGATTCTTATCATCCTGACTAATGTCTTTGTTTTTGTTCGGGAGTTGCAGGGTGGTGAGGCGTTTGTGATGCAGTGGTCGGCGATCCCCGACCAGATTATTTCCGGGCATCGCTTTATCACGATTCTCACGGCGATGTTCATGCACGCCAGCTGGTCGCACATCATCGGGAACATGATTTTCTTGTGGGCGTTTGGCCCGGAGATGGAAGACTCGATGGGGCGATCGCGATATCTGATTTTCTATCTGGTGGGCGGGATGGTGGCGATGCTGGCGCAGGTCCTGGCCAGCCCGCATTCTACGGTGCCCAACCTGGGCGCCAGCGGGGCGATCGCGGCGGTGATGGGTGGATTTCTGGTTACCTATCCTCGCGACCGGATTCGCTCGATTCTGGTGATCTTTATATTTATCAAGGTCACGTTCATTCCGGCAGCGCTGTTGATTGGGTTTTGGTTTCTGACCCAGCTTTTTAATGCGGGGCAGGTGGCGCATGCGCAGGCGGGCGGTGTGGCTTACCTGGCGCACGTTGGCGGGTTTATTTTTGGAGCGCTTACGGCGAGGCTGTTCGAGAGTGGGCGGGGTGTGGTTGCGGAAGTCTAAGGCACGTGTGGTGCCAGGAAACAACAGGTTCCCTTCGGCTGCGCTCAGGGCAGGCTCTCACCGGGCTTGGCGCCCGGTTCGGAATGACAACAAAGAAATAAACTGCGCGCTTCGCGCGGCGGACAGCCGAGGGCGGCTGTCCCCACATAATCATAAGCTCTTCAATCCTTCGCTTGCTTGCCGCTATTGCTTGGTGGCGTTGTCCAGGAAACTTGCAACGTTTTGTTTTAGCTTTGAGAGGTCGGCTTCGTGCAAGTACATCATGTGGCCGGCGTCGTAATATTTGAGGCTGATATTTTTCTGGAGGTTTTCAGGCAGCCCTAAGTGCGTCATGGTGTACTCGGTGGCGAAGAAGGGGGTGGCCAGGTCATAGAGTCCGTTCTCGACTTCGACGTGGAGATGGGTGTTGGTTACTATGGCGTCGACCAAGTCCTGCTCGACGTTGGGCGCGCCGGGAAATCCGGATTGCCTGCCTTGCTGTGCGCGCTTCCAATCCCAAGCTCCGTTGACGTCATACGACAGGGCGTTATAGGTGAGGTCCTTGCCGAATTTCAGCTCTTCGCGGATGTAGCTGTTGAAGGCCGCGACGAAGGCTCCCGTGACGGCGTTACTTTGCGGATCGTTGGACGCGTTTTCGGCGAGCAGGTCGGGTTCGGGGCCGGAAAAGCGGGCGTCATAGCGACCGGTGGCGAGGCCGCGGGCGCGCTGGAGTTCGGCCATGAACTGAGAAAGTTTGACGCGCAGATCGGCTTTGATGAGGTAGTCCTCGCTGAGGCCGGTGAAGCGGGAGAGTTTTTTCGCGATATCGGATTTTTCGGCGGCGGAGAGGTTCGCGCCTTTCATCAGGGCCACTGCATATTCAGTGGAGGCGAACTGGCGGGCTTCGGCGATGAAGGCGTTGAAGTCAGCAGGTTGGTCCTTCAAGATTTTGTTGTAGGAGGCCGCTGCCGCGTAGCTGGGAACATAGAAAATGTAAGGCATGTCGTTGCCGGGCGGAAAAGAAATCGTGGCGAGATCGAGCACCGACGAGATCAAGACGATGCCGTTGAAATACATTCCGTCGCGGTTCTGGAGATAGTTGCCGAGCGCGGCGGAGCGAAAGGTCCCATAGCTTTCGCCGATCAGGAATTTCGGAGAGTTCCAACGGCCGTTGCGGCTGATGTAGGTGGCGATGAACTGGGCGAGGGACTTGACGTCCTGATCAACGCCCCAGAAGTCTTTGTCTTTGGCCTTGCCGACGGCGCGGCTGAAGCCGGTTCCTACGGGGTCGATGAAGACCAGATCAGTTTTGTCGAGGAGGCATTCGGCGTTGTCGACGAGCTTGAAGGGCGGAGGCGGAGTTGGGCCGGCGTCGGTCGTTACTACGCGGCGCGGGCCGAAGGCTCCCATGTGCAGCCAGATGGAAGATGATCCGGGGCCGCCGTTGTAGACGAAGGAGATGGGGCGCTGGCTCATGTCTTTGTTATTGGCGTCGTTGCGGGTGTAGGCGATGGTGAAGATGCTGGCGGTGGGTTCGCCGCTGTCGTCTTTGATGAGGGTAGTGGAGGCGGTGGCTTTGTAGGAAATGATTTGTCCGCCGATCTTAATGGTGTGATCGGTTACGGAGGACTCTTCTTTAGGCTCGGGCGCGGGCTTGGCGGGTTTCGAGTCTTTCTCGGAGGTTTCGGGCTTGGCGGTTTCCTGGGCGGGTGCGGCTTGACCTAGGGCTAGAAGGATTGCCAGGGCTCCGGGGATTAGGAGTTTAGTTCGCGTTATCATGCTTCTGTTTGGCTCCTGTACTGACGGGTCTGGTTTCTTAGATTTTCTTATTGACTTGGGAAACATTTGTTGGGAAGCAGGCACATTGTATCGGATGGCTGGTGCTAGTGGAGGCACACGCTCGCTGCGCTCGCTGGACGGCCGAGGCGGCCGTCCCCACATTGTGTGTTTGGTCGGCGGCTGTCTCCACATTTTCTTGAGTTTTGACATCCGAAACTTCTTCTGGGTTCGTAAGTCTAATTGGGGGATGGGTGGTTTGGCTGGGAGGGTTTATGGCTAGGATTTCGGTGCGCATGATGGCGATGGTTCTTACGGTGCTGGCGGTTACGCTGGCTTGCCGGGCGGGGAGTGGGACGGATGCGGCGGTGCCGGCTCCGGCCGTGGATGAGGCGAAGGCTACGGCTCCGGGGAAAGAGACGGCGGTGTTGGCCGGGGGATGCTTCTGGGGAATCCAGGCGGTGTTTCAGCATGTGAAGGGCGTGCGCAGCGCGACCTCGGGATACTCGGGAGGGACGGTCGATCATCCGGATTATGAAATGGTGAGCAGCGGGCGGACGGGACATGCGGAGTCGGTTGAGATTGTTTACGATCCGTCGAAGGTTACGTATGGAGAGTTGCTCCGCGTATTCTTTTCAGTGGCGCTCGATCCTACGGAACTGAACCGGCAGGGGCCGGATGAGGGCACGCAGTACCGCTCGCTGATTTTCTACGGGAATGAAGAGCAGAAGCGGATTGCCGAGGCTTACATCGCGCAACTTGACCAGGCCAAGGTGTTTCCGCGGCCGATTGTGACGCAGGTGGTGGCGCTGCAGAAGTTTTATCCGGCGGAGGGGTATCACCAGAATTATTTTGCGCAGCATCCGAACGACGCCTACATCATGTTTAACGATGCGCCGAAGGTGGCTAATTTGAAGAGGGAATTTCCGGAGATGTATGCGAAGTAAGTAGCAAATTCTCAGTTCTCGTTTCTCAGTTCTCAGTCTTGCTGCAGAGGTCGGTGCCGAGAACTTGTGTTTGCTGAGAACTGAGAACTGGGAACTGACGGAGGCGGTTATGTTTGATTTTGAGCGCGGTAAGGAAGAAAGCAAAGTTTCGCGGCGGGTTTTTCTGGCTGGAGCTGGCGCGGCTTTGGGTGGAGTGCTTATTTGGCGGACCAAGAGCCCGCATGTGATCGCAGCGGTGAAAGCGGAGCCGGGCGAAGTGACGATTGTGCAGTTCTCCGATGACGGCAAGAAGTTGGAGAAGGTGAAAATTGCGAAAGTGATAAAGACGGATGAGGAATGGCGGAAGCAGCTTTCGGCGGACGCCTTTGCGATCACCCGGCAAGCGGACACCGAGAGAGCATTCAGCGGGTCGCTGTTGAACGAGCACGAGAAGGGCGTGTTCCGCTGCATTTGTTGCGACAACGCGTTATTCAGTTCTTCGACGAAGTTTGATTCGGGGACGGGATGGCCGAGCTTTTGGGCTCCGATTGCGCAGGAGAATGTGCGGGAGATTCGCGACAGCACGCTGGGCATGGAGCGGGTTGCGGTTTCATGTACGGAATGTGATGCGCACCTGGGGCATGTGTTTGACGATGGTCCGAAGCCTACAGGGTTGCGGTATTGCATGAATTCGGCGGCGTTGCGCTTTGCGAAGGCTTAGTTCTCAGATGGGCCAGGACAAACCGGATAACCACTAAGGACACGAAGGCTTTAGAATTGCGCGCATGAACTCAAGCCTGCCGGTTTTTCGGGAGCCTACTCCGGTTGAGAAGGTTTTCAATCGTGTGTTCGGATTTCTGGTGGGGATCGGTGTCCCATTTCCTCACAAGTATCTTCTGCAAGTGCGCGGGCGTATGAGCGGGAAGGTTTACTCAACTCCAATCAATCTGCTGGAATGGAAGGGCAAGCGCTTTCTGGTTGCGCCGCGCGGGCGTACGCAGTGGGTGCGCAACGCCGAGGCCGCGGGGGAAGTTACTCTCAAAAAGGGCGGGATCCTGCTGAAATTCCGTCTGCTGCCGGTTCGGGAGACAGAGACTCCGGAGATTCTTAAGGCCTACCTGGATTCGTTCAAGAGTGAGGTGCAGCGGTATTTTCCTGTGGCTGCTGGTTCTCCGGCTGGGAGTTTTGTGGAAGTTGCGGGGAGGTATCCAGTGTTTGAGTTGGTGGCTGGGTGAGTTTTTCGGCGCTGACGGCGAAGCTTTTAACCGCTAAGGGCGCTAACAACGGCCGCTAGGTCGCTAAGAAGAACTCTTCGACCCGGAAAATCTTTTTTCTTTACCAACCAAAATGGAGGACGGGACTTGCCCGTCGCTCCATTTTTTTGCTTCAACCCGAGGGGGTTACGGTTCGTGATGATTACCTGGTGTCGGCGCTTTGGGCCGTGCTGACCGTGCTTTTCAGGGTGACGGTGTCGGAAGGTTGCGGACTGCTTTTTTGTTGTGGCTGAGGCTTGGAGGTAGCTGCCGTTTTTGCGGCCTCGTTGGTTTGGGTGGCGTGGGTGCTGCTGATTGAGTTCACCATATGAAAAGAGATCGGCGGGTTGGGCTCGGGCTTTAGGGCATCGGGCCGGAATCGCGAATCTTTGGTAAGGGTTACTGGGTAAAGCTCATAACCGCAAAGGTCGCTAAGAACTTCCGGTAAGATCGCTAAGACGGGCCCTTCAGATTCGGATCAAAATCCAGATCACCGTCAAAATCAGGATCAAGATCAAAGTCAACTGCAGCGGACGGGGCGTCCGCTCTACATTATTCGAGGACGCTGTCGTCTAGTTTCTTGCGGGACCAGTCGGCTGCGGCCTGGAGGAAGGCGAGAATTATGGGGTGGGGATTCTTCTTGGTTGAAGATAGTTGCGGCTGGAACAGGGTGGCTATGAAGAAGCGGTGGGTGGGAGATTCGATGGCGCGGATTTCGCCTTGCGCGCCGCGGGCTACCACGGGGAAGCCGGCTTCCATGGTGGTCCATTCGTATTCTGGATTGATTTCGAAGTTGCAGAAAAATTCTTCGGTGACGATTTCTTTGTCTTTGCCGTAGAACGATTGCAGGTAGGAGCCGGGGCGGAGGCGGATCTCCGGGACTTTTCCGGACAGCTTGGGGGCGGCGTCTTTGCGGTTCGGCACGGCGCAGGCTACGGGATAGATGACGATATTTTTCGATCCCGAGTTATTTTCGGCGCTGTCGGCGTCGGCGATGCTTAGAACGTTGCGGGCGAATTCGATGAGGGCATACTGAAAGCCTCCGCAGGTACCGAGGAAGGGCCAGTCGCGGCGGCGGGCGAACTCGATTCCTTTTAGCATGCCTTCGAAACTTTTATAGGGACTGCCGGGCGAGGCAAGTAGTCCGTCGAAGGTCTCTAGAGTTTTTTCCGAGTTAGCGCTTAGCGATGGGGTGGGGATCCATTGGGAGTCTACTTTCAGGTTCAGTTTGTGAGCGGCGTGCTGCAGGGCGTCGTTGGTGGCGTGGTGAGAGGGGAATTCCGGGTTGAAGTCACCTAGGATTCCGATGCGAACGGCTTGGCTCACGGGGGTTATTGTACTAGAGGGCTGCCGGGCTGAAGCCCGGATTCTTCTGGGGCTTTACGCGGCGCTGAAGCGCCGTTCTTCCACAGTTGTGCAGGCTGTCGTGGTTGCGCGGCTTTGTGGCTGCGGCGGCGAACAGCAGGTTCCTCCGCTCCGCCGTCCCCTTCGGCTTCGCTCAGGGTCCGGCTCCGGTTGGAAACAAGAGTGTGAAGTGTCGTTATCGCTGCGCTCGGGTTGACGATCTGAAATGCTTCGCACTATCTAAATCAGATGCGTGATCATTAGCAGGATGTAGAGGCTTAATAGGGCTAGAACTGGGCCGCCCCAGATCATTGCGGTGCACTTCCAGCCTAACGAGCGGGCCAGGTCGCGCTGGCTGCGCCAGCTGATCAGGAAGGTTGGATTGTTCTTGCCTTTCATCATGACTACTGGAGGATGCGGGTCGAAGTTTCCGGATGGCGTGATCGGTTGCGGGGTTTCTTGGGTGCTCGCATTCGGGGCGGTGTTTGGATCGCCACTTACTTGGAGTGAAGAGGGCGTTACTCCTGCTGCGGCCCAGGCTGCGGGATTCGAGATGCCTGCCTGCATCAAGGCGGCGGCGGTTTTCAGTTGCTTGGGCATGCCGGTTGCTTGCGGCGCTGGGTGTGGAGGCTGGCAGGCTACGCGGGCTGAGGCTGTGGACAGTGCTTTCTCGTAGGTCGCGTCGAAGGCTGGGTCATGCTGCAAGCCGCTGGTCAGGACTCCGCTGAAGAGATTGCCGTCTCCGATTACGGGGGACAGCGCGGTTCGTAGTCTTTCAGGGTTTAGGGAGAATGAAAGCGTATTGCGGACGATCCAGCCCGTGGTTTCGTCGTCGTGAATAGGTTGCGAAGTCAGTTCCAGGCCGGGATTCTCATCCAGCGTTCCCAGCACGAAGAGCGCGTTCTTGGGCTTGATGCAGAACTCCTCGACTTTAATTTTGTTGGCGGTGATTACTCCGTGACGCGACAGGAAACTGTGGACGTTGGGCGGAGCTTCTTCTTTGGTGGTGAAGATGGAGTCGCAGAATTCTTCTCGGAAGTCGCAGTGCAGATCCAGGTCGGCGCCGTGAGGGTCGATCATCACCTTGGCAGTGTTGTCGTCGAGATAAAAAGGCACGTGCATGCATTCGGCGGCTACCTTTACCCATTGCTTGTTCTTGCCGGATTGCTTCCACTCCCAGACCAGGGTGCGGTGGTAATAGCAGGGGCGGTTCGTGATGGGGGCGATGAGGGTGTTGGGTCCTACGGCCAGGCCGTTTAGTTCGACCATCCCGAGAGAGGCGCTGCGGATTTTGGAGAGTGGGGTGTCGAGAATTAGATGACGGCGCTGAAGCAGGCGGAAACCCTGGATGAAGAGGTAGACTCCGGCGCAGATTCCTATTATGCAGTAGAAGATGAAGCCGCCGGGACCTGAGGAACGGAGTAGTAGAGACGGTGTCAAGGTTTGGATCCGGTGGGCTGGATTTCGGGGCTGCCCTATTTGAGGCTAGCGGATGGGTTGGGGGCTGGCAGCAGAAAAGGGTTGGGTGGCGCTTACGTTGGTAACGGAGTTTTAGGGTAGCGTGCGTGGTTGCGCCAGCAAACAGCAGGTTCCTGCACTGCGCCGTATCCGGCTCCGGTCGGAATGACAGAGGGATTTGGGAGGTCGCTTTTATGTTTGGCGATGGCGCTTGAGCAATGTGTAGGCGACGGTTAGGGCTGACAAAGAAGACTACGCCACCGATTGCGCTTACTCCGGTGGAAAATAGCGTGTGGAGAAGTGCGGCTGAGACCAGGAGCAGGCCTAGCGTTGATCCCCAGATTCCTAATGGGGAGCGCATGGGTAGGGCTTGGATTTGTTGCGGCGTCAGGCGGCGGCGGAAACTTACGTGCGCTGCAAGCGATACCGCCCAGGACAAGATCAGGCCGGAGAAAGCTGCTCCCATGATGTAGACGAAGGCTTGTTTTGGCGCCCAGTGGTTGATGATCAGAGTGGTTACGATTCCGTAGGACGACACAAGCAAAGCCAGGCGCGGGGAGCCGGCGGCGTTTAGCTTGCCTAATTTTGCGGGAGCCCATCCGGTGCGGCCCATCGAGAACAGCAGGCGGGAAGCTACGTAGAGTTTGGCGTTGGCTCCGGAGAGCGCCGCGGTCAGGACTACGAAATTCATGAAGTAGGCTGCGGCCGGCAATTTGGCTATGCGGAGCACGCTAACGAATGGGCTTTCGGAGACTCCGGCGTCGGTTCCAGGGCATGACTCCGACGAGGATGGTGATGGCGCCGAGGTAGACGCCGGCTAGCAAAAGAAACGTCAGGCGCACGGCGCGAGGGAAATCTTTTGGGGAACGCGATTCGCCGGTGGTGACGGCTAGCATCTCGATGCCGCCGAAAGCATAGATGGCCCAGAAGACTGCCAGCAGAGGGGCGATCGGACCTTTGGGGAGGAATCCGCCGTTGGCGGTGTATTGCGGGGCCACGCGTCCGGTGGAGAGCAGCGCCGCTCCGGCCAGGATGAACGCGACTATCGTCGCTAGCTTGATCATGGAGAACCAGAACTCGAAACGTCCGTAGGAACTTACGCTGCGCAGGTTGACTAGTAGAAGTAGAGCCGAGAAGACGATGACCCAGAGTTCGCTGGGGATGGATGGGAGCCAGTAGCCCATGTAGGTGGCGGAGGCCACCAGTTCGGCACCGATTGAGAAAGCTATGGCGGCCCAGTATCCGGCGCGGCAGAGAAATCCTACGTATTGGTTGAGATAGAGTTCGCCGTAGAGGCCAAATGATCCGGCGGCTGGGTGCATGCCGGCAAGTTCGCCGAGGGCCATGGCTACGGTGTAGGCGATGAAGGCGGCGATTATGTAGCTGAGGATTACGCCGGGGCCAGCTACTTCAAGAGCTGCGGCTGAGCCCAGCAGCAGGCCGGTGCCGATGGAGCCGCCTACGGCCACCATGGTCATTTGTCCGGCGGTTAGTTGGTGGTGGAGTCCTTGTTCGTGGATTGATTCGGCTGGAGGCGCTTGGGGCATTCGGCACGATATCAAAATGAGTGGTCGGTGGCCAGTGGGCAGGCAGTGGTCAGTGGTCAGTGGTTAGTGCGAAGAATCCGAACGATCTGGGGCTGATCACCGACCACTGCCCACTGCCCACTGCCCTGCCCACTGATCTCTGCTTCTCCGGTGACTTTCGTAATCACGCGCGGGGCTTACGGATTGCTGGGGGCTGGGGTGGCTCCTAGAATCGAGGGAGCAGTTCTCTGCCTTGAACTTACCCATGCCTGAGATCACAAGACGTCTCAACCAGGCCGACGTGGCGCGGCGCGCCGAGCGCGCGGAAAAGCTTTTGCAGAAGGGGAAGGCCGGCGAGGCGTTGGAAGAGTATCTGCTGGCCCTGCGCGACGATCCTGATAACGATACGGTGCGGCAACTGACCGCGGATTTGTGTTTGTCGCAGAACCGGACACAGGACGCAGTGAGACTGCTGGGGGAATTGTTTGAGACGCAGGTGAAGGCGGGGGACGCTACGCGGGCCAGCCTGACTTATAAGAAGCTGGCGCGGCATGGCAGTCCGACGTGGGAGCAGAAATTCTGCTTTGGGCAGTTGCTGGAAGGGTCGAACAAGAAGCTGGCGGTGGGGACGTATGAATCCGCATTGAGCGATCTGGCGAAACTCGAAAATAAAAAAGGTGCGTTGCAGGTGCTGGCGCGGGTGGTGACTTTGGAGCCGGTGCAGGCGAATTTTCTTCGGGTGGCGGAGCTGTCGTCGGAGGTGGGGGACAGCAAGGGTGCGGCGCAAGCATTCAAGCGGGTGGCGCAGTTGGCGGCGGCGGGCGGCGGCGATGCAGGGCCGTGGTATGAGCGCGCGTATCAGGAAGATTCCTCGGATGAGGAGATTACTCTGGCCTACGGCAAGACCCTGATGGGCCAGGGGCAGGTGGGAGCGGCGATTTTTGTTCTCGAGCCGCAGGTGAACGCGGGAAACAATTCGCAGCCACTACGCGAGATCTACACCGAAGCCCTGCTGGCGGCGGGGCGCTATGGGGAAGCGGAACCGCTGGTGTGGCAGTTGTTTGAACAGAATCCCAGCCGCGCGCCGCAGGTTACGGCTCTGATTGAGCAACTCGTGGGGTCAGATCAGGATGAGGCGGCGGTGTCACTGGCGCGCAAGCTGGGGCAGTTCCAGGCGAAGCGGGGCGAGCGGCGGCAGTTTCTGGCGGTGATGCAGGAAATAACGTCGAAGAAGCGGGCGTCGTCGCCGGAAATGTTGGAGTTCCTCAGCGAGTTGTTCAATGCATCGAACCGCGAGGGCGATTACTGCCAGACTTTACTGAAACTTTTTGATGTGTATTGCGGCACCGGAGATTTTGCGAAGGCGGCGGAATGTCTGGACCGGGCGGGAGAAGTGGACCCGTATGAATCGGGGCATACGAAGCGGCTGGAGATGTTGCAGGGCAAGATTGACGAAGGCAAGTTTAAGGCGATCGCTTCGCGATTCACCCCGGTGGGGAAACCGGCGGCCGCGCCGGCGCATGAGCAGGAGGCAACGCTGGGAGCGGCGACGCTGCAAGATCTGATGCTGCAGGCTGAAATTCTGGTGCAGTACGGAATGCGCAACAAAGCGGTGGAAAGGCTGCAGAGGATTCAGGAACTGTTTCCGCGCGAGGAAGAGCGCAACGAAGAATTGCAGAGGCTTTACCTGTCGGCGGGTGTGACTCCGACGTATAGCGGGTCGGCTCCGATGCCAGCAACTGCGGCGGCCTCGGCGCCGGCTGCGGTAGCGGCGTCAGCTTCGGCTCCGGCGATCGATCCGGCGGCGGAGATGCGCAACGTTACGCGCGTGGCCGAGATCACGCGCAAGCTTTATCGTCAGGGGACAGCTCCGGCGGTGCTGATGACCGCAGTGAACGAAATTGGCGGGCACTGGGAGGTATCGCGCTGCATCGCTTTGATGCGTACGCCGGGTTCAGCGCCGACGGCGGTGCAGGAGTTCTGCGGCAAGGGAGTGAAGGAAGGCAATTCCGCGGCGATCAAGGCAGTGATGTGCGCGCTGCAGGATGCGGCATCGGCGTCGGGCGATCCGACCCTTATTGCCGATGCGCAGAAGGCTGCGGAGCTGCAGGGAGTGCGCGAAGCGGTGACGGAGTTGGGGACCACGACCGCGCTGGCGTTTCCGCTTAGCAATGGCGAGGATTCAGTGGGGGTGCTGGCGCTGCTGCACAACAAGGCGCGAGAGTGGCCGCATACAGATTCCGTGGTGTTGAAGACCCTGGCTGACCAGATGGTGATCGCGCTGAATAATGCCGGGCTGCGGCGGCTGGTGAAGAATCTTTCGGTGACGGAAGAAAAATCGGGATTGCTCAAGCGAGGGTCGTATTTGGATTTGCTGCTGGCGGAGAGCAAGCGGGCGGTGCAGAATGCCGCGGCGTTTTCTGTGCTGCTGCTGCAGTTTGGGCGGAGTGCGGCTCTGATCAAAGAATATGGAGAGGCCGCGGTGGAAGGCGCGATGGAAAAGATCGGGCAACAGTTTGCGGCGAACATCCGGCCAAATGATCTGGCGTTTCGCTATGACACTACGACCATCGCGATCGTTCTGGGAGACACGGCGGAGAAAGAGGCGATGCTGGCCATTGAGAAATTGCGGAAGATCATTGCGGGAGTTCGTCTGCCGGCGAAAGATGGCGCGGAAAAAGGCCATGCCATGGAATTCTCGGCGGGGCTGGCTGAGGCTGTGGTGAAGGAGAGCTACGATCCGGTGGATATTGTCACGGAAGTGATTAATCGCGCTGAGCATGCGCTGGCTACTTCGCTGGCGCAGGGGCATGGAAAGATTGTGGCGCTGGGAGCGGCGCTGGCCGCGGGGGCCGTGGCGTAGGCAAATTCCTTCGGCCAGTTAATGAATCCCACGGCAACGGGTTTCTCCAGACCCGACAACTTCAAAATAATTAGGAGCAACCGCATGTCGCTCGTCGCGTTTCTCTTGGTTGGCTATGGTAGCTGTTTCATGTTCAAGGCGGCTTGGGACAGTAGAATGCCGAAAGGGCTGGCCATCTGGGGAAAAGACGAGGGCGGACGGCCTATGCGGCGAGACCGGCGGCTCTTGTTCTGCTTCGGCAGGCTTATTCAGCTCTATCTCAGCCTAGGTTCCTTTCTGCGCCTCTATCACACCCTGTATCCATAGTATTCATGAGTCCCGTCAACTCGTTGCGCGGCGGTGGCCAAATCTGCTTGTGCGCTGCTACACTAACCAGTTTGATTATCGCTTTTAATCCGTTCTGAGCGGGGTCTGTCAGGAAATCATGTTGAAGCCAGGTGACATTGCCATTGTCAGTGGGGCGCGAACGCCCTTTGGGCGCTATTGCGGGAAGTTAAAAGATTTTACGGCGCAGGAGCTGGGGGCGGTTGCGGGCAAGGGCGCGATCGAGCGGGCAGGCATTGATCCCAACGAATTTGATCATGCTGTGTTTGGCAACGCGCAGCAGACTTCGGGCGACGCTTTGTATGGGGCGCGGCATGTGGGGTTGCGGGCGGGGCTGCCGATCGAGACTCCGGCGCTCACGGTGAACCGGCTGTGCGGGTCGGGGATGCAGTCGATTGTGAGTGCGGCGCAGATGATCCAGACTGATGAAGCGAAGATTGTGCTGGCCGGCGGAATGGAGGCGATGTCGCAGGCTCCGTTTGTGATTCGCGGGCGCGATGGATTTACGCTGGCTCCGGGCGGGAAGCTGGAAGATTCGCTGATGGTGGCGCTGCTCGACAGCTATTGCGGGCTGTACATGGCGAACACCGCGGAGCTGTATGGTTCGGAACACGGCATCACGCGGCAGATGCAGGATGAGTTTGCTTTGCGCTCGCAGCAGAAGGCGGATGCGGCTTATAAAGAAGGACGCATCCAGGAAGAGTTGGTTCCAGTGCCGCTCCGAAATTCCAAGGGCGAGCCTACGGGAGAATCGTTTACCGAAGACGATCATCGGCGTCCTCAGACCACGATCGAAGGGCTGGCGAAGTTGAAGGCTGCGTTCGGAAAGAACGGGTCCGTGACCGCGGGCAACGCCAGCGGGATTGTGGATGGTGGCGCGGCGGTCGTGTTGATGTCTTTGGAGGAGGCGCGCAAGCGGAGTATTGAGCCGCTGGGACGAATCGTTAGCTGGGGCATTGCTGGGGTTGAGCCTAAGGTGATGGGGCGGGGTCCGGTGCCGGCTACTAAGGTGGCGCTGCAAAAAGCTGGGCTTTCTTTGGACTACATTGATTTGATTGAAGTGAATGAGGCGTTTGCGGCGCAGTATCTGGCGGTAGAAAAAGAGTTGGGGTTAGACCGCGACAAAGTGAATGTCAATGGTGGGGCGATTGCGTTGGGGCATCCGCTGGGGGCGACCGGGACTCGGCTGGTGATTACGTTGCTGTATGAATTGCGGCGGCGGAAGAAGAAGTATGGTCTGGCGACGGCCTGCATCGGCGGCGGGCAGGGGATTGCGATGATTGTGGAGAGCATGAACTAGCATGTTCACCACGGAGCACAGAGGAAGTCGGAGAAATCGAGGCGTTCGACGTTGGCGGAGATAGCGACACGACACATTGTGGCGTCGTTTTCCGAAGTCAGGAGGAGAAAATTCCGATGAATATCTACCAGAAGCGTCACGCGATTCTTGCGAGGCACATAGGTGAACGGATTACTCCGGCGCAATCAAGGCCGAAGTGTCGGAGAGGTTCCCCGATACCAAGCCCCAAAGCGTCAATGCGCCCGATTGTTTTTACTCCGACCGCAAACGGGCGGGTTCCACGTGCCCGGAATGTGGGAAGATCGGCGGGTTTGCAGTAAACAGGGATGGCATCGTAGACATGGGTGCGAGTGGCTGGGTTGGTATCTCGCCCGTCTACACGCCTACTGGGAACACCCGCAGTAGCGTTGGGCTTCCGATCGTAGCGAATCGGTTCGCGCCTTTCCGTGGTCCGAAAGCTGTTGTCATCGACGACGCCTTCATTAGCGAGTGGCACCAAAACATGGTTGGACAGAGAGTGAGAAGGTGAATATCAAAGTCTGGTCGCCATCGTATCCCGAGACATAGCCTCGACAGGGACGGTTTAAAAAAGCACCTTCCTGAGAATATGGAATTGGAAGGGTGCCATGCGGGGAACGGCCACGTGCTGCTTGACGCCTATGACACGCTTTATGCGCCCGCCTTTCGCCGAGCGGCCTCTGAACCGCCGGAGCGAAAGCTCGCCGCGCTTATTGCACCCGGCGTGAAGTTGCCGGGAGTAGAGGCAGCGACGGGATCGACACTGATCCACTTTATTCACCCCGACATTATGCCGATCATCGACGGCGCACCTGCGAATTCTATTTGCCGCTGGTCTGATCCCGACTGACCGCAAGGACCTAGCGCATTACGAAGAATTTCGCCGTGCAATAGATGGAATCAAGCGTCGCTGTCCTCGTTGGACTTTACGTAGATTGACAGGGCCCTGTTTGCCTACCACAAGCGTTTTTGACAAGAGCGGGTCCGGTGGCTGCCGCATTGCATGACGGGAGTGACTAGCCCGCACGTCGGTAAGAAGGAAGGCATGAATGGAAATTAAGAAGAGTAGGCGTACTCGGTTGTCGGCTTGATGGGTTCCGGCATCGCGCAAGTCTGCGCGACGGCCGGATTCAAGTAATCGTTCTCGAAGTCGAGCAGAAGTTTCTCGACAAGGGCTTTGCCGGGATCGAGAAATCCTTGGCGAAATTTGCCGAGCGTCCGGCCTGAAAAGGGCGGGATCACTGCGGAGCAGAAAGATGCGATCCGCGCGCGGCTTAAAGGGACGACCAACAAGGCCGACCTGGCCGATTGCGACATTATTATTGAGGCCATCATCGAAAACGTGGACGAGAAGAAGAAGATGTATGCGTCGATCGACGGCATCGTGAAGAAAGACGCGATCTTTGCTTCGAATACGTCTTCGATTTCGGTGACTGAGCTTCTGACTTCGGTGAAGCGGCCGGAGCGGTTTATCGGGTTGCACTTTTTTAATCCGGTGCCGCTGATGAAGCTGGTGGAAGTCGTGCGCACGATCGCTACTGCCGACGATGTTTACCAGACGGCCTACGAGTTCGGGAAAAAGCTGGGTAAGGTTCCGGTGCGCACGTCGGACAAGACGGGATTCATCGTCAACCGACTGCTGGTGCCTTATCTGCTGGATGCGATCCGGGCTTACGAAGAAGGTGTGGGGTCGATTGAAGACATTGATCATGCGATGAAGCTTGGGTGTGGGTACCCGATGGGGCCGTTTACACTGCTGGATTTTGTTGGCCTCGACACGACCTACTACATCACACACGTCATGTTTGATGAGTTCAAGGAGCGGCGGTTTGCGTCTCCGGCGCTGTTGAAGCGGCTGGTGATGGCTGGGTGGTACGGGAAGAAAACTGGTAAAGGGTTCTACGATTATTCGGACCCGAACAGTCCGAAGGCGAATAAACTGTAGGGTTGTTAAATGACGCGCGTCATATGTGACTCGGCAGGGATGCTTCGACTGCGGTTGAGCTTCGCGTTGCGAAGCTCAATCCTCGCTCAGCATGACAGAGAAACTTAGATTGCATGTTCAAACGCAGAAAAACCGATCAGGCGCCTGGGGAAGGCGGCGTGCAGGATGTCGAGAGATATCGGCGGGCGTGGCGCAGTTATGTGGCGCGCCGGAATCTTGTGGTTGTGCTTTTTCTCAGTTTTATCTTTCTGGGCTTCCTGATCGGCAAACTGAAGCTTGGAGAGGTCGCGGATTTCGCGATTATGCTGGGCTGGATTGGGGTTTACCTGGCGGGCGCGTGGTGGCTGACGGAGTGGCGATGCCCGCGGTGCGGAAAGGTGTTTGGGCATCGGCTGTGGACGCAGCGGTGTATTAGTTGCGATTTGAGCAAGGATGATGTGGCGGCTGTGGCGCGGGGAAAGTGAATCTTCTTCGCCACGGATTTGCGCGGATCAATACGGACCGAAAAAATAATTTAACGTTTGTATATCTCCGCGTCGATGTCCCAATTGAACGACGATCACGACCAGTCGGTCTTCTTTGAGGGAACAGATCAGGCGGTAGTCTCCGATCCGGTACTTCCAGTACTGCCTTAAGGGCCCATGAAGCCGTTCGCCGATGGTGCGGGGATCGTCGAGCGGGGCAAGTCGCTGACGCAGGAACTTGAGGATTCGGTCGGAGACCGACTTGTCGAGCTTTTCCAGTTCGCGGCGGGCGCTAGGGTCGAATTCAATACTCCAGGCCATGTTGGCGCATAATTTCCTCGAGCGGAATGGTTTTAACTCGGCCCGATTCGATCGCTTCCATCCGCCTCTCGGCCAGATAAACATCTTCCAGATCGTCAAGGTGCTTCAGGATGGCCTCGCGCGCGTAGTAGGTTTTGGTGCGGCCAGTGCGCTTGGCGAGGCGGGCCAGGCGCTTTTCGATTTTGTCGGGAAGGCGGATGGCTAGCATGGATTACCTCTTGCTATACAATTATAGCAGGTTGAACTTTTATGGACTTCGAAAACATACTTCTGGAAAAGAAAAACTCGATTGCTTATGTCACTGTGAACCGGCCGAAGGTTTTGAACGCCCTCAACATGGCTACCATGGAGGAGTTGCGGGCTGCGTTTCATGACATCAAAAATGATGCTTCGATTCGCGTGGTCATCTTTACTGGCGCGGGTGAGAAGGCGTTTATCGCCGGAGCCGACATTGCTGAACTGGCCAAGCATGATGCGGTTTCGGGCAAGGAGTATACGCACCGCGGGCAGAACGTCCTTAATTTGATTGAGAATCTGGGCAAGCCGGTGATTGCCTGCATTAATGGGTTTGCTTTGGGCGGGGGATGCGAGATTGCCATGGCTTGCACGATGCGGCTGGCAAGTGAGAACGCGAAGCTGGGGCAGCCCGAAGTGAAGCTGGGAATTATCCCGGGCTATGGCGGGACGCAGCGGCTGCCGCGCCTGGTGGGCAAGGGGATCGCGATGCAGATGGTGCTGGCGGGCGAGATGATTACAGCGCAGGAAGCTCATCGCATCGGCTTGGTGAATGAAGTTACGGTGGCGGCCGAGCTGATTCCGCGGGCGGAGGTGATTGCGGCGAAGATCATCGCGAATGCTCCGCTGGCCGTGCAGTATGCGATGGAGGCCGTGAATAAGGGCCTGGAGATGACTCTTAGCGAGGGCTTGTATTTGGAGGCGGTTTTGTTTGGAGTGGCTTGCGCTACTGAGGATAAGAAGGAAGGGACTACGGCGTTTTTGGAGAAGCGGGCTGCTGCGTTCAAGGGAAGGTAACGTCAAAACCTTTACCACAGGGGTCACAGAGGACGCAGGTAAATCCACCACGGAGGCACTGAGTCACGGAGAAGAAAGACAAGAAAGAGTTTGTGGTGGAACCTCCTCCCGCGCAGGAGCTTCAAGCGCTTGAGGGTGCGCTTAGCGCTTCGGCCATGCGCTTTGCTGTTGTGGTTTCACGGTTCAATGCTTTCATTACTGAGAGGCTATTGCTTAGCGCGATCGATGGGTTGTTGCGCTCCGGGGCTGAGAAAAAAGATATTGATCTGGTGCGGGTGCCGGGGGCGTTCGAGATTCCCCTGGCGGCACGCCAGTTGGCGGAAACGAAAAAGTATGACGCGATTATTTGTCTCGGTTGCTTGCTGCGCGGCGATACTGCGCACTACGACGTAATTGTGAACGAAGTTACGCGCGGGATTGGGCAGTCGGCGCAGGAGACGGGCGTTCCGCATGCGTTTGGGGTGCTTACTTGCGAAACTCTGGAGCAGGCTATTGATCGCGCTGGGCTGAAGATGGGGAACAAGGGATTTGAGGCGGCGCTGGCGGCGGTAGAGATGGCGTCGCTGAAGCGAGCTATCAGCCGTAAACCATCAGCCGTCAGCAAAACCAGGATTCCTCGCTCCGCTCGGAATGACAAATCCAAAAAGAAGATGAAGCGTAAATAATCCCTCTCGCGGTACAAACAATCCTCCTCTACAGTAAACTGGCCACTGGCCATCCATCACTGATCACTGGCCACCGCTCTTATGGGTACACGGCGCAAATCCCGCGAACTTGTTCTGCAGATGCTGTTTCAGGCGGACATGGGCAAGCAGACGGTGGACCAGGTGCAGCGCACATTTTGGGTTGAGCATGGCGGGGCCAGCGCCGAGGTTCGCGGATTTGCAGATGATTTGTTTCGCGTGGCGACCGACCGCGGCGCGGAGATTGACAAGCTGATTGAGGGCCATGCGGAACACTGGCGGATGGAGCGCATGGCGGCGGTGGATCGCAACTTGCTGCGCGCGGGAGTGGCCGAGTTTCTGGGCTATCCGGAGACGCCGCGGGCGGTGGTGATTAATGAGGCACTTGAGATTGCGCGGAAGTTCTCCAGTCTGGAATCGGTGCAGTTTGTGAATGGCGTGCTCGATAGCGTGGCTAAGGAGTTGGGGAAGACGGCGTGAAAAGAGATCGAGCAATTTTGTAATTCGGTAATTTTGTAATTTCCACCCTGGGACAGTGGTTTCTGAAATCCCAAACGAATTCTCACTACAAAATCCTTACGGCTTTACTGCCAGCAGATTCAAATGGCAGTCAGTTCCCGTGTAGCAGAAATTGTTAGAAGCGTTCGGGAGAGGCGTAAAGGAAGTCTGGTAAAGGTCTACGCCGAGGACAGTGTTGATCTGGTGGAGCAATCCGTCGGAGCCGGCCACGTAGATCAGAGTGCCGTCGACGGTGATGTCTGCGGCGAGGGGGATCGCGTTGTCCACCAGGCTGATCTTGGTGGAAACTGAATTGGTGCTGAAGTTGTAGACGAAGACTCCGAAATCGCTGGTAACAATGTAGGCCTGAGTGGAATCGGGTGAGACGAAAAAGTTGATGGGGTGGAAAGTGCCTTGATTGAGATTGATGTGGACGGGCGGAAAGGCGGCGGCCGCCGTGGTCTGGGCCAGGGTAACGGGCTGCGGACAGAGCGCCGCGAGGGGTGGCTGGGAAGAATTGGTCGCGATGATGTCGATGCCGGTGTTATCAAGGCCAAAGAAAAAGTCGAGGCCGGCCGGTTCGAGATTCGGGATGGGTATGCCGCCGAAAACGCTGCCTTGCGGGATGCCCCCGGCGGGCACCATCTTCAGGAACAGGGGCGGAGCGGGAATGCCTGGGGCTGACAAATACGGGGTCACCAGAGAATTGTCGCAGGTGTGGTAGACGGCGAGGCTGCCGACGGGACTTCCGCCAGCAAGCAGGGCGAACGAGCCAGTCGAATTAAAAACAATCGACGTGGCGGGAGTGGGCAAAGGAGCAGGCGCCAGCGTTTGCAGGTATTGCAGGGCGGAATAAGAATACAACGTGTTTCCGCCATCGCCGAGGATGAAGGCTTCCAGGCCGTCGGGGGAAAATGCAGCAGCGGTCGCACTGTTAATGTTCAGAGGAACTGTAGAGGGTGGCGCGGCAGTGACGATGTATACCTGATTGGGAGTGGAGACTGTATCGGAAAAAACGGCCATGCGACCGTTATTCGCGATGGCTATGATCTTGCCGGTCACCAGACCCAGGGCGGTACCGGGGGCGGACAGCGGCGTAAACGGGCTCGTGTTCGTGCTGCCGGAGAGGTTGGCAGGATTGATGGCGAGTGCGCCGAATTGGCTGCCCACGAATGCCTCGTCCCCCGCCAGGTCGAACATCAGAGAATTGGGCGCAGTGGGCATTGCGTTCGGGGCGCCGGGCAGGTTGGTGCTAGTCGAAACGCCATAAAGGCCAACGGTGCACAAGATGTCGCTATAACAATCCTGACTGCTGGCCAGCACGGTGGTCGAACCGGGGTCGCCGGTAACCAACCCCGAAATGGCGGTGACGGGAGAGACGGGTTGCGGAACGTAGGGCGCGGGAAGATCGGGCAGATTCAGAGGGAAACCAACGTTGCAAGTGGGGGGCGTGCAATTAGCCGTGATGGTGCCCGCGCCCGGCTGGGGAGTGGTCACGTCGCAGGTTGCGGCGCCATTGCAAGTTACGGAGCTGGCGGTGACCACGGCAGCCGGCTGGGAGGAGACCCAAGTCAACTGGGGCTTGGGCACGATACAGCCTTGAACATCGACCGCTGTAGCAGCGATCGTCTCGGTCGTTCCTTTGCTGGCGATAAAATTTGTCTGATTGACGTATTGGCCGTTCACGCTGAGCTGCAGCGCGATGCACTGCACCGGGCAGGCCTCGAAGTTGTAGGGTTGACTGTAGATTCCTGATGCGGAAGCGATCACCTGGGTCGCCCCTGGCGTTCCGGGAGACACGGTGGCCTGGTTGGTCGCGACGTTGAAGGTTGAGTTGACGATCGGAGTGATCGTGGCTACTCCAATGGGGGTTTGGGTCCAAGTAAAGGGACCGACCTGGGCGGTAATATCGTTGCCTTGGCTGTAGGCGTAGGCCTGCAAGGTCTGAACCTGATTCTGGGAAAGGCATTTGCAGGAGGTATAGGGCTGACCCTGAGAATCTAATTGAGTGGTGCAATTGCCGGTGTTGAACGGAATCTGGCAGGCAGCCGGCAGCGCTTGCTGGGAGGGGCAGGCAGGAGGCGGAGAGTTGACGGGAGGAACAAGGTTGACCTGAATCTTGTCGATAGGCCCGTGAACAAAGATCAGCGTCGGTGCGCTGGTCAGTCCCAGGGCCGAGGCCGTTACCGAAACCATCCCGATATTGCCAGGGGTGCAGATGGTGTAACCGGTGTTCCAGTTGCCGGCGCAGGCGAAGCCGTTGGGAGCAATCGAGAGCACTCCCGCAGGACTGGAAGCGTCTATAGCATAGGAGAATGCCGGCCTCAGGCCTGAGTTGGCACTATTCACCGCGGTGGCGCTGAGCAGCAACTTGTCGCCCACTGTCATGGAATAGCTAGGGTTGGGATTGAGGGTGATTCTCGCGGGGAAGGGCGAAGGTCCGGGAGGCCTGGAACCGCCGCAGGCCGGCAAGAGAAGCAACGACAAGAAGACGATGACGACTACCCACGCCGACGGACCGAAATGCAACCTACCCATGCACCCTCTCGTCGCCTCACGGTTGTTTCCGGTGGGCGAGCCGCTCAATGGAATGGAAAACTGCTAGTGTAGAGGCTGGAGACGGATTCAGCAAGCTGGCCTCTCGACCTGTCGAGGCACGGGGTCATCCGTGTCGTCCTCGCACCGCATCGTTGCACGTCATCGTGCGCGTCGTCATGCACGTCGAGGAAGGGCAGCTTGGCGGGATCTCTCCGGTTTCGACCATGGGATGCAAAAAGATGGGTTGACGATGTTTCCACTCAGTTGTTATAGTTGTTAAGTTCCGCGAGTCAATCCAGGCTTGGTGTGTGCCATAGGTTTTTTTGAACTTGTGGTAGAGCTTTTGAGAAACACGTTTCCAGTAAAGTAGTGGCTACGAGAGCTGGAAACTTTCCTCGCTGAAACGTTCCTGCGCTGCCTTTCGCCCTATCACGAGGGCTGCTGGAGCGCCTGAAGTCGGGCGCGATGGCGGTCTGCGGGAGGATATGCAGGACAGAGCTGGCGATACGGACCACCCCCGGAGTTTTGGCCGGGTGCCACCGTCGGCAGCGCAAATCTAGGTTTGGTACCCAAGAATCTCTCTCCGTGATTCGTGTGCGGCGAGAAGCATGGCGAGCCGATTGTGCTGGCCAGTCCGGATCGCGCGGTTAGCGACGGGAGCGCCCGCAGCGCCGCGAGTTCCTGCCTGCGAGGGATGTGGCGCGCGAGATTTTCGGTTGGCGGTTTTGGGTTCGCGTTTTTTCGGGTTCGCCGGGTTTTGATACGCGGTATTAAGGAGCGGCAAAGAGTGCCTACTTTTAATCAGCTGGTGCGTGATGGGCGGAAGCGGCCGCGATATAAGACGGCCAGTCCGGCGCTGCAGGGTTGTCCGCAGAAGCGCGGGGTTTGCACTCGCGTGTACACGCAGACGCCCAAGAAGCCGAACTCGGCGCTGCGCAAAGTGGCGCGGGTAAGGCTCACGAACGGGATTGAAGTCACGACCTACATCCCGGGCGTCGGCCATAATTTGCAGGAGCACTCGATTGTGCTGATCCGCGGCGGCCGCGTGAAAGATCTGCCGGGCGTGCGCTATCACGTGATTCGCGGCACGCTGGATGCAGTGGGCGTGGCCGGCCGCCAGCAGGGTCGTTCGAAATACGGCGCCAAGCGCGCCAAGAAGGGTTAAGAGCTTATGCCGCGTAAAGGACATACAGCAAAGCGGACTGTGCCAAACGATGCCGTTTATGGCTCGAATCTGGTGACGAAGTTCATCAACTCGATGATGTGGCAGGGCAAGCGCTCCACCGCCGAGGGCATCTTTTATGAGGCTCTGACCAAGGTGCAGGAAAAGGGCGGCGACGAAGCTTTGAAGCTGTTCACGAAGGCCGTCGAGAATGCCAAGCCGCTGCTTGAAGTGAAGACGAGGCGTGTCGGCGGCGCCAACTATCAGGTGCCGGTGGAAGTGAATGCCGACCGGCGGACTTCGCTCGCGATCCGGTGGCTGCTGACTTATGCGCGCGGCCGCGCCGAGCGAGGCATGGTCGACAAGTTGAGCAACGAATTGCTGGACGCCGCGAATGGAAAAGGCGCAGCCATCAAGAAGAAAGAAGATGTGCACCGCATGGCGGAGGCCAATAAGGCTTTCGCGCACTACCGGTGGTAGAAACCCAGCTACTAGCTTCTAGCGACTAGCTAGGAGCCAGAAGCTAGCAGCTAGAAGCTGATTTTCAGAGCCCAGAAAGAGTTAGAACGTCGTGCCCAGAACAGTCCCATTAGAACGCTGCAGGAACATCGGCATCATGGCCCACATTGATGCCGGCAAGACCACTACGACGGAGCGCATCCTTTTCTACACGGGAAAGACGCACCGCATCGGAGAGGTGCACGAAGGCACTGCGACCATGGACTGGATGGAGCAGGAGCAGGAGCGCGGGATTACGATTACGTCCGCGGCGACGACCTGCACCTGGCGCGATATTCGCATTAACATTATTGATACGCCCGGCCACGTGGATTTCACCGCGGAAGTGGAGCGCTCGCTGCGCGTGCTGGACGGCGCGGTTGCCGTGTTCGACGCCGTACACGGCGTGCAGCCGCAGTCGGAAAAAGTCTGGCGCCAGGCCGACAAGTATGGCGTGCCACGCATTTGCTTTATCAATAAGATCGACAAGATGGGCGCGGATTTCGAGCACGCCATCGATACCATCCGCAAACGCCTCAGCGCCAAGCCGGTCGCGATTCAGATTCCCATCGGCCAGGAGGATAAATTCAAGGGCGTAATTGATCTGATCAACATGAAGGCGATCGTGTGGGTCGATGACACGATGGGGGCGGAATACGTCACCGAAGAAATTCCCGCCGAACTAAAGAAGAAAGCCGAAGCGTTCCACGCTCAGTTGGTCGAGAGCATTGCCGAGAACGACGACGAAATCCTGCACAAGTTTCTTGAGGGCGAGGAAATTACCGCCGATGAACTGCGGGCGTCGCTGCGAAAATCGACGATTGCTTTGAAGGTATTTCCGGTGGTGGTGGGAACGGCGTTCAAGAATAAAGGCATACAGCCGCTGCTGGATGCAGTCGTCGACTATCTGCCTTCGCCGCTCGATGTGCCGGAGACGCATGGAACGAATCCCGATAACGGGGAAACGATCATTCGTAAAGCGGATGACAAGGAGCCGTTTTCGGCGCTGGCGTTCAAGATTATGGCCGATCCCTTTGTCGGCCAGTTGACGTTTATTCGGGTCTATTCCGGCCAGCTCAAGACCGGAGACTCGGTGCTGAACACGGGCCGCCGCCGAAGTGAGCGCATTGGGCGTTTGCTCAAGATGCACGCCAACAAGCGCGAAGAGATCAGCGAGATTCTGGCGGGCGACATTTGCGCCGCGGTCGGCCTCAAGGGCGTGAGCACGGGCGATACGATCTGTAATGAAGATCATCCGATTGCGCTAGAAAATATTACGTTTGCGGTTCCCGTTATTTCGGTTGCGGTCGAGCCCAAGACGAAAGCCGATCAGGAAAAAATGGGTATGGCGCTGGGACGACTGGCCCAGGAAGATCCCACGTTCAAAGTTCACACCGATCCCGACAGCGGTCAGACCATCATCAGCGGCATGGGCGAGTTGCATTTGGAAATCATCGTCGACCGCATGATGCGTGAGTATAAGGTTGAAGCGAACGTCGGCAAGCCGCAGGTCGCGTATCGCGAGACCATTCGCAAACATTCCGAAGCGGAAGGCAAATACATTCGTCAAACCGGCGGACGCGGGCAGTACGGGCACGCCAAGATCAAGCTTGATCCGCAACCGGCGGGTACGGGTTACGAATTCGTCAACGACATCGTTGGCGGTTCGGTGCCGAAGGAGTTCATCAAGCCGATCGATCAGGGAATTCAGGAAGCGCTCGAGGGTGGAATTCTTGCGGGCTATCCCATGGTTGATGTGAAGGCTACGCTTTACGACGGCAGCTATCACGACGTCGATTCGAACGAAATGGCGTTCAAGATTGCCGGGTCGATGGCGTTCAAAGAAGCTGCGCGCAAGGCTTCTCCGGTGTTGCTCGAGCCGGTGATGGCGGTTGAAGTGGTTACGCCGGAAGATTACGCCGGCGTGATTATGGGGGACTTGAGTTCGCGGCGTGGACGCATCGAAGGCATGGAGCATCGCGCCGGCTCGCAGGTGATTAAGGCAATCGTTCCCTTGGCGGAGATGTTTGGTTACGCGACCCACATGCGATCGTCGACGCAGGGCCGCGCTGAGTACTCGATGCACTTCGCGCGCTATGAGGAGGCTCCGCGATCGGTCGCGGAGGAAATCATCGCCAAGGTGCAGGGGACGACGAAGTGAATGGAAGCGCCGCGGTTCGTCGTCGACCGCAGGTTCTGGGTTCGAGAAGGCAAGCGAGCGGAGTTTGAAGTGGTTTTTGGGCTGGATGGAATCTGGTCCAGGTTTCTGAGGCAAGCTAAGGGTTACATCGCTACGGAAGTGAAATGCGAGTCGGTGAGCGATGGGTGCTACCGGGTTCGGGATTTCTGGAGCGGGCATCGCGGATTTGAAGTCTTCCGCGAACGGTTCGCAGAGTTTTCCGGGAGGCTCGACCGGCTGATTGCCGAGGAACTGGTGGAAAAACAGGAGTTCGTTGGCGCGTATTACGAGGCCGACGGGGATGATTTGGTTCCGGCGTAACTGGCCGAGGAGAAAGAGAAATGGCGAAAGAGAAATTTGATCGTAATAAGCCGCACTGCAATGTGGGGACGATTGGTCACATTGACCATGGCAAGACCACGTTGACGGCGGCGATCACGAAGGTTTTGTCGAAGCACAATCCGAAAAATACGTTTCGGTCTTTCGACAGCATTGATAACGCACCGGAAGAGAAGGCGCGTGGCATCACCATTGCTACGGCGCACGTGGAGTATGAGACGCCGAACCGGCACTACGCTCACGTGGATTGCCCGGGCCACGCGGATTACATCAAGAACATGATCACGGGCGCGGCGCAGATGGATGGCGGCATTCTGGTGGTGGCGGCGACAGATGGTCCGATGCCGCAGACGCGCGAGCACGTGCTGCTGGCGCGGCAGGTGGGCGTGCCGTATCTCGTCGTTGCGTTGAACAAGGTTGATGCGGTGGACGATCCCGAGTTGCTGGAGCTGGTTGAGCTCGAAGTGCGCGAGTTGCTGAAGAGCTACAAGTTCCCCGGCGACGACGTTCCGGTGGTGCGAGTATCGGCGCTGGGCGCGTTGAATGGCGAAGAGAAGTGGGAGAAGCAGATTGACGCGCTGATGGAGGCGGTGGACAAGAGCATTCCGCAGCCGGCTCGCGAGTTGGACAAGCCGTTCCTGATGCCGATTGAGGATATTTTCTCGATTCAGGGGCGCGGCACGGTGGTCACGGGACGTATCGAGCGCGGCAAAGTGAAAGTCGGCGAAGAAGTTGAGATTGTTGGCTTCCGCGACACGCGCAAGACGGTGGTGACCGGCGTCGAAATGTTCAAGAAGCAGCTGGATGAAGGTATGGCGGGTGACAACGCGGGACTTTTGCTGCGCGGCATTGCGAAGGAAGATGTGGAGCGCGGCATGGTGCTGGCGAAGCCGGGATCGATTACTCCGCACACGAAGTTCAAGGCGGAGGTTTACATCTTGACGAAAGAAGAAGGCGGAAGGCACACGCCGTTCTTCAAGGGATACCGTCCGCAGTTTTATTTGCGAACGACCGACGTGACGGGCGTGGCAGAACTTCCTGCGGGCACAGAGATGGTCATGCCGGGAGATAACGTAAGCCTGGTAATTGAGTTGATCACGCCGGTGGCGATGGAGAAGGGCCTGCGGTTTGCCATTCGCGAAGGCGGGCACACGGTGGGCGCGGGAACGATTGCGGAGATTGTGCAGTAAGGCAAAGTTAGAAGTCAGAAGTAAGAATGCAGAGGTAAGAACTGAAATGAAAACTTCTGCATTCTGAATTCTTATTTCTGCATTTGACCGCTGGTTCTTTCCTTCCGGAGACGCCGGGAGGGGTTAGAGAGAGTGAAACGTGATTGGAAAAGAAAGAATTCGCATCCGGTTGAAGGCTTACGACTATCGCATTCTGGATCAGTCGACGGGCGAGATTGTGGAAACGGCGCGGCGCACCGGGGCGCAGATCGCGGGGCCGATTCCGTTGCCCACGATGAAGAATAAATACACCGTGCTGCGTTCGCCGCACGTGGATAAGAAGTCGCGGGAGCAGTTTGAGATCCGCACTCACAAGCGTTTGCTCGATATTCTCGAGCCGACGCAGCAGACGGTGGACGCGTTGATGAAGCTCGATCTGCCGGCGGGCGTGGATGTGGAAATTAAGGCATTCGGGAAAGAGCATAAATAGCTTCTAGCTCCTGGCTGCTAGCTTCTGGCTAGGGCCCGAGCTTCCAGCCAATAGCCGTTGCTTCCAGAGAACGAGCCAAGCTGGACGGAGACAAAGATGGCAACTCGAGTTACGGGAATTCTGGGCAAGAAGGTCGGCATGACGCAACTGTTTGACTCGAAGGGCGACGTGCGCCCGGTCACGGTGCTTCAGGCTGGTCCTTGCGTGATTACGCAGCACAAGTCGGCGACGCGGGACGGCTACGAAGCAGCCCAGATCGGCCTGGTCGAATTCGTGAAAGAGTCGCGACTGACCAAGCCGGCGCGCGGACACCTGGCGAAGAACAATCTTCCTCCGGTGAAGTTCATGCGCGAGGTGCCGCTTGAAACCGATGGCGCGGCCGACAGCGACGTTACCGTAAAGATCGGCGACCGGGTGCTGGTCGAGATTTTTGAAGGTGAGAAGTTTGTCGACATCGTGGGAGTGAGCAAGGGAAAGGGCTTTCAAGGTGTGGTGAAGCGGCATCATTTTGGCGGCGGTCCGAAGTCGCACGGGTCGATGTTCCAAATCACCGGTTCGATTGGATCCTCCGCGTTCCCTTCGCGCGTGTTCAAGGGGATGCGCATGTCGGGACATATGGGCCACGCCCGCGTGACCCAACGCAACTTGAGAGTTTTGGGTGTAGATAAGGATGAGAATCTGCTGGTGGTCGAAGGCAGTGTGCCCGGACCGCAGGGCGGATACCTCGTAATTATGAAGGCGAAGAAACCGCCCAGAGAGCGCCGAGGATTTGCGGGTTCGGCTACGGTGGATCCGTTGAAGGCGGCGAAGAGAGCGGCTAAAAAAGCTTAGTACCTAGTACCCAGTACCGAGAAGCGATATGGCAACTATTGATATTTACAATTTGAGCGGCGCCAAGGTTGGAACGTTTGACCTCGCCGATGAGATTTTCGGCGCGGTTAATGAAGATCTGCTCTGGGAAGCGGTAAAACATTACCGCGCCGGGCAGCACGCCGGCACGCACGCTACCAAGGCCCGCTGGCAGGTTTCCGGTTCGGGCAAGAAACTGTGGAAGCAGAAGGGCACGGGACGGGCGCGTATCGGCTCGATCCGCTCGCCACTGTGGCGGCACGGCGCCACGGTGCACGGTCCGACGCCGCGGTCGTATGACTATGCTTTCCCGCGCAAGAAACTTCTGGGCGCGCTTCGCTCCGCCCTGGCGGCGAAATTTGCCGACGGCAAGTTGACGGTGGTGAATGCGTTCGACATGAAGGACGCGAAGACCAAAGCGTTCCGGGCGGCGCTCGATGCGCTGAAGGTCGAGAAGACGGTACTGATTGTCGATGTTCCGAACTCCGGCAACAACAACCTGGCGTTAAGCTCGCGAAATATCAAAGGGCTGGAGCTGGTTCCGGGCAATGAAGTCCATCCTTATCACCTGTTGAAATATGACCGCGTGATTTTCTCGCATCCCGCGATTGAGAAGTTGCAGCTCACGCTGAAAGATACTTTGCCGAAGAGCCACCGCAAGGCGGCGAAGGAAGAAGATGAGCGCGCGAAGAAAGCGTCGGCTGCTCCGCGCAAGCGGGTGCGGCATGAAAAAGCGGCGGAGGTGGCCTAGGGCCTAATCATTATGAAATCCGCATACCAGATCATTCGCCGTCCGGTGATCACCGAAAAAGGTTTGGCCATCAAAGAGAACCAGAACACGCTGGTCTTCCAGGTGGCTCCGAAGGCGACTAAGACGGAAATCAAGCAAGCGGTGCAGACGATTTTCAAGGTAAAAGTATTTTCCGTGCGCACGGCCACCTATCCCGGAAAAGAACGGCGGCGGGGGAAGTTTGCCGGCTACCGTCCGGATTGGAAGAAGGCGTACGTGCGGCTGCGGGCCGGCGAGAAGATGCCGGAGTACGCGCAGAATTTGTAAGGCGGTCGTTGGTTCTTAGTCGTTGGTCATTGGCAAGACAACAGGGATCAAGATGAATTGCGAACGACAAGCGACTAAGGACTGACAACAGAATTACGAGCTGATTATGCCAATCAAGACTTATCGACCTACGACGCAGACGTTGCGCTATCGCACGACGATTGTCAACGACGATATAACGACGAAGAATCCGCATAAGCCGCTGCTCGAGCCCAAGCCGCGCACCGGCGGACGCCGCAATTCCGGCGATATGACGATGCGGTTCATCGGCGGCGGGCACAAACGCAAGCTGCGCATCATTGATTTCAAGCGCGACAAGACTGGAATTCCGGCGACCGTGCTCAGCATTGAGTACGATCCCAACCGCTCGCCGCGCATTGCCCTGCTGGCGTATGCCGACGGGGAGAAGCGTTACATCCTTCAGCCGGAAGGGTTGAAGGTGGGGCAAAAGGTGATCAGCGGCCCCGAATCGGACATTTTAGTGGGCAACGCGCTGCCGCTGCGCAACATTCCCCCCGGCACGCAGATCCATAATCTGGAACTGAAGCCGGGCAAAGGCGCGCAGATGGTGCGCTCCGCGGGCGGAGCGGCGCAGTTGATCGCCAAAGAAGAAGAGTACGCGCTGGTTAAACTCCCGTCGGGAGAAACCCGCAAGATCTCTCAGGACTGCATGGCGACGATCGGTCAGGTCGGCAACCTCGACCATGAGAACATCACCATCGGCAAGGCGGGACGCTCCCGCTGGCTGGGCAAGCGTCCGCATAACCGTGGCGTTTCGATGAATCCCGTGGACCATCCGCATGGCGGTGGTGAGGGAAAGACTTCGGGCGGACGGCATCCAGTGACGCCTTGGGGACAGCCGACGCGCGGGTATAAGACGCGGAATAACAAGCGCACGGATAAGTTTATTGTGAACCGGCGGACGAAGTAGCGCTGCTGGCGGAAGCAGATTCCTCTGGTCGCTTCGCGACCTTCGGAATGACAAAGGTTTAGGGTCTTAAGCTAAGAGCTAGGAGCTAACAGCTAGAAGCTGACTTTATGGCACGTTCAACTAAGAAGGGCGCGTTTGTGGATGGCTTCCTGATGTCACGGGTGGAAGGCATGAATTCGCGCAACGAGAAGAAAGTTTTGCGCACCTGGTCGCGGCGGTCCACTGTGGTTCCGGAGATGGTGGGTCACACCATTGCGGTGCATAACGGGAAGAAATTTATTCCGGTGTATGTCACCGAGAATATGGTGGGGCACAAGCTGGGCGAGTTCAGCTTCACGCGCAACTTCAAGGGCCACTCCATGCGGGCGGCGACGGAAGTAGCGGCGAAGCCGGCGGGCATTCCGGGAGGCCCGGGAGCGATTACTCCGGCGGCAGCGCCAGCGGCGCCGAAGGCATAAGGCAGCTTTTAGCCATTAGCTCTTAGCCTTTAGCTAAAGGCCAGGGCTTAGAACAGAGACGAGAATATGGAATTTCGAGCGGAAATGCGTTACTTGCGAGTCTCGCCGCAGAAGGCGCGCCTGGTGCTGGAGTTGATCAAAGGGCGCAAGGTGGAGGAAGCGCGCAACACTCTGCTGTTCACCAAGAAGCGGGTGGCGGCCCATGTGGGCAAGCTGCTGCAGTCGGCGCTCGACAACGCGAACTTTTTGAGCGCCGAGAAGAATCTGGACGTCGATCTCGACAACTTGTATGTGAAGAGCGCGATTGCGAACGATGGTCCGCGCATGAAGCGGATTCGTCCGGCGCCGCAGGGAAGGGCGTACCGGTATCAGCGGCGTATCGCGCACATCACGCTGGTGCTGGCGGAGCGCGGGAATGGTTCCGCTCACGTTGCCGGCGGTGGTGCGGCGGCTCCGGCACCGGCTAAGCGGCGGGCGCCAGCGGCTAAGAAGGCGGCGGGCGCTGGGAAGGCTGGCAAGAAGAAGGCAGTTGCGAAGTAGGGATAGTAAGAGCAGGAATGACAACGTTTCTTGAGATTGATAACGACAAGGTTTTGGGATTGATTGTTTTGGGATTGATTTAGGAGAAGCAATGGGACAAAAAGTCCATCCTTATGGTTTTCGGCTCGGCTATACCAAGCCGTGGAAGTCGCGCTGGTTTGTGGAGCGCGACTACGACAAACTTCTGCTGGAAGACATCAAGCTGAAGAAAGAACTGAAGGAGAAGTTGAAGTCGGCAGGCGTGAGTTCGATCGAGATCGAGCGTCCCGGCAACAAGCTGCGCATCATCGTTAAGACGGCGCGGCCGGGAATTATTATCGGGCGCAAGGGCGCGGAGATTGACAAGCTGAAGGCTGACTTGCAGAAGCGCACGTCGCGCGAAGTGTTTGTCGACATCCAGGAAGTGCACAAGCCCGAACTCGATGCCCAGCTGGTTTCAGAAGCCATCGCTTTGCAGCTGGAGAAGCGCGTCGGCTTCCGCCGCGCCATGCGTAAGGCGGTGGATTCGGCACTGCGCTTCGGTTGCAAGGGCATCAAGGTCCGGGTGAGCGGACGGTTGAACGGCAACGAAATTGCGCGCTCGGAGTGGTACCTGCAGGGCCGTTTGCCGCTGCACACGCTGCGCGCCGACATCGAATACGGATTCTCGGAAGCGAGGACCACGTACGGCGTGATTGGCGTGAAGGTCTGGGTATACAAAGGCGAAATTCTTCCGGCCAAGAAGCGGGAGCAGTCGACCGGCGTGGGAGCGTTCTAGATCAGTGGTCAGTGATTAGTGGTCAGTGGCCAGTAAGATCAAAATTTAGCCAAGAGCTAAAGGCTAAGAGCTAAGAGCTTATTTATGTTGATGCCAAAGAAAGTGAAGTACCGCAAGCAGCAGCGCGGGCGCATGACCGGCAAAGCCTGGCGCGGCAGCACGCTGGCGTTCGGCGATTTCGGCCTCAAGGTGCTTGAGCCGGGATGGATCACCGACCGCCAGATCGAGGCCAGCCGCGTGGCTATGACCCGCTTCGTGAAGCGCGGCGGCAAGATCTGGATCCGGGTGTTTCCCGACAAGCCGGTGACGAAGAAGCCGGCCGAAACCCGTATGGGTAAGGGCAAGGGCGCGCCCGATCACTGGGTTGCCGTGGTGCGTCCGGGAAAGATTCTGTTTGAGATGGAAGGGGTCACGATCGTGGATGCGACCGAGGCCATGCGCCTCGCGTCCCACAAGCTGCCGCTGCGCACGACGTTAGTAAAGCGCGAAACCGCGCATTAAAGGCGGGCTTCGGACTTCCGCTACCGGGCTTCGGCCAGGAATGAAAGCTCTTGAGGAATTTATGAAGGCAGACAAAGTCAGAAACTTAACCGACGCCGAACTCCAGCACCAGGGGCAGGATCTCGCGGACCAGCTGTTCAAGCTGAAGTTTCAGTTGAACATGGGCCAGACCGAGAGCCTGAAGAAGATTCGCGGCTTGCGCAGAGACATTGCGCGGGTCAAGACAATTTTAGGCGAGCGTTCGCGCGCCGCCGTAACGGAGAAACGCTAATGGCGGAAAGCGCAACCGGGAAGTCGGCAACCCCGAAGAACGAGAACGTGCAGGGGCGGCGCAAGGAAGTGGTGGGAGAAGTGGTCGCCAACCGCATGCAAAAGACCATTGTGGTCAAGGTGACGCGCAAGAAGGCGCATCCGTTCTATGGACGTGTGGTGGCGCGCAACAAGAAGTTCTACGCGCACGACGAGAAAAACGAAGCGCACGTGGGCGATGTGGTGCGGATCGAAGAGACGCGTCCGCTGTCGAAGTTGAAGCGCTGGAAGCTGAAAGACATTGTGCGCAAGACGGCGCTGGTGCCGGAGATCGTACTGGAGCAGGACGCGAAGTAGGCGTATCGCGGAAGAACCGAGGGAGATTGCCATGGCAGTGATGATGAGAAGCATGCTGGAGGTCGCCGACAATTCCGGCGCCCGCAAGCTGCAGATGATTCTGCCGCTCGGCGGTTCCACCGGGCTGAATGCCGGACTGGGCGACATCATCACCGCGGCGGTAAAGGAATCGTCTCCGGATGGCCAGGTGCAGAAGGGCAAAGTGGTGAAGGCGGTGATTGTGCGGACGCGCAAGGAGCATCGGCGGCGCGACGGCACCTATATCCGCTTCGATCAGAACGCCGCGGTGCTGATCAACGATGCCGGCGAACCCGTGGGGACGCGCGTTTTCGGCCCCGTGGCTCGCGAGTTGCGCGAGAAGAAGTTTCTGAAGATTGTTTCGCTGGCGCCGGAAGTTATCTAGCGCCTAGTACCTAGTACCTATCACCTAGTACCGAGAACGTACCGAGAACAAAGACTCAAGAATTGAGACATTGGAAATGAGAACTGTCAGCACCGAACACAAGCGCGTGGATATCCGCCGCAACGATACCGTGAAAGTCATCACGGGGCGGGACAAGGGCAAGGAAGGACGCGTGCTGCGCGTGTTTCCCGACGACGCCAAGCTTCTGGTCGAGCATGTGATGATCGTGAAAAAGCACGTGCGCCCGAACCCGCAGCGCAACATCAAGGGCGGCATCGCCGAGCAGGAGAGCCGGATCGCGCTCTCCAACGTGCAGTTGGTGTGCCCAACCTGCGGCCCGGTGCGCATTGGACATGAAGTGCGCGGCGACCGGAAGGTCCGGGTATGCAAGAAGTGCGGAACGACTTTGGATAAATAGAGGTTAGCTCTTAGCCATTAGCTTTTAGCTTGTGGCCGATGATGCAGGCGGCAGGAGTGAGAATTTAGTCTCACGCAGCGGTACACGCAAGAAGCTAAAGGCTAAGAGCTAACGGCTAATAGCTTCCCTGCAATCCGACACTGTGAGGGGAAGTTGAAGAAACGCAATGGCAAAAGATAAAGACAAGAAGGGTTCGAAAGATTCGTCGCAGGAGCAGAAGGCTCCAGCACAGGCGCAGCACAGCGCCAAGGAACGGCCGCGGCTGCGATCGAAGTTCGAGAAGGAAGTAGCGCCAGCTCTGCTGAAAGAACTCGAACTTGCGAACACCATGGCGGTCCCACGCCTCAACAAGATTGTGGTCAACATGGGCATGGGCGAGGCCACGCAGAATTCGAAGATCCTCGATCCCGCGGTGAACGAACTCGGCCAGATCACAGGCCAGAAGCCGATCATCACCAAGGCCAAGAAGTCGATTGCGGCGTTCAAGGTGCGCGAGGGGCAGGCCATCGGAACTATGGTGACGCTGCGCGGCGACCGCATGTACGAGTTTTTCGACCGGCTGGTGAATATCGTTCTACCCCGGGTGCGCGATTTCAAAGGAGTCTCCACCAAATCGTTCGACGGCCGCGGCAATTACACGCTCGGCCTGCACGACCAGTTGATCTTTCCGGAGATTCTTTACGAGAAGGTTGACAAGCAAAAAGGAATGAACGTGACGATTGTGACCACGGCGGCGAACGATAACCAGGCGCGCTCGCTGCTGAAGCATCTGGGCATGCCGTTCCGGGCGCAGTGAAGAAAAAGTTTCAATGTTTCCTGTTTCAAAGTTACAGGTTCGAGAACGAGACACTTTAAGGATTTCATGACTACAGCAAAACGGGTTAAAGACGCGAAGATCGAAAAGAAGTTTGAGTCGGCGCGCAACAACAAGGAGAAGACTCCGAAGTTTTCCACGCGCCGGCACAACCGCTGCCAGCGCTGCGGACGGCCGCGCGCTTATCTGCGCAAGTTCGGCCTGTGCCGCTTGTGCTTCCGGCAGCTTGCGCTGCAGGGCGAGATTCCGGGAGTGGCGAAGTCGTCGTGGTAGCAGGGCAGCCGTTAGTCGTTGGTCGTTAGTCGTTGGCCAAGACGAAAAAGTAGTAAAGGTGACGGCCCGGTTCAAGTGCAAGTCGTTTGTTGGGATTTGTTGGCTAACGACCAACGGCTAACGACCAACGACCGAAGAAGCCGCTGCAGGTTCTCTGCGGAACGCGGAGCGAACGGGTGGCGAGAGGAGAAGCAAACGATGAGGTTGACCGATCCGGTCGCAGATATGCTGACGAGGGTGCGTAACGCGCTGCAGGCGCGGCACCAGAAGGTGGACGTTCCGGCTTCCCGGCTGAAGGTGGAGATTGCCCGCATCCTGAAGGAAGAGGGTTACATCTCGAACTTCAAGGCCACGGAGGAAGAGGGTCACAAAGTCATCCGGATTTATTTGAAATATGGCGCGCACAACGAGGCGGCGATTTCAAAGGCGGAGCGCGTTTCGCGCCCCGGCTGCCGCGTCTATGTGCGCCGCAGCGAGATTCCGCGGGTGCTCGGCGGCATGGGGATCAACATCCTCACCACCCCGCGCGGCGTGATGACCGGTCGCCAGGCGCGCAAGGAAGGCGTAGGCGGTGAGTTGTTGTGCGAGATTTGGTAAGGCAGCTTCTAGCTACTGGCTTCTGGCTGCTAGCTAATCACGCTGCAAAGAAATAAACGGATTGAACGAAAGAGTAAATCACCGATGAAGCTCCTGGCTAGAAGCCAGGAGCTAGAAGCTAGAAGCTCTTATGTCACGAATTGGAAAAAAGCCGATCCCGATCCCCAAAGGGGTGACGGTCAAAATCGAAGGCAACACGGTATTGGTGCAGGGGCCGAAGGGCAAGCTGGACACGGCGATTCCCGTGGGCATCAAGGTGGAACAGAAAGACGGAAACCTTGTCGCCCTGCGCGAGAATGATTCGCAGGCCGCTCTGCATGGACTGGCGCGCGCTCTAGTGAACAACGCCGTCGAAGGCGTAACCAAGGGATGGACGCGCGACCTGGAAATCGTCGGCATCGGCTACCGCGCCGAGATGAAGGGCAAAGGGATGGTGGTGTTCAGCCTGGGATATTCGCACCCTATTGAGTACCCGTTGCCGACCGGCGTCGAAGCCACGGTCGATCCCAAGCAGACCAAGATCGCGCTCACCGGAATCGATCGCCAGCAGGTGGGCCAGGTGGCGGCGGAAATGCGCTCGCTGCGTCCGCCCGACCCTTACAAGAACAAGGGTGTGCGGTATGCGGGCGAGCGGCTGAAGAAGAAGGTTGGCAAGACTGGCGCGAAGTAGACCGAACGCGTCGTTAGTTGTTGGTCGTTAGTCGTTGGCCAATGCGACGACGGCAACAGATTTTGAAGTGTCGGTTTTTGGCTGACGACCAACGACTAACGGCTGACGACTGGTAACCAAGGACAGATTCTATGCTTACTAGAATTTCGAAGAATCAGAAGCGCGATCACATCCACGACCGCATCCGCAAGAAGATGCAGGGGACGGCGGAGCGTCCGCGGCTGAACGTGTACCGTTCGCTGAACCACATTTACGTGCAGGTCATCGACGATCTCCACGGCCAGACGCTGGTTTCGGCGAGTTCCGCCGAAGGCAAGAAGGAAGACCGGAAGACCGGCGGCAACGTGGCTGCCGCAAAGGCCCTAGGCAAGATCATTGCTGAGCGCGCCAAGGCCAAAGGCGTGAGCAAGGTCGTGTTTGACCGCGGCGGCTACATTTATCACGGGCGGGTGAAGGCCTTGGCCGACGCAGCGCGTGAAGCGGGATTGCAATTCTGAAGAACAGCTTCTAGCTTCTAGCTGCTGGCTAATCCCTCGCTGGGTGGCCAGAAGCCAGAAGCCAGAAGCTAGAAGCTAGGAAAAGAATGCCAACTGTTATCAAGAAGCTCGATGCAAATTCGTTCCAGTTGAAAGACCAGGTCGTGGCCATCAACCGCGTCACCAAAGTGGTGAAGGGCGGCAAGAATCTGTCGTTCGCCGCGCTGGTGGTGGTGGGCGATCCTTCGGCCGCAGTCGTCGGCCACGGCGCGGGCAAGGCCAAGGAAGTTCCCCAGGCGATTCGCAAGGCGATCGAGGCGGCCAAGAAGAATCTGATCAAGGTCAACCTGACGCAGACTTCGATTCCGCACCTGGTGCTGGGACGCTACGGCTCCGGCAAAGTGCTGCTGAAGCCAGCTCCCGAAGGTACGGGAGTGATTGCTGGAGGCGCGGTGCGCGCGGTCATGACGTCGGTGGGAATTCAGAACGTGCTGACGAAATCGATTGGCACCACCAATCCGCACAACGTGATCAAGGCGACATTCGACGCGCTGCGGCATTTGAAGAGCCGAGAGAGCGTTGCGGCCATGCGCGGCAAGTCGGTGCAAGAACTATAAGAACGGGTCTTAGGTCTTGGGCGTTGGGTTTCCTAAGCTCTGAGACCTATCACCTAACACCGGAAGTTAGAGGGTTTATCGATGACGACGAAGAAGCCAAAGGCGGCGGCGGGAAAGATTCACCTGAAGTGGGTGGTTTCGGCCATTTGCGCGCCGGTGAAACAGAAGCGGGTAGTGAAGGGGCTGGGATTCACGCGGCTGAACCAGGTGATCGAGCGTCCGGACAATCCGGCGATTCGCGGCATGGTGGCAAAGGTCCCGCATCTGGTTGTGATTATGGAGTAGAAGCTATCAGCGTTCAGCTATCAGCCCTCAGCGTAAACCGCGCTGGCTGAAAGCTGACGGCTGAGAGCTGAGAGCTGAGAGCTTATTTATGAATCTATCCAACATTCGAGCACCGAAGAAGGCGTCGGAAAAACGCAAGCGCGTGGGCCGCGGCATGGGTTCCGGTATGGGCAAGACCTCCACTCGTGGACACAAAGGCCAGCGCTCGCGCACCGGTATGCGCCTGATCCGCGGCTTTGAAGGCGGCCAGATGCCGCTGCACCGCCGGATGCCGAAGCGCGGCTTTACCAACATCTTCCGCAAGGAATTCAACATCGTGAGCCTGGATCGGTTGGCCGCGCTGGGCGCGGATCTCCACGCGGCGCCCATCACGCCCGAAGTGCTGCGCAAAGCGGGAGTGATCAAGGCCAAGCATCCCGTAAAAATTCTTGGTGACGGCGAACTCACCATCGCCATCACCGTGCATGCGCACAAATTCTCCAAGTCGGCGCAGGAAAAAATCACCAAGGCAGGCGGCAAGATTGAGGTCTTGCAGTAATGGCTGAACAAGGGGCGTTTCCGCTTTTCGACAAGCTGGCGAATATCTTCCGCATCCCCGACCTGCGCAAGCGGGTTCTCTTTACGCTGGCCATGCTTGCGGTCTACCGGCTGGGCGGGCATCTTCCCACTCCGGGCGTCAACTTCATGAAGCTCGAAGAAGCCTTTAATCGAAGCGGAGGCTCGCTGCTCGGTTTCGTGGACCTGTTTTCCGGCGGCAGCCTGCGCAAGATGACCATCTTTGCGTTGGGCATCATGCCCTACATCACGGCGTCGATCATCCTGCAGCTTTTGACCGTGGTCTATGAGCCGCTCGCCAAGCTGCAAAAAGAAGGCGAACTGGGGCGCAAGAAAATCACCCAGTGGACCCGCTACATCACCGTCATTCTCAGCGCAGTGCAGTCCTTCGGCATCGCCATCGGCCTCGAGAAAGCCGGAGACTTCGTGCTCCACCCCGGCCCTGGCTTCGTCCTGATGACCATGCTGACGCTGACCACCGGCAGCGCGTTCATTATGTGGCTAGGCGAGCAGATCACCGACCGCGGCATCGGCAACGGCATGTCGCTGCTCATCTTCGCCGGCATTGTGGTGGGCCTGCCGCGCGGCGTGCAGGATCTTTTTGACAAGGCAAAAAACGGCACCTGGGGAGCGATCACGCCAGTGCTGATGGTTGGCTTGATCGTATTTATGATCGCAGTGGTGGCGTTCATAGTCTACGTCGAACGCTGCGAGCGCCGCATTCCGGTGCAATACGCCAAGCGCGTGGTAGGGCGCAAAGTGATGGGCGGGCAGTCCACCCACTTGCCCTTGCGTGTGAATGCCGGCGGCGTCATGCCGGTCATCTTCGCGTCTTCAATTCTCGGTTTGCCCCAGATGCTTGGGTACAGCCTGAAGAACAGCCGCTACTTCGGCGACATGATTCGAATGCTGGGCTGGGGCGAGCCGCTCTACACCGTACTGTATGCGCTGGGAATTATTTTCTTTGCCTACTTCTATGTGTCGATCGTCTTCAATCCCAGCGAAGTTGCCGACAATATGCGGAAGTATGGCGGCTTCATTCCTGGCATTCGTCCCGGCAAACGCACTGCCGATTACATCAACGAGGTCTTGACCCGCATTACGCTGGTGGGCGCGCTCTATCTGATCATCATTTCATTTATTCCCGAGTGGATGATGGCGGGAATTCACCTGAACCACTTGCCCTTCTGGCTGGGAGGCAGGCTGTTTGAGCAGCTTCCAGTGTGGGTGACTAACGGGTTAGGAGTAACTTTTTATTTTGGTGGAACCTCGCTGCTGATCGTGGTGGGCGTCGCTATGGATACGGTGACGCAGGTCGAAGCGCAATTGATCATGCGCCATTACGATGGGTTCACGCCGCGCAGCGGACGTATTCGCGGCCGCCGCAACTGGTCGTGACGAGCAGTTCTCGGTTCTCAGTTCTCAGTTTTGGAACAAGAGCTGCCGGGGGTTGGTAAGTTGTGCTTGATTTTGCTGAGAACTGAGAACTGAGAACTGAGAACTGAGAACCGTGATTGATGGCGCAGGAAACCTCAAGGGATATCGGTCCAGTAGTGCTGCTTGGCCCCCCGGGTGCCGGTAAAGGCACTCAAGCCAAGCGCATCATGGAGCGGTATTTGATCCCGCAGATCTCCACCGGAGACATTCTGCGCTACAACGTGGTCCAGGGAACGGAACTCGGCATGGCCGCCAAGGCGGTCATGGCGCGAGGCGAGCTGGTTTCAGACGATCTGGTTTGTGAGATGGTCCGGCTGAGATTGAAGCAGCCGGACTGCAAGCGGGGCTACGTTCTGGATGGCTTTCCCCGGACCGCAGCCCAGGCCGGATGGCTGGATGCATTGCTCGACGACCGGCTCTTTGACAATTCGCGCCCGACACGCGCCTGGCCAATTGTGATCCGCCTGGACGTGGACTATAATCAGTTGTTGCTCCGGATCTCTGGTCGCCGTTCTTGTCCCACCTGTGGGCGGATCTATAACGTCCACTTCCAGCCGCCCCAAGTCGATGGAATTTGCGACTGCGACGGGTCGATGCTGGTGACCCGCAATGACGACCGGTTGGAAGTGATTCAGCCCCGTTTGGCGGCCTACCAGGAGCAGACTACTCCCGTGGCCGACTACTACCAGCGCACGGGAAGATTGATTTCGGTCAACGGCGACCGGTCGATGGACGAAGTTACGGAAGAGATTTTCAGGATTCTTGAGGAACATAACGCTTGAAAGTGGTCAGATCGAAACTTCTTTAACCAATGGCAATTGTCTGCAAATCGGCGTCGGAGATTGAGCGCATGCGGCACAGCGGCCGCATCGTGCGTCAGGTCCTCGATGAAGTGCGTTCGATGGTGGCCCCAGGCGTCACTACGATGGATCTGGAACGCGCCGCCGAAAAGAAGATCGCGGAACTCGGAGCCAAGCCCGCATTTAAGGGCTATTACGATTACCCCTGCGTACTGTGCACGTCGGTGAACGAAGAGATTGTGCACGGCATCCCGTCGGAAAAACGAGCGCTGAAGGAAGGCGACATCGTCTCGATCGATTGCGGAGTGGTGCTCGACGGATACTACGGCGACGCTGCCATTACGGTCCCGGTCAGCGACGCGGTGAAGCCGGAGTTGCGCAAGCTGTTGACGGTCACCGAAGAGTCGCTCTACCGCGGCATCGACCAGGCGCTCATCGGCAACTCAGTGGGCGATGTGGGAGCGGCGGTGCAGGAGCATGTGGAAGCCGCGGGCTTCAGCGTGGTGCGGGAATTCGTAGGCCACGGCATCGGAACGCGCCTGCACGAAGAGCCGCAGGTGCCAAACTTCGGGGCGCGCGGTCATGGCGCGAAGTTGCGCGAAGGCATGGTGATCGCCATCGAGCCCATGGTGAACTACGGCAAGCCCGAAACGCGAGTGCTCGGCGACAAGTGGACGGCAGTCACGGTCGACGGCAGTTTCAGCGCGCACTTCGAGCATTGCGTGGCGGTGACGAAAGATGGGCCGGTGATTTTGACGAAGTGAGCTTCTAGCCGCTAGCTCCTAGCTTCTAGCTAGGACAAGCGGGTTGGCTAGAAGCTAGGAGCTAGAAGCACAGGAGCGAATGAGTAAAGAAGACGCGATTGAAGTGATGGCCGTGGTCCTGGAACCGCTGCCCAACGCCATGTTCAAGGTGGAACTTGAGAACAAGCACCAGGTGCTGGCGCATGTGTCCGGCAAGATGCGCAAGAACTTTATCCGCATCCTGCCCGGCGACAAGGTAGCTGTGGAACTCTCGCCCTACGACCTGAATCGCGGCCGAATTGTGTACAGATACAAGTGAGATTGTGAGGACGATGTTCTCAACTCTGTTCCAGCCGAAGGTCTTGACTGAGAACTGAGAACTGAGAACTGAGAACTGATATGAAAGTAAGAGCATCGGTAAAGAAAATCTGTGACAAGTGCAAGATCATCCACCGCAAAGGTGTGGTACGGGTGATCTGCGTCAACACGAAACACAAACAGCGCCAGGGATAGGAGCTTCTAGCTCCTGGCTTCTAGCCACTAGCGAAATCCTGATTTGCTAGAAGCTAGCAGCTAGGAGCTAAAAAGCCGGAAAGCTGGTCGGAGGCATAAAGATTTATGGCACGTATCGCAGGCGTCGATTTACCGCGCCAGAAGCACATCAACATTGCGCTGACCTACATTTACGGCATCGGGCATCCCCGCGCCGGCAGCATTCTCGATGAGGCCAAGGTGGACCCCATGAAGAAGGTCCAGGACCTCAGCGAAGAAGAAGTTAACCGCATCCGCACCGTGATCGAGCAGCAAGGGATGGTCGAGGGCGATTTGCGCAAGGAAGTTTCGATGAACATCAAGCGGCTCATCGAAATCGGCTCCTATCGCGGCTTCCGCCACCGCCGCAATCTGCCGGTCCGCGGACAACGCACTCACACCAACGCGCGCACCCGCAAAGGCCCGCGCAAGGGAACGGTATCGACCAAGAAGAAGGCAACGTCGAAGACATAAGAGCAGTGTTCAGTGTTCAGTGATCAGTGGTCAGCAAGACCACTTAATCCACTGACCACTGGCCACTGACCACTGGACACTAATTATGGCAAAACCAGCAGCAGCGGGCGGCACGGCCGCGCCGGAGAAAAAAGGCAAGAAGAAGACGTTCAAGAAGAAGGAGCGCAAGCACGTTCCGCATGGACTGTGCTACGTGCAGGCGTCCTTCAATAACACGATCGTGACCATCACCGACATGAATGGCAACGTTCTGTCGTGGAAGAGTTCAGGGTCGCTTGGCTTCCGCGGATCACGCAAAGGTACGCCATTCGCGGCCCAGCAGGCGGCGTCGAACGCGGCCAGCCTGGCGCGCGATCATGGCGTCCGCAGCGTCGACGTCCGCGTAAGCGGGCCGGGTTCCGGCCGCGAGTCAGCCGTGCGCGCTCTGGCCTCGTCAGGCATTGAAGTGCGCTCCATCCGCGACGTGACGCCCATCCCGCACAACGGATGTCGTCCGCCGAAACGCCGCCGCGTCTGAGACGCGACGGCAGTTCTCAGTTCCCAGTTCTCAGTTCTCAGCAAAAACGAGAGCTCAGGATTTTGGGTTTAGCTGAGAACTGAGAACTGACCACTGAGAACTGTTCCGGGACGAAGGGTGAAGCCAAACCCGTAAACCGGTCATCTAAAAGGAGAACAACTTGGCACGTTATACCGATGCAGTCTGCCGTCTATGCCGCCGCGAGGGCATGAAGCTTTTCCTCAAAGGCTCGAAGTGTTTTAGCGATAAGTGTCCCATCGAGAAGCGCAACTTCGCTCCCGGACAACATGGGAAGGACCGCAAGGCCAAGATCGTTGGCTACGGTCTCCAGTTGCGCGAGAAGCAGAAAGCCAAGCGCATTTACTTCACCCTCGAAGGCCAGTTCCGCAATTACTTTGAAAAGGCCGCGCGCACCCGAGGCGTAACCGGCGAACTGCTCCTGCAACAGCTCGAGCGGCGTCTCGACAACGTGGTCTTCCGCCTCGGCTTCGCGCAATCGCGGCGTCAGGCGCGGCAACTGGTTCGTCACGGGCATGTCGCCGTCAACGGCCGCAAGGTCAACATTCCTTCTTATGAAGTGAGTGCGGGCGAGGAGATTTCCATCCGCGAGAACAGCAAGAAGCTCGTCATCCTGGAAATGGCGAAGGAGTTCGCCAGCCACGGCACGCTGCCCAACTGGCTGGAAGTGAATCGCGATAATTACACCGGTCGAATTCTTTCATTGCCCAAGCGCGAAGATATTCAGCTGCCGGTAAACGAGCAGTTGATTGTTGAGTTGTACAGCAAGTAGTTAAGGCGTCGTTAGTCGATGGCCGTTAGTCGTTAAGCGGTTTGGCCAACGACCAAGGACAAACGACCAACGACGGTTTTCCGGTCCACAATTTCGAGCCAGATCAGCCTGGGCTGGCGCTTGACCTGAATCCGCTTTACGTAACATGGACCAATTCAGGGAGCCAGCACTGAGCCAAACGGCCGAAGGAGAAACAAATGCTTTGGAAAGGTTTTCAGAAACCGAAACGTCTCGCAGTCGACACTTCCACCCTCACCGACAAATACGGGATTTTCTGGGCGCAGCCCTTTGAGCGCGGCTTCGGCACTACCGTGGGCAACGCCCTGCGGCGCGTGCTGCTCAGTTCCATTGAAGGCGCCGCAGTCACCGCGGTGAAGATGGAAGGCGTGCTCCACGAATTTCAATCGATCCCCGGTGTCGTGGAAGATGCGACCGACATCATCCTCAACCTGAAACAGATCCCGTTCAAACTCGCGGGCGATGCGCCCAAGGCGATTTATTTGCGCGCCGATCAGCCCGGCGTAGTCACCAGCGGCATGATCGAAGCCGATGGCGACGTCGAAGTGCTCGATAAAGACGTCTACATCGCCACCGTCAGCGAAGGCGGCAAGCTCGACATGGAAATGCGCCTCAAGCGCGGCCGCGGCTACACCTCCGCCGACAAGAACTTCGATGAGGACCTCGGCATCGGATTCATTCCCATCGATTCCGTGCACTCGCCGGTGCGCAAGTGCAACTACACCGTCGAAGCCGCGCGTCTCGGGCAGATCACCGACTACGACAAGCTCACCCTCGAAGTGTGGACCAACGGCTCCATCACGCCGGCCGATTCCATCGGCCTGGCCGCGAAGCTGATTAAGGACCACATGAACATCTTCATCAACTTCGAGGAAGAAATCGAAACCGGCGTCTCCTCTTCGGACGATCGCAAGCCCGAGATCCACAACGAAAATCTGAACCGCTCCGTCGAGGAACTCGAACTTTCGGTGCGCAGCTACAACTGCCTGAAGAATGCGAACATTCAGACCATTGGCGAACTGGTGCAGAAAACAGAATCGGAAATGCTCAAGACCAAGAACTTCGGCCGCAAGTCGCTGAACGAGATCAAGGAGATTTTGTCCTCGATGGGCCTGAGCCTGGGCATGAAGATCGACGAGCACGGCAACGCCGTGCCCGGCCCGACTTCGAATCTGGTTCTTCCGGCTTCGGCCTACGGACCGGACGATCAGCTTTAAGAAAGTGGTCAGTGGCTAGTGGTCAGTGGTCAGTAAAGACAAACCACTACCCGCTGACTTTAGAATACGAACTGAATACTGGCCACTGACCACTGGCCACTGACCACTGAGGTTCACACCCATGCGCCACAAAGTCGCAGGCTACAAACTCGGAAGAAACACCGCGCACCGGCGCTCGCTGCTGCGCAACCTGGTCACCTCCGTGATCGTGGAAGAACGCGTCGAGACCACCGTTCCCAAGGCCAAGGCCGCGCGCCCGATCGTCGAGAAGATGATCACGCTCGGGAAGCGTGGCGATCTTGCCGCCCGCCGTCTGGCCGGCGCTTACCTCATGACCGACGAGTCGCTAGTGAAGCTGTTCGACACCGTCGGCCCGCGCTTTGGCGATCGCAACGGCGGCTACACGCGCATCATTCGCACCGGATGGAATAAAGGTGACGGCGCCGACAAAGCTTTCCTCGAACTCCTCGGCAGCGAAAAGGTGCTCGACGAGAAGCGCGAGAAGCGCGCCGAAAATCGCGCCAAGAAAAACGCCGAAGCCCGTAAGGCCATGGAAGATGCCGAAGCCCAAGCCCAGCACGACGGCGGCATCGAACCAGTAAAAGAAGAAGGCGAAGAAAAGAAGTAGTAGCAAGCAACGGGCGTGTGGGAACGGGCGCCTCGCCCGTTCAGCTAAGCGTAGCAAGGCGTCTGCAGCGGCAGACACTTTGAAAGGGCGCGGCCTTAAGCCGCGCCGTAACATCCCATAAAAACCAACAACGGCTTGAGCCGCCGCGCACCAGTACATGTACTCCTGCGCTCCCCGCCAGTAATCTTGCGATAAGTTGCCATCCCTATAAACTTTCCGAAGGATGGGTTTTACTCGCATACAGATCGGCATTGCTGTCAGCGTCGCCGCGCTGCTGGTGTTCGGATTTCTCGGCTATATTCATTGGCTGAGCAATCAGGGACCAGTGCTCGCGCGCTCCGAAGAGCGCGATACTTTGACCGGCTTGCCCGTCAGCATCCGCATGAATCCGCTGCGCGACCGCACCATCGAGCACAGCGCCAACCTCTTTCTGCGCCAGTTGCGCGACGGACACTGCGACGAACTGCTCTCCGTATGGGAGCACGACTACCGCAAGAAGTACGCCCACTTCATCTGCAACTCCGAGGCGCAGCATCCGCTTCTTTCCTGGGAGTTGGCGGAGTGGGAGAGCGCACCGCCCCTGACCATCCTTCACTACCGCGGCAAACGCCTCACCACCGCGGGCCAGCCCGGGACCTATAAGGAACTCTTCACCGTCACCACCGAGAATAAAGACGGACAGTGGGTGGTTACCAAGTACGACGCGATGTACTGAAGGCAGTCGTTAGTCGTTCGTCGTTAGCCCTCAATCAGAATTCTCCTGATCCTCTCCATGCCTCCGTGTCTACGTGGTAATAATTATTCATGCCCGAACGCCCCGCCGAGCGTGAGCCTTCCGCTACGCGCAACATCTACGCCTTCGGCATCACTTCGTTTCTGAACGACACAGCTTCTGAGATGGCGTACTGGGTGCTGCCGGCATTTCTGGCTTCGTTGGGCGCGGGGCCGGCGCAGTTGGGATTGATTGAGGGTATCGCCGAAAGCGTGGCGTCGTTTGCCAAATTATTCTCTGGATATCTTACTGACCGCATCCAGCGCCGCAAGCCCGTCGTCGTCGCCGGATATTTCGTCGCCAATGCGGTCAAGCCGCTGCTTGCACTTGTTACCGCCTGGCCGCAGATTCTGCTGATTCGCTTCACCGATCGCCTCGCCAAAGGCGTGCGTGGAGCTCCGCGCGACGTGATGGTTGCCGAGTCCGTGCCGAAACAGCGGCTGGGCGCGGCGTATGGGCTGATTCAATCGATGGATTCTGCCGGAGCCATCGCCGGTCCGCTGGTCGCATTGGTTCTGCTCGCGCACCACGGAATTCGCAGCGTGTTCTGGGCAGCCGCGATTCCGGGAGCATTGTGCGCGCTGGTCGCGCTGCTCGGAATCCGTGAGATCAAGCGTCCGCAACGAAAGTTGGATGCGGCTTCGAAGCCGGACTCGCCCGCTGCATCGACATGGGCGAACAACGCGAGCATCAAGCTTCCCGCCAGCTTCTACTTCGTGCTGGGAGCGGTGACGCTTTTCTCTCTAGGCAACTCGAGCGACATGTTTCTCGTTTTGCGGGCGCAAAACGTCGGGATTCCTGTGGCGCTCGCCCCTCTGCTCGGGCTGGTCTTCAACGTTACTTACACGCTTGCGTCATGGCCCGCGGGCTGGTTCAGCGATCACGTTTCGCGGCGGCTGGTTGGTTCCGCGGGCTACGTGATTTTCGCGGCTGTGTATTTTGTTTTCGGGCGCGCGCCCTCCACGCGGGCGATCTGGATCGCCATGGCCGTTTACGGTTTGTATTACGCTCTAACGCAACCTGTGTTGAAGGCGCTCGTGGTTCAAACTGTTGGTCAGCAGGTGCGCGGCCGCGCGCTTGGAGTTTATTTTTTCACGACCAGCGTAGCCACTTTAGCCGCGAGCCTCATCACAGGAGGATTGTGGAAGCATTACGGCGCGGCAATTCCGTTTTATTTTTCGGCGGCGATGGCGATGGTTGCGGCGGGAATTTTGCAAGTTGCGAGGCCCGCCCACGCATAACCAGAGAACGATCATTTGGCGGTTACTTCGAGATATGCGCTTTCGGGTTAACTTGCTAATGGCACTTCAACGGTTAGTCGGAAGTTGATGGAATCGAGCCGCGATTTCGCTCGCTTTTTCTCCTCCACATCCACCACAGGAAAATAAACAACTGGGCCGCGATTCCTGCGCAGGTGTCGAGAACGACGTCCCGAATCGTGCCGGTGCGTGATGGGATGAAACTCTGGTGCCACTCATCGAGGCTGGCAACAATAGCAGTGCCCAGAACTGCGATGGTTGCCCAGCGCTGCGTCCACTTCACATTGCTCATCGCTGGCAAGGTGGCGCGCCACGCGCGAAAAAGCAGGAGGCTCAGCGTGCCATAGCCGATGACGTGACCTGATTTGCGAATGTAAAAGTGCCAAACTTCGAAGCGCTCCGGGTCGAGGCCGAAGAGGAAGTGCAGCACGGGATACAAAATGCGGCTGGTGTTGTGGGCCGAGAGCATGGCTGTGGATTCAATGGCGATGAGAATGAGCCAGAGAATCGCGGCAATCCAGGCCTTAAGAATATTGCGCTGGTCGGGGTTCAAGCTCGATCCAATACTCCGGCTGCAGGCGAGCGCTTTGCCGGCGCAGCCCTCAGGGGCTGAAGCCCGAATCTTCCGCGCCCCTTAACGGCACGACTGGAAGTCGTGCCCTTCCCGTTCGTGAAGGTCTCTTTACTCGACGCCATAGTTGGGGGCCTCGCGGGTAATCATTACGTCGTGGACGTGGCTCTCGCGGAGTCCCGCGCCGCTGATGCGGACGAAGCGCGTTTTCTGCAGGAGTTCGGCGATGGTGGCGCAGCCGCAGTAGCCCATGCCTGACCGCAGTCCGCCAACCATCTGGTGAACGATCATAGCGACCGAGCCGCGATAGGGGACGCGTCCTTCAATGCCTTCGGGAACGAGTTTGCCGAGGCGGTTGGAATCGCCGTCATTGGCCGAGACTGCGGCGGATGAATCTCCTTCAGTGTTTTGGAAGTAGCGTTCGCTCGAACCTTGCGCCATGGCGCCGATCGAGCCCATGCCGCGATAGGACTTGAAGGAGCGGCCTTGATAGAGAATCAATTCGCCAGGACTTTCATCGGTGCCGGCGAAGAGCGAGCCGATCATTACGGCGCTTGCACCGGCGGCGAGCGCCTTGGTGATGTCGCCGGAATATTTGATGCCGCCATCGGCGACGATGGGAATGCCGGCATCTTTTACGGCGCGGAAGGATTCGGCGATGGCAGTAATCTGCGGCACGCCGGCGCCGGTCACGACTCGCGTCGTGCAAATGGAGCCGGGGCCGATGCCGACCTTGATGCCATCGGCTCCGGCGCGCGCCAGTTCGCATGCGCCGTCGAAGGTGGCGACGTTGCCGGCGAGGAGTTGCATCTCGGGAAGCTTCGATTTGACCATTTTCACTGCGTCGAGAACCTTGGTGGAGTGGCCGTGGGCGCTGTCGATGGCCACGACATCTACTTTCATTTCCGCGAGAGCCTGGGCGCGCTCGAGGAAATCTCCGGTGGCACCGATGGCTGCGCCTACGCGCAGGCGTCCTTGAGAATCTTTTGCGGCGTTGGGATATTTCAGCTTCTTCTGGATGTCTTTTACAGTGATGAGTCCCTTGAGGTTGTATTTGTCATCGACGACCAAGAGTTTTTCTACGCGGTGCTCGTGAAGAATTTCTTCGGCATCCTCGAGCGTTGTGCCTACCGGCACAGTGATCAGATTTTTCTTGGTCATCACACGATCGATGGGGATATCGAAGCGGGTCTCGAAGCGCAGGTCGCGATTGGTGAGAATGCCGACGAGCTTGCCATGCAGAGTGATAGGCACACCGGAAATTTTGTACTTGCGCATGACCTCGAGCGCGTCGCTGACCTTATCGGTGGGTGCCATGGTGACCGGGTCGACGATCATGCCGCTTTCGGAGCGCTTCACTTTGTCGACTTCATTGGCCTGCTGCTCGATCGAGAGATTGCGATGGATGATGCCGATGCCGCCCTGCTGGGCGAGCGCGATGGCCATGTGCGATTCGGTGACGGTGTCCATGGCGGCGCTGACGATGGGAATGTTCAAGCTGATGTTGCGGGTGAGCTGGGTCTGCGTGGTGGCGTTCGCGGGAATTACGTCGGAGCGCGCGGGTAGGAGGAGGACGTCGTCGAAGGTGAGAGCTTCGGGTACGGGGAAGTGAATCATATTTTGGAAACGCTCCGGGCCGCTTGGGTGAATCTATTCTAGAGAGGGCGCGGGGTTGAGGCAAATCTTGTCTTTCGCACTCGATCTTTACTAGGGGAGCAATCCCTACACCCATCGAGCGGAGGAGACTGAGATTCCTCCGCGCGTGAAGCAAAACACGCGCTGTCGGAATGACAAAGTCTGAGTTTTGCGCCGAAGTTAAACCGGCTTCGAGCGTTTGTCTTTTATCCCTGTTCCGGCGTATATTAGAGAACTGAGAACTGTTGTGTAGTAACCAGGATTTGGCGGAGCACACCAGTGGGCGCAAGCCCACTTTTTCGTTGCGGAGGAATCTGCCGGGTGGGCTAGGCCGTAAGTTATTGGATGCATGGCACTTGAGCTTGATCGAGTACGCGAGATTGCGGAGCGGGTAGCGGCCTCCAGCGGGCTGGAAGTGGTCGAGTTGGAGTTTCGCGGGAGTGGCAATGCCCGCATGCTGCGCGTGTTTTTGGACAAGCCGGGAGCGGCGAGTGGCGATCCGCTGGCAGGGGTGACGCACGGAGATTGTGCGAACTTCAGCCGGGAGTTTGGGACGATCCTCGATGTTGAGGATGCGATTCCGACGAGCTACACGCTGGAAGTTTCGTCGCCGGGATTGGACCGGAAGCTGAGTAAGCCGCGGGAGTTTGAGCGCTTTGTCGGAAGCCGGATGAAGCTGACGACGAGGAATCCGGTGAACGGCAACCGCTACTTTGAAGGGCGGCTGGAAAGTTTTCACGACGGGCGGCTGACGCTGGATTTGAGCGTTGCGAGCCACAAGTCGCGCCGGAAGATGAAGATGGTCGCGGCGGCGGAACAGGCGCAGAAGATCGCGATTGAGTTCGCCAATGTGGAGAAGGCGAACCTGGTGCCGGAGATCTAGGCTTCGGGCTTCGGCTTTCGGGCTTCGGCTTTCGGGCTTCAGCGTGACGAGTGAATGGATGGAAATGCCTTGCGGGGCTTGTGGTGGCGTAGGCGGGTAAGGGGTCCTTGGCTCCGCTCAGGATGACAGTTTCGCTTTGGAAGTAAGGTGCATTCATAAACGGAATCTTTTATGGCTAGTGAGCTTTACAACACGATTGACGCGTTGAGCCGGGAGAAGGGGATTGATCCGCAGATTGTGGTTAGCGCGGTGGAAGACGCCATTGTTATGGCTACGCGCAAATACTATAAGACGCAGGAGAACCTGCGCGCCGAGTTGGATAAAGAAACCGGCAAGATCAATGCCTTCGCGGTGAAGACGGTGGTGGAGACTCCGGAGCAGGTGGAGGATCCGCTGCTGCAGATCACGCTGGAAGATGCGCGCAAGGTTGATCCGAATCTGGAGGTTGGGGGCGAGTTGCGCACGCCGAAGGTTACAGAAGGAATCCTGGGACGCATTGCGGCGCAACTGGCGAAGCAGGTCATCTTTCAGAAGGTTCGCGAGGCGGAGCGCGACACGGTTTACAACGAATACATCGGACGCGTGAATGAAGTGGTGAACGCGACGGTGAAGCGCGTGGAAGGTCCGGATGTGATTTTCGACATCGGCAAGGCGGAAGCGCGCATGCCGCGCAAGGAGCAGTCGCGCCTGGAATCGTTCGCAATCGGCGAGCGGGTGCGGGTGGTGATTGCGCGCGTGGAGAAAGCTTCGAAGGGGCCGGGCGTGGTGGTATCTCGCGCGGTGCCGGACCTGGTGCAGCATTTATTCCAGACTGAAGTGCCGGAGATTTATGACGGGACGGTGGTGATCCGCGCGATTGCGCGCGAGGCCGGCGAGCGCACTAAGATTGCCGTGATGTCGAAGGACAAAGACGTGGATGCGGTAGGCGCTTGCGTGGGCATGAAGGGAATGCGAGTGCAGTCGATCATCCGCGAACTGCACGGAGAGAAGATTGACATCATCGAGTATCACGAAGACGCGGTGACGTTCGCCGAGAAGGCGTTGCAGCCCGCGAAAGTCAGCAAAGTCACGGTGGTCGATTCCGGCGGCAAGCATCTCGAAGTTGTAGTCGACGACAGCCAGCTCTCACTTGCGATTGGCAAGAAGGGGCAGAACGTGCGGCTGGCGGCGAAGCTGCTGGGCTGGAAGATCGACATCAAGAGCGAGGAAGAGAAGCGGCAGGAAGTGGAACAGCAGATGGCGGACATGGTTCCGCAGACGGCCACGCCGCTCGATAAAGTGCCTGGCCTGGGCGATGGACTGGTGGAAAAGTTGGGAGCTGCCGGCGTAACCACGGTAGAAGCTTTGGCCGACATGACGCCAGAGCAGCTTGAGGCGATTGAGGGCATTGGGCCGAAGACGGTGGAAAAAATCAGTCTTGCGGTGAATAATTACTTTGCCAGCCTGGAAGGTGTGGCGGTTGAAGGCGCGGTGGAAGGTGAAGTGGCGGCAGAAGGTGAAGTGGCGGCGGAAGGCGAGGTTGCTGTGGAGGCCGAAGCTTCCGTGGCGGAGCCTGCTGACCCGAGCGGAGAAGACATTACCGCGGAATTTCCTGTGGCGGTGGACGAAGTTGCGCCTGGCGAGCAGGCAGTGGCGAGCGAGGAAGTTGCAGTGACTGAAGAAGGCACTGACGAGGCAGATGCGCTTGCCGCGGGCCACAATGAAGACGGGCACGAAGGGCAGGCGGAGGATTCCGCGGAGCAAGTTGCTCCGGGGGAAGAATCCGCTTCCGAAACACGAGAATAATCATGACGCGCTGGGATAAGTTTGACGGCGTGGGACCGAAGAAAGTGACTCCGCGAGGTCGATGATGACCTAACTAAAACGCGGAGAAACGAAAGGCCGGATGAGTAAGGTTCGAATCAACGATCTAGCCCGAGAGCTGGAAGTCAAGAGCAAGGCGATTCTGGATACGCTTCCGTTGGTGGGAGTGACAGAGAAGAAGACGCACTCCAGTTCTCTGGAAGAACACGAAGCGGAGAAGGTACGTGTGTACATCCGCTCCTCGGCGGAAGGTTCGTCTTCGGCTGGCAAGGCAAGTTCGCGCGGTCCTCGCGGCGAAGAAGAAATCAAAACAAAAATTGATTTGTCGAACATTTCCCGTCCTGGGGATGTGTTGCGAGCGATCACACAGAAGAAGGAAGCTGCTGCGCCGCCGGTGATTGCGCGTCCAGCGGCACCGCCGGTGACGCATGCTCCGGCGGAGAGGCCTGCGGTGGTGGTGCCGCCTCCGGCTGGGCGGCCTGTGGTCGCGCCTGTGGTGACCAGGCCTGTGGTGGCTCCTGTGGCTGCGCAGCCAGCGCCTCCGGCTGTTTCTGCGCCTCCAGTGGTTGCGCCTCCAGTAGCATCGTCACCCGTGAGTGCGCCGCCGCGTGCGGTGATGCCGCCTCCGGCGGTACAAAGTCCTGCATCGCCTCCGGTGATTTCGGCTGGTGCGCCGCCCGCGGCTCCGATTGCGGCGCGTCCGGTTGCGCCGCCGGCTTCGGCGCCTCCGCCGCCGCGCATGATCGTTCCGCAGACTGGGCCGCGGCCGGTGTATAAAGCTCCGCTGCGTCCGGCGCCGCCGCCGGTGCAGCCCGGCGTGCCGATTGGCGGCGTGCGTCCTGTGCCTGGACGTCCTGTGCCCGGCCAGCCAATCTTTCAGCGACGTCCGCCGATGGCGGGAGGAGCGCCGGGAGCGGCGCGTCCCCCGCTGCGTCCGGGCGAGCGCAGGCCGATGCATCCTACGCGGTCGGCGCCCGCGGGCGCGCGTCCGCTGGGCGTGGGTCCGGCGCTTCCACCTCCGGGAACAACTCGGCCGGGTGCCCGTCCTGGTGGGCCATCGCGACGGCCGGGGCAGCGCTATGTTCCGCGCGGCGTGAAGGAAGGTCCGATGAAGGGCTATACGCCGCCACCGCGCATGGTGGTGTCGAATGAGCCCATGCCGATCACGCGCAGCATCACGATCACGGAAGGGATCAGCGTTAAGGACCTGGCGGAGAAGTTGGAGATTCGCGCCAAGGATTTGATTTCGCGTTTGCTGTCGAAGGGTGTGTTCGCCACAATCAATCAGACGCTCGATGCTGAGCTGGCGAGTGAAATGGCGCGCTTCTTCGGCGCAGACACCAACGTGATCACGTTCGAAGAGCAGACGGCGAAAGAAATTGATGCGGCCGCGGCGAGCGAAGAGTTGGTTCCGGAAACCGGGATAAGGCCGCCTGTGGTTACGATCATGGGGCACGTGGACCATGGCAAGACTACTCTGCTGGATTCGATCCGGATCACGAATGTGGCGGGCGGCGAAGCGGGAGGAATCACGCAGCATATCGGCGCCTACAAGGTGCGGATTACGGACAAGGAATCGCCGGCGTTCGGGCGCGAGATTGTTTTCCTCGACACGCCTGGTCACGAGGCGTTTACGCGCATGCGTTCGCGCGGTGCGAAGGCCACTGACATTGTGGTCCTGGTTGTCGCTGCCGACGATGGAGTAATGCCGCAGACTGTCGAAGCTATTGACCACGCGCACGCCGCGGAGGTTCCCATCATTGTGGCGGTGAATAAGATCGACAAGCCGGACGCATTGCCGGACCGAGTGAAGAAACAGCTTGCGGACCGGGGCTTGATGCCGGAGGAGTGGGGCGGCAAGACGGTGTTTGTCGACGTTTCGGCGAAGAAGAAAACGAATCTGAATCTGTTGATGGAAATGATCTGTCTGGTCGCCGATCTGGGCGAGTTGAAGGCCACTCCTGAGCGCGCGGCGACTGGCGTGGTGCTGGAAGCGAAGCTGGATCGCGGGCGCGGTCCAGTGGCGACCGTTCTGGTGCAGAACGGAACTTTGAACGCGGGCGACAATTTTGTAGTGGGCAACGTCTACGGGAAGGTGCGCGCCATGTTTGACGACCGCGGGGCGCAATTGCAGACGGCTCCGCCTTCGACTCCGGTGGAAATCATTGGGATCGAATCTCTGCCGCAGGCTGGCGATCAGTTTGTGGTGGTCGCCGATCGCGACAAGGCGCGCGGCATTTCGGAATACCGTGAACAGAAATCGCGCGAGGCGGCGCTGGCCAAGAGTTCGCGCGTTTCACTCGAAGGTTTGGCGGAGCAAATCAAGGCCGCGGGCACCAAGGAACTGAACGTGATCCTGAAGGGCGACGTGCAGGGATCGGTAGAGGTGATCACCGACTTGCTGACGAAGCTCTCGAACGAGAAAGTGCGGTTGAAGCTGCTGCGATCGGGTGTGGGCGCGATTACTGAGACCGATGTTCTGCTGGCGTCGGCGTCGAATGCGATCATCATCGGCTTCAATGTACGGCCGGAGCGCAAGGCGCAGGAGATTGCCGAGCAGGAAAAAGTGGATATCCGGCTGCACTCGATCATTTACGAGCTGCAGGATGAAATCAAGCGCGCTATGAGCGGCTTGCTCGAACCGACTTTCAAGGAGCACTACCAGGGCCGCGCCGAAGTGCTGAACGTTTTCCGTATCCCGAAAGTTGGGACCGTGGCCGGCTGCCGCGTGAGCGATGGCTTGATCAAGCGCGACGCGGAAGTTCGCTTGCTGCGCGACAACGTGCAGGTTTTCAAGGGCAAGGTGGGATCGCTGCGGCGCTTCAAGGACGACGCTAAAGAAGTTACAAACGGCATGGAATGCGGCATCTCCATATCCAATTATGGAGACATCAAGGTTGGCGACGTGATTGAGGCGTTTGCTACCGAGAGAATTGCCGCGGAAGTTATTGCTTAAGAACAGTGGCTAGTGGTCAGTGGTTCGTGGTCAGTTAAACCCTGAACTCAGTTTGGTTTTGCTGGCCACTGACCACTAGCCACTAACCACTGCTTCATGATCGCCTTCCTCACGCTCGAACTTCACATCGAAGCGGCGCAATCTCTTAAAGACAAACGTCAGGTTTTGCGAAGCCTGAAAGACCGTCTGCGTGGCAGCTTTAATGTTTCTGTCGCCGAACTTGACCCCAGCCCGGTATGGAATCGGGCTACCATTGGCGCGGTCAGCATTTCCGATTCGCGCGATTATCTTGACGGATTGATGAAGAACGTGGAGCGCGCGGCTACGCGGATTGCCAACAACCACGGGGCTGACGTGGCGGATTCGTTCGTGGAATATCTGTAGCATCCAAAGTGGTCGGTGGCCCGTGGTCAGCGTTCAGTAAAACCAAACGCGTTGGTTTCAACTGGCCACTGACCACTTGCCACTGACCAGTGCTTCTATCGTCTTGTTACCTCTGTACTTACCTCAATCGCTCCCTGGTGCGCGACAATGGCACTTCAGGGCCAACACCTGGGGACGATTTTCTGATATTCTCATGCGTTTTATTCTCATGCAGTTTTTATTTTGAGGTGAGCAGGTGGAAAAGCGCGGGGTCAAATATCATCGCGGGCGGTTGGGCGAGGCTTTGCGTGAGGAGATCGAGACTCTGGTGGAAGGGGAGTTGGCCGATCCGCGAATTGGCCTGGTGAGAGTGACCGCTGTGCATGTGGCCGACGATGGCCGTTCGGCGCAGGTTCTGGTGGATGTGGATGGTGACGACCAGGAAGCGGAGCGAAGTCTTGAGGGCCTGCTCGCCGCCAAGGAATACATCCGGCACGAACTAGTGGAGCGTTTGCGGCGGAGACGCGCTCCGGAATTATATTTTCGGCTGGACCGTTCAGACCGGGAAAAGGCGCGGGTGGAAGAGTTGCTGGCACGGGCGAAGAAGAGAATGAAGGCTCGCGCGGGATCGGGCAATAAGAAGGCGTAACAATTATGTTGCGGGATGTTCTCCAGCAGATCGAACAGCGGGGCCGATTCGTGCTTACGTCGCACGCGCGTCCGGATGGAGACGCCATTGGATCGGCGCTGGCGTGCTGCCAGGTTTTGCGCGCCATGGGCAAGCAGGCCGACGTGGTGCTGCACGACGGCGTGCCCCGCATCTATCGAGGGCTGCCCTTCGCCGATCAGGTTTTGCAGGCCGATCGCGTTGCCGACGGTTACGAGGCGGCGATCATTCTGGAGTGTGACAGCATCCATCGCACGCGGCTGGCGGGACTGGAAGACACATTCCTGATCAACATTGATCATCACGTGAGCGGGCGGCCGTTTGCGCACGTGAACTGGATCGATCCGCATGCGGTGGCGACGGGTGAAATGGTATTTCGGCTGGCGCGCGAAGCGGGAACGCCGTTCTCTCCGGAGATTGCGACCTGCCTTTACACCGCGCTGATGACGGATACGGGATCGTTCATGTTTCAAGGGACGAACGAGCATACGTTCGCTCTGGCGCGCGAACTGGTGCTGGCGGGAGCCGACCCTTCGCATTGCGCGCGCAGCATTTATTTTGCGCACTCGGTGGCCAAGATGAGGCTGCTCGGCGAAGCCCTGCGTAACCTCAACACCGAAGGCCATGTGGGATGGACGTGGGTGACGCAGGAGCAAATGGAACGTTGTGAGGCGAAGGAAGAAGACTGCGAAGGCCTGGTGAATTATGTTCTGTCAATCGGCGAGGTTGAGGTGGCGGCATTCTTCCGCGAGCTGCCCGACCAGCGCTTTCGCGTGAGCCTGCGCAGTAAGGGCAAGCTTGATGTGGCGCGAGTGGCGAAGTCATTTGGCGGCGGGGGCCATGAGTGCGCCAGCGGCTGCTCGCTGGATGGGCCGCTGGATGCGGCGGTACAGCAGGTTCTGGAGATGCTGCGCGGAGGGCCTTCGGTGCAGTAAGCTTGCTGGGCGTTCCTTGAAATTCTTCCATGATGAATCGCACGCGCACCGACTCGCTGTTGCTGGCGGGCTTTTGCGCGTTCCTTTTTTTATATGGCCTGGGACAGTTCGGGCTGATCGGAGCCGATGAGCCGCGCTATGCGCAGGTGGCGCACGAAATGCTGGCGCGCCGCGATTGGATCACACCCGTACTGGGCGGGCGTCCCTGGCTGGAAAAGCCGCCGCTCTATTACTGGCAAGCCATGGTCGCGTACGCGATCTTTGGAGTGAGCGACTGGGCGGCGCGGCTGCCCTCGGCGTTCGATGCCACTCTGCTGGTGCTGGCGATATATTTTTTTCTGCGCCGCTTCCGTCCGGGACTTGAGTTGGATGGCGCACTGATCGCGGCTTCTTCGGCGGGGATTGTTGGCTATGCGCGCGCCGCCTCGATGGACATGGCGCTGGCTGCGACTTTCACCACTGGGATGCTCGCCTGGTGGGCCTGGCGGGAAAGCGGGAAGAGGATCTACCTCGCGGCTTTTTACGGCTTCATGGCATTGGGGATGCTAGCGAAGGGACCAGTCGCTCCGTTTCTGGCCGCGGTGGTGATTGTCTTCTATGCGAGTGCGGTTGGGGAATTACGCGTGGTTGGGAAGTCGCTGTGGCTTCCGGGAATCGTTCTGTTCTGCGCGATCGCGCTGCCGTGGTATGTGATGGCGCAGATGCACAATCCGGAGTTCTTTCGCGAATTTATCGTCCAACAAAATCTCGGCCGGTTCTGGGAGAATCTTTATCACCATCGCGAGCCGTTCTGGTATTACCTGCCGGTAGCAGTGCTGGCGCTGGCTCCGTGGACATTCTTTGTGATTGCAGGATTGGTTCAGTCTGTGCGCTTCTGGAGCACGCGAAGGCTTCCTGAATCTGCCGGGTTTGATTCCGAAAAGCAGTTCGGTGTTTTCGCGGCTTGCTGGCTGGCGGTGCCTGTACTTTTTTTCTCGATCTCGCAATCGAAATTGCCGGGCTATATTTTGCCTGCGATTCCCGCGGGCGCATTGTTGCTCATCGGCTATCTGCGGCGACATCTGGAACAAGGCGACTCTGAACCTCCGGCGAAGTGGCTGGTGGTGCTGCACTCGCTGCTGGCGGCGGCTCCGATTGTTCCGGCGCTGTTAATTGCCTACATAGTCACGCAGCATCGGGTTCCGGGAGGCCGTCCGATGCTGGTGGCGCTCGGGGTTGCATTTGTGTTGTGCGCCGGAATTGCTCTCACGCTCATGCGCAAGACGGGGCTGCGCATGCTGCGGTTTGTTACCGTGATTCCAGTACTGCTGGTTATATGGATCGTCTTGGGACGGGGTGCCGTGGATCTGGACCAAACGTATTCTGCGCGGCCATTGGCGCTGGAAATCGCGAGTATGGAAACCCATCCACTCCCGCTGGCGGTCTATCACGTGCGGCGGGAATTGGAATACGGCCTGACTTTTTATCGGAACCGGCTGACCTTTAATTACGATTGGGGCAGCGTTCCGCATGAGGAGCATTTATTGGTGGCGCCGGAGAATTCGCAGGTGGAGATTGCGAAGCTGGTGGCGGGCCGGCGGGTTTCTTATCTGGGGCATTATGCAGCGCAGCATGTTGATTATTACTGGGTCGCGGGGGCGGCGCACTAGCAAGCCTCCTCAGGGGCTGAAGCCCGATACTTCTGAATCGCTTACGCGGCGCTGAAGCGCCGCTCTTCCACGGTGCTGCCTGCAGCGGAGGCGCTGGCTGGACAGCATGTACCTCAGCGGCTAAAGCCGGATTTGAAGGGCTGTTTTCAACGCAGGGCTAAGGGCCCTGCTCCACCCGCTTGCTAAAGGTCGTATCCTGGCGGCGATGTTGGCGCTGCGTGTTCCGGCGGTTTGCCTCGCGTCTCTGAACGCACTAAACTCGGAGCTTTGCCGCCGCGAACCTGCCTGGAAATCAGGCCTGTTCCTGGATGACTTTGCAGGAGCCCCTTGGAGATTCTCGACCTCAGGCATTTTTCCTCCACGGACCTGCGCCCTCTGCTCGACGATGAGACGCGAGCCTGGGCGGGTCTGCTCTCGTGGGATTACCGCGGGTCGGCGGAGATGATCCTGCGCTACGTCGATGCAAAGATTCTTCCGGGATACGCGGCCATCGATCGCGGGCGCATTTTTGGCTACAGCTTTTTTGTCTACGAAGGCAGCAAGGGAGTGGTGGGCGATCTTTTCGTGGCGAACGGGGGCCGACTTTCCAACACGCGCGAGGTAGAGATCAAGCTACTGACGCATGTGATCGAGACGCTACAGCAGTCTCCGGGGATTCATCGTGTCGAGGCGCAGTTACTGGCGCATGAGACGGGGAGTGTCGCGCGACCTTTTCTCGATCAGGGGTTTGAACGCCATCCGCGGCTGTTTATGGGTCTCGAGTTAGGGAGCATTGTTCCGCAGGCGACGGCGACACATTCAGACATTGAGATCCGGCGTTGGACGGAAGCGGATTACCAGCCTGCGGCCGCGGTGATTACAGCGGCCTATCGTGGCCATGTTGACGCCCAGATCAATGATCAGTACCACACGCTGGGCGGGTCGCTGCGCTTTCTGAATAACATAGTGCGCTTTCCGGGATGCGGTGTGTTCGATGCGGAATCATCGTTTGCGGCAGTGGATCGTAAGGCGAAGAATCTGATTGGACTGATCCTGTGCTCGCGCGTGCGGAATGACGTGGGCCATGTGACGCAGGTGTGCGTGCTTCCGGAATACCGCTCGCGAGGGATTGGCGAATCTTTGCTGGCAGCGACCTCCGCCAATCTTCGCAGACGCGGCTTTTCGATGCTGTCGCTGACCGTGACCGAAGCCAATGCCGGAGCGGTTGCGCTCTATCGGCGCCTGGGCTTCGATTCGAAGCGAGTGTTTGATGCGTTTGTGTGGGAGGGGTAGAAGCTTTTAGCTGTTAGCTCTTGGCTCGTTCAACGCAGTTTTCGTGTGAAGTGTTAAGAAACGCCGGGTCGAAAGAGAAGTCAGAGCGGGCTAGAAGAAGCCAAAGGCTAAGAGCTAAGAGCTCACCTTCGCACCAGCCACATGGCCCAGCCTGCCAGGAAAACGCCGCCGAGGAACATGGCAAAGCAATACAGACCGTAGCGGACCATTTCGCGGGTGGTTTCGCGGTGGGTGATGCCGAAGACGATGGAAGCGAAGAGCGCGAAGACGAAAGCCGCGCTGAAGTGAGTGAGCTGGATGGTCATTGTTCTAGTTTTTTCCCCGGTTATTGTTTTTTCCCGATGGCGATGTGATAGGCGTCGGCCACTGCAATGAAATTCAATAGTCCAGCGACAATCATGAACTTGGTTCCGTAATCAGCGATGGCGAAGCCAATGGCTCCCTGGCCCCAGTTCATGGCGAGGGTCACAATGTACATTCCGCCCGCGCCCAGGTCGCCGATGAATCCGAGCATGTCGAGGATGTCGCCGCCGTTAGCTTTGTAGATGTGGCCCTGCATGAGCAGGCCGAGCACGAACAGCGTGGCGATGGAGACGAACAGCAGAGCGCCTCGAATCCAGCGCTTCTGGATGATATGGCCCGCGCCGGGAATCAGCCAGCCCACGGCAGGTGCGATCACGGCCATCATGCTGGCGGGTTGCACCGGCTCGGCAACCTTCGTTTTTGCTTTTGCTATAACGGGATCTGCCATCAGACGGTCACAATCTCGCGTTGAATGTTGCCGGTGACTTCCGCCGATTTGGGCCGGATCAGCATGTTGACCTCGCTGCGCACGCCGAACTCCGGCAAATAAATACCGGGCTCGATGGAGAAGCAAGAGTTGGGAAGAATCTGGCGCTCGTCGTGAATTTCCAGATCGTCCATGTTGGCTCCGTTGGAGTGGACGTCAGTGCCGATTGAATGTCCGGTGCGGTGAATGAAATAGTCGCCGTAGCCCTTCTGCTTGATGTGGTTGCGGGTGGCGCGATCCACTTCCCAACCGGCGATGCGGCGTCCGGAATTGATAGCGTCGGTCACGGTCTTCACTCCGGCGTCACGGGCGTCGCGCACAATCTCGAAAACTTCGCGCATGCGGTCCGATGGCGCTTTGCCGACAAATCCCATCCAGGTAATGTCGTAGTAGACCGCGTTCGGAACGTCCTTCTTGCCCCAGACATCGAGCAATACCAGATCGCCCTCACGAATTGGAACGGGATGATCGGCGCGTGGCTCGTAGTGCGGGTTTCCGGCGTTGGCGTTGACAGCGACGATCGGCGGATCGTCGGTGAGAAGGTGCTCGCGGCGAAACGCTTCCATGAACCAGTTCTGGATTTCAAACTCCGTGGTGCCGCCGTTGCGGGCGCGCCGGCCGATTTCCCCGAAGGCCGCGGTGACGATTGAATCCACGCTGTCGCGCGCGGCAAAGTGTGTTTTGATCTGCTCGTCGCTCCAGGTGGCCTCGAATTGCGCGACGAGGTCGGCGGAGCTGACAATGTTCTTGCCTAAACCGCGCAGCAACTCGACGGTGCCGGCATCGACCAGGGAAATGGTGAAGACGATGTTGTTGGGCGAATACTGCATGGCGATGTCGCGGTAGGCAGCGAGCATCGCTTTGAGGCTGTCGAATAGTTCCTGCCATCCGGAATACTGGCGCTTGCTGCCGGGGAGCGCATCGAGGTTGCCCGCTTCGATTTTGTGGACCAGCTTTACAGGTTCACCCTGCGCCGGCACCAGATAAAACCAGCGGCGCGTGACCAGCATAGTCGCGGGCAGGCCGAGCACGCGATAAGCAATTGGATCGCGATGATGGTGGTCGTAGAACAGCCACGCGTCGATGTTGCGTTCGCGCAGCGCAGATTGGATAGCGGCCAAGTCCATGGGCAAACCTCTATTGTAAACAATGGCGGGGATTTGGGCGAATCGGGGCGCTGAGCCTCTAGGCCGCGAGTATCTGTTTTCGGATTTCTGGCGGCAGCGTCTCGCAGGCTGTGCGCAACACAAGACGTGGAGCCCTTCGACGAATCTTCATCAGATAGGGAACCGTGCGCTTGGCGTCGAACTTCGCCGTCTCGCGCAGAAGCCAGCCTAATCCTTTCTGCACCATGTCATCTTTATCGGTGAGCAGTGAGTTTGACAGCTTGGTGATTTCCGGGAAGAATATCTTTGCGCGCGCACCGCGAATTAGAGCTACGCAGGCGGCGCGGCGGTGCCAGCGATTCGGCGACTTGGCCCAGCGGAAAACTCTTTTTGTGCGCGCCGGCTTCGATGCCACCATCGGGCCTATCAGGTAATGCACGAGGCCATCGTGATCGGCCCAACTGCTGATGCGGTCGAGCCAGGATTCGAACAGCGCGAATTCGCGGTCGCTGAATTCGGAGTCGAGTTTTTCCAGCAGGAATATGGCGGCCACTTTTTCTTCCAGCACGGAGCCGGCGAAGAGATGGTCAGCGACCTCGACCAGAAATGCGAGTCCGCGTTCTTTCTTCACTTCTCGACGAAAGCAGACTGCGGCGCGGCGCAAATCAGCCGTAAACCATCCGTGCGATTTGATTTCGTTTTTGAAGAACCATTGCACGCCCGCGGCATGCTCGGAGGAACCGCCGGTTTTCAGCGCGCGGCGAATTTCAGCCGCGACTTCTGCTGGACTTTGCTCGAGTTGCTGTTCAGGATTCCTTCGAGCCGATTTTGGGGCGCGCGCCATTCATTTGCCCTCGGCTCCCTTTACTCTGAGCAGCCGGTCATAGATCCACAGCAGCAGGGTTGTGGCTATGCCAACGGCGACCACCGACCACCAGACTAATTCCGGGCGGTGCAACTCCTCGCCAAAGTGATGCATGAGCCATCCGCTGAACTTGCCGGCAACCATCGATCCGATGCCGAGCGGAAGAAACGCGAAGCCCATGTAAGTGCCCTGCTGGCCCTCAGGAGCGAGCCTCGAGATGTAGTCATAGTAGCGTGGTTGTTGCACGATTTCACCGATTGCAACCACAACCAGCGTAGCTACCGCCATCCAGACTGAGGGATGCACGATCAACAGGATCCAGGCGAGGCTGGAGATCAGTGTGCCGAGTACGATGGCGTGAAAGGCGTGCAGGCGCTTGGTCAAGAATCCAATCACCATTGTGAAAAGGATGACCACGATAGGATCGACCGCCAGAATTCGCGCCGTGTTGGCGTGAGGATCAATGTACGTAGAAATGTACAGAGGCAGCGCGATGAATTCCTGCCAGAATACGATCCAGTACCCGGTGAAAATGAGAAGAAACAACATGAATCGCGGATTGGAAAGGACGGTGAGAAAGTTTCTTCCGACTTGGCTGAGAGTCGCAGGCGGCGCATCCCCGGCGCGGCGAGGTTCCTTGAACAGCAGCAGCACAACGAAGAGCATGAGGAAGACGCTGAGCGCTGCGATGCGAAACAGGCTTTCGACGCTGCCGTGGTCCTGTTCCCAGCCGGCGAGTAGGGGGCCGAGCGTGCTTCCGACATTGACCAGCGTGTAATAGATTGAGTACCCGATGGAGCGCACATTTTCTTTGGAAGCGCGAGCCGTTGTGCCAACCACGCTCGGTTTTACTAGAGCGACGCCCAACGCCGGAAGGATCAGGACGAACGCTACGAGCGCTACCAGCGGCACTCTGTCTCGTAACGGTGCGAGCCAGGGGGAACCGAGCGATCCCATCAGGAAATAGGCGAAGCTTAAAATCAGATACGCGATCGAGAGCGCGCGCCGAAAGCCGAGCCGGTCCGCCAGCGCGCCGCCGCCTATGGCGAGAAACCAGACCCAGCCGCCAAACATCCCGGTGAGGCTGCTGGCGCGTTCGACATCAAAGTGCAGACCCTCGTGCAGGTAGCGCGCCAGCACGGCGAAAACGGCGTAGTAAGACAGCCGCTCGAAAAGCTCGCTGATGTTTGCGACCCAGAAGGGACGCTCGAAGCCGGTGCGAATTTCCTGCAAGCGTTCGGAAAAGCTCAAGAGTGGCTCCCTGTATTTGCCGAGGGCAATGGTAACGGAAGAATGCGGTAGTTCAAAACCTTAAAGTCTTCACCACAGAGGCACAGAGACACAGAGAAAATCGAAGGCAACGATCTGGTTTCTCTATGGCTCAGGTTCTTGTTCGTTCTCCGAAAATTGCCGTGCCTATGCGCACACAGGTCGATCCTTCTTCAATTGCTGCTTCGAAGTCGTGCGACATGCCCATGGAGAGTTCGTCCATCGCGATTCCGGGCAGCTTTCTCGAGGCAATCGTGTCGCGCAACTCGCGCAGCTTGCGGAAGTTGGGTCGCGCGCCTGCGGGATCGTCAGTGAAGGGAGGCACCGTCATCAGTCCGCGGAAGACGAGCGCTTCCAGGCGCGGTGCAGCTTTCAGCAGTTCTTCGAGTGCGGGTGAGTCTGGCGCTACGCCGCTCTTCGCGGCTTCGCCGCCTACGTTGATTTCGATTAGCACGTTCAGCTTTCGGCCGAGTCTACGGGCGGCTGCGTCGAGCTTCTCTGCGAGCTTTAGCGAATCGACGGAATCCACGGCGCGAAATAGTTCTGCTGTCTTAGCGGCTTTATTGGTTTGCAGGTGACCAATCATGTGCCATTCGGCGGCTTGCAAGCCGCGAAGACTCTCGACCTTGGAGGCAAATTCCTGGATGCGATTTTCTCCGAATACTCTGACCCCGGCTTCGTAGGCTTCGCGGATGCGCTCTGGCGGTTGCGTCTTGCTGACGGCCATCAGAATAATTTCGTCGGGGTTACGTCCTGCGCGGTTGGCTGCTTTGATGAGGCGTTGTTGGATCGATGAAATGTTTGCGGCTATGGACATGGGTCGATCAAATCTGAGAGCACTTCGCTGCGCGAAGTCGCGGGCGAGGGCGCCCGCGCCACACTAGCACACCCCACGCGCACACCAACAATCTACATTATGGCTGTCGGCGGGGCTGGCTCTTTGGGATCGCCTGCGCTGGAGAGCGGTAGCCGGATCATCAGGGCGGCCAGGCCAACCATCACGCCGACACCTGCTAGATACGACGGATGGTTAAAGATTTGCGGGCGGGCCCAGGCTGGAGCGAACTGCAAGCCGGCCCAGAGCAATCCCAGGATGGCCTCGCCGGCGATGAGTCCAGAAGCGGTTAGGACTCCGGCATTCTCTACGCGCGCCAGTTGCGCTTCGTTGTATCCGCGGCGTTTGGCTAGCCAATCTCCGAAGGCGCGAAAGACTCCGCCGAGAAAAATAGCGAAGGTAGTTTCAAACGGCAGATACATGCCGACGGCAACCAGCATGGGGCTTTTCACCTGCAGCATGATCATGCCGATGCCCATGAAGATTCCGACCACTACCAACGGCCAGGGCATATCGTGACCGACGATACCCAGGGCCAGCGTGGCCATCAAGCCGGCTTGCGGCGCGGAGAGCTGACGGTCGCCGAACCCGATTCCACCCGCCTTGATATTCGCTTCATGCAGCAACATCAAAGGGAAATACATCACGAGGCTTGCGACCACGACGGCAATCAGCTCTACGAGTTGAATGGTGCGCGGTGTGCCGCCGAGGATGTAGCCAACTTTGAAATCCTGCAGCAGTTCACCCGCTACTGCCGCCGAAACGCAGACGACCGCGGCCACGCCCAAAACCGCCGCCACGCCAGAGATTCCCGAAACCCCCAGCGACACCATAAGAAGCGCCGCGATGATTAAGGTCGACAGAGTCAAGCCGGAGATTGGATTGTTCGAAGAGCCAATCATTCCGACCAGGCTGCCGGAGACCGTGGCAAAGAAAAATCCAACGATGAGCATCACTACTGCGGCCAGGATTGCCGGCCAAAACAGCCCGGAAATGTGGATGTAGAGAAAGCACATGAGCACGAACATGACAGCGATCAGGCCGAACACGGCCTTCGAACTCATGTAGCGTTCGGTGCGTGAGAGTTTGGCTTGCTGCTCGGCGGTCTGGCGTAAATCGCTGAAGGCCCGTCCCAGGCCCGCGGTGAGACTCTCGCGCATTCGGAACAGGGTGTAGGCCGCGCCGACCAGCATTCCGCCGACCGCGATGGGACGAACAATAAATCTCCAAACCGCAGCTGCCAGGGCCGCCCAATTGGCGGGGGTGTCGGCTGGAAGATATTGTTTGAGCTGCGGGCCCAGAAAAAACATGAGGAGCGGAACCATCAATCCCCAAGCCAGCACACCGCCGGAGAACTGGATCGACGCCAGACGAATCCCAATAATGTAGCCGACACCCAAATAGGCCGGGCTCACGCTGGGCGCCGCAACCATCGTGGTCGCGCCCGCGGGCAGGATGTGCGTGCTTCCCGCCGCACCCAGGCGGACTTGGCTGCGACCGATGTCGCCTACCCCGAAGAAAAGATCCTTGTCGGCGGCAAACAGTCCAAAGCGACCGAGCATGAACACCACGCCACCCACGCCAATGTTCCAGAAAAGATATTTCGCAGCGTCAGCGCCGCGCCGTCCAGCCTTGTGAATCGCCGCCGCTGCTACCGACTCGGGGAAGGGTAGTTCGGGATCTTCCACCATGACTCGCCGCACCAGCGAAACGAACAAAACGCCGAGAACGCTGCCCACGGTCATTAATGCCGTGGACTTCCAGTAGGCGTCGGCGGGACGGAATGACGGCCACGCTTTAGCGATGAGAAATGCGGGAATGGTGAAAATCGCACCGGCTGCGACCGATTCTCCGATGGAGCCCGCGGTACGGGCAATGTTTTCTTCGAGCAGCGATCCCTTCCACGCCCGCATGGCCGCCATCGCAATCACCGCGGCCGGATATGTGGCTGCGATCGTGATGCCGGCACGCAGTCCCAGATATGCGTTGGCTGCTCCGAGGACGATGGTCATAAAAAGTCCGAGCAGCACCGCGCGCAGAGTGAATTCCTTCATCTCCATGTTCTCGGGGACAAAAGGGACGTGTTTCTTGACGCCAGTTCCTGATTCTGGGACTGGACTGCTCATAGATCGAATCCTCGCGGGGCGTGAGATGAAAGCAATTTAGAGCGTAACTCATTCAAAACACAGACCGCGCAAGTTAGCACGCGGGCAGCCTGAATTACAAGTGGGATGCGGGTTCCGGATGCCTGAGAGAGATGTTCCGGTTGGCTTGCGCCCCAGTCTGCGTTAGAATAACAGTAATCGGTTTGTCCGCCCCTTCGAAGTTTTGTCCGTCCGAGGTGTAACGTGGTAAGAAATTCCTCCGACCAGCTCTGGTTCCAGCGGTATCTTGAATTCTACTGCGACGAATGCGGCGGCGATGTGGGTTTCCGTTCGCGGCGCCGCAACATCTTTGAGCGTTGGCTGCTGCCGATTTTTTTACTGAAGCCGGTGCGCTGCGCGGAATGCTTCCGGCGGAACTATCGCTTGGTGTTTGTGCCGGCGAAAGAACGGATTCCCGAACCGGTCAAGAAGGTGGCGACCTCGGTGCCGCGACCCGGCCGTAACGTTGCCTAGCAGACCGGGCCGCCGTTATACTCTATTCCAGCAGGCAATCGCAAGGTCGCCCGCCCAAGCTGGATCCCTGCGGGCAAAACGGAGGCCGTCTTCAGCAGTAGCGAGGACAGAATTCGGGCTAGCCAGGCCAAAGCTGGAGTGGCAGGCCCTTCTATTGCCTCCGCGAGGAGCGGAACCCGGGGTTGGACTAACCCAGGTTGGACCAGCCAGATTGCTGAAAGTCTTTTCGCAGTTTTGTTTCCTTCCGATTGCCGCATCTGCGGCACACCTCTAATCAGGATTTCGCGGCTACCGATTTGCCAGGAATGCCTGGATGCCATGCGCCCCATCACAGGCGGAGTCTGCGCCACTTGCGGCGAACGTTTATTCTCCTCTCACGCGATTGCTGGAGCTACGGGCGAGCCCCAATGCGGTTTGTGCCGGCGCGTCGAACCGATTTTCGCACGCGCTGCGGCTTATGGCAGTTACGAGAGCGGGCTGCGGGAACTGATTCATCTACTGAAGTATGGCGGCGTGCGCCCGGCGGCGAATGTTCTAGGACGCATGCTGGCGGAGGCGATTGCAGCGCTCGCAGCGCTCGCACCGGAGTTCCCAGCAGACTCAGTCGCGGTAATCCCTGTTCCGTTGCACCGTACCAAGCTTCGCCAACGCGGCTTCAACCAGGCAGAACTCATAGCCCATGCTGCGATGAAAGTCAGCCCCATACGTGACCGCATGCGATTGTGTGCGGGAGTCCTCGAGAGAAAGCGCGAAACTGCATCGCAAATTGGACTCACCACTCACCAGCGCCGCGAAAACCTGCGAGGTGCCTTCGCAGTGGCTCAGCTCGATTTGGTAAAGGGGAGTGAAGTGCTGGTAGTGGATGATGTTTACACCACAGGCGCGACCGTTTCAGAATGTGCGCGGGTTCTGCTCCGCGCCGGGGTTGCCAAGGTTTGGGTTGCGACCGTGGCCCGCACCTTGAAGATTTCAGCGCAGCATGCGGAGATTGGACCGCACGCTTTAGAGAACCAGAGAGAAGAAGTTGCCGGAGCAGAACGTGTTCGAATGGCGAAAGCGGTAGGAATCTAGAATTATGTCAGGCAGGATCGAAACCGAGGCAGGACCACCAGGACGCCATGCCGCCGGCTTGTTCGCAGCGGCGGCTATGCATCGCGACAGCAACGGCAACGCGCTGCATGCGCCGGTGCTCGTTCTGAATGCCTCCTACGAACCGATCAATGTTTGTGCGGCGCGGCGCGCCCTGGTGCTCGTGTTGAAGGGCGTCGCGATGACGGAAGAAGAGAATGGACACTTCCTGCACGCCGCGCGCATCGCCATGCGCGTGCCTTCGGTGATTCGCCTGCTCGAGTATCGCCGCATCCCGCACCAGAGCCGCGCCTTGTCGCGGAAAAACATCCTGCTGCGCGATCGCAACACATGCCAGTATTGCGCGACCGTACTGCCCTCCGGCGAGTTGACGCTTGATCACGTGATCCCCCGCTCCCGCGGAGGATCATCTACTTGGGAAAACCTTGTAGCTTGTTGCCATCCCTGCAATCGCCGCAAGGGCAACCAGTTTCCGCTCGAAGCCGGCATGAAGCTAATGCGCGAGCCCCGCGCTTTCAACCTCCACACCAGCCGCCACATCATGCGGTTGATGGGCCGGTCTGATGATAAGTGGAGGAAGTATCTGTTTTATTAAGCTGTCAGGTGGCAGTTCTCATCTGTCAGCCGTCAGCTAACCGCAAACAAAGATTTCCGCTGAGAAAGCCGCGCCCACCAGGGAAAGCTGCACCCACCCTGTCATCCCGAGCGAAGCGAGGGATCTTGGTTTTGGCTGACGGCTGATAGCTGACAGCTACTTCTGCGGCGGCTGCGGACTCGGCGGTGCATCCGGCTTCTTCTGATCCGGAGTCTGATCCTTCTGATCCGCCTTCGGAATTTCCTGGCCCTGATACAGAATCTTCACGCTCGAACCGAAGCGTTTGTAGTCCTCATATTTGACGACCTCGCGGATGTGAATGTCGTTGAGGTTGAAGTGCAAGGTGTCATCGGCGCGGGTGTAGGTTGGGAACCAATAGGTGCCGTCGATTTGCTCGCGCCAGGTTGTGAACTTGGGGTAGAGATGCTCTACCTTGTTGCTCTTCTTGGTGCTGCGAGTTTCGGGCACGGCTTGGCCGTAGGTTTTTACGATTTGCAAATCGTGATCGTCCACCCAGATCCGGCCCTGGAAATAGCGCTTCTTCCCAACAATCTGCTTGGGCGCGATATCAAAGACGTAACAGTGCAACTGGTCTTCCTGCTGCGTGCCTACGTAGACGATGTTGTATTCCGGAATCTCGTCGCTGGTTAGCACAAAAGGCAGGCGGTTGCGGAAATCCTGAACGTCGCCTTCATCGAGCGAAAGGCCGCCTTGCTCCAACGTGGACTGAGGCGCGAAGACTACATTTTCCAGACGCCGCCCCTTGTCGTCAAACAGCACATCGAAGACTTCGTGGTATTCCCCAGTGGTCGTGCTGCCGTCCAGGGTCTTGACCGTGATGTCTTGCCGGTAAGTGTAATGATCGCGTGCCTCTTTGAATTCCTTCTCCTTGGCGGCGAAGCGCTGGATGATCTCCTCAGGCGTGATGCCTGTGGGCGGCGCGCTCTGAAGAGGACCTTCCTGGGCAGCCACTGGCGAGCACAAGAGCGCGCAAGCCGCCAGGATGGTAAGAAACAGGAAGCTGCGGACCAGCCTTTTCATACGCCTATTTTATCGGATAACGGGAAGTCGTTGGTGCGATATACGTTTCGAGCTACTTCTGCTCACCGGGCGCTATGGAAACGCTCACTGCGGCGGCCCTCCCCCGACCCCTCTCCGCTCAGCGAGGCCGGGGGCAGGGCGCTGCAGCTCTGCCACTTACTTGGATGCCGTAGAGATCAAGGGGTTGTCGTGGAGAAAAAACCGGGCTCCGGCTTCCAGGCTTCGGGTTCGGCAACGAGGCGCGCACGGTGAATCCATTGCGAAGTACGTAGCGCCGGCATCCCGAGGGCGTTACGAACTTCGGCACTACCAAACCTGCTACACTTTTCCGTTTGCCGAGGAGGTTCTTTCATGCGGCGTTTGTTCTTCGTTTTTCTTGCCCTTATCGTTTTCGCACTCCCGGCCTTCGCGCAGGCCAAACATCCCTTCACCTTCGAAGACATGATGAAGCTCAAACGCGTCGGCGAGCCTGTGGTTTCGCCCGACGGCAAGTGGGTGATCTTCAGCGTGGTCGATGTGAATCTCGAGGCCAACACCAAAACGCCGCACATCTGGATCGTGCCCACGGCTGGGGGGCAGGAGCGCGAGATCATTGCTGACCAAGACGCCGACCGCCCGCGCTGGGCGCCGGATGGGAAGCGGTTTGCGTTTCTTTCGAGCAAAGAAGGCGGCTCTCAGGTCTGGATTGCGGATTTCGATGGTGCTGCGGGAACGGTTAAGAACGTGATCGAGCTGACGCGGATCGCGACGGAAGCTGGTGGTGAGCTTTGGTCGCCTGACGGTAAGAACGTTCTCTTCACTTCTGATGTTTACCCCGAATGCGACGGACCATCCGATGAAATCGCCTGCAACGCCAAGAAATTGGACGAGGCGAATAAGTCAAAAGTGAAGGCTCAGATTTTCACGAGTCTGCTCTATCGCCACTGGAATGCCTACAAAGAAGGCAAGCGGAGTCATCTGTTCGTCATATCCGCTGACAATGTCCTCGATTACAAATCGCTCCCAGCGCATGATCTCACGCCCGGAGACTACGATACGCCTGTGTTCTCGCTCGGAGGGCAGGACGACTATGCTTTCTCGCCTGACGGCCAGGAGATTTGCTACACCTCGAATCACGACAAGGTCGAAGCCACATCTACCAACAACGATCTTTGGATCGTCCCGGTCGGCGGAGGCCCGGCCAAAAACATTACTGCCGACAATCCGGCCAGCGACTCGACGCCGCTCTATTCGCCCGATGGCCGCTACATCGCCTACCGCGCCCAGCAGAGGCCGGGATACGAGAGCGACCGCTTCGACCTGGTGTTGTACGAAAGGAAGACGGGAGCGCGAAAGCAGGTACTGGTGGGACCGGACAGGTCCGTGGGCACGATCGCGTGGTCGCCTGACTCTTCCAAGATCTACTACGTGGAAACCGATGATGAAGCGCAGGAAAAAGGGCAGAAACTGATTTGGTCTGTCAATTTTGGAGAAGGTTCAATTCAAGTCCGGGATTCGAAAACGGGCAAGCCCATCCAAGGCTGGACGATTGAGGTAAACGAGAGAGTCACGCGCGGCTATGACGATGACTTGGCTCTATCTCCCGATGGCAGAAACCTTCTATTTACGCGCATGTCCATCGCTAGCCCGGTCGAAATTCACAAAGTTTCGCTGCCCAAGAAGATTGACCCATACGACCTCCCGAAAGACGAGCAACTTACGCATTTCAACGACGCGATACTTTCGCAGATCTCGATGTCACCCTTGGAGTCCTTTTGGTTTCAGGGGGCGAACAACGACAAGGTCCAGGGTTTCCTGGTCAAGCCGCCGAACTTCGACCCCAGCAAGAAGTATCCCGTGAAGTTCCTCATCCACGGCGGCCCGCAGGGTGCCTGGGGAGACGACTGGAGCTACCGCTGGAACGCCGAACTCTTCGCCGCACCCACTTCTGCAAGGCCCAGCGGCTACGTCGTCATCATGATCAACTTCCACGGCTCGACGGGCTATGGGCAGAAGTTTATCGACGCTATCAACGGCGACTGGGGCGGGGCTCCGTTTGAAGACCTGATGAAGGGCCTCGACTACGCGGAGGAGCAGTATCCTTTTATCGATAAGACCCGGGAGTGCGCGTTGGGCGCGAGCTACGGCGGATACATGATCAACTGGGTGCTCGGCCACACTGACCGCTTCAAGTGCCTGGTGTCGCACGACGGAATGTTCAACGCGGAATCGGCCTGGGGCACCACCGAAGAACTCTGGTTCAACGACTGGGAGTTCAAAGGCACTCCCTACGACAATCGAGCGATGTACCAGAAGTGGTCGCCGCACCAGTACGCCACGAATTTCAAGACGCCGACTCTCGTAATCCACGGCCAGCGCGACTACCGCCTCGACGTAAGCGAAGGCCTGCAGCTTTTCACCACGCTGCAAATGGAAGGTGTCCCATCAAAGATGCTGTATTTCCCGGACGAAGGTCATTGGGTGTTGAAGCCGCAGAACAGCCGCCTGTGGTATCAGACGGTCAACGCGTGGGTGGACCAGTGGACGAAGAAATGACTAGCGTCCCGGAGGGCCGCCTGTGTCAGCGGGAACACTTCCGCGCCACTGGCTTCTGGTGGGGGAAGTGTTCCCGCTGCTGGCGGCCGGAAAGGTCTCCAGTTCGTCCTGCAGTACGGCTGTAGTTCCGGCCGAGACCTGAATGTCGAGTTCTAATGGGCCATTAAACGATCCCACCGACGGGGTGAAACTCGCCAGACCGTTGGCATTACTGAGCGCTGTGGTCTGGCTGGCACTGAGGATGACGGGCATTCCCGGTTGCGTGACGCTGGGGTCGGCTGGCGTCAGGACTAAGTTGTTTTCCACGGGACGCAGCACAGTCGATTGAAACAGCACGCTTGCCCCAAGGACGGGATTGGGCGGCGTGGAGGAGTCGGTCACGCGAACCGTCAGAGGCTGAAACGCCGTTCCTGTGATGACTTGGCCCGCGCCAGCTACAGCTTGCAGATTCATCATCGCGGACGCTACCGCGTTCCCGTAGATAGTTTGGCAAGGATTGTTTCCCGGCGCAACGCAAGCCGTCAGTTGCACGTTGGCGGTGAAGGTCGTCAACCTCAGCGTGACCGACGCATAGCCGTTGCTGTTGGTCACCGCGCTCGCGGCGCTAAGCGATCCTGAACCCTGTGCGATCGCAAAGTTCACGGTGACGCCATTCTGTGGCACGCCCAGCTTTACCACGCGCGCCGTAAGCGGCACGTTCACTGATGCGCCCTCGGCGATCCAGAGATAAGGCGTGGTGACTCCGATGTCCGAGGACGTAGATGTAGCGGTCATCGTAGCAGTGACCGACTGAGCCGGACTGTAAACGCCCGGGGCGAGAGTGGCCGTGATCGCCGCATTCCCCGTGGCGGCGGGCGTAACCCATGTGGATGCGATTCCGCCTTCATCGCTGACCGCTGAGCAGGCGGAAGAGCCGTTGCAGATGGAGAGTGTGGCGCCGTTGGTGGTGGTCCATCCTACGGTTGCGCCGTTCACTCGCGTCACGCCATCGGAGGCCAGCACCCGCACGGTCACGGGATTCGTGGCCTGAGTCCCGACTGGCGTGGGAGGATTCGAGCCGAGTAACAAGACGATCTGGTCGGTCGAAGCGGCTCCGAAGGTGAGCACATCAGTCATTGTGGAGAACGCGCCGGTGACCGGATCGTTGATAGTGATGGTTTGAGGTCCGTCACTTTGCCCGGAAACCGACGCCAGCATCTGACCCGCGTTGGACGCGAGCAGCGGTGCGGTGGTGTTGCCTACAGTGATAGCCAGCCCGGGAGCAAAGCCGGTGCCCTGCAACGTGATTGCGCCACCGCTCACCGGCACGCGCGGCGGAATCGCCGAGTCTCCGTAGAGCACATGAGCGTGGTAGTGGTAATCGGGGCGGCCGTCGCCGCGCAGATCAGCGATGCCGATGATGAAGCTGTTGGAACTCAAGACTTGCGCGTCGAGGCGGCTCATGCCGAACGTCGCCGAGTTGAACGGAGCCGCTGTAAAAGCCGGTGGAGCCGTGCCCTGCGGATCGCCCAGGCTCCACATGCCGACCACCGGCTCGGCCTTCGACTCGCTGGGGGCGCTGGTTTCGTCGAGCGCGGTGACGGCAATGGACAAGGTGCGGTTGGCTTGGGCCGTGATCAGGAAATAGCCAACATCGCCGTAGCCGCTCAACGAGCCGACCCAGTCGCCTGGCGGAGGAACTGGTGCGGGTGCGCTCCAGGTTTCGGTCGCGGCCCACGCAGGCACGGGCCGGGCGCTGCCGGCGAGGAGAACGTCCTGCTCAAACTCGCCGCCTGCGTTCACCGTCACTATGATTGGCTGGAACGTTCCCGATGGCGCAACTTGTGAGGGATCGTAGGGGCATACTCCGGCCGACCACAGCGGGTCCAGAGCCTCGACCGAGAGCTGGTATTGGGCTGTGCTCGCGCCGTTTGGAATAGGCAATCCTCCGAGATCGAAGAATCCCTCGATCGTTTGACCGGACGATCCAAACTCGTTGTAAGGATTTCCCAGCGGATCGTCCAAGCCCGTGATGGGATTTCCGGCGTTACCGGTGAAGAGGAATCCGGAGATCGACGATGCTCCATAAGCGTCCGACGGGAGGTTGGTCGAAGGATCAATCCAACGCGCGACCACGTTCACGCCCTGCATGGGCTGGGCTTCGGCGCCCGTGTGATCCTCGAAGTAAACCGAGCCGTAAATGCGGGCGGTTGCGGCTGCGGGCGAAGAAGTGGGATAGAGACGTGACAGCGCGGCCATGTCATCGGCTGCGACCTGGTAGGGATTCGCATAGCAGGTCGTGATCGGGACGCAGGTAACTGGGTCCGTAAAATGCATCACGGGAAAGCCAGCGTAGTCATCGGCAGTGGGAATCGGATTGCCAGTGATCACGTTTAGATTCATCTGCGACCAGCCCAAGCCGATGACCGAGCCCAGCACTCGCACCAGCCGGTATTCCAGATCCGTAAGCTGCGACGACTCAAGTGCGCACTGCCCGTTGATGACCACCAACGCGTGGAGAAAATTCGCGCTTGCGCCGAAGTTGTCCGCACCTCCGTAGACTGCGTTCCAGAAGCATTGCGAGGGATCGCCGGCGTCGGCGCCGAGCAGAGCGTCGGTAACGGAGCCGTCGTAGTCGTAGACGATTCCCACCGGAGTTTGAGTGGCCGTGGGAGCGATATCAGCGGGAGCCGTCACGATTCCACTGGAGTTGGCCGCGATGTTGCCTCCGTTAACATCTTCGGCCAACTGGCCCGCGGCGCTCGCCGTGAGGGCCGCGGTGGCAACGGACGTCCACTGGCTGAAGGCGTTGGCGACAAGGGCATTGGCGGACGCATTGGGCAGAATGGGACTTAGATCGCCCTGGTCGGTGTAGTAATTCACCTGCCCTGACGACCAGGTGATGGGCTGGCCCATGGTCCCGGAATTGAAATAACTGGAGCCTGCAACATAGGCGGGGCCTCCGGAGCGCGCGAGCGCGGCGAAGAATAGGACAATGGCCAAGGCCGAAGCCAGCCGGAAGAGAAAAGAGCGCACTGCCATGCTTTCCGGTGGGGTCATTTTCGGGCTCATTCCTCCCCGGCGGAACGCCGCACGGCCTCAACGAAGTCGCCGTAAGGGACGGCGGTTTCTCCGCCCAGAACCGGCCCCAAGGCCGCGACCTGTTGCGCGCTCATCATGACTCTGCCTCGTGAATCGATCGCAAACCTGCCCATGGCTCCGGCCACCGGACTGGTCAAGCGCAACTTCCCCGGGGAGTAGAGGAACAGCAGCACGCGTTCGCCGACCCGGTAACGCTCGCCGCTGCTCCAAAGTCCAGACCATTCGTGGATGGTCAAGCTTTGCCCGATTGACGCGCCGCGCATGGAATGTTCAACCTGAAACGTAACTGAGGTGGAAGCCAGCGCTTGCCCATCGCGGGAGGGGGCAAGTCCGATGGAGGTGACACGACCCGAGAAGATGACCCCAGCAACCCGAACCAGTTGCGGGAGAAGATGCTGCCCGTTGCGGCCGGGATTGACCAAGCCGTGCCCGCGCAGTGTGGGAGGAGGAATCCACGCCGGAGCGATGGGCAACGAGTGGGCTGACGAAGAGAACCTCGGAACGACGCTCACAAGCGAACGATCCCCAGCGGCGTCCTGTGCGCGCAGCGCCCCCGGTGTCAGCAAGATCGACGCCGCCAAGATCGAGGCAACCAAGACGGAGGCAACGAAGACGGACGCAGCGAAGACGGACTCTACGAAGATCAGCGAGCGAGCGAGCAGACGCCGGCAACTTCTCCCGGTCATAAACGATCACCTGGGAACGAATGTCTACTCGGAGGAATCTGGGAAACCGAAACCATCGTAGATGGATGCGAGTAACGAAGCTGTGACGGATGTCACAATCAGCCTGTGGATTAAATGGTCATTCCCGATCTGGTTCTAGATAAGCTGCTCGGCTAGTCCGGCCCGCTGCAGGTTACAAGGGCGCGGTCAGAGGGGGATGCCGCAGATGTTCTTCAGCGCTGAGGTTCGCCCCAGCTAGCAGCAGAAGCCCAGTAAGGAACGCCCAGAACATCATGCTCACTGAGAGCGCGAAAGGCCCATAGACTTCGGCGAAGTTGAGCCAGGGCAAAGCCAGGATGTAGCCGTATTTCAAGGCCTCTGACAGCAATCCCATAATGATGGCGGCGGGCAGCACGGCGAGCGCTGGAACCTTGCCGTTGGGCAGCAACCAGTAAATAAGAAAGAAGATAGCGATGCTGGTGACGATGGCGAAGACCTTCATCGCCAGAAACTCCGACAGGCGCACAACCGACATGGCGTGCCCGTGAAGCAGGAATTCGAACGGCCGCACGATCCCAGCGGTCATTCCAATGGAGAGCAGTGCCAGAACGCCGCAGGCAAACGCGAGGCCGAGCGATACCATCAGATTGCCCAGGTAGGAGCGGTTGCTGGGAAAGCGCCAGATGCGGTTGAGCGCGACCTCCAGCGGCATAAATATGCCGGACGAACTTACCAGCAGGATGATCAGCGAGACCACCTGCACCCGCTGGCGCGAGTTCACCATGGCGTTCAGGTTGCGGATGACGAATTCCTGGCCGGCAGGCAGGTAGTCGCGCAGCAATTCGACCACTACGTCATACATCACCTTCGAGTGAAAGACGCGCCGTATGAGCGTCATCAGAAGCACCACGAAGGGGAAGAACGAGAGGATAGAGTTGGCCGCCACCGAGAAGGCAAAAGTATGCACATCGGTGCGCAGCAGGTATTTGGCAGTGGAGAGCGCCATCCCCGAGGAACGCGCGGGGCGCGGGCGCTGGCGTGGGCGGGGCGTGCCTGCCGCAGGCGCGGGAGCGGTGGCCGTGCCTTGATCGGTCACATGCATGTTCTCTAATCCTATCAAAGGGTTGCGGCCTCCCTGGGGCACCAAAGGCCAGTGCTGGGCGCGGGCGTTTCTTATACCTTGTAAAAGCCAAAACCTGGCCCTGAACGGTTTTTTAGCCCCAACCTCTAATTTTTGTTGCGAAATCACTGGCTTCTCCTTATTATCGGTTCGCTCATAAACCGGCGCATGCCGGGCATTGAGTCCGTAAGGCAGGTTGATGTCTTGAGCAGGGCAGTAGAAATCAGCGCCGATGGTCGGGCTCCGGAAGTTCGCGCCGCATTTTCTTTTGCGTCGCCGAACTGAAGGAGTCTTTTGCTTTGGGGCAATTTCTCCCGCACTAACTAAAGATAAGCAACCGAGTTTCACCAGACTTCCTGAGGGGGCGCTCCGTTCACGCGGGGCAACAATCGGGAGATCCGGGGAACCAATTCTTAATGATCAAGGGGAAAGGAGATTTTCTGTGAGAGAGAAGGGAACAGTGAAGTGGTTCAACGGGGCGAAGGGGTATGGATTTATCCAGCGCTCCACGGGGGAAGACGTTTTCGTACATTTCTCCGCGATCCAGGAGAACGGCTACCGCTCGCTCAACGAGGGTGAAACCGTGGAGTTCGATCTGCTGAAAGGTCCCAAAGGCTTTCAGGCGGGCAACGTAGTCCGCGCCTAACCTCGATCATTGTGGATCGGCAAACCCTCCCGCTTCCCAGCGGAAGGGTTTTTGATTTCAGCGCAAAAGCTTGCCTCCTACGCACACGATGAGCGCGGACCGGTGCTGGTGAACGAACAGCTGAAGATCGAACTCCATCCGAGAAAAGCATCCTGATACCATCAGCAGAGATGCCCACACTTCGAAAACCACGAAGCGTGGGGCAGCCCGCGTAAGTCCAACTGCGCCGATGGCGAGTCCAAGAATTTCCACATCCCCGTTGTGACATCTGACCTTGCGCCCGAAATTCAATTGAGCAATCATGGTCGAGGCCGTGACAGTCGGCTACACAGCAAATCGTCGCGCCCTAAGTCCTTTGCTTAAAATAGTTTAGTATCTAAGCTCTTTGACATCCGAAGCTTGCGGCGAATTTCCCGCTAACCCAATGATTCCAGAGATTTATGCAAAAGGGGGGAGGGGGTACTCCCTGAATAAACGGCGAATCACGCACGACCGAGGTTTCTTCCCGTCGAAGCCCGCAAGATTTATTACGCGGGAGAAATCCACACGGGGCCCAGGCGAACACCAGGTTCCTCCGCTCTGCCGTCGCCGGCGCTCCGGCTCCGGTTGGAATGACAAAATATTGGTAAGCGCGCGGAGAATGATACCCACTTCACCGAAGCCCGAAGCCCGGAGCCGTTATTTTTCGATGACCGGCTGAGGAAAAATCGCTCCAGCTTGGCAAATATTTACCTTACGTTACCGACTCTTTACAAGACATCGATTCCTCCGCTGATAGTGTGCGTAGCGGGCCATGGTGAATCGATCTCTTGCAGTAATTTGTGGAATCATCCTTCTTATAGGTTCGGGGACTTCGCTGGCGCAGTCCGCGCAAAAGGCTACAGGCGCGGGAAACTCATCAGCGGGCGTGCCCAACCCCGCGACTGGCGGCGCAAAGGGTTCACCCCAAGATCTCGCCCTCCCGGAAGTGCCATTCCCGAGATATGACAGAGGGCTTGAGACTCTGCCCGAACGAAAAAAGTTACAACTCAAATCGATTGACCAGTTCCAGGTGTTCCATGATTTTCACTTCACGGATGGTTTGAAAAACAGCGGCATCACCTTCGTTCACAGAGTCGTACCGTATGCGGCGGATCAGTACATGCAAGTTCATTATGATCACGGCACAGGTCTGGCCGTGGCTGACGTTGATGGCGACGGATTATATGACATCTACTTCGTAAACCAGCTCGGCGGGAACGAACTCTGGAGAAATCTGGGCAACGGTAGGTTCGAGAACATTACCAAGCAAGCCGGAGTTGGCCTGAAAGATCGTGTCAGCGTCGGCGCGTCCTTCGCGGATGTCAACAACACGGGTCACCAAGACCTCTTTGTGACCACAGTCAACCAGGGGAATGTACTCTTCAAAAACGATGGCCAGGGCAACTTCAAAGACATTACTAAACAAGCGGGCCTGGGCTTAGTCAGTCATTCTTCCGGGTCAATGTTCTTCGATTACGATAACGACGGATTGGTCGACTTGCTCGTTTGCAACGTCGGTGTCTATACCAGCGATGAAAAGGGGCCGCACGGAGAATACGTTGGGCTCAAGGACGCGTTTCAAGGGCATCTCCATCCGGAGCGCTTCGAATACCCGGTTCTGTACAAGAACATGGGTGACTACAAATTCAAGGATGTCACCGCGGAGGTTGGACTTAAGCCTTACGGCTGGTGCGGTGATGCAACCTTTACCGACCTGAACGGAGATGGCTGGCCTGATGTTTATTTCCTGAACATGCAGGGAGCAGGTCACTATTTCGAGAACGTGCAAGGCCAAAAATTTGTCGAAAAAACGAAAGAATATTTTCCCCGGACACCCTGGGGAAGCATGGGTCTGAAGTTTTTCGACTACGACAACGATGGCAGAATGGATTTGATCATCACCGACATGCACTCCGACATGATGGAAGAACAAGGCCCCGATCATGAGAAGGAGAAGATCCAGCATCACCGGCCGGATGAGATGTTGGGCGGGCCTGCGGACAACTTCATCTTTGGCAACGCCCTCTACCACAACCTGGGCGGAGGCAAGTTCGAGGAAGTTTCTGACCGGCTCGGCGTGGAACAGCTTTGGCCCTGGGGAGTTAGCGTTGGCGACATCAATGCGGACGGCTGGGAAGATATTTTCATCACAGCCGGGATGAATTTTCCCTTCCGTTACGGAATCAACTCGATGCTGCTGAACAATAAGGGCGAGAAGTTCCTCGATTCCGAGTTTATTCTAGGAATCGAACCTCGCCAGAAGCCCTATACACCCTGGTTCGTCATGGACTGCACCCGTCGCGACATGTTGCCGGACCTGGGTTTGCACAAAGCGGTCTGCGCTGGACGAACCGACAAATTTATAGTAACCGTACCCAAGTCGAGCCGTTCCTCCGTAATTTTTGATCTGGATAATGACGGTGATCTGGACATTGTCACCAACGATTTCAATTCAGAACCACAAGTGCTGATCAGCGACCTCGCGCAGCGAAAAGCAATTCACTGGATCAAAGTTGTTTTGGTCGGTACAAAATCCAATCGCAACGGCCTGGGCGCAACCGTCCGGTTGCGGGCAAACGGCCAGACTTACACCCGATACAACGATGGCAAGTCCGGATATTTGTCTCAGAGTATTCTGCCTCTCTACTTCGGCCTCGGCGAGGCGATGAAAATCGATGCCATCGAAGTCGACTGGCCATCGGGACGCAAACAGATTGTTAGCAAGGGTCTGGATGAAAATCAGACATTGAAAATCAGCGAATCCGCCGAATGAAGCCGAAAGCCCGACCTCACCGCACTTCCACCGAGACCAAATCTCCATCCGACATTCCGCCAGGTTTGTAGTTCACCGAGACGGCGCGATTATTCCATTCGCAGGAGAACGTGTCGGCTCCGATGAGCAGCAGAGACTTGTAGTCGGCGGTGCGCAGCTTAAGGACGACTGCGCCGGAGGCCACGGTTAGAACCGCGGCCGGGGATTGAGAGCAATCCACGCCCACCAGGCGACCTTGAAGAAACTTCGCGGGGCGCTTGTCCGCGGTGCCCGCCGATCGAGCCGCCTGCGCGGCGGCGCGCTTGGCGGCATCCTGCTCAAGCACGTCGAAGGGCGAAGGCTGGGCTGCGGGCTTCTGCGCTGCGGCTAAAGCGGCGGCTGAGATGCCGTATTTCTGCTCGTTCGGCAGTGTTGCCAGCCGATCGCGAGCCGCGGCCGCGATTTGAGGATTGCCGCTGCTCTTCAAGTGTTCCAGCAAAGCGCGCGCAGCTTCAAACCTTTTGTCGACAATGTAGATTTCCGCCATGTTGTAAACATACTGCTGGTTGCGAGGACTGAGTTGTATGGCGGCGCGTTCGGCCTGCATGGCCGCGATCGGCCCTCCGCCTTTCATGTGCGCCGTGGCCAACAAGTCATAGGCGCTGGCGAATTCCGGGTACCACTCGACGACGGCCCGTAGGTCTTGCATCATGTTGGGCAGGCCCACGATTTCGGCGTGCTTCGCCTGCGCTATGCGGTACTTCAACACGGAAAGGTAGTAGCGGATCCACATGTCGTTCTGATTGAGCGCGGCGGCGTTGGCTAGTTCTTCGGCGGCGGCATCGAACTCGCTGTGTTGAATGTGGTCCCAGGCGAGAGCGCGGTGCGCGATCTCATCGCCAACGGCCGAGAATAAAAGAGCATTCTTTTTGTCGTCCTTCTGTACTGCTTTTCCGGGAGCAGTTGATTCCGGAGTCGTGGCTAGCGCCTGCAATTCGTGGAGGCCGGCTTCGCGCCGTTCGGGAATTCTTGTCTTTACTTCGGCGGCCACGGCGCGCGCATCTGCCTCGCGAAGAACTTTGGCGGTGATCACGCTGGTGTCCGGCGCTATGATCTCGGGGAACTCGTAGACCGGAGGCGCGCCGGGTTGCGAACCGGGTCGCCGGGAAGCGTCGAGCGCAACGAACAGCGGCGTGAGCGAGTGGAAATATTCTTTCACCGCCTGGTCGAACTGGATCGCGGTCACTCCGTAGGCCTTCAGGATGGCTTGTTCCACGGGTACGTGCTGGTTCTCGACCAGGTCAAAATAAGTTCCCGTCTGCACCAGTTTTTTCTCGTGGAGCAGGTAATGCATCACCATCCACGACTGGGCATAAAACAATGTGTGGTGCGTGCCCTCGGTGTAGGTTGAGGTATCAAGTTTCGTGGTGAACAGGTCGGGCAGCGTGAGCCAGGTCTGGCTATTGAGAAGCTCGGTCAGCGACTTCTGAGGGTTGTGAACGCCGGGTTGCAATTCGGGGTCGCTGCCGATTTCGTACTTCCTGTCATCGACGCGGATGGAGCTGAAATATTCGGCGAGGCCTTCGTCGAACCATCCCTGGACTGGAGGGTAGTTGTAGTTCACCAGGAAGTGGGCGAAGTCGTGGGCGACGGCGCGCCAGGATTCCTCCTCCGATAGGTTCAGCACGATGAAGTTCTGATCCTCGCCGGGAACAAAGAAGCCGGGAACGTCGAGGGGTTCGCCTTGGCGCAGGGGAGCGGTCTGGTAATAGTCCTTGTCATTCTTGAAGGCGAGGATGGTCAAAGGCGAAGGCTCGTTGAGGCGGTCCTTCATCAGCAGCGTGGCGAAGACGGCGCGCATCTGCTCGAAACGCAGCGCGACTTCGATTCCCTTCTTTTCGCCGGCATCGGTAATGACCGTGTAGTGGGTGGAGTGAATTTCGCGCCACGGGGATGGATCCGCCGCAGGAGCGGATGTGGAAAAGAGAAGGCACACAAGAATCGCGGGTAACATCTTTGGGAAGAATGAAATCGGGATGGGACGAGTGCGGGCCATGCACGTGCCGGCGCGGAGGAGGACAACTGATGGAATGCTAACACGAGAACTGCTGCGGAGACTCTACTGCTCACGGCCGCGGTGGGCGGGAGACGGCAGCGACCGGAGATAGCCGCCACGCACATATTGAACGTAGGTCTCCAGGCCGTTGGGGTCTAAGATCGAACTCTCGTAGATGACATTGCGCTCTCCGCGGAAGTAGGAATATTCAAATTTGCTTCCGTCGCCCATGACCTGGCTCTTGACATAGCCGTCGGGGAAATATCCGTTGGTCAAGCGAGGCTTTCCGGCTCCGTGTCCGGCGGTGATCATCTGCGCCTTATCGTCGAAGGTATAGGAGTCGATATGCCCTTGCGAGTCTGTGGCCCGGATCATTCGTCCTCCCGCGTCATATTCGTACTGCATTGTTCGACCCTGAGAAGAGGTGATCCTAGTGATGCGATGTTGGGCATCATTTTCGAAGTGAAGCCACTTCCCCGAAGGACTGCTGATCGAAAAGAGAGCGCCGAAGGAATCGCGCTGCATTTTGTACTCATCTCCCTCAGGATCGATGAAGCCGGTCAACACCGTGACGTTCTGCGGCAGCGCGTTAGGAGTATAGGGAAACATATAAGTCCAGCCATCGGTCGTCTTGATTCGCCATGTCTTGCCATCGAAAACCGCCTGGGTATTCTGAAAACGCCCCTCATGGCTGCCCCAACTGGACGCGTACGTGTCGCCAGTCTGTCCGGCTGCTGGCGGCAGATGGTTGTAGTGAATCCTGGTGCCATCTTCCAGGATCAGATCGACAGCGGTGCCCATCTGTCCACCAAGGAAGATTTCGAAGGAATCTGATCCTCCGATTCCGAAAGCCCGCGAACGATCGTCCTGGTTGCGGTGAATCCGATTGAATTGCATCGCAGGGTCGTCTTCGAAAACGAAATCAGCTTTACGTTGCAAGATCAGCCCAACCCCTGCGTCCGCGCAGAAAATCTGCGTACGCGTATCGGGCAGGGCAGATTCTGCATACTGCATTTTCCAGAGCAGCTTATCCCCGGGGCCGTCATAAACCGTGACGGCAGGATCTCCCGACTCCACCCAGGAACGCCACTGTCCCTCCGCGCCGATTACATCCCCGCCAATCTGATCGATCTGAAAGCCCCAGAGAACTCCACCGCTCAACAGGCTCGTGGAATCATCGCTGAGAGGCAAATCGAAGTAGAGCATGACGAGATTTTTGGTCAGCAGCTTTTCCACTCGTGAAGTCAGCCATTCGGGATTCCACTTTTCCAAAAGCGATGGGGGATGCAGACGAGCCGATGAGACCATCCCGTAGCGTCCCTCATGGCGAAAGTTCTCCGCGTACCTTACGACAAATCCGGGGATATACATGTCGCTGGAGGTCACACCGATCACAATCGCGGCAGGATCGCGCGAAATCTCAGGATATTTTGCCGCGAGGAATTCCTCCCACCTGTCAGTGTTCAATTGATTGCGCGCCGGGTTCATGAGCTTGGGGTCGAGCGGAATAGCTGGAAGAACCTTCAAGTCGATTCCAAGTTTTGACTTGTAGTAGGACGGGGTCCACGCCAGAGATTCGCTCTCGGCCAGGCCGACGGGAATGAGGTAAACAGTTTTCGCGGGCACGGCCGGAAGGTGCAGCCTGCGGACTGGCGTCAGGTCAACTTCAGCTTTGGCGTTACTCCCATCTTGACCGCTGGTACGGTCGGTCTCAAAGACCAGCCGGGAAAAATCCCAGGCGCCGTTGCTCCAGTTGGCGACGCCGTAGAGATGTCCGCTGCCGCGCGACCCGGTGAGGACCACGGACCACTGCGCAAATTGCCTACCGATAAAGGGCAACACAAAGCCTAGCACGGGCTGCTTCGCCCGGATGCCGCTTCCAAGTGCACTTTGCACGTCTGAGGAAGCCATAGCCGTTTGCAGCGAGATGGCATAAGCCGAGGACTGAAGCAGGGTTATATTCAAATAAACAACGGTCGCGATCGCGCAGAAGCCGAGAAACGCAAGCAGCGCAAGGTTGGCTGCCACCGGGAAAAGCCGCGTGGAGGATCTCGGAGAGCCGGGGGGCCGCACGGGGCCACAGCGCGGGCAGGCCGATCCAGCGGGTATTAACGACCCACATTTCTGACACGCGGCTGCTTCCGTAGCAGTCTGCATCCTCGATAATTAACATAGCAGCGGCGCCACAAGACATTACCTTAGGGTGACGTGGTCTCAGCAGCGACGCAGTCTCCGCCCAAGAACCTCCGCGGAGCAAACTGGAAGCGTTGTTCGCCTGCTGACACCGGCCCATTTCCGCGCTATGCTTCCTCCATGCGGAAGCCAGTTTCGATTGTCAGCGTGCTCTGCGTCGTGGTCTTCGCCCCCTGCGTTCTCTTAGCCCAGCAGGCGGCAACCACGCCTGTTACCATCCGCGTGAGCGATCAAACCGGAGCTTCCATCGCGCACGCGCAGATCCGGATTGTGCCCGCTCCAGATCCCGCTCCTCCGAAGTTTGAAACTGACGAGCATGGACAGCTCTTAGTCAACCTGAAAGCCGGCGGGTACGCCCTGTCCGCCTCTGCCCAAGGATTCACGAGGTACATTGGGCATGTCGAAATCAGTATTCCAGAGGGCAAGGCCAGCGCCAGCCAGCTTATCGTGGCGGTTCTCGAGGTAGGCCATGGAGGCGGGCCGACAATCGTCCTTCCAGCATCAGCCGAGGGCAGCCTGGTGCTCACCGCCGATCCCTACCATGCCCCCGTGATACTTTCGCTGGCGGAATTCCGCGCCCTGCCGCACGTCACAATTAGCGTGCACAACAGCCACACCGACGCGACCGAGACCTACTCCGGAGTTCCGCTCGCCACCTTGCTGGCTAAGGTGAACGCGCCCATTGGTAAAGAACTTCGCGGAGAAGCGATGACAAGCTATGTGATGGCGACCGGCACTGACGGATACTCGGTCGTCCTCTCGCTCGCCGAGGTCGATCGTAGTTTGCATGCTGGTTTTCATGAAGAACAGGTGATTGTCGCCGATACGCGCGATGGCCAGCCGTTCGGAAAGAATGGCCCCTACCAAATGATTGTCCCGGATGACAAGCGTCCCGCGCGCTGGGTCCACAACCTCAATTCGATTAGCCTGCAGCATGCCCACTGAGTTCTTTCCTCCTGTAACTTTTGACAGTTTGCGATCCACCGACCACCTTCTAAGGTGACGTCTCCTGGCCTTTCCTTGAGCCTCGCTCCAAGATGTTTCTTGGGGCGGGGCTTTTTTGGTGACCGAAACGTAAGCCGGTTCGAACTGGCATCTACAAATGTCGATACGGCGCCGACGATCCCCATTGCTCCCTGGTACTCTGGCAGTTATACTTGCGCCGCACCACCGTTCAGCTTTTCCCCTCGAACAAGAGTGTTTTCGGCGGTCGTTGTCGTTGTTATTGTCGTTGCGTTGAAACGCGAAACAAACCGACAGGAGAACCCATGAACGCAAGCAACTTGATTGAGCACAATCTGACCCCGATCGCTCCGACACGTCTCCGGACAGCCAGAAGGACCCAACCGCGGAACTGCGGCGTTACACGCGGGACGTCCCTTACGCAGCGCCTCGGCCTTAGCCTGCTGCTGAGTTCGCTGCTGGTTCTGTCCCTCACTACGCAAGCGCAAGACTCGAAACAAGACCAACAACTACTGAGCCAGGAGTCTGGCTTCTTAGGGGACTACTATTCCAAACTCGGGCCGGATTCCGTGAACTCCGATCTGCTGAGCTACTGGAAGGATAAGGACGTTTTGAAGGATTCCAGCAAGTTCATCCTTGACCCGGTAATTATTTACTTGCTTCCCGAGGCTCAACAGCGCGGTATTGACCCTGAGCAATTGGCCAAGCTCGCTCAGTACTTTACGAAAGCGATCAAGGACGAACTCACTTCCGGACACTACAAAATCGTGACGGAGCCTGGACCGGGGGTGATGATCTTGCGAGTTGCAATTACCGATGTGCAGCCCAACGGCGGCAAGGAGAACGCGGGGCTGAAGGGAGCCGAAGTCGCTGCTACCCATGCCGTCGCGCCGGGCGTGAGCTTGTTAGTGCCCAGGCTCAGTGTGGGTAAGGTTGGGATTGAGGGCGAGATAGTCGATTCGACGTCCGGGGACGTAATGGTAGCGTTCATGACCAGCAAGAGCGGCCGCAGATATTTCAGCGGGCTTAAGGCCTACGAGAAGTGGGGAGACATTGATGCCGCATTTAAGGCATGGGCAAAGGGCTTTCGCGACAGGTTAGACAAAGCGCACAAATCCTAGCGGCTTCCGGTAACAGCGTAGACAGGCGACGGTGTTTTCGACTGCGGTTCTCCATGTATCATCAAGCCCCGAAAGGAGTCCGCATGAAAAGAATTGTGATTACACTGTCGCTGATTCTCGCGTTTCTACTGATTATGTCGTCAGAAAGGCCGACCAAGGCGGCGGCGCAAATCCAAACGCCATGCTTGGCGTATATTCCAGCTGACTGGGGCACATACAAGGGAGCATCCGCAAGCTACGGTTTAGGTTTTGAGGATTCTGAGGGAACCTTGAGGTTCGTGAACCAGGTTCCTTGCTCAGGTCTCCATCAGGCGCCGACTTTAGCATTGGAGCTCAGGAGGAAATGAGCGGCTGAGGTTACCCCGCCCACGATTCACAAGTCTGATATCGATACAGATGGATGAGCTTAGAAGTACTCGATGCCACATACCGGACCGGCCACTGGCTAATTATTCGACGGATTTCCGGTGCTCCTGTAATTTTTGACAGTTTCCGATATACGAAGCGCCCTCTAGATTGGGGTTAATTCACGCTTCCTTAAAGCCTTGCCCAAGATGTTTTTGGGTGGGGTTTTTCTTGCGGAAAGCGATGTTATTGAGGGTGTTGGCCAAAAATCCCATTGCGCCAGCGACCGATGGCCATGCTTGTGGGAATTCACGTCCAGAGCGCGAAGTGCTTTCTAGTCACCGCTGGCATGGTTCTGGGTGGGCACGAGAACCAAACGAGGCCGGGTCTCCGCGGGCCGCCGCTGCATCTGCGCTGCCCGCCCGCAAGCCTGCAAGATGCCGAAGACTGCCAGATAAGCCGACAGGACGCCGATGCCAACAGAAGCGGCGACGGTAAGGCAAAGAATCACGGGCATGAAGAGCGAAATCACGGTCGACCACCTTATATCAAATTGCACTAATCAGATGCCACAAGCCCAGCTACCGTCTACGGCTTCTTCAATCTACCTGCGCTGACGTTCGCCGCTAGTGACGACCCAGATGCTCCGTAGTAAAATACGGAGTAGAGCTGTGCACTCCTACTGTCAGGCAAGTCTGTAGACCTGTCGACATTACGGAAGGGCAATCCATTCCCGGATTTTCAGCCAGTCACCAAATGGCTATTACTAAGATCTCCGTGCGCGGGGCGCGCCAGCATAATCTCAAGAACATCGATGTTGAGATTCCGCGTAACACCCTCACCGTGGTGACGGGGCTGAGCGGCTCGGGCAAGTCCTCGCTCGCCTTTGACACGATTTATGCCGAAGGGCAGCGCCGTTACGTAGAGACGCTCTCCACCTATGCCCGGCAGTTTCTCGACCAAATGGAACGCCCGGATGTCGATGCAATTGATGGACTTAGCCCATCCATCTCGATTGAACAGAAGACCACCAGCCGGAGCCCGCGCTCGACCGTGGGAACGATCACTGAGATCTACGATTATCTTCGCCTGTTGTTCGCTTCTATCGGGGTGCCGCATTGCCCCAAATGCGGGCGCCCCATCAGTCGGCAGTCGGCCGAACAGATCGTGCAGCGGGTGATGAGTCTCACGCCGGAAGACCGCGTCATGGTGCTGGCGCCGATCGTCCGCGGGCGCAAGGGCGAATTCAAAAAAGAGATGGAGACCCTGCTCAAGCACGGCTACCAGCGCGCCCGCGTCGATGGCGAAATTGTGAACCTGGATGACGACCTCAACCTGGATAAGCGCAAGAACCACACGATCGAAGTCGTCATCGATCGCCTGCTGGTAAAGCCGGGGATCGAACACCGGTTGGAAATGTCGGTAAGCCTGGCGATGAAGCTTGCAGGCGGTTTGGTGCAGGTGGCCGTGGTTGGCGGCGATGAACAACTTTATTCGGAGAAATTGGCTTGTCCGGATTGCGGCATTAGCGTGCCTCAGCTGGAGCCGCGGTCTTTTTCTTTTAACAGTATGTACGGGGCTTGTCCCGAGTGCCACGGTCTCGGCAGCCGGTACGATTTCGATCCGGCGAAGGTAATCACGGATTGGTCAAAGCCGCTGCTCGACGGAGGACTGGGGCCGGGTTCGGCGTCACAGGGATTGATTCACGCTTTGCAGATCACGGCCGCGGCGCACGGTATCGATCTGAACAAGCCGTTTGAAAAGTTTCCCGATCAGATTCAGGACCTGCTGTTAAACGGCGAGTCGGGACGCGGCAAAACAGGCTTTCGCGGGATCTTTGGATACTTGAAACAAAATCTCGAAGAATCGACCTCGGAAGGTTATCGCGACTGGCTGATGGATCACATGTCGGCGACCGAGTGTCCTGCGTGCGGCGGCAAGCGGCTGCGTCCAGAGAGCCTGGCGGTGAAAGTAAATGGAATGTCGATCGCCGATTTCACCGCGCTGCCGATTTCAAAGGCGCTCGAAGTTGCACGAAGTATCAAGCTCGCGGGGCGCGAAGAGAAGATTGCCGGGCGCGTCATGCATGAAGTGGTGGAGCGGCTGCAATTTCTAAACGCGGTGGGACTGAACTACATTTCGCTTGATCGCTCGGCGGCGACGTTATCGGGCGGCGAAGGGCAGCGCATTCGTCTCGCAACGCAGATTGGGTCGAAGCTGCGCGGCGTGCTCTATGTGCTGGACGAGCCTTCGATCGGACTGCATCATCGTGACAACGGACGCCTGCTGACCGCGCTCGAAAACCTGCGCGACCTCGGCAATACAGTGCTCGTAGTCGAGCACGATGAAGAAACGATCCGTCGCGCCGATTATGTCATCGATCTCGGCCCCGGAGCGGGACGCCATGGCGGCGGCCTGGTGGCGCGCGGAACTCCCGAAGAAATCATGCGTGAGCCTAACTCGCTGACCGGCGCTTACATCTCAGGCCGAGTGCAGATCGAGATGCGTGCCGAGCGGCGGCAGAAGAACGGCGCTGCGCTGACCATTCTGGGCGCGAAGGAAAACAACCTCAAGAATCTCGACGTAACGTTTCCGCTCGGCGTGATGACGGTGGTCACAGGGGTTTCCGGCTCGGGTAAATCCACCCTGGTCAACGACATTCTTTATCGCGCACTGGCGCGTCAGCTTTACCGCTCGCGCGAGAAGTCGGGCGAGCATAAGGCGATCGTGGGTGCGGAGAACATCGATAAAGTCATTCGCATCGATCAGTCGCCGATCGGGCGCACGCCGCGCTCGAATCCCGCAACCTATACCGGAGTCTTCACTGCCATTCGCGATATCTACGCCATGCTTCCCGAAGCGCGCGAGCGCGGCTACAAGCCCGGACGATTTTCCTTCAACGTTTCTGGCGGACGGTGCGAAGCCTGCCAGGGCGAAGGCCAGCGCCGCATCGAGATGAATTTTCTTCCGGATGTCTATGTGCTCTGCGAAGTCTGCGGCGGACGCCGCTACAATCACGAAACGCTGGCCGTGAAGTACAACGGTTATTCCATCGCCGACCTGCTGGAGATGCCGGTCTCGGACGCGCTGCCGATCCTCGAAAACATTCCCCAAGTGAAGCAGAAGCTGCAGACGCTGGTCGACGTGGGTCTTGGATACATTCACCTCGGTCAATCGGCGGTTACGCTGTCAGGCGGCGAAGCTCAGCGCATCAAACTGGCGCGCGAGTTGAGCAAGCGGCAGACTGGCAAGACGCTTTACCTGCTAGATGAGCCCACCACCGGCCTGCACTTTGATGACGTGAAGAAGCTGCTGGATGTGCTGCACCGGCTGACCGATCTGGGCAACTCGATCGTCATCATCGAACACAATCTCGATGTGATCCGCAACGCCGACTGGATTATTGACCTCGGCCCCGAAGGCGGCGAAGAAGGTGGCCGCCTCATAGCTCAGGGCACGCCCGAGCAGGTGGCGCGGGTGAAGAAGTCGTACACGGGGCAGGCGTTGGCAGGGTATTTCGCGGGAAACGGAAAGCGGAGCGCGTAGGCCTTAATGCTTGACGTTATTAACGACTAACGTTAAACTAATATCAGTGATTAAGACCTTCGCGGACAAAAGCACGAAGGAATTCTGGGACACAGGCAAGAGCCAGAGAATGCCTCCGGCGAATCTGCGGAATGCCGCCCGGAAAAAATTGGCCATGCTCCACTCAGCCGGGAGATTGGAGGATTTGCGAGTTCCTCCGGGCAATAGATTGGAACTGCTGCGCCATGACCGGGCAGGTCAGCACAGCATTCGAATTAACGATCAATTCCGCGTGTGCTTCGTGTGGCGCGACAGCGATGCCTATGAGGTAGAAATTACTGATTACCACTGATCCTTTTCAGGAGAAGCAATTGTGAGCATCAAGAATGAAAGTCCGGCGGGCTGGGCGGTGCACCCGGGGGAAATTCTCCGTGAGGAATTTCTGGAGCCGATGGGCATTTCAGCTTATCGCCTCGCGGTGGAACTGCATGTTTCTCCCCCTACGGTCAACGATATCGTTCGGGGGAAGCGGGGAATCACTCCCGAGATGGCGGCTCGCCTGGCCAAGTACTTCGGGACTTCCGAGCAGTTCTGGTTGAATCTGCAAGACGCTTTCGCGGTTCATCAGGTCCGGCGAAAATATTCCAAGGAACTTAAGGCCATAAGGCCCCTTGCCACAGCGGAAGCACGCTAGCGTCAACTTAAGGAAAACGTCCTTTGTCATCACCCGAAAACCCGCAGTTTGATCCGCAGCCGCCGCTGAGTAGCGAGCCCCAAACACCCATACCGTTTGTTGTCGTTCCCTTTCCTTCGCCCGCGCCTCAACCAATCCTGCCCGCGCCCAAGGCCGGCGAGAACCCAGTCTGGACCGGTTGGGACGTGTTGATTATTGCAGGGCTCACGCTGCTCACGCTTTTTGTCTCGCAACTTCTCATCGTGCTGGCAGCGCGCCACTTCGTCTATCCGCACGAGAGCTTTCTGAACGTGGCGCAGAAGCCGGCGCTGGCGCTGCTTTCCGAGCTGCTGACCTACATCGTGATAGCGCTGTACATGATCCTGCTGGTCGAGGGCAAATATCACACGCACTTCTGGCAGGCTATTCGCTGGAATTGGCCCGGTGTCGCCGGAGCGAGTTTCGTAGGCGTGGGAGTCCTCATGCTCGGCTTCGATATCCTGGGGCGATTCCTTCCCATGCCGAAGAGCACGCCTTTCGATCAGTTCTTTCAGCGACCCATGGACGCTTATCTTGTCGCAGTTTTCGCCGTCACGCTGGCGCCGCTGATGGAAGAACTTTTCTTTCGCGGTTTCCTCTATCCGGTGCTGGCGCGCCGCACCGGGGCGGTCGGGGGAATTGTTCTCACCAGCCTGTTTTTTGGGCTGATTCACTCGCCCCAGTATGGCTTTTCCTGGGCAGCGGTATTAATTATCTGTTTGGTTGGAGTGGTGCTCACCGCGGTGCGTGCGATGACTAAGTCTGTGGCCGCAAGCTTTCTCGCGCACGTTGGTTATAACGGAACGTTGATGGCACTAGCCGCCTGGTCTACCGATGGATTCAAGCACATGGAGAAAGCGGCCGTGCTGCTGGTCTACCTCAGGGGCTAGGCCGCAACTCGGTACTGGGTACCCGGTACTTACTTCACTGTGATGGTCAGCAACTGGACTCCTGACACTACATAGTCCAGCGGGGCCGTTGCGGTTTCGTCCACGTTCGATTCGCCGCTTACGATCATTTCCTGATTGCCGCGCATGCCGTCCATCACGTTCATGATCGAGATGGGCAGGGTAGGCATTACTTTGTCGGCCACGCGGGCTTCGGGGTCGGCCTCGAGCAGCGACACGTAGACGCGGTTATTGGAGTGCTCTTTGTTGAGTAGTGCGATGGTGGAAGCCAGATCGAGCCTCCGGCCGAAGGCTAAATTGCTATGGCCGATGCGGTCGAGAGTGTCGCCGTCGCTCACCAGAATGCGCAGGGTTCCCTTGCTCGCCGAAGTGGGGATCTTGACCGGAATCTGCCGGACGATGCGCTCGCCGCGGTAGGGAGCGAGCACAGTTTCGAGCATGATGTCGTCGCCAGGGCGAGCTTCGGTCACGTCGGTGCGAGCGCTTTCAAGGCGCGCCCAGCGGCGTTCGCGGACGAGGTCGAAATCCAGCTTCACGCCCGCGATATCCGGCGCGTTGTAGGGATTGTCATAAATGCGTCCAAAGCGCTCGCCCAGTGAGAGCGCGGCCTGCATAGCGGCGGGCTGCGCGTTCTCCGCCGGAGCGAACATGTTGTGCATCGTGACCTCGGGAAATCCCTTGACTCCGATGCTTCCCGTGAGGCGATAGGTAATCTCTTCACCGAACTCGTTGACGCCGTGCAGCGCGTTGTACACCGTCACCATCAGCGCCACCGGCGTAAGCTTTGGATTATTCAGCACTTCGTAATGAAATTGCTTCACTCCCGTGCTGCTGTGGATGCTGAGCGTGACCGGAATCATCTGCGGCTGCCGGTCGAAGACCCCGAGAATGCCGGTGTGGCGATCCTGTACGAAGGTGCCGACGGCCTCGGTGGTGTTCACGATCTTGAAAGCGTTGAGCGGCGAGGGCAGCGTGGCCAGAACCTCGGCCTTATTCATGGGCAGATCGACGGAGCCGAATTGCAGCAGAGGATGTCCGCACGCCAGCAACCGCTGGGGGTCTATATAAGTGACGGTACAGGTGGCCTCGATACTCATATCCCCGCGCACCAGGATGGCGCTGACGGCGGAGCCCGCTTCGAGCGGTTCCGGCTGCTTGTCATTGCTCACCGAACCTGCGCCCATGACGGGGACGACTCCGTTCGATGCGAACTGCCCCGCGAAAAGCTGAATCGCCTCTTCGGAGAATCCGTTGAAGACCAGAGGAGTCTCGATGGGCTTGAGGTAATTAGTAAAGTCCTGACCCGAAGCCGAAAGCGTGGACGCCTCGCCGGGCGCTGCAGTCTTGCCTGCGACTGCGTTTACCGAGGGCTTGCTCGCCGAGGTTTCCTCTGCGGGCGAGCGATCGAGCGCGCTGATCTCCAGCATGTCGGCGATGGGCGTAACTCCGGCGATCGGCTCTTTGGAGAATTCACCGATACGGAAGGCGAGCGCTCCGGCGAGTTTGCCATCGAAATAAACCGGACTTCCGCTCATGCCGGCGACTACGCCGGTGTATTCCACCTTCTCCCCGTGCAGCCGCACCAGAATAACGTCGCCCTTGGGACCGTTCATGTTGTGTAGCACGCCGAGGGCTTCCACTTCCATGGTCTCAGGCTTTACCCCCTGAAATACCGTATAGGCGACGCCGCGCATGCCGGCATGAATCTGGCTGACAGGGATGGTTTTAGGGGCTGGCGGCGCTTGCGCCACAAGAGCACTTTGAGAAAACGCAAGAGAGGAAAAGGCTAGAGGAACAACCGTGACGAAGAGTGCGAAAGCCAGCTTTTTCATGAACAACGCCCGGTAGGACCGTACCAGTCCTACATATAGTCGATTAGACTCCGCCAGATTGTAAGTCGTTGCCAGGAGGGGAATTTTGGGGAGCCGGGCAAAACATCCCAATGGCGAATCCCTGCGTCTATACTAGCACAGGGGATTTTCACCCCATAGAGTCTTAGCTCCATCTTCCCAGGGGTTTTTATGTTTGCCGAATGGATGGTCGTGAAAAAATACGGGGTACCTGGTACCGAGTCAGATCTGCCTCTCTTGTCCGTATTTGCAACCAGGTACTCGCTGCTGATTTTTCTGGCGCTCTCGCTGCTCCTGAGTTCCAGCCTTGCACAATGCTTTGCCCAGGATCAGTCGCAAGCGCCGCCGCAAAGCAATACCCAGGATAACGGCAAACCGAAGCAGGAGGCTCCGCCGGAGGCGGGTGGACCCACCGATAACGTCGGTCCCTACACCATCCCCAAGAAAAATACCGAGGAAGCTCCTCCTCCGCCTCCACCGCCCGCGACGCCTAACAGGGTCGAAGGCATGCCCGACTATTCCATCAAGGTGAACGTCCCCCTGGTGAACGTGGACGTCATGGTCAACCTGAAGGCCAACGGCCAGTTTGTTCCCGGACTGAAGAAGGAGAATTTCCGCCTGTACGAAGACGGGTCGGAGCAGCAGATCACTAACTTCGGCGTGTCGAAAGCTCCCATCACGGCGGTGCTGCTGGTGGAATTCGCAGACACCAACTACCGTTTCATGTTGGACGCTCTGCAGGCTTCCTATGCCTTTGCCCACACGCTTACCAAAGACGATTGGGTCGCGGTCAGCTATTACGACATGCAAACGCACATTCTGGTGGATTTTACTCAGGACAAGCAAGCCGTCTACGGCGCGCTGAACCAGATGCGCATTCCCGGATTCTCCGAGACCAACATGTTCGACGCCTTGTACGACACTCTGGATCGCCTGGATCGCGTGGAAGGGAAGAAGTACGTCATATTGGTGAGCACCGGATTCGACAGCTTCAGCAAAATCACGCTGGATAAGATGTATAAGAAGATCAAGGACACGAAGGATGTGACTATCTTTCCCATCAGCGTGGGACAGATCCTCCGGATAATGGGTGGAGGTCACAACCGCGGTATGGGCATTCATGCCAGCGAAATAGATTACCTGCAGGCCGACAACGAGATGCGCACCTTCGCCGCCATGACCGGCGGCCGTGCCTACTTCCCGCGCTTTCAGGCGGAGTATGGCGAGGACTTCCAGGATATTGGCAGTGACATTCGCAATCAATATTCGCTGGCCTACCACCCCACCAACACGAAACTCGACGGCACCTACCGCAAACTGAAAGTGCAAATAGTGGCCCCCGACGGCGGCCCGCTCAAGGTGAAAGACCAGAAGGGCAAAGAACAGAAGATTGAAGTCGTCGCGCGTGACGGGTATACGGCCAAGCATACCGTGGACTGAGACAGTACCTAGTAGCCAGTCCCTAGTACCCAGAAACAGAATCCAGGTACCGGGTACTAGGTACTGGCTACTAGGTACTGTCTCAGTGCCCGTGGAATAAAGCGTCCAACAAAAAAACTACCCCGGCGCCAACGAAAACCAGCAAAGCCATCCGCGCTCCCGGCTCTTTGTTCACTTCCGGAATCAAATCCGAAGCCGCCACGTAGATCGTGACTCCCGCGGCTAGCGGCAACCCGGCATCCACGTGCTGCCGGAAGACTGCCATTGTCAGAACCCCTGCCAGCGTTGCCCCGCCTAAGATAACGGACGCGCCCCAAGCCGTGCCCCGGCTGCGTCCGCTGGCCAGCATGACCGAACTAACCGTGAAGCCTTCGGGAATCTTATGAAGGAAGATGGCGAAAAAAATGATCCAGCCCAGCGCATTCGAAACTAGAAATCCAGAAGCGATAGCGATGCCGTCAAAAAATGTATGGATGATGAGACCGAGCAGCACCGAGTATCCCTTATGAGAATGCATGAACTCATCTTTGTGGGTTTCTTCGCCAAAATGGAAGTGCGGCGTCACCGTGTGCTCGAAGAAATGGATGAGGAGGTAGCCCAGCAGAATCAGAAAGGCCGCGCTTCGGCCGCGCAGTTCCAGGCTCTCCGGCACCATCTCGACGAGGGCCGTAGCGAGCATGAAGCCCGCGCCCAGCGCGACGAAGTAGCGCAGGTAGCGCCGCTCCCAACTGCGCTGCACAATAATCGCCCCGCCGAAAACGTTGGCGGCCGCAGCGGTCAGGCCGAGCAGGACACTGGTAGCAATGGGATGCATGAAGTATGACAGTACCGAGTACCTAGTACCCAGTCAAATCTTCTTCACGCGGCGGGGATTCGCTCTTTAAGGGAGTTAAGGAGGCCGCTTAGAATTCGGCCGACTTCATGCGTACGTCTAGAAGCTCTGCTGCCTGTGATTCAGTAAGATAACTTCTTCGTTCCGCAATGAGTATCTGAGTTTCGAGTTCTGCCAGGGATCCGCTCGAGTGACGAAGAAAGTGACGAAATTCGCGACGACTGAAATGCGCTTGCCCTTCCGCAATATTACTTGGGATCGAGACCGCTGCGCGCCGCATCTGATCCGTCGAACTGTAGGTCTCCCGCTTGGGAAAAGCTTCAGTCGCATCGTAGAGAGCTGCTACCAAATCCTTCGCCTTCTGCCATGCGATCAAGTCTTTGTAGTGCTGGGCCATTTCTCCAGCTTATAGCTACGGCCTGCAAAGTGCGGTTTGCGATTCGATTTTGGTTTCTTCTTCCCAACTCGGGACTCCAGGTTCATCCGAGTGGTTTGCTGGGTACTGGGTACTGGGTACTAGGTACTGGGTACTTACTACCCCGAATGCCGAATATGCATTACATCGCCGTCCTGAACGATGTAGTCTTTGCCCTCAAGACGCAAAGTTCCCTTAGCGCGGGCGTTCGCCTCCGAACCCGCCTCCAGCAACTGATCCCAGCGAATCGTTTCTGCGCGGATGAAATGTTTTTCGAGATCGGAGTGGATCGCTCCCGCCGCCTCCTGCGCGCGCGAATTTGCCGGGACCTGCCAGGCCCGGCACTCATCTTCACCGGCTGTGAAAAATGAAATCAGCCCCAGCAGCTTGTAAGTGGTGCGAATCAGCCGCACCAGCCCGCTCTCGTTCAGGCCATAGCTCGACAAGAATTCAGCAGCGTCGGCGTCGCTCATCTCGGCCAGCTCCGCTTCGACTTTGCCGCAGATCGCGGTGGCCGCGGCATTCGGCCGCGAGGCGATTTCTGTGAGCCCGTATTCGCTTACCGCTTCCTCCAGCTCTTTGCCCAGTTCGGTCGACTCGCCGATGTTCAGCACGTAGAAAATCGGCTTCTCGCTGAGGAACATGAAGCCCTTGATGCGTTTCTTGTCCTCGGCAGTCATTTCCATTTCGCGCAGTGGCTTGTCCGATTCCACCTGCGCCTTAGCGCGTTTCAACAACTCGAATTCTTTTTCCAGCTCCGGCGTCTTCATCTTCTTGAGATCTTTTTCCAGCCGTTCCAGCCGCTTTTCGATTTGCCCGAGATCGCTGACCAGCAAATCGAATTCCACGTTCTTGATGTCGCGCAGCGGATCGATCTCTCCTGTATGCGGAACCAAAGGATCGTCAAACACGCGAACCACGTGGGCCAGCGCATCCACGTTGCGCAGATGCGCGGCGTAGGCGCTGTCTTTTAATGCTTCCTGCCCGATGGCGCCAACATCAACGTACTCAACCGAGGTGTGCGTAAGTTTCTTCGGGTTGTAAAGCGCGGCCAGCCGGTCCAGCCGGTCGTCCGGAACTTTGGCGACGCCAATATGCGCCTCGCGCGGATTGGCCCGCGACTGATCCGAGAGATGCGCCTTGGTGAGAATCCTAAACAGCGATGTCTTGCCCACCTGAGGCAGGCCGATAATACCTGTTTTCATAAGAAAGCTTCTAGCTTCTAGCTCCTGGCTTCTAGCTAACGCTGCTCCCAACGGGTTCAGAGTGCATCGACACTGCGGTCTCAGCGACCCTCGGGCAACTTTTTAGGATAAATGATCAGGCGAACAAATGCCCAGCGGCATGCGGAAACGTTTGGCTAGAAGCCAGGAGCAAGTAGCTAGAAGCTGCGGGCCGTGAGATAAACAACCACCAACCCCAACAGCAGCACCGCGCCTTCCACGCGGGTCGACCAACCATGCAACGCATCAAATTGAACGCGCTCAGGATTATCAATCGGTGCCGAGCGCACGTCCCCAAGCGACGCCCGCAAAACATCCATGCGCGGAATGATGCCGAACTGCGAGATCAACGTGAGCGCAAGCATCAGGCAGAGCAATACATGCCGCGCCGCAAACAAATGAGCAGTCCCATCGGTAAGGCGGCTGTAGAGCAGAGAACTCCCAAGAAAGACTAGTCCGGAAGCGAGTCCAATCCAATGCAACTTACCCAAAGCGCGCCCCACCACGTTGCCCGCAAGATGGGTCGAAGGCAGAACGGAGAACGCCGTTGGCGCCAGGACAAATGCAAAAAAGATCAACCCGCCAATCCAGCAGACGAGCGAGAGCAACATAAGAAAACGAAGAAAGGACATGACGAAGAATTATAGTCTGCAAGGAATGTCGGCTGCCGACTGCCCCCTGACCACTGCCCCCTGACCACTGCTCTCACTTCCCCTGCCGCAGATTATCGAAAACCACGCGCATGAACGACCCGCCGTAAGCGCCCGCAATGCCCGGCAGCGCTGCCAGGAATGATCCATAAACCTGTGCCCGCGTAGGCTTCACCGTCAGGATCAGATAGGCCGCAAGTTCGGTCAGAGGAATAAATATTCCTACGATGATCACCCACCGCCAGGGCCAGCGCGGCCTCAGCAGCCCCATCAGCATGCAAGCCGCAAGCACCAGCAGCGCGGTAAGAAGCAGGTCGTTGATAGCCACGTCGGCCCATCCCGTGCCCATGCCGGCGAGCGCCGAAAGCACATAGAAGGGAACATCGCTGCGCGCTCGCGGAGAAACGGGATCAATCGTCATGATTGCTGCGCGGCTCGACTCGGTACTGGGTACAAGGTACTCGGTACTGGATCATCAATACTTATAAAACCCTCGCCCGCTCTTTCGCCCCAACCACCCCGCATCGACCATCTTGATCAGCAGCGGACAGGGCCGGTACTTGGGATCGCCCAACCCGTCGAGCAGCACCCGCATAATGTCGAGGCAAACGTCGAGTCCGATAAAATCCGCCAAAGTCAGCGGCCCCATGGGATGCGCCATCCCCAGCTTGAACACTTCATCGACGGCCTCAGGCGTCGCGACGCCCTCCATCACGGTATACATGGCTTCGTTCAGCAGAGGCATCAGCACGCGGTTCGAAACGAATCCAGGCGCGTCGTTCACTTCAACCGGAGTCTTGTCGAGCTTCAGAGCGAGGTTACGAGTTTCAGAAAAAGTCTCCTGCGAAGTAGCCAGCCCGCGGATCACTTCCACCAGCTTCATCACCGGCACCGGATTAAAGAAGTGCATCCCAATCACTTTTCCGGGACGCTTGGTCAACGCGCCGAGTTTGGTAATGGAAATAGATGAAGTGTTCGAAGCCAGAACCACTTCAGGCCGAGCTAGCCTGTCAAGGTCGCGAAAAATCTCCGTCTTGATCTCAAATTTCTCGGTAGCCGCTTCCACGATAAAGTCGCAGTCGGCAAGCCTGGCGCGGTCCGTCACCGGCTCAATCTTCTTCAAAGCGGAAGCCTTGTCTTCAGCACTGATCTTGTTCTTCGCGACTTCACGATCAAGATTCTTCGTGATCGTCACAATCCCGCGTTCCAGGAAGCGTTGCTCCACATCGCACAGAACCACGGAATATCCTTTGCGCGCGAAAACGTGGGCAATGCCGTTGCCCATCGTTCCAGCGCCGACTACACCGACCCTCTGAATCTCCATGTCGTTACCTCAGGATCGCACGATGAAAACGTTCGAGTCTAACATTGACACAGCGAAGGGATGATAAAGAATTCCGCTACGCGGGTGTAAAATATCTATTCGCGATCTCGTACCTTCTGAAAGGAACCCCCATGGCAACGCTAGAACTCCCCGTCGCGTCGCGCACGTCATCATCCTCCCATTCCCATAAAGGCCCCTTCATCAATGAGCCTTTTTACGATTTCCGCCAGGAAGACAACGCCCGCAAGATGCGCGCCGCCATCGAACGCGTCCGCGGCCAGCTCGGCCGCGAGTATGACCTCATCATCGGCGGCCAGCGCATCAAGACCGCCGACAAGATCAAGTCGCTGAATCCTTCGAAGCCGTCGCAGGTGGTCGGAATCCACCAGAAGGCCGGCAAAGAGCACGTAGAACCGGCGATGAACGCCGCGCTGAAGGCATTCAACTCGTGGAAGCACACTTCGGTCGAAGAGCGCGCGGGCCTGCTATTCCGCGCCGCCGACCTCATGCGTCAGCGCAAAATGGATTACATGGCATGGCTCGTCTTCGAAGTCAGCAAGAACTGGGGCGAAGCCGACGCCGATATCTCCGAGACCATCGACTTCCTGGAGTTCTACGCCCGCGAAGCCCTGCGGCTCTCGAAAGCCGAGACCACTGTGCAGATGCCCGGCGAGCACGACTCGCTCACCTACATCCCGCTCGGCGTCGGCGCAGTCATTCCTCCGTGGAACTTCCCCTGCGCCATCATGGCCGGCCTGGTCGTCGCCTCGATCGTCAGCGGCAACACTGTGATCCTGAAGCCTTCAAGCGATTCCCCTACCATCGCCGCAAAGTTCGTCGAACTTCTTGAAGAAGTGGGAATGCCCGAGGGCGTAGTGAATTTCTGCCCCGGTGCCGGCGCCAGTTTCGGCGACGCCGTGGTCGCGCATCCCAAGACGCGCTACATCGCCTTCACCGGCTCCCGCGAAGTCGGGCTCCACATCAACATGACCGCGGCCTTGCAACCTCCCGGCCAGCATTGGATCAAGCGCACCATCCTCGAAATGGGCGGTAAGGATGCCATCATCGTCGACGCAGATGCCGATATCGACTCCGCCGTTGAAGGTGTCGCGCAGGCCGCATTCGGCTTCCAGGGCCAGAAGTGCTCGGCCTGCTCCCGCGCCATTGTCGACGAGCGCGTCTACGACAAGTTCCTCGATCAGCTCAAAGCCCGCGTGGAAAAAATCACCGTCGGCGATCCCGCGGAAAACACGGGCATGGGCGCGGTGATCAACGAGGGCTCCATGAAGATGATTCTCGAATACATCGAGCAAGGCAAGAAAGATGGACGCCTGCTTACCGGCGGCGAGCGCGCCACCGAAGCCGGAGAAGGTTACTACATCCGCCCCACCGTGTTCGCCGACATTCCCGCCAGGTCGAGGCTTGAGCAGGAAGAAATCTTCGGCCCCGTGCTGGCGGTGATCAAAGCTAAAGGTTTCGATCACGCCCTCGAAATCGCAAACGACACCGAGTTCGGACTTACCGGCGCCATCTACACTAAGTCGCGCGACAAGATCGACCGCGCCCGCCGCGACTTCCACGTCGGCAACCTCTACATCAACCGCAAGTGCACCGGAGCGATGGTCGGAGCGCATCCCTTCGGCGGATTCAACATGTCCGGAACCGATTCCAAATCCGGCGGTCCCGACTATCTTTACTTGTTTACGCAGGCCAAGTCGATCGCGGAAAAAGTCTAGAGAATCAGTACCTGGTACCCAGTACCTAGTCGCGAGCAAAAAACAAGATCTATCGGAATCGTGCGCGGCAGGTACTTGATACTAGGTGCTGAATAATCGCAACTCACGGCATCTCCACTCCGGAAAACTCCCGGCAAGCCGCGATCAATTTATCCTGCAAATCCACATCTCGCGTAGCTGCTTTCGGCTGCCGCGGTCGCAGGTGATAGAAATACCCGCCCGTGACCTTCGCTGCCGGATCATCGCTCGCGGCCAGCCAAACCTGCGTTCGATGTCCCTGGTCCAAATCGTCGGTCGCTCCGGCGCCGCCCATCTTGGTCGCGACCCATCCGGGCTCCAGCGCGTTGGAAAAAACCTTGGGCCAGCGTCGCGCCATCGCAAGGGCCAGCAACACATCGTGCAGCTTCGTATCGGAATATGCCTGCAGCCCCTGCCACGGCCGTGCCTTCCAAACCAGATCTTTCAAACTCTCGTCACCGTTTCGATGTAATCCGGAACTCAAATAAACCAGCCGCTTCGGCCTCTTGATGAGCGCCGTCAAAATATAAGGCGCAAGCGTATTCACCGCGAACACATGCGGCACGCCATCTTCCGTCTCAATGCGGCGCGGCTCCTGATATCCAACTGCGGCATTGTGAATCACAGCATCGAACTCGCCCAGCGCGTTCACTTGCTCGGCGACTCCACGGGTCTGCGCGATGCTGGTAAGATCGCCGATCACCACGGCCTCAGCTCCCGGAACAGCGGACCTGGCCTCCTGCCCTCGCTGCTCATTGCGGGCATGCAAGACTACGCCATGCCCCTGTTCGACGAGGAGCTCTGCCGCCATTCGGCCCAGCCCATCGGAAGAACCCGTGATGAAGACGCGTGCCATGTTTCCACTTTCTTTTTGTCAGCGTAGATGTGCCAAACAGGCTAGCTGCTGGACTTTTTCGGCAGCGCCACCGGCGTCGGATTCCTGTCAAACTGCCACTGGTGCCAATAAGGATAGATCGGCGTCACATCGCTAGCCGCGTCTAACTTCGCGACCTGCTCGCTCGATAGATTCCACCCAGCCGCGCCCAAATTCTGCCGCAGCTGTTCTTCGTTTCGCGCTCCAAAGATTACCGTCGAGATCGACGGCCGCTGTATTAGCCAGTTCAACGCCACTTGAGGCACGCTCTTCCCAGTTTCCGCGCCAACGGCTTCCAGCGCGTCGACCACTTTGTACAGATGCTCGTCTGAAACCTGCGGGCCTATGTCGCTGGTCTTGTGCAGCCGGCTTCCCGCCGGTATCGCCTTTCCCCGCCCGATCTTTCCCGTCAAACGCCCCCATCCCAGCGGACTCCACACCAGCGCTCCCACTCCCTGATCCAACGCCAGCGGCATGAGTTCCCACTCATATTCTCTGCTCATCAGCGAGTAATAAACTTGGTGGCCCACGTAACGCGTCCATCCATATCTGTCGGCCACGCCGAGCGACTTCATCAGATGCCAACCTGAAAAATTGGAGCACGCAATGTATCTGACTTTTCCGCTCACCACCAGTTGATTGAGCGTGCTCAGAGCCTCCTCGACCGGAGTGAGGGCGTCGAAGCCGTGCAGGTGATAGATATCGACATAATCCGTGCCCAGCCGCCGCAAACTTCCTTCGAAAGCCCGCAGCAAGTGATAGCGCGACGACCCCACATCGTTCGGTCCCGGCCCCGCAGGAAAAGACCCCTTGGTCGAGATCAGAACCTGATCACGGCGCCCGGCAATCGCCTTTCCCAGAATCGTTTCGGCGAGGCCGTCTGAATAAATGTCCGAGGTATCGAAAAGGTTGAGGCCTGCCTCCAGGCAGATGTCGACCAGTCGCGTCGCTTCGGCGACATCACTCGATCCCCACTCGCGAAAGAACTCGTTGCCTCCACCAAACGTCCCCGTCCCAAGACTCAAGACGGGTACTTTCAAACCAGAGCGTCCCAGCGTTCGGAATTCCATGAAGGATAGATGCGGGCGCAATCAGAACGATGCGTTCGAAACTACGCGAAAATTCGAGGGACTTATCCTGTGTAACCTCGTGACCCCTGTGGTGAAGGTTTTGACTTTGCCGGAGCGCCCAAAACAAAAAGGCCGCCTTCGCAGGCGGCCTCGTTCGCACAATACTTGTTACGGCATCACACCCGCCGGCGTCTGTGGCGCAGGTCCCGCCGTGGTCGCAGCGGCAGCTTCGTTCAAAATCCGGTGGTGGATGGTGAACAGCGCCAGCTCCAGCCGGTCCGACACGCCGATCTTGTCATACACGTTGCGCAGATAATTCTTGATGACCTGCTCAGTCGTGCCCAGCTGCGTGGCAATTTCTTTGTTCTTGTAGCCTTGCACGATCAGCGCCACAATGCGCAGCTCTTTCGCCGTCAGGCGGTCGCGCACGCGCAGCCCGACCATATCGTTTTCGGTGAGTTCGCTCGGCACCGCCACGTCCTGCACCCAGGTTTCGCCGCGCGCTACCTTGCGCACACAGTCCACCAGCGCCGCGCTGGTCACATTGCGGTAGACCACGCCATGCGCGCCGTTCGCCATGTGCCGCTGCGCGCTCTCGCCGGTATCGGCCAGCACGACAACGCGGGTCTTGGCGCGGTTGGCCGCTTGTATGATGGCGGCAAAATCGTTGTGAAAGCCGCCGGCCGCGATCAGCACCGCGGCGCGGAATTTGTCCAGAGCCATAAACATCTGCTCCGGCGTCTGGGCCTGCGCCACGATGCGCATCTCGTCTTCCACCGCCAGCACCTTGGCGATGCCGGCGCGGAAAATCGCCTGGTTATCGGCCAGTATCAGTTTGAGCATGTTATAGGCACTCCCAAAGTTCCCTCAACGTGCAATTGATGATTGACGATTGTTGGTTGCTGGTTAAGGACCCTATACTGCGGGGTTTCAATCAACAGTCATCAATCATCAATCAACAATTTTCCCAGCTACTTCCTGACAAACTCATACGAATCGATTACGCAGGCCACGCCTTTCCCGTCCGGACTGCTCCCGGTGGGGTCGGAGCGCACGACGCGCCCCTTGCACTGAATGGTGACGTTCTCCTGGCCTCCCGTAACGTCGGGTGGAAGCGTGATCTCAAACTCCACCGGCGATCCAATCTCGAGCGATGCGTCGGCGCGAATATAAACCCCCGCCGCGCTCAGATTTCCCGTAAGCCCCTTAGTGCTGCCGCTGGTATTCTCTTCATGAATCTTAATCGGCAATTCCAGCGGAAATCTTTTTCCGGTCCGTGCTTCTTCGGACACAGTGCCTCCTATTTCGCGACCTGATCTCATTAGCTCACTCTTCCCGACCTGATATTAATGCTGCTGACCAAGTCCGTGACTCTTCACAAAGCCGAGCCAACGCCTCCAGAATACGCTCCTGGCAGGCCGATCACTCATTTTTGTTGCTCAGGGGCGGTTATATCACGGATGCATCCGGGATAAAAGCCTGATTCCCAGTTAGTTAAGGGTAGAACCTAGGTTCCCCCCCAGACCATTCGTGCAGGATGCACAAGCTCGTGTGGGTCGGACACTCCCTTCGGCAAGCTCAGGGCAGGCTCTGTTCGACGGCTTTGACCTTGCTCTTGAAGTTGGTATTTTGTCGGGAGAGGGATTCCGATCTCCGGCTTCGAGACACCCTCACGCAGCATGCACCACGCTTAGTCCCAGTACCTTCTCGAAGCAATCGAAATCATGGTCCCGGTGCAGCAGTTCGTGCCTGGCCCGCAAGCAAAAAGTGGCGATCAGACAGTCGATTGTCTTGTGAACTGTGTAGCCTCGCTGGCGCAGGTCGCGGTAGTTCTGAGCGGCAGCGACCGCCAGCTCAATGCCGCCAGTCTGAAAAACCTGAAACTTCAGCATGTCGGCTCTCACCCGCGCGAACGCATTCAGCTCGCGAATCCCCTGCAACACTTCGCAAAGAATTAGATCGGTCAGCCCGAGCCGCTGCCCCTGCAGTTCGCGATCCAGCCAGCGAGTTTCCGGATTCTCCGTGCCGCGCAGATAATCGATCCACACGGTCGTGTCGACGATGACCACGCAGCCTACTCCCGGCCCCGCGTCAGACGCGACTGATTAAGGTCGCCTTCCCAAACTACCTTTCCGCGCAGCCTCCGGATCGAGCCTTGCGCGTGCGTCTCCGCCAGCAACTTCAGCCCCGCTTCCACGGCAGCTCTTTTCGTGCGAGCCCCGCTGCGCCGCATGGCTTCCCGCATCAAGCGGTCGTCGATGTCAACGTTTGTGCGCACATAGCCTCTGATGTGTAAGTATCTCAGATTTATGTGTATCAGGCAAGACGGCCTGGGAAGCGGTATTTCATTTCGCATTCTCCATCATTCGATTGTAGGCGGCCAATATCCTCAGCCCCTACATTGACGTTCAACCCGCGTTCATTTGGACATCTGATGTAAGCTTTTCTTCTCAGGAGAGCCAACCCATGCCCCTTTCATTCCCCTTCAGCCGAGATGCGCGCCGCTTAGCGCATCCTCTTATTTGCCTGACAGTCGCGCTCACTCTGGCCTCCACCCAATATCTGATTTCCCAGCAGCAGTCCACCCAGGAAAAGCCCCAGCCCCAGCCCGACGAATCCGCCTCCGCCTCCGCCGCTCTCATGCAGATCAACAATGCTCTGGAGGGTCTCGCCGCCAAAGTCTCTCCCGCGGTAGTTCAGATTCTGGTCACCGGCTACGGCCCGCTGCACGAGCAAAGCCGCTCCGAGACTGCGCTCATCGTGCGCCAGCACGCCGTCGGCTCCGGAGTCATTGTCGACCCGAGCGGTTACATTATGACCAACGCCCACGTCGTTGAAGGCGCGCAGCGCATCCGCATAGCTCTGCCTCTGCCCAGCGAAAACGGTCGCTCCGTCGCCGCCGGAAGACGGCGCATCTTCGAAGCTCGCCTGGTCGGTACGCACAAAGAGACCGATCTCGCACTGCTCAAGATCGCCGAGAAAGACCTGCCCACGCTCGCCCTCGCCACCCAACAGCGTCCCCGCGTAGGCCAGCTTGTCTTCGCCATCGGCAGTCCTGAGGGATTGCAAAACTCCGTCACCATGGGCGTCGTCAGCGCCGTCGCCCGCCAGGCCGATCCCGACAAGCCGCTCACCTACATCCAGACCGATGCTCCCATCAACCCCGGCAACAGCGGCGGACCACTGGTCGATATGAATGGATCCGTCCTTGGCCTCAATACTTTCATTCTTTCCCAGGGCGGAGGCAGTGAAGGCCTGGGCTTCGCCATCCCCGCGCGCATCGTCGACTTCGTCTACCATAGCCTGCGCCAGTACGGTCACGTCCATCGTGTCGAGATCGGAGCGGTAGCGCAGGAGATAACCCCCACTCTCGCCGACGGCCTCCAACTCGCGCAGCACTGGGGAGTCATCGTCGCTGACGTCAAGCCCGACGGCCCCGCTGCCGCCGCTGGCCTCCAGATTCAGGATATTGTCCTCGCCGCCGACGAACGCCGCATCGAAACCCTCCCCCAGCTTTCTTCGGCCCTGTACCTTCACCGCCTCGATCAGGTATTGAAGCTCGAAATCCTGCGCGGCGACCAGAAGAAGACGTTGTACATCCCCGCCATCGAACATCGCGATCAGATGGACCAGCTCTTCGACGCCGCCGACGCCGAGAAAGATATTGTCCCGCGCCTGGGTATTCTCGCCATCGATATCACCGACGACGTGCGCAAGCAGATCGGCACGCTCCGCATTCCTTCCGGCGTCATCGTACTCGGCCGCGCCGCCGATCTCATTCTCTCCGACACCGGCCTCCAGACCGCCGACATAATCCACGCCGTCAACCTCACTCCCATCACCTCGATGGAGGTGTTGCGCGCCACCGTGTCCAGTTTGAAGACCGGCGACCCAGTAGTAATCCAAGTAGAACGCTCCGACGGCCTGACATACTTGAGTTTTGAAATGGAATAAGAAAGAAGGCGCGGGATCGTTGGAGTCGCCACGACAGAGGGTGCCCCATTTCTCGCGTTCTTTGCGAGAAAGCTTGCCCTGAGCGAAGCCGAAGGGTGGGAATTCGTAAAACGTGCGGCGAAGGGCTTCGGGCCGGTCGCCTAAGTCATCAATCTCCGCCAGCACGCGCGGCCAAAGCAGATACCGAGAGCGCGCCTCCCGAATGGTGCAGAGCCTTCTCAACAGCCACCCCTAACCCCGCTCCAATTTCCTGCAGCACACCCAGATCATCCCGGGAAAATGCATCCGCACCCGCACGATAGACCGCCAGCACCGCCACCACACTAGAAGTTCCCGACAACGGCACAGCCAGCGCCGAGCGCAGCGTACTGAACCTTGTGGGATCGTTCAAGTACCCAGGCTCGACCGAAGGATTCCCATTCATAATAGGCTTCGCATTCTGTGCCACCCAGCCCGAGAGCCCGTCGCCAATCGGAATGCTCAAAGAAGAAAACAGCCGGAAATTCTCCCCACTCACAAACTCCGGAGCCAGCACTTCGTTCCGCACCACATACACCGCCATGGAATCGTGCGGCACCAGATGCTTCACCCGCACCGCCAGCAACGAGAGCGTGTCTTCCAGGCTAAGCGCAGCGCCCAGTTTCACACCGAACTCCGCTAGCGTCTGCGCTTCCTGCCGGGCCGCGGCCATCCCGTTGACTTGGCCCCTGGCCGGCGTCTCGCAAACAGGCTTCTCTGATTCCGCGAACCCCGCGTCTGGAGCCAATCCCCGCTCCACCTTGATGTCGGTCGACAATTTCGGCGGAGCCTGAAAGGGCTGCTCATTGGCAAGCTTTTCCAGTTCCACATAACGCCGTTGCAAGATCCCAACCACGCGCGGATCGAAACTGACTCCCGCTTCCGATGCCACCTTCGCCATGGCCTCGTGCAATGGCAAGGCTTTGCGGTATTGCCGGTCGGAAGCCAGCGCGTCGAGGCAATCGACCGCCGCAAGGATGCGCGCGCCGATCGGTATAGCTTCGCCTTCCAGACCGTTCGGGTAACCGCTGCCATCCCACTTCTCGTGATGCGCGCGTACGATCGGAACTACGGGATACGGGAAATCAACCTGCTCCAGAATCTCCGCCCCCACAATAGGATGGATCTTCATCTTCTCGAATTCTTCCGGCGTAAGCTTGCCGGGCTTCGAAATAATATGTTCCGGCACGGCCAGCTTGCCGATATCGTGCAGCACCGACGCCGCCCGCAAAGCTTCCGTCTCGTCGTCGTTCAATCCCAAATCCCGCGCCAGCTCCATGGCATAAATGCGGACCCGTTGCAGATGTTCTCCGGTAGTCTGGTCCTTGGCCTCGATCGCCAGCGCGAGCGCTTCAATGGTTCTAAGGTGCAGGCCGGAAACTTTTTCCGCGTGCTGTTTTTCCGCCTCGAGCTTGCCCAGGTAAAGACGATAGGAGCGGTACATCAGGTAGATCGGCGGCAAAACCAGTAGAGACGCCTGCCATCCGATGTGCCGGTTCAAAAAGCTGACCAGCCCGGCAATGGCCGCCCCCACCATGTAGTAAGGAAACGACCAGAGGTAGCTCGAGGTCCACACCTTCGAGACCGGCTTGTCTTCCGTCAGCCCGATGATGGTCGACATCGCCGTTGTATTGCAGGCGAAGTGCGTGATCGCCGCCACCAGAAGGGCTAGTTGTCCCGGACCATGCAGCACATAAGTCGAAACCAGTTTGTATGCCACGTAAGCGGCCGCGCTGCACACCGTCACCTGCGACAGATTGAAGACCAGTTGCACCAGCTTCAGTTTCCGCGCTGGCCGCCAATAGAATTGCGCCAGAGTGCTGACCAGTCCGATCAGCAGTGTCTCCGGCAAACTCATCTCGAGAATGCCGATGAGCGTGAACAGGAAATTTACCGAGAGCGTCCCCTCAATACCGGGCAGGCTCACCTTCAGGGACGACGCGAGAATTACCGCGACCAGATAGCAAACAAATTTGATGGGATCGCTCGAGTGCCAGAAGAAGAAGGCCGAAGCAAAGCAGACGAGTCCAACAGCCGCCATCCCGGCAACATAGACACGTGCGCCAATTTGTCGCGCCCAGGACATTAGGGTTCCCCCTAGATTCTTGCCGAAGCAGGCATCAATGTCCGCCCAAAAGTGACTCCCGCCGGTTACCATCGTGCGCGTCTTGAAAGGGCGCGGCTTAAGCCGCGCCGTCCAGAATTGGGGGGTGGAGCAGGCCTTCAGGCCCGCGTCAAAAGGCACAAAAAAATCCATGGGCTTCAGCCCCTGAGGTCGGTGGTTCCGCGGCATGTGACAAATTGTCCCGCTCCCCCCACCCTGGGACAGCCTGTCCCAAGCCCCCGCCACCCACCCAATCCAACCCATTGATCCCAAAGCACAAATCCCCATTCCCTTTGGCACCCAGCCTGCACTTACCAAGTTAGACAGGGTGACTCCGCCCTTGAGGGGATATGAAAAGATTTCTGGCTCTATTGCTGATTGTCACGGCAACGCTGGCCGCTGCGACGCCAGCCTATGGCAACGACGCGAAACTATCCCCCGAACTGCGTGGCTATCAATCGACCAAGCAGGCGCAAGTGATCGTTCAATATGCGCCCGGCACGCAAGTGAGTTGCAGCGGGCTGCTCGGTCTTGTGGACTGCCTGCTAAACGACATCACGAAACTTGGTGGCACGGTTCTCGGTCAGCTGCCGCTCGTTAACGGACTGGTCGCACAACTCGATGGCAACGGCATCGAGAGCCTCTCGAATCAGTCGAACGTCGTATACATCAGCCTCGACCGGCCCTTGTCGCCAACGCTCAGCAATGCCGCCTCCGCGGTGAACGCCCCCTTTGCCTGGCAGTCGAACTATACCGGCGTCGGCATCGGAGTCGCACTGATCGATAGCGGCGTGAGTAGCCACTCCGATCTCTACACAGGAATTCTTCCGCTCTCGCGGGTGGTCTATCAACAGTCCTTCGTGCCGGGAAATTCCAGCGCCAGTGATCAGTACGGACACGGTACTCACGTCGCCGGCCTCATCGCCGGAGATGGACTCAGCTCCACCGGCCCTTTCTTCAGCAAGACTTTCAGAGGAATCGCGCCCGGTGCAAAAATCATCAACCTGCGCGTCCTCGATCAGAACGGCGAGGGCACCGACAGCCTCGTGATCGCCGCCATCAACCAGGCGATCGCTCTGAAGTCGACCTACAACATCCGCGTGATCAACCTTTCGCTCGGCCGCGCCGTGTATGAAACTTACAAACTTGACCCGCTGTGCCAGGCGGTAGAGCAGGCGTGGAAAAACGGCATCGTGGTCGTTGTTGCTGCGGGCAACAACGGCCGCTACCAGCCCACCGATGGCTATGCCACGGTAACTTCACCCGGCAACGATCCTTATGTGATTACTGTGGGCGCAATGAAGCCCATGGGCACCCCCACTCGCACCGATGACCTGATCGCCAGCTACAGCTCGAAGGGCCCAACCGTGGTCGATGCGGTCGTGAAGCCCGATCTCGTTGCCCCCGGCAACCTGCTGACTTCGCTCGAGTCGCCCGGCTCCACGTTGTATAACGACTATCCCGGCAATCGTGTGCCCTACAACTACTACGTGAACGGAGGCAGCAGCGCACCCTCATCCGCGTACTTCACATTGAGTGGAACCAGCATGGCTGCGGGAGTTCTCAGCGGAGTCGTCGCCGATCTGTTGCAGAAAAGTCCGAACCTCACGCCCGATCAGGTCAAAGCGCGCCTCATGCTGACGGCATACAAGACGTTCCCTGAATCGAGCAGCACCACCGACCCAACCACCGGCATCACCTACACCGACCAATACGATGTCTTCACCGTCGGCGCCGGCTATGTCGATGTCGAGGCCGCCCTCAACAGCACCGTTGTGGCGAAAGGCACGGCGATGTCTCCCGTCGCTAGTTTCAATGCGAACACAAACGAAGTTTATTTTTCCGACGATCCCTCCGTGGTCTGGAATACTTCGGCCACATGGTCGAACGCCGCAGTGTGGGGCACCACGCAGTTCGTCGCCGGAACCGCCGCAGCCTCCAGCAGCACAGTCTCCGGCAGCAACGCACTGTGGGGCTCGAACGCTCTCTGGGGCAGCAATGCTCTGTGGGGAAGCAACGCCCTCTGGGGTTCGAATGCGCTCTGGGGATCAAACGCTCTATGGGGCAGCAACGCACTCTGGGGCAGCAGCGTAAGCGCCGGAGAAAACTAACCCTCGACTTTTACCAAGAAGGGGCCCAGTCTCTCTAAGGGAGCGGCCCCTTTCACCTTTCCCCAACACTCGGAAGGCGCAGCCTGAATGTGGGGTGCCCCATGTCTCGCTGTTTTTGCGAGACATGGGAACTCGGACTGACTCACGATGCGCCATCGGCGGCAAATACCGTAAAATATCCCCCTGGGCGCCCGTAGCTCAATCGGATAGAGCATCTGCCTTCGGAGCAGAGGGTTGGGAGTTCGAGTCTCTCCGGGCGCACCAGAATGTGCTCGTGTGGGTCGGACACTCCTGTCCGACGCTTTTGACCTTGTTTTGAGGTTGATCGAGCTGTGTCTAGAACGCGCTGCCGCCGCCGCCGCCGAAGCCTCCGCCAGAAAATCCGCCGCCGCCGCCGAAGCCGCCGCCACCGCCTCCCCATCCTGATCCCGTGGAACTGGCGCGGGGCGCGGAGACGAAGACCTGGTGCATATCCGTCGCCATGCCATGCATCGATGACGAAAATAGAATTGGGTTGAAGCCCATGCCGTAGCCATATCCCGGGCCCACATACCACGACGGAGGATCTTTGATTATGCCGGTGAACGCTTGCGCCCAATGATGTTCCACACCGAGGGCCATGGCGTAGGGAAGAAATTTTTCGAAGGTGTTGGAGGGCATCGTCTTCAGCCGCTCGCCGTCGACGCGATTCATGAATTCCTGGAATCCGAGCACCGCAGTGTGAACGCGCGATCCCTTTAGTGTCTTCGCTGTCATCACGCGCGCGAAGAGCCACCAGATCACGGCAGAGATTACAAGGCACACAAAGGATAGCGGGAACGAACTTAGAAAGTTGACCCAGCCGAAAAACTGGAGAACCGCGAACGGCACGAAGATGCAGAAAGCTGCCCCGGCGCTATAGACATTGGCCGAGTCGGGGTCGAGCGCGTAAATGCCCTTCAGCTTCAGCGCCGACATAATATCGGTTCGAACCACGGGCACGGCAGTGTAAAAGCGGTTCTTCAGGCTGGAGAGCCGCGTCTCCGGCACATCTCCCACGAAAATATTCTCGAGCATGACCTGCTCATGCGGAGCGAGACCTTGCCAATCCGGGCGCTGCTTAAGCAGATGGAAGATGTAATCCTTGTGATGGAACAGCAATCCTTTGTCGTCGGTCTCTTCAATCTTGATAAAGCCGCGCACCGCAAGATCGACAATCGTCGATGTTATATCGCGAGGATGGATTCGGTCGTCGAGCAGAGTTCCGCATTCGGCGGGAGAAATGCCCGGCGGCGGCTCATACATGGGCGCGACCGAAATGCCGGGGTCGACGTCGCGGCCCTTGTACCACCACAGAACGAACATCACTGCGAAGGTTACGAACGGCAGGAAAACCGCGGGGTTCCCGCCGATGAACCAGAAGAGTTTAGTGAGGCGTCCCGGCTCTTTGAGAATGCCTTTGGGAACATAAACGTCAATCGTCATGCCGCCGCGCATGGGCAAAGGATTCGTAGTTTCGAATTCAACCTCGGAGCCGTTTACTTTCGCGGTGGCGTCGCGCTCCGTCGAACCGTAAACTCCGGTGAAGGCCTGCGCCCGCAGCGACTCGCTCGCCGAAACGGGGAAATGAACGCTGGCCGCTGCGTGATCGATGGGCACGGGCCAGTCGTTGCCGGTCACGTTCCAATAAAATTCATCGTAATCGGCGAAAAAGCGCGTGCCGTTGCGCACGCGGTAGGCAATCTCGACGGTGCGCGTGGCATCGACGGCGCCGGGAATATAAATCTTGAGATCGCGATACGCGCCGGAAGTGGAAGCATCGTACTTGAGCTTGCGGCCGTTTTCGTCGGTGATGCTGGTGATGCTAACGAAGAGTTGGTAGTTAGTGCCGTCCGGTCCGGGATATTCGATGGGGATCTTGCGATGAATCCCCTGCCACTCACCCACGAATTTCAGAGTGATGGTTTCGTTGATCAGTGCGCTGCCGTCGGGGTTGACCGTGATGGTGTCTTGAAAGTTGGAGACCCGCCAGGATTTGGCGAAGAGCGGGGCAGCGAGGGCGAGGATGGTTGCGAGCAGGAGCGCCGGATAGAGAGAGCGACCTCGGGGGCTAAAGCCCGCCTTCATTTTAGGAGCTTTACGCGGCGCTGAAGCGCCCCTCTTCCACGTCACTGCCGGCATGCCCGGGCTTGCCACCGCCGATCCTCTTATCGCTCCGATCATACGATCAGAACTTTACCGCGACCGGCTCGCGATCGGCTGCGTCGGTGGTTTCGAAGAACTGGCGGGCGGTGAAGTTGAACATGCCGGCAATAATATTCGTGGGGAACGACTGGATCTTCGTATTCAGATCGCGCACCACTGCGTTGTAGTAGCGCCGCGAGTTCTGGATGGAGTCTTCGGTCTCGCTCAGCGATGACTGCAGCTGGGTGAATTGCTCCGAGGCCTTCAGTTCGGGATAATTCTCTGCTACAGCGAACAGGCTCTTCAGCGCTCCGGTCAGCTGATTTTCGGCGACGGCCTTGCCCTCTGGCGTGGTGGCCTGCATGGCTTGGGAGCGGAACTTGGCAATGTTTTCGAACGTCCCTTTTTCGTGCGTCGCGTAGCCTTTGACGGTCTCGACCAGATTAGGGATAAGGTCATGCCGGCGCTTGAGTTGCACGTCAATATCAGACCAGGCTGAGTCGGTGCGCACCCGCAACTGCACCAGGCTGTTGTACATGCCGATGAGCACGACTGCGATGACGACGAGGATTACGAGGAAGATGATGCCGATCATTGGGGGTCTCCTTGGGGAGTGTTGACGGCTGATCTCGGAATCTTATCTTGGAATCAATGGGACGTTAGCACAGAGGCAGTGCGGGCGCAAACCACCCCGGGCTGGGGTCATCAGTCTCCTCACGCCGCGAACCGTAGCTGACAGCGGTTTTCGTGTCACCGGCCAACCGCCCCCCACCCAATGGATCGCAGTTACGGCGTGACCTCAAACACTACGCCTCCGCCACCTGCTCCGCCATAAATGGCAGTACCGTAGAGAGTGCCGGCCGCGTCGGAAACCAGCGGCCCGACTGGCTCACCACCGTCCAGGGATCCGGTGAAGTCATAAATCACCGTTTCCTCCCAATCCGCGTCAGGATTGAGTTCGAAAATCAGACCCATCCCGACGCCGCCAGTGTAGGCTGCGCCGTAAAGATTCCCGGCGCTGTCGAAGATCAGGGCAGATGGATCTTCTCCACCTCCTCCGTTGAAGGGATGCAGCGGAGTGTACTTATAGGTTCCGTTCGACTGAGGGCTCAACCGGAAGACCAATCCGCACCCCTCGAAGCAGTAGGTGCTGCTACCTCCGCCTGCTGCCGCGGCGTAAATGTTTCCCGAAGCGTCAAGCGCCAGGCTGGTAGGAATTGATCCGCCCGGAGTGTTGGTCAGGCTGTAGAGCACCGTCTCTTTCCAGCTTCCATGCGAGCCCAGCGAGAGTTCGAAAATCACACCGTAGCCGAGACCGCCTTGCTCCGCTGCTCCGTAGAGATTTCCGCTGGGAGCCAGTAGCAAGCCGATGGGCGCGGAACCATCCTGCCCTCCAGTGAAAGTGTGCAGCGGAGTTTCTTTCCAGCTTCCGGAGGCAGGACTCAGCTCGAAAGCAATTCCTGCGCTATGGCTTCCACCCTCGTTGGTCGAACCGTAGAGGTTGCCGGATTTGTCGATGGCCAGCAATCCGTAGGGCCGCGCGCCGTCTTTGCCGCCAGCAAAGGTATGCAGCAGCGAAAACTGCCAGGAGCCGTTCGCGCCGGGCGTGAGCCGGAACGCGGTGCCCTGACCGGCGCCGCCACCGCCACTGGCCTTCCCCCAGGTCGTGCCGTATAAGTTGCCGGCTGCGTCGAAGACCAGGGTCGAGTAGGGGTGGCTGCCGTCGGTGCCGCCCGTAAATGTATAGATCGCCTGCTCAGCCCAGGTGCCATCGCCGTTGGGGGTAAGCTTGAAAACCACACCGCATCCGTTGTGATCGCAATCCTTGCTCCCTCCGTAAAAGGCTGTGCCGTAAAGATTGCCGGCCTGGTCGAAGATAACGCCATTGTAGGGATCGTATCCGTCTTTTGTGTCAAAAGCGTGCAGCACGTTCTCCGTCCCCGCTGAAGCATGCTGGGCGAAAATAAATGTGATCGCAAGGACAAGGGCAAAGAAAACAGCAATCGGACGAGCCAGCCGGGATCTCATGGGGATTCATCTCCGTCGATAAAGGGTGAGTCTTGCGGAATCTGCGTTTCAACAGACGCCCGCAACAGGCAATCCAGCCGCAAGGGGGAGCGACTGCCAAGGGATTCTATCACGGAATAGGCCGGCGCCATTCCAGCCGAACGTCGAAATCTGCACCCTTCTGTTCCGCGGGCGGTGTCACTCACAATGGCTTATAGCTATAGAAAATGGCTCGAAACTGTTGTCGAGGTGCACCCTCTTTTGCTGCTCAGCGGCCCACTAGTTTTTGCAACTCTTCGGGGTAGCGGGCGCCTTGTACTTCGATCTTTGAGGCTGCGATGTCCAGGTCGCGAAGATCGTCGGGCGAAAGTTGCAGGCTCACGCTTCCAATGTTTTCTTCGAGCCGATGCAGTTTGGTTGTGCCCGGGATGGGCACGATCCACGGCTTCTGCGCCAGCAGCCAGGCCAGTGCGATCTGCGCCGGGGTCGCTTTCTTCTGTTGCGCGAATTTGCCAATCAGATCCACCACCGCCTGGTTCGCCTTCCGGTTCTCCGCCGTAAAGCGAGGGACTGAGTTGCGGAAATCGCTTTTCTCAAACTTTGTATCCTCGCTGATCTTGCCCGTGAGAAAGCCTTTGCCGAGAGGGCTGAAGGGAACGAATCCGATGCCGAGTTCCTCGAGCGTTGGTATCACTTCTGTTTCAGGTTCTCTCCACCACAGCGAGTATTCGCTCTGTAGCGCGGTGACCGGCAAAACTTTGTGAGCGCGGCGGATCGTCTGCACCCCGGCTTCAGAAAGCCCGAAGTGCCTTACTTTCCCTTGCTGAATCAGATCTTTCACCGCTCCGGCGACATCTTCGATCGGGACGTTGGGGTCAACCCGGTGCTGATAGAACAAGTCAATGACATTGGTCCTGAGGCGCTTGAGCGAGGCCTCGGCAACCTGCTTGATGTGTTCCGGCCGACTGTCGAGCCCAGCCTGCTTTCCGGTGGTCGGATCAAGCCTGAAGCCGAACTTGGTGGCGATGACGACCTGCTCGCGGAACGGAGCGAGCGCTTCGCCCACAAGTTGCTCGTTGGTGAAAGGGCCGTAAACTTCCGCGGTATCAAAGAATGTGATGCCGCGTTCCACGGCTGCGTGGATAAGAGAGACCATCTCTTTCCTGTCGGGAAGCGGAGTGAAGGCAAAACTCATCCCCATGCAGCCGAGACCCAGAGCCGAGACTTCGAGATTGCTTTTTCCAAGTTTACGTTTTTGCATGGTTTCCCTCCGGGAGTCTGCGGAGCTCATTTACAGCTAAATTCTAGCAGCAGTTCGAGTTAGGGCGAATGCGGCGAGGCATCTTAGCCAGTAGTTATACAAAATGGCTCAAAATTGTTGTCAAGAGGAAGAAAGGGCGAAAGGGCGGGTTAGGTTGTTGACGGGAAAGGAAATATAAAGTCGGCAAATGTGGCGCTTTTACCCTATGCAAAATGTCATACTAGATATAGAGGGTAAATAAAAAGAAGACAGCAGGTTTGTCATCCTGAGCGGAGTAAATGCTTCGTGATAGCGAAGCATTTACGCAGTCGAAGGACCCCTAGCCGATTTATTGCAGCAACGGCCCGACAAGGCGTTTCTACCAGCGGAGCCGAAAGCCCTGTCAGCATGACAATTCGACCTGTACAAACGTCGCGGCCTTTCGGGCCGCGATTTCTATTTGCGACAAAAAAGGAGCGAGGCGAACAAATGAAACACCGGAAGATTCGAGGATGCCGGATCAAGGGATCCAGCGAGCGTGGAGCCTGGGCGGAGCTTTACTTTATGGTTCTGGCTATGACGTACGGGCTAAAGGTGTCGAGCCCCTATGGAGGGTTCGGCCCCTATGACGTCGGTGTGGAGAATGGTGCCGGGCCGATCCTGCGGGCACAGGTAAAGTGCACGTCTTATCAGTGGAGAGGCCACTTCGTGACCAACATATGCGTGACCGCGGTACGCGGAAACGGACCCAGGCGGATTCGCGGCTATGCGCCGCGTACCGTGGACTTTTTCGCCATATACCTCGTCCCGACCGATGATTGGTACATCTTCCCTTATTCAGTTATCGGGAACCGACCAATGCTTCTGCATCTCTACCCCGAGTCGAAGCGCTCCAAGTACAACAAGTATCGCGAAGCCTGGCACTTGCTGGTGGATGCTTGCCAGCCCCCCGCCAAAGCACCAATCGACATTCACGCATCTTGCGACGAGGAAGCGGAAATGCGGATGGCGAGAGAAGAGATCAAGAGGGCTGCCGTTCGAAGTGTGTTCCGCGGAGTGTTGCAAACCTAATCGAAAAAAGCGCCACTTCCGCAAACGACGCGCCAAATAAGGCACCCCACTTTCACTACAGAGACACAGAGGCACAGAGAAAATCGCAAATCTGTGTCTTTTTATCTTTCGCTTTTCTCTGTGTCTCCGTGACTCTGTGGTGAAAGTTTTATTGCTGGGGTGCGAAATATCCCTTGCGGGCGCGGACTTGCAGATCTTTCTTGAGGGCGGAGATCTCGATGGAGCGGAAGCGGCCGTCGGCGTCGAAGTCGGCGGGCTTGTAGCTTACGACGTATTGGCTGCGGAGTTCGTCTTCGATGGCGGCGAAGGAATGAGTCATGTCCTTCATCTTGAAAGGGAAGAAGGCGCGGCCGCCGGTGGCTTCGGCAAGCTGATCGAGAACTTTGTCGCCACGAAGAATAAGCCCGCTGTCGTCGGTGGAGATGGCGTAGATGATGACTTCAGCGCGCTGCGCCATTTCAATGGCTTGCGCGCGGGTGATTTCGCTTTGATTATCCTCGCCGTCGCTTACCAGCACGATGGCCTTGCGCACGGGATGATCGGGACGGTCCTTCAAGAACTTTTCCTTGCAAGCCCGGTAGATGGCATCGTACAGCGCAGTGCCGCCGCCATCCTGCAGTTTGTGCACGCCGGCGGAGAGCAGCGCGACGTTGTCGGTGAAATCCTGCGGCATCTGACTCTGGGTGTTGAAGCCCACGATGAAAGCCTTGTCAAAGCCGGCGCGGATGGAGTGCACGAGGAAGTTGATGGCGGCATCCTGCTCAAAATCGAAGCGGCTGTGCACCGATCCGCTGACGTCGATGAGCAAGCCCAGGTGCAGAGGCAGATCGGTTTCGCGGCGGAAGTTGAGAATGGACTTCGGCGGCTTGTGATCGTCGAGAATGGCGAAATCGGCCTGATCCAGGTCGCGGACAAATTTGCCGTGCTTGTCAGTGGCGATGAACAGAACATTTACTTCATCGACTCTTTTGTGGATGGTAAGCAGCGAGCCGGACTGGGGATCGTCCGCAGGAGCGGACGGGTAGGCGCTGACCAAAGCCGTGGTGGCAGGGTAAGTCTGGGCGAGGACCGGCGAAGCGCAGACCAAGGCAAGCGCCGCCAGGAGCGCCGCAATCAGCCGAGTGTACTTCGTGCCAGAATCGTCCAATATTTTCACTCTTACCCACGGCCAGAGGGCACTCCAACCGATTAGATGCACTTCGCGTGCCGAATGGCAGTTGGCCATTCCACCATAATCCTACTGGACTGACTCTAGAAGGGTGTGAAGCCGCGTGCCAAGTTACAAAAGTAGCACCCGTTTGGTCATGGCTGAAAAGGCCTGCATTAGTCGGCGGTTCCGCCACGGGAAATGGACCTTGGGAACCACTCGATTTCCACAAGCCGGGAATTACAATTCCAGACTGGAAGGTTAGCATTGACTGTGTGGGCGATGAGAATCTAGGAAGTGATCACTGAATGAACATCAAGATAAGGATGAATCGAGTTGCCGCGTTGTTTCTGACGATGTGTTTGTTTGCAGGTCCGGTGCTCGCCGCCGTCAACGACGAAAAGGAAGCGGACCGGGTGCGGGATGCGGGAAGAGTTTTGAAAGAAATCCTGAATATTCCCGACAATATTCCGCAGGAGCTGCTGGACAAGGCGGAATGCGTGGTGATTTTGCCTTCGGTGAAGAAGGGAGCGTTTGGGGTGGGAGCCAGTTACGGCCGTGGCGTAATGATTTGCCGCAGCGGGGCGCACTATACGGGGCCGTGGGGACCTCCGGCACTGTACGCGCTGGAAGGAGTGAGCGCCGGCATGCAGTTGGGCGGGCAAGCCACAGATTTTGTTTTGCTGGTGATGAACCCGAGTGGAGCGCGCTCGCTGTTGTCGAGCAAAATGAAGTTGGGGGCAGACGCTTCGGCGGCGGCTGGTCCCAAGGGGCGCACGGCGGAGGGCGCTACTGACGTTGTGATGCAGGCCGAGATTCTTTCCTACTCGCGGAACAGGGGGTTGTTTGCGGGAATATCGCTTGAGGGATCGACACTGCGCTCCGACGGCAATGCCAATGAAAAGCTTTACGGGAAGAAACTGGACGCGAAGGAAATTATTGTCGAACGCAAAGTAGTGATTCCACCGTCTGCGAAGGAGCTGGTGACGCTTTTGGACACGAAGTCGCCTGCGAATAAATCGGATCCGAAGTCATTGGAATAGTTCGGACCTCAGGGGCTAAAGCCCTCGTCTTTATTAGCGCTGGGCGGCGCGGCTGAAGCCGCGTTCTTTCAAAACTTACTGCGGCTGAAGCCGCATTCAGGAATGGTGCGATTACCGCAGCGCTGAAGCGCTGCGGCACCCGAAATCAAATGCGATCCCCAAAATCAAAGGCAAGAGCTCAAGTGTTTCCCAAGCCGCTGGTTCGTTGTGCCTGGGCACAGAGCGAATTAATGATTCGCTATCACGACAACGAATGGGGCGTGCCGGCGCATGATGACCGCACGCTTTTTGAATTTCTGATTCTCGAAGGGGCGCAGGCCGGGCTCAGCTGGGAGACGATTCTCAACAAACGGGAAAATTACCGGGCTGCGTTCGATGGGTTTGATGCCGCGCGCGTGGCTGGGTACAACAAACGGATGATCGCGCAACTGTTGAAAGATCCGGGCATTGTGCGCAACCGGTTAAAGATTGCTTCAGCGGTGCGGAACGCCCAGGCGTTGCTGCGGGTGCAGAGAGAATTCGGCAGCTTCGACCGCTACATTTGGCAATTTGTAGGTGGCCGGCCGCGGGTGAATTCTTGGAAGTCGCGCGGTCAGGTTCCGGCCCGGACCGCGCAATCCGATGCCATGAGCAAAGCGCTGAAGAAGCTGGGCTTCAATTTTGTGGGATCGACTATCTGTTATGCGTTTATGCAGGCGGTGGGTATGGTTGACGATCATGTCGTGGAGTGCTTCCGGCATGGTGGCAGCACTTGAGAAAAGGCCGCCTCGCTGCGCTCGGCGGGACGGCCGAGGCGGCCGTCTCCACATAACCCTTGTCTCCACATAACCCTTGTCTCCACATAACCCTTGTCTCCACATAACCCTTGTCTCCACATAACCCTTGTCTCCACATAACCCTTGTCTCCACATAACCCTTGTCTCCACATAACCCTCTTCTCCACAGGAGCACTTTAAGCCTGCATAAGCGCCTTCTCATAATGAGACGCTTTCGGCTATCGAATTCATTTTGAATGCCTTAGCTGTACGACTACAATGCTAAGGTCTCCTCTTTCCCAAGGCCAATGCATACCGACGTTTCGAGAATCCTTCGCCGATTTTGGGTGTTTTTTTCGCGCTTGCTCGTGCTCGTCGCGGTCGCTTGCGGGACTCTCTTTCAGGTTCCGGCGGCTGCGCAAGCTGCTCCACCTTCTGCTCCATCTCAGGGGCAGGAACTTAAGCCAATTCTCGACTACATCTCAACGGCTTGGGATACGCTGACGCGTTCGATGACGGATTGCCGGAGCCTGGTCGACCCAAAGATGAAAGTCGCCGCCGTGTTGTATTTGCCGGCGGGCATGGCAGTGCCGCCCGCGCTGCAAAAGCTTTCGAGCGATTGCAATGTGCGGGTTGAGCACCTGCCGGTTGCGATCCACCGTTTGGGCGAGGTGGACACCAGTAAGATCCAGCCTCACGGCCTGCTCTATCTGGAGAATAAATACGTAGTTCCCGGCGGGCGCTTTAACGAGATGTATGGGTGGGACAGTTACTTCATTATTCGCGGGCTGTTGCGGGCGGGGCGGGTGGAGTTGGCGCGGGGCATGGTGGACAACTTCTTCTTTGAGGTTGAGAACTATGGCGCGATGCTGAATGCGAACCGGACATATTACCTGACTCGTTCGCAGCCGCCTTTTCTGAGTTCGATGTTTGTGGACGTGTATGACACGCTGCAAGAGTCGGGACACACGGACCCGGCGTGGCTGGCGAAGGCTTACACCGATCTTGAAAAAGATTATGAGATGTGGAACCGCGATCCGCACCTTGCGGGCGACACGGGCTTGTCCCGCTACTACGACTTCGGGGAGGGTCCGGCCGCCGAAGGGTTGCAGGATGAGAGTGGCTTTTACCGGAAAGTCGCTACATATTTCTTCTTTCACCCCGCGCAAGCGGACCACTACATTGTGGAGGACCTGCCGGGAGTGACGGAGCCGGTTGCGGGGGCCGCATATACGCAGCAGGTTTGCGATGCGCCGTCGACGATGGCGCGCGCCGAGTGCGAGAAGCGGCGGGAATTCAAATTGAGTTCCGACTATTACAAGGGCGACCGGTCGATGCGGGAATCGGGATTTGACGTTAGTTTTCGCTTTGGGCCGTTCGGTGCGGCGACGCATCATTATGCGCCTGTGTGCCTGAACAGTTTGCTCTACAAAACGGAGAAAGATCTGGAACAGATCAGCCGCTGGCTGGGTCATGCGGCCGATGCGGAAAAGTGGAGCAGGCGCGCCGCGGAACGGAAGAAGTTGGTTACGCGCTATCTGTGGGATGACAAAGCCGGATTCTTTTTCGATTACAACCTGCAGACGGGGCAGCGATCGTCCTATCGCTACGCAACGACTTTTTATCCGCTGTGGGCCGGGCTGGCGACGCCGGAGCAGGCGAAGGCCTTGGTTAAGAATCTCGCAACGTTTGAAAAGCCGGGCGGTCTGGCGATGAGCCCGGAGGAATCGGGCGCGCAATGGGACCTCCCGTATGGCTGGGGAAGTGTTGAGATGCTGGCGATCGAGGGTTTGCGCCGCTATGGCTTCAATGCCGACGCCGACCGGATTTCCTACGAGTTTCTATCGATGGTGGCGGAGAACTTCCGGCGCGACGGAAATATCCGGGAGAAGTACGACGTTGTGACGCGATCTTCCGAGGCCCACGTGGAAAATGGATATGCGATGAATGTGGTTGGATTTGGCTGGACGAATGCGGCGTTTTTGGAATTGCTGCATGGTTTGCCGAAGGATATGGTGGAGCGGTTGGCGAGGGAGCAGGGGCCGGCGGCGGCTGCTGGAAAGTAAAGCGGAAGCAGGTTCCCTTCGACTGCGCTCGGGGCAGGCTCTCACCGGGCTTCGCCCGGCTCGGAATTACAAAGTCTCTCGCGGCTCGCGAAAGCCCCACTTCTCGCAAAGGACGCGAGAAATGGGGCACCCCAGTCCAGAATGAAGAGCGTCGGTTGGTGTAGCACGGTCTCCAGAGTTTCGCCTTGTGCTTAGTTCGGAATGACGAGGTTCGTGCCGGTGTATGCGAGAAGCCGCCTCGCTGCGCTCGGCGGTACAGCCGAGGCGGCTGTCCCCACATCAGCATCTTGGCTGCTGTACGCAATCAAGATCAGGGGTGGGGTTCCTGTTTGGTTTGCAGTTGTTCGGCCAATTTCAATTCGCTTTCGGCTTCTTCTTTTTTGCCCATGTCGCGATAGGCCTGGCCTAGCAGGTGGTGAGTGATGGGATTGTTTGGATCCATGGTTGCTGCTCGCTGCAAGGCCCGGACGGCCAGCCCGAACTCTCCTTTTTTCTCCAGAACTTTTCCCATCAGGATGTAGGGGCCGGTAGATGTGGCATCGAGCCAGATGGAGCGCTGCAGGAGCCTTTCGGCGTCGTCGAACTTCTGAATGCGCGAGTAGGCGTCGGCGAGTTTGTAGTACGTTGCGGCGTGGGCGGGGTTGATGGCGAGTTCCTTCTTGAACTCGGCGATGGCTTCGGGAACTCGCGACTTGTACAAGAATAATTCGCCGAGCAGGAAGTGAACCAGAGGGAGTTTGGGGTCGAGCGTGGCGGCTTTCTGGGCGTACTCTTCGGCGACCGGATCGAACTCCTGCCGCAAAAGCATGCGGGCCGTGAAGAGGTAGCTGGCGGCGGAATCGGACGGCACGTCGAACATTTTGGCGAAGGCGACGCGCGCGTGCGGGTAATCTTTGGTCTGAATGTAGCAGGTTCCGAGTATGTAGGACGCGTCCACATTCGCGCGGGGAAACCAGCCCTGGACCTTTTCAAGAAGGGGGATCGCGTCCGCGGGATGTCCGCCTAAATAATAAGAGAGGCCAAGCAACTGCACGGCCTCGCCGCTTTTCGGGTCGGCTGCCGTTGCTTTTTTCAGGGACTCGACCGCTTTGGCGTACTCTCCTTTCTTGTAGTAGGCGGTGCCGAGTTCGAGATCGAGGCCTTTCAGTTCTGGATTACTCGCCTGAAGCGTTTGCAACTGAGAGATGGCTTCGTCGATTTTGCCTTGCTGCATAAGCAGGCGCGCGGCCGCGAAATCGGGGGCTGGCGAAGTTTGCGCGGATGGAGCGGAGGGTGCTTGCACTGATGGGCTTTGCTGGGCGACGGCGATTGTTGTGAAAGCCAATAGACACGCGGCGAGACGCTGGCGAGCGGCTTGATGCTTGACGGCTTTCGACGGCATGGGATCGTTTGTCATTACTTGTGTTTGTACTTGCTATTTGTTGGTGGCGCGTTGCAACTCTTCCAGATTTTCTTTGGCCAGCGCGTGATTGGGATTGAGTTGCAGCGCATGTTCGAAGTGCGACTTGGCTTCGGGAAATTGTCCTAGCTCGGCGAGAGCGCTTCCCAGGTTCGCTTCGGCGTCGGCGTCATCTGGCTGCAACTGTAATGCCAGGCGAAATTGTTCGGCGGCTCCGGCGAAATCGTCTTGAGCGGCTAGAGCGTTGCCGAGATTGTAGCGAGCGGGAAAATAATTGGGGCGCGTTTTCAGGGACCGCGAAAGGTACACAACGGCTTTGCCGGGCTGGCCGGAGGCCAGCAACGCGGCTCCCATGGCGTTGTTTGCGGCGGCGTCATCGGGGCGAAGGCGGAGCGCGGATTCGTATTCGCGCATGGCGTCACCAAGCTTGTTTGCGGCTTGTAACATGGCCGCTAGATTGTAATGCGCTTCGAAGTCGGCGGGGTCTTTGTCGATGTTGTGGCGAGCCAAGGCTTCCTGGAGTTGCATGCGGGGATCGCCAGCGGCGGCGTCATAATGGACCGGCAAAACCTGGAGCCAGAGGTGGCACATTTCATCGCTCGAACGATTGCCGGCTTTCACGCGAACGGGCGGATGGTTGGGGTTCAAAGGATTATCGGCGGAATTGTCGTAGATATAGCGCAGGGCGACGACGGTACCTTTGGGCAAGAAGACTGGCTCGGCGTAGCGGTAGACCGCCTGCCAGCTAAGGTTCCAGAGCGGAATGTGAATCAGCGTTTTCTTTGTGCCGTCGGGGAGGATCGCCGAGGCCTGAATGTCTTTGCCTAAATAATGTGCGTGCGGATAAATCGCGAGAAGATCGACATCGACGGGCAGCGTGAACTGGTCGGTGACCAGGAAATCTTTTTGGCCGGCAGGGATGTCGAGTTTGACGTCGTTCTCGAGTTGGAGCAGCATGGGAAACTTTGTGGCGGGCTGAGGCGTGAAGTAGAGGCCGATGCTGGGCTGGATGATCTCGGACTTGCCGGAGGGCTGCATGTGCGTGTTGAGAATAAGGTCGGTGCCTTTGTCTAGACGCAGGGCCATGCCGTCGGGTTCGAGGTAGGGAACTGTGCCGGGTTTCCAGAAGAGCAGGTGACTGTCGGGGTCGAAGACTTGCGATTCGATGCGGATTTCCATTCCGCCGAAGCCGGCGCCGGGTTCGGTTTCGCGCTGGCGCGAAGATCCGCTGCGGTCGACGAGAATGTTTGCGTGGTGTACGTAACGTTTGTCGCCGGGATGAATTTCGATGGCTTTCATCCAGCGCGTTTGCTCGATCGGAAGATGGAAGATGAAATTCCAGTAGGTGTCGCTGCCTTCTGGCGGCAGGATCAGCGGCTTCTGCGCGGTTAGAATCAGGTCGGGGGTTCCGAGGCGCCAGCCTTCGGTGAACTTCGGCTGCGGTGGCAGATTGGATGCGTTGCCCTCGACTGCTCCTTGCGCAACCCAGCGCTGGATGAGATCGATTTGTGAATTCGTGAGGCGAAGTTCGTCGGCGAATTTTAGGGGCTGAGGGTCGGGCAGCCAGGGAGGCATGGTTCGCGCCTGGGTCACATCGGCGATCTGGCGGGCATGTTTTCTTACATCGGAATAAGTCAGCAGGGGAAATGGGGCGGCTTCGCCGGGGTGGTGGCAGGTGGAGCAGGAATCAAAAATTATGGGAGCGATGTCGCGATTGAAGGTCACTTCGGAATAGGAAGTTGCGGGCTTGGTTATCGCGGGCTTCGTTGCGGCATGCTTCACTGTCGAAGGCGCGGGTGACTTTGGGACGAGCGCTCCGATGGTGCCGGTTGCGCCGGTGGCAAGGATGAGCGCGATCGACCACGTCGAGGTTTGCGGCAAGGAGTTTAGTCCAGATCTGAGAAGCAGCATCCCACTCCCCTGACCTGATTCGCGGCGGGCGCTTTGGCCGGCGTTTTGCACAGCGGGAGACTTTTTGCCCGGAATGCGGAGCTGGCGTTACGCATAGGATTTCTGCACCTCCGGGTCACATAAGATTCTAGGACTGCGGGATGCGGCTGTCCATACTGGCGGGTCGACGAATCCGTCAACGGCCTGATCCCTGCGGGTGGTTAGGGGGCGCAGCTTGGTGGGGAGTGATTCAGCGACTGCAGCAGCTTTCTTGCTGACGGCAGGTCGGGATTAAATTGCAGCACGCGAAGGATGGAGGTGCGAGCTTCGTCGGACTTTCCGGTTGCGCAGTAGGCGCGTGCGAGATTGAGTCCTATGCTGCTTCGTGCCGGGGCGCGCTGGAATGCGTTTTGCCAGAGCTTCATGGCATTTTGCAGATCGCCGGCTTGCGCTTCGATCACGCCGAGATTGGTTGCAGCGTCGACCAGAGTCGGATCATGGGCTAGCGCTTTTTCGTAGAGTTCTCGGGCGTGCTCGGTCGATCCTCTCCGTTGTTCGGCATAGGCGAGCGCGGAAAGAAGAGCGGGATCTTCGGGCAGTTGCTTCACCGCTTTCGAAAGCAGTTCTCGCGTTTGAGGCTCGGCTGCCGACATACCGCTGACTACGATCGAATCCCAGGCGAGGGCGAGGTCTCGCAGATCGGGGTCCGTCTTGGTATCAGGGAATGGGACCAGACGGGGCAGCGAAGAGGACGCATCTTCTTTATATGGACTCTGAAGCAATTCAGGAGAGATTTGGGGCCGGCGCAGTATGCGATGGTCGGTGACTTGAGTGTGCGCGATGTCGGTGCTGGCCGATGCCGGCATGTGGCAGGCGGTGCAATCGGGGCGGTCCGCATGGTGCTTGATTGCGAAGGCCTCGCCGTGGCAAGCGAGACACTTGCCGCGATAGAACGCTACGCGGTCTTCTGAAGCGGCCGACTGATGCGGGTTGTGACAGCTTGTACAAGACATGGCGTCGCCTGATTTCTTCTTGCACTGGCTTTGCGCCAACGCTTCCACCTGGCTGACGGCACCCAAGCCGGTGCCTTTGGCGTCGACCAGAAGAAAATACCGGACGTAGTCGGAGAGCGCGTCTCCGGGACGAAACTCGTAGACGTGGCGTCCCGGGCGTTCGATGGCGGCTTTGCCTTCGAGGTGACACTGCATGCAGATGTCATCACGGCGCGCGGGGGTCAGCTTGGCGGGGTTGACGATCGCTCCACCTTTTATATGAGCCTCTCCGGGGCCGTGGCAGCGTTCGCACGCCACTCCGTTTGCGGTGAACGGAGGCTCGGGATAACGGTTGTCGCTACCCGGCGCGGGAGGCTGCGTCCCGCTTACGTGGCAATGCAGGCAACTCGTGTAGGCGGGAAGATTCAGAGGGATAGCGCGCGCGGACTGGTAGGCGGGGGCCATATCCCAGAGTTGCTTGTTGGCGTACCAGTTCACAGGAGACTCGAAGAGGAATCCGTCGGTCTCAAACAGGTAGCTTCGGCCACGGCGTCCGGAGCCGATGTAATAAAGGAGTTCGCGTTTGCCGCGGAGTTCAGGATCGCCGGGACGATCGAAACTTAGCCAAGCGTGACCATTCTCGGAGTAAATGCGATAGTGGACGCCGGATTCTTTGTGGGTGAATTCTGCCGGGGTAAGAGCGTCGCTGGCGGGGCCGCTGGCGTGGGCCATGGAGGTGCGCTGGTAGGACTCATAGATTGCAGAATGGCAACGGGCGCAAGCTTGATCGCCGACGTAACCGTGCCGGCCGGCGGCTTTAGAGGCTGGGGTTTGATTCGCTGCGGGATTTTGCGCGGCTGATTTCTGTTTCGATGGGCCAAGTATCGACAATACTACGAAGGAGAGTACAACTCGCGTCGCGTGTTTGCGTAACCATCCCAAGCGAGTCACTTGCCGGCTGACTAGAGCGCGAGCCAGAATGCGGTCGGTCGTCCCGAGCGAAGCGAGGGATCTTGGTTCTTGCCGGCGCCGCCCGTGTTGCCGCCGCCGGCAAAAACCAAGATCCCTCGCTTCGCTCGGGATGACAATGGGCAAGGGGACGCCGAAATTGCGAAGAGGGTCCAATCGAGCCTCATTGTATGCGAGACAAAATAAAGAGGGAGTCCCGAAGGACTCCCTCTCGGATAACCTCACAGTTTGGTTAGAAGGTGAACTTTATCGCGAATTCGATCTGGCGCATGCCCGTGGTCGAACCCGGCGAGGCGTCGTTTTCGATGTCGGTGATCTGCCCATTGCCTGGGCAATCGATACAAGCTCCCGTACCGGTCTGGTTCGCATTGAAGCCCAGCACGGGGTGATTGAAGACGTTGAACAAATCCATGCGGAACTGCGCCTTCACACGTTCGGTAATGTCGAATTTCTTCATGACCGAGGCGTCAGCATAGGTCACCCGCGGGCCGCGGAAGTGGTCGAAGCCGATGTTGCCGAGTTGTCCGCAGCCTGGCATGGAGAAGCCTGCGCCAGCGGGCCGGGCCAGAGTGCAGGTGTCCACTCCAGGGGCAAGCGCGGCCGCCGGATAGGCGAGGGTCGCGATCGGAGTGAAATAGCTTTGATGATGCGTGATGGGGTCAAACTTCCCAGGGCCTACGTGGAACGATCCATCCTCATCAGGACGGCACAGGCCCAAATCGTTGACTTGGCCGCAATTCGAAAAGCTGGGGGTCCAGGGCAGGCCACCACTCCAGTTCATGGTACCCGAGATTTGCCAGCCGCCGACAATCAGATCCTCAGCCCGGCCTGAATTTCCGGCGAAAGCCCTACCTTTGCCGAAGGGCAACTCATATACGCCGGTGCCCACCCAGGCGTGATTGCGAACCTGATCGTCTGGTCCGTAGGAGTAGGGATGGCTGTTTACGTAGTAGCCGCTGTCGTATTTGTTGGCGTGCGCGTAGGTGTAGTGCGACAGAAACTGGAATCCGTGTGAGAAACGCTTGTCTATCTTTATCTGTAGAGCGTTGTAGATGCTGCTGGCGTCGTTGCCCAGGTAGTTGCCCTGATCGGTCGAGCAGCACATGAGAAATCCGGTTGAGCTGCTTGGGTCCGGGTAATTGGTGTAGGTGAATGCGTTGTAGTACGGCCTGCGCTGAACTTGTGGGACATTCGGAGCGAAACCAGCTGAACACCCAGTGTCAACGGTGCCGTTGCAGGTGGTTGCATTGAAGGGGACGATCGCTGTGCCCGCTCCAATCGCTGGCTGATTGACATTGTAAGTGTTGCCGTCGCCGGCGAATCCGTGGGTTCCCTTGTTGCCGATGTAAGCCACTTCAAGCGACGTGGAGTTGTTCAATTGGCGTTGCACCGTCAGATTCCATGCATCCAAAGTTGGCAGGCGCTGGAAGGTGGGACGGATATGGGGCTGCACGCAATTCTGCACGTTGGTGACCCCACCGATGACGACGGAACCCGCCTGGTAACAAGCCGGGCCGGCCAGCGGCAGCAGCCCATTAGCTGGAACCGCCGGGAAGGTAAAAATGGGCGGTCCCGCGTCGAGCTGGAATGCTGGGAATAGGTTCTGGACGGCATTTTGTGTGATCTGGCTAGCTAACACTGGCAGATTTTGAGTGACGGCGTGACCGAAGTTGGAACCAAACACGCCCATATCGAAGCTGCGGCCATAACCTAAGCGGACTACCGTCTTGCTATCGATTTGGTAAGCGGCTCCAACGCGTGGCGCAAAGTAATGCCAGTCATTGTTGATGTTACCGTTGAGTCCGATGCCACCTACGCCGGCTACGCGGTCGACACCTTGCACGATGTTCGAGAAGCCGCCTTGTTCTTTGCCGTTGACATATTCGGGGAAATAGATTTCCCAGCGCAGGCCGTAGTTCAGGGTCAGCTTGGGTGTGATGCGGTAGGTGTCCTGCCCGTAAACGAACAGCCGATGTTGCCGTTCCGCAGCGTCGGTGCTGGTGCTGACGTAGCGGCTTAGGTTTGTGACGTCGCCGAGCATGAAGCTGGCGAAGTCGAGCCCGCCGCTGTCGCCGGTGGATGTGGCATCATGGCTGAAGGCGTAAACGCCCGTGCGGTTGGAGTCGCTGGGCACACGCAGGTTGCGGGCATAGCGGAAGTCGCCGCCAAACTTGAACTGGTGATTGCCCTTGAGTTTGGTTACGTTGGCCACCCACTGGAACTGCCGCTCGCGCTCGATCAGGGGGCAGTTGCAGCGCGCTACACCCAAGCCGTCGCCGAAACTCGAGAAGTCCGGGTTGTTCGCATCCATGTCGAATTCGCCCAAGCCCGAGGTAAAGTTATCACCCAGGTTTGCGTTGGGGATGCCGAAGGCAGTCATCGCATCTTTGCCGGCATCGGGCTTATTCGTGAGCGGGTTGTATTGGAAATAGCCGAAGCGGAAATCGGCCAGCAATGTGGGACTGAAGGTCTTGGTGACGCCTGAAGCCAAGCTGTAGTTGTGAACGTTCGAACTTCCCGACAGGCCGCCGGGACCATCACCGACACCGCCCACCGCGCCCAGGCTGGGTGTGCCCGAAAGGCTGAAATAGTCGAGGCTGAAGCGGCCGAATATCTGGATGGTGGGACGGAAGTTATAGTCGATGCGGGTATCGAAACTATTCTGGTTGTAAGGCCCGGCGCCAGATCCCACAAAGTTATTCAAGCAACCTGAAGGGGTCGCACCACTGCAGGTGCCGGTGTTGGTCGGATTAGGGAAGGCCGCCAGCATATTCAGCGCGGCGGGCGATATGTTGCTTAGTCCCGCCGTTGGGTTAATCACCGGAATCAGATACTGATTCGGGGTCCCGCTGGGGCCGTTTCCTACGCAATTTCCAGGGAGTTGATCCCCCAGCGCTCCGCAGAAGACCATGCGGTTGTTTCCAGTCGCGTCGCCAGTCAATGGGTCGTAAAGGTACGGAGAGCCATTATTGGAGATGCGGGCCGCGTAGTCGCTGAAGTCGCACATTCCGCCCGCGCAGCTACTCTTAAGCAAAGCAGTTGGAATCGTCTCCTGGTTGGTGATGCCGCTTTCCTGCCGCGTGGCTTGGTAATCGCCAAAAAAGAACAGCTTGTTTTTGATGATCGGACCGCCAACTCCGCCGGCGAACTGCTGCCAACGAGACGAGGGGATGAACTTACCGGTAATCGGGTTGGGCGCGTATTGAGTGAATGGATCGCGCGCGGAAAGCGCGTCGGTGCGGCGGAACCAGTCCGCGTAACCGTGGAAGTCGTTGCTGCCTGACTTTGTCTGGACGGTTACGACTCCCGCGATGGCTTTGCCGAACTCGGCATCGTAGTTGCCAAGCGACATCTTGGCTTCCTGAATCGCGTCCAAGTTGGGGTTGACCACAATGATGCCGAGAATTGGATCCTGATTGTCGGTACCGTCGAGCTCGAAGGCGGTGCCGCTAAAGTGCTGGCCGTTGACGAAGATCTGCTGGCCGCCTTGCGGATTCTCGGTGGCGGCGTGGCTCCAACCTACGAGCTTCTGGGTGCCTGGCGAGAGGAGTTCGAACGAGGTGAAGTTGCGGTTCAAGATCGGAGCTTCTTCGATGGCCCGTGTGTTGAACTCGATGGCTACGTCTTCGCGGTCGGTCTTAAGCTGAGGAGATTCGGAGGTGACTTCGACCTGCTCAGTCGCGGAACCGAGTTGGAACTGTCCGTTTACGTCGACTCCGGTATCAGCGGAGACGTTGACGTCCTTGAACTCGAGAGCCTTGAAACCCTGCGCCTCGAAATGAACCGAGTAGACGTCAGGGATCAAGTGCGTGACTGAGTAGTTGCCGCTTTCATTCGAGGTAGTTTCGTAAGTGGTGTCCTTCGTCTGGCTTGTGACTTTGATTTTCGCGTTGGGAACGGCAGCCCCCGAGGGGTCAGTGGCCGTACCAAGAATGCTTCCGAAAACCGCTTGGCCGAATGCGATTGGTGTGCAAAGACCGCAGAGAAGCGCGAATGCTGCCGCAGCCGCAAGAGCAGACCTCTTCATGAACTTCCTCCTGGCACAGGCGAACAGGGTGAGACCCCGAGTGGTTGCAGAGATACACTTACGTTGTGTACCATGCACGTCGTAGTACAAAAAGACTATTGGATTAAGTATCATTAGGTTTTATACGGTTACCGGGTGTAAAGTACTGGCGTTGCAGCAAGATACCTCGATCGTTACCTCCTCTGTCACATGGCATTAACGCGCAGTTTCGCCGCCGGGCGGGATCAATGCTTCCAGCAAATAGATAAACTTATTAATAGTCATAGCTTGAGGGGGTCGGAATCGCTGTGCAAGCTGCTGCGCTACCTCGCCGAACATTCCCTCGATCATCCTGGGGTGGCCCTCAAGGAGTACCAGATCGCCACCGAGGTGCTGGGCCGGCCTGGCGGCTTCGATCCGCAGAACGATTCGACCGTGCGGGTGCAGGCAGGACGCCTGCGCATGAAGTTGGAGGAGTACTACTCGCGCGAGGGGCCGGATGACTCGGTCGTGGTGGAACTGCCGAAGGGATCGTACGCGCTTACGTTCCACGTGCGGACTCCGTCTGCCGCGTTAACTGAGATCCATCCGAGGGGCGCGGTCGTCGAACGGAGAACGCCTGAGCAGCCTTCGAACCGCGGTTGGGCGATTGCGGTTATGGGTCTCTCGGTTTTGCTGGCGGCTGCCTTGGCGATGAGCGCCCTGCTACTCGGGAGTCGTAGCCGGATGCAAGCGAAGGAATCCGTTCCCGCCGTCTACCAGATATTCTGGAACCGCTTCGTGACCGGCCCGCAGCCGCCGTGGCTGATCTTCAGCAACGGGAGCTTCGTGGGCCGGCCGGAGACCGGGATGCGCTACTTCAACGCATCGGAGGACGCGCGGGCCCTCATCCTCGATCATTACACTGGTGTGGGCGAGGTGCTGGCGGTCCATCAACTGGATCATGTTTTCACTTCGTTCAATCGACAGCTTCGAGTGAAGCGCGGCAGTCTGTTTTCTCTGGACGACGCCAAGAACAACGATCTCATCTTCGTCGGTTCTCCGGCCGAGAATCTGACACTCCGGGATATTCCAGGGAGCCGGGAATTTGTTTTCCAGCGGCTTGTTTCCGGACCGCGCAAGGGCGACCTGGGAGTGCTGAATATCCACCCGCAACCCGGAGAAGGGCAAGTGTTCTTAGGCAGCCCCTCAAACCAGGCGACCACAGACGACTATGCGGTAATCAGCTTAGTGCCGGGGATCGACCCTGCCCGATCCGTTCTGATTCTGGCCGGAACCACTACTTTCGGTACCCAAGCGGCGGCGGAATACGTGTGCCGGCAGGATTCTCTGGCGGAGTTGTTGCAGCGCCTGGGCGTCTCGAAGGCGGCAGACCTGAAACCGTTTGAGGCCCTGCTGCATGTGAAGGTCACCCACGGAGTTCCTGTGATGGCCGATCTCGTTGCCGTGCGTAAGCGGAGCGACTAAGAAAAAGCTGGCCACAGATTTCACGGATTATTTTTGCGTGGCCGGCGGAATCAGATGTGGATCGAGTTCCGCGGCCTTGCGATATTCCCCGCCAGCTTCGTCTTTTAGACCCCGCTGGCTCAAGGCAATGCCGAGTTCGTAGTGCGCCAACGCGTAGGTCGGCATAACGCGAATCGCGGTACGGAACTGGGAGATGGCTCCATCGAGGTCGCCGGCGGTGAGCAAGCGGCGGCCCGAGTTGGTGGCGAAGGCCGCCGCCTGCAGATTGTTTTTCTGAGTGACGATTTCGGCGCCGGCTTTGCTCTCTGCAGCGGCTCCGGCGGTGTCGCCAAGTTGGCGCAGAACGGTGGCCAGCGTGGTGTGAGCGCCGGCGAAATCGGGGTCGAGTCGGATCGCCTGGCGTAAGGCCTCAGCTGCCTCCGGCAATTTATTCATCTGTTTCAAGACTGTGCCGAGCGTGTAGTAGGCCTCGGCGTAGTCTGCCCGAATTTGGATCGCCTGCCGCAACTGTTCCGCCGCGCCGGGAAAATCTCCCGACTGCCAGAGTGTCACTCCCAGGCTGTAGTAAGCATCGGCCAGCTTTGGGTCGAGACGAATCGCCTCCTTCCACTCCACGATGGCCGCGGGCAGGTCGTCTGAAAGTTTGAGCGCCAGAGCGAGATCGTGATGCAGGATCGCTTTCTCCGGGTCAAGCTTCAGCGCGGCGCGAAACTGGGCGATGGCTGCGGCGAAATCCGTTTTCTGTAAGTAAGCCGTGCCCAGGTTTCCCTGGAAAGCGGAGTCGCCGGGGTGAAGGCGAATGGCTTCCTGAAACTCTTTAATGGCTGCGTCGGCGTCTCCGCGCTGCAATTGTGCGAGCGCGAGATTGTTGTGCGCCTCCGCGTCGCCTGGAGTGAGCGCCACGACCTTGCTGAAGGCAGTTACAGCGCGTTCCAGATCGCCGCGCCGCTGCAGCAGAAGCCCGAAGCGAGTCTCAAGCGGCGCGGCATCGGGTTGCAATTCGACAGCATGTTCAAATGAGCGCAGCGCATCGTCGGGAAGGGCTTCTGCCTCCATCACGATTCCGTGGTAAAACCAGGCCATCGCATCTTTCGGATCAAGTTGCAGAGCACGATCCAGCATCTCTTGCGCTTTTTTCGCCTCGCCCTCGGTGGAAAGTGCGGCGCCCAGGTGGAAATAGGACGGCTCATAGTCGGGGTTGAGTCGCAGAGCTTCCTGAAATTCCCGTTCCGCGTCGGTGAACTTCGACTGCTGCGCGAATAATGCTCCCAGTTCGTCATGCAATTCGGGCTGCTGGGGAGCGAGGCGAGTCGCTTCCTTAAATTCTGCGATCGCGTCGTCCGTGTTGTGTTGCAAGCTGAGCGCGCGTCCGAGCGACTGATGTGCTTGCCACTGTTCGGGCGCCAACTGCACGGCGATGCGAAATTCAGCGACAGCATCGTCGAGCTGGCCTTTGGTTTGCAATGCTCGGGTTTCGAGAGCTTGCGCGAGGTAGGCGTGGGCTATGGCGAGAGAGGGCTGAAGTTCGACCAGAGTGCGGAAATGCAGGATGGCATCATCCAATGCGCCCTGCTGCAGCAACACCTGTCCCAACATATTCTGCGCATCAGCATCGCGCGGACTGAGCTTCACTGCCTTCTCAAAAGTGCTGCGAGCGGCGGGCAAGTCACCGCGGCTCATCGCGTCGAGGCCACTTTGGTATGCTGTGGGTGTTCCTTCACCCGCAGACTTGGTTTGCGGCGCGGCCACCGCAATGCGGCAGACAATTGCCAGTGCCATTAGACCCGCGGAGAATCGGAAGCGCATCGTCATTCGTCATTCATTCTAACGGCTGCATGGAACCAACCCAACATTCGTGGATCCGATCATGCCGTTGAAACCTAAGTGTAGTTTTGTAATCAGTAAATCCGCACGAGCCTTGCTCTCGCTATTTCTGATTTCGTTCTGCGTTTCGTTCTGCCCAGCCCAGCAGGCCAAAAGCCTCACCCCGCCCGTAGCCAACTTTATCGACGTCGCCGCGAAAGCCGGGCTGACGATGCAGAATATCTTCGGCGGCGTCGAAACGAAAAAGTACATCATCGAAACCACCGGCACAGGCGTCGCGATCTTCGATTATGACAACGACGGCTGGCCCGACATTTTTCTGGTCAATGGAGCCAGACTCGACGCAACCAGGCTCGATGGATTGCCCTCGGGGCCGGCCCCCAGCAATCACCTCTATCGCAACAATCACGATGGAACCTTCACCGACGTGACCGCGAAAGCTGGACTCACCGCAACCGGCTGGGGCCAGGGCGTTTGCGTGGGAGACTATGACAACGATGGCTGGGAAGATCTCTATGTTACTTATTATGGAAAGAACCGGCTGTATCACAACGACAGCGGGGTCTTCACTGAGGTTGCCGGAAAAGCCGGTGTTGCAGGTTCCGGAAAAGCATGGGGCTCGGGCTGCGCCTTTGTCGATTACGATCGCGACGGCAAACTCGATCTAATGGTCGCCAACTACGTCGACTTTGATCTCGCCACCGCTCCCACTCCGGGGCAGCGCGTTAATTGTGTGTGGAAGGGCGTTCCCGTGATGTGCGGCCCGCGCGGACTGCCGGGCGCGAAAAATATCCTCTACCACAACAAGGGCGACGGCACGTTTGAAGATGTCACCGTCAAGGCTCACATCGACCGCACTGACGGGCACTATTCTCTCAGCGTTTCGACGCTCGATTTCGATGAAGACGGCTGGCCCGATATTTACGTCGCCTGCGACAGCACGCCCAGCATTCTTTACCGTAACAATCACGATGGCACATTCACCGATGTTGCGGTCACGGCGGGCGCGGCCTTCAACGAGGACGGACGCGAGCAGGCCGGCATGGGAACGAGCGTCGCCGACTACAACGGCGACGGCCATCTGGATATCTTCAAGACGAATTTTTCCGACGATACTTCCACGTTGTATCGCAACAATGGAGACGGAACCTTTACCGATGCGACCTCAGCCGCGGGTCTGGGTTTGTACACGCAATACCTCGGCTGGGGCGCGATGTTCTTTGACTTCGACAACGACGGCTGGCCCGACTTGATTCTGGTGAATGGGCATGTGTACCCGGAAGTCGATAGCCAACACCTCGGCAGCAGCTATCGTGAGCCGCGCATTCTTTACCACAACAATGGCGACAGTACCTTCAGTGACGTTTCCGCCTCCGCTGGAACAGGCATTACGACTGCCGCTTCGTCACGCGGGCTCGCGGTGGGAGATTTGTGGAACGATGGCCGGCTCTCGGCGGTGATCAGCAATATGAATTCTGCGCCCAGCTTGCTGGTGAATCAGATTCGCACACCGAATCACTGGATCGCAATTCGCACTGTAGGAGCGAGGTCGAATCGTGACGGAATCGGCGCGCGCATTCTCGTCAAGGCCGGATCGCGAACGTTAGTGGATGAAGTTCGCAGTGGCTCCAGCTACATTTCCAACAGCGATATGCGGGTGCACTTCGGGCTGGGAGCGGCAACGAAAATCGAATGGGTAGAGATTCGTTGGCCGAGCGGTCAGGTGGAGCGTTTTGCCGGCTTGCCGGTGGACACGATCCAAACGCTGAAAGAAGGATCGGGCGCAACGTTGCCGGCGGACGCGAAGAAGCCTTAGATCGGCTCGTGCTAGAATTCGCCCCGGCTTCACTATTCCGTGAACGTTCCCTTTGCAACCCTCGGCGCTGGGTGGATGGATCGCAGTGCAGCGCGGTCTTTATTGTTCGCGATACGGCTTGTCTTTCTTCTTTTTCTCTGCCTTGTCCTCGCGGTTCCGTTTGCGTTCTCGCAACAGGCCGCGCCAGGTCTTGAACTTTCCCGGACCGTGCGCACTTGGGAATTTCTGCCGGTAGTCGGCACGCGGGCCGGATTGTTTGGCACGGAGAACGGGTGTTTCGAGGCCTGGGTCTATCCACTGAAGATCTTTCGCGGTTTTCATTTGACCTTCCATGTGGGCGGCCGCGCGTTGCCGGCGGAAAGCCTGGCGCGAACGCTCACCGTTCATCCCGAATCTGCCACTGTCACCTATGTGGGGGATTCATTTCGAGTAAAGGAAACCTTGTTTGTCCCCGTGCAGGAGCCGGGCGCGGTGATTGTGCTAGAAGTTGAAACGGTGGACCCGCTCGAAGTGGAAGCTGGCTTTGTGAACGACTTCGCGCTGGAGTGGCCGGCAGCGATCGGAGGCACTTACGCGCAATGGGACGCGAACCGGCATGCCGTGGTCTTCGGAGAAGTAACCAGAAAGTTCGCCGCGCTCGTGGGCTCTCCAACGGCGGAAGATGCTCACCTGGCCTACGAAACGAACTATTCATTCTCGGACGAAACTTCGTTTCGCCTGGGCGTGACGAAAAAAGGGCAGGAGACGAAAGTGCTCGTGATTGCGGGTTCCGTGGCTGGCCACGAAGACGCGCAGAAAACCTACGAACATCTGGCGTCGTCTTATAAGCAACTGGAAAGCGATTCCGCCGCCTACTACCGCAACTATCTTGCGCATACTGTGAACGTTGAGTTTCCCGACAATACGCTGCAGCAAGCTTATGACTGGGCGCGGATCAGCACCATCCAGGGACTGGTTTCGAACCCTTACCTCGGCACAGGTCTGGTGGCCGGGTATGGCACTTCAGGAACCAGCCAGCGGCCCGGCTACGCGTGGTTCTTCGGGCGGGATTCGCTGTGGACGTCTTTCGCTTTGAATGCCGCGGGAGATTACGCGACGACTCGGACCGCGATCGAGTTCATCAGCAAATATCAGCGGGAAGACGGCAAGATTCCGCACGAGATCGCCCAGGGGGCGAATTTCGTTTCATGGTTCAAAGATTTTCCCTATGCCTACGCTTCGGCCGATGCGACGCCACTCTTCATCATTGCGATGAATGATTACGTGACGCAGAGTGGCGATGCCGCCTTTGCGCGCGAAAAGTGGGACAACGTGTGGAAGGCTTATCAGTTCCTGCGCTCGACCTACGACGCCGAGGGCTTTGCGCAGAACGCCGGCGTTGGACATGGCTGGGTGGAGGGCGGTCCGTTGCTCCCGGTGAAGAATGAGTTTTATCAGAGCGGGCTGGGCGTGGAAGCGCTGCGGTCTCTCGCGAACCTGGCGGGAGCGGTTGGCAAAGAAGACGTCAAGAAAGAACTCGCGGCAGAGTTCGTGCGCAAGAAACCGGCACTCGATCTTGCATTTTGGTCTCCGGAGACGAAATCGTATGCGTTTGCACTGAATCAAAACAATCAGCGCGTAGACGAACCGAGCGTGCTCACAACCGTGCCTATGTGGTTCGGATTGCCCGACGCGACTCACGCTGAAGAAATGATTACGCGGCTGGCGGATGCCGATCACGAAACGGATTGGGGAATGCGCATCATCTCTTCGCGCTCCAACGTCTACGACGGCTCCGGTTATCACTTTGGATCGGTTTGGCCGCTGTTTACGGGATGGGCGTCGGTAGGTGAGTTCCGCTATCATCGCGAGCTTCCGGCGTATTCAAACCTGCGGGCCAATGCGCTCATGGGCCTAGACGGCTCTCTCGGTCACTTCGCGGAAGTTCTTTCCGGCGATTACTACGAAGGGTTTTCGACCAGTTCGCCGCATCAGATCTGGTCGGCGGCGATGGTGGTCAGTCCCGTTCTGCGCGGAATGTTCGGACTGCAAACGGATGCGGAGAGGCATCAGATCACGCTGGCTCCTCATGTGCCCGCAGACTGGATATCGTTTGCCCTCAGGAACGTTCACATTGGTCAGGTCAGTGTAGATTTTCGCTTTCACAAAACGCTGGATAGCATGACTCTAGAAACCGCGCGCACCGGTGCCGGGGATTGCTGGGTAGAGTTTTCCCCTGCATTCAGTTTGCGCACGGAGGTGATTTCCGTCGAGATGAATGGGAGGCCGCTGCCATTTCAGATTCAACCCAACAGCGAAGACCAGCATGTGTCGATGCGCTTCGCGGTTTATGGCGGACCGAACAGCGTGGTCATCAGGACGAAGAATGATTTCGGGCTGACGCTCGCGAACCAGCTTCCGACTCTTGGCAGCACGAGTCGCGGCTTGCGCGTGCTTTCGAGTTCGTGGAATTCCGCGCGCAACCAGTTCACGGTGGAAATCTCGGGCGTGCCGGGCATGGCGTATGAACTGGGTGTGTGGAATCCGGGAGAAATCACTTCGGTAGAAGGTGCTGCTCTCACGAAGCAGGGAAACATTCGAATTCAGATACCGGCGCACAAAAACAACGGCCACAACGGCAACGAGTCGGACTACTTGCACTACGGCGTCGTGATCCATTTCGGCAAGTCATAAGCAAGAGAATGTCCCAGAGTGGTTTGACTCGACGGGCGGAAGAGTTCAATCTCTACAAGGCATCGCTGCGGTGCCTATTTTCGATGGAGGTGGAAATGGTAATGATAAAAATAAAGCGCATCATTTCACGCATAGCAACGTTGCTGGTCTGTGTGTGCGTTTTAGGTTTGGCTGCCGCGGCGCAGACATCTTCTAATGTCGTGGATGCGGCGGGCCATCCATGGTGGCAGAACGCAGTGTTCTATGAGATTTATCCGCGCAGCTTCGCGGACAGCAACAACGATGGCATCGGCGACTTGAATGGAATTACCTCGAAGCTCGACTACTTGCATGATCTGGGCGTGGATGCGATCTGGATTTCACCGTGCTTTCCTTCGCCTCAGGTGGACTTTGGCTATGACGTTTCCGACTACGAAAATATCGATCCCATGTACGGAACGCTGGCGGATTTCGATGTGCTGGCCAGCGAGGCCAAGAAGCGGGGCATCCACATCATCCTCGATTTTGTCGTGAATCACACATCAGATCAGCACCCGTGGTTTCTGGACTCGAAGTCGTCGCGCACCTCTGCCCATCGCGACTGGTATATCTGGCGCGATCGAAAAGGGCCGGGCGAGCCCCCGAACAACTGGATATCTGAGTTTGGAGGCTCGGCGTGGAAGTTTGATCCGGTCACGAATCAGTATTACTACCATTTTTTCTATGCGGCGCAGCCCGACCTGAACTGGCGCAACCCGGCGGTGAAAGACGCAATGTTCGACGTGACTCGCTGGTGGTATAAGCGTGGCGTGGCCGGGTTCCGGCTCGATGCGGTGGACACGCTGTTTGAAGACCCGGAGCTCAAGGACAACCCCATCAAGAGTCCCGGCAAGAGCGCCTATGGAGATCCGCTCCTACTGAACAAATACAACACAAAGCTGCCCGAGGTGCATGACATCTTGCGCGGATTGCGCAAGGTCGCCGATGAATATAACGCGGTGCTGGTTGGCGAAACCTGGACGGCGGACGTCGCCGAACTCAACAAGTACTACGGCGAAGGCAATAACGAACTGCAGTTGCCCATGGACTTTCTTTTCACTATGGTCAACAAACTGTCGCCCGCGGAATTCCGCAAGCAGATTGCCGCGGTCGATGCGGCCTCCGGCTGGCCCACGTTTGTAATCAGCAACCACGACATTGTGCGCTCCTCTGACCGCTACGGCGATGGCCGGCACAACGACCAGATTGCCAAGCTGATGGCGGGGCTTTACCTGACCTTGCGTGGAACTCCGATCATGTATTACGGGGAAGAGATTGGGATGAAGACCACGCCGCCGACGCGCAAGGAAGAGGTGCAGGACCCGATTGGGCGTACCGGCTGGCCGAAAGAGAAAGGTCGCGACGGCGAACGCACTCCCATGCAATGGGACGGCAGCGAGAACGCGGGCTTTACCAAAGGGACGCCGTGGCTTCCAGTACCTCCGACATATAAGACGCACAACGTAGCGGATGAGTCGAAGGATCCCGATTCTGTGCTCGTGTTCTACAAGCAGGTGCTCAAGTTGCGGCGCAGCGATCCGGCGCTGATGTACGGAAAATATGTCGCCATCAATGAGAGCGATCCGAACGTGCTCTCCTACCTGCGGATTTATAAAGAGCATGCCGTGGTAGTAGCGCTGAATATGTCGGACGCACCGCAGAAAGTGAAGCTCGAGTTGAAGCAGCAGGGCTTGGCGGCGGCGACAAGCCTGGTGGCAACGCCAAAATCGCAAGCGACCGGAAGCGAAGTGTCGCTCGAACCCTATGGAGTATTCATCGGCGAAGTCACAAAATAACAAGGTCAAGGAGAGGCGCGGGCACGGTTGCAAAGCCTCAGCGCGTAAATTAAGCTAGTCTTCTCCTCAGTCGAAAGCCCTCAGCCGGGATGGCGGAACTGGCAGACGCAGCGGACTCAAAAGCGGATCCTACTTACCTCTTAAGTATAAGTAAATAAATAAGATAATTGCGTGTCGACAGACGCGGCGGATTTTTATCGCTTAAGTGCTTGAGGACACTGGCTATTCAGGACGGCACAAATTCGCGGACTCTTCCATAGCCCGCCAACCAGGAGTTCCTCGCGGGTCGGAAAGTCGACAGGTTGGGTGACGCCTTAGTGTTTGCCATATGGTCCCCTAAGCCGTATGAAATTCCGGGTTCACCAAACCAATCAGCTCCTCGCGAACCCCATGAAGGATCTCTCGCGATAAGTTGGGATCGGACACAGCACGGGATAGATTGATCGCTCCGAGCAGAGCGCTCAAAATAAGCAGGGCACGCCGGCGCTTATCCGAGCGCCGGTTCGATGGAAGAAGGGCGCTGAAGAACGCCAGGCTCCGCTTTACCCGCGCCGTGTACAGGGCCCGCGCGGATTTGCTCCCATGGGTCATGTCGCCTACTAACGCTCCCATCGCACAGCCGGTTCCCGGCGCATCGCGGTGCGCCTCCGTCAGGTAGTTCTGGAGAAGGTGCGCCATGTCGGCCGTATGCTCTTCCCAAACGTCAAGATCCTTGAATGCCGCCGCGAGTGCCTCCACGACCAGTTCATCGCGCGATCCGAAGTGTTTGTAGAAACCGCCGACAGTAACACCTGCCTCTCTCATCACATCGGCAACGCCGATGCCTTCCAGACCAAGTTCGCGAAACCTCTTGGCAGCAACTTTCACGATCCGAGTGTGCGTCTCCGCCTTGTCACTCTTCGAATAACCCATTTGCCATCACCATCTCTTCCCGAGTCCGCATTTATGGCTCCTGCAGGAAGAGCCCCTAGAGTATCAGCGTACTCTTCAGCGATTGGATGCAAACTGTCGCATCCTTGGTGCAAGAAGCTCATTGCATCAATAGTAACCATGAACGGCTTCCCGAAATAAGGCGGCACCAAAATGTCTCGAAAAGATTTTATAAAACACTTTGCAACTTCTGGATGACGATCATACTCTAGTGTAGAGAAAGCGCAGAATCGACCTGGTTCCCAGCACAGGAGAAGCAATATGAGCAACTCGTCCCCAGAACGAAATAAGGCAATCGTGCTCGAAGCATTCGAGACACTGTTCAACAAGCGTGACTATGCGGCGGCGGAACGCTTCTGGTCACCGAACTACATTCAGCACAGCGCACACATACCGCCAGGTCGCGAAGGGCTGTTCAATCTCGTCCGCTCGGTGCCGGAGACGTTGCACTATGAGAACCAGCTGATCATCGCAGAAGGCGATTACGTCATAGCGCATGGCCGCTTCACTGGGATGGGCAGGCCCGCCGCCTGGATCGCCGCCGACGTTATCCGGTTCGAAGACGGCCTTCTCAAAGAGCATTGGGACGTTTTACAGGACGAGGCGACCAAGGCCGAATCTGTGAGCGGCCTTCCCATGTTCGGCGACACATTCCCAAAGTGAGGGCCAAAAACAACGCAATCGCCGTGAAGGCGTTCGTCACCCTTTTACAAGCCGAAGGAGGCAGTAACTATGACGCCATCCGTTGTTTCAAATGAAATATATGTGATTTTAGGAGCGACCGGGAACACCGGCTCGATCATCGCCAATTCTCTGCTGTCAGCGGGCAAAAAGGTACGCGTCGTGGGACGCGACTCGGGGCGACTACAACGCTTTGTGGACAAAGGCGCGGAAGCGTTCACGGCTGATATGAGCGATGCCGCTGCGCTCGCTAAAGCTTTCAGCGGAGCGCGTGCCGCATATCTGATGTTGCCGCCGGCGAAATCCAGGGAGGAGCAGGAGCGAGATAGCGACGCCATTGCGAAAGCTGTAAAAGAGTCCGGCCTGCGCTACGCGGTGCATTTGAGCAGCTACGGCGCGCAGGTTGCGGAAGGTGCCGGTCCAGTCTCGGGACTGCATTCTTCGGAACAAAAACTGAACGCCATCGAAGGTTTAAACGTTCTGCACCTGCGCGCAGCGTATTTCATGGAGAACAATCTGGCGGCGATTGGCATGATTCAGGCGATGGGAATCTTCGGAAATGCGTTGCGACCCGACCTGAAGATTCCCATGGCCGCGACGCGCGACGTTGGTGACTACGCCGCGCAGCGCCTCCTGCGCCTGGATTTTCCCGGCAAACAAACGCGCGAACTGCTTGGGGAGCGCGATCTCTCGATGACGGAAGCCACCGCAGTGATTGCGCGCGGCATCGGCAAACCGGATCTGCATTACGAGCAGTTCCCGTACGACCAAGTGCAGCAGGCATTAACGCAATTGGGTGTTCCGCCGAAGGGTGCCGCTATGTACATCGAGATGTACAAATCCATCAACGCAGGAGTCCTTGTTCCTTTGGAGCCGCGTTCGCGGGATAACACAACGCCTACTTCCTTCGAAAGATTTGTGCAGGATGTTTTTGTGGCTGCGTATCACGGGAAGGCCCCCAGCGCTTAGGTTCGGCCCTCGGGCTGGCACCGGTTGTGCCTGTTTGCAGGCGAGAGTTCTGGAGAAATCAATGACGACAACAAAGGCAATACGGCTGGCTTCGGTGGTCACGGCAATCAATGTCCTGGTCGCGAGCGGCTTTTCCATCGTGGGGATCATCCATCCGCAGTATCTGGTCCCTGCGGGATCCGTTCCAACGCAGGCGTCGTTGATATTGGCGATGTACGCAGCTGCGCGCACGATTCCTCTGGCTTTGTTCGCATTGTGGGCGATCTACAAGCAGGCAACGCCTGCGTTGGTGCTCCTGGGGGCGCTCGCCGGCACCATGCAATTGCTGGATGCCGGAATCGGTCTGTTTGAGCATGATCTTGGAAAATGCGTTGGGCCGCTCTTTATCGCCGTCCTCCAATTCTTCGTGGTGTATCTGCTTCACAGATCATGCCGTAAACCAAGCGCCGATGACCGCCGACTCGATCCAACCCTTTCAAGGAATTGATTCTTTGGTCCTGCGACGAGGACTCGGGCTCATGAGACCTCAAGCCGCAGCCTGCCGTAATAGATCTTCGATTTTCCTATCCAAATCCCTGGCGACTTCTAGCGCGTCGCGATTCTCATAAGGGGCTAAGAAGCTCGCCATCCTGTCATATGACAAATGGACGCCATCGGCGCGCTCGTCCACAAGCACGGTAACCGGCGCGTAGGCGCCCGCATCCGGGACATGCTTGACCATTTCTTTCATGATGAGGGGATTACCAATGACGAAGCGAATCATCTTCGGAGTCTCGCGGCCCGTTTCTCTGCGCAGAATCGCGCCGTGATCCAACTGCATAAACAGCATCAGTCCTACTGTGCTCAGGCCTTTCTCGACTGCGCTTTTCAGGTCGGTAAAAGAGCGTGCTTCGTGCGTTGATCTCCTGAATTCAGCCATATCCGGATGACCGATGCCGGCGTTCACACCCGCTATTACTTCATCAAATGGCTTGGAAGTCGTCAGACTGAACCGCTCTATCTCGATTTTTCTTGTCATCTCGAAGGTCACCGCAGTTTTTGTTGTAGAAATTCGCTCGTCCGACCGTTGGCAAGGTGAGCCGCTGCGGCGTTGTAATGCGCCCCATTATGACGAGAGAAGGCATGACTCTGACCCGGGTAGCTGTAGACCGTTGCGTTCGGTTTCTTGGCAAGTGCCGCCATAATCTCCGCTTGTGCAGCTTTAGAGATGAACTCGTCCTCCTCGGCTACATGCATGAGAAGGGGCGCATGAAGACCATCGATCTCTCCCAGATATTTCTCAGTATCGGCGCCGTGATACCAGACCGCGGCGTCGATGCCGTCGTTACGCACTGCTGTCATGAAGACCATCAGCGCGCCGAGGCAATAGCCGAGCAAGGCAACCTTACCGCTGCATTCCGGGAGACTGTGTGCTGCGTCAATGGTGTCCTTTATGTCCCTTACGCCCGCATCTCTGTCATAAGCCGAATAGAGGCGAAGGCCGTGGTCCCAGTCGGCCTGGGAGGTGACGTTCAGGTCGACGCCTGGCTCCTGCCGCCAGTACAGGTCTGGAGCGAGCGCGAGATAACCTTGTTCCGCCAGTTCATCGCAGTGCTTGCGAATATCGGCGTTCACCCCGAACAATTCCTGCAGAACCACAACGGCGGGAGCCGGCAAAGTCTTCGGCCGTGCGATATAAGCGTCGAACGCGCCGTCATGTCCTTCTATGGTGATGTGATCTTTCATTGTGTTTTCCTCGGAGATCACGTTCCTCTTTCATCCGCGCCTCCGCCAATGTCATGAAGATCGGCGGAGGAGTGACTTCTTGGGTTGAGGAATTAGTGATTGGCTGTTGCGGAGGTGGCGGCCTCTTCAATGAGCTTGGCCGCTTCCTTCGGATGAGACATGTAGGCCACATGGCTCGCATTCACTTCGACCGTCTTAGCATTGGCGCGCTTGGCCATCATGCGCTCCTGTATCGGATTGATCGACCGGTCTGAACTGGCCACCATGTACCATGTCGGCTTGTTCTTCCAGGCCGGATTCGTTACCTTGTGGGTGAATGCGTCGGTGGAGATCGGTACCTGCGCTATAGCCATGAAGTGAGCCTGGGCCGGGGGAATATCCGCGGCGAAGTCGGCGGCGAAATGGTCCTGTTCTATCCACCAGTTTCCGTTGCTATCCGCCTTGAATGCCTTGGAGGCTTGCGGCACCGCCGTTTCGATGGACGCACAGCTCTCACCTTCGTCGAGCGCAAATGCTGCGATGTATACCAGTGCCGCAACGTTTGGATCGTTGCCGGCTTCGGTGATTATGGACCCGCCGTAGCTATGGCCGACCAGGACGACTGAGCCGCCCATGGCGTCGATGGCGGCTCTCGTGTACTTTTGGTCGTCGGCGTACGAAGTCTCTGGGGGTTGCGCAACCGATACCGTGTAGCCATCCTTCTCAAGGATCTTTGCAACGGCGTCCCAGCCGGAGCCGTCGGCGAATGCGCCGTGGACAAGCACAACGTTTTTAATGCCGGCTGGCGCCGCAGCCGCAACTCTAGCAGTCTTCCCCAGCAGCAGGGTCAGGCTCACGACCACAGCAAGTAGCATTACAACCGAGTAAGTCTTCTTCATGACCATTTCTCCTATCTAGTTTGAGCCTCAGCGATTCGTGTATCGGGCCCTGCACATGCGACCAACCATAGTCAGGAACGGCCACGACACTCTTGAAGACATGAACCCTTTTTGTCGATTCCTGCTCAAATGCGGAGTTAAAGGAGAGAAAAACACTCTTGGCTCGTGTTCAAGGCGAGAACCCTAGCCGAATCTAAAATCCGCGACGATATTGCGTCGAGAGACGAGTCCGGGCAATACCGCCCCGGACCGCTGAACTTGAGGATGAGATCTATTCGTGTGATTGATGAAATTGGCGTTTGGGTATTTCGACAACATTCCTGCTACGTACGTGTTCACGTCTCCACTTTGCCGGAGTCGCACCGACGACATTTGCAAACGTACGGGTAAGCGCGGCTTGATCAGAGAATCCTACCTGCGCGGCAATTTCCACTAATGTTTTATTCGTTCCCGACAAAAGAGCTTTCGCGAGCTCGACACGCTTCAGAATCAGGTAGCGATGTGCGGAAGTCCCAAAGGATCTCCTGAATGATCGTGCAAAATGACTGACTGAGAGCCCACATTCATGGGCGAGTGTTTCCAGTCTTACATCGCCGTCCAAGTGCTCATGGAATAATTCCACAACGCGTCGGCTTTGCCACGTAGCAAGGCCACCCTTGAAATGTTGGACAGCTGGAGCTTGACCGTATCGCCCGACCAGATGAGAGCAAATCATCATGGTGAACGAATCCATGAACAACTGAGAAAACATCTCCGGCCTAGTCAAGTACGGCAAAATCGTTTGCGTTAGGTGATGCAGTGTTGGATCGGGAGTTCCATAAACGCAGTAAAGACGCTTAGCTCTAGGTGCTCCGGCATCATCCGAGAGTGAATCTAAAGTTGCGCGCGGGACGTGGTAGTGAATCCAATCGATCGGGCCCGGATTGCGAATGGTGGTATTAGACTCCAGGTTACACATCGCGACCCCGCCCACCGGCCATGTCCCCGTCTTTGTGTACTTGCCATCGGTCCAGAGTTCCCATTCGCCTGAATTCGCATGATTCAGGTGCAGCGAGACAACATAGGCTTTTTCAGGTGGGATGGACGCTGTTCGCTCAGGGATGCCGCTCCGTGCAATCAGCCGGGTAATCGCCATTTGCGGCCGGACGACGGAAACCACAGAATCGAGCGCAACATGGGGCGGTTGGTTCATCGTGAAATACTTCGCCATCTGCGCACCGTGGGCGCTTGCAGGGGTTTCAGGCGAGAACGAGGAATCCCGATTCTGTTCGCGGGCGTGAGTTTTATTCACGGCGATCTCCATGGAAGACGACCGGCCATCTTGAATGGCTTCAAGAATACCACCCGCCGGGCGCAGTTGTTAGGCGAGCTTACTAAGGAAGATGATTGTGATCGGAAATCACAAATTCGGTTGGTTTCGACAAGCCATGGACGAGTGGTTCGTCGCCACATCGGGGTAATGTCTCGCACTCAGCATCAGGTCGCCCATCGAGCAACCAATACCCGGGAGATGCTCCTGCTCTCAGCCGGCAAATTGTTTCAGGAAGTCGGCTATCCGGAAGCGAGCATTCACCGCATCGCCGCAGCCGTGAATGCGCCGAAAGGAACTTTTTACAACTATTTCAGGAGTAAAGAAGAACTTGCCTCAATACTCGTCGAGCGCCAATTTGCCGCTATCTATCAGTCACTTTCTCTGGAGCCGGGAGAGAGCGCATACGATCAACTGAAGCATCATTTCCAGTTTCTAGCGATGGAACCGCCGATGATCGAAATAGCTCCACTCCAATTGCTCGCGGTTTTCGCTGCCGAGGCTCCGGCAATCCCGCCCGACATCGGGCAAAGAATTGCCGACGGCATAAACGTCTGGGACAGGCAGTTGGGCGACTTAATCTCACTCGTTCAAATTGAGAAAGGAACCGCCGTCGCGCAAGACTCCACCAAATTAGCGCTACTCTTGACAACGTGTTGGTTTGGGGCGATCGTTCGCAGAAAGTCGGATCCATCTCTGAAGCTTGTGGACGACTTTCTTCCCTCCTTGCTCCGCTGCGGTGCCTCTTGATATCGCCATTCGCCGCCTCTTCTCATCGCTTCGCGCTAACTGATCCCAGACTTGGACTGATTGATCGTGAAGGCAGACATCTGGCCGAGGAAGAGGAAGCACGAACTTGGAAGAAACTCAGCGTCTCCGCCGATTTTGAGACGAAGTGAAGAAGAAGCAAATATTAACCGGAGAATCCGAACCGCGCCAAGATAGTCAATGGTTCGGCTTGGACTGGATTCTTTCCTTCTTCGGTTTACTTGACGATCAGATTGCGCGAATCAGCCGCATGAAGGCGTCGATCTTCTTCGTAATTCGCGCCCGGTCGGGACCGAGGTTCTGCTCCAGGCAAATTCCGCTAAAGAACGTGACGATCAAGCCAGCGAGGGATTCATTATCGTCACGAGATCCGCGCGCTGCTGCTAGATTGTCGATGAGCAACCGATGAGCTTTCATTAAGCTCGCGACCATGATCTGGCGGGCTTTGGGGGGGAGGTCTGCGAATTCGCGCATAGAATTCACCGAGAAGCAGCCCTTCTGGCCCCAACTCCCATAGCAGACCTTGAGAAAACCCTCAACATTGGTCCAACCCAGAGGCTGTTTCGTCAGGTGTCCGCGTGCCATCAGGACTTCGAAATACCTGCGCAGGCTCTCCACGAACAGGTCTTCTTTGTCCTTGAATTCCGTATACAAGCCAGACTTGCGCACACCTGTGGCCTGTTCAAGGTCCTGAACACTCGTCTCGGCGAGGCCATGCTTCCAGAAGACTGGTATTGCTTTATCGAGGACATCCTCTCGGGTGAACAGTTTTCGTCGTCCCATTGCAACATTATCGGTCAATTCGACTGCGAGGCTTGCACATAAAGGACCGAATGGTCCATTATTACAAAGAGAGAGATTGTCCCGGAGGACCCATGGCGCCCAGCCGTAAACAAAAGGTCATCGATCTCCTGAAGTCGCTTGAGACTAAAAATCCAGCCCCGTTCGCGTATGTCAACCCGAACAAGTACATCCAGCACAACCTACAGGTGGGACCTGGTCCTGAAGGTGTCGCCGCCCTCATCAAGAACATGCCGCCCGATGCGTCCGTCAATACGATCCGCGTCTTTGAAGATGGGGACTATGTCTTCGCTCACACGCAGTACAACTTCTTCGGACCACGCATCGGATTTGACATCTTCCGCTACGAAGATTCCCTGATCGTCGAGCATTGGGATAATTTGCAGGAGACCGCGACCGAACTGAGCCCCAGCGGGCACACGATGATCGACGGCCCCACCGCGGTGTCTGATCTCGACCAGACACGAGCGAATAAGGCGCTCATGCAACGCTACATGGACGACCTTCTCGCAGGCCGTCGCGAGACCTTTCCGAGTTACTTCAACGGAATCGCATACATTCAGCACAATCCATGGGTCGCCGACACCATCCCGGGACTGATTGCGGGTTTACAGGCTCTTGCCGCCAAGGGGCAGGCCGTCGTCTACAAGCGCGTGCATATGGTACTTGGTGAAGGTAATTTCGTCTTGGTCGTTGCCGAGGCTACGTTTGGTGGCGTGCCTACCGCCATCTACGATCTATTCCGCATTGAAAGCGGTAAAATCGCCGAGCACTGGGATACGCTCCAAGCGATTCCACCTCGCGATCAATGGAAAAATAGCAACGGTAAGTTCTAGCGCGGTGCGAGGCAGAACATATGCTTCAAGGCATGTTTGGAAAAAGATTGGCGGAGCATTTTTCTCTGCTGGAGTCTTCCTCATTTGTGTTTGGTCCCAAGGGAAACGCTCAGCTTGCGTTGACACGTATGCGAATGCCGAACGGCTTTCCTGGACCCACTCCACACATTCCACCAGAAAAGGCTTTTTCGATATCCGTGCACCTGCGCCGTCCCGACAACATTAAGGGCTGGGGAACGTGGCTTGACGGACGCTTTCATCGTGTCACCGAATGGCATGCCGGCGGGATTCAGATATTCGACATGGAGTCGGAGCCGGTCGCACTGCGAACTTCAGGTTTCGACTCGGTTCACGTCTATATACCCCGGTCAGTTATCAATCGATTCAGTGACGAGAACGAGCAAAAGCGTATTCGCAACTTGCATTGCACACCGGGAACCAAGGATGACGTAATTCTTCATTGGGCCCGGATGATGTTGCAGTTCTCTGATCGTCCGCTTCAGCTTCCACGCTTAGTTGTCGACGAAATGATCATGATGTTCTGCGCTCATCTGAGTCGCACATACCAGGGCCGGAGCCAGCCGCCGGAGGTTGTTACCGGGGGGTTGACGATCTGGCAACAGGATCGAGCGATCGAGGTGTTGAACGAACATCTGGACGGTGATCTGGCGATTGCCGATCTTGCAAAAGAGTGTGCGCTATCGACGGGTCGTTTCATGCGCGCATTCAAAAGGTCGTTTGGTGTTCCGGTCCGGCGCTACTTGCTCCATAAGCGAGTTGAAGCCGCAAAGTCTCTCTTGTTGCACTCGAACGACTCTTTACTAACAGTCGCGTTGGAAGTCGGATTCACTGACCAGCCAGCTTTCAATCGAAGCTTCCGTGAGATTGTTGGAACTTCGCCAGGACGGTGGCGAAGAGCAAACGCACCGATGCCGAAGGCGTTTAACCTCCCCGCGCCTGAAAGGAAGTAAAGGTCGTCACTCGCGTTTCCCACCCACTAAAGCCCAACAAGAACGCCAAACTGCGGCATTTTCAATCAAGACAAGGATTAAAACTTCCAAAACAATGCGAGAGGCGTAGTTGGTCACAAGGCGTCCTCTGACCCAACTCTGTATCGCGACATAGAGCCAGGATCGCGAGCAACGGCGAATTTTCAACCTGCCGCTTCCGCAATTCTTGTGAACGACGACACATGAGTTCTTCCAGACCGATAGGAGACGAAAATGGGAAAAACATATAAGGCGATCGAGATAACCAAACCCGGGACTTTTCGCCTCGTCGAGAAGCCTGTCGTCGGGCCGGGTGAGGAACAAGTACGTATCCGGGTAGAGGCTTGCGGTGTATGTCACTCAGACGCGGGCACCGTTGAGGGACAACTGCCCGGCATCGTGTATCCGCGTGTGCCGGGCCATGAAGCAATTGGCCGCATCGAGGAGGTTGGCCGGCGGGTTACGACCTGGAAGGTCGGCCAGCGTGTAGGAGTCGGGTTCTTTGGAGGTGAAGACGGAACCTGCGAGACCTGTCGCCGTGGCGACACGGCATATTGCCAGAACCCCATTATCACTGGCGTGACGAGTGATGGCGGCTATGCGGAAATGTTGATCGCAGAGGCACGCGCACTGGTACTCATACCTGATGAACTCAAATCAGATGATGCGGCCCCGTTGGTCTGCGCCGGCATCACCACATTCAATGCGCTCCGCAACAACGGACGTGCTGGCGATACCGTTGCTATCCAGGGTATCGGCGGTCTGGGGCATCTCGGCGTGCAATACGCCAAAAAGATGGGCTTCCGCACCGTTGCGATCGGCTTCGGTCCAGACAAAGAACATCTCGCGCCGAAGCTGGGAGCGCACATTTACATCGACGCCAAGGCCGAGGATGTGGGAGCAGCATTGCAGAAGCTGGGAGGTGCCGACGTGATCTTGGCGACCGCCCCCAGCGGAGCTGCAATCGCCAGCCTGCTTCCCGGCCTTTCCGTTCGCGGGAAACTCGTTGTGGTTGGTGTGTCGGGCGATCCAATTCCACTCAGCGGTGTTCCGCTCATTTTTGGTGGCCGCTCTGTCATAGGCAGCTTGACAGGAAGAGCGATTGAGACCCAGGACACTCTTGATTTCAGCGTCCTCACTGACGTTCGGCCCATGATCGAAACTCTTCCGTTGGAGAAAGCCGAAGAAGCGTATCGACGCATGATGTCAGGTGACGCGCGATTCCGCATGGTGCTCACGATGGCCTAAAAAAGTTCACGGACCCCCTGCAATGCGGCGTCGACAACCGATGTGCGAAGGAGACTCAGATGAATCAGTTCCAGAAAATCTTCGACAAGCAGAAAGCATATTTCGATTCGGACGCGACCAAGTCTTACGAGTGGCGCATCGATCAGCTGACACGCCTTGAGAACTTGTGTAATGAGAACGCCGAGGCTCTTGAGGCTGCGATGAGCAGCGACTTCAAGACCGCCAGCCAGGAAAAAGTCTTCGAGATTATGGCGCCTGTTGGAACCGCCGCCTTCGCGAAGCAAGAGCTGAAAGAGTGGATGAAGCCTGTAGATGTGGTCGTGCCGAAGGCCTTTCGGGAGACCGGGCATACTGCCAAGGTCTATCGAGAACCGTACGGTGTCACTTTGGTGATTGGTCCGTTCAATGGGCCATTGACCCTGCTCTTCGACCCGGCGTGCCAAGTTCTTGCGGCGGGCAATCCATGCATTCTCAAACTCTCCGAGGGTTTGCCCGCCACCAGTAAGGTCTTACTCGATCTCATTCCAAAATATTTCGATCCTCGGGCCGTCACTGCCGTCACCGGCAGTAAGGACGAGGTGACGGAACTGCTCAAGCTGCCCTTCGACTTCATTTTCTTCACCGGCAGCGTCAAGGTTGGCAAGATCGTCATGGAAGCGGCCGCCAAAAATCTGACTCCGGTTCTTCTCGAACTCGGGGGCCAGAACCCAGCCTTTGTTGATGCGACCGCCAATATCCCGGACGCAGCCAAAAAGATTGTCTGGGGGGCTACGGCCTGGGGCGGCCAATGGTGCACTTCGCCCGGATACGCCTACGTGCACGAATCGATTGCGGAGAAGTTTGTTGCTGAGTGCAAGAAGGCGATGGTCGAGTTGTACGGGACCGACCCGAAGAGCAGACCGGACGACTACTCCCGCATCATTAGCCCCCAGGCGACTGAACGTTTGGCAGGCCTGATCGATCAGAAGAAAGTCGTCATAGGCGGGGCCTCTGACCCGGATGCACGCTATCTCGATCCCACGGTTATCTACCCAGTGACATGGGACGACCCGATCATGGAGGACGAGATCTTCGGACCCCTTCTCCCAATCCTCACCTACAAGGACATGGACGCTGCCATTCGCGAGGTGAAAAAGCATCCGAAGCCTCTTTCCGGCTTCCTCTTCAGCCGAGATCAGAAGGCGATCGATCACTTCCTCGCGAGCTTGTCCTTTGGCGGCGGTGCGATCAATCAGGTGAACATTCACCTGTTTATCGAAACCATGCCCTTTGGAGGGGTCGGATATTCCGGCATTGGTCACTACTACGGCAAGGCCGGGTTTGACGCCCTCACGCATGCGAAATCAGTTTTCATTTCGCCGCCCGACGTGGCCATCGAGCACCTGTTCCCGCCGTATACGGAGGAAAAGGTCAAAGCGCTCAGCCAGTGGTTTGAATACTAGGCCACAAAGATCCCCAACGAAAGCGACCCCCAAAGAGCACAGAGATGAAAACGAATGCGAAAGACTACGTATCGACTGCCCAACAGTTCTTCACTGCCTACGATGCCCACGACGTTGATGGCATGCTCGCTCTTTGCGCAGATGGCGCACTAGGACGATATGCTCCGTATGGCCGCGAGAGCGTCGTGCCAATCCGTGGTGGCATCGATGTTATTTGGCGCGCGTTTCCGAATGCCGTTCCGAATTTCCGAGTCAAAGTGATCGAGCTGATCCCTGCCAAGGGGAACACAGTGGTGATCCAAGCCGAGATGAGCGGGCCCATACCTGCCGAAGTGCCTGGGGTTGCAAAGAAAGGCCAGGACGTACATATCCCTCACTGCTACATTCTGCGTTTCGACACGGACTCCAAAATCACACGGCTCGACGCTTACTGGGACAACACCGTCCTCAACAGTATCAAGGCGAGCGGCGTGTGATGAGCGAGCCAATTGCAAGATCTCTGATTTGCGGCGGCATTGCTGAATGTTGCCGTTTCCGTGGAGTCGTTAAGGAGAAATAGTGGTTTCGAACCTCGTACTACAACGGAGGAAGCACGCCATGGTTAATGCAAGCAACACTACCGCTCCGACGCAATTCATCGAGACCAAGCTCGAAAAATATGCCTATCGTCGCTTTGGGAAAGGGTAACGGTCTGCCACTGTTGTGTCTCCAGCACTTCACCGGGACTTTGGACAATTGGGACCCCGCCGTCACAGATCCGCTTGCTGTAGGACGTGAAGTCATTCTTTTTGAGAGTGCGGGTCTTGGCCGTTCGACCGGCCAGGTTCCCGAAAACATGGCAGGGATGGCGGCACACGCTCTCGCATTCGTCGATGCACTTGGCCTAAAGCGCTTGGATATCCTCGGCTACTCCCTCGGTGGAATGGTGGCGCAGCAGGTGGCGCTGGAACGTCCCTCGCTCGTCCACAAAATGCTACTTGTCGCCACCGCTCCGGAGGGAGGCGAGGACATTATGCACATGGATAAACCGGAACTCAGGAAGATTACGGAAGATCCGAATATGCCTGGGCTGGAGAAACTAGTGAAACTCTTTTTTGCGCCAAGCGAATCGAGTCAAGCGGCCGGAGAGGCCTTCGCGGCTCGGCTCGCAGAGAGAAAGCAAGATGGCGAACCTCTGGCCGGCCAAAATGTAGCAATCGCTCAGATCACGGCCTTTCGTGCTTGGGAACAATACAGTGGCGAGCGTTTCGCCAAGCTCGGCAAGATCACGCAGCCGTGCCTGGTCGTCAACGGCGTCTTCGACAATATGATTCCAGTCCGCAATTCCTACATGCTGAGCGAGCATCTCCCAAACGCCATGCTGTTGACCTACCCCGACGCTGGCCATGGATCGTTGTTCCAGTTCCACAAGTCATTCGTTCGGCAAGCTTCGCTGTTTCTCGATTCAGAAGGCATCAGCTGAAGGCTTCGATGGCGGTTTCGCTCAGGTATAGCCCCTCCAAACATTCGCGCGAAAGGAAGAATGGAATGCCAATTAAAACAATCGAAGTACAACGCTTCAGCCTGACAACGTCACGATCATTCGAGGCAGTCGTAACTTCATTGAAAGCTGGTGTCGGCCGACTGGATCTTGCCGCGTTTGCCAGTGCATCCAAGTCGCCGGGCACCTTCGCTGAATTGGAAGAAGTGATTAATCGAGACATGGGCAAAACCCATTTGATGTTGTTCCTGGAATTTGATCATGGGGCTGTTCTCCGAAAGGAGACGGGGCTCAACAAACCGAAGATAGTGCGGCTCGTAATCGGTAATCCCTTGATCATGAAGGAGATGGCGAAGCATGTTCCCGACGCCGGATCTTATGCGCCGGTCACCATTCTGGTCGATGAGCGCGAAGACGGGATTCATTTGTCCTATGACAGAATGGTCAGCTTCTTGGCGCCGTACGAAAACCGGGAAGCGCTGGCAATCGCTCACGATCTGGATCACAAGATCGAGAAGCTAATCAATGATGCAGCGGTTGAGTAATCGTTTCGCCAAAGACGACAACGCTTAAAGTAAAGAGGAATGTATGGTTTTCGCCGGCATCAAAGTTCCCGACACGGCTCTGGTCCGCGATGCGGTCGACCTATCGCGGAGTTCATCAGAGCCATTTCTTTTCAACCATGTGATGCGCTCGTGGCTTTTTGCCGTTGTGCTTTCCGACGGTGCGGAACACCCTCCAGATTCGGAGCTTTTGGCTGTTGCTGCAGTTCTTCACGATTTGGGTTTGACCGATCGCTACGCTGCTGAGAATCGCTTTGAGGTCGACGGCGCAAACGCGGCTCGCGCCTTTCTGAGTAATCGTGGAATCTCGACGAGGCAGATTCAACTCGTATGGGACGCTATCGCACTTCACACTACTCCCACACTCGCTCTCCACAAGGAGCCCGAGGTCGTAATGACCCATTCAGGGATAGCCGTCGATGTCCTAGGCGCCGGTCTAGATCGAATCTCGCAAGATAAGCAGCGTGCGATTCTGTCGGAGTTTCCCCGGTTGGCCTTTAAGGATCAATTCAAGGGATGCCTTTGCAGCGTCGTTCGTCAGAAGCCGATGACCACGATGGACAACATTCTGCGAGATTTCGGCATTCGTTACGTCGAGGGTTTCGCGCTACCGAATTTCGCCGACCTCGTCGCAAATGCACCGTTTTCCGAGTAGCTGACCGGGGGGTCGCGAGTCCTGGAGCAACGCCAACCCGAATCCTCACTTGCCGCGTCGCACTGACCTTGCACGCGCAGACACCTTCTTCTTGTTTGTCCTCTTTTTCGTGGGCTTGATTCGGGGTGCATCTATGGGCTCGCCACGTGTAGAAACAGCCATCAACCACGCCCCAAACCCAAATTCGAGCCCGCTTGCCGGTTTGATCTCGCCTAACACTTGAGCGGCTTCTAGCGTCGCGGCTCCATGTAGGAACGCCCAAAGGGCGACGGATGCCCGCGGAGCTCGGTCGGACCGAGCAATTCGTTGCACCTGCTCGACGGTGAACGTCCAGAGACTTAGGTGGGAGGTCGCATCGTGCCCTGGCGCGTGGAGACTCATCATCGCCCCGTAGAGGTGAGGATTGTCCCTTGCGAACTTGAGGTAAGCAGATGACATCTTGCGAATTGCGGTAACCGGTTCGCATCCATCGGCTGCTTTCCTCAGCGCGAGCTCCAGTTGCCGGGCAGATTCGTTTGCCAAGGCAGCTTCGAGTGCCCGGCGATCTGAAAAGTAACGGTAGATCGCGTTGGGCGCGAGGTCGAGGGAAGCGGCGATGTTCCGTAGCGATAAGTCGCGGATACCCCCGTGAACGAGTTCCTTAACCGCAGCAGAAAGGATGGTTTGACGGTCTGTTTTCGACGGATACGGCATACAGAACACTGTACACCTTGACGCGCCGCGTGCCAAGGTGTACGCTGTACAGAGTGAAGATGGACAGTGGTCATCTTAGGAGAAATGCAATGGTGAACAGCAAAGATGTCGTGGTCACGGGCGTCTCCACCGGAATCGGTTGGGGAACCACAAAGGTGCTTGTTTCAAAGGGCTTTCGCGTGTTCGGTTCGGTACGTAAGCCAGCTGACGCCGATCGTTTGCAAAGAGAGTTCGGGAACGGTTTCGTGCCGCTCGTTATGGACATTACGGACGCCGAAGCTGTACATCAAGCTGCCCGGAAGGTCGGCTCCATGACAGGCGGCAGGAACCTGGTTGGCCTGGTGAACAATGCAGGAATTGTAGTGAGTGGACCGCTCCTGTATCTGAAGCCCAGCGAGTACAGGCGGCAGTTGGAGGTCAACATGGTCTCCCCGCTGGTGGTAATCCAAGCCTTCGCGCCTCTGTTGGGAACGGATAAGAAGAGGCAGGGCCCCCCCGGTCGCATCGTGAACATCACCTCTAGCGCCGCAAAAGTTGCTATCCCCCTTCTCGGTGCCTATAGCGCTTCCAAATTTGGTCTTGAAGGAATGTCGGACGCGCTGCGGCGAGAACTGATGTTATTTGGCATCGACGTCGTGATCATTGAACCGGGCACCGTGAACACGGCGATGTACGACAAGGGCGAAAAAGAAGATCTGAGTGAGTTCAAGCAGACCGAGTATTGGGATGCAGTGCAGAACTTCCAGAAGTTCATCGTCGCCGAAGCACGTACCAATGGCTTATCCCCTGAGCGCCTGGGCGAAGCCGTCCATGTCGCACTCAGCACGGCGAAACCGAAGGCACGCTACGCGGTCATTCCGCAACGTTTCAAGAACTGGACTCTGCCCAGCTTGTTCCTGCGAGGATGCTCGACGCCGAACTCGCAAAGCAGATGAAACTCACAAAGCTGTAATCAGCCTCCGAACGGGTGGGTTCTCACTTCTCCGGGGCGAATGTTGACGATAGATCTTCAGATTTGATGGACATGGCCTTCGCAATTCTCTTGAAGTCTTCCGGAAAGCTCCTCTGCGAAACGCTAGGCCCCAACTCTCGTTCCCTTTGGTAAATGTCAGTTCTTGCAGTAGCGGCCGGACGGGCGCTTGTCTACTCTTGAAAAACTTCGTCCGGCGGCGATATGGACGAAAGCCCGCAGACTGCTCAGCTTCGTAGGGAAATTCGTCAAGGATGCATCCGGCAGCGGTGAAAGCCTGCAGGACAGGTCCGCTTCCCATCAATTCGCGTGGCGAGTAGAAGACGATGAGGTCGCCGGCCTTCAATCGGCGCACCAAAGCCTCCTTACCGTGGCCCAGTTGGCAGAAGCCGCCTTGAACGGAACCGAGCACATGGTCGTGGCTTGCGACCCCAACCCAATGGCTCTTGTGTGTCCTCTTTGCGAGTGCCAATTCGAATCTCCCTCAAGGTTGAAGGCAGGCTGCAGCTTGACCAGTCCTCGTTGCGAAGCGAGAATCTCACTCTTTAGCATCCGGCGCCAGCAGGAGGATCTTCCCAATCCCGCCTTTCTCCCCTAGCACATGTGCTTCAGCTGCATCGCGCAGCGGCATCCGGCGAGCAATCGGCAGAATGAACTTGCCATCGCGCACGTCATCGGCAAACTCACGCACCTTGGATGGGTCAGCCTGCGCACGCACGCGCGTAATCTTCACTGTCGGATTTTTGGCTGCCGCACTTTCCGGCAACACAGCGGTGTAGCCAAAGGAGCCGCTCTGCTTTACCTTCCCGATCAGCTTCGCTGCAACGTCACCGCCAACGGTGTCCGCAATTGCATCCACTAAGCGGAAGTTCTCAATCGCATTATCGTCATCAATCGCTAGCACGTCAGAGACCCCGAGGGAGCGGGCGTCATCCAGCTCTTTCCCGCGAACACCTGCAATCACCTGCGCGCCTATCTTCTTCGCCGTATGCACTGCCGCGCGCCCAACACTGCCCAGCGCTCCCGTGATCAGAACGACCTGTCCCTTTTGCACGTTTGCCGCAAGGCGTAAAAGCTGGTCTCCCGTGAGCGAAATTAGCGGGATCGCGGCCGCGTTCGCCAGGTCCACGCCATCCGGCAGATGGGTCACGTCCGAATCGTTCACCGCAACCAGTTCGGCATAGGTCGCGTTGGATAGTGCAAGAACGCGGTCGCCGGCCTTGAAGTGCTTCACATTTGCGCCCACCGCCCGTACGATGCCACTCACATCGCGGCCCAGAATTGCCGGAAACGACAACGGAGAATCCTTCTGGCGCATCCCTGAACGCAGTTTCCAGTCGATCGGATTAACGCTCGCAGCGGCTGCCGCGATCAGTACCGTACTTCCGCTAATCTGCGGTTCGGGAACGTTGTCTTCAAATTTCAGCTTCTCGGGACCGCCGTACTCATGCAGTACCACTGCCCTCATCGCGTATCTCCCAGAGTTCCAGGTATATTCTGCCTCAAAATCAGATGCGCGGGAGCCGACTAGCGCCTCACGGGATAACTTCCGGCTTGCTCGTCACTCGCCCACAAACGCGCCCGGCAGTAGAGACTCTCCCCTAGAAACCAATTCTGGGGACTAGGAATGTCACAGTCTGCGTGCTAAGTTATTCGGCCATGCGAGTTCCTGGATTGATTCTGGCGACTATTCTCATCGGTTTTACTTGCCTGGCGACGTCTCAAAACACGGTCGCGCGCGAGCGCCGACAGCGAGCCGCCGCTGCGTTCCGCGACGGGATTCTCTTGTTTCACGCCAGTTCCGAGCTGGATCTCACCGCTGATGGTTTCCGCCAGGACCCTTTCTTCTATTACTTCACGGGCTTGGGGAACACGGTGGGGGCCGTGCTCGCCATCGACGGAAGATCGGGCGAAAGCTGGCTTTTCTTGCCATCCAAACCCCCGTTTTTGAGGATCGGTCTACAGCCGGAAGTTCAGCCCGGACCGGAAGCGACAAAACGCTTGGGCATGGAACATGTCGTTGACTGGTCCGAATTGGAAGGGTTTCTGGCCTCACACGCCGGCCAAGCGTCGCCCCTGTACTATGGCGACGATCTGGCAATATTCGCCGAACTGCCAGCCAACCTTCTCAGCCCGAAGTCGCCCCAAGCTCCGATCTGGCTGCAGATCATTCTGCAAAGATGGCCCGCCTTTGAAGCCAAAGAGTCGGGGGAACGAATCGAGGCCCTTATGGCAGTTCAGAGTGCGGAGGAAACTGCTGCTCTGCGCTCGGCTGCGAAGGCGACCGTGACTGCCGTAATGGCCGGAATGAGGGCAATTCGACCAGGCGTATCCCAACGGAGCGTCGAAGCGGTGGTCGAAAACACATGCTGGAGCGTGGGTGCACATGGTTCCTCTTTCTGGCCGTGGGCAATGGCGGGAGACAATGCCGTATTCCCGCGCCCTTTCACTTCGCTCGCGCGATACGATCACCTGAACCAGAGTATGCGCTCGGGCGACCTGGTACGCCTTGATGTGGGATGCGAACGGGACCACTACATAGGAGATTTGGGGCGGACCGTCCCGGTCTCGGGCCACTACGATGACGATCAGCGAGAGACCTGGAACATATTCGTAGCGGCATATCATGCTGGTGTCCTCGGGCTGCGCGACGGGGCCATGGTCGACCAAATCTTTGATGCTTGGCGTGCCGAACTGCTGCGTCATCGTGCATCAGTGAAGAGTCTTCTTGCGCAGCATGCGATCGATTCCTGGTCAGATCGCAAGAATGTTCCGTACTGGCAAGTGCATACGACAAACCTGATGGCCGGTCGCCCGGTTGGGCCACTCAGGCAGGGAACCACGATCAACTTTGAGCCGATCGCCTCGGTCGATGGCCAGGGATTTTTCCTAGAAGACATGTACATCATTACCAAGGATGGCGCCGAGCTACTTACCCCGGGAGTTCCCTATTCGGCGAAGGAAATCGAAGCCGCGATGAGGTAGGTAGTGTTGAAAAACCTGAGGCGGTTCTGGATGAGTGGTCGGCAATCCGGAAATTGGCCAGAAACGGCGTTTGAGGAACTGAGAACTTTGGTGGCCTTCGAGGAAACGGGCATTTATGGAAATGCCCAGTAATTAAGCCATTTATATCCAATTATTTGGGAGATCTTGAGCGAGAGCTGCAAATCATGTTGACATACGATGCATCGTACGATATATTGTGAGACATGTTTAGACAAAACCATTTCAAAGACTTTTCAACATCAACCCATTTCGATCGCAGCTTCGGCCGCGAACAAGGTCGAGGACGCGACCGAGAGCACGCCCGAGGACACGGACGAGAACACAGTCGCGAACACGACAGCGAACACGGCCGAGAACACCCGCGAGGACACGGACGTCATCACGGGCGCCGCGGGTTCCATCGTGGAGGCCCCGGATTTATGGGCGACTTCGCCGGCGGCGATTTTCCCGGCGGCCGCAAACTCGACGCGATCGACATTCAACTGGTGATACTGGCGCTGCTCGCCGAACAGCCAGCGCACGGATACGAACTGATCAAGACGATCGAAGAACGTTCGGGCGGATTCTATACGCCCAGCCCCGGGGTGATTTATCCCGCGCTGACTTACCTGCATGAGATCGGTCACACCAGCGTGAAGCAGCAGGGTACACGGAAGCTCTACAGCATTACGCCCGAGGGCAAGGCCCATCTGGAAGCAAACCGCGCGAACGCCGAAGCGATTCTCGATGCTCTGGCGCGAATTGGCGGACGAATGGAGCAGGTACGCGAAGCATTTGCCGGCGTGGGCGATTCTGACGGCGGTGCTTCCGATGAAGTGCATCGCGCGCGCCACGCTCTGAAGCACGCGCTGCGCCGCAAACACGGGTGCGATCCCGAGGAAGCGAAGCGGATTGCCAAAATCCTTGATCAGGCTGCAGCCGAGATACTCGGAAAATAGCGGCGCCCGCAGGCGCACATCACAACCTGAAAGACAGACCTACAGAAAGAGAGAATCATGCCGAATACTTTGTCGAATGAAACTTTAAAAAGCGTAATTCAGGATGAACGAGTCCGTGCGGTAATCGAGCGATTGGAGGCAGAACGTCGCGACGCGAGGGCCGGCAGCCCGAACGATGACGGCCAAAGCCACGATCCGTATGACTATGCGGACCGTGGGTTCTCAATTCGTCCCGAGCAAGGCGACCTCATCTATCTTTTGTGCCGTGGAATGCGCGCTACGCGTGTGGTCGAGTTCGCGACATCGGTCGGAATGTCGACCCTTTACTTCGCGGCAGCTATGCGCGACAACGGCGGCGGCTGCGTGATCGGTTCGGAACTCGTCCCGGCGAAAGTCGCGACAGCGAAGCGCAATCTCAGCGAGGCCGGTCTCGCCGCCTATGCGGAAATTCGCGAGGGCGATGCGCGGCAGATGCTGCGCGATCTGGGGGGGCCGTGGATTTTGCCCTGATCGACGGCTGGCCGCGCGATGAAGAGCCTTCGCTGGCGCGCGAGGTGATTGAGATCGTCGCTCCACAACTTCGCGTTGGCGGGTATGTGATGAACGACAACGCGGAGCCGGATTTCCTGCAGTTTATTCGCGATCCAGGCAATGGATTTATTTCGATCACTCTGCCGCTCAAGAGTGGAACAGAGCTTTCGGTAAAGGTGGCATAATTCAGCGAGGCGCGCATGGCGCCGCTTGAAACACAGGTCGTAAACCGATTCCTGAAACAACTGCGGCGCGGAGTTGCATCCCCAGAAGACGCGGATCGTACGTTAGGGGAAGTGAAGGACGCGGTTGTGAATGAATAGTCGGTGAACAGGAAAAGACCTACGTGTTCCTTCACGCAGAACCGCCCGGACGCTAGTTGGCTCTTTCAGCCCTAGCTGAACCAAACCAGAGCCGCGCGTTCGGGAACGACCAGCGGCACGCTTCGGACGGAAAAAACGCGGCTCTTGGCGCCGCTCGGCGATAAGCTCACAGACCCAAGAGGTCCGCTTCGTGTGAAATCAAATGGTAGAGCAGCTCTTAATGAAATGGTAGAATTTCGTGCGGGTGCTTTCTTATGACTTGGCAATGGACTCTTAGCCCGAGAATCGCTGGCAAAGCGCTTCATGGGCAAGATGACAACGAACTGTGGAAATCGGCGAAAACTGACACACTTCCTTACACAGTTTCACATTTGTCATCTTGGATGAAAAGAGAACATGGCGATAAAAAGGTCGTACAACCAAGCACTTGCAAGTAGAGCCGGGATGGCGGAACTGGCAGACGCAGCGGACTCAAAATCCGCCGGTACTTAGTACCTTGGGGGTTCGACTCCCCCTCCCGGCACCAGCGTAAATGGAATAGACTGGTGCGATTATCATGTAGTGGGTGTTTCGGCGGGTTGGTCTTCTTCGGGTTCGCTATGCCGAGACTATGCCCGTCGCGGAGTTCTGGCCTCCCAAGAGCCTCTGCGATGTCCGCTTGCGAGACAATCGCGTATCGCTCGAAAACACTTCGGGTACGCCAACCTCCAATTTTCATAATCACGCCCTCTGCGACTCCAGCCTTTCGCAAATTGCGTGAACCATCAGTGTGCTTGCAAGAAAAAATGTGAGGAGCTCTGTCGGACTCTGCGCGGGCGCACTCGCGCGACACAGGTACACTTCGCCCTTCCTCCCACCTGCCTAGTCTGGCCCCCAGCGAGACTTATTGTTTCAGGTCAGCGGGCCAGTTCGTGATCAGGGTGAGGGGTTCGGTGATGGATTGCGGCAGAACGGCATTTATCACGAATTTCTTGCCGTCGGCGGAAACGGTGTAAGGTCCTTGGGGACCGCCCACGGTGGTGGCTTTGAACAGGGCGTGGGGCGCGCCCAGTTGCAAGCTGCCGCCGTTCTGGCTCACGTCTAACGCCATGATCTGCTGGTCAGGCGAAATAAAGAAAAGTTCCTTGCCGTCCTTCCGCCACTTTGCCCTCGTTCCCCCGGCGGTTGATACCTGCCAGCGGCCGGTGCCGGCCGGGAACGGCTGGATGTAAACCTCGAAGCGGCCAGTCTCATTGTTGGCGTAGGCCAGCCATTTGCCGTCGGGCGAGAAAGAGGGCGAGACATCGACGAAGTTTGTGCTGACCACTGCAAACGGTTTCTGCTCGCCGGACTTATCGTCGGACTTGTTGGGGAACATGGGCAGCGCCCAGATATCCCAGCTGGTACTCGATTTCGGATCGCGCCGCATGTAGGCGATGTAGCGGCCATCCGTGGAAATGGAAAATGGAATGTTGAGCATACCGGGGGTTTCCAGCAGCTTCTCCTTGCCGCCTGAGCCATCGGCGTTTTGACGGTAGAGAGAATCCCCCGCGGAAGTTGCCCCATAGGAGTAGACAATCGATTTCCCGTCGGGAAACCAAATGGGAGACGCGCTGTATTGCGGTCCAAAGGTGATGCGGGTCCTGGTGTGGCGGGCGAGGTCGACCACCCAGACGTCGCCGACGCCATTGGTTTCGATCTCAAAGGCCAACTTGCTTCCGTCGGGGGACAGCGCGGGGCTGTAATAATCGGCGGTTTCGGGCAGCACGAGATCACCAGGCTTGCCGGAAGGATCGTACCAAATCAGCTGAGCACCACCGCCGGCCGCGCCGTGCTGGTAGAGTAACTCGCCGTTTGCCGAGGCCGTCACGACGCCTCGCCATGTGTCAGTATTGACGGCGACATGGTCGGCCACGGGCTTGGCTTCGCCTTCCAGTGCGAGGCTGCGCGGGTTGAAGCGTTGCACCATCAGCGTGTTGTCGCGCACGAACAGGAGATATCCCGGGGCGGCATAGATGGCGTTGGAATCGTTGCGCAGGAGGAGCTTGCGGTCTTTATCCCTGGAATCCAGCGCAGCCAAATAGATGCCGCTGTTCTCGCCCGTCGAGCCGTGGGCGAAGTAGAGAAAGTGTTTGCCATCGGGAAGAAAATCGGGCCAGCGATGGGAAGACTCCTTGGCGTCCACCGTGGTCAGAGCGACGCGTGTGCCGCCAGCGGCATCGACGCGCGAAAGGCCTGAGGTGGTATCCGGCGCAAACACGATGGTGCCGGTGTTGTTCCAGGTTCCTCCCCGTCCGGTGGAAGCATCGCAAAGGGCCTGTGGAGGACCGCCGCTAGCGTCGATCTTATTCAGCTTGGCCGCGGCGAAGAACGCCACGTAGCGGCTGTCTTCGGACCAGAACGGATAAGTTGCGCCCTCAGTTCCCGACATGGGCTGCGCGACTGCGGAGTTCAGCGGCCGGATCCAAAGCACTTGTTTGCCGTCTGCGTCCTTGGCTGCGAAGGCGATTCGCAGGCCGTCCGGCGAGAGCACCGGCGGTCCGGCGTCGTTTCCGGTCAGCAGGAAATTCGATTTCTCAGGCGGCAGAATGTAGGAGTGAACCGAAACTTGAGGCGCGTGCAGGGATTGCAGGTAGGCTACAGCGAACGCAATGGCTGCCACGGCAAGCACTCCCGCTGCGACCCACGGCAACCAACTCCGGCGTGCAGGCACAACGACCGGCGCCTGAGTCATAGTAGCCGGCGCCTCGGCAATCGCCTGCAACTGGAGCTTCAGGTCGTGCGCGGTCTGGATGCGCTCGTCGGGATCTTTATCGAGGCAGAGGCGGACGACGCGGTCCAGCCCTGGTGGTGTCTGGGGGCGGAGCGTGCTGACCGAGGGCGGGTCGACTGCGAGAATCTGGCCCACGATGCTGGCCTGCGTCTTGCCTTCGAAAGTTCGCTTGCCCGTGACCATCTCGAACAGCATCACGCCGAAGGAAAAAATGTCGGAGCGGGCGTCGGCCTCGATGCCCTGGATCTGCTCGGGCGACATGTATTGCACGGTCCCGATCACCGCTCCCGCGGTGGAAAGCGGCGTGGCAGGCGACGGCGAGGGCATGGTCTGGGTGAGGGCCGCAGCGAAAACGGAAGCCGAAGAGCTGCCTCCTTTTCCAGAAGCGACCGTCGCGCTGAGCGGCTTGGCCAGACCAAAATCAAGCAGCTTGGCGCCTGACTTGGTAAGCATCACGTTGCCGGGCTTCAGGTCGCGATGCACGACTCCGGCGCGGTGGGCTTTTTCGAGAGCATCGGCAATCTCGATGGCGATGGTTAGAACTTGTTCTGGGGGAAGAGGTCCTTTTCGCAAACGCTCGGCCAGAGATTCGCCTTGCAGAAACTCCATCACCAGGTAGTCGATGGAGCCTTCGTTCCCCACATCGTGGAGCACGCAGATATGCGGATGCTGCAGCTGGGAGACGATCTTAGCTTCGCGCTCGAAGCGGGCGCGCAGCTCAGTGCTGGCGACCAGTTGCGCATTCAGAACTTTGATCGCAACCGTGCGCTCCAGGCGCGTATCGCGGGCGCGATAGACTTCGCCCATGCCACCTGCGCCGAGCGGCGATTCGATTTCGTAGGGGCCAAGTCTCGTGCCAGAGGTTAGAGCCATTATCTCGCGCCATTATAGCCCCGTGCAGGACATCAGAGAACATGTGACGATCCTGGGCGGGTTGTCGGCCGGGCAGAGTTATCGGAGCCGCCATCCGCACGACAGCTGTCAACGGACGTAACATCGCCATAGCACTCATTGACCCTTATGTGGTCGCCCGATCGTTGGCTCGACGATTGGTCCGGATCTCGTGAATTTCTTGTCTTCGAGTCGCTTCGGATTCGGGTTTCCGCAGCGTCTCCTAACTCCACTGGCATTGGCGCGTTATTGCTGGTTCCGCATCAAAACAGTCGCAAGACTGAATGGATTAGCCTCAGCTGGGTGGTTTGAAAATCTTACTCGGCTTCAGCGATAGCACGGAGGCCGCTCATTGATACGATGTCGATGCGAAAGAAGACAGGCTCAATTGACAGATCGCCGGTTTTTTCACGTCTTTCTGCCAGCGGGGTTCTCCACCATTCGGAAGCCTGCGCTAGCAGTTCTCGCGCGTGCTCACGCTGAGCTGGATATTGAGGCTCACGCAGTTCCAAATAGGTTCCAATCACGATTACGCTAAGCCAGTTCGATAGATTTGTGATTTCATCCACTTGCAGACAAACTTTTGGATTCTGCCGCATCCACTTAATCTTTTTCCCGAAAGTCGAAAAGACGTAAACGCAACCGGGCTCATACGAAAAGGCAACCGGCACTAGATAAGGTTGATTGTCCAACGAACATGCCAGCCTTCCGATGGATACGCGTTTCAACAGTTGGCCGCATTCTTGTTCGGATATTGGAGCGATTTGCATGAGCACTCCTAAGTACTTGGCTGACGATTTATCGCGTCCGGCTCCGTGTTCATATGCTCGGCCTCCAGGCGCTGAATCATCTCGCGGAGCCACGCGGCGAGCGCCTCTTCGATCTCTTGCTGCGTCCCAGAGGAATAGAGAGAATCCAGCGTCTCGCCCCGCGACGTCAGCGGAATCTGTCGGCAAGGGACTCTCTGGCCGCGTTCACTCGGCGGCACCAATTGCATCAACACACATTCACTGCATGGCTGCCGATCTTGTTTCGCGTCGTAATTCATGCACGTGAGCGAGTCTTCGAGGGCAAGCTTGACTCGCCGTGGCTCACGGGGTGACCTCCCGTAGCCGCCAGCTTGCAGAAAGTCTAGCTCGAATTTCAGGACCTGAAGTAAATTGCGGTCATCTCTCGGCATACGACACCTCCTCTTCAGCCATCATGCACTCTCGATTCGAATCCCGCCGCGTCCCGAGTCACTGGTTATCGTGAGTGCGATCACAGGCAAAGTGCGCTGGTAGGCGTTCTTTGTCGAATGGCCCCTCTCCTTCCCAGCGGGATGCATCGCGCTTCTGCCGACCCCAAAACAATCTCTTTCGCGCCAGGCGCAAAGAGCATGGGCACACGGGTTCTCCGGGCCTCCTGAGCTTCAAGTTCCGTGATGCGGTTCAACCGCGAACCGTAAGCACAGGACAGGTTGCATGCGCCACAATGTGCTGGGCGGTCGTATGGGCCAGGTGTGTAACCGGCCCCACTGCTCCATGCGTCGGGCGGACACCCAGTACGATTAAGTCCGCTCCGTGGGTTGCGGAGAATTGTAGAATCCGCTCCGCCGCAGGGCCAAACTCAACAAAGTACTCCGGATGACACCACAGCTCGACGTCCTTCGGCAGCAGTTCTTGTAGCCGACGGACCAGGAAATCTGAATTAGATTCGAGATCGACCGTCCCCGCTTGAAGCCGATCTAAAACGTGGAGTAATGACAGGCGTGCCTCGTGTTCCTGAGCGAGAGAAATAGCATAAGGCAGCGCTGCCACGGACTCCTCACCGAAGTCTGTCGCGAGAAGAATGTGATTGAACTCGGCCACACTCTTCTGCTGACGCACGACATTGGGCCCAACCGTGAGGACAGGGCAGGAAGCCTGCCGGAATATCTTCTCGGCGATGGAGCCCATTAACAGCTTCGAGGCGCCCGTGCGGCCGTGAGTGCCAACCACTAGCAGATCAATCTCATGCTCGCTGATAAGCCGGCAGAGCACATCCCAGACATCGCCTATTCCGAACAGTACCTCGTGCGGCACTCCTCGGAGCTGTTCCTCAAGACGCACCTTTGCTTCTTGTTGCAATTGTTTCTCTTGTTGAGCAAGAGCCGGCCAGGTTTCCGGCGCGACGAAGAGGTAATCACTCGCAGACAGGACGTGGGCACCGTATAACTTTGCCCCGTACTGGTGGGTGATCGCCAAGGCATAAGGCAACGCCATGTTGGAGTGAGGAGAAAAATCCGTAGCAAACAATATATTGTTGAGCGCGATCCGCTTTCCGGTTTCCAAGGTTTTCATAAAGCACCTCTAAACTGGCTCTAATATCCCATTTTCGGGCCGCCGGCGACTGTGATCTCCATCATCAATGGCTGTGATCCAGATCACATTGGCAATCTTCGGGTTCCCGCATTTCAAATGCTGGCTGGCAATCATGGCTTGGTGAACATACAAGCCCGTGCGGATCGCGGTGGGCCTCGGCGCCTTCGTATGTTACGGCTCAAGGGAACGACGTGAAAAACTGTAGGGGAAGCTCAGCTGGCGAAAAATCGCGATAGCACTCATTGACGAGCAGCACAACAAGGTTTTCTCTTCGCAGAAACGGGGTTTGCATCCTGGCAGCCGGAGGATTCTCGGGGACGCGACATTCACACTCAGGCCTTCGCGTGTTCGAGTCTGCCGGTTCTCCTCAATTTCGCGGAAACCAACTATTTATCAACGGAATGCTGGCCAAGAATATCAGCAGCACTACTACGAACATCACCGCGAACAGGGCGACGGTGAGTTCATCCTGATAGTGAATATGCCTCCGGCTCATTAGTGACCCTCCGGTGGAGTAGAGGCCAGAGATTAAGTTCGTCGGAATGGCGATACAAAACGGAAGTCGTAACTCTCACTCTACTACCAAATTCAACTGTCAACAAGACAATGGGTCGGCATCACGATCCCGATACCGTGGGGGTTCGACTCCCCTCCGGCACCAATCACATCAATGATTTAGCATGATTTCTTGCGTCGTATCCGTTCGGGGAGCTTTTTGGGTGTGCCCAATTTTGTGCCTGCCAGCAGCGATGTAAAAATGCGGTTGATGGTATCGTCCTGTGGGTGGATGTAGCGCAGCGTCACGGAAATGCTGCTGTGCCGGGCGATTGATGCCAGCGCAAAGACATTGCCCCGCCTTTTCTCCAAGGACGCAAATGCACAGCTTGCAACCCGCCTTACAGACCTGAAGTCTGGTAGCGCAGAACGGACAGGGCCAACCGGTATTCATATCCGGCTTGCGCATTTCCGATCTCGGCCTGGGTCTGCTGTAGCTGCGCCTGGCTGAGTTCTACAATTGAGCTGAGACCGAGCTTGTATCGAGTCTGGGCGAGATCGAGCGCCTGGTTTGCCTGCGCTAACAACTGCTCGCTCACATTCACACGGTCGAATGCCGTGCTTGCCGCGAGCCAGCTCGTGCGTACATCTCTTGAGATCTGATTTCGAAGATCGATCAGACGTTGCCGGACGGCTTGGGCCCGCAGGTCGGCTTCGTGGGACTTCGCGGAGTAGAGAAATCCATTAAAGACGGGAATCTCTATGTTGACCCCCGCGGCAGCGTATGGCCCATAAATAATATCGTCGCGTACCGGAGAATCTCCGAAGGCCCCGAGGGCACTGATTGTCGGATACAACTGGTCGTGCTCTGCCTGGTGAAACTTCTCCGCGGAGTCTGACTGAAATTCCAATGCAAGAATCTCGGGACGCTTGGCAAAAGCCTCGGAAATCAGCGGGTCGACGTCGGCTGGGGGTGGCGTCAGAGGTTCCGCATTGTTCACCAGTTCGAACGGTTCGAGCGTCGAATATCCCAGAATCGCCGAAAGGGCCGCCATGGAAGCCTTCTCGTTGTTCACCGCGTCCAAGTAGAGAAGTTTTCCCTGCGCCAGATTTACGTTGGCGAAGCTCAGGTCCAGGTCCGACTTCAATTTGCTCTTCGTTAGAGCGGAAACCTGGTCCGACAACAACTGGCGCGAAGCTACGGTCTGCTCTGCCACGTGCAGCACAGCCTGCGTTTGCAGCGCGTTGTAAAAGGCCTGGTCCACGGCCAACAAAATATCTTGTTTTGTGGCGACTGCGTTCTGTTGGTCGGCTCGTGCCTGAAGACGGGCACTGGCGACTAGATTCGTGGTGTGTCCAAAGTCTGTGATGAGTTGGCTCACCGTGGCGCCAGCGGCGGCTCGTGTGTAGACGGTTGGATTATTCAACGCCCCGGCCGTTATGCGGCTATTTGCGCGGGCATCAACCGCCGTCAGGTTGCCGTAGGCTTGTGGCCAGAGATTCGATCGCACTTCCCGCGTCACCTGCTCTGAAGCCAGCGCATTGAGATGCGCAACAGAAATTGCCGGATTGTTCTTCAGCGCGAGCGCCTCCGCGTCCTTTACACTGAGGCGCATAACATTCGAGGAAGGCGACTCCTGCACGAGCGGTACGGACTGTGCCAAGCCTCGCAGTGAGAGCGTGTGGGTTGAGAGCGCGAGAGCGGCCAACAGAAACATCAGTCTCCACGTCATGCCGGCTGTTCCTCCTTCTTGTTCTTCTTGTCCTCATCTTTGCCGTGGACCATCAAATAGACGGCGGGTACTAGAAAAACTGTGACGACCACCGAAACCGCGAGACCGCCGATCACGGCGCGGGCTAGAGGCGCGTATTGCTCGCTGCCCGTCTCCAGACCAAGTGCCATCGGAAGCATGCCCAACAGAGTCGCGAGCGAGGTCATGAGGATCGGGCGCAGCCTGATCTTGCACGCCCGCACCAGCGCCTCCTGTAATGCGAAGTCCTCCTTGCGCAGCTGGCGAGCAAACTCGACGATCAAGATGCTGTTGGAAACGACGATTCCAGTCATCATGATCACACCCATCAGCGACATGATGTTGAAGGTGCTATGGGTCAGCCAAAGAATCAACACGACGCCCGACAATCCCGGAGGAATCGCAAGCAGAATGATGAGCGGGTCGATGAAAGAAGCGAACTGAGCCATGAGCACCAGATAGACCAGCACGATGGCCAGCACCAGACCGATGGAGAAACGCTTGAACGATTCGTTCATCCCTACCACGGATCCGAGCACCTCGACCCGCGTATTTTCTGGCAGAGAAAGATGCTTGACGATATCGTTGACCTCGCGATTGATTCCACCTAAGGCCTCGCCCGCGGGCATTACATAAATATCGATGACGCGCTGCAGTTGATAATGGTCGACTTCGGTCGGCGTGTTCATCGTCGTTATATCGGCCACGGATTGCAGAGGCGTGTAATTCTTGAGGTTCGGAGCGCGCAGAGGAATTTGTTTGAAGTCCTCCATGCTCATGTTCTCAATCTGCTTATCGTAGTACTGCACGGTGAGCATGTAGTTATTGCCCGTTTTGGGATCGATCCAGTAGCTGGGTTCGATCATGCCGTTGGAGGTCAGCGCGGTGATTACGTTGTCCACCACCTGTTTGGGCGTGAGTCCAATCAGGCTGGCGCGTTCGCGATCGATGTTCAACTGGAGTCCGGGATAAAGAAGATTTTGGGGAATCAGCACGCTGCTCACGCCCTTGCGGCTTCGAATCTGTTTGGCGATGTTCGCGGCAACTTTATAAGCGTCGTCGAGATCGTTGCCTCTCACTTGGACATCGATAGGCGCCGGTAATCCAAGGTTGATTACCGCATCAACCAATCCGCCCGCCTGGAAATAGGTATCGAGTTCCGGCAAATCCTCAGCCAGTTTGCGGCGGACGCGCTGCATATACTCGTAGCTGCCGAACTTGTGGTTTTCCTTCAAGCTGACCTGGACAAATGCAGTATCCATCGACGAGTTGCTGGTGTAGATGGCGGAAAGATCGGGCGTAATCCCGATATTGGAGACGATCATGTCGAGATCGTGGAGGCCGATCACCTGGTGAATATCATTTTCGACGCGCGCGATGTACTGATTCGTGACTTCAAGCCGCGAACCGCTGGGCGCTTTGATGTTGATCACGAACTGGCCCGGATCGGTGCGAGGAAAGTACGCTGTCCCCACGAATGGGAAAATTCCCGCCAGCACTACGACGATGCCTGCCGCAATCCACGCCACGGTTCTCCCCGGCCGGGCCAGAGCACGCGTCACCCAACGCTCGTAAATATCCAGGAGCTTCTGGAATCGCTCATTAAACCAGCCCAGGAACTTCCGGAAGATAGATCGCGTGGCGGCTTTGTCTTCTGACTCGTGTTCAATTTCCTCTTGCACGTCTTCGAGGTGGATGAAGTGCGCGCAATAAAGCGGCACCACCGTCATGGCAAAAATGTAGGAGGCAAAAATGGAAAGGACGACCCCCAGAGCGAGATCAATGAAGAGGTAGCGGCTGACGCCGTAGAAAAGCGTCACCGGAAAAAACACTATCGAGGTCGTAGACGTGGCCGCCAACACTGCCAGCGAAACTTCCATCCCGCCTTTTTCCGCGGCCACCGCCGGAGGTTCGCCGATTTCCATATAGCGAAAAATGTTTTCCAGCACCACCACCGAGTCGTCAATCAGTCGCGAAAAAGCCAGCGCCAAGCCGCTCAAGAGCATCACGTTGATTGACCCGCCCATTGCATCCATGAGCAAAAAACACACTAGAGCGGAAAGAGGAATCGAGAGCAGTACGGCAACCGTGGCTCGTGGGCTGCCCAGAAAAATGAGAATCATGACGCCCGTCAGCAGCAGTCCAATTCCGCCTTCCTTCATCACATTCCTGATGGCGCTCTTGACAAAGATGGACTGGTCAAAAACAACCGCCGTCTTGAGCGATTTCGGAATGTCCAAAAGGTCTTTTATCGCCGCTTTGATTCCATTCACAATCGTGATGGTGTTGCTGTCGCCGCCTTGCTTCAGAACAGGGATATAAACCGACTGCTGTCCGTCGATACGGACTATGTTGGTCTGAATCGCGCCCGAATCCTTGGCCTCACCTACGTCGGCAACCATCACTGACGCGTTACCCACGGTCTTAAGCGGTATACGGTTAATCTCTTCTACATCGGGCAATTGCGCATTGGCATAGATGTTGTAATCTCTGGGACCGATCCGGACATCCCCAGCGGGAAGAATCAGGTTGGAATCATTCACCGCGTGAACCACGTCCATCAGGCTGAGCTGGTGCGCCTCCAGCTTGACCGGGTCCACATAAACCATAATCTGGCGATAACGCCCGCCAAAAGGCTGCGGCACAGAAGCTCCGGATACGTTCGCAATCTGGTTGCGAACCTGGAATTGCGCCAGATCTTTCAGCCGGGTTTCGTTGAGGCCTTCCCCTTTCAGCGTTACCAAACAGACGGGAAGACTCGAAGCATCGAACTTGAGTACCACGGGTGGCAACGTTCCTGGAGGCAGACGCCGAAGGTCGGCCATCGCCAGGTTTGCGATATTGCTAAGAGCCGCATTGGCATCGCTGCCCGGCTTGAAGTAAATCTTAATCAGACTCACGCCCGTAAGAGAGCGCGACTCGATGTGGTCGATGTTGCTGCCCAGGGTAAAGAAACGCTCGAATGTGTCTGTAATGTCGGCCTCGACTTGCTCCGGCGGCATTCCCGCGTAGAAGGTCGCAACCACGACTACCGGAATCTTGATCTGGGGGAACAAATCCACCGGCATCCGAGCCACCGTCGTTACGCCGACCACGGCGATTACCAGACAAAGCATGATTACGAAGAATGGGTTCTTCAGGGCGAATCTGGGCATTACTTTCGCCCTCCTGTCTGGCTTTTGCTCGCACCTGAGGGCGCTGACTCCAACTTGGGCGTCACCACCTCGCCGATCACGTAGTCGGACTGACCGGCGCTGATCACTCGATCCTTTTCTGAGAGACCGTGAACGATCTCCACGGTGGTGGAGGTCTGCTCTCCTAATTCAACGTTCCGCTTCTGCACCCGATTCCGATCGTCGAGAGCCAACACGTAATGTTCGTTACCTTCCTGAACCACGGCCTGGATGGGAACGGTGAGCGCGTCCTTTTTCCCCTGCAAGGCAAGCTTCACCTCGGCGTACATGCCTGCGGTCAGAGTGTCTTGCGGATTCTCCACGTCAATCTCGGTGTGCATGGTTCGGGTCTCGTCATTGAGTGCGTCAGCGAAGCGGGAGACGCGACCCTGGAAGTCTCGATTCAAGTCGAGAACGTGGACCTGCACGACACTGCCCAGATGGACCATCGGCACGGCGGATTCGGGGACTGGAATCTCCAGGCGAAACAGAGACCACTCCGCGAGTTGCACCACGGGCTGCGATTGCGTCTCCGAGGAAGTTCCGGCTGAGATTAAGGCGCCGGTGTCGACATACCTTTTGGTGACCACGCCTGCGAAGGGAGCCGTGATGTGCGAATAAGCCTGCAATGCCGAAAGGCGATCAAGCGTGGCTTGGGCCATTCCAAGTTGGTTTTGCGATTCAGCTAGAGCCGCCTGAGCGCTATTGATCTGTGCCTCGGTCTCTTTATCTTTTGCCATCGAGTCATCCAGTTCCTGCTCGGCCACCAAACCCGGCCGCTCCGCTGACGCCTGCTTGAGCCGCGTATAGGCTGCGTGATAAGCAGTGTGCGTGGACTGGGCCCGCTCGATCTCGCTCTGAGCGCGGCGGATCGCATCTTTACTGCGACCGATGTCCGATTTTGCGCCCTCGACTTGCGCATTCAGTTCGGGGACCTCCAAAATGGCCAGCTCCTGACCTGCCTGAACCTTGTCCCCCACATCCACAAGAATATGGCGGATGTAGCCGGCTACCTTGGCGTGAACATCGACCTGCTGGAAGGGACGGAATTCACCGGTAAGAGTAATAACGTTTTCGAGTGGAGCGCGGGCGACGGCTACCACCGGGGCGACCCGTTCTGCCGAGTCAGCGGCCTTTTTGGCATCCGTGTCACCAAACAAATGCATGAGCAGCATGCTCGCGATCACCACGGCGAGCGCTGCAACTACCCCAATCAATATGTGTCTGCGTTGCAGCGTCATTGTTTCACTCCAAATCTGCACGCCTACGAATGGTGAAAAAACCATCGCACCGCTTCTACTAAACTCAACTCACTTCGCGAACTCACACAGGCTTGGCCAGCCTTCCTGGAGGCAGTTCGCCTCAATCAGTGGCTGAATTGGAGTGGCTAGCTTTTGACAACGGAGAAAAAAATCAGCAGGCGGGAGGCGGTCGATTGTAGAGGTTCTCTTCGAGAAGGAGGGTTGGAAGGGACGGTCCGGTCAAGATCACACGGGGAGAGAACACGGGAACCTGTGCCACCGTAATTGTGGCCACAGGAGCAACCCAACGAACCGCATCGCGATCCATGTGCTGCCGCATGGCCTGAGGCGAGTCGGATCGAACCACAATAGAGTGGAAAGTTGTACCACTGAAAGTTCGTGTTGCCAGCGTAAGGACGAGAGAAAACATGACAACGCTGACAAACGCCAAGCGCCACCATGGTACTGGACGAACCGACATCTCTCTTCCCGCCTTCTCCACCGACGACCTCAGTATCATTATACAGGCCCGCTTGAAATGTTACCGGAAGCGATGGTAATCGATCCAAACCCCTTGATCGGCGGCGCTGCATTACTACCTTAGTCCCCTGCGAAACTCTCACCAACGCCAATTCCCGCTCTATCCACAACCGCCTTTATGGGAGATTCCCTCAAAGGCTGTGGTGGCGGCTCCGCTGTGCACGTCTCATGAAGGTGTTTACGCTCAAAACCCTGCTCGATGGGAGTCAATGCGTGAAATTGCCGTTTACGCAAACGCAAACAATGATGGGCAACTCGTCTGCAAATGGGCGATGATGAAGCAGCTCTCGAATCAATGGCCGGATAAATCGCGCCGTGCGGGGTCAGACGCCACTCGGCTAGCTGCTCTCGGCAACTGCCCGGTGAGCGATAAGAAGGAATCCCCTGCTGCGCGCATCTTTCTCGACAGATTGGAAGAGATCCAAAGACTCCTTCTTTCTTCCGGACTTCGCTCCAATCTCAGCCAGGGCCAGGGTCGCTTCGAGTTGACGGACAAAGAAGCCTGCCTTCTGAGCATCCTTGATCGTTCGCCGCAAATTCCGAGCGGCGTCATCTGGTTTTCCTCCGGCGGAAAGCACCTCGGCGGCGACAATCTGCATCTTCAAACGGACGTTGTAACTCTCGTTTCTGTCGGCCAGTCCGGTCGCATGCCCGATCTCCGTTTTCGCTTCCGTTAACCTGCCGAGTTCCAGGAAAGTCCGGGCGAGGGCGGCGCGTGCGGACACCTCTTCCTGAACCTGCTTCTCTTTCTTGAATTGTTCCAGGGCTGAACGGACCAGCGGCTCGGAGTCTCCCGGGCTGCCCGATTCCAGCATTAACTCAGCCTTGCTCAGGCGAGTTCCGGCGGCATTTCCTTCTTCCCCTCGTTTGAGTTGAATGGCGAGCGCCTCATCGTACAGTTTCTGGGCGGCAGCGACATCGCCCTGTTCGCCGAGTACGCCCGCAAGGTTGTGCATGGACTCCGCCATATCGCTCTCGTTGCCCAACTCACGGCGCAGGGCGAGCGCCTGGTCCCAAAGGCTCTTGCCCGCGGAGAGATCACCCTGATCGATTCGCACTTTACCCAGGTTGTTCTGGATACTCGCGAGACCGTTTTGTTCTCCCAATTCGCTGTATAGCGCCAGAGCTTCTTCGTCGTATTTTTTGGCCTTGCCGAGGTCTCCTTGCTGTTCCAGGATTTCGCCGAGATTCGCCAGCACGTCTGCTATTCCATGCTTGTTGCGAACCAACCGCTGACCGACCAGCGATTGCTCGTAGATATCCTTTGCCTTGGTTAGTTCTCCCATCTCAAACAGCCCACCGGCGATATCGTTGAGAGCGTATGCGGCAGCGCCGTCGTTTCCGAGGCTGCGAAAGACCTGCAAGGATTGTTCGAGAAGGGCATTGGATTGGGCGAAATTTCCCTGTTGAAACAAGAGATCCGCCACGCGGTATTGGGCGCTTGCAAAACCGTACTGATCACCGGCTTCCTTGAAGATTCCTTGGGCTTCTTCGTCGAGAACGAGGGCGCCCTTGGGATCATTCAGCCTGCTGGCTGCCAGACTCTGCTTAAGCTTGGCCTCCGCCAACAGGATGCGGCTGCCCCGTTGCTGCGCTTTGGCCGCGGCGTTCGACGATGCTGTTTGTAGTCGCTGGTAGTCACCCGCGCGATCGAACGTGCCCGCTTCCTGCAGGTCGATGCGAGGATCGTCGGAGATGGGCTTGGGGAGTCGGCGCAATGCCGCGATGGTCAGCAAGCTGTCTTGCGTTCTTCCTCCTTTACTTTGCACCTCGGCAAGCCGCAACCCATACTCCAGGTTGTCGGGGAAAAACTGGGTCAACGCGCGATAGATTTCGGTGGCCTTCGGCCAGTCCCAGGTGAGTTCGCGATACCGGCCTTCGATGGAAAGCTGTTCTTCCCGTGAGAGGTTGGAAGAAAGGTCGAGCGCTTTCTTGGCTTCTTCCTGCGCACTGGTCGCGTATCCCAGGACCGCCCACGCATTCGCGAGCGCCGCGTGCGCCATAGCATTTTGCGGGTCGGCAGAAACCGCCTTGACCAGCAAATCGCGGGCCTCGAGGTATTCATAGCGCGAAGCTTTGGCGCGACCCTCCGCGTACCATCGGAGCGCCTGCTGATTGGCGGGCAGCGAGGAGCGCGCCGCGTTGATCGCTTCGGCAGAGGCCGGATCGGCACCCATCCGGCTGCGTAAACGTGCGCCAGCCTCCACGGCAACGTCGAACAGCCTGCCTTCGTCTCCGCTGAAAGCTTCCTCGGCGATGGTTTCTCCCGAGGCTGTGTCCTGCAGACGGATATCCACCCGGATGCGCTTCTTACCCTTCTCCTCGATCGGAGTGCAGGAGCCGAGGACCACGACATCGGCGCCAGGGTTGATCCGCAGGCTGGCGAGCGTAGATTTTGCCAGCGTATCGGCGTCGCCGATACGCAAATCGCGTTTGGCGCGGGACACGTCTTCTTCGGACACCATGCGCCAGTTGCCGCCCGCCGCGAGTTCGGTGCTGAGCATTTCGGTAAACGCCGCGGAGAACCAATCTTCTTCTGGACGTCCGGGTAAGTTGCGGAAGCCGAGCACAGCCACCGACCGGCGGGGTATGATCTGCGACGCGACGTTGGACTTCGCGGCCACTCGCATGGCGAGCGAACTGCGCCAGCGATAGGCTGCCGCGCCGGCCAGCGTTAGAAGCAGAATCATCAGCCCGAGGATGAGTCCGCGTTGTTTTGGGTGTCCGGCTGCAACCGGCGGAATCGAGGCAACGGCACCTTGGGCGGGGTTTTCGGTGGACACGGCCGCCGCAACCACACCAGAAGTTACTGTGACGGGAGCAATAAAACGGTAGCCGCGCCGGGGCACGGTTTCAACAAATCGGGGACTGTCGGCATCGTCGCTTAGCGCCGCACGCAACTTCTTCACCGCGACATTCAGGCCGTTGTCGAATTCGACGAAGGTGTTCCCCGGCCAAAGTCTTTGTCGGATCTCTTCGCGAGTGACTACTTCCCCTGGGTGTTCAATTAAGAGCGTGAGAATCTGAAAAGGCTGGTCGTGCAACTTGACGCGCACACCATTCTTCCGCAGTTCTCCCCGTTCGAGATCTGCCTCAAAGAGCCCGAAGCGCACGATCCTGGACTGAATTGGCGTGGCCTCCCCGTGAAATTAGACCGTCCCCAAGACCCCAATTTCGTTCAGAAGTCTAGCACTTGTCTGGCTGGGAAACTTCTTCCATTTCACTAGGTCTCGTAACTGGCACAAAATCAGCTACTTGGACGTTAAGGAAGGAGTAAGCACTGAGTAAGTTGACCTCTTCACGGAACTCGCCGATATTGCGCACTGCTCAAGGCGCAAATGAAAAGATGGCCTTGAGTGAGGACGACTCGTGACCCTGGCAACCACTTTAGAGTCAGTTCTGCGGTGCTTTGTGATGACCCTGACTTTGCTGGCGATTTCGGCCAGCGCGCAGATCACGCCCCGCTCAGACGCCAACACCAGCACCACTTCCCAGACCACGGACCACAGAAGCGCCACGACTCCAAACGTTGTGAGCCCGTCGCAAACGAGAATTAACTTCAAGAAAGGTAACTGCAATGACGATGCAAACTAGGCGACCCTTGACTCTGTTATCGTGCGTGATTTGTCCGCTCGCTCGTGTGACTCGTCTCTCTATTATCGTCGCGCTCCTTTTGGCCGAACCTCTCTTGTGGGCGGTGACGCCGCTGGCGACGATCCCGGTCGGCAAGCACCCAAGTGCAATCGTAGTGAACCCTGCGGCACATTTGGGGTACGTCGTGAACCAGGGCGCCAACACCGTGTCCGTTTTCGACACGGTCCTGTTAACGGTCGTGAAAACGATCCCCATTGGCGCCAATGCACTCGCCATGGCAGCCAATCCTCCCGCCAACATGGTTTACGTCGCGAACGCTCAAGCGGGAACCATCAGCGTGATCACCGGCACTGCCCTAGCCGCCACCTGGAAAGTAGGCGGCCAGCCGATCGCGCTGGTGGTGGACTCGGTGCTGGATCAGCTCTACGTCGCCGATCTGGCCCGTACGCAGATTGAGGTCTTGAATGCTAAGACTGGAGCCTTGCTGGCGACCCTACCCACCGGAATGAGGCCAGCCGCAATGGCAGTAAACATTGCGACTCACGCGGTCTTTGTCGGGTGCTCGAGCAGCACCGCCGGGTCGGTGGTTGTGATCGACGGCACGACGAACTCACTCGTAATCACACTTACTGGAGCTTCGATTCCCTATGGCATCACTTCTATTTCGGTGGATCCGCAGACCAACGTCGCAGTCACGGCAAGCCCCACAGACCAGACGGTCCCCGTCGCGGTCATCGACGCCGACAACGGTTATTCCATACTAGACGAAACAGGCGACCCCGGCGCGGACCCAATTTCGACAGCCTACGCCGCGCGTGGACTCTTCCTTCTCGGCCTGAACGGGGAAAACTATGTCCCCTATGCCGCGGGCGATGGAGTTTTCACCTTAGGAAGTGGCTGGGTAGTTCCCGGCAGCGGATACACGGCACTGGCCGTGAACACGTCGACGAACCAATTCGGAATTGTATCTGGGGCCGATGGACAAGGTCTACTCTACATCGTCGACATGCTTTTCCCCCCTCTTCCGATTGAGGTTCATGAATTGGGCACGGGCAAGGTCCCGATCGCCCTGGCGTTTGACCCTGTTACCAGCAGGGTCTTCACGGCCAACTCCGCCGACAATACCGTGAGTGCGTTCGATATCAGCCCGCGGTCGCTGGTGGCAGCTTACGAGCAAGACTTCAGTGGATTCGATCTCAACTCCGATTTCGTGGACGCGAACCCAGCCACGGGAACCGTCTATACCCTGCGTCTGGGCACTTTGTTCGCGGTCAACGAAGCTGCAGCAGAGCTGGGATACACCGGGCTTAGTGGCGACACGGCGGGGGTGACAGCCATACCCATCGCCGACGCGTACTCCCAGGCCGTCACCGTGAACCCCGCGACTAACAAGATTTATGTAGGCGATCTTAGCGGCTTTTTCTACTCCGTCAACGGAAAGACCAATGTCGCCAAACTCATCACCAGCGTTCCGACCACAGCCGACATTCGGAGCATCGCCATCGATTCCGCAACCAACCAGATCGTGGCCTGGGACTACGAAAGCGCGAAAGTGTACGTGCTCGACGGTTCCACGGAAGCGCTGCTGAAAACCATTACGGTAGGCAGCGCGAATCCCGGCTTCGTGTTTGTGGATCCCACGGTAAATGTTGCGTACGCCGCGTTGGACGCGGTATACGTCATCGATCCGGCGGGTGGCACAATCCTGGCAACGATCCCGCTACCCGAGGTGTCCCAGTTTGCGGCTTTGGATCCTGGTAGCAAGCGTCTGTACGTGGCCAGCAGTCAAAATCTTTCGGTGATCGATACCACACAGAACGCATTGATACTCAACATCCCAATTGTCGCGGCAGAGCCAACGGCGATTGGAGTCAACCCCTTGACCGGGAATTTCTATCTGGGGCTCTCCGAGGCCGGTGTACCCCACGTCTTGATCTATAACGGCACTTCGGACACGTTGATGTTGGATCTGTCGGGAACCGCATATCCGGAGATCACTGGCGCGACCGACATTAAAGCGAATCCGCTTACCAATACGGTGTATGTTGGCAGTGATACTGGCTCGAGCACCTCCGTGGTGGCGGCGATTGACGGTACTCTCAACACAGTCGCTGCAGTAGCTCCCAGCAGCTGGGATCTGGCCGCACACCGGTTAGTGGTGGACCTGGGATCCGGCGCGCTGGCGGGGCCCGGATACAGCTACACTAACCTGTGGTTACCGACCACCGACGTCAGCGGCGTGGCTGAGCTACCCATCGCGACCACAGCGAAAGGGGTTAAGGACAGTCAGACGATCGCGACCACTCCGCTGTTCCGGACGCACAACCCGCAGCCGAGCTTTGTGATTTCCGCGACCAGCAGTTTCCCCGAAAATGCGGCTGCGCTCGTGCCCCAGTACGCCTACTATCAGGTCGATGGATGGCGAGGGAAGTGGACGTCTGTCGCGCTAAAGGCCAAGAACGGCGGGACCGTATCGACGGGCCAGGTAAAGGTGCCTGCTCCGTTGTTAAATGGTCAACACGTACTCTACGTTTACGCCAGCGACGGAGACGTTTCGACGGTGCAAGACGGCAACCCGAACTCAGCCGTGATCAGCCCCATTGGCTCTGTGGTCTTTACGGTGGAGAAATGAGTTCGGCGAGTCTATCTTACGTTGGGCCGGGCAAACTGCAGGCGGAGCCGATGCCGGCCAAGGAATCGGCGTCCTTTTCAGGCACGGGGACGACCACCGGAGCGATCGCCGGAATCAGTCCGAACATATTGAATTTTCCGGCCGCTGCGCTCGGAAGCACGGCCACGCAAACGGTGACTGTAACCAATTCGGGAACGACCGCAGTGAAGCTGACGGCGGTGACGGTGCAACCTCCATTTAGTGAGACGGGCTATACGACTTTGGTCACGATTAAGTCGAAGAAGTCCTTTTCATTTCAGGTGACCTTTACTCCGAGCCAACTCTTGACCTACGAAAATGCGATTTCGCTGGCGTATGACGTTGTGCCAGCGCAGACGATCAGCGTGGCGGGCACGGGGGTGGCGCCTCCCACGCTGGCGGTGTCTTCGTTTCCGACGTTGCCCACTGGTTCCAAGGGATTTTCTTACCTGACGAATCTGGCGGCAGCCGGGGGCACACCTCCATACACCTGGAGTCTGGCTTCCGGGGCCCTGCCGACCGGAATTACGTTGAGTCCGTCGGGCGCGTTGACTGGGCCAATGAACGTCGCGTCCGCGGGGAGCTACAGCTTCACGGTGCAAGTTGCGGATTCGAGTGTACCGCCGTTGTCGGCAACGGCCGCGCTGACTGTTCCGGTGGCGATTTCCTCTTCCGCTTGCAACAACACGACCTGGAACCAGACGGGTACGAATGTGCCGGAGGTGGATCTGCCCGATCTGGGAACGGGCAGCTATATGGGAACGGAGGGTGGATTGTATCCGGGAGGAAGTAACGTGCGGCCTCCGGACCATGAAGCTGACGGGCTGGCGCTGGCGAACGGTATTGTTCCGCTCGACGGCAACGGGAACTATGATCCCAATGGAAAGTATGTGCTGCTATCGATCGGAGTGTCGATTTCGCGGACGCTGTTTACCCAGTACCAACTTACTGAGCAGGTGGATCCCACGTTAAATCCAAATCTGGTGATCGTGAACGGTGCGATCGATGGCACGGACTCGCCCAACTACGCCAACTTTAGCGATGGATCGTGGCAGACGATTCTCAACTTTTACCTGCCGTACCAGAACGTGACAGCGAATCAGGTGGTGGCCGTGTGGTTGAACGATCCGCTCAGCCAACCCAAAGGAACTTATCCGTCGGATATGACGGAGCAGATCAGCGATGTGATTGCCGCCCTCGAGAACATGCAGATTTATTTCCCCAATCTGAAGATGGCTTATCTGGAGAGCATGCATTATGGCGGGTATGCCACGAACACTCCGGAGATTTTGCCCGAGCCGTATGCGTACGAGACTGGTTTCGCGATGCAAACGGTGATCGCGGATCAGATTAATGGCGATGCGGATTTGAATTACAACCCGAACAATGGGCCGGTGGTGGCTCCTTGGCTCTCATGGGGGACATATGATTGGGCCAACGGGATGCTCGCCGACGGTAATGCGCTGGCCGCCAGTGCCGGGCTGGAGTGGAGCTGCAGCGACCTGGGTCCCGATGGAGTGCACGCTTCGACGGCGGGGAAGTATAAGGATGCCGCTCTGTTGACGACTTTTATGAAGAGTGACGAGACGGTCACCCCGTGGTATTTGGCGCCGGGGCAGCAGTAAGATTTGGACTCCCGCAGCATTTCCACCGAAACGTACGCTTGGCCAAAGCCCCGCTTTGCGAAGCTCTGATCGCAGCTCGGCGCGGCTGCGAACATCCGGAGATCTTACTTTCTTAAGTTCACGGTATTGAATTTCGTTGACGAGAGAAATGTTTCTCGCCTAGGGTACTGCCTCCCGTTGGCCCCGGCTGGTAGCAGTTAAGACAGAGGAAGTCAGGATCCGAGAGGATAAATGGACGGCCCAGACAAATCGAATCAGAATGCGGCGCCCGTTGGGCGCCGCGAATTCTTTAAGGGAGTGGGGCTAAGCGGTCTGCTGGCAGCCACCACAGGTTTTGGCGGTGCCACGGAGAGCGCCCCGCTATCGACTTCGCCTGTCGCAAGCCCCGTTAAAATTCCCTCGCATCTACCGCCTCGTTTGACCATCACCCTGTGGATTCGAGGCTGGCTCATGGCCGTAAACCCCGGCGAGCCATACTTCGATCTGGAACAGGCTTTTTCCGAAACAGTAGAACGAGGTTACAACACGATTCGGCCCGAGGTCGCGCTGAACTGGTGTTTTGATCAGCAAGGCCGTCCGCGCGGCCCGATTGATGTTAAGCCGTGGGTGGCGGGTCTGAGCGATAACTTCCGGGGCTATAACGGGAGAGCCGGAGTGCGTTACGATGCGCTTGAGCGAGTGGTGCGAATGTACGAACTCGCTAAGAAGCACAACGTCCGCGTCATCCAAACCAGTTGGGAATATCAAGACAGCACGCCTATGCTTGCCGACCCCAAGCTCCGGGCCGATGTAATGTCAACGCCGCCGGCAGAGCGTTTCGAGCGCCTGGCCAACATGCACGACAGGTTGATCCAGGAATTGAAGCGGCGCGGACTGGAGAAGCAGATTGCTTTTGTTGAAATTCATAACGAACTCAACGCCAGCGATTTTCCCCCGGGTTATATCGCGCAAAAACCTCTTGTCGAAAAGGCCCTGCGACGGTTGCAAAAGGCGCATCCCGATATTCTTTTCACCGCTGAGTATGTCAACGCCGGGCCGTGTTTTGAAAAGGACTTTCCCGGTTACGACGCGCTTCCTGAGAATCTGCAGGTTGCCGACCATCATATTTACACTCTCGGCGTGCAACAGGCGTTGCTGGAGGCTTTGGGTGTGCCGCAGTGGAACGAGATGCCTCCTGACCTCAAGAGCAACGCTTTGCTGCGCTGGTTAATCGGGGAGAACCCCAAAGTCAGTTGGGACGAGTGGACCAGGCGAGCGGAACTGATTCCGAAGGGCTGGTTGCCCATTCAGTGGCTGACTCTGAATGTGACGGAACCCGACCGCTATGACTATTGGATGTTTGAACATTTCGGCGAGTACGCCGCGGTGATGAAAATGCTGATTCAGGCAAGTATGCGGGAATGGGGTAACTTCGCGCGCCAGCGTGGAATTCCAGCCGTGATTGACGAGGGCTATATTTTCTGGCCTCCGGGAAATTCGCGGTTCGAGGAGTCAGGCGCGGTTCGGCATCTTCTAGAGGTTGTAGTCGATACGGCGATTGAACAGAAATACTGGGGAATGATGAATACGGCTCTGGCCGCGCCTGGCGAGCCAGTCTGGAAGGAAAGCCCGGAATGGCTGAGAAGGACCAACCAACGATTTCTCAACGCACCGCTTTGAGCATCCTTGTCTCTAAGGCCCGACTCCGCCTCCCGGCCCCAAGAACTATCGATTCGCGACCTAGCTAGATATCAGCCGCTGATCAGAATGCGAAACGACCACCGATTGTCGGAGCGCAGTTGTTGTTGTAGCTATAGGGGACGCCCGGGCCGTGAGGAATGGCGATGGCCAGACCGCCGCTCACCCAGGAATACGCAAGTCCGACATAACCATCGAAACGCTTGGTGAAGTGATGATCCGCATAGAGCGACCCCTCGTTGAGGGTGCCCGCGCAGGAGGCGCGGAAACTGGTGGGCGTGCAGGTCGGTGGAACACGGAAGTCGTTTTGCCGCTGTTGATACCAGGAGAAAGTGAAGTCGGTTCTGCTACGGTAGGTGTACTTCGCGCCCGTCCACCAGATATTCACCAACTTTTCAGAATCGAGATTGTTGTCCTCGACCCCGCTCATGATGTAGCCGCCCTGGTCCGAGGCGCCAACGCCCAACGGATCCGCCGGATTGTTCTGCCAGATGTATTCGTAGCCGGCAAAAAACTTGAACGGGTCCCACGTGTACCTGGCGGCGAACATAACTGCCCGGTTGTCGGTCACGATGCCATACACGGTGTTGTTCGGGTCGATCAGATTGGCTCCGTTGATGGGGTTTGTATTGATGCTGTTGGTGGTCGACTGATATGGAGCCGCCAAACTTTGAGGCCCCAGCAAGGGATTCAATACGCTGATCGCCTGGTTGAACTGCTGGAAGACGAGGTCGGCGGAGACCTTGCCGTAGGCACCTCCGAGGTCGAATCCATAGGCGTTGTTATGCGCCTGTTCCGGCGTACAGGTGGTAGCTGTCCAGGTTGACGAGGCCGAGTAGCAGCCGGCAGAACCGTTAGCGAATTTATACATCGCGCCGAAATGGACCGGGCCGTAGGCGATGCGATACTTCACGGCGTCATCCCAACGGCTGTCTTCGGTGTCGCCGCCGCCCGCCATCGTGCCGTTATACCCGATGTAGGAAAAGGCATAGGCGCCGCTCGCCGGATCGTAAAGAAGCATCGCATCGGTGCCGAGAGAGCGCTGACGGCCGAAGGTCAACTCGCCGAAATGCTTGGACGATATACCACCATAGTATTGGTCATTGAAGGGCTGACCCGCGCGCGCGCCGTCGATGGCGAACGAATAGCTGCTCCGGGGAAGGCCGTTGTTTGCTGTCTGAGTGGCTGACGCGTTGGCAAGCAGGCCGGACTGCGGATTGATGCCGGTTGAAGCGTTGAATACGACAGACCAGCCGGGCAGGAACTCTGCCTTGCCCCTGATGCCCAGACTCGTCTGCGACAGGTTGTTCGGTGCGACTAGGAATCGATGTTGATAGCCGTTTCGGTTCACCAGAGATTCGCCTTCATAGTTATAGCCATTTTCCGGTAGGCCGTGGCTGACATAGCCGACGCCGACGTCATACGCGCCATACAGCGTGATGCCGTGCCAGGTCAGCGTGCAATCGGTGGTGGCGAACTCGTGGCCGCTCGCGCAGGGGTCGGGAGTGGTGCGCTGCATCTTAATGTCGACCGTGGTGTCTTGGCCGAGCGCCAAGCTGACTCCCGTGCGCGTTTCATCGGCGAACCCTTGTTTTGCCGCTCGAATTTCGAAGCGCCCTGGAGGCAGGCCGGACGCCTGATAGTGCCCTCCGCTGTCGGTTGCGATCGTACGCGCTGCACCTGTGTCGACGTTCTTGATTGTCACCGTGACGTCGCGAAGGGCCGCGCCGGACTGGTCCTTCACCATGCCCGAGAGGGTCACTCCCATCTGGGCCCAGGCCGGGAACGCCCCCATCGCAAGCCAAAAAAGCAAAAGGAGCGCGGAGAATAAGAGGGCTGTTCTGCGCATAAAAGCCTCCAAAAAGTATCAGGCCGGAAATGGAAACAGAAATGTATAGCACATACGAATACGTTGTCAATTAAGATACTGTTTAATGCTGTTCGGCGTTTTATCGCGAATTAATTCAGCGAGACCCCGCTTATTGACCGTTTTCCGCCTTGGGGGTAGCATTTCGACGCATGCGAAAGAACCGCAGATCCCCGCGCAATGCAGAAGAATTGCTCAAACTGCCGGATGCGGCTTTGGAGCTGGGGATCAGCTTTCCTACCATTAAGCAGTGGATTTACAAGAAGAAGATTCGCAGCCTCCAGACTGTTGGGGGGCATCATCGCATTCCCCAGCGTGAAATTGATCGTCTGCTGTTCCGAACCCGAGGCAGAACCAAAGAGGAACGCACAGACGTAATCCGCCGCGTCAGCGGACGCAATCAACTAGTGGGACGAATCGAAGCCGTCCGCATTAGCGGTCTGATGGCGGAAGTGGAGATTTCGATTGGCGGTCAGAAAATCACATCGATTATCACTTCGCGTTCGGCGCGCGAGATGCAGCTCAAGGCGGGGCAGACTGCCGCTGCTCTGATCAAAGCTACAGAAGTCATGATCCTTCGGGTGTGACATGTGCAAATCGGATGACCGCGAAGGACATCCATGATTGCAAACGCGCTGCCAGCCTCGATTGCAGCGGAATTGTTCCAGAACTGCAATCCGATGCACATCCCTCCTTTTTCCTGAATCCATAGCAACACCGTAATCGATTGATCTGTTTGGTTTTAATGAAGGCCGCCGCTTCCTGGAGAAAAGGGAATCGTAGTTGCTGTATCCGTCGCGGAAAGAAAGTCTACTAATACAATGGACTTTGTGGCATAATCGCTGACCATGAAAATTTCTCAAAAGGGACTGTACGCATTGCAGGCGATGATGATGCTGGCGCGGCATCACCATCAGGGTGCAATCAAGATTCGCGAGATCGCCTACGAAGAGGATCTTCCGGAAAAATTTCTGGAACTCATTCTCCTTGAGCTCAAGAACGCCCGCATGGTCGAGAGCGTGCGCGGAGCCAAGGGCGGCTACCAGTTGCGCCGCGAACCCGCCGACATTCCTTTGAGCGAGATCATGCGCTTGATCGACGGCCCGGTAGCGCCGTTTGCCGACGCCGAGCAATTGCGCGTGCTGATCGATCGCGACCTGCCGCACCGAGCGCTCTACCAGGTATTTCTCGACGTGCGCGATGCCGCGGCAAAAATTCTGGAGAACACCACGCTGGCGGATTTGATCTCCGGCGCACCGCCTCGTGCCGGCAAAGGCAAGCGTTCGGCCGCGAAAAAAGAGAAAGCCAAGGGCGGCATTCTGCCCATGGTGGTGGGAGGCCAGAGGAGTGAGTAAGCGGCTCCTCTTCGGATTGGTCCTGGCTCTGGCGTTCGCAGCGGCCTCGGGCCAGGCGCAAACCACCATCCGCGTGGGTGCGTTTCCGAACATCACGCACGCTCAAGCCATGGTGGGCAAGGCCAACGGCTACTTCGACAAGGCGATGGGTCCGCAAGTGAAAGTGCAGTGGACCAGTTTCAACGCCGGCCCAGCGGCCATCGAAGCCTTGTTCGGGGGCGCCATCGATATGACCTACGTCGGCCCCAACCCCGCGATTAACGGCTACGTCCGCTCCAACGGCGAGGCGGTGCGCGTGGTCTCGGGAGCGGCCAGCGGCGGCGCTTCGCTGATCGTGCGCAACGACAGCGGAATTCAGAAACCCGAAGACTTCCACGGCAAACGTGTCGCTTCCCCGCAGTTCGGCAACACGCAAGACGTCGCACTGCGCAACTGGCTGAAGAGTCATGGGATGAAAACCAACGACAAGGGCGGCGACGTCCAGATCGTCCCCATGGCCAATCCCGATCAGCTCACGCTGTTCCTGAAGAAGGATCTCGATGCCGCCTGGGCCCCCGAACCATGGGCTACGCGGCTGATTCACGACGGCAACGGCCGGCTGTTCCTGGATGAGCGCACGCTTTGGCCGAACGGACAATTTGTTATCGGATTGTTAGTGGTAAACACCAAGTTCCTGAAGGACCATCCCGATCTGGTGAAGAACTGGATTCGAGCCAACGTCGACCTCACCGACTGGATCAACGCGCATCCAGGCGATGCCAAGAAGCTTCTGAACCAGCAGATCCAATCCGAGACCGGCAAGGCACTCCCGCCTGCAATTCTCGATGAGGCGTTCACGCGCATGCAGGTCACCTATGACCCGCTGCACGGTGCGCTTTCAACCGCGGCGCAGCAGGCATTTGATGACGGCTTTCTCGGCCGTCAAATGCCGGATCTCTCCAGACTCTACGACTTGACGCTTCTGAATCAGGTGCTGGCGGAGAAGGGAAGACAGGCCATTCAGTGAGTACGAACGCACATAATTTTCCGGCACAGGTCACGGTTCCGATCGACCCGCGCACTCCAGCCCCCATGGGTGGAGCGCGAAAAAAATCACCGGGCGTCGCTATTCGCCCGCTCCGCGGAGTCTTATCCGAAGTTCCCAAAGTCGGTTTGACCGACATATGCCTGAGTTACCGCACCGAGAGCGGCGAGCGCATGCTGGCGCTCGACCACATCAATCTGGAAGTGAGGGCGGGCGAGTTTCTCTGTATCGTTGGCCCATCGGGTTGCGGCAAGTCGACGCTGCTTCATTTGATCGCGGGCCTGCACCAGCAGACTTCGGGTCAAGTATTAATCGACGGCAAACCTGTGCAGGGACCGGGAACCGACCGCATTCTTATTTTTCAGGAACTCGGACTTTTTCCCTGGCTTACCGTCGGGCAGAACGTCGAGTTCGGGATGAAGATGAAGGGCATCGGCAAGGCGGAGAGGGACGAGAAGACGCGTTACTACCTGCGCCTGGTTCATCTCTCGCAGTTCAAAGACAGCTACACCCATCAGCTCTCCGGTGGCATGCGGCAGCGCGTGGCTTTGGCTCGCGCTCTCGCTACTGAACCCGACGTGCTATTGATGGACGAACCCTTCGCCGCGCTCGATGCCCAGACTCGCGACCTGCTGCACGACGAACTCGAACGCATCTGGGCTGAGACCGGCCGCACCATCATCTTTGTGACGCACAATGTGCGCGAAGCCATCCGCCTTGGCGATCGCGTGGCGCTGCTCACCTTCCGGCCGGGCCGCGTGAAGCGCGAATTCCCCATCGACCTGCCCCGTCCTCGCGTATTGGAAGACACCCACGTGGCCCATGCCGCCCGTGAGATTCTCGATGAGCTGCGCGAAGAAATTAACCGCTCCCTCGAAGTGGAATACAACGTGGGCGTGAAGCCCCGCGTGGAGCCGGGAGTGGAACAACAACCATGAAGCGCGCCGCCCGCCTGCTCATTTTCTATGCCGGCTTGTTCGGCCTGTGGACGTTGCTGGCCGAATTAAAGATCTGGCCGCCCTACCTGTTTCCCACGCCGTGGGGTGTCGGCGAGTCCCTCTACGCCGGATTCAAAGATCACAGCTATTGGATCGCAATCGCCGTCAGCATGCGCCGCGTATTGATCGGTTATGCAATTTCTGTTGTCCTGGGCATGGTCCTCGGACTGGGCGTGGCCAGCAGCAAGTTCCTGGAAGAAACCATGGGCGGCCTGCTCGTGAGCCTCCAAAGCTTGCCCAGCATCTGCTGGTGGCCGCTGGCCCTGCTCTGGTTCGGCCTCAGCCAGAATGCCATTCTGTTCGTAGTCGTCATGGGATCGCTGCTCTCAGTCACGTTAGCCATGGAAGATGGCCGCAAGCAGATGCCCAAGATTTATGGCATGGCGGGACGAAACCTGGGCGCTAGTGGATTTCAATTATTTTGGTATGTGCTCTTGCCTGCTAGTCTCCCGTTCATTGTTTCGGGCCTGAAGCAAGGATGGGCTTTTGCGTGGCGCTCTCTGATCACCGCCGAAATGCTTTATCTGAGCCTGGGACTAGGGCAAGTGCTGATGATGGGACGCGACTTAAACGACATGAGCGCAGTTATCGCCGTCATGATTCTGATCATTGCCATCGGCTACGTAGTGGATGGCGTGGTTTTCAAATCCATGGAACGCCATTTGCAGCACAGGTGGGGCTTGACTTCGTCAACCTAGAAGCTCGTAGTCCTAAGTAAACTCTCCCAGGTTTCTGGTTTAGCCGTCGCTGAAATAAGCAGTTACACGAAAGAAAGAGCAAGCAAACTTGTATCGAATCACTATTAAGTCGATCATGATAATAGTAACAGTCGAGCATGAAGGTGGTGTCCCTTCGAAGCCCGCCGAGAAGGGAAGTTTCGCAAGCTTGCGGCCTCCGCTGCAAAGGTTTTCTGTTGCTCCCCGAAAGTATATTCAACCCAAAAAACTCAAAAGGAGAGGATTCAATTCCCATGAAACGAACTAAACATGTATTTCTCTCAGCTCTGACGCTAGCCGCTCTTTCCGCCAGCGCCTGGGCTCAAACCGCGGCGTCAGCCTCGCCGGCTCAACCGATAACCGCTGCGGATGTTCAGGCGTTGAGAGACGCGCTGGCCGCCCAGCAAAAGCGAATTCAGGCGTTAGAAGATGCAGCGAATAAACGCGAACACAGCCCGAACAGCGACATTGCTGATGTCAAGTCTGTAAGTGAAAGCTCGTCGAACCATGCCACGCTGGAAAATGCGGTCATGATCTCTCAAGACCCGCCGCCCCAAACCGTCACCCCCGATGTACCGCAAACCTTCGACAAGCAAATGGAAGGCCCGCTTACCATTCACTTCCGCGGCATCAACATCACCCCCGGCGGATATGCTGCCGCTGAATTTGTGCGGCGGTCGCGTGCCCTCGGGGCCGACATAGCTACACCCTTCAACTCCCTGACGATGCCGGGCGCCTCTCAAAGCGAGATTCCGGAGTTCTTTGGCTCGGCCCGTCAGTCGAAAATTACAACTTTCGTCGATGGACACATGAAGAACGTGGATCTTTCCAGCTACGTCTCTGCTGACTTCCTCTCTGCAGGCGTAACCTCCAACTCCAACTCGACTAACAGTTACACTCTCCGTCTTCGCCAGGCCTGGGGGCAGGCCAAGTTTCAGCACGGTTGGAGTGTCCTCGGCGGCCAGGTATGGAGTCTGGTGACTGAGAACGGAAAGGGAATTTCTCCCGACGATGATCTCGGCAGAACCAACGACGCCCGGCCGAAGACCATCGATCCCACGTATAACGTCGGCTTCGTTTTCGCGCGCCAGTATGGATTGCGCCTGACCAAGAACTTCAACGACAAAGTCGCGGTCGCGGTTGCCGTTGAGAATGCGCAAGGCACGCTCACTACACATGGCAACGCCAGCAATTATCTGCTGGGCGAGAGCGGCGCCAGCAACAGCTACAACACCACTGCCACTTACGCGTTCAATCCGTCGCCCGACATCATCGCCAAGATCGCTTTCGATCCCGGATTTGGACACTACGAGGTCTTCGGGCTTGCCGACCGCTTCTCCGATCGCGTCTTCCCCTGCGTTGAATTTGCCGCAGGTTCGGCGCAGTGCACGGCCCCTGGAGCCACTTCCACAACCGGCGCCTACAACGCTTCCAGGGAAGGCGGTGGCATCGGTGCCAGCGGCCGCTGGCGCCTCGCCAATCGCGTTGTCTTTGGCTTGAAAGGATTCGGGGGCAGCGGAATCGGGCGCTACGCCGGGGGCGGGCTCTCCGATGTTGCCATCAACCCAGATGGCACGGTCCGCTTAATCAAGAATCTCCAGGGACTTGGCACCCTCGAGTTCAATCTCACCAAGAAGCTTAGCATCACCACCTATGCCGGTGTTGAGTATGCTGCCCGGACATACAACTTCGATCCGCTGGCGAATAAAGGTGCAGGAGCTGAAGTGGGGTACGGTGCACCCAGCTTCCTCAATACCGGTTGCTACTCCGAGGTCGCTCCCGGCTCAGGTGGGTTCAGCCCGGGCAGTCTCGCCAATTGCACGGCTGATACCCGTGCCCTGATCGAAGGAACCATCGCCCTCTGGTACCGTTTCTACAGCGGTCCTCAAGGCAGGTTCCAGTTCGGCGCGCAGTATTCCTACGTGACTCGTCAGACCTGGTCTGGCATCACGCCAGTGGGAGCACCCTCAGGCGCGCCGGAAGGAATTGACAACATGATCTTCACTTCCTTCCGTTACTACTTGCCTTAAGAGAAAGCGGTCCCGGGCTCACGCGGCGCGGAACCGCGACCTCAAAGCTGCGACCAAGTACTCCAACCTTCTGAAGGGCGCTTCCCTTCGGAACCGCCGTCGGCCCGGTTTTGGCTTCTCTCCTTTTCCGGGCCGGCGGCGCTAACGTTTAGACCCCTCCGCAGTGCTCCTCACTTCGTGCTAACCCGTTCATTCCTTTGCTCCAATCCATGCGATGCTTCCCGTTAATACGAAATTTATGGATTTGTAACACCCCTGTAACAAGGAAAACGTAGAAGAGGAGCGTCACTACAAACCCATGTTTTGCGCGACCGATCGCAGGTTCCAGCCACAGGTGGGTTGAAACGGCTGGCAAACTTCAAAACTCAAAAGGAGAGAATGAAATTCCATGAAATCAACCAAAACCCTGTTTCTCACAGCCCTGTCGTTGGCGGCTCTTTCGGTCGGCGCCTGGGCTCAAACCGCCACGCCGCCTGCAAAGAAGAAGCATACGCCGGTAGCGAAGGCGCAGCCGGCAGTGACCGCGGCCGACGTTCAGGCGCTGAAAGACGCCTTAGCCGCTCAGCAGCAGCAAATCCAGGCCTTGCAGAACGAGTTGCATCACAAGGACCAGGCGACGCAGCAGGCGCAGGCTGCAGCCGCCGACGCCGCCGCCAAAGCTGACGCGGCCCAGGCCGAGGCCAGCCAGCAACAGCAGAGTGTAGTGGCGCTCAAGAGCGATGTTGCGGATCTCAAGACAAACGCCAGCAGCACCGCATTGGCGCTGCAGGAGTCGCAAAAAGAGGTCAAGACCTTTGGCGCCTCATTGGAGAACCCACTGTCGCTGCGCTATAAAGGCATCACCATTACACCTGGCGGATTCCTGGCGGCAGAAACTGTGTACCGTACGCGAGCCCTCGGAGCCGACATCAATACACCCTTCAACTCTCTGACCATGCCCGGGGCTTCGCAAAGCAGCCTCTCTGAGTTCTTCGGGTCCGGACGTCAGTCGCGTATCAGTATGCTGGCTACAGGGCAGCTGGCGAATGTCAAGTTGAGCGGCTACTACGAAGCCGATTTCCTCTCGGCCGGTGTCACCTCCAACAACAACGAGAGCAATAGCTACACGTTACGGCAGCGTCAGGCCTTCGCCCAGGCCGCCTTCAACAACGGCTTGTCGATCACCGGCGGCCAAATGTGGAGCCTAGTCACCGAAACCCGGCATGGTACGGATAACCGCACCGAAGCGCTCCCCATGACCATCGACCCGCAGTATACGGTCGGCTTCAGCTGGGCGCGGCAGTACGGCCTCCGGGTCGCCAAGAATTTCGACAACAAGCTGTGGCTCGCGGTTTCGGTGGAAGACTCACAAGCCACCTTGAGCACGCACAACAACGGTGACAATTTCCTGGTGGGCTCCGCCGGGGCAAGTGGAGGTCTCTACAACGCTGGCGCTAGCGCCTCCGCCTCGGGCACCGCTGCCAACTTGGCTAACTACTCATTTAATCCATCGCCCGACATCGTCGCCAAAGCCGTATTCGAACCGGGCTTCGGACACTACGAAGTGTTCGGCGTTTACAGCCGTTTCCGTGACCGCATCTTCCCCTGCGCAGAGAATTTCGCCAGCGTCGCTTGCGGAAGTCTCGCGGCCGCGAGCGCGGTGCAGGCTTACAACAGCTCGAAGAATGGCGGGGGCGTAGGCGCCAACGCGCGCTGGTCCGTCGCCGACAAGCACGTCGATTTCGGCCTGCACTTCTTCGGTGGCGATGGCGTGGGCCGCTACGGTACGGGCGGTCTCGCCGATGCTTCCATCAAGGCGAACGGCACCTTCAATCTGATTCATAGCTACCAGGGCCTGGGTACGATCGAGTGGCATTCACCGAAGGTGGACGTTTACCTGAATGGCGGCGCAGAATATGCCAGCCGGGCTTGGGATTACGATCCTATCTCCGGGAAATATGTCGGATACGGCTCGCCCAATTTTAGCAACTCAGGCTGCTTCACCGAAACCGCGCCTAGCGTTGGGAGCGGGTACTTCCCTGGCACCCTCTCGAGCTGCACCGCCGATACGCGGGTCCTGATCGAGGGCACTTTCGGCGTTTGGTTCAAGCCCTATGACGGATCGAAGGAAAAGGTGAATCGCGGCCGCATCCAGTTTGGACCGCAGTTCTCCTACGTAGACCGCAACGTCTGGTCAGGCGTGGGCGGACAGCCTCACGGGCTGGACGCCATGATCTTCACCTCGTTCCGCTACTACTTGCCGTAAACTAAAATTGGTCCCGCGTCATATTTGACGCGGGACCAGCAGGTTTAACCGACAAGGTGAAACGGTCTTTCCACAAATTTTCTGGAGGGCGCCTTCCCTTCGGAAACGCCGCCGGCCCGGTTTTGGCTACTCTCCTTTTCCGGGCTGGTGGTGTTAACTGTTCGTCTCTGTTTTCCGTATCACCGTTGACCGATTCATCAACCCGGAAGCGTCGCGGTTGGAATCTGCAGCGCCTGGTTGCGTAGTGCGTCAAACAGAACGCTGGTCAGATAGCGTTCGCCGAAATCCGGCAGGACCACCACGACCAGCTTGCCCGCATTTTCTTTCTGGCTTGCGACCTTCACGGCAGCGACCACGGCCGCTCCCGAAGAAATTCCCACCAGCAAGCCCTCTTCTTTAGCCAAACGGCGCGCCATGTTGACCGACTCGTCATTGGTGACCGTAACGATTTCATCGATGTAGTCGCGGCGCAGAATGCTGGGCACGAATCCGGCGCCAATGCCTTGTATCTTGTGCGGCGACGGCTTGCCGCCCGAGAGCACCGGGCTATCCGCCGGCTCCACCGCGACCGCCTTGAACGACGGCTTTTTCGGTTTGATGTATTGGCAAACCCCGGTGATGGTGCCGCCGGTGCCGACGCCGGAGATCAGAATGTCGGCGCGGCCATCGGTATCATTCCAGATCTCGGGGCCGGTAGTCTCGAAGTGAATCTTGGGATTATCCGGATTGTCGAACTGCTGCAGCATAAAACCATTGGGAGTCTGCGCGAGAATCTCCTCCGCTTTGGCAACCGCGCCCTTCATCCCTTTGGGACCGGGCGTGAGCACAATTTCCGCGCCGAATGCCAACAGGAGCACCCGCCGCTCCAGGCTCATGGTTTCCGGCATCGTCAGAATGAGCTTGTATCCTTTTACCGCCGCCACGAAAGCCAGGCCAATGCCGGTGTTGCCGCTGGTCGGCTCGATCAGCACGGTTTTGCCGGGCTGAATTTTGCCCGAGCGTTCGGCCCCAGTGATCATGCTGACTCCAATGCGGTCCTTTACGCTGGCGCAAGGATTCCGGCTCTCCAGCTTCGCCACCACATCGGCCACGCAGCCTGCGGTCACTTTGTTAAGCCGGACCAGCGGTGTGCCGCCGATCAACTCGGTCACGTCATTAGCAATCTTCATAGCCCTCCCTCCGGGAGTCGAACGACCCCAGGCGCAGCATCTCCAGCAAGGCTACTATCGTACTAGCCTATTCTCTGGGACACAACTTTCAGGCCCCGGGCAGCCATGTTAAGCCCCCTCAATTTGTCCTTGGCTCCGCGAGGTTCCTTTGCTATCCTTCTCGGCTTGAGCCGGACGCCCGGCGCTGGTGGCAAAAAGGCGTCGCACTGTCGCGGTTCCTAGGAGGTTCATATGGAAACTGCAATCGGAGTATTTGCATCCCGTGATCACGCTGAGAAAGCTGTCAAGGAGTTATTGGAGCAGGGTCTGCCCGAGGAATCCATCGTTTTCCTGACTCGGTCAGAAACCGAGGCCAAAAGCATCGCGAAGGAACTCGGCGCATATGTCGGCGGCTTCGTTGGAGGAGCCGCCGGGATAACGACCGGCATAGTGGCTGCCTCGCTGCTTCTTCCCGGCATCGGGACGGTATTCGCGTTAGGCATCGGTGCCGCCGCGCTGCTTACGGGTGCTGGAGCGGGCGCGGGTGCAGGCACCGCCCTTGGTTCAGCAGCTTCACAAGACACGGACGCGCCTAAGCCGACCAGCGATGAGAAGTCCTCTGAGGATGTCGCGTTCTTCCGCGAAGTGCTGAAGGAGGGGCGTTCGTTGATCGTGGTCCGCACCGAGTCACAGGAACTTGCGAGTGCGGCGTGCGCAATTCTTGACCGGCTAGGATTTGGGATGGAACGACGAACACCGGTCAGGATGCAAACCGACACCCGCCACGTCGGCGATGTCACGGTCCTCGATATCAGCGGAAGGATCACGCTCGGCGAGGGCAACGTCATGCTCCGCGAAATCGTTCGCGAACTGGCGGAGAAAGGCCACAAAAAGATCGTTCTCAACCTGGGTGAAGTTCAGTACGTCGACAGCTCAGGCCTGGGCGAGCTGGTCAAGACTCACACCACCGTTCGGAACCAGGGTGGTCATCTAAGACTTGCAAACCTGAACAATCGCATAAGTGAGCTGCTCCAGATGACAAGATTGGCTGCGGTGTTCGATATCGATAGGGATATAGACAGCGCGATCAGGTCCCTGACCGCGGGCACCCCTTCGCAAGCTGTAGCCTAATCGGAGCAGGCCGGTCCCTCCGGCTCGCTCACAGACGTTGCTTGCAGGGAAATTAATACTGAAAGCGGTTGCCCCATCTTTTTTCGCGTTCTTTGCGAAAAAGGATGGGGATTTTGATTCCGAGGGTGATAGTGGATACGGACCGCGTACTTACTTCGGTGGTCTCGTAATCGCTCCCTGCGAGGCCGACGAAACCAGCGCCGCATACTTGGCAAACACGCCGGTCGGATAGCGCGGTGCGGGCGGCTTCCATTCTTTCATCCGCGCGCGCAATACGTCGTCGCTGATCTCAACTTCCAAAATACGCTTGCTGACGTCGAAGCGGATCATGTCTCCATCGCGCACCGCGGCGATCGGCCCGCCCAGCGCTGCTTCCGGCGAGACGTGGCCGGCCATCAGTCCGTGCGTCGCGCCGCTGAATCGGCCGTCGGTCAACAGCGCCACCGACGATCCCAATCCTTCGCCCACAATGGCTCCGGTGACGCTCAACATTTCGCGCATCCCCGGACCGCCCTTGGGACCCTCATTACGAATCACGACGACATCGCCTGATTTGATTTTCTTGCCGGCGTCTTTGCTGGTCACTGCGGCCATGGCATCTTCTTCCGATTCGAAAACCCGCGCCGGACCTCGCTGCTCCAGTCGCTCATGCCCGCTGATTTTTGCCACGCAACCTTCCGGAGCAAGATTGCCTTTCAGAATCACAAGCCCACCCGTTTTCTTCAAAGGATGATCGAGCGGAGCGATCACCTGCTGTCCCGGAGTTTCTTTCGCGTCGTTGGCTTCCTCCGCGAATGTCCTCCCCGTGACCGTGATCGTGGAACCGTCAGCAAGCTTGGCCTCCAGCAGGCGCTTCGCTATGACTGGGATGCCGCCCGCTTTATAGACGTCGGCGGCCACATATTTTCCCGAAGGCTTAAGATCGGCCAGCAGCGGAGTGCGCTCGCTTACTTTCTGAAAGTCGTCGATTTCCAGATCGACTTCAGCTTCCCGCGCGATGGCCAGCAGATGAAGGACGGCGTTAGTCGAACCGCCGGTCGTGGCCACCGATGCGATGGCATTTTCAAAGGCGGCGCGGGTGAGAATACGGCGCGGTAGAATACCCTTTCTCAAAAGATTCATCACCACGTCGCCACAACGAAAGGCAACATCGTCCTTCCGGGCGTCCATCGCGGGCACGCTGTTGAAGCCCATGGGAGAAAGCCCAATGATCTCCATCACGGTCGACATCGTGTTCGCAGTATATTGCCCGCCGCAGGCGCCTGCGCCGGGACAAGCCACATTCTCCAGATCGCGCAAATCCTGATCGGTGATTTTCCCCGCGGCGTTCGCGCCCACCGCTTCAAATACATCCTGAATCGTAACGTCCTTGCCGCGATAGCTGCCCGGCGCGATGGTGCCGCCATAAAGCACGAGCCCGGGAAGGTTCATTCGCGCCAGAGCCATGGCTGCGGCCGGAATCGTCTTGTCGCAGCCCACCATGCACACCACGGCATCGAACAATTGGCCGCGGCATACCAGTTCGATCGAATCGGCGATCACCTCGCGGCTCACCAGCGATGCGCGCATGCCTTCCGTGCCCATGGTTTCGCCATCGGAGATCGCGATGGTGTTGAACTCCATGGGAGTGCCACCGGCGGCGCGAATGCCCTCTTTCACTTTGGCCGAGAGCCGCCGCAAATGAAAGTTGCACGGCATGGTTTCGATCCAGGTGTTGGCCACCCCGATCAGCGGCTTGCGCAGATCGTCGTCGGTGAAGCCAATCGCCTTGAACATGGAGCGCGCCCCAGCCCGGTCGCGCCCGTCCGTAATTCCGCGGCTACGATGCTTTAGATCCATGGAAAGAGATTACAACAGAGTAGAAGTAGAAGTTAATGGCGTGAGCGGAGCGATTCCATCCCGATCAATAAAAAACGGGAAACCTGCAGTCTGAAATGATGCCAGAAGCGCATTCCAGTTGCAGATTCCCCAATCGCATGACGCTTACCCAGGGAGCGTTCATGCTGCTTACATCTGTCAAACCCAAAACGAAAAACTTAGGCGCGCGCCGCGCGTGTTGATTGCTCCGCGACACTCGCCGGCGGATGCGGCGCCCATACTTCTTCTTCGTGCTGACGCAAAGCCGCGCTCGAACGCACGTCGATCACATCCACGATCGCATGCCACTCTCGGTAAAGCTGCCCGATCTGCTTATGCGTGACTTCCAACATCAAGGAAACCGCGTGGTCCTGCCCAGCGTACTCCGCGTGCACCGAGGTGAGATCAAGCCCCCGCCGCGAAACCGCGTTCAGGATGCGCATCAACGCGCCTTGCGTATTGCGATAATGGATATGAAACACTTGCATGCTAGCTCCCTCAAAAACAAAAATTACTCAATTGCTAAATCACCCAATTACTCAATTCTTCCTTACTCGTCCTCGTAAACCATCTCCGAAAGCGCCGCTCCTGCCGGAACCATGGGATAAACGTTCGCCTCGGGAGCGCAATCAAATACCAGCAACTCCGCATTCGGCGAGCGCAGAAAGTTCTCGATCAACCCACCGGTCTCCGCCGATACCGGATACTTCGCCATCGCTTCTTCGTTCAACCGCCATCCGTGAATCTTGTAAGCCTTCGCAATCTCGACAAAATCCGGGTTGTCGCTCAAATCGGTTTCCGCATAATTGCGCGCATAAAACAGCTGTTGCCACTGCCGCACCATGCCCAGATATTTGTTGTCGACGATCACCATTTTTATGGGCAGCCCCAGACGGTGCACCGTAGCCAGCTCCTGAATGTTCATCTGAAAACCGCCGTCGCCGGAAACGCACAGCACACAAGTCTCTGGCTTCGCCAGTTGCACTCCAACCGCGGCCGGCAAAGCGAAGCCCATCGCTCCGAGGCCGCCCGAGGTAATAAAGCCGCGCGGCGACGAAGACCGGTAACGCTGTGCCGCCCACATCTGGTGTTGGCCCACGTCGGCAATGATCACGCTGCCTTCCGGCAGGCGGCTGAAAAGTTCATCGAGAAAACGAATCGTAGGTTGCGCCAGTCCCCGCGGATCAAGCTCCGCACGCTCCGCCCCGCACGCAATCACGCGCCACCCGCTCCAGTCGGGCAGGGAAGCATTACGCAATTCCGAGTGAAATGCCGGAATCGTCTCCGCCAGATCGCCAATCACCGGCAACTCACAAGCGCGCACCCGGTCAAGTTGTGCCGGATCAATTTCAAAGTGGACAATCTTCGCGTGCGGCGCAAAACGCGTCGGATCGCCGGTCACGCGATCATCCAGCCGCGCTCCGAACACCATCAACAAATCGGTCTCGTGCAAAGCGGTATTAGCTGCGCGCGTCCCATGCATTCCCACCATGCCCAGGTAATACGGCGCTTGCGGAGGAACCGCGCCCAGCCCATGCACGGTCGCGAACGTCGGAATATTCAAATCGTCAAGCAGCCGCCGCAACTCCGGAATCGCCCCCGAAAGCTTTGCCCCAGCGCCCACCAGCGCCACTGGCCGGGTCGCGCTTTGCAGCAAGGACACAATCGTGTCGCTGAATGCGCCATCCGCCTTTGCATCGGACGGCCGTGCGTGCGGAGTGAACTTCACCGGCCCGGAGAATTCCTTCTTCGCCTTCAATATGTCCGTAGGAATATCGATGAGCACCGGCCCCGGCCGTCCACTGCGCGCCCAGTGGAAGCCCTCGGCAATCACCTCCGGGATTTCCTCAATCGTGCGCACCAGCCGGCTCCACTTGGTCAGCGATAGCGTCACTCCGAAAACATCCGTTTCCTGAAAAGCATCGGTCCCGATCATCGCCGTCCGCACCTGGCCCGTTATGCAGACCAACGGCACCGAATCCATCTTCGCGTCAGCAATGCCCGTCACCAGATTGGTCGCGCCCGGCCCGCTGGTAGCCATGGCCACGCCAACTTTTCCCGTGACCCGCGCATAACCCTCCGCCGCAAACACCGCGCCCTGCTCATGCCGCGTCAGCACATGCCGTACGCCGCTGCCCTCGAGCGCGTCATACAAAGGCATAATCGCGCCGCCAGGGTAGCCAAACACCAGGTCCACGCCCTCAGCGCGTATGCACTGCAAAACGATTTCAGCTCCCTTAAGCATTCTCTAAACCCATGTCATCCTGAGCGAAGTTTCCGACCACGAAGTGCACGGAAACGCAGTCGAAGGACCCGTTGCACTCCGGCGCTGCTGGAGGCCCCGCAGGGCGTTCCCACCACGGCCTAAGCATTCACAGCCTGCTTGACCTCTTCCTTAGGCGTTTCCGGAGCTTTCTTCGCCTGCTGCCCCGGCAGCCAGCTCATCATGCCGCGCAACTGCGCGCCCACAATCTCGATCGGATGCTGCAACTCCTTCTTTCGCAACTCGGCGAAGTGCTGCCCGCCATCTTTGTTTTCCTTGATCCACTCCCGAGCGAATGTCCCATCCCGAATGTCGGCCAGAGTCTTCTTCATCGCCGCCCGCGTACCGTCTCCTACAACTTTCTCTCCGCGCGTCAGGTCGCCATACTCGGCCGTATTCGAAATCGAGTACCGCATCCGTCCCAGCCCGCCTTCATAAATCAGGTCGACAATCAGCTTCACCTCGTGCAGGCATTCAAAGTAGGCAATCTCCGGCGCGTAGCCCGCCTCGACCAGCGTTTCGAATCCCTTCTTGATCAGCGAAGTCAGCCCGCCGCACAACACCGCCTGCTCGCCAAAGAGATCGCTCTCAGTTTCTTCCTTGAAAGTTGTTTGTAGAACACCGGCGCGCGTCGAACCGATACCGTGCGCGAAGGCCAACGCATATTCGTGCGCCCGCTTGCTCGAATCCTGCTGAATCGCGATTAGCGACGGCACGCCGCGCCCTTCGGTGTAAACCCGCCGCAGCAGATGGCCGGGACTTTTCGGCGCAATCATCACCACGTCCACATCGCTAGGCGGGACGATCGTCTTGAAATGAATGCTGAACCCGTGCGAGAACCCGAGAATCTTTCCGGGATGCAGATAAGGCTGAATGTGCTGCTCATAAACCGCCGCCTGGGTCTCATCGGGCGTGAGCACGTGGATCCAGTCAGCCCGCTTGGCGGCCTCACCCGGAGCCACCACCACCATGCCATCCGCGCGGGCCTGCTGCGCGCTGGGCCGATTCGGATCGAGGCCAACGATTACGTTGTAGCCGCTGTCGCGCAAATTCTGCGCCTGAGCATGCCCCTGGCTGCCATAGCCCAGAATCGCAATGGTCTTGCCCTTCAGGGCCTCAGGTTTAGCGTCGTGTTCGTAGAAAATAGTAGCCACCAGAATTGCTCCTTTTTTGGGGATGGATTCCGGTTATCCAATGCATCTGGGGGAGAGCCGGAATCCATTTGGTGCGTACCGACCGGTCGGTCGGTATTTGGCAATGCTACCTTCCCCCCAGTTCGCTGTCAAGCAGGAACTCAGCTCCCCCGAATCGGACGGCTCAAGTATCTAAACGAGCGGGTTCTGGAGACTACCGGGAGACTTGATTAGACAGGTATGACTAGGCGAGCCTGATTAGACAGGCACTGGTTTTGGAGGTCCGCCTTCACTGCCGCTCCCACCGGTTCTCAATCTTCGGCGGGGTCTGCAGGGTCTGCATCACAACGCAATACTGCTCCGTCTTCGCCTGCAACGCGCTTAGCTGTTCGGGGGTAGCCCCCGGCGCGCGAACATCGAAAACGACTCGTATGCTCTCAAATCCGACCGGAGCCGCTTTCGATATTCCCAGCGTACCTTGCAGGTCCAGATCGCCCTCGACCGTGACATCGATGCTTTCCGTAGCGATTCCCATGGCCGCGGCTACCATTTGGCAAGTGATCTGGGCGCAGGCGGCTAGAGCCCCCAACAGCAGGTCTCCGGAGCAAGCCCCGGTTCCTGCCCCGCCCACTCCCTTGTGGGCTTGCGCATCGTAGATCGCACGTCCCAGGTCCACCGAGCAGGCGATCGGGGCGTCGGTCTGCCGGCCCGTTGCCCTCAGCGTAATTCGAGAACTCGCCGGATCTTGCCGGTACTGGTCTTTCAGCGGACGCTGCAACGATCGAATATCCATGAATTCCTCGGAATCTCAAGTATTATAAACGGGCTGGGGCTGCCGCCAGGTTTTGAAAGGGCGCGGCTTCAGCCGCGCCGTAAGTGCCCGACAATCAGGCCTGGCTTTAGCCGCTGGGGGAATACGCCTTTCGATACTGCGCGACAACCCGCTGGCTGCGCCATTCAGCCTTCATGAACTCTCCGCTCACTTCCGCAGTGCGGTCCACCTTATCGCCCGGAACGCGATTTGGAAACTACGACATTCTTCAGCGTCTGGGCGCCGGTGGCATGGGCGAGGTTTATCGCGCCAAGGACACTCGCCTCGACCGTGACGTCGCCATCAAAACCCTTCCCCTGGATCGCTGTTCTCATCCGGAAGCCTTGGCCCGCTTTGAGCAGGAGGCCCGTTCCGCGTGCGCGCTCAACCACCCGAACATCGTCACGATTTATGAACTCGGGCAGGTAAACGGTACCCACTACATCTCGATGGAACTGGTGCAAGGGGAAACAGTGCGCGAACTGCTCTCCTCTGGCCCGATTCCGTTTCGGAAGGCTGTCGCCATCGCCGCGCAGATTGCCGACGCTCTCGCCAAGGCGCACGCAATTGGCATTGTTCACCGTGATTTGAAGCCGGAGAACCTGATGGTGTCCGCCGAGGGTACGCCCAAGGTCCTGGACTTCGGTCTGGCGAAATTGCGATCCGGCCACCACCCCCGGGCTTCGGACAATTCCACCATCTCGGCCCTTACCGAGCATGGAACCGTGATGGGCACCGTCGGCTATATGTCGCCAGAGCAAGCCACTGGCATCGAAGTCGATTTTCGTTCCGATCAGTTTTCCTTCGGATCGGTGCTCTACGAAATGGTCACCGGATCTCCTGCGTTCCTGAAAAAGACGCACGCGGAAACCACAGCGGCGATCCTTCGCGATGAGCCCGAGCGCGTAGGTGCGAGAATGCTGCAAGCTCCCGCTCCCTTCATTTGGATTGTGGAGCGCTGCCTGGCCAAGGATCCGGAGAAGCGCTACGGCTCAACCCGTGACCTGGCCCGCGACCTGGCCGCGGTCAGCGAGCGGCTGGCCGATGTGCCCGCCCCCCAGGCGGAGCCTCGCGCCCAAAACCTCCCAGTGCAGCGCACCGCATTCATTGGACGCGAAGCAGAGGCCACCGCGCTCCGTCAGCTCTTGAGCCGCGAGGACGTGCGGCTCGTCACTCTCACCGGTCCGGGCGGCATCGGAAAGACGCGACTCGCCTTGCAGGTAGCGGGCGAACTTGCCGGCCAGTTTCCTGCTGGTATTTGCTTCGTCGCTTTGGCTGCGGTTAGCGATCCTGCCTTGATCGCTCCCGCCATGGCCCAGGCTTTGGGCGCGAGTCAAACCGTCAATCAGTCGCCGCAGGAAAGCTTGAAAGACTTCGTGGGCAGACTGAACCAGCCCATGCTTCTTTTGCTCGACAATTTCGAACACGTTGTCTCTGCCGCGCCAGTGCTGGCCCAGCTACTGACGATCGGCCCGAAGCTGAAGTTCATGGTCACCAGCCAGTCGCCGCTGCACGTCTATGGCGAACATGAATTTCCCGTCCCGCCGCTGACGTTGCCTGACCTCAAGTCTATTCCGCCTCTCGAAGTGCTTTCACGTCTTCCAGCCATCGCCCTGTTTGTAGAACGCGCCCGGGCAGTGAAGCACGAATTTGCGCTGACCAGGGAAAACGCACTTGCGGTGGCCGCCATCTGCGCTCGCCTTGACGGCCTGCCTCTCGCCATCGAACTTGCGGCCGCGCGTATTAAGATGCTTACTCCCTCCGCCATGCTGGCGCGCCTCGAAAGCCGCCTCAATCTCCTAACCGGCGGAGCGCTCGATCTGCCAACCCGGCAACAAACTCTTCGCAGCACTGTGGATTGGAGCTACGGCCTGCTCAATGTCCCGGAACAAACCCTCTTCCGCAGGCTTTCTGTCTTTGCCGGCGGCGCAACGCTCGAAGGCGTGGAAGCGGTGTGCGATACCAAAGGCAACCTGGGGCTCGACGTGCTCGATGGCATGGCTTCCATGGTGGATAAAAGCCTGGCGCAGAACATTGAGCAGATCGATGCCGAAAGCCGCTTCGTCATGCTCTCCACCATCCGCGAGTACGCTCTCGAACGGCTGGCTGAGAGCGAGGATGAGCCCGCGACTCGCCGCGCCCACGCCGCCTATTACCTCGTGCTCGCCGAAGAAGGGGCTGAGGATGCGGTCGCTCACCCCGAATGGCTCGACCGTTTTGAACTCGAGCATGACAACTTCCGCACGGCGCTCGATTACCTCATCAAGACTGGGGACGCCGACTGGGGCCTGCGCCTGGGCGCTGCCCTGTTTCGCTTCTGGGAAACCCGCGAATATCTTACGGAAGGCCGTAACGCCATCGCCAGGCTCCTCGCGTTGCCAGCAACCGCCGCGCATCCCAAGCTCCGCGCGCGCCTGCTCTTCGCTGGCGCGGTGCTAGCGGGTGAGCAGGGCGATTACACTTCCGCGCAGCAAATGACTGAGGACAGTCTCGACACCTGTGTCGCTCTAAACGATAAGCCCGGCGTTGCAGTCGCTATGAACGCGCTGGCCGTCAACGCCCGCGATCGCGGCGAACTCGCCCTCGCCTCCGCGCTCTTCGAACAATGCGTGGCGATTTGGAAGGACCTCGGCGATTCCGGCGACATCGCCCGCGCCCTCAGCAATCTCGCCAGCGTGATGAAGTCTCGGGGCGAATATGAGCGCGCCTCCACCCTTTACGACGAGTGTGTCACCATGTTTCGTAAGGCCGGAGATGCCGCCGGTGTCGCCTGGACCCTGAACTACCTGGGCGACGTCGCCCGTGAAAAATCGGATTTCGCTGCCGCACGCGGATTCTGCGAACAGAGTCTGGCGGCGTTTCGCCAACTGCGGGATGGCTGGGGAATTGCCAGCACCCTCTCCGATCTGGCAGGTCTGAGCTGCGATCAGGGCAACAATATCGAAGCGCGCCAGCTGTACGGCGAAAGCATCAAGCTGTTCCAGGACCTGGGTCACAAACGCGGTATCGCGAGGACGCTCGAATCTCTCGCCCTGGACGCCGCAGCCCGATCGAACCCTGAGCAATCGCTCCGTCTGGCGGGAGCTGCCGCTGCGCTCCGTCAACGAATAGGTGCTCCGCTCAGGCCGTCCGAGCAACCGCGGTTGGAAAAAGCTCTGGAATTTGCGCGCCGAGCCCTCGGAAGTGCCGCAGGTTTATCGGCGTGGATGGAAGGCTGGGCCATGCCGGTCGAGCAGGCCATCGAGGAGGCCCTTAACAGCGCGGCCGACCCCGGCTCTCAAACTGGTGCTAGGTCAGTTTGAATTCGTTTTGAAAGGGCGCGGCTTCAGCCGCTGCCGTAAGTGCCAGAATCAATCCCGGCTTCAGCCGCTGAGGGACGCGTTTCTTGAACTGGACCACTACCGCAGACTCGCAACCCGCGCTTATCTCAATTCGCCGTGTTGGGATCGATCAGCCGCCGGACGGCCGACACTCGATTCGCCGGAAAACCTCCGCGCCGAGCGTGTTCGCGAACCGTTTCCTCGTCTGGCGCCAGGTACACGCAATACACTTTGTCCCCGGTCACGTAGCTGTGCAGCCACTTGATCTCCGGTCCCATCGCCTTCAGCACTCCCACCGATGTTCGCGCGACTTCCTTCAATTCCGCATCCGACAAATTACCCGCGCCCGGAATTTCCCGCTCAATCACGTATTGGGGCATGACCACCTCACTCAGCAAATGGTACCAGATTCCTGCCCTATTAAATTACCCTCTTCTCCCTGTGATGCCGAGCGAAGTGAGATCGTCCGAAGGACAATCTCACGCAGTCGAAGCACCCCATACCAGTCGCCACAACCACCAGCCCGCGCGGGAGTTTCGTTCGAGAAGCCCGGCTCCGTAGGCTCAACAAGCCTGGCAACAGTAAGTTGGCATTCCCGCCCACAACTGTTTACCATGTCACCCGATGGCCCGCGAGACCCTGGTCGACTCCCGGCAGGAAATCCTGCGCACCGCCGCACGCCTGTTCCAGCAGCGCGGCTACGACGCGACTTCTATGAATGATGTAGCCGCCGCTCTCAAGCTCAGCAAGGGAGGCCTCTACCACCACTTCCAGAGCAAGGACGAAATCCTCTACGAGATCATGAACCACGCCATGGAGATCACGCAGGAACGTGTGCTCAATCCCGTTCGCAGCATCGCCAATCCCGAAGAGCGCCTCCGCGCCCTCATTCGCCTCCACATCGAGGTCGTGCTTAGCCCGCGCGATCGCGAAATCACGGTGATGCTCCACGAGAACCATCCCCTGCCGCCGCCGCTGCGCAAGCGCATCAACGCCCGAAAAAAGGAATACATCCACTTCCTCGAAAACCTGATGGCCGAAGTACAGAGAAACGTTCAGAGCAACGTACAAAGCAACCAAGCCAAGAGTAAAGTCACTCCACGCGCCGCCGCTTTCGCCCTCCTAGGAATGATCAACTGGATCTACCAATGGCACAAGCCCGAGGGTGATCTGCAAGCGCAAAACTTGATCCCCCAATTCACCGACCTGATCTTCGGAGGCATCTTCGCGTGAAAACATTCTTCGCCACGCTTCCGGAAATCGCCGAGCAGCGCTCCCAGAGCGGCCAGCCCTACCGCGAATTTCTCCGCGTACCGGCCATGAGCGCCGGCCTCTACATCCTCCCCGCCGGAGCCACCGACCACCAGAAGCCGCATCGCCAAGACGAAATGTATTACGTGGTGCGCGGCCGCGCCCGCTTCAAAGCCGGCCCGGATGAACGGGAGGATGGCCGCAAAGAAGACCGCGAGGTCTCAGCCGGCAGCCTCATCTTCGTAGCCGCCGAAGTAGCCCATCGCTTCTACGACATCAAAGAAGAGCTGGCAGCCCTGGTCTTCTTCGCGCCCGCCGAAAGTTAGCGTAGCGCCGTCGCAGGATATGCTCCTGAGGGGCGGACACTCCTGTCCGCCTCTACCCACGAAGCCGTCCGTCAATCCCTAAAATGGGATTCAGATGAGGTCCAATGTTCGCAGAATGAATTACAAAATCACACCCATGCTCCCAGCCGACTGGCCCGCGGTTCGCGAGATCTACGGCGAAGGCATCGCCACCGGTAACGCCACGTTTGAAACCGAACTGCCCGACTGGCAGAAGTGGGATGCCGGCCATCGCCAGGACTGCCGCCTGATCGCGCGTGAAGCCGGCCAAGCACTCGGCTGGGCTGCGCTCAGCCCGGTTTCAGCTCGCCGCGTTTACGCCGGAGTAGCCGAGGTTTCCGTCTACGTGGCCGCCGCAGCGCGGCGCAGCGGCGCCGGTAAAGCACTTTTGCGAGCGTTGATCGAGGAATCCGAACGCCACCAAGTCTGGACCCTGCAAGCCGGCATCTTCCCCGAGAACTCCGCCAGCATCGCGCTGCACCAGCGCTGCGGATTCCGCGAGGTGGGCATAAGGCGCCGCATCGGCAAACTCGGCGACACCTGGAGAGACGTGCTACTGCTAGAACACCGCAGCCAAGTAGTAGGGAAATAAGCCCGTGTTGGGCGGACACTCCTGTCCGCCTCTATCCACGAAAGAAATCCGCACACGCCCAGATAATCCAAGCCAGAAAAAAGGGCGAGCCCAAAGGCTCGCCCAACTAAAGGGACAATCATCCCTCACGCCAGATCATATCGATCAAGATTCATAACCTTGCTCCAGGCAGCCGCAAAGTCCTTCGCAAACGCCTCCTTAGAGTCGTCAGACGCATAGACTTCCGCAAGTGCCCGAAGCTGGGAGTTCGAACCAAACACAAGATCGACCCGCGTACCCGTCCACTTCACTTTGCCCGTAGCCCGATCGCGTCCCTCGTACACGTCTCCCGAGCCGTTCGACTGATTGGATTTCTCCCACTTCGTATTCATGTCGAGCAGGTTGACGAAGAAATCATTCGTCAAAGTCTCCGGCCGGTTGGTGAAGACGCCGTGTTTGGTCTGCCCGTAGTTCGCATTCAGAGCGCGCAGGCCGCCGACGAGAACCGTCATCTCGGGCGCAGTCAGAGTCAGCAACTGCGCTCGATCCACCAGCAACTCCTCAGCCGACAGAACCTGCCCGCCTCCGTTTCGAAGATAATTGCGGAACCCATCCGCAAGCGGCTCCATCACAGCGAATGAATGCACATCAGTCTGCTTCTGCGAAGCATCTGTGCGACCAGGCGAGAAAGCGACCTTCACCTTGTGCCCCGCCTTCTTCGCAGCTTCCTCAACGGCCGCGCAGCCACCGAGAACGATCAAGTCAGCCAGCGAAACTTTCTTACCCTTAACTCCGCCCTTACCCCCGCCCTTGCTCCTATTGGACTGCGACCCATTGAATTCTTTTTGGATCGCCTCCAGCTTCTTGAGAACTTTCCCCAGTGCTGCCGGCTGGTTCACTTCCCAATCCTTTTGCGGCGTCAGGCGAATGCGCGCCCCGTTCGCTCCGCCGCGCTTGTCGGAGCCGCGGAACGACGCCGCCGCTGCCCACGCAGTCGTGACCAATTGCGAGATCGACAGACCGGATGCGAGGATCTTCGCCTTCATCGCGGCAATCTCCTTCTCCCCGATCAACTTATGATCCACGGCGGGAACCGGATCTTGCCACACCAGCGTTTCCTTCGGAACCAGTGGGCCCAGATAGCGCACGATCGGACCCATGTCGCGGTGCGTCAGCTTGAACCAAGCCCGCGCAAACGCGTCTGCGAACTGATCGGGATGCTCGTAGAAGCGCCGCGAAATCTTTTCGTAAACCGGGTCGAAGCGCAAAGCCAGGTCCGTGGTCAGCATCGATGGCGCATGATGCTTCGATGGATCGTGCGCATCCGGCACCGTAGCGTTGTCTGCGCCATTCTTCGGCGTCCACTGGTGCGCACCCGCAGGACTCGTCGTCAGCTCCCATTCATAGCTGAACAGGTTCGTGAAGAAGTTGTTGCTCCACTTCGTAGGCGTCGTGGTCCAAATCACTTCCAGGCCGCTGCCGATGGTGTCGGCACTGTGACCTTTGCCAAGTTTATTCTTCCATCCGAAGCCCTGGTCCTCAATGTTGGCGCCTTCTGGTTCGTTGCCCACATATTGAGCGGGAACGCCGGCGCCGTGTGTCTTACCGAACGAATGTCCGCCGGCAATGAGCGCAACCGTCTCCTCGTCATTCATCGCCATGCGGGCAAAAGTCTCGCGAATGTCCCGTGCCGCGGCAATCGGATCGGGCTTTCCATTCGGCCCTTCCGGATTCACATAGATCAGACCCATCTGCACCGCGCCCAGAGGATTCTTTAGATCACGATCGCCGCTGTAACGCTCGTCGGCAAGCCACGTACCCTCAGGACCCCAGTTCACCTCTTCGGGCTCCCATACGTCTGCGCGCCCGCCGCCAAAACCGAACGTCTTGAATCCCATCGAATCGAGCGCGACGTTACCGGCGAGAATCATGAGGTCGGCCCACGAAATCTTCCGTCCATACTTCTGCTTGATCGGCCACAGCAGCCGGCGCGCCTTGTCGAGGTTCACATTGTCTGGCCAGCTATTGAGTGGAGCGAAGCGCTGTTGCCCCGCTCCCGCCCCGCCGCGGCCGTCGCCGATGCGGTACGTGCCTGCGCTATGCCACGCCATACGAATGAACAACGGCCCATAGTGGCCGAAGTCCGCCGGCCACCACTCCTGCGAGTCCGTCATCAATGCGTGAAGGTCTTTGATCACTGCGTTCAGGTCGAGCGTCTTGAACTCTTTCGCGTAATTGAACGTCTTTCCCATCGGATCGGACTTTGGGGAATGCTGGTTCAGGACCTGCACGTTCACCTGATTCGGCCACCAGTCGCGGTTCGTGGGCACCGAAGCTCCGTGGTTAAACGGGCACTTGGCTTCGGGTAATGTACTTTTGTCTTTAGTTTCGGGAGAAACACTTCCCGATGAAGTCGCGAGTGTATTTTCCATATATTTTCGTCCTTTGAATTTTTGATGAGCTCTACGTAAAAAAGTTACCTTTTTGCGCTACAGCGGCCGCGTAAGATCAAAGCCGTTCGCCGAAATTCTAATCCCCTCCCGTATCGAGACCAACGATTCTTCCGGCCGCGTCGAAGGTAAAAGCGATGCCCTGTATGTGCTCTCCATATAAGACGCGGTAACGGCGCGTTCGATTGCCTTCCGTAGATGTGGTGTCGCTGGCCAGTATCATGCGGGTGACCGGCCCGAGCAATCCGAACCAGGCTGGCCCAACGTCATTTAGATCGCCAACATAATCTTCGCGTTTCGAAGGTGCAATCAGCGACTCATCCACATCTCCGTTCGCCGTTCCCTCCAGCAACTTTCGGGCAGCGGCGGTCAACGTGGGAGCATTGTCCGGCAGGCCGCCAGCCGCATAGCCCGGCGGTGCGGCGATGAATTGGTCAGCGAGAAGCGAGGCTACCTCCGGATGGAGCTTCTGTTGGTTCGTGAACACAATGATGCCCAAGTGGTCATCCGGGAAGTACATCACGTCACTGAAGGCGGGGCCGCCGCTGTGTCCAACCCAACGGTGGCCGCGGTAGCTTCCAACTACCCATCCAACACCGTAGGTAGCGGAGCTTCCATCCAACAATTTTGTCGGAGTTTCCAGAGCAACTACTGACGAGGCGGAGAGCAGTTTGCCGGAGTCGATCTGCGCCAGAAACGTCGCCATATCCTGCACGCAGGAGTAAGCTCCTCCCGCAGCATAGGCGTACTTGGTGTAAAGAAACCAGCGTCGCTGATTGAGTGTGTCCACCCACCGGTAATATTCTGCTCGTCCCGGAATGTCCTCGGCGAACCTCTGCGGTCCATGCTCTTCGGCATTGTCGAAGGCACTGCAACCCATGCCAGCGGGAGTGAATAATTCATCTTTCATCAGCCGGGCAAAAGGTTTGCCGCTGATCTTTTCAAGAATGTACTGGAGCATGGTGTAGTCGAACGAATCGTACTGTGCCTGTTCGCCGGGCTTGCCAATTACCTTCGTCTTGAACGCAAGCCGCACCACGTCCTCTGTAGCGACAAGGTTAGGATCAACCTGCACGGAGGCCAGTCCCGACGTGTGGGTCGCCAGGTTCCTCACCGTAATCCCGCTCCACGTAGACGGAGCATCCGGAATGTATTTTGTGACAGCATCTTCAAGATTTAACTTGTGCTGTTCGACCATGCGCATCAACAGAGCCCCCGTATACATCTTGGTGGAGGAAGCAATTTGAAACGGCGTCGTTGGCCTAGCCTGCACGTCGTATTCGCTACTGGCGACGCCGTAAGAACTCGTCCGTAGGATCTTCCCTTCGCGGACGATTGCCACGCTGACGCCCGGAATATGCGCCTGCCTCATGACGCGACGCATAAGCTCGTCTACTCGATCAGCCTGCGCGTGGACTGAAATCGAGGAAAGGGCCAGGACGCCCACCACCGTACACAATCGAAAGACAAGAGAATTCAAGGTCCGCATCGATCTACCCCTCTTAATCAGATCCGCGCGCCGCAACCCCCTTTCGCGAGTTCGGATGCGGCCACTAGTCAAATTTACCAATTTAGTTTTACTGCTTAGTTCTTGCGCTGCAGCGGCGGCAAAGTCCAAACACCTCAACCAGCGGCCGCGTAAGTTCAAAGCCGTGCGGCGCAAGTCGCGACAGCTTCTTGTAGTTGATGAAGTCACCTTCAATATCCTGCACCGCCTTGCAGCGTGTGCACACCAGGTGATGATGTGGTTCAAGGTTGCCTTCCACCAGCAAGGTGGAAGCATGAGGGCTCACTTCCCGCAGCAGTCCGTGCTCCACGAACAGCCGCAGGTTCTTGTAAACGGTGGCTAAAGAAATGGAAGGAGTGCGGCGCCGCACCTCGGCGAAGACGCTTTCAGGCGAGTAGTGTCCCGGCGCAGCCACCACAGCTTCGTAAATAACCTGCCGCTGATGCGTAGCCGCCAGGCCACACTTCCAAGCCAGTTCTCGAAATTGTTCGTGAGCGGAAGGCACGGGGGAGGACTTTATCTGTTAGATGAGAATGATTATAGTCCAAGAATCATTCCAAGTGAAGCAAGGCTGGATTTGAAAGGGCGCGGCTTCAGCCGCGCCGTTAAGGATCCGAAAATCAATCGCGGCTTTTAGCCGGCAAAGTTTTCCTCCCATGCCTGTCATGCTGAGCGAAGTGAGATCGTCCAAAGGCCGATCTCACGCAGTCGGAAGCACCCCATACCCGCTGGCACAACCACAAGCCCGCACAGGGGTTTCCATCTGAGCTCCCGCTTCGGCAACATGCTCGACCTTTTCTCCGCTCTTAGGTCGCGCAGTTTTTCGAATAAGTCTAAACGGGGAGACGTACCCGCTACAGCGCTTTACAGTTCGATCGTCCCCTGAAGGTATAAGCGCGCCCTGCCGGCGATCTTCACCCGATCGCTACTGATTGCGCATTGCATGGCTCCGCCGCGTGCACTGAGTTGTTGCGCACGCAATCTGTCCTTACCCAGCCGCCCCGCCCAATATGGAGCCAGTGTGCAGTGTATCGAACCGGTGGCAGGGTCCTCATCGATGCCGATCGATGGCGCAAAAAACCTACACACATAATCCATGTCACCCTCACCGGGAGCAGTAACAATGGTTCCCATCCCGGCGTCCAGCTTTGCCAGCGCGGCAAAGTCGGGCGAGAGTGCTCGCACTCGTTCGGCCCCATCCACCGCCACGAGGTAATCGCGCGATTTCGTTACTGGCGCCGTTTTCAAATGCATGCTTTTCAGGCCCAGGGCTGGTAAGAGGCCGTTTGGCGTCTCACATGGTTGTGCTGGCCGGGCCGGAAAGTCCATTTCAAAGCTGTCTTTGTCCTGATCAACCCCGTCCTTGTTCTGAGCGACGTTCTGAGAGACGGTCAGCATGCCGCTCCGGGTGTGGAAGCGAATCGGCCACACGTTGTGATTCCGCTGCGCGAGCACATAGGCGGATGCCAAAGTCGCGTGCCCGCATAAGTCATCCTCGATTTTGGGTGTAAACCAGCGCAGGTCGAAATCGCCATCCGCGCGAGGAACAACGAAAGCAGTATTGCTGTGCCTGTTCTCAATCGCAATTTTCTGCATGGTGCTGTCCGCGAGAAAACCGGAAAGGATGCAGACGCCGGCCGGGTTACCCGCAAAGAGCTCACTCGTGAATGCATCAACGTGGTAATACGGAATTGCCATGTAGTGCTCCTCCGGGTCAATGCGTCTGGCTTGCTACGTCTTAAATAGCGCATTCTTCCGAGCTTTGAATTTCAGCAGCCCGAGGAACTGCAGCCACACCTTCGATCACTACAACGCGCTCGCCGCGCCGGATCAGCACAATCGCTCCCAGAATCGCGATCGACGCCAGCACCACACGCAAAGACAAAGGCTCGTGCGCTACCAACCATCCCAGCAAAACCGCGACCACCGGATTCGCATACGTATGCGTCGCTACCACAGCCGGCGGAACCCGCTGCAGCAGCCAGGTGTAAGCCGTGAACGCCACCACGGATCCGAACACGATCAGATAGCTGAGTCCGAAAATCGACCGCGACGAGATGCTCGCCCAATGCGTCTGTTGGAACTCGCCCGTCAAACCCGCCGTGATCAGCAGCAATGCCGCGCCGCAAATCATAGGCAGCGCAGTTCGTCCCAGCGCATCCGAAGGCAATTTAAGCCGCGGCGAAATCACAACGCCTAAAGCCCACGACAATGAACCCAGCAGCACCGCGAGCAATGCCCACAGATTCGAACCTTTCACAGTGAGTTCCGCGCCCGCCAGCATCGCGACTCCTACCACGCCGAGACCCAGGCCCAGCGCGCTCAGCAGGCTGATCTTCTGCTGGCGCATCATCCAGGCCAGCAGCAGAATGAACATCGGCTCGGTCGCGATCAGCAAAGCGGCCAGCCCCGATCCCACATATTGCTCCGCCCAATGCAGCGAGCCATGCCCGACCAGAAAAAAGAGCGCGCCCAGCGCAAATCCCGCGCCCCATTCCGGACGCGTCGGCCGAAACCCGCGCCACCAGGCCCAGGCCAGCATGATGCCGCCCGCAAGCGAAAGCCGAATCCCCGCCGTCACCAGCGGCGGTATGGTCTCAACCGCGTAACGAATGGCGAGATATGTCGATCCCCATATCACATAGATCGCCACAAAGGCCAGCGCCAGCTTGATGCCGTCACTCTTGACTTTGTCTTTCTTCTTCTTAGAATTCGCGGGTCTGGGGTGAGGGACGATCACGGGTCTACCTCCGATATTTATCATCTTGCCGGTCCGGAACATGGCCAAAATCTGAGAACGCTGATCGGAAATCATGGGAACAGACCTCTGCCAAAACTAACTGGCAAAACAATGGTTACTGGTTAATCGAAATAGTAGGCGACCCCGTATAACTTGTCAAGACGGTTTTGATGGTTATATGATTCGGGAGTAGGAATTAGTTATTTTTGCGATGACGGAAACGAAAACAGGAAGACGACGTCCACCCAAATTCGAGCTGATCGGGGGAAACGTCTGCCTCGATTTCATCAACACGCTCGACAATCGTCCCAGCGGCCAACCCAAAGAATTGCTCAAGAACTTCTACGAACTGGCACGTTTTGGGGAAGACACTGGCATCCTGACGCCGGCGCAGCTTGATTATTTCTATGAGAACGCTCACCTCGAGCCCGATGAGGCCGGGGACGCGGTGCGCCGCGCGATCCATTTGCGCGAGGCCATGCACGTCGTGTTTTCGGCGTTGATGAAGCGTCAAACTGTGCCGCAAATGGCGATGGACACGCTCAATGCCTACATTCGCGATGCGGCGCAGCATTCGCAACTGGTACAAGGCGAGGGACGCTGCGAATGGCGCTTCCACGACATGACGTCAAGGTACAGTGCGATGTTGTGGCCGATCACGCGGACGGCCGCGGACTTGCTCGCTTCGAGCGATCTGGCGCGGCTGCGCGCCTGTTCTTCGCCGACCTGCCAGTGGCTGTTTCTCGACACCAGCAAGAACCATCTGCGCCGCTGGTGCGACATGAAGGCCTGCGGCAACCGCGCCAAGGTGCGGAAGTTCTATGAGAAGAAGAAGAGCGCCTAGCTCACTTCAATTCCGTGATGATGGCGTGCTGTTTCCCGCGGACCAGGGTTTCAGTGTGGGTGCGGTTGCGGGTGTTAAACCTTACCGTGCCGGCAGTGTAGGAATTCACGACCACCTTCCCGTCGGGAGTGGTTGAGCTCAGGTTGCCGTCTTCGAGGAAGAGCACGACGACGTCTTTGTCGTGGAAGTGCATTGGAGTGGGGACGCCCGGGGTCCAGCTGTAATCCCAGACGATGACGCGAGCGTTCTCCAGCAGCTTTTTCGAGCCGGGCCGCGGGAATGCCAGCGGATAGCCGGTTGTATTCGCGATGGGCGCGACGGGATGATCTTTTAGATCGATCACTATCGATCTTCCTTTATTCGATTCTCCTGTAGCGTTCAAGGTCTTTCCCTTAGGCAGGAACGCGGCACTGCCTGACAGTGACACGACGATGGCATCTAACGGCTGCGCCGCTACGGGGCCGGTTACTTCCCAGACGGTGACGCGGTCGTTATCGATCGATGGCTTCGGCGTTGCTTGCGGGCTAGAGTGGAACAGCAGCGCGCAGAGTAGAAGAGTGGGAATCATTGAGCGCCTCTCGTCGAAACGGAAATCAATTACAAGATACCTCGTGAGGATGGGATCGCGGAATCCCCATCCTTGACAAAGAAAATAGGCGGCGGGCGCAAACAGCAGGTTCGTCACCGGGCTTTCAGCCCGGTTCGGAATGACAAGGGTAGAATGGGGGACTGCTTCCGGAGGGTCCTGTGATTGCTCGTCTCCTTGCTCTCGTATTGCTGACTGGTTCGATATTCGGACAGAACGTAGTTCACTACACTGCTACCAATGACAACGTGAAGTATTTGTTTGCTACGGCGGAGCCGGTGGCGCGGGTGAAGTCGGGGGACATTCTTGATACCAACACGCTGGATTGCTTTGGCAATGCGATCAAGAAGCCGGGGGATACGCTCAGCCAGGTGAAGGGCGACAATCCGCTGACCGGGCCTTTTTTTGTTGAGGGCGCGGAGCCAGGGGACACGCTGGCCGTAAAGATTCTCGAGCTTGACGTGGACAGCGACACCGGCGTGGGCGCGTTTGCTCCGGGATTTGGGGCGCTCAATGAGACGAACTACACTCCGATGCTGCATGCGCCGCTGCCGGAGAAGATCTGGTTTTATCACATCGATCACACGGCGAACACGGGGACGTTCAAGGCCCTTGATTCCGATTTTTCGGTGAAGATTCCGCTGCATCCTTTTTTCGGCTGCATCGGAGTTGCGCCGGCGGAGGGTGAGGCGCGCAGTTCAGTGGTTCCGGCGGAGTTTGGCGGGAACATGGATTCTCCTGAAGCCAGCGTGGGTAACACGGTTTATTTTCCGGTGAACGTGAAGGGCGGGCTTTTCTACATTGGCGATGGACACGCGGCTATGGGCGATGGAGAGGTTGCGGGCACGGCCATCGAAGTTCCGCTGAAGGCGCGGGTGCAGTTGAGCGTGATCAAGGGGCGCACCATCGCGTGGCCGCAGTTCGAGAACGATCACGCCATTATGACTGTTGGGGCGTATCGTCCGCTGGACGATGCTTTGCGCATTGCTTTTACCGAGTTGGTGCATTGGATTCATAAAGACTATGGATTGTCGGAGCTGGATGCTTATGAGCTGCTGTCACAGGTGGGCCGGATTCATCTAAATGAGATGGTCGATCCTAATTATGTGATTGTGGCTTCGATTGAGAAGAAGTATCTGCCGGCGAAGAAGTGATGCGTACCTCGGGGGCTAAAGCCCCGGATATTTCGTGGGAGCTTTACGCGGCGCTGAAGCGCTGCTCCACCCAAAGGCTTTGGCGGCGCGGCTGAAGCCGCGCCCTTTCAAAACTGGGACTTTGGCGGCGCGGCTGAAGTCGCGCCCTTTCAAAACGGGGCTGTACGGCCAAAGCCTGCGCCCTCTCAAAGCCGTGAATATTTTCATGGCAGAAGAGCATAGAATCCGAGGTCGAGGGTTTCTGATGACTGCTCAGACTTCCATTACGAACCAAAGTTCATGGCCGGAATTGCCGCTGGCGGCCTGGCAGGATACTTATGCCACGCTGCACATGTGGACGCAGATTGTGGGCAAGGTGCGGCTGGAGTTGAGTCCGCTGGTTAACCACTGGTGGGAGGTTCCACTTTATGTTAATGCGCGGGGGCTTACGACTTCGCCAATTCCTTATGGAGACGGAGTTTTCGAAGTTCAGTTTGATTTTATCGACCACAACTTGATTATTCAGACGAGTTGGGGCGCGTCGAAGACGATGGCGCTTCGTCCGCAATCGGTTGCCGACTTTTATGCGGAGTTTATGTCGGCTTTGCGTTCGCTGGGCATGGAGGTGAAAATCTGGACGATGCCTTGTGAGGTGCCGAACCCGGTGCGGTTCGAGCGCGATACGCGGCATGCTTCGTATGATCGCGAATATGCGCATCGTTTCTGGAGAGTTTTGGTTTCGTGCGACACCATCTTCAAGGAATTTCGGGCGAAGTTTATCGGGAAAGATAGTCCGGTGCACTTTTTCTGGGGAAGCTTTGATCTTTGCGTTACCCGTTTTTCGGGGCGGCGGGCTCCGGAACGTCCGGGTGCGGATGCGGTCACGCGCGAGGCGTATTCGCATGAGGTGATCAGTGCGGGATTCTGGCCGGGCGGCGGCGATATTAAAGGAGCGGCGTTCTATGCTTATGCCGCGCCGGAACCGACGGGTTTTTCCGAGCAAAAAGTGAAGCCTGCGGCCGCTTTTTACCATCCGGGGATGAACGAGTTTCTGTTGATGTACGACGATTTGCGGCGGGCTGCTTCGCCTCAGGAGGCCTTGCTTGGTTTTTTGCAGAGCACTTATGAGGCTGGGGCGAATCTTGCGGGGTGGCCGCGGGGGGAGTTGGAGAGGGGTTAGGAACTCGAGGCTCGTCACGGAAACTCCTCGCAGAGCCGAAGGTGATTCGGGCGTGCAAGGGGTCCTTCGACTGCGGTTGTGTTTCGCTACCGCGAAGCACAACCTCCGCTCAGGATGACAAAGGAGAGATCGCGAAGCACAGCCTCCGCTCAGGATCACAGAGGAGAAGACAAAGGAGAATCTGAATGGCTAAGAAATGCAAGCATCTGAGTCAGATCAAGGTCACGACTACCGATGTCGACGTCTGCGCCGAGTGCGTGAAAGTGGGCGATACCTGGGTACATCTGCGCATGTGCATGGTGTGCGGGAACGTCGGGTGCTGCGATTCGTCGAAGAACAAACATGCTACTAAACATTTTCAGCATGGCGGGCACCCCGTGATGCGGTCGATTGAGCCGGGAGAAGATTGGATCTGGTGCTACGTGGATGAGATGATTGCGGGCGAAGTCGCCGCGTAGCTATCGGAGACTGCGATTCCCTGGGCTTGCTTGGGTTCAGCGCGAGAAAACAACTCCGTGGGGCACGCCGGAGCCCTTCCATCCATGGGGCCAATCCCGGTCGGAGAAGTTGAAGCCGGGTTTTCCGTCGGAATCGTGAAAGGCGTCGTCCACGGAAATGGCGCCGCTTCTGGGATCGAATTTCAACAGGTAAAGCCGAGGAGTGCCGACCCCGCCGCCCGTCACTACAACGCGATTCGTCTTCGCATCCCACCCAGTCCAGTGAGGATAAAAACTATCGTCGAATTTAACTCGTGAGACTTCTATCGGCTTGGCTCCATTTGCAATGTCCAGCACGATTACTGTGTGCAGGTATAAGACGCTCTGCAGCAAATAGTGGCCCACAATCGTGGGCACGCCGCAGAACGATGCTGGAAACGAATAGACCAACCGTGATTTGGGCTCGTCCCGGTCTTTATCAATGCCCGTGATGCGCTCCAGGCCGCAGGCCAGGGTCTGCACGAAAATTGATCCATCGGGAGCAAGCCGCGGCTCTTCGGGGCCGATCTCTCCGTAATGATTCTCTCCCTCATCGAAGTAAACGGTCTTCAACAGCTTAAGGTCGGAAAGCCGCCAGATCTGGTAGGTGAGTCCGCGGAACAAATCTTCATTGTCCATGGCGGAATTGGTTGAAACGATGCGGTCGAGTTGGGGGAGGACGACGAGGCTGTAGGAAGTGAGCAGTGCGCCGGGAAATTCAGGATCAGCGCTGCTGGCAGAGCGGATGACCTTGCCGGTGTCGTCAATTTCGACCAGACCACCGTGCTTGCCCAGGGCTTCGGGATTCATGCTGTCATGCGCATGTTGGAACGTGGCCAGCACGTGGCCGTTGGGCAGGCGCAGGTAAGAGTGCGGGTGCATATAACCGGCCATATCGGTGAACGAGGCTGCGATTCCAGGATGCAGCGGGTCCCGCACATCGAAAATGAAGGTGCGTCCTGCATCGTGATCGTTGGCGAAGAGCATGCCGCTGGCGGGCATGGTGTATTCCGTGTGATGGACGAGCTTGGTCTGCTGATTGGTGACGAGGGTAGTTACGAGATGGCCATAGGATGGCGAGGATGGATCGGCATCGATCACCGCGAGGAAGTCATTGCCCTTTTTCGCCTTATCGCCGGTCCAGGCAAACAGGTAATGGCCGGGCGCGGTGGTTGTTTCCTGCTGGCAAGAGGCAGGCAGGCAACTGACACAGAGGGCGAGGACGAGGGCGAAGACCACACGAGGGATGCAGGGGTTCATTGGTGCGGAGAGGATATCAGTTCTGGAGCGACTTAATTAAGAAGATTTGTTTTGGGAAGAAGTACGGGTGGGAAAAAATTGAAAGGGCCGTGACATTGGTTATGCTCTAGCTGCCGCCTCCTGCGAGGGAGCCAACAGCGTGGACGCATGTACCGTCACAGCCCCTTGATGCGATCACTGTTTTCACAGTCCCGAACCCCAACTGCACCTCGCAGCGCCGTCGGTTTTTTCAGGTCCGGCTGTCTTGCAGGTTGCCCCGCCTGACTGATCACCCAGTCTACTTCGGGTAGCAAGGTTTATTTCGCTGCCCCTTTCGACCGTCGACGAAAGCAACCTTAACAGAGCGTTCATAAAAGTCAACGCAAACTATTGGTGCAATGCGACGTATTCGTCCTGTGAATAACAGGAAATGCAAGTTGCTGAAGAAGCTTGGGTTACAAAAATGCCCTCCCGATTCGGGACTGTTTTTACACAAAACTTTCACAGCGCGCCAGAGCGGGAGAAATCCACAGTTCGAACCAAAGATTCATCTTGACGCAGAAACATTCCCGGCGCATCGTGCTAACAGTACAAAAGAATTCATGATGTCAGAACTCGTAGCCTATGTGGACGGTGGTTCCCTGGGCAATCCAGGGCCATCGGGTATCGGGGTGGTCATCGACGGCTGCGAAAGCGGTCCTATCCGCATCTCGCGGTGGATTGGGCACCAGGATAACAACGTTGCAGAGTATGTGGCGCTGATGGAAGCCCTGCAGTACGCGGTTTCGCTGAAGGCCAAGACGCTGCACGTTTACTCGGACTCGCAGGTTGTGGTGCGGCAGATGCGCGGGGAGTATATTTGCCGCAGTTCGCGCCTCTACTCGCTGCATTGGACGTGCCGGAAGCTGGCGCGCGCGCTCAGTTTCTCGATCTCCCACGTGCCCCGCGAGGATAACGCCGAGGCGAACCAGTTGGCGAACTCTGCGGTGCGGGAGCGGGCTGTTTAGCGGGCGGCATTCGCGTCTTAGCCATTGGCCATTAGCAGTTAGCGTTTGGCGAGGCGCGGACATTGCCAGTCGCTAACTGCTAACTGGCTGAGCGCTTGACACCATCCCCTCTCCGAGCGAGACTCGAATTACTTCTCACGTTATGGATCAGCAGTCGATTGCCGGCGAGAATTCCGCATCCTCGATCGAGACTGAGCCGCGCTTTCCCGGGGAGGATGCCGGGGAGTCGCTGGCCAGAATGGCTCAGAGCGATCTGGATGCCGCACTGCAATTGCTCACGGAACGCGCTCAATACATTACTGGGGCCAGTGGGGCCGCGATTGCCTTGCGCCGGGGCGAGCATGGCGACATGCTTTGCCGGGCCAGCGCGGGATCGAATGCGCCTGAACTGGGCGCACTGCTCTCTACGGAATATGGACTCTCGGGGGAAAGCGTGCGCACCGGTCGGGCCCTGCGGTGTGATGATGCGGAACGCGATCCGCGGGTGAACCGCGAAGGCTGCCGCCAGTTGGGGATCGCTTCTGTGGTGGTGATGCCGATCGTGAGCGATGAGCAAGTGCTCGGCGTTTTCGAGCTTTTTTCAGGCAAGGCGCATGCCTTTGAAGAGCGTGATCTTTCCGCCTTGCAGCGCTTGAGCGAAATGGTGGAAATCGCGGTGAGGCATGCCGCGGCGGCGCGGGCTGTGCCGGTGGCGCAGGAACCGGGACCGGCAGCACAGGAAAAAACCGAGCCGGAAAAAGTGGAACTAGAAAAGGCGGAGCCCGTGGCGGCCCCGAAGGCTCGGCTTTTCTGGTCGGCTGACGTGCAGACTCCATCCAGCGCTGGCCGGTCTGATGTTATTGCTGGGCCGATCGCGGTGCCTCTGGAGTTGAGAAGCTTCGAGAAGTGCAAGGCCTGCGGCTTTCCGGTATCGCGAGGGCGCGACTTCTGCGTGGAATGCGAAGAGAAGCAGTGGCGGGGCCAGCGCCTTCCACAGCCGGCTGCTAGCGCAGGCGCGGAGCAGCATCCGAAGGGAACGGCTCTCGCCGTAGTAGTTGCTGGGGATTTGCCGGAGAGTATTCCGCAGAATGCCGTTGGGCAGAATGTCGTCAAGCCGGATGCGGTTGCGCAGAGTGTGGCAGAGGATGTGTCCCTTGCCGACGATTCCACTCTGCTCTTAAGCTCGGGGGCGTCCTCCGAATCATGGTTTCAGGCCAACAAGTACCTCCTCGGTGCGTTGCTGGTTGTAGTTGTTGTCGTTCTGATTGTGTGGCTCCGTTGACGTTTCCAATATCCTCGTATTCCTATTCTTTTCTCTGATACTTTTCTGTGAACGCTGCGCTCGCGACAGATTACAATTCCTTTCCTGGCTTCAAAGCTTCGTTGCGGAGGATCGGATGATCGTGGCCACAGCCATGCGAGCGCGGTTGTGCGGTTGCTTGCTGATGCATCTGTTGGGGGCGTTGCTGCTGGCGGGTTTGGCTGCCGGTCAGAGTTCTGAGCAGCGTACTTCCCACTATTTGGAATCGGTGCGCAAGCAACCGCCGTTGCTGCTGGCTTTTGTACGCGACCTGCCGAAGGGCGGAGATCTGCACAATCATCTGGACGGGGCGATTTACGCCGAAGATCTGGTGGATTTCGCGGCGGACGGCGGGCTCTGTGTGGACCGGACATCGTCGCGGCTGCTGCCTGGGCCTTGCGATTCCTGCGAGAACTATACGGCGAAGCCCGCGGCACGCTGCAGCTATGGCGACCATGTGCTTTACAACCAGATGATCGACGCGTGGTCGATGCGTAACTGGAGGCCGGGGGACGAATCGGGCCACGATCATTTCTTTGCCGCATTCGAAAAATTCGGGCTGGCGTCGCACACCCATGTAGCGGAAGGAATTGCCGCGGCTGCGAATCGTGCTGGAATGGATCATCTGCAATATGTAGAGTTCATGCATACCGCCGACGGCGGCGCGGCTGCGAAACTGGCGGGGAAGGTCGAATGGAATCCAGATTTTGCCAAGATGCGCGACGCGCTGCTGAGCGCCGGGATGAAAGACGTGGCCGCGGAGACCAGCAGGCGGCTCGACGCCGACGACGCCAAGGCCAGAGAGATTCTGAAGTGTGGCACTGCCGATGCCGCGCCGGGATGCGATGTGACCGTGCGCTATCTCTATCAGGTGCTGCGCGGGTTGCCGCATGAGATTGTGTTTGCGCAGATTCTGCTGGGATTCGAACTGGCGTCGTCCGATCCACGATTTGTGGGGCTGAATCTGGTGATGCCAGAGGATTGGTATGTGCCGCTGCACGACTTCAAGGAGCACATGGCGATGCTCGATTACCTGCACGGCGTCTATCCCAAGGTGCACATCGCGCTGCATGCGGGCGAACTGGCGATGGGACTTGTGCCGCCGGAGGACCTGACCTTTCACATTCGCGCGTCGATTGCGCGTGGTCACGCGGAGCGCATTGGCCACGGGGTTGATGTGATGAATGAAAAAGATGCGATCGGCTTGCTGCACGAAATGGCGGAGCGGAATGTGCTAGTGGAAATCTCACTGACCTCGAATGACATGATTCTAGGCGTGAGCGGAGACGATCATCCGCTGCCGATTTATATGAAGTATGGAGTTCCGGTGGCGCTGGCGACTGACGACGAGGGCGTGGCCCGTTCGGACATGACGCACGAATATTTGCGCGCGGTCGGGAGCTACCATTTGTCGTATGCGGATTTGAAGCGCATGGCTCGGCAGAGTCTGGAACATAGCTTTCTTCCTGGTCCGAGTTTGTGGAGTGATACAAAACTGGTCTTTCGCATGGCGTCGGCCTGCGTGGGCGATGCTCCGGGTGCGGAGAAGCCTTCGTTGGGGTGCGAGCAGTTTCTAGCGGCTAGCGAGCGGGCTCGGATGCAGTGGAAGCTGGAGGGCGAGTTCGCGAGGTTCGAGAAGAAATACTGACGAGCTTCTGCATGACCAACGACACTTACAACAACGCCGAATCGGCCGCACAGCTCATCCTCGGACGAATCTCCTTACGTCCGCGGATTGGTTTGGTCTTGGGCTCCGGCCTCGGCGGGTTTGCTGATTCTCTCGCCGACGCTACGCGAATTCCTTTTGCCGAGATTCCGGCTTTCCCGCGATCTACTGCGATTGGGCATGCTGGTCAAATGGTGATCGGCAAGGCTGGCGCGGTGCCTGTGGCCGTGATGCAGGGGCGCGTGCATCTTTATGAAGGATATTCCGCGCAAGACGTCGCGTTCCCGATGCGGGTGTTCGGGCGCATGGGAATTCGCGCCGTGGTTCTTACGAATGCTGCGGGAGGGATTAATCTGAAGTATCAGCAGGGTGCACTGGTGTTGATTCGCGACCACATCAACTTGCAGGGAGCGAATCCTCTGACTGGGCCGAATGACGACCGCTTCGGCGTGCGCTTTCCTGACATGACGCACGCGTATGAGAAGTCTTATCGCGAGCTGGCGCGGGAAGAAGCGGGCAAGCTGGGAAGGACGCTGCACGAGGGGGTTTACGCGGCGCTGCTTGGGCCTAGTTACGAGACACCTGCCGAGATTCGGTATTTGCGAACGATCGGTGCTGACCTGGTGGGAATGTCAACGGCGTTCGAGGTGATCGCCGCGCGTCACATGGGAGTTAAAGTGCTCGCGATTTCGTGCGTCACCAACATGGCTGCGGGGATTGTCGATCAGCCGCTCTCGCACCAGGAAGTGATGGAGACTGGAGAGCGCGTCAGGACGAGCTTTGACGCGCTGTTGCGCGCGGTCCTGCCGCGGATTACTTCGTAGCTCGTGGAATGAACAGTTCCACTGGCGGAGTTACTCCGTACGCTGCGGAAAAGCTTCCTTGATTTACGGCTAGAGCAATGTGTCCGCGGGAATCGATATACAGCAAGGGCTGCTTCAGTGGCACATCGCTGAAGGTGCGCACGAATTTGATTTTCATTTCTTTAGTGCCGAGCTTGAACGGAACTTCCTGGCCACGCTGGTAGCCTAGCTTCAGAAAATCCTCGGCATCGAGATTCGTCACTAGATTGCCGAACGGGCCGTCGGTGGCGATCACTTCCGCTGTGGCTCCGCGATCGTCGAGTCGCGCGGCCTTTAATTCCAGGCGGACGAGTGACGCTACCGGCATCTCCGGGCCTACCTTTGTCCAATCGTCGCCGCGGGCGACGTGGGCGCCGACGGGAGAAAAAATGTCGCGGCCGTGAAAAGTTGAAGACATCTTGGTGCCGATCATCCAATCCGGGTTGGTGATCTCGTGCACGGCTTCGATACCGTCGCGCTGCTCGACGAGCGTGAGCAGTCCGTTGTCGGGCAGCACGAAATATTGGCCGCGCTTCGATTTGGCGACGATCGCTTTGCGCGTGCTGCCGACCGTGGGATCGATAACAACATCGAAGACTGTGCCTGCGGGATAGTAAGGGGTTGCGCCGTAGAGGAAACGCGCGCCATCGAGAATGGAAAACGGCGTGACCTGGTGGGTGAGGTCGACGATGCGCACCTCGGGCATGATCGAATACATCACACCGCGGCAGATGGCGACGGAATCGTCCACTACGCCGAAGTCGGTCATGAAGACGATGGTCTGCGGATACTTCGCGGTCTGCGGGTTCGCCAGTGCGGGAGTGACGAACACCATCAGCAGCACAATTACGAATCTGGCGAGGCGATTGTTGGCGCGGCGGATGGGCGCTGGGCTCTGCCGGTTTGTTGTGATCTTTGTTGTGATCATGGTCAGACAGAATACCGGGGATAGCCACCGGGCGGCAAATCAAGCCGTACTAGCCACTCCGATCTATAATGTCCTGTCTATTCTTCGCACGACCGTAAGGAGGCTTTATGCCGGAAGTTATCCCAGAGAAATATCGCGATCTGTTTGAGAAGCGCGCTTTTGCCAACCTGGGCACGCTGATGCCTGACGGCCAGCCGCAGGTCACGCCGGTGTGGGTTGATTTCGATGGTGAACACGTCATCTTTAACTCTGCCAAGGGACGCCAGAAGGATAAGAACGTGCGCCGCGATCCGCGCGTGGCTTTGACTCTGGTGGATCCGGAGAATCCCTATCGGTACCTTGAGATTCGCGGGCGCGTGGTTGAAATTACTGAAGACGGCGCGAGCGCTCACATCGACAAGATGGCGAAGAAATATCTTGGCGTCGACAAGTATCCTTACGGGCATGCGGGTGAGGTGCGCGTGATTTATAAGATCAAGCCTGAGCACACGACCGTGATGGGGTAGGCGAACAGCCACAGGGCGAAACGGGGGTGAGCTCCCGGCAGCCGGCGGGACGCCAGCGCTACAGTCTGGGAGAATCTTGATCCTTCATGCCGATTACTGAAACAGCCTCATGCGACGCCCTCGACATCGCGTGGGTTCGCGCCCAATTTCCCTCGCTCGCCCAAACTGTTGACGGACATCCTGTCGTTTACCTCGATGGCCCGGGCGGGACGCAGGTTCCGCAGCGCGTGACTGAAGCTATCTCTGACTACCTGCGGCGTGACAACGCCAATACCTGCGGCGCTTACGCTACCAGCCGGCGCACCGACGCGATGCTCGCCGATGCGCGCGCGGCCATGGGTGACTTTCTCAACTGCGATGCCGACGAAATCGTCTTTGGCCAGAACATGACTACGCTGACTTATGCGATGTCGCGAGCGATTGGCCGCAACCTCGGCCCGGGCGATGAAATTCTGGTTACGCGGCTCGATCATGACGCCAACGTTTCTCCCTGGCTGGCGCTGGAAGAAAAAGGCGTGACCATTCGCTGGGCCGAGATTCACGCAGAGGACTGTACTCTCGATGTGGAAGACCTGGCTGCGAAGATAAATTCCAAAACCCGGCTCGTTGCCATCGGGTATGCCTCGAATGCGGTTGGGACCATCAATCCGGTGACGGAGATTGTGCGCCTTGCGCACAGCTTCGGGGCGCTTGCGTATGTCGATGCGGTGCACTACGCGCCGCACGGCCTGATCGACGTTCGCGCGCTGGATTGCGATTTTCTGGTCTGCTCCACCTACAAGTTCTATGGCCCGCACATGGGCGTGCTCTATGGCAAACGTGAGCATCTGGCGCGGCTGCGGCCTTACAAAATTCGGCCGCTTGCTGACGTTGTTCCGATTCGGTGGGAGTGGGGCACGCTGAACCATGAGTGCATCGCGGGGATTACCGCTTGTGTGGAGTACATCGCGGATCTCGGGCGGCGTACAGATCCTGAATCTGCCTCCCGCCGCGCGGCCATTGTCGCGGCTTTCGACTCGATTCATCGACATGAACATGCGCTGATGAAGCGCTTGATGGCCGGTCTCTCCGAGATTCCAGAGCTCAAGGTCTACGGCATTACCGATCCCGATTGCTTCGGTTGGCGATGTCCCACGTTAGCAGTGCGTGCGGCTAATTGGACTCCACTGGCGCTTGCTACCGCACTGGGGGAGCGCGGGTTTTTTACCTGGGATGGAAATTACTATGCTCTGAACCTTACCGAGCGGCTGGATGTGGAAAAATCCGGAGGGTTTCTGCGGATTGGCCTCGTGCATTACAACACGGTTGAGGAAGTGGATCGGGTGATCGGGGCTTTGCGGGAGATTGTTGGCGGGGGGAGTTGAGAGCGGACCTCAGCGGCTGACGCCTTCGTTGATTTGGCGGATTTACGGCACGACTTAAGTCGTGCCCTTCCCGACATTTTTGCCTGGCGCGAGTGATGGCGGTGCTGGCAAAACCAAGGTTCCTCGATTTCGCTCGAAATGACAAAAGTTCTGAATGGGCTGGTTTTGCGGCGCGGCTGAAGCCGGCGCCCTTTCAAAACTTAGCTCAGATCGCTGACGGCCGCAGTTTTGCCAGTTGCTCCTTGCTGGGAAATTCCTTGGCGCGGTAGCGTGCTGGCACCAAGTCTGGCTCGGGTTCCAGTAGATCGCCGATGACCGATGTGGCGGCTTCCCAGGGGACTACGAAATAATCCGGGTTTTCAACGTCTGCCATGAAGGCAATATTTTCTGACCGGGGCAGGGAACTGTCGATCTCGTTGGTCCACACGCAGGCGCTGTAGGCGAGGCCATCTTTGCGCTCGTAGATTTTGTAGCTGGCCACGAAGATGTCGATGCCTTCTTTCTCGTGAATCTCGTTCAGAAGTTTTTGCTGCTGGCCGTAGTCGATGGCGTCGCGTTGCCTTTTGATCTTCATCCATTGTTCTCGAAGAGATTTATCTTCGGGGACATGCACCTTCCAGGTTCCATCGGCGAGCACATAGAGGTCGGGCGAGACGGGATGGCCGTGTTTGAAATGATTTTCCATTCCAGCTTTAAGAATGGCTGCGAGTCCCGCCGAATTGTCCGTACCCGTTACCCAGAGCTGGTCGCGGTTCGGTACGAAGGCGACGGGATCGCCGTCTACCGAGAGACGATAGATCAACTCGGTCAGCAGGAGGCGTGAACTATCGTAGGAATCGGCCCACTCGCCCCAATAGACGCCGTTTTGTCCAGCGAAACGATTGGGATCGGTCTTCTCCCAAAGGTTTTCTTTTGCGGCCTTGAACGCATCGTCGAGACTGACGCCCCACTTGTCAAAGAAATCGTGATTGATCGAGGTGATGTTGCGTTCCGTGTCGTAGGCGAGCCCTACTAACAGCTCTCCGGCCAGATTCTTGAGCACCACGTCGATTCCGGGATCATCGCCATTCTTGCCGTTCTTGCGGTTCATGAGCCGAAACGTGCTGTAGTAGGCGGCATCGCGCACGACGGGCATGAGGCTGGGCTTCGCGGAAGCAAAGTCGGCGGGAATGGAAGGAAGCCCGGGGATGGAAGCTGCCGCAGTAACGAACTCCGAAACTATGGATTGGCGCGCGTTACGAGGGGCGCGGCAGAAGTTGGCATAGACATTGCCAAGAAAAATTGTGGCTCCGCCTGGCAACTTGAGAGAAAAATCGCTCTCCGACCTATCGATCGTATTTTTGCTGACGCCGGCCTTTTGCAGGGCCTGAATCATCATCTCAGTGAAATCACTCTGGTTGGGCTTACCGGAAAAGACTTTATCCAGAAGAGTCATGGCGTTGTTCCATCTGATCGAGCGATGTTGGAGAGGGGAAACGGGATCCCCTCTGCCGTTCAGGGCAACCGGGGTGGTGGTGCGTTTGAGAAGGAAGCGAGCCAAACACGCGATTAGCGTCGCAGAGAACGCGACCCATCGGCGCGATTCGCTTGCTCAGGGCAGGCAGCTTCGCGCGGCTCGCCTAGATCCTTCACTGCGAAAAAACGCTTGTTCAGGATGAAATTACGGCCAGCGCTTGGCGGTATCGTCCCATCCGGCTGCGCGTACTGGCTGCGCCGACGGAACGACCGGAGGCGCTGGGATGCGGATCGGCTGCTGCGGCCCGTTGACAGCGGTGGCCAGCGCCGGTTTTACCATGTCCGAGTTCATTTCTGTTCCTTCGGACAGCAAGGGAGCCACCAGCCGCAGCGCTTCTACTTCCTTCTCCAGCCGGGTCAGCTCCATTTCCTTCTGCCTCAAAACCTCGTAAACATTCTTCATAGACAGGGCACCTGTAAGCTGTTGTAGGGTCGAGCAGCTTTTCTCGAACTTTAGCAGACTTGCTCGTGTTGTCAAGGAATTAAGCCTTGGCAACTAAGATTCAGGCGAGGACACTGGATTTCACCGGATGCGGCGCGAATTGGCGAATACGGGTGGATTGATGAGATGCCTTGTCCGGTGAGGTTTTCACGAGATTTTCACAGCCGCAGCAGGCCTGAAAGAACGCGAAGCATCGGCTCAACGCCCACTCGGAAACCTTAAAACCCGCGCTCCGCAGGCGTTCCGTGCGAAATGGCTTCGCCGGGTGCACAAAATCCGGTCATCGGGCTGTGGACGGCCTGCACTCGATTGAAACTAAATAAGATATAGGCGCGCAGTTTTCATTGACTCCAGAATTAGAAGGAGTACAACAAGATCGTTCTTTGACAGTTTCTTAAGTTTTTCCGGTTGGTGCGGCGTCCGGGGCTCAAACTGAGTCACCCTCAACATTGCAAAATGGGGAGGGAAGGCAAGCAAGGGTCTATAGCAAAGCACTGGTCGAGGAGAACAAGAAACCCAGTTGAAGGCAAGACAGAGTTCCGAGGCGTTAGGTAGGTTTGTCCAGTTGGCGGTAAGCCCGGAGCCCGAGCAAGAATCGCGCGCAGCAGCCCCGCAAGGGTAGCAGCGAGAGCAGGTTCTGCAAGGGTCTAACGCGAGCTACTGGCTGAGGCGAATGGATCTAACACCACCTCGGAACTCTTTATTTTTTCTCAGTTCTCAGTTCACTCCGAACGGGATGCAATCCATTCGAGGTTCGCAGGCCAGGAGCGAGAAACTGGAAACTTTCAGCTTTTTCTAGAAACGATCACCCACACCTTGCCGCGGTCTTCGCAAAAGCGGCAATGGTCCTGCCCCAGCGACTTTCCCGTTCCATGGCATTCCAGGCAGGTGGCGACGACTTGCAGCTCCTGAAGTGAAGTTTCCGGGAGCTTGGCCGGGTCCTTAAAGGTTTCGGCGTGATGATAGTCGCGCAGCCAGAAGACCAGCTTACCTTCGAGGTTCTCAAGTTCTTTGGCGCTGAGTTGCGCGGAACGCTGCGGCCACCATTCGGGAATGCAGCCGTAGCAGATGAGTTCGCCGGCATCGAAAAGGGCGCCGGGATCAGTGCGGCGAAGGAACTTTTTGCAGGAGGAGCAGGCGCTGATGCCAAGCAGGCCGAAAGCATCCTTCAGGCGCTCGAGGTCGAATTGTTGTCGGGAGAGGAGCTCCTCTACGCTTGGGTTGGATTTTTCGGGCATAAGTCTGGTTTCCGCTCGCGATGGAACCCCTTCAGGATACACAATCCGCCGGCTAATCGACGTGCTCGCCCGCCTCAAAACCTTCTTCGAAGCGGGGCAACACATCACGCTCGCCGGCCACCCAGACGTAAATTGTGGGCAGGAGGAAGATGCTCATGATGAGGGCCGCGATCAGGCCGCCGACGATAACGATCGCGAACGGGCGCTGGGAATCCGAACCGATGGCATGCGAGAGAGCGGCCGGCAGCAGTCCCAAAGTCGCCACCAGCATCGTCATCATGATGGGGCGCAGCCTTAACACGGCCCCCTCGACGGCAGCGTCCTCGATGGTGAAGCGCCGGGCGCGAAGCTGGTTGATGTATTCGAGCATGATGACTCCGGTCTGCACCGACACTCCGAAGAGCGCCAAAAAGCCGACTCCGGAGGAGACGCTGAAATTGGTGCCGGTAAACCAAAGCGCAAGCAGGCCCCCAATGGGCGCGATGGCAATGTTGGCCATAATCAACAGCGCCCATTTGAAAGATTTGAACATCGTGTACAGGATGATGAAGATAATGAGGATTGTGATCGGGAGGACAATCATCAGCCGGGCGTTTGCTCTCTTCTGGCTTTCGTATTCTCCTTCCCAGACAAGAGTGTAACCAGTGGGCAAGTTGACCTGTTCGTTCACCTTCTTGATCGCCTCTTCCACCGTGCTGCCCAGGTCGCGGCCGCGTACGCTGTATTTGATGGCAACATACCGCCGATTGCCTTCGCGATAGACCTCCGAAGCCTCATCGGTTATGCGGATCTTACAGAGTTGTGCCAGCGAGACACGCTCTCCGGAGGGAGCCAGCAGCCGGATGTTCTCGATTTCTTCCTGGGTGTTCCGGTATTGCGGTAGATAGCGCAACGTAAGATCGTATCGCTCCTCACCTTTCAAGACCTGGGTGAGAGCGTTGCCTCCGACGGCGGTCTGAATTGCATCCTGCACGTCGGCAACGTTGATCTGGTAACGGGCAGCGGCATCGCGATCGACAGTCACGTTCAGATTGGGCTGGCCGAGGACGCGAAAGACACCGAGATCTTCAATGCCGTTAATCTTGCGCAAGACGGCAACGATCTCATCGCTCTTCGCTTCGAGAACTCTTAAATCGTCACCGTAGATCTTGGTGGCCAGCGCGCCCTTCACTCCGCTCACGGCTTCTTCCATGTTGTCTTCGATGGGTTGGGAGAAGCCCCAATTGACGCCGGGAATTTTATCCAGTTCGCGATTCATGGCGGCAACCAATTCATCTTTATTCTGATGAAACACAGGCCGCCATTGTTCTTTCGGCTTCAGATCGACGAAGTATTCGGTATTAAAGAAGCCGGTATTGTCGGTTCCATCATCTGGACGGCCCACCTGGCTGGTGCATTGCGGCACCTCGGGGAAAGAGCAGAGCACGATGCGTGCCTGGTTCGCGACGCGGATGCCTTCGTCCGGGCCGGTACTGGGAGCAAGCGTACCCCGCACCCACAGCGCACCTTCATCGAGATGGGGCAGGAATTCGGAGCCGATGGCACCGCTGAAGGCGAGATAACTCCCGATCGCGACCAGGACCAAACACACCCCAATTGTGATGGCACGATGGCGAATGGCCCAGCGAAGGGCGACCCGGTACTGCTCGATCACGAAGGTCATGAGGGGATTGCTCCACTCGCGGGTCCCCTTGGCGAAGGCAAAGCTTGCCAATACCGGTGCGACCACGATCGAGAACAGCAATGCCCCCAGCAGCGCGAAGCATACGGTCCAGGCCATGGGGTGAAAGAGCCTTCCTTCAACCCGCTGCAAGGTAAAGATCGGCAAGAAAGCGGTAATGGTGATGACGATGGCGTAGAACACTGGGCGCTGCACTTCATGCGAGGCAAAACTGATCGTTTCGTTAGGGGTCTTAGAACCGTCAGAATGGCTTAGCTGGCGCACAATGTTCTCGATTAACACGATTGCGCCTTCCACGACGACGCCGAAGTCCAATGCTCCGAGAGACAGCAAGTTTGCGGGAATATGGCTGAGATCCAGGCAAATAGCGGCAAACAGAAGGGCAAATGGAATGGTTATGGCGACGATGATTGCGCCGCGAACATTTCCCAGAAATAGAAGCAGAATGAGCGAAACCAGAATCATCCCTTCGGTGAGGTTGTGAAGAACCGTGTGGGATGTGTAGTGCACCAGGTTGCTGCGGTCTAGGAATGGGACGATCTTAACGCCCGGGGGCAGGATGTGGTTATTGAGTTCTTCCACCCTTTGATGAATGTTTTCAAGGGCCGCATCCGCCACTGCACCTTTGCGCAGCAGCACGATGCCTGACACGACATCGTCGTTGTCGATGATCTTTCCATTCTCGCGGTGAATGGCTTTGGCGAACTGGCCCAGGCGAATCTTCGGGCCCTGGGAGACCTCGGCAATGTCTTTTACGCGGAGGGGCGTGCCGTTCTTCGTGGTGATGACGGTCTCTTCAATGTCGTGGACGCGGTTTACCAGCCCGACGGCGCGCACGTTGATCTGCTGCATGCCTTCCTGAATGAAGCTTCCGCCCGCGTTGGCGTTGTTGTTGGTGAGTTGCTGCTCGACCTGGGCCAGACTAAGGCCGTGAGCGACCAGTTTGTTGGGGTCGACGCGAACCTGATATTCGCGTGTGGGGCCGCCGAAGCTGGCAACGTCGACAATGTCGGGCACCGATTTGAAATGTTTTTCGACGACCCAGTCTTCGAGAGATTTCAGCTCCATCGGGTCGTAGGCTGGATTGGTGCTGCGCAGAGTGAAGAAATAAATCTGGCCCACCGGGCTCCAGTCGGTGCCCATCTGGGGGTTGACGCCCGGCGGCAGGGTGACCTGGCTCAGGCGTTCCAGCACACGCTCGCGGTTCCAGTTGTTGTCCGATTCGTCGTCGAAGATGAGCTTGATGTCAGAGAGTCCGAAGAGCGAAAACGATCGCAGATGCACGACATGAGGGATGCCGTTCATTACGACTTCTAGTGGAATCGTGACTTGCTGTTCGATTTGCTCCGCCGAAATTCCCGGCCACTGGGTAATGATCTCGACATAGTTGTCGGCGACATCGGGATAGGCCTCAATGGGTAGGCGCTTGAACGAAACGATGCCTGCGGCAAAGAGGATCAGCGCCAGCGCCAGGACGAGCAGGCGGTTGGTCAGCGCGAAATCGACGACGCGGCGAATCATTTATTGGTCCACCCTAAATTGCCCTACCTTTATTGCTCCGCCTCATTCCTCAACCGTGTTTTGCAGCGCCAAAGCGTTTGAGACCACTCGATCTCCGGGCTTGAGACCCGAGACAACCTCCTGCATATTGCCAGGTAGCATGCTCCCCGGGACCACTTCCAGCCGCTTGAAATGCCCGGTGCTTATTGGTGTGTAAACCCATTCGCGATCGTGCAAGTGCAGAATGGCGGAGGCGGGAATCACGACATGCGTTTCCGGGGTTCCGCCATAAAACGTGGCGGTAACGAACATGCCGATACGCATCAGCCCGGGATTCGGGACTTCGAGGCGAACTTTCGCCGTACGCATACTGGGATCAAGGACCGGCAGAATGTTATCGATGCGTCCCTTCAAAACTTTGTCGGGATAGGCGTTCAGGCGGATATCCGCATACTCACCGACGCGTACCGCGTCGAGATCATTTTCGTATACATCACAGACGATCCAGACATAAGAAAGATCGGAGATGGTGAAGGGATTGGGCGATCCTAATCCCTGCACGCCAGAAGCGTTCGTGACTTGCTGGTCAGTGATTACCCCCGATATGGGAGCGATGATGTCGACGATGCCCGAAGGATGATCCTTGTCGACGCCGAGGAGCCGGAGCTGTTCGGCTGCGGTATCGAAGTTGACTTTGGCGTCCTGTTCGGCGTCTTCCGCCTGTTCGAGGGCGCTCTTAGCAATCGCGCCCTTATCGTAAAGAGTTTGCGCTCGCTGGAGCTGAACGCGAGCGAGCCGTTCGTCGTTCTCCGTTTTCAAATAGTTCTGGTAAGCACCGGAGACGTCGTTGCTGCGAACTCTGAGCAATAGCTGGCCCTTCGTTACCGCATCGCCCAGTTTGGCCTTGATCTCAACCACTCGTCCCGCGGCAAGAGAGATCACTGGAACGGAGCGGTTGATATCGGCCTGCACCACGCCGGTGACGTTCAGGGCGGGCGCCGCCTTGTGCTCGGCGGCCGTCACCAGCGGAAATTGTTCAGGGTGGTCCACCTTGAAATTGTTGGAGTCCAGGTCAGGCACAACCGTCGGGGTCGGCGGCGCCTCGGCCTTGGGATCGGTTTTGCCGTCGTTGCAGCCAGCGAGAAGCAAACCCAAGGGCAAGCAGAGAACTGCTGCCAGGATCATGCCAACAGGATTGAGTTTCATGGAATCACCTCCCGGCCCACGGCCTGATTCAACTGCGCCGCAGACGTCAGGTAAGAGCCAACCAGGTTCACGTAACTCAACTGCACACCGCGGTACTCCGCCTGTGCGCTCAGAAAGTCAAGCAGGGACGCGCCGCCGTGCTGGTAAGAGAAAGTGATGGTGTCGCGCACACGGACCGACTGCTGCAGGTATTTGGCCTTGTAAGGCCGCAGCAGAATCACATTGCTCTCGAGGGTAGCGTAGCTGGAATCCACATCACTGAAAACTTGCGCTTCGGCGGCATCACGCAATCTTTGGTTGCGCGTGATATCCAGCTTTGTGCGCAGCTTTTCTCCCTGGTTGCGGTCGAAGATGCGGAAGGGGATGCTGACACTGACTCCGACGGTATTTGTGGCAAAGGGGTTATTGGTGGACGAATTGTGCGTGTACCATGCGCTCAGCGTGGGATCGGTTGAGCCGTTGGCAACCGCCAGCTTGTAGTCGGTTTGAGCTTTGTCGACGGCCTGGATGGCGACCTTCAAGTCGGGCCGCGTGTCGAGGGCAATCTTGCGGAAGTCGTCTCGCGGCATGAGTTGATCGACGAAGTCGAACGGCCCGGTCACGTCAACCTGATCGAGGGGAATTCGGGAATTCAGCAGCGTGAGCAGTTGGATTTTTGCGTTTTCCAGGTTCTCCTCGGCAGATTGCAAGTCTGACTCGTACTGCACCCGCTGCAGCTCCAAGCGGTCGAGGTCGATCTGGGCAATATCACCGGCGTTGAAGCGAGTTCTGCTGATATCGAGCAGCTTGTCGTAATAGGCAATGTTGTCCTTCGCCAGCTGCAGTACCGCTTTCGCCTGCAGGGCTGCGACAAAGGCGCTGCGCAAGTTGAAGAGCATGGTTCTTTCCATGTCGGCGTGGCTCGACTCGGCAATCAGGGTCGCCTTTTTCGCGCTCTCCAGGCGCAATTCCCGCTTGTGCCGCCGTTCATGCAAATAGCTGATGGCGGGAGTTTCAAAAGTGCCCGCGAAGGGACGCCAGACGCCGTCATTCGGAGCGATTTGAGTGCCGTCAATCGACAGAGTGAAATCCGGGTTCGGGCGCAGGAACGCGGTGATCTCCTGCGCTTTCGACTCGTCGATATTCAGCTTGTCCGCCAGCAACGTGGGATTGTTCATCTCAAAGCTTTCTTTCACCTGTTCCCAGGTCCAGGCGTGGGGCGGGGACTGAGTCGGCGGCGGTACAGTCTGCGGCGCCACCTGAGCCGGACCTGCGCCCGCTGCCAGCACTACAAGTAGCAACGACCACCAAAATCTGCTTTGCATCCAGCGCTCCATCCAGACTGCCGGGACTTCCGAATTTCCTTTGAAATATCCTTCTGAAATATCGCAGACTCAGCTCGCTACGTCTGCTGTCACAATTACCGCTTACGAAATGCGCGTTTCTCTAGTATCAGTATTCACCCTCGCAAAGATTCTCTAAAGAAGAGGGACAATCGCCGTGGATTTATTGCTATAGCCCGCTGGCGTCACGCGAACAACGCGTTTACAAGGATGAATGGGCGAACTACCCACGGAGGGAAGAGGGAGGTGCCCGGCCTCCGTGGAAAACGCAAGGCCTGGCCAGTGGCGATCCACAGGTAACGGAAACTTCAAGCCGTCCAAGTTCGGGGGCAGCCAGCCGAACCGCACTCGCCATCGTCGCCGCAGGGCCTTGCAATCGGTTGGCCCAGGCCGAATTCTTATCGCTTCCCGCCTGGCGGACGGTGCGCTTGCTGACGGAGGAATCATCCATTTCGGCCCGCACTGCGTGCAGGTCGTCCGAAGCGGAGATCACGGGAAACAGCAGAACCAGAGCGCATCCCAGGGCCAGCAGACATTGCAGTGAATTCACTCTGCTCGTCGATCGCGCTCCCGCGCCTCGCCGCCAGAGCCAGTACGCCGGCAGCGCCAGCAGCAGCCACGCGAGGTTGAGCAGCAGTTCCATTTCTAGTTTCTAGTTTTGGCGAACGTTTCTTTCAAGGGCTCAAACAGCAGACGTGGCGCAACCGCAGACTCGGCGCAACCGCAGCCACTCGCAGGCCTAGTTTTTCAGAAATCCCAAACTCAAGTCAACGTGACCACCGTACCGCCGTCGAATCGCGAGAACCCGAAACTGGAAAACGGAAAGTAAGAAACCGTATCTAAGGCCCGACCACTACTTGCAGCGCCGCGGGGGTTTGCATTCGTTGCCGGTAGATGGCGTTCCGCCTGGCCACCTCACCCACCAGGTTGACATAGATTACATAGGCCCCGTGCGGCAGGGTCTCGCCGAACGGCAAGGCCATTCCAATCGTGCCCTTCTTCAGTGGAAAGTGCTGGTAGCCGATCTCGGTGGCGCGGCCGTTCTCGGCGACGGCCTTCACGTCAAAGGTCAGATCCACGTCGTCCGCCGTGATGTTTGAGACCTCGACGCTGCCGTCGATACGGTTTCCGGTGACGTGCGCGGGAACTTTCCATGCCAGCGTGAGGCCGTCGACCACCTTGATGACGAATGCCTTCTGGAGAGCCTGTTGAGGCTGACCGCCGTCGCGCACCGCGACCACAAACTGAAATTCGCCGGCGCGCTCGGCCTCGCCATGCAGCGCTCCGTTGTCTTCGAGTTTGATCCCTGGCGGCAACGCTCCAGCCTCCACGCGCCAGTGCAGCACAGGCACGTAGTTGCCCCGCGCGTGAAGATTCACCTGATATTCTCCGTGAGGGTAGGTCACCGGCAACTCCGCTGGCTCGATCACGAGTCCCTCTTCTGGCGAAGTCTTCTCCTGCGCGGCGGTTACCGGCTTGGAGCCGGTGCTCGAGGGCTTCGCAGCGCTCGCGTCACAGGTCAAGACCAGGGCACAGACCATTGCGGCGCAATATCGTGCGAAATACTGTGCGAAATACTGTGCACCCCGGAATCTGACTTCACACTTCATCCGTAGTCCTTTAACATTCGCGGAAAATCAAGGCGAGGGCTGCCTTCCTCATGCTACCTGAATTGTCCCGCCACTCGCTTAGTTCCATCACTCCAAAGGTCACACCGACTGAGCCGAGTTAGATGCGGAGAGCCGGAAACCGAGCCCGCACTGCGAAGATATCGATAAGAATCTAAAGACGAGTGCGCAAAGACAAGAATGTAAAGATATGTATGATTTGCACTTTGTTTTGTTCGGGGCGCTACTTGTTTCCTTGGTTCGGGTTTGACGCAAGTGAATTCACCTGTGCTAACCTCGGAACTAACGGTGACGAGTTTCGACGATTTGCCCCCCGGAGGAAGTTATGTCAGTACGCAGCGCGTTGGCTTTGTTCCTCGCAGTTTCTACCCTCGGTCTTCTAGTCGGTTGCGGAAGTAGCAACAATTCTCCGCCCCCCGTGCCGCCTCCCAACGGCGGCTTCAACAACAGCAATCTGACTGGTACCTACGTTTTTTCTGTTTCTGGTACTGACGTCAACAACGACCCTCTGGAGATCGTTGGCAACTTCACCGCAAACGGCAGTGGCGGCAATGGCAAAGGGGGGATTACCGGCGGCGTGCTTGACATCGTGGACCCGGGGTTCGAGTCTCTCTCCCCGGCGGTTGCTCCAGCGATCACCAATTCGCCGATTAAGAGCAGCCAGTTCGTACTCGGTCGGAGTGGACGGGCGGGGACAAGCCACACTCGTCACCTCGACGCCATTCGGAGACATCATCCTGGATTTTGTCCTGCAGAACAGTTCACACGGGCTGGTCACAGAATTCGATGGCAACGCGAGCGGCAGCGGTACCCTGGACCTGCAGTCGGCCGCTACGCTCGCCGGCACTTATGCTTTCAGTCTCTCCGGCGCAGATGGAAGCAGCGGTTACCCGATGGCGACGGTGGGAGCTTTTACTGTCGGCTCCGGCGGCAACGTCGCCGGTGTAGAAGACTTCAACGACGCAAATCTCGCCTACCCGAACGAGGCGCTGTTAGGCACCGTTGCTCTGGGACCGTCCTCCGCCCCGGCGACAGCACTAGAGACATCGTTCACGAGTTCGGTCGCCGGCGGCCCGCTGACTTTTGATGTATACGCAATTGACTCCACGCATCTGAAGTTTATTGAGACGGACGCGTTCGAGTTCTTAGCGGGCGATGCGTACTCTCAGACGAGCACAACAGTTTCGACCGGCTCGCTGGCTTTCACCTTGGCGGGTTTCTTCCCGTTCTCGCCCACCGCCGCTAACCCCGTTGCGGCTGGGGGTTTCGTGGTCACGGACGGCCAGGGTAACATCACCGCCGCCTCGAGCGAAGATGTCAACGATGGTGGCGCAACATCTACGGCGCCGGTGAACTTCAGCGCCATTTACAGCAACGCGAGTTCCCTTATCCCCGGCCGATTCGCTCTGACGGACTTCTCCAACTTCTTCGGTGGCACACAGTATGCCGCGTATCCTTCCAGCGGAGGCCTGCTCCTGCTCGAGATCGATGACTCCGGCCTATTGGTCGGCGCCGCTTATCCGCCGCAGACGAGTACATCGTTCACTGCGCCGCAAGGCTTTGGGCTAAACTTTACCGGCATCAACCTTACCGACGGCGTCGAGGTGGATGACATAGCCGAGTTCGCCACGGCAAGCACCGGAGGAACCTTTACCGGTTTGGTTGACGAGAACTTTGCTCCGGGGGGCGCGCCGATTACTCCTGCTCAGGTTTTCGATGGTACGTACATAGTCCCGGATGCGAATGGCCGCGGTAGCCTGGGGACCACAACTTTAAACAACACGTTAAACGGCGGACTCGGTATCAGCTTCTACAGCGTGGACGGCACAACCTTCCCGTTCATCGAAACCGACACTGGCGGACAGCCCGCGTCGGGGGTGTTCGTATTGCAGAATGCTAACGATTCAACGCCGGGGGCCCGGTCACACATGTTCGTTCCGCGGCCCTTGATACGCGGGAAGGCGGCTCGCCAGAAGAACAAATAGGGTGTCTCGAACCAATTGGGCGCGGCTGTTAAGCCGCGCCCATTCTTTCGCCCTCGTGACGCAGCTCTACTCTCCGGCTTCTGGCTTACTCGGTGACCTTAGTTACCTTTAATGAGTGCCGAAGGTTCAAGCACAATGAGTTTGAGCCTTGGGCTCCTGCGGAGACGAAGTGATCTACCGACGCTTCTTGCGTATTTCCATATTCCTGATGATTAGCGCCTCCCTGGCGTCGGCCCGGGATCTCGCCCTGGTCTCCAACAAATCCAATGTGCTTGGCGGCCTCACCCTCGCCGAGTTGGTCAAGGTTTGCAAAGCGCAGACCAATCGCTGGCCGGATGGGAAGCCCGTGACGTTCGTGATGCGTGCCCCGTCGGTGCCGGCGATGAAGGTGGTTTTAGAAAAGGTCTACGGCATGACTGAAAGGGAGGTTGACGGTCTCATCGTCAACTCCAATCACGGGCGTTTCAATCATCCCGCCATCGTGGTCGCCTCTTCTGACGAAGACCTCGTGAATAAGGTGGCGTCCATTCCCGGAGCCATTGGTCTGGTGGATGTTTATTCGATCAACAGTAGTGTCGCAGTAGTGAAGATTGCGGGCAAACTTCCACTGGAGCCGGGCTACCTGTTGCACGGCAACTAGCTAAAACCGAGTGATCAGTGGCTAGTGGTCAGTAAGACCGAGATTCGCTGATCACTAATCACTGAACACTGATCACTGCACTTGAACCATGGCAGCTCCTGGTAAAAAACTCGCTCCCACCAAGCAGGCGACGCCAGCGGGAAGCTACGCTCGCCGTTTCCCGCGGTTTGCTGTCGACGCCCGCATGCAGGTCCGGATGTTTCAGGCGGGCGAATTCCGAAGTTGTTGGGGCCGCTCGACTGAGCTAGGTCAGGACGGCATCGGCGCTACGCTTACTGGTGACCTCGAAAGTGGAGAGATCGTCTCGCTCGAGATTCCTCTGCCCCTCAGTCCCTATCCCTTGAAGGTGCGAGCCATTGTGCGGTACCGCCAGGGTTTGCGTTACGGCTTTGAGTTTCTTACTCTCAACGAGACGCAACGCGACATGATCCGCCGCGTCTGCGAAACGCTCGCAACAAAATCCTGAACTGACACGAAGCGCGCTCTAACTGGGGACGGGCATATTGCTGCTCCAGCAATCGGCGACGATGAACCACGCGCCGAGACGACGCCAGCCCCTCAAATACTTGCCGCGGTCAGCGAGGATGGTGCCATCGGGCTTGCGGATGGCGACGGTGTAGCGGCCGATCTCCATCGCGAGGTCACCCGCCGATTCGATGCGGATGGTCTCGAGGCGGAGGTCTTCGTAGCCCGCTTCACCGATTTCACGGAGCAAGCGCTCCACAGCCTTGGGGCCATAAGCAGGATCGTGGTGCGGCGCCATGAACACACCGTCCTCGGCGAACAGCGATGCCACCTGGTCGTAGTTGCCGGTGTTGAATGAGGTGACGAAATCCTGAGCTAGATTTCGGATCGTGGACTGGACGTCCAGGAACGGACGAGAGTCCGCCACTGAGCTGGAATAGGGCCGATACATCTACTACCTCCTGGGGAAGGGCAAGAGCGGATTCCATGGCCAGATAGAAGCCGATCTCAACGCAGGGGAATTCTAGCGCAAAAAGGTCTGTGGAAGGATGAACATTTTTGAATAGGCAAAGAAAAAATTCAGTGCGCGTCAAAATGGTGGAGAGGAAGTCGGGTTTCCACTTGCATGGGGCCGCTTCTGAGGTTATCTTGCGCGGATGAGCGCACTTGGGGAGCCAGCGGAAGGAAGCTGGAGAGACGCAAAGCGAGCCGATGCAGCGCCGGAGTTGGATCGACATAGGGGCCATCCCGAGCGGTTCTGTCCGAATTGTTCTGCGGAATTGAACGAGAACCGGTGCAAGTTGAGCTGTCTAAGGTGCGGATTTTATTTGAGTTGCTCGGATTATTATTGAGTGAAAAGTTTTGCGTGCGCAGTCCAACCTGACATGCCAAGCGATCTCCGTCTACAATATCCATGGACTTCAATTTTCGTGTTCATGATGAGGAGAAACGATGGAACGCAAGGCAAGCGCGGTGTGGAAGGGCGGACTGAAAGATGGGAAAGGAACGATTTCGGTGCCGGGTGGTGTGCTGAAAGATACGCAGTATTCATTTACTTCGCGTTTTGAGAATGGGCCAGGGACGAATCCGGAGGAGTTGATCGCGGCGGCGCACGCAGCCTGCTTTTCGATGGCGCTTTCGGCACAACTGGGCGGAGCCAATCTGACGCCGGAGAGCATTAGCACGAACGTGACCCTCACCATGGAAAAGCTGGATTCAGGGTGGACGATCACTGCGAGCCACCTCGATGTAGTCGGGAAAGTTCCAGGAGCGGATGCGGCCGCATTCCAGAAGTACGCGGAGGCGGCGGAGAAGGGCTGTCCCGTATCGAAAGTGCTGAACGCGAAGATCTCGATGACAGCAAAGCTGGGGTGAAACTGGACAGATTGCCTCTGTTTCAATTCGGGGCCCGGAGCAGACCAAGGCCTGCAGTGTTCCAGTTAGAAAATGATCTCCAGGCAGCGCACGTTTCGTAGCAACAGCCACTACTACCCGGGGGCCGGTAGTGGGTCTACTGACCCACTACCCCGCGGCCGCTTTCGTTGACTTGCCCCTCCCACCAACGTAAGATTCCGCAGTGATCGGCCAGACTATCTCGCACTATCGAGTCATCGAGAAGCTCGGTGGTGGCGGCATGGGCGTAGTCTACAAAGCCGAAGACATCAAACTCCGCCGCTTCGTAGCCCTGAAATTCCTGCCCGATGAAATCGCCAAAGATCCCCAGGCGCTGGCTCGTTTCCAGCGTGAAGCCCAGGCCGCATCTGCGCTGAACCACCCCAACATCTGCACCATTTACGAAATCGATGAGCACCTGACCCAGGAAAACCAGGCGCAGGCCTTCATCGCCATGGAGTTTCTCGATGGCCTCACTCTCAAGCACGCCATCGGCTCCCGTCCGCTCGATACCGACACCCTGATTCAACTCGCAATCGAAATTGCCGATGCCCTCGACGCCGCCCACGCCGAAGGCATTGTTCACCGCGACATTAAGCCGGCAAACATCTTCGTCACCAAGCGCGGCCACGCCAAGATCCTCGACTTCGGACTAGCCAAAGTAACCGCCGCCCATTCGTCCAACAAGACCATCGCCGCCACCCAAACTATGGACGAAGCCCACCTCACCAGCCCCGGCACAATGCTGGGTACCGTCGCCTACATGTCGCCCGAACAGGTGCGCGGCCGCGAACTCGACGCCCGCTCCGACTTGTTTTCCTTCGGCGCAGTCCTCTACGAAATGGCGACCGGCGACGTCCCTTTTCACGGGGAGAGCGCTGCGGTCATCTGCGAATCCATCATGAATCGCACGCCGGTCGCGGTCATCCGCCTGAATCGCGAGGTCCCGGCGAAGCTCGAAGACATCATCAACAAGGCTCTGGAGAAAGACACCAACCTGCGTTACCAGCACGCCTCAGAAATGCGCGGCGACCTGCAGCGCCTGAAGCGCGACACCGAGTCGGGACGGATGGCATTGCCGCAGGACTCGGGAAGTGGGCAAACGACCGTCGCGGCAGGATCAGGCACTTCCGGTCAACGCAGCGCCGTAAGCGCTCTCAGCTCTGTGAGTGCAACGGTACCTCCGGAAAAGAAGCATTCCCACAAATTGATCGGCGCAGGAATCGCAGCGGTCGCGATCATGGCCATGGCTGCCATCTTCTGGTTCGCCAAGCAGCGCCCCGCCCCCGCCGCCGGCACCGCAACCCAGAAAACCGTTGCCGTGCTGCCCCTGCAGAACCTGGGTTCCGATAAGGATCTGGATTTCCTGCGCCTGGCCCTCGCCGACGAAATCGCCACGTCGCTCAGCTACGTTCGCTCGCTGACCATCCGTCCGTTTGCCACCACCAGCAAGTACGACTCACCCACCCAAGACTTGCAGGAAGCGGGCCGCGCCATGCACGTCACGGATGTGATCACCGGCCACTATCTGAAGGAAGGCTCGCAGCTTCAGATCACGCTGGAAGCAATCGATGTCGAGAACAACCGCACGCTGTGGCGCGATACCATGACCGTAGCCGCTCCCGACATGATCGCCATGCGCGGCCAGATCACATCAAAAGTTCGCCAGGGGTTAGTCCCCGCCCTCGGCGCAGGAACGGATTCCGCCGAAGGCGCCACTCACCCCAAGAATGAAGAGGCCTACGATCTTTATCTCCGCAGCATCGCGGTGCCGCATGATCCTCAACCGAACAAAGATGCCATCGCCATGCTCGAACGCGCCGTAGGCCTCGACCCCGCGTACGCGCCCGCGTGGGGCGCTCTCGGCCTTCGCTACTATTACGACGCGGCGTACGGAGATGGCGGCCCGTCGATGTTTCAACGTTCAACGACTGCTTTCGAACGGGCCGTTGCTTTGGACCCGAACCTGGTCAGCGCTGCCGGTCAGCTTGTCACCAACCTGGTCGAGAAAGGTGAACTCGTTACCGCTTACCGGGATGCCAAGGCGCTGGTCGAACGCCATCCGGAACACGGCGGAGCTCACGCCGCTTTGTCCTACGTTCTTCGCTACGGCGGAGCCATGGAAGAATCCGCGCATGAATGCGACACAGCGCTGTCTTTGGATCCGGGCAACTATACGTTCCGCTCCTGCGCCTTCACCTTCGACCAACTGGGTAACCACTCTCGGGCAATGGATTTTCTTCAGCTCGATGCGGGCTCTCTATGGTCGTCGTCGAACCTCATGCGGGAGTACATCGAGGATGGAAAACTGTCGCAAGCCAGAGAAATCGCACAGAAAGTCAGCGGTCAGTCGGATTTCGCAACGATGGCTGCCTGTATGGACAACCCATCGTCCGCCAATGCGGTCAACCTCGCTCGTCAACTCACGAGCGAAACCTTGGCCGACCCTGACCCCGAAGTCAGTTACGTGGTTGCACCTGAGCTTCTTTTCTGTGGTCAGCGAGACTTAGCCACGCGGCTGCTCAAGAATTCGATCAGCGGACACTATTGCGCCTATACCGGCCTGCAGAACGATCCCGTGTGGGCGAAACTGAGAGGCACGCCTGAGTTCGACGAACTACTCTCGACCGCGAAAAAATGCCAGTCCGATTTCCTCTCCCAGAGATCGCAGGCCGCACCGTAAAGTCCTCGTGGCCCGCCGCGCTAAGACTCTGTGCTTGGAAAGGGCTCGGCTTCCAGCCGTGCCGCAAAAGCCTTGACAAGGGCACGCCAGCATTTGATAATATGTCTAGTCAGACTAGTCAGATATTGGAGGCCTCCGTTGCCAAGATCGCTCAAGACACACGGCCCCGAGGTTGCCGTCACTTCGTCCAGCCTGAAAACCGCCAGCGATTCCTGGCAGATTCAAAGCGCCAAGGCCCGCTTCAGCGAGGTCTTCCGGAAGGCTCGGGCTGAAGGTCCGCAACGCATCACGCGCCAAGGCAAAGAAGGCGTGGTGATGGTTGCTGAAGAGCAATTCGACCGACTGGTGGGCAAGTCGCATCAGCCCAAGAACATCGTGGACTTTTTCCGGCAATCGCCGCTCGTGGGTCTGAAACTCGACCTGAAGCGGGACCGCAGCCCGGCGCGAAACATCGATCTTCGAGATGAAGACCTATGAGTGGGTTCTTACTGGATACGAATTGCATCTCCGAGTTGATCCGTAGCAAGCCGGAACCCCGCGTCATGGATTGGATGAGGGCAGCAGATGAAAGCCTGCTCTTCTTAAGCGCCCTGACGCTGGGCGAAATTCGGAAGGGCGCGGCCATTCTTCCTCAGAGCAGGCGCCGAACTCACCTGGAGAGCTGGCTGGAATTAGATCTGCAAGTTCGCTTTTCGGGGAGAATTCTGGCAATCGATAACGCGGTTGCGAATCGTTGGGGATGGCTGACGGCCGAGGCCGAACGTAAAGGAAGGCCTTTGGCGGCCGTCGACGGTTTGCTGGCCGCCACCGCGCTCGAGCACAATCTTACAATCGTCTCACGCAACACCAGTGACTTCGCTTACACGCACGTGCCGTTCCTGAATCCGTGGGAATCGTGACCTTCAGCCTAAGCGACAGCCGTTAATTTCTCCGCTTCCTCGCAAATCCTCTTCCAAGCCCGCTCCACATGCCTCTCTTCAGTGTTGGTCTGCCCCACGCAGAATCGCAGAGTGAACTTCCCATTCAGCTTGGTGTGCGTCAGAAAAAGATCTCCACTGCGGTTCAAACGGTCCATGATGGTTTGATTCGCGGCATCGCCAGCTTTGTGGCGAAAGCAAACCAGGTTCAAGGGCGCGGGCGCGGCGAGTTGAAAGCGAGCGTCGCCGCGCACCCAGCCGGCAAACTGTTGCGCCAGTTGCACGTGGCGGCGAATATGAAACTGCAGGCCTTCCACGCCGTAGTGCCGGATCACAAACCACAACTTCAGAGAGCGGAAACGCCGCCCAAGTTGGATGTGCCAGTCGCGATAGTCAATCACCGCACCCGATTCCGTGGCCTGGTTGCGCAGGTATTCCGGCAGAATGCTCAACGTCTGAATCAGCGCTTTACGGTCCGCGACCCAGAAGCAGTTGCAGTCGAAGTTGGTGAACATCCATTTATGCGGATTGAAGTTGTAACTGTCAGCGAACTCGACTCCGTTTTGCAGATGCCGAAATTCCGGGCAGAGCGCCGCCGTGCCCGACATGGCCGCATCCACGTGTAGCCAGAGATTGTGCTGGCGGCATATGTTAGCGATGGCGGGAATCGGGTCCATCGCATTCGAAGAAGTCGTGCCCACGGTCGCGCACACAAAGCAGGGAAGCAATCCGCCACGCTTGTCGGCATCAATCTGGCGCGCGAGAGCGTCCGGGCGCATCGCAAACTTATCATCCACTTCGATCAAGCGTAGATTAGAAACGCCGATGCCCGCGATCATCGCCGCCTTCTCCAAAGAAGAATGCGTCTGCGAAGATGCGTAAGCCAGTATGCGCCCGTCGCATCCTTTTTTATTGCTCGTGTAATCGGTCGCGCGTTCGCGCGCGGCCAACAGCGCGCACAGCGCCGCGCTCGAGGCTGTGTCTTGAATCACGCCGCCACCGGTATTGGTAGATAGAAACTTCTCCGGCAATCCGAGCATGGGCACAAGCCAATCGAGCACATGCGTTTCGAGCTCGGTACATGCCGGACTTGTCGACCAAAGCATGCCCTGCACGTTCAAGCCGGAAGAAAGAAGATCGCCAAGGATTCCGGGACCGGAAGCGTTACACGGAAAATAACCGAAGAAATTCGGCGACTGCCAGTGCGTGACCCCAGGCAGGATCAGTTTCTCCACGTCTTTTAGAAGCGCCTCAAACGGCTCGCCTTGCGCAGGAGGGGCCGCCGGCAGCGACGCGCGAATCTCTCCCGGCTTCACCTGCGAGAGCACCGGGAACGACTCGATACGGGAGTGGTAGTCGGCGATCCAATCCACCACGGCGTGACCATGGCGGCGGAACTCGTCGGGTGTCATGTGAAATGACTTCTCGTCAGGCATTTTTCTCCAGGAGATTCAACAGATCTGAACTTGCAATGCTACTCGCGTCCCAGCCGTCCGAAATACATTCGTGTCTTGTACTCGAACACCGCGCGTCCTTCGACCGCATTTGCCTCGAAAATGCGCCGCATCTCGCGCAGCATCGGCGCATGTTGCGGATGCTCCGGCCCCGGCGCATACGACGACGACAACAAACGGCCTTCGATTCCTGCGTAGTCGAACTCCTGACGCATCTCGAACACGCGTTCTTGAAATGGCGCGGGGTCGAAGAATTCATTCACCGCGTCGGTCGTGCGCTCGTGGCGAACTTCTTCGTAATCCGTGCCGTAAGTCAGCAGCAGCTGTTCGTAATCGCGAAGAAACTTGGTCGAATCCGTGACACGCTCGTTCCACAGCAGCACCAGCCAGCCGCCGGGTTTCATGATGCGAACAAACTCCCGCCTGGCCCGTTCACGATGGAACCAGTGTGCCGCCTGCGCCGCAGTGACGAAATCAACGCTCTGATCCGCGAGCGTAATCGCCTCAGCCGTCCCCGCGACGCTCACGAACTGCGGAAACGCCGCCAGCAGGCGCTCGCCCGCCTCACGCATCTCCACATTCGGCTCGACGCCAAAGACCGGGTTGCCATTCTCCAGCAACATACGAGTCCAAATACCGGTGCCAGAGGCAATATCAGCCGCTAAATGACTTGGCGTAAGGCCGCACTGGGCCTGCAGTTCGCGAATGACCTGCAAAGGGTATCCCGGCCGGTAGCGCACATAGTTTTCGACGCGATCGGAGAAGCGGCTTGTAGCATTCGAAGCAGGCATGAGGGCTTGAAAGCGGCAAGTTTGTTCATCTTGCCGGAAGAACCATTTTAGTTGCAGGATGAGAATATTGTCTTTCCCCCGCTCGGCTCTCTGTGCTGCGAGCGCGATCGACGTGGGAAATGTGACAAACGTAACAAATGTGGAAATCCTGCCGCGGCGCCAAGTACGATACCATTCCAACTGGGCATATTCAGCTGGAGATGAAGGTTCGATTGCATGAGAGTGGTCATCAAAGTCGGCACCAGCCTGATCGCACCGGGCGGTCAGATTGACGCGAACCTGCTGCGCGCGGTGGTGGATCAATTCGATCTCAGCAAGAATGAGTATCTCATCGTCACCTCCGGCGCAATTGCGGCGGGCATGTCAGGTCTCGCGCTGCGCAAGCGGCCGAGTGGCGTTCCCGGCATGCAGGCCTGCGCAGCCGTCGGACAAAGCAAGCTCATGCACACCTACGAACGCCTGTTTTTCGGGAAGAAGGTCGTGGCGCAATTGCTGCTCTCGAGTGACGACTTCACTTCACCAGTCCGCTACCGAAATTTGCAGAACGCGCTGGCCGAGCTGCTTTCTCTGGGTGTTGTCCCCATCGTGAATGAAAACGACAGCGTCTCGGTGCGCGAGTTGGTTGGCGCTTTCGGCGACAACGATGAATTGAGTTCTCTGCTCGCGACCGCCGTCAAAGCCGATTGGCTTCTGCTCCTGACCGATGTCGACGGTTTCTACATGCCGAACGGAACTAAAAAGCCGAAGCTGGTGCGAGTGGTGCGCAAACTCACGCCCGCGCTGGAAGCGCAGTGCAACGGCAAAAATGCGCTGGGGCGCGGAGGGATGATTTCCAAGTTGCGCGCCGCGAAGCTCGCGAGCGAAGGCGGCGTAAACGTGGCCATCGTCAATGGAAGGCATCCGCAGGGAATTAAGCTGGCCATGGAACGCAAGGTCGGAACCTACTTTCCCCCAGTCCCGAAGTAAAAACTGATGGCGACCACGATCACCAACTCGGCTTCCACCCAGGAAAAGCTGCTGCGCGCGCGTGAGGCCGCGGCAAGGCTGGCGCTGCTTTCGACAGGCGAGAAGAATGCGCTGCTGCTGGCGATCGCCGATGCCACTGAAGCTCAGGCGCAGAGTATTCTTGCGGCAAATCGAGAGGACGTTGAAAGCTCCGGACTCGAAGGCGCGATGCGCGACCGCTTACTGCTGACCCCGGAGCGAATCACAGAGATGGCGCAAGGCGTGCGCGAGGTAGCGGCGCTCGGCGATCCGATTGGCGAAACTCTCGCAGAGTGGACTCGCCCGAACGGGCTTCGTATCCGCAAACTGCGCGTGCCGCTGGGCGTGGTGGGAATCATTTACGAATCGCGGCCGAACGTTACGGTCGATACCGCCGTGCTCGCGCTGAAGACCGGCAACGCCATTGTGTTGCGCGGCGGCAAAGAAGCGGCGCGCAGCAATCAGAGGCTGGTGGAGATTCTTTCCGCCGTGCCGGGCTTGCCAGAAGGAGCGATCGAGTTGCTCGATTCAAGCACGCGGCAATCCGTGACGGAACTCATCAAGGCTCGTGGACTCGTAGATGTGATTATTCCGCGCGGTGGCGCGGGGCTGATCGCATTTGTCACTGAGAATTCCGCGGTGCCCGTGATCGAAACCGGAGCGGGCAACTGCCACATCTTCGTGGATGAATCCGCCGACTTCGACATGGCCGACCCCATCGTGATCAACGCCAAGACCCAGCGGCCATCGGTGTGCAACGCCGCGGAGAAGTTGCTGGTGCACGAAAGGGTGGCAGCAGAGTACGTCCCGCGAATCGTGAAGAAGCTGATCGACGCCGGAGTCGAAGTTCGCGGAGACGGAAAGTCTCGCAGCCTGGCCGCAGGGCTCAACGTTGAGCCTGCTGCGGAGCAGGATTGGTACGAAGAATATCTGAGGCTCTGCATGGCGGTCCGCGTGGTCGCGAACGTGGATGAAGCGATTTCCCACATCAATCGCTATTCGACTAAGCACTCCGATTCCATTGTGACGCGCGATGAGGCCAACGCCCGCAAGTTTCTGCGCGGAGTAGATTCCGCCGCGGTCTACTGGAACGCCTCGACCCGCTTCACCGATGGCGCGGAGTTCGGTTTCGGCGCCGAGATGGGCATCAGCACCCAGAAACTCCACTGCCGCGGCCCTTTCGCGCTGGCGGAACTCACTTCTTCGAAGTACGAGATCGTCGGGACGGGGCAGGTTCGCTGAACTCTGGCGGCGCTGGTCCAGTCGCGTCAGGAAATGCCAGGTAGTAATCGTGGTTCCTGCTTGCGTCACCAAGCCCGCTTTTTCCGATCGGCGTCATCCTAAAAGGCTTGAACTTCTTTCGCGCTAGCTTCATCTGCCTAGCGTAGCACCCGCTGTGCTACCTTAGTTGTTTTCGCAGCGGGAGCCGCATGAGACTGTTTTCATCCGTTTTACTTTCTTCAATCGTCTTATTTTCGTTTCTATCAACCAGCTCGGACGGTCATCCGCCGGAGCCCTCCGCCGCCCCACAAACCATCCTCGGTTTCCGCGACTCCGCTGCCGAAGCCGCCGCTGAGGCCCGTTTTCTCGCCGTGCCCGATCCCAAACTGGCGGAAGAACACCTGCGCACGCTGACCAAGGCGCCGCACATGGCCGGCACCGTGGAAGACAAAGCTACGGCAGACTACGTGGCGCAGAAGTTTCGTTCCGCTGGATTCGACACCGAGATCGTCGAATACAAGGTGTGGTTCAACTATCCCTCAGAGATCAGCGTCGACATCACCGCGCCCGCCGGAGTCGAGATGCATGGGCCAACGCGTGAGCATGTCGATGGTGATCCCTACGACGGCGACCCGCGCGTGGTCATGCCGTTCAGCAGCATGTCGCCCTCAGGAGATGTCGAGGCGGAGGTGGTTTATGCCAACTACGGCACGCCGGAAGATTTCGAGAAGCTGGAGAAGTTGAAGATCGATGTGCGCGGCAAGATCGTGCTAGTGCGCTACGGTCAGAACTTCCGCGGGGTAAAGGTGCTCGTTGCGCAGGAGCATGGCGCAGCGGGAGTGATCCTGTATTCCGATCCGTTCGACGACGGCTGGCGGCGCGGCGATAAATATCCCGCGGGACCGTGGCGGCCCGATACCGGCGTCCAGCGCGGATCCGTGGGCTACATGTTCGAGTTTCCCGGTGATCCTACAACGCCGGGATTTGCTTCGCTGCCTTCTCTGCCCGAGGGCAAGCGAATTCCTCCGGCGCAGTCGGCGCAGTTGCCAAAGATTCCCGTCACGCCGCTCTCCTACCACGATGCCTCGCCCATTCTTCAAAATCTGGGCGGGCACGATTCGCCGCGCGAGTGGCAGGGCGCGCTTCCATTCACCTACCACGTCGGGCCGGGGCCGGTGCGGGTGAAGATGCACCTCAAGCAGGATTATCAATTCCGCACTCTCTGGGATGTGATCGGCCGCGTGCGCGGCAGCGAGTTTCCGGACGAGTTGGTGGTTGCGGGAAATCATCGCGATGCGTGGGTCTACGGTGCGGTCGATCCCAACAGTGGCACGACCGCAATGCTTGAGACCGTGCACGGCATAGGCGAACTGCTGAAGTCGGGCTGGAAACCGAAGCGCACCATGGTGTTTGCGAGCTGGGATGGCGAAGAAGAAGGCCTGATGGGGTCTACCGAGTGGGCCGAGCAGCACGAATCCGAACTGGCCAGTGCCGTGGCGTACTTCAATACCGACGTGGCTGATTCCGGGCCGAAGTTTGGCGCCTCGGCGGTGCCCAGCCTGAAGCAGTTCCTGCGCGATGTGACCAAAGCCGTGCCCAGTCCCAAGGGTGGGACGGTCTACGAAGCGTGGCAGAAAGCAGATCAGCCGGGCGGTTCGTCATTTCAGTCTCCTGTCGAACCCGTGGGTGAAGCTCGCCGCATGCCGGCCGCGCCTTCCACGGGCGATGTTCTGGTGGGCGACCTTGGTAGCGGATCGGATTACAGCGCTTTCCAGCAGCACCTCGGCGTGCCCTCCACCGATATCAGTTCCACCGGGCCATACGGCGTGTATCACTCGGTGTTCGATAATTTTGCCTGGTTCAAGAAGTTCGGCGATCCGGAATTCGTTTACGAGCAGCAGATGGCCAGAGTTTTTGGCCTGGAGGCGTTGCGTATGGCAGACGCTGACGTGCTGCCCTATGACTACGAAGAATACGGAAAAGAAGTCGGTGTTTATATCGATGCTGCCAAGAAGAGGGTGGAAGATAAGTTCGGCGACCGGGCGCTCGATTTGAGTGCGGCGACCGCGGCGGCGAAACATTTTCGGGAAGCGGGCGCAAAGATTCTCGCGAAGCAGAGGAATCCGCCGCGAGATGCGGCGCGTTTGAACCTGGCGCTGCGCAGCGCTGAGCGCGCTCTGCTGGTACCGCAAGGACTGCCGCACCGTCCGTGGTTTCGACACACGATCTATGCTCCGGGGGAATATACGGGATATGCCGCGGTGGTGATTCCGGGAGTGAATGAAGCGCTCGACAAAGGGGACGCGGACCGAGTGCGCAAGCAACTGGACGTTCTGGCGGCTGCACTGGAGCGCGCGGCGAAGGTGCTGGAGGGTTATCGGTAACCTCAGATTGACTAGTCATCTGACTAGTCATATAATCTCTCTGAGAGGTGAAGCCATGGCGTCCTGGCAACTGCAAGAAGCGAAAGCCCGATTTAGCGAGTTCCTTGACGCTGCCCTGACTAAAGGGCCGCAAGTGGTGACGCGCCGCGGCGTGGAAGCCGCCGTTCTTGTACCGATCGAGGAATGGCGTCGGATTCAGCAATCAAGCCGCCCCAACATTAAGGAATTACTCCTCGGGCCAGGCCCTCGCTTTGACATTGTTCTTCCCAAGCGAACCAGGTGGAAGCGCCGGCCTCCCATTGACTTCAGTCACCCGGATTTCAAGTGATCCGCTACCTGCTGGATACGAACGTCGTTTCCGAACTGCGTAAAACCAAGCCTCATGGAGCGGTGGTGGCTTGGCTAGAAACGCTACACGTCGAGCAGATCTTGGTTTCAACTGTAACGATGGGAGAGTTGCAAACTGGGGTGGAGTTGACGCGGAGGCAGGACCCAGCCAAAGCCCACGAGATCGAGTCTTTTCTAACCTCAGTGGAAATGTCATTTGCTTTTGTGCCGATGGACTCGGCTTGCTTCCGGGAATGGTCACGTCTGATGGCTGGGAAGCCGGAAGCACTCCGGGAAGATGCGATGATTGCTGCAACCGCCAGAGTTCATGGGTTCACGGTTGCGACAAGAGATGAAAAGGACTTCAAACATCTTGGAGTAGAGATCATCAACCCATTCAAATTCCAGTGAGGCCATGAACGCCCCTCCGGCGATTCCTGGATTTCCACGGCTAGCATGTGTGGGGCAAGCTCGCCTTCCTGCGACTACGGGGAGCGCCCTGGCATATTTAGGGGAACCAGGGCCCTATGAGGCACGTATCCCTACCAGGCGCTCGTGCGTCCCGGAGGTGTTCCATGCCCGGAAAGTCTCCTATCCGTTTTTCAATGCTGCACAAGACAATCGTGGTCTGTCTGTTGCTCGCGCCATTCTGCGCCGCCGCAGATTGGAACTACGAAGAGACGCACAATGAGGTTCGCGAATTCGCAGCCGGCGGCGTGGTCCACGTGCGGCTCAACGTGGGCGACCTGCACATCCGGCGCGGTGATTCCGACAAGATCAGCCTGCGCTATACGGTCAAGTCGTGGCGCGAGAGCCAGGTGAAAGCCGCGCATGTCGATTTCGATGTCAACGGCCGCGACGCTGCCATCGAATTCCACGCGCCCTCCAGCGGCAACACGCAGTTCGACGTCGAACTCGAGGTGCCGCAAAACACGAACCTTGAGGTGCATGAGAAGGTCGGCGACGTCAGGATCGAGGACGTCGAGGGCGACAAGGATCTGGCGCTGGGCGTGGGTGACATCCGGGTCGCGTTCGGACGCTCGGCCTACCACCTCGTGCGCGCCAGCACCGGCATCGGCGACGTGAACACCAGCGCTGGAGACGTAAGCGCAGGCTTGCTCGGCAAGACTCTGAAGTACCACGGCGACGGCAAGTACGAACTGCGGGCACACGTCTCGATTGGAGATATCTCGCTGGAAGGGAAGTAGGACGTACAGGCCGATAGGAGTCTCGCAGGATCAAGCCTCGCCGACTTGGCTGCATTAGAATTCCAGTCCCACCAACGCTATCCCCGATATCCAGGCCCGGGACCCTGAACCGGTCCTCACATTACTGCCTACTGCAAACCTCTGTTTCCAAAACAGATAGCGAATAACTGGAACTCCTCAGAAATAGAAATCAGAAAAAGCTTGACATGGTACATAGTGTTGTAGTTAACTACAACACTAGAAAGTAAGAGCTTTAAGGAGAATGAATATGAAGTCCCTTCGCTTTACGCTGTCTGCAGTTCTGCTGTCGCTCTCCACCTTGGCCTTAGCCCAGTCCGACATGCAAAAGTCCACCTTGGCTTCTGTGCTCTCTGAGGCGCAGAAGTCCTTCGCAACCCTGAAAAGCCTGGCGGGAGAGTGGGAAGGTCCCGTCAATGTCCCGGAGATGCCTGAGATGTCAGGGGGCAAGCCGATGCATCTCTCGCTGCGCGTGACCTCGCGGGGGAACGTCCTCGTGCATGAGTTCCAGGAAGCAGGAACGCCGTTGGATGCGACCAAGTATGACCATCCGGTCACAATGCTCTACGTGGACGGAGACCAGCTCACATTGATTCACTATTGCGATGCGGGGAACCGTCCGCGCATGACTGGCAAGATGTCGCCCGATGGCAAGATGGTCGAGTTCGAACTCAAAGACATCAGCGGGAGCACGGAGTACCACATGCACCACTCCGTGTTCACCATCATCGACGCCAACCATCACACCGAGGATTGGACGTTCATGATGGGCGACAAGCCGATCCATGCGCACTTCGACTTGCAGCGTAAGAATTGACGGAGGCGCATCCCGGGCAAGGCCATCTGGAAAAACTTTATGGACCGTGAGTGGAACGACAGTCAGCCGATTTACCGCCAGATTCGCGACCGCGTGGTCGCGATGATTCTCGACGGCGTGCTCAAGGAAGGGGATCCGCTGCCCTCCGTGCGCAATGTCGCGGCCGAATATCGGGTCAATCCGCTCACGGTCCTGAAGAGCTATCAACAACTGGTGGACGAGCAATTGGTCGAGAGTAAGCGAGGACGCGGCATGTTCATCAATGCGGGCGCACGCAACCTGCTTTTGCAGGGCGAACGCCAGAGGTTTGTAGTCGAAGAATGGCCCAGGGTCTACGCCACCATTCAGCGACTCGGTTTGACGCTCGAAGAGCTGCTGAATGGCGCAGACCCCCGGCGGCCTTCGAAAACGGAAGAGGAGCCGAAGCCATGACTGTCATCGAAGCACGAGGCCTGCGCAAGGCCTTCGGCACAACCATCGCGCTGGATGGAATCGACTTGCATGTCGATGAGGGCCGCATCGTCGGACTCATCGGTCCTAACGGCGCGGGCAAGAGCACCGCGCTCAACGCGATTCTCGGCCTTACTCCGTATCAGGGAGAGCTGAGGGTGCTCGGACGCGATCCCATGACCGAGCGCGATCAGCTCATGCGCGACGTCTGCTTCATCGCCGATGTCGCCGTGCTGCCGCGCTGGATGCGGGTTTCACAGGCGGTCGACTACGTGGCCGGGGTACATCCGCGATTCGATCGCGCGAAGGCCGAAGGTTTTCTGGCGAAGACCGACATCCGCCGCTCCAGCAAGATCAGGGAACTGTCGAAGGGCATGGTGACCCAGCTGCATCTTGCTCTGGTCATGGCCATCGACGCGAGATTGCTGGTGCTCGACGAACCCACGCTGGGCCTCGACCTTCTGCATCGCAAGCAGTTCTACGATTCACTGCTCAACGACTACTTCGATCGCCGCCGCACCATTGTCGTGACCACCCATCAGGTGGAAGACGTCGAGCACGTCCTCACCGATCTCATGTTCATCAACCGCGGACGGATCGTGCTGAATTGCAGCATGGAGGAATGTGAGTCGCGCTATCTGGAGGTGACGGTGCATCCCGAACAGGTCGCGGCGGCCGGCGCGCTCAAGCCGATCTACGAGCGCCAGCTGATCGGCCGCAGCATTTTGCTCTTCGATCTGAAATCCGAACTAAAGCCCAATGGCGTCGATCGTGCGCGACTGACCGCGCTCGGAGACGCGCGCACCCCCAGCATCGCCGACCTGTTCGTTGCCGTCATGGGCAACGACGCGAGTAAGGCCGGCTCGGCACAAGGAGCAGCGCGATGAGTACTCCATCGAATCCCCTGCAAGAATCCTTTGGCTCGCAGCCGGCCGCGTCCGCGGCTCTGCCGGTGACGCGGCCCTTTTACTGGTCAGTACGCCGCGAACTCTGGGAGTACCGCTCCATTTACCTTGCGCCTCTCGCCCTGGCGGGAGTTGTTCTGCTGAGCTTCCTGTTCGTACTGGCCCGTCTCCCGCACATCATGCGCACGCTGTCGTCGCTGGATCCAGCGCAGCAGCGCCACGCCCTGGCCCACCCCTATCAATTGGCCGAGGCTCTCATCTTGGGCGCCGCCTTCATCGTCAGCATCTTCTATTCACTCGATGCTCTCTATGGCGAGCGCCGCGATCGCAGCATTTTGTTCTGGAAGTCGTTGCCGGTTTCCGATCTCACCGCTGTGCTCGCGAAGGCGAGCATTCCGCTTCTCGTTCTGCCGCTACTCGCCTTCGCCATTACCGTGGTCACTGAGTGCGTCATGTTGCTGTTCAGCAGCATGGTGTTGCTGGCCGGCGGCTTGAGCGTTGCGACGCTGTGGACGCAGGTGCAGTTGCATCAGGCTTTGCTGGGACTGCTTTACCACCTCGTGACCGTGCACATGCTTTGGTATGCGCCGCTCTACGCCTGGCTGCTGCTGGTCTCAGCCTGGGCGCGCCGCGCGCCGTTTCTGTGGGCCGTGTTGCCGCCGCTCGCCATCGGCATGTTCGAGAAAATCGCGTTCCATTCTTCGCACTTCGCCGATCTGTTGGAATATCGCGTCGCCGGCGGGATGGAAACTGGCAGTTCCATGCAGGGCAGCTTTTCCATGCAACCAGGAATGCACCATGCTCTGGGTCAATTCCTGAGCAGCCCGGGCTTGTGGATCGGCCTGGTTTTCGCCGCGATATTTCTCGCGGCAGCCGTCCGCCTGCGCCGTTATCGCGAACCCATCTGATTCGTCCGGCACTCTTTGCGATTGTGTCTGGATCTAGAATGGGAATCGGAACCGTCGCGGTGTAAAATATCCCTGTCATGGCAGCAGACAAACAACACGCCCACAAATTGATCGAGCACCTTGCCCCGGACCAAGTGCCGGCCGCGATTGGCATGCTCGAACGTCTGCTCGATCCCGTCGCGCCCGCGATTGCGAACGCTCCCGTCGACGACGAACCAGAGAGCGAAGAGGAACGCAAAGCGGTAGCCAAGTCGAAAGCCTGGTTCAAGCAGCGCGGTGGACAGGGAATTCCGCAGGAAGAAGTTCTCGCTGATTTTGGCCTCTCTCCGGACGATCTCAAGAGCAAATAGCAGGCGGCGGTAAAGATGAAGAAAATCGACTGCTCTGAGGATGCGCGTGCCGACGTTCGCCGCATCGACCGGAAGATGGCGATGCGAATCTTCACCACAATCCAGCGCTTAGCGGAGACTGGTGGAGGGGACGTTAAGGAGCTTAAAGGCGAATCCGGCGAGCTGCGGCTACGAGTCGGCGACTATCGGGTGCGCTTCACCTACGAGGCCGACGATACGATTCGCATTCATGCCGTCCGACATCGGCGCGAGGTGTATCGGTGAGATGTTGACCCAACCGTTCCGGGAGCAGAAAATATCCTAGGCGGGACTATCCACGTTTAGGCACTATTTCTCTTTGACTTTCTCCGCCAACTCGCGAAACTCTTTGGCTTGCTTGTGGCTTGCCTTTATTTGCACCTGTGCGAGCTGTCGGGAGTTCTCGGTCGTCAGGATCGGCACCAAGGCCTCCAGTTCCGTTGCTACCTCGCGGGCGTGATCCGCCTCTTTCAACATCAAATGTTCAAATTTCCGGACTGCCTCGTGGTGATCCATAGACCTCGCTTTGGGGTAGATTCAACTGCGTGTTTCACTTGATCGAAACCAGCCGCTCCACTAGTTCCGAATAATCCTTCTTCTCGATGCCGTGCACCTGCTTGTTGTACTCGTCCACCTTGGACGAATAGTTCATCGAGCAGAATTTCGGCCCGCACATGGAGCAAAAGGCTGCCTCTTTGTAGAAGTCATCAGGCAGAGTTTCATCGTGCATCGAGCGCGCGGTCTCAGGGTCTAAAGACAACGCGAACTGCTTCTCCCAATCAAACTTATACCGCGCATAGCTCAACGCATCGTCACGGTCGCGCGCGCCGGGACGTCCGCGGGCAATATCTGCGGCGTGCGCGGATATCTTGTAGGCGATGATTCCATCCTTCACGTCTTTTTCATTTGGCAACCCTAAATGCTCTTTGGGCGTGACGTAGCACAGCATCGCAGCGCCGTACCATCCGATCATTGCCGCGCCGATCGCCGATGTGATGTGATCGTAGCCTGGAGCGATGTCAGTCACCAGCGGCCCTAAAGTATAAAAAGGCGCTTCGTAGCAAAGCTCGACTTCTTTCTCCACCTGCTCTTTGATCTTGTCCATCGAAACATGGCCGGGACCTTCGATCATCACCTGCACGTCTTGCTGCCAGGCGATCTTCGTCAGCTCGCCGAGAGTTTTCAGTTCCGCGAACTGAGCCTCATCGCTGGCGTCGGCCACGCATCCGGGACGCAAGCCGTCCCCCAAAGAAAAGCTGACATCATACTTCTTCATGATCTTGCAGATGTCGTCGAAGCGTTCGTATAAGAAGTTCTGCTTGTGGTTATAAGCCATCCACTGCGCCAGAATCGCGCCGCCGCGGCTCACGATTCCCGTAATGCGCTTCGAGATCAACGGCAGATACTGAATCAGCACGCCGGCGTGAATCGTCATGTAATCGACGCCCTGAGCGGCCTGCTCCTCGATCACTTCGAGCATCACCTCGGCGTTCAAATCCTCAACCCGCTTCACGCGGGCAATCGCTTCGTAGATCGGAACCGTACCGATGGGAACGGGAGAATGCCGCAAGATCGCTTCGCGGATCTCATGAATGTTGCCGCCCGTCGAAAGATCCATCACGGTGTCAGCGCCGTAGTGCACTGCCGTGTGCAGCTTTTTCAGTTCTTCGTTTACTTCCGAAGTGACTGCCGAGTTGCCGATGTTGGCGTTGATCTTACACAGCGACGCGACACCGATGGCCATCGGCTCCAGTTCCGGATGGTTGATGTTCGCGGGAATAATCATTCGGCCGCGGGCGACTTCATCGCGCACCAGCTCCGGCGCGAGTTTTTCGCGATGGGCAATGTAGCCCATCTCTTCGGTGACTACGCCCTGACGCGCATAGTGCATCTGCGAGAAGTTGCCGTCAGTGTTTTCCTGCCTGCGCCGGGCAAGCCAATCTGCGCGCGGCTTGGGAGCGTTGTAGCCATTGTTGCCATTGCCGGAGTTGCCGTTCGTGGGGGTCATGTCAGAGCCAGCTTTCGTGGGGATTCGATAGCAGCGATTATACCTGTAGGCGCGCCACGAATAGTAAAATGGAGAGCCGACTCAAGGAGTCCATCGTCGCCGGAATCGATCCTGCCTTGAAAGGGCGCGGCTTCCAAGCCGCGCCGTTAAGCCACCGCTCAGATCAACCGCGGCTTTAACCGCCGCTTTCGCTCACATCGGCTGATCCCAGCCGTTCACACGCGGCCACCAGCGACGAACGTTGCGCCGATATTCTTCGTATGTCGCCCCGAACTTCACACGCAACGTGGGCTCCTCGTAAAAAACAACAAACAGATGGACCCCAAGTGCAACCGCCGCAACGGCAGCAATCACCCTGAGGTTGGGATGCCCGAAAATCACCCACAGCCCAATCCATCCCGAGGCGAAGCCCAGATACATAGGGTTACGCACGTAGCGATAGAATCCCACCACCACCAACCGCTGCGGCGGAGTGACCGGAGCGGGTGTCCCGCGGCCGGTCCATCCGAAGTCCCAGACGCAGCGTAGTGCGATTGCGAATCCCAGCACGGACGGTACCGCTGCCAGCCATCGCCATCTTGCCGAACCCGCCATTTCAACGCTGAAGCCGAGCCATTGCGGCAGCACCCAAAACCATAAACCGAAGAATGCCGCACCCACGGCCAGTGAAACGACAGCCGTGAGCCAGCGATAGCCGTGTCCATCCGCCTGACCCTGCATCGACCGGGTATCGGTCATAACTCTCTCCGCTCTTGGGGCATCTTCATTTCGTTGTCGCGGGAGCGCGCCGCGCCAAGTCCAGTTCAATGCCTTCCGGCGAAACCAGCGTTCCCGTTCGCGTCGGCTTGAGTTGCGTCGTCAATAGAGTCACGGTCACCACACCGGCTGTATGGGCCGCATCCAAAACCTTCACCACGGACGCGTAAGGGGCCTTGGCATCGGCCTTGATATAGAGATTCTGCGCGCCCTGGGACACGCCACCCTTGATCTTCCCCGCCAGCGAATCGGGCGAGACTTGATCGATTCCGAAATAAAGCCTGCCGGTCTCGGTGACTGTGACTATCAACGCGTCCTGCTTGTCCGCATCTGGCACCGCTACAGCGCTGCTTGTCGGCGCCAGCTCCACGCTGATCCCTTTTTGCAGAGTCTGTGCGGTGCACACCGAACCGGCAAACATCACAGCTAGGAATGCGGCGAAGGTGACGCTCCCCGCTCGATGTTTTGGTCTTCTCACATTGCTTATTTCAAGACAACTCATATTCTTCTCCTTTCATGATCGTACTTGCCGCGATGGCTGCTGAAACTTGCATCCCTTACAGCGCCTTCGCACCGCCGAGCGACGCGGTCGCGAGCGTTCCGCCCAGCCCCATCGTCTCGACTGCTGACGAGGGCACAATTACCATCGAGCCTTTTTCTTTAATCGCTTCGTAGAGCATGTTCATGGCGCGCAGGTGCAACGCCACGGGATTTTCGGCGTAGGCCGCGGCTGCTTGCACAAAGCTGTTGGAGATTTCGGTTTCCGCCTGGCCCAGAATGATTCGTGCCTGCCGCTCGCGCTCGGCCTGTGCCTGGCGCGACATCGCATCTTCCAATCCTTGCGGAATTCTGACGTCGCGAATCTCGACTGACTGGACCGTGATGCCCCAGGGATTGGTTTTCTCATCGAGAATGCGTTGTAGTTCACGACCGAGCGTTTCGCGCTCCGTGATCATCTGCGCCAGTTCGTGGCGTCCAATCGATTCGCGCAGCGCGGTCTGGGCGCTCATGTTAATGGCCTCGATGAAGTTCTCGACCTCCAGAATGCTTTTCTCCGCATTCCAGACCAGCCAGAAGACGATGGCATCCACATTGACCGGCACGGTGTCGCGAGTCAGCGTGGATTCCGCCGAAACGTTGGCCACGCGCACGCGCTGGTCCACATACGGGCTGAGGGTCTCAACAATCGGCACGATGTGGAAGAGGCCCGGCCCGCGCAGGCCTACGTAGCGGCCCAAGCGCAACACTGCGACCTTCTCCCACTGCCGCACCACTTTGATGGCGAATAGCAGGTAGGCGCCCAGAGCGGCGCCGGCAATGATCCCGGCAGGGTGCTTGGTGGCAGCGGTGATGATCACGCCGGCCAAAAAACAGATGACAAACATTAACCTTCCGATGCCGCTGATCTGACCGATTTCAACCTTCGTCATGGCTTTATCTCCTTTGCTTCGACTGCGGCGCTAAATCGCGCAGACGCTCCAGCAACTCTTCGACCGAGAATCCAGCAGCTCCGGTGCGGGCGGCGAATTCGTTGGCCAATTGCGTGAGTTGCCTCTCGCGCTCGCCGCTGTTCTTGATGACCTTCTTATTGCTGATGAATGTTCCGGTTCCCTGGTGGGTTTCGAGCATGCCGCCAAGTTCGAGTTCGCGGTAGGCGCGCATCACCGTATTCGGGTTGATGGCCAGATCGACCGCAAGCTGCCGCACGGTGGGAAGTTGGTCGCCGGCGGTGAGCGTTCCTGCGGCGACGCCGGTGCGCACCTGGTCGATGATCTGGCGGTAGACGGGAACTCCGCTGCGCAAATCCAGTTGGAGCCGGAAAACCTGACCGTTGGCGGGAGTTCGTCCCATGCGTATGAATGTACTACACTATTAGTACAGTAAGTCAAGAAAAAATTAAGGGGCTTCGTTGAAAATATCCTGGTGAGTTTTCGCTCAGTGCTTTTCGGGAACCTTGAAGCCCCTGCGGCGTTGTTCGCTGTAGCGGAGCAGTGCGTCGAGGATGATGGGATAGGCTTCGGCGGCGGGAAGTATGTCGTCGACTTCGACGGCCTTGCCCTCGAGCTGCTTGTAATCCTGAAAGAAGCGCCGCAGCATGAGCATGCGGTGAGGCGGCATTTCCGCGGCCTCGTGGTAGAGGTTGAACTCGGGATCCTGGGTGGCAATGGCAATGATTTTATGATCTGGCTTGCCGCCGTCGATCATGGTCATCAGACCGATGGCGCGGGCGTGAATGATGGTGAGCGGCACGACCGGATCCTGGCAGAACACGAGCACATCGAGCGGATCGTCGTCTTCAGCGAGCGTCTGCGGAATGAAGCCGTAGTTCGCGGGATAGTAGACGGCCGAATAGAGAACGCGGTCGAGCTTGATCAGTCCGCTGGCTTTGTCGAGTTCATATTTCACACTCGACCCGAACGGGATCTCGATCACGCAATCGAATTCCTGCGGAAGCTTGTCGCCGGGAGTTACGTCGTGCCAGGGATGGATCATGGGTTCATTGTAGTGGAGGTGGTTCGCTTCTAGCTTCTAGCTCCTAGCTTTTCGCTCTCAGCTATCAGCTTTCAGCTCTGAGTTTTCAGATTCCGGTTCTCTGCTAACTTTGCTTTCTTGCCGGTTCGCGGGCCGGTCCGGGTGCGGATTTCTTCGGCAAAATAAAGTTTGGCGGGCATCTTGCGATGCGGTCGTTTTGGTTTTTAGGGCGAGTTTCGCGTGATTTTTTTTATTTCGATGCCGCCGAAAGCCTTGACTGGCGCGGACCTTGGGAAACGGATTTCGCAAAATCTTGTTTTCAAAGAACTTAGATGCCAAAATCTTGAGGTCAAATGACTTAGGGTGGCTTGATTCGATCTCTTTGGACCGTCACTGCCTCGACCATGATCGCGCAACTTCGATGGCGGGCACAAGGTCAGATGTCACATGTAGGCTGTGGAAAATTCTTGTCTGCGTCCTCTACTCCCGTTTCCAACTCTCCGCGATAAATGGGGGCTCCGACTTTTGTAGTTCGGCAGCCGTCTTTTCCATCTGGCGCATGGCGCGCAGATGGTTTCGTCCGGCAATCTTGAGGACATCTTCATCGGAATATCCGCGCCGCAGAAGTTCGGCAAAAAGGTAAGGGTAGCGCGTGACGTTTTCCAGGCCAACGACCATAGAATCCGGCGCGGTATCATAAAAATCCGCGCCAATGCCAATGTGGTTAATGCCCGCGTCTTTGCGGATGTGGTCGATGTGGTCGGCAACATCTGAAATAGTGCCGCGCGAAAATGTGTTGGCCTTCTCCCAATCGGCGATTCCTTTCGCAATCGCAGCGTCAGTATCCAGTCGAGCATGCAGGTCTCTAAGGGCCGCTGCGCGTTTCTCTTGCCATTCAGGGTTCCTGGGCGACACGAATGCCCCGATGAAGTTGACGTGGACCACGCCGCCATTGGCCGGCATCAGCCGCAGTACATCGTCCGGAACGCAGCGCGGGTGGGGATCAATGGCGAAGGCATTCGAATGCGAGAAAATCACGGGAGCGCGGCTTACCCGCAGCGTGTCTCGCATAGTGTCCGCGCTCACGTGCGAGATATCCGCAAACATGCCCAGGCGGTTCATCTCTTTCACCACTCGCTCCCCGAACTCGGTCAGGCCGTAGTGTTCCGGACGGTCCGTTGCCGCATCGGCCCAGTCGATGTTGTCCCAGTGCGTTAGCGTCATGTAACGCGCGCCGAGGTCGTAGAAAATGCGAAGCGCGGCCAGGGAATTCTCGATCATGTGGCCACCTTCGACTCCCAGCAGACAAGCAATGCGTCCCGACTGGTGGATGCGGTCGATGTCATCTGCGGTGCGCGCCTGTTCCAGGTCTGGCTGGCTGCGGATGAAGCGCAGCGCCACATCAAACTCACGGAGGGCTTCATGCAACGACGTGTGTGTTTTCTGCGTGGCAGACTCAACGAAAACTGACCAGTACTGTGCTCCAACGCATCCCTCACGCAACCGTGGAATGTCTGCACAAAGCGTAGGCTGAATCTTGCTCATATCGAACGATGTCAGGTCGCCGGCTTTGGTTTCCAGAAACATAGATGGCAAATCGTTGTGCGTGTCAATGAGCGGAGCCTTTTGCAGAAGCGTCCTAGCTCGATCCAGCAGCTTCGGGTCGGGAGCCGGCGCGTCATCACTAGCGAGGCTAACGTTCGCGAGCACAGAGTTAGCGAGAACCGCGGAACCTGCCATCAGACTTGCCTGCTCAAGAAAACGGCGACGTGATATCAAGCGGTTACTCCTTGGAAGTTTTGTAAGAAGTTCTGCACTGCGCGTGCATGCGGCTGTTACGGAGGGTGCCTCATCCTCGCGTCTTTTGCAAGAGCCTGCCTCGGGGGCTGTCCCGTCCTTGTCGCGTTCTTTGCGACAGCGCGGGGTTTTGATCTCCTACACCGCTCCTGCTCAAGGGAGGTCAAAATCCCCGCCCTGTCCCTGCAAAGGACGCAGGGACAAGGACGGGGCACCCTCCGCGTCCGGAATCTTGATTCCGCCTCCGGTGTCGCGTAGAGTCAGTAATGGGCGATATCTATGTCCAGCCAAGGCAAAACCTATCTCAAGTTCGGCTCGGCTACGATCGTGATCCTGCTGCTGCTGGGGTACCTTGCCTACACCGGCGTGCAGGATAGCAAGAGCTACTACGTCACCATCAGCGAGCTGCACAAGATGGGGAATGGCGCTTACTCGAAGCGCTTGCGGGTGGCGGGAAACGTGCAGCCGGGTTCGATCAAGCGCACCGGAACACATGTGCAGTTTGTGTTGATGGAGCAAGACCAGTTGCTCTCGGTGGATTACACCGGAACCGAAGCGCCTCCTGACACTTTTAAGGATGACTCGCAGGCGCTGGCCGATGGCAGCTTTGGCCACGATGGTGTTTTCCATGCGAAGGCCTTGCAGGCTAAGTGCGCATCGAAGTATGCTCCGGCGCAGCCGGGAACTCCCACCAATGGCGCGCCCTCGAGCGCACCGCCGAAGAGCATGACGCAGGTGCAGCGGCCCTCGGTCTCAGCGAACTGACTTCAGCGAACGTACTGTCACCGAAGCGTCGCTGCGAGTTCATTCTTTAACCGCATCTTGCACCTAGTGGCCCGATGGAGCCACTACAGGGCCCAATGGCTCCATTGACTCGAACCCTGCCCCAATATAGCGTCCATTGCGGGTTTCGTCTTGAGACCCGACCCTCGGTGTACTTCTAGAGACCAAGAAAGAAAATTCTGGACTGTGAGGAGATTTCTATGTTTCTTGTTGAGTGTCGTCGTGCCGCCCTGTGCGTTTTAGGAGCGGCGTTTTTTTCTCTCGCTTTAAGCCTGAATGTTTCGGCTTCCACGGTGGTCGTTACTCCCCCGAGTACTACCGCTTGCAAAAACCTAGCCAGCTACCCCACGATTTCGCAGGCGGTTAGCAGCGTGCCCGCCGGTTCAACTATCTTCATCTGTCCCGGCACCTACGCGGAGCAGGTTGTGATTACCAAGAAGCTGTCGCTGGAAGGCGTGGCTGGAAACGGCGGTGTAGGCGCGGCGGCCTCGGGATCGAATAATCCGGTAATTGTGTCTCCGGCTGGCGGCGTAGTGGTGAACAGCAGCGATCTGTATGGAAATCCGAGCGGCCAGCCCACTGCTGCGCAGATTCTTGTGCAGACTCCGTCGAATGCTTTGGCTACGCCGATCGTGGTCAACATCGCGAATATCACCGTCGACGGCAGCAATAACGGGCTTAGCGGCTGCGCGACCGACCTCGTCGGAATCTATTATCAGAACGCCTCAGGCACTGTGACCCACGTGACAACCAGGTACCAGGAACTCGGCGCGAGCGATTTCGGTTGCCAGGACGGGCTGGCCATCTACGCCCAGGGCGGCTACGGAACGGGCGGGAGTGGAACGGTCACCATCGAAAACAGCAGTGTGCATGATTACGATAAGAATGGAATCACTGCCGACGGCAGCGGTATGGTCGCTACGATTACCGGCAATTACATCGTGGGAATCGGGGCAACTCCACTCATCGCGCAAAACGGGATTCAGCTGAGCGACGGAGCCGGCGGGAAAATTGAGAACAACACCGTGACCGATGATGTGTATGTCAATCCGTTGGATTGCTACCCAGGTAATTGCTACAGTGCGACGGGGATTCTTCTTTACGATTCCGGAGGCACCAGCGGCAGCCACGTGACCGTCAGCGGCAACACGGTCAGCAGTACGCAGGAAGCGATTGTGACCTTCACCGACGGGGCTGAAACCGCCGACTACAACGACGTCAGCTCGAACAAAGTGACGACTAATGCGGCGATCGTTGTCACCGGCGCTACCTACCTTCTGGATGGGATCGACCTGTGCAGCGACCACAACACGGCGACCTCGAACACCGTGTTCAATAGCTCCGGGGCCGGCGTTCACCTTGACAGCGAATGCACGGAACCGGGTAGCGGGCCGAGCGGAGCCAACAGCACAGCCACGAATAACACCGTCAATGAGGCCTGTGCGGGCGTTTTGCTAGGAAGCTCAGGCGGCTCCGCAACGGGAACTGTTACCTACAATGTGGTGGAGACCACGGCTTCGGGCGATTCCTGCCCGGTTGGCAATGGTGGCTCCAGCGCCAAGGCAGGGAAAATAAAGACACAACCGCGACACCGCTGATCGAAAGTTGCGCTCTGGGCGAAGGCCGCTTCGCGGCGGCCTTCGCGTTAACTTCTGCGACTCCTGCCTTTGCAAAAACCTGCCGAAATCCTTAGATTCGTTGCTGTGGCTGGTGGAAAACAAATTCCTTTCGGGCCTCGGCTGTGAGTTCTCCGGCGACAACGGACCCTCGCGCATCAATCATCTCGGTCAGCGATCTGGTGAAGCAGTTCGGGCGGTTTGCGGCTTTGCGCGGCGTGACTGCGGAGTTTGATGCGGGCAAATTTCACGTGATTCTTGGCGACAACGGGGCAGGGAAGACGACGCTGTTGCGCGCTCTCGCGGGGTTGGCGCATCCAACGCGCGGAACGGTTTCCATCCTGGGCAAGAGTCCGCGCGAGGCTTGCCGCGAGATCGGCTACATGGCGCATCCGTCGCTGCTTTATGACGAGATGAGCGGCATGGAGAACCTGCGCTACTTTGCGCGGCTTTACGACATTGCGGGCGACGGGTGTTGTGAGCTGGCGATTCGCTCGGTGGGGCTTGATCCGGAGTTGTCACGGCCCGTCGGGAACTATTCGCAAGGCATGCGGCAACGCTTGTCGCTGGCGCGGGCGATTCTGCACGACCCTGGAATTTTGCTGCTGGATGAGCCGTTTTCAAACGTGGATGTGCACTCGGCGCGGGAGATGGTCGGCCTGCTAAAGGGCATGCGCGACGCGGGCAAGACTATTTTTGTGGTGACGCACCAGGCCGCGCTTCTGGAGGGCGTGGCCGATGAGTTTGTGTGGATGCAGGCGGGGCAGATCATCGACCGCACACGTAGTTTCTTAGACAACCCTGAGGCGGGACGACCATGAGATCGTTCTGGTCAATCACTTTCGCGACTTTGAGCAAAGACGTCCGCCTCGAGTGGCGCTCGAAAGATGCGCTCAATGCCATGCTGTTTTTTTCCTTGCTCGTAGTTGTGATCTTTATGTTTTCCTTCGACCCGCTCGCCGAAGAGTCGCGTCACATCGTCGGCGGTTTGGTTTGGATCGCGTTTCTGTTTGCCGCGGTGGTTGCACTGAACCAGACCTGGGCGCGGGAGCTGCGCAACCAGGTGCTCGATGCCTACCGCGTGTCTCCGGCGCCGGCCACGGCGTTGTTTCTGGCCAAGGCGCTCGGCAACTTCATTCTGGTCTCGCTGCTGGAAGCGTTGATGGCGCCTCTGTTTGTGATCTTCTATAACTTGCGCGTGCTGGGTCCGGCGTGGCAGTTGATTCCGGTGATGCTGCTCGGAACCTGGGCGCTGGTGGTGAATGGCACGTTCTTCGCCGCGATGTCGGTGCGCACGCGCAGCCGCGAACTCATGCTGCCTCTGCTGTTGTTTCCGGTTTCGGTTCCCGCGGTGATCGCCATGGTTGCGGCCACCACCAGCATTCTCACGGGAGAAGATTCCGCGCACTTCTACATCGTATTGCTTCTTACTTATGATGTAGTCTTTACTACAGCCTGTGTCGGCTTGTTTGATACGGTGTTGCAAGCGGAATGAATTAAAAGCGGGAAATGAAAAAAGCGTTCCCCATCCTCGCAGTGCTGACCGCGCTTTTTCTGGCATACGCTTTCTATCAGGCGATGTTCGTCGCGCCTACGGATGCACTGCAAGGCGACGTCTACCGCATCATTTATTACCATGTGCCTTCGGCGTGGACGGCCTTCCTGCTGTTCTTCATCAACTTCATCGCGTCAGTCGAATACCTGGCGAACGCTAAGCCGTCAAGCGAGCGTGCCGCAAAATGGATTGTGATTGCGATAGGAATTATCGGCGCTATCTTACCTTTCGTTCCGCAAGTGCAGCAGTGGCTGAACACGATCGGAATGTATCCCAGCTCGGCTGCGACTACGGCGTTGATGATTCCAGCGGCGTATTTCCTAATCGGGAAATGTTTCCCCGGGCAGGATCTCGACGTGCTTGCCGTGACCGCCGCGGAAGTCGGCGTAGTTTTCTGCACCATCGTTCTGATTACCGGTCCGATCTGGGCGCGGCCGGTGTGGGGCATCTGGTGGGCGCCAGGAGACATTCGCCTTACTTCGACGCTGGTTTTGTGGCTGATTTACGTGAGCTATCTGGTGCTGCGGCGATTCTCTGACAGCGCGCAGACGCAGAAGTTGGCCGCCGTGCTGGCGGTGTTTGGAGCGCTCGACGTTCCCCTGGTTTATTTTTCGATCTGGTTTTTCCGAACGCAGCATCCTCAGCCGGTGATCGGCGGCGGCGGCTCGATGGATCCGCGGATGCTGCACGTTCTGCTGATCAGCTGGATGGCGTTTTTGTGCTTCGCATTTCTGGTTTGCCGGTCTCGATTCAGGCTGGAAAAGCTGCGTCGTGAAGTGGAAGAAGCCGAGGCTCTGGAATCGTTGCTGGAGCCCGGCAATTCCGCCTCCGGAAGCCAAGCGGCGCAAACTTCCAGAGCTAAAGTTCCTCTCAGCCGGGGGTCACAATGAACTCAGCAGGTTCGATTAAATTTCTCTACGCCGCCTACATTGCCACCTGGACGATTCATGCGCTCTATCTTGGCAGCCTGGTGCTGCGCTACAGAAAGCTGCGGCGGCAGATGAGGGAACTGGCGTCCGGCTCCCGGCTTCCGGCTTCCGGTCAGCACAATTAGTTTGGGGATTCTGGGGTCGGCACCCGGAGGCCGGGTGCAGGAAGCCGTTTTTTAGTTTTCGGCTTCCTGCTGGAACGCGCTGAAGATGTCGGTGTTTCCGTTGGAGCGGAGGAATTCGTAGTCCTCGATCATGGCGGCGGTGCCGACGCGCAACGACGGCAAAGGAGATTCCACACGGATCACGCGTGCGGTGAAGCGTACCCGGACCGCGTCGGTCAGCGTGATGTGGGGCGGGAAGGTGAGAGTGACTTCACAGGAGGTCCCCGCTGGGAGCGGCCGGTCGAGGTAAAAAAAGACTCCTCGGGCGCTTACGTTCTGGGTTTCGGTGTGGAATTCGTTATTCGCATCTTGATCGGGACGGTCTGGATTCAAACGATCTGGATTCAAACGAGCTTGGTTCAAGCGGACCACCGCCGGCAGGCGCATATCAAATCGCCGCATGGTGCGCCGCTCCTGGGACTCCGGTTGCATCCCGATTTTGTATTCCGATAGCATTCTTCTCGATAATTTTTCGATAAGGAAGACTGATCCCGAGCACCGGGGATCATCTGTAAGGCTGGGAGGCCTGGTTCCGCCGCCCACAGCAGGCCCTCGTTATTATCCAATGTATAGAATTAGCGGCGCTTTACAAGAGCAAAAAGGCTCCGGGAACTGAATTCGTAAACAGCTGCGTGCTATAGGTAGCAATTCCCTTCATCCCACTTTCGTGCCACGCGCGGCATCTTTCCAGCTCTTCCAACGCATCTGACAAATCCGAGAGCGCGCTTGACGGCGGAGCCTTGCTTGCGTCGCAGGTCGATTTACAGAGACTTGACAACGAAGCACGTGAAGTAAGGCCAAAGGAGAACGACCTGGATCCCGAAGCGTCGCTTGACTTGGCTATCCACCAGATGTTTAAGTAGTTAATTGTTTTCCGCCAGTTCCTAAGTGACACGTCAGCAGCGGGCGGTTTCGCCGGCGCGGGGTGAGTACTGACTCGCGCGCGGTTTCTACTCTCTCCAAATGACCGGTATGAATCGGAGGAAAAGCGTAATGGGAAATGGCCTTTGGTCGGGAAGGCGATCGGGAAGAAGCCGGGGAAAAGAGTTGGGAAGCAGCCGGAAGTTGCCGTTGGCCTTTGGCGCGATGCTAGCTCTGGTGATGGCGGGTGCGGTGCTGCTGGCGTCGGGTTCCGGACGCTACGCCCGGAAGACCGTGACGGAGGTTCCCGCTTCTTCAATTCCAACTCCGATTCCAACTCTGATTCCAACTTCGATTTCAACTTCCTCCGGGTCTTTCCCATCAGATCTGCAATCAGATCGTTTGTCATCGAGTCGGCTGCAATCAAATCCGTTGCCGTCGAATCGGGTGCATTTGAAGGCGCTTTCCTCGAAACCGACGCATTCGAAACCCAGCGCGCGCGAGATTCTGGGGAAGTTGCCGCTGATTTTCGAGCCCAACCTGGGCCAGACCGATCCGCAGGTGAAATTCCTCGCGCGGGGCGCAGGATATAGCCTGTTTCTCGACCCGACTGGCGCTGTGCTCGCCATGCAGAGAACGCGGCAAACCGAGCAATGGGTGCGCATGAAGCTGGTTGGCGCCAACCCTGAGGCGAGCGTTGCCGGTACCGATCCGCTGCCGGGCAAGAGCAACTACATCCTGGGCAACGACCCCAAGCAATGGCATACCGGCATTTCGCAGTTTGCTGGAGTCCGATACCAGAGTGTGTATCCCGGAATCGATCTGGTTTTCTATGGAAACCAGGGGCGCCTGGAATACGACTTCCGGGTTGCTCCAGGCGGAGACCCAACGCAAGCCGAGCTGCAATTTGATGGTGCGTCCAAATTGGAAGTGTCCGGCGGCGACCTGGTTTTAACCGGTAACGATGAAGGCGGCCTGCGATTGCTGGCGCCGCGCGTTTACCAACACGAAGGAGACCGGCAAAAACCAGTAGCGGGACGCTTCACCTTACGAGGCCACAACCGCGTCGGTTTTGAAATTGGCGCTTACGACCATGGCCGCGAGCTGATTATCGACCCGGTACTCAGATTTTCAACTTACTTCGGCGGCAGTGGTTCGGATACTTTGCCTTCGGTTTCGGTCAACGGCAACGGAAATATCTACATTGCCGGCACGACCACTTCACCCCAGACTTCGTTCACTGACTACAACGTCACCAGCCACACATCGATTCCCGGGACGCTGGTGATCACGCCGACTGGCCCCAGCCATATCTTCGTCGCCCAGATCAATCCTTCGCTGCCCGTGGTGTTGTATGAAACCTTCATCGGTGGAACTGGATCCGACGCCAGCGTTGGCCTTGCCGTCGACAGCGGTGGGAATGGCTACCTCGTGGGCAACACCGCCTCCGTGGACTTCCCGACGTTCGGCTTTCCCTACCAGACCGCGCCGGAGGCGAAGACGCAATGCGCCGGCTCACCTGTTTGTACGTCGGTGTTCGTGAGCGTGCTGAACGCGACCGGCACGGCCCTCACATATTCCACTTACCTGTCGGGCAACGGCAACGACCAAGCCAGCGGGATGGCGATCGACCTTAATGCGGATGTCTTCATCACCGGTAGTACGACGTCGAACGACACGCCAAGTTCCACGGACGCTTTTCCCGCAACCTTTTCGCCTGCACCGTATCAAAGTGCGCCGAAGGCGAGTCCTCAGTTCTTCGTTACAAAAGTCAATACCGGCATCCCGAGCGTGGGCGGCATTGCCTATTCGAGCTACTTCGGCGGCAGCACGAGCAACCCAGCCCCTGCCATTGCCGTTGGCGGCGGCATCGCGGTCGATCCCACCGGCAACATCTATTTCAACGGCACGACAAATTACTACAATAGCGGTTCGGGCGCCTACGGCAACGGCCAGACGGAAGACTTTCCTATCGTCAACGCGTATCAACCATGCCTGGATACGCCTCCGCCGGTCGTACTCGCAAATCCCAACCCGTGTACGCCTCCGACTACGGTGCCGTACCCCACCGACGCTTTCCTGGCCAAACTGAATCCCAACGCAGCGCAAACAGGTGGCGCTCAGTTGATTTTCTCGACCTACCTCGGGGGCACGGGTTCGGATACGGGCACTGCGATTGCCATCGATTCCGGCGCCCAGAACATTTATCTCACGGGCTCGACCAGTTCCCCGGATTTTGTCCTTCCCACGGGCACCTTAGCTTACCAGGGCTGCCTGAACAACCCCGGGATCGTGGTGACGGTCACGTCAGCTTGTCCCGCTACATCGGCGAACTCGGATGCCTATGTGGCGCGGACGAGCAACCCCACGCTGAGCACCACGGCAACCCCAAATAACGTTGGTCTGACCTATTTCTCCTACCTTGGCGGGGGAGGAAATGATACTGGCCTGGCGATCGCGGTGTTGGACGCGACGAACACTTCGCTCGGCGACGCGGTGGTTACCGGGACGACCAATTCAGGTCCTGCCAACCCTCCGAATTTCCCGGTATCGAGCGTTCCCATCCAGAGCACGCTGAACGGCACGCAGAACGCGTTCTTTGCCCAAATCGACACCACCACTACAGCGGGCCAGACCGGAGTGGGTTCTTACGTTACTTATTTTGGCGGCAATGGCGTGGATCGCGGCACCAGCATTACGGTCGACCCCAACCTGAACAGCTATATTGCCGGCGATACCACCTCAACCGCCAATCTGGCGACTTTTAATCCCTTGCAGGGCACGCTTACGCCCGGCGCCACGAGCAACGCGTTCATCGCCCAGTTGGGCACGGCAACCGACCTGTGCATCACCTGCGTCGCGCCGATCATATCTTCGACGGGAACGGTAAGTGCCGGTACCCAGGTCACGGTCACATTCACCGTGGCCAACGAAGGGCCCGACCCGGCGACCAACATAACCGTGACGGGCGCGGTGACGAGCGGGGCGACGTTCGTCAGCGGAAACACGAGTGCGGGCACTTGCAGCTCGCCGAACAACAATTCGGTGGTTTGTCTGATCCCGGCTCTGCAATCGGGTGCCTCTTCGACCGTCGCCTTCGTCGTAGTGCCGAACGACACCGGTCAATATTCGGTGACGGCCACGGTATTCGGCGCCAGCAATACGAACACAAATAACACTTCGACTCAGTCGTTCAGTGCTTCGGGTTATAGCTTAGTGATCACCCCGCCCTCTCAGCCAGTGAACGCAGGTACACCCGCCGTGTTCGGCGTGCAGGTGAATGCTGTCGGAGCTTCTCAAGCGAACGTCTCGTTTAGTTGCAGCGCTCTTCCTGCCGGAGCGGCTTGCAACTTTAATCCAAGTACGGTGAATTTAGCCAACAATGGACCTCAACAGACGACGCTCGTCCTGACCACGACCGCGCAACCGGTTTCCACGGTCGGTTCAGCCAGATGGCGGCGCTCGCTTTACGCTCTATGGCTGATGGTCCCGGGGATGGCCTGGTTGGGTCTGAGTATGGGCTCAAGGCGCGGAAAGAAGAAACGCCTGCTGGGCCTGCTAATGTTATTAGTGTTCTTCGCGTTGATTCTGTTGCAGCCCTCTTGCAGCAGTAACAAGACCCCGCCGCCGGTGAGTGGAACCCCCTCGGGCGTCTACTCTCTCACGGTGACGGCCACCTCAGGCTCTTACAGCAAGACCGCGCCGTTTGGGTTGACGGTGAGGCCGTAGGGCGAAGTTTCAAGTTTCTAGTTTCCAGCACGCCCGGCAGGGGAGACGGCTCAAACTCGAAACTGTCTCACGTAGAGGCCAGTCCTCAGGGGCTAAAGCCCGCGTCTTTATCGGCGCTGGGCGGCGCGCCTAAAGGCGCGCCCTTTCACATCGACCGACGAGATGGTTTCGGAAACTGGAAACTGGTTACGCTCCGGCGGAAAGCTTGTGGTGGCTCTTGCCGCCTTCTTCGGCGATTCCATATTGCCGGATCTTGTATAGCAGGGCCTTGTAGCTGATTTGCAGCAGCTCGGCAGCTCGTTTGCGGTTCCAGTTGGTCTGCTCCAGCGCTTGCCGGATGGCTTCGCCTTCGGCTTCGTCCTTGGCGGTGCGGGCCAGCGACTTCAATCCCCCGCCCGCTTCTCCGCCTTTCGCGGCGGAGTCTCCCCGCGCGCCGCCCCCGCCGTTGCCGTCGTGGCGGGGCTGCAGTTCGGCCGCCGCCAAATTCTCATCCCCCAGAATCAGGTAGCGTTTCAGAAAGTTGTTCAGCTCGCGCAAATTGCCCGGCCAGGAATGCGCCTGGCAGGCTTCAAGCAGCGCCGGAGAAAGCGGAAGCTGCGGCCGCGCGTAGCGTTCCGCCATGCGGGTCATGAAATGCTTCAGCAGAATCGGAATCTCTTCCTTGCGCTCACGCAGTGGCGGCAGTTGCAAGGTGAATGCGTTCAGACGGTAGTAAAGGTCTTCACGCAGGCGTTTGGTAGCCAAAGCCTGCGGAATGTCGATGTTCGTAGCCGCCAGGATGCGCACATCCACCTTGATGACGCTTCGGCTCCCCAGCCGCGAAAAGGTCTGGTCCTGTAACACGTGCAGCAGCTTGGCCTGCAACGCCGGCGGCATTTCGCCGATTTCGTCGAGCAGGATCGTCCCCTTATTGCACAGTTCGAACTTACCCGGCTTGGCGTGCGTCGCCCCGGTAAATGCTCCTGGCTCGTAGCCGAACAGTTCGCTTTCGAGCAGATCGGCGGGGACGGCCGCGCAATTCACTTTCAGAAAGGTGCGATGGGCGCGCCGCGAGAGCTTGTGGATCAGCCGCGCCAGCACTTCCTTGCCGGTGCCGCTCTCACCGAGCAGCAGTACCGGAATGTCGACATGCGCCACCAGCGCGGCTTGGGAGCGGATCTTCCGCATCGCCGGGCTCGCCGCAATAAAAAATATGTCATCGCCAACGTCTTCGGCTTCGCCGCCGACTATCATTTTGCCCTGACCAAGGCACTGGTCGATCACCGCATCCAGCTCCGCTTTCTGAAAGGGCTTGGTCAAGTAGTCCTGCGCTCCCAGGCGCATCGCCTGCACTACCTTCTTTGTGTCATTGACACAGGAGAGCATCACGACCTTAACCCCGGGCCGCTTCTGGCGGAGCTGCTCCAGCGTCTCCAGGCCATCAATGCCCGGCATCAGCACATCGAGCAGCACTAGGTCCGGCTCCATGCCTTTCTCCACGCGCTGTAGAGCTTCTTCCCCGGTCGACGCGGTTTCCACCTTGTAGTCGTCAACCTCGAGCAACGTCCGGATATAGCGGAGCATCGCGGGTTCGTCATCCACCAGTAGAATCTTGGCAGTTTCCTTCATCGATTCTTTCCTTTGCCGGCGGGGTTCGGGGAGGGTTTGAAGGGGATGAGAAAAGAAAATTTGCAGCCCGCGCCGGGATCGCTCTCTACCCAGATCTTTCCCCCCATGCCTTGCACCAGGCGGCGCACGATCGCTAAACCGAGTCCCATGCCTTCCTGGCTTTCATTTCCCGGCAGGCGGAAGAAATCGTCGAAAACTTCCTGATGAAACTCGGGCGGGATTCCCGGACCGGTATCGGACACGCTGACTTTCACGGAATTGGGCTGCGAATTATCCTGTCGTCGCCTCTCGCCCGCCGAGGCCGGTTCAGCCGCCGCGCGGCGCTCCCACATATAGGGTTCGGCGTGCAACCAGACTGTCCCGCCCTGGGGAATAAACTTGAAAGAGTTTTCCAGCAGGTTTGAAATCACACGCTCCAGCTTGGGAGAATCAAAGGGAAAGACGGGCAGCTTGTCGTTCGCGAGGAAGTAAAGTGCCAATCCCTTTTCCTGAAAGCGCGTCGACCACAGGCGGCACATGTCCGACAGGCAAAGGTTGATATTGCCCGGCTCGAACAGCATCTTCAGGCCGCCGGTTTCAAGAGCGCTGTAGGTGAGGAAATCCTGAATGAACTGCTGCAACCGTTTGCCACTCGATTGCATATCGCCCAGCACTTCGCGCTGGCGCGTATTTAAGACCCCCAGCTTCTCGCTCTGCAGCAATTCCACATACCCGTTCAGAATTGACAGCGGTGTCTTGAGGTCGTGCGCCGCGGAGCCGAGAGCATTGGTCGTGCGCTGGAATCGCTGTTGCAACTCGGCGTACGCCTGCTGCAGGTCAACCGGATTGGGAATTCCATTCCCGGCAGCCGGGGACGGGGCTGCCGTTCCATTACCAGATTCGGTTACACGCACGTTCTTTTGCAAAGTGGCCATAGGGGGCGCAACGGTCTACCACAGAGGGAGGGAATGCACTCGACTGGTTCAAAGAAGAATGCTGTAACAAAATCGTATGCTAGGCCGCTTTTCCCTGTCAACGAAAAATGCAAGCTGATTACCCAAGTGTGGCAAAAGCTTGCACTCTTCGGCCTGCCAGGATTGCATGCGCCTCACGTAATCTCCGGAAGCCGTGCCGAGGCCCGAAACGGCGAAAAATCCGCACTTTACCGGCTTTAAGGCCTCCAAACCACCCGAGATGACGCTGTCTCTTCCTGGTTTCGCCCGGGTTGCTCCGAGGATTGGCCGGCTAACTTAGGCTTTGGCCCCCAAGATGCTTGAAATGTCCGGTTAACGAGCGAAGGAAGGGGTGTGTGTGAAGCGTAAGGCTCCAACGGCAGAGCGTCGGCAGTGGCCTCGCTTGCCTTTGGCTATTCCGGTATTTGTAAGAAGCCGGGCTGAATCCGACAAGGAATATCTGGAGTTCGCTACCGCGCTCAACGTCTCGGCCGGCGGAATGCTGGTCGCGGTTCGCCGCTCCATCCCCTCCACGGGGCAGGTTTCCCTGGAGATCCCGAGCGCTCCTCTAGCCGCATTAGCAGGACTGCCGAACGTTGCGCGGAACCTGCGCGCCAGAGTACTGCGCATGCAACACGGCGAGGGCTACAACCTGGTTGGTCTGAAGTTCTCCCGGCCGCTTCTGAACCATTCTTCCGCGAAGCCCCGGCGGAAAGTCTCTTCTTCGCTGTGAAAATCTTTTCCCTCGCTCTTTCCCGGTTTTCAGGAGCCTTCCGGCTCCTGCGATTACCCCTTCTTATCCCCGCCAATCTTTAGTAAGTTGCTTTTGATCAATCAGATAGGCTAGGCTCGGCGTGTACGTCTTGCTCCCCTCTGTGTTTGGTTCTCCAGATGCACATCAGGCTGTAAGCCTATGTTGCGGAAGCTGGGGTCCGAAACCTGCGTTCCGAGCGATGGCGCACTTATGAGCACTTCAAATCCAGTTAGTCCGCTAATTCAGCCCCTTGGTGAAATGCCCCCCGAATCGATCGTCTTCGGAGGCAGCGACGCCATGCGGGCTCTGCGTGAACGGCTGGACAAAATAGCCGGCGCCAACGTCCCTGTGCTCATCCAGGGAGAGAGCGGCACGGGCAAAGACATTATCGCGCGCATGATCCACGCCACTTCGCCGTGGAAGACCGGACCATGGGTCAAGGTGAATTGCCCGGCGATTCCCGGCACCCTGCTCGAAAGCGAACTCTTCGGCTACGAAAAGGGAGCCTTCACCGGCGCCTATGGCATGAAACCGGGACGCGTCGAGATGGCGCACCGCGGCACCCTGTTTCTCGATGAAATCTCAGAACTCGACATGGCCTTGCAGTCGAAGTTGCTGCAACTTCTGCAGGATGGCCAGTTCTGCCGCATCGGCGCTCAGGAAGACAAGAAAGTGGAAGTGCGCGTAGTTTGCGCCACCAATCGAAAACTGGAAGAGGAGATTGCCGCCGGCAACTTCCGCGCCGACCTGTTTTACCGCATCAACGTTGTGAGCCTCTACATGCCGCCGCTGCGCGAGCGCGCCTCAGACATTCCGCAGCTCATCCACTACTTCCTCGAGTACTACAACCGGAAGTTCAACGCGCGTGCCAACCCGCCCTCGGCTGAGTTGATGAGCGCGCTGAAGAAATACCACTGGCCGGGCAACATCCGCGAGCTGGAAAATCTGATGAAGCGGTACGTGATTCTCGGCACCGAAGAATCCATTTCCGGCGATCTGCACCCGCATGAACCAGATTTCTTCACCGCCGATATTGCTGTGGATGGACCGATCTCGCTGAAAAAAATTACGCGCCAGGCCGTTCATGAACTGGAACGCAAGATCATTCTCAAAGTGCTGCAGCATCATCACTGGAACCGCAAGCAGGCTGCCCGCGCTCTGAACATCAGCTACCGGGCTTTGCTCTACAAGATCCGCGACGCTGGCTTGCCCTCAAACCGCGCGCCCCGCCGGCCGCAAGGCGAGGAGTTCCCGACTCACCCCATCGCCGCCGACTGATTTCTTCTGGCTCATCAGACAGCAATTTGTCATTCAGGGCGGCTAAAGGCCCGGACGGTCAAGGCTGGCGCGGCTAAAGCGAAGGTTATGCCCTGAAAAAGGGTAGCCGGTGCAGTCGCCGGGAACCACAACTTCTTTCCCACTTTCTGCGCCGGCTTGTTTGTGGCTTACTATACTTTGCTGGACTGCGCGCGCACCTTCGCCCAGCGCGCTCTTTGCGCTGCCGCGATGCGCTCACGGGCTGCCGAGGACAGTCGGCGTTTGCGGGAACCATATGAGGCCGGTAAACTTCTTGCCGTCACTTTACTCAGTTCCGCAATCACCTTCTCCAACTGTTTAAGCTCGCCCACCGCACGTTCACGTTCCTTTTTCAACTGTTCTAGAACCGCATCTAGATCAGCCATGCACTCTCCCTGTAGGGGAACCGCTTTGCCAATGAGCATACCTCATTTCGAGGTGCCACGGTCAACAGCTAAAGTGCTCATAGCAAAAGAGTAAATAGCGTCTCCGGTTCCGCCGTAAAACCCGCGCATTTTCGGAATGTCCCCAAGCCTCTTGCTGAACGCGCATTTTTTTAACTTATTAACTTACTAACTAGATAACTTAGTAACTACAGTAAATTACTTAGTAACTGATGCTGTTCCTCTTTGTCAATTCGATTGACAGCAAGCGCGGTCGCGATCAGTCTGACGTAATAGCGGCGCGAGTCACAGCTTCCCGCGCGCAAGACAGGGAGTACTGACCTTGAACTACTTGCTGGTCCTAGGACTTGCCCTATTCAGCTCCGCCAGTGGAGCGCTGCTGGTGGCGCTCCTCCACATATCACGGAGCGAGCCATCGCACACCCCGTCCCATCCCGAAGCCGATTGCAACTCCGGAGCAGGGAGCCGGAAATGACGATGACGGGAGGCCTGCCGGAGTCAGCCGCAGCGGCCGGGAGGGCGTTGGTGTTCTGCAAAGATGCGCCCACCCGCCGGTTAATTCTGGAGTCGTTGCAGCCGCTCGCCATCGTGCCAGAGATCTGCGAAGACGGGTTTGTCGCGGCCAGCCTTATGGAGAAGCAGAAGTTCGAGGCCGTAATCGTGGATCTTGCGGCGGGGGACGAAGCCGTGCTGGTCCTGCGGCAGCTTCGCTTCTCGCGCGCCAACCGGACCGCCGTTACTTTTGCGATTACTTCCGGGAGCGAGGCCCCGGCTTCGGGCAGACCGGACTCGACCTTTGTGTTGCAACGGCCCCTTTCGGCGGCCTCGATCAACCAGACCCTGCGGGCGGCCTTCGGAATGGTGGTGCGTGAGCGCCGGCGCTATTTCCGCTGCCCGGTGGCGATCCCCGCTCTCGTCAGGGCGCGGCAGCCGGAGGATCTCCTCTGCCAGACGGTGAACATCAGCGAGGGCGGCATCGCTATTAACGCTCCCGCCACGTTGGACCCAGATTCTCCCGCACAGGTGCGCTTCAGCCTCCCCGAACGCAATACCCAGTTATTCGCCGAGACCAAGGTGGTGTGGCGCGGGCAGAATGGCCTTGTGGGACTGGAGTTTCAATCACTGGCCGCGCCCCTCAAGTCGGAACTGCAAGAGTGGCTCGCCCGCAGGCTCGATGAAACTCTTCCAGAAAATGTCGCAGCGTTGTTCCGCGGAGTAGGCCAATCCTAGTTTGCGCCTCGATCGGAGCGGTTCGATTGGTTCTGTGGATGAATTTCCTCTGTGAACCCTGTGACCTCTGTGGTTAGCCGTTGACTTGTTTTTGAAGCCTCCGCGCGTACCATAAAAAGTACGTCGAGCGGCTGTCAAGTCTACTTTAGTAGACATTCGACGTCCTCGAAAGTAGACATTTTTTCCACAGCCTAACCCGTTGAATGTAAAGACATGCCCAAGAATGTCTCTATATAAATCAACAACTTAGCTAAAAAATTTCTACCATTTTCAAATGTTCCAGTTGGAACATTCGAGCAGTTTGCGAAGGAAGGCCGCAGCCTCTAAGATTACCCAGGCTATGTCCACGACTGCCATCGCGTTCCGCCACCGAGTGTCCGGAAATGCCCGCCGCAATCCTCTGGCGGCCATGGGGGTTGTGCTGGTCATTCTGTTTGTGATCTTCGCTTTGTTCGCGCCCTGGATTGCGCCGCAAGATCCTGCGGCCATTCATCTTCCTGTGCGCCTGGATCCTCCTTCACGCGCCCACTGGTTCGGCACCGACGAACTGGGCCGCGACATTCTTTCGCGCATCATCTACGGCGCGCGCATCTCGATGCTGGTGGGCAGTTCGGTCGTGGTCGCGTCGCTCGCGCTGGGCCTCATCATTGGCTCGATCGCCGGCTATTATGGCGGAGGCATCGACCGCTTCGTCAACGTCGTTCTGATGAACGCGTTCCTTTCGTTCCCTGGAATTCTTCTGGCGATTGCCTTCGTTGCGTTCCGCGGGCCCGGCATCTTCAACCTTGTGCTGGCACTTTCGCTCGGCGGATGGGTTGGCTACGCGCGCCTGGTGCGCGGACAAGTGCTGGCCGCGCGCGAGCGCGAATTCGTCGAAGCGGCGCGCGCTCTGGGGGCGAGCGACCTGCGCATCATCGTGCGCCACATTCTGCCGAACATTATTCAGCCGGTGATCGTGCAGGCCGCGATCGGCATGGCTGGAGCGATTCTCGCCGAAGCCACGATGAGTTTCTTAGGGCTGGGTGTGCCGCCGCCTACGGCAAGCTGGGGAACGATGCTCAACGATGGCCGGGCCCACTTGTTCGACGCGCCGCATCTGGTGCTGTTTCCTGCGCTCGCAGTGATGCTGGCGGTGCTGTCGTTCAATTTTATCGGCGACGCGTTGCGCGACTATCTCGATCCGCGCTCGCGGATCGAAGCCGGGCTCTAGACGCCATCATGATCAACCGGACTGTCGATTCCCTCAGGGGCTAAAGCCCGCCCTTTATGCTGGCCTGGGGCGGCGCGGCTGAAGCCGCGCCCTTTCAAAACGATTCATGAGACAGCTTCCAGTACTCGCATACTCCCATTTCCCGGCGCCCAGCCGTCGGAAACCCTTCAAAACAAGGCAAATTGGGTTCTTGACATACATTGCAGATTGCAATATACATATAGCGATCTGTAATATGAAGCTGGGCGAGAAAATTCGTTACCTGCGCGAGGTGGAAGGCTCGCTGCGCGGCCTGGACCGTCCCATGACGCAACAGGAGCTGGTGAGGGCCATTCGAGAAGAGTTGCGTAAGAGCATCAGCCAGTCGTATTTGTCGCAGATCGAGAACGGCGCGCGTCCGCATATGACGCAGTCTTCGCGCGCGATGCTGGCGAAGTTTTTCAAAGTGCATCCCGGCTTTCTGGTGGATGACCCTGAGGGCTATCACACGGAGCTGACCTCGGACCTGCGGACGACGGAAGGCCAGCTGGACGTCTGGCTGCTGCAGGGTTCGGAAAAATTTGTGGGCGACGCGGAGGTAAGCGAAGTGCTGATCAAGGCCGCGCGCGAGAAAGATACGAGGCGCTCGCTGCTGCTGTTGGGCGCGATTCTGGATACGCCGGGGCTGGCCGAGCGTCTGCTGGAGGCGCTGAAGCCGGAGTTGACGGCCGGCGGAAATCATTCTCGCGGAACGCATGGCCGCGAGAGGAATGGCCGCAGCGCAGAAGGGAGGAGAATCCGATGACGTATTCCGGAACATGGCAAGACTTTTATCTGATCTGTTTCGCGGTCGGGTTCTGCCTCAGCTTTTTTTCGTTCGTGTTCGGCGGCGCGCGTACGGGCCGGCTGCATCTGCCGCACTTTCATGGGCACGCCGGCGCGGCGCATTTGCCCGCGGCTGGCGTTCCGGCGGCGCATGGGCCGGTTGCAGGCGACGCACACGCGGCGGCAGATGACGCACATCATTCTGGCGGAGTCTCTCCCTTCAACTTCGTCACGTTGACGGCGTTTCTGGCCTGGTTTGGCGGGACGGGATATTTGCTTACGCGCTACTCCGGCTTGTGGGTTGGTTTTGGATTGCTGGCGGCGGTCACGAGCGGGCTGGTCGGTGCAGGCGTCGTGTTCCTGTTCCTGAGCAGGGTGCTGATCTCAGAGGACGAGAACATGGACGCGGCGGACTACGAAATGGTGGGAGTGCTGGGCCGGGTTTCGAGTTCGATCCGCGAAGGCGGGACCGGCGAAATGATCTACACGCAGATGGGAACACGGCGGGTGTGCGGCGCGCGCAGTGACGATGGAAGCGCCGTCGCCAAGGGGACCGAGGTGGTCGTGACGCGCTATGAGAAGGGGATTGCTTTTGTGAGGTTGTGGAGTGAGATGTCGGGAGGGGAGTAGGGCGGCGGACGTTTGCGGACTCGAAGCGGCAGGTCGGTAAGGAAAAGCCCCATTTCTCGCAAAAGACGCGAGAAATGGGGCACCCCAAACGCGCGATTGATGCGTCGCAAAGAACGCTTGTCCGGAATGACAACACGCTTGGGAGACCTATGAATCGGACAGTGATGAAAGCGATATTGATTCTGGCGGCTGAGGTGGCTGCCGGGTCGCTGGTGAGTGCGCAGGACATTGCCGGCGACTGGCAGGGAACACTGGCGGCTAACGGCGCGGAACTGCGGCTGCTTCTCCACGTCACCAAAGGCGACGGCGGAGCGCTCAGGGCCACGCTCGACAGCGTGGATCAGAACGCGAACGGCATTCCGGTGAGTTCGATCTCGCTGAAGGATTCGAAGCTGAGTTTAGGCGTGGCTGCGGTCCACGGAACCTACGAAGGCAAGGTTGCGGCTGACGGCAAGACGATCAGCGGAACGTGGACGCAAGGGCAACCGCTGCCTCTCGAGTTCAAGCGTGCGGCGCCGGCGAAGACAGAGCACAAGGCGGTCGCACCTTCGGACATCGACGGCGCCTGGACGGGCTCGCTGGATACGGGAGCGATCAAGCTGCGTGTCGTCTTTTATATTCTCAGTACGGAAAACGGGTTGACTGCCACGATGGACAGTCCGGACCAGGGCGCGAAGGGAATGCCGATCACATCGGTTACTCGCGACGGAGCCGCGCTAAAGATGGAAGCCAAACAATTGGCCGGCGTCTTCGAAGGCAAAATCGCGGCCGATCGATCGACGATTGAGGGGACGTGGACGCAGGGCGGAGGCAGCCTTCCGCTTGTCCTCAAGCCGGTGAAGGATCAATCGGAACTGGAGCGGAAGCATCCGCAGAATCCGGTGAAGCCTTATCCCTACCGGGAGGAAGAAGTTTCTTACGACAACAAGGTTCAGAATGTGAAACTGGCGGCGACGCTGACCTTGCCGCAGGGCAAAGGGCCGTTCACAGGCGTGCTGTTGATCACGGGTTCGGGGCCGCAGGACCGCGACGAAAGCCTGCTGGGGCACAAACCGTTTCTGGTTCTTTCCGACTATCTCACGCGCCGGGGGATTGCGGTGCTGCGCGCCGACGACCGGGGCACGGGAAAATCCACAGGGAACTTCGCGACCGCGACCACGGCGGACTTTGCTACCGACGTGGAGGCTGGAGTTGCTTATTTGAAGACGCGCCCCGAAATCGACGGGCACAAGATTGGGTTGGTCGGGCACAGCGAAGGCGGCATTATCGCGCCCATGGTGGCGGCGCGCAATCCGGATGTGGCGTTCATTGTGATGATGGCGGGCTCGGGTGTTCGCGGCGATGAGATTCTGACCACGCAATTGCAGGCAATTGAAGAGGCGAGCGGCAAGAGTCACGAGGAAGCCGCGAAGGATGCGGCCCAGGAACGGGAGTTGCTGACGCTGGTTGAGACGGAGAAAGACGAGGCGGTGCTGGAAAAAGAATTGAAGGAAAAGATCAGTGGAGAGGTACCCGAGCCGCAAATCGGAGCGCAAATCAAGGCCCTCACATCGCCATGGTTCCGGTACTTCATGACCTACGACCCGGCGACCGCGTTGCGCAAGGTTACGTGCCCGGTGCTGGCCATCAATGGCGAGAAAGATACGCAAGTGCCGGCCAAAGAGAACCTCGCGGCGATCCGAAAGGCTCTGGAAGAGGCCGGCAACAGGCACTTCGAGGTGGACGAACTCCCTGGGCTTAATCATTTGTTCCAGACGGCGAAGACGGGATCGCCGGCGGAATATGCGGCGATTGAGGAGACGATCTCGCCGGTGGCACTGGAGAAGATTGCGAGCTGGATTTTGCAGCAGTAGAGGCGTGTGACTGCGTTTTACGGCGCGGCTGGAAGCCGCGCCCTTTCAAAGCGTCACCGTTTGATTCTTCGGAACTGCATTTGTAGAAGGAGGCGTTATGCCAGAGATGTCACGGATGGTGGAGATTTGGATTTTTGCCGGGCTGGGAGTGATGGTCCTTCTGTTCCTGATGAGCGGAATGGCCAGGCTATATCGCAAAGCGGGACCGCACGAGGCACTCATCGTGTATGGCCTGGGCGGGACGCGGGTGGTGCAGGGCCACGGCACGCTGGTGCTTCCCATGGTGCAGATCTGCAAAGACCTGTCGCTGGAGTTGATGTCGTTCGACGTGGCGCCGCAGCAGGATCTTTATACGAAGCAAGGCGTCGCGGTGACGGTGGAAGCGGTAGCGCAGATCAAGGTGAAGTCTGACCGCGAGTCGGTGCTGACGGCTGCTGAGCAGTTCCTGACCAAGAGCGATCAGGAGCGCGAAGGGCTGATCCGGCTGGTGATGGAAGGTCATCTGCGCGGGATCATTGGGCAGCTTACGGTGGAAGAAATCGTGAAGCAGCCGGAAATGGTCTCAGACCGCATGCGTGGGACGTGCGCCGAGGACATGAACAAGATGGGGCTCGAGGTGATCTCGTTCACCATTAAAGAAGTTCGCGACAAGAACGAATACATCACCAACATGGGCAAGCCGGATGTGGCGCGGATCAAGCGCGATGCCGATGTGGCCACGGCGGAAGCCGACCGGGATACAGCGATCAAGCGCGCGCTGGCGCAGAGGGAATCGGCGGTGGCGAAGGCGCAGGCCGACCAGGAGCGGGTGCTGGCGGAAACTTTGTCGCTGGCCAAGCAGGCGGAATCGCAGCGTGACCTCGAAGTGAAGAAAGCCCAGTATGTCGAAGTTACAAAACGGCAGCAGGCGCAGGCTGACAAGGCTTATGACATCCAGACCAACATCATGCAGCAGCAGGTGATCGCTGAGCAGGTGAAGGTGCAGCAGATCGAGAAAGAGCAGCAGGTGAAGGTGCAGGAGGCGGAAATCAACCGTCGCGAGAAAGAGCTGATCGCGACCGTGCTGAAGCCGGCGGAAATCGATCGACAGCGGATTGAAACACTGGCCGCGGCTGAAAAGCAGCGCCTGATCGCGGAAGCGGAAGGGCAAGCGTCATCGATTCGTGCGCAGGGCGAGGCTGAGTCGGAAATCATTTTCAAGAAGGGCGAAGCCGAAGCCAAAGCCATGAACGTGAAAGCCGAGGCTTATCAGGAATACAACCAGGCGGCGGTGATTGACCGGCTGTTTTCGACTATGCCGGAGATCGTGAAGGCGCTGGCCAGTCCGCTCGCGAACGTCGACAAGATCACCATTGTTTCGACTGGTAACGGCGATGCATCGGGGATGAACAAGATTACCGCCGACATCGCGAAGATGGCGGCGCAGGTGCCGGCGTTGTTCGAGACGCTCTCGGGCATGCCGCTGGCGGAGTTGCTGGGGAAGGTGCGGCAGATTGGGGATAAGGCGCAGGGGCCGGTGGTGGAGGCGGGGAAGTAAGCGCGGAGGACTGAGGGCGGAAGGGTAGTGGTTGAAATTCCTTGCGGAGGCGTCTGGTGCCGCCGAGAAAAAAGGGGTCCTTCGACTCCGCATGTGCTTGCGCAAAGCGCGCAAGCACATGCTCCGCTCAGGATGACAATTCAGAAAAAGCTGGAAACCGGAAACTCGAAACTCGAAACTCGAAACTAAGGCAAAGGAGTCCATCATGGCATTACTGGAGCGTGTTTCCACGTTAGTTCGGGCTAACCTCAACGACCTGATCGATAAGGCTGAGGAGCCGGAGAAGATGATCAAGCAGGTGATTCTCGACATGCAGAACCAGCTTCTGCAGGTCAAGACGCAGGTGGCGATCGCGATTGCCGATCAACATCTGCTGGAGAAAAAACAGAAAGAGAATGAAGACAAAGTGGCGGAGTGGATGCGCAAGGCCGAGTTGTCGGTCGACAAGAAACAGGATGACCTGGCGCGCGCGTCGCTGCAACGGGTGGAAAGCTATCGCGAGATGAGCGAAAGCTTCCGGCAGCAGGTTGGTGATCAGAAGGCGCAGGTGGAGAATTTGAAGTCGGCGCTGCGGCAACTGGAGCAGAAGCTGGCGGAGGCGCAGTCCAAGGCCGATCTGCTGATTGCGCAACATCGGCGCGCGCGCGCTGTGGGCAAGGCCGGCGACGCGCGTTTAGCGATGGGCGATGGCTCGAAGGCCGCCGCTTTTGATCGCATGAAACGCAAGGTGGCGCATTCGGAAGCGGTGGGCCAGGCTAAGGCGGAGATCGCGGGAGACAATTTGGAGGACCGGCTGGCGGCGCTCGAGAAAGAGGACCGGATTGAGCAGTTGCTGGCGGAGTTGAAGGGAAGGCGGGGGGCGTGAGTGGCAACTCCACGGGTAGAACGCCTTGAGGCTTCTGCGCGGCTTTCAAGGAGTATGGGGGTCCTTCGACTACACAAGTGCTTGCGCTAACGGCGCAAGCGCTTGCTCCGCTCAGGATGACAGTGTGTGATCGATGCCTGCCTATACCGACGCGGGTTTTTGCACGGAGCTGAACGTGGTGCCGGAGATTGAGAGTGGGTGGCCGTTTTCGCAGACGGCTACCGGGTCGGCGCGCAGGACGAACTCCTGCAACTCGGTTTCTGAGAACTGGCTGTTATCGAGGACGTGCCAGTGCGTGCGAGATTTGCAGTTGGGCTCGCCGCATTCCAATTCGACGCTCCAGAAATCCAGGCCGCTCTGGTCCGCCAGGGGATGAGAGAAAGGCGACCACTGGACGTCTTTTTTCTCGTAAACATACCAATGGTCGCATTCGCGGCAGATTATCCGAAGCTGCCATCCATCTTGCGGCCAGTCTGGTGGAGTTGCTCCGCTTTGGGGCGGGTTGGGATACGGCAGGCGAATGCGTGCTGCCGAGGGCATGGTACAGTCTGGATTCTTGCAGCGTACGACGGGTTGCAAATACATGGAGTCTGTCTCGATCCGACCTCAAGCCTACCACGGGAATCGTCGCGGCGCGTGCATCTATTGACCCACTAGCCTGCATCTCTATAATGTTGGATGAGAAAGTTTGAGTTACAATTCTGCCGTTCTGCGGTTCAATACCAATCTGAAGGAAAATTCATGAAGGAAGTTGGAATTCTGCTGTTGGTCGCGCTGCTGCTCACCGGTTGTGGCAACAACTCGACAAATACGCAGACGGCGGCCGGCGGGACGTGGGCGTCAACGATGGTCGGCGGAGTGGGCCTGGCGTCCGGGTTCAGCTTTACCACGTCGTTCTCGGTAAGCGGGAGCGGAGGGACGCTGAGCTTCTCGACCTTTGAATTCCTCAACAACAACAGCCTCACCAGCACGACCCCCAGCTGTTTCCCCGTGTTTCCCTTGAACAACGGAGGAACAGTAAACGGCACGATGGTGTTGACTGAGAGTTCCAACTTTCAAGTGACCGGCCCTTTTGCCATGACTGTGCAGGCGGGGGACAACATCCTTACCCTAACGGGAACGGTGCTTGGAACGGAGAATGGCGTCGAGGGGAACGCGAACTCGCTTTCCGACGCGGTGGCAACGGGTACGTGGACGTATACCGGCGGCCCTACAATCGCGGGATGTAACGTCGACACGACCGGCAGTTTCAAGATGACCCAGTCCACGTCTTAGAACCAATCGCTGCGGTAAGCGACCCACCATGAGACATAAAGGATGGGAAAGGTCGCCGCCAGGCCCCACCAGAGCGGCAGGAGAAAATCCGCTAGCAGGCCGAGCACGGTGAAGGTCATCCAGAAGATTTTCCTTTCCATAAAACAATTGTAGGCCCGAGAGTGCCCGCAGGCAGCAGAGCCTTTGGGCCAGCACTTTCGTCATGTGCGGGCTCTGCTATAGAGTGGGAGCGATGAAGCGCTCACTGCGGCAGATTGCCGAGGCAGTTGATGCCCGCCTGCAAGGGGATGGGAGTGTCGAGGTCGGAGGCGTGGCCAGCATCGGATCGGCTTCGGAGCACGATCTGGTGTTTGTGGAAGACGAGAAATATCTTCCGCGGGCGCTGCAGTCTGCGGCGGGTGCTGTGATTGGGGGAGAATTCGCGGCGGGGGCATTCCCTGCTGGATCGTCTGGGAAGCCCCTGCTCATCAGTCGACATCCCAGGCTGGCTTTCGCGCGGGCGGCGCGTTTTCTGCTGGAGGGCGACGGGCGTGAGGTTGGTCTACGCGCAGGTGTACACGCTACCGCTGTGGTGCATTCTTCGTCTCGTCTTGGTTCCCACGCGGTAGTGAAGGAATACGCCGTGATCGCCGAGGATGCGGAAATTGGCGAGGGTACCCGGATCGGCGCTGGTTGCGCCATTGGGCGTGGAGTGAAGATTGGGCGGGAGTGCGAAGTTTACCCCCGGGTCACGATTTATCCCGGGACTACATTGGGTGATCGCGTGATTGTGCATGCGGGCGCAGTGTTGGGGAGCGATGGCTTCGGATATGTGCGCGACCCTAAGAGCCGACGCTATGAGAAATTTCCCCAGGTCGGCACGTTGGCGATCGAAGACGATGTTGAGATTGGCGCCAACACAACCATCGACCGCGGGGCGCTCGACGAAACGCGGATTGGGCGGGGAACGAAGATCGACAACCTGGTCCACATCGGCCACAACTGCCATCTCGGTGAGAATGTGGTGATCGCAGCGCAGACTGGGCTTTCCGGCAGCATCGTGATTGAAAACGATGTCGTGCTCGGAGGACAGGTTGGTATCGGCGAACATGCGCGTATTGAAGAAGGAGTGCTGCTGGGCGGCCAGGGTGGTGTGCTGCCGAATAAAGTTTTGCGCGGCAAGGGCGTGGCGTTTTGGGGCACTCCGGCGCAGCCGGTCCGGCAATATCTGAAGCAGTTGGCGGCGCTGGCGCGGCTCGGGAACAAGAGGTAGATGTGGCGATTGTGGTGGTCGGCGGGCATTCGCGGAGCGTGGGGAAGACCAGCGTGGTTGCGGGGCTGATCTCTGCGTTGCGTGAATACGACTGGACTGCCGTAAAGATTACGCAATATGGCCATGGAGTTTGCTCCGCCAACGGAGCGCCTTGCGACTGCGCGACGGCCGATCACTCCTGGGCGATTACCGAGGAGAAAGATCGCGGGGCAGAGTCAGACACATCGCGGTTTCTGGTGGCAGGCGCGGCGCGTGCTTTGTGGGTGCGTACGGAGCAGGGCAGGCTGGCCGAAGCCATGCCGGCTTTGCGGCAGCGGCTCGAGCGCTCCCGTCATGTGATTCTGGAATCGAACAGCGTATTGAAATTTTTGCGGCCAGATTTATATCTGACGGTGCTTGATCCCGGCACGGAAGACTTCAAGAATTCGGCGCGGGAATTTCTGGATCGCGCCAGTGCGGTGATTCTTCACAATGGCTCGAACTCCGGGGGATCGGCTTGGCAAGGAGTTTCGTTGAAGCCGGTGGCGGAGCGGCCGGTGTTTCGGATCACGCCGCCGCCTTATGTTACGGCGGAGATTGCGGAGTTTGTGCGGAGGCGTATCCGCGACACGGTTGCTGAGAACCGAGAACTGAGAACTGAGAACTAGTTTTGTTATCCTTCACGGTGCGGCAAATTCATCCTATCGCCTGGTTGTTGGTCGGTCTCTCATCGCTGCTGCAGGTTCTGATTTTTCCTCTTCCAGGGCTTTACATTCTTTCGTGGGTGGCGTTCGCTCCGTTGATCATGGCCCTGTTGCGGGCGCGGCCCGTGGGCGTGCTGGAGATGGATGGCTCCGTCAATCTTCAAGCGGCGACTCCGGGGCAGGCCTTTCTGCTGGCCTACGTTTCAGGGATTCTCTGGTTTGCGGGCACGTGTTACTGGATTTACAACACGATGCACGAATACGGCGGCCTGAGCGCGCCGCTGGCTGTGCTCGCTCTCTTTCTGTTTTGCCTTTATCTGGGGCTTTATCACGGGCTGTTCGGTTTGCTGCTGAGCCTGATGGTTGGCCCCGGCCGTGACAATCGCCGCGCGCTGGTGGCCGCACCATTCTTGTGGGTCGCAGTGGAGTTGGCGCGGACGCGTGTCACCGGCTTTCCGTGGAATCTGCTGGGCACGGCGCAGGTGGATAACATCTCGCTGAGCCGCATCACTACCTGGACTGGCGTTTACGGAGTGTCTTTCGAAATCATGGTGGTGAATGTCGCGGTGGCGGCGGCGTTTTTAGTGCCCAGAAAAAAGCGCAGCACTTTGCTGGTGGCTTCGCTCACCGCGGCAGCGGTGCTGCAGGCGGGCAGGCTGGTGGAGGCGCCCGCGCTGCCGACGGACCACAGCGCGCTGCTGGTGCAGGAAAATATTCCCGTGGATGCAACCTGGACCCGCGATACGTTCCAGCGCACGCTGCGCGAACTGGCTGATCTGAGCGTGAAGGCCGCTTCCGATTCTGTTGCACCCGCATCCGCCCCGAGGAAAGTTGATTTGATTGTCTGGCCTGAGTCTCCTGCGCCTTTCTTCGCAAACGATCCTCTGTTTCGCGATCCAGTGAGGGAGATGGCTCGCGCAACGCACACTTGGGTGGTGACGGGCGCTATCGGGAACACGCCCGTGATGCAAGGCGGAAAATCCGCTTCGCAGGTTTTCAACTCGGCTGCACTTGTCAGCCCGTCTGGCGATTGGAGTGCGCGTTACGACAAAGTGCATCTTGTGCCTTTCGGAGAATATTTGCCGTTTCCCCGGCTGTTTTCGTTTGCCGGAGGATTGACCAAAGAGGTGGGAGAGTTTCAATCTGGGGCGTCGAGAGCGCCGCTGGACGCGGGCAGCAAGCGGCTGGGCGTTTTCATCTGCTACGAATCCGTGTTTCCCGGCGAAGTGCGCGAGTTTGCTGATCAAGGAGCACAGGTGCTGGTGAATCTATCGAACGATGCCTGGTATGGCGACAGCGGAGCCTATGCGCAGCATTTGAATCAAACGCGCATGCGAGCGATCGAGAACGATCGCTGGCTGTTGAGCGCGACGAACACCGGGGTGACGGCCTCGATCGATCCCTATGGACGGACGGTGGCGCGGCTTCCTCGCAAAGAGCGGGGCGCGCTGCTCGCACCTTATGCCCTCAACTCCGTAACTACTTTCTACACGCGGCACGGTGACTGGTTCTGCTGGCTGTGTGCGATAATTTCAGCAGGGGCGCTGGTTACGCGCTTCGGGTTTCACACGAAAGCGGACGAGAAGGCGGAAGCATCCTCATGAATCAAGAGTTGGAACAGGAATATGGGTTACTGAGCAAGAAGGTACGCGAACTCCGGGAGTATCTTTGACGCGGACAAGCTCCGTCCGCAACTAGTCGAAATCGAGAAGCAATCCGCCGAGCCGAATCTCTGGTCGAATCCGCAGCGCTCACAGCAGGTGATGCGCGAGAAGAAGCGTCTGGAGCATTTGCTCGCGACCGACGCTGATCTGGCCCGCCGCGGCGATGACATTGCCGCCTACTTTGAGCTGGCCAAAGAGGGCGAAAACGTCGACGGCGAATTGCGCCGCGACATTGACTCGCTGCGCGATTTGGTCGACAAGCTTGAGACTGAGACACTGCTCTCCGGGCCCAACGACGCGCTGAACGCGATTGTGACCATTCATCCGGGTGCGGGCGGGACGGAATCTCAGGACTGGGCTGACATGCTCCTGCGAATGTATTTGCGGTGGGCGGAGCGGCACGGATTTGAGACTGTGCTTTACGATTACCAGCCGGGCGAAGAGGCGGGTCTGAAATCGGCGACGTTTGCAGTGAACGGCGAGTATGCCTTTGGGCTATTGAGTAGTGAGATCGGGGTGCACCGGCTGGTCCGGATTTCTCCTTTTGACCAGGCCAAGCGGCGGCATACTTCGTTTGCCAGCGTTTATGTTTCTCCGGAAATTGACGATAGCATTGAAGTGGTCATCAAGCCCGAAGACATTCGCACCGATACTTACCGATCGAGCGGCAAGGGCGGGCAGCACGTCAATACGACGGACTCGGCCGTGCGCATCACCCACATTGCCACCGGCCTGGTGGCGAATTGCCAGAATGAACGCTCGCAGCATAAGAATCGTGAACGCGCCATGAGCATGCTGCGCTCCAAGCTCTACGAATTTGAGATGGAGAAAAAGCGCGCCGCCTCGAAGAAGATCGAAGACTCGAAACTCGACAACGATTTCGGCTCGCAGATTCGCTCCTACGTATTGCAGCCCTACCGCATGATCAAGGACCATCGCACGAAGACCGAAGTGGGTGACGTAGACCGGGTGCTTGATGGCGATTTGCAGCCGTTCATTCGCGCATACTTGCTGGCGCGGCGCGGGGAGAAGCAATAGTGAGGGGGAAGATGGCGATCGCGTTGGAGAAACAGAAATCAATGAGGCTAGGTCCGCGCTTCCTGCGTGCTTTTAATTTTGCTGCCGAGAAGCATACCGGGCAGACGCGCAAGGCTTCGACGATTCCCTACATCGCGCACTTGATGGGTGTCGCTTCGCTGGTGCTCGAGTTTGGCGGCGACGAAGATATGGCGATCGCGGCGCTTTTGCATGATGTGGTCGAGGACTGCGGCGGCGCGCCTATGCTTAAAGAAGTGCGGCGGAAGTTTGGGGCACGGGTGGCGAAGATTGTGGATGGTTGCACGGATTCTGATACCGATCCCAAGCCGCCGTGGCGTGAGCGCAAGGAACGTTATATTCGTCATTTGAAAAGCGCCGACGCAGAGACCAGGCTGGTTTCTGCCGCGGACAAGCTGAACAATGTGCGCTCGATTCTTTCCGACTACCGCGAGGTTGGGGAATCGGTCTGGGCGCGCTTCAAGGGTGGCCGCGATGGAACTCTCTGGTATTACCGAGCCCTGTTGCAGGAATTTCTTCGGCGCAAGCCGAACCGGTTGATCCGAGAATTGGAGCTTGCGATCCAGGAATTGGAAGCCGCTGCGAGTTCGGCCCGGCTTGGCAATTCCGTTCCTCGCAAACTTTCCTCGCAAGTTCAGGAGGTGAACTCATGCCGCGGACGATCGATCTAATTCGCGCCTCCAAGCTGCCATCGAACATGATGCAGTTTGCGGCCAAGGGTGCGCTGCAAGTGCCGCCCGACGAAAACATCGAGATTCTGGTTTACCTCGCCAAACACAACAAAATTTTCGGCGATACGGCCCGCTTGACCTTGGCGGGATGGGATGAGAAGGCTTCGCTGGCCGCGGCCGCCGATCCAAAGACCGCGCGTGAAGTGCTCGACTACTTGATCGCGCCTGACAATCTTCGCCCCAATCTGCTGCCGGCGCTGCTGGAGAATCCGTCGGTCGCGGATAGTGAGCTGGCCAAGTTTGCCATCTCCGCATCGCAGGGCTCTATCGATCTGATGCTGCAAAGTCCGCGGGTACGGGCCTCGGCGGGAGTTCTAAATGTTCTCCGCTCGAACCCGTACTTGAAGTCCGCGCAGTCATCCGTGCTTGCCAGTCTGCTGAATGTAGGAAAGACGGAGGCGCCGGTTTCCGCTTCAGGCACTGGAGTAGCCGTTAATGATTCACCTCCGAAGGAAGCGGTTGCAGGTGAGCCGGTCGCCGCGAAAACCGGCGGACCCGCTCCCGACGCAAGTCTGGTCGCAGGCGACGAAGCCGCGGAAGTTCCCGACGAAGCGATTTCCGCTTACCTTGCCGAGCATGCAACCGAGATTGCGGCAGAGGCGGATAAGCCGTTTCAGCCGGTCGGCGGGATCGTGGATTTACTGGGGACGGATTATTTCCCCGTCTCGCAAAACAAACCGATGACGGAGATTGCGGGCGTTGAGAAAGCTGCGTCTGAGCCTGCCAGCACGGTGTCCGCGGTGCCGGCGCAGTCTAAACCTGTGGCCGGTGTACTGCCTCACCCCGCGCAGCGTGACAACACCATGCAGAAAATCAACCGCCTTGACGTGAAAGGCCGCATCCAGCTGGCGTTGAAAGGCAGTAAGGAAGAGCGGTCGATTCTGATTCGCGACGGCACCAAAGTGGTGGCGTTGGCGGTGCTTGAGGCGCCCAAACTTTCCGACGGAGAAGTCGAAAAGTTCGCTCTTCAGAAGAATGTATTGGAGGCGGTTTTGCGTCAGATTCCATTGAAGCGCCGCTTCATGAAGAATTACATCGTGGTGCGGAATCTGGTCTCAAACCCGCGCACGCCGCTCGATCTTGGAATGGGTTTGATGAAACATCTGCAAATACAAGACCTCAAGAACATTTCCAACAACAAGGAAATTTCCGAGACGGTCCGCAAGATGGCTACGAAGATGTACAAACAGAAGCTCGACGCGGCGAACAAGAAATAAGGAACCCTTGCCTTTTTCAACACAGACAGATCCCGTGGCCGAACTCCTTGCGCACGCGAAGACCATCGCCGTGGTTGGGCTCTCAAATGATCCCCTGCGTCCCAGCCACGGCGTATCGGCCTACATGCAGAGCCACGGCTACCGCATCATTCCCGTGAATCCACACATCGAGTCTTGTCTGGGTGAGAAAGCTTATGCCTCGTTGCTTGAGGCGCCGCAGAAGATTGACATCGTCAACATCTTCAGGCGTCCGGAGTTTGTAGAGGAAATTGTGGATCAAGCCATTCAGTTGAAGGTCCTGGCGATCTGGATGCAGGAGGGAGTGATCCTCCACGAAAAAGCTGCGGAGAAGGCGCGCGCGGCTGAAATATTTGTCGTGATGGACCTTTGCATCCTGAAGGAGCACCGGGCGCGGTTTCGATGAACTACTGAAGAAGTAAGGGCCGTGATCTCTGGAACAAAAACAACCTGGGCTGCGTATTTGTTTAGGAAGCAAGCCAGATACCTGGCGCAGGAGAAGACCGCTTGAATGATGATCTAACGCCGACGCCCACCGAGCTCCCATCGACAGAGGCCTCTACCGTGCGAAATATTTTCGTCGGCAAAGACGGCCTCCGCGCCGGCTGGAGCCTGCTCATCTTTATTGCCATCTTCGCGGCGATGGCTTTCTGTGTGAGAATGATCGGCCAAAAGCTTCACCCCGCTCCCCGTCCGAAACCAGGCTCCGAGCTTTCTCCCGCATTCGGGTACATCGCCGAGTCGATCAACTTCGGCCTGACCGCCGTCGTTACCTGGATCATGTCGAAGATTGAGCGCCGTCCCATCTCCGTCTACGGTTTCGGCGACAACCGCAAACTGCCGCACTTTCTCGCTGGCTTGGGCTGGGGAATTACATGTCTCTCCCTGCTCGTGCTGACGCTCTGGAAGACCGGACTGCTCGTCATCGATAGCCGGCTGCTCTCTGGCAGCGACATTTTCCGTTACGGAGCAATCTGGCTGGGCGCTTTTCTCCTGGTTGCGCTGGCGGAGGAATATCTTACTCGCGGCTATCTTCAATACACGCTGACCCGCGGCTTGGCCGGACTCTATCGGTGGGCGTTCAAGACACGACATGGCGAAGCGTTGGGTTTCTGGACCTCAGCCGTTGTGTTCTCCATTCTGTTCGGCCTTGGTCACAGCAATAACCCGGGCGAGTCCCCGATTGGAGAGTTCGCCGCTGGTTTAGCTGGTCTCGTTTTCTGCTTCAGCCTGTGGCGCACCGGTTCGCTCTGGTGGGCGATCGGCTTCCATACGTCATGGGATTGGGCGCAGTCGTTTCTCTACGGCGTTCCCGACAGTGGACTCATGGTGCAACACCACCTCCTGGCCACGCACCCGGTAGGCAAACCCATCCTCAGCGGCGGAGCGACTGGCCCCGAAGGCAGCATCTACGTCATCGCCATCCTGGCCCTGATCGTTGTGATAATCCTCTTCACCCTGGCCCACGCTCACAATAGTTGTGCGCCGGAGCGGGCGATCTAGTTCGGAGTATCGTGGATGCAGATTTGTATGAAGCGGGACGGGATTGACAGGAATTTGTTGCGAGCACCTGCGCGACTCGGATAAGCAGAAATTCCTAGCGCCCCACCCCAACGAAGACCACGGTAGCATCGTCGCGCACGCCACCGGCAGTCGCGAAGGCGCGGACATCATCAACGATGCTGACGGCAGACGCCGTGGGGCTACCCGCATGCTCCGCGAGCCGTTCAATACCGTATTCCTGCTCATCCGCGTTTACGGCCTCGGTGATGCCATCGCTATAGAAAACCAACCGTGAACCCTTGGAGAGATTTACGCATGTTTCCGAGTAATCTCCGCAGCCTATGCCGAGAGGCATGCCACGTTCCGTATCGAGGAACTGGACGCCGGCGTCATCGATAAAGAGCGGATGCAAATGTCCGGCGTTGGCAAAAATCACGCTGCGGGTTGCTGGATCGAGCACGGCATAAACCAGCGTAACGAACTTGCCCGCCGGAAAGTCTTCCACCAACAAGCCGTTAAGCTTCGTCAAAACCTCGCCCGGACCGCTGCAGGCCTCCGCCAACGACCGCAGCATTCCCCGTGTTGCCGACATCAGCAGCGCGGCGGCAGTGCCTTTTCCAGAGACATCCGCCAGCACCAATCCCCAGCGGCCATCGGGAAATGCGATAAAGTCGTACCAATCACCGCCGACGGCACTGACGGGGACGCTGAGACCGGAAATCATGAAGCCTGTTATGTAGGGCGAACTCTTGGGCAATAAGGCCTGCTGCATGATTCGGGCTTCCTGAGCCTCGCGGCTCATTGTTTCCCGTTCCGCACGTTCCGATTGGAAGCGGCGAGCGTTGTGCACAGCCACGGCCACGTGATCGCACAACGCCTGAAGAATTCTCAATTGCTGACGGGGAAACGCGTCCAACTCAGGATGGGATGCGGTGAAGACACCCACGAGCCGTTCGCCGACGTGAAGCGGAATTACAACTTCAGAGAGCGTCGCGTGCTCGCAGCCAATATAGTATTCGTCCTTGCGCACGTCGGGCGCATAGCGCATTTGTCCGGTCGAAGCGGCGTAGCCGACCATGCCTTCCTTGCCAATCTTCAACCGATAACCTTTGTGGTTGACGCTGCATCCATGCACGCCGGCGAGCACCATCTCGCCGTGTTCCTCATCGTGCAGATAGATGCTGGCCTCGACGCATCCAAAAGAACGCGCCACGTCATTCACTATGTTGTCGATAAGTTGATCGAGGTCGAGGATCGAAGTGATCTTCTGCGCAGCTTTTTGCAACTTCTGCAGATCCTCTACCTGGTCGATGCGCAGCGGGTGAATGGAAGAAGCATCAGCGGCGACAGCTCTGGGAAACGTGGCCATGGGACTCCAGTTTCATGGGCGCAAATCACAAATTTACGGCTATTTATGAGATGACACGCATCGTCTTCAAGATTCTTTCTTGGGGCGGGGGGATGTTTTTACTGCATGTGGCGAGCGCAGTTTCTTGATTTCTTCCATTCGTTCCCGGATGCGCTTCTCGATGCCCTCGTTCGTTGGATGGTAGTAGACTCGATCGCGCAGATTCTCCGGCAGGCACTGCATGTTGGCGACCTTGCCTTCGACGTCGTGCGCGTATTGATAATCTTTGCCGTAGCCGAGACCCTTCATCAGTCCGGTGGGCGCATTGCGCAGGTGCAGCGGGACGGGCTCGGCGGCGGTTTGTTCAATGTCCTCCTGCACGGCACCGTACGCGGTGTACAGCGCATTCGATTTGGGCGCCACCGAAAGATAGACGACAGCTTGCGCAAGGGCGAGATTGCCCTCCGGCATACCGATAAAATCCACCGCATCGCGCGCGGCCATGCAGAGGGAAAGCGCATTAGGATCGGCCAGGCCAATGTCTTCCACCGCCATGCGCACGACGCGGCGGGCAATGTAGAGCGGATCTTCGCCCGCTTCAATCATGCGCCCGAGCCAGTAGAGCGCGGCATCGGGATCGCTGTTGCGCACCGACTTGTGCAGCGCCGAAATCAGGTTGTAGTGCTCTTCGCCGGCCTTGTCGTAGAGAAGTGTGCGCTTCTGCAGCGCGTCGCGCACGATGTCATCTGTGATTTGGTGAGGATGTTTCCCTGCTTGCTGCGCCAATCCGGCAGCGACCTCGAGCACGTTGTAGGCGCTGCGCGCATCGCCGCTGGTGTAGCTGGAGATTTTCTTGAGCACATCGTCGGATGCGCGGAGCTTCATCGTCCCCAGGCCGCGCTCCTCATCCGCAAGGGCGCGCTTCAGCAGTTGCACGATCTGGTCTTCGGTCAGCGGCTGCAATACATACACGCGAGTGCGCGAAAGCAACGCGGAGTTGATTTCGAACGAAGGATTCTCAGTGGTGGCGCCGATCAAACGGATGTTTCCTTTCTCCACGTGGGGAAGAAAGGCATCCTGTTGGGCTTTGTTGAAGCGGTGAATCTCATCGATGAAGACGATGGTGCGCGTACCGTACTGGCGCGCGCGCTCAGCCTCGGCCATGACCTGCTTGATCTCTTTGATGCCGGCGAGCACGGCGGAGAATTCGATGAACTCCGCCTTGGTCATGCGGGCGATGATTTTCGCCAGCGTAGTCTTGCCTGTCCCGGGCGGTCCCCAGAAGATGAGCGAACCGGTGTCATCGCGGTCAATCTGGGTGCGCAGCGGCTTGCCGGGACCGATCAACTGTTCCTGACCGGCGAACTCCTCCAGTGTGCGCGGACGCATGCGGTCCGCCAGCGGCCGGGTGCGGTCGGAGGCGGTGTCGACATTAGGGATGGGTTGGAAAAGTCCCATAGCAACTGTCAGCTCTTAGCCTTTGGCTCTTAGCTAAAAGCCAAAGGCTAATGGCTAAGAGCGTTTTTTCTCTGCCTTGCGGCTTCGTACAATACGATGCTCGCGGCTACGCCTGCGTTGAGCGACTCCACCTGCGGAGTGTGTGGAATGACGACAACTTCATCCATTTTGGCCATCACTTCCCGCGGCAGGCCTGCGCCTTCGTTGCCGAAGAAGATCGCGGTCGCGCCTTTCAACTCCCATTGATCTAACGCTGTTCCTTTATGCGACGAAGTCGCGATCAGGCGCGCTCCTCGGGCTCGCAGCTTCTCCGAAACTTCGCCCAGTTTCCCCGCCACTGATTTTCCGTGCGAATGAATTATAGGCAGGCGGAACACCGATCCAGCCGAGGCCCGAACAACTTTCGAATTAAACGGGCTCACCGTTCCTTCACCGAGCACCACGCCGGCGCTTCCAAACGCCTCCGACGATCGCAGAATCGTACCCAGATTCCCGGGATCCTGCAATCCGGCGAGCACAACGATTGGACCGACTTGCATTCGTTCCAGAACGTCGTCGAGCGAGAATTCTTTAAGGCGCACCAGTGCGGCCACGCCCTGCGGGGATTCGCTGGGCACGAGGCTATCGAATAATTTGTCAGGAAGCAGCAAGGTTTCAACCTGGGCTCCGATCTGCGGCAGCAGACGCTCGGCCCGGTCTTGCGCCGACTCGCGAAAAAATACCGCACTGAAGCGCAACCCGCTGCGGATGGCTTCTTCGAGGATGCGCAGGCCCTCAACAGCACAGTCCCCGCTTTCGGTGAGTTCCGCGCGTGAAAACGCCTGGCGTAGTTGTTTAACCAGCGGGTTGTGGCGTCCCTCAATACGGCGGAGCCTGTGCTGCGCGTCGAGAGCGATCTCCGGCGGCTTTCTCATTGGAATCGTGACTGTGAATCGTCACTGATCAATGATGATACGCCGCAGACTGATACGCCGCAGACTGATACGGCGCAGAATGATACGCCGCAGAATGATGCGCCGCTCGGTAGGTCCTGGCAGCGCGCTGGTTGGCTATTTCGCCAGGCTGCTGAGCCAGTCCACGGACAACACCAAGACGGTGCCGATCGCCACCGCGCCAATGACTAACGCGCCAACGAAGCTGTAGGCGCGGGTGTAGCGCGGATCACTTGGCTGATTCCAAGGCTGCTTCGTTGCGTCGCCTGTAACATTTGCCAGAAGTTTCGAAATCAAGGTAGCCCCCTACCAAGAGCCCTAATCTGATTCCCACAGTTATCAAGTCAGGGAATGTCACTTTCTTTGGAACGCAAAGCTAAACCCTATTTCGAGGCGCAACAAGAGCCTTTAGGCCCTAATTAGAACACTAATCCTCGCTCACCCGCCTTGCGGCTCTTTGCCGTATTATGGTAGGTTCCACGGACAAAATATTCCAGACGGTAATCGCAGGAAGGGAGCGCCGTGCGCGCCGAAATCGTAAAAATCAGTAGTGAGACCCCTGAGCTTTCACTGATCAAGTACGCCGCTGACCAGATTCGCGCGGGCGAAGTTTTGGGCATGCCCACCGACACGTTCTATGGGCTGGCGGCCGATCCGTTCAACCTGCGCGCCGTCGACCGCGTGTATGAGATCAAAACCCGCTCGCGTCACAAGCCCCTGTCGTTGCTCATAGAAAGCGTGGATCAGGCCGAAGAACTCGCCAAAGCACTGCCCGAGGAATTTTACGCGCTGGCACGGCAATACTGGCCGGGACCGCTGACCATCATCGTGAAAGCCGGATCGCGTTTGCCGCTTAAAGTTACGGCCAACACCGGCAACGTAGCCCTGCGCGTACCGAACGCAAGGATACCGCACGCGGTGGTAGTGGCTGCGGCGATTCCCATCACGGCCACTTCCGCGAACCTCAGCGGAGCGACAGAGTGCACCAGCGCCGAGCAGGTACGCGACCAGCTCCAGGGCCGCATCAGCATTATCGTGGACGGCGGAGCTTCGCCGCGCGATGTCGCTTCCACCATCATTGACCTGACTGACGAAGGGGCGCGCTGGCGCGTCATCCGCGAAGGCGCGATCCCTGCCGAGGAGATTTCCACCTTCTTTGCCAAAGGATGAGCGACGATTCTGCCAAACGTCATGCGCGACGCCGCTGGCTGCTGCAGGGCGGCGCGCTGGCGCTGGCCGCGTTGGCCGTGTTTCTTGCGCTGACGGCACTTCGCATCGTGCGTGAAGGATCGCTGCAGGAAGTGCATCCAGCGGACGCCATCATTGTGTTCGGTGCGGCGGAGTACGCCGGCCATCCCTCGCCGGTGTGGCGCGCGCGGCTCGATCACGCATTCGATCTTTTTCGTCTGGGTATCGCGCCCGTCGTTATTACGACCGGAGGGGCTGCGTCCGATCCCAGCTTCAGCGAAGGCGGCGTAGGCAGTAGTTATCTGGAGCGCCGCGGAATTCCTGAGCGCAGTCTGATCGCCGAGACCCAGGGCTCTGACACCGCGCAATCGGCAGTGCGCGTAGCCGTGATCATGCGGGCTAACGGACTGCACAGTTGCATAGCGGTCAGCGACGCTTATCACGTGTTCCGCATCAAGAAGCTGCTGGAGCACGAGGGTATCGGTCCCGTCTATGTCGCGCCCCGCCCCGACTCGCGTCCGCACAACGTTGTGCAACGCGGGTATGCCGTTTTGCACGAAGTCGGAAGTTATTTGCTGTGGAAGCTCGGAATGACTTAGAAAAGTTTCCAGTTCTGGCTTCCTGCGGTTGCGGTTTAGAACTGGAAACTAGAAACTGCCCTCAAAAGGTATCGATGCCGTTGGTGGTGCGGATCTTGAACCAGCCGTAACGCAAATTGTAGCGCCCGATACCGCCGCGTACCTTCATGAACACATGCTGGATTCTCACCTCGAGAGCCATGTTCTTGCTGAGGGTGTACTGATCATGCCGCTGGCCGATGTATTCTGCGCGGCGCCGCTTCTCACAGCCCTGGTAGTCGCCGGATTCGCGGCAAAGTTCGTTCCCATTGCTGAAGTTTTCTTCCCGCAGGGTGCTAACAGTCTGATTTTGCTGAATGGCGGCGGCTAAGTCCTGGTCGTATCTCTCATACCAGGCTTGCACCGCGGCTTCCGTCTCCTCGGGAGTGTGATTCGCTTTGTACTCTCCGATCGCCGCGATGATTTCGTCGCTGTTTTCCGCGCCCTCCATCCGCAACCGGGGAAGCTGGTTTGCGAGCGCATCCATGTCGTCTTCGGTGATCACTCTCTTGGCGCGCGCGGAGGCTGGCTTTTTGGAAGTCCGGGCTACGGTGCCGAGCGGTTGCTCCGTCCCCGTGGAGGTCGGTTCGGGCGCCGCGGGCGCAACCGGCGGTGGCTGCTGGGCCACCGAGGCCGGGACGAGAATCGCTAGAACAGATGCCAGAAGCAGGCTGCTCCGCAAACCGCCAAAGGATGACGAAAAAATGGCCACGCTAAATCGTATCCGCTGGCTTCATCGGGAAAAAGATGACCAAAGTTCCGTGAACTTTGAAAACGGTTTCTAGTTTCTGGCTTCCAGTATTGAGAAGGCATGCACCGGCGATAGGAGGCCGGAACTAAGAAACTAGAAACCGGAAACTAGAAACCGGAAACTAGAAACTGTTCTCTACCAGCCGTTTCGCTCGCGCAGAGAAGTCACGTGAGCAACATGATGGCGACCGTGCCAGGCGTAGAGCGCCAGATTCTTTTCCAGACTCACTAAGCCCAGTTCAGGATGGCGAAACGCGCGCTTCCAATCCTCCGGCTGAAGCGAACGCAGCAGGCGCACCCAACGGTCATGGAGCGAATCGAGCATCGCCAGCGACACTTCCACGGGAGTGGCCTGAGTGTCGGCGAGTCGTGCCCAGCGATCTTCGTCGTAGGGCTTAATCGTCGGCTCATCTTCAGTGAGAGCCAGCTTGAAGCGCACGTAAGCGTTGAGATGACTGTCCGGGACGTGATGAGCGAGCTGGCGCACAGTCCAGCCCTCTGGGCGATAGGGAGTGTCGAGTTGCTGATCGGAAAGCCCCTTCACCGCGGCACGCAGGCGGGCAGGTGCTTGCTCGACCTGGAGGAGCAACTCCTGTTTCTGCTCCGGCGTGGGCGGACCTTCGTATTTGAACTTGCCGATGGGATAGCGCAGGTCGGTCATTGTTTCCTCTCTGAATTGCCGAGACGAGTTTGGTTCAGAGATGAGCGCCGGCGGCACAAAGGTTCAGGAAAGCTGCTGTGGATCGTCCGAGCGAAATAAACTTTGGGAAGGTGGGGCGGGAAGTCCGTTGGTTTACCTTTTTGCGGGTAGACCCCCTCCCCACCCATTTTCCAAAATCTCCGGAATCATCGAGTTAGCGCGAAATCTTTCGCAAGATCCGGATATCAAATAACTTAGAGGTCAAAATCTTTGAAACAAAGGGGTTGCGCGCTTGATTATTGGCCGGCCGTCCCGCTTTGTGCGGGAACGATGCACTCCGCGTGCTTAGGCAATCATGAACGGATTGAAATTGCGGCGCAAGGTCAGATGTCACAATGGAGCTGTGGATATCCTCTGGAAGTTCCTATCGCCGTTCGGGATGACGGAATCAGATGGATACAAACGGTTTAGATGCCCTGCTTTCGTTAGATATATGTGGGTACAGTTGTGGGTATAATGACATGGTGGAGTTCAGTTGGGACGAACTCAAGCGCGAGTGGGTGCTGGGGGAGCGTGGGATCGATTTTCTCCGCATTGCATTCGCCCTGTTTGATGGCCGTCCCCTGCTCACGGTGCCGACGCCGCGCGATGACGAAGACCGATTTCTTAGCATTGGTCTGACGAGGGGAAGTTCTTCGCGGTCGTCTGGACCTGGCGCGACAACGCGTTGCGAATTATCACCGCAAGGAGGGCGAGAGATGAGGAAGAAAAACGGTACCGTTGAACAACGTGCTGCGAGCCTTCGTGCAAACGCGACGGCAGGTCGAGAGCCTAAAATCGAGGTAGCGTTCCGACTTCACTTGCAACTGCTTTGCCCGAATCCACTCAGTTAACTACAATCCCTAGCGCTTCCACGCCCCAGACCCCATTCCCTCCGGCTTCGCATTTCGGTTCCCCGCGCCCTAAGATTTGTGCATCAAACGTTGGATTATGGGCTAAACTCGCAGTTCTGAGTGGGTTAGGCGGCGATTCCAGCCTATGGGGTCTCGCTGCGCTCAACCGGACGGCCGGGCGGCCGTCTCCGCATGGACTGTGCCTTCCCCGTGCGAACTTGCCTTAGCCGCACGAACCTGGTGAACGAGGGATCTTATGGCAGCTTCGGTCTGGTCGGGACATTTAACTTTCGGACTCATCTCCATGCCGGTGCGCTTGTTTTCGGGAGCGCGCAGTAGCGGCATCTCCTTCAACATGTTGCATCGCACCGACAAATCCCGGCTCAAGCAGCAGTACATTTGCCAGTTGGAAGGCGTAGTGGTCGATCGCGCTGACATGGTGAAGGGCTACGAGTTCCGCAAGGACGAATACATCGTTATCGAGCCCGAAGAGATCAAGAAGATCGAGCCGCAGACGGCGAAGACCATGGAGATTCTGGAGTTCGTCAAGGCGGGCGACGTTGATCCTGTGTATTTCGAGTCGTCATATTACATGCTGCCCGAGGAGGCCGGGAGGCGGCCTTACGCGCTGCTGACCAAGGCTCTGGAAGAGAGCGAGTATGTTGCCATCGCCAAGATCACCATGCACAACCGCGAGTACACGGTTTTCTTGCGTCCGCACGAAGGCGGATTGATGCTGCACACGATGTACTATGCCGAAGAAGTGAAGAAGGTAGAAGGCTTTGGCGCGCCCGACGTAGAGTTGAAGGAAGCCGAAGTAAAAGTGGCGCACCAGCTCATCGAGGCGCTGGCGGACGAGTGGGACCCGGAAAAGTACAAAGACAGCTTCCAAGAAAATCTGAAGAAGCTGATCGAGACCAAACTCGAGGGCGGGGAAGTGGCAGCGGTCGAGAAGCCCAAGAAACTCGCTCCCGTTGTCGACCTGATGGCCGCTCTCAAGCAGAGCCTGGCTCAGATGGAAGGCAGGAAAAAACCCGCAGCCGCCGCCAAGTCAGACGAGCCGACCGCCGCCGTGGGCAAGTCGCGGCGCGGACGTTAAGTGCGGGCTTCGGCTTTCGGGCTTCGGGCTTCAGCAACGGCCCGGCTTGCACTTGCATTTTGATTGTCTTCTCCCCGACGTGACGGCCGTCTTGATATCCTCGCTGCCATCCAACTCGCCCAATCGCCCGCGCATCCCACACCAGGTATTAGCCGGAGCCCGATGCCCGGCGGCCGAGAGCCGAAAACCGCCGGACTCACTGGCGCAGATTGCAACCAGCCGTTAGAATGTTTAATTCCTCGCAGCGCAGGCCAGAATTCTTCTTTTGGAGTGTGAATGAGTTTTCGACGTGCGGGCCGATTGGCGGCCATGGTGCTCCCAACTCTGCTATGTATTGCCTGCGGGCAGGTGTATCGTCCGGTGGTTATTCCTTGCTCACAGGGCGGCGTTCCGGGATGTCCGGCGGAGCCTACTCCAACTCCGGCTAGCTTTCACGCGGTCTTCGCCATTAGTACGAACGTTCCCAATTACCCGGGCGGAGCCATGCAGATTGACGTTGGCGGAGACTCCATCATTGCTGAAACGCCGACGTCGAACCAGAGCGGCCCGAATCTGGGCAGTAATCCAACCTTCGAGGCCATTCTCCGAGGCAATACAAGACTGTACGTTGCGAGTGCGGGCAGTGTTCAGGGCGGCGTCGATCTGGTTTCCTACCTTGCACCGGCTGTCCAGTCGATAAGCGCGTCCGGATTTGGTCCCGTCAACACAATGAGTTTGCCTAGCCAAGCCTCCAACATTACCGCGATCAGCGAGGCCGGCAGTCTAGTTACAGTTACGCTAAGCGCGCCCTTGAGCGTTCCGGTCGGCTACACGGTCGTGATTGCAAATGTGGTCATTCCCAATTGCAGCCTGACCTCGCAGCCGCCGTGCAATCCCAACGCCTACAACGGAGCCTTTACGGTTCTGTCGAACAGCGGGACCACCGTTACTTTCACAAGCCCGAACGCCAATCTTGCGGCCGCGTCGGGCGGGACCGCAACATTTCCCCCACAGCCCGTATTCCTCAACAGCACGCAGACTAACGCGATGTATGTGGCAAACTACAACACCAATTCCGTTTACGCGATCAACACAGTATCAAATGTGATCGGCAATACCGCGCCCGTCGGGGCAAACCCGGTCAGTTTGGCGGAGACTCCGAATGGCCTGAAGCTCTACGTAGCCAGCCAGGGGGACAACACGGTGAGCAGTTTGAACACCCAGGCTCTGACCCCGAATGTCGTAACCATTCCAGCCGGGATAACCTTGACGGCTCCGGTCTGGGTGGTGGCTCGCGGCGACAGCCAGAAGGTCTACGTGCTGACGCAAGGCAGCACTACGGTCGAGGGGCAATTGGTGACGATCGACACGGCCACCGATACGGTTACCAGCAGTCTTCCTGTAGGGGCCGGGGCCAACTTCGTTTTTCTCGATCCTTACCTGAACCGGCTCTATGTGACGAATCCGAACCCGGTGAGCGCTTCCAATCCCTTGGGCAGCATGGTGTATGTGTTTTCCGATACCGGCGGAGCGAACGACACGCCGATACAACTGGCATCGTTCTCATTCGCTCTCGGGTCCGCGCAGTGCCAAGCCGGTCCTTCCGCCTGCTTGCCCACTTCAGTGACGGCTCTGCCGGATGGGAGCCGCTTTTACGTGGCCAGCTACCAGACAGCAGCGTCCTGTCCCGATGCATTTGTGGGGTCCACTTCTGCCTGCGTGATCCCGCTGCTTACCGTGTTTGACGCTACGAGTCTCACTCTTAAATATCCAACTACGCCGGCGCTGACGTTGCTGACGTATCCGCCATTCGCGGCGGATGTGCCGACCAGCCAATATCAGTATGCCGTGCCGCCGGTCGCGAATTGCGCGTCGCCGGTGCTGCCGGCGCTCTACACGCCCGGCGCCACACGCTTCCGCGTGTTCACCACGTCCGCGGAGGACAGCAGCCACGTCTACGTGAGCATGTGTGACGCCGGCGCCATCGCTGACATCAATACCTCAGGCGCCAACACGAACATCACCAACGGTCCCGCCAGTCCAGCTGATTCGCTGGTCACTGATTTGCCCGCAGCCTTTGGAGTCTGCACGCAAACCAACTGCGGCAGCGCCGCAGTGATCACGGCTTTCTCAATTACTGCGAACGTGGTTACATTCCAGTCGGCGAACCAGTTTTCGCCGGGACAGCAAGTTTCAATCTCGGGATTGACGACGGGTTCGTACATGAATGGGCTGACCATGACGGTGCTCTCCGCTGGGCTTTCCGGCGCACAATTCGAGTGCAATTTCACCAACGCCAACGTGGCCTTGACCCCCGATACCGGGACGGCGGTCTCCCTGCCGCCGTTGCAAACGCCGGTCTTCCTGTTGATGGGGCAGTAGCGGGAGTACGTCCAGTTAATTTCGGGTAGCGACTTCTTCTTTCTGGGTCTCACGGGCGGCGTAATGGGAGTCGACATAGTCGTCGAGAATCCCGATAAACTCCGCCACGATTCGATCGCCCTTGAGCGTGGTGAACAGGCGTCCATCCACATAGACCGGAGCCTTCGGCTCCTCGAACGTTCCTGGCAAGGAAATGCCGATGTTGGCGTGTTTTGATTCGCCGGGGCCATTGACCACGCAGCCCATGACGGCGAGCTTCATTTCTTCGACACCCACGTAGCGGCCTTTCCAGGTCGGCATCTGCTCGCGCAGATAAGTCTGAATCTGCTCGGCCATTTCCTGGAAGAAGGTGCTGGTGGTGCGTCCGCAGCCGGGGCAGGCCGTGACTTGCGGCGTGAAGCTGCGAATCCCCATGGATTGCAGAATCTGCTGGGCCACGCGCACCTCTTCGGTGCGGTCGCCTCCCGGCGCCGGCGTGAGTGAGACGCGGATGGTGTCGCCGATGCCTTCCTGCAGAACCACGCCCATAGCTGCGGCGGAAGCGACCACGCCCTTCGCTCCCATGCCCGCTTCGGTAAGGCCGAGATGCAGCGGATAGTTGCAGCGCCCCGCCAGCGCGCGGTAGACATCGATCAGATCCTGCACTCCGCTCACTTTCGCGCTCAGAATAATCTGGTCGGGGCGCAGGCCGAACTTCTCGGCGAGATCGGCGGAGTTCAGCGCGCTCACCACCATCGCTTCCATCGTGACTTCGCGCGCGTCTTTCGGGTCGGGGAGCGCCGAATTCTCGTCCATCATGCGAGTGAGCAGAGTCTGATCGAGCGAGCCCCAATTCACGCCGATGCGCACCGGCTTCTGATATTTCACCGCGACTTCGATCATGGTGCGGAAATTCGAGTCGCCGGTGCGGCCAATGCTCGCGTTTCCGGGATTGATTCTGTATTTGGCCAGATCGCGGGCGCACTCCGGATACTTCGTAAGCAGCACATGGCCGTTGTAGTGGAAGTCGCCGATGATGGGCACATGCAGGCCCAACTTATCGAGTTCCTCAACGATTCGAGGAACAGCGGCGGCGGCCTCTTCATTGTTGACGGTGACGCGCACCAACTGCGACCCGGCGCGAGCCAGGGCCGCACACTGCTGGACAGTCGAAGGGATATCGGCCGTATCGGTATTGGTCATGGATTGCACCACAATCGGTGCATCCGAGCCGACGCGCACCCCGCCGACGACGACGGTCACGGTTTTTCTGCGTGGAATGATAGCCATGGGAACCTTTATTTTAACATTAGGGCTGTAGCGGCGTAGTCATCGGGCTTAACTGGCTTTCATCGTGGGTCGCCGATGTGGATTTCTCACGAAGAATAAATCTTCGCGGCAATTCGTCGAAGAGGTGCGATTTTACAGATTAACCTAGATTGTAGAAGATTTTTTTCTGCGCGATCCGCTGGAAAGGCGCGCCCAGAGCGGGTTTCGCCAAAGTGGACCTTGCAAAATCCTGTTTTCAAAGAACTTAGATATCAAAATCCTGATAACAGACGACTTAGGGACGCGACTTATGGCCTCTCCCAACCGTCACGGCCTCGACCATGATCGCGCGGTTGTGAATTCCGGCACAAGGTCAGATGTCACAACGAGGCTGTGGAAATCGGAGCTTCGAAGGGGCCGACCAAAAAACTGCAGCCCGATACACCTAGGCCGCCGGACAGCCGAGGGCGGCTGTCCCCACATGAGTTGTCATCGCCTACGGCAGTCGGCCCATCAGCCCCGGCAGGGTCTTGGCCAGGTCGTTGTAAATGACCATCACGGCGAACAGCACCAGAAAAACGAACGCCGCCTGATAGACGCGCTCCTTGATGCGCATGCTGACGTCGCGCCGCATGAGGCCTTCGATCAGGAGGAACAGGATGACGCCGCCATCGAGAATAGGGATGGGCAGCAGGTTGATGATGCCAAGGTTCAAGCTGATTCCTGCGGTTAGCTCCAGCAAGGGCGTCCAGCCTTTTTGCTGGGCTGCGTAGCCGGCATCCTGAGCGATACCGATCGGGCCGGAAACGGCGCGCAGCGATACCTTCCGCTGCACAATCTTCTTGGCCAGCTCCAGAATCAGCAGAGAATATTTCTTGTTTTGCTCGAGAGAAAGGCCCAGGGCCTCGGCGAACGGCAGCTTCGTGACCTTCGTCTCGCTCTTGTTCAGGAACCCCAGCCGGTATCTCTGTTCTTTCGGATCTTCCGTATTCGCGAGTACCGGACTCAGCCGAAAATCCAGAGTCTGACCGCCTCGAATCACCGTGAGATCGACGGGCTGGTCCTTGGTCTGCTGGAGGCGTTCGATCATCGCTTCGATCGAAACCATAGGCTTGCCATCGAGGGCCACAATTCTGTCGTTTTCCTTCAGTCCAGCCTTGGCAGCAGGAGTATTGGGCTCAGTCTGGCCAACGATTACGGGGTCTTCGGGATACCATCCCGCCGAACCCACCTCAGATGACGTGACTGCCTGGGGGACGATGGTTTTCAGGAAGGTCTGGTCGCCGCGCTGGACGGTGACGGTCAGCGGCTGGTTGGGACTGAGCCACACCCGCGGCTGCAGTTGTTCCCAGGTCGGGTTCTCGATCCCATCGACTTTTATGATGCGGTCACCCGGCTGCAAGCCCGCTTTGTCGGCGGGAGAGTCGTGCTTCACGCCCTCGATCACTGCCGGCTTATCGAGAAAAACCGCAGTTTCGTAGTGCACCATGTAGACGCCGGTGAGCAGGAAAATGGCGAGCAGAATATTCATCGCCGGACCGGCAATCGCGATCAGAAAACGGTGCCAGCGGGAGTGATTCATGAACTCCGCGGGATCGTCGGTGCGCGCGTCCATGGGGTTCTCGCCGCTCATCTTCACGTAGCCGCCGAGGGGAATCGCGGCGATGCGGTAATCGGTGTCTCCCTTGCGGAAGCCGATCAGGCGCTTGCCGAACCCAATGGAGAAAACCTCGACCCGGACCCCCAGCAGCTTGGCCACGGCATAGTGGCCGAACTCATGGATCAGGATCATGAAGCCTAAAACCACAGCGACGGCGGCGATTGCGATAAAGAAATCAGACATAATAGAAATTCCTGAACGGCTCCCTCATTAGACTCAGCGACAGCTTCAGCTACTACACCACAGATGTTGCCCGCGGTTGCGCTTTCTTGTTCATTCTCAAGACCCGCTCCTTAGTATATCGGCGGGCTTCGGTGTCAGCTTCAAGCACTTTGGCAATAGACTCCAGCTTCCCGGTGTTAGATGCCGAAACTGCGTGTTCGATGATGCCGGGAATCTCATCGAAAGTAATGCTGCCTTCGAGAAACGCGGCTACCGCAACTTCGTCGGCTGCATTCAGCGCGACCGTCTTCGCTCCGCCCGCTTCTGCCGCTTCGTATGCGATGCGCAGACAAGGAAATTTATTCATATCCGGGGGGCAAAAGTCCAGATGACGCAAGTCCCCCACCGGAAAGCGCAGGTCCGATGGAATCCTCTCAGGGTAGGTCAAAGCATACAGAATCGGTAGCCGCATATCGGTCACCGAGAACTGAGCCAGTATACTGCCATCCACAAACTCCACCATAGAGTGAATCGTTGACTGCGGATGTACCAGCACTTCCACTTTCGCCGGCGGCAGGCGAAACAATCTGCAAGCTTCGATGACTTCGAAGCCCTTGTTCATTAACGTGGCCGAGTCGATGGTGATGCGCTTGCCCATCTTCCAGGTGGGATGATTCAGCGCCTGTTCCACCGTGATGGAGGAGAACTCCGACCGGGGCGTATTCAGAAAGGGCCCGCCCGAGGCCGTCAGCCAGATGCGCTCTACTTCTTCCATCCGCCCGCCGCGCAGGCACTGGTGAACGGCGTTGTGCTCGCTATCGATGGGCAGCAGCGGCTTGCCCTGCCGCCGCGCCTCGGCGGTGATCAATTCGCCGGCGGCAACCAGACATTCTTTATTGGCGACCCCAACTACCTTTCCTGCTCTCACCGCCTCGTAGGTGGCCTCGAGCCCGGCCACGCCAACGATGGCACTCACCACGAAGTCGGCTTCGGAATGAGTTGCCACCTTCACCGTGCCGGCCGACCCGTATACCACATCGATCTCGCCCAACCCTGCTTGCTTCAGGCGCGCGCGCAGCACATCGGCGTCAGGTTCGGCCGCGATCGAAATTATGCGGGGACGCCACCGCCGGGCCTGCTCGAACGCCGCTTCCAAATTGCTGCCCGCCGCCAGCGCGACGATCTGAAAGCGCTCTGGATAAGACTCAGCCACGCTCAGCGTGCTGCGGCCGATCGAGCCGGTTGATCCCAGGATGGCAATGCGTTTCATTCTGTGGGATTGAATTACACCCCCCATTCTACGCGAGTGTCGCAACCAAAAGCTCTGTCATTCCACGCGCGAGCGAAGAGAGACAGAAGGAATCCCGATGGCCCAGGTTGGCCATCGTTGTTTTTGTATGATTAGTCGCCCGTGCCGGTCAGCTGAACGCTTTGTGGGCTGCCGCCGCCATTGTCGCTGATCTGCAGCGCCGCGATTCTCGAACCCGTCTTCTGCGGATCAAACGTGATCGTGAAAGTGCAGCTTGCGTGAGCGGCCAGGGTGGATGAGCAGCTGGTTGTTTCGGAAAAATCCTTGGGGTCGTTGCCGGCCAATTGAATCTTCGTGATGTCGAGGGACGTGCCGCCTACGTTCGTCATCTGGACGGTTTGCGGAGCGCTCTTGCTCCCGACTTTCTCCGTCCCGTAGTTCAATTTCGCGGGACTCAACTTCACCGCCGTGCCCGTGCCGGCGAGCTCAATCACCTGCGGTTTGCTCGAAGCGCTGTCGGAAATCGTGATCGTGCCCGACGCGGAGCCCTCCGTCTTGGGAGAGAAGCTTGCGCTGATGCTGCAACTCGCGCCCACGGCCAGCGACCTGCGGCAGGTTGATGATATGCTGAACGGCCCTTGCAGCTTCATCGAAGAGAAGGTCATTGCCTTCGTCCCGCTGTTGGTGAGCGTGACGGCTTGCGATGCACTTGTGGTACCGATGAGTTGCGTTGCAAAGGCGATAGGCGTGATGGGCGAGAAAGTCGCTATTCCTGTGTTCAGCAGCACTATCGCTTGGTTGGCAAGAAAGTCAGCTACGGCAAGATCCGGTTTACCGTCACCATTAAAATCGCCAACGGCGGCAAATACGGATTCACGCCCCGCTGGATAATAGCTGGACGTCCCGAAGGTACCATCGCCGTTACCGGGGAAAATCGTAAGACCCGGAGGATTAAATCGATTTGCGACTAACAAATCCGGTACGCCGTCGCCTGTAAGATCGGCCAATGTAACATACGCGGGATCATTAGTGTAGTAGACCGACGGGGACTGAAATGTTCCGTTGCCATTACCTAGGAAGACGTTGACTTGCGCTCCAACATCGCTCGCAACCGCTATGTCCAGTTTCTTATCCCCGTTGAGGTCGGCAACAGAGATAGAGATAGGGTCAGCGCCTACGGAGTAGGTGGGGCCTGAGCGGAAAGTTCCATCCCCGTTGCCGGGCATAATCTGCATCTTACTCGTAACTCCGGCGGCAGCAGCCACGACAAGGTCGAGCTTACCGTCCCCATTAAAGTCGCCGATCGCCATCGCTTCGTTGTAGGTGACCTGATCGTCCTTGGCAGCCTGAAAAGTGCCGTCCCCATTTCCCAGAAGAATGCTAACGCATGAACAAACCTCGGTAGCGTCCAGAACCGCAAGATCCGGTACATTATCTCCGTTGAGGTCACCCACCAGGACCAATGAGGCATATTCGGGAAGGTTATAACTGGTGGCAGCCTGAAAAGTGCCATCTCCGTTGCCGAGGAGCACGTTCACGGTCGCCGATACGGCGTCAGCTACGGCCAGATCCAGCTTTCCGTCCCTATTGAAGTCCCCAACCGCGATTGAGACCGGCCCGTCTCCCGCAGCATAGTTCACAGGCGACTGAAAAGTGCCGTCGCCATTGCCTAAGAATATGGAGACTTCGGTGTTGTTTAGCTTGGCTGCTACGGCAAGATCCAGATTCCCATCACCATTAAAATCGCCTACGCCGATAGAGGTTGGGCTCTGGAAGGCAGGGTAGCTTACTCTCGTTTCCAGCTGTGCATGCGCTATACCGCAGGACAAAAGTAACATGTGACCAAGTGCAGCAATCAGAAAAGAAGGTGACCTATGCACAGTGTACCTTCTCCTCTCGAGCGCCTGCAAAGATTCAACAGCACCAATAGTAGTGGAGGGAGGAGCCACTTAATCCACAACAGCCAGCAATTATACATTGACAAGCTCCCCCCCCCCCAAAGGTAAAGTGATCGAACTTCAGCAAAATCTTCCGTAGAAGGTGCTCCCATGAAACGTTCCGTTTTCCCCCCGTCAGCCTTCGTGCTCTTAGCCCTAACCCTGTCCATCCTAGCCACCCCCACGTCAGCTCAGTCCATTTCAGGCGTTACAACCTTAAGCGGTTGCGGCAGCGACTTCTTCTCAGATTCCGGCACTCCCGCAACGTGCTACTCGGGTGTGGTCACCGGTTGTACCGGTGCCAACGATCTGCAATTCACCTTTTCCTACGATGCCCCCGCCAGCCCGAAAGGGGTTATCGTATTCTTCTCGGGGGGATCGGGTACGTCGGCGTTAGCTTACCCCGGTGCGGAACTAACCTACGCGCAAGATTATTTTAACGACGGCTACGCCGTGGTGCAGGTTGCGTGGGCTTGGGACTGGGAAGACACCAACATACCCGCAGGTTACACCGGCGGAAGTACGCCTGTCAGTGTTGCGCCCAACATCCAAGCAGCCGCGTGCCGCCCCGCAACCTTCCTGAACTACATTAACAACACGGCGAGGGTGCACCCGTCAGGTACGCCGCTGTGCGCTCAAGGGGCATCCGCGGGTGCGGGCGCGGTCGGCTACTCGATGGCATGGTACAACGGTGCGAGCATTCTAAAGAACGTAGAGATGCTTTCTGGTCCGGTATTTAGCAACATCGAGGACGGCTGCATCGTGCCGAAAATAGGGGCCCAGACAATCTGCGGTTCGGGCCAATACGGCTGTTCGTCTGGAACCACAAGCTGGACCGATTTGCCTCAATACGTGTCAGGATATCGGACAGCCGTTCGTGGCTGGACGGGAGATAACAGCTGCAACGGAATTACCAACACGTCGTCTACTTCCAATGCAGCTTGGCTGGCAATGAGTATCGTGACCACGGGGGCAAACCTGACCTATTCCAGCAACGGCATGGCGGGCTGGCTATGTTGCAGCTATGCGGCGAACACGTGCTACACCGACCAAGGCTGTCCAAACAACTCTGCCGCAGAGGGGGAGTATTTCTACACAAACTTCACAAGCACCAATCACCCCGTCGGCTACTTGCTGACCGGTATTACAAGCTGCAACGGGGCGGAAGGCGTCACGACGGGTAATGATCCCGACACCGTCGGGGAGACCGGCCAGACCGCTATCGAAACCCATATGACAACCCACTGTCAATAAGAGGCCGTCAAAATGTCGGACTCCCAGCTGATAAGGGCGAGCTCCAGCGCTCGCCCTTAGCTTTGCCCTTTCCAAACGGTCTATCGCATAACCCGCCAGACCGCATAGATCCAAAGCATCGGAGCGGCAAAGAGCAGGGCATCGATGCGGTCCAGCATGCCGCCGTGGCCGGGAAGAATTGTCCCTGAATCTTTCACGCCGGCGCCGCGCTTGAGCAGCGACTCTACGAGATCGCCAAGCTGCGCCGCGATGTTCAGCGCAACCGTCAGCAGGACGATCGGCCACAGCTCTGGCTTCTCCAATCCAAACAGCCCGTCGCGCCGCTCGATCAGCCGCAGGCGCAGCAGAAACGAACTGATCTGGAGGGCATAGGTGAAGAGCAGGCTCCCGACCAGCAGGCTTGCGGCGAGCGAGGCCGCCGCGCCCTCCCAGGTTTTTTTCGGACTGATGCGCGGCGCCATCAGGTGCCGTCCCAGGGAGCGCCCCACAAAGTAAGCGAAGATGTCTCCTGCCCAAACTACTAGCAGAAGGTAGAGCAGCCAGAACGCTCCGGCCCACTGCTGGCGCAACTGCACCAGCATGGCCATGGGTACAGCCACATAGACGAAAGCGAACGCCGAGGCCGCCGCCGCCGGATACGCGCCGCTCATCTGCGACCGGCGCATCGCGATGGTCAGAAAAACAAACGGAGCCAGCGCACATGCAAACCCCAACCCCAGCACAAACTTCAGCGCAGAGATTTGCGGAGTTTCGCCGGCTGCGCTTAGCGCCAGCAGCAGAAAGATCAATCCCACAAAGATGTAAGTAGGCAGGCGCAGCGGCTGCACGCCATAAGATTCCGTGAGCTTCAGAAATTCCTGCACTGTGACCAGCGCGACCGCTGCCGCGAAAACAGCCAGCACAGGAACGGGTGCGCGCAGCACCAGCACCATCACAATCGGAATCAGAACGACCGCGGTCGCGATGCGCTTCAACAAGGCTGTCCTTTGTCATTCCGAATCAGGCTGAAAGCCCGGTGAGGAACCTGCCGTTGATTTCTCCGCAGAAACGACAAGTCTATTTATGAGCCTTCGCCGGTTCGTTGTGCGAATGTGCATCGCCGTGGTTCAGCCCGCCATATCGCCGCTCCCGCTTCTGATATTCGGCAATAGCTTCCAGCAGATGCACCCCGCGGAAGTCAGGCCACAAAGTGGGCGTCACATAGATCTCGGCATAAGCTAACTGCCAAAGTAAGAAATTGCTGAGCCGCATTTCGCCCGAGGTGCGCACGACCAGGTCCGGATCAGGCAGGTGCCGCGTATAAAGATGCTCGGCAACCATTTCTTCGTTGATCCGCAGATGCTCGATGCCGCCGTTCTGGGCAGCCGCATTCACCATGGAGCGGAACGCGTCCACCAGTTCGCTGCGCGCGCTGTAGTTCAATGCCAGCGTCAGCACCGTCCCGGTATTGTGCGACGTACTTGCGCGTGCCCATTCCATGCGCTCCTGGACGTCGTCTGGCAGTTGCTGCTGGCGTCCAATATATTCAAGGCGGATATTATTCTCGTTCAGGGTGGGGACCTCCGCCTTCAAATAGCGGCTCAACAGTCCCATCAGGAAGTCAACTTCGCTCTTCGGACGCTTCTTCCAGTTCTCTTCCGAGAAGGCATAGAGGGTTAGGGCGCCAATGCCAACGCGCGCGGCCGTCTCCACGGTGGAGCGCACCGCCGTCACCCCGGCGCGGTGCCCAGCCACGCGCGGCATATGACGCCGCTTGGCCCAGCGCCCGTTACCGTCCATGATGATGGCGATGTGTCCTGGGAGCCGCTCCAGATCGAATTGCCGGTAAATTTCGGCTTCCTTGCGATCCAGCCCGACGGGAACTTTGTGCTGCAAAGTGATCCCCTTCGGTAAGAGGCTAACACGGGCAGGAAGGGGGTTGCAATGACGCGGAGGGCACGCTGGATCGGGTTCAAGTGAAACAGTTCGAGATCGGGAAGGGCAATGGAGCCCCTTGAGGCTGTGTGGGTGTACGCATTCGCGGGCGAGGGCCCCCGCGCCACACTAGCTACTTGGCTTCTTCCGGCACGATCTTCAACTCCAGCTTCTCCCTATGCCGCAGCACGGTCAACGAGCAACTCGCGCCGGCGTCAATGTCAGCTAGCACGCGGTGCAGGTCATCGACACCCGCCACAGGATGGCCTTCCAGCGCAACGATAACGTCGCCATCCCGAAGCCCCGCCTGCTTCGCCGGACTATTCTCTTCCACCGACAAAACCAGCGCGCCCGACTCTTTCGGCAAGTCGTAGAAGCGCACTACGCGCCGATGTAGCGGCACAGTCTGCGCCGAGACACCGATATAGCTGCGGCGGATCCGTCCATCGCGCAGCAGTCGGCTGGCTACGAACTTTGCCGTATTGATCCCGATGGCAAAGCAGATTCCCTGGGCCGGCAGAATGGTCGCCGTGTTTACTCCGATGACGTGCCCTGAGGAATCGACCAGCGGGCCACCGGAGTTGCCCGGGTTGAGCGCGGCGTCGGTCTGAATGACATCATCGATCAGCCTCCCGGAATATGACCGCAGCGAACGCCCCAGAGCGCTCACCACCCCCGCCGTCACGGTGGACTGAAAACCATACGGATTGCCGATCGCAATCACAAGCTGTCCGACGCGAAGCGCTTGCGAGTCACCGAGTGCAGCCGCCGTCAGTCCGGGTTCGTCCACACGCGCTTCGTTTATGCGGATCACGGCCAGGTCACTCGCCGGATCATCCCCGATCGCGCTTGCAGGCATGCGTCGGCCGTCGGCCAACGTGACTTCGATGCGGTGCGCATCATGCACCACGTGGCTGTTGGTAAGGATCAGGCCATCGGGAGTGAAGACGAAGCCGGACCCTCCACCGCGACGCTCGCGAGGCTCGCCCGAGCGCGTGCGGCCAGCGGACTGATGCGCTTCCTGATGTACTTCCTGATGTACTTCAATGTTGACGACGGACGGACTGACACGCGCCACAGCTCCCGTAACCGCGCGGGAGTAGGCGTCCAGTAGCGAATCATCGGAAGTGGCCCCTGCGGCTGGCGCCGGCTCGCGCGAATATTCTGTCCATCTACTCGCTTCAGGTCGATTCACAGAGGCAGGGTGGGCCAACGAAGCAGAAAAAACCTTCCCAACTTCTTCGAGACTCATGCCAGATAGATGTCAGTCAATCTATTTCGGATTCACAACGCCGAGACGACAAAAAAAGCCGGGACCAAGTTCGGTCCCGGCTTTGAGTTGGCTGGTTGCCCGGATAAAACTCATATGAGGGAACAGCCGGGCTTCGCCCGGCGGACAGCCGAGGGCGGCCGTCCCCACATAAACCTTCGCTACGCGGTCCTTCGCGGCCGCACTGTCAAATCCCGCACCTGGGTCAGAATGCTCGACATCTGCATTCCATTCAGTTGCGAAACAAACGGCAGAATCTCCGCGATGAACTGATCTTTCATCAGTTCGCTGATTTCGTCCTGGCGGTTCTTTTCTCCGCCACTAAGCAGTTCCGGCACGGTCACCTCCAGGGCTCGCGCCAGCCGCTCGAGCGACGACAGCGTAGGCGTGGCTTTCTCGTTCTCAATCTTGGAAACGTAGGTCCGCGGCACGGACATGCGCCCCGCCAGTTGCCGCTGGCTCAATCCGCTGCGCAAGCGCAGCGATCGGATCGACGTTGCCAGGTTCAGGTGCCCGCGCCCGGTGCCGGGCATGGGCATCATTACGGGCGGCACCATCACCACCGGTTCGGGCTCGGGTTCCTCGTCCAAGGACGAGTGACAGCGCCGGCAATTGTTATTGACCGTACGGAATTGAACCAGCAGGCAATGATCGCAACGGACGACTTCCCTAGAATCTACTGGGGCAAGAGTCGTGGCCATCGGTTTGTGGGAGTGCCAGAGCCGGCTCTCCTACTGCTAAACAACGGAACCTATATAACTTGTGGGAAAGGTTCCGATCGCTGGCCTAATCTGCGGTACAGGGCCTGTGGATGTCAAGGTTAAAATGAATAGAGCCGCAACTTTTTCCGGCGAAGACCAAGACTAAGACCAGAACTAAATGGTGAAATCCCGCAGAAAGACAGGACAGCCGCATGATTGATCGCGAGACCGCGTGGTGTTTACTAACTGAGTTCACCCAATCGGAAAGTTTGCGCAAGCACGCGCTGGCCGTGGAAGCCTGCATGCGCGCTTGCTCCCGCAGGTTTGCAACCGGACACTCGGATGCAGGTGCACTTGGGTTATCGGAAGAAGACCTGTGGGGCATCGTCGGGCTCGTTCACGATTTCGATTACGAGAAATACCCCAGCCTCGAAGATCATCCCTACAAGGGCAACGAGATTCTGAAGCAGCGCGGATGGCCTGAGGTGATCACGCGAGCCATCATGTCGCACGCCGAATACAGCGGCGTGACGCGCGATACGCCTATGGAGAAAGCTCTCTTCGCCTGTGACGAACTCGCCGGATTCATCACCGCCGTGGCCTTGATCAAGCCGGGAAAGTCCCTGGCCGAAGTCGACGCAAAGTCGGTGCGGAAGCGCATGAAAGACAAAGCCTTCGCCCGCAAGGTGAACCGCGACGACATCATCAACGGCGCCGCCGCCCTGGGCGTGGATTTGGATGAACACATAGCCTTCTGCATCGAAGCGCTGCAGGGAACCGCGGATAAGCTGGGATTGGATGGCAGCGCCGCGAAGACTATCGGATCAACTTAGGTGATGTCGTGGTTCCGGCCGGGATCGATTTCGGTCCCAGGCGAAGCAATACATAGTGCTCGGGCGGGACTGGCCCGATGGCAAAAGGCAAAGGACCCAGATCCGAATCGTAAAAACCTGTGCCCAGTTGGCTTTGGATGGTTGTGATGCCAAGACGCATCGGAATCTGAATCACATCGCGCGAGGTCACGAACTCCGGACGCGTTTCAAGGAGCAATCGATCTCCCGCCGTAACGAGGAAGTCTCCCGGCCGTTGCGGTGGATCATCCACTACTACGGGTAGCGCGCCGAACGACTCCATGTAGTATTGAAATCCCCAATGCCCGAGGAACCAGACTTCGCCCGGGTGATTGCGGGTATTTGCCTCGATGAGCGCGGCGGCGGTTCGTGCCGAATTTGCCAGTTCAGTGTCGGCCCAGGTAAGCCACAGCGAGACCGCGCCCGCCACGGCTAGCGGGACGGCCAACATAGCCGGACGCCAACGAATCGAGGTTGCTTGCAGCGCGTCCACGCGCCGTGCCAGCAGAATGCCGGCCGCCGGAATCAGCGGAAGCACGGAACGGACGTTGATCGTCCAGTTCAAGAACCCGGCAAAAAAAAATGTTCCAGCGACCCAAAGCATCAGCAAGAGGGAATCGGCGTCTTTGCGTTTCCATACCTCAGCGAACGCCAGCACCATCACGGAAAATCCAGCGGCAATAAAAAATGTCAACTGGATGCCAACCAGAAGCCAATGCCCAAAAAAATCGTAAGGCCAAAGCATTTCACCGAGAGCGATGTGTCCGCTGCTAATGAGAAATCCCGCAATTGCACTGGCTGCGCAGACTGCGAGAACTTTCCTGCGTGGCCACAGAATGGGAGCAAAGGTCAGCGTGGGCAGCGTAGATCCGCCAACAAAGCTCAGATCGACCAGCATCTTGGCCAGTCCGGAACTTCGTCGCGCCTGCCGCACGCCAGTCGACATATGAGCCGCTTCCGAAATCATGCGCAGCCCGTAGACCGTCTTCGTCCAGTGCTGGTATCCGGTGAGAACCGCGATGGGCAGCAGCAGATACCACGCCCAGCTTCCGAGACGACGCTCCCGCGTCAGCGAATACGCTGCGAGCAGCGGGATCAGAGCGATACCAAAGTACTTCGTCAACGCACACAGAGTAATCAGGAGCGCGGAGACCGCCAGGTAGCGCGCCTTCTGCGGTCTAAGACCTTCAATCCAGAAAATGATGGCCCAAACCCAAAGCGCCAGCATCATCGTATCGCACATCACGCTGTTGGCAGAGACGAGGAACGCCGGTGTGAGCAGCGTAGCCGCAGCCGCCAGCAGCGGCGAATTTGTAAACCGCTGCGCCAGACGATATGTGCCCAAAACCACAGCCAGCGCGGGAAGCAGGAAGGCGAAATGCAATGCCCGTTCCGACCATCCGACGAAACTGGCCGCGACGGCGATGTAGTAAGCGGCAAGCGGAGGATTCTTGGTTTCAAGCGCCATCGGCACAGCATCCAGAAACCAATTCACTTTGAATCCGTAGGGATCAAGCGGATGATGCGTAATCTGCCGCGCGACGTAAATGAACAAAGGGTCATCGACGTTGAAAGCCTTGCCGGAAAACGGCGCCAGGCAAGCGACGACGGCCACCGCGAGAAGTATGTAATGAACGTATGGGCGCTTGTTGGAAATGCTGTCGGTAGGCGATGCCATCGGAAGTGCAGCAAGATTAGATGCGGACGAATTTCGTGTCAATCCGCACGGCGCAAGGGCTGATACACACCTACCGCACCACCTCAGCAATCTTTCCGCTCGCAATCAACTCCGCAATCCGCGCGAAATCTTTGTACATGACGCGATCTTTCTCCATCGTGGGGCACACCGACCGGATCGCCGCATGAGCCGCCTGTCCGCGCTTCGAAGTGTTTAGTGGAGCGAGGAAGTCGATGGCCTGGGCCACCGCCATCGCTTCGATCGCCAGCACGTTGCGCGTGTTGTCGACGATGCGCTTCAGCTTGATCGCCGCCGTCATGCCCATGGAGACGAAATCTTCTTTGTTGCCCGAAGTCGTAATTGAATCCACCGACGCCGGATGCGCCAGCACTTTGTTCTCGCTGACCAGCGCTGCCGCCGTGACCTGCGGCAGCATGAAACCGGAATTCAGGCCAGCACCCTGCGCTAGAAACGGCGGTAGACCCTCGCTGAGTGCAGGATTCACTAGGCGCTCGATCCTTCGCTCGCTGATGCCCGCGAGCGCGCTCAGCGCGATGCCCAGAAAATCCAGAGCAAAAGCGAGCGGTTCGCCGTGAAAGTTTCCTCCGGAGATCACATCGCCTTTGAAACTCTTCGCGTCGGTGATGAAAACAAGAGGATTATCCACCGCGGAGTTCGCCTCGGTCTCAAACACCTCGCGGCAATGCGCCAGCGTGTCGCGCACGGCGCCGTGCACCTGTGGGATGCAGCGCAGCGAGTAGGCGTCCTGCACGCGGCCGCACTCACGGTGCGATTCGCGAATCTGGCTCTCTTCGAGCATCTTGCGCAGATTTGCCGCCGTCTTCATCTGCCCGCTATGCGGCCGCGCTTTGTGAATGCGTTCATCGAAAGCCGTGTCGGTGCCTTTCAGAGCATCGCAACAAAGCCCGCCCAAAACGTCGGCGGAATCCACCAATATCTCTGCGGCGAGCAGTGCGAGCGTGCCCACGGCGAGCATGCCTTGCGTCCCGTTGATTAGCGAAATGGATTCTTTCGCTTCCAGCACCAGCGGCTTGACCTGGGCCCGCTTCAGCGCGTCGCCGCTGGGAATGCGCGCGCCGGTCGCGTCAACGCATTCGCCTTCACCGATCAAAGCCAGCGCCAGATGCGCCAGCGGAGCCAGATCGCCGCTCGCGCCCACGCTGCCCTGCGACGGCACGAACGGCGTAATCCCGCGGTTCAGCATTTCACACAGCGTGTCGATCACCACCGCGCGCACGCCTGAATATCCTTTAGCCAGCGAATTGGCCCGCAAAAGCATCATGGCGCGCGTTTCCGCCGCCGCGAGCGGTTCGCCAACACCCGCGGCGTGCGAGCGCACCAGGTTGACTTGCAGTTCTCGAATCTGGTCGCCGGCGATGCGCACATCGCTGAGCTTGCCCACGCCGGTGGTAATGGCGTAGGCGAGTTTATTGCTGGCGACGATTTCATCGACCACGGCTCGCGCCCGATCCACAGCCTCGCGTGCATCGGCTGATAAAAGCACAGGCCTGCGTTCGGCTGCGACTTCGTGCACCGCTTCCAGCGTGAGATCGTTACCGTTAATGTGAAGAGCGTTCAAGTAAGTTTCCCGTTTCTGGTTTCCAGTTCCTAGAGACCGGATTGAACCTTCCCGATCGCCTCGCGAAATACTTTCATATACTTTTCCGGCAGCGCGGCAATCTTCATTTCTCTGTCCGTGACGATGTGTGTGGTCTCGCCTTCGGCCAGCAGCGCGCCATCTTCGGCGCGCCGCAACTCGTATCCAAAGTGGATCACCGATTCGCGAACGTTCAACAGCTGTGTGCGCACGAGCACCTCTTCGTCATAGCGCACCGGGGCGCGATACCGGCATTTCGCTTCGGCGACGGCGATAAAGCAGTTATCGCGGCTCTCCATATCGCGATAAGAAAAACCCAGCTGCCTCAGCAATTCGACGCGGCCCACTTCGAACCAGATGAAATGGTTGGAGTGGTAAACCACACCCATCTGATCGGTCTCCGCGTAACGCACGCGCAGGCGAGTCTCATTGACTGCTTTCGGATGGTCGGAATTCATTTGCCCGTCCACACCGGCTTACGCTTTTCTAGGAACGACGTAATGCCCTCGCGGAAGTCGGCGGTAGTGCGCACCGCGGCATTCTCTCGCACCGCAGCTTCAATCTGCGTGTCCAGTTCAGCGCGAGCATGATCGCTGAGAAGTTTCTTGGTCGCACGCAACGAAGCTGGACTGTTCTCCATCAGCAGCGCCGCCAATCCTCGTGCGCGCGTCATCAGCATATCCGGCGCAACAATGTCATTGATCAATCCCATGCGCGCCGCTTCCTCCGCGCCAATAATTCTGCCGGTCAACAATAAGTCGCGTGCGTGTTTCTCTCCGACCTGGCGCAGAAGAAATGTCGACACAATGGCGGGTACGAAGCCGATGCGCACCTCGGTGTAGCCGAACTTGGCTTCCGGCACAGCCAGCGTGAAGTCGCACAACAAAGCCAGCCCAGTGCCACCGGCGATTGCGGCGCCATTCACAGCCGCAATCGTGACCTTGGGAAACTCGTAGAGCGAACGGAACATTCGGACCATGGTCTGAGAATCTTCCAGATTCTGCTCCGGCGACCGGCCAATCAAAGTATTCAGATTGTCCAGGTCCATGCCCGAAGAGAAGGCCTTGCCCGCGCCGGTCACGATGAGCACAATCGCATCGGATATTTCCACTTCCTTCAATGCGCGCAGCAGATCGTCAATCAGTTCGAAGCTGATAGCGTTGCGCTTATCCGGACGGTTCAGCGTGACGGTCGCGACGCCGGAATCGTATGCGAGTTGAATCGTTTTGTAGCTCATATTCTACGAATAGCTTTCATCGTCGATGAAGTTTGCATATCTCGCGCCGATCTCCGCCGTCGCCTGCAACAGCGTGTCGAGCGGCTTCAGAGGCGGTAACTCCGCGTTGCGCTGCTTCAATGCCTCAATCACTTTTTCCGTCGCAATGTTCCCGACCAATGCATCCTGCGCGAAGGGGCAACCGCCCAGGCCGCCCAATGCCGAGTCGAAACGGCGGCAGCCTGCGTCGTAAGCCGCAAGAACCTTCTCCGCGGCGTGTTCCGGACGACTGTGCAGGTGCGCCCCGATTTCCAGGTATCCGAATTTGTCGATGACCGCTCCCAGCAGATCGCTGATCTGCTGCGGCGTCGCCACGCCGACCGTATCGGCGAGTGAAATCATGCGCAGGCTATCGACTTCCATCAGCGAGATGGCTTCAATCACTTCCTCCGCGTTCCACAAATCGCCGTACGGATTTCCAAATGCCATCGAGACATAGACCACGACCTCGAGCCCCGCAGCGTCGGCTCTTTTCTGGATCTTCTCCAGTTCGTCGAGCGCGTCTTCCGCGGACTGATTCTGGTTCTTGCGCAGAAAGGTTTCCGAGATCGAATAGGGAAACCCCAGCGCGTGCACCGCGTGCGTCTCGATCGCCCGCTCAGCGCCTTTTTCATTGACCACGATGCCGATGATCTCGACGTCGTCTGGCGGATCAAGCTCCTTCAACACTTCCTCCGAATCCGCCATCTGGGGCACAGCCTTCGGCGACACGAATGACACCGCGTCAATGTGCTTGAATCCCGCGCTGATCAACGCCTGCAAATACGCCCGCTTAATGTCAGACGGAATCTGCCCCTTCAGCCCCTGCCAGGCATCGCGCGGGCATTCGATCAGCTTAACTAATTCGGACATATCAAAACCTGCCACGGATGACACGGATTCTCACGGATCAAAACCTTAACTGCGAAAAACCAATAAACTCAGATCTTTTATTTCTTATCCGTGAAGATCCGTGCAAATCCGTGGCCAAGATTTAAGTTTGCAGCACTCCCACCTTGAACTCCGGCACATCCGGATTCAAAGCCGCAGCCTCCAGAGCTTGCGTGATCGCGTCGCGCGTCTCAACCGGATCGATGATCTTATCGATCCACAACCGGGCAGCGCCGTAACGCGGATCGGTTTGCTCGTCATAAGTGCGCTTCGTCGTTTCGTACAGCTCTTTCTTGTCTTCGTCGCTGAGCTTCGTCCCGCCGCGTTCCAGTTGCCTCACCTTGATCTCAACCAAGGTTCCCGCTGCCGCATCGCCGCCCATGACCGCATAACGCGCCGTAGGCCAGGCAAAAACGAATCGCGGATCAAACGCCTTGCCGCACATCGCATAGTGTCCCGCGCCGAACGATCCTCCCACAATGACAGTGATCTTCGGCACCACTGAATTCGACACCGCATTCACCATCTTCGCGCCTGCTTTAATAATGCCGCTCCACTCCGCGTCGCGGCCAACCATGAACCCATTCACGTCGTGAAAGAAAATCAGCGGAATCAGATTCTGGTTGCAGTCCATGATGAAACGCGCGGCCTTCTCGGCTGACTCCGTGTAGATCACGCCGCCAAACTCGAGTCGCTTATGGCCTTCGTGGTCGGTTTGCTGAACGTGCAGCTTCTGGTTGGCGACAATTCCCACGGCGAAGCCACCGATGCGACCGTAGCCGCAGATCAGCGTCTTGCCGTATTCCGGCTTGTACTCGTCAAAGCGGCTGCCATCGAGCACACGCGCCAGAATCTCCTTCATGTCGTAGGGACGCGCCGGCGACGAATCGTAAATGCCATAAATTTCCTCCGCCGCCAGCGCCGACTCGACCGGCTTCTTGCGGTCCCACGGAGACTGCCGCCGGTATCCCCATTTTTCGACAATCGACCGAATGCGCGCCAGGCAGGCCGCATCGTCCGCCTCGCGGAAGTCCACCGTGCCGCTGATCCCCGCATGCATGGCCGCACCGCCCAGTTCTTCCGCCGAAACCTTCTGCCCAATCGCAGCTTGCACCAACGCCGGCCCGGCCAGAAATAATCCGCTGCCGTCGGTCATCAAAACGTGGTCGCACATCACCGGCAAGTATCCGCCGCCAGCCACGCACATCCCCATAATGGCCGCGACCTGCGGAATACCCAGGGCCGACATGACGGCATTGTTGCGGAAGACGCGGCCGAAATCGTCGATGTCCGGGAATACATCTTCCTGCAGCGGTAGAAACACGCCCGCCGAATCGACCAGATAGATCGTGGGAATACGGTTCTCAATCGCGATGTTCTGGGCACGAATCACCTTCTTCGAAGTCATCGGGAAAAATGCTCCCGCCTTTACCGTGGCGTCGTTCGCGATAATCATGACCATGCGCGTCTGCACTCGCGCCAGGCCTGTAATCACGCCCGCCGCCGGCGCGCCGCCCCACTCTTCGTACATCCCATGAGCCGCGAAAATTCCCAGCTCAAAAAAACTTTCCGAGTCGACCAGCAACTCGATGCGTTCCCGTGCGGTGAGTCGTCCCTTTGAGTGTTGGTTCTCGACGGCCTTGGCCCCGCCGCCTTCGCTGATCTTCTCGCTTTCATTGCGCACCTGAGACATCAGATCTGCAAGAAAACGCATGTTGGCTTCGAATCGTGCCGAGGTGGCATCGACCGTCGTCGTCAGAACGTTTGCCGGCTGAGACGATGGATCGGCGGGAGCTTCGTTGCGATCGGCCATGTATAAATGCAGAGAGCGGACTGTTTACGGTATACCACTCCAGCAGGGCCGCGCAACGCGACCCTGGTCAGGTAGTGTCGCAGTGAAAGAGCAACACCCGGATTCCCTTCGCTTCGCTCAGGGCAGCCTCTCGGGCTTTCGGCCCGGTTCGGAATGACGAGGAGGCTAGGATCGCCTCTCCATCCACTCCGCGAGCCGGCAGCCATCTTCCTCCAGCAGAAAGCTTCCCACGCCAAAACATTCTCCAAAGATGCGATGGGATTCCTCATCACGGGCGGCGCGTGAAATCCATTGCTTGCCCACCTGGTACTGGGATGCGGTGAACCATTTCTGGGGCAGCACTTCCACGAGCCCTGCCTGTAGATAGAAGACAAAAAGCGCGAACGCCGGATCGTCATTCGACATCGCCTTGTAGCTGGTGGGCACGATCACTTCGTCCACCGTCGCGAGTTCCGGCGGCACCTCGATCTTGTGCATGCCAGCGGTCAGGGTGAGCGGCACTTCAAACTCCGCGACCGGCGGGGTCTTCGCGTAGATGCGGTCGGAAGATTGCTTGAACCATCCGGCAATCTCAGCCAGGTCGAACGCCTCAAGCTGATCGGGATTGAAACAGACAAGGCGAATGCTGCGTCCCTCGGGACACCAGATCCCAAGGCGCTGGGTCGACATCAGAAACGGCCGGCAGTAAGTGTTCAATGCTAGCCGCGGCTTGTCGGGATCCTGGTCTGGCGCAAGTGAGACCACATAGGCGACCGGTCCCTGGTCGCCCTGATGAGTCCAAACGAAGCGCTGTCCGGAAGGCGACCGAAATGCCGGAAAGGTCTTCCAATACCATGGCGCAGGGCCAATGGTGCGCTCAAGTTGCAGGCGGAGGCTGGATAAGTTCGGAGTGGGCATGGAAAGGATCGAGTAATTGTGTGATCGGGTAATTTGGCGATTGAAAAACCTCGGCGTGCAATTAAGAAATCAACCGATTGCCCCCTGGCGTCAATCAGCGGGAACGCCCGCGCCTTTAACGTTGGCGCGGATGAATTTTACGATGTCATCCATGGCTGTGCCGGGCTGGAAGATCGCAGCCACTCCAAGCTTCTTGAGCGCGCCGATATCCTGATCGGGAATGATCCCGCCGACCAGTACGAGAACGTCATCCATCTTGTTTTGCTTGAGCAAGTCCATGACGCGCGGCACGATGGCGTTGTGCGCACCGGAAAGAATCGACAGCCCGATCACCTGCACATCTTCTTGCAGCGCCGCGCTGACAATCATCTCGGGAGTCTGGCGCAAGCCTGTGTAAATGACTTCCATGCCAGCGTCGCGGAGCGCGCGCGCGATCACTTTGGCGCCGCGATCGTGCCCGTCGAGCCCGGGTTTTGCCACCAACACGCGGATATTGAGGTCAGCCACTGCCATTCATTTAACCACAGAGCTTGCGCGGGCGCACAGAGACTCGGCTCCGCTATGTGACTAAAGGGTCTTGGTGTCAAGGCTCTTCCACAAATACCAGCACGCCACGCTTCGGTAAGGCTCCCAGCGTTTTGCGATTTTTTCCATCTGCTCGGGACTTGGCAGCTTGATCTTGCGCTTGCGGACTTTTTTCGCGGCGGAAGATTTCCCGGCAGTCTTTTTTGCAGACTTCGCGCGCCGGACGTCGAAATAGTGCTTGTACATCGCCATGCGCACGCCAAAATCGCCGGTCGGCAGCACGTTCTCACGCTTCAGCGTGAACATCAGAAACATTTGCGCAGTCCACACGCCGATGCCCTTCACCTGGGTAAGATGCTCCACGACTTCAGCATCGGGCAACTCGGGCAGCCGTGCGAAATCCAGCAGTCCGCTCGATGTTTTTGCAGCCAGGTCTTTCAAGTAGGCCGACTTTTGTTTCGACAATCCCGCGCCGCGCATTTGTTCATCGCTCAACTTGATGACGCCTTCCGGCGTGACTGGGTCACCCGCCAGAGCGGTGAAGCGATTGAAAATCTTTTCGGCCGCTTTGCCGTTCAGTTGTTGATAGACGATGGCTTCGGCCAGGCTGTGAAACTCCGCGGGGGTAAATCGCATGCGGCACGAGCCAATGCGCTCGATGATCGCCCGCATGACGGGGTCGGACTTTTTGAGATGGGTGACAGCTCTTCGCATGGAGATATATCTTTATCACAAAACTGCTTATCGGCGAAGAAAAAACGAACATCCATCGTTGTTCAGCGGCTTAAGATGCCGATGGGGGCAGAAGGTCGGTTGGGCTGGGGCAACCGAGGATTGTATCGCGCCGTCTTCCTCGCGTCTTAGCTTCGGCGCAGAAGCTTCGGGACTGGATTGTGGAGTTTTACGCTTGCTGGCGGAAGCTGGAATCCAATTCGCGGACCGCGTTTTGCCTTGGGTATCGTCAAGTCCTTCATGGCTGCGAGGAGATCCAGAATTACGGAATCGGTGGAGTCCAAGCGATTTTCCAGTTCGTCGATTTTTCCGGCGAGCCTCCGGTTCGTGACGAGCGATTCCCGCAGTCGCACGAAGGCGCGCACTACGAAGACGCTCATCTGGACGGCGCGATCGGAATTGAGAACGGTGGCGGCCATAATGGCGCCGCGTTCGGTGAAGGCATATGGAGAATAGCGGCGGCCACCGCGGGTTTTCTTTGAGGTCACAATTTGTGACCTCAAAACCTGATGCTCTTTGGCCGTAAGCCGGAAGACGAAGTCGGCGGGAAAGCGCTCCCGGTTGCGTTTGATCTGCTGGTTGAGAACTTTCACTGGCACGCCATAAAGGTCGGCCAGGTCGGCATCTAGGATGACCCGCTGCTAGCGAAGAAACAAGATGCGTGACTCGACTGCAAAAGCAGAGGTGTGATTTTTCGGCATCCTAAGCAGAGTTGTCCTATTAGTCGTCTTCATTTGAGGTCACAATTTGTGACCTCAATCATAGTCTGTGAAAGACGCATTACCTTCGTCGATGACAACACAAACATACTTTCTCTTCCCATTTTGGTCCGTCTTGTCGATTACTCCTGCTAGGTGATGCTTACTTCCGTATACGTCCCGTACACTTCGCGGAGTGCCTCACAGATCTCGCCTACGGTTGCGTAGGCCCGCACCGCGTCCACGATGTAAGGCATCGTGTTCGCCACAGAGATATTGCCATTTGTACCCGCCCTAGGTTCTTGTCCCGCGGCCTTCTTCAGGGCATCGAGTGCGCCCCGCACTTCGTCATTCGATCGGCGCGCGCGCAACGCTTTCAGTTTGGCGGACTGCTGCCGGGCGACGCTTTCATCGATGTAGAGAATGTGGGGAGTCTCTTCCTGGATCACGAATTCGTTTACACCCACGATGACTTTCTCTTTTGCTTCGGCAGCACGTTGGAACTGGTAGGAGGCCTCGGCGATGTCCCTTTGCGGATACCCACGCTCGATGGCTTTCACCATGCCGCCCATTGCGTCCAGCTTGCCGAAGTAGTCGAAGGCGCCCCTTTCCATTTCGAGGGTCAAAGCTTCCAAGAAATACGATCCGCCCAAGGGATCGACTGTTTGCGTTACGCCTGATTCATACGCGATGATTTGTTGCGTACGTAGCGCGATGCGGGCGGCTTCTTCGGTGGGCAGTGCCAGGGCCTCGTCGTAGGAGTCACAGTGCAGTGACTGGGTCCCACCGAGCACTGCGGCCAAAGCCTGAAGCGCGACGCGCGCAATGTTGTTCATGGGTTGTTGCGCCGGGAGCGAGACTCCGGCGGTCTGCGTATGAAAACGCATCAGCCAGGTGCGCTGGTTTTTCGCTCCAAAGCGTTCTTGCATCACCTTGCCCCAAATCTTGCGGGCGGCGCGGTATTTGGCGATCTCTTCGAAGAAGTCGTTATGCGCGTTGAAGAAGAAACTGAGGCGGGGACCGAAATCGTCGACATCGAGTCCGCGCCGCCGGGCCCATTCTACGTACTCGATGCCGTCGTAGAGCGTGAAGGCGAGTTCCTGCAACGCCGTCGAACCGGCTTCGCGAATGTGATATCCGCTGATGGAAATAGTGTTGAAGCGCGGGGTGAATTTGGATCCGAACTCGAAGGTGTCGATCACCAGCCGCATCGATGGCGCCGGCGGATAGATGTATTCCTTCTGCGCGATGTATTCCTTGAGAATGTCGTTCTGGATAGTTCCGGAGATCTTTTTCCAGTCCGCGCCCTGCTTTTCTGCGACGACAAGATACATGGCCCACAGCACAGACGCGGGCGAATTGATGGTCATAGAGACCGTCGTCTTTTCCAGGTCGATGCCGCCGAAAAGAATTTCCATGTCTTCGAGCGAATCGATGGCCACGCCGCACTTGCCCACTTCGCCTTCGCTGGCCGGGTGATCGGAGTCGTAGCCCATCAGGGTAGGCAAGTCGAAGGCGACAGAAAGGCCGCCGCCGCCGTGCTCTAGTAAATACTTGTAGCGCTGGTTGGTCTCTTCGGGCGAGGCGAAGCCAGAGAACTGCCGCATGGTGTAGAGTTTGCCGCGATATCCCGTAGCGTGAATGCCGCGGGTGAACGGAGGAGCGCCGGGATATCCGAGATATTTTTCTTCGCTCCAATCCTCGGGGAGATCGGCTGGGGTGTAGAGGCGACGAATGGGGACGCCTGAAATTGTGGTGAAGCGAGCGTGTCCTTGCTCGTCGAGATTCACGCCGGTGGCCGCGCCGATCGGCCGCTCGGGAGATTTTTCAAGGGTGGGCGCAAGCGTCTTCTCTGCCCATAGCTTCTCGGCAGCGGAGGGATGGCGGTTTTCAAAAACGTCGGCAATAGGAGTTTCGGCAACTTGCGGCTTGGACGGCTTTTTCTCGGGCATGAGAGCTACCTCGATGTGCTGTTGTGATGATAGGGAAGCGCGCGCCTGCGGGCAAGGCGGGGATGTTCGGTTGTAACGACTGGTCGGTCAGCGGTGATGTGGGACTTCATGCCCGCCAGAAGAGAGGGAAACAATATCCTGCGGTTAGGGATAAGACCTCAACCGCAAAGTTTGCTAAGAACGGCCGCGAAGAGCGCAAGGAGGAATCGGTTACCGGTTATTTTTTGCGCGAGAGTTCCCATGCCTTGGCGTATTTCCACGAGACGTACCCGGCGTGGTAGAGGTGCAGCAGCAGGCCTTCGCGGCCGTCGAGGAATCCCAGGCGAATGAAATAGTTGTAGATGAACGTCATCACTGGGCGCAGAACGATGTTGGTGAAGCTGAAGCTGTGGTGTCCCTTGGCAACGGCCAGTTGGGCTCCCAGCGATGAATAGCGATTCATGTGGGCGAGGTAGAGGGTGAGGTTGGGATAGGTGTAGTGCACGAGCGCGTTTTTGAACTGGCGTGTCGTTTGCGTCTGTCCGGATAAGCCGGGCTTTAGTTCGCAACGGTCGTGGGGATCGTGACCGGTCACGAAACCTTCTCCGCGGCGGAATAGACGCAGCTTCGGATCCGGGTAGAAGCCGCCATGGCTCATCCAGCGGCCCAGAAACAGATTCTTGCGCGGGAGGCGGTAGCCGCTCGAGGCGCCCGGGTCGGCGATGACGGCGCGAATTTCTTCAGCGAGTCCGGGACTGACTTCTTCGTCAGCATCGAGCAACAGCACCCACTCCTTCGTGCAAAGATCGATGGCGTACTGCTTCTGAGCGACGTAACCGCGCCACGGTTCCGCGATGACTCGCGCTCCCTGCTCCCGCGCAATCTCGCAAGTGCGATCTTTCGAGCCGGAATCCAAGAGCACGATTTCATCCGCCCAGCGGACACTGGCCAGGGTGCGGCCGATGTTCGCTTCTTCATCCATTGCTACGATGGCCACGGAGATGGTCATGAGGAACTGATGATTGTTGATTGCTGATTGAAACTCAAAGGCAGCGAGCTTTGTAATCATCAATCATCAATTAACAATCATCAATCAGTCGTCAGCAATCGGCAATGCCTCGCGTGGTGCTGCTGCGGGCTTGGCATAACAAAAACACGGCGAGAATAACTAACTCAGGTTCGATGGGATGACGGTAGCGGGCGTGCGGGAATACGAAGTAATAAGTTGTTGGATAGGTTGCGACGAGTCCAGCAAAAAGCCACGCCCCTGGCACTTTCTTCCGCAGTGCACGGCCGAGCCCCCAAATCGCTAGCACTGACGATGCCAGGAACAAGGAACTGCGAAAGTCCCAGGGAGCTGTGCTGTCGGTGGGTCGGGGCACACCGTTCCAGTAATAGAAAAAACGCTTCATGCTGATGATTGCGAACCGGCCTGGGTTCGCGCGGATCCAATCGAACGCCTCTCGCCTGCAGTCGGTTTCATAAGCAATTTCGCCGAGGCGCTGGAACTTCTCAAACTCAAGCTTGTTGAGATTGGGTTGCAGGGTGGCGATCAACATGCCGTCGGCAAGCTTGTTGTTGCCGAGACGAAACTGTAGTCCGAAATCGTCGCGAATAAAAACAACGCGGCCAAACGCCTCATAGTTGCGCACCAGCCATGGGGAAAGAACTAGAAAGAATACGAACGAAGAGAGCACAACCCCGGCGAGCGAGGGCAGACCTCGCCGGTATCTCTGCCGCCAGACCCACAGCCCGCAGAATGGCAGAAAAGCGAGCATCGTCGGATTGGCCAGCGCTCCCACGCCCCACAACGCGCCGAAGAGTATCCATCCTCGCCAACCCGCCCACTGGTTGTTCTCCGTTGCGGTCAGTTCCAAAGCGGTCATTTTCAACAAAACCATTTTCAACGAAACCAGGAAGATTAACGCCAGCATGAGCGGAGTGAAGGTCGTGTCCCAGATCCAATGAACCGACCAATACCAGACATAGGGATTCAGCGCCCAGGCCCGCGCCGACCAGATGGCAACCCGTGGTCCGAAAGTTTTATGCGCGATCAGATAAACCGGAACCGTGGTGATTGAAGCGAGCAGGCTATTGATCGACAGCAGGACCCACGCCGACGCGTAAGTGTAGACGCCGAAAATCTTGAAGACTCCGCCGATCAGGTAGGGATACAGAGGAGGCTCCCAGGCGCTGGGGCCGGTATTGCCTCCGTAGGGATTGCTGAAGCCCTGCCCCAGGGCAATCGATCGGCCGATGCGGCCCATCTCGAAGCCGAAGCCAAAGTTATCTTCTCCGGGACGCGTGTGATATTGGCGGAAAACTCCGATCGCCGCTACCTGAAGAACGAACGATAGAAGCACCATCCACAACACAGATCGGGGAATGGCAGGCTGGCTCGGTCGTTCCATCACGGGCGAGTCTATCAGGTCTTTGGCGGGACGAGGGATGCGGCCGTACCTGCGCGAATTACTTCTACCTCAACTTATTTCGGCTTGTCGGAAGGAGTTGTCGGCTTGGCGGCAGGTCCTATCTGAACCTGAACCACGTGAGTGTTATCGGATTTTGAAGTGTCCACAGAGACTACATCAAAGTCGCCATTCGCATCGCGCAGTTGAATGGTCTGCGTGGCACGGGCTCCAGACGAACCAGGACGCACGGTGTCGTTGGTCACTACGCTCACGCGAAGACCCAGGTCCGGATCGCCGGGGTCAGGCCGTTCCACCTTCTTTGCGGTATTTTGTTGTCCCGTAGGGCTGGTTCTTTGGGCTGTCGTGGTGCGTTCAACCAGGTGCAGGGCGCCGTCCTGGGTCGATCCCGGGACATCGACGGAGTAAGTTTCCACAATGTCGCGTTTTTCCCCTGGAGCGTTCTCGGAATCCTTTTTCACCGTACGAGAGATCTCGGCCAGCTTGCCTTCACTGTCCGGGCGGGAGACTCGCTCTTCGGTGGTGCTCTCTTTACCATCCTGGCGGGTCGTCGTTTGCTTTACTTCGCCCACCTGCCATTTTCCTGTGCCATCAGCGAGCAGCGTGGTTTTTTGCGACACCACAGTGTTCTTCGAGGTTTGCTCGCGACGTTCCTCGGTCTTCAAGGCTGGAGCAAGACCGCCGTTGATGCTGGGGAGCATCACGGTCTTCTTGGTCTCTTCCACATCCTTGCCGATCTTTTTTGTCTCCTCGATTTCGCGCTGAACGACCTGAAGCCCGCCGTTGACATTAGGATTCGAGGTGGTACGCACTACATTCGAGCCGCCTCCTGGCGTAGTGCGCGCTTCTTCTTCGGTGACCTGCACCAGCGTCTTGGCTCCATCAGAATCGCGCCCAAATGTGCGCGTCGTGGTTCGCACCGTTGTGGCGTTGACCTGCACCGTCGTCTTTTCGATGTCCTGGAAAGGAACGAAATTGCCGTTGTCTCCGCGGCGCTGTAGCGCCTGGTTGTCCACCGTGCGATTACCGCTCTGGGTATGACTCGTGAGCGTGCGTGTGGGATTCAGGGAGCCGCCTTCCGACTCGCTTGTGACCGTATATGACTTGCTCGCGTCGGCAGATTGGGGATCGGAGGTTTGCGCCGACAGCGCCAGGGCAGAACACAAGAATGCTCCGACTGCGAAGGACGTGAACTGGCGGAAATGAGAACCGCGCGGCATGTCTGTAATTGTCTCTCTGCGGACATCCTGTGTCCAGCGAGACGAACCGAATAACCTCGGAGGTCTTCGTTTGTATTACTGAGAGGACCTAGCCGGCGTTGGCGTTGTCGGAAACTCGGATCGAGAAGTTGACGGTGATTTTGGCTTTGGTTTCGACGGGCTGGCCGTTTTGGATGTAGGGTTTGAAGTGCCATTGGCGAACCGCTTGCTGCGCCGCCGCCGACAGGATGGCCGGTCCGCTGAGAACGCGCAGGTTTTCGATGGTGCCGTCGGCGCCGACGATGGCTTGCAATACTACCGACCCCTGCACCCGTGCGTGCTGTCCCAGCACCGGATAGGTCGTCTCGACAGTTTGCTGCAGTTCAGGAGCGGTCGCGGAAGAAAGACGCACATTCTCGGCCGCGTTCGTCGGCGGAGTCAGCGATGCAGTGACTGCCGAATTACGATTTGAGTCGCTGGGGATCTCCACCTTCGTTACGTTGCTTCCGGGATGAACCGTGCTGTGCTTGTCGCCTGCAACGACCTCGACATCCAGCGGAGGAAGAACGACCCGATTGGTCGCAACCACCGGCGAGGCCGGATTCGCGGAAGCTGGGCTAACCGAAGGTGGGGTCGCAGCGTCTTTGTTGGAATTAATCGTGGCTGCTGTCATCGCCTTCGAAGCGGGGTGATTCTTTGCAGTCTCAGCCTGTGCCGCGGGGACATGGGCGGCCTTGGCGGCTGCCGTTGAGTCTGCATTCGGAGTGCTTTCCGAGCCGCTTGAGTCAGAAGCTTCGTCTGAGCCGAACCAGTAGTCGCCATCTTTCACGATGACCACTGTGAGGGCGACCAGCAGGAGCGAGAGCGCGATCAGCAGGCGGATTGTCTGCCCACTAGTGAACCGGCCCCTCGGTTTCGCCAACTCCGTTCTTGGATTCGTCTCGAACATTTCGTTTCTTTCGGTCCGTACCTTAAATAGGCCTGTTAAATAGCCTTCAATCAAGAGTGCTAATCATCAGGCACCAACATCCTCAGCCCGCGAGGGAATATTGGCAATGGCACGAACCGGGAACAAGTGGCCCAAGAGTGCTATATGGTTGATTCTGAGGCAGAATCGGACGGTTTCTAGGCCCAGCCCCGGCCGAACGAGGCGGCTTGTCCTGCGGGCTGGTGAGCTATTGCGTTCCCGCGCCTCCCGAGGGAGCCTCCTGCCGCGGAACCACGTAGGGGACCTTGGGCAGGTGCGTTACCTGGCCTCGGGTGGCGTCGGCGACGTCGATGCCGGAGTGATCGAGCAACAGTCCCGTGGCACGATCAAGCTCGACCCGCGACTTCTCGTAGGCAGCTTTGGCTGAGACCAGGTTCGATTCAGAAGTGGTCAAGACAGAGGCATCCTGCAGGATCGCGGTGGTCGTGGTGAGTCCTACCTTCAGCTTCTGTTGATCGGCATCGAGCGTCTGGCGGGAAAAATCCACCGCATACTGGGCTGCCTGCACGGAGGCGCGATTCTGCTTCACATCAAACTGCGCGTTGCGTACTTCGATGCGCACCTGGTTTTCCAGCTGGTGCAGCCTGACCTGGGCCTGCCGGTATTCGAGTTCGGCGCGCACCTGGTTGGCCTGAGCTTCGCGATTGCGCAGCGGAATACTGAGCGCAAGCCCAACGCCCTTATCGGGAGCGGTATTGTTGAACACTTGGTTTAGCGTGCCGCCATAGCTGACGGGGCCGCCATTGGAAAACGGCGAGGGCGCGTTGGGACCGCTGAAGCAGGTCGGCGGTCCGGTAGTACACGTCGGCGGCAGCACGGCGGGATTGACGTTCCCGCCGATCCCAGATCCGCCGTAGTAGGCGTAAGCATCGAGCGTGGGCAGCATGGCGTTGCGGACTGCTTTGCTGCTGAGGTCGCGGGAGTTGAGATCGATGCGCGACTCGGCAAGTTCCGCGCGATGACTGAGAGCTTCGTTGATCAAGTCCTGAGTGGGAACGACCGCTTCTTCTTGCGGAATCTGCATGGAGGAGGTGGGGATTACATCGGCCTCCGCCAGAGCCGGATCTTCGATGCTGCGGCTGAGCGCGTTTTTCACCAGCAACTTTTCCAGTTCCAGATTGTTCTGCGCCAGGATCAAGTTCTGCTCATCCGTCGAAACAGTGCTTTGGGCGCTCACCACCTGAATGGGTGGCAAGGTTCCGACCTTCGCCTGCTGCTTGGTATCGGTGAGCGCTTTCTGGGCGTACGTGAGGGCTTCCTCCTGCACGCGCACATTCTCATAGGCGTAGACCAGGTCCCAATACATGTCTTCGATCTGATCGACGGTGGTGATGATTTGCAGGCGGAAGGCGACGTCGGAGATCTCGCGGTTGTTCTTGGCAATGCGGATGAACCGAGTATTAGGCAGGGAACCGAAACCCTGCAGCAAGTTCTGCGTTACACGGACCTGGAAGTTCGAATTGATTCCTGGGCTAAGGAGGCTGACGGGACTGTTGGTAGCGAGATGAGTGTTGTTGAATCCAGCGTTCAGAGTCGTCCCCCACTGAAATCCCTGGGCGTAGGCGAAGTTGGCGGTGTAGGTGTTCTCAGAAAGCAAGGGCACAGTATCGACGCTGACGGATTCGGTATCGTTCTTGTCGAGCTGTAAGGTGCTGGTGACGATTGGGTCGAAGCTTGTGATAGGCGAGCCGATGCCGAGCGTGGAACTGACCAGGCCGTTGGTGCCCGTTCCCACGCCGCTGGGAGCGACCGTGGTTCCTCCCGTGCCGGAACCGACCGTACCGCCCAGGCCGCCCACGCCCCCGCCCGGAGTGTTCTGCACAATGCCGGCATTGACGCCGAGAATGTTGGCGCCCGACTTGGCGCGCAGGTAGTCAGTGTCGGCGATGTTCAGATTGTAGCGGGCAATATCGATATCAAGATTGTTCTCAAGCGCGAGGGCGACGGCGTCGTCGATCGAAAGATAAATCTTGCCGTCGCGCATGAGCGAATCGATACGCGGCGAGTTCCCCAGGTTCGGCTGCGCCACCTGCTGCGGCCGGTAGGGTTGCAGGAAATGAGGAAAGGCCGATCGCGGCTTGGAATAATCCTGCAAGTGAACCGCCTGCGGCTGCGCGAGAACTGGCGCCGTTTGGGGCGTTGGGGCCGCGGGAACATCCTGAGAGCGCAAAAGCGGCAACAACTGCGTGCCGCCCAGGATGGCAAGGCTCATCACCCTTAACAGCCATGGGAGGAGCAGGCGGGCCGCGGTGGTTCGAGTCGAAGGCACAGACATAGTTCGTCTCCTTGAATAGGAACGGTGGAGCATGGTTTGAAAGTAGTAGATCGAAGATCGATTTTGATTGGACGCGGAAAACATAGAACCGTCGTTCCATCTTAGCGGGATGAAGCAGAGGAATCGGGCATCGAGTGTAAAGAATATTGTAAAGAATTGTGGGGAGCGGCACGAAAGCGGGAGTGCGTTGCCGCGCCGGCATCCCGGGAAGAACAAAGGGATACCGGCGCGTGAACGCGCGACGGCGGCTACTGCTGTGGCGGCGCCGCCGGGGCGACGGAGGGCAGTTCTTTGCGCGGCGTGATGTCAGGCACATTCGGCATACGCGTAACCTGCCCCTTGGCGGCGTCGTCAATGCTGATGCCGGCATGGTCGAGGGTGGTGCCGATCGCGCGGTCGAGTTCGATGCGCGACTTCTCGTAGGCCGCCATGGCCGACATTAAGGTGGACTCCGACGTGGCCAGCGCACTCTGGGTCTGTAAGACCAACGTTGTAGTCGAGGTGCCGAACTGATATTTCTTTTGTTCCGCGTCCAGCGACTGCCTGGCGTAATCCACCGCGGCTTGAGCCGAGGCTACGCTGGCGCGGTTCTGTTCCACTCCGAACTGGGCGTTGCGAACCTCGATGCTGATCTGGTTTTCGATCTGCTGCAGGCGCATCTGGGCCTGCTGGTATTCCAGTTCCGACCGGATCTGCGTCGCCTGCGCCGCGCGGTTGCGCAGCGGGATATTAAGACTAAGGCCAACCCCTTTGTCGGAAGCGGTGGAGTTGACGAGCTGATTAAGGGTCGAGTTATAGCTGTTCGTGGGTGCGACGGGGATGAAGGTTTCGCCTCCGGCGAACTCATTTGGTCCAGCGCAAAAACCCGAGGCCTGCTCGGCGATCGGCTGGTTCGCGCAAAGATTGGCTGGATTCTGCACTCCGCCCAACCCGTTGCCACCGTAGTAGGCGAAAAGGTCCAGCGTAGGCAGCAGAGCGCTGCGCACGGCTTTGTTGCTCAGCTCGGAAGTGTTGAGTTGGATACGCGACTCCACCAGATCGGCGCGATGATGAAGAGCATCGGCGATCAGATCCTGCGTGGGCTGGATAGCTTCGTTCGCAGGAAGTTCCATAGTTGAAGTCGGAATTACGTCCGCTGCCGCGAGGTTCTGATCGCGCAGGGTGCGGCTGAGCGCGTTCTTCATCAGCAACTGCTCCAACTGCAGGTTGGTGAGCGCGATGGTCACGGCCTGCTGATCCTGAGCGACCGTGCTCTGTGCGCGGACGACCTCAATGGGTGCCAGGCTCCCGATCTCCACCTGCTTCTTCGTGTCAGAGAGCGTCTTATCCGCGAAAGCCAGCGATTCTTTCTGCACGCGCGCGTTCTCGTAGGCATAAACCAAATCCCAATACATGGTCTGAATCTGGTTCACCGTGGTGATAACTTGCAGACGGAAGGCTACGTCAGAAATTTCACGATTGTTCTTCGCAATGCGAATAAAACGATCATTGGCCGCGAGGCCGAATCCCTGCAGCAGATGCTGTGTGAGTTGGAACTTGAAGTTCGAGTTGAGTTGAGGACTCAGCGTGGTGAAAGGAGCATTCCCGGTCGCGATGCGAGTGTTGTTGAAGCCCACTGACAGATTCGTTCCCCACGAAAACCCTTGCGTATAAGCGAAGTTGCCGGTGGTGGTGTTCTGCGGCGATTCGGGAGTGAAGGTGCTGGAGGGGAGAATATGAAAACGGTCCTCCTGGAGCGTGCCTGTGAGAATTGGATCGAAGCTGGTGATTGCTGGTCCCAGGCCAAGCGTGGAGCCGACCAACCCGCCTGCGCCTGCGCCCGCCCCGCCCGCGCCCAGGCTGGTGCCGCCGGTGCCGGAGCCGACCTGGCCGCCCAGACCTCCGACGCCGCCGCCGGGAGTGTTTTGTACGATACCAGTATTGATGCCGAGGGTGGCAGCGCCAGCTTTCGCGCGCAGCACGTCGGTGTCGGCGATGTTCAGGTTATAGCGCGCGATGGCGATATCCAGATTATTCTCGAGCGCCAGGGCGATGGCGTCATTCAGTGACAGGTAGAGCTTGCCGTCGTGCATCAGTTGGTCGATGCGCGCCGTGTTGGCCAGGTTCGGCGCTGACAGATACCGCGGAGTATAGGGCCCGATCGGGTTGGGAAAATGCGATACCGGCTTGGAATAATTCAGCACCGGAAGCGGCCGCGTTTCCGGCGTGTTCTGCGGGACAGGCCCGGCGGGCGCGTCCTGGCACCAGCCTGCACTGGTCAGAGTTCCAAGTAAGGTTCCGAATAAGACTGCGGTAGCCGTCAGCCGGATGGTGAAGCTTAAGCGTGAGAGTGGCATCTACTCATCTCCATTAGTTAAACCAGTGCGTTGAGAGTTCGTTACGGCCTTGCAACAAAAGACCTGTGCCCCGCGATACCGCCGGATTTACACAAAAATAACAGTTCCGCTCAGGTGTTGGTACGCAACCGGGAGCATCGGAGTTCCTGAAAAGCACATGAAAAACGAAAGCGAGACGAAAGTTTGGTGAAAGTCATCAGTATATCCGACGCCGCGGCTTCCCTCTCGATTGCCCTGGTTCGAGCGCCGAAACTGATAAAGTGCTGACGACGGCTCGGGGTCTTCATCACGCAATAACTTGACGTACAAGTTCGTTTGGATGAAGCCGCGGGTGTGTGGGACTCGCGGCTGTAAGAATAAAAAGATCGCATGCGCAATCTCAAACTGATTCTCTCCTATGACGGGTCGGAGTTCGCGGGCTGGCAGGTGCAGCCCGATGCAGTCACCGTGCAGGGCACGCTCGCCTCAGCCATTGGACGAATCACCGGCGAAAAAGTATTGCCCCAGGGTTCCGGCAGGACGGACGCGGGAGTGCACGCGCTGGCGCAGGTAGTGACATTTGTCACGGAGTCTTCAGTCCCCGTGGCGAATTTCGTGAAGGCATTGAATGATATTTTGCCGGCATCCGTGCGAGTTCTGGAGGTAGAAGAGGCGTTGCCGGATTTTCACGCGCGCAAGTCCGCCCGAGGGAAAACTTACCGCTACCGGATTTATCGCGCCGCGATCTGCCCGCCGTTTCTGGCCAGATATGTGTGGCATTATCCGTATCCCTTGGATGAACAGGCGATGGTGCAGGCGGCGGGGCTGGTGGAGGGCGAGCACGATTTCACGTCCTTCGCCGCAGTAGATCCGGAACGTAACGCCGCGAGTAGCGCCGGCGTCCCGCGGGCTTTCGCGTCCGGCGAAGACGCACAAAGACGCGAAGCGACGCACCCCACGAACATCCGGCGCGTATTTTCCTCGACCTGGCAGCGCCAAGGAGATGAGTTCGTCTACACGGTAAAAGGGTCGGGCTTTCTGCACCACATGGTTCGCAACCTGGTGGGAACGTTTATTCTGGTGGGCAAAGGAACGCTTGGAGCCAAGGATGTCACGCGCATACTGGAGGCGTGTAACCGTTCGGCAGCGGGAGCGACAGCGCCAGCCAGCGGATTGTATTTAGTGAATGTGGAGTACTGAAGTGCGCGATTGAGGAGGCGCATGTGGGGACAGCCGCCCTCGGCTGTCCGTCGAGCGCAGCTCGACGCTTTCCTGAATTATGGCCACCGATTTCCAAATCGCGGTTCGCAAGGTTTCATCGGTGAATCCGGCGACAGGCGAACTTCTGCGCGAGTTCGAATCCGCGGGCGAGGGTGAAGTTCAAGCCGCGGTGACGCGGGCGCGAGCAGCACAGCCAGCGTGGGGTGCTGTCGGTGTGAGGAAACGAATCACGATGCTGCGCGAATTTCAGCGCAGGCTGCTCGAGAAGAAATCAGAAATCGCCGAGGCCATCACGCGTGAAGCCGGCAAGCCTGTCGTTGAAGCTCTAACCACCGAGGTGCTGGTGGTGCTCGATGCAGCGCGGTTCCTCATCGACAACGCCTATAGCTTCCTGCGCGACGAGCCGCTTCCGCACGGCAATCTTGCTACTAAGCTCAAGAGGGGGCACCTGGTGCACGAGCCCCATGGGGTGGTCGGGATCATTTCGCCATGGAATTATCCGTTTTCGATTCCCGCGACCGAGACGCTCGCGGCGCTGGTGGCGGGAAATGCGGTGGTGCTGAAGCCCTCGGAATTTACCTCTCTCGTTGCGCTGGAACTGCGGTTGCTGCTGCACGCGGCGGGCGTGCCGCGCGAGGTTTTCCAAGTAGTGGTTGGCGATGGCGCAACCGGCGCGGCTCTGATTCATTCCCAAATCGACAAGCTAGTGTTCACCGGCAGCGTGGCTACCGGCAAGCGCATTGCTGTGGCCGCGGCAGAACGCCTGCTGCCCGTCGTGCTGGAGCTAGGCGGCAAAGATCCGATGCTGGTGCTCGACGATGCCGATGTTGATGTTGCTTCGAGCGCAGCGGTGTGGGGAGCGTTTGTGAATGCGGGTCAGACCTGCCTGTCGGTAGAGCGTTGCTACGTGCATCGCAGCTTGTATGAAAGCTTTCTTGACGCTTGCGTGGAGAAGACAAAAAAACTACGCGTGGGGAACGGATTGGAGCCCGAGACCGACGTAGGACCGATGATTCACGAACGCCAGTTGCAGATGGTAGAGGCGCACGTGGAAGACGCCGTGGCGCGCGGGGCAAGGGTTCTGGCCGGAGGGTCGCGGCTGCCGAAGCTGGGGAAGAATTTCTATGGGCCGACGGTGCTGGCCGAAGTGACCCACGAAATGCAGATCATGCGCGAAGAAACATTCGGTCCCGTGCTGCCTGTGGCGCCATTCGACAGTGAGGACGAAGCAGTGCGGCTAGCCAACGACTCGGAATTTGGTCTGGCGGCGAGTGTGTGGACTCGTGACCGGGAGCGCGGAGAGCGCCTGGCGCGCCGCATTCAGGCCGGCACCGTCATGGTGAACGATGTGATTTCGTGTTTCGGCATCAGCGAGGCTCCACACGGAGGAATAAAGTCGAGCGGCGTGGGCCGCGCTCACGGGCGCTTCGGCCTCGAAGAAATGGTGTGCCTGAAATATTTGGACGTGGACCTCGCGCCGGGAATCAAGAAAGTCTGGTGGTACAGCTACGGCGCGAAGTTTACCCAGCAGATGGAAGGATTCCTGAATTTCCAGTTTGCCCGAGGGTTAAGGAAGCGCCTGCAAGGAGCGCTGCGCGCGGCAGGAGCAGTAGTGCGCAGGAAGTTGTGAGTGGCAGTACCGAGTATCCAGTACCGAGTGCAAAGCAAGACCGAGGTTCCTCCGCCCCTCGCTTTCGCTCAGGTGTCGGAATGACAAGGATTTTTCGGAGAACTGAGAACTGAGAACTGAAAGGTGACCCATGAACGACTCTTCCAACGCAGATCCGAACCGAGAACTGCTGCGTCACACGCTGGCCACTGTGGCTTATCGCGGAGGCAAAGCCGTCCGCAATGCTTCCGAAGGTTTTGCCGAGTTTCATGCTAATGAAAGCGTGCGCGCGCCGGGACAGATTCTCGCACACATTGGCGACCTGATGGATTGGGCGCATTCGATGGCCGACGGAAAGCGCGAATGGCATGATTCCAAGCCGCTGCCGTGGGAAAAAGAGATCGAGCGCTTTTTCGCAGCGTTGAAAAAGTTCGATGATTTCCTGGCGTCGAGCGAGCCACTACAGGCGACGCCGGAGAAGCTCTTTCAGGGCCCGCTCGCCGATGCACTTACGCACGTAGGCCAGATCGCCATTCTGCGGCGCCTGGCGGGAGAGCCGGTGAAAGCCGAGAACTTCTACAAAGCTGAGATCGCGACGGGGCGCGTGGGCGCCGATCAGGCCAAGCCAAAGTTGGAATTCTGAGGGCAGATCTTCGTGCACTACTTCGAGCGGTTGCGGTAGAGGGTCGCGTCGACTTGGCGGGTCATGGCGTCCGCGTTCAAGCTGATTCCTAAGAACCCGGCTACTTTCTGCGCGATGTCTTCCGGTTCACCCAGCACATCGTGATAGGAAACGCGCAGAGTCTTTACGTAGGCCTTGCTATCGAGCCAGGCGTTGACGGCGCGCAGGTTCTTCTCGAATGCCGCGGCGACGACGGAAGCGTCCGTGCCTGGTTTCGCGGTTCCCCGATGATGCAGCATCACTTCCTGCGAGGCCAGCACTTCTGCGAGCGGCCGCTGCATGAAGATGACGCGGTATTCGTGTCCCTCGGGCAGCGAAAGCAGGAGCAGCGAGATCACCTTCACGGCTTTACCCTCGGCTTCGGTAATGCAGGCGGGGTCTTTGGGAAGCTGCTTGATGCGCTCCCACTCCAGATAGCCCTTCGGGTTATCGACATCGGCCTGGCGCTCGCCATCGGAGAGGATGGGCATTCCTCCCGCGGACAGCATTTGCATCATCAGAGAGGTGCCCGAACGTGGCAGGCCCGAAACAATTGTGATCATGCGTTTCCTTGGCTTAATTCTTCAGTGGCACTGCTGCCCGGTAAATGGCCTGCCAGTGGCCGGATTTGAGGATGTAGATCGAACTTCCGTTGATGTGGACAGGCATCTTCTCTCCGTTGCAGGTGGCGAACTGCTCGGCCTTGTAGGTGAGCAGGAATGCCCCGCTCGTGAGCGGCAGCGCTCCGAAGTCGGAGAGGCCGTAACCTTCCACGGTGCAGGTTTTCGCGGAAGCTTGCTGGGCTGCGAGTTGCTGGTCGCGGGAGAATGTGCCGGCATCGCTCCAGAAGATTCCATTCTCCGGCATGTGCTCGCGAAAATAAGTTTGATCGTTGTTTTTCCAGGCTTCGAAAAATCCGGTTTCGATGCGCACCAACTCCAATTGCACATTCGTGGGAGCGCCGCTTCGAGCATCGTTCTTGTGTTGCGTCTGGGCGCTAGTCGGGCCAAGCAGAAGCGTGAGCGGAAGAAAAATTGCCGCTCCGGTCAGAAAAATCTTCTTCGCAGGAAAACGTTCACGATTCATAAGTCACTCATTCGGGCCTTTGACTGCCGGGCACGAGAATAGGCTTAGCATACGACATTGGGCGTCTTGGCCTTTGCCTTTAGCCTTCGAGTACAATGACCTTCGTAAGGCCGAATCCGGCGGCGCAAGCGCCGCACGAACGAGGGTAAGCGCTTTGGCAACGGGCGAAATCACCACTTCGGGGACGCAAACTCCTGGGCAACTTCCTCATCACAAGGTCAAAATCAAGAAGACCGGGCAGCGCGCCTGCAACGAGAAAAACGAAAAAGGCAAATTCTGCGGCGGCCATTTGAAACGCTGGTTCTACTCGGAAGACGTAATCGAGCAAGCGTGCGGCGATGCCGAAAAGTCCTGGGGACCGGATGCGGAAGTCTACCGCTGCGAACACTGCCAGACTTTGTATCTGCCAAATCCCGCGGAAGCCAAGGTCAACGTCGCGGGCCAGGGAATGATTTCGGTTTTCGGGTTGACCTTGCCGCCGAAAGAGAAGTAACCCCGCTTCTAGCTGCTAGCTGCTAGCTGCTAGCTTCTGGCCAAGCTGCCGTGCTAGAGGCTAGGAGCTAGAAGCTAGCAGCGGTTTTCCATGAATACTTCCGAACTCATCTACGACTGGAACAAGGAATATCCGCCGGGAATGAAGCCGGCGGGGCCAGTGCTGCTCAACGATGAGAGCTTGCGCGATGGGCTGCAATCGCCTTCGGTGCGCGATCCTTCGATTCCAGAGAAACTTGAAATCCTTCATCTTATGGAGGCGCTTGGGATCGACTCGCTCGATCTAGGATTGCCGGGCGCGGGGGCGCGCGCGGTCGAGCATGTGACGGCTTTGGCGCGGGAGATCGTTACGCAAAAGATGAAGATTCGCGCCAACTGCGCGGCGCGCACGCATGAAAACGATATTCGTCCGATCGCCGAGATCGTGCAGAAAACCGGTCTGCGAATCGAAGCCGCGACGTTTATCGGATCGAGCCCGATCCGCAGATTTACCGAAGGATGGTCCGACGACTTTCTTTTGCAGACCACCGAGAAGGCCGTGAAGTATGCGGTTTCGCTGGGCCTCGACTCGATGTATGTGACCGAGGACACGTCGCGCTGCGATCCGGAGACGGTGAAGCGGCTGTATTCGACGGCGATAGATTGCGGCGCGCGGGCCATTGTGATCTGCGATACTGCCGGGCACTCCACGCCCATGGGCGCACTGGCGCTGGTCAAGTTTGTGATCGAGGAAGTGGTTAAGCCCTCGGGCGAAAAGATCCGCGTGGATTGGCACGGGCACAGCGATCGCGGGCTGGCGATCGCGAACTCCATGGCGGCGCTGGTTGCGGGAGCGGATTGCGTTCACGGATGCGCCATCGGCATTGGAGAGCGCGTGGGCAATACGCAGATGGATCAGATGCTGGTGAATTTGAAGCTGATGGAAATTGCGCCCTGGGCGGAGCAAGACCTTACGAAGTTGAAGCAGTATTGCCTGGCGGTTTCGCGGGCCACGGGCGTGCCGATTCCGGCGAACTATCCGGTCGTGGGCGATGACGCTTTTCGGACGGCGACTGGTGTGCATGCGGCGGCCGTAATTAAAGCGTTCAAGAAAAATGACGTCGAGTTGGCCAACACGGTTTACTCGGGTGTGCCGTCTCATATGTTTGGCCTGGAGCAGATCATCGATATCGGTCCGATGAGCGGAAAGTCGAATGTGCTGTTCTGGCTGGAGCGGCGCGGGATTGCGGCGACGGACGATCTGGTGGACCGCATCTATTCTCGTGCCAAGTCGAGTGATCATACGTTGAGCGATGCCGAGGTTGCCGAGTGTTTGCCGGAGGCGGCCAGGAACGTTTGACGGTCGAACAGAAGTCAAAATCCCCGCCCTGTTTCTCCAAAGAACGGAGAAACAAGGACGGGGCACCCCATTTCGGAAGTGCCTATGCGACATGCGATTCTCGGGGCGGGTGGTATTGGCGGCTTGATTGGCGCTTGTCTGGCGCACTCGGGGGCTTCCGTCACATTGGTGGTGCGGCGCGAAACCCTCGCCGATTACCCCAAGCAACTTCGGCTGGAGACTCCTTTCGGCAATTTCACGGTAGATGTCGCGGTCGCCGCGGAAGTGCCTCCGGCTGACGTGCTCTGGGTCACGGTGAAGGCCACACAGTTGGAGCCGGCGTTGGCCGCGTTCAAAAATCCTGACTCTGTGCGAGCGATCGTTCCTCTGCTCAATGGCATCGACCACATGCCGCTGCTGCGCGCACGCTACGCGGCTGAGCGCGTGATCCCGGCGACGATTGCGGTCGAGACGGAGCGGGTCGCTCCGGGACACATCGTCCATCGTTCCCCATTTGCCCGATTGAATGTGTTGTCTGCGGGGCGGGCTCTTCTTGGAACGACAGTGGATCAGCTTCAGCACATCGGTTTTACGTGCAGCTTTGTAGACGATGAGCCTACGCTGATGTGGGGCAAGCTGGTTTTTCTGGCGCCGTTTGCGCTAAGCACAACTGCGGCCAATAAAACCGTTGGCGAGGTTCTTTCCGATCCGCAGTGGCGAAGTTTGGGCGAGGCTTGCATTCGGGAAGCTTGCGCGGTCGCGGTGGCTGAAGGTGCGAAGGTGGATGCTGAAAAAGTGCTGTCCGGAATAACGACCTTCCCTGCGAACATGCGCAGCTCGATGCAGAAAGATGTTGAGCAGCATAAGACTCCTGAGCTGGATGCTATTGCTGGACCGATTCTGCGCGGCGCTCGCAGGCATGGGATCGAGGTTCCGGCTACCCAGAAGTTGGTGGCCGCGGTTGAGCTGAGGGCCGGGGTGGAGAGCCGGTTGGCTTAGAGATCGAGATAAAAAAACGCAGGTCAAATCCAGCTAAAATCTCTCGAATCAATTACTTAACGAAATTGGCATCGGCTAAAATCTTTATTCCAAAGGACTTAGCAGTAAAATCCTTGTAATCAATGACTTAGCGCTTGAAATCGGCAGATATCCGCCTAGGTCAACTCCTAAACCCTTGACGGTAAATAATTTACCTCTAAAATATTGTGGGCTAAGGAGTTAGGTTGTTCGATTTTCAAAGAACTAATCTAAAACAAACGCGCGGCACTGCGTCCGCTTGGACCATGATCTCGCGATTTATCTCATAGGGCAAGGTTGGATGTCACACTGGAGGCTGTGGAAAAGTGCCCAGCGCCTCTGCCCCGTCGTTGGTCTGAGGACTCCTGTTTGGGCTTTTTGGTTGCTTAAGGAAGGTATGGGGTGCTTTGACTGCGCAGGATCGTCCTTTGGACGATCTTGCTCCGCTCAGCATGACGGGAGGCGATTAGGACTGAAGGAGAGGATTCCCTTATGTTTACGTCGCGGGCGATTGGATTTGTGCGTAGTCCTTACAAGGATGCAGGCCAAGTTCCTAAGGGGCTTGGAGCTAAGCATGAGGCAGAGGGAGTGCTTACCCTGCCGGAGTTTGAGGTTGGGCTCACTGATATTGAGGGCTTCTCGCACCTTGTCGTGCTCTGGGAGTTCGATCGATCGAAGGGGTTCGAATTGCTGGGGACGCCGCCTTCGGACAATCGGGCGCATGGAGTGTTTGCGACGCGATCTCCACGGCGTCCGAACCCGATTGGGCTGACTATTGTCGAATTGCTTCGGCGGGACTGGGCCGAGTTGCAGGTTCGCGGCGTGGATATGCTGGATGGGACTCCTATTCTTGATATCAAGCCGTTGCTGTCTGGTGTTGCGGGTGAAAAATTGCGGCGGGGATGGCTGGCCGAGGCTGAGGCACGACCGGGGGTGAGGATGTTGCGGCCGCGACGTCGCTAGCGGATTCGGGGAAGGGAATTCCTTTCGGAGCCGCAAGAGCTGCCAGCCTGCAAGGGGTCCTTCGACTGCGCCACCGCTTCGCGTTCGCGAAGCAGTGGCTACGCTCAGGATGACAATTTTGTGAGAAACGCTCTCCGCTTTCACCAATCCTATTCCTCATGACACCCGCAAAAACGGTTCCCGCTTTTGCCAATCCCTATTCCCTTCGCTTGCGTTGTAAGATGGCGGAATACCTGCCATGAGCCCCACTCCTCCACGTACGGATATGCCGGGCGTTTCTCCCGCAGTGCAGATGGATGTGGCGCGGCTGGCGGCAACGCCTGAGGTGAGGTCGGCTTACAACTGGCTGCGGACGCAGGAGCCGCAACTGGCGCAGTGGCAGATGGAGATGGCGCGGATTGCGGCGCCTCCGTTTGGGGAGTCGGCGCGCGGGGCATGGCTGGCGGAGCGCTTTCGCGAAGTTGGACTGGACGACGTTCGCATCGACGATGTGGGAAATGTATTCGGCGTGCATCCAGGTTTTATTGGATCTGGCTTCGCAGGACTTGGTTCTACGGAGGCTGGATTCGGGCAGCGTTATGTTGCTTTGAGCGCTCACATTGATACAGTTTTTCCGGCCAGTACGCCGCTGAACATCCGGCAACAGGGCAGCCGACTGTACGGGCCGGGGGTTTCCGACAACGGCGCGGGAGTTACGGCGATGCTTGCGATTGCCGCGCTGCTGCGGGCGATGCGCTTGCGGCACGCGCTGCCGTTTGTTTTTATCGGCAACGTGGGCGAAGAGGGTGAGGGTGACCTGCGCGGCATGCGGCACATTTTTTCCACGCCGCGGTGGAAGGATTCGATTGCCTACAGCGTGGTGCTTGACGGCGCGGGGTCGGACACGATTGTGGCTGAGGCCCTGGGCAGCCGGCGGTTTGAGGTGATCGTGCGCGGTCCGGGGGGGCATTCGTGGAGCGATTTTGGCGCGCCTAATCCGATTGTGATTCTGGCGCGGGCTATCGATGCGTTTAGTTCGACGCCGGTGCCGGCTTCACCCAAGACAACTTTCAATATCGGAGTGATTCGTGGCGGCACTTCGGTGAATTCGATTCCGGAGTCGGCGAGCATGAAAGTGGATATCCGCTCGACTTCGATGGCGGAGATGGAACGGCTGGAGCAGGCAATGCGGCTGGCGCTGAATCGCGCAGTGGAAGATGAAACGATGGGAGCGGAGATGCGGTCGCTGGTGCAGAAGCGGCCTTCGGGAGTGAATTGTGAAGTGGTGGCGATCGGGAATCGTCCGGCGGGAGAGCTGGCGGTGGGGGCGCGGATTCTGCATGTGATTCGGGCGGTGGATGTGCAGTTGAACAATGCGGCGCAGGTGCAGCGGGCATCGACCGACGCGAACATTCCCCTGTCGTTGGGCCTGGAAGCGATTGCCATCGGCGGCGGCGGGTCGGGCGGTGGGGCACACACTTTGCAGGAGTGGTTCGATTCCAACGGGCGGGAGTTGGGGTTGAAGAGAATTTTGTTGACCATGCTGGCGCTGGCGGGAGTGGGGATGGGGGAATGATGGGATTTGCAACTTCAGGGGCTAAGGCGGGGAAGAATCTTTTCGCAGCGCTGACGCGCCGCGTCAGCCGACGGGTTCACGCGGCAGTGGAATCCCACCCTTCGCAAAGGACGCGAAGGATGGGGCACCCGGCTTTTATTTTCCTGATCATTTCTAGCGTGTCAATGGCCGCTCAGAACGCCGCTCCCGCGTCCCCGGAGTCTAAGCCAAAGGCCGACGTCATCTTCATCCACGCGAATGTTTACAGCGGTGTTCCGGCTAATGCGCAGTTCAGTTCGATTCTCCGTGAGTCGGCTATTGCGGTGCGCGGGGACCGGATTCAGGCAGTGGGAAAGAATCTTGAGATTGAGAAGCTTAAGGGACCGCAGACGCAAGTGATTGATTTGGGCGGGCATTTCGTCATGCCGGGATTTAACGACGCACATATGCACTTGGCGGGAGCTGGATTGCAGAAGTTGAGCGTTGACTTGGTCGGGGTGAAAACGCTGGAGGAATTCCATCAGCGCGTACTCGCTAAAGTGGAAAAAGCCGGGCCGGGCGAATGGATTCTGGGTGGCGGATGGGACGAGACTCTGTGGCCGGTAAAGGCTCTACCCAGTCGCTGGGATCTGGATGAAGTTTCGGGCGGGCATCCAGTATTTCTGGACCGCGTGGATGGGCATCTTGCGGTGGCGAATACGCGCGCGCTGCAGTTGGCTAGCGTCACGCTGGCGAGCCACGATCCGCAAGGGGGAAAAATCGATCGCGATGAGAACGGGCAGCCGACCGGAATTTTGCGCGATACCGCGCAGGAGGCGGTGCAGGCGGTGATTCCGCCGCCGACCCATGACATGCGGCGGCAGGGAATTGAAGTGGCGCTGGCAGACCTGGCGGCGCACGGTGTGACCTCGGCGCAGGATTATTCGCCGGAGTGGGAAAATTTTCAGATCTACGAGGAGCTTGAAAAAGAAGGCAAGTTGACGACGCGGATTTCCGAATGGCTGCCGTTTAGCGATTCGGTGGAGGAGTTAAAGAAGAAGCGCGATTCGCATCCGCAGTCCGATTTGATGCTGCACACGGGAATGCTGAAAGGCTTCATGGATGGATCGCTGGGCGGGCACACGGCGGCACTCCTTGAACCCTATGCGGATGATCCGAAGAATTCCGGTTTGCCGCAGTACGATGCGGCGAAGCTGAATGAAATGGCCAAGGAGCGGGTGCTGACGGGCTTCCAGCTTGGGTTTCATGCCATTGGCGACAAGGGCGTGCAGATGGCGCTCGATGCTTTTGCGGAGGCGGAGAAAGCCGCGCGCCAGCAGAAAGTGAAGGCTGCCAACGGCGGGGACGATTTCCGTCTGCGCATCGAACATGCTCAGGTCACTACGCCGGCGCAGATCGCTCGCTTCAGAGAGTTGAGGGTGATCGCTTCGATTCAGCCGAGCCATCTGCTCACCGACATGCGCTGGGCGCAGGACCGGCTGGGGCCGAAGCGCGCGGCGAACTCATATGCATGGGCGGGTCTTCTGAGTAAGGGAGTGACGCTGGCTTTCGGCACGGATTATCCGGTGGAATCAGTCTCGCCGTTTCGGGGACTGTATGCCGCGGTTACGCGCAAGAGCGAGAACGGCAAGCAAGAGTTTTTCCCGGCGCAGAAGTTGACCATGGATCAGGCGATTGCAGCTTATACCACTGGCTCGGCCTTTGCCGAATTCGAGGAGAAGGAAAAAGGCAAGCTGGTGGCGGGGATGCTCGCGGATTTTGTGGTGCTCGACCACGATGTGACGGCGGCGGCGCCGGAAAAAGTGCTGGCGACGAAGGTGCTGCGGACGGTTGTAGGCGGCAAGACGGTTTATGAGGGGAAGTGAGTTTATTCGGAAGTAACTCCATCAAACTTAAGGGCGAGTTGGGCGTCTAAGGGTTTGTGGCCTTGGATGTGAATCGGTAGTGTATTGGGTTGGCATTTACTTCCCTGGTCTCCTTGCTTCGCTCGTCGGACGGCCGAGGTGGCCGTCGCCGCACGAGCCGGCGAGGCGGCCGCCTCCACATGAGTGCTCTCGGGGGCGGGTATAATTAACAGGGATAGTTCCTGGAGGAAAGCAGGCATATGGATTCGCAGGCAATTTGGGTGCGTTTGAAGACCCGTCGGTGGGTCTATTCGTTCAGTATTGTGGCTACGCTGGCGGTTGGGATTTTGATCGGCACCATTGTTTCTTATGGCGTGAAGGGCAAGGAAGGGCAGAAAGGTTCGGACGCGACTCCGCTGTCAGTGCCTGCGCCGCAGCAGCTTTCCAATGCGTTTTCGCAGATCGCCAAGCAGTTGGGACCGAGCGTGGTCAACATCAACACGGAATCAACCATTAAGAATCCACGCCGGCGGGGCGCGCAGACTCCCGATGACCAGGAGGGCGGCAATGAGATGGACGACTTTTTCAACCGCTTCTTCGGTGGGCAGGGTGGCCAGGGCGATGGCGCGATTCGCGAGCGCTCGCTCGGTTCGGGCGTGATTGTGGATACGAAGGGTTACATCGTGACCAACCGGCATGTGGTGGAGAAAGCGGACCGCATCCGGGTGCGCCTGCAGGACGATCCTCCAGGTGTGCAGCATGACGCAAAGGTGATTGGGGAAGATCCGGAAACGGATTTGGCGGTCATCAAGATTGAACTTGACCGGGCCGTGCCCGCGGCGAAGCTGGGCAACTCCGACGGCATGCAGGTGGGAGATTGGGTGCTGGCGATCGGCAGCCCGTTTGGGCAGGTGGGCACGGTGACGGCTGGCATCGTTTCCGCGAAGGGCCGCGATATCGTTCCCGGGCGGCAGTTCCAGACGTTTATTCAAACCGATGCCGCGATAAACCCCGGAAATTCAGGCGGGCCGCTGGTCAACATGAACGGCGAAGTGATCGGCATCAACACGGCGATTTTAAGTGAGACTAACGCGTACGCCGGCGTGGGATTTTCGCTTCCTTCGAATACCGTGGTGCAGGTCTACAACCAGTTGATCGGCCCCGATCACCGCGTGGCGCGGGGTTCGATCGGCATCATGTTTGATTCGGTGGAGAATCCGGCGATTGCGCGAGTGTACGGCGCAGGCAGCGGAGTGACGGTGTCGAGCGTGGTGGCGGGTAGTCCCGCAGACCAGGCAGGGTTGAAGGTGGGCGACACCATTACAACCGTCGATGGCCATAAGGTGACCAAAGGCGCGGAATTGGTTTCTGAGATTGCATCACGGAAACCGGGAGCCAAGGTGATGATCACCTTCCTGCGCAACGGCAAGACACAGGAGACAACTGTGACTGTTGCCGACCGTGCCAAGTTGTTCGCGGCGCGCCTCGGCGAGGACCAGGGAGGCGGCGACGAGAGCACGCCGAAGCAAAGCAAGCTGGGGGTCACGGTTCGCAAGCTGACGCCGGAGATGGCCGAGCGGCTGGACATGCCGGCGGGCAAGGGCGTGATCGTGCAGGACGTGAAACCGGGGTCGTTTGCCGAGGACATCAATTTGGGCCGAGGCGATGTGATTCTGGAAGTCAACAAGCAGCCGGTCAACAGCGAAGAGGAGTTCGCCAAAGTGGAGTCGGGGCTGAAGAGCGGACAGGACGCGGTATTCCTAGTGAGGCCGCGAGGTTCGACCGCCGCGGATGGAACCATCTTCATGGCCGGGACACTTCCGTAACAGAGAGTGTCAGTGATTAGTGGTCAGTGGTCAGTGAATGCGGCAGAATCATGTTGAAGGGTTTTGCGGCCACTGAACGCTGGCCATTGATTTTCTGAGGGTTGCCTTTGGAACCGACGCATCGCGCGAAAATGCGTAGATGGATGGGCGCAGGTTGCGCTCTGGCTCTGATGTGTGTCTGCGGTTCGCCGGGTGCCGCGATGGGCCAGGCGTCTGCTGCTGGCTCGACGCCTGGCAGCGCCACAACCAAATCCCGGACCAAATCCCAAGTCAAGCCTCATCCTGCATCGCATCCGCCGGCAAGTAAACACGCGAAATCGAGCACGGCCGGTACGGCCCACAGCAGCAAATCGAAGTACGCGAGTTCGCGCAAGGGCAGTAAGCGGAAGACCGCGCGGGGCCAGCAGAAGATTGAACCGGAGCGGGCGCAGGCCATTCAGGAAGCTTTGATACGCGAGCACTATATGTCGGGCGAAGCGGCCGGTACGTGGAATCAAGCCAGTGAAGATGCCATGCGGCGTTATCAGGCCGATCACGGCTGGCAATCGAAGGAAGTGCCGGATTCGCGCGCTCTGATCAGCCTGGGGTTGGGGCCGAGTCACGACCGTCTGCTGAATCCCGAGAGCGCGATGACTACGGAGCCGGCCGCGCCGCACGCGGCATCCTTGACTCCTGCGTCGCACAGCCCCGATGCGGGAGCGCGCATGAATGTCGGTCCGGCAGTTGCTCCAGCTCCGGCTGCGCCACCTTCAGTTGTCCCGGCGCCTGCCACACCACCTGCCAAGAACGATTCGCCGGGGCGGTAACGGCAGTTAGCAATTAGCAGTTAGCCTATCTCCGCTCTTATCTCACGACGTCTTGACTGTCTTCTATTCTTCAAGCCACATCCGCCTGGCTAAATGCCAGCTGCTAACTTCTCGGCCTTCTAGGCTCCGGGCGTCTTGCGGTAGCTTCCTAGCGCCGGCTTGGGAAAGTAGGGCAGAGGCTGGGACTGGATGATGGCTCGCGGATTGCCCTCGACGAGGGCTTCCGCTACCTCCTCACCATAGATTTCCGCGGCGGCGTCGCGGGCGGCGGAGAGCACAGGGACACGCTTCTGGGTGTCGTGAGCATCGGTGGCCAGCACATGGACGGCGTCGTGCTCGAGCAGCCAGTGCGCGGCGCGGCGGGTGCGATCTCCCCAGAATCCGGTAAGAGCCGAGGCGGTCACCTGGATCACAGAACCTTGCTCGGCCCACTCCACCACGCGCTGCAGGTTCTCGCGGAGAATCGGGTTGCGCTCGGGATGGGTGATGACGGCGGTGATGCCGCGGTCGCCAAGCTGCGTGAAGCAGTCAGTGGTTTGCTGCGGAACGCCGTAGTTGCTGAGCTCGACCAGCATGTAGCGCGAGCCTTCGATCGAGTAGCCCGGGGGATTGGCCAGCACGCGCTGCAGATTGTCGTAGGAGAGATGGAAGTCGCAGCCCAGGATTAGTGTGATGGAATCGCCGACCTGTTGTTGCAGTTGCACGAGCAGTCCTTGGAGATGGGCGCGGTCGTAGGGGTAGCGGTCGTTGGCGTGAGGCGTTGCAACCTGATGCGTAATGCCGTCGGCGGCAGCCATGCGGCACATGGCGACGGACATTTCCCAGGACTTGGAGCCGTCGTCTACTTCCGGAAGAATGTGGGAATGAATGTCGACCACGATTTATAGAAACCCAAGCATTGACCGCGGGTTGCGTCTGACTTGATTTAAGCAGATTCGCGGGGAAAGAGAAAGTGGACGCTTAGCAGCTGAGAGTGCCTAGGAAAATCGACTAATGAGCGTCTTCACCAGATAGTTGGCACCGCGCGCGAATTTCGAATTTTTGCGTCCGCAGTAACGAGTGTGAGGCCCTCGACGAGTGCGGTCGCTCCGAGGATGCGGTCCACAGGATCTTTCGGATAATTTGCTGGCAGAGCGAAAGCCTGCAGCGCAATCTTTGAAGTGATGGGCAGGATGACAAAGCGGTGTTCGACTTCGGATAGAACCGTTTCTGCATTCGGAATCAAATTGACTCGTCCATGACTCGCGAGCCGGGCGATTTCAACGAGTGTGATGTCAGCAACTGCCACTCCGCGGTCTTCGTCGCGCGTATCCTCGATGGCAGCCCGAGCCGCTGGCGATATCCGCTGGTAATCTTGCGCAAGCCAGATCACTACATGCGTGTCGAGCAGGATCAATAAAGATCGCCCCATTCCTCGGGGCTGATTGCCGGAGAAACAATGTCGCCCTTGATTTCGATTTTGCCCTTGCCTTTGAGGAAGCCGAAAATATCGTCCTTTTCTTTCTCGACTGGGACGAGCTTTGCCACGGGCTTGCCGCGCTTGGTGATCAGGACGGCTTGGCGTTTGGACTGAACTTCGTCCATGACCTTGAGGCAATGGACTTTGAATTGGCCTGCCGCCATTGTTTTCATTAGCCGAGAATCCTCTCGATCATGGTCATTATACCATGGTCATCTACCGGAAGCTTCCATGCGTTGCATTGCCAAATTCAACGCTTGTCTCTAGATTAGGTTCGCTGCACGAGGAGGCGAACACTCATGTGCCAACCGAATCCAATTGCGCTGGTCACTCTTTGCGGAGTGGTGCTGTGCTGGATGGTTTTTGCAGGAGTTTTTATTTTTCGCCGGAAGCCTCCGAAACAGCAGGAAGCCAAGCGGGACCGGATGTCTCTGCTGGGGATTGGTTTGCAAGGGATCGCTTACTCGCTGGTTTGGTTCCAGCTGCCGGGCAAGCCGTTTCTGCCCCAGGTCGCTGTTCTCTCCGGGAGCGTCGGGATCGTGTTTTACGCGTTCACTGTGGCCCTGGCAGTTGGATCCGTGTGGCTGGTGGCTTCGGCGGTGCGAACGCTGGGCAAACAGTGGGCGTTCGCGGCGCGGCTGGTTGAGGGTCACAAGTTAATCACGGCGGGGCCGTACCGCTTGGTGCGCAATCCCATCTATACCGGGATGCTTGGCATGTTGGTGGCGACCGGGCTGGCGATGGAGCACTGGAAGCAACTGATTGTGGCCATGATTCTGTTTGCGGTGGGTCTGGTCATCCGAGTGCGCAGCGAGGAGAAGCTGCTGCGAGCGGCGTTTGGGAAGGAATTTGACGACTACGCAGCGCGCGTGCCGGCGGTGCTGCCGGGAATTTACTGACAAGGTCCATATTCAAGTCCTGGCGCCGTATCTCTCTTGTATGAAGTCTGCAATTCCGGCATAGGCGCTGGCCAGCGTTTTCTCATCCGGCAAGAACACGATGCGGAAGTGCTGCGTGCCGGGTTTCTGGCCGAAGCCGGACCCGTGCACAACCATAACGTGCTTTTGGCGGATTAATTCTTTGACGAAGACTTCGTCGCTTTCGGGGATGTCGATTTTCGGGAAGGCATAGAAGGCGCCACGCGGGGCGACGCAGCTTACACGCGGCGTCGACTCGCACCACTTCTGGGTGAGATCGCGACGGGAGCGCAGTTTGCGTTGCACTTCGATGAGATGGTCTTGAGGTCCTTCTAGCGCGGGCTTGATGGCGTATTGCTCGGGATGGTTGGCGCAGAGACGTGCGCGCAGCAGGCGGTGAATGCCTTCGGTGTAGGGCTTGATGGCCGCGGCGTCGCCGGAGACGATGCCCCAGCCGATGCGCCATCCGGGGACTAGATAGTTTTTCGACATTCCTCCGAAGGTGATGCAGGGGACGTCGGGTGCTACTGCGGCGAAGGCTATGTGCGGAGTGGCGTCTCCGCTCGCATCGGGCAGAATCAGTTTGTCGTAGATCTCGTCGGCGAAGACGACCAGATTGTGGCGGCGCGCTACTTCGGCGACTTGCTCGAGCATTTGCCGCGAGCACAGCGATCCGGTGGGATTGTTGGGATTGATTAAGACGATGCCGCGGGTGCGCGGCGTTCGCTTGCGTTCGATATCGGCGAGTTCGGGGTGCCAGGCGTCGTCTTCATTCAGGTCGTAAGCGTTTAGCGCTATGCCCAGCTTGCAAAGGACGGCTGAGTAGAGCGGGTAGTCGGGACTCGGCGTGAGAATGTCTTCGCCGGGATTTACCAGCGCAGAGATACAAAGGTCGACTGTCTCGCTCACACCTGAGGTTACGAAGACGTCCTGCACGGTGGTGATGCCTTTGCGGGCGGCTTCTCCGCGAATCGCTTCCAGCGCTTCGGGAATGCCGGGAGACGGCGCGTAGCCGTTCTTGCCGTCGCGCATGGCTTTATAGGCGGCTTCGATGATGTGCGGCGGAGTCTGGAAATCGAAATTGAGCGGATCGCCTACGTTGAGCGGGAGAACTTTGTGGCCTTGCTTTATTACTTCGTCGGCAACGCAGGCCAGGTCGCGAATGGCGTAGCGTACGTTGTCGAGACGCTTGGCGGCGGTTACTTCGCGGACTTGGGTATCGGGCATGGAAGTCAAAACCTTAACCACAGGGGACAGTGAGGATCACAGGGTAATTCTACCCGGGTTGCCTTGCCCAGTGTCCTCTGTGTTAAAGGTTTTACTCCGCGCGGTCGATTTGGGCCTTCTGCAGCTTGTCTGAGTAATCGACGTAGACTGATTTCCACTCGGTGTAGAAGTCTATCGCACCGATGCCGCCTTCGCGGTGGCCGTTGCCGGTGGCTTTGGTGCCTCCGAAGGGAAGGTGTACTTCGGCGCCGATGGTGGGCGCGTTGATGTAGGTGATGCCGGCGTAGAGGTCACGAATGGCGGCGAAGGCTTTGTTTACGTCTTTGGTATAGAGCGCGGAGGACAAGCCGTACTCGATGCCATTGGCGATCTCGATGGCGTTTTCGAGATCATCGCACGGGATGATGGACACTACGGGCCCAAAGATTTCCTCCTGCGCGATGCGCATTTTGGGATCGACATCGGTGAAGACGGTTGGTTCCATGAACCAGCCGTACTGGTAATCGCCTTTGTCGAGGCGATTGCCGCCGCATAGCAGCTTTGCGCCTTCGTTTTTGCCGATCTCGACGTAGCTTAGGTCGGTCTGGAGTTGTTTTTCGTTGATGGCTGGACCCATCTCGGTGGTTTCGTCGAGGCCGTTGCCGACTTTCAGTTTCTTGGCGCGGGCTACATAGCGTTCGATGAACTCGCGGTAGACGCCTTTCTGCACGATGATGCGACTGGTCGCGGTGCAGCGCTGGCCGGTGGTGCCGAATCCTCCCCAGAGGCCGCCTTCGATAGCGAGATCGAGATTGGCATCGTCGAGGACGATCATGGGATTCTTGCCACCTAACTCCAGAGAACAGTGTTTGAAACTTTTGGCCGCGATGCCGCCGATAATGCGGCCTACGGCGGATGATCCGGTAAGCGAAATGGCGCGCACGTCGGCGTGCTCTGCGAGCGGCGTGCCCACTGCGGGACCGTATCCGGCGACGATGTTGATTACGCCCTTCGGGAGGCCGGCGTCGCTCAAGGCGCGGACCAGATTGAAGGTGGAGAGCGGAGTATCCTGCGCGGGCTTGATGACGCAGGTGTTGCCGCAGACGATGGCGGGCAAGAGCTTCCAGGAAGAAATCGCCATGGGGAAATTCCAGGGCGTGATCATGCCGCAGACGCCGATGGGCTGGCGCACGGCCATGGCGAACTTGTTGGGCATCTCGGACGGGACCGTGGGGCCGAAGAGGCGGCGGCCTTCTCCTGCGTTGTAGTAGGCGGCGTCGATGGCTTCCTGGATGTCGCCGCGAGTTTCGGCGAGAACCTTGCCCATTTCGCGGGTCATCTCGCGCGCATACTCTTCTTTGCGCTCGATGAGAATTTCGGCAGCGCGGAAAACAATCTCGGCGCGGCGCGGCGCGGGGACAAGACGCCATTTGGCGAAGGCGCGCTTGGCGGCGTCTACGGCGGCGTCTACGTCGGCCTTGGCCGATTTCTGGAAGATGGCCACTACTTCGCGCGTGTCGGCGGGATTGCGGTCTTCGAAGGTCTCTCCGGTGGAGGATTCGACCCACTCGCCGTCGATGAAATTCTTCAGGACTTTAGTCGGATTGCTGGCGCCGAGAGTGGCGGGGGAAGTTAGGGTTTCAGTGGCCATGATTGCTCCTTTACTTCTACTCTTATGAGTGCCTGGATATTGATGCTACAGGGGGCGGGGAAGGTGCGGCAAGGACTTCGAACGTAAAGACTCGCAGCAGGCGGCTACAGCCGCTCGGCCGCGAATCCTGAGAGTAGTGCGGCCTCGCGCAACCTTTGATCGGCTGCAATGAAGACCCGGCCCTGCGGAAGATCTTCGCACCATTCGAGCGCGGCCGCGAGCTGGAGCGCGTCGGCGGCGCTTAGGTCGTATCTATTCACCAGTTGCGCGGCCCGCGTCCGCAAAGCGTCGGAAGGCCGGATGACAGCCCACTCGTCAGCCAGATCCGTCGCGAGTCGGCGCGACGCGGCCCATTCGCCAGAGTCGAGGTGTTTCCTCCGCACGAGCCGGGCCAGCGCGCTGGAAATCTCAACAGGGGTCGCCCACCAGACAACCGCGTCATATTTATGGTAGAGAGTGAGCGCCCGGGCCGTGCTGGCCTGCGCAACGCAGAGAGGGACAAGGGCGCTGGCATCCCAGAATGCGGACTGGCGTCTTAAGGCTCGTCCCGTTCTTCGCGCCATACCTGCTCCATGACCTCATCGGATACGTTGCCCGGCGGCTGCGGCCAGCGGGTTGTGCGTCCCCGTCTTTTTAGTGGCGGAGTGAGTATGCCCCGTGCGATCAGTTGCCGTTCCCGCTCCGGCTGGTCATTCGCTGAGCAGGGAACGATGCGCGCTACCGGCTGGTTACGGTCGCAAACCAGCACCTCTTCCCCATCGCGGACATACTGAATATGGGCGCTGAGGCGCGCTTTCAGGTCGCTTATGTTCACAGTGCGCATGAAGGCACTATAGCAGACGTGACCATGTTGGTCATGTCACTCCGGCGCAAACTGAGCCAATAGCAAAAGCAAAGCCAAAGGCAGCGGACAGGAGTGTCCGCTCCACCGAGAGCAGTTTTTCAGCTCACCTAGATGCCGATGTTCACGCCGCGAAGGCCGTCTTTGTAGGCTTCGCGAAGTTTGGTGTATTTGGCGTGGGCGTCTTCTTCCTGGAAGTGGGCGGCGTCCCATTTCTCCCAGGCGATCATCGAGTGGTCGGGAGTGGCTAGCGCTTCCTCGGCGCGAATGGTTTCGACCCATTCGTCGGTGGCTTTCTTGTAGGCGACGCGCAATTGATCAAGATCGGCTGGGCTCATGGCTTGGAGGGTAATGCTGCGCAGCTTGCTGGTCAATTGGTTGAGGTGAAATTCACGGAGAATTAACACACGGCGGATGGCGGCCAGCCTTCCTAGGGCTAAAGCCCGCATCATTATTGGTCATTATCTGGTCAATTAGCGGCGCGGCCGAGGCCGCGCCGTTTCAAAGGTAGAGACCTCATTGTCCTGCCGATTTGGTGGCTCCTCCTGCTCCGTCGAATTCTTCTCCCATCCAGTGTTGTAACGCGGTCATGTTTTGGGGGCGGCCCAGGAAATTCTTTACCAGGTCATTGGCTGACATGGAGCCACCGGGTTCCAAGACAACACGGCGGTAGCGCATGGGGGCGTCGCCGGCCAGCAGGTTTTGATGGTCGAATTGGAGGAAAAAATCTTCGGCGATCACTTTGTCCCAAAGGTAGGTGTAGTAGGCGCTGGAGTAGCCGCCGAGGTGTCCGAAGGAGGCCCACATGTGGGTTTCGGGAAGTGGGCTAAAGAGTGTGTAGCGGCGGTTGGCTTCGAGGGTGACGGCGTCGAGGTTCACGTCCTCAGGCTTGGTTTTGTAGATGTTGTAGGAGATGGCAGTTAGCGCGTTCTGGCGACTCGTCCAGGCGCCGCGTCCGAAGGCGTTGGCGCGGTTCATGCGGGCCACGAGTTCGGCGGGGATGGGCTCGCCCGTCTTGTAGTGGCGGGCGAACTTGGCCAGGACTTGCGGGCTGCGAAGCCATTCTTCGAGCATCTGCGAGGGAGCTTCGACGAAGTCCGATTCCATGGAGATGCCGCTGATGCCGGCCCAAGGTTGCTGGCCGCCAAGGATGTGGTGCATGAGGTGTCCGAATTCGTGGAAGAAAGTTTCTACGTCGCCGTAATCCATGAGGCCGGGATCGGTGGCGGTGGGTACGGGGAAGTTGCAGACGAGGATGGCCTCGGGCAATTGCTTGCCGCGGATGCCATCGAGCACCGGGGCCATTTCAGCGTGGCTGAACTTGCCGGGGCGGGGGTGCATGTCGAGATAGAAGCGTCCGATGGGCTGGTCGTGGTCGATGACGATCCAGGTTTCGACGGCGGGGTCCCAGGAGGGGACATTCGGTTCCTGCTGGAAGCTGACGTGGAAAAGTTCAGCGGCGGTGTCGAGGATGCCCTGCTTTACTTCCATGAACGGGAAGTAGGGGCGCACGGATTGAGAATCGAAGTCGTAACGGGAGCGGCGAACTAATTCGGAAAGATAGCTTCTTTCGTAGTCCCAGATTTCTTTTGCGCCGGGATTGGCCTTTTGTTTTTCGGCGAGCAGCATCTCAAATTCACGCTGGGCCAGCGGACGCGCGGCGTCATTCACCTGCTCGATGAAGTCGGCGATGTTGTGTCCTTTGGCAATCATCTTGTTGGCGGCGTTGTAGTCGGCCCAGTTGGAGTAGCCGAGCAGCGTGGCGATTTCGTAGCGCGTCTGCAGCAGGCCGGTGAGGACTTCCTGGTTCTTAGGGTAGGCGCGAGTGTTGAAGGCGAGAGCCAGGCGGCGGCGCAGGGCGTCGCTTTTGGCGAAGCTGAAGACCGGGAGGGCGTCGGGATAATCGGTAGTGATGCGGATCTTGCCGTCGGCTCCAGGCTGGTGGCGGGCGATGTAGTCCTGGGGAAGGCCATCGAGTTCGGAGGGATCGGCCTCAACTACTTTCTGGCCGTCGGAGATATTGCGATCGAACATGGACTGCTGTTCGGTGGCCTGATCGTTTAGTTTCTTGAGGCGGGCGCGGGTGGCGTCGTCTTTGTCGACACCAGCGAGACGGAACAAGAGGAGTTGGTGCTGGACGTAGTAACGAGTCGCGGAATCGGCCTGGGAAAGATCGAGCGCGGCTAGAGCGGCATAGACTTCCCGATTTAAGGCGATGGCGGTCAGGGCGGCGCTGGCTTTGGTGACCATAGCGGTGGCGTGGTCACGGAAGCCGGCATCGGGATGGACCTGTTCCATGAGTCCGGCGAAGTATCCCGCGGAGCCGTCCTGGCGGAGGGCCTCATCGAAGGGGACGAGTGTGTTTTCAATGGTCCGCGGGCCCTTGACGGCGAGCATAGTGTCGATGGCGCGCTGGCCGGCGGCGAGACGGTCGGTCTCGATTTTTTCGAAGGCGGCGATATCGGGCTTCGATGACCAGATCGTGGGCTGGGAGACGGTGACCCGCTGCGCGGAAAGGACGGCGGCTAGAAGAAATGGGAGACAGAACAAGATTGCCAGGCGTGCGGCGAGCAACATGAAAGAGCCTCGGGAAGAACTTGGAGTGGAACGATTTGGGACCGATGTTGAGGTGCTGAGAAATTGTTGATGACGGCGCTTGAAGATGTCAAGCGCGAGGCGAGGAGAGTTTGCTGGAATGAAACTAAGCATCATGTTTCTGAGACGCTTCGGGGGTGTAAGGGTTAGCATCCGCGTGGATCGCCGCCGGCGGCCGGGCTGCGCCCGGCGGACAGCCGGGGCGCCTGTCCCCACATGAATCCTCTCGCAGGTCGACACAGTTTAGTGCCAGTGTTTTACTTGGGGCCAGAGTTGGGTTAGGGTGCCTAGCCTCAGGCCGCGGCAGATGTAGACTGCGATTTCCGTTTCCAGCGCGTAGGGATTGTCGGCGGATGTGCCTACGAATTCGACGTGATCGAAGAGTTGTTCGAGGCGTTCTCTGCGGTCGCCGAGGACGATGAGGCATCTGCCGGAATAACCACGCGGTCCCCATAGGAAGTAAGTGCGGTCGCCGCTCAAGGATGGAGGCAGGCCATAGGCGCGGCCCAGGAAGTCGATGGCGCCCGCCTGGCCGTAGTCCTGGGCGAAGATGCCGCAATCTTTGCGATCTTCAACTGGAATGCGGTTCCAGGCTTCGGCGGTTTCGGCGACGATCTCCTGCCATCCGAATTGATCGGCATACCACTGCGGCAGCGCGGCGCGGGCGTGGTCGTGCTCCATCACCGGCAGCTTCATGGGCAGAGTCTTGGTATATGCGATGAAATGGTCGGGAGAAAGTATGGGTACAGTAATGGGAGCGAGGTGGATGCCGCTGGCGAGCAACACAACTACGATCACGACCTTCAACCATAGGCGGCGCGGGCGGGCGTTCTCCGGCTCGCCAACTGTTTTTCCGTTGATGGTGGATTCGATTACTACTGCGCCCGCAGCCAGCAGCATGGGATATACCGGGGCGAGGTAGTAGCTTTTTCCGTGGAGAACGAAGAAAAGGGTGAAGCAAACCAGGTAACACCAGCCAAGCATGCGGTAGGGCTTGAAGCGCGCAAAGAACAGGAACGCAAAAAGTCCCCTGAGCCAGACGGGAGCGGTGAAGATGTCAACCAAGAACGTCTGCTGGAGGAAAAATTGAGGTAGCGGGAGCACGACATCGCGCCCCTCGGCGCGGATATTGTGCATCAGCTCGAGGAACGGCCAGTGATAGTGCCAGTTCCACAGCAGGTTGGGCAGGAAAATCAGGAAGGCGGCGAGTCCTCCGAGCCATATCCAGGGATTGAGGAACACGCGGCGTTGCGCGGTCAGCAGAAGGCCGACGACAATGCCGAATCCGAAGACGGCGATGGAGTATTTCTCCTGCATGCCGACGCCGGCGATGACGCCGAACCATAGCCAGTACCGCGGGTTGTCGCGTTTGATGGCGAGGATGGCGAAGTAGGCGCATCCCATCCAGAGGTTGGGTTCGAGGCAGTTGGTGCCGAGCAGGCTGCCGTTGGAAAGATACTGCGGCGCGATAACGACTGTGATTGCGCTGAGCAGCAGGGCGAAGCGGCGTCCACCGAATTCGCGGGCTAGGACGGCGGTTTGCACGACTAAAAGAGATGAAGCCAGCGCGGGAATGAAGCGAATGCTGCGAAGGGAGTCTCCGAGGATGGCGCGGTTGATGTGGATTATAAACGGAATGAGCGGGGGTTGGTCGACGTATCCCCAGCCTAGGTGATCGCCGCAGGAGATGTAATCGAACTCGTCGCGGAAGTATCCATAGCGGTTGTTGAAATAAATGTGGAAGAGAAGTTTGGCTAGAGCGATGGCCCAGATGATCGCCATGCCGCCGGCTAGGAATGATTGGGGGACGCGGTTGCTCGAGGCTAAAGATGAGGTAGTGCTGGCCATGAGCGTAAAAGGATAACGGAAGGCTGAGGATCTGTCATGGGAGCGCACGAAAAGCTTTTAAACGCAGAGATCGCGAAGAATGGCCGCGGAGTTCGCGAAGAAGAGCGGTCGTGCTCAAACGAAGGTAACGTTCCCTGTTGATTACCTGTTTTTGGTGCGGAGAGGCTTGTGGTAACGTGGAAACTACCGCATATTCAATAGGTTTGAATAAGGTTTTAGTCCAACGTGTCTTCGCCGACTCGCAAACCGGGAATCCACATCGCGTGGAAGACGGTCACATACCGCAGTGTGGCCCTGATGATCATTGGGGGCTTCGCGGTGGTGTTGGTTGGGATACGGCTGACCTTCCCGCAGTTCACGGAGAGCAGCATCAAAGCGGCGGGAAGCGTAGCCGACAAAGCGTTGGAGCGGGTGGCCGGAATGGCTCCGGCGGCGGGTCATGGCGTGGTCACAGCACAGCAGGCGCACTTTACCGCGCTCGACGGTACGGTGCGGGTGAAGAAGGGCAACGGCAACAGTTGGGTAGGGGCGGACTACAACATTCCCCTCGAAAAGGGTGACGTGGTGCAGACGGGGTCGGAAGGCATGGCGAAGGTGGTGTTCAACGACGGCACCAGCTATACCGTAAAACAGGATTCGCTGATCGTGATTGAGGAGAACTCAGCCAACGATCAGCAGCAGACCAATGTGGCTGTGGCGGTGAGTACGGGGACCGTGGATCTTTCGACCGCGACTTATTCCCAAGGATCGAAATCGCAAGTGATCGTGTCGGGGGCTACGGCATCGTTGGCGCCTGATTCGGCGGCGCGGGTGCACAACGATCCGAAGGCGGATGAGCACGAGATCCTGATGAAAAAGGGTTCCGGCGAGGTTACGCGCAATGGAGAAACAGTGCAGTTAGCGAACTGGGAGCGAGTGAGCTTCCAGGCCGCTCAGCCGCGCATGGAGAAGGACAAAGGCACGGGACCGCCGACGCCGATTTCTCCAGCGAACATGGCGCCGATCTTTACTTCCGGCGAGACGACCAAGGATGTGGAATTTTCCTGGACTGCGATGGCGAACGCGACCGGCTACCGGCTACGCATCTCAAGGAACCCGTACTTCTCCTCTACTCTGGTTGACAAGAAAGTGAACACGGCGGACGTAACCGTAACCAGCCTGGGCGAAGGAGCTTACTACTGGGCAGTGCGGTCCTATGACACGACGGGGAAGGAATCGGTGGAGAGCGAGAAGAACCGCTTCACCATCATTCCCAAAGGAAAACAGAACGAAGCCATCGAACTGGATCTGGACCCTTTCATTCAGCATGGGCACATCATTGAAGTCACGGGCAAGACTCAGATCGGAGCGCGGGTGATGGTGAATGGGCGGGAGGTGCCGATGTTTTCCGCCGATGGGAGCTTCCATTACTTCACACCTCCTCTGACGCCGGGCGAAGCGGTGATTACGGTGACGGCGCAAACGGCGCAGGGCGGAGTAAATACGCAGCAGAAGAAGATCATTATTCAGTAGTTGTGAGTGCATAGCTGCGGCATTGGGATGAGGGTGAAGTGAAATGGGGTTCCGGTCAGAAGTACGAGGAACCTTCGGTTTCGGCGGGGTTGTGAAAGCTCTCTTAGACTGAGGGAGGACGCAACCGCGCCGGATGGGGCAAATCGGGTTCGCCCGAAAACAATGCGATCACAGTGGATCGCGAGAAGAGTTCGTCAATGTCAAATAACGGATTTCATTCATCTCGTTCTCACAACCTCAGGTCGTTATTCAGCTTATTCTCAAGCGACCTGGCCATCGATCTGGGCACGGCCAACACTCTGGTCTATGCACGCGGCAAGGGCATTGTGGTCAACGAGCCCTCCATTGTCGCCATCAACAAGAACACGGGTGAAGTGGAAGCCGTGGGCAAAGAAGCGAAAGAGATGCTGGGGCGGACGCCGGGCAACATCGTGGCCATCAAGCCTATGAAGGACGGCGTGATTGCCGACTTCAAGGTCACAGAGAAGATGCTGAACTACTTTATTCAAAAGGCGCATAACCGGAAGATGCTGGTGCATCCGCGCATCGTGATCGGAGTGCCTTCCGAAATTACGCAGGTGGAGAAGCGCGCGGTCATGGACTCCGCCTATCGGGCCAAGGCCAGCGAAGTGCATCTGGTGGAACAAGCCATGGTGGCGGCGATCGGGGCCGGCCTGCCAATCACGGAGCCGAGCGGCAATATGGTGGTCGACATCGGCGGCGGGACGACGGATATTGCGGTGATTTCGCTCAGCGGCATCGTCTATTCACGTTCGGTGCGGATGGCGGGGAACCAGATGGACGAAGCCATCATGAATTATTTGAAGCGGAAATATAATCTGCTGATCGGTGAGCGTACCGCCGAGCAGATTAAAATGGAGATCGGGTCGGCCCATCAGCTCGACAAGCCGATGACCATGGAAATTAAAGGGCGCAACCTGATCGAAGGTGTGCCGAAAACCATTACTGTGGATGACGGCGAGATTCGCGAGTCGTTGAGTGAGTGTGTTTCGACGATTATGAATGCGATACGCGTGGCCCTGGAACGTACACCGCCGGAGCTTTCGGCGGACATCAGCGACCGCGGCATCGTGCTGACCGGGGGCGGGGCGCTGCTGAAGAACCTGGACAAGCGCATCCGCGAAGAAACCGGACTGCCGGTGTCGATCGCAGACGATCCGCTGTGCAGCGTTGTGCTGGGCACGGGCAAGATGCTCTCGGACTTCAAGCTGCTGCGGAAGATCTCGATCGAATAACAGTGGTCAGTGGCTAGTGATCAGTGGCCAGTTGCAGGACCCACTGACCACTGGCCACTGATCCCTGACCACTGTCTTATGGAATCCGTACTCGGCCGTTACCGTAACCTGACGATCCTGGTGGGAGTGTTGTTTCTCCAGGTGCTGGGGCTCGCGGTACAGGTGAAACGCAGCGCGGACGCGGAGAGCACACGTCTGATCCGCATCTGGGCAGTGGATTTAATTACTCCTTTCGAACGCGCGCTGGTCTGGGGACAGAACGGCGGCAACAATCTCTGGCACAACTATTTTTTTCTGCGAGGAGTGCGGGCCGAGAACCGCCAGCTCAAGGAGCAGATCGAGCAAATGCGCCTGGAGCAGGTGCGGTTGAGTGAAGATGCCACCCAGGCCCATCGGTTGCAGTCTCTGCTGGCATTCAAGGAGCAGTTCATCGCCAAGACCGTCCCGGCGCAGGTGATCGGCTCAAGCGGAAGCGATCTCTCCCGGACCATCTATATCGATAAAGGCGACAACGCCCGGCTGAAGCCAGACATGGCTGTGATTACTGCCGGCGGCATCGTGGGCAAAGTGTGGATTGTGTATCCTTCGACTTCGCTGGTGCTGATGATCAACGACCAGAGCAGCGGCGTGGGAGCGATGCTGGAGAAGTCGCGGCTCCAGGGGGTGGCGCGCGGAACGCCGAATGGCGAATTGGTTCTGGAGCGGGTGATGAGCGACGAGCAAGTCGTTCCGGGAGAAACTGTGCTGAGCAGCGGAGGCGACCAGATCTTTCCCAAAGGGCTGCCGCTGGGCGTGGTGAGCAGCGTGAGTCCGGGGAAGGAAATGTTTCTGAACATCCATGTGAAGCCAGCGGCGGACCTTAGCCGGGTAGAGGAAGTGCTGGTAGTTACGGAAAACCAGGAACGGGCGCCGGTGGCGGAGAGCGGAGGCCGGACGCGAGCAGCGGATATTCTGGCGCAGCGGCTGCCTTCCGTGCCAGAGAAATCGGCCGCAGTTGCGGGGACGGCTCCGGCGGGCAGCGCTGCAAACGTCGCGGCGGCGCCGGGCGTGAGCGCGAGCGCTGGTCAGAAGCCTACGACGAGCGTCTCGGGCAAGCCTTCGACCGCGGGGGAAACTGCCACTGGAAGCGGAACTGGAACGCCGGTCGATGTGCTGAAGAAAGTCGCGCAGAAGCCGGCTGTTGCTGAGCCCGGGATGAACGGAAGCTCCGGTAACGGGGCGGGATCGAAAGCGGCTTTGAGCGCGGCGAGCGCCGGTTCTAATCCCAGTCCGAAGTCTGCGAATTCCGCGGCGAAGCCGGCAACGGCGGCGAAACCTGCGAGCAGTCAGCCCAGTCCTCAGCCGACGGCAACCCCACCCGCAACCCCAGCTCCAACACAAGACAATCCCCACTAGCGTGCCCATCACTTACACATCGGGAGAGCAGATCGAGGTCTACCGGTTCAGCATTCCGGTGACTATCGGGGTACCGCTGCTTGCGCTGTTTCTGCAGGCATTCCTGCCGAGGCGGTTTCCGTTCTTTTCTATCTTCGACTTGCCCCTGCTTGTAACCATTTTCTTTGCCATGGCGCGGCGCAATCCGATTTCGGGGCTCTTGACCGGAGCCGCGATCGGGCTGGTGCAGGACATGCTGGGGCCTTACCCGATCGGAATCTATGGCATCGCCAAGACGGTGGTGGGCTATGGCGCGTCGTCGCTGGGGGCGAAGCTCGATGTGGAGAATGTGGGCGCCCGGTTCCTGGTCACAATGGGGTTTTACATGGTTCACGCCGCGGTCTATTTCACGGTGGCGCGAGGCATGGTGAATCTAACGCTCGATTGGAGCTGGACCCGGGGAATCCTCGCCGGGCTGGCGAACGCGGTTTTGGGCATCGGGCTGTACTTTTTGCTGGATAAGCTCAAGCAGAGAACGTGAGACGAGTGGTCGGTGATCAGTGTCCAGTGGTTAAGTGAGTTTGTACAGACTGTGACTTCCGTTACCCTTCTCGGCAAGCCTTCGGGTTCCGCACCGCAGTACAATGAATGTGAAAGCTCCCATACATTTCAAATTGTGCGAGGTTGTGTTTTTGCGAGCCAGACGAACTTTGGCAAGCGTTTGACTGGCCACTAGTTCCTGGCCACTGACCACTGATTCTTATGTTCGGTCGCGACGACAAAGTATCGGCAATGCGCCTGACGGCGGCGCAGTACGTGATCCTGGGCATCTTCCTGGTGCTGGCTTATGGGCTTTGGAAGCTGCAGGTTATTGAGAGCGGTTATTATGCCTCCGCGGCCGAAAAAAACCGCATCCGCAATGTGCCGATCCTCGCGCCCCGCGGCAAGATTCTGGACCGCGAAGGGCGGATCATCGTAGACAACTATCCTTCGTTCTCGGCGCTGCTGCTGCGCGACTCTTCTCGTGATCTCAGCGCCGATGCGGACTTGATTGCGCAGGGCCTGCATCTGGATGCGAACGAGGTGCGCACCAGAATCCGCCACTTCGCCTCCACGCCGCAGTACCAGCCGATCTTCCTGAAAGAAGACATTACTCCGGACGAGCTGGCGTTCATCGATGCGCATCGCAACGAATTGCCGGAGCTGGATACGATCATGGCGCACCGGCGGCTTTATCCGCGCAACGGGTTTATGGCGCATCTGATCGGCTATGTCGGTGAAGTCACGGAAGACATGCTGAACCAGCCGCAGTTCGAGCTCTATAGCCCCGGCGACGTGGTAGGAGTCTCGGGGGTGGAGCGGCAGTACAACAATGCGTTGATGGGCACTAACGGGGCGCGGCGGGCCCTGGTGAACAGCCATGGCCGCGAAGTTGGGCTGCTGGGGGAAACCGAGGCGATCCCCGGAAAACAGTTGAAGCTGACGGTGGACATCGATCTTCAGATTGCGGCTGAGGAAGCACTGGAAGGGAAAAACGGCGCCATCGTCGCTATGGACCCGAGGACGGGTGAAATCCTGGCGATGGTGAGCCGGCCTACATTCGATCCTCAGAGTTTTTCGGTGCGGGTCTCACGCGATCAATGGAACAAGCTGGTGAACGATGAAGACCATCCGTTGATGAACAAGGCGATCCAAGCGCAACTGGCGCCCGGTTCCACCTTCAAAATCATCATGGCGACGGCCGGCTTGCAGGAAGGGATTGCGCAGGACTTGCATGTGAACTGCACCGGCGGCGGCACTTTCTACGGCCGTTACTTCAAATGCTGGATTGCGGCGCGGCATCAGACCCACGGCGCCGTGGATATTATGAAGGGCATTTACCAGTCCTGCGATGTGTTCTTTTATACGCTGGGCGAGAAGCTGGGGATCGACCGCATCGCCAAATATGCGACGGCGCTCGGCATGGGGCAGAAAACCGGAATTGATCTGCCGCAGGAAGTGAGCGGGGTGATGCCCTCAGAGCAGTGGAAGATCCGGAACTTCAAGCAGAAATGGTTTGCGGGAGAGACGATCTCGGTGAGCATTGGGCAGGGCGCGGTGGCGGCCACGCCGATCCAGATGGCGCGGGCGTTTGGCGCGATTGCCAGCGGAGGCCGGATGGTGCGGCCGCATGTGACGAATCCGACGGATTTGCCGCCGGGCGTTATTCCAGCCCAGAGCGGTCCGGATAACGTGACGATTCCGATCGACCCGAAGAATTGGGAAATCATTACTGACGCGATGGCTCAGGTGGTGAGCCCGGTAGGAACGGCGGGGGCGTCGGCGATCAAAGGTGTAGACATGGCCGGGAAAACCGGCAGCGCCCAGACCGTGAGCAACGCCTTGAAGGCCAAGATGAGTGCCAGCGACAAGGACAAGTACAAAGATAACGGCTGGTTCGTGGGTGTAGAGCCCCGGCGCAATCCGGAGATCGTAGTGTGCGCTCTGTTTGAAGAAGGCGAGCATGGATCGTTGGCGGCTCACGTTGTTTCGGACGTGATCAAGGCATATGTGGAGAAGCAGCGCCGGCATCCCACGAAAATGGCAACGGCGAAAAGCGCAGGGAACGCGGAAATTGGCGCGGTGTGGACCGAACCGGACGCCGACGGCGACGAGCAGAAGTTGCAAGGTGGGCATTTCTTCTTGGATGTGGCGAAGCGCCCGCTGGCGGTGGCGACGGCAGCGCCGGGAATGCAGTGAGGTTTCATCGTAAAGAGAATGCCTCGCTGGGTTTACGGCGGGGTTTAGGTGCAAGGGGTCCTTCGACTCCGCATGTTGCTTCGCTTCGCGAACCAACATGCTCCGCTCAGGATGACAGTGTGAAAAGGTCGCGGCAACTGAGAACCGAGAACTGAGAACTGTTTTCCGATGTCACGCTACGTTTCATTTCGGGATTTCGACTGGCTGCTGCTGATCTTTGTGCTCATGATCTGCGGGCTGGGGGTGATGGAGATCCACAGCGCCACCATCCACACTAAGTTTGCCGGGTCGCACTTGAGGCAGGTTTACTGGATTCTCGGTGGGCTGGGCGCGATGTTCATCATCAGCGCGGTGAACTACCAGTTGCTGCTGGACAGGATCCACTGGTTTTACATTGCCGGGGTTGCCTCGCTTATGGCGGTGCTGATCTTTGGACAGAAGTATCTGGGCGCGAAGCGGTGGATCAAGATGCCCGGCGGCAATCACTTCCAGCCCTCCGAATGGGTGAAGCTGATACTCATCCTGGCGATGGCGAAGTTTTTTGCGGACCTGCGGAATCGCGAGCTCTCATGGACGGATTTCATGAAAGCCGGAGCCATCGTGGTGATTCCGATGCTACTGGTGCTGAAGCAACCTGATCTGGGGACAGCTCTCACCTATATTCCGATCGCGATCATGGGAGTCTTCCTCGGAGGCATGCAGTGGAGGCAAGGCGTGCTGGTGGCTGTGCTGGCGGCGCTGGTCGTGGGGGCAGTGTTCTTCGTCCCCAAGGTGCACGTTTTAAAGTCGTATCAGAAGCAGCGTCTTACAAGTTTTGTGGACCCAGAACTTGATCCCCAGGGGACGGGGTACCAAGTTGAGCAATCAAAGATTGCGGTGGGTTCAGGGGGGCTTTGGGGCGGGAAAGGCTCGCAAACACACGGGGCTTTCTTGCCGGTCCCACAAACGGACTTTATTTTCGCGGCATTCTCTGAGGAGCATGGTTTCGTGGGCGCGCTGGGGGTTCTGCTGTTATACTTCATAGTGCTGATGCGTTTGACCCAGAACGCCCAAACAGCGCCCGACCGCGCTGGCACGTTCGTGGTGATGGGTGTGGTGGCTGTGCTTAGCTTCCATATCCTGGTCAACGTCGGCATGGTGGTCGGCTTTATGCCGGTCACCGGAATACCCTTGCCGCTGATGAGTTACGGTGGGTCTTCCGTGTTGTTCATGTTCCTGGCGCTGGGGATGGTAATGAACGTCCGAATGCGCCGCTTTGTGAATTAGCTGGGCCGACCAGAAGAAGAAAACCAGCTGATTCAACAGGATTTAATACCAAGTTCATGTTTCTTGAACTGGATTCTTGAACTTAATTTCTTAGCACAGGAAGATGGCAGGGAGCAGTTGCTGCACCGACAGGCGCAGCCCCAAAAAATATCGATCGCCCTCGCGTAAAGGGGGCATTTCACCGGCTGTCGAGCAGTCGAAGGCCGGGCAGGATTGAAGCTATAGCGCTGCTGGCAGGGAAACGGCCCCCCGATCGGAAACGGTCTGAGAGTGCGGTCACAAACCCGGCAGACGCAAAGCGAAAAAGTGCAAAAGATACCCAAGCTTGTGCAGCGGATCCGGTTAGGGAGAAATCTCCCGAGCCCCAGCCGCGCTCCATCCGGAGCCAGCCTCGCGACGCCCAATCCTCCCACTACCTTCCTTGCTCCGCCCCGGTGAAGCCCGCTCGGCTTTCTTGAATTAGTCAGAGCGGGACCGGAGTTTCCATGAATAAGGAGTTGTTTGTTTCATCCACGCCCCACGAGACCAAAGTGGGCCTGGTGGAAGATGATCTGCTCGCGGAAATCTACCTCGAGCGCGAAAATGAATACACCCTGGCGGGTTCCATCTACAAAGGACGCGTCACCCGGGTGCTGCCCGGAATGCAATCGGCCTTCGTCGACATCGGTCTGGAGCGCGATGCGTTTCTCTACGTTTCCGACTTTATGGAGTTGGAAGAGCACGATGAGGATTTGACCGACGTGGTGCCGGCCAATCGCGCGGTGCCGGATATGCGGCAACCGGCGCGGGAGGAATCCGGCACTGGCGAGGCGCAATTGCCGCCAGGCGAAGACGCGGCCGGCTCGGAGTCAACTTTCGAGAGTACTTCCAGTCACGACTTCGTTGAGACTGAAGAACGCTCGGAGACCCAATCTTCAGCTGCACCGGATGCTTCCGGCGGCGCGGCTTCGCAAGATCGCGACCGGGGAGGTTTCCGCGGACGCCGCCGTCGTCGTGGCGGGCGTCGCGATGGACGCGGCGAAGCGCGAGGCGATGGACGAAGCGAAGGCCGTGATCGCGGCCCGGAGCCGCGTTTTGCCCGGCCTGTTACCGAGAATGTTCCGGCTCCAGTCCCAACCCCGGTCGCTCCGCGTCATCAGGAATCGGGACGAAGCCAGCAGTTTGGCCCGCCAGGGGGATACCAGCCGATCCTGCTTCCCGGAGAATCGATTTCCAAATACCGGGGACTGGCGCAGCCTACCGTGTCCGATCGAAGCTCTCAGCACGGAGCGAGCGAACGGAGCTTTACTCCTGCTCCAGCCTCTACGGTCGTATCAGAGCCAACTGCACCTCTGGACGCTACTTTTCCGGATGACGAACCTATCTTCGCTAATGCTAACGCCAGTGTGGGCGGAATTCCGGTTGCCGAAGCACCGCGCGAGCAGGATGAATCAGCACATGTTCAAGAAGATCATTCTCAAGAAGATCACGCTCAAGAAGATCGTGCTCGAGAAGATCACGGCAATGCAGTCACGCCTTCCGCGGCGTCAACTTCGGTCGACTGGAACCGCGAATTTCATCGGCGGGATTCGGTGAGCGATGGCGCGTCCGATGCGGTCGGTGAAGTGGTTCAGACAGCCACGGTGCAGACGACCGAAGAGGAATTTGTCGAGAAAGACGACGAGATGGTAAGGACCCGGGTGCGCGAGTCGGAAGCGCCCGTCTTTGCAGATCCAGTCTTCGCTGCCCCAGGCACGCTCGAAGAAGAAACCATCGATGAGGACGAAGCGGATACGGTCCGTTATGAAGAATCGTCCGATGATGGCTACGAAGAATTTGAAGAAGAGACGCGAGCCGCGGGTCAGATTGCCGAAGTGCGCGCAACCGTAGATGAGATCCACATGTCGTCTTTAGCTGACGCCGGCGTAGCGCCGCCTGTCGGCGGCGTGGCGGAAGGTGAGGACGACTCCGAGGAATTGGAACTCGAAGAAGCGCAAGCGCAGGCCGAGGCTTTGCTCGACGCCGAAGCCGGCGGAACTGGCAACGTCGACGCCCGGGCGGAAGTTCGCGCTCCCGCCGCGACGGCTGGTTACACGCAGCGCGCCCCGCGTCCGCAGCGGCCCGGTTTCGACCGGCAGCGTGGCGGACGCCGTGGAGGCGGTCGCCGCTTCCCTCGGCGCGAGGCCCAAGAAGTTCCGAAGATCAGCGATTTGCTGAAAGAAGGTCAGGAGATCCTGGTGCAGATCGCCAAGGAACCCATCGGCAAGAAAGGCGCGCGCATCACCAGCCACATCGCGCTGCCCGGCCGCTTCCTGGTCTACATGCCGACGGTGAACCATACGGGAGTGTCGCGCAAAATCGCGTCAGACGAAGAGCGGCAGCGCCTGAAGCGCATCGTGATGAGCGAGCGTGAAAACGGACATGGCGGCTTCATCGTTCGTACGGCGGCGCAGAACGCGGGCGAAGACGAACTACGGGCGGATATTCGATTCCTGAAAGGTTTGTGGAATGACATCAAGACGCGCGCTGAGGCCTCCAAGCCGCCGGCGCTGATCTATCACGATCTCAATGTGGTCGAACGCGTCTTGCGCGATCAGGTTACTTCAGACTTCTCCGTGATCTGGGTCGATACCGAACCGGAATACGAGCGCATTCTTCGCTTCTTCAACCGCTTCCAGCCCGGCCTCGTGAAGCGCGTGAAGTTGTATACGAAAGAAACGCCGCTCTTCGAGCAGTTTGGCCTGAAAGAAGAGATGGACAAGGCGCTCAAGTCGAAAGTCTGGCTAAAGAGCGGGGGCTACATCGTCATCAATCAAACCGAAGCCCTGGTTGCCATCGACATCAACACCGGCAAGTACGTCGGCAAAACTTCGCGCCTCGAAGACACCATCGTCAAAACCAACGTGGACGCGATCAAAGAGATTGTCCGCCAGGTTCGCCTGCGCGATCTGGGCGGCATCATCATCATCGATTTCATCGATATGGACGAGCGCCGCAACCGTCAGCGCGTGATGCAGGCCCTGGAAGAAGAACTTCGCCACGACCGCGCCCCGTCAAAAGTCCTGCAGTTCAACGATTTCGGCCTCGTCGCGATCACCCGCAAACGTGTCAAGCAATCGCTCGAACGCACGATTGGCGCGCCCTGCCCTTATTGCCAGTCCACCGGTTACGTAAAATCTCTCACCACGGTGGTCAACGAGATTTACGTCGAGATGCGCAAAATCGCCAAACATCTGGAGCGCGAAGACGTAATGCTGCGCGTGCACCCAGATGTGGCCAAAGAATTGAAGACCAACAACGGCCGCCTGCTGAACGAGATGGAAGAGCTAACCAAGCGCACCATCATCGTGAAGAGCGATCCCGCGGTGCATCAGGAGCAGTTCGATATTAACTGATGCCTTTGGCTGTTTAGCCCTTGCCATTGTCGTTTTCGCCTATCGGATCGCCTGACAAGGGATTGTGTCTGACAAAGAAGGGCGGCAAGGTCTCGCCGCCAACTTTGGCAGCCACATAAAGCTTCGCACGAATCTCCTCCTCCACAGTAATAGCGGCCAGATCGTAGCCGATGTAAACGAAGCCGGTTCCCGGCTGGCTACTGTCGAAGGATGGATCGGACAGAGTTGGAGCCGCCCGCTGGAGCCGTTTTTCGAGTTCCGCAATTGCCTCTTGTTTAGTGTCTGCGTAGACGTTGACGGTAAGAGATGGAATAGAGCATTTGAAGAATATGGGCTTGGCGGTCACTTTATTGGTCCTTTCTGGCCTTGTGGGTTCCACCGTAAATCACCTCATTCATTTTTCTTAGGCGGCGCAGCTTCCGCTCCGCATCGGCGACCAATTCGTTCGCAGTTTTCTGCCGCGCCTTCCTGGGCTTTCGCTCGATAACTTCGATCTCCGCCGGGGCCACCGAACACTGGGGGCACGTGTTCACGCGGCCCGGTTTGTCGGGCAGGAGAGTAAAGAGTTTGCCGCAACTGATGCAGGTCTTCTCGGTTATAGGCATCGCTACGTTCCTCTTGATTTTCCAAGTTTACTACTTAACGCCGAGGGCTGGCCGATTCGTCGTGGGTAACCCTCTCAAAACTGATTTTGGTTTACAAATCCGCTGTGATAGCGTCGAGTGTGGAGTTTCATCATGGCAGCAAATACTTGGGCAGTAATCCTAGGAAATACCGATCTCGAAATCCCATCATTCAAGGTATTCGCGCACAACCTGACGCACGAGGCCGCAAGTGCGCAGGCGGACGAAATCCGTCAACAGAAAGTAGAAGGCGAAGCGGTTACGCTGGTCTTTACCATGGACGGCCTCAAGCCACATGAAGATTCTGATCCTGAGGAATGCGACGAGTGCCACGCCCTAAGATTGGCTGCTCACAGAGCAGTTCTGGCTGAAATGGAGAAAGAGATGGCTAGACGTGGCTTGAAATAGGTGAAATCGGGACAGAGCGGACGTTCACCACTCCCCGCCCTAGAAACCAGGGAACCTCCCAGATTTTTCCCAGATATGAATGGCATTTCCGAATGCCAAATGCCATTGTATAATGGTTCCTATGACAACCACCCTAACCCTCGACAAAGCCGGCCGTGTCGTCCTGCCCAAGCCGGTCCGCGATGAAATGCAGCTCCGCGCGGGCGATTCCTTGGAACTAGAAAGCTCAGAAGACCGCATCGTGCTTCGGCCTCGAAGGGGAGGAGTTGGGCTGCACCAGAAGCAAGGGATCTGGGTATTCGGCGTCGGCGAGCCGATCCCCGCCGGAGCGACAGATGAAGTCCTGCGCCAGATTCGCCGCGAGCGCGAACTGAGCTTCATGGGCAATCCGCCCACGCGCCGCTCGCGACGGAAGAAATCCCGGTGAAATGGTTCTTCGACACCACGGTTCTGGTTGCGGCACTCCTGCCCGACCATCCCCACCATGCCCGCAGCTTCCCGTTGTTTGCTTCTGCCACTCGAAAGCAAGCGGGTTGTGCGGCCCACAGTTTGGCGGAAACGTACTCAACCTTCACCCGTTATCCCGGAAAAGAGCGGATGAGCGCCGAGGCTGCAAGCTTGGTCGTGCGAGGGATCGAGCATCGGGTTACCCTGGTTTGGCTCGATGGCGACGAATACTGCGACACGATCCACCGCATGGCCCAACTGGGAATCGTGGGCGGCGCTGTCTACGACGGCCTGGTCGCGGCATGCGCCGTCAAGGCAGGCGCGGACCGCCTCTACACGTGGAATGTGCGCCACTTCGATTTGCTGGGCTCGGAGGTAAGAAAGCTGGTAACGATGCCGGCGGACTAGCTCCCTGGATGAGCCAGAGCCTTTACCGCAAAATCGCAGCGGACACGTAGTTTCTGCATGGTTTCGTGAATGGCGTTGGCCGATGCATTGCTCTCGGCTGCCTTCGCGACGTGGACAGCTTCTTCCGTCGTTGTGCTGGCGATTTCGAGCAGCACAACCAGCGCGTCAGCATGCAGCTTCCACAGCGAGGACATGCTCTGGCTGCGTTTGAGTTCTTCGAGTTCCGTGTTGATGCGTGCAATACAGGAAACGAGGCGGATCAGAGAGCGCGCGACATCCGCTCGAAGGCTTTTCTCCTCAAGGAAGCTGGCGTTGTAGGCATCGGCTTCGGGCGTGGTGAGCGTTAGATTGAAAAAGCGCATGGGCACGACCTGGCGAAACTTGGGGTCAGCCACGCGAACAAAGACGCGGATCGATTCTTCGACACGGCGCAGTTTGCCTTCTTCGGCGGAGATTTGCTGTTCGTTGATGACCGGCCGCTGAAAAGCTTGAGGTGGCGCTGGCGCTTTGGAAGCGGCAATTCGCGCGGCTTTGGCGGCAGCGGCCGCTCCTCCGGTGGATCGTGTTGCGCTCCCAGCGGCGGGCGCGAGCAGTGATCTGCGAATGGGCGGGCGCCGATCCAGCTCCTTTTTTAAATTCGAAACGCGGCGAAATTTGTCGAGCGCGCTGCCGTAATCGGCCTCAAGCATTTCTTTCTGCTCGATCGCGGCTACGTGGTCAACGGTGACTTCCACGCCGTCCACGGTGCTGAGGATGCTGCCTCCCATTTCGTCGAGGGCCTGGGCGAATTGTTTGATTTCCGCCAGCGCCCTGCTGAAGAGCTGGTCAAAGCGCGCGCCGAACGCGGCGTTATGGGCGGCCACCGTAGCCAGCACACCGGGGTGATAGAACGAAGAATCCAGCCAGCGCTTCAGTTCTCGCACTCGCGAAATGATTCCGGAATCCATAAGCGAATTAAAATCGCGATAGTGGGCAATCTCCTCGCGCAGCGGATCGAAGTTGCGAAGGAGCTGCACGTGCTCTTCTGGAAGCGAAGGCACATCGGTATCGGCAAGAATTTCGATCAGCGCAATTTCGAATGGAGAGAGCGGGAGCGATCCGTCCAATCCGTAGCCATGCTGCTGCCACTGACCGTGTACGCGAGGATGGCGGTAAAGAAAGGTCGAGATCAGATCGGTTTTATCTCGATTAACTTCGCTGGGTTCGCGGCGCCGAACAAAGTAGCGGAGCAGGGCCTCGGCGACTTCTGAATCGGTGTCCGGAGTGAGCGCCTGGCGCAGCATCGCGGGCGTAATAGCCATATCCAGCAGATGCAGCCAGCGATACATTCGGGACAGAGTTTCCGGAAGGTCTTGCTCCGAATGGCGAAGCGAAACCTCATCGAGCCCGCTCGGAACAGGCACATCACCGCCGAGCGAATCCCGCATCAGCTTCTGGTAGAAACCCTGGACTGTCGCCAGGATTGCTAACTCAAATTTAAGGTCCTCGGCCAAGAAACACTCCCGCGAGCGGGATTTCCCTCGTCAATTGAGGGGAATTGTTACTACTGTTCAAGTAAAGACGAAAGTCACCAGGGCCGCAAGTTACCAAGGAGCGGCACTATTATGTTTCGCCGCGCCTTCCCGGAAGTGCATGGCCTTCCGCGCGGGGGAGAGGACTACTTCAGCGATGGCTAAAGCCTCGTTGACGGTTCGGCCCTATTGCGGCGCGGCTGAAGTCGGCCCTTTCAAAACACAACCGTCTTATTTCCGTAAAGAAGCACGCGGTTCTCAACGTGCCAGCGAACGGCGCGGGAGAGCACGACTTTCTCGAGGTCGCGGCCTTTGCGAATGAGATCTTCGACGGTGTCGCGGTGCGAGACTCGGACGACGTCCTGTTCGATGATAGGACCGTCGTCGAGGACTTCAGTGACGTAGTGGCTGGTCGCGCCGATCAGTTTGACACCGCGTTCGAATGCCTGATGGTATGGCCGAGCGCCGATGAATGCGGGCAGAAACGAATGGTGAATGTTGATTATGCGTTGCGGATAGCGGTTGACGAACTCGTTGGAGAGAATCTGCATGTAGCGCGCGAGCACCATGAAATCCGCGCGTTGTTCCGCGATCAGCGAATGGATTTGTTCTTCGGCCTGCTGCTTGTTGTCTTTCGTGATGGAGATGACGATGTAAGGAATTTTGTAAAAGTCCGCGATGGGCTGGTTGTCGGGATGGTTCGAGATGATCAGCGGAATGTCGCAGGCGAGTTCGCCGCTTTGGTGACGATAGAGGAGATCGACGAGGCAATGGTCGTACTTCGAGACCAGGATGACCATGCGCGGGCGATGCGAGGATTGCGCGAGACGCCAGTTCATCCGGAACTTTTCGGCGATGGGAGAGAAAAGTTCGGCGAAGTCGCGGAGGTCTTTATCGGTGAGGTCTTTATCAGGAAGATCGATGTCGAAGTCCTGAGGATCGAACTCGACGCGCATCAGGAAGAGTCCTGATTGTTCGTCGGCGTGTTCGTCGGCGTGCAGGATGTTGCCGTTGTGGCGGTAGATGAAGTCGGCGATAGTGGCGACTTCGCCTTTCGCGTCAGGACAAGAGATGAGGAGAATCGCGGAGTTCTTCATGATCTACGGGCACCGTGGTCAGCGGCCTTTCTTACGTTCGTTCTCTTTGATTCTCGCCTTTACCAATTTCTTCAAGAGACTGGCTGGTAGAGGCTTGTCAGGCGCGAAGCGGATCGTGCCTTTCGATGTTTGGAAGTTTTTCAGTTCGTTCTTGAACTCTATGGTCGGCCCCGCGCCGGGGAACAGGCTGCAATGGTTTGAGAAAGCAGCGAAACTCGCCAGCATTCCTTTGTATTCGAACGTCGGAATACCGTAGCTGATGCACTCGGTCGCCCCAGGGGGCGCAACCGACCGAATGACCGCCCGAACTTTGTTCAAAGTGGTCCGGGCGGGTTCGGAGACGCGTCCCAGATATTCGTCCACAGTTTTAGGAACCTTCGTTGTGCGGTCGTTCTTTATTGTCTTCACAGGCCGGCCTCGTCACGTCTTGAGTTGCTTCACTATCTCTCTCGCCGCATTCGCACCCGAGCCGCCCGTCAATCCAGCGCCGGGGTGCGTGCCGCTGCCGCACAAATACAGGTTGTCGATTGGAGTGCGGTAGCGGGCCCAATCCAGCAGAGGACGCATGGTGAAGAACTGGTCGAGCGCGAGATCGCCGTGGAAGATTTGGCCGCCGGTCAAGCCGTAGACTTCTTCCAGATCGAGCGGGGTGATGATCTGGTGGGTCAGGATCAGTTCGGGAAGATTCGGAGCGTATTGCGCAAGCGTTTGCACGACTGTTTGTCCTAGAGCTTTGCGCTGATCTTCCCAGTCCCCCTTGAGCTTATAGGGCGCGTACTGCACGTAGATCGACATCACGTGCTTGCCCTCGGGCGCGAGGGTGAGATCGGTGAGTGACGGAATCGCGGCTTCGAGATAAGGATGCGGCGAGAAATTGCCGTACTTTGACGCATCGAATGCGCGCTCGAGATAGTCGATCTCGTGGCCGATGTGGATTCGTCCCTTGAGCGCGTCGTCGCCATTTTTCAAGGCGGTGAACTTCGGCAGGCCCGAGAGCGCTAGGTTGACCTTTGCGACCGTGCCATTGCCGCGGTAGTGCTGTAGCTTTTGCACGAAGTCGGGGGAGAGGTGCAAGGGATCGGCCAGCTTGAGAAGGGTGCGCTTGGGATCGGCATTGGAGATCACGGCCCTGGCGCTGATTTCCTCGCCGGTGCCGAGCAGCACGCCGGTGGCTGCGCCGTCTTTCACGCGAATCTCGATGACCTCGGCTGCTGTGCGAATCTCGACGCCCGACGCTTTCGCGGCGCTAGCCATAGCCTGAGTCAGTGAGCCCATGCCGCCGGCGGCGAAGAACGCCGAGCCGGCGGGATGAGAATCACCGGCGGCGCGGATGAGCAACTGCAAGCTGCTGCCCGCCGACCAGGGGCCGAGGAAGGTTCCGAAGATTCCTCGTGCGGCGATGACCGCGCGCAATAATTCAGTTTCAAAGTATTCCGCGACCAGGTCGGCAACGGCCATGGGACCCCAGCGCAGGACGCGGTACATATCTCGCTTGCCCAGGTTTCGGAGGGCGCGCCCGGTTTTGAGCATGCTCCAGAGATCGCCGCCGCTGGGGCGATCGATGTCGGGCGGCGCGGTGGCCAGCACTTCGGCGATTACTTTGCTGATCTTTTCAAGCGATTGAGCGAACTCGGGATACCTGGTCGCGTCTTTTTGTGAGAAGGCAGCGATCGCCTGCGCGGATTTATTTTCGTCACGGTAGAGCGAAAGAGCGCGGCCGTCGGGCGAGAGCGCCGTGATGCAAGCGTCTGGCGTGATGAAGCTCAGGCCATGCTTTGCCAGTTGCATGTCACGAACAATGTCTGCGCGGATCGGGCCCGCGGTGTGGGCGAGCGTGGAGCACCGGAAACCAGGATGAAATTCATCGGTGATCGCGGCGCCGCCGACTTGCGGGCGACGTTCTAATACAAGAGGCTTGAATCCGGCCTTGGCGAGATAGAAAGCGGTTACCAGACCGTTGTGGCCGCCGCCGATGATGACGATGTCACGCCGGTCGGATTTGTTCTCGGGCATGTTAAGCCGCTCCCTTGATGTCTTTGAGGATTTCGAGAGCGGCCAGACGGCCAGGGGCGCCCATGATGCCCCCGCCGGGATGAGTGGCCGAGCCGCACATGTAAAGATTCTGAATGGGAGTGCGGAAACGTGCGTAACCCGGCGCGGGACGCAGAAAGAAAAGTTGCTCCAGCGAAAGTTCGCCTTGAAAGATGTTGCCTTCGCTCAATCCCCACTCGCGTTCGAGATCGAGGGGTGTGATCACCTGCTTGTGCAAGATGATGTCTTTGATATTGGGCGCATACTCGGCGATGGTGTTGACGACCGTGTCGCCGAAGGCTTCTTTCTGGTCATCCCAGTTCAAGCCAGGGCGAAGCTTGTAGGGCGCGTACTGCACGAAGCAGGAGAGAACGTGTTTGCCCGGCGGCGCGACCGAGGGATCGGTAAGGCTCGGAATAACCATGTCGATATAGGGCCGGCGGGAAAAGTTACCGTACTTGGCGTCATCGTAGGCGCGCTCCATGTACTCGACGGACGGCGAAATGGAGATCGCGCCTCGCAGGTGTGCGCCGGGGCCTGGGATAGCCTTGAAGTTCGGCAGGGCGTCGAGCGCCACGTTCACCTTACCTGAAGATCCGCGGTACTTGAATCGGTTGATGTCTTCGAGAAAATCGGCGGGAAGCTGGTCGGCTTCGATGAACTTGTTGAAGGTGAGGCGCGGATCGACGCTCGAAGATATTGTGTCAGCGAAGATTTCGTCGCCGTTAGCAAGGACTACGCCTTTCGCCTTGCCGTCTTTGATAATAATCTTCGCGATGGCAGCCTGGGTGCGAATCTCAACTCCTGCTTCGCGGGCTGCGTCGGCGATGGCGTTGGAGATTGCGCCGGTACCGCCGCGGGCGAAGCCCCAGGCGCGGAATGCGCCGTCGATTTCCCCCATATAGTGATGCAGCAGAACGTAGGCAGTTCCGGGCGAGCGCACGCCGAGGAATGTTCCGATAATTCCGGAAGCTGACATTGTTGCTTTGAGAACATCGGTCTCGAACCACTGATCGAGAAAATCGATAGCGCTCATGGTCATGAGCTGGACCTGGTTGTATTTGTCGTAGCTTGACATGCCTTGAAAACGCTTGCCGATGAACAGCAGTTTCACCAGTTCGCGCGGGTTCAGCGTGTTGGGATCGGGCGGCACCATACTGAGAATCGGTTTCACGAAGCGGCACATGGCTTGCATGGCTTTGCCGAATTCGTCGTAGGCTTCGGCGTCGACGCGAGAGTGGCGGGCGATCTCGCGATGAGTCTTGCCGTGGTCGTTCACCCGCCACAAGTAATCGCCGCTGGGCATGGGGGTGAACGTGCCGTCGAGCGGGAGGATTTCGAGGCCGTGGCGCGGGAGGTCGAGGTCGCGGATGATTTCGGGGCGCAGCAGAGAGACCACGTAAGAACAGACGGAGAACTTGAAGCCGGGGAAAACTTCTTCGGTGCAGGCAGCGCCGCCGAGAATGTGGCGGCGTTCGAGCACGAGAACTTTTTTCCCCGCTTTCGCGAGGTAGGCGGCGTTGACCAGGCCGTTGTGGCCCCCGCCGATTACGATTACGTCGTATGAACCAGCCATTAGCTTCTAGCTCCTAGCTCAAAACCTGGATTTCAGGAAACGCAATGATACTCGAATGAGGAAAGACGGATGAAAGATCAGAGGCCGCTGAGGAGGACGGTCCATTGGAGAAGGCGTCGCATATCGGCAATCATTCTAGCTTACTGCGTGTATGATTGTCGCGCGTGAGTCCCCTTATTGGAGCCGCCGAAAAGGAGGCGGTTGTGATGAGAACATTGGCCCTAACTCTTTGTATCGTCTTTGCCTCGCTTGCCGCGCACGCTAGTGATCAGCTTAAGCCGGTGTTTTTATTTACGAACTGCACCTTGAAATCGGGGTCAGTGATTCTGTCGGCTTTCAAGGACGCACTCCAGAACTCGAAAAAATACGAACTGGTGCCTGACTTGAGCGACAAGGGAAAGATGGATGTAGTGATTGAGTTAAGGATGATTTGCGTCGAAGATAAGGGTCTCGTTGCGGTCGCCAGCATCTATGGGTTGGCCAAGTGCTTTGGACCTAAGAATTGCCACGTCTCCGTCAATAGCTCGACTTTGACTGCTCTCTTGTCTGAGCCCGGCGACGAGACGCGCAGTGGCACAAATCTCTTCAAAGGATTCGACGAGACTTTGGCCGCAAACAAAGACCAGATGATCCTGAACTAATAGCTTCGTTCACTAGAAGGTCCGCACTAACATCACGAGGTATCTGCGGTTGCCGCGTGGGAACACGGCTGCGTATAATTCGACTTCGATCAAATCACTCTGAGGTCGCAGCCTTTGCCCATTGGAACCGCGTTTCACGAGAGAACTTTTCCGCTTTGCCACAGCTTGAATTACCGCGAGTGGTCGGGATATTACACGGTCAGCGTGTATGAGGTGCATCACGAGCACGAGTACAACGCCATTCGGAATGCGGCGGCGCTGATCGATATTTCTCCGCTCTATAAATATTTTGTCACGGGCAAAGACGCGACGCGGCTGGTGAACCGCGTGATCACGCGCGACATCAACAAAGTGAAAGTGGGGCAGGTGATTTATTGCTGCTGGTGCGATGAAGAGGGCAAGGTCATTGACGATGGAACGATTTCGCGGCTGGAGGAAAACGTTTATCGCTGGACGGCCGCCGATCCGAGCCTGAGATGGTTTCGGCAGAACGGCCTGAATATGGATGTGCAGGTCGAAGATATTTCGGAGAAAGTTGCGGCTTTAGCTTTGCAGGGGCCGACTTCGGCGAAGCTGTTGAAGTCAGTGGCTGATGCCGACATTGCGAACCTGAAATATTTCCGCGTGACTCGCGGCAAGATCGCGGGCGTGCCGGTGGACATTTCGCGGACCGGGTATACCGGCGATCTAGGATATGAAATCTGGGTTCCACTAAAGGAAGCGAATGACGCGGTGAAAGTCTGGGACGCGCTGGTGGAAAAAGGAAGACAGTTCGATTTGCACGCGGCGGGGATGTTGGCGCTGGATGTGGCGCGTGTAGAGGCTGGGCTGTTGCTGATCGAAGTCGACTACACGAGTTCGAAGAAAGCGCTGATCGCGTCGCAGAAGTATTCGCCATACGAGCTGGGCTTCGCCAAGATGGTGCATCTGGAGAAAGAAAATTTCATTGGCAAACGGGCGCTTGAACAGGATTGGATGAACGGTGTGGCGCGTCAACTTGTGGGGGTGGAAGTCGATTGGACCGATGTGGAAGCGCTCTATGAACGCTATGGCCTTACTCCGGCGGCGCCTAGCCAGGCTTCGCGCGTTGCAGTGCCTTTGTACTCCGGAGAAAAACAGGTCGGCAAAGCGACGACTACGAGTTGGTCCCCCGTCCTGAAAAAGATGATCGCGCTGGCCAGCGTCGAGTCCGAGCACGCGCAGCTGGGGACGCAGTTGCAGATGGAGATCACGATTGAGGCAATCCGCTTAAAGACGAATGTTAAGGTGACGGCGCTGCCGTTCTTTAACCCGGCACGTAAGACGGCGACACCGGTCTGACGGAGGTTAGATGGGCCGTGCTTCTCCGGGTTGCTTCTCCGGCTTACCCAGGGGGGAACTTGTGCGGTGTCGCGCTCGCCGATAGGGAGGTCGTCTCAGGCAGAGCCGCTGCCTGGCGGGCGACGGCGGGTTCGGTGATGCAATATTTCAGCAGGCACCAAAGGGCGCGCACTCCGTCCTTCCAATTGATCTTCTTTCCTTCCTCATACGTGCGACCGCGGTAGCTGATGCCGACTTCGTAGATGCTCAGCTTCCGCTTGGCGATCTTCACCGTTATTTCAGGTTCGAATCCGAAGCGCTTTTCTTCGAGCGGGATGGATTGGATAATCTCGCGCCGGAAAGCTTTGTAACAGGTCTCCATGTCGCTGAGGTTGATGTTGGTAAGCGCGTTTGAAAGCAGAGTTAGCATCCAGTTGCCCACAGAATGCCAGAAGTAAAGCACGCGATGGGGGCGACCGGAAAGAAAGCGCGAGCCGTAAACGACATCGGCGCGACCCTCGATCAACGGTTCGAGCAGCACCGGATATTCCGCTGGATCGTACTCGAGATCGGCGTCCTGGATGATAACGAAGTCCCCGGTCGCCTCCTTGAAGCCACGGTGCAGGGCCGCGCCTTTGCCCATGTTCACGGGCTGAAGCAGAACTCGAATCTGGGGATGCTCCGCCTGCAGTTGCGCAAGAATCTCGCGTGTGCCGTCTGAGGATCCGTCGTCCACGCAAATTAATTCGATCTCCAGCGGGACGGCAAACACTCTTTCAACCACTTGCCGTAGCGTGGCGCGTTCGTTATACACGGGCATGACGACGGAGAGTTTCATTTGTGTAAACCGTAGCATGAGAGTGTAGCTAAAATCCAGAATTGAGGACTGGATGGCGGCTAGCGAGGTTGTTCAGCCATCCGCAGGTGCGGATCGAGCAGAGCGAGGAGTTGGTCTTTCAGGTAAGGACCGCACGCCAGAAGGCCTGACAGAAGCGGGTCTCGGCGATTGGCAGTCAGCGTGGTTTTTTCCAGAGTGCTCACAAAGCCGCCAGCGCTCTGCGCCAGGGCTGCGCCTGCCACCACGTCCCACTCGTTCTTGGGAGTCAAGGTGAAGGTAATGTCGGCTAGTCCAGCCGAGACCAGGGCGAGCTTGTAGGCCACGGAGCCCATGGGCTTGATCTTGAAAGCGGCATTCTCAAACGGCTTCCATTCGCCGCGATTGACCTCGCTGCGGCTGGCGAGAACCAGAGCGCCATCGAGAGTCTTGCGCTGGCTAGGCTGGGAAGGCCTGCCATTGTAGGTAACGCCGGAGTCGATCGATCCCAGGAAAGTTTCGTCGGTGGCGGGATTGTAAATTCCACCGGCCACGGGATGACCGTTTTCGACGAATCCGATCGAAACACAGAATTCAGGAATTCCTTTGACGAATTCGCGTGTGCCGTCGAGGGGATCGACCACCCAAACGCGCGAGCGCTGCAGGCGAATGGGGTCATCTACGCTCTCTTCCGATAGCCAACCTTCTCCATCGCGCAAAAGTTCCTTGCGCAGCACGGCGTCGAGTGCGCGATCTGCTTCCGTGACCGGATCGTGCCCGATTTTGTACTCCGTTTCTATCGCTCCCGGCGTGAAGCGGGCAAAGACCGCGCGAGAGGCCTCGATCGCTGAATGGATGCGTTTCAATATGTCAGCGTAGGATTTTGATTCCATAAATCTCTGACTTCATTTCTTTCAGAGGCATTCAACTGAGAACTGACAACTGAGAACTGCGAACTGTTTTCAAGCCATCAACATGCGCGCGCCGGTCGCCAGCAATACTGCGCAAAGAATACGTCTGAGCCACGGGACCGGGACGCGCGTACTTAAGTAAGAACCCAGCAGCCCTCCCGGGATGGAGCCGATCAAAAGCGCCCCGACCAGATGCGTATCAACATTGTGCATCCGAAAATGGAGAAGACTGGTCACGCCGGTAAGGAGCAAGGCGTGAACGATGTCGGTGCCCACCATGACCTTCGGCTGAAAACTGTAGAACAGCAGAAGCATCATCATCACGATGCTGCCGGAACCGACTGAAGTGATGCCCACCAGAAAGCCCGCCACCAGGCCGATGAGCGACATCCATACGAACGACTTCGCCGTTGGCGGCCGGTCGGCAGCGCGGTCTTCGATTTTTTTCTGGAAGAACAAGAAAGTCGGAATGCAAATCAGGAGCACTCCGACGGCAACAGTGATGAAGCGATTGACGCCGTTGCCGTAAAGGTTTCGCAGGTGAACCAGGAGACTTACACCGATATAAGAGCCGGGAGCGCTGCCGATGATCAGCGCCAAGACCACTTTGCCCTTAACCGTCCCTTTGCGCAGATGGACAATGCTGGCACCGATCTTGGTCGCGAAGTTAAAGAGAGCGTCCGATCCGACGGCGCGCATTGCGGGCACGTGCAAACCGAAGATGAGAATCGGGAGCAGCAGAACGCCGCCCCCAACCCCAGTCATTCCGATGAGGGTCCCGACTCCAAGACCGACCAGGCTTTTGATCAGCAGATCCATATCAGCAGATCGATATCATCAGATCATCACAGTACCGTTTCAGCCTCTCATCCACGCGGGAATGATCCGACCAGATTAGACCTACTCCGCAGTAGTTCCGATGAAGCCCTCCCTCTCCAGGTGAAGGACGATCTCCTGCGCCGCCTCTTCGGCGGACAGTTCGCCAGTATTGATGGTGACTTCGGCGTCGGCCGGAACTTCGTAAGGATCAGAGATGCCGGTGAACTCTTTTAGAATTCCCGCGCGCGCCTTGGCGTACAGGCCTTTGCGGTCACGCTGTTCGCAAACATCCACGCTGGTGGCAATGTGCACCAGAATGAACCCTCCGTAAGGCTCAATCAGCTGCCGCACATGCTTGCGCGTAGCGTCATAAGGCGCGATGGGCGCGCAAATGGCGATACCGCCGTTCTTGGTGATTTCCGATGCAACATAGCCGATGCGCCGGATGTTGATGTCGCGGTGCTCCTTGGAGAAGCCGAGTTCGGAAGACAGGTTCTTGCGCACCAGGTCGCCATCGAGCAGCGTGACTGGACGCCCACCCGTTTCGAGAAACTTCGTCAGCAACACATTGGCGATCGTCGACTTGCCGGAACCGGAAAGTCCGGTGAAGAAGATCGTCACGCCTTGTTTGTGACGGGGCGGGAAACTGCGCCGCAATTCGGCCACGACCTCGGGATAAGTGAACCAGGCGGGAATTTCGCGGCCTTCGTTCAGACGCTGGCGGAGGTCCGTGCCGGATATGTTCAGCACGCGATCTCCTTTTTTGACCTCATCGTCGGGAACGTATTTGTCCTGGTCCTCAAGGTAGACCATCATGTTGAAGGGCACCATGGTGACGCCGATGTCGGCTTCGTGCTTCTTGAAGACCTCCTGCGCCTCGTAGGGACCGTAGAAGGGCTTCTTCGTCGCGGGATCCGATCCCGGACCGGCGTGGTCGCGGCCCACAATGAAGTGAGTGACGCCGTGATTCTTGCGGATGAGCGCGTGCCAGATCGCTTCGCGCGGTCCGCCCATGCGCATGGCGAGCGGTAGCAAGGAAAGTTTGGCCGTCGACTGCGGGAACTTTGCCAGCAGCAGTTGATAACAGCGTACTCGCGTGTAGTAATCGACATCGCCAGGCTTGGTCATGCCAACCACGGGATGAATCAGCAGGTTGGCCTCGACTTGTTTGGCGGCGCGGAAGGCTAGTTCCACGTGGGCGCGATGCATGGGATTGCGGGTCTGGAATGCGACTACTTTCCGCCAGCCTACACGGGCAAACTCGGCGCGCACCTCGGCCGGAGTCAGGCGCAGATTGCGAAAATCATAGTGCGAAGGGATCTGAGTTGCCTCGATCTTACCTCCCACGTACCACGGATTCGACTTGTTGATGGCATAATCGGCGCCGGGATGGGCAGCACTGGTGCTGGCAAACACGGCCTGGGCTTCGGCCTTGCGGTCGGGTTGCCACACTTCTTCCACGTGCAACACCGCCAACATCACGCCTTCGGGATCGCGGAGGGCGACTTTGCTGGAGCCGGGCGTGAGCTTCTTGGCGAATTCCTCGGAAACGTCGAGGGTGATGGGCATAGGCCAGAGCATCCCGCTGGCCAGCCGCATGTTGTGGCAGACGCCATCGTAATCGGCGCGGATCATGAAGCCCCGCAGGGGAGAGAAGCCTCCGGTCACCAGCAACTCGAGATCACAAAGCTGGCGGCCGGTCAGGTCCCACGAAGGCCACTCTTTCGAATGGGATTTTAATTCGGCGATTTTTTCTGGTTGGGCGATGAGTTGAACAAGTTCTCCGCCGTGCGGCGGAATGAGATGGCTGGTCGCGGCTGTCAAGTCCTAAGCCTCCTGGAATTCTTACGCTATCTTGTCTACTACGTTTATTGTATTTGACTGGATTGCTTCCCAGACTGCATCTGGGTCGGGAGAAACCGAATCGCAGATTTCTTATATGGGAGAGAAAGATCCCGAGTCGTTACCCACAGACTAACACTTCCGGGCAGCGGTAAGAAAGCTAAGATTTGTGTCCCATGAATAACGAAAGTGTGGAGCAATCCAGAGGCCTTCACAGGTCTCGCAGCCTCCGCTAAGTGAGTGAAACAGAATATTTTTTGGGCATGTTGAACCAGAGCGTCTCCGCCACCCGCCTGGGATGTGAAAGGAATTGCGACAAAGCTTAGAAAAATTGCACCTGCGCAAAGAGTGGAGACTCTAAAGATAGGCCTGCCCGGGACTCCGGTTTCGCTGCATTCAAAAGCTCAGAGTTCCCGGACAAGTCGCAGGCCATAGGACCAGTCGTTCAGCTTCCAATCTTGATCGCGGACGCAGAGGGCGGCGATGTAGCCTGGCCCGCCCGGCACTTCCTGGAGAAGCCAGCGTCCGGCTTCTGAACCATCGGGCCGCGTAGCCAATAGCGCGTTTCTCTCCCCGGCCGCAAGGGAAACGTCGAATTGGTTTAAAGGAAGAGATAGGCCATCTCCAGTGGCCTTGATGTACGCCTCTTTACGGGTCCAACAGCGGAAAAACGCGTCCACCTTTTCTTCAACGGGCAGAGCGGCGAGTTGGCTCTGCTCGCGCATGGAAAAGAAGCGGCGAGCGATAGCTTCCAAGTCGGAATTGGGACGAAGTTGTTCCACATCGACTCCGATCTCTCGCCGGCGGGTAAAGGCAAACAGAGCGATTCCACCGGAATGGGAGATGTTGAAGGTGATGCCGCTATCGGCATGAACGGGACCGAGGGAAGGTTTTTCTCGTTTCGAGTAGGAGAAACTCAAGCGGTTAGGATCCGTCGCCAGATAGCTTGCCAGGATTATTCGCAACAAACCTCGCGCAGCAACAAAATGCTGACGGTCGCGCGAAAAGTGAAAACGCGATGCCCGGGTCAACTCGTCGGAGGAAAGCACTTGCCGCCAACGCGATTCGTCTGGGCCGATGGCCTCGAGATCGGCTCTCCAGAGCTGCACTTCGTTTTGAGGCAGGGAGAGAGGCGACTCGATCTGGAAGCCTGAGTTGGTGATGTTCATGCGCTGGCTCATGCAATCCGCAGTGTACCTTCGGCAGCCAGTGGAGGCGACAGCGAGTTTCTTGTCCGTGGATTTTTTTCGGCGCCGGTACGATCGCTGGGTGGAATGCCTGTGGAAATCTACCGCAACAAATTGAAATTTTCGCGATTTTCGACAAAGGTTGCGGTGTATGATCGGTTGCAAATAAGCCAGCCAAAAAGTCGGAGCGCGGACGAGCAGACGTTTTATGTATCGCCACTGACGTCGACTGCATCCACGCCCGCAATAGAATCCGAAAAAATACACGCGGGTCAACGGCCTGAGTATGCAGCTCGAGACAACATCTCGGCTCGGTCACTGTTTCTCGTTGAAATTCTCAACTGTGCTCATACCCTTCTTTCGTGCCATTGACACTAATTCGACGGCCCGCCTAGCATCAGGTGTGAATTGTGAAGCATTGTGAAGCTCGGGCACCATGGGTGCTGAAGTGAAAAATCTCAGGGCAGAGAACATCGGTGGACGACGCCGACGGCACGTCTCTCATCACCCTTGGCGAGTTCGGAGCAAGTGGCTGGCGTTGCTTCTTCTAGGAGCGGCGATCGCAGTTGCTTGGCAGTTCGCTCGCCAGCAGCCGTCCTCCGGCCTCTCTCAGTTATCCCCGCAAAAACACAAGAGTGTTTTGCCTGGGAGTCAGCGCGACGACTATACAACGCACGCTCGCGCGTCCGGCTCCTCGCCTCTAGCAAACGGTGGCCGGCGCCTGGTCTACCCTTATTCTGTCGTTCGGGGCGGAGTGGCGAATGCAGACGAACTGAAAGACGCAATTGAGTATGACCCGGTAGTGGCGCGGCACTTCCGGGGATTCGATTATCAGCATGCTCACCTCGTGCGGCTGTCGGAAAAGCAAACGATGTTTGTTTCCTACCGCATTGGCGACCGAGTTTACTGGACGCGGAGGAAAGTCGCCTTGCATGTGGGCGAGACACTCATTACCGACGGCAAAATTGTGGCCCGCACACGCTGCGGGAACCGGGTAGCAGCGGCACCCCTTGACGCGGGCTCGCCCTTGGAACCTTCTCCGGATGAGCTTGAGCAGCCGATGATCGTGAGGGACTTTGTTGCGCCTCCGCCGGCCTTGACGGCGTTTAGTTCGGCGCCTGCAAAATTGACTCCTGCCATTCTTCCGGCCGCGAAGGGCGGCCCATGGTGGTTTATTCCGCCCATATATATACCGCCTGGTTCTTCGTCTTCCGGCGGGCCGCTGGCAGTCACTCCTGAACCGGGCTCCGTCTTGCTGATTTTGTCGGGACTCGGCGCGGTGTACTGGCGGTCCCGCAAGGCTGCATCCGGCAAGACCAGAAGGAACAAGTAGACATGGGTACTAGGGAACTCGTGCCTGTCTCCACGACGAGGGTTTCGAGTCAGAGCAAGCTTTTCTGGTGGCAAACCGGAATTCTTTTTCTTTTGACCGCCTGGCTTTACGCGCCAATTGTGTCGCATCTGGCGGTGCAATGGTGGCACGATCCCAATTACATCCACGGTTTTTTTGTGCCCGCATTTTCACTGCTTCTGCTTTGGGAAGACCGCGCAAGGTTGGCCGCACTTCCGCTGAAACCCTCCTGGTCAGGTCTGGTCATCCTGCTGTTTGCTCTTTGTGCCCTGACGGTGGGCGTGCTCAGTACCGAGTTTTTCCTTCCGCGCATCTCCTTTCTGCTGTTAATTGCCGGGATGGTGGTTTTTCTCGCGGGCTGGGAATATCTGCTTGCGGTGTCGTTCCCGTTGGCCTTTTTGATTCTGATGGTTCCCTCTTCAACCATCTTTAATGGAGTCACCTTTCCGCTGCAGATATTCGCTTCTAAAACCGCCGCCTTCTTCTTAACTCTGGCTGGCGTTTCGGTGGCCCGGGAAGGCAACATCCTTCTGTTAGCCGGTGCAAGGATGGAGGTCGCAGAGGCATGCAGCGGTATTCAATCTCTGTTCTCTCTGCTCACGTTGGCGATCGTTTACGGGTACCTGGTCGAAACAAAGATCGGAATGCGTATTTTGCTCGCGCTGACGGCGGTTCCGATTTCAGTCCTAGCCAATGCTTTACGCATCTCCGCAACCGGCCTTGTCCTGGAGCACTGGGGCATCGAAAAAGCGGAAGGGAGCTTTCACATCCTTTCGGGGTGGCTGATTTTCATGGGTTCGCTGGCAGTGCTTTTTCTGATCCATTGGTTGCTGCGGAATCTCTATCCAGGCATATCGGAGTCCCGGAATCAGAGGGCGAGCGCGTGATCTCCTGGAACGCGCGTTTCGCGATGGTGGCGCTCCTGCTGGCCGGAACCGGCATTTTCCAGCACCTGCGGACGCAGAATGTGGTCGCTCCCCCGCGAACGTCAATGGCGTTGCTTCCCCTGCAAGTGGGGGAGTGGGTTGGCACCGACATTCCGATTCCTGCGGAGACTCTGAATAAGCTTGATCCCGGCGAGTTCTTGCAGCGGGATTATCAGGGTCAGAACACCAAGGGCCCTGGGGTGTCTCTGTACCTCGCCTATTTTCCGAATCAACGGGCGGGGCGACGCCGCCACTTACCCGACGATTGTCTCGCCGGTTCAGGCTGGTCGACGGTTGAGTCCAGTACAACTACTCTGACTCTCCCTGGCTACGCGCCTTTTCCTGCTAATCGCTATGTGATTACGAAGGGAACTGATCGCCAACTGGTTCTGTTCTGGTTCTGGGGACGAGGTCGAGGGGTTGCCAGCGAAGACTGGGCGGAATTTTATCTGGCATTCGACACTCTTCGTTTGAACCGGAACGACGACGCCCTCATTCGAATCAATACTCCGTTACAAGCGGATGAAGAACCGGACGCTGGCCAACGACGTTTGCTGTCGTTTGCAGAGCAACTGAGTCCACTCGTAGGCAGCTACATCCCCCGCTAATACCCCTTGTCATTCAGTCTAAGAATCCTCTCGTGGAATGCCTGTGGAAATCTGCCTTCACGAGGCCAAATTTTCAGGGTTTCCGAAAAAACAAGCGGGTGTATGATGATTTGCAAACAGGCCAGCCGCGAGGTTCAGGTGCGAAAAAGTGATGGTCAGGTGTCAACCGCTGCGGTCTAAGTGGTTGAACCCGGCATTCAAGCATCAGGGAGAAAAATGAGAAAGAACGGGCGACGCTTCCTTTGGTTGGGTATCTCAATTCTCGGAGCGCTAACCTTGTCTCCAGCCTTGCTGGGTCAGACTCCCCAGGAGTCGAAGGCTGCTGCTCCAGTAATTACCGACTGGAGTCACCACCACGTCGTCTTCTCGAAACCTGCTACTGCAGAACAGGCGGAGCGACTGGAGCGTGATCCGCGCTATCGGCAGCAGAGGCTTCAGCAGGCGCAGGCTGGCAGTGCGCTCGCTCCCGAGATGAGTTATAGCTCCAAGCTTGCCGCTTTCAGCGACAGGCATCGGATCCATGGCGAGAACCCCGCAATCGACGAGGATTGGTCGCTGAACTTGGGCAGTGGGGCAAGTGTCGGCGCCACGAACTATCCGGCGAAAATCGCGTTTCAAGGGACGAACGCCGTCTGCGGCGGCGGCGCAACTCAACCCGATTTCGTGGTCTACGCCACAGGCGTTGAGGGTTCCGCGACACAACCCACCATCGTAGCCTTCGACAATCTCTATTCCGGTTGTGCTGGCGACGGAACTGTGCCCACGACCTACTGGTCCTACGACACCCGAGGCACGGTCAATACTTCTCCCGCGATCTCGGCCGATGCAAACCAAGTTGGTTTTGTACAAACTGACGATACGACAGGGAACGGAGTCCTGGTTCTGCTGAAGTGGGCCGCTTCGTCCGGAACCTTGGGCAGTCCCGTCAACATTCCCCGGGTTCGGAACGACCAGTATCCAACTTGCAGCGCGCCCTGCATGACCTCAACCGCGCTTAAAGACTCGAGTGGCACGCCGCACCCCGACTCTAATTCATCCGTGTTCTACGACTTTAGTAGCGACACTGCCTATGTGGGGGACGACGCCGGCTGGCTTCACCAAGTCAATCCCGTATTCAATGGAATCCCTGCTGAAGTGAGAACTTTGGGATGGCCCGTGCTGGTGAACCCGGGCGCTCCAACTGCCCTCACCAGTCCGGTTTTTGATTATGGCTCAGGGCGAGTGTTTGTGGCGGACACTGGTGGCTTCTTGTATCGTGTCGGCCCATCCACACTTATCACTTCCGGCCAGTTGGATGTTTCCTTCTCGGAGGACGGCGGGTTCGGCTTCGTGCAGGGGCCCATCGTCGATTCCACACATGGGCTCGTCTATGTGTTCGCGTCCAGCGATGGGAGCGCGGCTTGCACCGGCGGTGCGGCTTGCGCCGCTGTCTTCCAGTTCGGCGTCAATTTCATTGGCGGCAGCTTGGGATCGAAAGTAACGGTTGGAGCCAGCACCGTTAACGGTTCCGGCACGGCGCCCAATCCCTTATACCTCGGTGCTTTTGACAGTACCTACCAAAACTCTGTGAACGCTACCGGAAATCTTTACGTTTGTGGCAACACCGGCGGGACACCAGCCCTTTATCAGATTCCTATTACGGCTGGCGCTTTCGGCACCGCGATCCCGGGGCCGACGCTCTCAACCATCGCTGCGCCGTGCTCACCCGTAACCGATCTGATGAATCCTAATGCTTCCGGAGGTCCGGCCGAGCGGATGTTCGCCAGCGCGGAAGCAAACGGACTCTCGTCGGCATGTTCCTCTGGAGGGTGCATCTTTAATTTCAAAGACACGCCGTGGCAGGCGACGACCGTGTATACGCAGGGCCAGGAGGTTCTGGACAGCCACTTTCAGATTCAGGTTGTGAGCAGCGTAAGCGGCACTTCAGGCGCCACCGTCCCGAGCTGGTCGACGACCGCCGGTTCGGTTACGACCGATGGCACGGTGAGCTGGGTGGATCAGGGGGTTCAATCCGCAGTAACTCCGGGCGCCTGGGTGCACACCCACCTTTATACGAAAGGCAGCAAAATATTCGACAGCAGCAGCAATGTTCAAGTGGTGACAACCGGTGGAACTTCTGGTGGATCGATACCTACATTCAATACTCTTGTCGGCGGTACAACGCACGACGGCACCGTGACGTGGACGAACGTGGGCACGATCGGAACTGCTGCTCTGGCCGCGGACGGAGGCACGAGTGGCATCATTGTGGACAACACCGTGGGCTCGGGGACACTGACGGGGGCTTCTCAAGTGTATTTTTCGATTCTGGGCACTGAAACTTGCGGAACGTCGGGCTCCGGCGGCTGTGCCGTACAGGCTTCGCAAGCGACATTACAGTAGCGAACGCCGCCCCCTGCACAATGTTTAGACCTATGCGCGCGCATCACTCCGGAGATGCTCGCGTAGGATCGTCACAATCCTTGAAGCTGCTTTGCCATCCCAAAGTGGAGGGCACTTCGAGGGGCGCGCGGAATTCTCAAGGATCGATCGAGCGGCCGCGAGAATGCGGTCCGGATCCACTCCCACCACTTGATTCGAGCCACACTGAACGGTTGCGGGACGCTCTGTGTTCTCGCGCAGCGTAAGGCAGGGCACGCCGAAGGCGGTGGTTTCCTCCTGCACTCCTCCGGAGTCGGTTAGAACGATGCGCGCCCGCTCATTCAGCGAGAGAAAATCGAGATAGCCGAGCGGATCAAGGGGCACGATGCCAACCCGGTTCAACCCGGCGCCGTCTGCTAGATATCGCGCCAAACCAAACGTCTCGATATTCCTTCGAGTTCGGGGATGAATAGGGAAGAACACGGGAAGTTCGGCAGCCACAGCGCTCACGGCGCTGAGAATACCTTGCAGCGTTTCGGGATCATCCACGTTGGATGGCCGATGGAGGGTGAGGACTCCGTAGGAATGGCAGCCCGATCCATTCTGGCGCACGCCAAGCCGGTCTAGAATCGGCGATCGTGCGGCAAGCGCGCGGTGGCGGAACAAGCTGTCGATCATGACGTTACCGACGAGGAATATTTTTTCGGCCGGCACACCTTCGCGCTTTAGATTCACGACTCCACTTTGCTCAGTCACAAACAGCAGGGTCGAGACTGCGTCGGTGAGTTTGCGGTTGATCTCCTCGGGCATGGTCATATCGAAGCTGCGCAATCCGGCTTCGACGTGGGCCACGGCAATTCCTAGTTTGACGGCGGTAAGCGCGGCGGCGATCGTAGAATTAACGTCGCCCACAACCAGGACCATGTGGGGTTTGTAGTCGAGCAGGACGGGCTCGATGCGTTTCATGATCTCGGCAGTCTGCACCGCGTGGCTGCCGGAACCGGCTTCAAGGTTCACGTCCGGCTTGGGCAGACCCAGATCCGCGAAAAAGTTTCCAGAAAGAAGTTCGTCGTAATGCTGTCCCGAGTGCACCAGGCAGTGCTCGATACCGGAAAATTTCTTCCGCTCGTCGTCCTTGAGCGCATCAATCCTAAGCGCATCAATCTTCAATGCTTCTACGATGGGAGCGATCTTCATGAAGTTAGGGCGCGCCCCGACCACGCTGAGAAGTCTGATCATGGGCAGGCTCCCGCCGGGATCACCCCAATTCGATGATTCGCGCCAAAAGTCGGGGTTGCTACAACTTCAGGGAACAAGATAGCGAATTCAGATGTCGAAGGTTTCATTGCTCAGGAAACAGTGTAGAGCAATCGCGGGCTCTCAGTCCCTGCTATGGAGTTGGTATTTTCCCGCGAACGGCAGGCTCAATTTGCGTGGACTTGCGTGGCTGAAGAAGGGAACTCCAAAGAGACGGCGTCGCCACCGACGAAGCTCACCGTGACGCTGGTCTCCCGTTCAGCGAACCGCTCGAGTTCCGGAAACGAACTGTAACGCCATAGGCGAACCGCTTGCGCGGCTGCTTCCGCCAAGGGTTGTTTCCCGCTAAGGGCGCGAATTTTCTTCACCGCTCCGTCCGCCGCAATAATAATTTGCAAGCGAACTTTGCCTCGGATGCTGTCATCCGGCGCCACGGGATAAGCAAAATGCCCTATTGGAGTTTCGGCTACTTGAATACGCGGTGCGGAAGGATCCAAAGTTCTCGTGAGCGATGCCGGCGTGATATGTGGCGTGGGCATGAGGCGGGCGAGATCCTCTGCGCTTAATGCAGCAGGCACAGTGCGGATTGCCGGACGCGCAGATTCAGTGAAAGCTTCGCGATAGCGAGAAAAACCAAGCCCCACGCCGAGCGATAGCAAACCCAGGCTCAGGCTCCAGCGCAGGCTGGAGCGAACATCCAGCGGAATAAATTTACGGGCTGCGGCCCCGGTCGATTTAGGAGCAAAGGGAGACGGCGGCAACTCCACTGCCCAAATATTGCTTCCGTAGTCCAGCGCTTCGATTCCAGCCTGGTTTTCGTTGGCCGCCAGTTGCTTGCTCCAGATAACGCGGAAAGAAGCTTTGTGCTGTCCTCGTTGTAATGCGATGGTTTGCCCGGGAGAAAGCTCGGTACGCAAGCCGCCCAGCCGGCAGCCGATGTGACTGATATTCACGGTGTGAGCCAATTGCGTGACCAGAGTTTCGCTGCCCGGCCTGTTTAGCGACACGCGGAGTGGCAGGACCATTCTGGTGCGAGAGCAGCGCTGGGTACCATCGGGCATCGCGTACAGCTTACCCAAGTCCGAAACCCACAACCAGTTACTGAAGTTATCGCGAATACGGGCGTTCACGATTTCAGCACCAAGGCGAAAAAGGTCAGCCAGTCGCGCTCTTGGTCTTACGCGCATAGTAGGTGGGTTGGCCGGGATCGAGCTTGCGGCCTTGGCCGCTGAAGCGGCGCAGGTGAATGACGCCCATTTTCTGCAGCGCGAATTGCAAAGTCGTGCCGAGGACGCCAAAGCCGTACTCGACGCTCCTGCGAAAGTTAATAGACGACGCCTCTTCGAAATACTTTGTGGGACACGACACTTCTCCGATACGAAATCCAAAGTGTACGCACTGGGCCAGCATCTGGTTGTCGAAGACGAAGTCGTCGGAGTTTTCCAGCAGCGGAAGTTCGGTGAGCACCTTGCGGCTGAAGGCGCGGTATCCGGTGTGATATTCGGAGAGCTTCACGCGCAGAAAAAGATTTTCGAAGGCGGTGAGCAGGCGGTTGGAGATGTACTTATAAATGGGCATGCCGCCGAGCAGCGCTCTTCCGCCGATGATGCGGGATCCCAGCACCACATCATAGACGTCGTAAGCAACCATGCTGGCCATAGCCGTCACTAGCAGCGGCGTGTATTGATAGTCCGGATGCAGCATGATGACTACATCGGCGCCGGCGGCTAAGGCTTCGCGATAGCAGGTTTGTTGATTGCGACCGTAGCCGTAGTTGCGGTCGTGCTGAAAGACCTGCAGGCCGAGGCGGTGGGCAAGGTCGACCGTGGCGTCGGAGCTGTGGTCATCCACCAGGATGCGAATATCTGCCAGGTCCGGCAACTCTCCAACCGTGGCCTCCAGAGTTTTCTCGGCGTTGTAGGCGGGCATGACGACCGCAATGCGCTTGCCGTTGATCATTTTCCCGAAGTTTCCTTGGCCCGGGTTTCCCTGAATTGAGCGGCGATTCCATGATACCTGACTCTGGCCGGGGTCGGGAGTTGCGGGCCACGCAAGCATTCCTTAGACAGCGTCTAATCTTGCACCCCAAGGCCTCAGACCTGTGGAAATTGGCGTTGCGCTTGCATTGACTCACAACGCGGGTTCCATCCGGTGAATCATGTAAATTGTTCAGGGCTCTCCCGTAGTCTCGGCAATTTTCACCTAGGGGGTTTACCTGAGTATCCCAGCCGACCGGTTGGCTGGTCACCCCATCAAGAAGAAATCGTTCGGTACCAAAAAGAAATCATTCGATTTTCCGAAACTGGTGCCAGGCCAATGTTCCGCCCGGGGGCCAATCGAGATTGCAGCCGTGTTTCGCCGCCGCCAGCGCCCAGAAGGACGGCTTATCCTGACTTTACGCCCCTTTTTCGCATCCCCGGATCAAATCCAACTGCCAGAATGGACCGTCTGAATCGGCTCTGGCGGGCCGAATCCATATTCTGGAAGCCCGCTGAGGGGTCTGTAAGTGCCTGTGGAAATGGCTGTTCGTATGTCACAGACAGGATTCGTCTCAAAATGGCATTGTGGATGCTACCTAATTTGGAAACATCCCAGCTACCTACAACTTGTACAGGCAGGGCAAATCCAAAGCAGAGGGGGGAGTGATGAACCAGCAGTCCGTTCGGCTGGGACCGCGCGAGCAGCAAATCGTCGAACTGCTTTTGCAAGGCTGTGACAATGCCGAAATCGCCAGCCAACTCAAGATGGCGCGCAGAACGGTAAAGGCTCATTTCAACCGGCTGTTCCTCCGTTTCGGAATCACGAGCGGAATCAAGCGAGTGAAACTCGCCACCCTTTTATACCGGAGAGAATTATGTTCACGAACGAGCGTTATGGAGCCCGCACCCCCAACGAGCGTGAAAGCCGAGTCATCGAGCTTGTGGCCCAGGGCCTGAAGAACCGGGACGTGGCACATGCCATTGGCACGACTGAACACGTGGTCAAGAATTATCTTCGCGTTATCTACGACAAGCTCGGGCTCTGGAACCGGGTGGAACTCGCGCTGTGGTATGAATCGCGCAGACACGAGTTCGAACTTTCTGCGTAACGCGGTTGGTAAATCGCGCCCCTGAAGGTCAGTCGCAGGGCTTACGATAAGCGGGTTCGAACTGGTCTAGCTGCGCTTCGCGCTGGCTTGAGAGTCTGCCCTTCGTTGTCTTGCCATACAGATCGGAACCTGGGCAGTAGTAAAGAGCGGTGTGCAAGTCGACCCAGACCTGGGTGTCGGGATTGCCTTTGTATTCCGGCGGCGCATCGGGGGCTTCGGCTAGTCCGAGGCCGATGAGGAATCTATCGAACAACGAAAGATCGGCGTCGGGAGGCGGTTGCTTGTGTCGATTTGTGCTCGCGGCAACCGTGGGCCCGCCTCCTGTGGCGCCCACCGAGTGGTTGGACCAGATTCCCCACCGAATCACGACTATGATCAGAATGACCGCCACCGCGAGATAAAAGTCGCCGCGCCGGGAACGCCAGAAGCGGGCGAACGCACTGGGCGAACGCCCTTCGGATAATGATTCCAGGAACTCCCGTGCTTTCGCCGCGGAACTCCACACAACTTCTTCTTCCTCCGGTTGCGGCTTCGCGAGCGCAGTGGAGGGGGCTTCGACGCTATGTTCTTCCCCGGGCCGCTCTTCGTGGGTCTGCGACTCGGAGATCTCCGACTCAGGCAATGAGGACTCCGCCATCGCGTCGGCGTCTGCGCTAGCCTCGAATGACTCGGTAAACAAAGGATCGCTCACTTCCAACCGGGGCAGAGACAACGGTTCCGGAGGGTTTGCGCTTGCTTCCTCGAGATCGGGTTCGACTTCGTTCGTGTTGTGAGCCGTCACCGTCGGCGGCGCCATGTATTCGGGAAATGAGGCATTATAGGGAGGCTCGGCCGCCGAGGTCTCGTCGCCGATTTGCATGTGCAACGCCGATGCCAGTTTGCGCTGCACGCTGTAGGCTTCATCGTCCTCGATAACGCGCGGAGCGCCGCACCTGCCGCAAAACTGCTCCTCTCCCACCAGCGCGCTGCCGCACTTCCAGCACGGGGATTTCGCCGTCCCGACCTTGCTCCCAGTCATGTCCGCCCTGAAGGCCGCGGAGGATTGTTCCCCCGCCAAAGCCGCCAGATTCGGCTGGATTTTTTCAATTGCGGCGAGCATCGTCGATCGTTCTGCGGCGATCGATTTCTTCAACTTCGACTCGGCGTCCCGCCCAATCGCTTCGGTCGCCAAGCCAGCCATCAGCCGGCAAGTGTGGATGTCCTGCTCGGCATAGCCGTGGATCTTGTCGAAATAAATCTCCAGCGCCCCCACAATATCGCCGTCTTCATAGATCGGCACGGCGACCAATGACAAAATTCCCCGCTGGCGGCAGGGTTCGGGGTCGAACAGAACTTCTGTATTTACGTCGTCGCTGCGAATCACCTGCCCAGTGCGCACGCTGGCAGCACAAATTGCCGAGGCCAGGGGGACTTCGCTTTCCACGGGCAACGCCGAGGCGCCCATTCCCGCCCGATAGCGCACCATCTTCTCTTCTAAGATTCCGACGGCCGCGCCGCTCGCGCCCGTGATTCGAGCAACTTTTTCAGCGACCACGGCCAAAGCCTTATCTAAGTCGAGATGGCGCACTTGAATCTGACGCTGCGCTTCGACAATCTCGGTCAGGGTGAGCGTGTAGTCGTCATCCGAGCGCGAAGGTCTTGCCGCAACTGGTTGACTGGCTGGCAGAGAGTGTTCTGCCGAATCTTGCTCTTGCTCGCGGAGTCGCTCCAAGTGAGACTCCATTTTTTCTTCCACTTCCCGCGCTCTGCGAGAGTGCTCCTGGATCACATAGGCAGCTTCCAGCAGCTTGTCAAAAGTCCGCTCGTCGAGAACCGGGTTATTTTTTTCGTCGGTCACGATTTCCCCTGCCGCCTGTTGCCCGCCGAGGCAGACAGGTAAGCCCGTCCCGGAGGCCACCCTATTTTAGTGCAATTCCTCCACCAAAGAACCTTTCTCACGTAGTCATCCTGGTTTGCCGCTGATTGCACCGCCCTGCAATCGCGAGAGCGTGAAGACGGGACAACCATATGGAACTCAAGAGGTTACAAGAGGTCCTTTCCGGAGCAGTCAGCCCGGCGCTCTGAACTCGCGAAAGACGATGGAAGGTTACTCTCGTAAGATGCAAGCGGGTGCACATGGGGTCACGGAAAACTCGTTCTTTGCAGTTCTACATCGGATCGATAAGAGTTGATGACATTGTGCTCGTCGCCGAGATCAAACGCAGGTTGGGAGCGAATGAATAGCGACGAAAAAACTAAAGCAAAAAGCTAAGGTAAGGAAGTCAATCGGATTTGTACGACTTCGGGGGCAGGAGCAACTGAATGCCGAAATAACCCTGGAAATAGGATTGGTTGCCGCGGCTGGGTTCAAGACTGCGTCCGGCCATGAATAGAAAGATTACCGGACTATGAATTTTGTAGCGCCCCCCAAAATCAATCGTTGGCTGGTCCGCGGAAGGATGGAAAGTGCCCAGGTTGTATAACTCCATATCGATTTCAAGTTTTGGTGTGAACTCGTGGCCGATGACGAGGCCGGTGAGCCAACCATTGGGTCCTTTGTGGACAAACTGGTAACCGACTTCATAGTCCACATCGACGGGACCAAATTTCTTGGAGAATTCGAAAGGCAGCAGAAAAGACTGGCTCGCGGGTGTGATGCCGCGCCGGACGGCGTCATTCGGGTTGTTGAGGAAGAACTGAGGGAACACGGAGATGCTGAGCCCAGTTTCGCCCGCATCGTAGAAACGCCACTTGACGCCGGGATTCGACTGCCCCAGCCCGTACTTCGTCGCGGACTTGGGATTCTGAACGCGTAACCACGCATTCTCGTAAGTGAGCTGGATGCGATCGCCAACTCCAAAATTGATGTCAACGTCGGGAGTGTGCGAGACCGACTGATCGTCGTAGAAAAAAGGCATGTAACCGAGATTGATCTCCCAGTTGAGATGGCCAGGAGTGCCCGGATCGTTGCTGTAGTAGGGCGGTCCGCCTTGAGCAAGTGCGGAGGTCCCAGCCAAGAAAAAGAAGAAGGCGAAAATCAGGCTCTGCCATATCGTTGTGGGGCCAAAGGCGGAGAGCGGTTCGCGCGGTTGAAGGTCGTCTGCTGCTCGAGATTTCATTCCAGTCCGCAGGATCGCGTTCGCAAGCACCAAAATGAACAGCCCCGCCGCATACCGCGCCCATTTTGGGACATCTGGATTCTCTCATCTTGGGAGCGGATGTTTGTGGCGCTCACGAAAAGCCCTCGCGTCTGCAGATCGAGCCGACGACCTCCTTAAAAGCCTGAATAGAGAAGGCTTATCCTCCGGGATCGCGCGCGAGGATGGCCGCTCCGGTAGAGCGGCGAGCCCTCTTTAGAACCCGCGGCGGCCACAGTTAAATTGCGGCGCTGCCATTTGGCCTTTCTTTCCCCGCCCAATTTGGGACGAACTAGACTAGCACGGAGTTTCCTCCCTTTCTTCGAAAGTCCTGGGTCTGGCCCCTAAGTGCAAGCACAGGCAGGCCTTAGAACGGCAGCGGCTGCGGGAGAAGGTTTGGCGAAGGATGTGCTTAACCGATAATGCGGAAACGCAAGCCAATAAGAGAAAGAGAAAGCAAAACATCGAAGGAGAATTGCCGTGATGGATCTCGACAGAATGAAAGTTACGCCCCGTGATCAGCAAGTGCTGGACTTGCTGGTCCAGGGTTGCAGCAACAAGGAAATCGCCGGCCAATTGAGTATCAGCCCGCGCACCGTCAAGCAGCACTTGCGCACCCTTTTTCTGCGCGCCGGAATTCGCGAAGGGCGCAAACGTGTTCGCCTGGCTACCGCTGCATTCGAGAGAGCGGAGTTGAAGTCATGACGCCCCGTGAACACCTGACCCCAAAGGAAACTCAAGTCGCTACCCTGGTTTGGGAGGGCCTCACGAACCGGGAAATCGGCAAGCTCATGCACACCACCGAGCAGGTCGTGAAGAATCATTTGCGCAGCACTTTCGACAAACTGGGAGTCTGGAGCCGGCTCGAGTTGGCCATGTACGTGGCCAGCCATGGTGGCAGGAATTGGCTGGAAGATTATGAACGTCCCGCTTCTGCTCAGGCTCGCGCAGCGGCAAGTTAGCGAGTCAAGCTGCGTTCGACCCTGCAAATTCTTGCATGTGCGCGTGGCGTCGGCACAATTGCCGCAAAAGGTTTGCACTCCTGGCGCTCACACCCGGTTCCAAGGCTCGGGTAAGACGTGAAAACACAGTCACTTGTACTTCTTCGCGGTCGGCCTGCAAATTGCACTGATGTACTTGACCCATATAGCGGGCTCGCAAGCAGCTTCGAGCTGGCTCCGGGACCCTGGGCGGGGCGGGAATGTATACAGAAACTTTCTGGATGGCTTGCGATTCGACCGAGCAGTTGCGGGCGGAATATGGCCCGTTCCACACTCGCGCCGAAGCCGAAGCCGAAGCCCGCAAGCTCGGATTCGGCTATCTGCTGCGTTACGAGCATCTGCTCGATGAAGACGAGGAAATCCAGGAAGTTCGTTGCATCTTCCTCGAATTACCGGGAACCGCTGTCGCAGGCGCAGCGGCGGTGCCTGCCATCAGCCTGCATACCCGTTGCGCCACCTGCGGCCAGTCTGCCGCCCACGACAAAGCGTGGCAGGCGGAGGTGTGGGCGGATATTCACGAATTTGAACACTCCCACCATCGCGTGCGGCTCTTTGAACATGCGCGCGGCGCGGGCTTGAAGGAAATCGGGGGCTGGCGCGGCTAAGTCATCGAGCCCAGCAAGCGTACAAAGCTCAAACCTCCACACCTTCCTTCGCAGGAAACGAAGTCTTCATCCTCAATCCAGCGGTAGCAGGTATCCGGGTGTTCGGCCCAATCGTCCCTCAAAGGATTGGGCGTCCAGCGCAGCCATGTCCCACGAGGTCCACGAATCCGGTGCCAATCGTATCGTGACATCGTCAAACGACTCAAAAACCGGCCCGATGTGGGGATCGGCGATCGCTGCCGCACTCATGTATCGCAGGTGAATGCGCCGGTTGATGTCCCGGGACTGCTCGCCTGATATTAATTCCGCTCTTCCTGCCGCGTTAATGCCGCGCTCGCCTCCAGCTTGTCGCGCATCCACCATCAGTGAGGCCTTCGGCCGTGCCGCAATATTTCGAGCTTTCCGGCTTTTGCAAGAAGTAGCAACGAACAAGTGACCGTCTTCAAGGAGATACCAGACCGCAGTGAGGTGAATGCTCGCATCCGCGTTCTCGGTGCCGAGCGTAGCAATGTGTCGTCCTTGCAGGAGCGCCTGAAAAGCTACGTCCAGTGTTTGGGTGGGCATTTTTTCTCCCTGTGATACGGTGACAACTCTGAAAGCTTCACGCGGCTGTTGACAGGCCGCTGGCTGCTCCGCGATCAACAAACCAGATCAGCTTGCCGTCACTCGGCTGCACCAATTTCGACGGATATCTTTCGGCTGGAGCGTCGCCTTCCAGCACTTCATGCAGAGCGGCCGACTTGTCGGTTCCACTGACCAGGAACGCAACACAACGCGCCGCATTCAGCACCGGCAGCGTGAAAGTAATGCGGCTGGTTTTCAGTTTCTCCACCCAGTTAGCCACCACGAGCCGCGATCTTTCCTGCAACGCCGCAGTCTCTGGAAACAAGGACGCGGTATGACCGTCCGGCCCAATGCCCAGAAGGATCAGATCAAAGCGCGGAAATTCACCGGGCGCCAGCGTAAAGAACTTTCGCAGAGTCTGTTCGTAAGCCTCCGCTGCGGCCGAAGCGTCAGGGTTCTCGGCGGGGGCGCGGAAGATGTTGGCGGCTGGAACCGGAACCTTCGACAAGAGCGTCTCTTCAGTCATGCGGTAGTTGCTCTCCGCATTGTCGGGAGGAACATGGCGTTCGTCACCCCAGAAAAAAAACATTCGATCCCAGGGCAGGCTGGCGCTGGCGTTGGCGGCGATCAAAGTGTACATGCCCTTGGGAGTCGATCCTCCAGAGAGCGCAACGGTGAACCGGCTACGCTCGGCGATCGCGCTGGTAGCCGTGCGTATGACTTCCTCCGCGGCCGCCCGAAACAGATCCTGCGGAGTAGTTAGCCTGCGCAGCTCAAATCGTGCGCTCACAACACTCCTCCACTGCCGTTGCTTGATTTCGCGGCCGCACACCGGGCCGCTCCCAGCAGACCGGTCTTGTCGTTGGTAATGATTTGCACCTCAATGCTCTCCAGCAGCGGGCGCAGTCTGCCTTTATCCAGAAAAGCACGCATGAAAAGCGGTCCCGTGAGCTTGGGAAGAATCTTTGGGGAGATTCCACCGCCGAGAAAGATTCCGCCCGTAGCCATAGTTTTGAGAGCAAGATTGCCGGCTTCCGCGCCGTAAACCCAGATCCAGAGATCCAGCGCCTGCTCCGCCCGGCGATTGGTGCCGTTGAGGGCAGCGCGAGAAATCGCCGCGGCTGGGTCTTCCTGGGTGAGTTGCGCGGCAAATCCGGCGGGCTCGTCTCCGCAGCCTTTCTCGCGCAGAAACTCGTAGACGTTGACCAGACCGGGGCCGGAGAGGACGCGCTCGTAACTGACGTGGTCGTAGCGGCTCGCCAGGAAGCGCAACAGTTCGATTTGCAGCTCGCCTTGCGGCGCGAAATCCGCGTGCCCACCCTCGCACGCAAAAACCTGATGTTGGCTGCCATCCCAGAACAAGCCCGCTTCTCCCAAGCCCGTTCCGGGCGCAATGACTGCCTGATTGCCAGCGGCGTGGTTACCGACCGACGACGCAACCCGATTCAGAGAAATAAGATCTTGCGCGCCCAGCCCTCCGATGCCCCACGCGCTCGCCTCCAGATCATTGATCAACAAAGTGACGGGCAGCTTAATTTGTTTCGCCAGACGGGACTGCTCAATGATCCAGGGAAGGTTCGAGGTCTCGACGCGCCCATTGTGCACCGGGCCCGCGATTCCGAAACAGGCAACTTCGGGCCGGGTAGCGGAGCCTTCCAGAAACTTGGAAACAATCTCACCCAGTTCGCCGTATTCGCGGCTGGGAAATACACGCTCGGAAATCAGCTGGAGATTGCCATCCTGCGGCTGAAAATAAGCCAGCCGAGCGTTGGTCCCGCCAATATCGCCAGCCAGAATCATTTCTCGAAGTTCCTCCAGCTCCGGCCGTCGCGCTCCAATAGTTCGTCGGCATCCTTCGGTCCCCAGGTTCCCGAAGCGTAATTCGGAAAATTCCGCGGAGGCAGCGCCTTCCACAGGTCGAGCACCGGGTTGACCACGCTCCAGCCCGCCTCCACCATGTCCGCCCGTTGGAACAACGTCTGGTCGCCGATCATGCAATCGTGCAGCAGTCGCTCGTAGCCGGTGCTGGGCTGCCTTCCAAAGTATTGCTGATATTCGAAGTTCATGTCCACCGTGCCCAGGCGCATTACAGGGCCGGGAACCTTCGCCGCGAATTGCAGCGAGATGCCCTCTTCCGGCTGGATGTGCAGCACCAACTCGTTCGGCATCATGTGTTCCACTGAAGTATCCCGGAACAACACGAACGGCGCCTGCCGGAACTGGATCACGATAGAAGTATTGCGCGCCGGCATGCGCTTTCCGGTACGAAGATAGAAGGGAACGTCGGCCCAGCGCCAGTTGTCGATGAGCACCTTCATGGCAACGTAGGTCTCAGTTCTCGAATCGGGAGCGACGTCGGGTTCGCTGCGGTATGCCGGGACGTGCTCTGCGCCTTCCGTGCCTTCCCCGTATTGTCCGCGCACCGAGCGGCTGAGAACTTCTTCGTCGCTGATAGGCTGGATGGCATGCAGAATCTTGGCCTGTTCGTCGCGCACCGCATTGGCCTCGAACGAAATGGGCGGCTCCATCGCGGTGAGGCTGATGAGCTGCATGATGTGGTTGGGCACCATGTCGCGTAGCGAGCCCGCGGTTTCGAAGTAGCTGCCACGGCCCTCTACTCCCACAGTTTCGGCAACGGAAATCTGCACGTGATCGATGTAGCGGCGATTCCAGATGGGCTCGAAAATTCCGTTGGCAAAACGAAATGCCATGATGTTCTGCACGGTCTCTTTACCCAGATAATGGTCGATGCGGTAGATCTGCTTTTCATCGGCGAGCTTCAGCAGTTGCTGGTTAAGGGCTTTGGCCGATTCCAGGTCGTGACCGAAGGGCTTTTCGATAATCACCCGGCGCCAGTGGTCGTTAGTTTGCTCCATCAGCCCGTTACTGGCGAGCTTTTCCACGATGGGACCGAAGAAACTCGGAGCGGTCGCCAGATAAAAGAAGAAGTTTTGATGCGTGGTGTGATCGCGGTCGATCTGGGCAAGTCGATCTTTAATCTTCGGGTAAAGCTGGTCGTCATCGAAGTTGCCGGCAAAATAATAGAAGCGGCGCGAGAAGTTCTCCCAGGTATCGGCGTTGACGCAGTCGCCGCAGTACTCTTTTACATCGTCCAGGATTCTCTTGCGGAAATCCTCGTCCGTCATCTGCGCCCGGGCCACGCCCAGCACCGCGAACTCTTTAGAGAGCAAGTCCGCGCGAGCCAGGTTGTAGAGCGCGGGAATTAACAGCCGCGCCGTCAGATCTCCTGCGGCGCCGAAGATCACCATCACACAAGGATCTCCCTGTTTGCCGATGCGTGGTGGGGTTACCGTGGGCTGTTCCGCCAGTTGAGCCATGATCCGGTCCTCGGAATTCTTTTGCGAAAATCTCTGGTTACGCGCTTTTCTTGCTGGGGCTGGTCTGGGTTGAGTTGGGATGGACTGCGCCGGCCTCGACGTGTCCGCCAAACTTCTGCCGCATTGCGGAAAGCATCTTCTCCGCAAAAGTGTGCTGTTGCCGTGAACGGAAGCGCACATACAGCGCCGCAGTCAGCACATCCGCGGGCACGGCTTCCTCCAGCGCGGCCTGAATCGTCCAACGCCCTTCGCCGGAATCCGCCACATACCCCTCGTATTCCGACAGCGTCGGATTTTCCGCCAAAGCCATCGCCGTAAGATCGAGCAGCCACGAACTGACCACGCTGCCCCGCCGCCACACCTCGGCGATATCCGGCAGGTTCAGATCGTAACGGATATCCTCCGGCAAATCTTTGCTGGTTGCATTCTTGAAGATGTCGAAACCCTCGGCATACGCCTGCATCATTCCGTATTCAATCCCGTTGTGCACCATCTTCACAAAATGGCCGGAGCCCGAAGGACCGCAGTGAATGTAGCCTTCTTCGGCTGTGCCGTCGAGCTTTTCGCGCCCAGGCGTCCGCGGAATATCGCCCTTGCCGGGCGCCAGCGTCTTGAAAATGGGATCGAGGCGTTGCACCGCTTCTTTCGGACCGCCGATCATCATGCAGTAACCGCGATCGAGCCCCCAGACGCCGCCGCTGGTTCCCACGTCGATGTAATGAATGCCTTTGCCCTTGAGCTGACCGGCGCGGCGCACGTCATCCTTGAAATAAGAATTGCCGCCGTCGATGATGGCGTCGCCGGCCTGCATGTACTGGGAGAGTTTCTGCACTGTCTGTTCGGTGGCTGCGCCCGCCGGCACCATCACCCATGCCGCGCGCGGCGGCTTCAGCTTGCCCACCAGATCTTCCAGCGAAGACGAACCGCCCGCCCCTTCGCCGGCGAGTTCCTTCACCGTGTCCGGACTCAGATCGGAAACCACGAGTTGATGTCCGCCGCGCATCAAGCGCCGCGTCATATTTGCGCCCATGCGGCCCAAGCCGACCATTCCTAGTTGCATGTGTCGCTCCTTAAGTAGCGCCGCCGTCAAGTTGCGCCGGCATCCCGCCGGCTTTTTTCCGACAAAGTAGCAGCGACAGGGAACCGAGCTCTCTATTTTGCCTGCGTGTTCTTCTCCACCGCAGCCAGCAGTTTGTGGAACGCGTCCGCAAACAACTTCACTCCATCATCCGTCAGCTTGGTGGTTACTTCCTTGATCGAGATGCCCGTTCTTGCCAAATTGTCCATCACATTCTGCGCGCCCGCTACGTCCTCGGTAAGGCTGTTCCGCAGCTTTCCGTGATCACGAAATGCATCAATCGTAGCCGGAGGCATGGTATTCACCGTGTCCGGCCCGATCAATTCCTCAACGTACATCACGTCACGATAGGCGGGATTTTTTGTACTTGTGCTCGCCCACAAAACACGCTGCGTCTGTGCTCCCTGGGCTGCCAGGGCCTGCCATCTCGGCCCACTGAAGAGGCGCTGATAGCGCAGGTAAGCCAGCTTGCCGTTGGCGATGGCAACTTTGCCGAGCAGGCCCTTCAGCAACGCCTGCTGTTGAGCGTCAGTGGTAGTTTTCAGCTTATCGTTGATCATGGAATCGACCAGCGAGTCGATGCGGCTGATGAAGAAGCTGGCCACGCCCCCGATTTTCTTGAGATTGCCGCCACGCTTCGCCAAATCCTCAAGTCCAGCGATATGCGCTTCGGCAACTGTCTCGTAGACTTCCTGCGCGAACAGCAAAGTCACATTGACGTTGATGCCTTCGCCAATCGCCTGCCGAATCGCGGGTAGTCCCTCGGCCGTTCCCGGAATCTTGATCATCACATTCTCGCGATTCACGGCCTTCCACAGGCGGCGCGCCTCGTCGATGGTCTCCTGCGTTTTCAGCGCGAGCAGCGGCGAAACCTCCAGGCTGACGTACCCATCCCGGAACTTCGAACTGTCGTACACCGGACGCAGAATGTCGGCGGCGCCCTGTATGTCGCGAATCGCAATCTGCTCATAGCGGGCAGTGGTGTCGAGGTCGCTGCGCGAAGCTAGTTCTTTCAAGATATCGTCGTATAGCGAGCTTTCGCCAATCGCTTTCTCGAAGATGGCCGGATTCGAGGTCATCCCGCGAAGGCCGTCCTCTTCAATCATCTTCTTCAAAGCTCCGCTCGTAATCAGGTCCCGCCGAATGTAGTCGAGCCACATCGACTGCCCATAGCTCAGTAATGCCTGCAAAGGATTAGTAGCTTTCGAGGTTTCCAGAACTCCAGTGGGTTGCATAACGATTTCTCCTTAAGATCCTGCGGGGACAACGGCCCTTGCCTGCCCTGAGCGAAGCTCGACGATTTTTCTGACCAGCGCGGCGAATTGAACCGGTACCAAAGCTGCCGCTACCGCTCCGCGATCGCCTTGCGCGCTTCTGCAACTACCGCGTCCGCGGTGAAACCGAAAAACTTCAATAAATCTTTCAACGGTGCCGAAGCCCCAAAGCGGTGCATGCCCACCTTGCGTCCCTTCAATCCAACGTAGCGCTCCCAGCCAAAAGTTGCCGCCATCTCCACCGAAACCCTAGCCGTCACCGAAGAAGGCAGCACGCTCTCTCTGTAAGCCGCATCCTGCTCCTCAAAAATTTCCCATGAAGGCATGCTCACGACTCGCGCCTGCACGCCTTCTTCTTTGAGCCTTTCATAGGCCTCGACGCACAGCGAAACTTCGCTGCCCGTGGCCATGAGAATGACGTCCGGCTTGCCGCTCGGCGCATCAGCAAGAATGTATGCTCCCTTCGCCGTGCCCGAAGCCGCGCCGTACTTCGTGCGATCAAAAGTTGGAATTGCTTGCCGCGTCAGAACCAGCGCCACCGGCTGGTGCTTCAACTGCGCAATCACCTTCCATGCTTCCACTACTTCATTCGCATCCCCCGGACGAAACACAACCAGGTTTGGCATCGCGCGCAACGAGGCAAGCTGCTCGATCGGCTGATGCGTGGGCCCATCTTCTCCCAGACCGATCGAATCGTGTGTGAAGATAAAAATCGAAGCAATCTGCATCATCGCGGAGAGCCGGATGCTCGCCCGCATGTAGTCGCTGAAATTAAAGAAGGTCGCCCCGAACGCTCGGATTCCACAAACCGTCAGACCATTCACACTCGCGCCCATCACATGTTCGCGTATGCCGAAGTGCAGATTGCGTCCCGCATAACTGCCGGGCTGAAAATCGCCTGCGCCGGTAAGGTTCGTCTTATTCGAGGTAGCAAGATCAGCGGAACCGCCGAGCAGCCACGGAATGTTCTGCGCCAGCGCATTCAGCACCTTTCCCGAACTCTCGCGCGTGGCCAGGCCCTTGGCATCCGCCGGAAATGTCGGCAGATTCTTATCCCACCCGTCGGGCAATTCGAGGTGCTTCATTTCCTGCAAGCGCTCAGCTAGCTCCGGGTACTTCTGCGAGTACTCCGCGAACATCTTCGCCCACTGCGCGCGCGCCTCACGCCCCCGCCTTCCAATACCCTCGCGGAAATGTTCCCGCACGCCCTCCGGCACCAGAAACTTCGCATCTTCCGGCCAGCCATAAAACTTCTTAGTCAACCGTACCTCTTCTTCACCGAGCGGTTCTCCGTGCGAGGCATTGCTGTCTTGCTTGTGCGGCGATCCATAACCGATGTGGCTGTCCACAATAATCAAGGTAGGACGATCGGTCGTCTTCTGGAAAGTTTGAAACGCCCGCGACAGCATATCCAGGTCGTTGGCATCGGCAACCCGCGTCACGTTCCACCCATAGCCGACGAAGCGCGTGGCCACGTCTTCGCTGAATGACCAGTCGGCGGGACCATCCAGCGTAATGTGGTTGTGGTCATACATCCAGCAGAGATTTGAAAGCTTCAGATGGCCAGCCAGCGAAGCGGCTTCGCCGCCAATGCCTTCCATTATGTCGCCGTCCGAACACATGGCGTAGACGTTGAAATCGAAGACATCAAAGCCCGGCCGGTTGAAATTCGCCGCCAGCCATCGGCTCGCAATCGCCATCCCTAAGCTGTTGCCCACACCCTGACCGAGCGGCCCCGTCGTGGTCTCCACGCCGGTCGTAAGCTCTGATTCGGGATGCCCGGGAGTCCGGCTTCCGAGTTGCCGGAAGCGCTTGATCTCCTCCAGGGGAATCGCCAGTTCCTTCAGAACGTCCCCATGCTTGTTGACTTCGCGCACGCCCGCAAGGTGAAGCATGGCGTAGAGCAACATCGAAGCATGGCCATTCGAGAGCACGAACCGGTCCCGGTTCAACCACGTCGGATCTTCCGGGTCGTAGCGCAGAAATTCCTGCCACAAGCAGTAAGCCACCGGCGCCAAGCCCATCGGCGCGCCCGGATGTCCGCTGTTGGCCTGTTGCACGGCGTCGATCGCCAGGGTGCGGATCGTGTTGATGCTCAGCAGGTCCAGCTGCTTGCCGGTTACCACCGCTTCTTCGCTAGCTACCATGGGATGCGCTCTCCTTCCGGGGGGAAACTCCGCCTTCACTCAGCGAGCGATTGGCTGGTCATTACTTAGAGTTCCCAGGACAAAAAGGGTTGCAGATACCCATCGAGTGTACCAATTTCTTGCAGACCAATGTCATCGGTTCGAGAAAAAGATATTGGGAAAAGGTATGAGAAAAATGGAGGGAGCCGTAGAAACTGAGGAAAACGAGGAATAGCCAATACTTCTATTTTAGGAGGCGCAGGTAGGTGTTTTCGTTCTTCGATACTCGGGTAGTCTCTTGGACATACTTTAGAAACTGGCGGAGATTCTCTTTTTCGGCGGGATCCATTCCCGCGAAGCGAATCCGCATTCCCGCGGCAGGCGCGCTGCGAGTTACGACTCCATTCAGCGCGAGTCCTTTCACCCAAATCTTCCCGCTCGCGACCCAAAGTCCGATTTCAACCTTGGCCCCGCCGCTGATGTGAATCGAGGTCTCCACCTCGCATCCGCCCAGGCTGGTGTTCGAAAGATTGCCCCAGATGGGAGCGTCCGCGCCATCGATGTGCAGTTCCACTGCCACAAAACACTTGATTCTTGGGTGCCGGCGTCGATCTTGTCCCCAGTTGGGGCTAAAGAGATCGGGCTCAAACGGAGGCGTGGCGGAGGCCGGCGTAGGCAGCGGCTGCGGTCGAGGCTCGGTCGCCAGCGCAGGTAAGCTTGTCGGCGTCGATGATCCGCCGGAGGTTTCTTTCTTGATCTCCCGCATGGCTGCCAGCAGTGCTTTTTCCCGGCTCTCGGGCGGCGCGTCGCGATAGGCCTGTAGTAATTTTCCAAGGTTGCGTGCCAGGTCCGGGTCGGCCAGTAGCCCCGTCCAGTCCGTTCCCACCGCTGCGTTAGTCTTGGAGCTGCTCATTGAAATGGCGGTCCCTCTCGCTCGCGCAAACGAGTCCCGGCTCTAGGCTGAACCGTGGGATGCAGATCCACAAGATGACCGAAGTCACCTCCGGACGGCCCGTCCAACCCAAGCGACAGGGCTTAGGCGATGCGTATCGAGAGGCGGTTGACCGTCAAGATGTTCGATGGGGAGCGCTTTCTCAGCCCCGCTAATGCAGGTTGACGACGTGTTCTCCTAGATGAAAATCAGGACAGTGGGTTGACGGGCTGTTTTGATTTCCCCGGAAAAATCAAAGATAATCAAACGATGAGAGAGGCTTGCGGAGCGACCCGAAAAGTCAAGGTTGTTTGCTTTAGATTCGCCTTCCAAGTCTCGGATGTGCTTCAGGACATTGAAGTTGCTTGAATGACTTTCGTGTTTCTTTTTGGTGTTGTTTAGCAACTAAGTGTCGTAGACTTGAGTTTGATTTTGGTGAAAAATCAAGGGTTTTTCAAGGAATCAAAAGAACAGGAGCGTAGTGCAATGGCACGGCCAATCGAGCCAACACCAGTTCTCGAAGATAGAGATGCGGAACGGTTTCTGGAATCCGTAAGGGTCAATGAACCCGTCTCTAACGACCGTCAACGTTGGATGGATATTCTCGTCCAGCAAAGCAGAACCGCTGAGCAGAATCGCTAGACCGCTTCCCAAGTGGGGACGAAGATTCCGCTCAGCGACCTTTCTGTCCTACCTTTCGATCCTAACGCCCACGACGTTTCAGCCTTCGATTGCGGCGATGCCGGCCTGAATGAGTTCTTGCAGAAGGATGCTTCCGTGTATCAGGGTGAGCATCTGAGTTTCACTCGTGTGGTTTTTTACGAAAAAGAACTTGTAGCGTACATCACGCTTCTAACGGACAGCATTGTCCTTAAAATCCAGAGAAGAAGAAACTCGTCGATTTCCACAACTCGGTCATGCAGTGGCCTGCCTTAAAAATAGGACGATTGGCTGTCATAACCGCTCGACAAAAAGAGTGTGGCATCGGGAAAGCACTTTTGCAGTACGCAGTGGGTCGGGCTATTCGTCTCGGTTCTGAATCCGGCGTCGGTTGCAGGTTCTTGACGGTCGACGCTTACCCGATCTCAATCGGATTCTATGAGCGTCACGGTTTCGTCGTTAACAAGAACTATGCGGATAAAGAAAAAACGCACCCGAGTATGCGTTACGATATCTTGAAGAGTCCCCCCATAGAGTGAGCGGTTGCCCAATCAGACCGTCCAAAGGGCTCCGCGCTGGACTGAGGTGTCAACCAAGAGTTTCTAGTCGATGGGCTCCAGCCCCTTGAAGTAGCTTTCGAGCGCCTTTTGCTGCTCTATGGTCAGCGACAGGAATTCAAACCCGTATTGGTATCCGCGCCGGTAACGAACCACCGCTCTCACTTCCCACGCCGGAGCTGAGCCGGGAAGCAAAAAGCCCAAGCCCGCCACCTCGCCGGAATTCAGCTCCGCCGCCAGCAGCACGCCGATGCCAGCTTCGGATAGGTCCCTGCAATGTCCCTCCAGCTTCTGGTAGCCGTTCCCCAGAAGGTGACTCACAATGACTCGAAAATCCGCGCGATATCTCGGATGTCGTCTACGGCGGCGGTCAAGCTGTTTTGTCGCGGGCTTTGACGTCGAGGCGGGCATGAGGGAACGTTCGATTGCTTTTCAACGAGGTCGACAGTAACTTGAACACCCGCATTGGTTTCTTCGGGCGCCGTCCCTATACTGTATCGTCAGATGCTGGGGGGAGGAAAGTGTCGAAAGTAATTGTCCGATTGCCTCTCGGCGGCATCCAAGTGCGGACCTGTTGGGCTCCGGGTTTTTGCATCGCAAGGGGTCTTAAGGGAATCAATAACAACAAGTTAAGCCATGAATGAGAAAGGTCGTCCCAAAGACTTTCTTTATAATGGGACTTTTTCACAATCGAAAATGCCCCGTTCCGTGCCTCATCCAACCCGCAGTTTTCTTGCCTTCGCTGTGATAGTGATATTTCTGTTGTCGGTCACAGCCGCTGTAGCGCAGAATTCCGTGCCGACGCCTTCCATCTCTCTACCCGGCTCCCAGAGTCCCTTCACCGGCAGCGAGCCCGAAGGCAAAGCCACTCCAGAGGTCTTGCAGCTGAGTTTCCAGGATGCAATCGACCGCGGGCTCCGCAACAATCTCGGCCTGCTTCTCTCCGGCGATCAGACCATCACGGCGCGGGGCGAGAGATGGAAGGAACTCAGTAACCTCCTGCCCAACCTCTCAGCCCGGGTGCAGGAAGACGTCCAGACCGAGAGTCTCACTGCCCTTGGTCTCAAGGGCAACCTTTTTCAGTCCCCAACTCCGCTTCCCCGCATAATCGGTCCCTTCAATTACTTCGACGCGCGGGCCACGCTCACTCAATCGCTCTTCAACTTCAAGGATCTCGAGAAGGAACGCGCCGCCACCGAAAGCTTGAAATCGGCGCGATACACCTACAAAGACGCGCGCGAGTTGGTTGTGCTTGCCGTAGGCAATGCCTACCTGATGGCGATCGCCACTGACGCTCGCATAGAAACTACAGACGCCCAGGTCAAGAATGCACGGGCCTTGTATGACAAAGCAGTCGACCAGCAAAAGGCCGGGCTGAGTCCAGCCATCGATACTCTGCGCTCTCAAGTTGAATTGCAGACCCGCCAGCAGCAACTCATCGCCGCGCGCAATGATTTTGCCAAGCAGAAGCTGTCTTTAGCGCGGGTCATCGGCTTGGCGTCCGGCCAGGAGTTCGTCTTGACTGAGAAAGTCCCATACCAGGCGATGACTCCTTTGCCTCTAGAGATTTATCTGCAACGTGCTTATGCCGCGCGCTCTGATTATCAGGCCGCTCAAGCGCAGGTTCGAGCGGCGGAGCTTTCGCGCAGGTCGGCGACCGCCGGCCACTATCCTTCTCTGGACCTCGCCGCAAACTTCGGAGATATCGGAGTGACCCCGGCGCAGTCTAATGGAACCTGGCAAGTGAATGGGGGCTTGAACATCCCCATCTTTGCCGGCGGAAAAACTCACAGCGACGTTCTGGAAGCCGAAGCTCAGTTAAGAGTGGCACGATCTCAGTTAGCAGATCTGCGCGGCCGCATCGACTACGAGGTTCGCGCCTCCTTGCTGGACTTGAGTTCTGCCGCCGAACAGGTGGAAGTTGCGCGCAGTTCCGTCGACCTGGCGGAACAAACCCTTACCCAGTCGGAAGACCGCTTCACGGCCGGCGTGGCCGACAACCTGGAACTGGTCCAGGCACAAGAATCTGTCGCCAGCGCGCATGAGAGTTACATTCAGAGTCTCTATGCGCATAATCTGGCTAAGATCGAACTGGCGCGCGCCATCGGCGATGCCGAACAGGGTGTCAAACGATATCTGAAAGGTGAACGCTAACTCAAACTTATGGAACAGACGACGCAAACCCCGCCTGCCGCTTCGCCCGGAAGCACTCAACCTGGGACTGCACCAGCTGGAAACTCCCAGCCTGAAAGCCGCACCCAGCCGCTGCCCTCCAGCGAACGGGACTTCCACACTCGTCCTTCGCGCACCGCCAGTCCTGGCTTCCGTATCGCCCTCGTCGTCGCTGTGGTAGTGCTGCTGGTGGTGGGGATTTTCGTCTACCGTTATGTCACCAGTTACGAATCCACCGACGATGCCCAGGTAGATGGCCACATCAATTCCATCAGCGCCCGCATCACGGGCCACGTCGTGAAGCTGAATGTCCTCGACAACCAATATGTCGAAGCAGGTACGGTCTTAGTGGAGATTGACCCCGCGGATTACCAAGTTGCCTACGAACGGGCCAAAGCCGATTTCGAGAGCGCGCAAGCGACGGCCGGAGCTGCGGGCATTGACGTCCCTATTACTTCAGTCAGCACCACCAGCCAGGTCTCGTCGACGGAGGCCGATGTAGCCAGTGCCCGCGCGGGAATCGCCGCCGCCAAACAACAGTTCGGCGCGGCCCGGGCCCAGCTCGACCAGGCCGAAGCGAACAACGTCAAAGCGCAGAACGATGTGGGGCGCTACAAGCAACTCGTGGACAAGCAGGAGATTTCACTGCAGCAATACGATCAGGCCGTGGCCACTGCCAAAGCCGATGCTGCCGCTGTTGAATCCGCGCGCGCCATGGCTGATTCCGCTCAGTCGCAAGTGACACAAGCCCAGGACAAACTGCTCCAGGCGCAAGCCAACTGGCGCAACGCCCAGACCGGGCCCCAGCAATTGCAGGGCATGCGCTCCCGGGCCGCATCTGCGCAGGCGCAAGCCCAGCAGAAGAAAGCCGACCTCGATCAGGCCCAACTGAATCTGCAGTACACAAAAATCATTGCCCCCGTCGCAGGCGTTGTCAGCGACCGTACCGTCGAAGTCGGCCAGAACGTCAGCCCCGGCCAGGAACTGCTGAAGGTCATTCCTCTCAACGACGTCTGGATCACCGCCGACTTCAAAGAGACCCAGCTTCGTGAGATGAAAGTAGGCCAGCCCGTCACCATCGAAGTCGACGCGAACGGAAAAAGCTACAAAGGGAAAGTCGATAGCATCGCCGGCGCCAGCGGCGCACGTTTCAGCCTGCTCCCTCCCGAGAATGCCACCGGCAACTATGTGAAAGTCGTGCAGCGCGTTCCCGTCAAGATTGTGCTCGATCCTGGTGAGAACAATGATCACTACCTGCGCCCGGGTATGTCGGTTGATCCAAAGGTCTGGATCAGGCGATGAGTGCTGGCGCCGCCACGCTGAATAACCCCAACGCCGATACCTGGCGTCCGGCGGTAAATCCGTGGATCATCGCCATCACTGTGACGCTGGCGACCTTCATGGAAGTGCTCGATACTTCCATCGCCAACGTTGCTCTGCCTCACATCGCTGGCAGCCTCTCTGCTGGCCAGGATGAGAGCACCTGGGTCCTGACCTCTTATCTCGTCTCCAATGCCATCGTGCTGCCCCTGAGCGGCTGGCTCTCTTCCATTGTCGGCCGCAAGAACTTCTACATGGGCTGCGTGGCTCTGTTCACCGTCAGTTCGTTTCTGTGCGGCCTCGCGCCGAACCTCACAATTCTCATCATCTGCCGCGTGCTGCAAGGCGCCGGTGGAGGCGGTCTCCAGCCCAGCGAGCAAGCCATCCTTGCCGACACCTTCGAGCCTGCCAAGCGTGGCATGGCCTTCGCCGTCTACGGCATCGCCGTCGTAAGCGCACCAGCGATCGGCCCCACCCTCGGCGGATGGATTACTGACAACTTCACGTGGCGCTGGATTTTTTTCATCAATATTCCGGTCGGCATCATTTCTCTCTTGCTAACCTCTCGGCTCATTCAAGATCCGCCCCATCTCAAGCGCCGCAAGCTCAGCGAAACCAAGATCGATTACATCGGCCTCGGTTTCGTTGCCCTCGGCCTGGGAGCTCTACAGATCGTCCTCGACAAGGGCCAGCGTGACGATTGGTTTGAATCACACTTCATCGTGACCCTTTCCCTGATCGCCGCAGTCGCCCTGATCTTCGTGATCATCTGGGAGTGGAGGCACAAAGACCCCATCATCGATCTGCATCTGTTCAAAGATCGCACCTTCGCCGTCTCCAATTCGTTGATGTTCATGCTGGGATTCGCTCTGCTAGGCAGCACGCTGCTTCTGCCTTTGTTCATGCAAACCTTGCTCGGATACACCGCCGAGCGAGCTGGCCTGGCACTAATGCCGGGCGGATTCACCATCATGCTCTTGCTTCCCCTTGTCGGATTCCTGCTCTCGCGCTACAGTCCGCGCTGGCTGCTGCTTTTCGGTTTGGTCGTACTTTCCGGGTCCCTGTTCCACATGGCGGGTTTTGACCTGGACATGGATTTCCGTGCTGCAGCTACAGCTCGCGTCTTTCAGGCCGTGGGCATGGCGTTCTTGTTCGTTCCCATCAATACTGCTGCCTACGCCTTTCTACCCCGCGATAAAAACAACGCGGCCTCGGGATTGATGAACCTGGCCCGCAACATTGGCGGAAGTGTCGGAATTTCCCTGGTCACCACCATGCTCGACCGCCGCACTCAGGTTCATCTCAATGATTTGTCGCACAATCTAAGCGCCTCCAACCCCGCCTTCCAGACGATGCTCCAGGCCGCGACTCAGGCCATGCGCGCACACGGCGCCAGCGCGGCATTCGCTACACAGCAGGCCTACGCATTGATTGAAAGCACTGTCCTGCGCCAAGCCACCATGCTGGCCTATCTCGACGACTTCCGCCTGCTCGGCATATGCATCCTGGCCATGGTTCCGCTGGTGTTCCTGATAAAAAAAGGCAAGCCCGGCGGCGGAATCGCGGTACACTAATCCGCGCTCCGACGTAGCGCCGGCATCCTGCGAGCTGTCCCGAGAGCCTGCCCTGAGCTTGCCGAAGAGGCGTCTCGCCCTCGGCGTGGCGGGCGGGGACGCAGAATGCTATATTTAACGCGATTGCTGTATAGGTTCGCTGTAAACTGACTTCCATGTTTCGTCTCATCACCATTGAGCGTGAGTATGGCTGCGGAGGTGGTGCGATCGCCGCCGAGCTCGCCCGCCGCCTGGGATGGAAACTCTGGGACCGCCTTCTCACCGAGGAGATTGCCCGCCTCGCCAATGTCGAACTGTCCGAAGTCTCCCGCTGCGAAGAGCGCATGGATAGCAGCTTCTACCGACTTGCCAAGACTTTCTGGCGCGGCAGTTACGAGCGCACTTCAGCACTGGGAAATCAGGCTTTCGATGCCGACCGCATGGTCTCGTTGATGGAGCAGATCGCTCCCAGAATCGCCCAGGAAGGCAATGCCGTAGTAGTCGGCCGCGGCGCACCTTACTTCCTGCGCGAGCAGCCCGACGCTTTCCACGTCTTTCTCTATGCCCCGCGCGCCGAGAAACTCCACCGCCTGCTCCAGGACGAATGCACGAAATCCGAAGCCGAAGATCTAGTCGATACAGTAGACCGCGAACGCATCGCCTTCGTGAAACACTACTTCGACGCCGACTGGCCCACGCGCTCTCTCTACCATGTGATGATCAACACGGCGGTAGGGAATGAAGCAGTAATCCAGACAATTCTCAATACAATGCATCTAGTCGAAGGCAGTCCAAAAGCAACCGACTACGAGCATCCCAAAGTCCCCAGTTCTGCCTAACCACCGGCCGCAGCAGGCTGATTACTGACCACTAGCCACTGACCTCCGCGGCCCCGGACAACAATCCTCCACACAAACATCCTGCCGAAGTCCAAGCGCTCCCAAAGCCCGCCGCTCCGTCCCCGGATTCCTTCGCTCCAAAATCAGTTCGCGAATCATCCCCACGAATTTCGGATGCACGCCCACCGTCTTCGCCCGCCTCATCGGCAACCCCAGCGCATCGCACAACTGCCGCGCTTCCACATCCAGGTCGTACAACACTTCCATGTGATCGGAGATAAAGCCGATCGGCGCCAGCACCACGGCCGATGCCAGATTCTGCGCCTTCACCTGCCGCAAGGAATCGAGGACGTCCGGCTCCAACCACGGCTGCCCTGGCGCCCCGCTGCGGCTCTGGTAGACGAGAGCGTCACTCGGATGCCCCAGCGCTTCCGAAACCAGCCGCCGCACTTCCTCTAACTGCTTCACATAATCGGAAGAGTCACCCATGGAAACAGGAATGCTGTGCGCGGTGTAAACGATCTGCACGTTGCTCTGCGCATTCGCTGGAATATCCTGCAGCGCGTCATGCACTCGCTCCACCGTGGCCTCGATGAACGCAGGATGATTGAAGAACGCCCGCAGCTTCTCCACCTCCGGCGCGTCCGGCCCAACTTCACTTCGCGCCCGTGCAATGTCCTCGCGATACTGCCGGCAGCTTGAGTACGAACTGTAAGCCGAAGTGACGAATGCCAACGCCCGCCGAATGCCATCCTGCTGCATCTTTCGCACAGTGTCAGGCAGCAGCGGATGCCAGTTGCGGTTTCCCCAATAAATTGGCAGCTTAGGTTCGTGTTGCTCCAACTCCGCCCCCAGCGCGGTAATCAGCTCGCGCGCTTGCTGGTTGATCGGACTCTTGCCCTCGAAGTGGTAATAGTGCTCGGCAACGGCCAGCATGCGTTCGCGCGGAACATTCCTCCCGCGCAACACGTTTTCGAGGAAGGGAATCACCTCTTCTCTGGATTCCGGTCCGCCAAAAGAAACCACCAGGATAGCGTCATGCATGTCGAGGTTCGTGCAGAGCGAGTCGCGCACTCGTGAGCGAGACTTGCCTCCGGAGATCGGTCACGAATCGTAAATCAGTTGCCGTCGACGATCGCCGTGGAAGTCGTCGACTCCGCCGCCTGGGTAACCGACAGCGGCCGATCCAATGAAATTTCCATTTCGGTGAATCGCGGCACAACCACGTCCCTGCCTTTGCGCGAGATCATGTAAATAGCAGAGGCACAACTCGCAATAATCCGAGACGTGCCTGCCGTCGAGGCGTCGGTCGCGGTCGAAACAATCGCCTCGAAGATCAATTGGTAGGTGTCATCCGCTTCCTTGGCGATACCGGCGGTCACGCCTAGATTAATCGCCATCCACGCCTTGCCCGGACGTTCGCCCCGCAGTTGGCCTTCCGAGTCAATCTTCGTGTGCGACCTCCGGTCCAATTCAGCCTCGCTGAGCGATGCGGCCATGGGCACTTGGTTTCCGCCCGGCAGCGTCACGCTGGTAAACGTCAGGGCCAACGATCCCGCCCGGCTCGCCCAGCGGGGAGGAGTCTTCTTTACCACCTTGCCTTCAACCACCGTGCCCGCCGGCAGCACGAGATGCGAATTCAAAAGGACAGGCTCAATCAAACGGGCCTGGACTACGTCGCCCGGCATGCTCTTGGATGCGCTCACATCTCCCAAAAGAAGGATTTTGCAGATGGTTCCGGTGGGAAGAATTTCGGGAGTGGTCAGCTCAGGCTTGGAAAGCTCGGGACGGGGAGAAGCTGCAGCTTCTGTGCCAGTCGATGGCGATTCCGGACTTTCCACAGTAGAAGCTTCTAAGATCATCGTCGGAGCTGTGGTCTTTCCTGACGTTTTCGCGCTGCTCGGTGGACTCACCTCGACGTTGCCGGCTTGCGGTCCCGATCCCTTCTTTTTCGCCTGAGCGTGAACCTCTCGTCTGTAGCTGATGGAGATCAGCGAGACCTTCAGCGAACTTTCCCCGCCAGCCCCAGCCCCATTTGCCCCGGAGATGGTCGCCGTCTTGAATACGGGATAGTTCTCGTTGCGTGGCGTGAATAGTTTGATTACCCCGGGCCAGTGATCGTTCGGCTTCCTTTTCCTTTTCTCCATGCGATCGACCGGAAGGCGCACGTGACTTCCTGCAGCGAACAATTCGTGGTCTGACGAATAAACATCCCGTGCCAGTGTTCCCTCAACCACGTCTCCCGGCTTCAACTTCGAGAGCTTCACCGGGCCGTTGAGTTGTACCTTCACGTAGAGGCTCGAACCCGGGGAAGCAGGTTTTTGTGTGCCGGCCGCCGGCTCATCCCCAGCGGAGCAGGGGATCGGTCCCATCGACACCGCAGCCGCCAGCAGCGCGCCGCTGATAACTTTCGACAGACTGCCCCGTCTCATAATCGCTCCTTTTGGCCCGAAACCATCTTGGATAGGGTTCATGAACTACGAAGAACTCGTGCGCGAAAGGACTCTACTTCCGATTTCTTGCTACCTAGGACGTGTCCCGTAAAGGTCGATAGTTTAACATCATTCATGACTATTGCGATCCGCTACTTCAGGAGCCTCCGATTAATCGGTAACTGCCAGAGACGCTACTACAAGCGATTGTTGTAGGGGAGACGGCCAACGAATGCCAAGCCTGACCAACCCGCGCAAACCACATGGTACGCTTCTGCGGGGACCAGGGAGACGCTCCGTTGATTAGCCGGGTTTTTAAGGCCTTTCGATATCGCGATTTTCGCCTGATGTGGTTCGGCGCCTGCACCTCGAGCATCGGCACCTGGATGCAGATCGTGGCCCAGGGCTGGCTGATCTACCGGCTCAGCCACTCCGCATTCCTACTGGCGCTCGATCAGTTTCTAGGCGGCATTCCCATTTTTCTTTTCTCCCTCATCGGTGGCGTGATCGCCGATCGCATGGAGCGCCGCAAGATTCTGCTCGGCTCCCAGTACGTGCAGATGGCTACGGCGGGCATTCTCACCATTCTCGTCGCCACTGGCCTGGTGCACGTCTGGCACATCCTGTGTCTTTCATTCATCTCCGGTTTCGCGCAGGCTTTTGGCGGCCCCGCTTACCAGGCGCTGATTCCCACGCTGGTCGAAAAAGAAGACATGCCCAACGCCATCGCGCTGAATTCGATTCAATTCAATGTGGCGGTCATGGTCGGACCGGCGCTCGCCGGGCAGGCTCTGGCAAAGCTGGGAGAGAAGTGGTGCTTCGGCTTGAATGCACTTTCCTTCCTTGCTCCCATCCTTTCGCTCTCCATCATCAGCACGCGCTTCCTGCCTCTGAAGACCGGGGAGTCAATGTTCAGCAGCCTGAAGCAGGGCATCCGCTTCGCCCGCAAACAGAATTCCATGGAAGCGTTGATCGTCCTCGCCTTCTGTATGACCGCGTTGGGCATGCCCATGCGCACCTACATTCCCGTATTCGTGAAAGACATCTTCCATCGCGGTCCGGAAACCTACGGCAATCTGCTCTCGCTGATGGGGATGGGTTCGATTGTCGGCTCTCTCGCCATCGCCGGCGCCGGCAACATGCGAAGAAAAGGGATCGTCGCGCTCACCGCGCTCATGCTCCTGGGCGCCGGAATTTCAGGCTTTGCTCTTTCCAAGTCCGTCCCGCTCAGCGGCGCGATCCTCGTGCTGGTAGGCGCTTCCATGATGGCGGTATTCGCGACCGTAAACTCGCTGGTGCAGTTGATCACTACCAACGAAATGCGTGGCCGCGTGATGAGTGTCTACAACTTCGCCTTCCGCGGCGGCATGCCCATGGGAAACTTGTTGTCAGGATGGTTAGTCCCCCTATTCACGGCGCCGGTGGTACTAGGCGTGAACGGGATCGTGCTAATTCTCTTGGCCCTCTATTTCCTATTCGTGCAACGCCGCCTGGCCGCGCTGTAACTCAAACTGCTCGTCATTAATTATCCCGCACGGCTTGCCATTCGCCCGTCCCCTGGCGATCGTGGAAGGTCCCGGTAATCTTGTTGCCATCAACTCTGCCTCGAAAGGTGAGAGGCTCCCGGGTTTTCGTGCGGAAGACAATATGATGGATGTTCACCGTGCCTTCCAATCCGCCCGATTGGTAGGGACCTTTGAAGTGTCCCGTGATGACTCCACCCTCCTGCTTAAGTTCGATGTACTTCGTCGAAGTCGTGCCGGTCGGGCCCTTCGAATAGATAGTCCAGTTACCGGCGACATTGTCTGGTGGCTGCGGCGTCGGGGGCTCCTGCGCGACCGCGAGAGTCCCGGCAACAAACAGAAAGACGAACCAGAGTGTGACGATTTTCGTGTTGCCGCTCTTCATGACATTCTCCAACCACTCAGCCGTGATAGCCCGGAAGTGTAGTGAACTGCCACGCAGAAATCAACAATTGGACCGCGCGTAACCTGCCGCTTGCGATATAAGATTCCTTTACTCCCGAAACCATTCTCTGGTCGGGCTCAGTGAAAAAGTAAAGGACGCCATAGCCATGCCACACGAACTCAGCCGCCGCACGATGATTCGGAGCTTATTGGCTGCCGCTACCACAGGATTCATCGTTCTTCCCATGCGCAAGGCCTTGTCCGCCCAATCCGCAGACGGCGGGCTGACCGGCGGATTGACTGGTAAAGACCGCGGCGACATGGGGAGACTCGCAGGCGCTTTCAGACGGCAATATTCGGCTCCAGGGCTTTCCGTCGCCATCGCCCGCAATGGCCAATTCGTCTTCGATCATTCCATTGGAATGGCGTACGGCCCAAAACTACAGCAGGTGGTTCAGTCCACGTTGTTCCGCATCGCGAGCGTCACCAAGCCCATCACTGCCGTGACCATCTTCAAGCTGATCGAAAAAGGTCAGTTGAATCTTACTGACAAGGTTTTCGGCGCATCCGGAATTCTGGGTGCGAAGTACGGCAAGCCTCCCTACAAACAGTACGTGACCGACATCACCGTCGACCACCTGCTCACACACACTTGCGGAGGCTGGCCCAACGACTCTACCGATCCCATGTTCCGCTTTAATTCCTGGGACCAGGCCAAGCTGATTGCATGGACCTTGCAGAATTTGCCGCTCAGCTATCCACCGGGCCAGCATTGGGCCTACTCAAACTTCGGCTACTGTTTGCTGGGTCGGGTGATCGAGCAAGTCACTGGTCAACCTTACGTGGACTTTGTGCAGGCCAATGTCCTCGCGCCCTGCGGCATTAGCGACATGGCGATCGCCCGCAATAAGCTAAGTGAGCGCCTTCCCAATGAGACGGAATACAAAGGGCAATACAGTGAAGACCCTTACAAGATGAATGTCACACGCATGGACTCCCACGGCGGATGGCTGGCAACGCCCTCCGATCTCGTTCTATTTCTGAATCATCTCGGCGGCCTTCCCAACAACCCCGGCCTGCTCAAGCCGGAAACTATCCAAATCATGACAACGCCCTGCCCGGTCTATCCCCAGTCCTCGCCCGCTCGATATGCCAGAGGCTGGATGGTCAGGACGGACGCTCCGGGAACTTGGTGGCACAACGGAAGCCTGCCGGGGTCCACATCGCTCATGGTGCGAACCGCAACCGGCATGTCTTGGGCCGCGCTGGTGAATACGCGCACCGAGCCGCACACCGAAATGGATAGCGCTCTCGACGCCATGATGTGGTCCATGGTTCGTACCGTGCCTGGTTGGGGATGATTCGAGTTAGCGATGATTTGAGTTAGCGATGATTTGAGTTAGCGTGATCGGACTTGGAAAGAAGATTCTGGTGCGCCCGGAGAGATTCGAACTCCCGACCTATTGCTCCGGAGGCAATCGCTCTATCCATCTGAGCTACGGGCGCCCCCTCCAGTTTACATGGGAGGCTTCAGAAGCAGCAATGTTCAGTAGCATCGATTCAAAATCGTCGATGTGCGGATTTACGCGGACGTTCTGACACGCGGTCGCAACTCCGCCTGCCGTTGCGAGAACCATCTTCTGAGACATTTGAAAGGGAAATCTTAGTAGCGGCCACGTCCTCCGCCGCCACCACCGCGGCCTCCTCGGTCTCCGCCGCGATCACCGCCTCTGCCTCCGCGGTCGCGTCCGCCGCCTCCGCCGTGCTCGGTTTTCGGGCGCGCCTCGTTCACGTTGAGTGTGCGTCCACCCACCTGCGAACCGTTCAACGCCGTGATGGCCTTGTCTCCATCTTCGTTTACGGCCATTTCCACAAAGCCGAAGCCGCGCGAGCGTCCGGTGTCGCGGTCGGTCATGATGCTTACCCGGTCCACTTGCCCGAAGGGCTCAAACATCTGCCGTAGTTCGTCTTCCGACGTGTTAAAGCTCAAGTTCCCCACAAAAATATTCTTCACTCATCTGCCTCTGCATTGAGCTGTCGAAGTGCAAGCTCGATGCGGCGGACTGGCAGGTCGGGGACACCTTCCTGGAAATCGGGACCGGAGCTGGCGAACAGTCGAATGCGGCACGAAGTATAGCAGGTTTGTCAAACCGGGCATGTTAATTCGGGCCGGGGGGTGGGCTACTTTGATTTGTGCCGGCGTCGATAGTCCCGGTAGGACACTAAAGCCATGACAACAGCAACTGGAATGACCAGAAGCATCCTTGCCGGGGCGCGATGTTCGTACACGAGCAGGGCGGTTACGATCGCTACGAGAGTAAAACCGATTGGCCGATAGAATCGGTCAGCCTTTACAACCCTATCGAAGAGTGCCATTCATTGTGCCATGATCCGTGGTTGAAACCACGCGCCTTATCCTTCTTCAACCGTCGCCATCGCCCGCTTCTTGCGTTTATTCGACTGCAGAACTTTTTTCCGGAGCCGCAGGGACTTCGGAGTGATCTCGACGTACTCGTCATCCGAAATGAATTCGATGGCCTGCTCCAGATTCAGAGAACGGAAAGGCACTAGCCGAATGGCCTCGTCCGCCGTCGATGCCCGCATGTTCGTCAGCTTCTTTTCGCGAACCGCGTTTACGTCCAGATCGTCATCCTTAGCGTTCTCGCCGACGATCATCCCCTCATAGAGTTCAACCCCGGCGCCGAGGAAAAGCTCGCCGCGCTCCTGCAATCCCCAGAGCGCGTATGCCGTGGAAGTGCCGGCGCGATCCGCGATCAACGCGCCGGTGGGCCGGTGAGGAATGTCGCCCTGCCACTCCGTGTAACCATCAAAGAGTGAGTTCATCACGATGGTGCCGCGCGTGTCGGTGAGCAACTGGCTGCGCAGGCCAATCAAACCGCGGCTGGGGACCCTAAACTCGATGCGCACGCGTCCGTAACCGTGATTGTGCATATTCGTGACTTCGCCCTTGCGCGATCCCAACTGTTCCATCACCACGCCGACGAATCCTTCAGGCACGTCGACTGTGAGATGCTCCACTGGTTCCATCAGCTTGCCGTCAATGCGCTTGGTCACGATTTCGGGCTTGCCCACCATAAGCTCATAGCCTTCGCGGCGCATCATTTCGATGGTGATGGAAAGCTGCAACTCGCCGCGCCCCAGCACCTTGAACGAGTCCGTCGTCTCCATATCTTCGACTCGCAAAGAAACGTTGGTGAGCAACTCTTTCGCGAGCCGCTCTCGCAGATTACGGGACGTAACGTAAGTTCCTTCGCGTCCGGCGAATGGCGAGTTGTTCACCGTGAACATCATGGCGATGGTGGGCTCGTCGATGACGATGGGAGGCAGCGGTGCGGGATTCAGCGCGTCCGTGATGGTCTCGCCGATCGTGATGCCTTCCACGCCGGCCACGGCGATGATATCGCCCAACACGGTTTCCGTGATGTCGGTCCGCTTCAATCCGGCAAAAGAAAACAGTTTCGTAATCTTGGTCTTGTGCATCGTGCCGTCGAGCTTGGCGATCACCACGTCTTCGCCGGTGTGCATGGTGCCGTTAAATACGCGGGCGATGGCTAGTCGTCCCAGGTAATCGCTGTAATCGAGATTCGCCACCAGAATCTGCAGAGGCCCGGCCGAGTCGCCCTGTGGCAGCGGAATCGTTTTCAAGATCGCTTCAAACAACGGCTGGAGGTCCTCGCCTCCGCCCTTGATGTCCGTCGAGGCCGTCCCTTCTTTCGCATTTGTATACAGAACTGGAAAGTCCAGCTGATCTTCCTTCGCGTCAAGGTCGATAAACAGATCGTAAATTTCGTTGAGCACTTCTTGCGCACGCGCATCCGGGCGGTCGATCTTATTTATAACCACGATCGGCGGCAGGTGCGCCTCCAGAGCCTTGCTCAGCACGTAGCGCGTCTGCGGCAGCGGGCCTTCGCTGGCATCTACCAGCAGCATCACTCCGTCGACCATCTTCAGCGCGCGTTCCACCTCGCCGCCAAAATCGCTGTGGCCGGGCGTGTCCACAATGTTGATCTTCACGTCGTGATAAAAGATGGCTGTATTCTTGGCCAGGATGGTGATGCCGCGCTCGCGCTCCAGTTCGTTCGAATCCATCACACGCTCGACGTGATGTTCGTTGGAGCGAAACGTCCCGCTCTGGGTCAGCATGGCGTCGACCAACGTGGTCTTGCCGTGGTCCACGTGCGCGATGATGGCGATATTGCGAATGCTCAAACTCAAAGTATGGTTTGTCCTTTATTAATGGATCGGATTGATGGGAGCAGCCGGTCTTCAGACTGCAAACATCCCACCTATAACTTTACTATGTGCGGAGGTTTCTCAGGGGGATTACATCGCACTTCGGTGCGATGTGGTTTGCGATAGGAGAAGCTGAAAAGCGCACGAACATCAGCCAGCAACCGCCTTCTCCTTCGGCATTGGCTTTCCCGCCAGCCGAGCTTCCACTTGCTTCACCGCGCGCTGCGCCGCAAGAATTCCCGCGTTGGTGGTCGATTCCGGCCCCTCGGAATCTGTGTTGGCAAAGAAAACCCGGTCCATCGGCTGGCGCGCCAGGGGCTGAACCTCCGTGTAAAGTCCGGGCGTCGACATATACAAAGGATGCCCCCGCCGGTAAATGTGCACCTCGACCGGATCAATGTCGAAACCCGGCATCAGCTTCTGGAAATCTGCGAGTACGTTGGCGGCGACCTTGCGCGCCCCCGTTTCATTCAACAGATAGCCGCGATCCTCTTCTTTCATCGGCGTGTAACAGCTGAGAATGTTGAACTTCTGCCGGTAGCCAGCCTGCTTACGAATCACCCAGTCGGCGACCACGAAGTCAGTAAATGTATTTCCTGGGCACCAGGTGTCGTAGCCGTGATTGAACACCGGCTTATCAAAAATAAGATTCACCACGGGATACGGGATGTACCGAATTTGGTGCATGGCATCGCTCTGTTTATCGGGCAAGCCCTCAACGATACGCCGCGTGATGAACTTCGGCGTCGCCATGATCACAACCTTGGCCGCGACCGTCTTTAATTCGCCGCCCAAGATGTAGGTCACATGCACATCTTCTTTTTCGGAGACCACGGCGACGATGGTGGCGCCGGTCTGCATGCGGTCTTTGTATTTCGGCTGCAGAATCTCCGCCAGCTTTTTCGTGACCGCGCCCAGGCCACCAGGCCAGGTGTAGCGATCATCCGCGCGGCTCTCTTGCGCCATCTCTTGCAGATTCCCGATAGCCAGGGCGGCCGCGGTATCTTCGCTCGCGGCCCCCCAGTTGGATGGCCCGAAGCCGTCCCACCATTGTTTGAGTTCTACCGGATATCCTTTCAAGAGATCCGAAAATGGTTTGTTGAAAAGTTCCTTGCCGCGCTTCTCCACATCAATGGCAAGCATTTCCTTTTTGAACTTTTTGAAGCCCTCGCGAACCGGCGCGGGATAGGGTAGCTTGTTCAGACCATCGCCCCAGGTGTCGAGGACCAACTCTCCTCGAATGACGCTTGCGTCCGGGCTGTTGATGGGCAACGGCTCCAGTCCAATTTCCTTCGCGAAGGGGTAGGCGTATTCGTCCTTGACCAGGAACGCCGAACCGGTGGCGTAGGTGCTGCCCTCGTACTCCATCGCGTACGCATTTCCTCCCCAGTGTGGTTCTTTTTCCAGCAGAAGGAAGTCGCGGTGCTGCAACCGATAAGCCGCAGTCAGTCCGCTCACGCCGCCGCCGACAATCACAACGTCATGCCGTGAAGAGGCCGGAGGCCGCGTGAAGAAACTGCTGCCCTTGTCGCGCACCTGATGGCAGATTCGGTTGTCTTCGCTCTCCACATCCGCAGGGTGAGTCTTCTTCGCGTCAGCCGTTTGCGACGTCACCAGCGAAAGATCGATGGGACAGCCCGCAGTTACCGCTCCCGCAACCACAAATTTGATGAAGTCCCTGCGATTCGCGCTCATGCGGCATCTCCTTCCAAGGCTGAAACTACTTCTGCGCCGGCGTCTGCCGTTCCTTCGCCGCGCATACGCAGGCGGTACCAGAAAACAATCGCCACCAGCGAAACCACGAAGATGATGGTCGATACCGCGTTGATCTCCGGTGTGATGCCGCGCCGCAGCCGCCCCCAGATTTCCAGCGGCAGCGTATTGTCGCGACCGATCAGGAAAAAGCTGACCGCAATCTCATCCATCGAAAGCGTAAAGATGAGCAGGGCCGCGCCGATAATGGGCAGCTTCAGGTTTGGAACCGTGATGCGCCAGAAGGTCTGCCAATAATTCGCGCCCAGGTCGAGCGAGGCCTCTTCCTGCGCGCGATCGAGCTTTTGCAGGCCAGCGAATACCTCGGTGGTAGCTACTGCAATCAGCGCGGTCCCGTGCCCGAGAATAATCGTCATCAGGCTGAGCTTCGTTCCCGCCACGTTAAACAACATCAGCAGCGAAAGCCCCGTGATAATGCCCGGCAGGATCAACGGCAGAAGCACCAGCCGCCGGAACAACGCCTTCCCCGGAAACTGCGCGCGCTCGAGCGCGAGCGCCGCCGGCACTCCGAATGTCAGTGAGATCACCATCGCCGCCAGCGCGACTTGCAGGCTATTGAGCACCGAATCCCAGATGGGCGCGTCGGCGAACAGGGTGCGATACCAGTCGAGCGTGAGATGGTGCGGCGGGAATCCGCCCACTCCTTCGCCATTGAACGAATAAAGAATAAGGACTGCAATCGGCAAATAGAGGAACCCGAAGACGGCGACGGCGTGGAAGAGCAACCAGCGTGAGCCGGAGTCGAATCTCGCGTCGCTCACGAGAAGCTCCATTTCTTTTCCAGCCGCTCCGAGAAAAACAGCAGGCTTACCACCAGCAGCAGCATGCAGAATGAAATCGCCGCGCCCAGCGGCCAGTTGTAAGCCGCCCCAAACAGGCTGACCACAATGTTCGAAATCATGATGCCGCTCGGACCGCCCAGCAGCAGCGGCGCAAGAAAATCTCCCAGGCTCAACACGAAGGCGAACGTCGCCCCCGCCACCACCCCAGGAATCGACAGCGGGAAAATCACCTTCCAGAATGTTTGCCCGGGAGTCGCGCCCAGATCGTGCGACGCCTCCACCAGGTTGCGCGGAATGTGCTCCAGCGCCGCGTAGATCGGGAGAAACGCAAACGGAGTGTAGATGTGCGTCAGCGTCAACACCACGGCAAACGGACTGTACAGCAAGAACTCCAGCGGATGCTTCGTCAGGTGGACATACTGGAGGAGAGTATTCAACACGCCGTCCGAGCCTAGGATCGTTTTCCACGCATAGGCCCGCACCAGGTAGCTGACCCACAGTGGAATGATCACCAACTGATACAGCAAATCTTTTTTCTTTCCCGCATAAAAAGAAAGAAAATACGCCAGCGGATAGCCGAGCACTAAAGAGAAGATGGTCACGCGCGCCGCAATCCACATCGAGCGCAGCAGCGTCTGCCAGTAAACCTCAACCTGCAACAGTTCGCCGTAATTGGCAAGGCTCCAGGAATGGACGATGGTCTGCGATGCCGAGACCGACCAGAAGCTGTAGCAGAACATCAGAAGATAAGGCACGAGCAGAAATACCGTCACCCAGATCAGAGGAGGCAGCGTCACCGCGGTTTTGTAAGCCCGAGAGAACATTCAGATTCTTTCCGGAGACTCGCGCACCAGAACTGCATCGGCGGAAGAGAACTCCAGATCGACGTCAGCCAAAGTTCCAACGCTGCCCGGAGTTCGCGCTACCAGCATCAGCCCGTCGCTGCATTCCACGCGAATCAATTCTGTCGCGCCATGAAATGCCTGGTGACGAACCTTTCCACGCACGCGCACTACACCCGCTATCGCATTCCCCGTGGCCAGATGCAGATTTTCCGGCCGGAGCGAGAACAGAGCTGGACCATCGGGAAGCGCTGCAGACCACGACAGGGAAGCGCAGCGCACCACTCCGGCCCGCACTTCGCCCTTCAATAAATTCGTGTGTCCAATAAATTGAGCCGCATAAGCGGTTGCCGGACGGCCATAGATTTCGCGAGGCGTCGCCACCTGCTCCAGTTCACCCGATCGCAACAGCGCGATCCGGTCCGACATCACCATCGCTTCTTCCTGATCGTGCGTCACAAAAATAAAAGAGATGCCAACCTCTCGCTGCAGTGATTTCAATTCCACCTGCATCTGCCGCCGCAGATTCGCATCCAGCGCTGAGAGCGGCTCATCCAGCAGCAGCAGCCGCGGACGGTTCACCAGAGCGCGCGCCAGCGCAACCCGTTGCTGCTGCCCTCCACTGATCTTCGAAGGCTTCGACTTCGCGTGCGCCGACATCTTCACTTTGCCGAGTGCTTCCTCCACACGCGATGCAATTTCCGCCTCGGGCCGCTTGGCCACGCGCAATCCGTAAGCCACATTCTGTTCCACAGTCAGATGAGGAAACAGCGCATAGTGCTGAAACACCGTGTTCACGCGACGACGGTAGGGAGGCTCGCGGTCCAGTCGTTCCTCGCCCATCCAAACCTCGCCCGCACTCGCAGTCTCGAATCCAGCGATGATTCGCAGCAGCGTAGTCTTACCCGATCCGCTCTCGCCAAGGATCGTGAGAAATTCTCCCTCCGCAACGTCCAGAGAAATTTCCCTCAACACAACATTCTTGCCGAAGTGCTTGGCCACATTTCGAATGCTAAGTAAGGTGGCGCGCCCCACACCTGAACCAGCAGCCGTAATCGCAATCTCAGAAGCGGTCATCATAATAAGGAGCCGAAGCCCGAAGCCCGAGGCCCGAAGCCGGAACCCGGTGTTACTGCGCCGCCTTCACCTCATTCCAGATTTCGTTGTACTTGGCGCGCCGCGGCACATTCTGCCAAAAATAGATCCGCTTCTGGTACGTGTCCACATCATCCAGATGCAGGGTCTTCACTTCTTCCTTCGTCATGAGCTGCGCGGCCTGCGGGTTCGCTGGAACGTAGTGCGTTTTGTCTGTCACCAGCTTTTGCGTTTTCGCCTCGATCATGTATTCCAGGAATTCGTAAGCCAGATCCTTGTTCTCGCTGCCCGCAGTGATCATCAGGTGATCGATCCAGCCCGTGGTGTTTTCTTTGGGAATGGTTTCGCCCACCGGAAAATTCAGCTTCTTCAGATCGGCCGTGTTGAGCGGCCATCCCATCGCCGCCACCACTTCGTGATTCTGAAACAAATTCGTCAACTCTCCGCCTGTCGACCACATCTTGCGGACATTCGGTTTCAATTCCAGCAACTTCTTCTTCACCGCTTCAAGTTGCTCGTCAGTTAGGTTGTAAAGCTGCGATGGATCGGGCTTGTCATAGCCCAGAACCTGCGCCGCCATGTAGACCGTCGAAAGATCGTCCCAAACCGAAATCTTTCCCTTGTATTTCGGATCCCACAAAACGTTCCAACTATCAGGAGGCTGCGCGAACACCGTAGTGTCGTAAATCATCGGGTCCGGTCCCCACATGAACGGAATCCCATACACCTCGCCCTTCACCCGCACCAGCGGCAGGGAAGTGAGTTGTGGAGACAGTTGCCCGTAGCTCGGAATCTTCGATAAATCGAGAGGAGCCGCCAGCCCAGCCGATGCGATGGCTCCCGCCACATCGCTCGAAGGCGAGATCACGTCATAGTTGCCGGCGCTGCCGCCACGCAGCTTGGCCATTAATTCGTCGCTCGACCCCATGTACGACGCCGATACTTTGCAATGATGCTCTTCCTCGAAAGCCTTAATGAACGAAGGATCGGCATAGCCCTCCCACACCAGCAAATTCAGCGTGGGAGTTTTCTTCGTGCACGATCCAGCGAACAGCATCACCGCCGTTAGCAGCGGCAGGATCGATAGTCGCGCCCTCATGGGGCCTCCTCGAGCCACCAACTCAAAACGTTGGCGGCGTATTCACCCACAACACCCAGGTTTCCGCCTGCCCGGGATTTTTCCAGTGATGCGGGGTCGCACTCTCAAAGTAAAAGCTGTCTCCGGCCTTCAGCCGGTATTCTTCCTTCTCCACTGTGATCGCCAGTTCTCCGCGCAATACATAGAGAAACTCTTCGCCTTCGTGTGTGTAAGACTCGCCGCTGCCGGCTTTCGGCGCGACTCGAAACAGATGCGGCTCCATCACCGTGTTGCCCCAGGCCAGCAACTCCATTTGAACGCCGGGTCCGGCCTCCAGCACTTTTCTTTGTGCGGGACGCACCTGCCGGCTGCTGGCTCCGGTCGCATCGAAGAAATCCAGGATGTTGGTCTTATAAAATCGCGCCAGCTTGCGCAGCGTTCCCACCGACCCGCTCATCTGCGAGCGCTCCAGCGCGCTCAGAAATCCCACCGAAATGCCCACCGCGCGCGCCACCTGCGCCAGAGACAACCGGCGCTTCGCCCGCAACTTCCGCAGGTGCGACCCAATCGCCCCCGCATTTCCGTCAACCGCCGGCTTGACCCGTCCTTCCCGCCGCAGCAATTCGACTATCGCCGCCGCGTTCAGCCCCCGCGCCTTCCTTAGAAAGCGCACTCGCTTCAGTAATTTCACATCGTCCGGGGCGTAGAGCCGGTATTTGCTCTCGGTGCGCCGCGGCCGCGTCAGTCCCAGGCTCTCCCATGACCGGATCACCGATGGCGAAACTCCCACCAGCCGTGCCACATCTCCGATCTTCAAATACGGCTTCGCGAAATAGGGTTTCGCGCTGGATGATCTCATCCTTCACCCGAAGCGGCCAATAAGAGTTTTCAATAGAGGGAACGCGTTTTTTCTCCTTGACAGTCCGCCTCCCCCTTCTCTAACCTTGCGGGATTATAGCAAGGTTGTGGCCGGACACAAGCTGTCGCTTGCAAAGAAAAAAACATCTTTCAACTCGAGATGCTGGAGGTTCCATGCCGTCACCGCGAGCCCGCTGGACCCTGATGTGTCTGCAAATACTTTGCCTCATCGTCGCCATCTCTGTTCTGCTTCCCACGCTGCTTTCTGGCCAAAGCGCCAACGGCCGCATTCTTGGCCGCGTTGCCGATCCCACGGGTGCCGTCCTCGCGGGTGCCAAGATCACTCTTGTAAATGAGGCGACCGGCATCAGCCGCGATGCCAACACGAACGACAGCGGCGACTTTTCCTTCGTTGAAGTCACCCCCGGCACCTACACCGTCACATTTGAGTTGACCGGCTTCAAGAAGAACATTCAGAAAACCGTCAAGGTCGACGTCAATCAGGTCGTGACCCTCAACTCCACTCTGCAAATCGGCGGGTCCCAGGAGACGGTCGAAGTCACCTCCGAAGCTCCTCAGGTTGACACCACTAGCACCCAGCTCGGCGCCGTCATCAACGACCGCTCGGTCAACGAACTGCCCCTGAACGCCCGCGATACATATCAGTTTCTTCAACTTCAGCCCGGTGTGCAGTCCCAGCTCGGGTCGAGTGGCAGCTTGTTCGCCGGCTCCGACGATCCTGGTTCGGTCTCCGTCAACGGCGGTCGCACCCGCGCCAACAACTTCAACGTGAATGGCGGCGACGCCAACGATCAGTTCGTAAATACTCCCACCATCCAACCCACTCCCGACGCAGTCGAAGAGTTCCGCGTCATCACCAACACCTTCGACGCGGAGTACGGCCGCAACTCCGGCTCCGTCGTGAACGTAATCACCAAGTCCGGAGGCAATAAGTTTCACGGAAACGTCTACGAATACTTCCGCAACACGGTTCTGGATTCCCGCGGCTACCCTGACACCGTTAAGCCGCAGCTGAATCAAAACCAGTTCGGCGGAACCTTCGGCGGCCCTATCAGGAAAGACCGCACCTTCTTCTTTCTTTCTTACGAAGGGCGACGGATCCGCGACGGTGTCCCGGGGCAGTTGTTGAATGTACCCACAGGCGCGCCCTCGACGAGCGCGCCCGTCGGGGAATTCAGCGGTGACTTTTCCGATCAAGGGCCCTTCGCAGGAGGCATCCAGCCCGGCGGCTTCATCGCCACCGCACTGGATGGTCGTCCCGGATGCGACGCGGCCTTGGGCTACACCGTCGCCAGCGTTGGACCTGATCCCGCTACTGGTCTTGCGGATTGGAATTCTGCGGCTGAAACGGCCGGCTCCCCGTCAATTTTCCCCAACAACGTGATCCCCGCCCCATGCCAGGATCCAGTCGCCGCCAACTTAATGCAGAAGTACGTTCCCGCGGCCAATATCGGGAGCGGACAAAATCAGGTCGTCCCTGTAGGCACCGACAACCAGGATCAATTTACCGTCCGCGTCGATCACCGCATCACCGATCATCAGAGCTTCACCGCGTATTACTACTTCAATGACACCCGCGATCTCGAGCCCTACAACACCTTTGAGGCGGCCGGCGCCAACACTCCGGGTTTCGGAAACTACAATGATCTCCGCAATCAGCAGTGGAACCTTAGCCATACCTGGACCATCACCAACTCCCTGGTGAACGAGGCCCACTTTACCTACATGCGCGAGGGCCAGATCGGATACCTGAAGAACCAGACAAACAATTTAGTCACGGACTCATGTACAGGCGCGGCGGTGCCATTCTGCTTCACCGGCACGTCTGATTCCAGCATTGGACCCAATTCCATCCAGGGGTTGTTTGGAACCACTCCGTCCCTTGGTATCACTCCGGGACTGCCCGCGAATCTCACCGGCGTTCCTTATGTCAGCATTTCGGGTGGCGCGTCTTTTGGCAACAATTTTGAAGGTTTCCTACCCCAGGTGGGAAATAGTTTTCAGTGGTCCGACAACATTACTTGGGTCAAAGGCAACCACACCCTGAAGTTCGGCCTCGATGTTCGGCGCATGCGCTTCGACCAGTACTACTATTTCAACGTCAATGGCGAATACACCTTCGACAACAGCGGCCCCAACGGAATTATTCCCGGAGACGGCGACCAGTATGCCGAGTTCCTGCTGGGACTCGCGGATTCCTATACCCAGGGCTCCGGCCAGCGCGAGGACGTTCGCAGCACCACAGCCTATCCCTTCGCGCAGGACAGTTGGAAGATCAATCCGAACCTTACCTTGAATTACGGTTTGCGCTGGGAGTACAGCCCTCCGCTCACCGACATCAGCGGTCACGTGGAGACCTACCGGCCCGGACAAAACTCCACGGTCTATCCCTGCGGAATCAATTCACAGGGTCAAGGGGCGAGTTACAACTACTGGACGAATTTGGGCGTGGCGAACCCCACCTGCGCCAACACCGGTACGACACCCACTGGCTTGGTGGTTCCGGGCGATGCGGGCGTCCCTGCCGGAATGACATCCACCTACTACAAGTCTTTCGCTCCCCGCGTTGGCATAGCCTACAGCCCCAGCTTCAGCAGCGGAACCTTGGGGAAATTGTTCGGCGGCGCTGGCAAAACCAGCATTCGCGCCGGTTGGGGTCTGTTCTATAATCCGATCGAAGAACTCGTGATGGCACAGTTCGGCGCCGAGCCGCCATTCGGCGGCAGTTCCTCATTCTCCGATGTGTTTTTCAATACGCCGTTCGTCAATCAGGGCGCATACACGGCTCCGAATCCTTTCGGCGGTATCATCTTGCCCACAAAAGGCCAGCCCACCGACCTGTCGTTGTTTCGCCCGATCCTTCTATACGGAGAATTCGAACCCCACCTGCGCTCGCAATACACCACGCAGTACAACCTCACCCTCCAGCGCGATCTCAGCAACAGCATGATGCTCCAGATCGGCTATGTCGGATCCCAGGGCCATCGCCTGCTGGCCACTCACGACATCAATCCCTCATCCCCGCAGACTTGTCTGGATATCGCGAGCATTGCCGGGATAAATCCGTTGAACGTGACTTCTTACGGAGGTCAGACCACCTGCGGGCCGACAGTCGAAGATGCGCAGTGGAGTGTGACCGTCCCCAATGGCTTCCCATTCCACATGCCTAATGGCAGCGTCGTCACCGGCACCGGCCAAACCCTCAACCTTGTGGGGCTGCGGCCATATTCCTCGCCGAATTGCAATTCGACCCTCCCTGCGTTTACCGCCAACACCGGTTGCCCGGTCGACGGCACCCCGGTTTTCAGCTCCATCTTCGCCGAAGACACTATCGCGAACTCCAACTACAACGCGCTGGAGATGATGCTTCAGAAGCGCTTTTCTCGTGGGCTTCAATTTCAGGCCGCTTACACCTTCAGCAGGTCGATTGACGACGGTTCCACCTTCGAGGAAACGCTCAATCCGTTCGATTACCGCGCAAGCCGCGGTCTGTCGCTGTTCAACTCGACACAGCGCTTCGTGGTCAGCTATGACTGGGAATTGCCCGTCCCCAAGTACGCGGGATTTAAGGGCAAACTGCTGGATGATTGGGAGGTATCCGGCATAACCCAGTTCCAGAGCGGCTTTCCCATCCGTCTCAACACCGAGGACGACACCGAGTTGATCGACAGTCTGTTTTTCCTGGGCACCGAGGCGCCAAGTCTGGTCGCGCCGTTCCAGAAGCTAAATCCGAAGACAACTTATACCAACCTCGGCCTGCCTACCTCCGGCTACTGGTTCAATCCCAATGATTTTGCGACTGCCGCAACCCCCAATCCGGCTAATTCTCCAGTTCCCCCGCTCGGCAGCTTCAACAACGGCACCCAACGCACCATTTGCTGCGGCCCAGGACTTATCGATTGGGACTTCTCGGTCCATAAAAAGATCCCCGTCAGCGAAACCATGTACTTCCAGTTTCGCGCCGAGATCTTCAATGTATTCAATCGCACCAATTACTCCAACCCTGATGGCGGCTTTTCCGACGGCATCACGTCATTCGGTAAGATCGCATCGGCTGGTGATCCGCGGCTCTTGCAGTTTGCTTTGAAATTCTTTTTCTAGTTAATAATGACTAACTTGGAAGGATTAAAATAAGAGCTACCCCCCGGGACGCCCCGCCGTCTCGGCATTCTAATGGCCAGCGGCTTATCAGAAACGCTTCCGGCCTGAGTTCTCTCGGAGACCCTGATGTATCCCGACCTGCAAAAAGAGCTTGCGACCTTCGAGCGTCGCACGCCCAAATCCGCCGAAGCCCATAAAAAGAATCTCAAACGCATTCCGCTGGGCGTTGCCAGCAACTATCGTTACTACGATCCCTGGCCCATCTTCGTGAAAGAAGGTAGCGGCAGCAAGTTCCGCGACGTCGACGGCAACGAATACATAGACCACAACCTGACTTTCGGCGCGCTCATGGCCGGACACTGCCATCCCGCCGTCATGAAAGCCGTCGAAAAGCGTCTCTCCACCGGGACCATGTTCGGCATGCCTCACGACATGGAATGGGAACTCGCCGAAGAAATCTGCGACCGCTTTCCCGTCGAGATGGTTCGCTTCGGTAACAGCGGCACCGAAGCCACCATGCATGCCATCAGGCTGGCTCGCGCCGCCACCGGCCGTGACAAGATCATGAAATTCGAAGGCGCTTACCACGGACTGCACGACTCTGCCCTGGTCAGCGTCAAGCCCCATGCTCCCGACTTCGGCGACATCGACAATCCCATCTCCGTTACCGGCGGCTTGGGTGTGCCGCAGTCCGCGATCGCCAATGTAAAGATCGCGACCTTCAACAACCTCGCTACCGTCGAACGCCGCTTCAAAGAAAATCCCGGCGAAATCGCCGCGATCATTCTCGAACCCATCCTCATGAACGTCGGCCTCTGCATGCCCGAGCCCGGATTCCTGAAAGCTCTTCGTGATATCGCCACGAAAAACGGCGCGCTCCTCATCTTCGACGAAGTAAAAACCGGCGCTAAACTCGGCTGGGGCGGTGCCAGTGAATATTTCAACGTTCATCCCGACATGATCTGCCTCGCCAAATCCATCGGCGGCGGCTTCCCGCTCGCCGCGTTCGGCGCCAGCAAATCCGTGATGGACCTCATCTCGCAACACAAAGTCTTCCACGGCGGCACCTACAACACCAATCCAGTCTCAATGGCTGCCGGCCTCGCCACCTTCCGCGAAGTCCTCACCCGAGACAACTACGCCCATGTCGACAAGCTAGGCAAAAAGCTTGCCGACGGATATCGCAAGACCATCGCCAAAGTCGGCCTGCAAGCCTACATCGCCCAAGCCGGAGCCAACGGTGCGCTCATGCTGTACCCGAAAGAAATTCGCAACTACCGCGATTGGACCACCGTCGATATCGACCTCTGGCGTCACTACTGGTTCGCCATGGTCAACCGCGGCGTAATGCCGCAACCGTACTGGTGGGACGAGCAGTGGACAATTTCCGTCCAACACACCGAGGCCGACATAGATAAGCATCTATCTGCCTTCGACGACATTGCCGCATCGCTCGCGAAAGCGCAACAAGAACGCAGCGAGCCAGTTGCAGTGGCGCATTAGAACAAGGGGTTAGGGGGTTAGGGATCAGTTTCACGGCTGACCCTGGCCCCTAGTCCCTGGCCCCTGATCATGTCCACCACCACCCAAACCGCCCCCCAGCCTCACCTGATCCGCGCCCTCGGCCGCCGCGACCTGGTCCTCCTCTTCGTAGTCGCCATCTTCAATCTCAACGTTGTCCCCTCCATCGCCGCCAACGGCGGCGTCACCATCTGGCTCTGGATCATCTCCCTGATCCTGTTCTTCTGGCCGCAAGGCCTCGCCGTCATCGAACTCGCCCAACGTTATCCCGGCGAAGGCGGCATCTACCTCTGGGCGAAGGAAGTCTTCGGCGAATTTCACGGATTCCTCTCCGGCTGGTGCTACTGGACCAGCAACATGCTCTACGTGCCAAGCGTCTTGCTCTATGTCGTCGGCGTTTCCGTCTACGTCCTCGGCCCCGGCCATCTCGGATTGGCAGACAACAAATTCTTCGCCTCTTCCGTTTCCCTTGGCTTGCTCGCGCTCCTCACTCTGCTCAACATCCTCGGCCTCGGCGTCGGCAAGTGGATCAACAACCTCGGCGCCATCGGTACCTTCATCGCCGCGGGCGTCCTGGTCGGTCTCGGCGTCATGATTTGGTTGCGCTTCGGTTCCGGCGTCACCGCCGCTGACTTCAAAGTTCCCGCCGATCCCAGCTTCGTTCTCCATTGCTTCGGCGTTATCGTTTTTGGGCTGCTCGGACTCGACCTCGCTTCCATCATGGGCGACGAAATCCGCGACCCTGCCCGCACCCTCCCCGGAGCTGTTGTCTGGGGCGGCGTGATCTGCGGCATCCTTTATGTCTCAGCCACACTCACGCTGCTGGTCTCGGTGGGTAAGAACGTCAACATGCTCCAGGGCGTGGTTCAGGGAATAAGCCAGATGACGGCCCGTGTCGGCGTGACCTGGCTCACCGTTCCCTTCGCCCTCATGCTCAGCCTCGCGGCCACCGGCATCGCTTCGGCCTGGACCGGCGGCTGCGCCCGCATCCCCTTCGTCGCTGGCCTCGATTCCTACCTGCCCTCGTGGCTCGGCAGCATTCACCCGCGCTACGCCACGCCCCATGCAGCCTTGATCGTTCAGGGCATCGTCTCCGGAGGCCTCGTGATCTTGAGTTTCGCCGGAGCAGGCGTTCAGGAAACATTCCAAAAACTTCTGTCCCTCGCCATCGTGCTGAATCTCGTTCCCTATGTCTACATGTTTGCCGCGCTCGTGAAATTTGCCCTGACCGAGCCTGTTCGACGTGGCCAGTATGGCCGTACCACGTTATTCCTGGCGGGCGCCAGCGGTCTGATCACGACCAGCCTGGGCATCGCGCTCGTGTTTTTCCCTGCCCAGCAGATTACGTCGCTGTGGTACTACGAATTATGGATGGTCGGCGGCACGCTCTTCTTCATCGGTCTGGCCTCATTCTTCTTCTTCGTCTACGGCCGCCTGAAGGCGAGGAGCGCAGAGAACGGGAAGGGCACGACTTTAGTCGCACCGTTAAGTGACTAGTAGCTATTTCATAAATCGTTTTGAAAGGGCGCGGCTTCAGCCGCGCCGACAGAGCGCAATGAAGTATCAGGCCTTCAGGCCCTGAGCAGAGCAGGAGGTCGAAACAAAATGCCCGGCGGAATCACAACCGAAGTGAAAACCTACCAGATGTACATCAACGGCGAATGGGTCGCGAGCAAGTCCGCGAAAACGTTTCCGGTATATGACCCCTCCACCGAAGAAGTAATCGCCCAGGTCCCCGACGCCGGCCCCGAAGACGTAAACCGCGCCGTAGCCGCCGCCAAAGCCGCATTCGAAGATGGCCCCTGGAGCACGAGCACTGCCCAAGAACGCGGCCGAGTCCTCTTCCGCCTCGCCGAAAAAATCCGCGCCAATCTCCCCGCGCTTGCTGAACTCGAATGCCGAAATACCGGCAAGCCCATCGTAGAAGCCGAATTCGACATCACCGACGCCGCCACCTGCTTCGAATACTACGGCGGCCTCGCCACCAAGGTCGTCGGCTACGTAAATCCCGTGCCCGACAACGCGATGTCTCTCTCGCTCAAAGAACCGGTAGGCGTCGCTGGACAAATCATTCCGTGGAACTATCCTCTTCTAATGGCCGCGTGGAAGCTAGCTCCGGCCATTGCCGCGGGTTGCACCTGTGTCCTCAAGCCCGCCGAGCAAACTCCGCTCACTGCTCTCGAATTGGCAAAACATTTCGCTGACTGCGGCTTGCCTCCGGGAGTAGTCAACATCATTACCGGCTTCGGAGAAACCTGCGGCGCTCCGCTAGTCCAGCATCCCGACGTAAACAAGATCGCCTTCACCGGCAGCGCCGCCGTCGGCAAGATCATCGTGAAACAGGCCGCTGATACGGTGAAGCGCGTGACCCTCGAGCTGGGCGGCAAGTCGCCCAACATCTTCTTCGCCGACGCTGACTTCGAAGCCGCCATCGACGGCGCTCTCTTCGGAGTCTTCATCAATCAAGGCGAAGTCTGTTCCGCCGGAAGCCGCATCCTGGTGCAGAAATCCATCTACAAGAACTTCGTTGAAGCGATGACAGAGAAAGCAAAGAAGATCAAGCTCGGCCCGCCCCTCGACCGCGAAACCAAGATGGGCCCGCTGGTCAGCAAAGAGCAATACGACCGAGTCAACTCCTACATCGAGATTGGCAAGAAAGAAGCAACGCTAGCATCTGGCGGCGGACGCCCCGAAAAGATCGGCAAGGGCTACTACGTCCAGCCCACGATCTTCTCCGACGTAACCAACAATGCCCGCATCGCCCGCGAAGAAATCTTCGGCCCGGTCGCCGCCGTAATTCCATTCGATGACGAAAAAGACGCGCTCAAGATCGCCAACGACTCCCCCTACGGATTGGCCGCCGCCGTCTGGACCAGAGACATTTTCAAAGCCATGCGTGCCGTGAAAGCCTTGCGCGCAGGCATAGTCTGGGTGAATCACATGCAACCAACCTACGTAGAAGCCCCCTGGGGCGGCTACAAACAATCCGGCTTTGGCCGCGAACTAGGTCCATGGGGCATCGAAGAATACTTAGAAACCAAACAGGTCTACATCAATCTGAACGAAGCCCCGATAGGCTGGTACTGATGAATACACCCTGTCATCCTGAGCGAGGCTTGATCTTCGCGCGAAAGCGCGAAGATCAACCGCAGTCGAAGGATCCCTACGAGTATGAACGGCCGCTGCCGCGTCAGGGAGTTCTCCCGAGAAACTGACATGAGTACAATCCGCATCAACACGAAAATCCCCGGCCCGAAATCCCGCGCGCTCGCCGAGCGCCGCTCCCAAGCCGTGCCCCGCGGCCTGTCCCACGGCACGCCCATCTACGTAGCCAAGGCCGAAGACGCATGGCTCGAAGACGTAGACGGCAACCGCTACATCGACTTCGCCGGAGGCATTGGCTGCGCTAACGTCGGCCATCGTCAGGAAGCGGTTGTCGCTGCCGTCCGCGGTCAGCTCGATAAGTTCCTCCATACCTGCGTCCAGGTCACGCCCTACGAAAGCTACGTCCGCTTAGCCGAGCGCATGAACGAAGTGACGCCGGGCAAGTTTCCAAAGAAGACTCTGTTCGTGAACAGCGGCGCCGAAGCCGTCGAGAACGCCGTAAAGATAGCCCGCGCCTATACCAAGCGTTCCGCTATCATCGCCTTCGAAGACGCTTTCCACGGTCGCACCATGATGACGCTAGCGCTAACCAGCAAGACCCATCCTTATAAAGCAGGGTTCGCGCCGTTTCCCGGCGAGGTCTACCGCATCCCGTTCGCCTACTGTTATCGCTGCTCCTACAACTTGAAATATCCATCGTGCGATCTCTACTGCGCGCGCCATCTCGAAGATACGTTCAAGCGCGTAGTGGCCAATGAAGAAGTAGCGGCGGTGATTGCCGAACCGGTGCTCGGCGAAGGCGGGTTCGTCGCTCCGCCGCCGGACTACTTCAAAGTTCTAATCGACCTCTGCCACAAACACGGAGTGCTCTTCATCGCCGACGAAATCCAATCCGGCTTCGGACGCACCGGCGCACTATTCGCCAGCGAGCGTTACGGCATCGAGCCCGACATAATCGTAACGGCGAAATCTCTAGGTGGAGGCCTGCCGCTGGCCGCCATCACAGGCCGGGCAGAAATCATGGACGCACCCGCTCCCGGCGGACTAGGCGGCACCTTCGCCGGCAATCCGCTCTCCTGCGCCGCGGCTCTGGCCGTCCTCGATCTGTTTGAAAAAGAGAATCTGCTAACCCGCGCCAACGAACTAGGAGATCGCTTTCAGCGCCGAGCCCGCGAATGGCAGCGCCGTTGGTCCATCATCGGCGACGTGCGCGGCCTGGGCGGCATGCAAGCTATCGAACTGGTAAAGTCGCAGGAAACCAAAACTCCAGCCGCCGACGAAACCAAACAGATCACGCAATATTGCTACGAACACGGCCTGATCACAATCACCGCTGGCTCTTACTCCAACGTGATCCGCATCCTGGTCCCACTAGTAGCCACCAACGAACAAATAGACGAAGGACTCGATGTCCTCGAATCCGCATTAGCGACAGTGTGCGACAAGAAAGGTGCAGTAGCACAGCTGGTCTAAAAGTGTTGTCATCCTGAGCGAGGATTGTCCTTCGCGCTTCAGCGCGAAGGACAACCGCAGTCGAAGGACCCCTATAACGCTGTATCATTAATGTCGTCGCAGGGAATTCTCACGATGCATCACGCCCTTCGCGATAAGTAGAGGTGAACTCATGACCACCGTAGCCGCACCTCCCGTAATTAAACTAACCAACTTCATCAACGGCCGCTGGACCGACTCCCACGCCTCGGAATGGCGCGACGTAGTCAATCCGGCCACGGGCGAGACGCTGGCCCAAGTCCCGTTAGCCGACGCCGCCGAGGTCAATCAAGCCATCGAAGCCGCAGCCGCCGCCTTCCCCGAATGGCGTCGCACCCCGCCCGAAGACCGCATCCAGCCTCTATTCCGGCTGAAGATGCTTCTGGAAGACCACATCGATGACATTGCCCGCATCATCACCCAGGAAAACGGCAAGACCTTCACCGAAGCCAAAGCCGAGATGCGCCGTGCGATTGAAAACGTCGAAGTCGCCTGCGGCATCCCCATGATGATGCAAGGCTACAACCTCGAGGACGTTGCCCGCGGCATCGATGAGATGATGATCCGTCAGCCTCTCGGCGTCACGGCAGCCATCGTACCCTTTAACTTTCCGGGTATGATTGCATTCTGGTATTTGCCCTATGCTATAGCGACGGGCAACACCTTCATCCTCAAGCCCTCCGAGCGCGTCCCGCTCACCATGCGCTACGTCTACGAGTTGCTCGAGAAGACCGGCTTGCCCAAAGGCGTCGTAAGCCTGGTCAACGGCAGCAAGGCCGTCGTCGACGCGCTCATCGACCACCCCAAAGTCCGCGCCATCAGCTTCGTCGGCTCGACTCCGGTCGCGCGCTACATCTACGCCCGCTCCGGCGAACAAGGGAAGCGCTGCCAGTGTCAGGGCGGTGCCAAGAACCACGTCATCGTCCTTCCCGACGCCGACATGCCCATGGCCACGCAGATCATCAGCGACAGTGCCTTCGGCTGCGCCGGCCAGCGCTGCCTCGCCGTCTCCGTCGCGGTCACCATTGGCGAAGCGCAAAAGACCTTCCGAGATTCCATCGCCGACGCCGCTTCAAAACTCAAAGTAGGCAATGGCCTCGACGAAGGTGTCCAGATGGGCCCGGTCATCACACCACAAAGCAAAGAACGAGTCGAATCGCTCATCGGCCTCGGCGAAAAGCAAGGCGCAAAGGTTCTCCTCGACGGCCGCAATTCAAAGGTTCCGAAATACGAATCCGGCAACTTCGTGAAGCCCACCATCCTCGACAATGTCCCTGCCACCAGCGATCTGGCCGACACCGAGATCTTCGGACCAGTGCTAAGCCTCGTCCACGCCAACGACATGGATGACGCGCTCGCATTCCTCGAACGCAGTCCTTACGGCAATCAGGCGTCGCTGTTCACCTCGAGCGGATCGGCCGCGCGCCGCTTCCGCTACGAAGCGCCCGCGGGCAACATCGGCATCAACATCGGAGTCGCCGCGCCCATGGCCTACTTCCCCTTCAGCGGATGGAAGAACAGCTTCTTCGGCGACCTTCACGGCCAGGGTCGCGACGCCATCGAGTTCTACACCGATAAGAAGGTCGTAGTCGAACGCTGGGCCAAAGAGCACAGCCGCAAGTTCTGAGGACGCAATGACCACAACTCTCACCACGCCCGCTATGTCTGAGAACAAAATGTCCGGCAAGGAGATCGTCGATCTCTCGCGCAAGCACACGCTCTACGAATGGTCTGCCCAGTCGAAGGTCGATCCCATTCCCGTGGCTCGCGCGAAAGGGATCTACTTCTATACTCCGGAAGGCAAGCGCTTCATTGACTTCAACAGCCAGCTCATGTCGGTCAACATCGGACATGGCGACGAGCGCGTCATTCAGGCCATCAGCGAGCAGGCGGCGATGCTCGCGTATGCGAATCCCTTCATGGCTACGGAAGTTCGCGCGCGCCTTGGCGCGAAGCTTGCCGAGATTACGCCGGGAGACATCGACACGTTCTTCTTCACCAACGGCGGCGCTGAGGCCAATGAAAATGCCATCAAGCTTGCTCGCTTCTTTACCGGACGTCATAAGATCATCGCGCGCTACCGTTCTTACCACGGCGCGACCGCGGGCGCGATCAGTCTTACGGGCGATCCGCGGAGATGGGCCGCGGAGCCGGGCATTCCGGGCGTGGTCCATGTGCTCGATCCTTATCACGGCATCGAGCGGGGATGGGAGTCGGCTGAGTCTTCGCTGGCGATGATTGAAGAGACGATTCAACTTGAGGGTCCGCAGACGATTGCTGCTTTCATTCTTGAGCCGGTGACGGGAACCAATGGCGTTCTTGTTCCTCCTGATGGGTATCTCGAGGGCTTGCGCAAGATCTGTGACAAGTACGGCATATTGATGATTGCCGATGAAGTGATGTCCGGCTTCGGGAGAACTGGGTCATGGTTTGCGGTCGATCACTGGAAGGTGGTCCCCGATCTGCTTTGCATGGCGAAGGGATTAACTTCAAGCTATTTGCCGTTGGGCGCGGTTGGCATGCGGCATCACATTGCGCAGCACTTTCAGGACAAAGTGTTCTATGGAGGGCTTACCTATAACAGCCATCCCATGGGATGCGCGGCGGCGCTGGCCACGATTCGCGTGTATAAAGAAGACGGGCTGATCGACAACGCGAAGAAGATGGGCGCGATCCTGAAGGAGCTGGGGGTGGAGTTGCAGGCGAAGCATCCGTCGGTGGGCGCGGTGCGCTCGATCGGACTGTTCGGCATCGTCGAACTCGTGCGCAGCCGCAAGACGCTCCAACCCATGGCGCCGTTCAACGGCGCGTCCGAGGAGATGGCGGCGCTTGGGCGCTTCTTCCGCGAGCAAGGCCTGTACACCTTCGTCCGCTGGAACACTTTCTTCACCAACCCTCCGCTCTGCATCAACGAGCAGCAGCTGCGCGAGGCGTTCGCCATCATCGACCGCGGGCTGCTGATTACTGATAAGGCGGTGGTCGATTAGGCGAGTACCTAGTACCCTAGCCTTACTCCGCGCTCTTCCATTTCATCTGATAAATCTGGGTCACGCTGGTATCGCTAAGGGTTGCGATATTGCCCTCTGGTGTGATGGATACGATGTCCACCACTCCACTGAGGAGTGGGTTCAGCCCAGTAAACTTGGTGAATAACTCCCACTTCCCGTCGGGGACGGTCAGCCGGTAGATTCCCATTTGCTCGCCGGCCGCCGCTTCCGCCGGGCCGCGTATCACATAAAGTGACTTCGAATCCGGCGCCCACACAAAGAATCCCCAATCGTGTTGAAGAACCTTCAACTGCTTCCATTGTTTTGTCTTCACGGAATAAACGGCCTGGCTCTTCGGCGGATTCTGAATGGCCGCCAGGTACTGGCCATCGGGTGACCACATTGGCGCATAGTAACCATCCGATCCCGGCATGGTCGACACTTTTCTTGTCTCCAGATCGAGAATGCGGATGTGCAGGTGTCCCGGGATCGGGTAATCGTTAAAGTAGATGGACTTCCCGTCTGGCGACCAGTTCGGCAGCACTTCCGTAAAACCCTCGGACGTTAGCTTTTCCGGTGCGCCACTCTCGACGCTGACGCGATAAATCTCGCGCCAGTCGGAATAGGCAATCCATTTACTGTCGGGCGACCAGGTGGGCATGTGGGTAAAAACGTCTGTAAGTTGCAACTTCTCGCTACCGTCGAGCTTGCACCGCCACAGATAACCTCTGGGATAATCCGTGTATATCATCCATTTTCGATCTGGCGAGACCACGAGCTGGGTCGCGGGTAATCCTCCAAGATACGGCAGGAACCGCTTTTCTTTTGCGTCGTAGAAAAGCATGGAGCCTTGGGCCAGGCGACCCACGACGAACATTCCGTTGCCATCCCGGCTCGGCGCCATGGCAGTCACTTCGGGTTGACCTGGCGTCAATCGCACCGCGTAGGGCTTGCCCCAGAACTCGTACCACCGCGGCTCTAAGTATTCGTAAAGATTGGGGGGCCCCTCTTTGTACGAGCTAAAAACAAAGTGCTTGCCGCCGGGCGTCCAGATTCCACCTGAAGTGCCGGAGTCCTCCGGCCAATGCTGAGGAAGAGGAAGTAGATGCGGATTACTGCCGTCTACGTTCAGCTCCCAGATCCTTGTAACATCGTCCTCCAGGGTACTTCTCGACACCGTTACACGAATTCTTTTGGAGTCCGGCGAAAAAACGGGATTGCCCGGCACCATATGGTGAGTATTCCAGATTTCCTTTACGTTTTGTCCGTCGGTGTCACACACATAGACCGATTCCTTTTCATTGAACGCAATCAACTTCCCATCCGGGGAATAACTTGCGCCCCGCCCCGTGACATTCCCCAACCGCTTCGCCGCTCCTCCCAGCACCGGCATGGTCCATAGTGTTCCCCGCTGGGTTTCGTCGTTCAGATCGCTGCGCAGCAGCAAGAACTCGGAGCCATCGGGGGAAATATCCAGGATACCCATGTCGCCGATCGCGGCGCGGAGAGGCGCCGTGGCTCCCCCCTTTACGGACATTTCGACGGGAGCGTGATCGTTGACGAAATAAATACGCGATCCGTCCGTCAAGATCGAGGGATTCTTGCTTTCGCTCGAAAAAGTCAATTGCTCCATGGGCAGCGGCGCAGCATCGGGGGGCGTTCCGCGGCGGGTAAGCGCAAACCACGTGGCGGCGCAGACCACCGTCGCGGCCCCAATCCAGATCCACTTCCTCGACTTCTCTGGCTTTCTCGGCCCTGCCAGCATTCCGCTCTGCGATGATTCCGTCTCCTTCTTTGTCAGCCGCCGCAAATCCACCATCAATTCATGCGCCGTCTGATAACGGTCCTCCCGATCCTTCTCCAGAGTCTTCCCAACGATTCGTTGGAATTCTTCGGGTACCTGGGGATTCAACTCGCGAATGGGCTTCGGATCTTTGTGCAGAATTTCCCCGATGATTGTTACGGGAGACTCTCCGGGGAACGCTCGCTTACCGGTCGCCATCTCATAGAGCACAATGCCAAACGAAAAAATGTCACTCCGCGCGTCGATGTCTTTGTCCTGCGCCTGTTCCGGGGACATGTATGCCACGGTGCCGACAATGGAGCCGCGTCCTGTGAGCGGAGCTGAAATCGTTGGCCCCTCGCTGATTGGCGTGTTGTCCAGCCTCGCGCGTTTCGCCAAGCCGAAATCGGCCAGCTTCACCTCACCCCCGCTGGTCACGAAAATGTTGGACGGCTTGACGTCCCGGTGGACGATCCCGTTCTTGTGCGCAATCTCCAGCGCCGCAGCGATCTGCATCGCATAGTCCAACAACGTCTCCAGCGTCAGCGGACGCGACCCAATCCTCTGCTCCAGGGTCAGCCCTTCGAGCAACTCCATGGCGATGAACGTCTGGCCATCTTGCTCGCCGATGTCATAGACCGCACAGATGTTGTGGTGATTTAGCGCTGACGCCGCCCGCGCCTCGCGCTGAAAACGCGCCTGCGCATGGGCATCCCGCTGTCCTTCAGGTGGGAGAAACTTGAGGGCCACGAAACGTCCCAGCCGGGTGTCTTCGGCCTTATAGACCACCCCATTTCCTCCAGCGCCCAGCTTCTCGACAATGCGGTATCGCGATGTCGTTGTCTGACCGTTGGGTAGTATCCGTGGGCCATCCATTCTCGGCGTATCTTAGATGTATCTGTTCATGCGGGTCAATCAACAGGGTTTTAGTACCTGTCTGTTCCCGGGTAGCCCAATCCTTGTGAATCCTTTTCAAAGGATGGACATAACCAACTGCCGAAACTCTAGAGATTCTAGGCTGTTCGAGCCGAATCCCCCTGAAGAAATCCACAGCCCCTCTGTGACATCTGACCTTGCACACCACCCGTAATTCATCGCATCATTGCCCCAGCAGAGGCAGCAGAGCGAGTTGCAGCGCCCGAGCGGAAATCGGGACGCAACTCCTTTGTTGTCTAGATTATGGCCTCTAAGTTCTTTGTCCGAAGGATTTTGCGGGGGTAATTATCCCTTGACAGTAGGTACGGCCATCTGGTACATTTCTACCTGAGAGTAGGTAACCAAATGGCGCACAACAACCGCAAGCCGAACATGCTGCCGTACACGCTGAAAGACTTCCAAAAGCAGTTCCCCGATGATGCGACCTGCCTTGAGTGGCTTTGCAATCGCCTCTACCCGGAAGGCATCTATTGCGAGAAGTGCGAAGCCGTGACCAAGCACCATCGCGTCGTGAGCCGTCCGTCTTACTCTTGCGACCATTGCGGCCATCACGTTCACCCGACTGCTGGAACGATCTTCCACAAATCGCCCACCCCGCTCACCACTTGGTTCTATGCGATCTACCTCATGGCCCAGACGCGATGCGGCATTTCCGCGAAACAGATTCAGCGTGAAACTGGCGTTACTTACAAAACCGCATGGCGCATGTTCCGCCAGATTCGCTCCATGCTGGACGAAACAGAGAACGCGCCGAAGTTGGGTGGAAGCAAGAAGCCTGTCGAAGTAGACGAAATGTACTTTGGTGGGAAGCAGAGAATGCAAGGCCGCGCTTGCACGGCAGACAAGAAAGCTAAGACTCCGGTGGTTGGCATCGTTCAGCGCAAAGGCAGCGTCCGCGCTTTCGTGACTGCCGATGTGAAGAAAGACACGGTGCAAGGACTGATTAAGGAACACGTCCTGCCATCCAACCTCGTATTCACGGATGACTACTTGATTTATGACGGACTCTCCCGAACCCCGCATAACTATTACCATCGGCGCATCCGGCACAGCGAGAAAGTGTACGTGGCTGGCGACGTTCATACGCAAACCATCGAAGGCTTCTGGAGTCTGGTCAAGAACGGTATCAAGGGCGTTTTCCACTCAGTTGGCCGTCACTATCTGCAAACCTATTTGAACGAGTACAGCTTCCGGTACAATCGGCGCTTCGATGTGACTCCGATGTTTCATAGCTTTTTGCACCAGATCGAAAAGCGCGATGCTGTTGTGCGCCAGACTGAGAGCATTCCCGAGCCGTTCTGACTCGATTTTGGTCGATACGGAAGAACCTCAAACGCACCCCGCTCTAAACTTTACTCCAGCGCACCATTACGTGTTCGCTAGTAAGAAACGCCTTCTTTCGCATTTGCCACATTTTTTCAGTCACAATCATATCCGGCGAAGGCTCAATGGAAATTTCGTATCCTGGCGGATATGACGCTGTTATCGTTACGCCAATGCTGGGATGAGCAAATGAAAAAGTGTCACTGCAATCACTGGGAGTGCGTAGCTGATAACGGCCCGTAAAAGGATAGCGCAACTCCGGTTTCCCCCCGGAAGGCTGAATAGGGATTTTTGGGGCAAGCGCCTGAATTAAACCCGGAACTCCGACCTGATCCTTGCCGAGTGATTTTCCCGATGCCGCAACTAATCTAAAGCTATTCACTGGATCATCACAGCGCATCTCCAGCATAAGCGGATTTAGATGTTTCTCGGCCTGAAACCCCTGCTCGTAGTATTGAACCGTGTTCGACACATTTTCCAATTCAAAAGTGTAACGAACATCAATAATAACTTCGTTGGTCAACGGTAGGGGATCGAGGGTGTATACAATCTGCCAATTGCGCCGTATCAGCGCAGTCCCCATGAGCGCCTGAATACGCGCCTTGATTTCATCGGGCAAATTGTAGCCAACTAGATATTTCGAGACATCTTGCGATGCTTTCCGAATAAGGTACTGCTTGATATATCTATCTACAGTCACGCCCAGAATAGCCGCGACGATAAGAGCTTCGCCGACTGATACCGCAAGCAGTCTGCGTAGAATCCACACATCTGGGAAATAGTGTGCGCCGATAATTAAGGCAAGTCCGAAAAGAGCAAGCCCCAATAAGACGCCCAAAAAATTAATTTCTTGTCTGGTTATCTCCATCTCATCGCCCTCCATCCCAAAGACACACCAATCCTGCTCACCCTGATCCGGTGACATGGTACAGCCTTTAGGGTCTGGAGATAAAACCTTGTGATGAAACACTTATTTAGGGGATGGAATCTTGCGAGTGGCCTTCTTTAACGCCGCCTCAAAATCTTCTCTGGTGAAAGGTTCCTCTTTTTTCTTTTCAGATGCAAAATCATAGACAGCATCCGCGTATTTCGTTTTTGCCATTTGCTCACTCATCGCTCTTGCGACCTCCATCAGCTTCGGTTGCATAATGATTTCTTTGATTTTATGCGCTGGCACGACTGGAGAGATGCCCATATTTACGGCTTCATTTTCCGGCAGCGGAAAACCTGTAGGTGCTTCCCAATGGCCAATGGCAGACCCCAAGAAATAAATCCTTCCGAGTCCGCCTACATACACGACTTCATTGACGGGCAATGGCTCATGCTTTGAGTTTAGGAAATGGCCAGAAGCGGTGAATCCCTGACTCAGGATAGTCTGCCGAATGAATACGGGCGACCCGCTGAGTCCTCCAAGAGAACGCGATTCCACTAAATAGGCATCAATTAGCTTGCCGTCCTTGAATGGAATTTTTTCGCCGGGCATCATGGCTAAGTTGCCAATGCGAACAATCGGAATATTCTTAGTAGTCTCTTTTACCTTGGTGAATAGGCCCGCCATGAATACTTCATCGCCCACGCCCAGTGCGGCCTCTTTTATGATTTCTTCATCGGCAAATACATCGGTTCCTACCCAGTTAATATCGAGATCACGAAGGTTAGGCGGGAAGAAGATTGTGACGGCTGCATCTACATATTCTCTTTCGGTTGGGTGATACCACCACTTTTGGTCGGCGTGTCCTTCGATGATCACGACTGAGCCGTCGAGTTTACTGTTTCCTCGGAGCGCAAAGTCTTTTCCTTCTAATTTCTCAGCAACGTGCCTCGCCGTCGCAAGAAACAGGAAAGGATAGGATGATTGGCCCTCGAATTTCGTACCCCTATGCTCCAGCACTTCATTGAAAATAAAGTTGGGTTCAGGAACCGCAATGATGTACCCAGTTCCTTTCCACTCCCATTCGGGCAGGTCTTCCTTTACGCCAATGAACAGGACAGACTTGCGGATTTCGTCCGGTACGCGCATAGCAATACCCTTGGGTGCTGTCAGATGATAGCGGTCGCCACTGCCGAACCGCCGATCTATCCAGCCAAAAGTATGCGGATTTTGTGTACCTACTGTCAAGGGATAATTACCTTTGCGGGCCAAAACATGCTTAAGTCGATGATTCCAAAGATTCAGGGGGGAGGGGGATACCCTGTTATAAAAAGGTAAACTTACTCGGCGGCTAAGGCCGTCAATTTTTATTTATTTTGCGGGCGTGATCGCAGCGCCGAAGCGCTACGCCACCCAAAAGTCAAACGGCAGGTTTCCTCACGCGCTTTCGGCGCGTGCTTCGGAATGACAAAGGTTCACGTAGAGGTTAGGGGCGCCAGGTTAGTTGCTGGGTGTCTAGCGAGGAGAACATTACTGGTTCGTGGTGGACGCTGGTGGCGTGGCGGTTGATGGCAGTGGCGGCCTGGGTGCGGAGGTTGCCGTTGTGGAGGTCGAAATCGAGGGTGCTGACGTGGTGGGCGCAGCGGGTACAGGTGAACTTCATGCCTCCCTTGACGCGCGCCATGGTGTAGTGTCGCTTCACTCTTCGAGTGTAGTCTTTTCGGGCGCGAGTGATAGGCACGGGGGTGGGGCAGCGAAGGTAATGAGGGGTGTGAGAGGGCGGAGTTCCATTGTGGGAATGCGAGGGCAAATTTTAAGTCCAAGTGGAAACTCCTCGCTAGGCCTCGCGTTGCGCTGGCGGCATGGGATCCTTCGACTCCGCAGACACCTCGCTTCGCGAAGGCGTCCGCTCCGCTCAGGATGACAGAGCTCAGGTGTCTGCTCCGCTCAGGATGACACGAGCGTGATCATTTTGCCAGGCGGTTGTACTTTTTTAGTACTTCGCGGAGGCGGTCGTGGGGTAGGGCTATTACTTCGTGGTCGTTGATGCCTTTCATGGTTTCGGCGGCTACCATGGCGTTTACTACCGCTTCTTCGGTGGCCTGGACTGTGGCGAGAAAGATTGAGTCGAGGGAATCGTTGGGGAGCATGGTTAGCTGGTGCGAGTGCTTGGGGTCGATTGCGCCGGGGTTGGCGGTGGAGAAGACTAGAAAGATGTCGCCAGATTCATCGCCAGAGTAGCTGCCGTCGCGGCCGAGGCCGAGGGAAACTTTCTTCGCGATGCGCTTGAGTTGGGTGGGGATCAGCGGAGCGTCGGTGGCTACGATCACAATGATAGAGCCGACATCTTCTTTCCAGACGGTGTGCTCGGGGATTTCGCGGCCTACGTTGACTCCGGCTATGCGGAGTTGTTCGCGGTCTCCGTAGTTGCACTGGACCAGAACGCCGATGGTATAGCCCCCAGCTTTAGCGTCGAGAACGCGCGATGAGGTTCCGATGCCGCCTTTGAATTCGTTGCAAATCATCCCCGTGCCGCCGCCCACGTTGCCTTCCTCGACCGGGCCGGAGTGAGCGGTGTCGAGGGCGTGGAAGGCGTCTTCGGGCTTCACGTGGAATCCGTTGATGTCGTTGAGATAGCCGTCCCAGGTTTCGGCGACTACGGGCAGCGACCACCAGTAGCCTTCGGGGTCGGGCGGGTTGTGCTTGATCGCCCAGGCGATGACGGCGTCGCGGACGACGCCGACGCTGTGAGTGTTGGTGATCATTACGGGTCCGTTGAGAAAGCCGGAGTCGTCGACCCAGGTGGTGCCGGTCATCTCGCCATTTCCGTTCAGGGTAAACCAGGCGGCAAAGACGCCGTCGATGCTGGTCTTGCCGCGGGGAAGAATAGCGGTGACGCCGGTGCGCACTGGTCCCTTGCCGACTACTAGTTTACCTTCGCCGGAGATTAACGTGGTGTGGCCGACCTCGACGCCTTTCACGTCGGTGATGGCGTTGTTGGGGCCGGGAGCGCCGTCGAAGGGAACTCCGAGATCACGGGCGCGAGGTTTGGATTGCGCGGACGCGGATGTTAGGGCGAGGAGGAGTGCGATGAGGAGCGCGGGCTTCGGGCTTCGGCTTTCGGGTTTCGGGTTTCGGGTTTCGGGTTTCGGGCTTGCGGTGCGATTTGGGATCATGTTGGTTGGCATGAGGCCTCCTGACGGAACGAAGAAGTATAATCGTTGGCAAATAAAATGTTTTGCGGGGGGACGACATGGACGGATGGAAGAAGGCGGTGGTGGCGGGTTCGGCGGGAGCGGCGACGGTTTTGTTGTTGAAAAAGAAATATCCGGCGGGGGTGCTGGTTGGTGGGGTTGGGCTGGCGGTGCTGGCGTCGGAGTTTCCGGATAAATTCGAGAAGGTGCGCAAGTCGCTGCCGGATTATTTTGACCGTGGCATGCGAGTGATGGAGATGGCGGCGCGCGCCGGCAGGCGGATTACCGAGGCGGCGGGGCGGTCGGCTTATGAGACTTGGGAGGAGATTGGCGGGTGAGATCGGGCTTCGGGCTTCGGCTATCGGGCTTCGGCTTGAACCTTGGGTTCCGAGCGGTTTCGCTGAAGCCCGAAAGCCTTAGCCCGAAGTCCGGCTTTCAGTCGATGCCTAGTTGCTTTTTGGCTTCGGGACTTAGGCGTTCGGGGGTCCAGGGCGGAGTCCAGACGATGTTGACTGCGGCGTTGCGGATGCCGGGCAACTGTTCGAGGCGCGACTTCACCTGGGCGCTGATGTTCACGTGTTCGGGGCAGCCTTGCGCGGTCAGAGTCATGTCGATGGTGACATCCTGCTTGGGCTGTTCGGGTGTGTCGGCGGCGGGCGCGAAGTTTACTTTGTAGATCAGGCCCAGGTCGACTATGTTGACGGGAATCTCGGGGTCGTAGCAACTTTTCAGCGCGCTCATTACATCTTGTTCGGTGATGGTGGGCATGATGTTCAGTGTACCTCAGAGCGGCTTTTCCTTGAGGGCCTTTAAAATCTTTACCACGGAGGACACGGGGGTTCACGGGGTAAATCACTGCCATGATTAGTGAAGACGCTAAGAAGAAGATCCAGATTGCGTTGGCGCTGGCTGTGGTTGTGGCTGGCGTGCGGGCGGGATACATCATTTATGAGCGCCATGAGGATTATATGGCGGCTCAGAAGCAGTTGCAGGCTAAGAATGCCGGGTATTCGAATGCGGATTACTATGTGGTGCCGAAGAAGTTGTATCCGTTCGATTTGAAGTCGGCGAAGCAGTTGACTTTGCAGCCGGTGTGGGTGAAAGAGGGATACCGGTACACCTATTATCCTTACGACGCGGCGCGGAAGCGGACGGACTTTGGGCATGAGGCGGGGCTGCTGTTGCCGATCGAACGGCTGGAGATTACAGATGTAGAGGTGGAAATGGGGCCTGGGGCTGGAAACCGGCGGCAGATGATGGCGGTGTTTCAGAAAGAAGGGAAGAGCTACGCGGTGCCGATTGGATTCGAGACGGACGGGCAGTATAAAATTTATTCCGATGAGATGTTTTATGTAGAAGATCCGCATGAGTTGTACAAGCATTGGCCGGCGGAGGTTTGGCAGGCGGTGGCGCAGCATGAAGTGAAGCCAGGGATGAATGAGCTGCAGGCGGATTTCGCGGTGGGAGTTGGAATGCTGGATGCGGGGAGTTCGTCCGATGAGAGGACGCTACGCTACGCGAATGGGGGGAAGCCGCTGGTCGTGATTTATCGGGAGGGGAAGGCGGCGGAGGTTCGGCCGGGGGCTTAGGGAGTCAAAATCAAATCCCAAACCCCCACTCTATTCTTGCCAGAGAGCGGCACGATTAGAATGGGGCACCCTTGGGTTTATTTTTAGTCAACGACTTGGTACTCGCTGCTTACTAAGCCGCTTGGGTAGTGCTTTGTGGCGATGTGACGGAGACGGATATCCTGGGGCAGGGAACCGAAGAGAGGAATTCCTTCTCCGATCAGGACGGGAACGCGGGTGATGATTAGACGTTGAATCTGGCCCGCGCGCAGGAATCGTTGAATTGTGATTCCACCGTCGATGTAGAGGTGGTGGGCGCCGGTCGCGGCTAGTTTCGAAACTATTTCGGCCGGAGAGCCGGCCATCTGTTCTACCTTGCCTCCTACAATCGTTGAAAAATCTACCGGGTTACTGCTCAGGACTACTACTCGCTTGTTGCCATAGGGCCACGGCTTCATAGGGAGAACGGTTTCGAAGGTCTTGCGGCCGATCACTATTGCATCGACGCTGGCTATGAATTCGTTGTAGCCGTGGGATTCGCCTCCGCCTTCGGGGAGGAAGTCGAAAGTGCCGTCGGGGCGGGCTATGAAGCCGTCGAGGCTGGTGCCGATGAAGACGGAGGCGGTCATTGTCAGCAGTTACCTCAGGGGCTAAAGCCGCGCCCTTTCAAACCCTGACCGTGCGGCGCGGCTGAAGCCGCTTTTCAAAACGCAACCTTACTTTACTGCGGCGAGGGCTTGCGCGACTTCGTTTATGTCGGGGACGACTGGGATGTCGTAGTTCTTGTGCCAGGCGAGGTTGCCGTTGCGGTCGATGATGGAGATGGCTCGTCCGGTGATGCCTTTGTCTTCGAGGTAGACGCCGTACTTGGCAGCCACTGCGCCGCGGGGCTGGAAATCGGCCAGCAACGGATAGTGGATGCCCATCTTCTCGGCGTAGGCCTTGTGCGACCACACGCTGTCGACGCTGATGCCGAGAACTTGCGCGTTGAGCTGGTCGAATTGCTTTTTGTCGTTCACCATGCAGGTGTGCTCTTTGGTGCAGACGGGGCTCCAGTCGAGCGGGTAGAAGACGAGGACTACAGGCTTCTTGCCGCGGAAGTCGCTTAGCTTTACTTCTTTTTGATCTTGATCTTTGAGCGTGAATTCGGGTGCTGGTTGGCCGATGGTGGGCATGATTTCCTCCGATTTTGTTTCCTAGGATAATTTCCTCTTCCATCATAAACGAGGGTGACTCAATGCGTTGCCGGTGATGGAAATCCCTTGCAAGGGCGATGGTGCAGTAGAGGTGCAAGGGGTCCTTCGACTGCGGTTGTCCGTCGTGCTTGAGGCGCGAAGGACAATCTTCGCTCAGGATGACAAAACCACTATTGCTTCTTTTCCGGCGCAGCGTTCAGGTCTTTGAGCACACCCTGGTATTGTGTGCCGCCGGCGCCGCCGCTGGCTTCATGTTTCTTCACGTACGTCAGGATTCTGTCGCGGACTCCTTCGGCCTGAGGGAAATCCTGAGTGGTCCAGAAGCGTTTCGATTTATCGAAGAATCCGATTCGCGCGAGGAATGAGACACCGTATTCCATGCTCTCTTCAACGGAGCCGTCGGGCAGCATGGTTTTGAAAGAGCCATCGGGTTGCAGAGAATCGGTCAGGCACCAGTGCAGCATCTTTTCGATTTCGGCCTGCATGGTCTGGCGTTGCCGATCGCTCGCGCGGGGCCATCCGTATTGAAACAGGGTCACTACGTCCATGTTGTTGTGATTCCAGTTGTTGCCCCTCCAGAGCCATCCGACGGGATAGTCCATATCTTTGACGGCCAGGGCGGTGTCGATCACTCTGGGCATGTCAGGCACGCGGCCTTCGAGGTAGGAGACGAGATGGAAGGTGATGCTGAGATCGTCGACGAACTCGACGTGACCGCCGCGAGCATAGCTTTCGCCCCACCATCCGGTTTCGGGGTTTCGAAAACGGTGCAGAAGCAAATCGATGAGCGTTGCTTTCAGCTCCGGGTCAACAGAAAAATTCCGGTCACGGACCAGCATTCGCGTCAGGGTGGCCAGCATGTCGTTGAATTCCCGTTCGTGATCGACGCCGGTATGGCTTATGTCGGACACCGAAATCGAAACCAGGTAGTCGTTGAGCTTTTCCGGGGTTGCGATGCGATCGAGCCAGGGTGGCAAAGGCGACGGTTTAGTTGAGGCATCCCGCGATTTCCGAAGCTGGTCGTAGGATGCCCCGGCGCGGAGGTACCACTCGACGTAGCAGGCCCCCCAACTCCCATCGGAGGGATCGGGCTTCTCGGCCTTGGCTTGTATCTCGGGATGAGTGAGGCTGGACTCGGCGTCATTCAATCGTTGGTCGATGAGTTTGAAATCGACGGACGAGATGATGAGCGACATCGCCTCGAACAAGATCTGATGAGAGCATGCAGTTTTCTGGCCAGAGGCTTCTTTCTCGAATACTTCGCGGGCGATGGTGCGAATCCGCTCTATGCGCTGTTGTTTTTCTTCTTTGTAGTGCGGATCGTAGGTTAGGAAATCCTGTTCCATGCGGGTGTTGGCTTCGAGATCGGCTTGGGGAAGCTTAGGTGTTTGTGACGCAGCCACGGATGAAATTACAAGCCAAAGAGTCGGGGAAAGGATCGCTCTCATGGCTGAATTGTATACAGGAACTGGCGGATTCATCGAAGTGGAGGCCGGGATGGGAATGCCTTGCCAGGCCGTTTCTCAGGGATGGGTGCAAGGGGTCCCCTCGGCTTCGCTCGGGGCAGGCTCTTCGACTGCGGTTGTCCTTCGCGCTTTATGCGCGAAGGACAATCCTCGCTCAGGATGACAGAGAGAGTAGAACGTCTAGAGATCGGTCATTTAACTACTGGGGAATTTTCGTCGGCGGCTTTTTCTTCGTCGGCGTGGATCTTGCCGTCGTCTTCGGCGTAGAACGAGCGATGCTCGGCGTCGAGATGATTTGGCGTCATGGTAAGGATGAAGCTGTCGTTCTTGCCCTTGAAGCCGGCGGTGTAGTCGCCGCGATGGGGATCGACCATGCGCTTGGTGAACGATCCAGAGTGGACTAACTCGGCCAGAGAGGTGGCGTAGTGGTGGTACTGCTTGTTGAACTGCTGCTGGGCCCGGATGACGACGCGCATGTAGGCGAGGGCGGCGGCTTCGGAGTCAGAACGGGCTGGGTCCCCGTGGAATTTTGGCTGGTAGGCGGGGGCCGTAGTTTGGGCGGCGACGACCGGAGCCGGTGCGAAGAGCGTGAAGCCGGCGAACCCGATGCCGGCAAATACAATCAGAAACCCCAAGGACTTTCTTCTCATGCTGAATATTCTCCGCGAAATGGCGGGGCGAGAATTAGCTCGCCATTCTCCGCCGTGAAGGGTTTTTCGCCCTTCTTTTTCATGTTACTCCCGTAATTTAACTGTGGTCACGTTCTCTTTGCAGGGCGGGCAAATGCCGCTATGCTCTAGCTACGACACTACGCCCCATAGGACAACTATGAAAGCAGCGGTAGCGAGAAAACCAATTATCAAAATAGCCGTGGTGGAGAGCGACCCGCTGAGGTTTGTGGGGTTTCGCGCCTTGTTCGACACCGAGCCTGAGTTCGAACTGATCTCCGCCGGCCTGCCCGAGATTTCCACGTTGCAGGGTGTGGATTTGATCCTGCTGGGAAACCGTTCCGGTCAAAACCTTTTCGATGTGATGGCGAGCCTGAAGGCGACGCGGCCGGACCTCCGTATTATCGTGACCGGGTCGGGCGTGGACGAAGAAACCATTCTGAAGGCGATTGCTTCCGGGGCCAAGGGGTATGTGGACGAGGCGGCGTCGCCGGCGGAGTTTGCACAGGCGATCCGAATCGTGAGCCAGGGATCGGTGTGGGCGCCGCGGCGAGTTCTTTCCATGTTCATTGAGCGGGTGTCGTCGTCGCCGGGGCGGATTTTTCCGGCGGGCCGCGTGACCTTCACCGATCGGGAAAAAGAAGTGCTGGAGATGCTGGTGGCGGGCCGCTCCAACAAAGAGATTGGCGCTCAGTTAGGCATTGAAGAGCGTACGGTTAAGGCGCACGTGGCGAAATTGATGCGCAAGGTGGGCGTGCAGAACCGGATTGCTTTGTCGGTGCATGCTATTACGCATTCGCTGGTGGCGGCGAAGTAAAGCGGCTTCTAGCTGCTAGCTTCTAGCTGGAGCCGCCCGGGTCCGGTTCCGAGTAACTTCGGGACAATGACCTTGGTAATCTTGCGAATGGATCGAGTGCGGGGCATACTCGGCTCACCTACCACAGAACCTGGGAGACGGGGTTGAGAGTGGCGATTAGGGTCACTACTTTCAGCCCCGATTTTTTTGTCTCCAGGGTGCTCGCTTCTTCCCGATAGTCCGGCCCGTCCTTCTCCGTTAAAGGTAGTGGTGCAGTTCGAAAGGGGCGCCCCCCAGCGGCTAAAGCCGCGCCCTTTCAAACGAATTCGAACTTACCCACTATCGCGGTTAAACCTTCCCGATACAACGGTGGCTGCTTCGTTTACAATCCAAATACCAGCCCAAGAAAATTTCTGTGACGAGGAACCATGAAAAAGTTCTTACTGTTGACCCTAGTTGCGTCTCTCTGTTCTCTCTCGTTTGCTGGGGATGAACCGGCAAAAGAATCCAAAGCCGTGGATCGCGTGCAGGCGGCGGCCGATGTGCTGAATCAGATCCAGGGCGCGCCTGACAAGGGCATTCCTCAGGAAGTATTAGGCTCGGCGGAGTGCGTGGCGGTGGTGCCTTCGATGCTGAATGGCGGCTTTGTGGTGGCTGCGAAGTATGGCCGCGGACTGGCCAGTTGCCGAACCCCGAAGGGATGGAGTGCTCCAGCGTTTTTCTTGCTGACCGGGGGCAGCTTCGGTTTCCAGATCGGCGGGCAGGCCATTGATCTGGTGATGCTGATCATGGACAAAGATGGCATGAACCATCTGCTCTCAAGCCAGTTCGCGCTGGGGGCGGACGCTTCGGCGGCGGCGGGACCGGTGGGGCGACAGGCCGCAGGGAATACCGACTGGAAGATGCGGGCGCAGGTGCTGACTTATTCGCGCGCCCGAGGCCTGTTTGCGGGGGTGAGTCTGAATGGCGCGGTGATCAAGCAGGACAAAGACAGCACGCGCGAATTCTACGGACGCATGGTGCCGTTTAAGACGTCGCTAACGGGAGAGATTGCACCGCCGCCGGCGGCGAATACGTTCTTGACTACGCTGGCGAAGTGGGCGCAGGAAGCGGCCAAGTAGGGCCGGGCTTCGGGCTTCGGCTTTCGGGCTACGGCTAAAGCAACAATGCGCCAGTGGAGGGTTGCTAAAGTTCTTGCCGAACGCGGACGGCCCGAAGCCCGAAGCCCGAAAGCCGAAGCGCCTTCTCGCATCGGTTGAAAATTGTTCAGCAGAGTGTTACCGTTCCGCTTCCCGAATGCGGCAGCGACTTGAGTACGCGGCAGCCTGGCCGTTCATCAAAATCATGGGTATTCTGCCGCGGCCGCTGGCCCGAGCCATCGGCATGGGCCTGGCTTGGGTGGTTTACATTCTGCACGTGCGATTGCGGCAAGTTGGCATGCGCAATCTTGCCATGGCGTTTCCCGAAAAAACTGAGGCGGAGCGGGCGCGAATTCTACTCGGGGAGTTCGCTTCGCTGGGGCGGCAACTGGCCGAGGTCTGCCACTTTCCCAAGTACACGCTCGGGAACGTCGACCAAGTTGTGGTGTATGACGGGTTCGAGAACTACGAACGGGCGCGCGCTCGCGGCAAGGGCGTGCTTCTCTTTGCGGGGCATTTTGGGGGATGGGAGCTTTCTTCTTTTGTTTTGTCGATGCATGGGCACTGGATGCACGTGATCATGCGCGGCATGGACAATGTTTATCTGGGCGAGCTGATTCTTCGCTATCGGACAATGCATGGCAACAAAGCTGTCGACAAGGATGATTTTGTGCGCGGGCTGCTTTCGGCGATGAAGGCAGGGGAAGTGGTGGGGATGCTGATGGATACAAATATGACTCCGCCGCAGGGGATCTTTGTGGATTTTTTCGGGATCCCAGCATGCACGGCTAGCGGGCTGGCGCGGATTGCTTTGCGTAGCGATGCTGCGGTCGTGCCAACGTTTACGATCTGGGATGCAGCGCTGGGGAAATACCGGCTGCGGTTTGATCCCGCGGTAGAGTTGGTGCGCACCGGCGACCTGGAGGCCGACATTAAAGCCAACACGCAGAAATTTAATTTGATCATCGAAGATTATGTGCGGAAGTATCCGGAGCAGTGGCTTTGGGTGCACCGAAGGTGGAAGACGCGGCCGCCGGGGGAAAAGGGGTTGTATTAGAGGGGGCTTCGGGCCGGCATGTTGTTGCGAACAGAGCAGAGGAAATTTACTCAGGAGATTCCGGATGATGGCGACACAAACTGGTGCTCCACGCCCGCGCGGGAGGTGGAAGCGCGCGTTAGTTCGGATGGCGGGCGTACTTGCTGTGCTTTATGTCGCGACCCTCGTCGTACTGCATTACTACCTAGAGCCCAAACTCATTTTCGCAGCGCCAACGAAAAATACCCACAGAACTCCTACGGACCTGAATCTCTCTTTTGAAGACCTGCATATCCCCGTGGACGGCGCGACCCAGATACACGCCTGGTGGATCGCGGCTGAGAAGCAATCCACCAAGGTGATCCTCTACTTCCACGGGAACGGCGAAGTCCTGGAAAGCGAGATGAGGAATGCAACCGCTGAAGCCCCGATGCTCCACCAAACCGGCGTGAACTTCCTACTGGTCGATTACCGCGGATATGGCAGCAGCAGCCCCATTCAGGCCACCGGCCCGCGCACGGCAGAAGACGCGCGCGCTGCGATGCACTACCTGATTGAGCAGCGTCACTTTTCTCCCTCGGATCTCTACATCGCGGGGTGGTCGATCGGTTCGGGCGTCGCCACTCAGCTTGCCGTCGAGTCGCCGCACTCGGCAGGACTGATTCTGCTTAGCCCGATCTCAAGCACCTATGACGTCGCCAACCAGGATCCGGTCTACCGCACGCTGCTGCGGCCAAGTCAATGGATCGGTAACGCCAACAATTTCGAAAACAAAAACAAAATTCGCAAGCGTGCACATCCCCGTGCTTATCGTCTCGGGCGCCATCGACACAATTGCGCCTCCGTGGATGCCCAAGCTGCTTTATGATCGCGCCAACCAGCCCAAAGCTCTGCACATGCTGGAGGGCGTAGAGCATGACGACTTGTGGGACAAAGGAGACGGCATTCTGCTGGGCTATATCAGAAATTTTGTCTGGGAAGGTTCTACCGCAACTGCAGGTTCGTAGGCGGGCCACTTCCTCCCGAAAGCCGCGCCAGTGTTCGGGTTTCGACGCATCAACGTGTATAATCGGGGCGATTTCGACAGGGGCGGGGTCCCGTCCTCTGTCGAGGATCACGAAGAACAATTCCGGTTCACGATTGCGAGCACCCAATCCAGGAGATAATGTGGAGCCCTCAATAAAAATCCGTATCGCGACAATCCTCTTATTCTTACTTCTTGCACTAGCATTCTCGACCAAGCCAGTTTCCGCTCAGACTGGATACACCGGGATCTTTGGCGGGGGCCCGTTTTATAAGAATGCTTCGGCGAACATCACTGAAATAGAGAACTCCGGTTTCTCGGAAGCCCTTGTGTGGAGTGTCGAGGTCAGCACCACCGGTGACTTAAATTTCAATGGGGAGTTTCCTTTGACCTCGGGCGGGGTTTATGTGGGCAACGAATACTATCCCGATTTTCCCGGGGATATGGCCCAGTTGAAGCTTGGCACGGTGAAGCGGGTGACGTTCAGCATCGGGTCATCCAACTACGGAGACTGGGAGGACATCACCAACCTGATCAACGCGCAGGGGACTGGGCCGACCAGCATCTTGTATCAGGATTTTCAGGCTTTGAAGGCGGCCATTCCGGCGCTCGACGCCATCGATTTTGACGATGAGAACAGCTTTAATTCGCCTACCACGATTTCGTTTGGAGTGATGCTGGGAAACCTGGGCTATCACGTCAATCCCGACGCGTTCGACGACAGCAGTTATTGGACGAATGTGGTTTCGCAAATTAATAGTCAACTGCCGGGCACGGCGGATGGTGTTCACTTGCAGGCGTATGCCGGTGGGGCGGGAAATAATCCGTGCGTGGGATGGAATTTCGGCGCGGTCCCGGTGTTTCCGGGGCTGTGGGACCAGGACGACACGCCGAGCCAGGTGCAGACCACGATGACCGGCTGGCACAACCAGTGCGGCATTATCGGTGGCTTCATGTGGCTTTATGACGACTTCGTGGGTACGGGTCTGGCGGCGCAATACGCGAGCGCGATCAATACAGCGGTGGGTGCGTCCGGCTTTACGCTTACCGGACCGACCAGCGTGTTCCTGAACCAGAGTTCAACCGCGAATGCAGTGATCACAATCAAGGATGAGAACGGTTTTACCGGCACGGTGACTCTGGGTCTATCGAGTCTGCCGAAAGGCGTAACGGCTGCGGTGCAGGGCAAAGGGAACAAACAACAAATAGTTTTCAAAGCAAGTGCTTCGGCCAGCACTGGATTGACTACGGTCACGGTTACGGGCACGTCGGGCAGCACAACGGAAACGCTTACCTTCACGCTGGCAGTCAGCGCAGGCGTCGGCCAAACTGGAAGTGGCACACCGGTGAGTCTGGCTTCGGAATTCAATCTTTATGGGATCTATACCGACGGTACGGTTTACTCTACCGGAGGGCTGGATGGGGGAGGGTACTCGTACTCGGCGAATCTGCTCGGCACATCGCGTGTGTTCAACGGCACGCTTCTTGAGTTCGGACCCGCCAATGAGTTGGACGCGGTGGGTTGCAGCGGCCAATCGGTCGTTCTTCCTCAGGGAAAATTTTCCGGTCTGATGCTGTTGGCGACTGGCATCGAAGGCAGTCAGGCGTCTGAGACCTTTACTGTCAAATACAGCGATGGGACCAGCGCAAAATTTGTTCAGAGCTTCAGCGACTGGTTCACTCCGCAGAACTATGCCGGCGAATCGGAAGGCGTAGCTATGGCATATCGGAATTTTGACAACGGGACCAAGGACCAGCGGACTTTCAATTTGTATGCTTACCGGTTTGCTTTGAATCCGGCGAAGACTGTCAAGGGCATTGTTTTCCCTAAAGATTCGCACGTGGTTGTGCTGGCGGCTACGCTGTTGCCGGTGAAGGGGACAGATTAGTTACGTTCGCGTGGAGAACCGGGGACGGTCACCCGTCGGTCCCCGGTTTGGTGGCAGTTGTGGTGGCGCCGACATGAGGTCGGCCAGATGGCCTACCTTAGAGGTCCGTGATAAATATCCTCTATGAAGCAACCGCGTGGGCCACAGATAAAGCAAACATTAAACCAGCACCAGCGCCAAGTCTCATCGAGCTGACCCGCTGGACTATCTGCGAACTTGGTGAGCGGGACGGGTTGCCACTTACCTTTTCCGCGAGCGAGCACCTGGCGGCGAACTTCCTTGGCGATGGCCGCCATTTCGGGCGTCAGACGTTTGGCGTCCTTGCAGGGCTCCAGTTCTAACTTGGTTACCATTCCATTCTTGACGACGGCCTGCACTAGTTTGGGGCAACAGCCTCCGGATATAAATCCAACTTCGATTTTGTGAGTGCCTTTGCTCAGACGGCCGAAGTCGAGAGACTTTAGCGAGGCCAGAGGCTCGAGTTTGGGGATGTGGACTTCGATTTTGATTTCATGGGTGAAAGTGAAAGATGGGGTTGCGCGGCTGGACGCTTTCGCCATGGAAGTTTGCCTCCTGTGTTAGTCGCGCGCGATTCTATCACAAACTTAGCGGGCGACCGAGGCACCGTCTCTTCCGGTAGAATCAAATCTTCCTATGAAAACATTTGAACAGATTGCGGAGTTGGAGCGGCGGTATTTGCTGGGGACTTATAGCCGATATCCCGTGGTGTTGACGCGGGGGAAGGGCGTGTTTCTTTACGACATTGAGGACCGGCGGTATCTCGACTTTGTTTCGGGGCTGGGAGTGAATGCTTTGGGGCACGCGCACCCGCGGATCGTGAAGACAATTCGGGAGCAAGCAGGGCGGCTGATTCACGTCTCGAATCTTTATTACAACGAGTATCAAGGGGCGCTGGCGGAGAAGTTGTGTTCGCTTGCAGGCGGCTCTTCCGGAGAAAAGTTCAGGGCGTTTTTTCAAAACAGCGGGACCGAGGCGATTGAGGGGTCGATCAAGCTGGCGCGGCTGGCGGGACATCGCGCTGGGGGTGAAGGGAAGTCGCGGCTGGTGGCGTTGCAGGGCTCCTATCACGGGCGGACGTTTGGGGCGCTGTCGCTGACCGGGCAGGAGAAGCATCGCAAGGGATTTGAACCGATGCTCGAAGATGTGACATTTGTTGCGCAGAATGATCTGGAAGGCTTGCGGGCCGCGGTTGACGACAATACCTGCGCGATTGTGCTGGAACCAATTTTTGGCGAAGGCGGAATTCATGAGTGTTCGGTGGAGTTCCTGCGCGAGTGCCGTGCGGCGGCGGACCGGCATCGGGCGGCGCTGATCTTTGATGAAATTCAGTGCGGGCTGGGGCGTACAGGGACGATGTTTGCGTTTCAGGGTTATGGAGTGACTCCCGACATTGTAGCGATTGCCAAGCCGATTGCGGCGGGGCTGCCGCTGGGGGCGTTTATCGCTAAGGAAGAATTTGCTAATGCAATTTCGCCGGGACAGCATGGGACTACTTTTGGTGGTGGTCCTTTGGCTTGCCGCGTGGCTTTGGAATTTCTGGCGATTGTCGAAGATGAGAAGCTGTTGGAGAACGTGAATCGCGTTGGCGCTTACTTGCAGCAGGAGTTGAAAATCATCGTCGAGAAGAGCGCTGCCGCTAAGGAAGTTCGCGGGCGGGGATTTATTCAAGGAATTAATCTGGCGATTCCGGCGCGGCCGATTGTGGATGAAGCTTTGGCTGAGGGGGTTTTGTTTAACAGTACTGCGGATACTGTGGTGCGGTTTCTGCCTCCGTTTTTGCTGGAGGAGAAGCATGTGGATAAGGGGATTCGGGTGCTGAAGAAGTTGTTGTGGAAGAGGAGGAAGGCAGTGGTCAGTGGGCAGTGGGCAGTGATCAGTGGCTAGTGGCGTCTGTGCTGCTTGTCAGTTCAGGGGCGCGGGACGGGATCAGAAACTCGTTGCGAGGCCGACTTTGATGCACGCTGGTATGGGGTCCCCTCGGCCTCGCTCGGGGCAGGCTCTTCGACTGCAAAACAGCTTTGCTATCGCGACGCTGTTACTTCGCTCAGGATGACAGGGCGATTGTGTTTCGCCGGATGACGAGACTGAAAAACGGGGAGCCTTAGCTCCCCTAGTGAGGCTCACAGAGGCGTATCACTTAGATAGAATCCTCCAGCGGGAAAAGAGATGTCTTGGGAGTTAGAATTTGGCGGTCGCCGAGTCCAATTTGGAAATTTATCCAGTGTTCGCTCCGGTTTTGAATGCGGGTGTGGAAGAATGCTGGATGGATTTCGACGGCGCGCGTATGCGCTACCTGCGGACGAGGTCCCCACTTCTCGCAAAAGACGCGAGAAATGGGGCACCCCAAGCGGGGAATGGTGGACTCACAGGAAATTCAGGGCCCGCGCTGATTCTGCTGCATGGGTTGCTGGGATATTCTTTTTCCTGGCGGTATACGATGCCGGCTCTGGCGCCTTACGCAGAGGTTTACGCGCCGGACATGATGGGCGCGGGATTTTCCGATCGGCCGGCGGGGATTGATCACTCGTTGCGCGGGACGGCTAAGCGTCTCCTTCAGTTCATCGAGCGCCTGGGGATCTCTTCATTTGATCTGCTGGGTACCTCGCGGGGCGGCGCGGTGGCGATGATGGCGGCTGCGCAATGCCTGGACGGCAATGCTAGAGTGCATTTGCGGAGGTTGGTGCTGGTTGCGCCGGTGAATCCTTATTCGGCGCATGGCCGGCGGTTGGCGCCATTTTTTGGCACAAAGCTTGGAGCGGCTTTGTTCCGGCTGATCACCGCGCGTACTTCTTTCTCGTATCCTTATTGGCACGCACGCTTGTATGGCGACCGCAACAGGATTCCGGCGGAAGCTCTTGAAGGCTACAAGGCGCCGCTGGCCAAGCCTGGGTTGTTCGAACATGCTCTCAGCATTGTGAGTACATGGACGGACGACTTGCGCGAACTGGAGGCGACGCTGCCGAAGCTGGAGGGCGTTCCCACGCTGCTGATGTGGGGCAGCAAAGATCCGGCGGTGTATGCTTCGTCGGCTGCGCCGCTGGCGAAGTTCTTTCCGAATTCTAAGTTGATCGTCTTTCCGGGCATTGGACACTTGCCGTACGAAGAATGTCCGGAGGAGTTCAACCGAGTGTTGATTGAGTTCCTGACTGACGAGAAGCCTGCCTGAGCACGCGCTATAGGGATGGTAGAAACTCCTTGCCAGGCAGACGGTGATGCACGCTGGTAGGGATCCTTCGACTGCGTAACAGCTTCGTATCGCGAGGCCGTTACTCCGCTCAGGATGACAATCTTTAAATGAGCCATCACATTTTCGATCTGCTGCGCGGCGCGCTGGTGCACTACGGATACTGGGCCGTGGCGGCACTGTTATTGCTCGAAAGCGCGGGCTTGCCTCTTCCCGGAGAGAGCATTTTGCTGCTGGCCAGCTTCCTGGCCTACTCCGAACACGAATTACAGCTTCCCTGGGTGATTGTGGTCGGGACCGTGGCCACCACCTTGGGGGGAGAGTTGGGGTTTGCCCTGGGGCGTCACGGGGGGCGTCCGCTGATCGAACGCTACCGGCATGTCTTCTCGGTTCGCGCGGAGAGTCTGGCGCGGGCCGAGCGGCTTTTCGATCGCTACGGACCGGCGACTGTGTTTCTGGCGCGATTCCTCTTTGGCATGCGCGTGCTGGCTTCGCTGCTGGCGGGGGCGTTGCACATGCCGTGGCGGAAGTTCACACTGTTCAACTTTCTGGGAGCGGTAGTTTGGGTGACAGCGATCTGCGGCGCGGGCTACTTGTTCGGCAGACATGTGGGCGAGCTTGCCCATGATCTCAAGCGCTTCGATTTAGTGGTTGCGATTGTGATCGTGGTTGGCGGATTGTTGCTGTGGCTGCGAAACCGGGGCAAGCGAGATGCTGCGTAGCTCCATCTGCCGGTGCCGTTTTGAAACTACTCTGATGGGAGCACATCAAGAATCAACTTATACACCGGGAGTTTGGCCGAGGCGCGGCTATACTGAGCGCATGTCGCGGCGCCCTGGAGCGAAAGGGGATCCGTGGTCGTTGATTTTATGATTTTAGCGGCGGCGTCCGCGCCGGAATTCGGACGAGGAGGAAGCGTATGAAGAAAATCGGGTTCTTGACACTCTTGATCACGGCAATGTTCCTGTTAGCCCTGACCTTTCCGGTAGCGGCGGCTGGTCCCAAGGCGCCGGTGGCAGCGGTGCCAGTGGTCGCCGCAGCGCCGGCTGTGGCTGCTCCGGCGCCGATGCCGCCTCATCCCCACATCGCGGAGGGCTTGCAAGCGATGCAAAGCGCGAAGCACCATCTGGAGATGGCCGAGCATGATTTCCACGGACACCGCACGAAAGCGATTGAACATCTCAATCAAGCAATCCACGAAGCTGAGATTTGCATGCAGGAACCATAGGTCTGGAAGATGAGAAACAAGAGGCAGCGTCCACGGACGCTGCCTTTGTTTTTTGCCAGTCATGATCTGGTCGATCTTGGCTTTGTCGATCGGTGCAGGTCTTGTTTCCGTTCACTCGATCGGGACGGTTGAATATCCTATCGAAGCCCCGATCCGAAACACGTTGTTGGTGGCAAACCCCTGATTGTTCTGGATGTGGTAGTAGTGTGCCTCGGGACGAATGAACATGTGAGGCAACTTGTGCCAAAAGCGGTAGCGAATACCGAAGCCGAGGTCTTCCATGAAGTGATTGCTACTGGTGTAGTTGGCGCATCCAGGAATAGTGCACGAGGTGAGGAGGTCGAAACGGTTGCTGGCGACGCCGACGCCGGCCATGAAGTCGAGGCCAAGTTTCTTGCTCAATTTGGGCTGGAAGAACGCGTTGACGTCGGTCAAAATGGGGCGATAGTTTTCGTAGCCATAGTAGCTGGCTTGGCGATATCTCCAGGCGGTTTCGAAGTTAAGGCCGAAGCGGGTTTTCTTGAAGCCGACGTAGTCACCGCCGAGGCTGATGTAGGTTCCATTCTGTTCCGTCAGCGGCTGGAAGTTCACTGAGTTGTTTCTTGGGGGAAACGATTTGAGGGTGGCGCCTCCGAATAGGAAATCCACTTGCGACTGGGCAGATGCGGAGCCGCTAAACACAGACAAAAGAACCGCACACGCGGATGTGAGCAGCGCGAATTTTCTCAATACAGCCCCCTTGTCAGTTCGGCCGACTTTGCAGGATGCGCCAGCAAACGGTGACAGCCCGGCGAAACGGCCGCGATGGCGGCGCGCTTCACTTCAGGGCTGTCGGAATTGGCTGTTCAGGATACCAGAACCGGCGATCACTCGCGCAAGTCAGCCTAGTCGTTACCGATAGTGTATCCGATTGAGGCGCCGACTCGAACCACGTTGTTGGAGCTGAATTCGTCAGTATTGCTTTGGATGTGGTAGTAGTGAAACTCAGGGCGGACAAAGGCATGATGCCAGACGTAATAGCGGATACCGCCTCCGAGATCTTCCATGAAGTGATTGGTGCTTTGGTAGTTGACGCATCCGCCGATATTGCAATTCACGATTTGGGGGTAATAAAAGCGGGTGCTGGCAACGCCGATGCCGCCAAAGAGGTCAAGGCCGACTTTCTTGCCTAATTTAGGCTGGTAGAGACCGTTAAAGCTGGTCAGGATGGGGCGGTAGTCCACGTTTTCACCCGCGTAGTTGCCCTGGCTGGCTCTCCAGGCGGTTCCAATGTTAAAGCCAATGCGTTTCTTGAAGGCGACCACGTCGCCGTCGATGTTGATATAGGTGCCACCCCTTTCAGAGGGAGCGGCGACCAAACCGCTGCCAGGGCTGGACGACAGAAGAGTGCCGCCGCCGATCATAATATCCCCCTGCTGAGCAAAGGCAAACTGAGCGAAGAACATGAGAGCAAAAACGGGTACCAGGATCGCTAACTTTCTCAAGAGAACCCTCCTAATTAGTTCGTTACAAAGCAGTAAGATGCGTGTGCGAAATCGTTAGGATGCCGCGATGTTACCTACGACTCATCATAATTTCATTCGACGCGCGAATTCAACGCCAGTCAGGTACTTGTAAAGATACGTCAAGATCGTCGAGTAATCGTTATCTTCTCAGGACCGCTGTTGTAAAGCTGATAACCCGGAAGCCGGGGGAAAGTTGCTGCGTGGAGAACGAAGTTGCGCCGAGCATGCGTGGCCTAGGTGAGAGTTGCCGCTTTCCGGCTGCTGCGCTTCCAATATAGATATCCGGGCACGCCGACCAGCACAATCGCTGTGCCCCAGAAGGCTTGTGTGGGTCGCGTGATGATTGTGTTCAGCGTCCAGGCGGAGCCGACCAGCACGTAGAGCGCCGGAAGCCAAGGGTATCCGGTGCAGCGGTAGGGACGCGGAATGTCGGGGCGCTTCCAGCGCAGCAGAAACATTCCGATCACAGTCAACGTGTAGGAGAGCACCATGCCGAACATCACGTAGGTATAGAGCTGATCGTAGCGGCCGCTCAGAGTAAGAGCTCCCGCCCAAATTCCCTGTCCGATCAAGGCAAATGCCGGTGTGCGCCACCTGGGATGAATCTCCGCCATCCGCCGGAAGAAAATGCCATCCACCGCCATGGCGTAGTACACGCGCGCGCTGCTTAGGACGGCGCAGGCAAGCGCCCCAAAACAGGAAACCGCGATGGTTGCCGAGAGCCACACGGCAGCCGCCGGCGAGAACAGTGCGACGGCTGCCGCATGAGCGATGGTCTCGTGCTTGGCGATTTCCGAAATCGGAAGCGCGTAGACGTAGGTCATATTCATGGCCACGTACACCACGCCGACAATCAACACTCCGAGCATCATGGCCATAGGCACGTTGCGGCGCGGATCTTTTATCTCACCAGCTACCCAGCCAATGTAGACCCATCCGTCGTAGGCCCAGAACACCGCGATCAACGCAATTCCGAACGCTGACAGAAGATGTCCCGCGCCCATGCCCATGGTCAGACCACGAACGGTCAAGCCATGAATGGTGCTCGAGTCCTGCGAGGTGAAATGGTGCCAGTCGCCCTTGCCGATAGCGAAACCAAGAAGGATGAATGCCGCCATGGCGCCAAACTTTGCCCAGGTCGCCACGTTTTGCAGCAGTGCACCTCGCCGCAGTCCGGCCACGTTGATCCAGGTGACGGCCGCAATCATGATCAGTGCGATCACGTGCGCTCGAGTCAGAACGAGACCGCCGACCGCGACGACTACATGCGCCTCCGAAATGCCGGGGATGATGCCGCCGAGATAGGCGGCGGAACCCACGGCCAGAGCCGCAATTGACCCGCCGTTGGCGACGCTGAACAGCATCCAGCCGTAGAGAAATGCGGTGAGGTCTCCATAGGCCTCGCGCAAATACACATATTGACCGCCGGCCTCGGGGAACATCGAACCCAACTCGGCGAAGGCGAAGCACGCGCACATGGAAATCATGCCGCCGAGTACCCAGACCAGCAGAAAAAGCACAGGGTGAGGCAGCGGTCCGGCAATATCTTTCGCAGTCAGAAAAATCGACGAGCCGATAATTCCGCCAACCAGCAGCAGAACGGAATCGAGCAGGCTGAGTCCGCGAATCAGGGTTGGCTGCGCCGTGGTGGACTGCGAGTTCGATGGAGGGGGCTCGGCGGCTGCGAGAGTGGGATCCATCAGCCGATGCCGAGCTCGTCGGGGGATTCCAGCGGGGTGCCGCAGCGGCGGCAGATTACGGAGGAGCAGTCGCCGCAGGTTAGCGGATCGTTAACCTCTTTAGCGCAGGTGGGGCAGTAGAGCGAGCCCGGTCTCGGTTCCGGAGGATTCTGTGGGCGAGTCGCCATGCGGAGGAAAACTGTAGCATAGAGAGAGTGGCGGCGTCCCGGTTCAGAGGCTATCGAAGCGTATCTTCTGGTTCAGGTGCGACGCGCGGGGCAGCGCGAAGGAACTTCATCAATCCGGCGCCGGTTGCTTTTCCCGCGCGCTTCTTGAAGAACTCGGCAGCAGTCTCTACCACTCCGACCTTCTCAGCCACGGCTACGGAGATCCACTGGTTCAGCGAGACACCATCCTCCTTGGCAAGACGCTGCGCGGCCTTCTTGATTGAGAGCGGCAGTTTCAACGGGTAGGTAGCTTTACTCATTTCTCACCTTCCTCAATAGGTCAGCCGGTTGCAGGATAGGAATCGCGAACCGTTCACCAGCCAATGCAAAGTCAGCGATGTTATAGGTAACCAAAGCATCCGCTTGTCCGTTAATCGCAGCTTCGAGGACCATTTCATCGTTCGGATCACGAAGCTGCGGACGCCAAAGAAATCTTACTTCGACCGGCTCAATCAACGCCGCAAACTCCGCCAGAAATTCGTCAATTGTCTCTAACGTTAAGCCGTTAGCCAGGAGATGTTCGGGTCGCTTGAGCACCTCTTCATATTCCAGAAAAAGAGGAGGCGTCGCCAAACCCACCAGCCGTCGCGTCGCAATCAGTCGCAGCACGGCGTTTCCAGCTCCGGAGCGAGTCCGAAGACCGGCAACGACGACTGACGTATCGAGCACGATGCGAACAATCAAGACATCCTATATGATGTCATATCCTATAGGATATGACAAGCTGCTCGGTTCCGGCGCAGGATTCTGAGGGCGTGTCGCCATGAGGAGGAAAACTGTAGCATAGAGAGAGTGGCGGCGTCCCGGCTTCTATGTTGAGCCAACAACCGGCGGACGCCGGCGCTACAAGAGCTAACGATGCCAGAAAAATCACTTACTCCCGACGAGAAGCTGCAACAGGAATTCAACCGTTGGGCCGCGGCCGGTGAAGGCCCGAAGATGGAGAACCACCATCTCGACATTACGGCGAAGACGATTCGCCGGATGAACCTGCGTCCCGGCGAGCGGGTGCTTGATCTTGGTTGCGGCTCGGGGTGGGCGACGCGGCTGCTAGCGCGGCTGGTTGGCGAAGGGCCGGATGGATTCGGGCAGGTGGTCGGGCTTGACGTTGCCGATGAGATGATTCGCGAGGCGCGCGCGGCCTCGAAAGATTTTGACAACGTGCTCTACGTGTGGGGATCGGCGCAGCAGATTCCCTGGGAAGAAAACTTTTTCGACAAGGTCTTGTCGGTGGAATCGTTCTACTATTATGCCGATCAGGACCGGGCTTTGATGGAGCTTTTTCGCGTGATGGCGCCGCGGGGGAAATTATTCATCCTGATCAATCTATATAAGGACAATCCGTACTCGCTGCAATGGGTCGACAAGCTGAAGGTGCCGGTGCATGTGCGGTCTGCCGCGGAATATATTGACCTGCTGAAGAAACATGCTTTCGAGAATGTGGAGGCGTGCCGCGTCCCGGATGACACGCCCACGCCCGATGACTATAAGACGAAATCGTTCCACAGCATTGATGATCTGCGGGCGTTCAAGCGCGAGGGGGCGTTGCTGCTGATGGCTTCAAAGCCCGATCTGCGGACGGTTGCGCCGGGGTATGCGATTTATTAGCGGCGGGATTCCTCAGGGGCTGAAGCGCGATTGCTTTTTGGAATCGGGCTAGCGGCGCGGCTAGAAGCTGCGCCCTTTCAAAACTACCCCACTGGCTCGGCTAAAAGCCCGCGCTGTTATCAAAGTTAAATTTTGCTATCGTCGTCGTCGCCGTGGTTGAGGTCTTTCGCCGGGCTCAGGGCGCGGCCATCGGGTGCATGGCGAATTTCGATGCGGCCATTTACGTCCTGCAGTTTGATCCGTGGGCCGCCGTTGCCGAGTTCGCCGCGCAGATCGTGGCCGACGAATCTGTGATTATTTACGTGCAGTCCGAAATCGTTCTCGATTCCGCCGGAAACCGTGCTGGCCTCGATTTCTGCTTTCGAATCCGATGGGATCGTCAATTCCACCGATCCGTTCACCGATTCCAGCTGTACCGACGACGCCGGAAGCTGGTCAAACCTGGCACTCAGCGTGCCGTTGATGGTTGAAAGTTCAGACCGGCCGGAGAGATTGTGCGCATCGAGCCTGCCGTTGATGCACGAGGCATGCACCTCAGCGGCAGGCCCGGTCACGTCGAGCGAACCGTTGATCAGCTTGATTTCGTCCAGGCGCGCAGTACGCGGAACCGTCAGCGTGTATTCAACGCTGGGGGGATTGTTGTGCGAGCCGAAGTTGAACGTGAGGTCGTGGTCGCGATACTTGGTGCGAATCGAAACGCGTTCTTTGCTCGCGTCGACGTCGATGCGAGCGTCGTCGAGCCGCTCCTTCGAGTCGGCGGACTTCACGGCGTCCACTTTCACTTCATCGCGGTCCCAGGTAGAGATGTGAACCGCGCCATTAATGTTGTCGAGTGCCACGCGGCCGTCGGGCGAGAGCGTATAGGTCTGATGGAATTCTTCGGTGAACGCGCCCCGGTGATCGGACGCGTCGGCCCCGAGAGCGAGGATGAACAGCGCGCAGACGGTTCCTAGAACGGCTCCCAACCAGGTTGGCAATTGGTGTTGGCGGTTCATTTGTTTCCTCCGTTTCAGCAGGTTAGACGCAGCGCTTTGCAAATGGTGAGGGCTGTCATGGAAAAGGCCCTTCCCCCTGCGTGTGTATACGGAAGTTACCTTCGCGGGGTTCCCGCGTGAGGCACGTTTTTGTTTCTTGCCGCTCCTTTTTCTTGCCGCTCCTTCGCGGCGGGGCTATAATCCGCGAAAAGAGGAGAGTTTTATGACCATTCCTCGCCTGCTGGTTCTCGGCTCGCTGATGTCGGTATGCGTTGCGGCCGCCGCGGCGCAGTCTTCGCCGCAACACGTCCCTGATTCTTCCCAGCCCGCGTCTGTGCTGTCTCAGAATTTGGAGGCCGACCTTGGCTTCTTTCCTCTTCTTGAAGACTTGCGGGTTCCGTCGAATGCGAGTCTGGAGAGCATTCAGAGCGAGCACGACTTGGGCAAGATGCCTGCGCCTGTTCACACCCAGCACATTCGCACGTTGGATCAAACCGAGACTTTCTGCCTGACCCTGCGGACATATCGCGTCGCGCGTGTCAGCCCAGAGTCTGATACCACGAAATTTGCTGGCTATTCGACCTGCCAACCCGCCGCACGTTTTCAGTTAAGGACTACCGTTGATTCGCGGGAGATAGAGCCTCACTGATTGTTTCTGTAAGCGCTATTCGATCTTCGGGCTGTTTCCTTTCCGGCTCTTTCTGCCGGCTTCGGTCAGCAAATACACACCGAGAATCGTCATCTCCGGCTCAATGGGATGCCGGTAACGCTGGCCCGGATAGACCACGTAGTAAATCGCCGGATACAGCAGGATCAGCCAGAACAGCAGCCAGGCGCCAGGTTTGCGCTGGCGCAGAGCGCGTCCCAATCCCCAGAACATGAGCACGGAGGATGCCAGGAACAGCGAATTTTTTGTCTCTGCCAGCCACCAGACTTGTGCCAACCGGGGCGGTCCCGCCCAGAAATAGACGAAGCGTTTCACACACAGGCGGGCGAAGCGTGGGTAATCCGCTTGGATGTAGTCGACAGCCTGCCGCTTGCACATCGCAATGTAGGGCAGTTCGCCCATCGACGTGTATTGGCGCATGGCGTAGAGGTCCTGTGTGGGATGCAAATACTGCATCCAGGTTCCGTCGGCGCCGTTGCCGTTGCCCAGGCGCAGTTCTGCGCCGAAGTTGTCACGGATGAAAATAAATTTTCCAAACGCTTCGTAGTTGCGCACCAGCCAGGGAGAAACGCACACCAGGAAAACCGCAGACGCCAGCAAGACTCCGGCCAACGACGGTTTATGCCGCTGGGCGCGCCGATACCAGGCCCACAGTCCTGAGGCCGGCAGGAACGCGAGCAGCACGGTGCTGTTCAGCGCCGCGATGCCCCAGAGCAGGCCGAATTCCAGCCATGGCCGAACTCCGTCGCGGTCTTCCATGGTAAGCGCCAGCCAGAAAATCACGGCCACCAATAGTGCCGACAGGCTGGTTTCCCAGACCCAGCGCGTGCACCAGGACATGGCGTAAGGGAGAAGAGCCCAAGTCCAGGCCGAGCCGACCGCGACCTTTTCGGAACAAATTCGCCGGGCGATCAGAAAAATCGGGATGCAGGTCAGCGCCGAGAAAAAGCTGTTGATGGAAAGCAGCACGAACGCGGACGCCTTCGAATAAATGCCGAAGATGTGGAACACACCTGCGATCAAGTAGGGATAAAGCGGCGGCTCCCACGCGGTGGGCCCGGTCGGCGCGCCGAAGGCGTTGCTGAAGCCGTGTCCCGAGGCGATGGCCGCGCCGATGCGTCCCATCTCCCAGCCGAAGCCGAAGTTATTGTCGGCGCTCTTGAACTTATATGTGTGGCCGACAATGATCCAGCCCACGCGCAGGAAGAGAGCAATGGCCACCAGCCAGAACTGCGAGGCGCGGATGTGAGCCCAGGCGTTAACGGGCCAAGTGAGCGCGTGTTCGCGATCGGTGGCCGCGGCGGATACTGAATCCATGAATGTCTATTTGTAGCTGAGTCGAGACTCAGGAGCAAACTCAAACTCGGGCTCCCGCCCCGCTCCTGGCGCTTGTCTGTATAATTAGCGTGATCATTTCTGAGATCGGGGTCGCCTCATGGGCTGGCTGCAAAACAAATTCGAAAAGAATTTCATGATCAGCACGGTGGACTACGTCTTCAACTGGGCGCGAAAGTCCGCTGTGTGGCCGATGACATTCGGCCTGGCTTGCTGCGCGATCGAGATGATCGCGTCATCGACCGCTCGCTTCGATATCGCGCGCTTCGGCTCGGAAGTATTTCGTCCCAGCCCGCGGCAGAGCGACCTGATGATCGTCGCCGGCACCGTTACTTTGAAGATGGCGCCGGTGGTCAAGCGCATCTACGACCAGATGCCCGACCCGAAGTGGGTGATCTCGATGGGCGCCTGCTCGTCGGTGGGTGGGCCGTTCAATACTTACGCCGTGTTGCAGGGCGTCGACAAGATCGTGCCCACGGATGTTTACGTCACCGGCTGCCCGCCACGTCCCGAGAATCTTTTCTATGCGCTGCTAAAGCTGCAAGACAAAATCGATACCATGACGCTGGCGAAGAGGCCGACGGAAGTGCGTCTCGATCCGAACATGCTGGAGAACTTCAAGCGCCAGGTAATGATCGCGCAGACGCTGCAACCGAAATAAGCAATTAGCAGTTGGCAATTAGCATTTCGTCAACCGGTTTACGCTAACTGCCAATTGCCAATTGCTGGTTACCATGCCGACCTTCACAAAACTCACCACCGAATCCGAACTCCCGCCCGCCGACGAAGCCAAGGAATTTCCCTGTGGCGCGAAGACGATCTGTGTCGCCAACATAAACAGTGCCTTTAGCGCGATGGACAACGTCTGCCTGCATCGCGGCGGGCCGCTAGGGCAGGGAATGATCGAGGGCGGAAAAGTTGTCTGTCCCTGGCACGGCTGGGCGTGGGATCCCAAGACGGGCGCGGCCGAGCAGAATCCCAGCGCGAAGGTCGCCGTGTATCCGCTCAAGATTGAGAATGGCGATGTGTTGATTGAAATCTAAGCGTTTGAGATTGAGCCGCTATCCGAGCAGCCTCAAGAATTTCCCTGACTGATTATCGTATCCCGGAAACACCTGATTCAGGTTGTTGTTGCCCAGATGCCGCGCGACCGCTTCGCCGACAACCTGACGAAAGTCCGTAGTCAACGCCAGGTCGCGGCCTTCGTAGAGCTGCGATTGATCGAGCCCTGGCCAGCGCCCATAAACTTTGCCGCCCTTTACCGGACCTCCCAGCACGAACATCACGTTAGCGTGGCCGTGATCAGTGCCGCGATTGCCGTTCTCGCGCGCGGTGCGGCCAAATTCTGACATGGTCACAACCACCGTGTCTTCCCCGAGGTCTCCGAGATCAGTCCAGAAGGCCGCGATGGACTGCGAGAAGTCGCGCAGGACGTTGGCGATCTGACCTTCGGTTGCGCCTTCGTTGACGTGGTGGTCCCATCCGCCAATGTCCGCAAACGCCACTTGCACGCCGAGATTTGCCTTGATGAGTTGCGCGAGCTGGCGCAGGCTGTCGCCGAAACGTCCCTTGGGATAATCGGCGCCGGGTGCAGGCTTGTACTTCGATGGGTCGGCCGCCTTCAGCATCTTGACCGCGTCGAAAGTTTCTTCGCCAGTGCCGTGAAGCACGCTGTCGGTGGACTGGTTGTACATGGACTCGAACGCGTTCGCGGCCGGCGAAGCTTTTTGGTTGCGGCCGCCAACAGAGAAGTCGTTGATGTTGTTCATCGCGATCGCCGGCTCAAGCCCGCTCAGGATGCGCGGGATCGACGGACCCATGGCGATGGCCTGGAATGCCGATTTCTGCGAGGTAGCCGGCGAGGGATGCGGCAGGTTGTGCAAACAGCGGTTGAGCCATCCATCTTCCGTGGACTTCACTCCCGGAGTGCCGGCCTCCATGAAGTCCTGCGCATCAAAATGCGAGCGGCTGGGGTCGGGCGATCCGGCGGCGTGGACAATCGCCAGTTGCCGCTGCTGCCAGAGCGGCTGGAACGACGAGAGCGAAGGATGCAGGCCGAAGAATCCATCGAGATCGAGCACGGCCTTGCGCGGAATGTTGATGCTCGGCCGCATGGCGTAATACTGCGGCTCACCGTAAGGCACGACGATGCTTAAGCCGTCGGCGGCTCCACGCTGAAAAATCACCACCAGCCGCTTATTGCCCAAGCCTGGCTCAGCCGCGCCCATGGCGGCGCGAGCAAGAAAGCCAGGCACCGCCGCCGTGCCGACAACGGCAAGCGCGCTGTTGCGAAGGAATACTCGACGAGTGATGGACATAAGAAACAGCTCCTAGCTCTTAGCCTTTAGCTCTTAGCGCAAACGAACTTGTGAAGTCCGTATTCCCCAGCCGAAGCGACGGGATTCAAGCTAAGAGCCAATAGCTAATGGCTAAGAGCTATCTCCTCTGAAACTCCGGCGAACCCAGCAGCAGACCCGCAATCGTGTTCACATCTGTAGAACGGGGCGCATCCGCCGCCTTGTGCTGGCCCGCCTTGTTTTCTGGTTTTTGCGACGCGCCACTCTTTGCCGCCGCTTCGATCTGCGCCGTGATCGAATCGTGCGTCTGCTTGGATACTCCGCCAGCGAGCAGGCTGGTCTCAAGAATAGTGAGCGTGAGGGCCGCATCCGGCGGCTGAGGATTGCTTCCGGCCAATTGCGCCGCATCCGCTTTCACACCCTTGATCTTGCCGCTGGTCAAAGCTAAAGCAAAATTCATGCGGTTGAGCAACGCGGAAGAACTTACCCATGTCTCCGCCTTCATGGAGTAGCCCGTAGGCGGTTGCGCGCCATAAAGCGGCATGCCCATGCGGTTAAGTTGCCCCACCAGCGGTTGCGCGTCGTCAATCTGGGCGCCGGTGGCTCGTGCTGCCGAGGCCACGAATTCCAGCGGAGTCTTCACCTTCGCGCGGTAAGTTTCGTCATTCCAAAACTCAGGCGAATGGAACATCGTGTTCAGCACTTCGCGGATGTCGCCCTTCTTTTTCAAAAACGTTTTCGCCATGCGATCTATTAAAGCCGGAGGAGGATCGTCCGAAACGAAGCGTTCGGCGAGCTTCAACGAAATGAAATGCGCGGTCTGCGGACTTGTCGCCAACCGGTGCAGCACTTCCATGCCCTCGGCTTCGCCCTTGGGCTTGATCTTGTGCCCCATTACAAACTTGGGCCCGGGCTCGTGCATCCGGAGATCGAACTTGAAGCCGCCGCCCAGGGCCGGGGTCTCAATCGTCCATCCCGTAAAAACTTTGGCAACCTCGGTGACATCGCGCTGCGAGTAGCCGCCGTTGACGCTCAACGTGTGCAACTCCAGCAACTCGCGGCCATAATTTTCATTGAGCCCTGGTGTGCTCTTGCCTGGCTTTGGCCGCGGAAGCTGATAGCGCACATAGGGATTGGGATGCTCCGGGATTCCCAAAGCCTTCGCCGAAAACGGACCTACGCTAAGCCAGTTGTCCAGGTAATACAACATTGCTGGGCTTTTCGCCGTGGCCACGAGCAGGTCTTCGAATCTGCCGAGCGCGTGCGGCCGGATCACATCGCGCTCATAGCTGGTGAGCATCAGGCGGTCGAGTCCTTTTTCCGCGAACACATTGAAGTGGTTGAACCAGAAGTCGGTCATCACTTCTTCAAACTGGCGCTCGCTGTAGATGGCGCGCAGAAGTTTCGCTTGCGCCAGTTCGCCCATGACGACGCCTGGAGGATTGTTCATGGCGAGCAAAGTTTCCTTCTGCTTTGGGGCAAGGCCTTCGAGTAACTCAGGCGATTTTCCTCCGCGCAGAGAGTCGGCAACTTCAAGCTGCGCCGCCACCGACATGCCGAGAATTTTCTTGTAGCGTTCGTCGGGCGGAAGGCTCGGCAGCTGCGGAAGTTCAAGGTCAGCGTAGAGTTGCTCCTCGCGAAGGCGCGCCTGCTTTTGTTCCTCAGGCGTTAGCTTCGCCGGCGGCGCTGCCATGGCAGCGTCATTGCCGCCGCCGGAGTTCATTGCGTCGCTCGCCGTTCCTGCTCCGTTCGTCGCCGAGCTATCCATGGCGCTCGCGCCCTCGGACGACGCGTTCGCCGCAGTCATTGATCCCTCAGCTGGGCTGTTGGCTTTTTCCGGCGCAACGGTCGGTGCCGAATTCTTGCCGGCATCTTCCTCTTTCCGTGCTTTCTTCTCCTCAAGCCGGGCGAGCTGCACCTGGAAAACCGCGCGCCGCGCCGGATCCGACGGCATGGGACGCTTGCCATTTAGCACTTGATTGATCTCTTGCCCGTCGGGAAAATCTTCCGCAATCTCCTTCGTGCTCATGCGCAGAGTGCGTAGCGGCGCCAAGCGCGAGTCGAGCGCGCTGTCGTCAATCCGATTGGGATGCAACTGCAAGTCAATCCAGCGGTCGACGCCCATTGCCATAACCTGCTGTAAATCGCCGGGGCGTGGACCGAAGGTCAGGCGATTAAGGGCGTGCAAAGCGCGCCGCTGGTCATCAATATTGTTATTGTCGTCGCGGCTGGATGCCGACTTGTCTCTTTTCCCAGCGAGCAACTGCGGGACGGTACACGCCAGGCTGCAACACAGAAGGCAAACGGCAAACTTCCTGCGGTCCAGGCGCATGAGGATTCCCCAGAGGCAAAAGGCGACAGCTCTCCTAATTATCAACCCGGCAGGAAAGAAAAGGTTGCTGCCCAAGGTTACCGAAGTCGGCGGTCGAGCCGGAGCGAGAAGCGCAACCGGATGCAAGAAGCCGGGCGCCGGAAGCCCCCTAAGTCAGATATACCTTGCCGCGCGACACCTTGTGCTGCAAAGTCGCGGCCAGCTGGTCAACGTCGCCGGGAGCGATGTTGACCGTCATATGATCGGCCACGAGCGGAGTTCGATTGCTGCCCACGGCATCGCGGCGCACCTGGATCAGCAGGGCGTGCACCACGTTGGGATCGTATTTCTGGGGAGACATGCGTACCAGATCGCTCAGCGCACTGCCCAGGGAAAGCGATTCACGATAAGGACGCACGCTGGTCATGGCGTCGAAAGTATCGGCCAGCGCCATGATGCGCACCGGCATGGGCAAGTCGTTGGCACCGAGAGCGTCAGGATAACCGGAGCCGTCGCTGCGTTCGTGATGCCAGCGCACTGCCTCATGAATCTTCGGCCACGGAAATTGCACGCTGCTCACTATCTGATGGCCGACCACGGTGTGGTCCGCCATCTCGCGAAACTCCTCGGGATTCAGGGCTCCGGGCTTGCTGAACAGCCGTCGGTCGACCGCGACTTTGCCAATGTCGTGCAAATATCCGGCGCTCCGCAGCGCAGCCACTTCGCCGGCATCGACGCCCATGGCCTCGCCGATCGCGGCGGCATAGCGGCCAACTCGCAGCGAATGACCGTGAATGTTGACATGCTTCACATCAATCGCGGTCGCGAACGCCTCAAGCGCCGTGTCATAGAAGCCGTGCAGCGAAGCCATCAGGCGAAGGTTTTCGGTGACGCGCTGCGCCAGCGTTTGCGTCAGTGCGTGGTTCTGCACCGCCAGCCCAATGTAGCTGCATAGCAAATTCATGGCATCGAGTTCCGCATCTTCGTAAGGCGCGTTGCCCGGCCGCTGTCCGAAGGCCACAACGCCCGCCAGTTTGCCGGAGGCCTTTAGCGGCGCCAGGCACTTGAAAAGTTCAGGAGCCACGTTGCCGTTGGAACTGAGGAAGATCGAATAGGTGGAAGCGTTCAGCACGATCGGCCCGCGCGCCGCCGTGAGAGCGTGCGCGTGCTTGGGCAAAAGAGGAATGAACGCAGGCTCGGGCAGCATGGCGAAGCCGTCTGCCGCCACTGAAGTCAGCATGGTGGGCTTCTCGTTGAAAACGAAAAGCGCGCCCTCGCGCGCCCCGGCCGCTTCCATCACCGCCGAGAGCATGCGGCGCGCGGTATCCGAAAATTCGCGCTCCGCCGTCAGCTCCGGCCCCAGATCGGAGAGAGCTTCCACGGTGCGCAACAGCCTGCGGAAATTGTTGGTCTCCACGGCCAAGATGGTGGTGCGAGAATGCTGAGCAGAATGAGCGTAGCATGCGGCAACAACGCGCCGCGAGAGTCCGTTGTTGGTTAGTTTGGTGCGTGCGCGTAGCGGGGATGAAAACGCGTTTTGTCATCCGGAGGGGAGCGAGGAGTTTTTAGTTCTTGCCTGCGCCATCAGTGTCACCGCCGCGGGCTAACACCAAGATCCCTCGCTTCGCTTCGGGATGACAATCCCGAGGGGGCCACCTCTGAAACTATTCAGAAATGCTCGCGCAGTTCCGCAAACCGCCCTACGATCAGCAGCCGCTGCCCCGCGGGAGCGGCATTCACTTCCTCATGCTCAAGGACCCACGTATCCCCGTGGGGCACGAAAACCGCGTGCAATCCTGCGGCCAGCGCCGGATTGACGTCAGACCTTGGGCTATTGCCGACCATCCAGGTGGAATCGCGCGCCAGTGAATGTTTCTCGACCAGGGCGTGATAAACCGCGGGATCTTTTTCAGCGACGATCTCTGTCCCTGAAAAAAAATCCTTCAGCCCCGAGCGCTCGATCTTTCCCGATTGCTCAGGAATCGCACCCTTGGTTACCATGATCAGGCGATGCCGGGAAGAAAGATACTGCAGCGTTTGAGGAACTTCCGGCAAAAGTTCCACCGGATGGTCAGAAACGGTGTGGGCAAAGCTCATGATCTGGGTATGCAGTTCGGGCGTGACCGGCTGCACGCTGAGCCGCTCAAACGTATTCACCAGCGCGTGAGCGAAGCTGTGTAGTCCGTAACCATGCTTCACAACGCATTCCCGCTCCACATCGTTGAGCACTTCGCGTACCTGCTCGGGCGAAAACTCGTGATGATTGAGAAATGAAATGAAGCGAACGATGGCCCGCTCGAAGTAAACGTTGTTCTCCCAGAGCGTATCGTCGGCGTCGATGAGAATTGTTTGTGCAGGCAAGCTTCTAGCTCCTGGCTGCTAGCCTCTAGCGAACCAAAGTGTTCTTGGAATTCTGTGTCGTATCAAGACGATCGGCATCTTCCGGGAAAAAGGCAGAGAGAGCGTTCCACCTGGCAGGGCTAGGAGCTAAGAGCTTTTCTAAACCCAATCCACGCGCGCCTCAGGCCCAATAATCCCGGCCTTGTGGCCCATATCCAACAGTCGTACCACGGCCTCACGCCCGTCCGGACCGTAATCCAGAGTGCGCTCGTTCACATACATGCCCACGAACCGGTCGGCGGTCGAGGAGTCAAGATCGCGCGCGAACTGCATGGCATAGGACAAGGCCTCTTCGCGATGTTCGAGCGCGTATTGAATGCTGTCGTGCAACGCGCCGTTCACCGCGGCAATCAGCTCCGGTCCGAGCGCCCGGCGAATCGCGTTGCCTCCCAACGGCAGCGGCAGTCCCGTCATCTTCTGCCACCATCTTCCGAGGTCAACAATGCGGTGCAGTCCGGCCTTGTCATAGGTCAGTTGACCTTCGTGGATAATGAGCCCCGCTTCAAACTTACCCTCGAGCACCTGCGGAATGATCTGGTCGAAGGGCACGACCTCGGTCTCCACTCCGGGAGCAAAGAGTTGCAGAGCAAGATAGGCAGTCGTGAGCGTCCCCGGAACCGCGATGCGCTTGTCCTTGATTTCAACCTGCGTGAACGGGCGCGGAGAAACCACCATCGGCCCATAACCCTCGCCCACACTGCCGCCGCACGACATCAGCGCATACAAACCCTGAATATAAGGATAGGCGTGAAACGAAATCGCCGTCACATCGTAGACGCCCCCGCGCGCCTTCTGGTTCAGAGTCTCGATATCACAGAGCGTGTGCGTGAAGCGGAGTCCCGGGACGCGAACCTTGCTGGTGGCCAGGCCGTAAAACATGAAGGCATCGTCGGAATCCGGGCTGTGAGCGATGCTGATCTCACGCACCTGCGATGCCGGATTGCCGCCAGAACGTTTCACTGCCGCTTCCGAAATGACAGTCATTTATGAACTCCAAACTCTCCGCCGCTATTGCAATTTACTGCTGCGTCCCCGAACGGCGGTGCCACCGTGCAGCAATTCCGGCGGCTATCATCACCTTGATCACTTCGGCAAACACAAACCAGTACAGCCCCCAACGAAACGCTTGCATCATTGAATGCGTCAGCACCGCAAGCCAGGCAAGGCCTCCAGTGAAAAGCACAATCTCGCCAAGAAGCCCGCCCACCGCGGCGCGAGCAAAACTCTTGCGTCCATGTTCCATCACGTAACCTGCCAGAGACGCCACCAGAGGATAGGCAAGAAGAAATCCGCCGGTCGGGCCCAGCAGATGCGCAATTCCTGCCGGACCGATGGGACTGAACACCGGCATCCCCATCGTGCCTTCGGCCAGATAAAGTGCGAGCGCCGCAAAGCCTCGCCTGCTGCCCAGCAGCAGGCCAACCAGCAGCACTCCAAAATTCTGCACCGTCAGCGGCACCGGCGTAAACGGCAGGGGAATCGTGATGTGTGCGCACAGCGCAACGAACAAGCTGGCCCCAACCACAATGGCAACTTGCCGCGCAGCTTCGAAAACCCGTTCCTGCTGACTGCCTAGGGTTTGAATCGCCAGTTTTGACATGGCAGAGTCTCCAAATCTTCGATGCGAATATCAGTGCTCAATCTGATCCGAATGGCGCTCGCGCTCCGCTTCGCTGGAATTTCCTTCTCGCGCGGCGTGCGCAACCTGCAAGTGCCGCCGCAAACGCATGTAGAGGGCGATCGCAACGCACACTACAACCAGCGTACTGCAACCCAGGATCAGGAACCACCAGATCATCCGCACGACGCACTAGAATAACAGATGATCCGGTAAGGGGACGCAGTTGCTTATATGGGGACAGACGCCTCGGCTGCCCGCCCTGATCGAAGTCGAAGGTCCGGGCAGAGCGCAACTCGACCAGCTTACGCCAACCGGCGTCTCTAGCTCGCCTTCGCCAGCGCCCGCTTCTCGCGCATCGTTTCGACTCGCTTCAGCGTGAGCTTCAGCCGTTCCCGTCCAAACTTAGAACCGGTGATGACCTTCTCAATGTTCCCGAACAGCAGCGGATCACCGGTTGCTTCTCGCAGTTCTTTGAGAAAAGGATGCACCTTCGCGAATACCAAGAACATTTCCCCGCTCACCGGCGGCTGAATGAATAACTCCTCGCTGAGCGCACCATGCAGCACGAACGAGGCGGCCATGCTCCAATATCCACCGACCTGGCGCAGCCAATTGTTTTCCTGCGTGCCCATGGCTCCGACAATCTTCATGAAATCGTCGGTGCTCTGCGGCCAGAATTCTGTGAGCCACCAACTGCGCGCCTTGCGCATCTCCGGTTCGCGGCGCAGATCGTAGAGTTGCATGATGAGCTGAGCATCCGTAGCGGTTGCTTTCTTAGACATGGGAACACCTCAGTGAAATTGAGTAATTGGGCAATTTTGTAATTGCGTAATTTGAAAAGCCTCCGCAGCGGCGCGGACGCCGCAGTAATGATTTCCGAAATTGCTCAATTACTAAATTTCCCAATTACTGAATTCGATTTTACGCGCTCGTCCTCGCCGCCGCTTCGACCGGCGCAGGCCGCTCGTAGTCACACTCTTTATTGGGACAGGCGATCACCGGTCCGGCTTTCAGGAATTTCTCGACCAGATATTCGCCGCCGCAACTCGGGCATTTTTCCGCAATCGGCTTGTGCGCCGAAGTGAACTTGCACTTCGGATAATTTCCGCATCCGTAAAATGTGTTGCCCTTGCGGGCGCGCTTCTCGACCAGGTCGCCCTCTTTGCATTCCGGACACTTCACGCCGATGTAGTTCTGCTTCACATACTTGCATTCCGGATAGCCGCTGCATGCTGTGAACTCGCCGAAGCGTCCGTGGCGGATCATCATATTTCGTCCGCACTTCGGGCAGAGTTCGTCGATTGGAATGTCCGGAACTTTCTTGCCTTGGTCGAGCCGCCGCGTGGTCTTGCAATCGGGATAACCCGTGCAAGCCATAAACTGACCAAAGCGCCCGCGCTTCAGCACCATGACCCGGCCGCAGTTCTCGCAATATTCTTCCTGCGTGGTCTCTTGCACGTCGGCGGAATCAAGGTCAGGCAGGTTGATCGGATTTTCTTTCGTGAACGTACAGGTGTTCGGATCCTCTTTATCGTAAGTGCTGCAAGCATAGAACGACCCATGCCTGCCCCATTTGATCACCAGCGGCGCCCCACATTTCTCGCACTTCTCGTCCGTGGGCTTCTCCATCCGCTTGATGTTCTCCATATGCTTTTCGGCATATTTGAGATCTTTCGTAAACTTTTTGTAGAACTCGGCGAGCGTGTCCGTCCATTTCTCTTTGCCTTCTTCGATCTCGTCGAGTTTTTCTTCCAGGCCGGCGGTGTAGGCCACGTCGAAAATGTCGCGGAAGTTCTCCACCAGCAAATCGGTGACCACCAGCCCAATTTCCGTCGGAGTAAATTTGCCGCCCAGCTTCTGCACGTACTGCCGCTCTTGAATCGTCGAAAGAATCGCCGAATAGGTCGATGGACGCCCAATGCCGCGCTCTTCGAGTTCTTTCACCAGCGACGCTTCGTTGTAGCGCGGCGGAGGCTCGGTGAAATGCTGCTCCGGCTTCAACTCCTTCAGGGTAAGCTTCTGTCCCGCTTCGAGCGCCGGCAGCTTGTGTTTCAACTCTTCGTCTTCTTCGTCCTTGCCTTCCTTCGACTCTTCGTAAACTCGCAGGAAGCCGTCGAACTTCAGCACCGATCCCGTGACGCGGAACCAATAAACATCGCCATTCTTCGACTTCGCGTCGATGTCAACGGTGGTCTGGTCAAACACCGCCGGCATAATCTGTGAAGCCACAAAGCGCTGCCAGATGAGCTTGTAAACTTTGAATTCATCTTCTTTTAAGTACTGCTTCACCTGGTCAGGGTGCCGCATCGCCGAAGTAGGCCGGATCGCCTCATGCGCCGCCTGTGCTTCTTTCTTCTCCTTATATGTATTCGGAGTTTCGGGCAGATAAGCCGCGCCATATTCCTTGCCCACATATTCGCGCACTTCCTGAATCGCTTCGGGCGCAACCCGGGTTGAGTCCGTACGCATGTAGGTGATCAGGCCGACAAGTCCCTCTTCGCCCAGTTCCACGCCTTCATACAAGCGTTGCGCGATCATCATCGTGCGCTTCACGCTGAAGCGCAGCTTGCGCGACGAATCCTGCTGCAACTTGCTGGTGGTGAAAGGAGGCGCTGCGTTGCGCCGGCGTTCTTTCTTATCGACCGACCGCACGATCCAGTCGGCATGCTCGATTGCGGCGCGGATCTTTTCCGCATCCTCGCCGTTCGTGACCTCAATCTTCTCTTCGCCCTTGCCCAGGAACCGGGCGTCGAATGCAGGAGGCTTGCTGGCCGCCAGGTGCGCGTCAATTGTCCAATATTCTTTTTTCTCGAACGCCTTAATTTCGCGTTCGCGCTCGACGATTAATCGCAGAGCAACAGTCTGCACGCGCCCCGCCGAAAGCCCGCGTCGAACTTTGTCCCACAACAGCGGCGAAACCTGATAGCCGACCAGCCGGTCGAGCACCCTCCGCGCTTGCTGCGCATCCACCAGGTTCTGATCGATCGCCCGCGGATGTTCGAACGCCGCCTGCACCGCGCGCTTGGTAATTTCATTAAAAGTAACGCGCTGAATGCGCGGGGGCACAGCCGCATCTTCTTTTTTCTTCTTTTTCGCTTTCTTCCCGTCGCCGTTGCGCGCCAGTTCCCCCGCAAGATGGGCAGCAATAGCCTCGCCTTCGCGGTCCGGGTCAGGCGCGAGATAGATCGCATCCATCGGCCCCGCCAGCTTTTTCAGCTTGGCCAGGACCTTTTCTTTGCCTGGGATGACGACGTAATCAGTCTCGAAGTCGTTGCTCGTGTCCACGCCCAGCGTGCTCTTGGGCAGATCTTTGACGTGGCCGAGCGAGGCCTCGACAGTAAAGCCCTTTCCCAGATATTTCTGGATGGTCTTCGCCTTCGCTGGCGATTCGACAATAACTAAACTCTTGGTCAACGGAACCTCAGTTCTTTAGGATTTCGCTTTGAACCTAGCACGAATGGGACGAAAGCAACAAGTTACCGCATGGCAGCTTCTAGCTTCTAGCTACTGGCTGCTAGCCAAAACCGGGACTTTCAAGCTCTGGACGAGTGAGGCGAGCATGCGTTGGATTTCGAGGACCTTCGCTTCCAAGAATTTGTGCTCGTCGGCAGTCAAGAAGTTCAGATCCTTTGCGAGCAGCAGGTGGTATTCCACTTCGTTGGCAGAGCCGCGGGCGATTTGAACAAACCGTCTCATCTCTCCATCCGACCGTCGGCCGCATCCTTCAGCAATGTTTGCTCCGACCGAAGCAGAGGCGCGTCGCAGTTGACTCGTCAATCCGTACATCTCCTCCTTCGGGAGAGCTCGCGTCTTCTGATACACGGCCAAAGTCAACTCGTGCGCCTTGCCCCAGACCCGAAGATCCTTGAAGTCTTCCATCCGTCACCGCCTAAGGCTGGCTAGTAGCCAGAAGCTAGGAGCCGCCCTCAGAAGCTTTTTACAAAATTCTTTCCCGGCATCTGTCGTATTTTCCCTGTCAATTCGAGTTCAAACAACGCTGCAAAGATTTCCGAAGACGACATGTCTGCCTCAAGTCGTTCTACTATTTCATCAATCTGCGTGGCCTCATCTGCCTTCAACAAGCTTAAGATCCTCTTCTCATGTGGCGGAAGCCCTTCGTCCGGGAATAGAGATGCAGACGAGGTTGCTCCGGATTCAGCCGACACTGCCGGAGTGAGCGCCAGCTTCACTTCCGCCGGCAGATCCTCCCACACATCTTCCCAGGTCGCGACCAGCTTCGCGCCCTGCTTGATCAGCGTATTCGGCCCCCAGGAATTCTTGTTCGTCACGTTGCCGGGGACGGCGAAAACGTCGCGGTTTTGCTCCAGCGCGCACCGCGCCGTGATGCGCGTTCCCGAGTACTCCGCGGCTTCTACAACGAGCACGCCGACAGACATACCGCTCAGAATCCGGTTGCGGATCGGAAAATTTTGCGGAAAAGCAGACGTCCCCAGAGGAAATTCGGAAATCAACGCTCCTCCCAGCGCGAGAATCTGCTCCGACAACCGCGAATTCTCCTTCGGATAAATCACGTCCACGCCCGTGCCAAACACCGCGACCGTCTTGCCTTTCGCCGAGATCGCGCCGCGATGGCTGGCCGTGTCCACACCGCGCGCCATGCCACTAATGATCACCAGCCCCTGCGCTGCCAAATCGCACGCCAGTCGCTCCGCCATTCCTGAGCCGTACGGCGTGGGATGCCGCGTGCCCACCATAGCAATCCCAGGCTGCACCAGCACTTCAGGATTGCCGCGAACATAGAGCACCAGCGGCGGATCGTAAATTTCCTTCAGCCGGGGTGGATAACAGGGATCTTCGAGAGACAGCACATTTACTCCCGCCGCGGCGGCGCGTGCAATCTCTTCCCGCGCCAGTTCCGCCGATTTCCCGGTAGCGATCGATTGCGCCGAGACGGCCTGCATCCCGGTGCTTTCCAATTCCGTGAGCGACGCGTGAAACACAGCTTCGGCGCTCCCAAAATGTTCGACCAGCTTCCGTGCCTTCGTCGGCCCCAGACCAGGCGTCAGCGAGATAGCAAGCCACTCCAGAATGTGAGTTGCGGAGGGAGATGCAGCAACAGCAATCATTGAAAACTCCATCTGAGAGCCAGGACTTCCATGTGGGGACAGCCGCCCTCGGCTGTCCACCGGGCGAAGCCCGGCTCTTCTGGCGCGGACTCTAACCACCGCGGAAAGCCAAGTCAAGGTTAGCCGTCACAACGCCCTGTGAAAATTCGTCTGCTAGAATCAAAACAGGAATGAGACCTCTACGCATTTCGGCGATTTCCTACCTCAACACCGCCCCTCTAATGTGGGATTTCGAACACGGCGCGGCCGGAAGCGAGTTCAACATTTCCTACACGCTACCTTCGGCCTGCGCCCGAGCGCTCGAAGCCGGTACGGCCGACATCGGAATCATCCCGGCCGCCGCTTACGCACAAGTCCCCGGCCTCGTGGCGCTGCCGGGCGTCGCGATTGCCTCACGCCGTCCGGTGCGTTCCATTCTGCTGGTTAGCCGCGTGCCGCTTGAGAAAATTCGCACCGTCGCTCTCGACACCTCGTCGATGACGTCGGTCGCGCTGACCAAAATTCTTTTTGAAAAATGGCTGGGTGGTGGCAGGACCTTCACCTCGATGGCGCCGAATATCGAGAAGATGCTCGCCGATCACGATGCCGCGTTAGTAATCGGAGACCCTGCGCTTCAGATCGACCGCTCCCGCTATCTAACGCTCGACCTCGCCGAAGAGTGGATTCGCCACACCGGCAAGCCTTTCGTCTTCGCCTTCTGGGCTGTTCGCCAGCAAGCTCTGCGAGAAGATGCACTGTGTGGGGACACCCGCCCCGATCTGGCCACGATCTTTCAGCAATCCCGCGATCGCGGACTCGAACCTGCCAGCCTCAACCACATCGCCCACGAATGGGCTCCACGCCTTCATCTTAAAGAATCCGATGTACGTTCCTACCTCACCGAAAACATTTATTACTACCTGGACCCTCCTTGTCTCGAAGGTCTGCAACTTTTCTATCGCTATGCGGCTGAGATTGGAGCGCTGCCCGCCGCGCCAGAGATTTCTTTTCTGGCGGCGAACGCCGTAATTGTTTAGTTCGACTCCTCCAATCCGAATGCTGCTCCATCTCCATCCCCTGCTGGCAATTCCTATCTGGCAACGACTGCGACACTTGGGTGGAGTGGGCCTGATCCTCTTAGGGCTGGCAGATAATTCCGTGATCCCCCTGACCGGCAGCATGGACGTTCTCACCATCTGGCTGGCTGCCCGTCATCGCGAACCCTGGGCCTACTACGGGCTGATGGCGACGCTGGGCGCGGTGCTCGGCGGCTACATTACTTATAGCTTGGCCCGCAAAGGCGGCAACGAAACCATGGAGCGCAAGCTCTCGAAAAGACGCGCGGCGCAGTTTTGCAAAGCCTTTGAGCGTTGGGGATTCGCCGCCGTTGCAATCCCCGCGTTGCTGCCGCCTCCGTTTCCGTTCCTTCCGTTTCTGTTGGCAGCCGGCGCCATGCAGTACTCGCGCAAAAAGTTCCTGACCGCCTTAACGCTCGGCCGCGGGATTCGCTATTTCGTCGAGGCCTACCTCGGATTCCACTACGGCCGTCATATTCTGCGTTTCTTTTCGAAATACTACAAACCGGCGCTGGCGATCCTGATCGGGCTCGCGGTCATCGGCGCAGTGGTGACGCTGGTCCAATACCTGCGTATGAAGAAAAAGTAAGCTGATTCTCTTCGCGGCCTCCGCGGTTAAGAGCTTTGGGATCGTCGTTAATCTTTAATCTGGGAGGATCTAATCGCCGCCGATTTGGCCCGCAGCCCAACCGTCCGTTAGAATTAGCTTGCGCACATGTCCCTGACCAAGTCTCAAGCTCTTGAGATGTTCAACTCCGATGACCTGATCGGCATCGGCATGGAAGCCGATGCGGTGCGCCGCAAGCTGCATCCCGAAGGCACGGTCACCTACATCATCGACCGCAACATTAATTACACCAATTTCTGCACCGAGTACTGCACCTTCTGCGCCTTCTATCGCCCGCTGAAAGGCCCCGCCGCCAAAGAAGGTTACATCCTCGAGTTCGACACCATCTACGAAAAGATTCGCGAGACCGTCGAACTCGGAGGCACCGGAGTGCTGATGCAAGGCGGCCTGCATCCCGACCTGAAGATCGACTGGCACGAGAAGATGCTCGGCGGAATCAAACAGCGTTTCCCGAAGATCCATCTGCACTGCTATTCCGCCTCCGAGATCATCGCCATAGCCGAGTACAGCGACCTAAGCATCCGCGACACGATTCTCCGCCTGCGCGATGCCGGCTTAGATTCCATCCCCGGAGGCGGCGCCGAAATTCTCGACGACGAGGTCCGCTACAAAATCGCCCGCCTCAAATGCCTGACCAACGACTGGATCAACGTCCACCGCACTGCCCATCAGATCGGCATGCGCACTACCGCAACCATGATGTTTGGCGTCGGCGAAAATTACGAACACCGCGTCAACCATCTACAAGCCCTCTACGACCTGCAGGAAGAAACCGGAGGCTTCACCGCCTTCATCCCCTGGAGCTTCCAGCCGCACAACACTGCCCTAGGCGGCCGTCACTGGGACGAAGCCACCGCCGTCGAATACCTCAAAGTCCTAGCCATCTCGCGCCTCTATCTCTCAAACTTCCTCAACGTGCAATCCAGTTGGGTCACGCAAGGCCTGAAAGTCTGCCAGATGGGCCTCCGCTTCGGCGGCAACGACGTAGGCTCGGTAATGCTCGAAGAAAATGTAGTAAGAGCCGCAGGCGTAACCAACTGCACCACAGAAGAAGAGCTGCGAAGGATTATTCGCGACGCGGGATTCCGGCCTGCGCAGCGTGATACCTTGTACCGCCAGTACTTCTTGAATTAGAAGCAGCATCAGCTCATGTGGAGACAGCCGCCTCGGCTGTCAGTCTGAGCGAAGCGACCCCTGTGTGGAACGGATACTCCTGTCCATTGCTTTTGACGCTGATTTTGACTTTGATTCTGCACCGCACAACCAGCTCCGCGTTCTTCACGAACCGGGAAGGGCACGACTTCAGTCGTGCCGCAACGGTCACGAAAAAAGATCCGGCTTCAGCCGCTGGGGGCCGAGCGGAATTCCACTGCTACTGTGTGACATCTAACCCGCCATTTTCTTGCGATGCGCCCACTCGCGTAATCGCTCCAAGCCTTTGCCGTCGGCTCGCTCTCGCTCGACCCAGTCCCTGAGCTTGTCCCGCTCAATACTCAGCGCAATGAGCCATTCATCGTCATGGCTCTGAAAACCGACAAAATCATGGAAGGATTCCGCCGCGATTTCAAGCAGCGGAATTTTGCCAAACACCTTCAAAGAAAACTGATAGCACGCCCAGCCAACTGCATCCACGCATTGGAGTGCCGGAATCTCCTCGTCCTTACAAAATGAATAATTGCTGTAGGTTCGATTAAGACCTCTCTGCTTGGCTCCTTCCTCGGCCTGCTCCATGACAGTCACGATCTCTTGCCGAGATCGTCTCTGGGCCTTAGGGTCCATCCAGTGGTAGACGTACTCGTATGAGGCTTCTACGCCTCGACTGACGGCCCAACCATCGAGCAGCGAGAGCAAATTACGAATGGCCCAGGTGTAGCGAAATCGTCCTCCCAAATCTAGAAATTCTTGCGGCATGACTTCTTCATAATCTGCTTTGTTGACAGCGAGAGAAAAAGCCTTGATGCCGTACTTCTTGGCGATAGTGCGAACTCTCCGCAACACTCGAAATTTCTTCACTTCATCCCAGTTTCCAAATCCTTCCTTTTCGTTCCCCGCGAGGCAAGGAGAAGTGTGGAAGCACTTGAACTGTTCCTGTTCCTTGAAGCCGTTCCACTCCCGTTCTAACGCTGTTATCCGGCGCGCTGGAACGATCAGGCCTGTAGCGATGGCCACCTTTTGGTTAGGATCAGTTCCGCTGTCATCAATGTATACAGTGAGCATAGCGACAGGAGATCCTTTCCGCAGAGCCGCCCTCGAATTCGCCGCAATCTGAAAAATGCAAACGGCCCCGGGAATCCCGAGGCCGTTCGCGAGAGCCAATAGTCCGGCACCCCATCAAGGTAACACCACCATTATCGTCCCGTACCTGCGCCAAATCAAGTTACTTTGAGGAGAGTCGCACCCCATCGGCGAACCCTCCACTCGTCCTGAGAGACGATACTCTCACAAGGAGAGGTGGACCTGAAGGGATTCGAACCCTCACCTGTTACCTTGATGGGGTACCGTGCTACCGTTACACCACAGGCCCACGAGTCAAAGCTTACTTCAGTTTGTGACAACGATTCAGGCCTCAATCCTGCATTTATTGAAGCGGAGTTTCGTTTTGGAACAGAGTTCGCGGTCCCGATCTGTCCCTTTCCGTCGCCCCGAGATTTCCACAGCAACCATGCATGTTTCCACAGCCCCGACCTGTGACATCTGACCTTGTGCCCAAAATAAATTTGCGTAATCATGGTCGAAGCCGCAACGGTTGGGCCATTCGTAATCGTTGCGCCCCTAAGTCCTTTGCTGTCTAGATTATGACCTCTAAGTCCTTTGTTTGAGGGATTTTGCGGGCCAAAACATGCTCAAGCCCATAATTCTAGGGATTGAGGGGGGAGGGGGGTACCCCGTTACAAAATGGTAAACTAACTCGCCGACGGCTGCCAAATCGAGTTAGAATAGCTGGTCGGAGTCGCTTGATCGATCCTCACGATCAGAACTCGGACGAAGTTGAAAATCCCTCCCGCATCCGAACGCGATGAAGGTTCTTCCCGCAGCTTTGTTGTGGCTTGTCGTTGCAGCAGCCACCGCGCTTTCTGCGCAGAGTTCGCCTTCAACCGCGCAGACTTCAACACCAGCGCGAGCCACGCTCAGCGGCATCGTCGTCAAAGATCCCGGCAGCGAGCCGGTTAAAAAGGCGCTGATCGAGCTGATTGCCGAAAGCCAGAGTGATGGCGGAAACTACACCGCCATCACCGGCGCGGATGGCAGCTTCCGCATCGAAAACATTCTCCCCGGCCGCTATCGCATGTTTGTGGAGCGCACCGGCTTCCAGGAACTCGACAAGCATCACCGGCACTCTGAAGGTCGCGTGCTTGCCCTGGCGGCGGGCCAGGAGATGAAGGATCTCGTCATCCATCTGCAAGCCGCCGCAGTGATTGAAGGCCGCGTCACCGATGAAGATGGCGATCCTATGGCAGAGGCGCAGGTGGTGGTGATGCGCCAAATATTTGTCGGGGGACGCAGCCACTGGGAACAGGCTGGGGCCGAGCGCACCAACGATCTGGGCGAATACCGTATCCCCGGCCTTGCCGCCGGCAGTTATTTGGTTTCGGCAACGCCACCGCCCGACCTCAAGAGCCTGATTGAATCGAGCAACGCGCCCGCTGACGTGAGGCCAAACGTTGCCGCCGCTTCCGAAAAGGCGGCGACCGTGTATCAGACTACTTATTACCCTGGTACACGGGATCGCGGGCAGGCCGCGCCTATCTCGTTGCACGCCGGCGATGATTTTCCGGCGAATTTCTCGCTGACGCCCGCTCCCAGCCTGACCATCCGCGGCTCGGTGGTGAATTTGCCAGCCGGCGCAATCGCGACGATCAGGCTGCAATCCAGAGATTTCGGTCTGACGTGGAATGAATCGAGCATGCAGAAAGACGGCAGCTTCGAGATTCGCGGTGTCGTTCCCGGCACCTACAGCATTCTCGCCGCGGTCGATAACGCTCCGGTGCCTATGATGGCGCGTCAGGAGTTACAGATCACATCGGCCAGCGTGGAAGGTCTGAGGCTTGCGCCTCAAGCCGGCGGCTCGATTCGTGGCCGTCTTCGCATGGAGACGAAGAACGCAGCTCAGCCCGATCCGAGCCACGTGTTCCTTCTGCTTCGGTCTGCCGACGCCGATGATGACGCGTCCGCCGCTTTCACCATGGAAGGATCATTCTCTCCCGTGGCTCAAGTGAATGCTGACGGCAGTTTTGAGTGGAAGAACGTGCCTCTAGGACATTATTTCGTGCAGATTTCTGAGGGCAGCGCGATGCCGGATTGGTTTCTGAAATCCGTGACCTCAGGACGCGATGGAGCGGAGTCGGGGATCACCGTGAGCGGCGGTGCTACCACGCTCGATCTCGTCGCAAGCGCCAATGGAGCGGCGGCTGAAGGCTTCGCCACCAATCAGAAAGATGAACCGGTCGCCGACGCGGTGATCGTTGCCGTACCCGAAGCGCGCTTTCGCAACCGTCCCGATCGCTATCGCAAGACGGTCGCCGATCAGAGTGGACGTTTCACTCTTCGAGGCATGCCTCCCGGCGAGTACACGCTGTTCGCCTGGGAGAGCGTCGACGGCGACGCCTACTATAATCCAGAATTTCTCAAGAGCTATGAGAGTCAGGGGAAGACGCTGAGCTTGGGCGAGGGCGAGCGGAAGAGCGTGCAACTCAGGGCGATTGCCGTGGCCGAGGACACGCCATAACCGGCTGGCTTCCTCACCGGCTCTGGCCCTCTGATGGAGTATGCTTGAAGTTATGAAAGCTGCACTGACTTTATTCCTTCTGCTCGCCGCCACGTTCGCTGCGAGCTTGGTTCAAGCTGCTGACACACCTGCGAACGCCTTGCTGGTACTCGCCAAGCAGGACAGGATGCTTTTAATTGTCGATCCTTCCAGCCTGCAAATCGTCGCGCGGATACCGGTTGGCAGCGATCCCCACGAAGTGATTGCTTCGACTGACGGCACGACGGCCTATGTCTCCAACTATGGAGGCGGAGCGTTCAACACGCTGGCGGTTGTGGACCTCGTCGCGCAAAAGGCGTTGCCTTCCATAGACCTCGGCCCGTTGCGCGGTCCGCATGGGTTGACCTTCGTTGGGGGAAAGACCTGGTTCACCGCCGAAGCCGCCAAGGCGATTGGCAGCTGTGATCCGGCGACCAAGAGTGTGGATTGGATTCTTGGCACCGGGCAGAACCGAACCCACATGATCTATGTCTCGCCGGATATGCAACTGATTGTCACTACCAACGTCAGTTCTGGCACCGTCAGCATGATCGAGAAGACGGTCGGTGCCGGCGGTCCGAGCGGTCCTCCGCCAGGCGGTCCTCCACCGGGCGCGCCGCCGGGAAGGCCGAATGGTCCGAGTGCTCCGATGGGCATTCCACGACCGGATTGGAATGAGATGGTAATCCGCGTCGGCAATGGTTCCGAAGGGTTTGACGTATCGCCTGACGGCAAAGAAATCTGGGTCGCCAATGCGGGTGACGGAACCGTGTCGATCATCGATGTCGCGAGTAAACAAGTGCGGGAAACACTCGCGGCGAATGTGGCGGGCGCGAACCGCCTGAAGTTCACGCCCGACGGAAAGCTCGCGTTCATTTCTACTCTGCGAGGTCCGGAGGTAACGGTCATCGACACCGCAACCCGCAAAACCGTCAAGCGCATTGCGGTTGGGCACGGCGCGGCCGGCATCGTTATGCAGCCAGACGGGGCGCGGGCGTTCGTTGCATGTTCACCCGACGGTTACGTCGCTGTCATCAACGTTCATTCGCTGGAAGTGGTGGGCCGCATCGAGGCCGGCCGCAACCCCGATGGGTTGGCCTGGGCGGCACGGCGTTAGTCGTCAAATCCGGTAGAATAAAGGTTTTCACCGGACTCCTTGCTGCGTTCTGATCTCATCCTGTCTTCGACGTTGGCGGCTTGGGCTGCCCCTAAGGGCATTGGGCCCTATCTCCGCCAACATTTGCTGGATAAGACTTTTCAGGGTCTCTATCACACCGACGCATTCGATCGCGCGCTGCTGGTTCCTTATTTCATTGTGCTGGTCCTCCTGGCCGCTTACGGGATGCACCGCTACATTCTGGTTTATCTTTATTACAAACACAAAAAAAACCGCACCACCGAACCGGCCGCATATTTCGAGGAATTGCCTCGCGTCACTGTGCAGCTGCCTATCTTCAATGAGCAATACGTGGTGGAGCGGCTGCTGGAGTCAATTTGCAAGTTGAAATATCCGCGGGAGAAGCTCGACATTCAGGTGCTCGACGATTCAACCGACGAGACTGTCGAAGTGGCGCGCAACCTGGTGGAACGCTATGCGGCGCTGGGAAATCCCATCAGCTACCATCACCGTACCAACCGGGAAGGCTTCAAGGCTGGAGCTCTGGCCGAGGGGTTGAAGACGGCGAAGGGCGAGTTTGTTGCTATCTTTGATGCCGACTTCACTCCGCCCGAAGATTTTCTACTGCGCACCATCCATCATTTCACTGATTCGAAGATCGGCATGGTGCAGACGCGCTGGACGCACATCAATCGCAATTATTCTTTCCTTACGCAGGTGGAAGCGATTCTGCTCGATGGGCATTTTGTGCTGGAGCACTCAGGACGCGCCCGCAGCGGCGTCTTCTTTAATTTCAATGGTACGGCGGGAGTGTGGCGGCGCGTGACGATCGATGAAGCGGGCGGCTGGCAGCACGATACGCTTACCGAAGACACCGATCTTTCCTACCGCGCCCAGCTCAAAGGATGGAAGTTTATTTATCTGCAGGATGTCGAATGCCCGGCCGAGTTGCCGGTGGAGATGACCGCGTTCAAAACTCAGCAGGCGCGCTGGGCCAAGGGATTGATCCAGACCGGAAAGAAGATTCTGCCCCGGGTGCTGCGCAGCGACGCTCCGCTGCATACCAAGATTGAAGCCTGGTATCACCTCACGGCGAACCTGAGCTATCCGCTGATGATTGTGCTCTCGGTGCTGATGTTGCCGGCCATGATCATCCGCTTTTATCAGGGATGGTTTCAGATGCTGTTCATCGATTTGCCGCTGTTCATGGCCTCGACATTTTCTATTTCAAGCTTCTACCTGGTTTCGCAGCGCGAACTGTTTCCCAAGAGCTGGCCACGGGCGCTGCTGTATCTGCCGTTTCTTATGGCGCTGGGCATTGGATTGACCATCACCAACACGAAAGCGGTTATCGAAGCGCTTATCGGCAAGGAGAGTGCCTTCGCGCGCACGCCCAAATATCACGTGGAATCGAAGAAAGATAAAGTTGGCGCTACCAAGTACCGCAAGCGCCTAGGCTGGATACCGTGGCTCGAACTCGTGATCGGCAGCTACTTCGCGCTTACTGTGTTTTATGCGATCGAGAACGAGAACTTCGTCACCGTTCCATTTTTACTCCTGTTCGTGGTCGGATACTGGTACACGGGATTAATGTCTTTGCTGCAGGGGCGGTTTGGGGGCGTGGCGCTTAGCGCGGAGACTCACACCAAGCCGTTTCCGGTTGGAGTGTGATCGTGACGGTTGCCGTTTTGCTGGCCGCGGAGCAGGCGGGGACGCCGGCACCACGCTTTCTTTCGCTTGACTGCTCGGGTTACAATCCAGTCGCTCAGGGTTTCCCATCGGCCCGGTACTGTGGTTGAAATCCGTGTTGATTTCCCGGCCCGAAGGAGGATCTTATGCTCCGCTTGCGTAAGCCGTTTTCTCTTCTCACTCTGGCATTGTTTGCCGCCGCGCTGCTCAGTTGCGGTGCTCACGATTCCGACGAGCATTATTTCTTCGTGGCGGCCAATTTGCAAGTGCCCTACTGGCAGGCGGCTGGCGCGGGTTTCACCAAGGCGGCAGGACTGTTCAAGGTCCGCGCTGACTTTGTTGGCCCCAACAACTACGACCCGAAGGCTGAACGGGACGCGCTCGACCAGGCGGTGCAGCAAAAAGCTACCGGCATCGTGCTCGGCGTGACCGACTCTGCTCTGCTGAAGGACAGCATCGACAAAGCGATCGGCGCGGGAATTCCAGTAGTTACGATGGATTCCGACGCTCCCGGCAGCAAGCGTCTGTTCTTCATCGGCACCAACAACTATGCGGCGGGAGTGAGCGGCGGCATGCGACTGGCGCAGGAGTTGCACGGCAAGGGCAACGTCGTGGTCTTCACCATGCCCGACCAGCACAACCTGCAGGACCGGCTGCGCGGTTACCGGGATGCGCTGGAGCATGCCGGCATCAAAATCACGCGCGTGGTCGATATTCAGGGCGATCCGCGCATCGCGTTCGATACGACCACCCAGATCATCGGCAAAGAGAAAGATCAGGTCGATGCTTTCGTCTGCCTAGAGGCGCAATCGGGCAAAGAAGTTGCGGGCGTGCTCAATAGCTATAAGATAACAGGAAAAGTGGTGATGGCGATGGATACCGACCCCGAAACCCTCGACTGGATCAAGAAGGGCGGCATTGCCGCCACCATCGCTCAGAAGCCCTACACCATGGCTTTCGTGGGCATGCAGATGCTCGACAACCTTTATCACCACAAGCCCTCTTCGCTCGAGACGGATTGGTCGAAGGACAGTTTTGCGCCAATCCCGTCCTTCGTAGATACTGGTTCTGCCCTGATCGACAAGAGCAATGTTGACTCGTTCCTGCAGGCAAAGCAAAGCGTTACCAGCGGGCAGAAATAAATCTGAGTTTATTAAGAACGACTGGATGGATTACACAATGCGAAAGTTGCAGTCTGTTTCTTTTCTTGCGAGTTTGTTCACCGCGGTTTTTCTTTTCGCCGCGGCTGAGTCGAGTCTTGCGATCGACCGCCAGCCTAACTCCGACTATCACGCCCGCCGCGAAGCGTTGGCCAAGAAAGTGTCGGGCGTAGTCGTGCTGTTCGCTGCCACGGAGAACGATGGCCCCAACGACCTTTATGGCTTTCGTCAGGACGATAACTTCTACTATCTTTCGGGTTCGAGCGAGCCGGGCGGCGCTTTGCTGATTGCATCGGCTGTCGAAGCCAAGGGCGATACGCCGGCGCGCGCCTACAGCGAAATTCTTTTTCTGCCTCCGCGCAATCTGATCCAGGAAAAATGGACAGGACCCAAGCTGGGCGCGGAGAATCCTGAAGCGCCCAAGATTACCGGCTTCGACCACGTCGAAGATATGGGACAACTCCCCGACGAGGTCGCGAAGTACGTGGGTGCGGCGCGGCCTGTCGTCTACACCGACGTTGCTTCGAATGGCGAGACGTCGGCTTCAACCGCGCCGCTGGCGTTTCTGAAGCGGCTCAATGCGTATCTGTCGTTTAAGGACGTGAAGCCGATGCTCTCGTCGCTGCGCACCACCAAAGATGCGGGAGAAATGGTGTTGATTCAAAAAGCGGTCGACGCCTCGGTGGCCGCGCACTTCGCCGCGTTCAAGGCAGTGAAGCCGAACGTGAACGAGCGCGAGATTTCCGCCCTCATGCAGTACGAGTGGGGCAAACGCGGCTGCGAGCGCGTAGCCTACGCGCCCATTGTGGGCTCGGGCTACTACTCGACCGTGCTGCATTATTCGGACGACGACAACGTGATGAAGTCCGGGGACGTGGTGGTGATCGATGCCGCAGGCGAATATTCGATGTATGCCTCCGACATCACGCGCACACTTCCCATCAATGGACACTTCACCGCGCGCCAGCGTGAGATCTACGACATTGTTCTGGGCGCGCAACAGGCCGCCATGGCCGCATTCCAGTCGGGCAAGTCGATCATCACACGGGGCGGCGGTCCTAATTCGCCCAGCGCTAATTCGCTTTACCAGGTCGCGTTCGACTACATCAATACCCACGGCAAAGACCTGCATGGGGAACCGTTGGGAAAATATTTTATTCACGGCCTCGGACACTACGTCGGGTTGAACGTGCATGATCCTGATGACTACACGGTTCCGCTCGGTCCGGGCATGGTCTTCACGATCGAACCGGGGATTTACATTCCTGAGGAGAACCTGGGAGTGCGCATCGAGGATGATTTCTATGTGGATCCGAATGGCAAGCTGATCAAGCTGAGCGGTGCACTGCCGTCAACGGCCGACGAGGTCGAGAAGCTGATGAAGTAAATGCAGTGATCAAGTGGCTAGTGATCAGTGGCCAGTAAAACCCGGGCCGCTGTTTCCGTCGCTCTCTGACCACTGACCACTAACCACTGACCACTAACCACTAACCACTAACCACTGACCACTGACCACTAACCACTAACCACTGACCACTGCTACGAGATGTACTCCCTGATGTACTCGTCTGTAGAGTGAGCCAGTGCGTGCAGGTCTCCGTCGAAAATTACTTTGCCGTCGCGCAGGATTAGAAAACTCATGGGCACGTCGCAATGCTGGCCGGGCGGAAGCTGCACCATGCGATTGGTTTGTTTGTCGAACTGATGGGTGGCCATGGTGAAGCCATCCTGCAGGCGGTGCGTGACCAGCAGCGCGCTCGTCTTGTACACATCGCGTTGCTTCACGATTAATTCGATGATGGTGTTCGACGTAACTGGATCGAGGCCGCCCGTGGGCGAATCGTAGAGCAGAAGCTCCGGCTGCGTAATGATCGCGCGGGCAATGGCCACGCGCCGGCGCATTCCGCCAGAGAGCTCCGAGGGATTGAGATCGAGCGTGTGCTCCAGCTCCACGAAGCGCAATGCCTCACGTACCCTTCGGTCGATGTCCTCGTCATAGACCCCGTGCTCTTCCATCAGGCGATAGGCGACGTTCTCGCGCACGGTGAGAGAATCGAAAAGCGCACTCTCCTGAAAGACCATGCCAATCTTGCCGCGCAACTTAAACAGGTCCTCTTCCCGCATCTGAGTTACATCTTCTCCCAGCACGATGATGTGGCCCGAGTCTGGCCGGATCAGTCCGAGGGCCATCTTGAGAATCAAGCTCTTGCCAGAGCCTGCAACGCCGAACAGGGCTTTGGTCTCGCCCCGCGCGAGGCGGAAGGAAACGCCGCGCAGGACGTGGTTCTCGGCAAAGGACAGCGCTACGTCGTCAAAGACGATCACGGGAGCGGATTTATCCCCGGTGTCTATGGCGGGGGAATCAAGTGGCAACGTGGGCGCCGACATGGAATTAGTGATACGTGAGCACAGCCATCAGGAAACGGGTCAGGAATAAATCGAAGGCCAGAATAAGGACCGAAGCCGCGACCACGGCTTGCGTGGTGGCGCGGCCTACTCCCTGGGTCCCGCCGCGCGCGTTCATGCCGTAGAAGCAGCCCACTGTGGCGATAATGAAGCCGAAGAGAACGGGCTTCACCAGTCCCATGAACACGTCCTGAAACACCAGCGATTGCCATGCATTGGACCAGTACTGCCGGGCATCAAGACGGAGCAGCAATTTGGCGATGAACAAACCCCCGACCAGGCCAACGATGTCGGAAAGAATGGTCAGGAAAAATAGCATGAACACAGTGGCGGTCACGCGCGGAGTGACCAGTTTCTTCATGGGGTCAGTGCCGAGAGCGCGCATGGCGTCGATCTGTTCGGTCACGACCATCGATCCGAGTTCACTGGCCATGCCAGAGGAATTCCGGCCAGCCACCATGAGGCTGGTGAGCACGGGCCCCAGCTCGCGCACCATGGAAGTGGAAACCAGTTGCCCGACCAGAGTGATAGAGCCGAAGCGCTCTAAAGTGTTCGAGGCCTGGAGCGCCAGCACTGCCCCGGTGAAGAAGCCGGTGAGCACTACGATGGGCAGGGAGCCGACGCCGATGGCATCGGCCTGCAGCGCCATGTCGGCGAAGTAGTGCGGCTTGCGAAAGAGATTGGCGATTGCCTGACCGCAGAACAGAACGTAATCCTGAACTGTCTGAACTTTTTCTTTGGCGAGGTAGCTGGGCGAGGTAAGTTCCATGCGGTTCGGAAAGCGCAGCAATAGGGCACAACGCTTTCCCGGAAACTATAACAGAAGGCCGTGGTCAGTGATCAGTGGTCAGTAGGGCAGTGGTTAGTGGTCAGTGATCAGTGATCAGTGATCAGTAAAATCGGATTGGTTGGGATGCGGAAGATGAGGGTGCGGGTTAACTGGCCACTGGCCACTGACCACTTTCTTTATCCCCGCGTCTTCTTCTTGATCTCGATATTCAGGCGGCGGATTTTCTGGTTGAGGGTAGAGAGTGGCACTTTGAAGTGTTCGGCGGCTTCGGTCTGGTTCCAGTTGCACTTCTCCAGCATGTCGGTGATGATGCGGCGCTCTACATCTTCCACGATTTCAAACAGCGACGCGTCCGACGGTGGATCGTGCAGCGTGAATGCCGAACCCCGGCCCAGCAGATGATCGGGCAGCAGGTCGATCGTAATTTCAGTGCCGGAAGACAGTACGACCGCACGCTCGATTACATTTTCCAGCTCGCGGACATTGCCCGGCCACGAATAGGACATAAGCGGCCGCAGCGCCTCCGGAGTGATGCACCGCGCCGGGCGGTCGTTTTCCTCGGCATACTTCTTCAGGAAGAAATCAACCAGCAGCGGGATATCCTCTTTGCGCTGGCGCAGTGGAGGAAGCTCGATGGTGATCACATTCAGGCGGTAGAACAAATCTTCACGGAAGCGTCCGTCGCGCACGGACTGGCGCAAATCGATGTTGGTGGCGGCGATGATGCGCACGTCGACCTGAACCTCCTGCACTCCGCCAAGGTGCATGAAGCGGCGGTCTTGCAACACGCGCAGGATCTTGGCTTGCGTGTCCAGGCCCATGGTGGCAATCTCGTCGAGGAACAGCGTGCCCCGGTCGGCCATCTCAAACAGGCCTTTCTTCGAGGCGATGGCGCTGGTGAACGCTCCCTTGACGTGGCCGAAGAGAGTCGATTCCAGCAAGTCCGTCGGCATGGAGCCGGTGTTGACGGGGACGAAAGGCCGATCGTGGCGCGGCGAGTTCAGGTGCAGGGCTTTGGCGATGACTTCCTTGCCGGTGCCGCTTTCGCCTTGCAACAGCACGGTGGAGCGGCTGTTCGCTACTTGAGCGACCAAGTCGAAGATCTTCAGCATCGGCTCACTCTTGCCGACGATGTTTTCGAAGTTGTAGCGCTGCTTGAGGGCGCGCTTCAGTTGGATATTCTCTTCTTCGGCGCGACGCCACCCCACGGCGGCGCGGACATCGGCGAGAAGCTTTTCATTGTCCCAGGGTTTCGCGACGAAGTTGGCAGCGCCAGACTGCATGGCGCGCACCGCGTTCTCAACTGTTCCGTAGGCGGTGATCATGATTACCGGCAGGCGGGTTTCGTGGGCGCGAATTTCAGCCAGAATTTCCAGGCCATCGCGGCCGGGCAATGCGAGATCGAGCAGGACGAGGTCGAAAGGATGTTCGCCGATACGTTGCAGGCCGGCTTCGCCAGTGGGTGCCGTTTCCACGGCGAAGCCTTCCATTTCCAGCAGGGTTTGCAAAGATTCGCGAATCCCCGCTTCATCGTCGATGATGAGCACGGCGCCGGCGAGGCCCGGAGTTCCGTTGATCAGAGAGCGCGAAATCACGGCCGCGTCAGACATATTCTGCCTTGGAAGGTAGTGCCTTCTTGCTTAGAGGGAAATCGAGGGTAAAGGTGGTGCCGGCTCCGGGATGGCTCTCCACACGAATCTTGCCGGCATGCTCCTGAATTATGCCGTAGGTGACGGAAAGGCCGAGGCCGGTGCCGCGGGCCTGGCCTTCGCGGGGTGCGGTCTTGGTGGTGAAGAACGGATCGTAAATGCGCTGTATGTTTTCAGGCGCAATGCCGGTCCCAGTGTCAGAGACGCAGACGCTGACGCTTTCGCCGTTGAGCGTGGCCACGCGCAGCGTGCCGCCACCCGGCATGGCATCTTTGGCATTGAGAAACAGATTCAGGAATACTTGCTGCAGTCTTCCCGCATTCCCTTGTATGGCAGGTAATTTGGGTTCGAGGGCGTTCTGCACTTCAACCTTCGCCACCTTGAATTGATGATCCAGAAGCGCCAGCGTGTCGGCGATCACTTTGTTAACGTCCACATCGCCGATCTCGCTGCCGCTGGTGCGCGAGAAATTCAGCAGGTTGTTCACGATCTCCGAGGCGCGGAAGGTCTGCCGCGTGATCTTTTCCAGCAGGCCCGACTTCTGCGGATCACCCTGGAGTTGTTTGCTCAACATCTGGGTGTAGGAGGAGATCACAGCCAGGGGCGTGTTTACCTCATGAGCTACGCCGGCCGCCAGCAAACCGATGGATGAAAGCTTATCGGCCTGGGAGAGTTGGGCTTCGAGATCGACACGCTCGGTGATGTCATCCACGATGATGAGCCGGCCGATGACCTCGAACTTGCGCGTCACCAGCGGCGCGATAGCCACATTCACGGTGCGAACTTCGCCGGCGGGCGTCTTCAATCGGAATTTGTACAGATTGCGAATGCCCGCGTCTTGCCGTATGCGATCGAATTCTTCCACGAACTCGGCGGGGAAAATAGTTTTCAGCGGCTGGGTCAGGGTCTGCCAGCGCGGCAGCGCATACATGACTTCCATCTGCGCGTTCCAGCTCTCAATGCGGTCTTCCATGTCGAGCGCCATTACGCCCACGTTGATGGATTCCACAATGTTTTCGTTGAAGTCCTTCAGGCGCTCGTACTCGGCCGCTTTCTGCTGCAGCGAGGCATAGAGCTGTCCATTCTGAATGGCGATGCCGAGGTAGCCGCCCAAGGTCTCGAGCAATTCCATATCTTCGCTGGAGAGGAAATCGCCCTGCATAGTTTTGCCGAGCCCGAGCACGGCAATGGTTTTCTGCTGGGCATGGCAAGGGATGTAGTAGTTCAGATCGAGCCGCGCGATGGCTTGCTGGGCCTCCGGCGTCTCGCGCGGCACCAGGTGGGTATTCTCGAAGAAAAGATGGCCATGCTCGGGGCGCGGCGCACCGAGGAATGAGAGATCGATGTTGCCGGGCGCGGTCAAGCCAAAGGACTTGGCCAGGGTGAATTGTCCCGGCTTTTCCTGTCCGGTGGCGTCGCCAGCCAGAAAGATCGCCATACGGTCGACAGCGAGCGTGCGAGACAAGCGGTCGATCAACGCCGAGAGCAAAGTATTCAGGTTGGTCTCAGAGCCCAACTCGCGGCCGAACTCAAGCAGCGTGCGGCGATAGTCATAGCTGGTGCGGTAGAAGAATTGATCGATGTGGTCCTGAATCCACTTGCGGACGGGATCAAACAACAGCGCCGTGACCACCACCGCCAGGATCAGACCCATGGGACCGGAACTGGGCTGCCAATTGTGCACCAGCAGCGCCACGCCCGCCACCAGCGCGAAATACATTCCCACCACGATTGCCGCCGCCAGGGTGTAGACCACGCCGCGCTTGAAGATGAGGTCCACATCCATCAGCCGGTAGCGGAAGATGGCATAGCCGAAGGTAAGCGGCAACAGCGCCAGCGACAGCGCCGAGACCTTCATGGTTGGGCCGGGCAGCGAACCTATCAGATAAGGGACGACATAGAAAAGTGTGTAAGGAACAATGGCGAGGATGGTGCCGCGGGTCACCCACTTCAGCTGCTGCCGCAGAATCGTGGTGCTGGCGCGCCGGTAGCTATCCCAGAGCAGGGCCGCCGCGGCCAGGAAGAACAGCGATCCATAGGACATTTCCATCCGGTCGAGGTTCCAGCGAAGCCGTTCACTGGCTTGCAGCCAATGCATGGCGGCGACGTGCGCCGTAAGCAGCACGGCTGCCGGCACGTAGACCAGAGCCAGCAGCCACGGATGTTTGCGCACAATCTCGCGTTTTTCAGGGAAGGTGAGAACGAAGTGCAGAAATAGGGCCGGCTGCAAAACTCCGGCGGCGATGTTGCCCCAATAGATCGTCCAGTCGAAGTCGTTCAGCTTGCCGGTGTATTTGAAGGAATAGGCAATGAACGAGACCAGGCAAAAAATGTAAAAGTGCATGGAACCGGGAGCGGTCCAGCGGCGCAGCAGCACGTACAGGCCGATGCCCAGGTAGATGAGCGCAATCAGCCGCAGCCAGTTGTTGAGCGACCGCTCCGCCGGGACCAGGATGACGCTGGAATCGAGAGGAACGGATTGCCGGAGGAGGGAATACGAGGCCTTGGACCAGACGCCGTTGCGGTAGAGCTGGCGCTCCAGGCCGGACATGTTCTGAACGTCCTGGCCGTTGATAGAAACCAGTTGGTCGCCGACCTTGATGCCGCTCTTGGCGCCGGGCCCGCTGGGGTCGACGCGATCAGCCGTAAGCCGGCCACCCTGTTCGACCCACCAGACGCCGTCATCGGGGACCAGAAACTTCCACTCGGCGTTGAAGTTGAAGCCGGCAAAAATGACAGCAGCCACGGTCAGAACGAACAGTACAACAGCAACCGAGCGAACTAGGCTTTCCCGGTTCATGGGTTTCGTTGGCACGCCTGCTGGTTGGCTGGCATGCCGCATGGCTACGTCCGGCGACTGAACATTTGCCTGACGTTCAATGAGCAACTTCGCTGCCATGTTGTTTCCCGTACCGGAACTGCTAAGTGCCCTATCTGAAGCAACTTCCGAGATTATAGATGGGTTTTGGGAAAGCAGGTACGGTTTTTTGGAGGTTTGTGTGGAATCTGGTATCTAGTGGGGATGGAAGAGGTTAGAGAGTCGGAGGATAGGACAGCCTGTCCGGCGCGCTCGACATCGGGAGGGGTGCCCCGCCCTAGTGCCGAAAAGAAAAATCCATCCTAACTAGGTGCGGCCGCTCGCTTGGTGCATACTGAGTCCGAATGGAGGACAAAATGTCCTGAAAATCGGAGAAAGGTTTCAAAGGGTCTTCGACGCAGAGAACCAGTTCAAGATTTACTTTGACGCCGAGCGTAAGACAATTCCAATCCAGTGGGAACAGGAAGGGGTGCGTCTCTGTATCAGCTGGTGATATGACGAGTCGAGTCCCTAATGTTGAGTTGCAGGAGCTCCGGAGAGGGGCAGGCGGGGACGAGTCGGCCCCCTGAGCCATGGCGCAGAAAAACGCGGAAAACCTTGGGCACAACTTTGGCTTCCTCTGGGGTGCGGCTGTTCTGTTCGGTGGGCATCTGGTGTCGCTACTCAAGAAAAGTCGAATACGGAGAAGGTGAGGTGAGAAGATGCTTTACGCCATCATCGTGTTTGGTTTGGCCGTGGTCTGGCAGCTAGGGAGCATCCTGTCGGCTGTACAAGACCAGCAAAGCGAACTCAAAAAACTGATAAACGAGCTTCAGTGGCACAAAGACTACACTTTTGCTCACACGCTAATGGAAAGGCTTGAGTCGCACAAGAAGGACATCGAAGGTGAGCTCCAATGGCACAAAGACTACACCTTTGCCCACAGGCTAACGGAAGAGCTTAAGTCGCATAAAAAGGACATCGTCGACGATATCGTGCCAGAACTCCGGAAAATCGTTCAAGAGCTTCGGCGCGACCGATAAGTCTATACGACCCTAAAGAGGACCAGATGGAAACCGAAGCGATCCCCGCCCTGTCCCTGCATAAAGACGCAGGGACAAGGACAGGGGCACCCCGGCACGAGTAACTGGAAAGGGAACCAGGTAAATAGTTCTACGAGGGCCAGGCGGCTGCTGCCGCCTGGGCGGTCCCTTGGCCCAGACTGGCCCGGATCACATTCAGCAGTTCTTCGTTATCGGCGGGCTTCTGGAAAAACGCCGTCGCCCCGGCCTTTAGAGCGCGCTCTTCGTTGGTCTGGGGATCGCGCGCACTTAACACGATGACCGGAATTCCGGCCAGAGTGTCGCTGTTCTGGAGCCGGTCCAGGACCACGAAGCCATCGCCCACAGGCAGGCCGAGATCCAGAATAATCAGGGCAGGGTGTTCCCGCTGGGCGCAGGCGATCGCAGCATAGCCGTCGGAAGCGGTGGTGACTTCGTAGTTATTGGCTCGCAGGCGCAGCCGCAGGGCACGCACCAGGTCGGAATCATCATCGACTACCAGTATCTTCGGTCTCGGCATTGAAGTTTCTCCTTCGTGATTAGTGATTTGGTTTTTTGGCATATCAACTTGAAAGTCTGTCGTCCCGGGTAGCGTCTAGCTTTTCTCTTTCTTTGGTGGTCAAGATCAACTGAGTTACGCAGGCAGCCACGCTTTGAACCTGCTCCGCCAGAGATGCATCTGAGATTGCGGCCGGAACCTCCACTGGGACCGTCGTGATGGTCAGCGTGCACTTCGCTTTGAGATCGACTGCGCGTTCCAGTTGCTCGCGGACCCGGGTGGTCATGGTCCCGGAGCGCTGCATATCGGTTGAGGCCACGACAAAGAAAGTCTCACTCGCTCCCGAAGTTTCCATCGGAGGCAGGACCAGGTCTTTGTCGAGATATACACAGCGCCGCAGGATCTCCAAACATTGCTGCCAGGTTTCCTTCCAATTCCCCCGAGGAGGAATAGAGAGCGGGGTGAGTTCGACCCTCACCAGCACAAAAGACGCCCGCAAGCGGTCCTGATAGGTGATGACCGGGGCCAGCAGTTTGGCCAGAGAGTAGGTCGGGAGAGTGAAGGTGAAGGTGCTGCCCTGGCCGAGTTCGCTCGTAACCCAGATGCGTCCCTCATGCAGGCGGACGATTTCCTTGCAGATGAATAGCCCCAGGCCTAATCCAGAGCGGTTGTTGTCGACCGAGTCGGGGTCCTGATAGAGGCGTTCAAAGATCAGCGCCTTGGCTTCGGGCCCGATGCCGCGGCCGGTATCGCTGACCGAAATGTAGACATAGCCTGGGTCCGCGTCCACCAGGCTGGCCTGGACCATGACCGAGCCTTCCGCGGCGGTGAACTTGATGGCATTCTCGACCAGATTGATGAGCACCTCGAGCACGCGGTCGGGGTCGGCGTGTACCAGCGGCAGCCTCTGGTCGAGTCCGATTTCGAGTCCGATCTTCTTCGCGCTGGCTGTGGGGCGCATCATGGCGATGGTCTGCTGGACCAACTCGCCAAGCGCAACGCAGCGGGGTTCGATCCGCAGCTTGCCGCTCTCGGCCCGGGTAGCTTCGAGCAGATCGCGGATCATGGCGTGCAACTGATTCACACTCTTAAGAACGGTCTTCAGGTGATCGGACTGGTCGGGCGACAGGGGGCCCGCGAGGCCATCAACCAGCAGCGTCACGAACTGGTGAATGCAGGTCAGGGGGGTGCGCAGTTCATGGGAGACGTGAGAGAGAAAGCGGTTCTTGAACTCCAGTTGCTGCTTTTGCGTAATTGCGAGCGAGTGCAGAAGTGCCTGCCGCTCCACGGCGTAGCGGATGGCGCGCTCCAGTTGCCGGCTCGAGATATCGCCCTTGATGAGGTAGTCCTGAACTCCGTGATGGACGGCTTTCATCGCCAGGACTTCATCATCCTGGCCGGAAAGCACCACCACCGGCACGTTGGGAGCGCGGTCGATGACTCGGCGAAAAGTCTCCGCGCCATGGCTGTCGGGAAGGTTCAGGTCCAGCAGGACGACGGAGGGTGTTTCCCGGGCTAAAAAGTCGAGGCCGTCGGAGAGCCGGTTGACGCAATTCACGTTCACCGGAAGCTTGCTTTCGACCAGGCGGAGGCGGACCAGATCGGCGTCTCCCAGGTTATCTTCGATCAGCAATACGTTCGTGGCTGGGTAATGCATCAGTCTCCTTGTGCGGGCAGGTTCACAAAGCCGAACCAGAATTCTTCAATAGACTTGACGGCGGAAAAAAAATCGTTGAGATTGCCGGGCTTGCTGACGTAGCAATTCGCGCCCATTTCATAGCTGCGCATAATGTCCTGGCGCAGCAGCGAAGTGCTGAAGATGACCACAGGAATGCGGCGCAGATCGGGGCCGGCTTTCATGGCGGCCAATACCGCCAACCCGTCCCGCTTCGGCAGATTCAGGTCGAGGATGACCAGGTCGGGGCGGTTCGAGGTTGAGTATTTTTCCCGGCGGTTCAAAAACGCCAGCGCTTCCACGCCATCCCGAACGCTGCTGATCTTGCTGTGATGCTTGCTGCCGGCCAGCGCCTCCGAGATCAGGGCGACGTCGGCCGGGTTGTCATCGACCACGAGGATGTCGGGTGCTGACTTCATAGTTTCGGCTCTTCATCCCCGGCACTCTTACAGGGCACGGTGAACTTGAAGATGGAGCCCGGCCCGGCTTGCGACTCCACCCAGATGGTGCCGCCGTTGTGCTCGATGATTTTTTTACAGATGGCCAGGCCGATACCGTTGCCCACGTATTCGGTGCGCGCGTGCAAACGATGGAAGATGACGAAGATATTTTCGGCGTACTCGGGAGCGATTCCGATTCCGTTATCGCTTACGCGGAAGGTCCATTTTTGATCGCTCTTTTCAGCTTGTATGGAAATCACCGGCACGTCTTTTCCGCGGAACTTGAGGGCGTTCCCGATCAGATTCTGGAAAACCTGCGCCATCTGCGTGCGATCGGCCCAGACCGTGGGTAGCTCGCCACACGTGATGGTGGCGCCACTCTCGTCAATGGCGGCGCGGAGGGTGTGCAAAACATCCTTCATCACCGCATTGCAGTCGATGTTCTCGCAAGTCCCTTTTCGTCCAAATCGTGAAAACGCGAGCAAATCACGAATCAGGACCTGCATGCGCTGAGCGCCTTCGGTGGCATAGCCGATGAATTTGTCCGCGTTCTCGTCGAGCTTGCCGCGATAGCGTTCGCCGAGCAGCTGGGTATAGGCGGTCACCATGCGCAGCGGCTCCTGCAGGTCATGCGACGCCACATAGGCGAACTGCTCCAGATCGGCGTTGGAACGCGCCAGTTCATCCACTTTCTTCGCCAGGTCCTCTTCCGCCTGGTGACGCAACGTGCGTTCGTTTTTTTCGCGCAAGGCGCGGCGGATGGCCTCGGGCAGCCGCGCGAGACCATCTTTGAGGACGTAGTCCGTGGCTCCCTGCTTGATGCACTCGACCGCCGTCACGTCGCCGAGCGCGCCAGTGACGATGATTACCGGGATATCCAGAGATTCACTTCGCAATATTTCGAGCGCTTCCACACCTAGCCACCCGCCCAGGTTGTAATCGGCCAGGATGATGTCGGGAACTTCTTCGTCGAGTCGCCGCCGGAACTCGTCGGCCGTCTGCACGACGACGGTGGAGATGTCGAAACCTGCCTTGCTCAGTTCGAGCGACATCAGCTCGGCATCGACCTCGTTGTCTTCCACCAGCAGGGCGCGCAGCTTGGGCTGCGCTGCGGCGGAGTCTTGCAATTCGAGTCTGATTGCGGGACTGCTCATTTTGCCTGCCCTGCCGCCTGCTTGCCGTTGGCCAGGGGCGGCCGGTTGGTGACTAGCCAGTACAGACCCAGCAGCTTCACCATCTTCCGGAACTCGTCGAAATCCACCGGCTTTTGCAGATAGCTGTTGACGCCCAGGTTGTAGCCGCTCACAATGTCCCGCTCTTCTCGCGAAGAGGTCATCAGAACCACGGGTACGGTCTTGGTTCGTGCGTCGCCCTTGACCTGTTTGAGCACCTGCATCCCGTCGACTTTCGGCATTTTTAGATCCAGCAAAACCAGCTTCGGAGGATGATCAAAGGACCGTCCGGAATGCGGTCCGGTGCAGAACAGGAATTCCAGCGCTTCCTCGCCATCATGGGCGACGAAGACACGGTTGGCCAGGTTCTCGGCGCGCAAGGCATGTAGAGTGAGGTCTATGTCGTCTTGACTGTCATCGGCCAAAAGAATGTCGACTTCATTCGGGTTCATAGCTGGCCTCCCAGGGCCGCGGCCCGATTCGTAACTTCGACGGGCTTAGATTGGGCGGGTGGGGCTCCCAGGGTGAAGAAAAACGTCGCACCCCTGTCGACTTCTGCCTCGGCCCATACCTGGCCTTCATGCTTGTGAATGATGCGTTTCACGGTGGCCAGCCCAATGCCCGTCCCTTCGAACTCTTCGGCGCGATGCAGGCGCTGGAAGACCCCGAACAACTTGTCGCTGTACTTCATGTTGAAGCCCACGCCGTTGTCGCGAATCACGATGACGGTCTGTCCGTTTTCCTGCTGGTGGCTGATCTCGATGACGGCGTGCTCGCGGGTCCGAGTGAACTTGAGAGCGTTCGACAGCAGGTTTTGAAAGACTTGTTTGATCAGGATGGGATCGCACTTCGCCAACGGCAGTTCCGCAAGCTTCCAGGCGACTGCTCTGCCGTTCGACTCGGGTTGCAGCAGGCAGACGACATCCTCGATTACCGAGTTAAGCTTTGTGACCTCGAGTTTGAGCGCGTAGCGGCCGACCCGCGCCAGATTCAGCAGTTCATCCACTAGCAGCCCCATGTGGCGCGCGCCATCTTCGATGCGCTTCAGGTGGCTCCGCGCTTCCGGCGGCATGGCGGGGCCAAACTCCTCGGTCAAGATTTTGGAAAAACCGCCAATGTGCCGGAGCGGGGCCCGCAGATCGTGAGACACGGAGTAAGTGAAGGCTTCCAACTCGTGGTTGGCGGCCTCGAGTTGCGCGGTGCGCTGCACGACCCGCTCTTCGAGTTCTTCGTTGAGTTTGCGGATTTCCCGCTCGTCCGCTCTTCTCTGAGTGATGTCGCGCGCGATTTTTGAAGCGCCGACAATCGCGCCGTTGCCATCTCTGATCGGCGAAATCGTCGCGGAAACGTGAATTCTTTTGCCATCCTTCCGGATGCGGACGGTCTCGAAATGTTCCACGCTCTCACCCCGCCCGATGCGCGCCAGAATCTCGGACTCCTCGCTCACACGGTCGGGCGGGAAGAGCATCAGCATGGGTTTGCCCATGACCTCCGATGCCGAGTAGCCGAAAACCAGCTCGGCGCCACGGTTCCAGGCCGTGATCGTCCCATTCAGGTCCTTACCGATAATGGCGTCGTCGGAGGAATCAACGACGGCGGCCAGGCGTTCGCGCATTTCCTCCGCCCGTTTGCGCTCGGTGACATCCGCGCGGATCGCCATGTACTGCCGGGGTTTTCCGGAGACGTCGAAGAAGGGGACGATGGTGGTGTCAACCCAGTAAATCGATCGGTCTTTGGCGCGGTTGCAAATCTCGCCCCGCCACACCTCGCCGCGCGAGATTGTGCGATACATCTGCACGAAAAATTCCTTCGAATGACGCCCGGAGTTGAGGATGCGATGGTTCTGGCCCAGGAGTTCCTGCCGCGAATACTTGCTGATGGCGCAGAATTTGTCGTTCACGTAGGTAATAATCCCGCGAACGTCAGTGGTGGCGACGATGGCGTGCTGGTCAAGCGCGTATTTCTGCTCCCGCAGCTCCTGCTCGACATTTCTATACTCTGCGTTGCCGAACCCAATTGAAGCCGGCGTAGGAATAGCCATCCCCGCCTCGCCGAGAGATGCCGTCGCGCGCTTCACGGGCTCGATGACTCCTGACATGCTGTCCTGAGAAGGGGGATGACGAGCGTCTGCAATACCTTGTTGAGAGGCAGCCTCGTCAATTAGGTTATCGGCGGGACGGGATCGATCTTGAGGCTGAAAGTGTTCGGAGCAGCCTCTTGGGGAACCGGAAGTGTATGACTAACAGTGCCCTTTCGCTCGGCGGAGAGAATTATGGCTGGACTGTTTCGGGAACGGTTTCCGAAATGGGGAAGGGAACTGTGTCATCTCAAGCGAACTGTAATCCTCCAGAAACTGTCGCCCGAGCGAACTGTCATGCCGAGCGAAGCGAGGGACCCTGGTGTTTGCCTGCGCCACCATTGCTCCCGCTGCCGGCAAAACCAAGATCCCTCGCGTTGCTCGGGATGACAGTTTGGTCGGGGTGATAGTTCGCTCGGGATGACAGTTCCTGAAAGACTGCATTTCAGCCCGCCTTGCGTTCATCCTCGGGAGTTCCGGGAACGTCCTCTTCGTCCCACTCAAACGAAAGCGCCCGCGATGTGGTTTCAATGGGCTCAAGTTCCGGAATGTCATCGGCCACCGACGCGCCCAGTTCGGCAAACTTGCGCGCCGAAACCAGCACCCGGCTCTCCAGCGATCCCACAGCTCTGTTATAAGACTCGACCGCGCGGTCGAGTCCGGTGCCGACCTGTGCGATGTGCCCCCCGAGAAGGCGCAGGCGGTCGTGCAACTCTTTGCCGAGTTCGCTTATGCGCTGGGCATTGCGCGCCAGCTTTTCCTGGTTCCATCCGTAATTCACAGCTTTCAGCAGCGCGATCAACGTGGTGGGCGAAGCCGGTATCACACGGTTCAACACTCCGTGCTCGATAAGACTGGAGTCTTGTTCCAGCGCGGCGCTGAAAAATGTTTCGCCCGGAAGAAACATGACTACGAATTCCGGAGTGGATTCGAATTGCTCCCAGTATTTCTTGCCGGCGAGAGTGTTCATGTGGTCGCGAACCTGCCGCGCATGATTCGCCAGACAGGTCCGTCGCGCCTCTTCATCGTTGGTCTCGAAGGCTTCAAGAAAGGCCTGCAGCGGAGTTTTTGCATCCACCACGATGCGTTTGCCGCCGGGCAGCTTCACCACCAGATCGGGACGCAGCCTTCCGGTTTCCGTGGTCACTGTTTCCTGCTCCGCGAAGTCGCAATAGGAAAGCATGCCCGCGATCTCGACTACGCGCCGCAACTGAATCTCTCCCCAGCGTCCGCGCACGTTCGGAGTCCGCAGCGCCCGCACCAGATTGCCGGTCTCCGATTGCAGCTCCTTCTGCGTGGTGATGAGCGATTGCACCTGGGCCCGCAGTTCGCCGTAAGCGTCGCCGCGCGCCACTTCCATCTGCTGAATTTGCGCATCCACTTTATTCAGCGATTCCCGCACCGGAGCCACCAGATCGGCCACAGCTTTCTGCCGGTTCTCGAGGTCGCCGCGGGCTTCAGTCTGAAAGCGCTTCAGTGTTTCATGCGCGATCTGCAGGAACGAAGAATTGTTGCTCTTTAACGCGTCTGCGGCGAGCGCCTTGAATGTATTTTGCAGCTCCGCGGCAGCACGCTCCCCAGCCTTGGCGAGGAAGTCGATTTTCTCGTTGCTGGTCTTGCGTTCCGATTCGAGCGCTGATTCCAAGCGCGCTTTGCCTGCTACGGCCTCCGTGTAAGCCTGCTGAAGCCGCGCCAGGCTGGCCTTTTCAGCTGCTAATTCTTTTTCCATCAACGACACGCGCGCGCTCAGCCCGGCCTGGCGGGAGCGCAGCCCGAGCCAGGCGATCAAGCTTCCAAGCACCAAGCCGATGATCCCTATCACAACGACAGCTGGTTCCATAGCAAAGATAATAGAAGAAAACTTCTCAGATTGAGACTTCACTTTTAGGGTAGTACCAGCGGCGATACTTGACAGCTGTGTTACTATTCACGGCCTAGAAAAATTTAGAGGCACAAGCTGATGCTACTCCCCCGTAGCGCAAGCGTCAGAAAACTTGCAAGCGTCAGAAGAGTCGTCGTTGCGTTCCTGCTACTGGCAGGCGCCACTTCGATCTCGTCGCCGTCTCGAGTGTTAGCCGCTTCCGATGGAAACGATGGCGCTGCGGATCAGCCCGCGCACCACGCGACTCTAAAGCCGGCCAGCGCAACTTCCTCCGATGTTGCTTCCGATGTTCTCCTAAAGAATGTTTTCCTGAAGAATTATGATCCCGAGGCCGAGCGGCTGCTTCTGGATCTGGCCAATCAGGCCAGAGTTCGGTCCGGCGCGCCCCGTCTCGTGCTCGATGCAGGAATGAACCAGGCGGCACGAGCGCACGCGGAAACCATGTTTGCCGCGCGGCGGATTTCGCACCAGGTTGAAGGCGAGCCCGCTCTGCCGCAACGCCTGGCAACGGCGACCCATGTGCAACTCGATCAGGAAGCCGAAAACGTCGCGCTCGACTTCAGCGCCGCGAATGGGCATCAACATCTGATGCTTTCTCCTCCGCACCGGGCCAACCTGCTCAACCCGGCATATAACGTGGTTGGGTTTGGCGTGGTGCGCAGCGGGGACCGCCTCTACATCGTTCAGGACTTCGGCCATGCCCTCCCCAATTATTCCGCGGCGGAGGTGAAAGGCCGGATTGCGGCGACTGTAGCGCGAGTGCGGCATCAGGTCAACCAGCCCGATCTCGCCCGCAGCGACCTGCCTGCCGCGGACGCTGTCGCCTGTTCGATGGCGCAGGCCGATCAGCTCGTAACCGCTCCCATTCATCAGCTTGCCCAGCGCTCCACCGTGCTTGCCTACACCAGCCTGCATCCCGGTACGCTCCCGGCAAACGCCGGAGACATGCTCGCTAGCCAGAACCTGCGCAGCTTTTCCGTGGGCGCATGCTACGCGCGCACCGGAACATATCCCGCGGGCGTGTACTGGGTAGTGCTGTCGCTCGAGTGAACCCGTATCAATCGCGTCTACACGTGAGCCTGTTCGAGCCATTTCAGCGTGGGCAATGACCTAATGGACTTGCCGAATTTTCGCTGAGCGAGCCGGATCTCATATAAGCTCTGCAGATTCAGCCAGAATTCCGCTGTCGTGCCGAAGAAGTGTGCCTGACGCAACGCGGTGTCGCCGGTGATGGCCCGCTTTCCATATAGGATTTCAGTGATGCGGTTGGTCGGAACCTCAAGCTGCCGCGCCAGTTCCGTGGCGCTCATGCCCAACGCTCTAAGCTCTTCGGCCAAATGCTCCCCGGGATGAATTGCAGTGACTGGCATGATGTTCTCTTAATGGTAACTCAATGGAGAGTTTGCTCAGGCTGGACTGCCGTCCCCTACTTCACCGGCACGCTGTAATGCGACGCGACGACCTGCCACTTGCCGCCGGCTTTCATCCAGACATCGGTGAAGCGGTCGTGATATTCGTAGCGTTTTCCGCTCGACTCGCCGCGCTCGTGGTATGCGCCGGTCACCACAGCGGTGTTCCCGTGCATGCGAACCTTCAGGTCTGACATTTCCGCCACTTCCACGTGCACACCAGGCTCTGCGCTGTGGCTGACGTAGCCAGTCTTACTATAGGTGTTGCCGTCCTCAATGGTAATGACGAAATCCTCGGCCAGCAGAGAAGCGAGAATGTCGACCTGCCGCTGTTTATACGATTCCGTCCATTTCAATTCCATGGAACGAATGTAAGCGGCGTCCGATTTATCTTTATCCTGCGCCAGCGCCACCACCGGGACAACAAATCCTGCGAGCAAGCAGACCGTAAGAGCCCAAGCAAGACGAGAGTGCATACTAGTGTGTCGCACACGCTGCAGTCTCCCGCAAGTTCCTTGTCTGGGCCAAGGACTGAAGATGGGATGGGGAACAATTCGCGGCCCGAAGCCCGAAGCCCGAAGCCCGAAGCGGCATCACTGTGCTAACCTTGCCCCTGCCCTCCGTCTGCGGTTCCGCCCATGGAATCCTCGGCCCCAGTCCGTCTGCCGCAAGTCCAACAAAAAGATATCCGCATCGGCACCGCCGGCTGGTCTTATAAAGACTGGGAGGGCATTTTCTATCCTTCCGGCATGTCGCGGCGCAAGCAGCATCCGCTCGAATATCTGGCGCGGTTCTTCGATACCACCGAAATCAACACCTCGTTCTACGGACCGCTGAAGCCGGAGTGGGCCAAGCTCTGGTGCCGCAAAGTAGCGGCCGTCAACAAGAATTTTCTCTTCACCGCGAAACTCTACCGCGCCTTCACCCACTCGCCCATCGCCGTGATGGAACCCACGTCGGCCGCAACCATCCGTCCCACCGACGAAGACGAAGCCCGCACCCGCGAAGGCCTCGACGCCATCGCGGGCGAAGGACGCCTCGGCGCGCTGCTGATCCAGTTCCCCGTATCGTTCAAGAACACATCTCTCAACCGCGATTACCTGGAGCGCCTGCTACGCCAGTTCATCGAATATCCGCGCGTGGTCGAGGTGCGCGACTCCAGTTGGAACAACCCCGCAACGCTAGCCGCCTTCGCGCAAGAAAATGTAGGCTTCTGCAACATCGACCAGCCCGTGCTAGGCAGGTCGCTGGCCCCCACCGAACACGTAACCTCCACCATCGGCTACGTGCGCCTGCACGGCCGCAACTACGAAAATTGGTTTGCCGATCAAGGTTCAGCCGATCAGGGTTCCGACTCCGACAACCGCAACGACCGCTACAACTATCTCTACAACCACCGCGAACTGGAGGGATGGAAAGAAAGAATCGAAAGCATAGCCGAGCGCGCACAAGCCACCTACGTGATCACCAACAATCACTTCGAAAGCAAAGCCGGAGTAAACGCGCTGGAGCTAAAGGCAATGATCACCGGCAAAAGAGTGCAAGCCCCACCCACGCTGATCGAAAAGTATCCGGAGCTAAGAAACATCGCCGATGCAGCGGAAGATGAGCCAGCAACGAACAACCTGGAACTACCACTCGAGGGTGCCCCATCCTAACGTCGCAGAAATAATCCGTAACGAACCCAACTCTGGTTTTTGCGACGTTAGGGTGGGGATTTTGACTCCCTTTCATGCTGGTTTAAGCAAGCTGCCTTTACCAGCGGATCAAGCCATCAGAATCCTCCACCAGCACGACATCATACTTCTCGATCATGGGCATCAGGAGGTTTTCCAATTCGCGCTTCCACAGCTCTCCTTCATAGAACTTGGCCTTCATGGGCTCGCGTGAGGCGAGGTCAGGAAAGCCGCGCATAAAGAAGAAGGTGTCAGGATCTTCGATCGAAAGAAACGGACCCAGGATTTTCATCCCGATCTCGGTGTGCGCCGGAATCGACTTCGAGCGGAAGATTTCAAGAAACTCGGAGCGCTTGCCGGGTTTGAGTTTGTAAGTGCGCATTTCGACGATCGGCATTTCAGCACCCCGCATTTCGACAGACATGGGCCCCCCGTCTTCCTCTTGGGGAACACTTTACAGGCGGTGCTATTATGAAGAACATGGCGGTGCCGAAGCAAAGTCGTCAAAAGCGCGCGTCAGCGGTGACTGCCCGTTCCCGAAAGAACCGCTCACCCCAGCTGCAAGGCCAGGAACTGCGCCGTGCCCTGGAGGAACTCCGCGACACCAAAAGCGAGCGTCGCGCTCAGGAGTTGAAGAGAGTAATCAGCGATTCTATGTGCGGGGCGTAGATGCCCCTTGGCAAACTCAACCTCAAAGCCTCGAAAAAGAAGATCGAAAAATTGCTCGACCGCATTCGGACGCGCGAAATCAGCGTGGACGATCTCATCGCATTTCACGAATGGGCGCAGTTGACGCGCGAGTACCCCGACGGAGAATGGTGCAAGGATTTCGGAACATTCAAGGCTGTAGGCAAGGGACTCGAGCTAGCGACGTTCCTAAGTCAAAACCAACCCTGCTGGGGACAGCGATTGAAATAGGAAGATATCGCGAGATTGCGTTCAGGCCGAGAGCCAACGACTAGCGATTAACTACCAGCGCTCGCATGGTCCGACATGCGCTGCTTGTTATACCGCAGCGCGACATTCATAAACACATTTCCGAGAGAAGTTTCGAAGCAGATCATCAATGCTTCCACGTCTTCGCTGGTCTTGTCGCCGACCTCGGCAGTCACCAGCACCGGAGGATGCACGCGGAAATGAAAGCCCTGGTCGTTGAGCGCGCACACGGCATTGCCGACGACCTGGTTCGCCAGCTCGAAGATGGTTTCTTTGATCAGCCCATCGGATTCGGGCAGTTCCGCGCCCGCATAGTGGCTGGCCACGCGCACGGCGGTCTGCGGCTCGAGGTCCAGAATGATGCGGCCCTCAATGTCGCCCGAGAGCGCCACCATCCCAGCTACGCCCTTGCGGCGATAGCCTTCCTCTTCCATCGACAGGTGGCCGACTTTGGTCGCGCCCTGCAGGCCTTGCGACAACACGGCGTCAGCCGCATTGATGAAAGGCTGAATCAGCTCCATCTTCATGCGACTAGACTCCCGCGCCGGCCGCTGCGGCCACGGCGCCGTCTTCTCCGAGCACGTACTTGATCACTTCGTACAGCACTTCGGGCTTCACCGGCTTCTGCACGAAATGCCGCGCCCCGCGCTGCAATGCGGCCACAATGTTTTCCTGGTAGCCGACGGAAGACACCATGACAACCCTAGCTTCGGGATGCGCCTGGACAATCTTCTCAGCGGCTTCAATGCCCTCCATCTGCGGCATGGTGATATCCATGAGCACAATGTCGGGATGCGTGCGCTCGTACTCGCTGATAGCGGTCAAGCCGTCGCCGGCTTCAGCCGCCACCTGCCCGCCGAAACTTTCGATCATGCGGGCCAAGTTCTTGCGCGCGAACACGGAATCGTCCACGATCAGGTAGCGGATCGGTTGGCCGTCCTTGCTGCGTTTTACTGGTGCAAACTGCTCCATAACATCCTCCTCAGATTTCCATCACGCGGTTTCCCGCCAAACTCGTCCTCAGCAACACATGTTCAACGTCCGGCGCGAAATGCCTTTCCCGCGCCGCCGATTTCTCCGTGGCTTTCGTGCCGGCCGCAAAGTGCCTGCAAAGTGGACGAAAGCACTTCCAAAGACACTACTCGCGTGGCATAGCCGCGCTCGATGGCCGCCTTGGGCATGCCGAAGACCACACAAGACTCTTCGCTCTGCGCGATGGTCATGCCGCCGGCTTTCTTTACCGCGCCCAACCCTTGCGCGCCATCGTCGCCCATGCCGGTCATCAGCACCGCGATTCCCAGCGAGCCGAATTCCTCGGCTACGCTGTTGAATAAAACGTCGACGCTCGGCCGGTGACCATTGACGCGTTCCTCATCACTCAGCACAACCAAATCTCCCATAGCCAGGCGCTTTACTTTCATATGCCGGCTTCCGGGACAAATCAGCACGCGCCCGGCCTGCAAGGTGTCGCCCGATTGGGCTTCTTTCACGCGCAGCGAGCACAACTCGTCCAGGCGTCGGGCAAACATGTCAGTAAAGCCCTCGGGCATGTGTTGCACCACAACGATGGCGCCGGGAAAATCCGCGGGCAGTTGGGCCAGCAGGAACTCAAGCGCCTGCGGACCGCCGGTGGAAATTCCGATTGCCACCACTTTGCTCGGCGGGCGCGCGATCTTCGCGGCAGAGATTTTTTCCGGCACCGGCATGCCTCGCAAAGCTCCGGTGCGGACGATTTTGCAATCGGCGGCAGCACGGATTTTGGCGATCAACTCCGTGGCCGTTTCGCCCATGTGCGCCGAGGCATCGTGCGGCTTGGCGACAAAATCGAAAGCGCCCAGCCCCAGCGCCTTCAAGGTGATGGAAGCGCCCTCGGTGCTGTGGGAACTGACCACGATGACAGGCAGCGGATGCGAGCGCATGATCTCTTTCAACGTGTCGATGCCGTTCATGCCTGGCATTTCCAGATCGAGCGTCACCACGTTGGGCTGCAACTCTTCGATCTTCTTCAGGCAGAAGTTTCCATCCATCGCCGTGCCCACCACTTCGATCGACGGGTCGGCCTCGAGGATCTGCGGAATGAGCTTGCGCATCAGGGCGGAATCATCCACCACCAGCACCCGTATCTTTTTTGTGTTGGCGCCGGTAATCGTGTTCATGTCTACGTTCAGGCTCATGCCTGGCCTCCGGCTGCGCCCAGAGCCAGCCGCGCGCGATCGGCATGGTTCAGCAAGAGCCCGCAACTGGCCAGGCCAACCGCTTCGGGACGCGGATGCGCGATGTGTTCCACAACCGCCGGCAGATTCAGGATCAGCACTACGTGCCCGTTGCCCAGGATCGAAGCGCCATTCACCAGATCGGTCGCGAAGGTCTGGTCGTCCAAAGCTTTGATGACCAGCTCTTCTTCCCCTTCCAAAGTATCGACGGCCAAACCGTATTTCCTCTCGCCGACAGTGATTACAAGGATGAACAGCTTGCACGATTTTCGGTCTGCATCGGCCGCAGGCGGACGCCCGAGTCGCAGCAGCGGCAGCACCTGGTTGCGCAATTGCAGCACTTCGTAGTTGTCGACCTGGTGAACTTCGGATTCGAAGGTGCGGGCAATCTGGCTCACTGCGTTCAGCGGGATGGCATACAAGCGGCGCTCCACCCAGAACATCAGAGCTTTAATGATGGCCAGTGTGAGCGGCAGCTTCAGGCGGAAGGTGGTGCCCTGGCCGACGCGAGTCTCCACATGAATCGTGGCCTTCAGTCTTTGAATCACGCTCTGCACCACATCCATGCCGACTCCGCGGCCGGAAACTTCCGTGACCTGCTCCGCCGTACTGAAGCCGGGGCGGAAGATGAAGTCCAGCGTCTCGGCTTCGCTCAAACGCGGCGCTTCTTCCGCGGTCAGCATTCCCAGTTCAATCGCTTTGTTGCGAATCTTCTGCGCCTCGATGCCCCGCCCGTCGTCGCTGATCTCGACCACGACCTGATTGCCCTGGTGGTAGGCGTTCAGGCGGATTTTTCCGCGCGCCGGCTTGCCGTGGCTCCGACGCTCGTCGGCAGGTTCAATGCCGTGGCTGACTGCGTTCCGCACCAGGTGCGTCAAGGGCTCGGCGATAGCGTCGAGAATGCCCTTATCGAGGTCGGTTTCCTGCCCGCTCAATTCCAGTTCCACTTCGCGGCCGCACTGCCTGGCCACATCGCGCACGATGCGCGGGAAGCGCCGGAACAACTGGTCCACCGGCACCATGCGAATCTTCATTACGGAGCGTTGCAAATCGTTCAGCACTCTGGCCTGAAAGGCCATGGCATCGGCGAACTTGCCGCGCAGCGCTTCCTTGGGATAGCGCTTGGCGAACTCTCCGAGAGCCTGCTGCAGCATCGACTTGCCAATGATGAGTTCGCCAACGAGGTTGAGCACGCTGTCGATGCGCCCCGCTTCGACGCGCAAAATGTTTTCCGTGAGAGCTTGCGGCAGGCCCGGTTCGGCGGACGAGGCTGGCGTATCGGAGGCAAAAGCCGGAGTTCCGGACGGTCGAGCTTCCGCGGGTGAAACCTCCAAAGATGCGGTTGCCGCAGTTGCCGTGGAGTCCGCTGCGACCTCGTCTGGACTTTTTGCCGAGGCTTTTACAGATGCGGCCTGGATCACCGTCACGGTGATTTCGCCCGTGATGGTTGGGATGTGACACTTGGCGGCAATCTGTTCTTTGGTTTGCAGGTTGGCAAAGATGAATTCGACTTGCCGGGAGGCGGCTGCTGATTTCGCGTCCGGACGCACCACCAGTATGTGGCCAATCTCTCGGAGTGCATTCTGAATCAGTTGCCGCGCAGCGATCGGCATGGTGCAGAGTGGATCAATCTTCGCCACGATTTCGAAGATCCCCAAGCCGGCAGCCTGGGCCTGGGCCAGACCGCTCCTTTCCGCATCGGTCCAGTCTTTGTCGGACCGGGGCGCGGGCGCGGCCGTTTTTTTCTTGCGTCGCGTCTTCTTGGCCGACGGGGCCGCGGTCAATTCGTTGATTTTTTGCCGCAGACTTTCGGTGGCGGGCATTGCACCTCCGCCGTGGTAGGCCGCGAGCATTTCCGCAAAAACATCTGCGGCCGCCAGAGCGATTTCTGCCAACGCTCCGTGGCAGGCGGCGCTCTCGAGCGAGAGCGCGTCTTCGAAGGTGTGGGCGAGTTCGCTCAACTCGCGCAGCCCGCAAGCCGCCGAGTCGCCTTTCAAGGTATGCACCGTCCGCCGGATCGAACGCACAATCTCTTCGTCGCCGGGATGCTTCTCCAGCTTGAGAGACTCTTCGTTCAGCGCCTGCAGCAGCTCCTGCGAGGTCTCAAAAAAAAGCTCCCGCAGTTCCGCTCCGCGCTCATCGGGAGGATTCGTCACTCGCGCACCTCAATCCGCTGGTAAGCGGTGCCGCTGTCGCGATGCACCATCTGGAACTTCTCGGTCAGGCCCAGCAGGCTCTCCGCATGGCCCACGAACAGATAGCCGCCGGGGTTCAGGCAGCGATAAAACTTTTCCACCAGCCGCTTCTGCTCCGCTTCGTCGAAGTACATCATCACGTTGCGGCAGAAGATGACATCATTGCGCTGCGGCAGGTATTCCGTCTTCAGATTGTGAAAATCGAAGTGGACCATCTCTTTCAGCGCTTTCTTGACGGAATAGCGGTCGCCGGCCTTATCGAAGTAACGCAGGCGAAAGCTGTAGTCGACGGTCGACATTTGATGCTCGTTGTAAAAGCCTTCTTGCCCGGTGCGCAGTACCGAATAACTAATGTCGCTGGCCAGGATCTCCACCCGCCAAGGCGGGGGGATCAAGGGCTTGGGCAGCGTCATCTCCACGGGCAGCGGGTTGCGCAGGTAGTAGTAGGCCAGCGTATCGGCCGCCATCATGCCCAGCGTGTAGGCCTCCTGCCCGGTGGAGCAGCCCGCGCTCCACACCCGCACCGAATATTCCCGGTGCGCCTGCTTACGTTTGAGCAACTCTTCGAGTACATGTTTCTGGAACAAATCCAACTGCGCTTTGTGCCGGAAGAAGCTGGTCTCGTTGACGGTCAGGTTCTCCACCAGCTTGGCCAGTTCAGCTTTGCCTTCCTGGGTGATCAGCAGCCGGTAATAGGCGTAGAACGAATCGGCACGGCATTCCTTCAGCCGCCGCAGCAGGCGGTCCTGCAGAAAGTGGGTGCGGCGTTCGTCGAAGTGCATGCCGCACTCCTGATACACGAGCGCCTGCAACAGCCGAAGTTCTGCGTCCGTCAAGATAGGAGCAGGTGCCGCTCCAAGTGTGCTCATTCGCTCTTCCGTTCTTCGTGCCCGAACTACACTTTCTGTCCGCCTAGCGCGCTGAAGCTCCGCGCGCTTCTGCTTTGGCGGTCTTACTTTCCGCGCTTCCGTTCACCTGTAGCAGGCTGGCCGGAGCCAGCAATTTCGTCATGTCGAGTAGTACGATCAGTCGGCCCCGAACCTTGCCTAATCCCGTAACACAGTTCAGTCCGCCTTCCTGGAATGCAGCCGGAGGAGCCTCGACGTCTTCCCCGGCAATCTTTAATACCTCGGTCGCTGAGTCCACGATTAATCCCGCCAGCCTGCCGGAGTGTTCCACCACCAGAATCCGATTATGTTTTTTCAAGGTGGCGAGCTTGTCGCCGAAGCGCTTGCGCAAGTCCATCACCGAAACGATCTTGCCTCGCAGGTTGATCACTCCCTCGAGATAATCGGGCGCGTCGGGGACGGCGGTGATCTCCGGCACTCGCACGATCTCGTGCAGCGACGTGATCGGCACGCCATAGGTCTCGCGTCCCACCTGAAAGCCGACGATATGAAGTTCCCGGTTCATTGTTGGTGGCTCATACTTACTGATTCATTGCGTTTCTACGTGCGAGACGCTGCCGCCCCCCGGGCGAACTGCGAATTCTCGCCGGCGCGCCGTGAAGCCTCTTCCAGCGTGAAGCGGTCCATGAAGTCGAGCAGGCCGCGCGACATCTTCGACATCTGCTCCGCCGACGCCGCGAGTTCCGTCGAGCCCGAGGTCGACTGCTGCACCAGTTCGCGCATCCGCTCCATGGCTTTCACCACGGCGTGCGCTCCCGAGGCCTGTTCTTCCACTGCGGAGTTGATTTCGTGGGTGATTTCGTTCAGCCGCGTGGTGGCGCGCGCGATCTGCGATGAGCCATGCGATTGTTCGTTGGTGGCCGCGCCGATTTCCTGCGCGAACTTGTAGACTTCGGTGACCACGTTTGAGATCTTGCGCAGTGCCCCGTTCAATTCGCCGCCGAGATCCAGGCCTTCGTTCACGATGCCGGTGGAGCGGTCCATGTTTTCGACAGCCTTGCGCGCTTCCTTCTGAATGCTCTGGATCAGCTCGGAAATCTCCTTGGTCGACTGCGCCGACTTTTCCGCCAGCTTGCGGACTTCATCCGCCACCACCGCGAAGCCCAGGCCATGCTCACCGGCGCGTGCCGCTTCGATGGCTGCGTTCAACGCGAGCAGGTTGGTCTGTTCCGCTAGATCGTCGATGACTTCGATGATCTTGCCAATATCATCGGCGCGTTGTCCCAGCGCTCCAATGATTTCTCCCGAAGAAGTGATGGTTGCATTGATGCGGTTCAGGCCGTCGGTGGCCTTCTCCATGGTGGTGATGCCGCTGTGTACCTCTTCGCGCGAGCGGTTCGAGATATCGAGCAGCACCTTGGCGGTATCGGCCACGCGCTGGATCGAAGCCACCATCTGGTCGATGGAAGCTGAGGTCTCGCTTACGCTCGAAGCCTGCACCTGCGTGCTCTTCACCATGTTCTGCACGTTCACGCTCATCTCGTGCATAGTGCTGGTGACTTCATCGATGGCCGAGGAGGCCTGCAGCCCGATCTTGGCCGAATCGTCGGACGCGTTTGCCACCTGCCCGCTGGCGCTGGCGACCTGTGCCGAGGCGTCGCGCACGCTGCGCACCAGCCGGCCCAGACCTTCCACCATCCGCGCGAAGGCGTTGCCCAGCGTGTCGTCCGCGGAGCGCGGCTTGACTTGAACCGTAAGATCTCCCCCGGCAATCGATTCGGAGACGGCCGCCATCTCTTTGAGATAGTTGACCATCTTCGAGAAACTGCGGGCCAGTTCTCCAATCTCATCCTCGCGTTTCACGTCGATACTGTGCTCCAGATCGCCGGTATCGCCGATCTGCCGCGAGACCTGCATCAGTTTGGTCAGGGGCTCTGTGATCGACTTGGCGGTGGTGATGGCGACCCAGACGCCCACGATCAGCGCGACCAGCGTGCTGATGATCGAAAACAAGACGGTCAGCGTGCTCGCTGCCGCATCCGACTTGCGCCGGGCTTCGACCAGCTTGCGGTTCTCTCCGTCCGCCACATCGAGCGCCTCGGTGGAATTCTTTACCCAGGAAGAAGCGTCTTTCTGGAGGTAAAAAATCTGCAGCTCGGCGACCGTCGCGTTGCCCGAATCCACGTCCCTGCGTTTGTCGATCAGAGGCTGCGCGAATTCCTTGCCCCAGGCTTGTTCCAGTTGTCCAACTTTGTCCAGCGCCGCTTTCTCCTGATCGGAGTTCGAGAGCGATTTGCCCTGGAGCAATCTATCTCCCAGCGTGCGCAGGCCCTCAGTCATGAGTTCCACTTCGCGGGTGTCGCCGCTCAACAGATAGTTGCTGAGGTAGAGGCGGTTCTGCATCATCTGGAAGCGCACCTGGTTGGTGGCATCGGCCAACTCGAGCGAGGCCCGCGCCGCATCTTTCGCGGCGTGCTCCCGCTGCACGGCCACGAGGTTCACGATGAACAGCACCACTGCCATGCTGAGGATGATTCCGAAATTCTTGTACAGCTTTCTGCCGATCGTCATGCCGTTTATCTCCCGGCCGCCTGTTTGACTCTTAACCTAGTCATGAGGTTCGAACTTGAAATTCACGATGCCCGAGGACTCGGCCGCCGCCGTTTCGAAGCGCCACTTTCTCACTGCATCAAGAGCCGCGTTGGCCAGCAGTGGATGCCCGCCCACTACCTTGGCTTCTTTCACCGTCCCGTTCGGCGCGACTACGACCTCCAGCTTCACCGTGCCCGTGATGTTCATCTTTCGCGCCAGCTCGGGATACACGGCCTGCACTTTGCTCTTGACCCGGCGACTGATCTCGCCTTGCGCCTCCGGCGCTTGAAACCCTGCTGCCACACCCACCCCGATCGCAATCGTGATTAAGGCCAGCAGCACTCCCGTCCGACGCAAAGACACAGTTCCTCCCAGGCAAGAATCCTGCGCTGCCATTGGAGCAACACCGGGGCCACCTCTTGGCTTTTGAAAAAACCAAGGTAATCGCCGCGATGTGGATGAAAAACAAAGCCTTAGCCTCTTCGCGATGGTCTTTTCCCGGGTTCGGTTCCGGGTTAGCCCTGTCTCATCCCCGCTTCGGATTCTGTCAATTCTCACACTGAGATTGCCGACCTCTGTTTTTCTCGGGATTTGACACCTTAGGCACCCTTCCACCCATTTCCCTTGACTCAAATTGAGATGGCGGGATAGTTTTCCATTAGATTCAATCACTTGTGAGAATCACGAAAACCTCTACAGGAAGCTGGTAACGCTCTGAACCTCGCCGGAGTCAATTCGACGCCGTTGGAGGAAGGCCGCGCCCTGCCCAACTCCAGCACCGACGACGCGTTTCAGAAACTCCTGCTGCAAATCGCCGCCAAGGCTGCAGAACGCTCCGGGTCGACTTCTCTCATCCAGCTCTTTTGCCGCTCCACTCGCGAGTTCTTTCAGGCCAGCGGCGTTTATTTCTGGCGCCGTCACGCCGGCGACGAACTCGTCGGTGAACAGGCCGATGGCAAACTGGCCGAGCGTTTCGTCGGCATCCGGCTACTGCCGCAACAAAGCGCCGTCACTACCGAGGCCGTGCGCAGCCGCCGCACTATTTTTGTCAATTCGCTGGATGAGAGTACGACCTTCCCCACTTTGCGCCAGTTTGAAGCCCGCTCGCTAATGGCCGCTCCTCTGGTGGTCTTCGATGAGGTCATCGGCGCGGCAACGTTTCTCCATGATTCGGAAGAAGGATTTTTTAATGAAGACCTTGCCGCCAAGGCCACCATCCTGGCCGGACAGCTTGGCAGCCTGCTCGAAGCGACCCGGCTCGGCGAAGCCTCGCGCGAAGAGCACCGCCGCACCGAAATTCTCGCCGAGGTCGCGAACGCGCTGCATGGGACCCCCGATGTAGCCGCCGTCATAGAGGCTTTGGCGGACCGCCTCCGGCTGTTGTTGCGCACGCGCTTGGTCTCGGTTCTCCTGCGCCGTGACGGACCCTTCGAACTGCGCGCCGTGGCTGCTGAAACTCCGCAGTTGGCCAATTCTTTTCGCGCCAGGCATGACCGCCAGACCATTCGCTTTGCCGCCGATCTGGCGCAACGGGCGGTCTCCGCCGGTGAGGCCATCACAATCTCGATCGGCAGCGAAATGCATTCGCTGGGAAGCCTGATCTCTCCCGGAATGCTCATCGCCGCGCCTTTCCGCACTACGCGCACCCAGGGAGCGATCCTCGTCTATCCGCGCTCCGAGGGAGGCTTCACCGCCGAAGAGAGGTCGCTGGTCTCCGCCATCGCCGGCTTTGGCGCGGTCGCGGTGGCGCACGCCGAACTTTGCGCCACCGCGCAAGGCCAGGCCCACGAACTGCACCAGTTGCTCGAGATCTCTTCTGAACTTAGTTCCAGTGGCGACCTCGAACATTTTCTGCGGGCTTTCGTGGTGCGTGCCGCCGATTTTCTCGGCTATGGCCGGTGCTTCATCGCTCTGCAGGAGGACGGCCAGTTTCGGGTCCGCTGGGCGGTAATTCGAGGCGAATCGCGGCGTTCCGATACCGTTTTCCCGGAAGGCATCGCCACTCGCTCCCTGCGTGAGAAAGAAGTTTTCTGGTCCGACGATCTCACGCAACTGGCCGGCGTGAACCCGGAGATTCTCACGCAATACCAGGCCAAGCAATTGTTGGCGGTCCCCCTGCTCGGCGCCGAAGGGAAAGTGCTCGGCATGTTTGGAGTGCTCGATCGTCTCGACGGCACCGGCATTTCTCAGCAGGATATTCGCCGCGCACGCGCCCTGGCCGCGCAGGTCTCTGTGGTGCTTGAAGTCGCCCACAACCTGCATCAGTCCGAGAAGCATCGCAAGCGTTCGGAGGCTCTTACTCAGTTGGCGCGCGAGATCGACGGCCTGTTGCGCCTGCCCGATTTTGCGGGAAAATTTGTCGAGCGCGCCGTTGCCTTAGCTGGAGCCCGGGCTGGCGCGGTCGTTCTGTTTCAGGATGGACGCTTTCAGACCGTCGCGCTGCATCCCCTACCTCCCGGAGTTCCCGAAGATCGGGCGCTCCAGCAGCGATTTGCTCAGATGCTTTCCGAGTTGGCCGCCAAGCGGACCGAAGCCATCGTCTCGGGCTCGGCCGCTGAGTTACTCGATCCTGATTTGGCCTCGACTTTAGGCTGGAACGACTTGATCGTGGTTCGACTTCCCGGTCCCAACGGAGACCTCGCCGGTCTGCTCTGCCTCTCAGGACGCGACCGTCCGCTCGCCGCCGAAGACCGCGATCTCTTGGAGGCGGTTGCCGGCCATGCCGCCATGGCCCTCGAAAATGCGCGCCTGTTCACTCGCATCGAACAGTCGAACCGCCACTGGCTCGAAATCTTTGATGCCATCAGCGACTTCATCGTGGTCCACGATGAAACCGACAAGGTGCTGCGCGTGAACCGCTCTCTGGCCGCCACGATCGGGGTTGCTCCCAGTGAACTGGTCGGAGTCAATATGCGCGCGCTGCTCGCCCTGACCAGCGAAACCGCGCTTTATTCCTGTCCGTTTTGCCGCGCCATGGGCGAAGACGGCGACGAATTCGTTCATCCCGCGCTCGATCGCACTTATCTGGTTTCTACTTCGCGCGTGCACGGCGCTTCCGGCGAAGGCCTGCAGACCATTCACGTGCTCAAAGACATTACCGACCGCCGCGAGGCCGAGCGCCGTTACCGCGAATTGTTCGACAACATCCAGGAAGGATTATTTTTCAGCACCCCCGAAGGCCGCTTCGTTGAAGTGAATGACGCGCTGGTGGCGATGCTTGGCTATTCCAGCCGCGAAGAACTTTTGCAAGTCGATATTCCTACGCAGATATATTTTTCTCCCGAGGAGCGTGACCGCCACGCCGAGGCCATGGAAAAAGATGGCCACATGCGTAACTTCGAGGCCACACTTCGCCGCAAGGACGGCTCTCCCATCTACGTGCTGATCAACGCCTTCGGCATGTACGACACTCAAGGGCGTCTGCTGCAAATTCGCGGCCTCATGCTCGATGTCACCGGCCTTCACACTTATCAATCGGAACTGCACCGGGAGCGCGATTTCTCGGGCAAAATTCTCAGCAACACCCAGAGCTTCATCCTGGTCTCCGATACCGCCGGCCTGGTCAGCTATGCCAACCGCCGCTGGTTCGAAGCCGGCTTCGAGCAGCGCGAGCTCATGGGCCGGCCTTTGTTGGAACTCGCTGCTCCCGGCTATGTCCGCCCCCTCGCCGATGCCCTTCAGGCCACTCTCCGCGGTGGACAGGTCGACAACCTCGAACTCCAGATCATGCGCGGCAACGGTCATGCCGGACAATTTTCCGTGAACCTCAGCCCCATGCGCGACGAGCAGGGCAGCATCAACAGCATCGTTGTCGTGATGACCGATATCACCGACTCCGCCGAACTGCGCGGCAAACTCGTGCACGCCGAAAAAATGGCGGCCGTCGGACAACTCGTCTCCGGCGTCGCCCACGAAGTAAATAATCCCCTCACCGCGATTCTCGGCTTTGCCGACTTGCTCATGGGCAATTCCGAAATTCCAGAGTCCGCCCGCAAAGACCTGCGCGTCATTCTTCAGGAAGCCCAGCGCACCAAGCAGATCGTGCAGAACCTGCTCAGCTTCGCCCGCCAGATGCCGCCGCAGCGCAACGCCGTGCAACTCAACCTGATTCTGCGCCGCACTATCCAGCTGCGTTCCTACGACTTCAATAGTCACGGCGTTGAAATCATCGAACACCTCGACGAGGGATTGCCCGATGTCATCGGCGACGCCCACCAGGTGCAGCAGGTTTTTCTTAACATCCTGAACAACGCCTACGACGCCGTGCACGAGGTCGGCCGCCCCGCACGCATCGAAATCATGTCGACCAAGGTCGGCGATGCCGTCGAAGTGTCTTTCCGCGACAACGGCTATGGCATTTCCAATCCCGACCGAATTTTTGATCCTTTCTTCACCACCAAGGAGGTCGGCAAGGGAACCGGCCTCGGCCTCAGCATCTGCTATGGCATCGTGAAGGAGCATGGAGGCGAGATTCTTTGCCACAACAACATCAGTGGCGAGGGAGCCACCTTCATCGTCCGCTTTCCCGCAGCGCCCCACACTGCAAGCTTGAGTGTGGCCGCAGGAGTGATTCAAAAATGACAACCCAAGCCATTCAACGAGCCTTCCTACCCGTGCTGCTCATCGAAGACGAGCCCTCCATCATGGCTCTAGTCAGCGCCACTCTCGAACGCAGTGGCTATGAAGTCGTATGCGTCGAATCCGGCGCAGAGGCTTTGCGCCTGCTGGAGAAGGGCCAATACCTCGGCGTCGTCTCCGACATGCGCACGCCCGGCGGCGTCGACGGCGCTCAGGTGCACACCTGGATTTCCGCCCATCGCCCCGATCTCGAAAACAAAGTCGTCATCATCACCGGCGACTACGCCAACGAAGAAACTGTCAGCACTTTGAGAAAGATCGGCGCGCTTTATCTGGAGAAACCCTTCCGCGTGCAGGATCTCATCTCCGCCGTCGAGAAAACCATGGGGAAAGCAAGGTGAACGACACGTCCGGCAAACCGCCTTCAGGCAAGCTCGCTCTCAGCAGAGATCTGAGCCGAGATCTGCACCGAGATCTGAACCGAAATCTGAACCGAGAAGACCTTCGCGTCCGTCTCTTAATCGTTGACGACGAGCAGAGCATCCGCAAGCTCTGCGTGACCGTCGGCGAAGCCCTCGGCTTCATCTGCCTCGAAGCCGATAGCGGCGAGTCCGCCCTTGTTCTGCTCGAAGAGCAGCCCGTCCACATGATCCTCAGCGACATGGTCATGCCGCACATGTCGGGCCTCGAATTCCTCGAGCGAGCCAAGAAACTTCTGCCGCGCTCCGAAGTCGCTCTCATGACCGGGCACGGATCCATTGAAACCGCCGTGCAGGCCATGAAGCTCGGCGCTTACGACTACATCACGAAGCCCTTTTCGCCGCTCGAAGAACTGCGGCTGTTCTTGCGACGCATGGCTGAAAAAGTCCGCTTGGTCGAGGAGAACGAATTCCTCCGCCAGCGCATGGATTCCGAAACCGCCGTCCACGGCATAGTCGGCTCCTCCGCCAAGATTCAGGAAGTGCTGCGCGTAGCCTCGCGCCTCAAAGACACGCGCACCGCCGTTTTAATCTCAGGCGAGAGCGGCACTGGCAAAGAGCTGATCGCTCGCGCCATTCATTTCCGCGGAGCGTTTGCCAACCGTCCCTTTGTTGCCGTCGATTGCGGCTCGCTCGTCCCCACGCTGATCGAAAGCGAACTCTTTGGCTACGAAAAAGGAGCCTTCACCGGCGCTCTGAAATCCAAGCAGGGACTCTTTCAATCCGCCGACACCGGCTCCGTCTTTCTGGATGAGATCGGCGAACTCCCGCTCGAGTTGCAAGCCAAGCTGCTGCGCGTGCTCCAGGAAAAAGAAGTGCGGCCGGTAGGCAGCAATCAGCGCGTCAAAGTAGATGTGCGCATCATCGCCGCCACCAACCGCGATCTCGAGACCGCGTACAAGAACGGAACCTTCCGCAAGGATCTTTATTTTCGACTCAACGTTGTTACGGTTCACGTCCCCGCCTTGCGCGAGCGCCGCAGCGATATCCCCATGCTGGTGAATTGGTTCTGCGAGCGATACGCTCCCGGCGCGGACCTGCGCGTCTCCAGCGCCGCCATGAAAGCGCTGATCAATTACGATTGGCCCGGCAACGTCCGCGAACTCGAAAACTGCGTGGAGCGCGCGGTCGCGCTCGGCAACGGAACCCTGATCGACTTGAGCGACCTGCCGCCCACTATCGCCTCGCTGAACTCGCCCGCATTGCGGCAAACGACAGAATCCACGCCGGAGTTGGTTTCCGATCTGGCGGCTTCCTCCGAAAAAATTTCGGTCGGGAGCGCAACCACGGTTCCGCTCTCCACCACCGACCTCGAAGATATCGAACGCGCCACCATCCGCCGCGTCTTCGAGCAAGTTAAAGGCGACAAAGCCCTCGCCGGACGCATGCTAGGCATAAGCCGCGCCACACTCTACCGCAAACTAAAACGCTACAACATAAGCGGAGCCCAAGCCCCGAGCGCATCAAGCCACACGCTGCAATAGGCCGCATCCGCTTAACCTCTCAGCCTCTTGTCATTCCGAACCGGGCGCCAAGCCCGGTGAGAGCCTGCCTGAGCGAAGCCGAAGGGAACCTGCTTCTCCCGCGCGCCGCCACTACTCCCGGCAAGCGCCCAACCGCGATAGGCATTGCTTTTAGAAGTTGCAAAAAACTCTCGTCGAGCCGGTTCGGGAAGGGCACGAGTGCCGCTAAGTCGTCAAAATGAATCCGCGCTTTAGCGCCTGAGGTTAGCTCTTTACTCGCGCAACATATTTCCGCACCGTCCCCTAACCACAAAAAAAGCACCCTGAAAGAACTCAGGGTGCTTGATCTTAATCGCAGATACAACACTCACTACGCGCCAGGCTTCTTCTCTTCCTCCCGCTTCTTCTCCTCAGGAGTCTTCGGAGCCTGTTTCGCCGGAGGAGCCGCCGGCTTCGCAGCCGGAGGCGGAGTCGTATGCGTCTGCGGCGGATGCTCGCTAGGCGCAGGCGTTGCCGGACGCGGAGCCGGCTTCGTCGGTGCAGCTTCAGGCCGCTCAGTCGGCGGTGCAGGCTTGGTGGTTTCAGGTCGGCTCGGTGCCGGAGCCGGCGGTGTCGTGGGCTGAGCGGGACGGCTAGGTGCAGCCGCCGGCGGACGATTCGCCTCAGGAGTCGGCGTCGGCTGTGCTGCGGGTGGACGCTCCGTACGCGACGGCTGTGCCGCGGGCTGAGCCGTCACAGGACGGGTCGGCGGCGGTTGACTAGGCTTAGGCGCAGGTGCCGCAGTCGGCCGATTCGGCTCAGCAGCGGCCGGTCTCCCATTCGCAGCAGGTTGATTGGGACGGCTAGTCGGCTGAGCCGCAGGAGGCTGCCCAGGTCGAGCAGCGCTCGGCTGAACAGCAGGCTTGCCCATCACCGGCGTAGCAGGCTTGCCCGGAGGCGCAACCTTCACCATCGGCCGCGCCGTGGCCGCAGCTGCCGGACGCAGCGTCGCTACTTGAGTTCGTGCCAGAGGCACGCCAGGATGCGCAGCCATCGCCTGTTGCCGTGCCGCAAACGGCACCGGTGCCGGTGGCGGAGCCCTCTTCGCAACCACCTGCCGGTTCATAACCGCCGCAGGCGGCGCAGTCACGTGGCTCGCGGTAGAAGCTTTCGCTCCCAGCACCGCTTGCCGCGTAGGTGCAACCGCGACCCGCGCGCTCACCGGCGCGGCCGCGATCTGCTGCGCATTCATCCTAATGGAAGCCCTCGCCACCGGCTGCGCGCTCGCAAACGCATTCTGCGGAACCGCTGTCACCGCGCCCTGCACGCCCCGGTTCACATAAGTAATGTTCGTGACGGTCGTGGTCCGGTTGATGACGGTCGTGTTATACACATTCGTGACCACGGTGACGTTCACGTTCGTGTTGCTGACGTTCACACGATTCATGTAACCGGCACTCACATGGTAGGACGGCACCCAGACCTCACGCGGACCGAGCGGGAACCATCCAATGTTTCCTCCCCATCCGCCGCCACCACCAACAAACACCACAAGCGCGGGCGCATAGACCGCCCGCACTGCTACCGGTCCGGGTATCCAACCCCAGCGCCCGCCCACCGAGACCCAGCGTCCGTAGTGAAACGGCGCATAGCCCCAAGGAGAGTCATCCACCCACGTATATCCCCAGGGGTCGATCCAATCCCAATGGCCGGTGTGATAAGGCGCCCAGCCGACCGCAACCTGCGGATACCAGACATGCCCGTAGTTCGCGTCGTCGCGCCAGTCGCCCTGATCATCGAGGTCGTCGTAGCCGACGACATCGCGAGAAAGGTATTGCGCGGAGCGCGAAGTATCGTAACGGTGATCGCGGCCTTCGGTCCAGTTATCGAAGTCATCGAACGGATAAATCGGTTCGACATTGGCGATAAGTGTGTCCGCCCCGCTGAATGTGCCCCTCTGCCCGGAGTGCAAATCAAAGCTTTGGCCGCCACCGGTAGCCTGCCCTTCGCCCACGCGCACGCTTACTACGGTGTAGCTTCCGTCCGCACTCGCCTCCACGCGATAGCGGCCGGGTTGCACAATCGTAAACGCCTGGTTCGGCGTATCGATCTCAAAGTCATCGTTCTCACCCAGCCGGCGCACTGAAATATTAATCGTGCCCGAACTAAGCTGGAGTTGAACTGTATTGTCGTCCAGGTTCAGGAAAGAGATGCCGGTATTCTCCGATAGGCGAATCGAGGCGATTCCCAGCTGCAATTCGGCGCGCGAGCCTTGGTCGCTCCAGAGTTGGTCACCAGTCGTCATGGGACGGTTGGGAACCGCTCCAACCCAGTCCGTTTCCCCCGCGGGCTGAAATGAAACCGAACCTTCGAGGTACCCAATGCGGGCAACGCGCGTAGGCGGATCGTCCTGATCTTGCGCGGCTGATCTGGCAGGTAGAGCAAGAACGATGATGGCCAGCGCGATCACAAACACAGCGCTGCACCAGCCTGACTTCAGAGTTGTTTTCATAGAAGGTATGTCTCCCAAGCAATTTTTCTTCGCGAGACCCGAATCTCGCGGAATTCCCGTAAACCCCTGAGGATTGGAAATGTCGCGCGGAGCGTGCGGACAGCGACCAGAGAAGAGCGCTACGAACAGGCGAACACGCTCGACCAAGCACGCCCAGTGCATTGTGTTAGTTGAGTATGAGCATAACAGGGTTGTCACGCCGACGGAGTGCAGAGTCGCTCGTGTGGATAGCCTGTGTGGAGCGGGCATCTTTGCTCCAAAAGAAAAGGCATGTCATTCCGAACCTGCGCCAAGCCCGGTGAGGAACCTGCTGTGCTGCTTTTGACCTTGGCCTTTACTCGTCAAGTCGAATTCCTCCGTGCCCCCCGGACCTCTGTGGTGAAGCCTTTGATTTGGCCTTGATTACACGTAAAATACGTGGTACACGTATTGTAGGTGACAATGAAGTGTCGACCCCTATGACCAAGCAGAATTTGACCGTTAGCCTGGCCCGTCAGACCGTTCGGAAAGCTAAAATCCTGGCCGCCCGCCGCGGCACTTCGATCAGCGGCCTGCTCGCTGAGCAGATCGAGATTTTAATTGGGGAAGAAGAAGCCTATGAGCGCGCCCAGCGACAGGCTATAGAGTTGCTCGATCAGGGCTTTCATCTGGGAGGCGTGATCCGCGCCACCCGGGACGAATGGCATGAGCGCTAAGGCTTTCGTCGATACCAATGTCTTGATCTACGCCCACGATATTGACGCCGGAGCAAAGCACCAACTGGCAAAAAGTGTCCTGCGCGAGCTTTGGACCAACCAAGCAGGGGTCCTCAGCATGCAGGTTCTCCAGGAATTCTATGTCAACGTCACACGCAAGATCCCCTTGCCCCTTCCGAAAGAGGTCGCGCGGTTGTTGGTCAACAGCTATGCCGTCTGGTGCATAGAAACCACTCCTGCCGAAATTTCAGCCGCATTTCGCATCGAGGACGAATCCCGGATTGGATTTTGGGACGCACTGATCGTGGCATCAGCGGCCAAATGCGGGGCCGTCCGAATTCTCTCCGAGGATCTGAATGCGGAACAGAAGATCGCAGGCATCCGCATCGAAAACCCTTTTGCCTCTATTCGAACAGCAGCCTCGGATGTCTCGCAAAGACATAGACAAAGCCAAAGGCCAAAGCCAAAGTCTTAAACACGGAGATGACTGCGATTCACAGGAGAATTCGACTGGACCACCCTAACTCAACCCAATCACCACCCGCTTGCCCACCAAAGCCGCGGCCCGCTGCAAACTCGACACCGTGACATCGCATTTCGGGTCGAGAATCCGATCCACCTGTGACCGGCTCGTCTTCAGCAACACCGCCATTCGCGACTTGGAAACCTTTTTCTTCTTCATAGCCGCGGCCAACTGCGACACCACAACCTGCTTGACCGGGCGCGCTTCCAATTTCTCCACGATGCTCTCTTTCCTCATGAAGTCAGCAACCTTCGATCCCACACTTTTTCTGCCCATAACCATGTACCATAGAAAGTACGCGACGCGCCTGTCAAGTCTACTTTAGTAGACATTCGGCCCCCTCGAAAGTAGACATTTTTTCCACAGCCTAAACCCTTGATTCCATTGACTCGCCCAAAAGCCCACACGAAGAATCAACAACTTACACCGATAATTTTCTGCAAAGTTCGAATGTTCCAGTTGGAACATTCAGCCAATTATGAATCAGCTCCACGAGAAGGCTCTGCCCGCCCATGAGACTACTGTCTCAGCTTGAGATGCCGATCTCGCACAGGCTCCCGGCAATCACTCGCCAAGCTTCTAACTCGCTGAAAACTAGAGCGCCTGAGTGCTAGTCCTTCCGTTCCGCACTGTGGTCTTGGTCGTGCTCCTGTTTCTTGCATAACCGCGTGTCCCGGCTCCCCAACGCTCTTCCTAACCGGGAAGAGGGGGAGCCTGACCGCATTTATCAGTTCAGTTTTCGCCAGAAAGTTTTTCTAGGGAAAGGTTGATCATCGCTTGGCGCAGCAGGCCACAGCTCCATCGCGGACGCCGCAGACCAGCACGGTCGCCGATTTGGCGCGCTTTTTTCCCGAAGCCACACCGGTTCGTATTCCGGTTCAGTTCACGCGCCGCGACAGCACAAGTACAAAAACAAACCAAAATGAAGACGGCCAGCCGGCAGGCACAACGGTCGAGGAAAGCACTGTCATCGAATTCGGCACGTCGCGCGAAGTTCTGTTTGCCTGCGCCACGCCGCTCGAGTTCGCCGACATCCTGCGGCTGCGCAACTCCGACGGCTCGCTCGATACCGAAGCTTCGGTGGTCGCGGTGCAATACCATCCCGGCAAAACCATTGTCGCAGCCCGCTTTGTCACCTCAGTTCCCAACTGGATCGTGAAACCATGACGCAATCGCAACCTTCATCGTCACAAACTTCGGGGTCGCAACCCTCGGGAGCAACCTCAGATCCCGCGGCCGTGTGGTCGAGGGCCCGCCGCCTGCATCCGATTTACGCCGAACTGGCGCGCGAGTTCGTGATCGACACCGCCGCCTGCAATGATCTCGAGGCAGGCGTGGAAACACCCGGACCCGAGTCCATCGAACAGGCCCAGCAATGGCTGAACGACATGGATGAAAAAATCCAGGTTCACCAGTTGCGCCAGTTTCTACAGACCAGTTCGCTGGTCAATCCCGAAGGTCTGGTCCTGCTGCTGCAGCACTTTCTGGCCAAGACCACGAAAAATGATTCCGTGCGCGACAAGATTGATTTTCTGATGGTGCAATATTTCAGTCAGGACGCGCCCACCGAACTGGACGACAACCAAGCCGACCTCGCCTATGTGGCCCAGCGGTTGGAGCCGGTCCTCGGCCCAGTGGAACTCAAGGCTCCGGTATGGCTGAACGCTTTGGACCGCACCCTCGATTCCGCGCGCCGCTGCCACTCGCTGGACGAGTTGCTGCACGGCGGCGTGCTCGACCAGGGACGCAAGGCCAAAGCCCAGGCCGGCGATTTGTTCTACCTGCCCATCGCGCTGGTCGCCTTTACCCGATTTGGATATCTGATGCGGCGCGTCTTCTTCCGCCTCATGCTTGCCGATCTCAACACCATTCTCGACGGACTTAGCGAGCTGGAAGAAAAAGGAGTGGAGACGATCGACTGCCGGCGCGCGCAATTCTCCGCGCAGGAACCGATCATTCGCTTGCGCATGATCTGCCAGTCCTGGAAAGTCATGTTTCAGGCGGAGTATTCGTCAGGCCAGCCGCTACGCATGCTGGTCGATCTGAGGGCCTCGGTTGACGACGCCCTGAAGCTTGATTCGACTCATAAGGGTTCGACCGATACAAGCGATGCGAAAGCCGCGCCGCGAGCCGCCGCTGCTGCCGCCGGGGCTGGTAGCAGTGTCACCATTTCAAAACCAACCGAGCAGGGCCACACTTCACCCGAAGCAGAAGCAGACCCGCAGGAAGAGTTCGCTGTGGATCACGCGGATGCTCCTGAATTCGAAATCTCTGCCGTAACCGAAGAGTGGAATCCGGATGCGGACTCATTACCGGGCAACGAGAAAGAGAAATAGAAGCTGGCGCAGAACAAGGCGTCGACAAGAACGGAAAGTCAGGACTCGCATCGAACTCCGTGGGAGTCCCCGAAAAGGAAATTTGCAAGTGGATCAGCCGATCGTACTCATCATCTCCGACGACGTGGAATTTTCGCGCCGCATCACCGCGCGCTGGCAGATGGAGCGCCATGTGCCCATGTTCACCATGCTCAGCGGAGATCTCTGGCCCTGCAGCGTCGATAACTTCGCGGTAGCGCTCGTGGGCCCACTGCGCCGCGAACTGCTTTCGGCGGTGCTGGAGCCTCTGCACTCGACCCAGCAGCCTTTGTTCTGCGTCTGTAACGACGCCTCTACCGCGCAACTCGTACGCCAGCGCTGGCCGCGTACCTCGGTGCTGCGCAGCGATGAAAATTGGCTCAACGTTCTGGTTCCGGCGGCGGGCGAAGCCGTGCTCCGCGCCAGCGCTGAAGCCCGTGCCCGCGCTTCCGAACAAGCTTGCGCCACACTGGAGCGCCAGGCCACGCTCGGCCGCTACATGCTCGAGATGCGCCACGGCTTGAACAATGCGCTCACATCGCTTCTGGGCAACTCCGATCTGCTGCTGATCGAACCCGGCAGCCTCTCGGCCCAGGCGCGGGCGCAGATTGAAACCATTCGAAATATGACCCTCCGCATCCACGAAGTGATGCAACGTTTTTCGTCGCTGGAAAAAGAAATGAACGTGGTAGCTCAACAGGTGGAACGAGATTCAGGGAAATACCGCGTTGCGACAGCAGCAGGGGACTGAGTACCGAGTACCTAGATCTGAAAACTGAAAACTGGGAAACTGAATCCGGCATTTGTGGAAAGATTCTATGCATAAGCTCATCGCAACCGGCACCATCCTCGAACATGAACTCTCGGAGTTGCGCCTGCTGGTCGAGCGCCAGGCCGGAGTCGTTCTTGATTGTCCCAACAGCGCGCTGGCCGCGCACGTAGCCGATTACATTGAGGCGCAGGGCTTGGGATCATCCTCGACGTTGCTCGAACGTCTTCGCTCCTGCGACCAGGATCCCTCAAGCCTGCCGTCATTTCTCGATGGTCTGGTCAATACGAATACCGGATTTTTTCGTCATCCCGGAGCGCTCAATGCATTGGCGCGGCAAGTGGTGCCGCAGCTTTGCGCGCGCAAGTCCGCCGACGGTCCCAGTCCGATGCGGATCTGGAGCGCGGGCTGCGGCAGCGGAGAAGAAACCTACTCGATTGCTATGGCGGTCTGCGATGCGCTGAGCCAGAACGGCTCGGGAGCAGGGAATAACGGCAACGGGTCGAATCATGGAAGCGGCAACGGGAGCGGAAATGGCAACGGCAAGTTGGCGGCTCGCAACGGCGGTATAGCCGAAAGTACTCCGGCCTCTTCGGCATCAGCGAGCCACTGCACAGGTTTGTCGATTCATATCGTCGGCAGCGACTTGCTGCCGCGCAACGTCGAAGCCGCGGACCGCGGCGTGTACCGGCAGTCCGCCTTGGACGGCCTGCCGCCCGCAACCATCCGCAACTATTTTTCGAAGATCAGTTCGCCTGTAATTGTCCCAGATAGTGCTTCTAGCGAGGTCGACGACGAAGGCCCGAGTCTGGCACGGAGCAATGGAAGCAATGGCACGTCAAACGGAATTCAGAGTGTTCCGGCCAACGGAGCGCACCTGCTGGTGAAACCACGCCTGCGCAGTCTGGTCACCTTTAATTGCATGAACCTGGCTCGCCCCGGCTACATCGGGCGCTTCGATTGCATCTTCTGCATGGACGTGCTGCCGCACTTCTCACGCGCCCAGCGCATTGCATTGCTCGAGCGCCTGCATCTTTATCTCGAACCCGGCGGATACCTTTTCCTGAGCCAAACTGAAAAGCTCAGCGCGCCCAACCTGAACTTCCGCTCTGAAACGTTTGACGGATACACGTTTCATCGCAAGCCTTTGGCGGCGAGTGCAGCGTACGGACGGTAACATCAAGAATGCGGTTGCTGTTTGGGACGGCATGGTATAGACTAAACCAAGTTAGTTTAGTCTACAGGCTGCTCCATGAAAACAGTTAATATTCACGAAGCCAAAACCCAACTCTCCAAGCTCGTCGAAGAAGCGTTCGAGGGAGAGCCTTTTGTGATTGCTAAGGCCGGCAGGCCTATGGTGAAGGTCACAGCCTTGGGCGCTCCCGTGGGAAAAGAAGTCCGGCGCCTTGGCTTCATGGCTGGGCAAATCTCGGTGCCAGACGACTTTGACCGTATGGGTCAAGCAGAAATTGAGCGTATCTTTAGCGGCGGAAAATGAAACTTCTGCTCGATACCCATCTGCTTCTGTGGGCTGCGGGGAAACCAGATCGGCTCTCCCCAGCCGCCAGAAGATTGATCGACAGCAGAGCGAATGAGCTTCTATTCAGCGCAGCTAACCTGTGGGAAGTGGCGATCAAGCGCGGACTCGGTCGCAGCGACTTCCAAGCCGATCCGCGGCTGCTCCGCCGCGGGCTGCTGGATAATGAATACACCGAGTTGCCCATTCTCAGCGACCACGTGGTCGCCATCGAGAGTCTGCCCCCGATCCACAAAGACCCTTTCGACCGGTTGCTAGTGGCACAGGCCACCGTGGAGGGCATCACACTTCTCACAACGGATTCGATAGTGGCGGAATATCCAGGTCCGGTGCGGATGGTGTAAGAAGAACCGTGTATGAGGACGGCCGCCCTCGTCTGTCCGGCCCGGGCGAAGCGCGGCAGCATCGCCGGGGACACTGAGGTTTTCTTTGCTCGCGTCGATAACAAACCAATGAAGGCTCTCACCATCACCGCTGCGAGAAGGCGCTTCGGCGCTATGCTAGACTTCGCCAATCGCGAGCCGGTTCTGATTACGCGCAAGAACGGGAAAGGGGCGGTAATCATGTCCGCCGAGGCATACAGCCTAATGATCGGTATCGCGAGCTTCGAACAGGAGCGCGCTAGGAAGACCCGAAAGACAGCAGGTTCTAGAAAGTCACGCTAAACGGGTGGGCGGATGTGATTATCACGGGAGATGCGGCTTTGCTGGGGATGCATCCGTGGCGACGGATCGGGATATTGTCTCCGATACTTTACCTGGGCACCTGAGTTGCAGTAGACGACGAGCTAGACGCAGGCTAGGCCGGAGGCTCCGCAGATTGAGAATCGAACAGTCTCTGCCCATCGTCCAGTAATTCACATGCTCTCCTGTCCATCGAATGAAACAGCATGATTAGGGCCCATGCTAAAGAAAAACACCTCTCTCCATCGGGCTTCTGGAAATCGACCTCAGCGTAGTGAACGACGCGAGTTCGGGTGCGGTAGAAATGATTCTGAAAATGCTGCTTAATTCCCGCTGCAGGGTCATACCCGTCAAGTCTGGGCAACAGCCACCCCTTATTCTGTAGCGCGAATTTGTCAAAGGCGTCATGCGTTAACAATTTCGACACGGCATCCAACTGCGCCTTAAACGAAGAAAACTCTTTCCATGAGTCACCCCACCTTTCCCGGTCCGCTTCGGTGATGGCATGCGGGAGTTTTCTTTCATCAATGCCCTTCCATTTGAAGAAGAGGAAGGCCATCTCTCCCTCAACGGCCATTGAACTCAAAAGTATGGTGATCGTGACATCGCCACCCGCAAGCTCCTGCTTGGCGCGTTCCATAAGAAGTTTTGTGACGGCGTTGCCTAGTGGCCACAGGTTACGGCTTTGGGCACCGCACTTCGGACAGTTTGTGTACTCCGGAAGATTGCTTCCGTAGACATCAAGCGCGAATTGGTTCTTGCAAGCCGGGCAGATGACGGGAAGAGGCAGCTTCATTGATGAGAGTATAGAGTGGAGCAGGACGAACGCGTTCTACGCGAACAAAAACTCCTTAGTCCGCAACTCCTTAATCGTATCCCTGAGCCTGGCCGCCTTCTCGAACTCGAACCGCTTGGCCGCCTCGCGCATGTCGCTTTCGAGCTTGACGACGTACGCATCTAACTCCGGCTGCGATTTGAACTCGGGAATGCCTTCGGCTTCGCCGCCAGTCAGGTCGGTGTAGTCGGCGGCTATGATTCCCGCCAGCGTCATATCCAGCGGACGAATGATCGATTCCGGCGTAATTCCGTTCTCCAGATTGTAGGCAGTTTGAATCTCACGCCGTCGCAGGGTTTCGTCCATGGCGCGCTTCATCGAATCTGTCATGCGGTCGGCGTAAAGAATCGCGCGGCCGTGCAGATGGCGCGCGCAGCGGCCGATCGTCTGGATCAACGATCCCCACGACCGTAGGAAGCCTTCTTTATCGGCGTCGAGGATCGCCACCAGTGAAACTTCCGGCAAGTCGAGACCTTCGCGGAGAAGATTGATGCCGATCAATACATCGAACTCGCCCTTGCGCAGGTCGCGCAGAATCTTTACTCGTTCCAGAGTCTCGATCTCCGAGTGCATGTAGCGGCACTTCACTCCCACCTCGGCGTAGTATTCGGCCAGATCTTCGGACATGCGTTTGGTCAGCGTGGTCACCAGGACGCGCTCGCCTTTTTCGACGCGAGCGCGAATCTCGTGCAGCAGGTCGTCGATCTGTCCCTTCACCGGCCGCACCTCGACTTCGGGATCGATCAGCCCCGTCGGCCGGATGATCTGCTCTACCACGACGCCCGCGGATTTCGTCAGCTCATACGGCCCCGGAGTCGCGGAAACATAGACAAGCTGATTCGTCCGGTGCTCAAATTCCTCAAAAGTCAGCGGACGGTTGTCGAGCGCCGACGGCAGTCGAAAACCGTATTCCACCAGCGTTTCCTTGCGCGAGCGATCTCCGGCATGCATGCCGCGCAACTGCGGAATGGTCTGGTGCGACTCGTCAATGAACATCAGGAAATCGCGAGGAAAGTAATCAAGCAGGGTCGGCGGAGGCTCGCCCGGCATCCGTCCCGTAAAATGCCGCGAATAATTTTCGATCCCGTGGCAGTAGCCCATGACCTTGATCATTTCCAGGTCGAACTTCACGCGCTGGTGAATGCGCTGCGACTCGACCACACGCCCTTGCTTTTCCAGTTCCACTTCCCACCAGGCCAGCTCTTTCTTAATCGATTCCACCGCCGACGCGCGGGTCTCATCCTTCATCACATAATGCGTCTTGGGATAAATCGGCAGGCGCATGTACTTCTGCTTCACCGTGCCGAACAGCGGATCGATCTGCGCCAGCGATTCCACCTGATCTCCCCACAGCTCGATGCGGTAAGCCATGTCGTCGTAAGTAGGGAAGACCTCAATCACGTCGCCGCGCACGCGAAACGTACCGCGCTTGAACTCGCCGTTGGTGCGTTCATAGAGAATGTCAACCAGTTTGTGGGTGATGTCTTCGCGCGTGATCTTCTGGCCTTTCTCGAGGAACAGCATCATGCCGTAATAGGCCTCGGGCGATCCGAGACCGTAGATGCAGCTCACGGAAGCCACAATCAGCGCGTCGCGGCGTTCAAACAAAGACTTGGTCGCCGAGAGCCGCAGCTTGTCGAGTTCATCGTTGATGGTCGCTTCCTTCTCGATGAAAAGATCGGCGGCGGGGACGTAAGCCTCGGGCTGGTAATAGTCGTAATAAGAAACGAAGTATTCGACGGCGTTGTGAGGAAAGAAATTCTTGAATTCGTGATAAAGCTGCGCGGCCAGAGTCTTGTTATGCGCCATCACCAGCGCGGGACGGTTCACCGCCTCGATCACCTTGGCCATGGTGTAGGTCTTGCCCGAGCCGGTCACGCCCAGCAGAACCTGATGCTGCTCGCGGTCATAGACCCCGCGCAGCAGCGACTCAATGGCGCGGCCCTGGTCGCCTTGCGGTTTGTAATCGGAAACTAGTTTGAAATCCATGCAGGAAGCTCTTAGCTATTAGCTCTTAGCCTTTAGCCAAAACTAAAGTGTTGTCGTTCCGAGCGAAGCGAGGGATCCGCTGTCCCCGCGGCCATCCTCACAGAAGGCAATGTCATCGACGGAGAATCTCTCTATTATAACGTGCTCAAGACAGCCGGTGACGATCACTCCGCGACTACAACTCCGCGAGCACCCGATGCACCAGAGAAACGGAGATCGAACCTTCGCCAACGGCAGAGGCCACGCGCTTCACATTCTCGGCGCGGACGTCGCCCACCGCGAATACCCCCGGCAAGCTTGTCTCCAGCATGAGAGGCACGCGCGTAAGCGGCCAATGGAAATTCTGGAGGACCGGATCCAGATCGCGTCCGGTTAGAATGAAGCCCTTGTTGTCGAGCGCCAGGCAGCCGTTCAGCCATTCGGTGCGCGGCGACGCACCCGCCATAATGAACAAGTGCCGGATGTCGTGAGTTGAAATATCACCGGTGTTCTTGTCCCGCCAGGTCACGCGTTCGAGTTGCGTGTCGCCGTCGAGGCCCACAATTTCCGTGTGGTAGTGCATCTTGATCGCCGGATTTTCCTCAATACGCTGGATCAGATAACGCGACATAGTGTCGGACAGTTGACCGGACCGCACCAGCATGTGAACCTTGCTCGCCGTCTCCGACAAGTAGACCGCCGCCTGGCCGGCCGAGTTGCCGCCGCCTACGACAATCACATCTTCGTTGCCGCACAACTGCGCCTCGATGAAAGTCGCACCGTAATAGACGCCCTGGCCTTCGAATTTATGCAGGTTGTCGATCTTCGGTTTGTTGTACTGTGCTCCGCTGGCAATGACGACGGTGCGTGCGCGAATGGTTTGGCCGCAATCGACGCTCAACTCGTAGGGACGGCGCTCACAATTCAATTTCGTCACATTGTTGGCGATCAGCACCTTGGCGCCAAACTTTTGCGCTTGTGCGGAGGCCCGGCTCGCTAGTTCGTTCCCTGAAATTCCCGTGGGAAACCCCAAATAGTTTTCGATTTTGGAACTCGACCCCGCCTGCCCGCCGGGAGACTCTGCCTCAATCACTAAAACGTCCAGACCTTCCGACGCACCATAAACAGCCGCCGCCAGACCAGCCGGGCCGGCGCCAACAATCACCAGATCCCGCACTTCCGCCGCCGTGATGTGGGCATTGAGCCCCAGGCATTTCGCCAGTTCCTGAATCGACGGGCTGCGCAGCACGGTTTGTCCGTTGCAGATCACGACAGGAATTTCGGCAAGAGTTACGGCAAACCGGTCCAGCAGTTCTTGCGCTCCCTTATCGGTATCCAGGTCGATATAGGTATGCGGATGCCCGTTCCGGGTGAGAAATTCACGAAGGTGCAGCGTCGTTGAAGAGTGCCGTGAACCGAGAAGAACGACGTTCCCCTCGCTGTAGGAAATCAGCAACAGCCGCCGCAGAATAAACGCCCGCATAAAGATTCCGCTCAACTCCGCGTCCCGCGCGACCAGGGTCCGCAACTTTTCCGGGCTCACTTCGAGGAACTCGCCGGGCGCCGTCACGCGCCCCCGCGCCAGTGCCCCACGGCCCGAGATCAAGGTCATCTCGCCGGTAAAGCTTCCGGCCTGGTGAGTCACGATCAAACGCTCGCCGCTCAGCGTGGGTTGCACGATCTCCATGCTCCCGGAAAGCACCACGAAAAACGGGGCCGCCACGTCCCCGGGCTCGAACAGAATCTCTCCCGCATTCACCTGGCGGAGCTTGCCGAATGGGCGGATGCGGTCAATCTGCGCCGGGGCAAGCGCAGGGAAGGCGTGCTCTTGATTCACGGGTCCAGTGGAGAACATGGGACTGCCCGCGACAGGAGTAGGGCCGAGCGGGCCGACGATGACTGGAGAAGACATGTTTCACCTGGAAGGAGCAGAGTATGAAGCTGCGAGTGCTGCGAACCTGTTTAGATGACGCAAACCCAGTCCAGGCTGCAAAGGTAACCGTCGCCTAGGGCTTTACATCTCCTACGCTCACAATCCGTGAGGTCGCTCGGAACTTCTTGTAATCGCGGAAGGTTTCTTCGTCAAGCTCGTTGTATCCCTTGAATAAGGCGACACGGGCATCGAACTTGAAGCTTATGTGCTGGGGGAGCCAGACTTCTCCGTTCACGCGAGTCTGTTCAAACACCAGCCGCGTTCCCTTGTGGATACGCGCCAGCACCCAGCCGAACGAAACCGTATCGATGGCTTCGACGTCCATTTTGGCCAGTTGCAGCTCGTTCTTATCGATCCAGAGGCGGCCACGAAACTTGGAAAGCATTTGCGCCTCTTTCAGATGTGCCTGGAACCCCGGCCGAGGCTCGCCGGCGATTACCCAGTTGTCGCGTCCGTCGAGGGTCTCGCTGCCAACCAGGCGGAAGTCATAGGCGTCGGCCACCTCGCGGACAAACTCGCGATTCTTCTCGCGCTGTTTTTCTTCTTCCGCCTGCCGTTTCGCACGCTCTTCCTCCGATTCATTCTTGCGCTTGCTAGTCAACTTGTCGATTCGCTCTTCCTCTTTGGCCGCATCTTTCCCGGAGAGCGGCTTGTCGTCTTTTGCGATCAAGCGTTCCACCTGTTCGCCGTAGAGTTCCATGATCTCGTAGGTCTTCGATTCGGCGGACTTGATGCCCCCGTCGCTTTCTAGTTTGTTCTCCACTTCACGGTCGATGTAGGTGTAATCGCGTTCCTTCTTATAGTTCGCGCGGTAGTTCTCAGTAACGACTCGTATCAGCTGCCGCATCTGGTCCTGCGAGAGGTTGCCATTTGCATCAGGCGTTAGATCGGGCAGGGAAGCTTCGGGCGGAGAGGTTTTTGAGGCGGCATGATCCTGACCCAAAGCGGGCAGACTAGCGAGCGATGTAGCGAGCAGAACTAGGGGAGCGAGACTCAGCTTTTTCACAGTGAATATTATTACGCTGTTAGAAGGCGCCAAGTTTCACGAGGATGCTTGGCTAACGACCAACGACTAACGACGGTCTTTGTACGCCTTACCCAGGCATTCAGCCTGAAACAAGCGCTCATCGACACGATGCAGGCCCTTGGCCATGGCTGGGGTGATGAGCGGGTAATGCTTGATGTCGAAGAGGTGATACACGATGAACCACACGGGCTGGTCGGTGGTCATCCAGTGCTGGCCATCGAAGCGCTTCAGATTGATCGGGACCGAGAAGCGCCGCAAGGTGCGCTCGCGGCGCAGGTTGAAATATCCGTTGAAGTAAGTGATCGCCAGCTCTCGCAGCGTGCGGTGAACGGGCTCGCGCCAGCGGCATCCAGTGTAGTTCGATTTGGCCACCGCGCCCCAGCATCCGTTCTGGCGAAAAATCGCGATCACGTGGTCAGTGTCGTGCTCGGCTTCAAAGTCGAGCAGCAGCGGAGGATATCCGTTGGCCCGCAGCGCCGCCGCGGCAAAGATCGCGCCTTCGAGACAGTGCGCCGTCTGCTCGGCCAGAACGCGCCGCGGCGACCATGCCGTATCCGCGAGATGGTAGGGAGCATCGTCCAGAAATTTCTGGACGCCGTAAGGATTTTTCATGCTGCGCAGCTTGCGCAGCTCCGAAGCCGTGAAAACAGCCATGCGATCGCTCATCGTCGCATGAGTTTACATGAACGGTCTCAGGTGCTGGGTCTTAAGGTGTTCGGAGACCCAAAACCTAACACCTGAGACCCAGCACCCGCGCTGAATACCTCTGCCAGCTCCTGGGGGGTGTCCAAGAGCACGTCCGGCGGATTTTCTCCCAACGTATATGGCGCGAAACCGTAGCTCACGCCTATGGTCCAGAGGCCGGCGTTGCGGCCGGTTTCAACGTCGACGTGAGAATCGCCAACGATCGCGGCCTCTTCCGGGCGTACTCCGCTTTCTTCGAGCAACTTGCGCGCGCCTTCGGGATCAGGTTTCTTCGTTGCGAAACTGTTCCCGCCATAAACCTGCGTGAAGAACGGGCCTAGTCCCAGCGCTTCGACGATGGCACGTGAGGGATTTACCGGCTTATTCGAGAGCACAGCCATCCTGCGCGGAACGCCGTTAGACGCACGTTGAACGGCCGCGAGCGCTTCCTTCACACCCGCGTAAACCGTGGTGTGGTCGAGCTTGTGTTCGCGGTAGTAAGAAAGAAAGAACTGAAGGCCCTGGCGTACGATCGCATGGTCAACGGCCTCGCCGCCGAGCGCACGCTGAATCAGAATCGGAGCACCGTCGCCCACGTAGCTGGCGATTACGTCATCAGGCAACGCGGGCCGTCCAATGTGGCGCAGCGCGGCGTTTACGGAGTGCACCAGATCGAGGCGCGAATCGATCAGCGTGCCATCGAGATCGAAGATCACCAGTTTGATGGTGCGCGGGTCGAAGGCGCGGCGGGTCTGGATCATGCTCTTTCAGGATAAACGATGAGACGGGCCATCTTTCAGCTGGCAGCTTAGCAAGCCAATGACCAAAGTTCCTGCGGTCCCTGGGCAGGAACTTCCATGTTTTCCAATCCCCGATTCCGATTTACAATGCAACCTGCCCGGTAATCATCGGCACCATATTGCACCAAACCGGGCTACTTCATAACGTATTCCTCAGGGAACCGGATGGCGACGACAAAAACCGACCCGAAGCTGTCCGTCGCGGGTAGCGGCAGGAAGTCCCAAACCTATGAGGGACTTTCGCGCGATCAGCTGATCGAAGCCTACCGCATCATGTATACCTCCCGGCGCATCGACGACCGGGAAATCCTGCTCAAGCGGCAACAGAAAATCTTCTTTCAGATGTCGGGAGCCGGGCATGAAGCCATCGGCGTGGCCGCCGGAATGACGCTGAAGCCGGGCTACGACTGGTTTTATCCTTATTATCGCGATCGCGCGCTGTGCCTGGCTCTTGGAGCCAAGCCGCTCGAGATGTTTCTACAGGCCGTGGGTGCAGCCGACGACCCCAGTTCCGGCGGACGCCAGATGCCTTCCCACTGGGGCTACAAGCGGCTGAACATTGTGACGCAATCGTCGCCGACTGGATCGCAGATTCTGCAAGCGGTGGGATGCGCCGAAGCTGGGAGGTATTTTTCGCAGCATCGAAAGGCCGCGGAAGTCCCGGCGGCAAGTGACCGGCCCGACTATCGTCATTTTAAAGACGTGAGCTTCCACGGCGACGAGATCGCTTATGTTTCTCTAGGCGACGGCACCACGAGCGAGGGCGAGTTCTGGGAGGCGATGAATGCCGCCGCTCTCGGCAAGCTGCCCGTGATTTTCTGCGTGCAGGATAACGGCTACGCGATCTCTGTGCCGGTGGAAATACAGACCGCCGGAGGCAGCATTTCGCGCCTGGTCTCGGGCTTCCCGAACTTTCACTTTGAAGAAATTGATGGCACCGATCCGGTGGCGAGTTCGGCCGCGTTTCAGCGTGCCGCAAAGTATTGCCGCGAGGGCCACGGACCGGCGTTCGTGCACGCGCATGTGATTCGTCCGTATTCACATTCGCTCTCCGACGATGAACGCTTGTACCGTCCGGATTCCGAGCGCGAGCGCGATGCTGCCCGCGATCCAGTTTCGCGCACGCAGATGTTCTTGCTGCGCGAGGGAATTCTCGACGAGAAGGGCATCAACGAACTCGAAAAAAAGGTGGAGGAAGAGCTGCAGATTGCAGTGGATCAGGCTCTCCAGGCCTTGCCGCCGGCGCCCGAAAGCGTGCTGCAGTATGTGTATTCGCCCGATCTCGACCCCACGTCGGCCGTGTTTGACACACAGGCGGTGGTCGGGCCCGACTCTGCCGACGGCAAAAAGCCGGTCGCGAAGACCATGGCCGATCTGATCAACGTCACGCTGCGCGATGAAATGAAGCGAGACGAGCGCATCGTCATCTTCGGCGAAGACGTGGCCGATTGCAGCCGCGAAGAATACTTGAAGCGCAAGCTGGTAAAAGGCAAAGGCGGAGTCTTCAAACTGACCTTTGGTTTGCAGAATGAGTTTGGTGCAGACCGGGTCTTCAATTCTCCGCTGGCCGAGGCCGCCATCGTGGGCCGAGCCACCGGCATGGCTACGCGCGGGTTGAAGCCGGTGGTCGAGATTCAGTTCTTCGACTACATCTGGCCGGCGATGATGCAGATTCGTGATGAGCTGTCGGTGATCCGTTGGCGCTCGAACAACGTCTTTTCCTGCCCCGTCGTCATTCGCGTGGCCATCGGTGGATACCTCACCGGCGGCGCGATCTATCACTCGCAGTGCGGCGAGAGCGTGTTCACGCACATCCCGGGATTGCGCGTTGTGTTTCCTTCGAACGCACTCGATGCCGCTGGGCTGCTGCGCACCGCAATCCGCTGCGACGATCCCGTGCTGTTTCTAGAGCACAAGCGTCTGTATCGCGAAACCTACGGACGCGCGCCCTATCCCGGACCGGATTACATGATTCCATTCGGCAAGGCGAGGATCGTGCATCCCGGGACGGACTTGACGGTTATCACATACGGAGCGGTCGTGCCCCGCGCCCTGCAAGCGGCGCAGAAGCTAGAGCGCGAGCACGGCGTGAAGGTGGAGTTGATCGATTTGCGCTGCCTGAATCCATTTGATTGGGAGACGATTGCGGCGTCGGTTGGTAAAACCAATCGCGCGCTCGTGGCCTACGAAGATACTTTAAGCTGGGGCTACGGCGCGGAGATCGCTGCCCGCCTCGCCGACCAGCTCTTCGATCACCTGGATGCGCCTGTGCGCCGCGTGGCCGCCGCCGACACCTTCGTCGCCTACCAGCCGATTCTCGAAGATGCCATCCTGCCGCAGGCCAACGATCTGTTCCGCGCCATGAAGGAACTGGCTGAGTACTGAAAAGCAGTGGTCAGTGATCAGTGGCCAGTTATTCCCCGAACCTTAATTTTCCAAACAATGCGCGGTAAATGCTGTGCTACACTCCGCGTTTTGCACGGAGGTGTTGTCATGCATAGTCTGAGTGGCTGCAGAACCCTTTTTTCCCGGCGCAGCCTTTTTCGCGTGGCGGCCTGCGTGGGCGTCACGCTTTCGATTCTGGCGCAGGCTCCGGCCCAGGCTCCCTCACACCTTTCCGACCAAACGCGCAGCCAGGTTGACCAGATTGCCCGGCAGGTGCTCGAAAGCACCGGTGCGCCCAGCGCGTCGGTGGCGGTGGTGAAGGATGGCACGCTCGCCTATGCTCACGCCTATGGCAATGCCCGCCTGGACCCGGCTACTCCGGCCACAGCTGAAATGCGCTACAAGATCGGATCCGTCAGCAAGCAATTCACCGCGACCGCGATTCTCATGCTGGCGGAAGAGGGCAAGCTGTCGCTGGACGATCCCGTCTCGCGCTTTGTGCCCGATCTTATGCGGGCCAAAGAAGTCACCATCCGGCAACTGCTTTCGCACACCTCCGGCTACCAGGACTACTGGCCGCAGGATTATGTGCCTCCGTTCATGCTGACGCCAATCACAGCGGACGAGATTCTTGCCCGTTGGGCGCGCAAGCCACTGGATTTCGATCCCGGCACCCAATGGCAATACAGCAATACCAACTATGTGATCGCCGGCGTCATCGTAGAAAAAGCCAGCGGTATGCCGCTGCTGCGCTTTCTGAGTTCCCATATTTTCGAACCGCTTGGAATGCAGAGCGTCGTGAACATCGACCAGGATCACCTCGCCGATTCTGACCCCACGGGCTACATGCGCTACGCGCTAGGCCCGCTGCGGCCGGCGCCGAGGGAAGGTAAGGGCTGGCTGTTCGCGGCAGGCGAACTCGCCATGCCGGTGACAGATCTAGCCAAGTGGGATATCGCAATGATGAACCAGCGCCTCCTCAAGCCTTCTTCGTACCAGGAGATGCAGAAAGACGTTCTGCTTAAGAACGGCACGGCAACAGGCTATGCGTTGGGCCTCGCGGTGCGCAGTCAGGCAGGCCGCCGCTTGCTCGAACATAGCGGAGAAGTATCCGGCTTCTCCGCCGAAAATGTGGTTTTTCCGGAGGATCGCGTCGCCGTCATCGTACTCACCAACCAGGATGCCGTGAATACCAGTGGTCAAATTGCGCGGAAAATTGTTCCTCTCCTTTTTGCCGGAGATACGGCCGTCGTCGCCGAAAAAGTGGAGCGCGCGCGCAAGATCCTGGAACAACTTCAGAAGGGAAAGATTGACCGCTCATTGTTCACCGACAATGCCAACAGCTATTTCGACCAGCAGGCTCTGCAAGATTTCGCCACCGGCCTAAGCCCGTTAGGGACGTCGCAAGAATTCGAGCAGACTGCGGAATACGGGCGGGGAGGAATGACCTACCGCGCCTATCGGGCCAAGTTTGCGGAGAAAGTCCTTTCGATTTCAACTTTCGAAATGCCGGACGGCAAGATTGAGCAGTATCAGATCAGTGTGAGCAATTGAGCTGCGAAATCAGTGGTCAGTGATCAGTGATCAGTGGCCAGTAACCCTGCCTCCTAGGTATGAATACCGCCGTTTCAAGTATTGGCCACCGACCACTGTTCACTGACCACTGACCACTACTCACTGACCACTGAAACAACGTTACGAAGGCTTTCCGTGCAAGTCGCTTCTCATTGATCGTTCCTCTCCGCGATGCTAGGCTCGAAGTAGTGGCTTCTGCCTTCTCTAATTCCGTGAATCCTAGCCAAGCCCCGCGCGGCCGTGCCATCTCATGGCTGCGATCGGCGTCAGCCGAAGTGTGGGTAAAGTTCCTGCTGGCACTGGTGGGATTGGGGCTGGCGTTCGGCGCAGCATTGATTTCCACGGCCTCGGGCGAAGCCGGCAATCTGTGGGCGTCAGTAATTCTGGCGTCCGTGGCGCTGTTGATGGCGGCGTTCGTCGGATTGGTTACGGTGCCATACCTGGCGCGGCGCGTGGCGCTCGAGCGTTTGCGCCAAACATTTCATTACGAAGTTACGAAGGCCGGAGTCGTTTATGTGCTGGTTACGCTGGTGATCGGCATCGCGGCGCTGAACACAGGAAACAATCTGCTGTATATCGTGGTGGCGGCGATGCTGGCGGCGATCCTGGTCTCGGGAGTGGTTTCCGCGCTGGTGCTCCGCGGCCTCGAACTCGAGGTTCGACTGCCTGAACACATGTTTGCCGGACGCCCGGTAGTGGGACGCATCGTGCTGCATAATCCCCGGCGCTTCCTGCCCTCGTTCTCGATTCGCGTGGTGCCGGCGCACAGGGAGAAAGAAAAAAAGAAGATCCGTAAACAATGGCAGTGGGAACGGACCACATTCACTTTTCCGCTCAACCGCGCTCCTGAAAATCAGTGGGTGCGGCTGCGCGACTGGCGGGTCAGGCGAGTCGACGTTGCGCCGCCCCCGCCGGGAATTTTCGAGGGCATGGTTTATTTTCCTTTCTTGCCGCCGGGAGCAGATCTGACGGCCGACCTTGAGCTGTGTTTTCAGAAGCGTGGACGGTACTGCGAATCGAGTTTTGGAGTGGCCACACGCTTTCCCTTTGCTTTCCTGACCAAGACGCGCGATGTCGCGCTCGAGCGCGAGATTATTGTGTATCCCGCAATTGAGCCGCCCGACGAGCTGTTTGAAATCCTGCCGCTGGTGCGCGGGGAGTGGGAAAGTTTTGTGCGCGGACGCGGCTCCGATCTGTACCGCATTCGCGAGTACATGCCCGAGGACTCCGCGCGACACGTCGATTGGAAGGCGACGGCTAAGTCCGGCTCGTTGAAAGTGCGTGAGTTTAGCCGCGAGGATGAGCGCAAGCTGTGTATTGTCTTCGACAATCCCGCAGCCGGCCTGATCTCCGGGCAGGCCTACGAACGAGCGGTGAATCTGGCCGCATCGCTTGCCTGGCACTTCTCGTCACAGGACGCGGAGGTCTCGTTCGTAGTCTGCGGTGCCGATGTGCCCCAAAATGACCTGATCCAAAATGATATGCACCAAAATGACGTCCACCAACACAAAGACGCGCACGAGTTTTTGGCGCGGCTGGCGGTGATCGAAGCGCAGACCCAGAATGTCCTGCGAGAAAATGTGCTGCGAGACTTGAACCTGGGCAGCAGCGGAGAATACAACATCGTGCTCACAGCGCAACCACGAGGAACTCTGCCCACCGCGTTGTGGAACTCATCGTACTTCATCTTCCTGGGGGACTAGGAAGCCGGACTAAGAAAGCCGGACTAGGAAAGCCGGACTAGGAAGCCAGCCCCCTCGCGAACGACCCTCCAATAAACGGCCGCCTCAGAAGTCAAGCCAGTAGCCCAAAGGTAACGTTACTTTCGGTTACCTGAGTACATTGAACACTTGGTCCAAAGAGTTTAACTTCACTTATTACTACAGCCGGGTGATTTGGCGTGGCGCCGCAAAGCTGGCTCTGGACGCCGCTCTTGTTTCAAGAAGCCTGGGCTGAAAAGGGCTGAAGCTAAGGGCTGAAGAGAACTCTTCCGATGAGCGAGAAAATTCGTATTCTCTATTACGCTCTCTGGTTCGCGCATCCCGTTCTCCAAACGGTGATAGCGATAGCCATGCTTCGCCGCGGCCAGCAACGCCCATTCAAGTTTTTCTTCGCCTACATCGTTACCCAGATCATGACTTTCGCGGTAGTCTTTCCCATTTACCGCTACTACTATTCCGCCGTGTTTTATGTTTCCTGGATCAGCACAGCCATCAGCGTGGCTTTGGGCTTCATGGTGATTCACGAAGCTTTTCTCGATGTCTTCCGCCCCTTCCACACCTTGCGAGACCTGGGCACCGTGCTGTTCAAGTGGGCAGGCCTGGTGATGCTTCTGGTGGCGGGCGTAGTATCGGTTTCCACCAGTTCCACGGAGCTCGCGGCCTGGGTGCAAGCCATCATGACCGCCCAGCGCTGCGTCCGCATCATTCAGGTCGGGATGGTGCTTTTCCTCTTGTTCTTCGCCCGCTATCTGGGAGTAAGTCGCCGGCAGCACAGCTTCGGCATCGCTCTGGGTTTCGGCACTTTTGCCGTGGTGGAGCTGATTCTGATCGCCTCCTGGGTCGGCGACCACCTGGGCAACAATTCGATGAACCTGATCAACATGGGCGCCTACAATGCCACCTTGCTTATCTGGCTGGGCTATACCGTGGCGAAGAGTCCGGCCCGCGACGCTGCGTCTACCCTGCTGCGGCCCCAGCGCTGGGAGCAAAGCCTGTCCGACATCCAACACCCGCTGCCTGCGGATTCCCTAATCCCAATGTTCGAAGGGATGGTCGACCGGGCTCTGTCGCGGACTCAGCCGTCGCAGTCCTTCGCTCCGGAAAACGGAAGCGTGGCGAATGCCCCAGCTCAATCCGCAGTAGAGCCGATGAGCAGCCTGAGCATTTCTGGATTGGTGGAGCGGCTCGGCTCTAAACGGTAGGCAGCCGATCTTCATATTTGATACCTTTGATCTTCGACCCCTGCAATTTCGGATTTCGTAAACGTTTTCCCGTCATAGAGCCCGCCTTACGACCCGCTCGGATCTTCCCATCCATATAAGTTGAACACCTTAGAAAACCTACGGATTTCCCCGTATTTACGCATGTCGCAACCTGCGCTAAGCGGGAGAAGTCATGCCAATTCTGCTGGAGTGATTTTGCACCGAGAGGAAATTTCGCGGAGAGACTTGACTCGTGCCTTATAATTCGTCTCCACGCCACCACTGCCCCATTTTTAGGGCAACTTTTGGCGCAGAAGGAGTGAACCCATGAAGCACGCAGTCAGGATTTCGATCCTGATGCTAGGACTAGTGGGCACATACGTCGCAGCCGCCGTTCCGATGGTTAGCGCCCCGGACGGAGGCCCGATCATTACGTGCCCACCACAACAAAAACTACAAAACAAATGCGGCGGTAATCAAGCACCGCCCATGTAATACAGCCGATGCAAAACAGCAGTTAAACGGATTTCACCAGTGGCCGCAAGGTCACGAAAGTAACCCACAGTAACTTGGGCCGAACCTAGGGCTCGCTATCTTCGGGCTGACGGATCTCATACATAAGCCGTCAGCCTCGTTTTTTGTCTGCCTTTTTGCGGGAAGCCTCTACAGGCCGAAGAACGCGGCCCGGGCGAGCTTGGGAAGGGCACGACTTCAGTCGTGCCGCTAAGTCGCTGAGACGTACCCGCGCTTTAGCGCCTGAGGTAGGTTCTTGTTGCCTTCTCGAGGCTGTCGCAGCCTGCTAGGACTGCTTCATCAGCGCGGATTCCATTCCACGCCGCAATTCATCCGGATCTGTAACTGGCGGCTGGCAAGCAAAGCCTGAGCAAAGAACCGCAAACGACGTCCCCGAGTTCAACTGCGGCAGGTTCGGGATGGTCGCCGCCAGCACCGGAGGAAGGTTCTCGGCAACGGCCTGATTCGCTGGCAGCCGCAGCACGCTCTTCTTAAAGGCGAAAGCAGCGGTAGCCACGGCAGCGAGTGCGGAAGCCTTTTCATCCGACCCGTCGATTACGACAACCTGCACGCGATTCTCCAACAGATCCAGCACCGCGATCCCATAGGTCGCGGCGAAAATTCCATACTGCTCTGCTACTCCGGCAAAAGCCTCCAGCGTCTGCTCCGCCTTGTCCCGATATCCGGCATTGCCCGTGTAGTGATGCAAACGCAGCAGCGCAATCGCTGCCATCGGATTTCCCGCCGGCGTAGGCGAATCCTGCAGCGGCTTGCGGCGAGTCGCAAGCACGCCCAGACTCTTGCCTTCCGCAGCCGGCTCCGCATCAAAGAACCCTCCAGAAACCGCATCGAAGAACCGCGCAACCATTGCATCTGCAATAGCCGTCCCAAACTTGAAGTAGCTGAGGTCGGCAGTAGCCTCATAAGCATCCAGGCATGCGATTGCGGTTGCGGCGTAATCATCCAGCAAACCAGCAACCTCCCGATGCGAAGCCGCGGGATCGGAGTAAGCGACCACGTGCAACAGCCGTGACCGTGTGGAAGCGGGCGACTCTCCCGATTTCTCTAGTTCACTGCTCTGCGCCCTCCAAGCCTCAGCCAAAATACGGTCGAGTGATCGCAAGGCGAACTGCCGGGCCCCATCCAGCCCGAGCACCTTAGCCGCTTCCAGATACGCCGACACGCACATGGAATTCCATCCCACATAAACCGTTTTGTCGACATATGGCGTAGGCCGCCGTAACCGCGCCGCATACATTTTCTTCTTCGCGGAATCGAGCACAGCAAGCGCCTGCTCGGCCCTGATATTCATCCGGCGCGCAATTTCGTCGATCGGCGCCCGCACATAGAGCACGTTCTTCGCCGGATCGTGATGCATCTCCCCGACTTCGTTGATGTCGTAATGCAACGCCGCAACCTGCGCTTCCTCTTCCGTGAGCACAGCGCGAGCCTCATCGAGCGTCCAGGTAAAGTAGTCGCCGTCGTCGTCCATGGAAATGTCTGCGTCCTGCGAAGCATAAAAGCCGCCGCGCTCGCGATCGCTAAGCCACTCATCCATCCAGCGAATAATGTCCCGCGCAACGTTGCCAAAGAATTCCGAGCCCGTGGCCTGGTAGCCGTGCACATAATTCTTAAGCAGTTCCGAGTTGTCGTAGCACATCTTCTCAAAGTGCGGCACCACCCACCGCTCATCCACCGAGTAGCGATGAAACCCTCCCGCCAACTGGTCGTAAACCCCGCCATGAGCCATATGCTCAAGCGTAGTCGTGATTAAAGTCGATAGCTCGGGTGCCCCATCCTTCTCGCGTTCTTTGCGAGGGGGTAAGGATTTTGATTCTGGCTTTTTCCGCGCATACCGCTCAATCAACAAATCCAGCACCGAAGGATGCGGAAACTTCGGAGCCTGCCCAAACCCTCCATGCTGCGCATCGAACATACTGAAAGCAGATTTCTCAATCGCATCGATAATGCCCGCGGAAACCCGCCCCCCACGCCCCGCAAACGACTCCGCCTGCGCGATCGCGCTCTCCACCATCTTCGCCTGTTCCACCACGTCGCCATGTTTTTCTTTGTAAGCATTGGCAATGCTGGTAAGCACGCGCTTGAAACTAGGCCGCCCGTAACCATCATTAGGTGGGAAATATGTCCCGCCATAAAACGGCTTGCCATCAGGAGTAAGAAAAGCCGTAAGCGGCCACCCGCCCTGTCCGCTAACCGCGCTGACCGCAGCCTGGTAACGGCTGTCGATATCAGGACGCTCGTCGCGGTCCACCTTCACCGCAATGAAATGCTCATTCACAATGGCCGCAACTTCGGCGTCGTCGTATGACTCGCGGTCCATCACATGGCACCAGTGGCACCAAACCGCGCCAATATCCAGCAGCATCGGCTTGTTCTCGCGCCGCGCTACAGCAAACGCCTCCTCACCCCACTCATGCCACTGAATCGGCTGATGCATAGCAGAGCGCAGGTAAGCGGAAGAAGCGCGGGAAAGGGAGTTGAGGGTCGTGGTGGTCATGTCTCTAAGTGTACTGCGGCAACGCACCTCATCAGCTGTCGGTAGTTGCTGCACTATTACCAGCTGTCATGCTGAGCGGAGCAGTCGAAGCACCCCATGCCCGCCGTAACCGCCCCAAGCCCTAACAGGAGTTCTGGTGGGAAAAGCACGTGTGCTGCAGCAGGCCGGCGGATGAGCCCCTCAAGCGCTTGTCATTCCGAACCGGGCCCCAAGCCCGGTGAGGAACCTGCTTTTCGCTGAATATCCACAGCCCCGTTGTGACATCTGACCTTGCGTCCGTTTCGGAAGTAGACGATCATCGTCAAGGCGGAGGCGGTAGAGGTGCGGGAAGGACAGCACGCGCAAGTCCTTTGCGGGCAATATTTTGCCCGCAAGTGATTGTGCCCTATAGATAAAATCGCATTTTCCCCCTATGCCGATGATTCCAATATATCGGGGTGGGGAGGGGGTACCAGTAGGTAAACAGACTTTCCAATTTGAACCGCCGAACGCCAACTCCCGAGTCGACCTTCAAGAAAACTATTTTCAAGCACATATCCACAGGCTCGATCCGCTCAAAGCTGAGAGCTGACAGCTGAGAGCTGACAGCCATAAATCGCACACTGATGTGTTCCACCAATCTTGCTTAGCGCAGCGCTCTCGCTCAACACATGCTCGAGCAGCGGATTGTGATAGAGCACATAAACCGCTCGCGGATGCATTCGCAAACTTTGCTCCAGATTAGCGATCATCCGCCTCAACCCGGCTTCCGGAAACGGATTAAAGAGATAGAGCACGATCGGCTCGGCAGGAAAAGGAAACTCAGTCGCGTCCGCGCAAACCGATTCCAGCGCGAAGCACTTCTGCGATGCGCTTCGGTACCTGCTCAGATTCTCTTGCGCCGCGTGATGCAAGACCGGCAAAAGTTCCACGCCCACGATTCGTTGAAAGGGATAATCCGATGCCATCAGCAGCGTGCGCCCTTTGCCCGACCCCAGATCGATGAAGACGAAGTCGTGAAAATCCAGATGACTCTGTTGACGCAAAGCATCGAGCATTTCGTGGAAGAGGCCTGATTCCGTCGGCTGGTAAGGAGAGTGGAAAGCACCAAGCAGCCGCTCGCGCCAGCCCACAGCCGCACTAGTGGTATTGACGCGATGCTCCCAATCATATTCCGCGTCGCCGTAACGCTGGCGAAGGCGCTCAGGAGTGGAATCACGAACGAACTCCCACAGCGCAACCATCAGTTGGCGCGTCGCGGCGAGCCTGCCTTCGCTCGCCGCAATGTCACTCCACCATTGCTGTGCCGAACGGAACAGACTGATTCGCCGTGAAGCAGAGGCATCGACGCTCATTCTCCGCCATCATAAGCGATCATCAGAAGTGAGGATCGAAGTTCGAGAATGAGACTACTGCAGTTGGTGGTATTTCGGCGTCGGTTTGTATCCTGGAGGCAAACCCTTCGTAGCGAAAGGGAAGTCATCGGGAACGCGAATCTCGATTCGGCCTTCAGGAGTCATTTTGTACGGATGCCCATCGGGATCGACTGGAGTTCCAGCCAAGCCTTCGGCGGACGCCAACTCCGCGACGCTCGCGGGCAAGCGTGCCGTGCGTTCTCCGAAGCGGGTCACTGCCTGTTGCAGACGGTCGACGTCTTCGTCGACGCGCAGCGCGCGCAGATGCTCGACCGCGTTCTCCTTAATCTGCGCATCCTGCGCGGTCTGATAGGTTGCAGACCACAGCATGCGAGCCGTCTCATATTCGCCTGCATGTTGTGCCATCTGCGCCGCCATCACTTTCAGAAAAGGATGCGCGTTTGGAACGTGCGATCCGCGCTCGAAGGTTTCCGCGGCCTTCTTGTAATCGCGAAGCTCCATGTAGTAGACGAAGCCCAGATCGTAATAGAGCTTCCAGTTGTCGGGATTGGTCTGAATGCCGTATTCCAATAACTCAATGGCGCGCTCAGGTTCGCCAGCGCCGTGCGGCGGTTTGGGCGCAAGAAAGCTGGTGCCGAATTCGTAAGCGACCAGGAGATGCGGATCGAGATGAGTCGTGATTTCAAGCAGTGGCGCGAGCAGGTTGTAACTCGAAGCGAAGTAATGATGCCGATAGCCGAAGTATTGCACGGCGCGAGTCCAGTAAATGCAGGCCATCAGCCCGTTATAGCCGAGACTGGCCCGCTCGATGACCTTCGGCGAACTGAGGAACAAAACCTCGTCGGGCGCAACTTGCGGGCGAAGCTGGTCGGTGCGATGAAGCACAAACGAACTGGCAGCCAGCGACAGGATGAGGCAGGCGCTCGCGACCAGCGTGGTTTTTTGCCGAGTCCTCATCTTAGGTCTTTTTTCATTTCAAATCGCGACGCTCGAAGATCAGCACTGCTCCGCTCAGAGCCATCGCCGCGTAGAACACGGCGTAGAGAGTGTTTTGAAGAATAAGCTGTCCCGCGACCGGGTGTTCATGGGCGACGGAAGTGATCACGTTGAACGCCGAAAAATTCGGCACCAGGTAAGCCGCGCCTGTGGCCAGCCAGCGCGAGAAGCCGTGGGCCATGCCCGCGAAATTGCGCAGGTCTTCGGCAAAGCTCCCAATGACGAACAGGGAGAAGGCGAAGACCGCGGAAAGCAGGGGCGAAGAGAACGACGAGAACAACAACGCCAACGAACAGATGATCACGAACTCGAGAACGATGAAGTACAAAGCCACGAGAATTAAAGCGTCGGCGCGAACGAATCTGTGAGAAACGTAGAAAAGTGCGGCGAACACGCCGACGGCCATGAAAAAAGTGTTGACCACCAGCGTTCCGGCAAGCCCAAAGAACTTGCCAACAATGAACTCCCAGCGGCGGACGGGACGCGAAAGCACGGTGTAAAGAGTTCGTTTTTCGATTTCTTTTGAGACCAGTCCGATGCCGATAAAAATTGCGATGACAACGCCGAACAGAGAAACCGCGGTGAGCCCGAGATTGATGACCACCAGCTTCTCGATCTCAATCGAAATCTGGCCCACGAGAATGGCCGCACCCGACAGCAGCAGCGCGAAAGCAATCAGGTTATAGAGCACGCGGTCGCGGACCGCTTCGCGGAAAGTATTCGAAGCAATGTAGGCGATACGAGTGTTCATACAGTCCTCTTCATACTGTCGAGCTTCATACAGTTGAACCAGCCGTGGTCTCAGCGCGGCGCAACTTCTCGACAAAGTAAGCCTCAAGCGAAGTGCGCACTGGAGTGATTGCGATCAAGCGCAGCCGTTCGCGGCGCAGGGTATCGATCATGGCGTCCTGCTGGTTCTCGTTAACAATGGCGCGGACCCGGTCTCCGGTGACGTGGCACTCCGCTCCCACAGCCTTAATCGAGGCTGGAACCTGCGTGCCGTGCCAGATCACTTCCACTTTGCCTTGAACCGTGGAGGTCAGATCCTCGACTCTGCCCACGCCCCGAAGCTCTCCTTTGTGAATGACAGCAACGCGGTCGCATAGCGTTTCCGCGTCGGAAAGAATGTGAGTGGAGAAGAACACGGTCTTGCCTTCGGACTTGAGCTGCGACATCAGGTCCCGCACTTCGCGCCGGCCCATGGGGTCGAGTCCGGACATGGGTTCGTCGAAGAACACGACCTTAGGATCATGCAGAATGGCCTGGCCGATGCCTACACGCTGCAACATGCCTTTGGAAAACTTGCGCAATTGCACGCCCTGCACATCGCGCAATCCGACCTGATCGAGCACTTGCTCGACGCGCTGCTTGCGCTGTTTGGCGGGAACGCCGGAAAGCTGTCCGTAATACTCCAGCAGCTCGTGGGCCGTCAGATAGTCATAGAAATACGGCTGCTCGGGAAGAAAGCCGATCTGTGCCTTGACTTGCGGGTCGCTCCAATCGCGGCCCAGGATGCGCGCCGATCCAGCGGTTGGAAACACCAATCCCATGAGCAGTTTCAGGGTTGTAGTTTTGCCTGCGCCGTTGGGGCCGAGGAAGCCGAAAATCTCACCATCCTCGACCGTGAGGTGCAGCGGGTGTAAGGCGCGCTTCGGGCGCTTGCGCCAGAAGCCCACGCTGTAGGTTTTTTCGAGTCCCAAAATTTCTATGGCAGGCATGGCTGATGCGTAGTCGCTAAAGAAATCACTTAGGTTTATAGGAAAAATTATATGCAAAACCGATTGGGAGTAAAGTGGCGGCGCGGGGGCGGAACATTACGAAAGTAAAAGGGCGCGCCTTGCACTTTGGCAACTTCGAGATCTGTGTGGAACCTTGCCGGGGGTGGTTAGCAGCGTTAATTGGTCTCTGGCGCCAAGGCCAGGCACGTCGCGTAGCTTGCAACCAGAGTGGTGTTGCCCGCAGGCTGAAGGCGGATCACCAGATCGTCGGCAGAGCAGTAGGCGCGGGTTCCGGTCATGCTGCTGGTCGGAGTTGCCGTGGCATAGAACTGGTTGTTGATCACGCTTCCCGCACCGGCAGATCCTGTGGCCGCAAAGCTGTAGCCGCTCTTGGGACCGCCACTGGCCACGGACTGATCGATCAGGCAAGCCGTCGCAGGGTTTGGTGTGCAAGGCTGAGCGCCGCCCAGGGGCGCCAGCGTTGCAGGGAAGCCAATGTTTTCGTAGGCGCCAAAATAGCCGACCTCGGCGACGTTGATCGCGTGGATGGAACCCGCGGCGGATGAGTCGTTGGCCGCCATGCGTGCCCGCATCAAGTTCGGGATGGCGATGGCCGCGATGACGAGGATGATCGCCACCACGATCAGCAGTTCGATAAGTGAGAAGCCTTTCTGTTTCAGCATGAGTTCATCCGGTCTCTTGCTCTTTGCTTGGTGCTCTGACTCTCTTGCTGCGTACGCTTAATCCTCTTAGCGCAAGACTTCCATTCTTCCGCCGGTTTCCCGGCCACCGTACAAAAACTGTTGCACTTAACAGGCCATGCCGGTCGATCCTGGGTCCCTTACGGCAGTAACCCAAGTTTTCCAAAGACATCTCGGCCGGACCGACGACAGAACAAAAGGGCGGCGAATTCAGCATCCGCCGCCCTCTGGCTTGGTACCTCCCCCAGGTACTTTGCCAAATTCGGGCCGGTTAGTTGTTCATCGGGCCCAGACCCAGACAAGCCGCATAGCTGGCCGGGGCGGTCGTAACGCCAGCCGCACCGTTGCGCACTACGCCGTCATCAGCGGCACAGAACGTCTTGGTGCCCGACGTGTTCGAGATCGGAGCCGCCGTGGTATAGAACGTAGAAGGCGCCGCAGCCGCGGGTGCCGTGACCGTAACGGCAAACTTGTAGCCGCTCTTACCGTTGCCGCCACCGTTGGTCGCCAGGTTGTTGTCGATCAGGCAGCCATTGGCCGTTCCCGGAACGCAAGGCGTAGCAGCGCCGCCCAACTGGGCCAGCGTGGCATAACCTTGGGTAGGATAAGCGCCGTAATAGCCGACTTCTCCGACGATGATGGTGTGCTCGGAAGCAGCCGCGGACGAATCGTTGGCAGCCATACGCGCGCGCATCAGGTTTGGAATCGCGATAGCCGCAATGATCAGAATGATGGCAACCACGATCAGCAGTTCGATCAGTGAGAAACCCTTGCTTTCTTGCGATTTCATTTTTCCCCAATTTCAACCAGTATTTACCATCCACAGCAACTAAAGGACTTCTTAAGGATGCTTTAGTTGTTGCAGTTCTGCTACCAAAAAGGAGCGTTTGCCAGACTAAAGTAAGAGGCCGTATCTCCTTCAAACGATGGAGAGAACGAGCGCTCACCGATTCCGGAAGGTAGAGCCGGTGGCAATTCGTCAGGTTCAGCTGACAGAAATTGTCAGAGTGAGAAGGCAACGTGACTAATGCGAGCAATCGAACCAACCAGGATGGCGGACTGCTGCCGGCGTTTCCGGAGGGCTGAAAGCACCCGTATCAGGACCTGGCAAACAAGACCTAGCAAAGAAGACGAGGAAAAGAATAAAAGGGCAGCGGATTTCTCCGCTGCCCTCTGGCTTGGCACCCTCTCGGGTACGTTGCCAACTCAGTCTGTGTTAGTTGTTCATCGGGTTCAACGCTAAGCAAGCCGCGTAGCTCGCCGGGGCAGTCGTGACGCCAGCCGCTCCGTTGCGCACCACACCGTCATCAGCCGCGCAGAACGACTTCGTACCGGAAGTGTTCGAGATCGGCACCGCGGTGGTGAAGAAGGTCGAAGGCGCCGCAGCTGCCGGAGCCGTAACCGTAACCGCAAAGGTGTAGCCGCTCTTACCATTGCCGCCGCCGTTGGTGGCCAGGTTGTTGTCGATCAAGCAGCCATTGGCCGTTCCCGGAACGCAAGGTGTGGCAGCGCCGCCCAACTGGGCCAGCGTGGCATAACCTTGGGTAGGATAAGCGCCGTAATAGCCGACTTCACCGACGATGATGGTGTGCTCGGAAGCAGCCGCGGACGAATCGTTGGCCGCCATACGGGCGCGCATCAGGTTAGGAATCGCGATTGCTGCAATGATCAGGATGATGGCAACCACGATCAGCAGCTCAATCAGTGAGAAACCCTTCTGTTGTTTCCGCATCTCTATTTTCCCTCGCTTTTGGACTTTTGTGATTTCATGCTGGTCATGGTATGACGCAGTCGAACTAGATAATGGCACTTGCCGGGCCAAACCAGCTAGTTACCTTGGTTCTGCCTGGGCTGAGAACAAGGCCTTTATTTTCATTAGCAGGTCAAACTTCAGACTTATTGTAACCCGCTTCCAAGGGCGGCTTCTTGGCAAAAACTGTCATGGAGCTGACGGTTCTCGGCATTCGCCGCGCAGACTGATACACAATCTCAGAACGAGTCAGCGCTCCGCCCTTGCGGCCGAAAAGTGTGGCAAGAAGAGCGAACTGCCAAACACAGAAGTAACCGCGCGTGGTAATGACGTGTGTCCGCCATAAAAACGCATAGATATAATCGGGTCAGGAAAGACGAGGCCGGAATCGATGAGCGCCACTGTGACAGAAGCGCAGCCCGTAGTGGCCGGCGGTCCACCGGCGCCCTTATTTTCTCGCGAAAAGCGCAGCACGATTTTGTGCCTCGTCCTGGCGCTGCTGACAATTGCCTTTTACAACTCCGTCGTTCATAACGGCTTCACCAATATGGATGACGACGTCTACATTACTGCTAACACTCATGTGCGAGCGGGATTGACCTGGGCGACCGTAAAGTGGGCGTTCACCAGTTTCGACGCGGCCAACTGGCACCCGGTCACCTGGCTCTCGCATGCTCTCGATATTCAGCTTTTCAAATTGAACCCCGCCGGTCCTCACTATGTGAATGTTCTGCTGCATGGAGCGAACGCAATTTTGCTGTTTCTGCTGCTTGAAAGCGCCACGGGCTTGACTTGGCCAAGTTGGATGGTGGCGGCGCTGTTCGCGCTTCATCCCATAAATGTGGAGTCGGTGGCATGGGCGGCGGAGCGGAAGAACGTGTTGAGCATGTTGTTTTTCCTGCTTACTTTGCATGCTTATGGATGGTATGCGCGCAAAGGTGGCGCTAAAAGGTATGCGGTCGTGGTGGGTCTTTTCGCAGTGGGATTGATGGCGAAGTCGGAGATCATCACGCTGCCGTTGGTGTTGCTGCTGTGGGATTACTGGCCGCTGGAACGAATGGCAGTTCTCAGTTCTCAGTTCTCAGTTCTCAGAACGAGACCTAGCTTAGAGCCCGGTGTTGGTGTATCCGTTCCGCGATCGTTCTCTTTTCTGGTGCTGGAGAAGGTACCGTTGTTCTTGCTTTTGGTGGGCAGCGCCGTGATGACCATGTTGGCGCAGACTGGCGGCGGGGCGGTGCATGGCTCGACCCCGGGGCGACTGGGGAACGCGATCGTGGCTTATGTGCGGTACATCGGTAAAGCATTTTGGCCGGTGGGACTGGCGGCGTACTATCCGCACCCAGGTCTGCTTCTTCCGACCTGGGAGATTGTTGCTTCCGCGGCGCTGTTGGCCGTGTTGACGGCGCTGGTGTGGCATTGGCGGAGTCACCGCTATCTCCTGGTTGGCTGGCTGTGGTTTGTGGGGACGCTGGTGCCGGTGATTGGGTTGGTGCAGGTGGGCGCGGCAGCGATGGCCGACCGCTATGCCTATCTGCCTTTCATTGGGCTGTTCATCTGCGTCGTTTTTGGAATCGCGGAACTGGCGCAGGAAGCAAGAATGCGGACGGCGTGGATCGGAGTGCCTGCAGTTTTGATTTTGCTGATGTTAGGAACGTTGACCGCTCGGCAGATCACTTATTGGCGCGACAGTGTGACTTTATGGAAGCATGCGCTGGCTTTGACGGAACGGAATTACATCGCGCATTGGGCGCTGGCTTCGGCCTTGGCTGAAAAAGATCAGAGTGAGGATGCTATCGCCGAGTTCGACGCCGCCGAGAGTTTGCATAATTATGCCGCGCTCGACCGGGTCGCAGTTGCTGCCTACAAACGGAATCATGGCCACGTGCAGGCGGCCATCGAGGAATATGGTAAAGCGCTCGAGGTTTCGCCGGATGCGAAGACGCGAGCGATCGTGCTGAGCCGGCTGGCCTCGGCCTACATGCAGAGTGGGGACTTTGAGCACGCGAAGGCCAGCTGCGCACGTGGGCTCGAAGAGAATCCGAATAACGCCAGCGCTCTGGTGGATAGCGGGTTGCTGGCTGAGCGTGACGGTGACTTCGAGCTTGCGGTCGGGCAATTCTCACACGCCATGAAGGCTGCGCCTACCGACGTGGGCTATGTTTTGCTCGGATATGCGTTGCGTCGATCGGGTCACTTGCCAGAGGTGCAAGCGGCTTATGGGGAGGCGCAGCGGATTTCAAAGGATTTCGGTCAAGCGCAGCAGTCCGCCGCGCAGTTGTTGGCGACCGCCGGAGTTAAGGACGAGTAGTTCCACCTAAGGCAGGTCCATCTTAGAGTAAAGCGAGGGTTGAATTCTTTGTCTTACAGCGCGACAGCGCCCGCGGTGGAGCCCGCAGTGATTTGCCGGCCGCCGACACACGGGCTCGCTTCCACGGCGAGGCTCAAAGCAGTCTTGTGTTTTGGGTTAGTGCTGGTGACGATGGCTTTTTATAATCCCACCGTCCATAACGGTTTCACGAACCTCGACGACGACATTTACATTCTGAATAACGCTCATGTGCGCGCGGGCCTGACCTGGGACACCGTCAAGTGGGCATTCACGAGTTACGACGCCGCAAACTGGCATCCGCTTACCTGGCTATCGCACGCTCTCGACTGCCAGCTCTTCAAATTGAACCCGGCCGGTCCTCATTATGTGAACGCTTTGTTGCACGCGGGGAGTGCGGTTCTATTGTTTCTGCTGCTGGAGAGTTGTACGGGACTGATCTGGCCGAGCTTGATGGTTGCAGGGTTGTTTGCGCTGCATCCGGTAAATGTGGAGTCGGTGGCGTGGGCTGCGGAACGGAAGAATGTGCTCAGCATGGTTTTCTTTCTGCTGACCCTGCTGGCTTATGGATGGTATGTGCGGCGCGGCGGCGGAGTGAAACGTTATGCGGTGGTGGCTGGTTTGTTTGCGCTTGGGTTAATGGCGAAGGCTGAGATTATTACGCTGCCGTTTGTTTTGTTGCTATGGGATTACTGGCCGTTGGAGCGAGTTCTCAGTTCTCAGTTCTTAGCTCTCAGAGGGGAAGGGAGCGGCGGTGCTGGATCAAAAACCCCGCCCTGTCCCTCCAAAGAGCGGAGGGACAAGGACGGGGCACCCGCAGGTGGGATAGCTACTGAACGGTCGTTTTCTTTTCTTGTTCTTGAAAAGATTCCTTTGTTGGCACTGGCGGTGGGCAGCGGTGTGATTACGTTGCTGGCGCAGCGGGCCGGGCATGCGGTGCGGAGTTTGTCGGCTTCGGAGCGGTGGGGAAATGCTGTTGTCGCATATGTGCGTTATCTCGGGAAGGCATTTTGGCCCACGCGGCTGGCGGTGCTTTATCCGCATCCCGGCAATTCGCTTTCGGCTTGGGAGATCGTTTCCGCGGCTGCGTTGTTGCTCTCGATTACTGTGCTGGTATTTTGCTGGCATGAACGTCGTTATCTGTTGGTGGGTTGGCTGTGGTTCCTGGGTACGCTTGCGCCTGTGATTGGGATCATCTCGGTCGGCGAGCAGGCGATGGCGGATCGCTATGCCTATCTGCCTTACATTGGATTATTCGTGGCCGTGGTCTGGCTGGTGGCTGACATCACGCGGGAGCGGAAGATCCGCGCTGTGTGGCTGGCAGCGCCGGCGGTCTTGATTCTCGCGACGCTGGGCGTGCTTACCCGACGTCAGCTCTCTTATTGGTATGACAGCGAGACTCTGTGGAGACATACGGTGAGCGTCACCGAGCGCAACTACATGGCGCACGGAGGCTTGGCTCGCGCGCTGGCGCAACAAGGTCGAACGGAAGAAGCTATTGCCGAGTTCAATGCCGCCGAGAGTCTGCATTCATATTCTTTCTCAGACATGGTCGTGCTTGGGGTTTACGAACAAACTCATGGGGAGGCGCAGGCTGCGATTTCGCAATACGGGCGGGCTCTAGGCGCTGCGCAGGATGCCAATTCGCGGGCCGTTGTGCTGAGCTGCCTTGGTTCGGCTTATCTGCAGATGGGGGACTTCGACCGGGCAAAAATGTATTACGCATCCGCGCTGTGGCAGAATCCTGACACCGTTGCGGCTCTCATAGGTGACGGCCTGCTGGCGGAACGGGATGGCGATTCCGCGCTCGCGGTGACGCGGATTTCTCATGCAGTGCAGGTTGAACCCGGCGACGTGGGCTATCTGCTGCTGGGGCAGGCGTTACGGCGAGCGGGTCGGTTAACAGAGGCCGAGGACGCCGTAGAGCGCGCGCAGCGGATCTCGCACGATTTCGCCCAAGCCCAGCGGTCGGCTGCACAGGTGCTGGCTGCGGCTGGGATAGCTTCTAATTAGTGATCAGTGATTAGCAAGAAAAACGCCTCTTGCCCGACTTCGATATTTCGAGTTGGCCACTGACCACTGACCACTGACCACTTTCTTCCATCCTCATTCGGCTTTTACTAGCAGGCAGGTTACGTCGTCGTGCTGCGGGGTCTGGCCTACGAAGAGGTCCACTTCGGCCATCAGACGAGTCAGCATCTCGGCCGGCATTGATGCTGCGGCTGAGTTGATCGCGCTCAAGAGGCGGGTCTCGCCGTATTCTTCCTGACGAGCATTCTCCGCTTCCACTAATCCATCAGTAAAGATGATCAGCCAATCGCCCGGCGCTAGCGTTACGCTGGCCGATTCATACTTTGCCTCGGGCAGGATGCCAAGGGGCAGTCCGCCTACATCGAGACGCTCGATTGATCCGTTGACACGGCGCAGGATTGGATTGTTGTGGCCGGCGTTGATGTAGTAGAAGCTCTGCCGGGCTGCGTCGTACTCCGCCAGGAAGGCAGTGGTGAAGCGCAATCCACCCTGGCTGTTGGAGCAGGCGTACTTGTTCATGTTCGAGACCAGCTCAGGAAGGGCAACCTGAGCGGTAGAAAGAGTTTTGAGGCTGGCTTGAAGAGTGGCCATGAGCATGGCGGCGGGAATGCTTTTGCCGGCGACGTCAGCCACGGCGAACATCACGCGATTCTCCTCAGTGGTCTTGCCGGGACGCGGAAACACGTCGTAATAGTCGCCGGCTACGGTGTTGGCCGGGCGGGTGATGTAGGCAACGGAGATTCCAGGAATCTGCGGCGGAGCGCCGGGCAGCAGCCAGGTCTGAATCTCGCGCGCGATATGCAAATCTCGCTTCATCACGACGCGATCGGCAATCTCCAGGATGAGCAGTAGAAATAGCAGCAGACCTCCCCAGAAGTGGAAGTCGAGTTCGACGACGTGCAATTCGTGTCCGGCATCGTGATAGCTGAAGCCGCTTGTGGGGAACACAAGCATGATCAGCGCTACGAGCAGCAGCACGCGGCGCGCGGGTGAAAGTTTTTCGAGGATGGCCCAGAAAAATTCCTTGACTACGTGGAGTTTGTGGCCGCGTGGGGTGAGACCTTCTGGAGTTTTCGCGGCCACGTCGCTCGAATAGAGGCGGTAGCTGGTGCGAGCGTCGGTTTCGAACTGCGACCAGAGCTGGCTCACCTCCAGGCCTTCGGTGACTCGCTGCCAGAATTGGTGCAGGCGCACTCCCAGGGGAATGCGTTGAGCCGCGGGTTGCGCCGGTGGGGAAGCAGTCGCCATGGGAGAAGCAATTATAGAGGAGGGGTAGAGGCTGGAACCAAGGAGAGCGAAAGCAGTTGGCAATTAGCACTTGGCAATTGGCTAGAACAGCGGGAGCTGTTGTTCCGATCCCTGCGCCTGCCATTTGATTTCCTGCGACATTGTTCCCCTTGGATCGGCGCGGGGGATGCCGTATTTCTGACGGAAGTGGGTGATGAGTTGTGCCACGCGCTTGCTGTAGGAAGGCGGCAGAAACGAGCGGTCTTGATAGCGCTGGCGATAGTTCTCGACTAAGTGTGGGAAGTTTTCCTGAACGAACGGAAGAAAAACCGCGGCCGAACAGGGCTTGAGGAATAGGGCTCCGGCGAAGATGTGGCGGGCCCCGGCCGCGGCAGCTGCGCGCACTACCGCTTCAAGATCCGCTGGGGCATCGGTAATACCGGGCAGGACCGGGGAACAATTCACGCCTACGGTGATTCCCGCCGCGCTGAGCTGGCGAACCGCGTCCATGCGCAGATCGGGGCGAGGAGCGCGAGGCTCGAGAATTCGCGCCAACTCGACGTTCATGGTGGTCACGGTGAGGTGAATCGACAGCGCATTATTCTGCGCGACCGCACGGAGGAGATCGAGATCGCGAACGATGAGATTGGATTTTGTGACGATCACAAGCTCGAAACCGCGATGACGGGCGAACTCTTCGAGAATGCCACGCGTGATTTCGTAGCGGCGCTCGGCCGGCTGGTAGGGATCGGTCGCGGTGCCGAGCGAAATAGATTCACCGGGCTTGACCCGCCTCAGTTCGCGCCGCAGCAGTTCCGCGGTGTGCTGCTTGACGTAAATTTTCCGCTCGAACTCCGCGCCGTCACGCATCTCCATAAATTCATGAGTGTAGCGGGCATAGCAGTAGCGGCAGGCGAACTCGCAGCCGCGGTAGGGATTGATGGTCCAGGTAAAAGGCAAGCCGCGGCGGCTGTTGCAGCGGTTTAGCAGGGATTTCGCGGGAAGCGTGAAGTATTCGACGTCGTGCCCTTCGCGCAGGGATTCGCCTTCTGAGGCGAGGCGAGCGATGCCGACTAGCGGGGATTTCTGTGGGAGCGCGAACAAGGGAAGCGTGGGCATATTCGCCTTTTGTTCGCCAATGGTAAGTGGACTGAACGGCATTGTCAAGAGGAGGAAGAAAGAGGGCTCCCGCTGGACCTGCCGGGACGATGGCGCTGCTGCGGCGCTACGGTTGGGCGTCTGGTTTTTCCGCGGGCTTGTCGAACAGTTTGGGATCGATTGCAGGGTTTAGTTCCAATGCCGTGTATTCTGCCGTGCTTGAATCCTTTCCGTCTTGCTTGTTGTGGCGCACCAGGGGAAGATTCAAGCCGCCCATCGGTTTCCAGTTGTCCATGTCAGTCTCGCCCTGCACGGGACCGCCGCCCGGGCTGAGCGTTCGGTAGGTTTCTTTCAAAATGTGGCCGGTCTGCGGATCGACAAACCAGCGGATCGCCGTTCCAGCGTTATCCACATCGACGATGCGGGCTTCGGTGCTGCCGACCTTCTCCGTCCCGGCGGCGCGGAAGAACACATTGGGATCCTTCCAGTGCGAAGCAATGAAGATGGGATCGCGCTTGATTTGTTCGAGCGTTTCCGCCTTCTGCGAGGCAGGAAAGTCGTGCATACCCTGGCCGGGAATCGCCATGAAGGCCGCATCCGGAGCAACTACAAGATCCATGGTCCCTCCTGGAATTTGCATTTCGGCGTGCAGACGGTCGGGGTAAACGATCACGGTTTCCATCTGCAAGGGAATGTCGCCCTGCGGCGTTTTCTGGGTTAGGGTCAACTTCGCCTTCAGGGATTTAATCGGCGCCAGTTTGGCTTCGCCGCCCAATGCTGACAGTACTTTTGCCGCGAGTGCTTTGCCTTCTTCGTTCGACGATGCAGGTTTGGCGTTCGAGTTGGCAGGTCTGACGGCCCCGCTTTCCTTGGCGCCGGGCGGAGGCGGGATGCTGATGTCGATGGTCTTCACCGGGCCGAGGGACGAGAGAGGCTTGTCGAACTCTTTTGTGTTGCCGACGACCAGCACCGAGAGTTGATCGCGGTGCACGTACTTGGCTGCCACGCGGTTCACATCCGCGGCCGTCACCTTCTGGATTTCCACGGCGTACTGGTCGAGCCAATTTTCGGGGTATCCGTAGAATTCATAAACCAGGCGCTCGCCCAGAACTTTGTCGGGCGAGTCGAGGCGGAAGATAAATGCGTTCAGGATGGCATCTTTGGCGTGCTGGATTTCTTCGTCGGTGATGGGATGTTTGGCCAGATTGTCGATGTCCTCATCGAGCGCGCGGATAGATTCGACGGTACTCTGGCTCTTCGTGCTGATCTCAAATTGCAGAATGCCGGGATGCCCGAAGTTGGCGCCAATGCCGCCGCCCACGTCGTAGGCCAGCCCGCGTTCGGTGCGAATGTCGTTGAAGAGCCGCGAGGAGAAGCCGCCGCCGAACGCCTCGTTGAAGACGCTGATGGCGTAGTAGTCGGGATTCTTGCGTGTGGTGCCCAAGCCCACCATGCGGATGTTGCTCTGATTTACGTCTTCTTTCGGTATGAGGTAGTAGCCGGGCTTGGCGGGTTGGTAGTGAATCTCTTCCTTCGGCAGCTTGCCGCCCCGGGGCCACGCCTCAAACGCGGCGCGCAGCTTGGCTTCCATGACACTGGAATCGAAGTCGCCGCTGATCCCCAAGATGATCTGATTGGGCTGGACGTAAGTCTTATGCCAGTCGACCAGGTCCTTGCGAGTGATGGCGGCGATGGTGGCATACTCAGGTTCGCGGGTGTAGGGATTGTTGGCTCCATATGCCAGCTTGGCGGCTTCGCGGGCCGTGATTCCGCCGACGTCGTCGTTGCGACGTGAAATGCCGTCCTCGGCTTGCTTCTGCGCCAGGTCGAGCTTGTCGGCGCGGAATTCAGGATTCTGCAGCAGGTCGGCGAAGACCTTGAAGACATCGTCGAAATCGCCCTTCAGGCAACTCAAACTGATGGAGGTTGAATCAGGACCGCCGCCGGTCTCGACTTTGGCAGCGCGCACTTCGAGAAAGTCGTCGAGCTGATCGCCGGTTTGCGTTTTGGTGCCGCCGGTGCGCCAGACCTCGCCGAAGATATCCACTAATCCAGTTTTGCCGACGGGTTCATTGCGCGCTCCGCCGCGGATGCGCGCGCTGCCATCGATCAAGGGCAGCTCGTGATCCTCTTGCAGGAAGATCACCATGCCGTTCGACAGTTCAATACGCTTCGGCTGCGGCGGACGAAAAGCGGGCAAGGGAGCGATCGGGATCTCGTGCCAGTTCGTCGCCTGTGATGCGGCTCTGGGAAGCGGCACGAAGATGACGGCGGCCACCAGAATCATCGCCGCGAGGATCATCGCCCCAGGAATCGCGGACAGAGAAATGCTGTTCGTCCTCATTGCGCACCTCCTTGATCCGAAGCGCCTTGATCGGAAGCACCTTGCTCTGAAGGAGCTTGACCTGACCCCTGCCCGCCATCTTGTCCTTTACCTTTGGCGGTTTCGATGACGCCCACGGTGCGATTAGTCTCCTGAAAGGTTTCATTGGCTACGCGCCGGATGTCCGCCTTGGTTACCTTGTCGATGCGGTCGACGGAGCGGAACAACTCACGCCAATCGCCGTAGCGAGTCTGGTAAATCGCCAACTGGGTCGCCAGTCCCTCGTTGTCGCCCAGGCCTCGAATGAGGCCGGCCTTGGTGCGGGTCTTGATCATCTTCAACTCGTCGTCGCTGATGTCTTCCTTCTTCAGCCGCTCGATTTCGACGTGGATCGCGTCGGCCACTTCCTGCGTTGTGTGCCCGGGCAGCGGGACCGCATAGAAGGCGAACAGGTGCGGGTATTTGGTGCCCGGCAGGCCGGTGAAGCCTGCGGAGAAGGCGGCGATTTTTTTGTCGCGCACCAGCGCACGGTAGAGCCGCGACGTGCGGCCTTCCGACATGAGACTGGTGATGGCGTCATAGACCGCGTCGTCTTTGCTCAGGTAGTCGGGCCGGTGGTAGCCCTCAAGATAAAGCGGCTGGGCCGCGTCTTTCAGCACTACCCTGCGCTCGGCGTTCTGCGGAGGCTCCGTAGTAGTGTTTTCATCGGGCTTCGTACTCGTGCGCAGACGGCCGAAGTATTTTTCCAGGAGCGGCATGACTTCCGCGGCCTTCACGTCTCCGGCCACCGCGACCACCATGTTTGCGGGCACGTAGTATCGGTCGAAAAACTCCTTGGCGTCGGTGGCGGAGAAATAATTCAAGTCAGACATCCAACCGATGGTGGGACGGTGATAGGGATGGGCTTCGAACGCGGCGGCGTCGAACTGTTCCTCCAGCCGGCCGGTAGGGTTGCTGTCGGTGCGCAGGCGCCGTTCTTCGATTACGACATTGCGTTCTTTGTAAAACTCCCGCATCACGGGATGAAGAAAACGTTCGGATTCCAGATAGGCCCACAGCTCCAGGCGGTTCACGGGCAGCGAATAGTGGTAAGCGGTCTCATCGTAATCCGTGTAGGCGTTGAGATCCTGGCCGCCGTTCTGCTCGACGATCTTGCCGAACTGGTTGGGTACCACGTACTTGTCGGCTTCGGCGATGGCGTCTTTCCAGGCTTGCTCCAGTTGCTTCAATCTGGCCTCGTCGCGGCCTGTTCTTTTGTCGCTCTCGGCGATGTAGGCGGCATAGGCGATCTCGACCTTTTCCAACGCGGGTTTCTCGGCGGCGTAGTTGGTGGTGCCGATTGTGTCCGTTCCCTTAAAGGCCATGTGCTCGAACATGTGGGCCAGGCCCGTCTTGCGCAGGGGGTCTTGCGCGGAACCCGCGTCGACCATGGTGAAAAAGGAAAAGACCGGCGCCTCGGGGCGCTCGCAGATGATGATGGTCAGGCCGTTCGGCAGTTTCTTGACCGTGATGCGCTTCTCAAAAGACGCGACATCCTGAGCAGCTGCAAGAGCAAAAAGGATGAAAAGGGACAAGGCAACTAAGACTGCGCGGCGCTTCATTGGACCTCCGGATTGGCCAGCTACGACCCGGCTATAAACTAGGACGGACACGCAGGGCGGAACTTTGAAATTACGTGGCGAGCGGGGAGGTTGTCAAACGGGTCGACTGAGTGATTCAGGCGGCCGCCCGGAAGAGAAGTGTATTTTGTGTTGGACGCTGTTTGAGGCACAATGCCTGCGGGGGACGGACGCGCAATGGATTCGACTATCGAGGTTCAGGGGAAGCAACTCAAGCTGTCGAATCTGGAAAAGGTTCTGTATCCTGCGACGGGATTTACCAAGCAGCAAGTGATTGATTACTACGTTCGCATCGCGCCGGCGATGGTGCCGCATTTGGCCGGACGTCCGCTCACGCGCAAGCGCTATCCCAATGGTGTAGACGAAGAATTCTTCTACGAGAAAAATGCGCCGCAGTACCGTCCCGACTGGGTAAAGACCGCGCCGATCTGGAGCGGAAGAAACCGCCGCACAATTCATTACATTCTTGCTGACGATCTGGCCACGCTGGTGTGGCTGGCGAATCTTGCCGCGATTGAGCTGCATCCATCGCTTTCGCTGGCCGAAGACATCACATGCCCGACCATGATGGTCTTCGATCTCGATCCCGGTCCGCCGGCAAATATTGTGCAATGCTGCCAGGTTGGGCTGTGGCTGCGCGAAATCTTCGAGCACTTCGGGCTGCAGAGCTTCCCGAAGACTTCGGGGTCGAAGGGCCTACAGATCTATGTTCCTCTGAATACTCCAACCAACTACGAGTCGACCAAGACTTTTTCTCACGCGTTGGCCCAATTGCTGGAGCATGAACATCCCGAAATGGTGGTTTCGGATATGAAGAAGCAAGTTCGGACCGGGAAAGTGTTGGTCGACTGGAGCCAGAACGATGAACACAAGACGACTGTTGCCGTGTATTCGTTGCGGGCGCGAGAGCATCCCACGGTTTCGACGCCGGTGGCCTGGGAGGAAGTCGAGCGCGGGCTGAAAAAGAAAGACGCGAACCTGCTGGTGTTCGAGGCCAAGCAGGTAGTTGCGCGCTTCGAAAAGATGGGTGACTTGTTTGCCCCGGTGCTGGAGTTGAAGCAACGGTTGCCGGATCTCAAGGGAGTTACGGCGTCGGCAGAGCCGGCGATCTCGATTGCGGCGCAGGCGGAAGATGAGACAGAAGACAGTCGCCGTCGCACTTTAAGCGCAAAGAAGACCGGCAGCCGGCCGCGGGCCGGCAAAGCGGGACGCAAGGTATAATCCCGTCCGCTACGAATTTTATTTCGGGAGCTCGCTTCGAGAATTGCCATGCCTCAACTGTTTGCCGGGACATCGGGATGGGCTTATCCGAGCTGGAAGCCGGATTTTTATCCTGCCAAGCTCGCGCAGAAGAAATTTCTTAGTCACTATGCCACTCAGCTCAACACGGTGGAAGTGAACTTTACTTTTCGCCAGCTGGTGAAAGAGAGCACGATCCAGAATTGGATTCAGGAGACGCCCGCGCACTTTCGCCTGGGCATCAAGGCGCACCAGGTGATCACGCACATCAAGCGACTGAAGGGGACGGAAGATTTTGTTCCGCGTTTCCTCGCGACGATCGAGCCGCTGGCTGCCGCAGGCAAGCTGGGCCCCGTGCTTTTTCAGTTACCGCCGAATCTGAAGGCGGACGCAACCATGCTGGAAGACTTTCTTGCGCTGCTGCCGCATAGTTTGCCGGCGGCATTTGAATTTCGTAACGATTCGTGGTTCGCCGACTCGACGTGGGAACTTCTAAAGTCGCATGGAGCCGCGCTGTGCGTGGCGGAGACTGAAGAACGTACGACGCCGGATGTGGTGACCGCGCCCTTTGTCTACTATAGATTTCGCAAGCCGACGTACACCGGAGAAGAGCGCGCCGCCATGGTCACACGTATCGGCGAACATCTGGCCGCCGGACGTGACGTCTTCGCCTACTTCAAGCATGAGGAAACGCCCGAGGGAGCTTTATTTGCCGTCGACCTGCTGCATGGCGCCGGTCAAACCTAGCAAGCTGCATCTCTACGACGCGGCTAGGTCGGGCACCCTTTTCATCACTTCTACCAGCGTCCGATAACGCGCATACTTCGTTCATCCTTCATCATGGCTTCTGAAGCCAACTCGCGCGTGCTCTCCGATTTTCTCGACTATTTGAGAATCGAAAAGGGGTTGGCCCCGCTTTCTGTCAGCGCCTACACCACGGACATCCTCCAGTTCTCGGAATTTCTGGAGAAGCGCAAACGCGCGCTGCTTACGGCTCGCCGCGGTGAGGTGCGCGATTTCCTGCAGCAGCTTTTCTCCAATCAGGTCGATGGGCGAAGCGTGGGACGAAAGCTCTCGGCGCTGCGGCATCTTTACCGTTACCTGCTGCTGGATAAGAAAATCGAGCACGATCCCACGCTGAACATCGAGTCGCCAAGGCAATGGAAGGTCCTTCCGAAAGCGCTGGCTCGCGACGAGATGGAAACGACCCTGGCAGCTCCTCTCACCCAACACAGGAGCGCGGCGCGCAATACAAAGGATTCAGCCGCGCTGGGTGCGCGTAATCACGCCATGCTGGAAGTTTTCTACGCGGGTGCGTTGCGGGTCTCTGAGATCATCAGCGCGAAGTTGGAAGACCTTAAGCTCGAGGCGGGATATATGCTGGTACGCGGGAAGGGCGATAAGGAACGTGTGGTGCCGCTGGGCAAGTCGGCTCTGGACGCACTTGCCGAGTATCTGTCGCAATCGCGGCCGGCGCTATCGGCAGGGAAGCAAAGCTCAGCATCCGCGGCCGCCGCCGCATCGACTAAGAATTCGCCTTTGCTGTTCATCGCGCGTGGAGGACGAAAGCTGACGCGCCAGCGTATTTGGCAGATGGTGAAGGCGGCCTCGGTTGCATCGGGCCGTTCCGCTTCGCCCCACATGCTGCGCCATTCCTGCGCCACGCACATGGTTGAGAACGGCGCGGATCTTCGCACCGTGCAGACCATCCTGGGTCATTCCGATATTTCGACCACGCAGGTTTATACACACCTGGCACTTGACCGGCTGCGAACCGTGTATCAGAACCACCATCCGAGGGCGAAGGCGAAATGACAACCGCCGCCGCGAAGGAAGTAAAGACAACGGCGGCTAAGGCTGTCGCCGATTTCCTATGCCATCTGCGCGAGCGCAACGCCTCGCCCCACACCGTCAAGGCTTACAGCCGTGATCTTGTGCTGTTCGCCGCCTACGCCGGGTCGCGGGGATGGAAGCAGATTGACCACATCGCTGTCCGAGGATTTCTTTCGCAGCTTTATGAAAAAGGATTGAGCAAAACATCCGTGGCGCGTGCCCTGGCTGCGGTGCGCTCGCTCTATCGTTGGCTGGCGCGCGAAGGCGTGGTGGAGCAGAATCCGGCAAAGCTGGTCGCCACGCCAAAGCTTCCCAAAAAACTTCCGCGGGTGCCCACGATCGAGGAGATGAACTCCGTCATCGACGGTGAAATGCCTGAAGGGGCAGCTTTCCCGGAACGCGACCGGCTCATGCTCGAACTGCTTTACGGATGCGGCATCCGTAATTCGGAGCTTACCGGCATCAACCCCGACGACATACGCCTGAGTGCGGAAGCCATTCTCATTCGTGGCAAAGGGAAAAGAGAACGCTACGTTCCGTTTGGAGATTCAGTGAAAACTGCACTCGCAGCGTATTTGCCCGAGAGGCAGAAAGTGATCGGCGCAAGCGGCAAACATTCTACTGCGTTACTCATCAACCGGCGCGGAGGCCGGCTCACTACGCGCAGCGTCGGCCGCATCGTCAAGAAAATAGCTGTGGCCAAAGGTCTTTCCCCTGACGTGCATCCGCACACGCTGCGCCACGCCTTCGGCACGCACATGCTGGAAGAAGGCGCAGACCTGCGCGCCATTCAGGAACTCCTCGGCCACGAGCGCCTCGCGACTACGCAGCGCTACACGCAGCTTTCGATGAAGCATGTGCTGGAAGTGTACGACCGGACGCATCCGCGAGCTAAGTAACGCACCATCGTAGAGAAATCGTCAATCGAACGCCAGTATTCTCTGTGATCTCTAATGTGTTACTCGGAAGCCGATGTTCTACAGAGGTCTGTCCCCTAAGGGAAAAACGTATTACTGTCCCAATCGGAGGCATATCCGTGAGTATTGAAGCGGTCCCAAGGGCCAACGTTTCCGAGAGATTAGCGAGCGCCATTGCCGAGTTGAGCGCGTTGCAGGAGCCGCTGCTGACTGCGGAAGTAGATCCGCGAGTTCTGGCTGATTTCCGCGACTCACTGAATCGCATCCGCAACACTGCGTGGGCAGCCCAGCAATCGGCGAACGCTCCGCTTTTTGATCAGGGAGCCGCTACAGTTGCTTCCTATCTGACTGCGGAGAGAATTCGAGCTGCCTATCAACTTTGCCGGTCGTTGCACAACGATATCTGCCGCGATGATATTGAATTCCAAAAGGGACCGCTGGTCGAGCTTTACGGCGCCGCCAAGATTCTGGTGAAGGAACTGAAGGAGAGGCTGTAATCAATCTCCATTGGAGTTCTCAACCCGAAGCTTCTCCCACATCTCTACTACCCGGGCTTTCAACTTTGCTGTCAGCTCCTCGTACGCTGCTTCCGACGCTTTACTTTCGGGCGGCGGCACAATCGGATCGCCGAACACCATTTTCAGCGGCGCGAATTTCTGGAACGGTTTGCTCCTCGGCCACGCTTCGTAGAATCCTTCAATGGCCACGGGCACAATCGGCACCTGCATGTGTATCGACAAAATGGCTGCGCCTTTCTTGAAAATTCGCGGCTTGCCGTCAATCGAGCGCTCGCCTTCGGGATAGAGAATGAGCGGGCGACCCTGGCGCAGCCCGAACGCACCGGCGCGCATGGCAGGAATAAGATTCGCGTCTGGGTCGACGACCACAACGCGCAACGAACGCGCCAGCCGCAGCATGAGTCCCTGTCCGAAGATTTCGCTGGTTCCTACCGCGAAAACTTTGTCAAAGACCTCCGGCGGCAGAACGCTGCCCAGAATGACGGCGTCGAGATAGCTCTGGTGGTTGGACGAAATGATGAAAGCACCATTTTGTGGCAGCTTCTCAATTCCTCGCACTTGCAGATGAAATCGGTCCCGGACGACTACTTGTATCAGCCGCGAAAACAAATACCAGAATGCAGCGCTGATCGGCTGGGGTTGGGCGAGAGGTAGCACCTCATTTGCATCCGGCGCCTCAGCGAGAATCGCTTTCCAACCGGCAAAGTGGGTCCTTGTTCCCGGAGCGGCCGCGCCACTGGCCGCGCTTTGCAGAACAGCGTCGACCAGATCGCGCACGGAATAGATCTGCGCGAGCTGCGACTCCTCGACGTTGCCTCCCACATGTTCTTCGATCTGGCTGAGCAGCTCGACGCGCTGCATGGAGTCCAGACCGAGGTCGAGTTCCAGGTTATGAGCAGGCTGCAAGTTTGGGGGCGCCGTGCGGGCCGCGTCGCGCACAATCTTCAGTGCGCGCTGCACGTCAGGCTGCTCGAGCCACGCGGTCTCTTCGTCTGTCAAAGGCCGCTCGGAAGGCAAATCAGAATCGTCCGCAACTTTCCGGGCCAGCTTCGCCTTTACTTGCTTCTCCACTTCGAAACGCTTGATCTTGCGTGTAGTGGTGCGGGGCAAATCTTCCTGCCGGATCTCATAGCTGCCAATGCGTTTGGTGGACGCGATCTGCTGCGACAGGCCCTCGATGTCGTACCGGATACCTTCCCTGGCGTTCACGATCTTCTTCTGGCGCAGCACATCGAAGTTTGGCACTATCACAGCGTGCAACCGATCGCCACCTTCACCGGGTTTGCCTTCTAGCCCCATCACCGCCAGTTCTTTTATGTACTGAGACTTCATGTAGTGCGCCTCAACTTCTTCGGGGTAAATGTTTTTCCCGTTGCTGAGGACGATCAATTCTTTCTTGCGGCCGGTGAGGAACAAGTTGCTCTTGCTGTCGAAGTAGCCGAGATCGCCGGTGTAGAACCATCCATGGCGCAGCACCGCCGCGGTCGCGTCCGGACGGTTCCAGTAACCCTTCATCACGACCGCACCGCGCAAAGCAATTTCACCTGTGGCGGGCCCGCCATCTTCCTGCGGGTCGTCGGTCGCGAAAACGATCTTGGCTTCCACGCCCTTCAGAGCTTTGCCTACCGACCCGATTACGTTGTTGGTGGGCGAATTTGCGAACACAGCCGCGGTTGTTTCCGTCAGACCATAGGCCTGCAGCACGTCGATTCCAAGGTCGGAAAAATCCTGCGCAATCTCTGGGTCGAAGCGCGAGCCTCCCGTGACCAGATAACGCATTTTCTTGCCGAGGGTCTCGTGGACTTTCCCGAAAAGGACGGGACCCGCGTTGATTCCCACCTTGCGCAGCGTCCGATTGACTCGCATGAGGCTCTTGAAGATTTTCTGCGTGAGCGCTCCCCGTTTTTCGATCTCTTGAAAGATGCGCTCGTGAATCAGATAGAAGAATTGCGGCACCACGGCGAAGACCGTGATATTGCGCTCCTGCAGCGCCCGCAGAAGCTCAGTCGTGTTCAGAGTTTCCAGATAGACCACACGCGCGCCTTTCACCAGGGGCAAAAGCAGATTCGCCATTTGCGCGAGCACGTGGAACATGGGCAGCACACCCAGCAAGGCATCCGACGGGCTGATGTCGACCCAATTGAACACCGCTTCCACTTCACCAAGAAAGTTGGCGTGAGTAAGCATCACGCCCTTGGGGTCGGCGGTGGTTCCCGAGGTGTAGAGCAGGGAAGCGAGGTCGTTCGCGGATGCGGGGGCGGGCTGGAATTGTCCAGGGCCGCCTGCGAAAATCGCGGGCAGATTCCCCAGCCAGGTCTCGTGATTCCCCTGCTCGGGAATGCGGTCTGGGTCGATGAGCACCAGCCCGATGCTCAGCTCGTCAACTGCCTCTCGCGACTCTTTAGCATGCTTTGCGTCGCAGAACAGGGCTAAGGCGCCACTATCTTTCAGCAGCTTGGTGAGTTGGTCGGCGTGCAGTGCGGTATCGAGCGGGACCACCGCACATCCCGCAGCAATGATTCCGAGATACGCCGCTACCCAGCGCGGGTGATTATCCGCCACGATGGCGAGTCTTGATCCCCGCGCGAATCCGTTTTCGCCGATCCATCGTCCGACGGATTCAGCCATCCGGCGCACTTCGGCATAGGTGCAGCTCTCGATGTGATCGTGGCGCTGGAGTTCCAGAGCGACGTTATCCGGCCAGCGCTCGGCGCATTCGAGAAAACGGTCGTAGAAAGTGGGCATGAGTCGTGTGGAATATACACGAAAAATATCTTTACCGCCGAGGGCACCGAGACCGCGAGAATAACAAGGAGGTCTTCTTTGGTCCTCTCGGCTTTCTCAGCCTCTCGGTGGTGAGCAACTTGCTTCAGCTTGTTCCTTAACGGCCGTCCGCTGCATCTAATTATGCTAGGCTAAAAGAGATACGCTGGGGCAGTTCCCGCCCTCTAGAAGGATTTCACAGTTTGATTAACACTCTGATTGGCAAGGTCTTTGGGACCAAGAACGAGCGGGTCATCAAGAGCTTGATGCCTCGGGTTGAGGCTATCAATGCCCTCGAACCGCAGATGCAGAAGCTCACCGACGATGAACTGCGTGCCAAAACGGACGAGTTCCGGCAGCGCATTCAGGAGCGCCTCAGTCGGGTCGGGGGTAGTGCGGCCGCCGGCCCTGACGCCGAGCCCGAAACCGATGCCGATCCCGACCGCTCCAAGCAGCTTGAGAAAGAGCAATACGAAGCTCTTCAAGAAGTGTTGGACGAAATTCTGGTGGAAGCGTTCGCCGTGGTGCGTGAGGCTGGACGCCGCGTACTCAACATGCGCCACTTCGACGTGCAGCTAATCGGCGGCATGGTGCAGCACAAAGGCATGATCTCGGAAATGAAAACCGGCGAAGGTAAAACTCTGGTTGCGACTCTTCCGGTTTACCTCAATGCCCTCAGCGGACGCGGCGTGCACGTGGTCACCGTCAACGACTACCTGGCCAAGCGCGACTCCGAATGGATGGGCAAGCTTTACCGTTTCCTCGGCCTCACGGTGGGCGTGATCGTTCACGACCTCGACGACGAGGAGCGCCATGCCGCTTACGCCGCCGATGTCACTTACGGCACAAATAACGAGTTCGGCTTCGACTACCTGCGCGACAACATGAAGTTCGATCTTAAAGAGTGCGTGCAGCGCGGCCACAATTTCGCCATCGTCGATGAAGTCGACTCCATCCTGATCGACGAAGCCCGCACGCCGCTCATTATCTCCGGCGCGAGCGAGGAATCGACCGACAAGTATTACAAGGTTAATCGAATCATCCCCAAGCTGAAGAAAGGCGAAGAACTAAGTCCATCAGAATTGCACAAGCTGCTGCAGGAAGGAAAGATTGAACCCGACCAAGTGGACGCGATGCGCCGCGAACTTCGCGAAGTCGGCGACGACCCGCAGAGGAAGATCCTTACCGGAGATTATGCGATCGATGAGAAGCACCGCAACATTACGGTCACCGACGAAGGCTGGCTGAAAGTTGAGCAACTGCTCGGCATCGGCAACATCGCCGATCCGGAGAATTGGCCGCTCAAGCATCACGTCGAAACCGCGATTAAGGCGCATGCTTTGTATCGGCGCGACGTGGAGTACGTGATCAAAGACGGCGAAGTCATCATCGTTGACGAATTCACCGGACGCATGATGCCGGGCCGCCGCTGGTCTGATGGTTTGCATCAGGCGATCGAAGCTAAGGAAGGCGTTAAGATCGAGCGCGAGAATCAGACCCTTGCCACCATTACCTTCCAGAATTATTTCCGCATGTTCAAGAAACTTTCGGGCATGACCGGCACGGCGGAAACGGAAGCGGCTGAGTTCGACAAGATTTACAAGCTTGAAGTGACGGTAATTCCAACCAACAAGCAGATGCTGCGCTTGGAGAATCCCGACGTTGTTTTTCGCACGGAGAAAGAGAAATACTTCGCGGTCGCCGACGAGATTCAAAGGTTAGCGGAGACTGGACAGCCCGTGCTGGTCGGCACCACCTCGGTGGAAAAATCCGAGCGTCTTTCCGAGCTGCTGAAAAAGAAAGGCCTGAAGCAGCACGTAGTCCTGAACGCCAAGTTTCACGAGCGTGAAGCCGAATTCGTAGCGCAGGCCGGACGCAAAGGCATGGTCACCATCGCCACCAACATGGCCGGCCGCGGCACCGACATTCTGCTCGGCGGCAACCCGGAATTCATGGCCAAGCAGGAGTTGGTGAAGAAGGGACTCGCGCAGCAACTGCGCGTAGCCCAAGGAAAGATCGAAGGGCCGCAGGAAGACGGGACGATTTCAGTCTTTTACTACAACGGCAACGAATACACCGTGCCCACTGACAAGTGGGCCGAGACCTTCAACCGATACAAGGCACAAACTGACAAAGAGCACGACGAGGTGACGGCCGTCGGCGGCCTGCACATTCTCGGCACCGAGCGCCACGAGTCGCGGCGCATCGACAATCAGCTTCGCGGACGCGCCGGTCGCCAGGGCGATCCCGGCTCTTCGCGCTTCTACCTTGCACTTGAAGACGATCTCATGCGCATCTTCGCCAAGGAGTGGGTCTCGAAGCTTCTGGAACGCTTGGGGATGGAAGAAGGCATCCCCATCGAGTCGAAGCTGATCAGCCGCCGCATTGAGACGGCGCAGAAGGCGGTCGAAGGCCAGCATTTCGAATCGCGCAAACATCTCCTCGAATACGACGACGTAATGAACAAGCAACGCGAGGCTGTCTATGGCCTGCGCCGTCGCTTACTCGAGGGCATGGATCAGAAGGATCTGATCCTCGAAGATTACGTCTCGGCCATTCTCGGCGATCTGATGGAAGAATACTGTCCGCCCAAAGGCCACGCCGACGACTGGAACATCAAGGGCTTGAAAGATGCCGTCTTCACACGCTTCGGAGTGGATTTCATCGCGGAAGGCGTGAAGCCCGAGGCGCTGAATCGGCAGGAACTCGGCGACGCGATTTTCGAGAAACTGAAAGAGCGCTACGACGCGAAGGAGAAACTAATCGGCCCAGAGGCCATGCGCCATCATGAGCGCATGATCATGCTCAGCGTGCTCGACTCGCAATGGAAGGACCACCTCCTCAGCATGGATCACCTCAAAGAGGGCATCGGCCTGCGCGGCTACGGCCAGCACGATCCGCTGGTCGAGTACAAGAAAGAATCATTCGACATGTTTGAGGCCATGCTGCAGCGCTTCCAGGAAGACACTGCCCGCTATCTTTACCTGATGCAGATTATCGAGCGTCCGCCGGATGCGGGCGCGGGCGGTCCGTCGGGCGGCGAACCCGCAGGCCATGGTCCAGAGCCGGGAGCGCCTTCGCAAAAGGGAAGTGGTGGGAACGGACATCATCCGCCGCGTCTGGTCGCAACTTCCGCCGACGATTTAGAAGAAGCTTTCATGCGCCGCAAGCGTCGCGAACTGGAACAGGCCCGCATGGCCGGAGGCGGAGACGCGCAACCAGTGCAACAAGTCGTCCGGGGGCAGGAAAAAGTAGGCCGCAACGACCCATGCCCCTGCGGCAGCGGCAAGAAATTCAAGAAGTGCCACGGGGCGGGCTGAGCCGTCATCAAATGCTGGGACCGCCCAGGTTAGTGTGGGGACGGGCGCCTCGCCCGTCCAGCCAAGCGCAGCGAGGCGCATGTCTATCCTGAACGCCGACCGGACCTCTCCCAAGTCGCCACCGCTTTGAACGTCATTTCCTCGGCCCCGCTCATGGTCCGAGCTTTCCACTCCAGAAACAGTCCCGCATAGTTCTTAGTAATGTAATCCGCGGCCGTGACGCCCAGCTTCTTCGCCGTAGCATCAATCCAGCGCGAGGCGCCCTCGATCTCGCCAAAAATTCCAATGGGTGTCTCATCGACCACGACGTGTCCTTTTCCATCCGTCCACTCGGCGCGAAACTTCTCATAACGAAACGACGGAGCGTATCCTAGTGCGCGCAAAATCAAATCCATCTTCCGGCCGTCGCTCACACCCGTCTCCAACTCAACGCGGGCTTTATGCCGGCCAATCTCTCCCTTGGATTTATGCGTCAGCGTCCACTGCGAGCCATACTTCCGAAGGCGCAGCAGTTCCTTGCGTCCGCGCAGAACGGCCCCGGGCAGGTCATACAGCGTATTCATTTCATACGTGCGGGGGGTCACCAAACGGAATCCCGCGCCGCGCAGCTTCGGCGTGAGCGCCCGAACATCCGCCACGCGAAACTTGACCTCGATTTCTCTATTGGAAGTCATCCAAGGCAGTATAGAAGTCGGAAATGAGCAACGACCAACATCTAACTAAACGTCGGCAACTTCACCAGATCATTCTGCGGAACCGATTCCACCGGTTCGCCGGCCTTACGCCAGGCGGTCAGCCCGCCGACAATCACGAACGTGTTGAATCCTTTTTCCCGCAGCAGATGCGCCACCCGGGCGCTGGTCGCTTCGCGCGCTCAAGTACAGTACAGATAAATGTCCTTGTCTCTGGGAAGATTCTTGATCTCTTCCTCAAGATTGTTGGGCTCGATGCGGATCGAACCCTTGATCCGCTCTCCTCCCGAATCGTAGTAGCCATGGCTGCGGACGTCGACGATCAGTACGTGGTCTTTCTCTTCCGATACCAGACGCGCGGCCAGCTCCTGCACCTGAATCCGCGGCACCACGCGATACTTCTTGTGCTTGGAATATTGCACTACGCGGTAACCCGAGTACGCCACTAGTGCGGCAATTACCACGACTTCCATCGCCAACCCGGCCGTATGAAACCCGCGCAGAAGCGCAGCCAGAAAGTCTCGCGAAAGATATCCCAGTGAAAGATAGGTGACTGCGTACACCAGGCCGCCCAGGAAGTCGAGGCGAAGAAACTGCCAGAAGCGCATCTTCATGCTGCCGGCGAGCGGCGCCGCCATGGTGTTGACCCCGGGAATGAACTTCGCAATTACGAGCGTGATCTTGCCGCGCTTATAGAACGACTCCGCCGACCGCAAAATGCAGGTCTCCGGATTAATCGATACGCGGCACAGAAACCCCAGCAACAACCAGCCCATGTATCGTCCCAGCCAGAATTGCACCGTATCGCCTAACAGAAGTGCCGTGAGCGCCGACAACAAAACGTACGGCCCCCACAATGCGTGCGCCCCCACCGCAGCTCCCGCCGCCACCAGAGCGATTGCCGCCGGAAAGGGAAGCCCGATCGCCTCTGCCAGCAACAGGCAGAAGGTCAGGGAGTATCCATGGCGAGCCATCAGCAAATACAAATCCACAGACATAGATAGTGTTGGATAAGAAAAAGCAGGAAACGGTTCAGTATAAACAACAATGCCGGCCGTATGCCTCATGGACAACCGGCCGGCACGAAACTGCCAGACAGACCTTGCACTTCACTCGGTGTTCTTCACGCGGTCCACGTCAGTATTGACTCATTGACCCACCGCTCTTCGAACCGGCCTTGAGCATCTTGACGCTCATCACGTGGATCGCATCCTTATCCGCATAAACGTGGGCGCTCAGCTGCACGTGATGTCCCTCGTGTCCTTTCAGTTCCTCGGGGTTCATTACATCCCAGGTCTTGCCGTCCTTGTCATTGACGAACGTGTACTTGTCGCCGTCGGCCTTGATGGTTCCCTTCAAGGTCATCAGCGGAGCCTTCGGGCTCATTTGGTCCGCCTGGGTTTGCGACATGTTGTTATCCTGCGAGGCGCTTGCGTCTTGTGCGAAGACGGTCAAGCTTATCGCGAAAGTCACAGCCAGCAGATAAATCAACATCTTGTTCGTAGATTTCTCCTTATTGTTTGTGAAAGTCTGGCCAGATTTCTACCCCTTATCTTCAGTACGTGCCCACAGCGCGAACGGATTGTTAGTGATTGGTGGTTCTTTTGGAAGAAGAGGTTGCTGAAAATCGGGGGAAGATTCTGCAAGCCGCCAGCCCGAAGCCGGAGCCGGTTTCCTTACTTCTCTCGCGCCACCACAAACTCCGGCGCCCAAAGCAGGGCACGTTTGATCTCGGAATCCGGGAAGGTGCGGATCGCCTTCTGTGCAGACTCGGCATACTGTGCGGCGCGATCGGCCGCCGCTTCCAGCGACCCATAGCGCTGCAGGATTTCCATGATCTGCGCGTGGGTCACGCCGTTGAAGGCCCGGTCGCGCAAAATGGTTTCGATGTTGGCCTGTTCCTCCGCCGTGCAGCGCTCGAGCGCGTGGATCACCGCCATGGTGACTTTGCCTTCGCGCAGGTCGCTCGCCACCGGCTTACCCAGAACATCTTCCGAGGCGGTCAGGTCGAGCACGTCGTCCACAATCTGAAACGCCATGCCAAGGTCGTGCCCGTACCGGCCCAAAGCTTCTTCCTGCGCGGCCGTTGCACCACCCAGAATCGCTCCCAGCCGCATGCAAACCGAAAACAGGCAAGCTGTCTTGCGAAAGATCAGATCGAAATGCTCGTCCAGAGTAATCAGCTTCCCCAGTTTTTCCATCTGCAGCAGTTCACCCTCAACCATCTGCTGCGTCAGTTCAATCAGCGTGTCGAGAATGCGGAAGTTGCGCTCCTGCACCGCAACTTTGAAAGCCTGCATGTAGAGCCAGTCCCCAGCCAGCACGCACTTTGAGTTGCCCCACTGAGTATTGGCAGCGGGCCGGCCACGGCGCGTCTTGGCCTCGTCGATAATGTCGTCGTGCACCAACGTCGCGGTATGGATGATCTCGACCACAGCTCCCAAACGCACGGCTCCGCGTCCCTGGTAATCGAACAGCTTGGAGGAAAGAAAAAGTAGCGCGGGACGGATGCGCTTCCCACCGCCGGCCCGCAGATATTCCCCGATCTCGGTAATCGCCTGGACGCCCGAGACAGTATCCTGCCCGAACTCGTCCTCCAGCGCCGCGAGATCGTCGTGCAGCAGGTCGAAGACTTCTTTCCCGTTAATGGTGGCTGGCGCGCTCAACCTTCTGTGCTCCCCTGCGTCCTCTGTGGTTTAAGATTTTGATCTTAGTTGGTTCTGTAATTCGTAAACTGCAAATCGATTCCGAAATCGTGCCCCCGCAGCATGGCGATCACTTCCTGCAGCGTGTCGCGGTCTTTGCTGCTGATGCGCACCAGGTCTCCCTGGATCGAGGCTTGCGCTTTCTTTTTCGAGTCTTTAACCACCTTCACGATCTCCCGCGCCTTTTCGATGGCAATGCCTTGCTGCATCGTGACTTTGCGCTTCGCCGTACCCCCGGCCGCCGCCTCCACCGCGCCGTAAGTCAGCCCCTTTAACGAGACCCCGCGCTTGACCAGCTTTTGCTGAAGAATGTCATTCACAGCCTTCAGCTTGTACTCGTCGGCGGAGTGCAGCACGATCGCGTCTTTCTCCAATTCGATGTTCGACTTTGAATCTTTCAAGTCGAAGCGCGTGTGGACTTCCTTCAACGCCTGCTGGATGGCGTTCGATACCTCCTGCATATCGACCTTGCTCACGATGTCAAAAGTGTTGTCCGGCATCGGATTTCAATTCTTTCTGAAATGATGGAATATGACTGTGAGGTTAACAGAAAATCTCTTCCCGGAGCAGGGTTAAACTGCCGAAACTTTGCTTTCAGCCGTTTCAGCCAATTTGAAAAAATTGTAGAAATTGCGAGTCGTCTGCTGTCCGACGTCTTCGGCCGTCAACCCGCGCAACTCGCCCAGCGTCCGCGCTGTTTCCGTTACGAAGGCCGGCTCGTTGCGCTTTCCCCGATGCGGCACCGGCGCCAGGTAGGGCGAGTCGGTCTCAATCAGCATGCGATCCAGCGGAACTTCGAGCGCCGCATCGCGAATCTGCTGCGCTTTTGGAAAAGTCACATTACCGGCGAATGAAATCATGAACCCCATATCCAGCGCGCTCTTCGCCTGCGGCCAGCTCCCGGTGAAGCAGTGCAGGATCCCGCCCAGTCCATTCGCTACCCAACGAGACTGTATTAGCCCGAGGCAATCTTCCCACGCATCGTCGCTCGCTTCCGACGGACGGCAGTGAATGACAATCGGCAGCTTCGATGCGGCTGCCAGTTCCATCTGCCGCGTGAAGACTTCTTTCTGTACTACGCGCGGAGAATGATCGTAGTAATAATCCAATCCAATCTCGCCCCACGCGATGACCTTGGGGTGCTTCGCCAGCCGTTCCATGTTCTGATAAGCGGCCTCATCCGCAAGCCGAGCTTCGTGAGGATGAATGCCCAGAGTCGCGTAAATGAAATCGTACTTCTCGGCCAGACGGATTCCGCAATCCACGTGTGCAGGCCCGTCGCCGTTGCCGATGGCGACGATCGCCTGCACCCCGGCCTCGCGGGACCTCGCAATTACCTGCTCGCGATCAGAGTCGAACCGCTCGCCATCAAGATGTGCGTGAGAGTCAACGTACATTCGCTTCTCAAAATGTGGGGACAGCCGTCCTCAGCTCTCCACCGAGTGAAAGCGCGGCTAGGTTTTTACTTCCTCTCCCGGAGAACTGACCTAGCCCTACTTCAATCTCGCCCCCACGGGCACATCCTCCAGAAACCCCGCCAGCACAGGCTTCCCATCCTCCAGCGATGCCGCCACGATCATCCCATTCGACTCCATCCCGCGCAGTTTCCTCGGCGCAAGATTAGCGACAATCACAACTTTCCGACCAATCAGAGTCTCCGGCGCATACGCTTCGGCGATCCCGGCCAGCACCTGCCGCACTTCAGTTCCAATATCAACCTCCAGCCGCAAGAGCTTGTCTGCCTTCGGCACTCTCTCGGCGACCTTCACCACGCCCACGCGCAGTTCGATCTTGGCGAAATCGTCGATCGAAATCTTTTCGTTAGCTACCGGAGTTGATGCCGTAACCGCCGTCGGAGTCGTCTGCGACGCGTTCGCCTGTGTCGGCACAGTCGCAGTCGATGGCACATCCTCAGCGACCGGCGTACTTCTCTGCACCTCTTCCATCTTCTGCATCCTTTCAATCGCGCTCTTGTCGGCGCGCGGAAACACCGGCTGCACTTCACCCAGCTTGGTGCCCAAAGGCAGCTGTCCCCAAGCCAGTTCGCTAAGAGCCAGCTTCTTGATGTCTCCCAACCCCATCTGAGTCCAGATCTTCGCCGTCGCCTCCGGTATTACAGGATGCGCCAGCGCCGTCGCGATCCGAAGAGCCTCCGCCGCGGTATAGAGCACGGTGGCCAGACGCGAGCGGCTGTCCTCATCCTGCTTTTCGCCCAGCGCCCACGGCTCGTTTTCGACGATGTACTTGTCGACCGCCGCAACCAGTGCCCAGGCTGCTTCAAGCGCGCGCGAAAACTGGAACTGATCGAACAAAGTTCCAAAGTCGCGAATAGTTTTTCGCGCCGCGTCGGCAATGGCATCGTCTGCCGCAGTTTTCGACGCTCCATGCGAGGGATACGGCACCTCACCCCTGAAATAGCGACTGATCATGGTCAGCGTGCGGCTGGCCAGATTTCCCAGTCCATTCGCCAGGTCGGAGTTGTATCGCTGCACCAGCGCATCGAAGGAAAACGATCCATCCTGCCCGAACACAACTTCCCGCAGCAAAAAATAACGCAGCGCGTCCGCGCCGAGCACATCGAGAATCGTCTCCGTGCGCACGATGTTTCCGCGCGATTTCGACATCTTGCTTTCTTCAAACAACAGCCAGCCATGCGCCACGATTGCCTTCGGCACGGGCAGGCCCGCCGCCATCAGAAACGCCGGCCAGTAGACGCAATGGAAGCGGACAATCTCTTTCCCGATCATCTGCACATCTGCCGGCCAGAATTTCTTAAACGCCTCTTGCGCCCCAGCGTGCGACGATCCGTAGCCGATCGCGGTGATGTAGTTCGCCAGCGCATCGAACCATACGTAAATCACCTGCTTGGGGTCGTCTGGCACCGGAATGCCCCAGGTAAACGTCGACCGGCTGATCGACTGATCGCGCAGCCCCGAACGCACAAACGAAATCACTTCATTGCGCCGCGCCTCGGGGAAAATAAATTCCGGATTCGCATATAGCGCCAGCAACTTGTCCTGAAACGCCGAGAGCTTGAAAAAATAGTTCTCTTCTTTAACGGTCTCGGTGATGCGCCCGCAAGTGGGGCAGGGATCGCCCGGCTGCGCGCCATCGACATAAAGCTCATCAGAAACGCAATACTGCCCGGTATAAGTGCCTTTGTAGATGTATCCGTCGTCGCGAAGTTTCCGGAACAGCACCTGCACGCGCTTCTTGTGCCGGTCTTCCGTGGTCCGGATGAAGTCGTCGTTCGAGATCCCCATCCGTTTCCACAACCGCCGGAACTCAGCAGAAATCTCATCCGCATACTGCTGCGGAGTCTTCCCCGCGGCCTGCGCCGCGCGCTCAATCTTCTGCCCGTGCTCATCCGTGCCCGTAAGAAAGAAAGTGTCCGCGCCGAGCAGTCGCTGCCGCCGCGCAATCGTGTCGCAGGCAATCGTTGTGTAAGCGTGCCCAATGTGCGGCCGCGCATTCACGTAGTAAATCGGCGTCGTGATGTAAAACTTCCTGCTCATAAGATTTGCATCTACTCCGTGAACCCCCAGTGCCCTCTGTGGTTAAAGGTTTTGATCTCCCAGATAAGCCCGAGCAGCTTCCTGAATCACAGTCTTCAGCGGCACATGATGCTCCGCCGCGATCCGCCGGCAATCTTCGTACTCCGGAGCGTAATTCGTGACCGTCCCATTCATGCTTGCGATCTTGATTCGAACCTCGCCCCACGGAGTGATCACGCTCTCCCACCGCCGCGCCAGAGTCTTCCGCATCTCATCGCGCCGCCGCACCCCCAGCGTGGTCGTTTCCGAAAAGATCAGTTGCGTGAGCTTGTCCGCATCCTCAGGCTCGCACAATACGGTGAGCAGCGCCGCCGGACGATTCTTCTTCATCTGCACCGGCACTACAAAAGCATCCAGCGCGGCCTCTTCGAACAGCCGGTCCATCACATACCCAAAAACCTGTGGATTCAAATCGTCGAGATTCGCTTCCAGCACCGTAATAGTCTCGGATGCAACCTTCGCAGCCACATCGTTCGCTGCCGCTTCTCCAACGATCAGCCGCATTACATTTGGATGCCCAGGAAAATCCCGTGATCCCGCGCCATAGCCCGACTTCTCAATCTTCATCTCGGGAAATGCCGCGAAGCGTGAAGCGAGCGTCTTCACGATCGCCGCGCCCGTTGGAGTGACCAGCTCCGCCTGCAAGCCGGAAGAATACACAGGCGCGTCTTTCAGCAGTTCCAGCGTCGCCGGAGCCGGAATCGGAAACGTTCCATGCGCGCACTTTACCGTGCCGCCGCCAACGTTCAACGGCGAACAGATAATCTCATCCACTCCCAGCGCTTCAGCCCCGACTGCCGCGCAGACGATATCTACCATCGCGTCCGCCGCTCCGACTTCGTGGAAGTGCACGCGCTCGATAGAAGTATCGTGAATCTTAGCTTCTGCGCGACCCAAAGCCTCGAAGATGGCAATAGCAGTCTTCTTCGCGACCTCCGAAATCGAAGCCGCGGAAATTATCTCCCGAATCTCACCAAGCCCGCGAGAATGCTCGTGTGGCAAATGCTCGAGTGGCGCGGACACTCCCTTCGACAAGCTCAGGGCAGGCTCTGTCCGCGTCTCACGAGGATGTGAATGCCCGTGATGCTCGTGGGAATGTTCCAATTCCCGCCGCTCCCAGTACTCCTCCCGCGGCAAATCCTTCTGCCCATCAACCCAAACATCCACCTTCGCGGCCGAAATCCCGCTTCGCATCACCCGTAAAATCTCCAGCCGCGCCCCAATTTCGAGCGCCGCCACAGCCTCTTCCAGCACCCGAGCCGGAACTCCGGCATCCACCAGCGCGCCCAGAAACATATCGCCGCTGATGCCGGAAAAACACTCAAGGTAGGCGATGCGCATAAGAACCGTCGTTGGTCGCTAGTCGTTGGTCGTTGGCGAAGACTCGACTTTCAGCGGCGCATAAGAGCCGCGAACGACGAACGACCAACGACTAATGACCGATAGCGACTGATTTTTCATCATAGGGAAGCCTGCATTTTGCGTCAAACGAGCGTGCCCCGCGCGCTCTGCTAAAATCACTGTCTCCTTAAACAGCTCAAAGGGAAGCAGGGAAGCTTTGTATCGTCATCTCGAGCACGTCTTAGCGCAGCGCATCGTGGAATTTCTTCGCCGCCGCTATCCCGACGCAGTTCTGCCCAGCGTCGTCATCGAACAGCCTCCAAAAGTCGAACTCGGCGATTTTGCCATCCCGCTTTTTCCCTTTGCCAAGCCGCTACGCGCAGCCCCGCTTAAGATTGCTGAAGCCATTCGCGCCGAGATCGGTTCCATCGAGGGCATTGCCGAAATGCAGGTCGCGCCTCCCGGTTACCTGAATGTCAAGATCGATCGCGCATGGACGGCGGCTGCGCTGTGCGCCGATCGCAAGCTGTCTGCCGAAGTTCCGGCAGGAAAAATTCTGGTCGAGCACACCAGCATTAATCCCAACAAAGCCGCCCACATCGGCCACCTGCGCAATGCCATTCTCGGCGATACGTTCGTGCGCCTGCTGCGCTACGCGGGGAGGGAGGTTGATGTGCAGAACTACATCGACAACACCGGCGTACAGGTTGCCGACGTAGTCGTGGGTTTCACGCACATCGAGAAAAAATCGCGCGCTGAAATCGAAGCTCTCGCCCGTCAGCCCCGCTTCGACTACTACTGCTGGGATCTCTACGCCCGCGTCTCCCAGTGGTATGCCGAGGACAAAGAGAATCTGCAAGCGCGACGCGCAACGCTCCACGCCATCGAAGATGAGGCCAGTGAAACTTCAGCGATTGCCGAACTGATCTCGACCGCCGTCCTGCGCCGCCATCTCGAGACCATGGACCGTCTCGATATCGAATACGATTTCCTTCCCCGCGAGAGTGAAATCCTGCACCTGCATTTCTGGGACGCGGCCTTCACCAAGCTGAAAGAAGCAGGCGTCCTCACATATGAGAACGAAGGCAAAAACAAGGGTTGCTGGATCATGCGCCGCGCCGGCACGAGCGATGTAGCGCGGGCGCCCTCGTCCGCGAGTGTCGACACCAAAAAGAGAGCGAACGGATCAGAGTTAACGGACGAAGATGACCTCGATGACGTCCTCGTAGCGATTCCGCCGAAGGCCGGCGTCGATTTTCGTCCGTCAGGAATCTCCGAAGAAGACCAGAAAGTAATCGTCCGCTCCAACGGCACGGTCGGCTATGTTGGCAAAGACATCGCCTATCACATGTGGAAGTTCGGCCTGCTAGGCCGCGATTTCGCCTATCGCAAGTTCTACCGCTATCCCAATCATCACGATTGCTGGATTTCCGCCATGCAAGGCGAGAAAGATCATCCCCACTTTGGAGACGTAGCCGAAATCTATAACGTGATCGACGCCCGCCAGTCCGAAGCGCAAAACACAGTAATAGAAGCGCTGCGCGGCCTCGGCCACAACGAAGCCGCGGACCACTACACGCACTTTTCTTACGAAATGGTCGCGCTAACGCCGCGCTGCGCCGCCGAACTCGGCTACACCTTGAGTGAGGAAGATAAGGCGCGCGCTTACATCGAGGTCTCAGGACGCAAGGGCTTCGGCGTCAAAGCCGACGATCTGCTCGACCAGTTAATCGCCTCCGCCAAGAACGAAGTCGACTCCCGCCACCCTCAACTAACCACCGCCGAGCGCCTTTCCATCGCTACGCAAATCGCCATCGGTGCGCTCCGCTACTTCATGTTGAAGTTCACCAAGCAATCGGTGATCGCCTTCGACTTCAAAGAAGCGCTCAGCTTCGAAGGCGAGACCGGCCCCTATGCGCAGTACGCCGTAGTCCGCGCGACCAGCATCTTCAAGAAAGCGGAAATTGATCCTGAAGCTTTCTGTAGCGACGTCACTCGCAACGTCTCTGCCGAAAGCTTCGCGAAATTCCTGGCGGGCGATAATGCCAATGAATTCTGGGAACTCTGGCAGGCCGCGGCGAAAACGTCGTACATAGTTCATCAGTGCATCGCGACCACGGAACCGGCTTATCTGGCCAAGCATGCCTTCCAACTGGCCCAACTCTTCAACGCGTTTTACCACCGGCATCCCATCCTGAGCGAACCCGATGAGAAGCGAAAACAATTCCTGCTCGCCACAGTAGCCGTGGTTCGCCGCGAACTGACTCGCGTTCTCGAGATCATGGGCATCACCGTGCCGCCGGTCATGTAAAGGCCGGTGAACCTGTTTTCTGGATTGGCTGCTTATGTCAAACTAAACCTGTTACGCCGCCTCGTAGCTCGATCAGTTGAGGTCATGGCCCATGTGCAGAAATATCAGAACCCTGTTCAACTTCGATCCGCCAGTCAATGCCGAAGAAGTCCGAGCCGCCTCTCTACAGTTCGTGAGAAAAATCAGCGGCTTCAACAAACCATCGAAGGCCAACGAAGCTTCATTCCTGGCGGCGGTCGACGAAATTGCCGCGGTATCGGCTCGTCTTCTCCATTCGCTCGAAACCACCGCGCCGCCGAAAAATCGCGAAGACGAGGCCGCGAAAGCGAAAGCGCGCGCCGCCGAGAGGTTCGGCGCTTGAATCTGACCGTCGCGATCACACCCCATCGCTAGCTTGACGGGTATTGTTGGCGGGTTAGCTCTTCCTGCCCCCGGCGATCATCAGCCCGGCTCCCGCGACAATCATCACGATGCTCGCGACCGGCGGAACCTTCTGGTCGTCGTGCGTAGTGATGCCCACGTGCGCGTCTCCAACGCGTACGCCGTGATGTTCGGAATGCGGAAAGGGAACGAAGAACGAAATTATCCCCAGCACCAGCACTACTACCCCAACCAGCATCAGAGCTTTCAAAGTATCCCTCCAAGGTGAGAATTGCCGATAGCGACCGAGCCACGGCGAGCGAGTAGGATGCACTCCGCGGCGGAAAGGCTGTCGAAATAAGCAGCAACGCCGATCTGCTTCCTCAAACTCCAGCCAGCGTCCTCTAGCTCGCGAAACCCCTCACAAACTCAACTAGACTGCGCAGTGCGATCCCTGACGGGCCTTTCGCGATCCAGGGCTTTTGATCCTCCATCCAGGCCGTGCCAGCGATGTCGAGGTGGATCCATGGAGTGTCTTCGGCAAACTCCTTCAGGAACATGGCCGCATTAATTGCGCCGCCCCAGCGTCCGCCGGAGTTTACGATGTCGGCGATGGTCGACTTGATGTTCTCTTTGTATTCGTCATCGACTGGCAGCCGCCACATCTTCTCGCCGGCTTCGGCGTTCGCTTTGTGGAAGCGCTCGTACATGGCATCGTCGTTCGAGAAGATTCCCGCGTTGGTGTAGCCGAGCGCGACCACGACCGCGCCGGTAAGAGTTGCCGCATCCACCAGGTGAGTGCAGCCGAGCTGGCGCGCATAGAAAAGACCGTCGGCGAGGACGAGGCGTCCTTCGGCGTCGGTATTGATGATCTCAATACTTTTGCCCGACATCGCAATCTGCACGTCGCCGGGCTTCTGCGCTTTGCCCGAGGGCATGTTCTCGGTGGCGCAAACGATGCCGATCACTTTAACTCTCGGCTTCAGCAGCGCTATGGCGCGCATGGCCCCGATCATGGTGGCGCCGCCGGCCATGTCGTATTTCATCTTCTCCATGCCGTCGGCGGGCTTGATTGAGATGCCGCCGGTGTCGAAAGTAATTCCTTTGCCTACAAGTCCCAGCACTGGCTTCGCGGGAGCACCCGCGGGCTCATAGGTCATCACAATCAATGCCGGCGGTTCGTCAGATCCTTGTGCCACACTCCAGAATGCGCCCATCTTCAATTCTTTGATCTTGTCAGCGCCGTAAACTTCGCATTTCAAACCGACTTCCTGGCACACCTTCTTGGCGCGGTCGCCCAGAATGGTTGGAGTCATGCGGTTGGAGGGCTCGTTCACCAGATCGCGCGTGAAATTTTGCGATTCGCCGATCACTTGCGCTTCGTAGGCAGCCTTTTCGAGCGCGCCCTGATCAGTGTTTCCGCTGGCGACGATGGTAAGCGCGTCGATCTTCTGATCTTTGCGGTCGCTGCGGTAGTAATCGGGATCGAAGTTGCCAACCAGCGCGCCTTCCACAATCGCCCGCACGGCTTCGACGGCGGTAATGCCGGTCGGGGCGATGAAAGCGAAGCTGCGGATTCCGCGAGACTTGAGCGTGCGCACGGCGGCTCCGGCGATGCGGCGCAGATCGTAGCTGGTGAACTTTTTCGCCGCGCCGCCGCCGATCAGCAGCAAGCGCTTGGCCTTCAGTCCGGCGGGCTTGTGGAGCAGATTGATTTCAAACGGTTTGCCGGTCAACTCGCCGCTCGCCAGCAGATCGGCAGCGACGGATTGAACAGCGGAGTCGCCGGTCGCAACCTTGAGTTGCGGTTTTTCTTTCTTCGCCGAGTCGTTGTGATCCTTTTCAGAGTGATCCAGCACGACGGCGACCAGAGATTCGGTTTCGAGTTGAGGAGGCGTAGAGAGAGAAATTGTCGTTTTCATGATGTCGTTTAGAGGTTGTCGGTGACACTCCAGTATCGTCGGCGGACAGGGGCGAGCGCAAGAGGCGCCTCCTTCGATGGGATTATAATTGCGACCCGATGGCGTTAATCTCTGGCACGAAGCTCGGACCGTACGAGATCCAGTCGCCGCTCGGCGCCGGTGGTATGGGTGAGGTCTATCGCGCCACGGATTCGAAACTCGGTCGAGACGTAGCGCTCAAGGTGCTGCCCGCTGAGATGGCGCAAGACCGGGAGCGGCTCGCGCGCTTTCGCCGCGAGGCCAAAGCTCTCGCGCAAATCGATCATCCGAACATCGTCACAATCTACTCGGTTGAGGAACACGAGGGCGTCCACTTCCTGACTATGCAGTTGGTCGAAGGGCAGCCACTCGATCGCATGATCCCCACGGCCGGCCTTACGGTGGAACAGATTGTCGAAATTGCCGGTGCGCTCGGCGACGCGCTGGCGGCCGCGCACGAAAAAGGCATTGTGCATCGTGATTTGAAGCCTGCCAATGTAATGGTCTCGAACGAAGGCCGCGTCAAAGTATTGGATTTCGGACTAGCCAAAGATATTCGTGTAACTAACCTGAGTGATGCCACGTTGACCTCGGACAGCCGCACGCAAATAGGCGTGGTCATGGGAACGCCCGCCTACATGTCTCCCGAACAGACAACTGGACGCCCGCTCGACCACCGAACCGATATTTTCTCGCTAGGAGTGATGCTGCACGAAATGGCGACGGGGGCGCGACCGTTTGCCGGGAGTTCTTCTGCCGAGTTGGCCTCGGCGATTCTGCGGGATACGCCACCCTCGGTCACGGATGTGCGCCCCGATCTGCCCAGCGATCTGGCGCGCATTGTGCGCCGCTGTTTGGAGAAAGACCCGCGCCACCGCGTGCAGACAGCCCGTGATGTGAGCAACGAATTCCGAGATCTGGCGCGGCAGTCGTCTCAGAAGTTGAGTCCGGCAAAGACTTCGACGTCGCGGACTCAAGTGGCCGCCGACTCTGGTGGCGCACGCGCGGACGAGGGGTTCTGGGTCGCAGTTCTGCCCTTCAGGTACGGCGGCGGAAGCGCCGATCTCACAGCCCTGGCTGAGGGGCTGACGGACGACATCGTGGCTGGAATGTCGCGCTTCTCATACCTGCGAGTGATCGCGCGGGGCTCGACCGCGAAATATTCGAGCGAATCCGGCGATGTGCGGGCCCTCGGCAAACAACTCGGTGCGCGCTACGTGATGGAGGGCAACCTGCGCCAGGCGGGTCCGAAGCTGCGACTCGCGGTGCAACTTGTGGACGCAGTCTCCGGAACTCATCTCTGGGCTGAGACGTATGAACGCACTTTCAGCCCCGCGAACATGTTTGCCCTCCAGGATGAGCTGGTTCCCCGCATCGTCTCTACCGTCGCCGATGGGTATGGAATTTTGCCCCACAACATCTGCGAAGCGCTCCGCCGCAAGCCCGATGACCAGTTGAGCCCGTACGAAGCCGTGCTTCGTGCCTTCAGTTACTACGAACGAATCTCGCCGGAAGAGCATGCGCAGGTGAGACAGATTTTGGAACATGCCGCTCGCAGCGCACCCCACCAGGGCGAGATCTGGGCCATGCTGTCGACTATCTACTGGCACGAATATGCGCACGGATTCAACCCGCAGCCCGATCCTCTCGGGCGCGCACTGGCAGCCGCGCGCCGCAGCGTAGACGCGGCACCTTCCAACAACCTTGGACATAGCGCCCTGGCGACCACAGTGTTTTTCCAAAAAGACTTTCTCGCGTTTCGTCCGGCAGCAGAGCGGGCAATCGAACTTAATCCCATGGACGGATCGAATTTGGCCATGATGGGATGTCTGATGGCCTATTCGGGCGACTGGGATCATGGCTGCGCGCTTGTGGAATCTGCTTTGCAGCTCAATCCCCACCACCCAGGCTGGTATTGGTTTGCCCACTTCTACAATGCGTATCGTAAGGGCGACTATCGTGGCGCTCTGAGCATTGCCCTCAAGTTCAATATGCCGGGCTATTTTTATACCCACGCCTTGACCGCGGCGGTTTACGGACAACTCGGCATGCGGGGCCCTGCGCAGAAGGCATTGCAGGAACTGCTTGCGATTCGACCCGATTTTGCAATGGCGGCGCGCACAGAATTTGAAAAGTTCTACGATTCGGAACTCGTGGAACAACTCATTGACGGTCTCCGCAAGGCGGGGCTAGAAGTGAAGACCGCCGGCAACGCGCCAGCTTCTACTGCGGTGGAGGCATCAGACTCCGCATCCCGCGCCGCCTTACGAGAACCCGCTTTGCTAGAAGACGAAAGCTTCTGGGTGGCCGTGCTGCCGTTCAAGGCGGCGAGCGGCGATGCAGACCTCGAAGCTCTGGCCGAGGGCCTCACCGAAGACGTCACCACCGGGCTTTCGAGATTTCCCTATCTTCAAGTTATTGCCCACAATTCGGCGCTGGCTTACAAAGGCCGCGCCGCGGATATCCGCACGCTGGGCCATGATCTAGGCGCGCGCTATGTGATCGAGGGGAGCATACGCAAAAGAGGCCGCGCCATTCGTGTCAGCGCGCAACTGATGGACGCCTCGAGCGGCACGCAGCTTTGGGCCGAGGCTTATGACCGCGAGATCAGTGATCGCGCAGTTAATGACGCGGGCACATTCCAGATTCAGGACGACCTCACCGACCACATCGTGACCTCCGTCGCGGACGGGTATGGAGTTCTGGTTCGCTCCATGGCTGCCCCCACTCGAGAACGAAACGTGGAGGAACTCAGCGCGTCCGAACTCGTCTTGCGCCACTACGCCTTCATGCAGCAAATCGACCCCCACGAGCACGCCGCGCTCCGCGCCGGCTTCGAACGCGCCCTGGAATGCGAGCCCAACCACGCCACTGCCTGGGCCTGTCTTTCCAGCCTCTACCAATTGGAGTATTTCGATCGGTTCAATCCGCGGGAGAAACCGTTAGAGCGCGCGCGTGAGGCTGCCTGGCGGGCCGTTAAGATCGATCCGGCCTGCCAGATGGGCTGGAAAGAACTCGCGGCTGTGCACTTCTTTAGTCGCGATTTCACCGCCTTTCGTGAGACCGCTGAGCGGGCCATGGCGCTCAATCCGCGGGACGGCAGCACCTTGGCTTTTATGGCGATCATGATTGCGTTTTCCGGCGAGTGGGAGCGCGGCATGGCTTTAGCGCAAAGAGCCATTGACCTGAACCGCCATCATCCCGGCTGGTATCACAACGTCGCCTTTCACCATCACTATCGCAAACGCGAGTATGAAGCAGCTTTGCGAGCCGCCAAGAAGATCAACATACCGGAGTACCATTGGATGCACCTGATGACGGCGGCCGCCTGCGGCATGCTCGGCCGCTATGAAGAAGCTCGCGCGTCCATTGAGTCTCTCCGCAAGTACAACCCAACGTTTCTTAACCTTGAAAATGTCCGTGAGGACCTAGAGATGTGGGATCCGGACAAAGATGAGGTCGAACAGCTCTTGCAGGGATTACAGAAGGCCGGCATGAAGATTGGAGACAAGACAGGAGCCTCCGTCGCAGTGCAGGCGACTGAATCAGGCGCTTCTCGCGCGGAGGAAGGTTTCTGGGTTGCCGTTCTGCCGTTCAAATACAGCGGCAACAATACCGGACTGACCGCGCTAGCTGAGGGACTCACCGAGGACGTCGTGACGGGTCTGTCGCGGTTTTCCTATCTGAAGGTGATCGCGCGCAGTTCGACTGCGCGCTATGCCAGTCAGGCAGTCGATATTCGGTCCACCGGCAAAGAACTCGGTGCCCGCTTTGTGATTGAAGGAAGTCTGCGCCAGGCGGGATCGAAGCTGCGTCTTGCGGTGCAACTTGTGGACGCGGTGTCCGGCGCGCATCTCTGGGCTGAGAACTATGAACGCACGTTCAATCCTGACACGGTCTTTGAGCTGCAGGACGACCTCGTTCCTCGCATCGTTTCCACCGTCGCCGACGCGCACGGGATTCTCCCCCATACCCTGAGCGAAGGGATTCGGGGCAAGAGTCCCGAGCAACTTAGCCCGTACGAGGCGGTGTTGCGAAGTTTCAGTTATGCCGAGCGCATCACCCCCGAGGAGCACGCTGTGGCGCGCGCGGGTCTGGAGCAGGCCGTGAAAGTCGCTCCGGCCTATGCCTATGCCTGGGCCATGCTGGCGTTTCTTATTGCCGATGAGTACGGTTTTGGATTCAACCCGCAACCCAATTCGCTGGAACGCGCACTCCAGGCGGCGCGGCGGGCCGTCGAACTTGATTCCTCCGGCCATCGCGGCTATCAAGCCCTGGCTACCGTTCTTTTCTACCGAAGGGAGATTCAGGCCTTCCGAACGGCCGCGGAGCGGGCCATTGCATTGAACCCCATGGACGGTTGCAACATCGCCCAATTGGGTTCCTACATCGCTTACGCGGGCGAATGGGAGCGGGGATGTGCATTAGTGGACCAGGCCCTGCAGCTTAATCCCAATCATCCCGGTTGGTATTGGTTTCCGCTCTTCTTCAATGCCTACCGCAAACGCGACTACCACGGCGCATTGAATTTTGCGCTCAAGATTAACCTGCCGGGCCTCCACTCCACCCATATAGTGCTCGCCGCGGTTTATGGGCAACTCGGCCAGCGTGAGGAAGCCAGCAAAGCGCTGCAGGAGCTGCTGAAGCTGATGCCAAACATCGCCTTGATCGCGCGCCCGGCGCTCGGGATGCGCTTCGATCCGGAAATGGTCGAGCACGTGATCGACGGCCTGCGCAAAGCGGGGCTGGAGATTCCCGGCGCACCGAAAACCGAGTTATCGGCATAACATGTGCTCGATAGCGCGCGGGAAAATTGAGGCGCTCCGCGGATCAGGAAAAAACCTTTACTGAAGCGCGTACGCGAGATTGTCGAAGCGCAGGCCTTCTCCGTTTTTCAACTCGAAGATTATGTTGGAATGGGGACAGCTCGAAACCTGATCGATTTCAGCTCAGCTCGCCAGGGCGCTAGGGAAGCGCGTCTGGAAGTCGAGCAGGCCGACCCATTCCGGAGCGATCGTGATGCGGACCATACTTGAAACCATAGAACCCAGTTGATTGACCCAGGCCTTGCCCTGTTCTGGTCCGAAGTAGCGTTCGGCGGCGACCGCGTACTCGGGCACGATGCCCGCAACAGATTCGAGCCGTGCTGTGCCCCGGATCAACAGAACCTTGTGCGGGAAGGTGTTGTCATCGATGGTGAAAGACACTTTCGGATTCTGGGCGAGAGCCTTCAGCTTCGGCGCCCGGGGCGGGCTTGCCATGATGAACTCCCGTCCGTTCCAGTGAAACCAGATGGGCACCACTCTCGGCGAGCCGTCGGTCCAGACATAGGCCAGGCGTGCGGGAATTTTTGAGTGCAACAGTTCTTGCGAGGCGGGATGCTGCAGGAGGTCGAGTCCTCCCTGATGAACGGCCTTCATGATGCACTCCTTTCCGTGGGGGTGCGTCCCGGCGGAATTGCTCCACGAGGCTGGCGAGGAAAAGCCAGCATGCGAGGCATTGTGCGCCTGGCGTGCAACCGGGTCAAGGGTCTTGATGGCTTCCAGAAACCCGCAAGATTATTCCCGGAACTCTCTAACGCCGCAGCTCGCATAACTCTTCGTCGGCCTCCGTTCGGATGACGGCTTTTGACGGTCTGCGGTATGATTCCATGCCACAGCGAGAATAGAGGGTTTCCATGAAGATCCGGTGGATGATTTTGTTTTTCCCGGTAATTTCGGTTGTAGCGCTTTCTCTGGCGGTCATGCAACATGCGGCGCATGCGGCTCCACAGGCATCAAAGGCTAAATCTGCACCGGCCATGCCTACGAACGCCGCCGGCACATTGGCGATTCCCGACACCACGTTGGCCATCAATTCGCCGAAGCCAATGTCGGAACGCGTGGTGCACTACGAGATCGACGCGCACTATGACGCCGTCAAGCATATCGTCAACGCCACCGAGGTGCTTACCTATCACAATCTGACGGGGCAGGCGCTCGACCATTTTCCATTTCATCTTTATCAGAATGCCTTTGAACCGAAAGCCACGTGGGTGCGCGAGGCCAAGCGCGACGGTAGCCGCGACACCAACTATGACAAGTGGGAAGACAAGTACTACGGGTCAGAAGAAATCAAGACGATCGAAGTGGTGGGCCAGGGCGATCTGACTGCGCAGTTGCACTACATTGCGCCCGACGACGGCAATAAAGACGACAAGACCGTGATCGACTTGCCCGTATCCAAGCCCATTGCGCCGGGGAAGTACGTGCAGTTCAAAATCACGTTCCAGACCAATTTTCCCGAGACCCAGGCGCGTTCGGGATGGAAGCGCGATTTTGTGCTGGGTGGGCAATGGTTTCCGAAGGTTGGAGTGTTCTGGCATGGAGCCTGGAACTGCCATCAGTATCACAACACCACTGAGTTCTTCGCGGATTTCGGCGTGTATGACGTCAAGCTGACGGTGCCGCAATTTGAAGTCGTGGGCGCGAGTGGCGTGAAGGTCGCCGAGGCGATCAACGCTGACAGCACCAAGACCGTGACCTATCACGGAGATGACATTCACGACTTCGCGTGGACCGCGAGCCCTCGCTACAAAGTCAGAGAAGCCGTGTACCAGGCGCAGATGGGACCGGTGCAGATGCGAATTCTGATGCAGCCCGCGCACTGGAGCCAGGCGGAGCGCCATGAAAACATCTTGAGGCAGTCTCTCGATCGTTTCGAGCGCTGGTATGGGCCGTATCCCTACAAGACGCTGACGCTGGTCGACACCGAACCGGGTTCGGCGGCGTTTGGCATGGAGTATCCCACGTTCATTACGGGAGGTACGAGCTGGTTCATGCCGGAGGGAGTGCATGGCCCTGAGCTGGTCGTGGAACACGAGTTCGGGCACCAGTACTGGTATGGCATGGTCGCGACCAACGAATTTGAAGATGCCTGGATGGATGAGGGAATCAACAGCTATACGGAAGTGAAGGTGCTGGATTCGATGCTGGGCCGGGATACCTCTATTTTGAATCTGGCGGGAGCTACGCTGGGCGAGCGGGAAGAGCAACGGCTGGGCTACATCGGCGGGGCCGATCTCGATCCCATCGCGCAGAACGCCTACGACTATTACGATTCCAACTCCTACGGGGGAATTACCTACGGCAAGACGGCGTGCGTGCTGCTGACGCTCGAAGGCATTATTGGCGAAGACACCATGGCGAAGGCCATGCACGTCTATTTCATGAAGTATCGCTTTACTCATCCCACCAAAGAAGATTTTCTGAAGACGATTGAAGAGGTTTCAGGCAAGGATTTGCGCTGGTACTTCACCGAGGCGATTTACGGCACGCAGGTGATGGATTACAAAGTGCTGCGGATCGACTCTCTTCCGGTGAACTGGTACGAAGATAAGAAAAACGCTGGCAAGAACGACAAAGGCAAAGACGACAAAGATGATAAAGAGAAAGACACCGTTTACCGCTCCTACGTCTGGCTGCAACGCAAGGAAGACTTCGTAATGCCGGTGGACGTGGAGATCGGGTTCGAGAACGGCGACAAAGTGCGCGAGCACTGGGACGGAGCGGGCCGTTGGACGAGGCTGGGTCCGTACGAGAAGAAGACGAAGGTCGCGTCGGCGGAGATTGATCCGGACCACACGGTCCAGATTGATCGCAACGATTTCAACAACAGCCGTTCCGCTGAGCCTAATCCAAAGCCGGCGCGCAAGGTTTCGAACTACTGGTTGTTTGCGGAACAGTGGCTGAGCCAGGCGTTGGCATGGTGGGCGGTTTAGAGCCGGGGCCTCGGGCTTCGGCTTTGGGGTTTCCGACAAGGATCGAGGTTAACACTGATGGCAGAGAATCAAGGGTTACTGAGCAGCGGCTGGAGCATGGTGGGGCGCAACAAGCGCTACATTGTATGGTTCTATTTGTTGAATTTGATGCTGGCTTGGTTTGGAACCGCGGTGTTCAGCAACCAGGCGCACTCGATTCTGGACCACAGCCTCCAGGCCGACCGGCTCGTCCGCGGCTTCGACATGGGCGTACTTACCGAAATGTTTTCGCGTCCTGAGTTTGGGCCCACCTCGGCTTCGGGTGCGGCCGCCATCGACTTTGCTCTACTCTTCTTTATTTTTACTGCGTTGTTCATCCCCGGAGTGCTGCAAGGGTATGCCTCGACTTACCGCTTGACGCGGGAAGATTTCTTCCGCGCCTGCGGGCGGAACTTGTGGCGGTTTATCCGGCTGATGATTGTGGCGGGCATCGTGATGGGAATCGTCGCCGGAGTGCTCCTCGGCATTCGTGGCGCGCTACTGAAAGCGGCGGACGCGAGCACGAACGAATTGCTGCCGGTCTATTTGTCATTTGGCAGCTTGTTCGTGATCTTCCTGGTGATGAGCGTTCTCCGCATCTGGTTTGACCTCGCGCAGGCCGACGTGGTTTTGAGCGATCAGCGGGCCGTGCGTCGGTCGATTGGCGCAGGCTTCCGGCACACCTGGCGCGGCTTGGGACGCCTGCTGGCAAGCTACGTGACGGCCACGATTGTAGCTGCTATCGTGCTGGTGGCGGGTATTTTGGTCTGGATGAAGTTTGTGCCCCCGGCCAGCGTGATGGGAGCATTTTTCGTCAGCCAGTTGACGCTGTTGTTGCTGCTGATCCCACGTTTCTGGCAGCGCGGCGTCGCGGTCACTTACTACTTACAGAATATGGTGCAACCGATTGTGGCTGAGTCTTTTGCTGCCGTGGCCGTGGTGGAGCCGGTGGTGAGCGAGCCTGCGCCTGCGCCGGCGGTTCCGAGCGTGCCGCCAGAGCCGCAGACTTCCTAAGAATGAAAGCGGCTTCCGGCGTCCTAGAGCACTACGATCGTGATTCCGCGATTGTGGCGGCCGAGATCGGAGTCGCTCTTGAGTTCGGGATGCGATTGTAAGAGTTTCCAGGCTGCGTCATCCGACTTCGACCAATCCTCACCAAAAATGCAGCCGCTGATCCGGCCGTTCTTGGTCATCTCCGACAAATGCTTTTGCACTGCGATGCGGATGTCACCGCCCACGCCGGTCGAGCCGTAGCCGTGAATCAATTTCACCAGCTTTGCCTTATCCTGACGCGCGAGGGCCAACTCGCGTTCGAGGCGCTGCATCGCTTCGTGGACTTGTGGCATGTCCGATTTGAGGTTTACCACTTTCATGGCTGTGGATTCCGGCCCGAAAATAAAGTTTGGGGATCGCTGCGCCGTTGTCGCGGCCATCGTTCAATCGGCTCACTTCGTCGCTAAGAATCGATGATATCCTCCCTCCCCCCCGTTTTGCATAATCTCTGGAATCATCGAGTTGGAGCGAAATTCCCGGTAGGATTCTGATGTCAAAGACCTTAGATACCAAGATATAGAGAACAAAGCACTTCGGGACGCGGCGATCGGGCTTGTGCCAACCGTTGCGGCCTCGACCATGATCTCGCGAGTGCGATACCGGGCGCAAGGTCAGATGTCACAGTGAGGCTGTGGAAATGTTTTGGAGCGGTCGGGTTCGGAACGTACTGTTCCCATTGCGCAAAGGTGAAGAGCCCAACCCAAGCGGGCTTGGACAGGGCACCCTCGAATTTGGTTAGGCGCGCCAGTCCATACAATGTCAGCAAAACTGGAGGGCCGGCCAGAATTACGGCAGCCTCTTGACGCGTATATACGAATTATCTACCATGTATATATATGAAAGGGAGGGAGCCATGGCAGTAACCATGACATCAATCCGCCTGGATACGGACCTGGCCGACGAGGCGGTGAGGGTGCTCGGGGCCAAATCCCGCACTGATGCGGTGCACATAGCGCTGCGCGAAATCGTCGCGCAGAAGCGCTTCAAGACTCTGATGAAAAAGAATTCCGGCAAACTCAAGTTCTGCGGACTTGATGAGTGACGTCGTCATCTTCGACACCTCCGTCCTGGTGGATGAAGTCCGCACCGGCCGCCATCGCAAGGGGATTGAGTCCGTGGACGGCCTGGTTCGGATGTCATCGGTGGTTCTCGCCGAACTCCTGCGCGGCGTAACTGCACCGGCGGAACTCAAATTCCTCCGCACTTTGGCGAAAAACCACCCAGTCCTGACGCCGACGCAAAACAATTGGCTGGAGTCTGGCGAGATCCTGGCCAGGATCCGTTACGATCGAGGCTTTCAGCCGCATAAACTGCGTGACCTGCATTTCGACGTTTTGATCGCCCTTACTGCCAGCTCTCACGGCGCACGTCTCATCACCACCAATCGGAAAGACTTTGAGCTGATCAATCGGTACCGCCAGATCAAGCTTGAGGTTTGGTGAGCTGCGCTTTTCAGTGTCTCAATAAGGATCGAGAGCATCTCGCTGTCGGCGCAGCGGGCGGGACGCCCGCCGGGCTGTCGCCGGGACGGCGGCGCTACGACGCGGCTGTCACTTCTTCCGGCTTCGGATGGCCTCGCGCGCTTCTTTATCCGCCGTCCGCCTCCGCTCAGTCTCTCGTTTATCCCATAGCTGCTTACCCTTGGCCAAGGCCAGCTCAACCTTTACTTTGCCATTCTTGAAGTACATGCGGACGGGGATCAGGGTCAGGCCCTTCTGCTGCGTCTTTCCGATCAGCTTGCGGATTTCTTCTTTGTGCATCAGCAGCTTGCGGGTGCGCAGGGGGGCGTGGTTATGAATGTTGCCGTGTTCGTAGGGGCCGATGTGGGCGTTGAGCAGCCAGAGTTCTCCATCCTTGACCAGGCCGTAGGAATCTTTGAGGTTGGCCAAGCCCCCGCGGACCGATTTGGCCTCCGTCCCCGTAAGAACAACGCCGCACTCAAATTTTTCCAGCAAGAAGTAGTTATGAGAAGCGATCCTATTAACGGCGGCATCGCGTTGGCCGGAGGCCGTAGGCTCGCGGCGCGGGGATTTCTCCGGCCTGGGCTTGGTTTCGTGGCTGGACTGGCGGGGCATGGGTTGGTTCATCTTAACAGCGGCTTCGGGCTCCGGCTATCGGGCTTCGGCAAATCCGGATGGTGCTTGTGGGCGTCAGAATCGGCACAGCTCGCCGAAGCCCGAAGCCGAAGCCCAATAGGGCTAAGACTAAAGAGTGTAACCCCTGTGCGTGCAATCAGATGGGGAGGCGGGAAACGCGATGCTATAATCGCAGCAAAACCGATCTTTTTGCTTGCAATTGAAGTGTCACGTGAACCCCGGGTTCGCGGGCTATTTCTGCTGGCCATTTCCGCTGGCCCCGGGGTAGGGAACGCGTGTCCGGCGAAGACTTTGTAGACGAGGACTGACCGAATGAGACGTCTCATGCCTGCGGCGGTAGTGCTGCTGGTCGTAATTGCCATTCTGCCCGCCATTGCCGATAAGGCCAAGACTGCCTATGACAGCGGCCAGGACGCGGAGGCGCGCCAGAATTATGTGGGAGCTTACGACTTCTACAAGCAGGCTTACGAACTGAAGCCAAAAGACTTACGGTACCGCGCATCATTCGAGCGCATGCGCTTCAAAGCGGCGGCTACGATCGTCCACCACGGCGTCGTCCTGCGCGAACAGGGCAAGATGCAGGAGGCGCTGGGCGAATTTCAGAAAGCGATGCAGATCGACCCCTCGCTTTTCAGCGCGCAACAGGAGTTCAAGCGCACCCAGCAGATGATTGACGAGGCCACCAACCCTCCGCCGCAGGCGGCAGGTCCGCCCAGCAACCTCGAGAAGAGGATCAAGGACGCGCTCGGTCCCGTTGAACTTGCCCCCATCTCAAGCGTCCCCATCACCGTCAAGCTCACTGAAGATTCCAAAGTGATTTACCAGACTATTGGGCAGTTGGCCGGGATCAATGTCCTGTTCGATTACGACTACACATCGCGGCGCATCAAGGTCGAGCTGAACGGAGTAACCCTCCAGGAAGCGCTGGAGATTACGGCGCTGGAATCGAAAACCTTCTGGCGGCCGGTTACGGCGAACACCATCTTCGTGGCGCAGGATAATCCGGCGAAGCGCAAGGAACTCGAACAGAGCGTTCTCAAGACCTTCTATCTATCGAATCTGTCCGCGCCCACCGAGTTGCAGGATGTAGTGAATGCGATCCGGGCCGTGCTGGACGTGCAGCGGGTACAGCAGTTGCTCTCGCAGAATGCGCTGGTGGTGCGGGGCACGCCCGACCAGATAGCGCTGGCCGAAAAACTGGTGGACGACCTGGATAAGGCGCGTCCGGAGGTTGTCGTCGACATTGCGGTCTTGCAGGTGAGCAAAGACAAGTCGCGCACCCTTGGATTGAGCCCCCCGACCAGCGCCACGGTTACCCTCCAGAGCAACATCAATACCACCACGACCACCGCTACCACGAATTCGGGAACAGGGGCGACGGTCACCTCGGGCAACGGCACTGGGCTGAGTCTGAATACTCTGGGCAATCTGAACGCCACCGATTTTCAGGTGACAATTCCTTCCGCCAATCTGTCGGCGGTGATGGGTGACAGCGATACGAAGATGCTGCAGAATCCGCAGGTCCGGGCCCTCGATAACCAGAAGGCAACGCTCAAGATCGGCGAACGCGTGCCCGTGGCCACGGGTTCGTTCCAGCCCGGAATCGGCGGCGTGGGTATCAACCCGCTGGTCAACACCCAGTTTCAATACCTGGATGTGGGTGTGAACATCGATGTCACACCGCACGTGCACGCCGACCGGCAAGTGACCTTGAAGATCACCATGGAAATCTCCTCGGTGGTGGGTCAGTCGAGCATCGGCGGCATCAGCCAGCCCATCATCGGGCAGAAAAAAATCGAGCATGAAATCCGCCTGGCAGATGGAGAGTCGAGCCTGATTGGCGGAATCTTTGACGACGCGCAGACGAAATCGCTGGCCGGCATTCCGGGGCTGGCGCAGATTCCAATCCTGGGATATCTCTTCGGGCAGAAGTCGCAGGATCATTCATCGGATGAAACGGTTTTTGCCATCACTCCGCATATTATCCGCGCCGCCAGCGTCAGTGAGTTGAACCAGCGGCCAATCGATATCGGGACGGCGAGCACCATCGAGCTGCGGCATGCCAGCCAGGCAACGCCGGCTGCTGCTCCGGGTCAGGGCCTGGCAACTCCGCCAGCGACTCCGGCCAATCGCGCGCCCGCCGCTCAGCCACCTTCGACGCAACCTCCGAATCAGGCAGCGAAACCCGCGACCGGCGCGAACTTCTTGTTTGATCCGGGGCAGATTACAGCGGTGAAAGGAAACACGTTCGTGGTGAACCTGCTGATTTCCGGGGCGCAGAATGTCTATTCCGTGCCGGTGCAGCTGAACTACGACATGACCAAACTGCAGTTGGTGAACATTTCGAGCGGCGGATTCCTCTCGCAGGATGGGCAGGCCGTCGCCCTGGTGCACCGCGAAGATGAAACCACTGGAGCCTTGCTGATTACGGCGACGCGGCCGCCGGGGTCGCCAGGAGTTTCCGGGCAGGGCGCGGTGGTCACGCTGACGTTTCAGGCCAAGGCCAGCGGTCAGACTCCTCTGACCATCACCCGCGGTGGAGCGCTTGACCCCGGTCAGCAGGCGATCACAGTGAACGGAGCGCAGGCGTCCGTGACCGTGCAATAGGCGGGCGCGCAAACAGCAGCGTACGGCTTCCGACAGCCGGATGCCGAGAGCCGGATTTTGGAATCGGGATTTTGAGATTGGTTTCTTAAGATGAAGTTACCAGCATTCCAGCGCGCGCGGACAGCGAGGCGCGAACAGGGCTTCACGCTCCTTGAGCTGATAATCGCCACTTCCATCGTGGTCATACTCTCGACCATGGCGGTACCGCTGGCGAGGCTGAGCATCCAGCGGGAGAAGGAGCGCATGCTGCGCAACGACCTGTGGGAGATGCGCGACGCCATCGACCGCTACAAAGACGCGGCCGATAAGGGCGGGTTCCAGACCAAGGTCGACAGCCAGAACTATCCTCCCGATCTCGAAACGCTGGTGAAAGGCGTGGACGTAAACGGCAAGAAGGTGCGCTTCCTGCGCAAGATTCCTACGGACCCAATGACCGGCACCACCGAATGGGGCTTGCGTTCGATGCAGGACGATCCCGATTCCGACTCCTGGGGCGGCCAGAGCGTGTTCGATGTCTATACCAAGTCGGAAGGCACGGGTCTGGACGACACGAAGTATAAGGACTGGTAAATGGCTAGAAGGCTCAAGACGGGGCGAAGGTTCGAGCGACGGCGGGGTTTCACGCTACTCGAAATGATGATCGTGATGATCATCATGGGGATCCTGATTTCGATCGCGCTGCCGATTTATAGCCAGTCCGTGGTGAGAGCGCGCGAAGCCGTCCTGCGTAACGATCTGTTCGAACTGCGCAAGCTGATCTCCCAGTACACGCTCGATAAGCAGAAAGCGCCGCAATCGCTCGATGACCTGGTGCAGGCGGGATACTTGAAGACTATTCCCAAGGATCCGATGACCAATGAAGCAAACTGGGAGCCGAAGCAGGAAGAAGTGCTGCTATCCATAGACCAGCAGGATCCCGGCATCGACGATGTACATTCCGCTTCGAACGCGATGTCGAGCGATGGCACGGCGTATTCGACGTGGTGAGTCCGCGCCCCCCGAACCTTCAGCATTGAACACTTCCACAGTCAGCAAGTAACATCTATGCATGCCCGTTGAAACTGAAATTCAGGCTCACACCTCGATCCGTGCGCCTCGCGGCAACTCCATCACCTGCAAAGGCTGGCAGCAGGAAGCCGCCATGCGGATGCTCATGAATAACCTCGACGCAGATGTTGCCGAGCGCCCTCAGGATCTTGTCGTGTACGGCGGAACGGGGCGGGCGGCGCGGAGTTGGGAGGCCTACCACGCCATCGTCGCTGCGCTGAAGAAGCTCGAGAACGACGAGACTCTGCTGGTGCAGTCCGGCAAGCCGGTGGGAGTTTTCAAGACGCACGATCATGCGCCGCGCGTGCTCATTGCGAATTCGAACCTGGTCGGCCATTGGTCGAACTGGGAGAAGTTCAACGAACTCGAGCGCGCCGGTTTGATGATGTACGGGCAGATGACAGCGGGATCGTGGATCTACATCGGATCGCAAGGAATTGTGCAAGGGACGTTCGAAACTTTCTCGGCGGCGGGCGAAAAACATTTCGGCGGAGACCTCTCGGGCAAGCTGATCGTTTCGGGCGGCATGGGCGGCATGGGCGGCGCTCAGCCTCTGGCCGCGACCATGACCGGCGCGGCGTTTCTTGGTATTGACGTCGATCCGGAACGCATCAAGAAGCGGCTGAAGACTGGTTATTGCGACTTCATGGTCACAACACTCGATGAAGCGCTTCGCATCCTGAAGAATGCCGTGCGCAAGAAAGAGAATGTCTCGGTCGGGTTGGTGGGGAATTGCGCCGACGTGATTCCAGAGTTAGCGGCGCGCGGTGTCGTGCCTGACATTCTCACCGATCAGACTTCGGCGCACGATCCGCTGAATGGATATGTGCCGAACGGCATGACGCTGGCCGAGGCCATCGAGCTACGGAAAAACGATCCAAAGGCGTACCAGGAAAAAGCGCTCGATGCCATCGCCGCACACGTCGAAGGCATGCTGCGGCTGCAGAAGATGGGGTCGGTGACGTTTGACTACGGCAACAACATTCGGACGTTTGCGTTTCAGCGTGGCGTGAAGAACGCGTATGACTTTCCGGGGTTCGTGCCGGCGTACATTCGTCCGCTTTTTTGCGAAGGTCGTGGCCCGTTCCGTTGGGTAGCGCTGTCGGGCGAAGCGTCGGACATTCATGTAACCGACGAACTGGTTCTGGAAATGTTTCCCGAGAACCGCATTCTGCGGCGCTGGATTGATCTGGCGCGCAAGCGCATCAAGTTCCAGGGATTGCCGGCGCGCATCTGCTGGCTTGGTTATGGCGAGCGCGCGCAATTCGGCCTGACGATGAACGATCTGGTGAAGAAAGGGAAGATCAAAGCTCCGATCGTGATTGGCCGCGACCACCTCGATTGCGGCTCGGTAGCGTCTCCGTTCAGGGAGACCGAGAGTATGAAAGATGGCTCGGACGCGGTCGCCGACTGGCCTTTGCTGAATGCCCTACTGAACACGGCGGCGGGCGCGTCATGGGTTTCGATTCACAACGGTGGCGGCGTAGGCATTGGCTACTCGCTTCACGCGGGTCAAGTGACAGTTGCCGACGGAACGGATGCGATGGCGAAGCGCATCGAGCGCGTGCTGACGACGGATCCGGGGATGGGTGTGATCCGGCATGTGGATGCGGGTTATGACGAGGCCAAAGAGTTTGCGAAGAAGAGCGGCGTGAAAGTGCCGATGGCCGAAGAATGAATACCCGCCACGGAAGCAGTGCGCGTAAGGGATCGGCGCTATTGCTGGCCAACATTGGCCAGCTTCTCACGCTGCAATCAGCTTCCAGCCAGCCTGGCCCGCGCCGTGGCCCCGACCTCAAAGAACTCGGCATCATCGAAAACGGGGCTGTCCTGTGCCTCGGTGGCAAGATCGTTTCCGTCGGCACCACCAAAGACGCTCTCCGAGATCCCTGGCTGAAGAAAAACCGCAAGAAAGTTACCGAGATCGACTGTGCCGGGAAGGTTGTGCTGCCTGGCTTTGTCGATTCGCATACGCATCCAGTTTTCGTCAGCCCGCGGCTGTTGGATTTCGAGAAGCGCATCGAAGGAGCTTCTTATGAAGAGATCGCCGCAGCTGGCGGCGGGATTCGTTCAAGCCTGGAGGGCGTCCGCAAGGCAGAGAAGCGGGTTCTAGTGGATAAAGTTTTTGCGGTCTTGCGCGCCATGGCCGCGCACGGCACGACCACGGTCGAGGCCAAGTCGGGCTATGGGCTGACGGTCGAGTCGGAGCTGAAGTCGCTGGAAGCGATCCGTGACGCCGCTTCCCGCTGGCCTGGGACCGTGGTTGCGACTCTTCTCGGTGCGCACGTGGTCCCAAAAGAATTTCAGGGCCGCTCACCAAAATACGTTGAACTCGTCTGTAAAGAGATGATTCCGCTGGCGGCAAGGCGGAAGCTCGCCCAGTTCGTCGACGTTTTCTGCGACAAGGGAGCGTTTACGGCTACGGAAACGGAGCAGATCTTTGAAGCTGCCGAGCGGCACGGTCTCAGCGTGCGGGGTCACATGTGCCAGCTTACGGAGACTTCACTGCGGCCGTTCTTGCGCTTCAGTCCGGCGTCATTTGATCACATGGACCACGTAAACGAAGACGACATCGCGCAATTGGCCAGGCATGACACGGTCGCCACGCTGGTGCCGGGGGCAAATTACTTTCTGGGAATGAAGGAATATCCTCAGGCGCGGAAAATGATTGATGCAGGCGTGCCGGTGGCTCTGGCAACGGACTACAACCCGGGCACATCGCCGACGTTGAGTATGCCGATGGCGATGTCTTTGGCCTGCACGCATATGAAGATGTCGCCGACAGAGGCCCTTGCCGCCGCCACGATTAACGGCGCGTGGGCGCTGCGAGTCGCAGACCGGAAGGGGACCATCGAACCAGGGAAAGATGCTGATTTGGCGGTGTTTGAGGTGGAAGACTGCCGCGAGATCCCTTACTGGTTCGGGGCTAACCGGTGCACATTGACGGTAATGAACGGCGCGGTGGCGCATCGGCAGTGAACTTTTGCGGCGGAACCTCCGTATAGAGTTGAAGATCGACGAGTGCGTCTTGATTTATTGCGAAATGAATTCAATCGTCTCTTGAGGAAACCTATGAAGCGGATTCTTGCTGCAATTGTGTTTGCGTCGATGACGTTGTCCCTGGCGGCGGCCCAACGCCTGCCCGAAGTGGCCGTTCCAGAGAACTACAAACTCTCGTTCACGCCCGACCTCGACAAGGCCACGTTCGAGGGCGATGAAACTATTTCTATCCGGGTGTTAACTCCGACACTCGAGATCACTCTGAACGCAGCCGACATCACCTTCAATGACGCTACGATTAGCGACGGTGGAAGGACACAGAAGGCAAATGTTGTTATCGACAAAGATAAAGAAAGCGTCGTGCTAAGGGTTGGGAAGCAGCTTCCTGTCGGAGCCGCGACCGTGCATATTACTTACACGGGCATCCTCAACAGTGAGATGCGCGGGTTCTATTTGGGCAAGGACGATCAGGGCCGCAAGTACGCCGCCACGCAGTTCGAGTCGACGGATGCGCGCCGAGCCTTTCCTTCCTTCGACGAGCCTGCTTATAAGGCCACGTTCGACATCACGGCCATCGCCGGCAAGGGTCAGGTGGCAATTTCAAATTCTAAGGTTTCTTCCGACACGCCCGGACCCGGCGACCGGCACACGGTTCGCTTCGCCACAACCCCGAAGATGTCCTCGTACCTGGCGGCGCTGGTGGTGGGCAATTTCGAATACATCGAGGGCGAGGCCGACGGAATTCCGATCCGCGTCTACAGCACCCCCGGCAAGAAAGAGAGCGGGAAGTTCGCCTTGGAGACGGCCCAGCACGTGCTCAGCTACTACGATAAGTATTTCAGCATCAAGTATCCCTACGGAAAGCTCGATTTGATCGGCCTCCCAGACTTTTCTGCCGGCGCAATGGAGAATACCGGCTGCATCACGTTCCGCGAAGTTCTATTACAGGTCGATGAGCAAGGGTCGGTCGATTCGAAGAAGACGGTGGCTTCGGTGATTGCACACGAGATGGCCCACCAGTGGTTCGGCGATCTGGTGACGATGAAGTGGTGGGATGACATATGGCTCAACGAGGGTTTCGCCACATGGATGTCGAGCAAGCCCATCGAGGCGTGGAAACCGGAATGGAACTTCGATCTGGATGATGTAAGCGGTACTGGTGGAACCCTTAACACCGATGCGCTGGCGAATACGCGTCCGATCCATCAGGCGGCCGAGACCCCGGCTCAGATTCAGGAACTGTTCGACGGGATCGCTTATGGCAAAGCGGCTTCGGTATTACGCATGCTCGAAGCTTATTTGGGCGAGGAGACTTTCCGCGCCGGTGTCAATGCGTATCTCCAGAAACATCAATATGCGAATGCGACTGCCCACGACTTCTGGGAGGCACAGACGAAGACCTCCAAGAAACCTGTCGACGAGATCATGCCGACTTTTGTGAAGCAGGCCGGGGCCCCCATCATCAATGTGAAGGCCCAGTGCTCCGGCAATTCGACCGCCGTCACCGTGGATCAGCGCCGCTATTACTTCGATCGGGAAAAGTTCCAGGCGTCCAGCGATGAACTCTGGCAGGTTCCCCTGTGCATGAAGTCTTCGACCGGTGCGCAGAAGTGCGAACTGCTCACCAAGAAAGAAGAGACGTTCACGCTGCCGGGCTGCTCCACATGGGTTTTGGCGAACGCCGGCGCCACTGGTTACTACCGCGCAGGATACCAGCCCGATGCGGTGCGAGCCCTCGCGAGTGATGCCGAAAGCAAGCTTACGCCGGCCGAGCGAATCGCTTTGCAGAACGACATCTGGGCCTCGATACGCGTGGGGCGTGAGCCGGTGGGTGACTATTTCGCATTCGCCCAGGGCCTGGGAAGCGACGGCAATCGCGCGGTTATCGATGATGTTCTTGGACGGCTGAATTTCATTGGCCGCTACCTGGTGACGGAGAGCGACCGCGAGTCTTTCCGGATTTGGATGCGGGGATATGTGAAGCCCATGTTGAAGGCTGTGGGCTGGGACCCCAAGCCGGGCGAGAGCGACGAACAGAGAACGTTGCGGGCCCGCCTGTTTAATTCGTTGGGCTACGATGGGCGCGATCCGGAAGTACTGGCGGCGGCGCGCAAGCTGGCAGACAAGGCCCTCGACGATCCGTCTTCTGTAGATCGGCAGACGGCGGGTGGAGCGATGGGGCTCGCGGCCTTGAACGGCGGAGACGATTTTTATGACCGGATCATGTCCTCGCTCAAAACTCCCAAGTCTCCGGAAGAGTATTACATGGAGTTGTACACGTTGCCTCAGTTCAACGATCCGAAACTTTTGCAGCGGACGCTGGAATATGGCCTGTCTCCCGCCGTGCGCTCCCAGGATGCGCTGAGCGTGGTCACCAGCGTACTCGAGAATCCGGAAGGCCAGAAGCTGGCATGGGATTTCATTCTGGCGCACTGGGATGCGGTGCAGAAAGTTGGCGGACCTTTTGCCAGCGGCCAGGTCGTGGGCGCGACCAGCTCTTTCTGCGACGCCCACATGCGCGACCAGGTGGTGGAGTTTTACGCCGCCCACAAAATCGAAGCGGCGGAGCGGACCTACCGGCAATCGATCGAGCGCATCAACAACTGTGTCGACCTGAAGTCCCAGCAGGAACCGCAACTGGCGTCGTACCTGGGACAGCACGGCTCCTCGGCGGGAGGACAATAGGCCGTCCCTAAGAAGAGTCAACCACGAAGGGACACGAAGTTGCGCGAAGGGGAACGCGGTAGCCAGGCCTTCGTGATACTTAGTGTCCTTCGTGGTTTTCCGCTTTGTGCTGTTCTACCGAAACGGGATCAACCGCTGCGGTTCGCTGACGTTTGAGTGAACTCGCTGCCGTTGCTATAATCAATCACGTTCCGCCCGTTCGGCAAAGTGCTGTTTCATTCGGTTCGGAATCCCGCAACAATCGGCGTGAAACGAACGATCCTCGTGGCCTGCGGTGGATGAGCGGGTCTCGAAGCGTGGCCAGGTAGCTCAGGTGGTAGAGCGCAGCCCTGAAAAGGCTGGCGTCGGCGGTTCAACTCCGTCCCTGGCCACCATACTTTCAAGCACTTAGCTCCGTCGTCCAATCTGATTCGGCACCGGCGAACTTGATCTGAGTCGTGATGCCTGGCGCGCCGACACCTGTGGTCCACTTGGGGCGGCCCTCCTACAAAGAAAAGAATCGCAACAGTCTGTTCAATAACTTGAAATGCGTTGACACCCCTCGGAGCGATCCCTAGAAGTTAAGGGGTGCCAGGCGGGAGCAGGTACAGATTCGGGCGAAAGAGGCCTTAGCCGGCGTAGCCGAGGAGACGGTAAATGAGTTTTCGGGGTTTGTTCGATCTGACAGGAAAACATGTACTCGCAACCGGTGCCGGCGGGGGCATTGGGACTACGGTTTGCCGGGGGTTTTGCGACTTTGGAGCAGAGGTGGCGTGCCTGGATATCAGCGAAGAGATCGCGAACCGAACCGCCGAGGGACTGGTCAAGGCCGGCGGGAAAGCGATACCGGTCGTGTGTGACGTGCGCGACCCCAAGCAGGTTGAGGAAGCCGTCGCTTATGTCATCAAGAAATTCGGGAAGATCGATGTCCTGATGAATCTTGCGGGAGCGGGGAAACCGATTGCCGCGACTGATGTAACGGTTGAAGAGTGGGAGGGAATTTTCAACGTCTTTCTGCGCAGCACATTTCTGTTTTGCCAGTTTGTCGGACGGCACATGATTGAGCGTGGGAAAGGCAGCATTATTAATGTCTCCTCGATCGCTTCAGTGATCGCGCTGGGCTATGGCACCGCTGGGTACTCTGCCGCCAAGGCTGGGGTGAATGGTCTGACTCGTGAACTGGCGATCGAATGGGCAAAAAAAGGCATAAGAGTCAATGCCATCGCCCCTTGCCAGATTGATACTCCAGGTTTGAGAGAAACGCTGGCCGATCCAGTCTATGGCGGCGAAAAATTAATGAAGTCATTCTTGGACAATATTCCCCGAGGCGCGCTTGGTCGCCCGGATGAGCTGGTTGGGCCTTGCATCTTTCTTGCTTCGGATGCGTCGAGCATTGTCACTGGCCACCTTCTTATGGTGGATGCCGGGGTGTCGATCAAGTAGTTGGGCTCACGGGTACGTGCCCAGTTCCGGTGAAGAGACTCTCGTGGGGTCAGTTTCCTTTATCAAGAGATTTCGTAGGGAGGGTGCGGATTGGATCGAGTCAAAGGCAAAGTTGCTATCGTGACTGGCGCCGCGGGCGGAATCGGCCGAGCAGTGTGCAAGCTTCTGGCCCAGGAAGGAGCGAAGGTGGCTCTTACCGATCTCCGCGACGAGAACGGGAAGAATGTTGCCCGACAAATCAGAGACAGCGGTGGCGTCGCGGAATACTGGCACCTTGATGTGTCGGACGAGAAAGAAGTGGCGCGGGTTATTCCGGAGATCCACGCCAAGTGGGGAGGGATTCATGTGCTCGTAAACAACGCGGGCATTGCGGGAGTGAACAAGCTTACGCACGAAATGTTGTCCGAGGACTGGGACAAAGTAATGAACGTGAATGTGAAGGGCGTGTTTTTCTGCACGAAGCACACGATTCCTTTCATGCAGAAAGGTGGCGGAGGCAGCATCATCAACATGTCTTCGGTGTACGGTCTGGTTGGAAATGCGGCGCTGCCGGCCTATAACGCCTCCAAGGGCGCGGTCCGGCTCATGAGCAAGACGGATGCGCTGCTCTATGCCAAAGACAAGATCAGGGTCAATTCGATGCATCCCGGCTGGATTTGGCATGAGGAACTGGAGTCTTTCGCGTCGAAAGCTCCGCAGGGAATGGAAGCGTTCATGAAGGAAGTGAATGCTATGCATCCAATCGGAAATGTGGGCCTTCCGGAAGATGTCGCCTATGCGATCCTTTATCTGGCCTCGGACGAATCGAAATTCGCGACCGGCGCCGAGTTCGTAGTGGACGGCGGTTATTCGTGCCGGTAGGAAAAGATTGAGCGTGGGTTCCCATGGAGATTAGCAAAGAAAAATTACTGTGGTCCTACGAGAGAATGGTCCTGATCAGGACCTTCGAGAATAAGGTTCACGAGCTAATCGCGCAGCGCAGGCTTCCTGGATTCGCCCATCTTTCAGCAGGGCAGGAGGCGGTGGCGGTGGGACTGTGCGCACATCTCGACGATAAAGATTTCATTACCAGCACTCATCGCGGCCACGGACATTGCATTGCCAAAGGCCTTGATGTCGCTGGGATCATGGCGGAACTCTACGGGAAGGCCACGGGGCTCAGCCAGGGCAAAGGTGGAACGTTCCACATTGCCGATTTCAGCCGAGGAATGCTGGGTACCAACGGCATCGTTGGAGCGGGGCTGCCTCTGGCATGTGGGCCCGCATGGGTGGCCAAAGTAAAGGGGACAAAACAAGTTTCCGCCAGCATTTTTGGCGAGGGGGCAACCAACCAGGGTGCCTTCCACGAAGCCCTGAACCTGGCTGCGGTTTGGAAACTTCCTGTGCTCTTCGTTTGCGAGAACAACCTTTATTCTGAAGCGACCCCCGTGGAGTACGCCATAAAGATCAAGGATATTGCCCGTCGTGCCGACGCCTACGGCATTCCGGGTGTGATCGTGGACGGAATGGATTTCTTTGCGGTCTACGAGGCTGTCTCTGTCGCCGTTCGCCGCGCTCGCGAGGGCGAAGGCCCGACGCTTCTGGAGGCAAAGACTTACCGATACTTTGGGCACTATGAAGGCGACCCGATGAAGTACAGGCTGAAGAACGAAGAGCAGACCTACCGGGACCGTGATCCGATTGTTAGTTTCAAGCGGCTGGTTCTTGCCGAAAACCTTTTGACCTCCGCTGCTCTGGAAGAGATCGAGAAGCGCGCTGTCGCGGAGGTAGAGGCGGCTGTGAAGTTGGCCGAAGATGCGCCTTCGCCAGATGCAGCCGAGTGTCTCACTGGTGTTTACGTCAACTATCCTTGATAAGCTTCGATCTGCAGGCTTCGGCCGACCACGACAATTGCAATCACTGACGCATCATGGCCAAAAGAGAGATAACTTACAGGGAAGCGATCAACGAAGCTCTCCGTCAGGAAATGCGGCGGGATGCGGATGTTGTTGTGATCGGCGAGGACGTGGCCGGCGGAGCGGGACGGCCAGTCGAGATGCAGGACGCCTTCGGCGGAGTTTTCGGAGTGACCAAAGGGCTGTTGGGGGAATTCGGTCCCATGCGCGTGTGGGACACTCCCATTTCGGAGGCCGCGTTTATGGGGGCGGCCATCGGTGCGGCGGCCACAGGGCTGCGCCCGGTGGCGGAATTGATGTTCGTCAGCTTTCTTGGCGTCTGCATGGATCAGGTGGTCAACCAGGGTGCCAAGATGCGTTATATGTTTGGCGGTACGGCAAAGGTTCCCCTGACCATCAGAACTGTGATTGGAGCGGGTGTTCGCGCCGCCGGACAACATTCCACCATCGACTATTCGATCCTGACTCACATTCCAGGACTGAAGTGCGTGGCTCCGTCGACGCCATATGACGCCAAGGGCATGCTCGTAGCTGCCATCCGAGACGACGACCCGGTGTTTTTTTGCGAGCACATCCAGCTCTACGGCATGAAAGGAGAAGTGCCGGAGGAGAATTACTCGATTCCGCTGGGTAAGGCGAAGATCCTGCGCAAGGGCGACGATGTGACAGTCGTCGCGTTCTCGAGAATGGTCCAGGTCGCGATGAAAGCTGCGGAGCAGTTGGGCCAGGAGGGCACTCGCGTGGAACTGATCGATGCGCGATCGCTATCGCCGCTGGATGAAGAGACCATCCTGGATTCGGTCGCCAGAACGCATCACCTGGTTGTAGTGGATGAAGACACGCCTCGCTGCAGCGTGGCGGCGGACGTGATTGCTTTCGCGGCGCGAAAGGTCTTTGACCGGTTGGAGTCAGCGCCCGCGATGGTGACGGCGCCGCACACGCCTGTTCCTTACAGCCCAAGCATGGAAGACTTCTACGTTCCGTCTTCGCAAAAGGTAGCGGAGGCCATTCGCGGAGTGCTCTCGAGGCGCACCTAGCTGGGAGCTAGATTGGCGAAGAAGGATTCGCGGAGCCGCTTCTTGATTCCAACGCTTGCGGATTGACGAGATTCGGTGGAGTTTCTCCGCGCAGCGCCGGCAGCAGATTCTTTGTGGCGAGCGTGGCCATGCGCAGGCGGGTTTCGCCGGTGGCGCTTCCAATGTGCGGCAATAATGTTACGTTCTTCATGACGAGTAGTTCGGGATGCACTTTGGGTTCATCTTCGAAAACATCGAGACCGGCGCCCGCAATTGTGCCCGCCTGAAGAGCCTGAACCAGGGCCGCTTCGTCCACGACGGGGCCGCGCGCTGTGTTGATGAGATACGCGGTTGGCTTCATCAACGCTAAACGCGATCCGCTGATGGCATGGCGAGTCTCTGGAGTAAGAGGGTACGTGCAGGCTTAGAAAGTCTGATTCCCGCAAAAGAGTTTCGCCGTCCACACATTCCGCAGCCAGCTCTTTTTCAATCCGCTCATCGGCACGATGACGTGCGTGGTAGAGAATGCGCATGGAAAAGCCGCGCCCGCGGCGGGCGACTGCCTGAGCGATCCGTCCAAAACCGTAAAGCCCCAGCGTCTTGCCGTGTAAATCCGCGCCCCACATTGCATTCCATTGCCAACTAGACCAGCAGCCTTCGCGAACGTAGCGATCGCCCTCGACCACTCGCCGGGCGACTGCCATGATCAGAGCAAAGGCCACGTCAGCAGTGGCCTCGGTAAGCACGTCGGGAGTATTGGTGACGAGAATGCCTCGTCGCGTGCAGGTTTCCACATCAATGTTGTCGTACCCAACGGCAACATTGGCTATAACGCGCAGTTCCGCAGCTACTTCCAGGATGTCTTGGCCTACCCGCTGGCCAACGCACATCAAGCCGTCCACATCACGGATCGCTTGCGCCAGCAGTTTGGCGGGCATGGCCTCGTCCAGGGGATGCACCCGAACCTCGCAGTGCTGGGATATCTTATCGATCACAGCCGGCTGAATCGGGCGTGAAATCAGGACTCGAGGACGCCGGTTGTAGGATTGTTGGTTCATTCGAACTGATCTAGTCAAAGACCTTCGCAGCCGAAAGGCCTCCGTCTATGACCAGGCCGCTGCCCCATACAAATCTGGCTTCATCGGATGCCAGATAAAGCGCCGCATAGGCAACGTCCTCGGGAGTGCCAAGAGTATTCGAAAGTTGCCGCTTCTTCAGGTTGTCCATCGCCTTCTCCATGTCATTGCCGTAATGCTTGCGCAGAAATCCTTCGACGAAAGGAGTGTATATGGTGCCCGGCAGCAGGGCATTGACGCGAATATTATAACGGCCGTAGTCAGCCTGCATGGCTTTGGTGAGCGAATGAACCGCACCTTTGGACGCAATGTACGCCGCTCGCTGAGCCAACGCCATGACCGCACCACAAGCTGCCATATTAATGATGCAGCCGGATTGCTGGGCGATCATGATGGGTAGAACGAATTTGCTGGCCAAGTAGATTCCCTTGGCATTGACTGCCATCACGCGGTCCCAGTCCTGTTCGGAGGTTTCATGCAGGGTGCCCACGCAGGCCACGCCGGCGTTGTTGAAGAGAATGTCGATGCGTCCAAAACGCTCTTGTACGGTGCGGGCCATGCTTTCCATATCGCGCGCGCTGGTAACGTCCGCACGGAGGAACAAGCTTTCCGGTCCGAGTTCGTCGGCCACTTTTTGGCCGGCTTCCGCCTCCCAATCGATAACCGCCACGCGTGCGCCTTCCGCAGCAAAAAGCATGGCCGTAGCTTTTCCGATGCCGGAGGCTGCGCCGGTTATGATCGCCGCTTTATTTTGCAGACGCATTCTGTACTCCTAGAAATCTTTTTCGTAACGGACTCAATCGCGTTTGGCATTTAAGTAAGAACGGTCCAACGCAGCGACAGAGGAACAACCGAGTAGCCTGAGGGTGCGCTCTACGTCGGCGCGCAGGATCTCCAGCGCTCTTGCTACGCCTGCCGTCCCCGCGGCGCCAAGGCCGTAAGCGTAGGCGCGTCCTATCAAGACCGCGCGAGCGCCAAGGCAAATGGCCTTGACGATATCGGTGCCGCGACGAATGCCTCCGTCCATCAGCACTTCAACCTGATTTCCCACGGCTTCCACAACTTCAGGCAGGACATCAAGCGTGGCGGGAGAGCTGTCCAGTTGGCGACCACCGTGATTCGACACGACAATAGCCGCTGCCCCAAGATCTACTGAGCGGCGGGCATCCTCAGCGGTTAGAACGCCCTTGACCACGATTGGTCCCGGCCAGGTTTTTCGAATCCAGGAAAAATCGTCCCACGTAACCGCTGACCGCGCCAAGGCAGCGCCTACATCTAACAGAGGGACTGGTCCCTGCCCAGGAACGATAATGTTCGGCAAAGTCGGAGCGCCTCCGTCGAGAAAGAAATTCGCCAGCCAGCGGGGCCGCGCCAGTAACTGCGGCAGATAGGGTATTTTGGCCAGGGGATGAGAGCCCGCCAATTCTTTCATTCCATTCCTGAAATCCCGCTCCCGCATTCCTGCCACACAGGTATCGATCGTCACGACTAGGGCAGAGAAGCCTGCATTCCACGCGCGCTCGATTACGGCCTCGGCGGCGGGGCGGCCACCGATCAAATAGAGCTGGTACCAGAGCGGGCCGGAGGCGGTTGCTTTAACATCTTCGAGGAGATGACCGGCAGCGGTGGGGAGAATATATACAGTGCCCGCGGCCCCGGCTGCGCGGGCTATGCCGATTTCGCCCTCGTGATGCATGACGCGGCTGCACCCTACGGGGGCCAGCAGCGCCGGGAAAGAAACGTCAGCCCCTAGCACCCGGGTCCGCATGTCGCAGTGGGCAAAGGCTACGGCATGGCGTGGGCGAAAAGTGTAATTCTCGAATGCTGACCGGTTCGCTGCCAGAGTTGTTTCGTCTTCGGCAGCGCCGTCGAGAAATTCGAAGACAACCCGCGGCATGCGCTTCCTTGCCAAACGGCGCAAATCCTCGATGTTGACAGCGCGCGGCGACGCCACTCTGCGGGAAGCTCTGTTCGTTCTGGTCATTCGTTTCTTGCCGGTTTCTGGGCCCGCCTTCGCTGGCTGCGGAGCCTGCCATTTCTATCCAAAAAAGAATCAGCTAGGGAAATCGCAACCGCGAACGAAACGGAAGCTTGCCCCGTAAGCCGGGAACCCTCACGCGGTACACGTCACCACCGCGAAAGGCACCCGCATCACATGCGGAGGGACGCCATCGATCAGCTGTGGCTGACGCCGTGGACGTGACATAAATATCCGTCAGATCGGGTCCGCCAAAGGTCACCGATGAGATCTGTGTAGCGGGCAGAAATACATCGCGGTCAAGGCTTCCGTCAGGAGCAAAGCGTTTGAGCCGGCTGCCGAACCAGATCGCAGTCCAAACATAGCCGTCCGCGTCCACTGTCATGCCGTCGGGCAAGCCCTCATCCACTGGAATTTCGGCAAAGACGCGACGATTATTTAAATTTCCCGTTTCGCGTTCGTAGTCGAAGAGGTAGATTTTTCGCGCCGGAGAATCGATAAAGTACATTCCTCGCAGGTCGGGAGTGAACCCCATTCCGTTCGGAACTCCGAGCCCATCGAACAACTCTGTGACGGTGCCGTCGAGATCGAAACGGAAGAGTCGCCCGTCGCCCTCCATGGCGCCGGCAAAAACCCTGCCCTCCGGATCTGAGATTACATCGTTGAACCTTTCGTTGCCGGGGCAGAGGCCACTCAGCCTTTCGCGGACGGTCCCGTCGAGAGCCAGCGAGGCAAGCCGGCCGTCCTGAAACAGCAAGAAGGAACCGTCTTCCTGGATCGTGAACCCACCAGTGACGCGGGTGCGGCAAAAGACGTCGCACCTGCTCTTCGTGTCGTCGTAGCTGTACACTGTGCCCTTCGGAATATCGACGAAGTACAGTTTCTGGTCGGTGCTGTGCCAGAGGGGATTCTCCCCGATTTCGCAATCCAAGCTGGCGACAGACTCGATAGTTTCCATAATTCAATTCCCCTCTTAAATCACCCCTTCGCTTCTTAGAGCGTCCAGTTCACTCTCGCCAATATCCAGCCACTCGCGGAATACCTCGACATTGTTCTCTCCCAAGGCACGTCCGAGATGTTGAATTTTTCCCGGAGTCTCGGACAATCGGGGCACGACACCTGGCACTGCCAGATCGCCAATGCGGTCGTCGGGAATGCGGGTCAAGGTGTCACGCACCCAAAACTGCTCTTCGGCAAAAATCTCGGCAATACTGTTCACGGGTCCGCAGGGTACGTCGCCCTTGCAGCAGCGCCTGATCACTTCATCGCGGGTAAATGTTGAAGTCCATTCCGACACCAACTGATTGATCTGCGCGCGCGCCTCCAGCCTTCTTGGCTTCTGGCCGTATTGCTCCGGGCGTGCCAGGTCGGGCTGCTCCATTACGCTCGCCAGCCGCTCAAACATCTTGTCGTTGGTGCAGGCAATCGCCACCCATTTCCTATCTTTGGTGGGATAGTGGCTGTGGGGCGTGGAACTTGGGGTCTCAGTGCCCATGCGTTCGCGAACCGTTCCTGCCTTGTCGTAGACGCACGCGATCTCATCCAAAAAGCGAAAAATCCCGTCGTGCAGGCCGATGTCGATGTATTGTCCCCGGCCGGTCCGTTCACGCACCCGCAGGGCGATGAGAACGCCGTAGGCGCCGTACAGGCCGCTGATGTAATCCGCCAGGGTGGTCGAACCCGCGATTAAAGGCGGAGTGTCCGGCTGGCCGACGAGATAGGTGAGTCCAGCGTAGGCCTGAGCGATTCGAGCGAAGCCCGGCAATTGACTCTTGGGCCCTTTGTCGCCGTAGGCTGAAATCCGCAACATGACCAGCCCCTTATTAATTGCAAGCAGGTCAGCGAAGCCAAGGCCCCACTTCTCTAGCGTACCGGGGCGAAAGTTCTCGATCACAACGTCTGCCTTCTTCACCATGCGTCGAAAAAGGTCAGCGCCCTGGGGTTTCCTCAGGTCTAGCGTTATGCACTTCTTGTTGCGGGCCTCGCTCAGCCAGAAATAAGAATCGCCGGTTTCGCTTCTAGTGCCGAGTTGGCGGAGCGAATCACCATCACCGGGCTTTTCGATCTTCAGCACCTCAGCGCCGAACTCCGCCAGGCACGCAGCCGCGAATGGGGCGCTGACGAAAGTGGAGATATCGAGGACCCGTAGATCCGCCAATGCCATGACCTCGCTCATGAGGGGCGGCTGCCTTTCTGTGCGACTCTCTCCATCACGAGTTCGTGCTCTGCGAGAATATTTCTTGCGAGTTTCACGTGCGCCTCGTCGACCATCTCGCCATTCAAACTGACTGCGCCGTCGCCGCGTTGTGCGGCACGTTCAAGTTCTTGCAAAACGTTTTCGGCCCAGGCCACTTCTTCCGAACTTGGCGAGAAGACCTGATTGCACACCGAAATCTGCGATGGATGTATTGCCGATTTGCCCTCGAAGCCCAGCGCTCGCGCCCGCATTGCGGCGGCGCGAAAACCCGCCTCATTAGTCAGGTCGGCGTATGCACTGTCCCGGGCGCGCAGGCCGAAGGCTTTACATGTGTTGGCAATTCGGGCCATGGCGTAGTGCCATATGTCTCCGTATTGGTCGACACTGCCGGACTCTCCAAACTCGACAGACGGACTGATCCGGTAGGATCGATCTGGAGCACCGACGACGTGATTTTTCATGTGCATCGCTGCGGCATAATCTCCTGCGCCGAAACTCAAGTTTTTCAATCGAGGGGAGGAAGTCGCAATCTCGCGCAGATGCTCAAGCCCCAAGGGAGTTTCGATGATTGCCTCGATACCGATTCTTTGGCTTCTGCCTTTTGAACGTTCCACTTGATCCAGCAATATCGAAAGGAATTGGACGTGGCCGGCATCATCCACCATGGGCTGGACAATGAAATGAAGGCGCGGACAGTGTTCCGCTAGAGCAATTACATCTTTGTACATGTGACAGGAGCCGACTCCATTGATCCGTACAGCCACAGTTTTCGCGCCAAAGTCGAGGTCATTCAGCGCCGAAACCAGCTTCTTGCGGGCTTGATCCTTCTGGCCTTCCGCCACGCTGTCTTCCAAATCAAAAATAATGCCGTCGGCGTCGCTGCCGACGGCCTTGGCGAAAAATCGCTCGGAGGTCGCGGGCACGAAGAGCATGGAACGCAAGAGCCGAAGGGGAGTCCGTCTCGCCTGCCCGTTTTCTGTCTGCATCATGTTCGTTTGCGTCATGTCGTTTGCATCATGCTCGTTGCATCTGGGTCGCGTCCGAGTTCCGCCGTGTCTCCTTGACTAATTCGTTGCAACGTTAGTATTAATTGGTGCTTGCGAACTTGGGGCGCCTGAGCCCGAGCCGCCGTCCGAAACCCATGGTGCTCAAGACAATTCCTGAATACGAGATTTACGCCATCAAATACGCCCGGCGCGACAGCACGCGCAACCGGAATTTCCTGGTCGCGGATCCTCACGACGGCCCCATGCCCATCGACTATTACCTCTGGGCAATCGTCAAGGACGGGCGTTGCATCGTGGTCGATGTGGGCTTCGACGCCGTGGAAGCCAAAGCCCGAGGCCGCGAACACCTTCGCTGTCCCGTAGCATCGCTGGGACAGATTGGTATCCAGCCGAAAGATATTGAGGACGTCATCATTACTCACCTGCACTACGACCACTGCGGAAATCTGGAGCGCTTTCCTGCGGCGCGGTTTTTCGTGCAAGATCGCGAGGTAGCTTATGCCACCGGCCGAAACATGTTGCACGATGTGCTTCGCGATGCCTATACCCTCGGACACGTTCAATCGCTGATTGGCGCTGTGTACGATAAGCGCGTGGTTTTCGTTGACCAGACCGCCGAGATCGCACCCGGCATCACGGTGCACCATGTGGGCGGCCACACTGACGGATTGCAGATCGTTCGCGTGAATACTCGTCGAGGCTGGATGGTGCTGGCCTCCGACGCCGCCCACTTCTATGCCAACCTGGACAGTTCCAACCCCTATCCCGTCCTCTACAGCGTCGGGGACATGATGCGGGGCTTTGAGACAGTCCGCGCGCTGGCGGATTCTCCGACGCACATTATCCCCGGTCACGACCCCAAGGTGCTGGATCTCTTCCCCGCGCCGGCGGCGGCTTTGAATGGGATAATAGCCCGCCTCGACGCTGAACCGATTGCCTAGAAAATCTTGACGGTGTCCGATTCTCGGCCTGCGCAAGAATGACTCATCCACTATCGGGGAAGTTATACCACCGAGAGAGGAAATTCGTGGTCAACGTTCAATAGGTTGAAATCGGTTGACACGTGGCGCGCAGCTCTTAGTATCTGGGATGCGGTATCTGGCATGCGGGAGCCCAACCTCGCAAAAAGCGCATCAGCTTACCGGGTGAGTAATTGAATCGCGCAGCCGCGCGAACGTTTGAGTGAAAAACCTATTCATCTTCAATCGGGAGAATCAATGTCACTGTCACTGCATTTGTTTGTGCGGGCAAAGACTTCGGTGTTGTTTTTTTCCGTGCTTCTGATGATTGCCCGTCCTCTCGCCAGCGCAACCAATAGTGAAGATGGATACGTTTCGCGAAAAGGGAATACCTGGACACTCGGCACCGCGAAGGTGGAGAGGACCATCACCTTTGAGCGCGGCCTTTTCTTTACCAGCAGCTTCAAAGATAAGACCAGCGCACGGGAATTATTGCCCGCTGGCTCTTTCTCCGAGGAAATCGGCGGTGTGGCTGACGGTAAGAACGTGTCGAGCCGTTTGGGTGCCTGGCAACTGGTGAACGCCAGCGACAGTATTCTCGCCAGCGGAGCAATCGAACTCGACATCGCTCTGCGCCAGGGAGGCTTGCAGGTAACCAAGACTTACGTCGTTTATCCGGGAACGTCAATTATCCGCGAATGGGTTCAATTCAAGAACGTCGGAAAGAAAGTGGTTCGAGTTACCGAGCCTCGATTTCTCAGCTTTGTCACAAAGGTCGGGGCGCCGGAATCTCAGAAGCTGTACTGGATGACTGGAGGAGAAAATCGCCCCGGCAGCTGGACCTTAAGAACGGAGCAATTGAAGCCCGGAGTGACCCGTGAGTTTGATTCCTTTGATCCCTTCGAGGGGTCAGAGAAAGGCAATTTCCTAGGCGATGGTGTGATTGCCAGGGTGGTGCACAACGAGGACCAGATTTGGCCGGCCAAAGACTGGCTGCACAAGAAGTGGGAATACGTGCCGAATGCGGATTCAAAAGTCCCGGTGGATACCGAAGCTGATGTATCTGTCGGAGATCGCTTGGCGTTCATCGTGAATCGATTTGGCACGACGGGTTCAGACCTGACCGCCTTTGATCCCACAATCGTTTACTCCAACGGCGAATCTCACCGCGCCTCAGAGGAATTCAGCGGAGAGCAGGGCAAGAACGGCTGGCGGTACCAGTTTAGGGAGGAAGCGAGGATCAGCAATCCTGATCTGGCACGCTTCCATGAGGCACTGCCCACGACGCATCAATCGGATCCTTCGCTGCAACTGGCCGACTTGATTTATGACGAAGCAACTAAGCGATGGCACAGGGCTGAAGATGATGCCACCGATTCGCTATTCGTGGGCCGCGGCGAAATGACTCCATCGCTGAAGCATGATGCGGTGCTAGTGTGGACCGCTTCGCGCGCGGGCAGGGTTCGCATCACGGCCACGGTAAGCAACATTGGCAATACGGCGAAACCTGGCGCCGGGCGCGCCTACTGGGGCGGAGGAAGCTCCGCCTATGCACCGTGGGCGGCGATCGCGAACCCGGCGAAGAGCGAGGGAGTATTCATCGGCTGGGACTACTTTGGCCATTGGGCTTCCAGCTATAACGAAAGTCCGGATGGTTCCCTGGAAGTGAAATTCCGCGTCGCGGGGCACAACCAGAATCTGAAGCCGGGCGAATCGCTGACCACGCCCATGGCATTTGTCGGGCTATTCAATGGGGACTTGGACGAAGCCGGCAACTCGGTTCTCGACTGGCAGTATCGCTATCTGTGGGATTACACGCGCGAAGGATGGTTTGGCGCGATTCGCCAGGCCGGTTGGTGGTGGAAGGGCACTGGATGGCCGGATCTTCGCAACACCAGATGGATTGGCGAGGGACCGCTAACCCTGACCCTGTTGGATGCCGACAGTGCTTCGAGCTACCGCAAGATCTTCCGCACGGCGGACTACATCAGCGAGACCGGCGCCGATGTCTATCATCGCGATTGCTGCTGGTGGGACCGCACCGGGGACTGGGGCGGCCCAGACTTCCGGACAACCGGTATTTATCTAAACAAGCACGACATCGGCCAGCTAATTTATTCGCCGATTTACATGGCGGACCCGAATTCCAAGCTTGGGCGCGCCCATCCCGATTGGCTGATCCACAGCACTCTGGATATGTCCAAACCTGAAGTGGTCGAGTACCTCACGCAAGCCCTCGATCAGTTCCACCAACGATACGGCAAATTCGAATGGCGCACCGATGGCATTCCCACGGCGGATGGCGGGGATGACACAGTGTTGCTGGGCCAGGACCAGGGTTTTCGGCAACTGCTGCGCAATTTTCTCGACCAGCATCCGGAGGACGCCTTTCAAGCATGCAACGGCGGAGGGAACGAAGTTGGATACGACTATGCCCGCTATGCGTCCTCGATTTCTTTTAGCGACGGCGGGGTCGGGATTCTCAGCAACTACTGGGCATCTCTGTTTCTGCCGCCCGACAAAACCGGTGCCAATGGCGACTTTTACGAGGTCGACAAGTTCGAGAAAGCAATATACCGCGGCCAGTTGACGATGGCTTTCGATAATGCCGGCGACACCTGGGACCCTCAGAAGCTCGAGGGAATGCGGGAGATGATCGACATCTACCATTTTATGAGCAGGGAAGGGGTTGCGGGCCGCTGGTCTCACGTATTCCGTCCACAAGTCTTCGGCGACGATCCAGTTATTTATTTTGAACGTTTGAGCCGCGATGGGAAACGGGGCATCATTATTCCAAAGCGGCCGGCTCCAGGGCCGGTCACGATTAAGCCCAAGGGCTTGCTGGCGGGCGAATCCTATCTGATCTCATATCAGGAATCATCGGAGAGCGAGACGCGCACCGGCGCAGACCTCATAAGCAACGGCATCCGAGTGGAAAGCATGCTTCCGGGCGAACTCATTTATTTGAACCTTCCCTTTCATCCTGGCAATCGGCTTGACACCACTCCTCCCTCGGCTCCGAGTAATGTGAGCAAAGCGCGGGCGACAAACATGAGCTACCCGGGGGTTGAAATCAAATGGCAGGCTGGTCAGGATGACCATTGGGTGTCCTATTACGAGGTACTTCGTGACTCCGTGTACTTGGACAAGGTGGCGAAGGGCACTTACTACTTTGATCACTCCGCAGGCGCTGATCCCGCCGCCAAATACGACGTGCGAACCGTCGACGGCGCGGGGCTGCGCTCAGGCTTGGTCGCAGCGGAAGGCGCCAGCGGAAAGCGCGCAGTCGTGCTGGACGATGTGGATCCAAGCATCAACTTCCATGGGAGTTGGCAGCGGCAAGCCTACCTTCAGCCCGCGTATCTCGGCACTATCAGCCGCAGCAATGAGAAGGGCGCAAGCCTGGAGTTCGAATTCGAGGGGTCAAATTTCACCTGGTTCACCAAGTTGGGCGACGATGGCGGCAAGGCTGGAATTTCCATCGATGGAAATTCTGATGTAGTGATCGACACTTATTCTGCCGATGACATTTGGGGAGTGGGAATCTTCAGCCAGACATTCCCGTCGGCCGGCAAGCACAAGGTAAGAATTTCCGTCTTAGGCCAGCCCCCGGACGCCTTCGGCACCGGGACATTTGTATATCTGGACGGAATCAACATCGAGCCGTGATGGCGAGAGTTCTGCGGCCAAGGGAATGTTTACTGCAGGTCCGCGATGTAACAGCCCACTGCAGTCGCGGTTTTATTTGCCAGCTCGCGACCCGCTAGAGCGGCGTCAATTGCGTCTTCTAATTCGTGGGTAGTTGGGGCAGGACGAGCGCGTCCAAAGGTTTCGTAAAGATTGTCGATGCGACCATGATAGACAAGAGCGCCCTTGCCATTGAAAACCGCCGCCTCGGGCGTGACCTGTGCATGCGCCAGTCTGACCAGCGCGTGCTGAGGATCGCGTAGAGCCGGAATCGAGTAGCGAAAATCTTGCAGGTACTTGCGAATGTTCGCCGGCGTTTCCATTTTATCGGGGAAAACAAGGTAGAAGCGAACATCGGCCCGATGTTCATCGCTGACTCGTTGAATGGCAGGAGAGTAGCGCCCGGATACAGGACAATCTTCTCTGACGAAAACCAGCACAACGACTCGGCTGGCATTCAGTTGGAGCGGATCCACCGCTTTTCCGTCAAGATCGACTGCAGTCTGTTGAGCCAGGCACGACGTTGCCCCGAGCGCCAGAAAAATCAGTGCATTGCTGATGAGCCGTCGAGCCTTGAGACTCGCAAACATCATGAAATTCCTCTCCGCCAGATTAGCACCGATCGCCGGAACGGCGTGTTTTTTAAGGACGCTGAAGTGTGTGTCAAAGGCGCGTTGACATTGGAGTTCCGCCACTTGTCCGCGGGTTGAGGGCTGCTATATGCTGAATCTGCGATGAGCGCACCGATTGCCTCGAAGTCTTTGTACGCTTCTCTAGGATTGACCGCAATCGCAACTCTTGCCTTGCTGGCCAGTGGTGGCTTTCGCCCGGCAGTCGCTTCGAACCATGTTGCGCAAGATCGTGCGCAAGATCAGAGTTTGCATTCGACTCTGACCTTTAATAAGGACATCGCTCCCATCGTATTCAACAATTGTGCTGTGTGCCACCATCCCGGAGGATCGGGTCCTTTTAGTGTGCTCGACTATGCCGATGTTCAGAAACATGCGCGACAGATCGCGGCCGTTACCCTGAGCCATTACATGCCGCCCTGGCTGCCGGAACCTGGCTACGGCAAGTTTGTGGGTGAACGGAAACTCGAAGACGAGCAAATCCAGACCATCCAGCGCTGGGTGGCTTCAGGAGCTCCCGAGGGAGTAGCGTCCGATCTGCCTCCCATTCCTAGATTTTCTGATGGTTGGCAGATGGGAACTCCGGATCTTGTGGTTGAGCTGCCGGAGCCCTACGTTCTTCTCGCCCATGGCAACACCGACTCGTGGCCACGCTTTGTGCTGCCTATACCTGACACAGGGACTCACTACGTAAGGGGGATCGAGATACAGCCAGGGAATCCCAGGATCGTCCACCATTGTTACGTCGCCATCGACCGCACGCAGACACTGCACATCGCCAACGGCGAGGTGTACGAGGTGGGATCGACGGCGATGGATGGTCAGTTCTCCAGCGGAAATGCGGAACTCGACAGCCGGTTTCTCACGTGGAGGCCGGGCTCGCCGCCATACCTGGAGCCTGAGGGAATGACGTGGCGGCTGGACAAGGATACGGATTTGATCCTTATTATGCATCTGTTGGGATCGGGCAAGTCGGAGACCATCCGGCCCAAGATCGGGCTCTATTTTTCCGACAAGCCGCCGACGAAATTCCCCATGATCTTGAGGCTGGAGCACGATGACGACATTGATATCCCGGCGGGGGCGAAGGACTTTCAAATTGCGGACGATCTGGAGCTTCCTACGGACGTGAATGTGCTCGCATTGCTGCCTCATGCGCATTATTTATGCAAAGAGATGCAGGCCTATGCCACGCTTCCCGACGGCTCGCGCAAGTCGCTGATCTGGATCAAAAGATGGGATTTCGATTGGCAGGGCGTATTTCGCTTCCAGCAGCCGCTATTTCTTCCTAAAGGAACCGTGTTGTCGATGAGATATACCTACGATAACTCGTCGGATAATCCTCGGAACCCGAATACTCCGCCAAAACGGGTGCTGGGCGGGCAGAAATCTACCGATGAAATGGCCGATCTCTGGATGGAGGTATTGCCCAACCGGCGGCAGGATCTGGCGGCCCTGGAAATTGCGATGATGCGGCATCGACTCGCTAAGTATCCTCAGGATGTAAACGGGTACGCGGACCTAGGAGCAGCTTTGCATGCCATGGGCAAGAACAGCGAAGCGATTGTTCCCCTCCGGCAAGCTGCACTTCTTAACCCAGCCAACGTTCAAGTGCAGAATAATCTCGGGACTGTACTGGGATCGCTTGGGGAATTTGAGGAAGCGGTCAGCCACTTCAGGGAAGCACTGAACCTCAGGCCGGATTATTTCCTGGCCTGCTTTAATTTGGCGAATGCCCTGCGATTGCAAGGGGAACTAGGGGAAGCGACAACTTACTATGAGCGGGCCGTAGAACTGAAGCCGGAAAGTGTAGAGGCCCACGACAAGTTGGGATCGATCTACGCGCAGCAGGGAAAGATTTCCGAGTCGATGGCGCAATTCCGCGAAGCGCTTCGCATCAAGCCTGACGACGGCCTCGCGCGGGAGAGTTTATCGCGGGCTGAAGCTGCATCGAGGCGCGTCAACTAGAGAGTGATCTTGATTTGCCGGTGCTGATTTCCCGGATTTGATTCGCGATCAGGGAAGCTCATGGGGCGGCTTGATCGAGGACGCAGCGAACTCCGAAGTAGTTGAATCGGAGATCGGCCTTCGATCGGCCTCGATCCGACAACCGCAACAAATTCGATGAATTCATCCACGATCCGCCCCGCAACACATGCATCATTCCACTTGCCGGACCCTGGGGGTCCAGGCCGGGGCTTACGGAATAATAAGTGCCTTCATACCAGTCGTTGACCCACTCCCAGGCATTTCCAAGCATGTCAAACAATCCGAAACCATTTGCTATCTTCTGCGAAACTTCGTGAATCGTGTCACCGCTGTTCTTTTGATACCAGGCGATCTCATCTAATTTGCCGTAACGGGCCCCTGTGCTCCCCCCGCGGGCCGCGTATTCCCACTCAGCTTCCGTAGGCAAACGTCCGCCTGCCCACTTGCAGTAATCGCGCGCTTCGTCCCAGGTTACAAGGACAATAGGCATTGAATCCTCACTCACCCTGTGTTCGGCAGGTTTTGTAGCGGCCGGTAGCGGTCTGCCGGCCTGCGGAATTCCCGCGAAGCGCTCATAGGCACGAACCGTGACTTCGGTCTGTCCTATCCAGAACCCCTTGCTAATCGTGACGGGGTGGGCCGGCAGCTCTTCGCTGAAGCACTCTTTGTCTCCTGCCGAGCAGCCCATGGTAAAGGTGCCGGGCGGGATCCAGACGAAATGCAATTCATCAGGAGGATTCCTCTTCGTGACGGCGCCACTCTTCAATGACTGGCAGACCGCGGGCAGATTCAGGACAAGTCCCAACAGGAGAACCGCCATCAGGCTGGAAGGATTGCGGAAAACACTTGAGCAGACATGGAGCTTCAGGAAAAGAGGGAAGAGTCGCATAATTCGTGATGCCAGGTTTCTCTCGCTATTGTGGATCGGAAGGCCTTTGTTCTTTCCCCGCGTGAGCCTCCTTGTCCATGCGTTCGTAAATGGCGTTTTCGTTCTGCGCCTCCTGGGTCAAGCCCGCCTGACGATAGGCCCGAGCCAACTGAAAATGAACCGTTGGATCATCAGGATCCAGGGCGGCTGCCTTCTTGAACGCTTCAATCGCGTCGCTAGGCTTCTCCAAGGCCAGCAGGGCTCGCCCCCGAACGATCTGTGCTCCGGAAACGTCCGGCTTGAGTGCAAGAGCTCGATTGGCACGGCGCAACGCTTCCTGAGGGTTGTCGGAGAGGAGGATGCGCGCCGACTCCCATTGCGCGCGATAGTCGTAGGAATTGCGGTCCACGGCGCGGTTGTAGGCGGCTAGTGCGCCGCTCGAATCGCCGGCCTCCCACAGTGCGTGCGCATATCGATAATACAGGTCAGGAACATCGGGAGCGCGCTCGATGGCGCGTCTGTAATGCTCGGCAGCGTCGGTGAATACCTGCTTAATCTCAGAGACCTTCCCTAGAACGACTTCAAGCAGGTAGGAGTCCGGATCCACGGTTTGAATCTTTCCCATCGTGATTTCAGCCAGACTGGAATACACACCACCCAGAGTGTAAAGAACCTCAGTGTTCTTGGGGTCCTCGCGGTTAAGCTGAATCAGTAGCTTCAGGGCGCCGTCGAAATCTCTAAGTTCCACCAGGCTGCGCGCCAGGAACAAGCGCGCGGTCTTGTCGGCCGGATTCAACTGGGAAGCCGCCTTGAGTTCACGGCGCGCCCCCTCGAAATCCCCTAGCTGAAAAAATACGAATCCGAGTAGCGCCCGTGGAGGCTCCAATTTGGGATCGATCTGAGTGGCACGCTGAAGCGCCTTGACGGCTTGGTCCAACTGTCCCTGTTGATAGTACAGCCGCCCCAGATTGTTGTAGGCAGCGGCTAGATCCGGTTTCAACGCGATGATTTCTTTGTACTTCTGAATCGCTGCATCCGGGTGTCCGGATTTTTCTTCCTGTTTGGCTTCTTCGTAGAGTTGCTGAGTGCGGTCACCCGCACTCTCCTGGGCAAGGCAGTGGAGCGTCAGGATAAGCACCAGCACAACGTTGAGAGTTACGCCTCTGCCTGTAACGTTCACGAGATCCCTCCGGCGCCCTTGGAAAGTTTACGTCACCGGCCGGGCGGAACCAAGCAACGCCTGATGAATAGTCTTGGCCTGGTCAGCATTCCGGCCCAAAAACAAACCGCACGCGCTTGATGCCAAGCGCGTGCGGTAAGCGGGGGAGCGGTGATGCCATCCTCGATCAGAAGTCAAATCTCAGGGCAAACTGGATTTGGCGTGGTGTGTTGAATTGACCGGTCACCTTTCCGAATCCTCCGGTGACCCTGTCGTTCCAGTTGGTATCCGGATCGCTGAAAACAACACGATTGAAGGCGTTAAAGAACTCAGCGCGGAATTGCATGTTTAGCGTTTCATACAACTTCGTGTTCTTGATGATCGAGATATTTTCATTGAAGTTGGGGAAGCCTCTGGCGTTGAGAACCGGAGCAGCATCGCCTATGGCGAATTGACCGGGGTCACTGAAGGCATTGGCGTTAAGGTAAAGATCGGCGTAAGGATTGAATTTGCCGCCGTTGTGAACTAGCTGGTTAACTCCGTAAACGATGTTAGGACGCGCCGGACCGTTAAACATCGGTTGTTGAGAACCGCCAGTGATGGGCAGGAAGTTTCCGGCGTAGTAGCCGAGAACTGCAGATGTTCCCCAGCCCCCGACAACCCTTCCGAGAGCGCCCCCTCCGGACAAGAACTGCTTTCCGGGGCCGATGGGCAATTCGTAGGTGGTTGCAATCGTCAAGAACCGGGGATTGGTATTGCCGAATGGCGTGCCGCCGAGGATTCGTGCCTCAGCCTTGGGGTTGTATTGGTTCAAAGGAGTAGCGCCGAAAGTGGTGAACTGGTCCACACTGTCGGTAATGGTCTGCGAGTACGTATAGCTGACCAGGAACGTCAGCCCGTTGGACAGGTATTTCTGGGCTCGCAATTGCAGCGATTCGTAGCGGGAGTGGCCAGTGTTCTGGGTGTTGTCCGTGATGTTTAAGAACATTGGATAGGGCCGCAGCGCCTGGGCCACGGAGCCGGTAAACCCTGGATACGGAGCAGTGACGCCCGCAGCAATGGCTTCGGGCGACCCAACGGCGTCATTGAGCACGGTCCCCAGGCTCAAGAACGAGGGATTCAATTGGTTCGGGTTGAGCAGGTTGGCTCCAACGCGAACGCTTGAACTGCCCACGTAGCTGACCTCGGTTCCGATGCGGAAAGGGAACTGGTGCTCGTAGGTTAGGTTCCATTCCTGGACATAGCCGATCTTGCCATCCACCGGGCGCATCACCGAGACGCTCTCGTTATTCGCGGCATCGAGGGTGTGCAGCGGCGGGGGGCCTACCCCAGGTATGCCTGCGTCCCACGTGCCACCCACTACTGGCGTGATTGCCGTCGGGATTGTAAAACCATTGTCCGGGCTGGTCAGACTCTGTTGGGCCTGATAGCCGGCCAGGTAGTTCGCCGCGATTTCAGGACCCATAAGGGTACTGGCGCCGCCGCGAATCGAGGTTAATCCGAAGCCGCCTCGTACGGTGTTCTTGTCGTCTATGCGGTAGGCAAAGCCCAGGCGAGGCTCAAAGTTGTCCCAATAGGTGTTGGCGATCTTGGAACGGCAGAGCGATGATCCTCCGCTTGAAACGCAGCCGTTGAGACCGCTGTTGCCTGCGAATACGAGCGACCCGGGGAGTCCGCCTGCTCCAGGATTTGCCACCGACGGATCGAAGGTCGAAAAATATCCCGCTGAGTTCCACGCCGGCAAAGACGCATCCCAGCGCAGTCCCAGATTCAGGCTTAGGTTTTTGCTGACGTGATAATCATCCTGGACGTATAACGCGCGATAGCCGGTCTTGACCAGACGCGCCGGGGTTGGAGCAGTTTGAGTTACCGCCGGCGTGCCGCTGGCCCCGGTAGGAGTTCCCAGAAAGAAGCTGGCAAGGCCCCATCCCAAGACTCCCGGATTTTGGGAACTGGGATTAGCGGTTCCATAATTTGTGAAGTTGTAAGTTCCGATGTTGACCGCGAAGGCGTCCTTCTCATCTTCGAAACGTATTTCCGTTCCAAAGGCTAAGTTGTGCTTACCTTTTACGAACTTCATGTTGTCCGCGAAGAAAGTGCAGGGCCAGCATCCGCCGCTGTTTTGGCCATTGTCGTTGCCGGCTCCGTAGGTCGGCCCGTTTGGAACGGCGATGCTAAAGGCGGGATAGGGCTGGCCAGGGGTTGTGATCGGAGTGTTGAACGATGTTGGGACCAGCGGGTAGAAAATGCGCACACCTTCGGTGTATTGAACGCTGTACAACGTCTGGTTCAACAAACGGGGGCTGATTGTCCAATCGACGGAAGCCCGTGGCTCCCAGCCGAGAGTGTTGAAGTTATTTCCTGCGCCCAGCGGGCCGGAGACTACCGGCGCGGTGGGTTGGGTGAATCTGCCTTTGTAGTAGGACCCGTGGAATACCACCTTGGAAGTGATGTTGTGATCTCCCTTGAACAGGTAGACCAGGTTGTTTTCAGGAGCGGAGACAAGAGCAACCGTAGCATTATTAGTGGGATTGTTTGTGGCTGCAGTTGGCATGAGCCCCAGGAACTGCGCACTCAACGGGCTCAACCGACCCAACGGGATGATGTTGCCTGGGAACGCAGTGCGGCACGTTTGCCCGCCCACGGTCTGGGTAGTCAAGGGATCATAGATCTGACCCTCAAATTCCTGCGTGCCATCGCACGGGTTGATTTCGTTGACTCCATTCACCGTAACGGGAGTGGTGGTGAGAACACTGGAAAAGTCTCCCATCGTCTCGGGCACGGTAGGAAGAGTTAGCTGAGAAAGGGTGGAACCACCGCGGAACCTGAACCAATTGTAGTTGACAAAGAAAAAGGTCTTGTCTCTACCGTCGTAGACCTTTGGGATATAAACCGGGCCACCCAGTTTGAATCCAAATTCATCTTGCTTTTCAGTGGGGGCCACGGTGGCAAAATACCCGGCGGAGTCCAAGGCGTTGTTGCGCAGGTATTCCCAACCACCTCCATGCAACTTGTTGGTGCCACTGCGAATGTGAAAATTCAATAACCCGGAGCCGCGTCCATACTCGGCATTGTAGGCGTTGGTGATAATGGCGTATTCATCGACTGATTCAAAAGGCGCTCCCAAGCCCTCTTGTCTTCCGCCGCCGTCGGCATTCATGTAGGGGATGCCGTCATAGTAGAAGTCCTGACTGAAATCAGGCGCTCCATTGATGCGGGCGGAGAATGTATTTCCTGTTACGCCGGGCGCTAGGGTAAGGAACGTATCGGCCAAACGGGCGCCACCGGACACTTCCAAGGGCAGCACCGAGAGCGTCTCTGGCCCCAGGTCGACCAAACGATCTCCCTTATCTTGAGTGACAGGAGCAACAGTTGCCTGAACCTCGACGGTTTGCAAGGCATTGCCGACGGCCATTTGCAAATTCAGAGTTGTTGCCCTGCCGACCGTTACTTCCACGTTTTCACTTACCTTGGTGCCAAAGCCGGTCTTCTCAACCTTCACTGTGTAGAAACTTGGAGGCAGGTTCTGAACCGTGAAGAGGCCGTCGCTTCCAGTGTTGATCTTCTGCGCGACGCCGGTCTTACTATTCGTGACCGTGACGGCTGCCCCGGCTATGCCCGCACCCGATTGGTCCGTAACGTTACCCACGATTGACCCATCGGCGTTTCCTTGGGCCATGACAAGTGGTTGCGTGCCAACTACCGTCACGAAGAAAGCAAGAACAAGAACTGGCAATACTTTCAACCGCTCGCGAAACCATCCGGTACAAGTCCTCATACTTCCTCCTGGGTTCTGAATGCCCTTGGCTTTGGCAACATAGCCGAAAACGCACTTGGGGCATTAAGCCGCAAACTCTTCTTAGTGGTGCGGGGAATCGACTGTCAAGCAAGTTCAATACTATGAACAGAAGCGGTGGTTCCGGGTCGTTAAATCCGCGCAGAAAGAGAGCGATTTTGCCGGAAAATCAAGCGAAACGCCGTACAAACGGATGCGCAGGAAGCCGCCCGCACCGCCCCGGACTGCGGTACATTCGATACGAATAAACGACGTAAGGGAGCCGCGCGAGGTTTCGTTTTGGCAGGTGTTCAATACGCTGAAATCTGTTGACAGTGGGGGAGTCTTCTCTACAGTTGGAGGAGGTTTGCGCCGGGAATCTAAGCGTGGCAGTCTCTCTTGCCCCAGAATTCCGGAAGAAGGGCCATGTTTTGCAGAAAAACGTCGTCAAAGACAAGTTAAAAGCTGGTACAACAGTTTATGGAACCTCCCTGGGGGAGTGGCTGGATCCTGAAATCCCGATAATCCTGGCCGCCGCTGGAATCGATTTTTTCTTTATCGATACCGAACACTCCGCTACCAGCTATTCGCAGATCAAAGGGCTTTGCCGAACCGCGCGAGGCGCGGGGGTGATACCTTTGGTTCGGGTCACGGAAAACGCTTCCGCATTGACCTCGCGAGCGCTTGATGTCGGAGCCATGGGGATCATAGTCCCGCGCGTGAATTCTGTGGCGGAAGCGCGTGCCGCCGTCGATGCCATGAAGTTTCCGCCGGCGGGTCATCGTGGCTACGGCCTAGGTAGCATCATCACTGATTTGAAGGGCCGGCCGGCCATCGAGGAAGTCGAATCGGCGAACCGCGAGACTCTGGTCGTCATGATGATCGAGAGTGTGGAAGGATTGGAAGCGGTGGAGCAGATCGCCGCCGTGCCCGAAGTTGATGTCCTGTTCATTGGCCCTTACGATCTGTCGCTTTCTTTGGGTATCGTTGAGCAGTTTCAAAATCCCGTGTTTTGGAAGGCTGTGGAACGGATCATTCAGGCGGGACAGAAGGCAAATTTGGCGGTGGGACTTCAATCCGGAAATGCTGCCATGCTGAAGCGGGCTGGTGAGATGGGCGCGCGCTTCCTCATTTGCGGGAGCGAATCCTCGGTCCTGCTGGAAGGATATAAAAGAGTGCTGGCCACGATGAAAAGCTGAGTGACGTGACCAGAGTGCGGCTTCGATCACGGGAACACAGGCTTTGGAATGTGCTATTCGTCGCGCCAGCGATTCGGTCGATTGCTGCTGGTTCTTTTCCTTGCGCAGGCCATGCTGCTCGAGCATGCTGCTGCCCAAGGATTGACGGCTACCCCCGTGCGTCAGGCGGACGCGGTTTGTGGCAACTGCCATCAGGATATCTTTCACAAATATCTCAACACTCCCATGGCGAACGCCAGTGGCCTGGCGTCAGATCGCGTGTTCACGGGATCATTCCATTCCGCAGCCTCTGGAATCGACTATAGAGTGTTCAATGAAAACGGAGCACTCTGGCTCAGCTACGCCCGGTCGGGCGATGCTGATGTGCAGGGCAAGCACAAGCTGGAATATTTTCTCGGATCAGGACATCTCGGCGCCACTTACATGTATAGCCTGAATGGCTACTTCATCGAATCGCCAGTGGCATATTATGCGACCTCCCAGGCATTCGACATGAAGCCGGGGCTCGCCCGCTTTCGTGCGTTGCCTTCTGCCCTTCCCATGACCAGCGGTTGCATGCGATGCCACATGAGCGACGTGCAACGCGAGGATCCGGGGACACTCAACCACTTCTCAGGCCTGCCGTTTCTTCATGGGGGCATTACTTGCGAGAGTTGCCACGGAGACGCAGCCCGCCACATCACCACTGCCGGCAAAGCGGCGGTCGTCAATCCCATAAAACTTGACCCGGAGCGGCGCGATTCGGTCTGCATCAGTTGTCATCTCGAGGGCGATACGCGCATTGAACACGCGGGCCGCAACGTTCTGGACTACAAACCGGGCGAGCGCATCGCCGACTACCTCTCGTACTTTGTATATGCTACCGACAAGATTACCAGCCGGGGCGTGAGCGAAATCGAAGAATTGGCTCAGAGCCAGTGCAAGAAGATGAGCGGCGACCGCATGTCCTGTATGAGCTGCCATGACCCTCACTATTCGCCGCCTCCAGAAAAGCAGGCTGCTTTCTATAGGCAGAAGTGTCTTGGCTGTCACAAGGAGCCGCAAATTGCAGCGGATCATTTTCCGGATAATCCTGACTGCACCAGTTGCCATATGCCGAAAGGGAAAGCTGAACAGATGCCTCATATCGCTTGGACCGACCATCGTCTTCGCCAACGCTATGGCCAGCCGGAGCCGTCGTTTGATCCCGATAAGGCAATGGAATTGGTTCCTTTCTTCGGAGGGAAAGCCGACCCTCGCGATCTCGCCCTCGCTTATTACGACGTGGTCGCCGGAGGAAATACCGCGGAAATACCGCGAGCCTGGTCTTTGCTCTCAGCCGCGAGAGAAGCGAATCCCCGGGATCTGCCTGTGCTGACTGCTTTAGGATACTTGGCGCAGAAAAAGGGGAACACCGAGCAAGCCGTCGATATTTATCGCGATGCGTTGAAAGTGAATCCGCTCGATCCTACGGTCACCAACAATCTGGCTACTCTCCTGGCCCGGTCCGGGCAGTTGCAGGGGGCGGAAACGCTGTGGGCCAAGACCTTCGCACTCAATGAATCTACCGACGAGCCGGGCATAAATCTGGCTTCAGCAGAATGCATGCTGGGCGATAAAGAGGCCGCGAAGCTTACTTTGAAGAGAGTGTTGTTTTACAGCCCCGATCGAAAGGCTGCCCGGCAACTGCTTAAGGCAATCGAATCTGGCGAAGAAGCTTGCCGGCCGCGAGGGGCAAAATAGATTGTACGAGCGGCTATTCACCACGGGGATCAGGTAAGGAGGCCGGCGAAATACAGAACAGCAGGGGTTAGCAACTTTAGTTTTGCTTCGGGCGGTTCGCGGGTGCGCCCAAGTATTTATCAAACCAGTCGGCGAATGCTTCGATGTCCTCCTGCGACTTCCAGAAATCGCCCCAGCCGTGGCCTTTGCCCTTGCGGATGATGATCTTGACCATGGGGGCGCCGACCTCTTTGGCCTTCGCTGCGAAACTTTCCGATTGCTGCAGCGGGACAACCACGTCGGCGTCGCCATGGATTATCAGGACCGGCGGGAGACTGGGAGTCACGTAGTAAATCGGCGAGATCATCCTTCCGACAATTTGCCTCCCGAGGTCCGTATCCGACAATGATCCGAACGCTGCAAACAGAGGCGACAATGGACCGCGCCCTACGCCGTCAACGCCGGGAGCGCCCCAGTTCAGGAAATCCGTCGGTGGAAAAAAACAAGCTACCGCCTGCACGGCACTGCTCTCGTGATCGACGGGATCATTCGAGATGGCAGGACCGGGAGCGCCCTGCGTTCCGATCATGAGCGCGAGGTGTCCGCCGGAACTGGAACCGAGCACACCCAAGCGGTTGGGATCGACCCCGTACTGTGTCGCATTGTGGCGAACGAACCGGACCGCGCGTTGCACGTCGAGAATAATGTCCGGGACGTTAAAGCGGGGCATAGAGCCGTGGACCACGGCGAACACCGTATATCCGCGATCAAGGTAGAGGGAATAGTTCTCCGGCGTCACGTGAACCATGCTCAGATCGTCGTGACTGGAAGCCCAGCCGCCGCTGACCAGAAAAATTATCCCGGCTTCGTTCTTGTGCGCCGGCTCGAAGACATCGAGAGTCAACGCCATTCCCGCTTTGCGGCCATAAACTACGTCCATGGTTCGCTTCACCGCTTTTGTGTTCGTGGGGGCCTGGCTGAAAACCGGCAGAGTGAAAACTCCCGCCATGCTCAACAATGCGAATAGCGCTGCCCATGAATGGAGAGAAGAGGTAAAAGAACTGCGCAGCGGATGGCTTGTTATGGATAGCATTTCGAATGCCCTCGCCTTTCAATCCATGTTTCACTCAACATGTCTCAGTCAGCAGGTTTCAATCACTGTGTTTCAGTCAGCTTTCAATCGTGCGAATATTAATAAAAAGGCCTCGTCATCATCGAGCGTAGTCTGGCGAGGCCGCGTTCGTCGTTCAATAGGCTGAAAACTTTTCGGTCTGTCCCGTTTGCGCTGGCCACAAAAAAACCAACAGGCGTTCGACGGATCGGATAAGCTAGCCGCCGGAGTTGCTGGGCCAGAGTTACCGGGCTAAGAATGATGCTGATCTATCGCTTTATCGGAATCGCGGGATGTGTGGTCGCTTGCTCCCTGCTCAGTTCAGCGCAGTTGCCGGAGTCGGTGCGCTCCGCCGTTCTGGTGAATCACTCGTACGAAGTAACCTCAAACATTGTCTATAAAGTCGCCAATAATTACGAAGTTAAGCTCGATGTCTACCGTCCCCGCGAAGCAAAATCTCCCACGCCCACCGTTATGATGATTCATGGGGGGGGCTGGGTGGTCAGCAACAAGGACGATTATGTGCTGACTGCGGGACCTTACCTGGCCATGGGCTTCGCCGTGGTCAATGTGGAATACCGACTGGGGAAGGTGTCGCTCGCGCCGGCTGCGGTGGAGGATTGTCTTTGCGCGTTGCGCTGGATCGGCATCCACGCCAAACAATACAACTTCGATCTGGAAAAGTTGGTTGTCACGGGACCTTCTGCCGGTGGCCATCTGGCTCTCGCCACCAGCATGATTCCTCTGTCCGCGGGTTTTGCAAATGAATGCGCTCACATGGGCGATCCGAAAGAAACCGCGCCCAACGTGGCTGCGGTCATCAACCTGTTCGGAATAACCGATGTTGCGGATCTGCTGCAAGGCCCTAATCTGCGAGCCTACGCCGTAACCTGGTTGGGCAGTCTACCGGGCCGTGAGGAGTTGGCCCGGCAACTGTCGCCTCTTACCTATGTGAGGCCGGGCGTGCCACCGGTTCTCACGATCCATGGCGATGCTGACCCTACAGTGCCTTTCTCCCACGCCGTCCGCCTGCATGAGGCTCTCACCAAAGCGGGCGTGCGCAACCAGTTGCTGACCATTCCAGGAGGCGGTCACGGAGGCTTCACCGCGGAGCAAGACGTCATGATCTTCGAGACAACCAAAAGCTTTCTGGAAAGCCTCGGCATTCGCGCGGTAAGCCAGAGAGCCGCTGACGATCCCGAATGAGAAAAACTTCAAACCCGAATTACAAGTGGGTCGTTGTTGCGATCATGTGGCTGATCGCCTGCCTGAATTACACCGACCGCATGACCATTTTTTCGGTGCTTCCCGTTCTCAAGAGAGAGATGGGCTTTTCTGATATCGCGCTCTCTCTTCTCGGATCGACGTTCTTGTGGGCTTACGCCCTGTGCTCCCCGATCGGCGGTTACCTTGGGGATCGTTTGTCCCGGCGCCGGGTGATTCTGGCAAGCTTGGTGCTTTTCAGCATCGTCACTTTTGCGAGCGGCCTTACCCGGACGGCGGGACAGATGATCGGTTTGCGTTGTCTGCTGGGACTTTCAGAAGCGATTTTTCTGCCGCCCGCGCTGGCTTACATTGCCAGTTTTCATGGCGATCGAACGCGTTCGCTCGCCAATAGCATCGCGCTTAGCGGCCTCACGGCGGGGGCCGGCCTGGGAAGTTGGTATGGCGGCTATATGTCCGATCACTATTCCTGGCGCATGGGATTTTTCCTGCTGGGCATCGCCGGAATTATTGTCGCCGGGGTTGCGACGCTGGCCTTGCGCAAAGATGAGAAACCGGGCCCGCTGCAAGAAGCGGCTTTAGAAGAGCCATTTCGCATAAAAATTGGCGGCGTATTCAAGACTCCGACGGCTCGTGCTCTGATTTTTCTGGCTTTCGCTTTGTCGCTAACCAGTTGGCCGACACACTCCTGGATACCGACTTACTTGTATGAGAATTTCAAGCTCAGCCTCACGCAGGCGGGCGCAACGATTACCTGGTATGCGGCCTTGCCTGCGCTGCTGGGAGGCATTGGAGGTGGAATCCTCGCCGATCGATGGACGGCTCGGGACATTCGCGGACGGATGGCGGTGCAGGTGATCGGATTCAGCGTGATGGCGCCTGCCATGCTAGCTGTGGGTTTTATGATTTCAGCGCGAAGCGTGGCTATCGATCTGCTGATCTATTCTGTGGCTCGGGGCATGTTGGAATGTAATTCCATGCCGATTTTCTGTTCCGTGGTGCCTCCTCAGCGGTGGTCAATGGCGTACGGAATCTATAATCTAGCTGGAACCCTGGCGGGCAGCCTGGGGATATTTCTCGTGGGCTTGGAAAAGTCCGCGTGGGGAATTGGGTATAGCTTGTCGGGAATGTCAGCACTGTTATTCGTCGCTCTCGTGGTTACAGCGATTACCATGGTGAAGTATTTAGGAGTGGACACGCGACGGCAGCAGGAGAGCCGACGCCAAGCGGACCTCGGTTCCCCGGTTCCGTTGGCTGCCCAACCTTAGCTCTTCAGTCTGCGGCTTGGCGCATCCAATATATTCAAGATGCGCACGGCAACCGTGTCTCTATGGTGAATCTTCCAAAGTCGGTCGGGGCACTGATCACTTTGCCTTTTTTAATTCTGGCATCGCATCTCTGGGGACAAACTGCGGCGAGTGCTTCGGGCAGTTACGCTTCGCTCCCAGGCAAGTTCAGCGATGTGACGTCTGCGCTTGGAGTGCACTTCGAATATCGCGCATCTCACACGGAAAAGAAATATCTGCTGGAGACCATGGGTCCGGGAGTTGCCTTGTTCGATTATGACAACGATGGCCGGCTCGACATTTTCCTAGTGAACGGCGCGCCCCTCAGCGACAGCATGGCCAGGGACTCCATTCCGCAGAAGACGGGCCCGGAATACTGGAACCGCCTCTATCATCAGAAAGGGGACGGCACGTTCGAGGATGTCACGGAAAAGGCCGGTCTTCAAGGAATCGGTTACGGCATGGGCGTGGCCGTCGGAGATTATGACAATGACGGCTACGAAGACCTCTACGTTACCGCCTACGGCGGGAATCGCCTTTATCACAATAACGGAAACGGAACATTCAGCGATGTGACCGAACGAGCGGGCGTTGGAGGCAGCGGTTGGTCTACGAGCGCGGCATGGATCGATCTGGATAATGACGGTCTGCTCGATTTGATTGTGCTCCGTTACTTGAAATGGGACTTCCGCGATATATTTTGCGGAGAACATCGCGAAGGCTATCGCGCCTACTGCCATCCTGATTTGTTCTCGCCGATCGCGCCGTTGATTTATCACAACGACGGAAACGGCCACTTCAGCGATATATCGGAGAAATCGGGGCTGTCGAAACCGGGCAAGGGCCTGGGGATCGGCTTCGCCGATTACGATCGCGATGGATATGCAGATATTTTCATCGCCAACGATTCGATGCCTGAATTTCTCTTCCACAATCGGCGGAACGGGACTTTTGAGGAGGTCGGGCTCGTGTCGGAAGTTGGGGTCGATGCTGATGGCAATTCTTACGCCGGCATGGGGATCGACTTTGCTGACTACAACAACGACGGCCTGCCCGACATCGTGGTAACGGACCTCGCCATGCAGAAATACGCCCTGTATCAAAATACCGGGAATGGCGCCTTCAACTATGTGACACCGTCTTCTGGGTTGGGCAGAATCTCGCAGATGCACTCGGGATGGGGAGTGAAATTCATCGACTACGACAACGATGGATGGAAGGACTTGCTGATCGCACAAGGACACGATTTGGATACCGTCGAGCAGCAGTATCCACAGTTGCGCTACCGCGAACCTATGCTGTTGGCCCGGAACACAGGGGCGAAATTCGTCGACGTTTCCGGCGAGTCGGGCGCCGTATTTCAGCAGCCGTGGGTGGGACGTGGCCTGGCTACTGGAGATATCGACAATGACGGCCGGGTCGATGCAGTGATCACGACCAACGACGGTCCGGTGCACATCCTGCACAACGAGACGAGAAACTCAAATCATTGGCTGACGTTGAAGCTGGTGGGACACAGAAGCAATCGCGATGGAATCGGAGCGGAAGTCGAGGTCGTTACTCCCGGGCGCAAGCAGTTGGCGACGGTGACGACGGCAGGCAGCTATCTTTCTGCAAGTGACAAGCGAGTTCATTTTGGCCTGGGCGAAAATAAGATTGCTCAAGTAAACATTCACTGGCCGAGCGGCACCATCCAAAGCCTTAGGGACATTGCGTGCGACAAGGAACTGCAAGTGGATGAGCCGGTCGGGCATAGCGCCGTGCCTCCGGTGAAAGAGCCGGGCAATCACAAATGATCAAGTTTCCCTGCTTCAGGATTCCGTCTGCGCAGCTCGTTCTACTTTTCTTGTGGGCGACCGCCGCGACGCTTTGCGGACAACAAGCCAGCGTCCCTCAAGAGCAAGCTCCGACTGCCGGTGAGGCCACGGGGCCAGCTCATGCCGCGGTGAAAGATGCCCAGCATCGTCCCATTACCGCTGGTGGATTCGTGGACAACGCTCCCATAGTTTTCGCTGATATCACTCGGTCTGCCGGATTGGAGAAGTTTCATCACGTTTCTGGCACTCCGGAAAAGACGACCATCATTGAAGCTCCCGGTTCGGGCGTAGCCCTTCTGGACTATGACAACGATGGCTGGCTCGATATTTATCTTCTGAACGGATCGACTGTGCCGGCATTGAAGGGGCAAGTTCCCGCGCCGCGGGCGATGCTTTTGCACAACAATCACGATGGCACTTTCTCTGACGTTACCGACAAGGCTGGGGTGGCGAACGAACGGTGGGGATTTGGCGTAGCCGTTGCGGACTATGACAACGACGGCTGGCCCGATATCTATGTAGCCAACTACGGCAAGAACCGCCTTTACCACAACAACCATGATGGAACCTTTACCGATGTTGCGGAAAAGGCGGGGGTAACAGTCGGGGGTTGGTCGACCGGGCCGACCTGGGGTGACTACGACCACGACGGACTGCTGGATCTCTTCGTTCCGGGATATGTGAAGTTTGATGTGGATCATCCGCCCCATGAGGGCAAAGACGGCGCGCCTATTACGCTGTGCCATTTCCGTGACCTCATGGTTTTTTGCGGACCGAGAGGCCTTCCGGGAGAACCCGATCATCTGTTCCACAACGGCGGCGATGGCACTTTTACGGACGTGAGCGTAAAGGCCGGAGTTTCCGATCCCAGAGGACTGTACGGCTTCGCTTCGGTCTTCGTGGATATGGATGACGACGGCTGGCTCGATCTGCTGGTGGCCAATGATTCGTGTCCCAATTACCTCTATCGAAACCGTCGTGATGGAACCTTCGAGGAGATCGGCGTGGCTTCAGGATTCGCGCTGTCCGACGATGGCCGCGAGCAGGCTTCGATGGGAATTGCCGTCGGCGATTACAACCGGGATGGGAAAGTCGATTTCTATGTGACTGCCTTCTCCGACGACTACAACGCGCTTTATAAGAACGAAGGCGGCGGCAATTTTTCAGAAGTAGCCTACCGGGCAGGTTTGGGATATCCGACCATCCCCTTTCTCGCGTGGGGAACAGGCTTTCTCGATTTCGACAACGATGGCCTGCCCGACATTTTCGTGGCGAATGGTCACGTATATCCGACAGTGGACCAACAGGATTGGGGAACCACATGGGCCCAGCGCCCGCAACTTTTTCGCAACCTCAATGGGAGCAAATTTGAAGAGGTGCCGCCCGCCACCGGCAGCGGATTGGCCGATGTAATTTCGGGCCGCGGCGCGGCATTTGGAGATCTCTTCAATGACGGGCATGTCGACGTAGTGATCAATAACATCGATTCGACTCCCACCCTTCTTCGGAATGTGGTGAAAAACAGCAACCACTGGATAACGCTGAAATTGACCGGTGGTCCGAAAAGCCCCCGAGATGCGATCGGAGCCAAGGTATTTGTTTCGGCAGGAGGGGCGCGGCAACGCGTCGACATCTTCAGCGGAGGAAGCTACGGGTCAAGCTCCGACCTTCGGGCACATTTTGGACTGGGGGCCGCCACGGTGATCGACAACATTGAGATCGACTGGCCAAGCGGAACCAAGGAGCGCATTTCCGCAGTGCCCGGCATCGACCGAATTCTCAATGTCGAGGAAGGAAAAGGGATCGTAAGCCCGTAGCTTGATGTGCACGCCAGAGTTCACGGTATTGAAAGCCGTTGACAGCGCTCTCCGCACCTTCTACAAACAGGGGGCTATGACGCCACACTACACGCCGGATCCAGCCGAACACCGCGAAAACTTACTCCGCGGCCCCGGTCAAGCGGACCGGGCCATCAATCGACGTGGGTTTTTGGCAGGGCTGGCCGGCGTGTGTGGCGCTTTTGCTTTAGCTGGCGCCACATCGTGCAGGGGCGTTCGTGATGCGTCGTTTCACCGCCGGATTGGAATTTCCATTCCCTATGAAGCCGAGATCCTGAACGAGTTTTACGCCGACATGCAGCGCGAAGCGGAAAAGCCCGGGACCGATCTAAAGCTGGTGCTGGTGGATGCGGAAGGAGATTTTCTCAAGCAGACGATCGATATCGAGCTATTCATCGCTCAGGGATTCGGCGGAGTTTTTATGTTCGTACTGCCGGAAGGCATGGACCAGATTGTCGCCCGAGCCAGAGAAAAAGGCGTTTGCATTTTCAATCACAGCGCTTCCCCTATCACTGGTTGCACGCAGAACATCGTTCTCGATCAGCACATTGCCGGTTTCCAGGTGGGCAGTTTCGCGGCGCGATGGATCAACGAAAACTTGAACGGGAACGCCGAAATTGGGCTGTTAACGAATCTGACCGATCCTGAGCTGATTGTCCGAAGCCAGGGACTAAAAGACGGCGTGCAAAAAAATTGTCCAGGAGCGCGAGTGGTGGGAGAAGTTGAAGCCAACACGGTGGATCGGGGAGCGTCCGCTTCCGCCAACTTGTTGCAGGCGCATCCGAATATTTCGGTGCTCCTCGCCTTTGGCGATGACCCAGGAGTTGGCGCCTATACGGCGGCGTTGGAAGCGGGACGACATGATCGTAAACGCTTCTTTGTTGGCAGTGCGGACGGGACCCGCCTGGGCATGGAAAAAGTGGCGGAAGGTGGAATCTACCAGTGTTGCGCATTCTTTTCTTTTTCGTTCAGCGCCACCCAGGCGGTTCGCGACCTGGCCCGCTGCTTGCGCGGGGAAAAGGTTCCACCCACTCGAATCATGGGCAGCAAATTGGTCACCCGGGACAACGTTGATCAGTTCGACCGTATCTCGCGGAACGCGCAAGCGCCTGAGTATGCTCATTTCTATACCGACCCTGAAGTAATGCGATACAGCGACGTGCCGCTTACAACGCCCCAGTAATTCCAACTGCAAGTGACAAATCGCCAACCAACTCGCGCGGATGCAACTCCCAATGCAACACCCTTGGTCCGGAGCATCGGGATTACGAAATACTTTGGGGGAGTGCGGGCACTCGACGCTATCTCGTTGGATCTGATGCCTGGCGAAGTTGTGGCGCTTGTGGGGGACAATGGTGCGGGCAAGAGCACTCTCGTCAAGATTCTTAGCGGTATTTATCAGGCGGATGAGGGCAGTATCTGGCTGGGCGATGTAAAGGTTCCGCAACTCAACGCCAAGCGGGCTCGCGAGTTCGGAATCGAGACCGTCTATCAGCAACTTTTCCTGTGTGACAACCTGGGCGCAGCAGCGAATGTGATGTTGGGCCAGGAGCCGGTCCGCTACCGGATCGGCCCCTGGCAGATCCTCGATAAGCGACGTTCGGTCGAAGAGGCGCGGTGGCACATTGGGGAACTCGGCATCGAGCTGGCCGATCTGAACAGCCCCGTGCGCAGGCTCTCCGGCGGGCAAAGACAGGCGATCGCGATCGCGCGAGCCACAGTCAATGCTCATCGCCTCATACAATTCGACGAACCCACGGCTGCGCTGGGTGTGCGCCAAACCAAGGCGACCCTGGAGCTCATTCAACGAGTTGCAACCCGAGGCGTGGCGGTGATCGTGATCAGTCACAATCTGGATGACGTATTCGCCGTGGCGCAGCGCGTGGTCGTTCTACGCCTGGGCCGCATCACTCTTGACACCCGCGTGGCTGCAACCACCCGAGAGCAAGTGGTTGCATGTATGACGGGCATGTCTTTTCGGCGGGATACGCTGTGAAATCTCCTGGTCTCTTTTCGCGAATCGCTGCCGCCCGCGGCCGCAACTTCGGGTTGATGTTGACCCTCATACTTTGCCTATTGTTGATCTCGCTTTTCAGTCCGAAATATCTTAGTCTCGATAATTTACTGGTGGTCGCCCTGCAAGTTTCTTTTGTAGGAATCGCTGCTGTGGGAACCGCTTATCTGATCATCGGTGGGAGCGTCGATCTTTCCATCGGATCGCAGTATGCGCTTTGCGCCGTGGCTTCTGCCATGCTCGCCCGGTCTATGCCCTCTCCGCTGGCATGGATTGCGGGAATCCTGATCGGCGCCGCGCTGGGATTGATAAATGGCTTAATGGTCTGGCGGGTGAACATTTCTCCAATTATCATCACGCTGGGAACGCTGACCATCTTTCGCGGAATTGCGTTGCGCATCACCAACGGATTTGGCGTTCGGGGTGTACCCAGGTCTTTTGCAGCACTGGGTCAGGCACGCTGGCTGAACATCCCCATGCCGGTGTGGGTGCTGATTGTGCTGGCGGTGGCGGCGCAAATGGTTCTGCACTACACCAAGCAAGGCAGGCATCTCTATGCTTTTGGCGGAAACCGGGAAGCGGCTGAGGCAGCAGGGATTGACGGCAAGAGGCTTCTGCTTCTGTGCTTTGCCCTGAACGGAGCATTGGTCGGCACATCCGCCGTACTCGCCGCAAGCCGCTTTGGTTCGGCCGCCCCGACTTTTGGCGCAGGCTTCGAGTTGGATGTGATTGCGGCGGTGATTCTCGGAGGTGTGGTTTTCACCGGAGGCGAAGGATCGATCACGGGCGTCATGCTGGCGGTGGTGCTGCTTGGGGTCATCAACAGCGGATTGATCTCTATTGGAATCGATCCGCATTACGCCCAGATGGTGAAAGGTTTAGCTCTGGTGATTGCGGTGACGCTCGATCAACTCACGCAAGAACAGCAGGAACGCCATCGCAAGAAATTGGCGATTCTGGAACGGGCGTCTTCAGCGTAGCGGGGCAGTCCCGTGATCACGGACGCGGCTCACTCAGACCTTTTGCCGGCAGAGATTCTGCGAAATCTCACGCGAGAAGAAAACCATCTCCCGGCCCAAAATAGACAGCCGGGGGCTTGGTATCTGGCCGACAGATCCCCGCACCGAAACGGAAGCTACAACGGACCCGATAGTATCCATCACTGGAACAGCCACGGCTCGGACGCCGGGAACCTGCTCTTCGTCATTGACGGCAAACCCGTTCGCCCGGACCAGCGCAAGATGAGCCTTCAAGGCGGTGAGCGAAGAAATGGTCTTGGGAGTAAAGCGGGCCATATCACGACCGCCGAAGAGCTTATCGAGTTGGATGTCGGACAAGGTGGAGATCAGCGCTTTCCCCTGAGCGGTGCAGTGCAGATCGAGATGACGGCCGATCCACGCGCCGCCTCCGGAATCCTGATACGATTCAACTTTGGCGATAATGACCGCCTCAGCGCCCCGCTGCACCGTTGCGGTGGCTGTGAGGTTAAGACGCGAGGCGATTTGGCGCAGGTAGGGCATGGCCAAGGTTCTTAGGTGTAGTTCGGCAGGACTGGCGCTGGCGACATCCGCGAATCTGAGTCCCAGAAGGTAGTGGCGTCCATCGGCCTGGCGTTGCACGTATCCGCGGGTTACAAGAGTGTGAATGAGATAATGGGTCGTGCTTTTTGGAATGCCGAGTTTTCTGCTAAGTTCCGAAAGCGTAAGCCCTTGTTGTGAGTTGGCCAATAGCTCGAAGAGACTCATCGCCCGATCAACGGCCGGTAGGCGGAAGTCCTGACCTCCGAAGAACGTCGCGTTCGTAAGAATCTGCGTATCCTGTTCGCTCATAATGGCATTCGCCTCCATTACATCAAGGCTTGCTCACACTGGCCGCGTTCCGCACGGGCCCGGAGCTGTGTGGGGACTGGGACCCGCAAAAAGCGATGTTACGTATCGCTTTTTTTCATGGCCGAGTCTCTTTCTAACACATTCGCATTAGCTGGTCAATGAACACAAAGTGACGTTAAGTACCCTGTGTTCAATAGGCTGAAATAGGTTGACACTTCCCAACAGAGCCTCTACAAGGGTGAGTTGACGAGAAGAGTTGCCGCCACCACTGATCCCTGCCGATCAGAACGAGCCAGTCCCGGGGAGATGATTTTGGAGCCGTCCAAGAAATCGGTCTTATCGTTCTACCGCGGGATGGTTGAGATTCGTGAGTTTGAATTGAAGGCGCGGGAAATCTTCCGTTCCGGCAAGATGCCCGGTTTCATTCATGTTTACATCGGGGAGGAAGCGATTGCGACCGGGGTCTGCGCCCAGCTCAACCCTGACGATTATGTCGCGAGCACGCACCGGGGACACGGCCATGCGCTGGCCAAAGGAATCTCGGCCCGAGCGGTCATGGCGGAATTGATGGGTGCCGTGGATGGGTGCTCGGGCGGACGCGGCGGAACCATGCATCTCTACGATCCCACCGTCGGCTTTCTGGGCTCAAACGGCGTGGTGCCTCCAGGAATCTTAATTGCCGCCGGGGCTGCTCTCAGCGCCAAGGTCCGGGGCAGCGGTCAGGTTGCGGTGGCGTTTTTTGGCGACGGTGCAGTCAACAACGGGGCTTTCCACGAGGGATTGAACCTGGCGGCTACCTGGGATTTGCCGGTTATTTTCGTTTGCGAGAACAATCTCTACGCCACCGAGATGCCCTTCGGGCAGGCCACCAAGAACACTAATGTCGCCAGCCGCGCCGCGGCTTATAAGATTCCCGGCGTGCGAGTCGACGGCAACGACGTACTTGACGTGTACCAGAAAGCCGGGGAAGCCGTGGCCCGCGCCCGGCGGGGCGAGGGGCCGACTCTGCTGGAGTGCCTGACTTACCGCTGGTATGGTCATCACGAAGGCGATCCTGGCACGGCCTACCGAACCAAAGAGGAAATCGCTCGTTGGAAGGCCAATGACCCCGTGCAACGGCTACGGGAACAGGCGATAAAAGATTCCTTGGCGACCGCCGAAGATTTTAAGAAAATCGATCGTGAAGTAGAACGGGTCATTCAAGACTGCGCCGAATTCGCTCTCGCCAGCCCACAACCCGACATCAGCACAGCGCTCGACCACGTTTTTTCCGATTAAGAATATTGGACACAAGAAAATGGCAGTGACAAAGACTGCGACTGAAGCCGGAGCAGGCCACTCTTCCGATGAGCAGCGGATCATAAGCTACGCGGAAGCGGGTGTGGAAGCCCTACGTGAGGAGATGCGGCGGAATGCCAACATCATTTATATGGGGCAAGGGATTGGTCCGCGCGGAGGAAATTTTCAGCAGAGCAGGGGATTATGGAGCGAATTTGGGGAGCAACGGGTGCGCGACACTCCGATTGCAGAGCGTGGACAAACCGGTCTGGGAATCGGGGCGGCGCTGGCCGGGAGCCATCCCGTGGTCGACATCGTGTTCCTTGATTTTGTACTTGAGGCAATCGCGGAAATAATTCAGCAGGCCTCCACCATTCATTACATTTCCAACGGGACCATCAAAGTGCCGGTGGTAGTGCGGGCGGCAGGGGGAGGAGTGCGCAGCACCGGTCCTCATCATTCTCATACTTTTTATTCCTTCTTCATGCACATCCCCGGTTTGAAAGTGGCTCTGCCATCCACCCCGTTTGACGTTAAAGGACTGCTCAAGACATCCCTTCGGGACGAAAATCCCGTCATCTTCATTGAACACAAGGGTTTATACAACTCCACTGGTCATGTGCCGGAAGAAGAGTATCTGCTTCCCTTCGGAAAAGCCGTGGTCCGGCGGACGGGTGAACACGTCACTCTGGTGGCGCTGAGCCTGATGGTGCAGAAGGCGCTGCAAGCGGCGGAACGTCTCGAAAAAGAAGGCATCTCGGTGGAGGTCGTTGATCCCAGGACGCTGGCGCCATTCGATAAAGAAACTATTCTGAAGTCGGTGGCCAAGACGGGGCGGCTGGTGATTCTGGATGAAGCTTATGCGGCCTGCGGCGTCTCCGCGGAGATTGCCGCAATCGTAGCCAGTGAGGGGTTGTACGAACTCGATGCGCCCGTCCACAGGATTTGCACCTTGCCTGCGCCGCATGCGTTCAGTCCATCGCTGGATACTTACCTGGTCCCCTCGGTTGACCGAATCGTTCGTGAAGTAAGCGGCCTCTTTGGGAAGAAGCTTTAAGTCCAACCAGTCCTCCGACGACAACGCGGTCTGGACTCTCTGGAGAAAACGTTCGCATGAGTACTTCCATTGTTATGCCCCAACTCGGACTTACGATGACCGAGGGCACGGTAAGCGGATGGCTGAAAAAAACTGGAGACTCCGTCCGCAAGAACGAGCCTGTGCTCACGGTCTCGACCGATAAAGTTGAGATGGAAGTGGAGTCGCTGGTCGAGGGAACACTGGGCGAGATCATTGTGCAGGTGGGCACGACCGTGCCCGTCGGTACAACTCTGGCCTACGTGGTAGGCGGCGAAGGAAATCTCGAGAAGGTCGTATCGGAGGTGCCTGTAGCCCTGATTTCGTCCGGATCTGAGACCAAGAAAGGCAAGGCAGCTTCACCGACCGCCGCGTCTATAGCGGAGCATCGGGCGCAACCCGCTAAAACAGACCGCCGCAACTCTGCTTCGCCGCGAGCCAAACGATTGGCGACCGAACTCGGCGTAGACATAGCGAAAATTAGTGGAAGCGGCAGTAGTGGTGAGATCGGCGAGGACGATATCCGGCGGGCGGCACAGAATCAGACGGTAGTTCCGAACCTGCGCCGGCGCCAGCTGATTGCCGAGCGGCTCACCCGCAGCATTCAGTCGATCCCTACGTTCTCGGTCTCTGCTGAAGCCAATGCGGAGAAACTCCTTGCTCTGCACGAAAGTCTCCGTCGCCCGCCTGCGGCTGACGAAGTAAAGGTCACCATCACTGACTTGCTGTTGGCTATTTTCTCGTCCGTTCTTGCGGGCAGTCCGGAAATGTGCGCTACATGGGAAAATGATGCGCCCCGGCAAAATTCTTCGATTGACATCGGCTTAGCTGTAGCCACGCCAGAAGGAGTAGTGGCCCCGGTCCTCAGGGGGGTCGACAAACTCGATCTGCCCCATTTGGTTGCCAGGCGCCACGAGTTAGCCGACAAGGCGCGGCGAGGCAAGCTGTTGCTCGCGGATTTAGAAGGCGGCGTCAGCACCCTCAGCAATCTGGGGATGTATCGAGTCGATAAGTTCGAGGCACTCATCAGCCCTGGGCAAAGTTCGATCCTCGCGGTTGGCAGTATTCGCAAAAGGCCTTGGGTCTCGGAAACCCTGGTGATTAAGCCGACCGTGATCTTCAATCTGATTGTGGATCATCGCATTGCCGATGGAGCCGCGGCCGCGACTTTTCTAGGCAAACTAATCGAACAGGTTGAAGAACCATCGGTTCACCGGGGGCAGCCCGTTGGGCCGCATGGCGACGCTGCGAAGCGAGGCCTCCATGGCTAGTACGGCGGAGGCTATACGCGATTGCAGAGTTGGCCGGGGACAGCTCGCGGTTTATTGGCTGTGCCAGGCTGGGTTCGCATTCAAGAATAGTTCGTCTGAATTGGTCTACATCGATCCCTACTTCTCCGACGTGGTGGAGAGGGTAGTGGGTTTCAAGCGCATGATGACGTGCCCGCTTCCCGCGGAGCAGGCCAATGCCGATTTTGTGGTTTGCACTCACGAGCATCTCGATCACATGGATACCGACGCTTTGCCTATCCTGGCGAAGAACCCCAAGACAGAGTTCGCTGGGCCCATCGAGTGCATGAAGGAATTCGAAAAGGTCGGGATCGCCTCGAAGCGATGTCACTTGCTTGAGGAAGGGAAGAGCTTGACCGTGGGAGCGGTCGAAGTCACGGCGGTTTATGCCGATCATGGAGAGCTTGCGCCAGATGCGCTGGGTGTCGTAGTTAACTTCGATGGCATCAAGGTCTACCACACGGGAGACACAGCGTATCGCCCAGAGGAGTTTGGTCCTGCGATCGCGATGCGTCCGGATATTTTGATTCCCTGCATCAACGGGGCTTTCGGCAATATGGATGCTCACGAAGCTGCGATGTTAACGGGTCTGACTGCACCGGCGGTGGTGATCCCGAGTCACTTCTGGATGTTCGTTGAACAGAACGGACAGCCCGCCGCTTTTCTGCAAGAATGTGAAACGCGCGCACCCAAGACCCGGAGGATTTTAACGAAGCCGGGTGAGGAATTTCTTTTTGAGCGAGCATCATCGTCATGAAGATTAGTGACCTGGTTGGGAACCTGCGCGCTGCGGGAAAATCCACGGAGACCTGGGAGAGCCCTGATGGATCGAGGGTGCTGGTGCTGCCCCATGGCGGCCGCGTCCTGGGATTGTTCGCTCCCGGCGACGATGAGAATTTCCTGTGGACTCATCCCGCTCTCAACGAGGCTGGCGCGGCGCGAGCCTTCTATGAAGGCGAACAGTGGCACAACTCGGGCGGAGACCGTACGTGGCTGGCGCCGGAAGTGGATTTCTTTTTCCCGGAGTTTCCCAGCTTAAATCGCTACTGGCAGCAGCGCGAACTAGACCCCGGCAACTATGAAGTCTCCAGGGGCAACGGCACGTTGACGTGGAAGACTCGCGCAGCACTGAACATGTCGCGCACTCAGCAAAAAGTGAATCTTGAGATTGCGAAGTCGCTGGCGCCAGCACTGAATCCGCTGCGCCACGATCGCGTTCAAGACTGGGAAGGGTTGAAGTTCGGCGGCTATACTCTGCGTGCCTCGCTGCGAATCGAGGGGCCGGAGCAGCCTCCCCATGTCGGAATCTGGCACCTGACGCAGATGCCGCACGGGGGAGACATGTTGGTGCCAACATTTTTCCGCAGCGATCCTAAGATTTACATGGGCGCGATCGCTCCTGAGGATCTGATCGTGCATGACCATCTGATCCGCTACAAGATGCGGGCCGCCGGGGAACACAAGCTGGGAATTCGCGCCGTCGCGATCACCGGGAGAGTCGGCTATATGTATGCGTCCGGCAAGGAAAGCTCGTTGGTCATCAGGAATTTCTTTGTCGAGCCCTCTGGCGAGTATGTCGACGTACCCTGGGTCGAACCGGATAATTTTGGCTTTGCTTTTCAGGCGTGCAACGTAAACAGCAATCTGGGAGCGTTCAGCGAACAGGAGTATCACGTTCCCGCAATCGGCGCGAAGACCGGCAAGGTGATTTCTGAAGACGAATCGCAGCTGTGGGCCTTCCGCGGATCCGAAGCGGCTATAAAGGCCGTGGGTCGGCGTCTTCTTTCGGCGGAGATATAAGTTTCGAACGAACACCAGTTCAAGGAGTGATGCATGCGGTTGCAAGATAAGACGGCGATCATTACGGGTGCGGGATCTGGGATTGGTGAGGCCAGCGCCAGGCTGTTTGCCGCCGAGGGCGCTCGCGTCGCGATTGTCGACTATGACGAGGCCGGTGGCCGCAGGGTCGCGCAAGAACTCGGCTCCGCCGCTTTTTTTCTGCGGGCCGATGTCAGCAAGCCTTCCGACATGGATCAAATGGCCCGCACGGTGCAGGAGCGATTCGGTCGCATCGACATTCTCTTTAACAATGCGGGTGTTTCCTGCGTGGGAACTCTGCACGAAACCACCGAAACCGACTGGGACCGGGTGATGGCGATCAATGCCAAAGGCATCTATCTTGCCTGCAAGTACGTGGTTCCGGTCATGCTGCAGCAGAAATCGGGATGCATTATCAACATGGCATCGGGTGCCGCGGTTTTGGGTTTGGCTCAGCGCGCAGCCTACACGGCTTCCAAAGGCGCTGTGTATGCCCTTACTCGCGCCATGCAGGCTGATTATTGCCGGCTCGGCATTCGGGTGAATTCGCTGGTGCCGGGCACCATTTACACGCCATTCGTCGAGGGCTATCTGCAAAAACATTATTCGGAAAACATGGAGAAAGCCAAGGACAATTTGAAGAAGCGGCAACTCTCAGGAACGCTCGGGACCCCCGAGGATGTTGCCTATGCGGCCTTGTATCTGGCATCCGACGAGGCGAGATTTGTCTTTGGCAGTGGATTGGTGGTGGATGGCGGCTTCTCGTCGGGCAAGATTTTTGATTGATTCATTTTCGCTAATAAGCGTTCTGCTTTTGATTCCGGGAAGAACACTGGCAGTGCGATAGAGAAGGAAAGAGATATAGCTATGATTCTTTTAAGTGCGATCACCTCCGCGGGTCCGAAGTTGGCGGTCAAGACAAAGTCTGGAATTACTATTCTCGAAAACAGTCCAGTCCGGACACCGGACTTGCCCGCAACGGTGTCTGAAGCGTTGCTGGCCTCTGGAGGATTGCAACGGGTTAGCAGGTTTGTGCGCGACAATGCCGCGGCTTTGAGCAAGCTCGCCATTCCGGAAGCAGACGTTCAACTCGGTCCGCTATTCACGCCGCGGAATGTTATCTGCATCGGCCTGAACTATAAAGACCACGCAGCCGAAGGCGGAGTTCCTCTGCCGGAAAAGCCGGTGGTGTTTGCCAAGCTCAACGGCTGCATTATCGGTCCCAATGCTCCAATCGTCCTGCCTCCGGACACCCAGCAAGTCGATTACGAGGCCGAACTCGCAGTCGTCATTGGCCGGCGCTGCAAGGGCGCTTCCAAAGAGGATGCTCTGAACTATGTCGCCGGCTACACTTGCCTGAACGATGTAAGCGCTCGCGATTTCCAATTCGGGGATAACCAGTGGGTGCGTGCCAAGAGCCAGGATACTTTTGGTCCAATGGGACCATATCTGGTTACCAGCGACGACATCCCCGACCCGCAGATCCTGCCCATTCGTTGCCTGGTGAACGGGCGAGTGCTGCAAGACTCCAACACCAGCAAGATGATCTTCGGGGTGCGCGATCTCATTTGGTTCCTATCGCGAGGAATCACGCTCGAGCCGGGTGACGTGATCAGTACCGGCACGCCGCATGGAGTGGGGTTCGCGCGAAAGCCGCCCATTTTCTTAAAGGCTGGAGACGAAGTGGTGGTGGAAATTGATGGCGTGGGAAGGCTCTCGAACCGTGTAGTTGCGGCCTGATTGTATGCGGTTCATCTTGGCTGCGCGGCGCATGAACATCACGGCGCATGAAAATCACAAAAATAGAAACGATCTGGTTCGAAGCGCTGCCCGATGCGGTGTGGCGGCAAGAGTACGGCCATTCCCGGCAGGCGCTTCCCAACAATCTCTGGGTGCGCGTCTACACCGAGGACGGGCTCATCGGTCTCGGGGAAACTTATTATCTTCCGCGCGCAGTCAGCGCGATCATCCATGACCTCCTAGCTGGCCTCCTGATCGGGCGGGACGCGCTCGACATTGAAAATCACTGGCACAATCTTTTTTCGTTGGTAAATTTCTGCGGCTTCGCGGGCGCGGAGATGCGCGCCATTTCCGCTATTGATATCGCTTTATGGGATCTTTTAGGCCAGTATTTAGGACAGCCAATCTACAACCTTCTAGGTGGGCGCAACCGCGAAAGCATCGCCGTCTACAACACCTGCGTCGGCTATGGCAAATATGACGATTACACGGCGTGGACCGGCGGACGCGCGGGCGAGTTGGCGCAGAGCCTGCTGCAGCAGGGAATCAAGGCCATGAAGATATGGCCCTTCGACAAGTTTGGCTCAACCCTCGCGGGGCCGACGCAGCCGCGCGGCAGAGTCACTCTGTGGGGACAGGAAACCGCGGCGGGTACTCCGGGACATGCTCTCGCCGGCGAGGAGATCCACGAAGCTCTTTCTGTTCTGGAGGATATTCATCAGGCGACCGGTGGAGCTATGAGCGTGGCCATTGAAGGTCACGCGCGCTGGGATTTTCTTCAGGCCACTCGCATTGCTCGCGCCCTGGAGCCTTACAACGTATTATGGCTGGAGGAAATTATGCCGCCGGACAACGTAGAGGCGTTTGTCCGGCTGAAGGCTGGCACCAAGGTGCCTCTCTGCCAAAGTGAGCGTGCCTTCACCCGCTTTCACTTTCGCGAATTCATCGAGAGACCGGCGGCAGACATTATCATGCCCGACCTTTCCTGGGGAGGCGGATTTACCGAAACCAGGAAGATTTGTAGTCTCGCGGACACTTACTACCTGCCGATTACGCTCCACGACACCATCGGCCCGGTTGCCCTGTGGGCGGCAACGCATCTGATGCTGCACATTCCGAATGCCATGATTCAGGAAGTCGTCCGCGGATACGTGGACGGCTGGTACAACGATGCCCTGACCGAGTCGCTGATAATCCAAAACGGTGAGCTGCGTCTCAACGGCAAACCCGGGCTGGGCGCGGCGCTAAGGCCCGAATTATTGCAGCGTCCCGGCGTGCACGTGCAGTCCACCACCGAAGAACAAGTGAGGAACTGGTAGCCATGACACCCTTCAAATTGTTCTTCACTGGCGATTATCTCGACGAAACCGGCAAAGTTAAGGTGGGAGATATTGGTCTTGAGACGCTTTCTGCTTCAGGCTACGTGGAAGCTGACTTCCTGAGGGACCAATCCCCAAAGCATGGGGATGCGACTTACTGGGACCGGCTGTATTCACTGCAGATCACACCCGAGCATCTCGCGCAGGCAAATGGGATCGTTATTTTCAGACCGTGGGTAAAGTCATCTGCTTTTGCCAAGGGAGCGGAGAACCTGCTGGTCTTCGCGCGCGCGGGAGCGGGATATGACAAGATCGACCTCGCTGCCTGTACTGCAAATGATGTTGTAGTTTTCAATGCTCCTGATACGCTGACCCATTCCACGGCCTCGGCGGCATTTACTCTGCTGCTGGCCCTGGCCAAGAAGCTTCCGCAGCAGCAAGCATTGGTTCGTACCGGGCGCTGGGACCGACAACCAGAGTTCACCGGAGATGACTTGATCGGCAAGACGCTTGGGATCATCGGCCTGGGCAAAACTGGAACCGAACTGGCCCGGCTGGTGATGCCGTTCCACATGCATCTGTTGGCCTACTCTCCTAACGCTGATCCTCTTCATGCGGAATCCCTGAACGTGCAACTGGTGGGTTTAGAAACTCTGCTGCGGGCCAGCGATTTCGTGAGCTTGCATTGCCGGCTCGAGGACAAGACCCGAGGCATGTTAGGCCAGCGGGAATTGAAGCTGCTCAAATCTTCTGCCTACCTGATCAATGTTGCGCGGGGCGAACTGATTCTGGAGAAGGTTCTTGTACAAGCGCTTCGCGAGCACTGGTTCGCTGGCGCAGGTTTGGACGTATTTGAAACCGAACCGCTGCCGCTTACCAGTCCGCTGCTGGAACTGGACAACGTTATCTTGACTCCGCACTGGCTGCCCAGCACTCATCGCGCAGCTTACGCTACGCAAGACGTCGTGATCCGCAATGTGTTGCGCGTGGCGCAGGGCCTGTTACCGCAAAACATAATCAACCCCGAAGTTCTTGCCCGGCCGGGGTTTCGATCGAAGCTCGCCCGGTTCGCCGACAATCAGCCAAGGCGCGCGGCCAGTTGATAGAGGAACGTTTGATAGAGGAACCTTGGTAGAGGAAGCATGAAAGTTGATCTTCACGGACGTGTCGCCCTGGTGACCGGATCCGCCGGAGGTATTGGCCGGACGATTGCATTGGCGCTGGCCGAAAACGGAGCCATTGTCGCGGTGAACGATGTCAATCCCAAGGGGGAAGACACCTGCCAGGAGATTGAAAAGCAGGGGGGCAAGGCGCGCTTCTTTCCCGCCGATGTTGGCGATTCCAACTCCGTTAATTCGATGGTTGCCGCGGTGGAGAAAGATCTCGGTGCGATCGACATCCTGGTAAACAATGCCGGGGTAAATGTCGGCCCCGGCAAAGACCGTCCTCCGGCCCATGAGTTCACCGACGCTGAATGGCACCGCATCACGCGTATCGATCTGGACGGGGTGTTTTATTGTTCTCGGGTCGCTTCGGCCGAAATGGTGAAGCGCCGACAGGGGGCGATCGTAAACGTTGAATTTCACCCGCTCTCATGCACTTGAAGTCGGCGGCTATGGGGTTCGAGTAAACGGAATCGCCCAGGATCAATCCTGACGGAAGGAACGAAGTCGTTGTTCTACAAGGAAGAGGCCCGGCGGCTTTCTGAGAGCCTGATCAGTCATATCCCGCTGGGTAAGCCCGGCGAGACCCGGGACATCGCCAATGCCGTTCTCTATCTGGCATCGGATGATGCCCGTTACGTTACCGGCCACGTTCTGGTTGTCGATGGAGGATGGACAGCGGGATTTGCGAGAGAGTGGTAGAAAAACACAAACCGAGGTGACCGGAAACCGAATCCGGTAGGAGAAAACTGATGGGCATTGTCCAGGGTTTTGCGCTTACGTTTCTTGCCGGATCGATGATGGGGACGAATCTGGTTCCGCTAAAGTGGACCAAGGTATGGAAGTGGGAAAACTTCTGGTTCGTTTACTCCATCGTTTCGCTGCTGATTGTGCCTTTCTGCCTTGCGTTCATTTTCATTCCACACCTCACGACCGTATATGCGTCCGTTCCTTTCAGCACCCTGGCGCGGCCGTTTCTCTACGGAACGTTGTGGGGAGTGGCGCAACTGGGAGCGGGAATCTGCGTGGCAAAAATTGGACTGGCGCTCACGGGATCCATCTTAAACGGATTGTGCGCCACGTTTGGATCGCTCACGCCACTGGTGTTGCAACACTCCGAAATGCTGGCGCAACGTAGCGGGCAGTTGCTTCTGGCTGCCACGGCCGTAATGCTGGTCGGGGTTACGCTTTGCGGATGGGCTGGATTCAAGCGCGAGAAAGCTCAACCGGATAGTGCGGCCGCGGGTCAAGCGAAGGGCGCATACTTGTTTGTAATGCTGATCGCGGTGGTGTCTGGACTCTTAGCCGCGCTGCTCAATATCGCGCTGGCATTTGGCGGACAGATTGTAGGCTTGGCTCGCGACCAGGGTGCTGCCCCTGCCTGGGCGGTATTCTCTGTATGGCCGCTGGCTTTGCTGGGTGGGCTCGTCGTCAATCTTGCATACAGCATGATTCTGATGTCTCGCAATCACACTTGGAAAACATTCGCCGCCAAGCCCAGCGATATCGGTTTTCCCATCCTCGGTGGCTCAATCTGGATGATTGCCATAGCCATTTACAGCAGTGGGACTGTGTTCCTCGGCGTCCTCGGTGTCTCCATTGGCTGGGCCCTGTTTCAGATAACGCTGATCTTGTCGGGGAATCTTGCCGGCATGTGGACCGGAGAGTGGAAATCCAGCAGCAAAAAGATTTTTAACGCGAATCTGGCCGGCGTGGCCGTGCTATTTCTCGCAACCGTTATGATGGCCGTGGCGAATTATTCGGCCCATTGAGCCATTCGAAAAGAGGGAGCATGAGCGGTCAGCAGAAACTATTGGGCAAGAAGGCGCTGGTCACGGGATCCGACACGGGGATTGGACGCGAGATTGCGCTGGAGTTTGCTCGGCAGGGCGCAGATGTGGTTCTGCATTATTGCCATCACCGCGAGGGTGCGGTCAGTGCCGCCGAGGAAATCAAATCCATGGGCCGGCGCAGCGTGGTGCTCCGTGCCGATTTCGACGACCTGGACCAGGCAATCGCCCTTGCAAATGGTGCGATCGAGGCCATGGGCGAGATCCATTGTCTGGTGAATAACGCTGGCATTTCGTTTAACCGTCCTTTCCTTAAGATGCAGCGAGAGCATTTCGATAGGCTGTTCAATGTCAACTTCCGCGCCCAGTACTTCATCACGCAACGGGTTGTCGAAGACATGCTGAAGCACGGAGGGGGCGCAATCTGTAATTTGTCCTCCATTCACGGATTGCAGGGCGCGCCGGAACACTCCGCTTATGCCGCGACGAAGGGGGCGATCATCGCTTATACACGAGCGCTGGCAGTAGAAGTTGGGCATCGCGGAATTCGGGTCAACGCAATCGCGCCGGGATGGATCACGGTGGAGAACTATTTCACAGCGATCCCCGGCTTCAATGAAGAACAGGCTAAGAAAGATGCCGCGAAAGCCGTTCCCGCCGCGCGCTACGGTCTTCCTATCGACGTGGCGCGGGCTGCTGCATTTTTGTGTTCCGACGATTGCGGTTTCCTGTTGGGGCAAACACTCGTGCTGGACGGTGGAACCACATCTTTGATGTCGCTCATCTCAGATTTTCGCACGGAATCATCCGCAAGGTTCGGCGAGCAATACATCTTGGGATCGAAAGGGAAGTAAGAAACGGTGCGACAGTTGCCCGATCTTAGAGGAGGGAAAAGAGCCTGATGTCGAAGCGCATCTTGCCGGAGAAGTTGACCGCTTACTGCGTGCTGGTGCTCACGAAAGCCGGGCTGAAGTCGGACGACGCGCGCGTAATCGCCGACGTTCTGGTAATGACAGACACCTGGGGAACTTTTTCTCACGGGACGGGAGCGTTAGGAAACTACGTGAACACCATGAAGGCCGGCGGGATTGATCCGGTAGCGACTCCAGAAATTGTGGAGGAAGGCGATTCCTGGGCCGTTGTTGACGGCCATGCTTCCATGGGCATGTTGGGCAGTTCGTTGGCCATGAACCTGGCGATCGAGAAGGCCCGCAAAAGCACAATTGCATGGGTCGGGGTCAGGAACAGCAGCCATTTCGGGGCCGCGGGCTATTACGCCAACATGGCCGTTAAGCAAAACATGATCGGCCTCGCCATGAGCAACGCCGACCCCAACATGGTTGTTCCGGGTGCGCGGGGTCACGTAATCGGCAACAATCCCTTTTCTTACGCGGTTCCGGCGGGCAAAGAAAATCCTCTGTTTCTGGATATCGCATTGAGCGCTGTCGCTGCCGGAAAAATATTTGCGATGAAAGCGGCAGGAAAACCAATTCCAGATACCTGGCTCACTGATAAGGACGGATTGCCTGCGTCGGAAGTCGGCGATTGGCCAAACTCCGGATCGATGGTGCCAATGGCCGGTCACAAAGGCTATGGGATTGCCATGTTAGTCGAAGTGCTGGCGGGAGCGCTGACCGGCGCTGGAATGTTGAGCGAAGCCAAGAGTTGGATCCATCAGCCTACAGAGCGCGGCAGCCTCGGCCAGGCCTTCGTTGCGATCGATGTCGGAAAAATCATTCCGATAGAAGCTTTCAAGCAGAGAATCGATGGCGTGATCGACGAACTGCGCGGGGCTCCGAAGGCGAAGGGGTCGGAGCGCATCTACGTTCCGGGAGAGATCGAGTGGGAGAAACGCGCGGACGCATTGGCCAATGGGATTCCGCTGCCGGAGCCAGTCTTCGCGTCTCTTTATAACGCGGGCCAGCGCCTTGGCCTGGACACCAGCCTGCTCGACTAAACGAATTCATGGTTGCGGCCGGCGGTTAAGATTACCCTTCTGCGCGGCATGGTGTCGAGAGGAGAGGATCAACATGAATCGTCGAAAATTCCTGGAGTTCGCGGGCCGCGCTGGCGTCGGGATAGGCGCGGCAAATTCTTTTCTGGCGCCGGTAGCGCTGCGTGCCTCCGGAACTCGAAGCTTGAGCCCGGACCGTCTTGCCCGCGTCGCACCGACCCTAGCGATGTCCCTTGATGGAGAATGGTCAATCGCGACTGACCCGGGCAACGTGGGCCGCGAGCAGAAGTGGTTCCTCACGCCGCGCGGGGAAGCTAAATCAACCCATGTTCCTTCCATTCTTCAGGAGGCGTTTCCCGCCTACCACGGTGTCGTTTGGTACTGGCGGGCATTTGACGCTGAGGCCCATCCCTATGCGCGGGGGCGATACTTGCTCCGCTTCAACGCGGTTGATTATCTGGCTGACGTCTGGCTCAACGGAATTCGTCTCGGCGGTCATGAAGGCGGTGAGACCCCGTTCGTGTTGGACGCCACTGATGCCATCCGCCCCGGCGGCAACCAGCTTGCCGTGCGCGTGCTCAATCCAAACGACGACCGCATCGACGGAATCACACTGGGGGAAACGCCCCACCGCAACAAGTTCGTCAAGTACACCAATGGCGCTACTCCCGACTACGGCGGCATTATAGAGCCAGTCGAACTTCTGCTAACGCCCGCGATTCACATCACAGACCTTCAGCTCCGGCCCGACTGGAAGACCGGAAGATTGACGATCAGCGCAACCGTGCAAAACACGTTGGGAAAACCCACCAACGCAAATCTCATGTTTGAGGTGACGGCTGCGGCGCTGCCGCAAGCTTTGCTCATCGATGGAATGGATGCAGCCCTAAAGCCTGGGGGGAACGATGTAACCCACGAGCTGAGGATCGCCAACCACCGCCTGTGGGATATTGACGATCCTTATTTATATCGCTTACGCGTCGGTGTTCGCTGCCAGGATGCGGAAGGTGAACATGTCGCAACGGCGAGCTTTGGCTTTCGCGATTTTCGCGTCGTAAACGGATACTTCCGGCTCAATGACCGGCGTGTATTCGTAAAAAGCACGCACACCGGCAACCATTCTCCTTACGGTATTATTTCTCCACCAGACGGATATCCCGACCTGTTGCGCAAGGACATGCTGTACGCAAAGGCCTCCGGGTTCAATATGGTGCGTTTCATCTGTGGGACCGCGCACCCTTATGAACTTGATCTCTGCGATGAACTTGGGTTGATGGCATACGAAGAGTCCTCAGGCAGTTGGCTCTTGAAGGACTCACCCCAGATGAAAACACGTTATGAAGAGTCGATGCGGGGAATGATTCTTCGCGACCGCAATCATCCCAGCATCGTCATGTGGGGAGTTCTAAACGAAACTGAAGATGGGCCCGTGTTTCGCGAAGCGGTGGAAGTCTTGCCGCTCCTGCGTTCACTCGACGATACTCGCCTTCTCTTGCTCTCCAGCGGACGTTTCGACGGTCACCTCGAGACCGGCTCCGTCAGCAATCCCGGTAGCACACAATGGGAGTACGTCTGGGGAAAAGAGGCTCCAGGCGCGGCGAAGGAAGCGATGAAATATCCGTCAGCACTCGATGTCGGAGATTTCCATCTTTATCCTCGTGTCCCCCAGACTTCGGAAGTCGACAAAATGATGCGGACTCTCGGTGAGGGAGGCAACCCGGTGTTCCTCTCCGAGTATGGAATCGGAAGCATGATGGATGTAATCCACGAGGCAAGAGCGTATGAGCAGGCAGGAATTCCTGCCGATGCTGAAGACTACGTTTTCTTGAAATCGATGGCCGATCGGTTTAGCGCCGACTGGAGCCGACTCGGTATGGATGTTGTTTATCCTTTTCCTGAAACGCTTCTGTATAAAAGCCAGGTTGCGATGGCCCGCCATCGACTGGTTGGATTCAATAACATTCGTTCTAATCCACATATTTGCGGATACAACCTCACTGGCATGCTGGATCACGCTTTCACCGGAGAAGGCGTGTGGCGCTTCTGGCGCGACTGGAAGCCGGGAGCTTTCGACGCCATGTGCGACGGTTGGGCTCCGGTGCGCTGGTGCCTGTTTGTGGAGCCAATGCACAGCTATCTGGGACGACCTTTTACCGTCGAAGCGGTCTTGGCGAATGAGGACAAGGTACGACCCGGCTCCTACCCGGCTCGTTTCGAAATCTGGGGCCCGGATGGGCTCGCGTGGCACTCTCAGAAGGATGTACGTATCGCGAGCGTGCCGCCTGGACAAGATGGCTCCCTGGCCGTTCCGGTCATGAAGGAGGAAGTGACGCTGCACTCGCCCGAAGGCGAATATAAGCTTGTTCCCTATATCGAGAATGGCATTGCTCCGCCGGAAACTTCCTGGCAGTTCTACCTCACCGATCCGGCTTCTCTTCCGCGTCTGAGTGCGCAAGTTACGACTTGGGGCATTCCCAGCAGGGTTGAATCGTGGTTGAGTTCACACGGAATTACCTGCTCCCCGTTTCAAAATTCTGCTACCGGAAAGCGGGAACTCATACTAGTCGGCGATGTCTCGGAAGGTTCATCGCAAGCTCAATGGCAGGCGTTGGCTGCTCAAATGGTAACCGGAAGCACCGTTCTCTTTCTCTCACCGAAAGCATTCGCGCGTGGTAAGGATCCTGCCGCCTGGTTGCCGCTGAAAAAAAAGGGCCGCGTCTTCGAGTTCAACGACTGGCTCTATCACAAGGAATGTGTAGCCAAGCCGCATCAGGTATTCGATGGTTTGCAAGGCAAGGGAATCCTCGATTGGTATTACTACGGCGCGGTTCTGCCGCGGTGGGTGTTTGAGGGCCAGGAGACACCGGCGGAAGTCATCGCTGTGTCATTCGCCGCCGGCTACTCGACACCCGGCGGCTACGCCTCGGGCGTGTTGCTTGGTTCCTACAAAATCGGCGCGGGACAATTCATGGTCAACACATTCTCGATACTCGATAACGTGGATAATCATCCCGCCGCCGATCGACTTTTGTTGAACCTTATAAAACATGCGGCGGAGCGAACTCGCGAATCTGCGGCGCCCCTGCCGGGGGATTTCGCGGTCATCCTCAAGGAACTCGGCTATGCAGACTAGCTACCTGCGAAACCAGCCTTTCTCGAGGAGTCAGTTGTGTCTTTCATAGGAATTGATTTAGGCACGTCCTTCGTAAAGGCTGCAGTCTTAGACCTCGAGAATTACCGCTTGGGGCACGTTCGACGGTTTCCCTTTCCCGAACCGATCGGAGGCCTTGAGCCTTTTAAGTGTGAGTTCGATCCATCCGGCATTCTGTCTGCGGTTCAGGAACTTCTGCGGGACATGGCGGACGTCTTCGACCAGTGTGAGGGCGTCGTCATGTGTACTCAGATGTCCTGTCTAGTGCTGATGGATCAACAAGGCAATGTTCGTTCTAATTGCATCGGGTGGCGGGATCAGCGGGCGCTGGAAGCGCATCCTTCGGGCGCGGGGTCTTATTACGATGTGCTACGCCAGCGCATTACAGCGCGGAAACGGATCGACATGGGTAACGAGATGCCGCCCGGCGCGCCAATCTCCTTTTTGTTTTATCTGGCTGAACAAAACCAGCTTCAGCCCAACTTGATTCCCGTCACGCTCGCAGACTTTGTGCTGAGCGCCTTATGCAAGTCGCAGCCTACAGTGGATACCACCAATGGAATGGCGTATGAATTACTGAACCTGAATACGCTTCAATGGCACGTTGAGGTGATTCGCGAGCTAGGATTGGAAAAGCTGCGATGGCCCCCAATTCTCAAGCACGGAGAGGTTGTTGGCAAATTGAATCTCGGAGGGAAATTGGTTCCGTGCTATACGGCAGTGGGGGACTATCAGTGCGCGTTGGCGGGAGCGCTGCTTATCGAGGACGAACTATCACTGAACATTTCCACCGGGTCCCAGGTCAGCCGTCTGACCCGACAACTCGCGGTGGGTGACTATCAGACACGGCCATTCTTCGATGGAAAATTCACCAACACAATCTCGCATCTTCCGGCGGGTCGCTCATTGAATGTGCTGGTTGAACTGATTACGGAATTGACGCGAGAACAGGAAGCGGTTTTCCCTGATCCCTGGGAATACATCGCCAAAGCGGCCGAGGCGTGTGGTCCGACGGATCTTAAGGTGAACCTGGGCTTCTTTCCCGGACCCTGCGGAAATGAGGGCTTCGTCTCCAATATTAGGGAGAGAAATCTTAATATCGGGACGCTGTTCAGAGCGGCATTTGAAAATATGGCCGACAATTATTTCGCCTGTGCGACCCGCATCTGGCCGGATCGTACGTGGCGAAACCTGGTCTTTTCTGGGGGCGTCGTCCGCAAGCTCGGACTGCTGCGCACAATTATCCAACACAACTTGCAGTCGGAATACAGATTGTGTCCAATCGAAGAGGACACCTTGCTCGGCTTAATGGCGCTCGCGCTGTTTTTCAGCAAGAGGGCCGGATCAGTGGAAGAAGCGATGCGGCAACTGCGATCGCATTACTCCGTGGCGTAGGCATTTCAAAAAACTTCGTTTCCAACACTTTAAAGAGAGGTCCTGCCATTTCCTGGACGAAAGAAAAGTCGCTTGCGCTGATCCGTCAGCTCGCCGTGGTCTCTGTGATTCGCGTGTCGTCGTATGAACACGCCATCTGCGCAGTGCAGGGGATCATGGGCGGAGGCATCAACATCGCTGAGGTTACCCTGACTGTCCCCAATGCGGTTCACATCATCAAGGAGTTGACGGCCGATTACGGCGACGACTTGCTGGTCGGGGCGGGGACCGTGCTGGACGCGAAAAGCTGCCGCGAGGCCCTGCAGGCTGGCGCCGAGTTCATCGTCAGCCCCGTGCTCGATGCTGAGGTGGTCGGGGTGACGCGCAAACATGACAAAGTATCCATGCCAGGCGCGTTGACGCCTACGGAAGTATTTGCCGCCTGGAAGGCGGGCGCTGACTTCGTGAAAATATTTCCCGGCAACTCAGTGGGTGGGCCGGCCTACGTTCGATCTTTGAAGGGACCGTTCCCCGACATCGACTTCGTGGTGACTGGCAGTGTTACCGTGGATAACGTTTCGCAATTCCTTGCTTCCGGCGCCAGTGCGGTGGGAGTGGGGGAAAATGTTATTTCGCGGAGTGCGCTCGAATGCAACGATGCCGCAACGATCAGCGCGAATGCCCGAAGATTTCTGGAAGCGATTGCCAAAGGGCGCCACTCACAAAAATAAAAGCGTCAGCCGCGGCAAAAGCTTCCGCCGTCGAGTGACAACGTCTATTATCGCTGCGCGTTCTTGTCGGAGAGCCTCTTTAACTCTTGCAGCGCAAGATTTCGCACCGGCTCAGGACCCAGTTCGGCAGCACGACGAAAGTTCTTAGCCGCATCGTTGGGGGCTGCCAGCCCGTTAAAGGCCATACCTAGCCGGAGAAATTGTATCCCTCCAGGCTGGGGATCAAGACTTATGGCAGCCGAAAATTCGCGCACTGCTATCTCGTTCTGTTTTCGTTGCAAGGCCACAAGCCCGAGCGCACCGTGCGCTTCAGATTGCATCTGATGTTTCTGTGCCGTCCATTCCTGCACCGAGACTTTCCGCGAGAGCCGAGTAGTCTCAAGTTTTTCCAGAGCGAGATGAGCGTCTGCTTCCGCCTGGGAAAGAAGTTGATCGCGATCCGCTCTGCCGGCGGCCCGGCTCGCCATCGCCGGAGCAAGCGCTAACAGAATATTCACGTTGTCGGGATTGCCCAGCAATGCTTTTCTTCCGGCAATCAGCATGCCATCGAAATCATTTAGTGTTTCGCACGCACGCATTTTGTATTGATAGGCGGTGGAGAGCAACTCCGATTTAGGGAATTGCGAAACGAAACCGTCCACCTTGCCGATGACCTGGTGCGGGTCTGTCGAGGCGACAATTTCCAGATATTTATCGAACTCTTCCTGGGACCTCGCTTGCGCGGCTTTCCCCGGATCGAGGACAGCATCAGACTGGCCTTCGAGACTAACCGACGGCCCAAATAAAAGAATCAGGCAAATAAGCAGTCGGCCGAGTGCCTCAGTCCGGGTCATAGAGTCTTTTCGTTTGCTCAAACCTCGTCAGCTCAGTCTTGGCTCGAGGGTCGCCCGCCTGGCGATAAAGTTTGTAAAGAGCGTATTGTGTCTTGGAGTCGTTCGGATTTTTGTCGGCGGCTATTTCCGCTTCCTGGATTGCCTCCGGGAGCTTCTGAATGCGTTGGTAGATGAGCGCAAGCTGCAAGTGGTTGGAAGGCTCGTTGGGTTCCAGCGCGACGGCCTTCTTCGCCAACTGAAGTGCACGTTGCGGGTCTGCATCGGCCGTCAGGCGCGCCAAGCCTTGGTAGGGCCAGCCGAACGGGGAGCCGTCCTTGTCGAGCAGAGCAATGGACTTTTCATAACGACCGCGCGCTTCGTCGACCTTGCCCAACTGCTCCAGGCAATTTCCTGACTGATAAATACTTTTCCAGTCGTTCGGCGCAAGCTGAATCGCCTTCTCGAAGAAATCCAAAGCCCCCTCGGCGTCCGACTGGATGCTCCAGCGATAAAGGCCCATGTAATAGTCCGGCTTGGAATCGCGCGGATCCGATGCCGCGGCCTTTTTCATCTGCTCTTCGAACAATCTGAACTGATTCAAGTCGTAATAAGCGAGGCCCAAACCTTCGTGGAGAAGAGCCGTATCCAGGTTTAATTTCTCCGCTGAACGGAAGGCCGGAACTGCCTCCATGGGCTCACGAAGTTGCAGGTGAGCTGTGCCAAGCCAGTACAACACGGTGGGATTATCAGAGTCTGTGCGATGTAAGTCCGCCGCAACAGCCGCAACCTCCTTCCATTGTTTTCCTCGTACCAGCGCATCGATTTGCGGATAAGAATGGGCCGGAGAGATCACCTGAAGTTCCATAGAGTCGTGCGGGGCAGATTGTGCGAAACAGCCCGGAACCCATGCGATAGCCAAACTTAGAAGAATTGAGGCTCGATGAGCCTGAAGCCAGCTTGCCATCAGATTCACTGTGACTTTCCGTGCGGTCTTGCAGAGACTTTTGAGATACGGCGCTTTCATCTTATCCAAATATAGCAGCAGCGTAATGGAATGACTGCCGCATTAATAAGGATAAAGGTGAGGCCTTCACCACGAACGATTCCTCGACGGGGATATTCACCTCGTCGCATCCCACCGAGTTCTCAAGAATCCGTCACCGCTCCAAACGCCGGTACGTCAGGACGGCTGCGCCAGGTTTCTCCGGCAGAGAAACTTTGATACCTTGCTGCATCAACTCACGTCCACTCACAGTCTGAACTCCCGGAGTGTCGAGATTGGTGATTTCATAGCGCGCATAGGGATCGAGACCGTGCAACTCAAACTGCGCGGAGACCGCTTTGCTGTTCGATCGCCGAAAAGCCTGCACCAGACCCCGGCCAGTTTCTGGGCGATTGAATTGCCACGCCATCCACGCATGATTGGATGGATCATAAGCGGTCAATGGATAATAATCGCCGAAATAGTTGTCTGCCACCGACCGCCAATCGCTGATCCCCCTCCGCATCCAGTCGTAGTTCAAGTCAGCGCGCCGAACGTCCCACCCGAGATTCACCTGTGGACCCCACGCGCTCCTGAATACGTAGTTGTCACGTGAAGCGTTGGGAGACCCAAAATACGGAATCCAGAACGACATGCCGTAGGTGATGTTCTGTTGCCCGACCGGTTCATAGGAATAATCGCTGCGGTGCATAGGCACTGAGCGGCGCAGGGTTTCCAAATCGTCGCGCCGGCCGCCCGAGGCGCAGGTGTCGATCAGAATCTCAGGATGCTTTTTTTGTAACTCGTCGAGATATTCAAGAAATCCCGTCACGTATTTGTTCTCAGTAATCCCCTGGCGGTCCGGCGCATCGGTTTCACGCCAGAAGGGAAGCGGCGCAATATTGAAGTCGATGCGATAGACGTCAATAGCGTTCTGCGTGATGAATTTATCGAGGTAATCGACGATCCACTGCACCACCTCCGGATTCCCTAGATTTAGCAGCCTTTGCCCATGCTGCTCTTCCATTGCACTCTTCAGCAGCCATTCAGGATGCTTTTCCCACAGCCAACTCCCGCGGGTGACCCGCTCGAACTCGAACCAAAGAATCGCCTGAATTCCCATCGAGTGAGCGTAGTCGTCTATGGAACGAAAGCCGTTAGGAAACCGTTTCTTGTCAATTTCCCAAGTGCCGGTATTGGGCCAGGTTCCATTGCTCACATACCATCCGGCATCCATCCACCAATAGTCGAGCTTGATATTTTCCTGGCGATAACGATCCAGGAACAGCTTTTGGCTCGCCTCGTCGGCCCGCGACATTTCTCCATACCAGAGGGCGCTGGAGGCCGCCAGCTTGGGAGTGAGAGGAAGTCCACGCGGATGCGGAAGGTTATGCGCAAGCATCCACTTGCGCCACAGGTTTTGTCCCCCGATCCAATCCCCATTCCAGAACATCAACACGGTCATGGGAGAGCGCACCTTTTCACCCGGCAGCAGCTTGAAGTGCGTTAACTCTTGTCCCGCCCTGACCCGGACTCCGCGATCATCGTCACGACTGAAGTCAGCAGCCCACTGTCCCGGCCAACCCAAAGCCACAATTACGCCGCTGTTCGATTGATCAAGATTGAAATAACACAACGCATTGTCGGTAGGACGGCCACCGGATGTCGCGATGTGTTTCTCGGATTTTGGGACGAGCTGTGTTGTGAAGGGTTCGAAGTCCGTTGGCAACACCGGGCTTCCGCGAAAATGATGCAACACGAACTCGCCTTCGCTCCGGCGTTGGAACCAGGTGTCGATCGATTGAATATTTTCCAGGATGGGGGTGTCCGCAGACCCGGCGTTTTCGAAATAGAGGGTCCACTCTACAACAGGAAAATCGTGATACTCGACTCCGATCCAGCGCACGGCCAGCCCAGTGGCCGGATCATGGAATGTGGTCGTGTACTCAGTGCGCTGCGGATCGAGTTCGCGCCTGCTCTGTTCTGGGTCCCAGTCCGCTAGAAATTCCGTAGAAGACTTTCCTCCGTAGGTGAATGAGAAAGGCGGCGTGGCTGTGAATGCTGGTGCCGGCGAACCTACGGGGAGGTCGCCTAGCCACAGCGTGGTGCCATCGCTTAGCGTGACCCGGGCCTCGGCCCACACTGCTTCCCCGCACCACTCCTGTTGCGGGTCCTGGCCGTTTTCCAGCGTGAACTCGGTGGCGCCGTGGAGTTCGATCTTCAGCGGTATTCCTGCGGTGGCGACTTTCACCACAGTGGCGGGGAAGATAATCTTGCCTCCCGATTTCACCTGAAATTCCTGCGTGGTGCTGGTGTAGGCGCAACTAGCGAAACTGCCGTCAAGCCCGGCGATCGCTTCAAAAGTTTTCGCCGGGGAAGCGAGATGAACCGTGACACCTTGAGCGCCGTCCAAATAAAGCCCGCGATCATAGCTGGTGTTGAAGATGCGAAGGGGGCGCCCCTCGCGGCTGTTCCGCTGAACTGACCCCCGCTCTCCCTCGATCGTCAAGTAATTGTCGGCGGGAACGGCTTCACTCTGGCCAGAAAACTTGGCCGCCACCCAGCGCTTAGCTTCGGCCTGCTCCTGGCGGTCAACTGCCACGGCAAAACTTGAACCTGCCAGGCATACGTGCGCGACAGTCAGACACACGCAAAGGTGCAGCTTAAACTGTTGGTTCATTCCATACTCCCGTCAGTTCACGGTTTTCGGGCGTGTTTGTAGGTCAACAAAACGGAATCCGGCGCGTGCTGGAGTTGCACTTCAACTCCCTGGTCCATTAATTCCTTGCCGAGGATCGCACGGGTCCCGGCTTTATCAAGATTGACCAAGGTGTACTCAGCGGAGGGATCGAGCCCCTGCAGCTTGATCCGCGCTGTTTCATACGGGCTGTGCGACCGCCGGAATATCTCGACGAAACCCTCGCCCACTTCCGGCCGATCCCATTGCATGGCCGCCCAAACGTCGTTTGCAAGGCTGTACGGGGCCAGAGGATAAAAATCGCCGTAATAATTCGTCGACACTTCCCGCCACTGTTTGACCAGAGTTCGCATGGCATCAGTGTCAATGTCTTTGCGGCGAAGGTCCCAACTGGTGATGATTGCGGGAGTCATCTGACTGCGAAAGACGTAAGGATCCGTTCCGCTGGTGCCGGTCCCGAAATAAGGAATCCATTGAGCCATGCCCAAAGTCTGCATCTGTTGACTGATGGGTTCACCCGGCTCCAGAAGGTAATCGCTGCGCGTGAGTGGCACCGCCCGCCGAAGAGTGTCGATATCGTTGCGGCGGCCGCCGCTGGCGCAGGAATCGAGCAACATATTGGGATGCCGCCGACGTAGCTCGTCCCAATAGGCGAGGTAACCTGTGACGTACCGGATCTCGGTTATACCCTGTCGATCGGGAGCATCGTTCGCACGCCAGAAGTTCAAAGGATCCATGTTGAAATCCTGACGGTAAAGATCGATGCCTTCATCGGTAATCAGCTTATCGATGTGGTTGGTCATCCAATCCAGCGCCTGAGGATTGCCAAAGTTAAAGAGCCTCCAGCGTTTGTCGTAAAGCTGGTCGCCCGGATCGGATGAGGCCTGGAGAAGCCACTCGGGATGATTGTCATACAACCAGCTGTCCGGCGTAACTCGCTCTGGTTCAAACCACAAAATTATCTTTATTCCGTTGGCATGCGCATGGTCGCTCACTGCCCGCAATCCATTGGGGAAGCGTTTGCGGTCTACTTCCCAGGTTCCGGTGTCGACCCAGCTGCCGTGATTTGGATACCAGCCAGCGTCCATCCAAAAATAATCAGGATCGAGCTTCTCGGCGACATAGCGATCGATAAACATGTTCTCGTCGCGGTCCGTGGCTTCAGTCATCTCTACGTATTCGCGCGAGGTATTGCCTGCCATCTGCGGAGGAGGCAGCTTGCCGCCGGGACGCGGCATGTTGTACGCCATCATCCATCGTCTCCACAGGTTCTGGGAGCGTCGCCATTCCCCTTTCCAAAACATCATGACGATTCGCGGCGTCCGCACTTCCTCGCCGGGCAGAAGTTTGAAATGAGTCAACTCCTGACCCATTCGAACATCGACTCCATTGTTTTCATCTCGAATGAGATGGCCAGCCCATTGGCCCGGCCACCCTACGACTATGATTGCGCCCTCGTGCGGCCAGGCAAGATTGAAGTATGGCAAATCCTTGTTGGATGGACGGCCGCCCTTGCCGCTTAAGTCGAGAGTGGTGTTCTTCTCAAGGGGAGTCTCATAGGGCTCGTAGTCGTTGGGAGTGGCTGGGGCGCCTTTGTTGTGATGAAGAAGAAACTCCCCGTCGCCGTTTCTTTCCAGTCTTGTGTCCAGGGCCTGGATGCTCTCAAGAATCGGCGTGTCCTCTTTGCCCGTATTCTTGAAATAGATGGTCCACTCGACGGCCGGAAAATTGTGGTACTCGACAGCCACGATGCGAATTTCGAGGCCACTTTTCGCATCGTCATACACCTGAGTGTGTTCGGTGCGTTGCGCATCGAGATCACGGGAGCTGCGCTCGGATTTCCAGTTTTTCAAGAACTCCGATGAGGGTCTCCCGCCATACACAAACGAGAACGGTGGATCCGCAGTGTAGTTGTGGGGCAGTGGTCCGACAGGAAGATCGTCAAGGAAGATCTCTTGGCCATTTTCCAAGGTCGCCTTCGCATCGGCAAAGTCAGCTTGATCCCATTGTGCGTCGCCTTTTTGACCGGTGACGTGTAACACGAAATCAGTGGAACCAGACAAATCGACGCTCACAGGGACGGCCGTCTGTCCTTCCCGCAAGTTCTCAGAACGGAATAATTCTTTCCCGCCTGCATCGACCGACACGACTACATTTCCGCGACCTAGACTCGAATAATACGTAATGTCGTTGCTGTCGACACCAACCATAGCGCTGAAATGCTTCCCGGGAACGGGCAGATGCACTTCGATGATTCCTGGGGAAGGACAGTGGATGCCGCGTTGAAACGATTTCCCCGCGATCTGGAGCTGATGATTCTGTCGCGTTCTTTTCTGGAGTGATCCAGTCTTCAGCTTCGGCAGCAGATAGCCAGCGTCTGGTTGGGGGATTACCTTCCCCTCGAACTTGGCTGACACCCAACGCTTGGCCTCTGCCGTTTCTTGGGGGGTGACGTCGGTAGCCGCGCTCCATTGCGAAAGAATCAGCGTGGCGACCGCGACTGAGAGCGCGATACGTGATTTCATGGTTTTCAAACCTGGCGCTTCAAGAGCTGAAATGATCTTCAACCTTAAGCCAGCAAACCTTCCGGTCGCTCACCCAACAAGATATCGCGGGCGGCTTCGGCGGCCTTGGTCTGCAACTGCTGCACCGCCCGCACGGAAACGGAGGCAGCGTGACTGGTGAGCAGGACATTAGAAAGCGAACGCAAAGGGCTATCCACAGGCAGCGGCTCCTTTTCAAACACATCGAGCCCGGCACCCACGACCCTACCGGATTGGAGCGCGGCGATCAGGGCTGTTTCCTCGATCAGCGGTCCGCGCGCAGTGTTGACGATGAGCACTCCGGGCCTCATTTTTGCGATCGATTCCGCATTAATCATGTGGCGGGTCGCCGGAAGCAACGGGCAATGCAAGGAAATGATGTCGGCGCGACGCAGCAGCGCGTCGAGTTCCACTCTTTCGACTCCCCGGGAGGTGAAGCTTTCGTTTGGCGCTACCGGATCGTACGCAATTTGTTTGAATCGGAACGGTTTCGCCTTGTCGCTGACTTTTCCCGCGATGGAGCCGAACCCGATCAATCCCAGGGTAAGATCCGAAAATGCGGGCAGAGGCAGGTAGGGGCCGATCCCCCAGCCGCCATGAACAATCTGATTGTGGTCCTGAGGAATGCGACGCGCCAAACAAAGGATCATCGCCAGAGTATGGTCTGAAACTTCTTCCAGGCAATATTTGGGAACGTTGGAAACCTTTCGCCCTAATTCGTTCGCAGCCTTCACGTCGATGTTATCGACCCCAATGCCGTAGCGCACCACGCCACGCACGCGGGGTAAAGCCTCTAACACCCGGCGAGTGATGGGCGCCCATTGGACGATTAGCGCGTCCGCTTCCGAACACCGCTGAATGACGTCATCTTCCGTTTTGCAGGGCGGTTTCACCTCTTGCATCGTGAATCCCGCGTCCTCTAGCACTTGTTTCTCCAAATGCACGGAGGGAAATACATGATCAGTTATAAGGACGTTCAATTTGTCTCCCTGGAAGTCTTTTATCAGTATTAGTTCAAGCCTTGGTCAAAGTTCGTTCCGAGGCGCTCATAGCCGCCACCAACCTAAACCGCCACACTCCCATACACACGTTCCAGCCAGCGAAAGTCAAGAATTTTCGATAGGTTGAACACCGCCCCGTGGCGTTCTCCGTATTGAACACTAAATTTGCCGTCCCCCCCGTTGTGGTTGAAGGCTGTCGGATGGCTGTGTAGGCTAGCCTTCACGCAACGGGACGGTCGAAGAACGCAAGATGAACGTTTTGATCACTGGAGGCACGGGCAACTTGGGGTCGCGGCTCGCGATCCCGCTGGTAAAGCGGGGCGATCATGTGGCGGTATTCGATCGTCGCTCCACGCCTCACTTCGAAAGTCCTGAATTTCACCGGGTCACCGCCATAACGGGTGACTTAGCGGACCGCGAGGCTGTCCTCCATGCCGTGCGCTCGCTGAACATCGACAGCATTTTTCATCTCGGCGCGGTTCTTTCCTCCGCGGCAGAAGACAGTCCGGTGGAAGCCTGGCAAGCCAATATGAATGGCATGGTAAATGTGCTCGACGCTGCCCGACTGGGGGGCGCGAAGAAAATCATTTTCTCGAGCACCATTGCGACCTATGGGAGCCAGCTAGCCTCACCGCTGATTGACGATGCTCCGCAATGGCCGGTCAGCTTATATGGAGTCACGAAAGTGGCGGGCGAGCGCCTGGGCGTCTACTATGAAAACCGCTTTGGCCTAGACTTCCGCGGCATGCGACTGCCCGCGGTCATTGCCCCCCGCGGTTCCGGAGGGGGCGCCAGCGCCTATTGTTCCGCCGTGTTCGAGCAAAGCGTTTGCCACGGAAAATACGATTTCTTCGTTCGTCCCAGTACTCGCGCCCCCATGCTTTACATTGCCGATGCCGTTCGCGGCCTGCTCGACCTGCATGACGCGCCAGCGGAAAATCTAAGCCGGCATATGTACAACATTGCGGGAATAACGCCGTCAGCCCAGGAATTGGAAGACGCGATTCGCAAGCGCCTTCCCAAAGTGCAAATCAGCTACACTCCAGACCCGTTACGAACTGAGATTGTCGAGAGCTGGCCGCAACAAATCGACGATTCAGTTGCGCGCCACGATTGGAACTGGAAGCCCCAGTGGAATCTAGAGCAAATCACCGACGAAATCATTGAGGTGCTGGGCAATGAGCTTGCTCGTCAGTGACGCTTACGAGCACGTCGTCGACAAGGCGCGCTGGAGCCACGCCCACGGACGCAGCATCGATCAAATTCATCCCTCGGACATCGAAGCGGGCAGGCTTTTTAGCTATGGCTTCCGGACCCAAACCATCGGAACCTTTCATGCCACCCGTGTCGCCCTGGAGGCGGAAGCTGGCAAAGGGACCGGGGCCTATGTTGACGCCTGCCTGCGTCAATGTTGCATGCTCCTCGATCAACTGGAGACCAAGGCTGTGGATCCGATCCTGCCCGATCATCGAGCGGTGATTTCCACTCTGTACTCCTACGATCAATGGACCAATCAGGTTGATGATCTCCTAACCCGGGTGTGCGCCCGGAGCACCTACCCCAGGCTCAAAGTCGTTCATGATCGCTTCCTCCGCAATATGCAGCGGGTTACTGCGGGCAATGGATTTTATATTGCGCGCGGCTTGGAATTGCAGGAACAAGGAGCTTTCATCGTTCCGGATCTGAATATCTCGATCGCCCCCATCATCTATGGAGACTATCTTTCCTGGAACGCCGCATTTCTTGTGGGAGATCGGCCCGGCGTCGCCGTTCACAGGCATCGCTATGGGGCTGAAATCCATTTGGGGTATGCTCCGGTCAAAGGTCAAACGATTCTTGGCGATTCGTTCACTGAAGTTGAGGAAGGATACGCCATGCCCATACCTCCTATGACCTATCATGGATTCCTCAACACTTCGGGCGAAGATCACGTCGTGCCCTTCGTGTTCGGTTCTTTTAAATTGGCCGGATGGGGAATTTTCTTCGACGTTGAACCGCAGTCGGTAGAGCCGGTAAAAAGAAAGGCCGAACCGCTCGAATCGCCCGCCATGAACCACTCTGTCTTTCTGCAACGCGCGATCGAACAAATGAAAGGCGGCCGGGGATTCCTGCGGCAGGTGCTGGTTCCCGCGGCGCGCGCGGGATCGAATGAAATCGGTGGTCTCGAATTGGCCCTGACCCGCGTAGGCGATGACGCGCTGGAAATGTCCTCCCATCACTACCGAATTATTTCCGTGGACTCCGGCCGGGCCCGGGTTCGAATCGGCAGCGTCGAATCCGAGGTGTCCCGGCACGACCACTTCGGTGTGCCTGCGGAAATGAGTTGTAAGATAACCCCCCTCGGCACAGACCCATTGGTTTTTCTGGATGCCATGATTTTGCCGGTTGAGACGCCCCAGTCGCATTCCGAGGAGAGCCTTGCGACGCAACGCTTCGTGCATCATTAAGTAAATCGTTAAGTGAGAAGTTCCGAGGAGCCATCCATGACCACGTTTTGGGGCGCTGTGATTGTTGTCCTCGCGGGATTGGTGCAGGGCAGCGGAGCCTGGCCGATGAAGCTGATGCACAAGTTCAAATTTGAGCATTGGTGGTTCGTCTCCATGCTCGTCGGACTGGTGCTCGCTCCTTGGGCGATCACTCTGATTTTGTGTCCCCACCCCTGGGAGGCTTACCGCCAGATTGATTCTTCCACTTTGATCAAGGCAAACCTGTTTGCCTTATCTTGGGGGGTGGCGAATATTCTTTGCGGATTGTGTTTCGTGCGCATCGGCATCGCTTTGACCGGCGGCATCCTTACCGGCCTTGGCGTTTCGGTCGGGGTTACACTGCCCATGATCGTCAAAGGTTCGGGTCTGTTTAGCGAAGCGCCAAACTTGAACTCCGCTGCGGGCAGGGCCGTTCTGCTTGGAGTCGCAATCATGCTGCTGGGCGTGATCTTCGCTGTTGTTGCAGGCTTCGGGCGCGACCGGGCGTTGCGAAAGGATGAACAGCGCCGCTCGGGAAGCTTTCTTGGCGGCCTGATCATGGTCGTCATCGCCGGCGCGTTGTCGGCGGGCATCAGCTTCGCGTTTGTGTATAGCCAGGGTCCCATCGTTTCCGCCATGAAGGCGCAGGGCGCGGGCGAGATTCCAGCCAATTTTGCGGTTTGGGCAATCGGACTACTCGGGGGCGCTCTGATCAATGTCACCTACCCCGCTTACTTGATGACCAAGAACTCATCGTGGAATGTTCTGCTTGAATCCTGGAAGGAACTTGGGCTGGCGGTTGTCATGGGGTTCAACTTCATCCTGGGTGTGGCGCTGATGGGAAAGGGCATGCTTTTCCTGGGGCCACTCGGAGCATCGGTCGGATTCGGGGTTCAGCAGGCGACCCAGATGCTGGGCAGTCAGGGGGTCGGTTTTGCCAGTGGCGAATGGCGCGGAATTGAGGGGCGGCCTCGTCACGAGATGTATCTGGCGATCGCAATCCTGATTGCCGCTGCCCTGGTCATGGCCTACGGGAACACGCTTACGAAGTCATAGGAAAAGACGCCACTCGGTAGACCAAGTTATGCATCCAGATGGGAAAACAAACTCATGAGTGACCACCACGCTTCCACGTTAGACAACTTCTTAGTGTCAGAGCAGTTTCTGAAAGATCCTTATCCGGCTCTGCGCCAATTGCGAGAAGAAGATCCGGTTCATTGGAGCGATGCCATAGGAGGTTGGGTTCTGACCCGATACGATGACATGGTCGCTTCTTTCAAGGACACGGAACATTTCTCGAATGAAGGACGACTAGCAAGAGCTGTCGAGCATCTGGCCCCGGAATCTCGACTCAAGCTTAAGACGTTCGAAGATCATTACCGCACCAAGGGCCTGCTTCATTCCGATCCGCCCGATCACACCCGGCTGCGCCTCCTGGTCACAAAAGCTTTCACTCCGCGCACCGTGGAAGCCATGCAACCTCGCATCAGGGCAATCGCCAATGAACTGCTGAATGAGGTGGAACCTGCGGGGCGCATGGATGTAATCCGCGACCTGGCGGTTACGCTGCCGATTACGGTGTTGGCTGAAATTATGGGCATGCCGCCGGAGGAGAAACTGTTGGTCAAGGGTTGGGCTGATGCGCTGCTGGCATTTCAAGGAGTCAACAACCCCAGCGAGAAGATTCTGAAGGCAGCACAAGAAACTCTGGTGGAACTCAAAGCTTACTTGGCCGACCTGGTTCGCGCCAAGCGACGAAAGCCGGGATCGGATCTCGTGAGCCAGTTGGTAGCAGCGGAAGCCGAAGGTGAAAAGCTTTCTGAATCGGAATTGATCAACACCGCTATCACGTTACTCGTGGCCGGCCATGAGACGAGCACTTCGCTCATCGGCAATGGAGTTTACACGTTGTTGCACAACCGCGACCAGTGGCATCTTCTGCAGAAGGATATTTCTCTGTTGCCGTCTGCCATTGAAGAGATACTACGCTACGAAAGTCCGGTCTCGCGCCAGCCCCGGCTCATGAAGCATGACGCAGAACTTGGGGGCAAGAGTCTCCGCCAGGGACAAATGCTCTTTCAAATGCTGAATGCTGCCAATCGTGACCCAGCTTATTTTCCGGAACCAGACTTATTTGACATCCGACGGCAGAAGAACCGCCATATCGCTTTCGGCTTTGGAATCCATTTCTGCGTGGGGGCGCTGCTGGCCCGCACTGAAGCAAGCCTGGTTTTTCAGCTGATAGTCCAACGATTCCCGAAGGTCCATTTAACAGACGCGACGCCAGACTGGGATGTTCACAAGAGAAACTCGCGCATGTTGAAAACACTCAACGTCGCCTTTTGACGTTGGAGGAAACGCCACGATTTGCGGGGAGAAAACATCATTTCGCTCCTGCATCGTGGGCGAAATGAGCCTGGTTCTTGGACTGAGCGCTGCCTCGGCCGGTTAGAATCGTCTGCACTAGATCTCCCAATTGATCCGCCGTAAACTGGTTCCCCTCTATGTTCGCCACCAGCTTCCCCTGGCGGTCGATAATAGCAGTGTGAAGCGAGTGGTCCATGAAGCCTTCATCGGGGAAATAGTCCACCCCAAAAAGCGCGGTGACGCGCTGCACATCGGCTACCGGTCCGGTGAGGAAATGCCAGGTGTCCGCGTCGGCTCTCCAGGTGCTGGCGTAGCGGGCAAGGACTTCAGGCTGGTCGTGAACCGGGTCAAAGGTTACGCTAAGCAACACCAGGTCAGAGCCCAGCTTTTCCCGGAAGCGTTTCTGCAGAGTGCCGAAATTATTGGCGATGCGGAGACAGTAGTTTGGCAGGGGACAACTCGTATAAATGAAGTTGATGGCCACCACCTTGCCGGAAAACTGCGCCAGCGAGATTTCCCGGCGATCCTGGTCGGTGAGCCTGAAGTCAGGCACGGTTTGCCCAACGGTCAGAGCCTTTTTCAAACTCGACGTGCCCTGAGAAAGCTGGTTTAGCAGTTTCAATCGCCTGGCCGTCAGCGGGTCTTGCTCCACGCTCTCGTACCGGCGGATTTCGATATGCTGAGCGTAACTCGATTCCTTCTCTACGACCAAGGTAAACTCCACCGTTGCTCCCGGCGTCAACCCGTCGAGTTCCTTGGCGTCACGAACCTCGAATGGCATTGCCATGGCTTGCATGTAGCCGGGAATCTCCTGGCAGGAGGCTACAAAACTCTTGCCCGACCGGTTCACTGCAAGCACCATTCCGGTCACCGAGAATTGTTGAGACGCCCAGCCCGGACATGCACTCACGAGAAGGCAGGCCGCCAGCAAGTGGAGACGCGTCATCCGATTCATTCCTCTTTCGCTAGGTAAAACGTATCACTTGCTCGTGACTCGAGAGGGTTCGGCAGATACAGAAGTATCCTGCTTACTAGCTCCAAATTGGTAGGGCCGCCGGTTCAATTTGGCGTAATCCTGTGCAAACTCTTTGATTTCCAGAAACTGGTTCTTGCCGACATTGGAAAAGTGCTGCCGAGTGTTGCTGGTGGGCCACCAGATTTCCAGTTCGGCTATGCGGGCGTCCTTCCCCAAACCGATATGCTGTTGCAGGGGAGACGCCCCGAACGATCCTCCGCTGCCCACGGTGCGGTAAATCGACCGGGGTGCCTGGCCCTTGTTCTCAACCGTCACTTTGATTCGAGCTCCAATCGCGGCCCGGTTGGTCTTGACTCCTACCAGTTTCAGACTGATCCAGTCGTTGCCGTGTCCGGGATTTTCGAACAATCTCAGCGCGTGACTGTCCCCCGGTGTTGCCCCACCAACCTCTTCCACGATATCTTCGTTGCCATTGTTGTCCAGATCTGCAAAGGCAACTCCGTGTCCCTTGTGCAGTTCGCCGGTGCCCGAAGAGTCTGTGACATCCACGAAATACTTCCCCTCATGATTACGCAGCAGCACGTTGGGCACGAGCGACCCGTAAGAGGGATCTCCAGTTCCCAGATAAATGTCGAGGAAGCCGTCATTGTCGATGTCGCCGAAATTGGCGCCCATGGGCATGAATACTTTGTCCAATCCCACTTCCGCCGATACGTCCCGGAAAGTGCCATCTTTCATATTCCGGTAGAGTTTTAGAGTTGCTGCATTGTGCGGAAGCCCCAGATATGTGCGGGCGGTCTCATCCACTGAGACGAAGTAGCTGGTCACGAACAGATCTGGCCAGCCGTCATTGTCATAGTCGAAGAACCAGGTCGCAAAACCTCTGCCCGGGCCGGGAACACCGGCTGTTTGCGCGACTTCGGTGAACGTGTTGTCGTGGTTGTTGTGGTAAAGAAAGTTGGAACCGTGAAGATTGGAGACATAGAGGTCTGCGTACCCATCGTTGTCATAATCGGCCGCAGCTACACCCTTGCTGAATGCCACACGGTCGACCCCTGCTGATCGAGAGATATCCTCGAACGTGCCGTCGCCCTTGTTCAGGAAGAGCTGCGCCGGTTGGTCCTCGTTCGCCACAAACAGATCGAGCAATCCATCGTTATTGATATCGACCCACACTGCTGCCTGGGTGCTGGTAGGGCGGCCTAGACCGCTGGCCGCCGTGACATCGGTGAAAGTCCCGTCGCAATTATTGCGCAACAGAGACTTGCGCTGCGGAAGCTCCCAGCCGCCGCGCAACACAAGAATGTCGATGCAGCCATCGTTGTTGTAATCGCCTTGCAGGATGTTCAGTCCGCCGAGTTGGTCCGCCAGTCCCGCTTTGGCCGCCTCGTCGGTAAAAGTGCCATCTCCATTGTTGTGAAAAAAGTGCATGGGCCCGCAGCTGTCGAAACTCGAGGTGACCACATCAAAGCGCCCGTCGTTTTCGAAGTCATCTACGATCAGTCCTCCGGCCATGGAAAAAGACTTGAGACCGGCTCGCGGAGCTACATCGACGAAGCGGCCCACGTCTTCCGCGGACGCAAACACTGACGGCGGAATTAGATACTGTGGCGGAACTTTCTCCGGATAAACTCCCAGGGTCGCATACGCTAGATTGAGCAACCACTTCACTTCGAGTTCGTCAGGTTTCTGTTCCAGATACTTCAAGAAATGCTCGATGGCTTTTCTGGAATCACCCTGCTCGGCATAAGCAGCGGCGTGAGGCATGGGTAAAATACATCGATCGGCCGGCTCTCGATACACCTCATTTTCCATTTCGGATTTGTGCAGGTATGCGATGCCCAGGGCTTCCTCCATCTGCGGGACGGCTTTGGGTACATCCGATGCGGCGATCGCATACGCTTCCTGGTATTGCGAGAGAGCCTTCTCCATGTTGCCTTCATAAGCGTTTAGCTGGGCCAGGGAGAAGTGCGCATTCATCATGTCGAGCGGCTGCACGGAAGACCGGAACTTCCGGTTCGCGGGGGCAAGAAATTCTTCAAGTTGTTGCTTCTCGGCGGACAGCGACGCTTTGCGGGCTTCGCAGATCTTGCGTGGGTCTTCGTTCCATCCTACTGGTTTGTCAAAATGCCTGAGAGCTTCTTCAGCTTCCTCCATGCCACCAACGTTGAGGTTGAATTTCACGCTGGTTCTAGGTGCCGCGGGCGGGCGCGAGGGAGACTGGGGAATCTGCGCGACGAGCGGCAGGCAAGAGATGACCGAGGCGATCAAACATCCGGCGAAATTCCAGACCCTTGCCGACAAATGTCTCCCTCCCACACCACTATTCTAGACCTTTCTAGGGAAGCTTCTTCGCATCGGGCCGAAGACAATTATTCCCCGGCTGGAGTCGGTGGGCCGAACGACGTTTTCCCCTCGGTGTAGTAAAGCTCAAATTCGCTGATGGTGAATGGCTTGCCGTGAGGGAAATACAGCCGAACATATCTGGCGCGGAAGGCTGGCACATCGCGGGCAAACTTCGTCATCGGAATGCCGTAGTAATGTTCCAGCTTTGCTTCACCGTTGGTCACGCTATCGACGGCTGTCCAGTTGAATCCGTCATCGCTTCTTTGCAGGGTGAAGGTTGTCAGCCGATATGCGGGATCGGCAGTTTGGGAAGACACGATGTAACGATCAATCCTGTAATCATTTTCCAAATCAACTGAAAACCAGTCATCTCCAGAGGAAATTTTGTCGTCGGCGTGAAGGGTGAAGCCGGTATTCAGATCTCCGTCCACTGCGTCAAACGGACGGTAAGCGGAGACCAGAAACTTTGATCGCGCGTATTTGTATAACACGAGATTGCGGCCGCTCGGCGGGTTCGGTCGCCACACTTGAGGGACGCTTTGGATGAAAGTGACGACGGGATTCCAGTAGACCTTTTCGGCGCCGTTTTTCGCAGATTGATCGCGCCGGGCGACTCGAAAATCCAAAGCGTCGCCCTGTATTACCGTGACTTTGAGATCATGAATTCCAGGTACTCCGCCGCTGCCGCCAGCCTCCCACAATTGCACTGCGTTCAACCAGATACTGGCTGCAACATTTGTGTTATTACCGAGTACCGCACCCTCCACGCGGACTACGCCCCCGTGCGGAGCCACCCATTTTCTGACGGTAACACTATCGCCGGGAATCTGGTAATCCCGGCCTATCTCGCAGCCCCCGGTTCCGGACCAGTACATCTTAGGATGGCCTTCGTCCGGGGTGAAAGTAAGGTCGGCGTACTCGGAGCCATTCCACCGCTGATAGTGCCAGTTGTTTTTCCCCATCAAGCCGCTGAAGCCCGCAGATGCTTTGTAGCTTTCGGCGGCGTATTCGAAAGCGATATGGCTTACCGAGGCTCCGCTCGCCTTTGAGTGCTTCTTGCCCAGAACGACGATCTTAATGGTGTGATTCCGGTTCGCCGATAGCCCGGTATTGATGTATGCGAATCGTTCCCAAGTCGTACTGCGCGGGCTGAAACAGTCAACAGTTTTGCGCAGCGTACCGTCAATATAGACCTCCGCTTTGCCGCTCTGCGGGGAATGAAGCGCGCGCCAGTAAATTGCGCTTCCCTCGAACGAGAATTCGACGCTGCTGTTGAGAGTTGAGCTTTCCTTACTCCGCCCTTCATAGGAATCAGAGTTTGCCCGATCGGCCCAGTCGCCGGAATATTTCACCTCCGGACTGTCGCAACCAATGATCTTCGTTGCTCGCCCCAGCAGGGCATCGGACGACTCGGGATGAGGCTCAAACATAAAGCGCGTCTGCAAGCCCGGCGCACTCGTCTGCCCATGCGCCAGCTTTACATCGAGCCGCTGAAAATTGTTCGAGTCAAAGTATGAATAGAAACGAAAACTGTCAGCACAGGTTGCAGCAACATCCGTGCCTTGGTCGTTGATTAAATTGAAGAATCCGAACATCGCATCCGGACAGTGACCACACACCCAATCCTGCTTGCTCAGGTCGCTGCAGGCACCGATGTAAATGCCGTCGACGTTGGTCGGATTCGGAGGATCCTGATTCCCCAGGAACATGCAAATATACTTATCAAGAGCGGTGCTGTAGGAAATACCCCAAAAGTGGCTGGGGGCAACGATGGAAGATTTTCCACCCAGCGCAGTTTCCTCCCACTTGCCGTTATAGAAGTTCGTCCATTTACCCGGAGCCATTTTGTCGCCGATGGCGCATCGGGCGGCGCGAGAATTCCATCGCGAGCCACGGGTTGTCCACGGCGCCCACCCCTCATCCGGGTAAATGTAGAAATACCCTCCACGGCGATCGACATAAAAGCCGAAATCGGCCAGCCCACTTCCGTAGCCGGAGCCGGAGAACTTAAACATCTCATGGGGATAGTAATAAGTCTCGGAGGTAATAATGTCCCCCTCGTAATGCCACGTCTTACCCTGGTCGAGACTGGTGGCCAATGCGATCTTGCGGGAAAAAGGGTAGGTGCGGCGGATCCCGTCATGCTCGATGTGGATCGGCGCATAAAGCTTTCGTTCGGCATCGTCGTACCACATACCCCCCAAAAACCAACAGGAAGTCATGCCGTCGGGATGGACTGCGTCTTCAACGCGCGTCATGTGGTCGATGTCCGGTCCCTTGTAGCGGGCGGTAGTCCCAAGGTTGATGATCCACTGGCTGCGGAACTCATAGAGTTCGCCTTCCATGCGCACGAAGACCTGGCAATTGTCTGGGTTGATCTGATGTGAGAAATCGAGTCCCACGGGCTTGGGTTGCGGCGATGACGTGACAGAGTAGGAAAAAGGCAAGATTACCTCTCCCGACGCGTATTCGTAGCCACCCTCCGCGCCAGTCCTCTCCTTGCCGATCTTCTCCCCGGCCAGCGCTTGAACGCCGCTGGCGAATGCCGCCGCTCCTAATCCAGTTGTGCGCAGAAAGTCGCGGCGGGATAAGTTGCCGCCCAGAACGTCAGTGTGTTCCTTGCCTCGCATAGAGTCTCGCCCCGGTTCCGCTTACTTCTTAGGTGTGCCCGTGCAAAATGTCAATGGAGTTCAACGTATTGAACCCATCGGACCGTCCGTGCACCGTGGGTGGGATTATTTACGAGCCCTCATCAGTTCAAGCTCATCAGTTCGAGCTACAGTTGCAGGCGGAGGCTCCTTTGAAAACAATCGGCGTTCGGGTGCTGGTTTTTCTGATCATGGCCGGTCTGTGCTCGAGCGCGGTGCATGCTCAAACCTCGCGCTGGAGCGAGCAGAAGGCAAATTCTTGGTATGCCCAACAGCCATGGCTGGTGGGCAGCAATTACACTCCGAGATCGGCGATCAACCAACTGGAGATGTGGCAGGAAGCAACCTTCAATCCGGCCGAGATCGATCAGGAGTTTACCTGGGCCGAAGCGATGGGCATGAACACCATGCGAGTTTTTCTCCACGACTTACTGTGGCAGCAGGATGCGGCCGGCTTTCAAAAACGCATCAACACCTTTCTCGAAATTGCTTCGCGGCATCACATCCGCCCCTTGTTTGTAATCTTCGATTCCTGCTGGGATCCCTATCCTCACCTGGGGCCGCAGCATCCGCCGATTCCCGGAGTCCACAACTCCGGTTGGGTGCAGAGTCCCGGCGCGATGGCGCTCACGGACGAAAAACAATATCCCCGGCTGAAGGCGTATGTGCAGGGTCTCTTGGGTGCCTTTGCGAAGGATGACCGCATCCTGGGTTGGGATCTTTGGAATGAACCCGACGCCGATAACGAACGCAGCTACTCTGCGCAGGAGCCGAAGAATAAAACTGCCCTGATGTTGGCGCTTCTGCCTCAGGTCTTTGAGTGGGCGCGGTCGGAGAATCCGACTCAGCCGCTAACCAGCGGCGTCTGGGCGCTCGACATTTCGGAAGGCGGGCACCTGAATAAGCTTCAGGAAATTCAATTGCGCGAATCCGACGTCATCACCTTTCACAACTACAGCTGGCCCGAAAGCTTTAAGGCCGAAGTGAAATGGCTCAGAAAATACAACCGCCCGTTGATTTGCACCGAATACATGGCGCGTTCAGTGGGCAGCACGTTTGATACGGTATTGCCGATTGCGAAGCAGGAGCGCGTGGGGGCGATTAACTGGGGATTCGTCGCGGGCAAGACACAAACCTACTTGCCTTGGGAGTCCTGGTTGCATCCTTATATCCTGAGTCAGCCGCCGGTCTGGTTTCACGAGGTGCTGTGGCCGGATGGAACTCCCTATCGCGCGGCCGAGGTGGAGCTTATCCGCCAACTGACTGGGAAATAGAGGGGGGACGAATCTGCCTACAGCCCCCCCGTTCCTTCCTCCGAATTTAAGAAATCAGTCCACGTATCCGATCGCCCTAAGCTGGGACTGAAAATTCCCAGGCAGAGCGACCGCTGGCGCACCCGTTAAGGATGCTGCATGGCGAATGAGGTTCAGAAGCAGACGGTCGGCGGCCGGGTGCCGGTCGACATTTTCGAGAATTGGGAAGGTGTTGACTACGAACTGTCCGGCCCCGAACTTGTACGACCCGAGCAAAACTCCCGAAGCGTAGCCGCCGAGCACCGAATAGCCCGTCGCGAATGCTGCGGCGATTACCTGATCTGGAGTCTCCTGCCCATCGAATAAGTAATGTGGAAGCATGGGTCCGTAGTAGTAGAAGTCCAGGATTCCGTCGCCCTGAAGCCCCTCGAACACAGCATGGGGTTTGGCCACACATTCCTTGTGGTAGAGATTGTCTGAAAACTCATAGACCAGGCCCTTCTTGGCGAGAGGTAACCAGGCCGCGGGTTCCTTACCCCGTTTGAACGCTCGGGGGGAGAGAAACACGACGACGCTTCCTCGGGCCATCCGCACTGCCAGTTCCTTCCAGTCGTTGGCCCCCGATTGCGAGGAGACGTTTCCCACGAGAATCACTTCGCGGATTTCGGGAGCTTTCCCGCTAAGTGGCGTGGCCGTTACTCCGTGGGCGGCCAACCAGGAACTGATGCCGTCCGATACTCCCCAAGTAGTGACTCGGGTGTTGAGGCGCGGCAGCGCAGCGGGATCACTCAGATGAAACTCCCACGATGTATCCGGCGGTGAAATGTTGTGCTGAATGTAAGGGACAAGTTTGTAAGATCCGGGCGGACCAGATAAAACGACATCCTCCTTGAAAACCGGGACTGCAAGGGGACCATCTTGCCCCGCTGCCACCTGAGGAATGTGAATGTTACTCCGCCGCTCCCAGGCCGTTCCGCCCGGGCCCCAAACACGAAATTGCGCCGGGTAATCGCCCGGCCGGAGGACATCTTCGTTTGCCATTACGGCTTCGAGTGTGATCGGCCGTCCCAGGTAGGTGTGAGTTGGTTCGACAAACAAACACCAGCGGACTGGCGCAAATCCATCCTGCATCGCATCAAAGGCGCCCGGTTTCCAGTCCCGCCAAAATCGCCAGACTCCTTCACCCGTCATGCCGTGATCCAACATTCCGGTGAGATTAAATCCGCAGAACTTTGGGTTTGAGCGAATCAGATTGAAGCCCAGCAGACGATGACGCGCCGTCTTTTTTTGGCTGACCTGCAACAGAGTCTCAGCGAAGGGATAAGCTGTATCCATGCCGAACCGTTCCCAATCGGCGATGAGGCGGTCCGCCATGGAGCGCATCAGAAGATAGTCCTCTGCATCCGCGCGGACGCCGGCCTGCTCGTACATGTTCGCTTCGTGGATTACATCCATCATGCTGCCGATGCCATACTCGGAAAGGAATATAGGCTTGCTGTCGTGACCGAGCGTGCGCATCATTTCGTTCACTTCCGGAGTCTGCGGGACCTGCGGATAAAGGTGAAAATCGCCGGATCCGATGCCGGAGGGATATTTCATCGCTACGCGTCCCGCTCCCGGTGCTTCTTTGCCCCAGGTCGGTTCCCACTCGTGGCTGCCGGGATTACTAGCGGAGCCAATTTCAAGATGCCCGTCAAATCTCCCGCTGGAAAGCAGCACCAACCGCGTTTCGTCCAGTGACCGCACCAAGGGAAGGGCTGAAACCGCTTCGCGAAATATCGGTCCGTCCTCAGTTTCGTTCAGCATTCCATACATCACCAGACTGGGATGGTTGCGATCGCGCAAGATCATCTCCCGGACAGAAATCTCATAGCGCGTTTTCATCTGGGGCGAATCCTTCAAAAGCCATGCGCCACGGGGTTCCTGATAAATCAGCAAGCCCAATTCATCGCACATATCCAGTTGGTAGGGATGGGCAACGCCGGATATGAAACGGATCGTATTGAACCCGCAAGCCTTGGCATAGAACAAGTCGCGCCGCAACAGGTCTGGATAACCCGGCGGAGGAATATTGATGCTGAACGGAGTGTGGTTTCCAGTATGCGTACAGCGCACGAAGACGCGGCGATCATTCAGCCGAAAATATCCATTTACGATGCGAAAATCCCGGAACCCAAAACTCGTCGACACTTCATGCCGGCCATCGACGCCTGCGGCTTCAATGCTGACGCCGAGGCGGTACAAATAAGGAGTCTCAAGATCCCACAATTGATGATTCTTGATCTCGACTTCGTAATTGAATACCGTCTCACCCGGAGGCGCATCCACCGCGGTACCGTCGAGCACGAGCGCCTGGCCGATAGTTGCGCCCGCCACGGCATAGCGCATCTGCACGTGGCAATTCTTTTCCGATGTGTTTAGCACGGTTGTCTGGATTTTCACCAGGCCCGTTTTCCAGTCGGGACGAACATAGAGATCTGTGATCCTAACCGCAGGAGTGAAAATCAGATCCACCGATTCGAGAATCCCGCCATAGTCGTAGATATTTCCATTGGTGTATTTGACGGCTTTGTCGAGATGGGGAGTCTCCACCAGCACCATGCCGTCGATGCGGTCATCGCCCGGATTCAGAACTCGCACGGCGAGGTGATTGTCCTTACCAGGACGAATTGCCTTGGTAGCGTCGAGCACAAAGGGCGTGTCCGCGCCTTCGTGTGCACCCAGATGCTCTCCGTTCAGCCACACCTCGGCCACGTAGTCGACTTCGTTGAAGCGCAGCAAAGTTCTGCCGCCAGCGTAGGGATTTGCTCCTGCTTCGAACGTGTGCCAGTACCAGACCACGCCGTGGTAAGCGGGGAAAATTTCCTGGATGATCGAAGGGACGCGTGTGCTTTTCGCATCCTGGGACTGACTTAGAAACCACTTCTGCTCGCGACCAACGTTGCCGGCATCCGTGGCAATGCTCCATTGTCCATCCAGCGAGGTCACCAAGGTGGACGGCGTTCTCCCACCCTCGCCACCGCCCTGACGGAAAGCTGGCGGCGCTTCTCGGGCCAGCAGCGGATTCGAAATGCTCGCAACCGCACCTGTGCTGGCGGCCAACTCCAGAAATCGACGACGATCCATAAGTGTTTCTCCTTGATTTCGACTGCAGCTCTCAAAGCGGCATCTCGAATCAATAACGAATCATCGAGAGAAAGTTGCGGACGTATCATCGTCTGGCTGGCTCGTTGAAATCTATGGCTGTTCATTAGATTGAACCTTATCGCGGGCGGGCTGGACGGGTGTAGAGTATTGAGCTTACTTCATCTGCCATGGGGAACACCTGTCTGGACGCCGTTACCAAGAGTTTTGTGCAGCAGACAATTGTCGCCTTCTTGTTTCTGCTCGCGATGATCGGGGCTTGCCAGGGTCAACAGGACAAGCCGCAGCAGGACAAAAGCAATTACGCGAGCTCGCGGGCGTTGGCCAGTTGCAGTTTTTCGGACGGCAAGAACGTCCACACCGACTATTTTCGACCGCGCGCGAAGGGGCGCAAGACTTTCGGTGCACTTGTGCCTTATGGTCAGAAATGGTCTTTTAGCGCCGACTCACCTCCTACTTTTGTCACGGACGCTGACCTTACGGTGGGTGATCAAGATGTGCCCGCGGGCAGCTACACGCTGTCGGCGATCCCTAGTCCCGATAAGTGGACGCTCATCATCAGCAAAGGGACCAGCAACCAGGAAAAAGGCGAGAAGGCTCAGTATTCTGAGGATGAAGATCCTCCGCGTGTGGAGATGAAGGTCTCGAAGACGCCGGCGACCGTCGAGAGTTTTACGATTGCCTATGAGCCTAAAGACGGTCACTGCACTCTAAGGATGAGTTGGGAGAACGCACAGGCATGGGTGGAAGTCGCGGAGAAACGCCTGTGCTGGCCAACCACTTCTCCGTTAACCTATCAGTGTCCAGATCAGTGAATTGGCGTTCGTTCAAGTTTCAGCGCGTGATCTTGTCGAGGTAGGAAGAGTCCAGTCCATTCTCCTCGTAGTAGCGGCGGCAGTACTCCAGCAATCGAAAAGCGTCTACATACCCTATCTCCCGGCCCTCGGCGTCTAAGGTGATGTGTGGTCCCATAACGTGGAAAAAAGACACCATGGTTTCTTTGCCCAGAATTTGCAAGGTGTGGGCTTCGCCTGCCCGTTCGTAAACAAAGGTGCCGGGCCGCGCCACCCAGTTAGACTCCTTATATTTCCACGAACCCTCCAGACAGTAGCCGGTCACGGGTCCGGTGTGGTAATGGCGATCGATGCCGGAACCGGGGGCACAACGGAGAATTACGGCGAAGCTGTTGGTGTTCAAATCGAACATCAGGAAACGATTGGCCGTCCCCGGCTCATAAGGGATCCACACCGTTTCTTTCTCATCGGCGGCGAAGCCGAGGATGGGGTTGGCGCTCTTGAAAACGTAATCCGTTTGGTGTGAAAGATTCAGGTCCATGATTAATCTCCTGTCTTACATTCGTCGCGATTCGCAAGCGCTAACGGTTTATTTCAGTTCGCCCGCTTGTAGGAAATTATTGCTGAATCCGGCTGTTTTTCCAGAACCACATGAAGACCTTTCTCCATCAGATCCCGCCCTGTCATTTCTATGGCGCCCGTGACGTCCAGGTTAGTCACTGCATAGTAAGCCGCAGAGTCCAATCCGCGAAGCTTAAGGTCTGCAGCCGTAACAGGACTCTCCGGACGCCGAAAGACTTGAACCATCCCTTCTCCGGATTCGGGTCGATCAAACTGCCAGGCCATCCAGACATCGTTTTCTGTTCGGTAAGGCAGCAACGGGTAGAAGTCGCCGTAATAGTTATCGGCTACTTGCCGCCACTCCGCGATCATCCGGCGGAACAGGCCGTAATCGAGGTCCTTGCGGCGCAAATCCCAAATAGCAGAAATAGCCGGCGCCATTTGACTCCGAAAAGTGTACCAATCGAATGCATTGGTGCCGGTTCCGAAATAAGGGATCCACAGCGCCATTCCATAGGTAATGTCTTGCATTCCCGTAGTTTCGTAAGCGTAGTCGCTGCGCCAAAGGGGCACGGCGCGACGTAAGGTTTCGATCTCGTTGCGGCTCCCACCGCCGGCACAAATGTCGGTGAGCATATTCGGATGGCGACGCCGCAACTCATCCCAGTAGTCTAGAAACCCCTGCACGTGGTGGATCTCAGTAATGCCCTGGCGGTCGGGCGCGTCGTTAGCCCGCCAGAAAGACAGCGGTGGATCACCATCATTTCGGTAGAGATCGATTCCTTGTTCTGTAATCAGCTGGTCAACATGGTTCGTCATCCACGACCGGGCCTCGGGATTGCCGAAGTTGAGCAGTTTTCTGTCGCCGTCGCGTCCCAGCAACCATTCCGGATGGTTTTCATAAAGCCATGTTCCCGGACTCGCCCGCTCCGGTACGAACCAAACGATCAGCTTTTCGTTGTTGGCATGCAGGTGGTCTGAAATCGGCCGCAGTCCATGCGGAAAACGCTTGGGGTCGGGTTCCCAAGTGCCGAGGTTTAACCAGTGTCCCTTAAAAATGTGCCAGCCAGCGTCCATCCACCAGTAATCAAATTTGATCTTCTCTTCGTTGTAGCGGTCGATAAATGCAATCTGGTTCTCTTCGGTCGCTTCCGACATTTCTATGTATTGGGCGGAACTGCCCGCGGCAAGCTGCGGAGGCGGCAACCTTCCCCCCGGCCGAGGCATGTTGTGCGCCATCATCCAGCGTCGCCAGAGGTTTTGCGAACGGATCCATTCTCCCTTCCAAAACAACATCGCGATGAGCGGAGTTCGTATTTCTTCGCCCGGCAATAACCTGAGATGCGTTAATTCCTGTCCGGCTTGGATTCGCAGTCCATTACGATCGTCGCGGTTGAACCGCGCTGCCCATTGCCCGGGCCAACCTACAGCGAGGATGATCCCTTCTCCTGGTGACTCGATGTTGAAATAGGGAAGGTCGCCGCCCGCGGGCAAGCCTTCCATCGCGGCAAGGTGCTTTTCCATGTGCGGCACGAGCACCGTTTCCATAGGTTCATATTCCGTGGGACTGGGTGCTCTAAGCCCGGAATGAGGGCTTCCTTTACTGTGATGCAGCAGGAATTCACCGTCCGCGTCGCGTTCCAGCCGTGAGTCCAGAGCTTGAATGCTTTCCAGAATCGGGGTCGACGTTTCGCTCGTGTTCTTGAAGTAGACCGTCCATTCCACTGCGGGAAAGTCTCTATACTCGACGGCAACGCAACGCACCACCAACTTTGTCTTGAGGTCTGTATAGGTGAGGGTGTGCTCGGTCCGTTGGTCGTCAAGAGCGCGCACGTCGCGCTTCAGTTTCCAGACCTTCAGCAGTTCGGTTGAGGGTTGATCCGCGTAGCGGAAAGAGAACGGCGGATCAGTCGTGTACGCCGACGGCATAGGGCCAACGCGCAGATCTCCGAGTTGCACCACCGATCCGTCGGCCAGGGTCACGCGCGCCTCAGCCCAGTCTGCCTGATTGAAGTCGACGCCTTGAACCGTGCCGCCACCTGCATCGCTCAATCGAAGCGCAAACTCAGTCGCGCCGTTGAGGTCGACTCTCACCGCCGCGCCTGCCATGCCCTCATGCATTACGCCGGAGCGAAAAGCCTCTTTTCCCGCCACTTCGACCGTTGCAATTACACGGCCCCGTCCCGCATTCGAATAGAAGCCCTTCACCTGGTTGCTGTCGACGCCAACGGTGGCTTCGAAATTTCTTCCGGGCGTCGGCAAGTGCACGACGATTTCTCCCTCGGACGGGCAATACAAGCCGTGTTGATAAGCTCTGTCTGCAATTTTCAGTGGTGAGCTGCCGGTGGCGTAAATCCCATATCCCTTGGTGCTGACCCGGTTCTTTCCAACTTGACCGGACTTCAAATACACCGTCAGGTAAGGTTCGGCGGGCGGGCTGTCGGCTTTGCCGCCGAACTTGGCCGCGATCCAACGATTTGCCTCCGAAAATTCCTGTGGAGTCCCGGAGGCTCCCATGGCCAATGTCGAAAACAGAATCGACAGCAGCAACTGGATTGAGAGTAGGAGGAGTTTTATTCGCCGCACGAGTTGTGTTCCCCAGAGATAGACAAACATCGCGGTCAGATTCAACTCTATGGTCAAATCAGCCGTCGTTAGTCACATTGTCAACGTCGGCAGCCGGCGTCAACCGATTTCAGCCTATTGAACCTTAGCTGTCGCTGATCCAGGGAGTGATATAACTGCCTTTTCGCGAAGGAGACCCACAGCCATGAGCGAAACCACGGCGAGCACGCTCGAAGGTCGGGCTCCAAGAAAGCTTCCCAAAGGCGTCAAAGTAATCGACGTGGATGTCCACGCTCACGAAACGCCTGCAGCCCTGATTCCTTACTGCGATATGCCGTGGCGCAAGTCTCTGGAACTTATCAGCAAGGCGCCTGAGCGTTATCTCGACATTCCATTTTTCGCGCCGCAGATGGCCGTGTGGAGCCCGCCTTTTCCGCAGAGTGGAGGTGATCGGCGACAGGTCGTTACCTCGGCATCTCAAATGCGGAAGGACCTGGATGATTTGAGTATCGATATAGGCGTGGTTTTTCCGGACAACCTGCTGATGCTGGCCACGCTGCGGGAGTCCGATTATGCAACCGCCCTCGCTTGCGCATACAACCGGTGGCTCACGGACGAATGGCTGGGAGAAGATAACGGACTTAAGGGCGCAATCGTCGCGCCTTCGCAGAACCCTTTGGTCGCGGCAAAGGAAATACGCCGCTACGCGGACCACAAGCATGTCGCCGCCATTTACTTGCCCTCATGCTGTGTGAACCCACTGTACGGGCATCGCTGCTATGACCCGATCTACGAAGCAGCCCAGGAGACGAACCTTCCCGTAATGCTGCACAGTGTCACAGCGATCTTTCCAGTTTTTCCCTTCAACCTCGATTGTTTCAGCACGATGTTTTCGGCGCATATTGTCTCCCATGGACTTTCCATGGTGGCGAACCTTCTTAGCATTATGGAAACAGGAGTTCCCGAGCGCTACCCAAAGCTCAGAATCGGTTTCTCCGAGTCTGGGATCGGATGGGTGCCATGGATCATGATGCGAATGGACAAGGAGTACAAAGAGAGGCGGCGTGAGCTTTCTTTTCTGTCCGATCTGCCGAGCACTTACGTCCGGCGAATGTTCTTCGCCACACAGCCCATCGAAGAGCCGGAAAACATGCAGGAGATGGCAACCATTCTTTCATTGTTTGGAGGCGAGAGTTCGGTGATGTTCGCCTCCGATTGGCCGCATCATGACTTTGACCATCCCAATAAAGTGCTGCAGATACCTGTATCGCCAGAAACCCAGCGAAACATTCTGGGCGGGAACGCTGCGCGTTTCTTAAACCTTAAGGAGAACGCATAGTGCCGGCCGAATATGTGGTTGCCCGGGCTGACAGCTTGCCTGAAGGAACTCACAAAATCTTTCAAGTAGGCGGACGCGAAATTGGAGTTTTCAACGTAGGAGGGCATTATTACGCGCTCCCCAGCAACTGCCTTCATCAGAACGGTCCACTTTGTCAGGGGGCGGTGAGCGGAACTGTAGAATCCAGCGCAGAAACTGGATGGAAGCCAGCATGGGTGCGTGAAGGAGAGATCGTCATCTGTCCCTGGCACGCTATGGAGTTCGATATTCCCACGGGACGCTGTCTCGCGGAGCCGCGTCGCCGCATACCGACATATAAAGTGACCGTCGTCGATTCAGAAATCAAAGTAACTATTCCTTAATGTTTGCGTGCTGCGATTGTTTCGCCGCAGTTTTCTGAAGGCCGGAAAATGTCTCGTACGAGAATAGGGATCATCGGAGCAGGATGGTGGGCGACGGAAAGCCATATCCCGGTTCTCCGGGCTATGCCCGACGTCGAAGTGTCTTGCATCTGCGGGTTGGAGCTAGAACATCTTCGAAAAATACAGGACAAGTTCGGAATACCTTACGCTACAGAAGATTACAACGAACTCTTACGCCGCGAGGATATCGATGGAGTGGTTGTGAGTTCGCCTCACAGCTTTCATTATCAACACGCCGTCGCCGCACTGGAGCGAGGGTTTCCAGTTTTGTGCGAGAAGCCGATGGCGCTCAAGGCGTCGGAAGCCAACCATCTGGCAAAACTCGTGGAAGAGAAGGGCGTGCCTTTCCTGATCCCGTACGGATGGAATTACTCCACTCTAGCGACCTTGGGGAGAAAAGCTATCGAAGACGGAGAAGTTGGTGAACTGGAACATGTTCTTTGCCATATGGGAAGCCCCTTGCGTGACCTTCTCAGTGGAACTGGTGCCTGGGTAGCGGAGAGGTCTCTGTTTTCGCCGAACCAGGGGACGTGGAGCGATCCCTCTTCCGGAGGTGGATTTGCAAACGGACAGTTAACTCACGCCTTGGGATTAATGTTGTGGATTACAGGGCTGCAGGCCTCTCAAGTTTTTGCTATGGTCGGCAGATCGGAAGCTGGGTCGGATCTCTACAATTCCATCAGTTGCCGTTTCAGCAATGGCGCAACGGGGATGTTGGGGGGCGCGGGTACCATGCCGCGCCAATCGTTGTTCCAGGTGGATATAAGGATTTTCGGAAGCAAGGGCATGGTCTTATTGGATGTCGAACGTCCAAGGTTCGAAATCCAACGCAACGACGGGACTAGCGTTTCCATTGATTCGGGGCGAGCCCCTGGGTCATACGAATGCGTCGAGCCGCTAAAAGTCTTTGTTGGATTGATCCAAGGCAAGGCCGTCGAAAACCGCTCTCCCGTCTGGCTGGGCAAAAGGGTCGTGGATATCCTGGACGCGGCCCTGCGATCAGCGAGTACAGGAAAAACCGAGACGATCGCGTGAGCGATTAAGCTCTGCCCACACAGCAGAACGGAACGCGTCACTTTCCCAGATACGTCGCGAGAAATTTCTTCATCTTGGTCATCGCCTGTTGCGACTCTGTCGAGTCGAAGATCACAGCTTGGAATACGTGCGGCATGCCTTCATAAATGTCCAGCACTGCCGTTCCTCCCGCGCTGTCGATGGCGCGGTATTGGCGCACAAAATCGCTCAGGAAAATCTCTTTCGTGCCGCCCTGGATCAGCGTCGGAGGAAAACCCCTGGAATAGTCGCCATATACCGGGGAGACGTATGGATTCCTCTGATCCTTCGGAGCAGCGTAGGCGTCGGCTGCGTTCTTGAGCAGTAGCGGATAGTCGAGGATTGGATCTGCTTTCTTCAGCGTGACATAAGTATCACCTGTTTGGGTGATGTCAGCCCAAGGCGACCAAAGTACCACTGCCGATGGCATGCCGAGTCCCTTATCACGCATCTTCAGCACCGAACCTGCGGCTAGTCCTCCTCCAGCGGAGTCGCCGAACACGGCCATGTTCTTTAACGCGTAACCCTCTTTTTTTAGTGCCTGAAATACCGCGATTACTTGATCAGTAGTGCCGTCCCACTTTGATTCGGGCGCGAGCGTGTAGCCCACCGAAATAATTCGCAGCCCGGTCTCGGTCGCAACCCAGCCGCCTAGAGAAAAGCCGGGGCCGCCTGTTACGTATCCGCCGCCGTGAATATAAACCAGGACTTTCCCATTGTCCGTCCACCCTGGCGGAGAAATTTCGACGACTGGGATTCCGCCCAGAGATCGATTTGTTGTTTTCGCAGGGTAACGCTTAAGAGCTATCTCGGTATTTTCCTTAAAGATTTCCCTGAGCTGCGGAGGAGTGTAGGTACGAATCTTCTTCCAACCTTCCACGTCATCGGGCGCGGGCAAGGGAAGTCCCTGCGGCCCTTTGAGCTGGCGAAGAATCTTCTGGGCTCGAAGCGAGACCGTGTCCGGCACATAAACATAAGGCGCCGTCGTTTCGAGGCCATCTTTCTGCAGTCTGTAGCCAAGCGCCAGCGACGATAGAGAAGTGGCGAAGGCCAGGCAAGTCGTGAGAGCAGGCGAATGTCTGTTCATATGAAATTAGGTGTTGCTCCGGAAGCGGCCGCGGCATTAGGCAAGCCGCAGCATCGAGGTACTACGGGGATACTAAGAATTTGAGCGCTGGCGTCAACCGATTTCAGCCTATTGAACATTAGCTCGTCGGCGTTCCCGTCGGTGGTATAACTGCCCTCCGTAGGCCAGCCTCGTGAAGATCACAAAAATTGAAACCTATACCGTCGGCGCCGGGTGGAAGAACTGGCTGTTTGTAAAAGTCTGCACAGACAGCGATGTCTACGGAATCAGCGAAGCCACCATGAACGGTTTCATCGCTACGACTGAAACCGCAGTTCACGAACTGGCTCATTTCGTCATCGGCCAAGACCCGCGTCAGGTGAACCCCATCGCCAACGCCGTCATCTCCACGATCGCCGATGGTGGCCACATCCATCGCATGGTCATGGGTGCTATTGAAGTGGCCTGTTGGGATATTTTAGGAAAAACCCTGGGCGTTCCCATCTGGCAGCTTCTGGGTGGCAAACATAGGGATTCTATTCTGGCGTATGCCAATGGGTGGTATCGAACCGAGCGTACGCCGGAAGACTTCGTGCAGATGGCCAAGACGGTCGTAGCTAAGGGCTTCAAGGCGCTCAAGCTGGATCCGTTTGGAACCGCGAAATTTTTTAGCAGCAACGCAGACCTCAATCTTTCGTTTGAGATCCTGAGGGCAATACGCCGCGAATTCGGTCCCGATCTCAAGATTCTAATCGACGTGCATTGTCGCTTTGCTCCCAGCGAGTCGCTGCGCATCGCCCAGCGACTGGCCGAACTAGATATTTTCTGGTGGGAGGAGCCAACAACCAACGAGCGAGTTGAACTGACCAATGAAATTGCGCAACGCTGCGCGATCCCGGTCGCCACCGGAGAACAGTTCGACAAAATTGGCTACTTTGAAACCCTGGCCCGCGGAAAGAACGTCAGTATTTATCAACCCGAGCCCATGTCCCTGGGCGGCATCACCAACACCGTGGCGGTCGCCAGCATAGCTCAAGCCAACGGAGCCTGGATCGCGCCGCACCAAAGCGGCGGCCCCGTGGCTACCGTTGTCTGCTTGCAACTGGCGGCGATCATTCCCAATTTTCTAATCCAGGAACATTTCGATCCTTTTAACGAGCCATGGACCAGAAACCTGGTGACATGGACTCCCGAGGTGGATCTTAAGACCGGCCATCTGCCAATTCCGACCGCCCCAGGTCTCGGACTGGATTTGAATATGGAGGTAGTCCGCCAACATCCGTACGATCCGAACGCTTTTTTCGATACCTCCAAAACGGGTTGGGAGAAACGATTGGGGGCCGGAGCAAGACAGCTGTCCAAAGGCAACTAGCAATCTCAGGAGCTTCCACATGACTCTGATCTCTCGCCGCGACGCGGGCAAAATTTTGTTGGCAGGTTCAACGGGCCTGGTTCTAGGCGTCCAAAACGCTTTGGCATCTGCGCCCGCCATGCCCGCTTCTCCACAAGCCGAAGGTCAAAGCGCGAAACCGCCGCGGAAGTCACCTGCCCGTCCCGCAGAAAGCAAGACTCCCGCTCCGAAGCGGGAGAATGAGAACTCCGAGCCGGTGTGGTCCGACGTTCTTCTCGCCGACGGTGCCGAGCCCATTGTCAGTTATCGCACCGGTTGGGTGGTGTACGAAGAATCGCTTACCAAGGGACAGTTCGTGGGCCGCGGCTGGAACGGCGCAGGCTACGTGAATTTTTACGACGACCGGCTCGATCCCGCTCAATATCCGACGCCGCAGGCCTTTCGCGTGGAAATCGATGGACAGTTGCTGGCCACGGATTGGAAATGGGGAGGTCTTCAGAAGACAGCTTCAACCGGAGGAAATTCTCAAGCCACGATTACGCTCGAGCACGCGATTCGACCCGTGACCATAAAAGTCTGCACCAAGCTGGATGGAACCGCGGTCATTACTCGCTGGCTAGAGATCACCAACACCGGCAAACAACCGGCGGCCTTGGCGGTGGCTTGCTCGTGGAGCGGAGTCCTGCGCAAGACAGACCGGTGGCGCTCCCATGTTGAAGGAACTGGCTTGCCCTTGTATTCCATTGGATATTTTGACAGCTCGCGCTGGGGCCAGGAAGGCGACTTCCATTGGCACGACTTGCCCGAAGCGGGCTACTCCGTGGACGGACGATATCTCCGCGGCCGCTATCGTCATCCCATGTTCATGATGCGGAACAACGCGACGGGAGAGTTCTTCATTGGCCAGCTGGCTTGGACGGGAGGATACAGTTTCAACTTTGAACTTGACGGACAAATGGGCGAGTCCGAGGCTTTGCGAAATGCGGCTGCCTTAACTTTCAGCGCCGGCCCTGATGCTCCTTCTCCGCTGCGTGTGATCGCCCCCGGTGAGACCGTGAACACCCCGGAGATGCATTTAGGACTGGTATTTGGCGATCTCGACGCCGCCGTTCAGGCCATGCACACTCACTTGCGGCGAAGCGTGTTTCTGCCTCAAGCGCGTGGCCGCGCGGCCTGGGTGGAATCCGGAATCGGCCCGGAACTTGAGATTACGCCGGACCAGGTCAACCATGCGATTGACGCTGCGGCGGAGGGCGGGGCTGAAGTTTTCTTTATTGACGCAAGCTGGTATGCCGCTCCATACAGCAGTTGGTGGAAGACAGTCGGCGATTGGGATGTCGATCCGCGCCGTTTCCCTCAGGGCTTGAAGCCCTTCCGCGATCGAACCCACGCCGCCGGGATGCTGTGGGGACTGTGGATGGATGCGGAACGGGTTGGAGAAGAAAGCCGCGTGGCCAAGGAACACCCGGATTGGCTGGCCATGAACTACGACGGCGAAAGAAAAATCGGAGGGCTCTTGGATATAACAAATCCAGATGCCGCCAAATGGATGGAGCAACAGATCATCCACGTCATCGAAGAAAACCAGCTGGACTTCTTTCGCCTGGACTACAACACTCATCCAGGTCGCGGCATCAAGGTTGTTCGTGACGGTTTCGTTGAAAATGGTTATTGGCGCTACTACGATACTTTGTATGGCATCTACGATCGCTTGAGGGCGCGTTTCCCCGCGGTCATCTTCGAGAATTGCGCTGGCGGTGGCGGGCGCACCGATATCGGCATGGTGCGTCGGTTTGGTCATACCGACATTACCGATTGGCAAATAGCCCCGCGCTCTTTCTCCATCACCAACGGCATGACCATGGCGCTGCCCCCGGAATACGTCGATCGGCTGCTCGGCGGTCAAGATGGTCAAACTGCGGCAGAGTTCGATTTCCAGGCGCGCCTCCTGCTCTTTCTCCAGCCCAAATTTGGCTTCCTCTATCCTCCGGGATCACAACCCAATCCTCTGTTCATGCGGCGCCTTAAGCACTGGGTCGAGCTTTACAAGAACTTCGTTCGCCCCTACATCGACACCAGTCGGATTTACCACCACACGCCAGAGGTAGCAGGACTCGACCCTCACGGCTGGGGAGTGCTGGAACTTGCTTCTGAGGACCGCGCGCGGTCCATTTGCGGACTCTTCCAACTCTCCGCGCCGACACACCCGGAATATGATCTGAGGCTGCGTGGTCTCGATGTGTCACGCCATTACCGCATAACCTTCGACAATTCCGGTCAAACCACCACAGCCGATGGCTTTGCCCTAATGGAGCAGGGGATTACGGTGCGTCTTGAAGGTGCTTTGACATCGGAATTGCTGGTGCTCGAGGCGATATAGCCCAGGCAACGCTTGCTCCTTTGCCCCCATCAGATTTGATCCAAGCGGCCCGCTGCTCAACCTAAACCGAGCGGAATTTTGGCGAGGACAGCGTATAATATAGGTGTTTGAGGGTCAGAAAGGCGGTTCCGCCCTATGCCTTCGACCCGGCAGCCTGGAACTTGAAGTACGTAGGAGCTTGAACATGCGACTTAAAATAATGCGTCAACCACTGTTGCTCGCGCCTGTGCTGCTGGCGGCGGTTCTGTTGCCGCAGACCGTCCTCGGATCTTCGGCAACGCCTAAGGCGCTTGTGGGAAAGTGGGCCGGAAGAGTCTCGTCCGTTAGTACAGCTTCGTTCGTAGTTACCATCGAAATCAGTCCCGATTCGAAAGCGCACATTGTCGGAGAGGGCTCCCCTTGTTTCACCGAGGCTGACCTCGTGGTCACGCCCACTGGCCCGGAGGCCGTTACCCTTGCCGGCAGCAGCAAGGCGCACGAAAACGTCACCTTCAAGGGAACCCTGGATGGCAATGAGAAACAGCTTGAAGTGACCTATATTGTGAACGGGAGCGGAAGCGGGCGCTGCGAGACGGATCGGGGTGCGGGAACCCTGGAGAAGCAGTGAGAAATCGCGTCTTACCGCAATCATGCCCGCGCCTCAGACGCGGCGGACTTTCCTGGATCAGTTCCCATCCGCTTTGACAGAGCTTTGAGCGATTCTATGACTTCCCTGCGAAGAGATTTCCTGCGCACGCTGGTCTGCGCAGGCAGTACAGCAGCCTTACTGCCGTCGCATTTACGGGGACTGACAAACAGTCTGGCATTCTCTGAACCGCATCCCTTGGATGAATCCCCCGGCCCGATCCGGCTCAACAGCAACGAGAACGCCTACGGGCCTTCCGGGAAAGCGGTTGCTGCCTTGCGCGAGGCTTCTCAAAGCGTGAATCGTTATCCCTACTCGCAATACGACGCTTTGGTGGAGCAGATCGCGCAGCATCACGGGGTCAAACGCGAACAAGTGCTTCTGGGCTGTGGTTCGACCGACATTCTACGAATGGCCGCAGCCGCATTTCTTCGCCCCGGCAAGCGACTGATCCAAGCCAACCCAACTTTTGGAGCGATGGAGCATTACGCCCAGGCCACAGGAGCTGAGGTCGTCTCTTTGCGCTTGACTCCCGAATTCGGCCACGATCTTGAAGCCATGTCGCAGCGCCTGGACGAAAACACGACCCTGGTTTATATCTGCAATCCGAACAACCCCACCGGAACCCTCACTCCCAGAGCGGATTTGGAACTGTTCATCGAGAAACTGCCCGCGAATACTCAAATTCTGATCGATGAAGCTTATCACCACTACGCCCGAGAATCCGCGCTATACCGGTCCTTCATTGATCGCCCCGTTGATAATGAGAGAGTCATCGTCACGCGCACTTTTTCCCAGGTATATGGGTTGGCTGGGCTCCGGCTCGGATACGCTGTGGGTTCACCAAAAGCGCTGCAACTTGTGCGGCAGTATGCGACAGAACAAAGCGTCAACGGCGTCGTTGCTTTGACGGCGATGGCCGCGCTCGAAGATACCGACGGCTTGCACGATGCTGTGAAACGCAATGCCGATGACCGGCAGGAGTTCCGCAATGCGGCGATGGTTCGCATGATTAAGCCGATCGACTCCCACGCGAACTTCGTCATGATGGATACCCATCACCCCGCGCAAGAAGTGATCGAGCACTTTGAAAAGAATCAAGTGCTCATTGGGCCGCATTTCCCCGCGATGGACACTCATATTCGGGTCTCGCTCGGGACTCGGCCTGAGATGCGCAGGTTCTGGCAAGTATGGGACATGCAGCACTACACACAAATGCACATGTAATGCTTGCGAAGAAGTCGATCTTATGGCTGTCGAACGCGAAAATCCAAACGCGGCATAAAATACATCACTTTGTGCAACTTGTTGCATCCGCTGTGCAATTCGGTGCTCTTGAGAAGTGTAAAAGTCTGTCAAGTTGCTAATAACAAACCATTTACCGTGAAACCGGTTGTGGAATGTGATATGCTGCTATATCCTCGCAATGAAATCTAGTTTTTCAGCCGCTTTGGGCCCCTGCCTAGCCGTATTGGTGTTAGTCGGCGCATTAGTTCCGACGGCGATGGGCCAGACCAACGTTCAGGGACAGTGGACGACGCTGCCCTACACGATGACGATCAACCCGATCCACGCGGCGCTTCTGCATAACAATAAGATTCTGATTGTTACCGGGTCGGGAAACTGTCCGCCCACCCAGACTGGCTGCCCAACGGGCCCGCCCTATGGTCCGGCGAATGGCTCTGGAGCCGTGGTTCTGGATCTGGTGGCCGGAACCATCACCCCGTACTCGGAAGACCCGGACTTTTTCTGTAACGGCATGATCAATCTGCCGGATGGACGCGCATTCATTAATGGCGGCACGATAAATTACAGTCCTCTTTCCGGATCGGTGCAGACTTCCATATTCGATCCCGCGACAAACACTTTCTTTAACGTACAGAACATGGCCCACGGCCGCTGGTATCCCACCGTCACCACCCTGGGCGATGGTCGGGTAATGACATTTTCGGGATACAACGAGGACGGTGAAATCACCAATCCCACGATAGAAATCTACACCGTGAACCAGGGCTGGAGCCCACAGTACACGCCTGATTGGACGCCCCCTCTTTATCCACGAATGACTCTTATGCCGAGTGGCAACGTGTTCTACTCGGGCGAAACCAGCACCACGCAAATGTTCAATCCCTCGAACCAGACGTGGACTTTCGTAGCCAACACGCACTACGGCCTGGACCGCGAATACGGCTCCTCGGTCCTGCTGCCCTTAACTCCTGCCAACAACTACGATCCCAGGATGATTATCCTGGGAGGCGGAAACCCAGGCTCGGCAACTACGGAGCTGATCGATCTGGGAGCGGCCACGCCAACCTGGACCGCTGGCCCCAATATGTCCGAGGCCCGCATCGAAATGAACGCCACCCTTCTGCCCAGCGGCAAGGTGCTGGCGCTGGGCGGGTCGGTCAACGACGAGGACGCCACCACTGCGAGCTATAACGCTGACCTCTACGACCCGGTTTCGAATACTTTTTCATCCGCGGGAAGGAATGCCTACCCCCGGCTCTATCACTCAGTTTCCCTGCTGCTGCCTGATGCCACCGTCTGGTTTGCGGGAGGAAACCCCGAACGCGGCGACTACGAACCCCACATGGAGATCTACCAGCCCGCCTATCTGTTCAACTCGGACGGGACACTGGCCACGCGGCCGACGATCACCAGCGCGCCCACGGGCGTTTCTTATGGCAATTCCTTTGCGGTGCAGACCCCGGATGCGGCGAGCATTGCCTCGGTCCTACTGATGCGAGATGGGGCAGTGACGCACGCCTTCGACATGGACCAGCGACAGGTGGGACTGTCTTTCACCGTGGGCAGCGGAAGTCTGACAGTTACGGCACCGCCCAACTCCAACATCGCGCCGCCCGGTTTTTACATGCTTTTCCTGCTCAATACTAGCGGCGTACCTTCGGTGGCGTCATTCATTCAGCTGTCTACTGGTTACGCGACCACAGGCGTTAACTTTGTGCAGGCGAATGCCGGACCGACCGCAGTCCAAACCACTGGCAGCTCGGTCTCGGTCAACTACGTGAATCCACAGACTGCGGGTAACTTGAATATCGTAGCTGTAGGTTGGGCTGACACCACGTCCAGCATCGCTTCGGTCGTCGACACTAACGGAAATACCTACACCCGCGCCGTGGGCCCGACCGCTAACACCGGTCAGCAGCAATCTATTTATTACGCCAAGAACATCGCCGGTGGCCCCAATACTGTGTCGGTCACGTTCAACCAGGCAGCGGCGTACCCTGACCTTCGCATCCTGGAATACAACGGACTGGATACGAACAATCCCTTGGATGTGACGATGGCTGGCACCGGCAACGGGACCAACGCCAGCAGCGGTGCCGCCACCACGACCTCGGCGAACGAGTTGATCTTCGGTGCGGGTACGACCAGCGGGGACTTCACGGGTTCAGGAACGGGGTTCACCACTCGCGTGATCGACGTCTTCGGCAACATTGGGGAAGACGAAGTGGTTTCCAGCACGGGCAGCTACACTGCCACGGCCACCAACAGCGCCGGCAACTGGGTCATGCAGATGGCGACATTTAGAGCACGGGCGGCTGCGGATTTCAGCATCAGCGCTTCACCCACCAGCGCGACGGTGAATCCGGGCAGTTCGGTGAACTACACCGTAACGGTAAGTCCATTGAATGGGTTTACCGGTACGGTTACGCTGGCTTGCTCAGGTCTGCCATCAGGGGCGAGTTGCGCATTCAATCCTGCTTCGGTTACTCCGAACTCCAACCCCGCCGCCAGCACCCTGACCATCAGTGCAGCTTCCACAACCGTGGCGAACACCTACAACGCGACCATAACCGGAACCGCGGGATCACTAAGTCACAACACATCCGTCAGCCTGACCGTGCAGACGGGAACCGCTGCGAATTTCTCTATCTCAGCCACGTCGCCTGTGACTGTTTCGGCGGGAGCCTCGATCGCCTCCACCGTTTCGATCGATCCCGTCAACGGGTTCAATGGATCGGTGGATCTGACTTGTGCTTCGGGACTTCCCTCAGGTGCGACGTGCTCTTTCAGCCCCACCTCACTTCCGGGTTCAGGCAGCTCCACGTTGAGCATTACCACCACGGCCGCAACACCGGGTGGGAGCTATCCTATTACCGTGACTGGGACGTCCGAAGCACTGACCAATCCAGTCACAGTTACGCTGACGGTTATAGCGACAGGCGGAAGCTTCTCGCTGTCGACACCGAGTCCGGCTTCTGCAACGGTGACGGCAGGCAGTTCGGTTACGTTTACCACCTCCGTCATGCCCTCCGGGAGTTTCGCGGGTACTGTGAGTCTCGGTTGTGTCATCGCCACCAGCGCCAGCCCGGCGCCGACCTGCATGTCAACGCAGGTAACGGTGAACGGCGGGGCGGCGCAAGTCACAATGAGTGTAGCCACTACCGCTCCGCATGTATCCCTCGTACCGTGGCGCAACGTGTTCTATGCAATGTTGCTGCCCTTGGGCGGGATCATGTTGTTGGGTGCGAGCGGCGGTCCGCGCCGGAAGAAGATAAGCTTGCTGCTCATGTTCCTAATGCTTTCAGGCCTGTTGTTGCTGACGGCCTGCGGCGGGGGCAGCGGCTCGTCCTCAAACGGCGGCGGTACTCCGACCGGAGGCACACCCGCGGGAATGTACACCATTACGGTTACAGCCACGTCGGGATCGGTTCCAGCACAGGCCACCACGTTTACCCTGACCGTGCAATAACTTACTTTTTCACTAGCGTCTTGGTCGCCATCCAAAGCAGTCGTCTAGTGGACCCTACCACGTTTGCGCATCGAACTCGCAAGATTCACAGGTGGAAGGGCTGGTTGTACGGCTCGACCGGATAGCCCTCCGCTTTCCAGGCCGCCAATCCACCTTTCAGGAATTTGATCCGCGAGAAATGCAAGGCACGCGTTCGTTGCAAAATTTCCCGGCTGGTTTTATCGCTGGGGCAAGTGCAGTAGACGATCGAGTCTCTCTCTTTGGGGATGAGCGACGGGTTATCGAGCACGTCTTTCGGGGGAATCCTCTTCGCCCCGGGAATAATCTCAGAATTGGCTAACAAGTCGAGCGGCTGACGAACGTCAAACAGCAGGAGCCCTTGATTTGAGGCTAACAATGTCCGGAGTGCCTCCGCTGTAACGCTGTGCTGCTCGATGTCGCGCTGGTCCGCTGCGCGTTTGAGGTAAATTGAGCTCCAAATTCCGATCGAAATTGCGACGATCAGGCAGATTACAGCGATGCTAACAGCGGGCAGGATCAGGGCCACCGCTTGTTCTCCCTCCGTACTCACCGGTACTAGATTCCGCAAGGACGTGAAAAGATTCCAAGGGTGCGAGTGGATCGTTGGTTGGTGTAGCCACGGCCTAAAGCAAAAGGAGTGCATCTTGTATGAAGTTCGAATCATCAACTCTGAAATTAAATCCTGCTACAATCGCTCTCTCCGTGGCACCGTGGGGCGTCGGCGCTAGCCGATGAAGCGCGGGAAACCTAGAATATCGACATCAGCGTAAAAGCACGCTGACGGGGGCCGAAGATGAATACGCTTTCCAAATACAAATTCTGGATCGGCGGAGCCGTTTGCCTGCTCGTCATCGGCTTGATTATTGCTGCGATCTACCCAAATCGTGTATCGGGAGCTCAGCCGAGTGCTCCGCCGGATGTTGAGGTGGTGCAGGTTGAGCAGAAGGATGTTCCGCTTTTTGGCGAGTGGATCGGCACCTTCGACGGATTTACGAATGCCGACGTCAGAGCGCAAGTTACGGGTTATCTTCTGCGGCAAGGCTACCAGGAAGGCGCATTCGTCAAGAAGGGCCAGCTGCTCTTCGAGATTGATCCTCGGCCATTTCAAGCAGTGCTCGACCAGGCTGAAGGCCAGTTAGCACAGGCCAAAGCGCAGCTCGCTAACGCCCAAGCCGTTCAAGGCAGAACTCAGCTTGATGTAGAGCGATACACCCCGCTCGCCAGAGAACAGGCAGCGAGCCAGCAGGATCTCGACAACGCGGTCCAGAATAACCTGGCCGCCAAGGCTTCAGTGGCTACGGCAAGCGCTCAAATCAAAACGGCCGAGGCCGCCGTCGAAACGGCCAGGATCAATCTCGATTTTACCCGGCTCATAGCGCCTATCGATGGCATCGCAGGACAGGCCCAGCTTCAAGTCGGTGCACTGGTCAATTTAAACAGCTCGCCCGTAACCTCGGTTTCCACGGTTGACCCCATCAAGGTTTATTTCACCGTTGGTGAGCCGCAATACCTGGCGTGGAGAAAACGCTACCCGACAGATGCTACTCGGGAGGCGGCGGACAAAAATCTGCGGCTCGAACTGATCTTGGCCGACGGATCAACCTATGCGCACGAGGGCACATTCTACTTTGCGGACCGCCAAGTGAATGAGAGTACCGGAGCAATTCGGATCGCCGGTCTATTTTCCAATCCCGGAAATGTTCTGCGTCCCGGCGGGTACGCCAAGGTTCGCGCCGTCATCCGAGTCCAGCAGAACGCATTGCTTGTGCCCCAGCGTGCAGTCTCTGAGCTGCAAGGCGGTTATCAAGTCGCGACGGTAGATGACAAGAACAAAGTGAGCATTCGAACGGTCAAGGTCGGCGACCGTTTCGGCAATCAGTGGGTCATCGCCGACGGACTGAAGCCGGGCGAACGAGTGATTGCTGAGGGTGTGCAGAAGGCGCGTCCGGGAATGCAGGTGAACCCCAAGCCATTCGTCGAAGCTACGGGAAAATAATCCAATGTCTAAGTTTTTTATCAACCGTCCCATCGTCGCCATGGTGATCTCGATCGTCCTCGTGCTGGTGGGTACGCTCACGATCCTGACTTTGCCGGTCGCACAGTTTCCCGCCATCGCCCCGCCCGAGATTCAAGTCCTCGCCACCTACATCGGGGCGGATGCGCAAACCCTGGAGCAAGCGGTTGCCACTCCCATCGAGCAGCAGATGAACGGCGTGGACAACATGAACTACATGTATTCGCTGAACGCGACCGGCAATAACACCACCAGTTTGATTGTGGATTTCGATGCGAAAACCGATCCGAACACCGACTACATTCTCGCGCAAAGCCGCGAAACGCTGGCCGCTTCTCAGCTTCCTGTGGACGTCACCAATTACGGAGTCAACGTCCGAAAATCCGTTACCGCTCCTCTCACTTTGACCGCGGTGTACTCGCCGCATGGCACCTATGACGCCACCTTTCTGGCCAACTATGCCTACATCAATCTGGTTGACCCTATTCTACGTTCGCCAGGCATCGGCAATGTTCAGGTATTCGGCGCCGGGCAATACGCGATGCGATTGTGGGTAAAACCCGACACGTTGGCCAAACTCGGCGTCACTGTGCCGGAAATCGTCAGCGCCATTCAGGCACAAAACACTGTGAACCCAGCCGGGAAGGCTGGTGGGGAACCGGCTCCCAAGGGCCAGGAATTCACTTATTCGGTGCTCGCGCAGGGCCGCCTCATCTCCCCGGAAGAATTTGGACAGATCGTAGTGCGCGAGACGCCCGATGGCGGAACGGTTCGGGTCCGCGATGTCGCTCGAATCGAGTTGGGCGCTCAGGACTATAGCGTCGCTGGACGTTTCAATGGAAAACCCAGCGCGATTATTGCCACCTACCAGCTGCCGGGATCGAATGCGGTCGATGCCGCCGCCGGCGTGAACAAGCTCATGTCGAAGATGAAGGAACGCTTCCCGGAGGACCTGGATTACGTTGTGGCGCTGGATACAACGCGCGCGGTCACGGAGGGCATAAAGGAAATCGTTGTAACGCTTTTGATCGCCCTCGCGCTTGTGATCTTTGTGGTCTACATCTTCCTGCAGGGCTGGCGTGCCACGCTGATTCCGCTGCTCGCGGTGCCGGTCTCCCTGATTGGCACGTTCGTGCTTTTCCCGTTTTTCGGGTTCTCCATCAACACGCTTTCTCTTTTTGGTCTGGTGCTGGCGATCGGGCTTGTGGTCGACGATGCGATTGTCGTCGTCGAGGGAGTAGAGCGGCACATCGAAGATGGCATGACGCCGAAGGATGCGGCGTTGAAGGCAATGGAAGAGCTATCCGGACCTGTAGTCGGCATCGCCCTGGTTCTCTCCGCCGTATTCGTGCCGACCGCTTTCATTCCCGGAATCACCGGCAAGCTTTACCAGCAATTTGCTGTTACGATCGCGATTTCCGTTCTGCTTTCCGCATTCAATGCGCTCACGCTTAGTCCGGCACTTTCGGCCCTTCTGCTTCGGCCCAAGGAGCCGAGCCACGGACTCTTGCGGAAATTCTTTGATTGGTTTAACCGTGTATTTGAGCGAACCACGGAAGGCTATGTAGGTTGGAGCGCCGTATTGGTTCAAAAGTCTGCCGTTGTGGTCGTGATGCTCGTGGTCTTTGGCGGCGCGGCTGCCTTTTTTGCCAGCCGAATACCGTCGAGCTTCCTTCCGGACGAAGATCAGGGTTACGCCTACGTCAATGTGCAACTGCCGAACGGAGCTTCGCTGGAACGCACGACAGCCGTCACCGCTGATGTGGAGAAAATCCTGATGAATACGCCGGCGGTCGAACACGTCACCTGCTTCGTCGGTTTCAGCTTGCTCAGTTTTGTTCGCACCAGCTACAACTCGACCTTTTTTGTAACCCTCAAGCCCTGGGACGAACGCAAGACAAGAGCCGAGCAATTTCAGACGTTCAAGGCACATCTGAACCAGCAGTTGAGCCGCTTGCCTGCGGCAGTCGCTTTCGGTTTTTCCCCTCCCGCTATTCCTGGCGTCGGCACTGCGGGGGGATTTACGTTCATTCTCGAAGACCGTTCGGGCAGCGACCTTCAATTCCTTTCCAAAAATCTGGGCACTTTTCTTGACGCCGCCCGAAAACGGCCGGAAATCGCCAGCCTTAGTACTACTTTCCTGGCGAGCGTCCCGCAACAGTTTGTCGACGTAAATCGCGACAAGGTGCTGAAACAAGGTGTGGCCCTCAGCGACGTCTACCGCACGGTGCAAGCTTTCATGGGCGGCTATTTCATTAACTACTTCAACCGATTCGGCCGCCAGTGGCAGGTGTACATAGAAGCGGAAAGCGAAGATCGCGCCAAGTCGGACAACGTCGGGCAGTTTTACGTTCGCAACAACAAAGGGGAAAGCGTCCCGCTCTCCACACTCACAACGGTGAAGCCGCGCCTGGGCCCGGAGTTCACTTTGCGCTTCAACGAATATCGGTCCGCGCAGATCAACGGCAGCGCTGCGCCGGGATACAGCGCTGATCAGGCCACCGCCGCCCTTGAGGATGTTTTCAAGCAGACGATGCCGCGCGAGATGGGCTTCGACTATTCGGGCATATCGTTTCAAGAACAAAAAGCACGAGAAGGTGTGCCTCCGGCCGCGATTTTTGGTTTGTCATTGCTGTTCGTCTTTCTGGTTCTGGCTGCGCTCTACGAAAGCTGGACGCTCCCCTTCAGCGTGCTGCTGAGCACTCCGGTCGCGATCTTCGGGGCCTTTGGAATCCTTTGGCTGCGACGTATTTTGCTTGGCTTTTTTCTGCCGCCTTACCTCGTCCAAATCGAGACCGATATCTACTCGCAAATTGGGCTGGTCATGCTCATCGGCCTGGCAGCGAAGAACGCGATTCTGATCGTGGAGTTCGCCAAGGACGAATACGAGAAAGGAAAACCTTTGGCGGATGCCGCGCTCCAGGGAGCCCGGCTCCGTCTGCGTCCGATTCTGATGACTTCTTTCGCGTTCATTCTCGGGTGTGTGCCGTTATGGACGGCGACCGGCGCTGGGTCGGTGGCCCGGCAAATCATGGGCACTACCGTGATTGGCGGGATGATGGCCGCGAGTCTGATCGGAATCTTCTTTGTGCCAGCCATCTTCTACCTGGTGGAGAAATGGTCAGGCGCCAGCGACGAGATGGCTGCCGGTGCAGTACCAGGAACGCCTGCGCCGGCGGAGGGAGACTGAAATGGTCGACTGCCGAACAGTCAAGAGGAACGAGTTGCGGAGATAGTCATGAAAAAGCTGGCGTCATTTATTTCCGCGACCATGATTACGTTATTAACCGCCGGATGCGCGGTCGGTCCGAATTATCACCGGCCCGCCGTTCAGACTCCTGGCGTATACCGTGATCTGAGAGAAAGCCCGGAAGCTCAGGCGCAAGCGGCATCGTTTGCAGACACACCTTGGTGGCAAGTCTTCCAGGATCCACAACTGCAAGAACTCATCCGCACCGCCCTGAAAGAGAATTACGATCTTCAACTGGCGACGGAGCGCATCACGGCCGCGCGGGCTCAGGTCGCCATCACACGCTCTAGTCTTTTTCCGCAGGTACAGGCTAGCGGTACCTTCGAGGGGGGAAAAGATCCAGTCAGCGCAGCTAAGTACAACGTTCTGGGGCTCACTGCTGACGCAGCATTTCAGCTGGATTTGTTCGGCCGCCTGCGACGAGCCACCGAGGCCGCGCGCGCTGAACTCCTGGCTACCGAGGATGCGCAGCATACCGTCATCCTCACGCTCGTGAGCGATGTGGCGAGTGACTATTTCACGCTGCTGGAGCTAGACCACGAGCTCCGAATAACGCGCGACACCGTGAAGACCCAGGAAGATTCCGTCAAGCTGACTCGATTGCGGCTCGACCACGGGGTTGCGACCAAGCTGGATGTGCTGCAAGCCCTGCAAGTGCTGGATACCGCCAATGCGGCAATCCCGGACCTTGAGAGACAGATCGGCCAGGAGGAAGATGCGATCAGTATTCTTCTGGGCCATTATCCAGAAAGTATTCGACGTGGGCGCCCATTGGCCGAGCAGCCACTCCCGCCGGATGTGCCGCCGGGCTTGCCGTCGACATTGCTGGAACGGCGTCCGGATATCCTCCAGGTCGAGCATGAGCTGATCGCCGCCAACGCCGAGATCGGCGTCGCCAGGGCCGCGTTCTTTCCGCAGATTTCACTTACCGGCTCAGGGGGAGGAGCGTTCGGACGAAGCAGTCTCTTCTCGAGCATGATGAGTTCACAGAATGGAATCTGGTCCTACGGCGGCCAGATCACTCAACCGATTTTCACGGGAGGTGCTCTGCGCGGAAACCTGAAGATGGCTGAGTCGCAACATCGCCAGGAACTGATTGCCTACAAGCAAAGTATCCAACTCGCGTTCCGCGATGTCTCCGACGCCCTGATCGGCTATCAGAAAGTGCATCAAGTCCGCCTCGCAGAGGAGACGTCGGTCAAGCATCTGCGAGATTCGGTCGATACATCGCTCGTTCGCTACCGTGGAGGCATCACGACCTACCTCGAGGTTCTCGATGGGCAGCGATCGCTGTTTGAAGCGGAGCTTGCTCTGGCTCAGGCCCGAGGCAACGAGTACCAAAGCCTGGTTCAACTTTACAAGGCACTCGGCGGAGGCTGGCAGGAAGTAGTGCAGAGTCCCAATGGTCCGCTCCATTCGCAAAACGTTACGCCGAATTAGGGGTAAAATTTTGACCGAGCGCAACCGAAGCAAGGCGACATCATGGCGATCGGCACGCGAAGCGCTTAAGATGACCTGTGTTTTAATTCATAAGGAGGAATCAAAATGCCTAAGTCCAAATCCGCAGCAAACGAAAACGAAATTTCCCGCGACCGCCTCGCCGAACTGTTGAACGAGGATCTTTCCCGCGAATATCAAGCGATCATCGCCTACGTTGTCTATTCCCAGGTGCTCAGTGGGGCACAATACATGGACATCGCCGCCCAGTTGGAAATCCACGCCAAGCAGGAGCTTGATCATGCCCTGATTCTGTCGCGGCAGATCGACTATCTCGGCAAAATGCCGGTGGTTACTCCTCAGCCAGTGCGCACATCGAAGAATGCGAAGGATATGCTCCGCTACGATCTCGACAATGAAAATGAAACCATTCGAAATTATCGGGATCGCATCCGGCAATGCGAAGCCCTGGGAGAATTTGCAATGGCAGAACAAATTCGACAGATCCTTATGCAGGAGCAGGATCATCAAATAGATTTAGCCACTGCCCTGGGGGAGGAAGTTCCTGACCTTAGCGGTGGTCCCAAAGCACGGAGCCTGCGCAAGCGCCGCTAACCGGACTCGCATTGTTCCGTCTGGACGGTGCGTGAAGCCAGCAGCCAAGGTGTCAAATGAGCACAAAGAGTGTGGCGCGCCCGAATCCGGCGGTCGTTCCGATGACGACCAGTTCAGCCAATGTTTCAACGCTTCTGCATCAGTACGGGATCGACGCGATTCCGTTTGTGGAGACGGACAATTCGCTCTATGAGCGCCATTTGATTTTTGACCGGGCGATCGACCCCAAGGTGGCGAGTGCCCGGGAGCGTTTTGAGGCGTTTGCGCGTTCCGTCAGAGACGTTCTCGCACAACGTTGGGTGCTGACCAAGCAAACTTACGAGCGAGAGAATGCCAAGCGCATCTATTACCTTTCCATGGAGTTTCTCATCGGGCGATCCTTGGCTAACAATGTCACCAACCTCTTACTCGATCCCCTGTTGCGATATTCGGCCCGGGAAGTTGGTATTGACTGGTTAGAACTTGTCGAACAGGAACCGGATGCGGGCTTGGGCAACGGCGGTTTGGGCCGCCTGGCAGCGTGCTACCTCGACTCGATGGCCGCCATGCAACTGCCGGGCACGGGCTACGGACTGCGCTACGAGTATGGCATGTTCAAGCAAACGATCGTGGATGGCTGGCAAAAGGAGAATCCTGACAACTGGCTCCGCGATAGCGATCCCTGGGAGGTTGCCCGGCCTCACGAGCAGGTGGAAATCAAGCTGAATGTCTCATTCAAGTTGCGAGGTGGCAATTTTGAGGCTATCCCCAACCGCCCATCGAGCCTGATCGGTATTCCGTTTGATCGCCCCGTGGTGGGCTACGGGGGAAAGACGATCAACACAATGCGGCTCTGGGCCGCGGCCGCGCCTGAATACTTCGATCTTCAAAAGTTCGACACCGGCGACTTTGTCGGAGCGCTGGGTGAAACTCTCGAAGCGGAGTCGCTCACCCGCGTGCTGTACCCGGATGATTCCACGACGGAGGGGCAAGGACTGCGCTTCTTGCAGGAATATTTCCTGGTCGCTTGTTCCATGGCCGACCTGGTGCGCCGCTTCCAGCGCCACAATACAGATTGGGACCAGTTGCCGGAGAAGGCCGCAATTCAACTCAATGACACGCATCCTTCCATGTCAGTCGCTGAACTGATGCGAATTCTGCTGGACGATGCTCACTTGGGATGGGACCGGGCTTGGGATCTTACGAAGAGGACGCTGGGGTATACGAATCACACGTTGTTGCCCGAGGCTCTCGAGAAATGGCCTGTGGCTTGGTTTGAAAAACTTCTTCCCCGGCATCTGGAAATTATCTACGAGATCAACCGGCGATTGCTCGACGACGTACGGGTTCGCTACCCGGGCGATGAGGGACGCGTGCAGCGCGTGAGTCTGGTGGAAGAAGGTGCACAGCGCAAGATTCGCATGGCGAATCTCGCAATCGTCGGCTCCCACAGCACCAATGGAGTGTCCGCGGTCCACTCGAAGCTGTTGCGGACGACGACGGTCAAGGACCTTGCTGAAATGTTCCCCGAGCGTTTCAACAACAAGACGAACGGGGTGACGCCACGACGCTGGCTGCTCGAAGCCAATCCTGGGCTGTCCAATGCGATCACGCAAGTCATCGGCGACCGATGGATTACCGACTTGAGTCGACTGAGGGAACTGAAGCCAGTTGCCGGGGACCATAGCTTTTGTGAAGTGTTTCTTAAGTCGAAACGAGAGGCCAAAGTGGAGTTTGCCAATTGGCTGAAGTCGACCTCAGGACAGATCGTGGATCCGGATTCCGTCTTCGACAGCCATATCAAGCGCATCCACGAATACAAGAGGCAACTGCTGAACGCGTTACGAATCGTCGTCGTTTATAACCGGCTGCGGGCCAATCCCAATTTGCAGATGGTGCCCCGCACATTCTTTTTTGCCGGTAAAGCGGCGCCTGCTTACGTCCTGGCCAAGCTGATCATAAAGTTCATCAACAATTTGGCGTTCACAATTGATAGTGATCCCGCCGTCCGTGGGCGGCTCAACGTCATCTTCCTTCCTGAGTACAACGTTTCTCTGGCGGAGCGGCTGATTCCAGCCAGCGACGTCTCCAATCAGATCTCAACCGCAGGCTACGAGGCCAGCGGGACGAGCAACATGAAATTCATGATGAACGGGGCCTTAACCGTTGGGACGCGCGACGGCGCGACCATCGAAATGGCGGAGGAAGCAGGGGAAGAGAACATGTTCCTGTTTGGCCTTACTGTGGAACAAGTGGAGAATAGCCGCGCCTGGTACAACCCGCAGTGGCACTATCAACATGAGCCTGAGACTCGGGCCGCTCTGGACCTTATTTTCTCGGATCACTTCAGCCCAAACGAAAAGGGAGTGTTCGCTCCCTTGCGCGATACGCTTCTCACAACCGATCACTACATGCACCTTGCAGACCTAGCCTCTTACGTCCAGGCGCAGGAACGGCTCGGAGAGCTGTATGCTGATCCCAGCGCATGGGCGCGCAAGGCAATCCTGAACGTCGCTAGTTCGGGGAAGTTTTCGAGCGATCGCAGCATCGCGGAGTATGCGTCCGAGATTTGGAAGGTGGAACCATGCCCAGTACTCTAGAACCACAATCCAAAATAGAAGTGCCCGATCAGACAAACATTTCGCCGCTCGCGGGCAAGCCGGCTCCAAAAGAGTTGCTTATAGATGTGGCTCGCCTGGAGAAAGAATATTTCGAGCGCCGTCCTGATGTGCATGACCCCAATCAGTTAGTCAGCTTCGGCACGAGCGGACATCGGGGCTCGCCCCTGCTCGGAACATTTAACGAAGCGCACATCCTGGCGATTACGCAGGCGATTTGCGACTACCGGCGAGGGCAGGGAACTGACGGGCCTCTTTACATGGGAAAAGACACGCATGCGGTCTCCGGTCCCGCACAGCGCACCGCCCTCGAGGTGCTGGCGGCAAACAACGTCCAGACGATCATTCAGCAAGGCGACGGTGTAACGCCGACCCCGGTCATCTCGCGGGCGATTCTGGTTTACAACCGCGACCGCAAACAGCACCTTGCGGACGGCATTGTGATTACTCCGTCGCACAATCCGCCCGAGGATGGAGGTTTCAAATACAACCCGACCAACGGCGGCCCTGCCGATACCGACGTTACGGGCTGGGTAGAAGACCGCGCCAACGATTTGTTGCGAGCGGGAAATGTTAGCGTCAAGCGTATTTCGTTTGCTAAAGCTATGCAGGCCGCGACTACGCACCAGGAAGACTTCATACTCCCGTATGTTCGCGATCTCAAGAACGTTATTGATATGGATGCGATTCGCGGCGATCACCTGAAACTTGCTGTGGACCCGCTGGGCGGAGCATCGCTGCCCTACTGGGAGCCGATCAATTCCATTTACGGGTTGGAAATCGTCGACGTAAACCCGATTATCGATCCAACTTTTTCGTTCATGACCGTCGATCACGACGGCAAGATCCGCATGGACTGTTCGAGCCCTTACGCGATGGTCAGGCTGGTCGCGCTGAAAGATAAGTACCAGTTGGCTTTCGGCAACGACACTGACGCGGACCGGCATGGGATCGTGACTCCGGTTTCCGGTTTGATGAACCCAAATCACTACCTTGCTGTCGCCATTCGATATTTGCTCACGCACCGGTCTCAGTGGAGCAGGGAAGTTGCAGTGGGAAAGACACTGGTCAGCAGCAGCATGATTGACCGGGTCGTAAAGAAGCTCGGACACGAACTGCGCGAAGTGCCGGTGGGTTTCAAGTGGTTTGTGCCGGGACTGGTCGACGGTTCCTGCTGTTTCGGGGGGGAGGAAAGCGCGGGAGCTAGTTTTCTTCGGCTTGACGGCACCGTGTGGACGACCGACAAGGACGGGCCGATCATGGACTTGTTGGCAGCGGAGATTACCGCGCGCACTGGCAAAAGTCCGGGAGAGCATTACCTCGAACTGACCGCGGAGTTCGGCACTCCGTATTACACCCGGATAGATGCGCCAGCCACGCCGGAACAGAAAGCAAAGTTGCAAAAACTCTCCCCCGAAGCAGTCAAGGAGTCGGATCTGGCGGGTGAACCAATCACAGCCAAGCTGACCAAAGCTCCCGGCAATGGCGCCCCCATCGGGGGCCTGAAAGTTGTGGCGGAGAACGGGTGGTTTGCGGGTCGGCCTTCCGGGACCGAGAATATCTATAAGATATACGCCGAGAGCTTCAAGAGCTTGACCCATCTGAACGCCATTGTGAGCGAAGCTCAGCAGATGGTAAACAATGCGTTGGGTTCCTCCGCAACCGCTCCCCAGGACGCAGCCCGGCCATGATCGGCAGCGGAATCACGAACGTCCCCGGCCCGGTGATGCAAGCTGTCAAGGGCGTTCTCCTGGTCGTCAGCGCGCTGTTTCCGATCGTGGATCCGATTGGAGGCGCTCCGGTCTTTTTGCTGCTCACGCGAGACTACGCGACCGAAACACGACGAGTGCTGGCTCGCCGCATTGCGGTAGATAGTTTCATACTGATGATCGCGTCCTACACCCTCGGGGCGCACGTGCTCTCTTTCTTTGGGATTTCGCTCCCGGTTGTGCAGGTCGGCGGTGGGCTGATTGTCATTTCAACGGGCTGGGCGATGCTCAATCAGAAAGACGCGAACGATCAAGGCTCACCCAGGCGAACGGTCACTTGCGCTGATGCTCTGAGCCGGGCCTTTTACCCGCTCACGCTTCCTTTGACAGTTGGTCCCGGCTCCATATCGGTTGCAATCACCTTGGGCGCGAACGCGCCGCAGCACCTTGGCGCAAACCTGCTGGTAATTCTAGCGGCGGCGATCGGTTCCGCCTTCTTGGCAGTAACCATCTATCTCTGCTACGCCTACGCAGATCGGCTCGCGAGCAAGCTAGGTACAACGGGAACGAATGTAATTTTAAAGCTCTCGGCGTTCTTGCTGGTGTGCATTGGCGTTCAGATTCTATGGAACGGCGCGAGCAAGTTGCTCAGTTCGTTGCCGGTCATTGCCGGCTTTGTCGCGCCGCTTTGAGCGGGACGAAAGGCTTGGGACGCGAGACTCAAAAAAGTAGGCAAGACTTCGAATTTTATAAGGACGAAAGGCAGGCGGCCATGGCAGCAAGAGTAGAAGCAATCACGACACTCCCCACAGCTAAACGACAGGCATGGAAGGACCTTCAGGCCCATTACAAGAAGGTCAAGGAATTACACCTGCGGCAGCTCTTTGCAGAAGATACAGAGCGGGGCACCCGCATGACTGCCGAGGCGCTCGGACTTTTTCTCGACTATTCGAAGAATCGCATCACGGATGAAACGCTCAAGCTGCTGATCCGGCTCGCCGAGGAATCCGGCTTGCAAGCGCGAATCGACGCCATGTTTCGGGGCGAGAAAATCAATATTACGGAGAAGCGGGCGGTCCTGCACATCGCGCTGCGCGCACCCCGGGACACCTCCATCGTAGTGGACGGGGAAAATGTGGTGCCCAAGGTGCACGCTGTACTCGACCGGATGGCAGATTTCTCTAACCGAGTTCGAAGCGGAGAGTGGAAAGGTCATACCGGCAAGCGCATTCGCAACGTTATCAATGTCGGCATCGGTGGTTCCGACCTCGGACCAGTAATGGCGTACGAGGCTCTCAAGCATTATTCCGACAGGGCGATGACATTTCGCTTTGTGTCGAACATAGACGGCACCGATTTCGCTGAGGCCGTTCTCGATCTCGATCCGTCCGAGACGCTTTTTATTATTTCTTCGAAAACCTTCACCACACTGGAAACCATGACGAACGCCCAAACGGCTCGTGCCTGGGCACTCGCCGGGCTGGGAGGCGACGAAAAGTCGGTGGCGAAACACTTCGTGGCGGTTTCAACGAATGCGTCAGAGGTCGCGAAATTCGGTATCGATACCGCCAACATGTTCGAATTCTGGGACTGGGTCGGCGGGCGCTACTCGATGGATTCGGCGATCGGCCTCTCGACCATGGTTGCCATCGGCCCGGAGAATTTTCGGGCTATGTTGAACGGCTTTCACCAAATGGACGAGCATTTCCACACCACTCCCTTCGAGCACAATCTACCGGTCCTGATGGGTCTTCTCTCCATCTGGTACAACGACTTTTTGGGCGCGCAAACCGTGGCGGTGTTGCCCTACGAACAATACCTGAAGCGGTTTCCCGCCTACCTTCAGCAACTCACCATGGAAAGCAACGGCAAACACGTCACGCTCAAGGGAAAGAAAGTGGCCCACGACACGAGTCCAATTTACTGGGGCGAACCGGGAACCAATGGTCAACACTCGTTCTATCAGTTGATTCATCAGGGCACCAGATTGATTCCGTGCGACTTCATTGCCTTCGCAGAAGCCCTGAATCCATTAGGCCGGCATCACGACATGCTGATTGCCAACGTTTGCGCGCAGACGGAAGCGCTGGCGTTCGGCAAGACTCCGGAGCAGGTCAAAGCTGAAGGTACGCCAAAATGGCTAGTTCCTCACCGCGTATTCGAGGGCAATCGTCCTTCGAACACAATCATGGCTAAACGGCTGACGCCAGAAACGCTGGGCAAACTGGTAGCCCTCTACGAACATTCCGTCTTCACCCAGGGCACAATCTGGAACATCGATTCGTTTGACCAGTGGGGCGTCGAACTGGGCAAAGTGCTGGCGCAGCGCATCATTCCTGAACTTGAGAGCAAAACAGAACCGCAGCTCGCGCATGATAGCTCGACCAGCAACCTGATCCGTTATTACAGGGAATCCAAGGAGACAGCGTGACGGATCTCCGCTTAACAGAATGCGGAGAGGCGGTGTGAAAAGTTCAATTCTTGCACCGCCGGCACCGGTCGCGCCCACGAAACGCCCAACGTGGGCTCAGGCCGAGGGAAGCCCTTTGCCTCTTGGTGTCACGTGGATCGAAGAAGAGCAGGCGTTTAACTTTGCGGTTCACTCCGAGCATGCAGAGAGCGTCACTCTGTTGCTTTATTCCCCGGCCGATCTGGTGAACCCCCTTCTGGCTTTCCGCTTCGATTTTCTGCATAACAAGTCCGGGCGCATTTGGCACTGCCGGATCCCAATGGGGGAAATCGGCGAGGCTCGCTATTACGCCTACTCCGTGTCGGGAGAGACCGTGCCCCAGCTTCATAGCTTTGACCCGCAAAAGGTTCTGCTCGACCCGTACGCAAAATGCATTTTCTTCCCACCTGATTTTGATCGCAGCCTCGCCATGCGCGAGGGACCAAATGCTGGGCACGCGCCTTTGGGAGTGCTGATCGCCCATCGCCAGAAATTTGACTGGGCAGGAGATAGGTCGCCGCACCATGAGTCTGACGCGATCATCTACGAACTTCACGTGAGGGGTTTCACGAAGAACGCCAACTCCGGCGTAGATGCGGCTCGCGCCGGTACATATGCGGGTCTGGTAGAAAAAATTCCGTATCTGAACGAACTTGGGATAACAATTGTCGAGCTGATGCCAGTTTTTCAGCGCGATCCGCAAGAAGGCGACTTTTGGGGTTACATGCCTCTGAACTTTTTCGCGCCGCACGCGCAGTACGCGAGCACCCGTGGCAGTCACGAGCAGCACATCGAATTCAAGAACATGGTGAAGGCATTTCATGCAGCCGGTATCAGCGTCGTGCTCGACGTCGTATACAACCACACTTGCGAGGGCGACCACCGGGGACCGATCTACAGCTTCAAAGGACTCGACAGCGCCGGCTATTACATGATGTCCTCCGATCCGGCAAGCCCCTATGCCAATTACTCAGGGACCGGCAATACTATGAATTTCGGAGAGGCGCAAGTGCGCAAGATGGTGATGGACAGCTTGCGCTACTGGAAGCAGGAAATGCATATCGACGGATTCCGCTTTGACCTGGCTTCAGTGTTTAGCCGCAATGGGGACGGATCTCTTAACTGGGGAGATCCTCCCATCTTCGGTCAAATCTCCGGCGATCCGGAGTTGAGCCGGGTACATTTAATTGCTGAACCCTGGGACGCAGGCACTTACCAGTTGGGTCGCGGATTCCCCGGCCTGACCTGGCTTCAGTGGAATGGACGGTTTCGCGACGACCTCCGCCGTTTCGCGAAAGGTGACACGGGGCTCGTTCCCGACCTGATGCGCCGCCTCTATGGCAGCGACGACTTGTTTCCTGACAGCCGCGCCGACGCCTATCACGCCTACCAGAGTGTGAACTTCGTAACTTCTCACGACGGCTTTACCCTATACGATCTCGTCTCCTACGACCGCAAACACAACCTGGCGAATGGCAATGACAACCACGACGGCACGGACTCTAACTACAGTTGGAACTGTGGCCATGAAGGGGACGAAGGGGTTTCATCAGAAGTGCTGGCGCTGCGCCGGAAGCAGATCAAGAATTTCTGCTGTCTGCTGATGCTATCGAACGGCATCCCAATGTTCCGGGCCGGGGATGAATTCCTGAACACGCAGTTTGGCAACAACAATCCGTATAACCAGGACAATGAAACGGGATGGCTGGACTGGAGCCAACTCCAGGCGAACGCCGACGTCTTCCGTTTTTTTCAAAGCATGATTGCGTTCCGCAAGAGTCATCCGGCCTTCGGCCGCAGCAGGTTTTGGCGCGAGGATGTTTCCTGGTATGGAACCGGCGCAACAGTCGATCTATCCAACGACTCTCATAGTCTGGCGTTCTGCCTGCATGGCGCCTCCCAAGGCGACGACGACTTCTACGTAATGATCAACGCGTATTGGGAACAGTTGGATTTCTACGTCCAGGAGGGCACGGCGGCGGAGTGGAAGAGAATCGTGGATACAGCTTTGCCGAGCCCTGACGATTTCTCGAACGATGGAGTTTCTCTGGAGCAGACAAAATATCTGCTGGGTCCGCGATCCGTCGTTGTCCTACTGCGCCGTCATCCGTAGCGTCCATGAAACCGCCCTGCGACGAGGCTGTAATCTGGTTGGGAAGTGCTGGGGCTCCGTGTGCGCCAGAGACGACAACGTGGATACTTGCCGCGACCATTCTCGGTTCCAGCCTGGCCTTCATAGACAGCACGGTCGTCAACGTCGCCCTGCCCGCGCTGCAAGCCAGCTTTCACGCGACAGTAGTGGACGTGCAATGGGTCGTCGAGTCTTATGGACTCTTCCTCGGAGCGTTGATTCTTGTCGGAGGCTCACTTGGCGACCTGTTTGGCCGCCGCTTGATGTTCGTGCTGGGGGTCGCGATTTTCTCCCTGGCATCTGCGGGTTGCGGAGCGGCGTCGAGCATAAATCAGCTCATCATTGCGAGGAGTATTCAAGGGGTTGGGGCCGCACTGCTCGTGCCCGGTAGCCTCGCGATTATCAGTACATCCTTCGATCAGAAAAGCCGGGGACAGGCGATCGGCACGTGGTCCGGGTTCACGGCCATGACTGCCGCGGCGGGGCCCATTCTCGGCGGCTGGCTGGTTGAGCATGCTTCCTGGCGCTGGGTGTTTTTCATTAATCTCCCGCTTGCAGCGGCAGTGATCGCCATTTCGCTGTGGCGCATTTCCGAAAGCCGCAATCCCGCCGGCGGTCGCGTCGATTGGCTTGGAGCGATGGTCGTGACTGTCGGATTAGGCGGCTTGGTCACCGGCCTCATCGAGTCAGTGAACCTGGGCTGGAGAAATCCTCTGGTGTTGGCCAGCCTGACTGTGGGCTGTGGCTGTCTGATTTTGTTCGTGTTCGTTGAAGCTAGAGTGAGTTCGCCGATGGTTCCACTGTCGCTGTTTCGGTCCCCTGCGTTTCGTGCTGCGAACCTGATCACGCTCTTCCTTTACGCCGCCACTGGAGTTTTCTTTTTCTTGTTTCCGTTGAATCTGATCCAGGTTCAGGGATATTCCGCGACCGCTACTGGCGCCGCAGTTCTGCCGATGATCCTGCTGATGTTCTTTCTTTCGCGCTGGTCCGGGGGACTGGTTGCTCGCTATGGGGCAAGAGGTCCGCTGCTGATCGGCCCACTCGTAGCCGCATTCGGGTTTGTCTTATTCGCGATCCCCTCGGCGGGCGGCAGCTACTGGAGGTCGTTTTTCCCCGCAGTAATTAGTCTTGGCGCGGGCATGGCGATCACAGTTGCCCCGCTCACCACCGTCGTTTTGAATTCAGTGGGCCAGAATCGTGTAGGAGCGGCCTCTGGCATCAATAATGCCGTAGCCCGAGTTGCGAGCCTAATTGCAGTCGCGGTGCTGGGGATTGTGATGGTGAACGCATTCGGTTCTCGCCTGGATCGCAGCCTGGTTCACCTCCCGCTGCCATCCGGCGTGCGGGAGATGGTTCAGTCCGACAAGACCAAGCTCGCCGGGTTACGGATCCCCCCTGGTCTCAGTCCCACTATGCAAGCCGCTCTCGAGGAATCGATTGGGGCGGCCTTTGTATTCGGATTCCGAATTGTGATGTTGATTTGCATGAGCCTGTCCGTTGCGAGCTCTGCAGTGGCGTGGCTCATGATCCCGAAGGACAGGGTAGATTCTTCATTTGTTCGCCCCGGGCCGTGAAGGGTTCGTCCCCTTCCCTTGAGTCTTAAAAAAAACTGCGTCTCGGGATGCGTTCTTTCCATCCATCGTGCAGGACGTGTAATACCCCGACCATGTACAACTGATCTAGCGCGCGGCGACGTTACTGAACCGCAGTGGGGCAATCCTGGCAGTGAGCACGGTATCTGGCGCGGCCTTCGCCACGCCAACAACGGCAAAATCTTCGACTCAGTGGTTCAAAAACACAAGGAGAGCATTCCATGGACACAATCACAGTAAAAGACGGCGCGACGCTCTATTACAAGGACTGGGGAAAAGGTCAGCCCATCGTGTTCAGTCACGGCTGGCCTCTCACCGCGGACGACTGGGACACACAAATGATGTTCTTCGGGCAGCATGGCTATCGAGTCATCGCGGCCGACCGGCGCGGGCACGGCCGTTCCACTCAGACTTGGGATGGAAACGATATGGACACCTACGCCGACGACCTCGCGGTCCTCACTGAAAAGCTTGACCTGAAAAATGCAATCCATGTCGGCCACTCCACGGGGGGCGGAGAAGTTGCCCGCTACATCGGACGGCATGGCACAAAGCGTGTCGGCATGGCCGTGTTGATCAGCTCCGTGCCTCCGCTCATGGTGAAGACGGAAAAGAATCCCGCGGGCGCGCCCATCGAGGTTTTCGACGGGCTGCGGACCGCGTATCTGGCCAATCGGCCGCAGTTTTACCGGGACATTACGCTTCCGTTCTACGGCTACAACCGCCCAGGCGCCAAGATATCGGAAGGCATCCGGGACAAGTGGTGGCTTCAGGGCATGATGGGCGGAGTGAAGGCGGGATACGACTGCATCAAGGCTTTCTCTGAGACCGACTTCACCGAAGATCTGAAAAAATTCGACGTGCCCACTCTCATTCTCCATGGCGATGATGACCAGATCGTGCCCATCGGTGCTGCCGCCTTGCAGTCCGCGAAGATTGTGAAGAACGCGACTCTGAAGGTGTATCCGGGCTTCCCGCACGGGATGCCCACAACCAATGCCGACCAGATCAATGCCGATCTGCTCGCATTCATCCAGCGCAGCAAGCAGGCGGCTGCCTAAAGGACCGCAGGAGGCCCGGCCTTTTCGCGGCTAGGGCGGGAGGCCGGGCGCGCAGGCGATGGTCGTCTTGACAATAGTCGTTACAACGTATATTATTGCTTGCGATGAGGGAAACGGTCGAGTCGGGCAAGAGGGGACGCCGCGTCGGTTCTGCCGAGGAGACTGCGTTCCTGGATCTGCTGCGCACGACTGACATGCTCTCCAGGGGGCTAATCGGCGTCCTTAAGGCCGAGAATCTTTCTCCGACCCAGTACAACGTGCTGAGAATTCTGCGCGGCGCTCCAGAAGGCCTTTTCTGCGGGGAAATCGCGAACCGAATGATTACGCGGGACCCGGATGTTACCCGCTTGCTCGACCGGCTGGAGAAGCGCGACCTGATTTCGCGCTGCCGCGAAGCCAAAGATCGGCGAACCGTGATGGCCCGAATTACACCGGAAGGCTTAAAACTCCTGGTCCGGCTGGATGAGCCAGTACAGGCGGCCCACCGCAAACAATTGGGCCACTTGGGGCGGCAGCGCCTTCAGGCCCTGGCCGAACTGCTGCGCAGTGCGCGCAGCCATGTGGCCTGATTTATTGCCTTTAATACTTGTTGCAACGATTATCGGTGTAACGCATCAAATCACTCAGAAAAGGAGCTTACTATGAGCACACCCGCTACCCCGCAAGCCGCAACCACCACCTGGAACATCGACCCGGTTCACTCAGTCGCTGAATTCAAGGTAAAACACATGATGATTTCAAACGTAAAGGGCCAATTTACGCGCTTAAAGGGCGTACTGACCCGGAATGAAACCGACCATGCCAATTCGCGTATCGAGGCTTCGGTCGACGCGGCTTCGATCAATACTCGCGATGACCAGCGCGATGCGCATCTCAAGAGCGCCGACTTTTTCGACGTGGAGAAGTTTCCCACGCTGTCATTCAAATCCTCGAAGATAACCCCAGTGGCCGAAGGGGAACTGACCGTCGCCGGTGAGTTGACGATTCATGGCGTGTCTCGGAACGTGTCGTTCGCCGTCGAGGGACCGACCGCACCTGCCAAAGATCCTTGGGGAAACACACGAATCGGCCTCTCAGCAACCACAAAGATCAACCGCAAAGACTTCGGCCTGACGTGGAACTCGCCGCTCGAGACCGGTGGCATTCTCGTCGGCGACGAGGTCACCATCACGCTCGATGTTCAGTTCGTGAAAGCCTGATGCATGTCGCCGCGGGGCGCAGTGAAAGGCGAGCTCCGCGACGAAGAAAAGAGAACATTATGTCACTCCGGCCAATTAAACAAATTATTGAACCAAAGCCGACAGTCGAAGGCGCGGGTGTGAAGTTGCAGCGCGCCTTTGGTTTCGGTAAGACGAAGGATTTCGATCCTTTCTTGCTGCTGGATGATTTCCGTAACGATAACCCAGAAGATTATCTGAAGGGATTTCCCTGGCATCCGCACCGCGGGATCGAGACGATCACGTATGTGCTCGCGGGCTCGGTCGAGCACGGCGACAGCCTCGGCAACAAGGGCAAAATGACCGCTGGCGACGTGCAATGGATGACGGCCGGCAGCGGCATTCTCCACCAGGAAATGCCCAAGGGCGATCAGCGCGGCCGCATGCACGGTTTCCAGCTGTGGTCGAACCTGCCCGCATCGCTGAAGATGACCGATCCGCGCTACCAGGATATTCCGTCGAGCGCGATTCCAGAGGTTACGGACGACGATGGCACGCGAGTGCGGGTTGTCTGCGGTGAGTTTTGGGGTAAGAAGGGTCCAGTGGAAGGCGTTGCCGCTAGTCCAAACTACCTCGACGTCTCGATCGCGCCGGGCAAGCGAAAGCGGCTCAAGGTAGAAGTTACGAACAACGCCTTTGCCTATGTGTTTGCAGGCTCCGGCACATTTCGCGACGCGTCGGATCCCCGTGCAGTTCTTACCGAACAGGTCGCGAAACCGGAAGCGCCTCCCGTTTACGACGTCAGCAATCACTCACTGGTGCTGTTCGACCATGGCGATGAGATCGTCGTGCAGCCGGGCGACGAGGGCATCCGTTTCTTGCTGGTGTCGGGCAAGCCGATAGAGGAGCCCGTGGCTTGGTACGGTCCGATCGTAATGAACACGCAGGAGCAGCTACGGCAAGCAGTCGCCGAACTGCAGGACGGCAGCTTCATAAAGCACCGCTGAATTCACTAAGGACGAGTCGCGACGCGACTCGTCCGCCTTTCTTTTGGCTTGGCGAACCTATCTCTAATGCTTTAACGTTACGCAATTAAATTCGGAGAGGGCGTCATCATTCGCGTGCCTCTCTTCAAGAGTTTTGTACCAATTTTGTACCAATAAGGAGCCTTGCATGAAACGCGCCTTGAGCCTTCCTCTGGGTTTGGCTGTGTTGGGTTTACTGTTCTCCACTGCATTTTCCTCGACGGCGTACGGACAGGCTAAAGACGATGCGATCATCTCCCGCACGGCGGAGATCAACGGCGTCAAGCTACATTACCTCACGGCCGGCCACGGTGCGCCTCTCATACTGTTGCACGGCTATGCGGAGACATCGCGGATGTGGAGACCGATCATCCCCGCTCTGGCCCAGCGCTTTACGGTGATCGCGCCAGACCTGCCCGGCATCGGAGACTCCGGTGTTCCTCCTGACGGGTTGGATATGAAGAGTGCCGCGATCCGCATTCACGATCTCGCTAAGTCACTCGGTGTGCAGAAAGCCGAAGTCGTGGGACACGACATAGGCCTCATGGTCGCCTATGCCTACGCCGCACAATTCCAGACGGAAGTGACGAAGCTCGTCTTGATGGATGCCTTCCTTCCCGGAGTACCGGGTTGGGAGGCTGTGTATAACAATCCGAACATCTGGCATTTCCGCTTCAACGGACCAACCCCCGAGGCCCTGGTTCAGGGCCGCGAGCGTACCTATTTCGATTATTTCTGGAATGATTTCGCGGCCGACAAAACTCATTCGATTCCGGAAGCGGACCGCAAAGCTTATACGGCGGCCTATGCGCGGCCGGGACGCATGCATGCGGGATGGGCTTACTTTGTTTCGTTCCAGAAAGCCGCCAAGGATTTTTCCCAACTCTCTCAGACCAGGCTGACCATGCCCGTCTTGACCATTGGCGGCGAAAAGTCGTTGGGAGGAGCGCTAGGGCAGCAAGCCAAGTTGGTCGCGACGAATGTCACCGTCATCGTGCTGAAGAACACCGGTCACTGGGTGCTCGAAGAGCAGCCGAAAGAAACCACAGAGGCCCTGGAAAGATTTCTTTGACGCTGATATCTCACGCGTCGCCGTCGTGGCCTATTTCCAACCAAGTACAGTGTCCCTTACCTCTGATATAATGTAAGGCATGTCCGACATGAGTGCTACATTCACGTCCAAAGGCCAACTCGTGATTCCGGCGGAGCTTCGTCGAAAGCATAAAATTGAAGCGGGAACTAAGGTAAAGATTCTTGAGGACCAGTTGGGCCGCATCGTCCTCCAGCCCATCACCGACGAGTACATTCGCCGTGTCAGGGGCATCCTCGCGTACGGGCCGGATTTGCTTGCGATCTGGGAGAAGGAGCACCGCGAAGAAGGTAAGCGCGATAAATGAAGACATACGTCTTCGATGCCAGCGCGCTGTTCGTTTTTCTGCGGGATAAGCCGGGCGCTTCCAAAGTCGAGGAGCTTCTGACTGAAGCCAGGCGAGGACGCGCCAAAGTGCTGATGTCGGCGGTGAACTACGGAGAAGTGTACGGGCTGATTCTACGTGAGTACGGTCCGGAGCAGGCTCTCACTGCCGTGCAAGCCGTAAGGCCCCTGCCTGTCGAGTTGGAGGACGCTACCCCGCAGAGGGCGTGCCAGGCCGCCGATATAAAAGCCAAGTATAAACTTTACTACGTGGATGGTTTTGCCGCCGCACTGGCGGTCGAACAAAAAGCCACGCTAGTCACCAGCGATTCTGATTTCCGGAAACTCGGACATGCTTTCCCTGTGCTCTGGCTGAAAAACTAGCACGGTCGTATTCGAGGCGAAAGCAGTTGGGATGTCGATTCCCCCGCTTCGAGCATCTGCAGGCGCTCTCGTATGTCGTGGCGCAGGAGAGTAACGGAAATTCCCCCGAAAGACGGCGGATAACGGTTCAGCCTCCCGAGCGCCGCTTGCAACAAGAGTGTCGCCCCCAGCGGATTGCTGCCCCGCAGGTGATGGAACGCCGCAGTCACCTGGATCAGCCCCTGCAGAAAGGTCTTTTCCGGCTCGGGCGATCCCAGCCACACGCTCTCCCAGGCCTCATGCGCTGTAAAGAACTCGCCCGCCTCGTACAGTCGCAGGCCTTCCGCAAGGGCGCCTTCGCTCCAGTCGAATTTCATAATCTGCAACCCATCAACAAGCTAGGCTCCAAACGGGCTTACCATGATTCGCCTTCGGGCGACGGTCCGGGAAGCCTCGCAAACCGGCCCGCACAAGGCCAAGGCCGCCGAAATTGGTTGCCCGTTCAAGCATATCGCGCCTCAGCCACGTCGGGTGTACACTGTTGGGCAACCTTGGAAGTCCAAGGCGAATCCCGACTTCGTGGGATAATATCGACTGTGGGATGCCCTGCCTTTCCCCCCGGCGAGTGCTGGAGTTTTTATGAGGAGTTCTCCGGAAGCAAGGCGGTCTGCTGGACCCAGCGGTGCGGCTGAAATCGTCTTCTTCGTCCATAGTTTGTTCCTCTTCGTCTCGCTGTCCGTTCTCTGGTTTTTCGTCTCCCCAATTCCTGCTCTCGCCCAGGATTCGCCACAGAATCCTGCCTCGCAACCTGAAACCAAAGAGAACACAACGGAGATCGCCACTCACGATCAACCCACAACTTTTAAGGTGAACGTGAAACTGGTGGTGGTGCGCGCGGTGGTCCGCGACTCCGCGGGGCGCGCTGTCGGCAATCTTCACCAGGAGGACTTTCAGGTATTCGACAAAGGCAAGCCGCAAGTGATCACCCAATTCGATGTCGAACAGCCTGGAACCGTGGCCGCGAAAGCGGTCCAAAAGTCGATCGAGAACTCCGGCGACAATCCTTCTGGACAAACTTCTTCGACTGCCGGAAAAGCGCCTGTTGCGCCTGAGCGCTTTGTGGCATACCTGTTCGACGATGTGCATCTGGAATTCGGCGATCTCGCCCACGTGCGCGAGGCGGCGGAGCGCCACTTTGCGACTCTGAAGCCGACCGATCGCGCGGCCATCTTTACCACGTCTGGACAAACGACTCTGGACTTCACCGACGATCGCGCCAAGCTGCATGAAGCTTTGGTTCATCTAAAGCCGACCCCGATCAACTCCAGAAGTTTCACCAACCTGTGCCCTGAGATCAGTTACTACCAGGCAGATTTGATCGTGAACAAGCAGGATAATGAGGCTGTCGAGGTTGCTATCCAGGAGGCCGGCGAATGTGGCCCCAATGCATCAGCGCAGCGGGGAGGTAGCGTACCGCTTGGAGATCCCAAAGCCATCGTGACCGCTCTCAGTGTAGGCGTATTGAGTGCGGGTGAGCATGAAAGCCGCGTCTCCCTGTTGTCCTTGAAGGATGTGGTCCACAGCATCTCCCGCATGCCCGGCCAGAGAAGCATCGTAGTCGTCTCTCCCGGCTTTATCACTCCCGATCTCGACTACGAACTCACAGAAGTGATCGATCGTGCGGTGCGCTCACAGGTTGTCATTAACACACTGGATGCTCGCGGCCTCTACGTCATCGTCCCTTATGGAGATGCCAGTCACAACCCCCCTGTCACACCCGGTGACAGCACGTTTATGAGCCCCGTTTCTACCAGCAAGAGTTTGATGGAGACTGCGGCTGCGTCCGCTCAGGACGATCTGCTCGCTACCTTAGCCGACGGCACCGGCGGAGTTTTCTTTCACAACAACAACGATTTCAACGATGGCTTAAGGCGCGTGTCCGACGCCCCAGACTATTCCTATCTGCTGGCGTTCGTTCCGCAAAATCTCAAGCTCGACGGCAGCTTCCATAGTCTGAAGGTCACGCTGAAGAGCCCGCAAAAGCTGACACTGCAGGCCCGCCGAGGTTATTACGCGCCTAAGACTTTTACTAATCCCGACGAACAGGCCAAGCAGGAAATCGAAGACGAAATGTACTCTCAGGAGGAGTTGCACAATCTTCCAGTCAACCTGCACACGCAGTTTTTCAAAGCCAGCGATGAGGATGCTAAACTTGTCGTCCTCGCTCACGTCGATGTAAAACGTTTGCACTTTCGGAAAGTGGATGGACGGAACGACAACGTTCTAACCTGTGTGTCGGCCTTGTTTAATCGCAATGGCAATTTCATTGAGGGAGCGCAGAAGGTCGTTACCATGCACTGGAAAGATGAAACTCTGGAACACAAGCTTGCTTCGGGCATCACGCTCAAAACCAGCTTCGACGTAAAGCCCGGGAGCTATCTGGTCCGACTGGTGGTAAGGGACGCTGAAGGGCAATTGATGTCCGCAGAAAATGGGACGGTTGAGATTCGTTAATGAGCAATGAGCAATGAGAAATGAGATTCGCCAAAACGCCCGCAACAGGAGGTGAGATATGCGTGATCGCCGGCTGCTTCTTCTGCTTGGGATGGTCTGTCTGCTCAGTTGCTGGATGTTCCTCGGACTAGGTTCTGGTCATAAAGTAGCGCATGCCCAGCAATCCACGGCAGTTGCCGCTTCCGACCCACAATTCCGTGCCGAGACCCGGCTGGTTCTCGTGGACACTGTGGTGACCGACAAGAAAGGAAACTACGTTCGCGATCTTGCTGACAAGGACTTCAGGGTTTGGGAGGATGGCAAGGAGCAGACCATCACCAGTTTCTCCTTCGAAGAGAACACTGGTTCTCCCAACTCTCAGCCGCGCTACCTCGTTCTGTTTTTCGACAACTCCACCATGGACTTCAGTGATCAAGCGAAAGCCCGGGACGCCGCCGCAAAATTCATTGATGCGAATGCCGGTCCGAATCGTTTGATCGCGATCGCGGATTTCGGCGGCACCGTGCGCATCTCGCAAAACTTCACTGCCGATGCCCAGCGGTTAAAGCAGGTAGTGACGGGCCTTAAGGGATCTGTCGTTTCGCCGAACGCGCAGCCGCCGGTCATGGTGGCGTCCCTGGCGCCTCCACCTGGGGCGCCGGTTCTCGCCAATGCCGAAACCGATTACGCCGTGCGTAGTGTACTGCTCGCTTTGCGAAGCCTGGCCAAAGGCCTCTCCGGTGTGCCGGGCCGTAAGTCGCTGGTCATGTTGACCTCCGGATTTCCCATGACGCCGGAATACGAGTCGGAAGTGACTGCGGTCATCGATACCTGCAACAAATCGAATGTTGCAATTTATCCCATCGATGTCCGAGGTTTGACAGTTCCCGACATACCTGGTCTTCAGAACCATGCAGTGCCGCCTTCGATGCCTTTCGCATCGGGGTCCTTCGTTCAGGCTGCATTTCACTCTTCGACGAATTCCTCTCGTCCGCCCATTTTGCGCCTGGCTGCTTTTGCAGAACCGGCTGAGCCGTTGCCCGCGCAACATGGTGGAGGCGGCGGAGGTGGCGGTCATGGCGGAGGAGGAACAGGCGGCGGTGGTGGAGGCGGCGGCCACGGGGGAGGAGGCACCGGCGGCGGAGGGACCGGTGGCAGGTCGGGCGGCGTGGCCCCTGCCTCGTCGCCGAACAATAATCTCTACGGCTCATACAATCAGCCTCGGCAGATTGTTCCCCCGTTTCCTCCCAGCGCTTCCGACAACCAGCAGGTTCTCTATCAGCTCGCCGACGGAACCGGCGGTTTTGTGATTCTCAATACCAACGATTTGCTGGGCGGTATGGAACGGATCGCTAAGGATCAAAATCAGTACTATCTTCTCGGTTACAAGCCCACTGTTTCACCAGAGGGAACTTGCCACTCTTTGAAGGTCAAGGTGGAGCGCGGAGGAGCCACGGTTCGCGCTCGCAGCGGTTATTGCAATGTGAAGTCCGCGGATCTTCTGGCCGGCAATCCCATCGAGAAAGACTTGGAAACCCGCGCCGGTGGCGAGATGCAGGGCAACATCGCCGCCCTGATGCAGGCTCCTTTCTTCTACACCTCACCCAACATCGCCCAGGTGCATCTTGCCGTCGAAATTCCTTCCGCTGCCCTCAAGTTCGAAAAGGTGAAAGGAAAACAACATGCGGCGATCAATATATTAGGTATCGCGTACAAAACCGACGCGTCGATCGCCTCGCGTTTCAGCGATACCGTGAATGTTGACCTCGATGACAAGAAACAAGTGTACGAATTTCAGAAGCAGCCGTTTCGCTACGAAAATCAGTTTGATATTGCCTCCGGCGATTACAAACTAAAAGTCGTCTTCAGTTCCGGCAACGAGAGTTTCGGCAAAGTCGAAATGCCACTCCTGATCGACCCTTACCGTGGTCAGGAATTCAGCATCAGCGGCCTTGCTCTGAGCAACAATTTTCGCCGCGCCGCCGATCCCTCCACAAATTTGGACAGCCAATTGCTCGAAGACCGCACCCCGTTGGTGGTACAGGGAGTGCAGATTTCGCCCTCTGCCTCGAATCATTTCCAGAAGACGGACACTGCCGGTCTTTATGCGGAGGTCTACGAACCACTTCTCAAAACCCCGAATCCTCCGGACGTTGCGTACGAGCTGATCGTTGTGGAGCGCAAGAGTGGAAAGGAGAAACTCCACGTTGGAGACCGGATCCCGAAGGGAGCGCCCGGCAACCCAGTCATTCCACTGGGACTCCAGTTGCCGGTTGCTACGCTGGGCCCTGGTTCTTATCGCTTGCAATTGCGGGCCGTCGATTCGAAGGATAACTTCACCAAGACCCGCACTGCCGATTTTGAGATCGAATAGAAATTAAACAGGTCGAATAAGTTGCTGGAATCAGGGTCCACGCGTCACTCTGTTGCGCTCGACCTGGCGGAGATGTACTGGTCCTGCTTGCCGTTGGGATCGTTGAGTAGCTGCAGCTCGATGTGGCAGGCCTGCTCCGCGAGGTCGCGCGGGGGAACGAAGTCTTTTTTCAGCGTATGCAGCGCTTCGCCCGCGAAATTCTTCAGCACATTACGGACCGCCCCATTTCCTTTGAAGTGTTCGCGATGATGAGAGTGAAATGGAGTGGCAGGCCCGCAAAATTGCCCGCTGGGCTTCCAACGTCTACGCAAAAATCCCTGTCACCAACAGGCGGCGCGAGCCCATGTACGATCTGATCCGCCGATTGAGCGCGGATGGCATTCAGGTGAATGCAACCGCGGTGCTCGCGCTCGATCAAGTCCGTCACATAGCGCAAGCCCTCAAAGGCGGCGCGCCCTCTTACATCTCAGTTTTTGCTGGACGCGTTGCCGAGACCGGCCGCGATCCGGTTCCTCTCATGAAATCCGCGCTCGAACTGATGGCGCGCGAGCCCAACACGCAGCTAGTCTGGGCCAGCCCGCGGGAGCTCCTGAACATCTTTCAGGCCGACGAAATCGGTTGCCACATTATTACTGTGACGTCCGATGTGCTCAAGAAGATCAGCCTGATTGGCAAGGACTTGCACGAGTTCTCTTTGGAAACCGTGCAAATGTTTCACGACGACGCGGCCCGCTCCCGATACACGCTCGATCTAACAGCCGAGGAACTCTCGCACGCGGCGCATTAACCGCGCATAGTTAAGCCTCGGTCTTCAAGACTTAATTACAAAGGATGGATTAGACCCGCGCGGCCCTCTATCTCTTATCCCGGATATCGTCCCGTGATGTAACCTTCCAACTGCTGAATGGTTTCGGCCTGGTCCGAGACGACCCACTTCACCAGATCGCCCAGCGAAACCACACCCATCACCGTGTCATTCTCACCCATCACCGGAAGATGGCGGAAATGGTGCTTGGTCATGATGGACATGCAATCGTCCACCGTGTGCTTCGGGGTCACAAAGACCACGGGTGAGGTCATGATGTTGCGCACCGGAGTTTCCTTCGAAGCGTGGCCTTTCAGAATCACCTTGCGCGCGTAATCGCGCTCCGACAGTATGCCCACCAGCTTGCCCTGCGAAATAACCAGCAACGCGCCTACACTCTCCACCGCCATCTTCTCAATCGCTTCATACACCGATTGTTCCGGCGTAGTGGAAAGAACTCGGCTGTTACTCTTACTCTTTAACACCATTGCCATCGTATCCGTAAGCTTCATGCAGACCTCTTGAGCACCCTGTCACTTACCAGTACGCAAATTCCAGACAGGTGCGCCTTTGTCATCTCGCAATACCAGAGTATCCGTGCCCCGTACTAGTTCTCGCGCGAGAATCACATCCCCCGATTCCAGTTTTACTTTTGAACCTGTAACAGCAATCTCGTCGCCCTTGCTGAAGCTGACGCCCATCTCCTCTTGAAAAGTCTTCGGACACACATGGATGTGAACCTTGTCACTCCCACTCTTGATGACTAACTCTGTGAAATCCTTCTTCGGTCCTAAAGGGAGTACGTTGATCTCGTCCACGGTTCCCTTGACCTTCATCTCTGTGTGAGTGTCATAAGCGGGAAGGCTGCTGCTGTCCTGGGCTTTCTGCGATGCTCCCGGCATGGCGCACAGGAGTAGTAACACAGCGGAAAATGCCTGCATCGCCCGGCGCAACGGGATAATGCTCTTCAGTTCGAGTGGCACGGGTCCTCCTCACAGCTTTCCGAGACCCAATTTCTTTAGGGCAACGCCCTTATTCTGCGCGCCCCACCGGCCGCGTATCGTTAGCTCATTGGTTCCCGAGGTCGCCTAAAAGGCTTCGTTGCGATAAGGCCGCACAACCGCTCATCTTCAAAAAGGCCAGAAGCATCCTACACCCTAAGCCTCGCCCAAGCCAGTGAGTGCGGAAATACTAATGTGGGGACAGCCGCCCTCGGCTGTCCGTAGAGCGAAGCTCGACGCCTTTCGTCGTCAGCGCCGCAACCGCATATGCGAACTCTGTAGATGACTTTGGTAACCATCTGACGCCCCTGTTAAATTATCCTGAACTATTCCCATCAGAATCCTCACCAGCAGCTTCACCTTCGTAATTCGCGGCACCAGCACCCCACAACTAAACTTTGATTTGGGGGTTTTAGTTTCACATGAACAACAAAATTACGAAGTCGCTCTTAGTCCTGGCAGTGGGTGGTCTCATGTTTGTCGGCGCCGCCTCTGCTCAAACCCAAGACAACACATCCGGCGCCGGACCGGGGCAAGTCGATCCTGGTCATCCTCGCGTCAACGAAGTCAATGCCCGCGAGCAAAACCAGCAAGACCGCATTGCGAACGGCGTCAAGAGCGGCACCATGACGCCGGGACAAGCTGCCCGCGTCGAGAACAGAGAGCAGCACATCGAGAACCAGGAAAAAGCTGACATGGCCGCCCACAATGGTCACCTGACCAAGGGCGAACAGAACAAGCTCAACCGGGAACAGAACCGTACCAGCAGGCAGATCTACAAAGACAAGCACGATGCCAAGTAGATCGAGCATCTGACTCCCCGAGCTCAGGACTAGGTTCACGACTAGGTTCAGGACTAAAGCCGCAAATCGCAGCGGCTTTTTTCTTTTCCCGAATGGTGCTGAAGTCCCGTTTCGTTTCCGTGTGCACGACAAGCAGCTCAGCAGGAAAACAAACCAGAAACTTGAAGCTATCTCATAGATCTCTTTGAAAGGGCGCGGCTTTCAGCCGTGCCGCCCAGAACATAGAAAAGACGCGGGCTTTAGCCCCCGAGAAAACCGGCGGCTCACTCCCTGGGCTCGTTATGAGAAAGCCTCCAGAAATCAGAAACTCGAGACTAGAAACTAGAAGCCGAAAGCCGAAGCCCAAAAGCCGAAGCCCGAAAGCCGGAAGCCGAAAACCGGCAACCGCATTGCCCTTTTGCGCGGACTCTTGTCTATAATGGCCGGGCACGTCGTCGCCGGTCGAGGGCTGGAAGAATTGTCCGTTGATTGCATGAATCTGAAACCCGGAATTGAAGTGGCCGGCCTGAGCGACGTGGGCTGCCAGCGCGAAAACAATGAAGACTCCTATCTCTATTGGGAGCCAGCCGCCAATGAAGAATTCCAGCGCAAGGGACGATTAGCTGTAATCGCCGACGGCATGGGCGGCCACGAGGGTGGCCAGGAAGCCAGTCGCCTTGCGGTTGAGACCGTTCGCGAAGTTTACGACCAGGCCTTCCAGGGCGATCCCCAGGCGGCTTTAGTCGAAGCGTTCGCTGCGGCTCACGCTCGCATTCAGGAGTATGCTGAGCAGCATCCCGTATTCCAGGGCATGGGCACCACCTGCACCGCCGCGGTCGTCCGCGCCCGTCAGCTTTATTTCGCGCACGTCGGGGACAGCCGCCTCTACCTGATTCGCAATGCCCGCATCCTCCGTCTCACTCGCGATCATTCCTACGTAGGCCGCCTGGTCGAGAGCGGTATCGTCCGCGCCGAAGATGCCGAGAAGCATCCGCAACGCCACATCTTAACCGCCGCTCTGGGCGCGGGAAGGGAAGTGGCCGTCGACAGCGCTGAAGAAAGTTTGCCCTTGCTCGAGGGAGACAATCTCCTCCTCTGTACCGACGGGCTCTGGAGCGTCGTCACCGAAGAGGAACTCGAGACCACGGTGAGCGCCAACACCCCGGCCGAGTCCTGCGCCATCCTGGTGAAGCTGGCGCGGCAACGCGGCGGCCCCGACAACATAACCCTGCAAATCCTGCGTGTCGGTCCTGATTCCCCAGCCTAGGCTCAGCGGATCACCTGAGTTCCAAGGAAATCGAACCGTAACTAAATCCCAAGACAATAAAGTCTACTAATACAATCGACTTTATGGCATAATCGCCCGGTACCAAGAGAACCAATACGAGAGAATCAACCATGAACTCCCGCCGCAACTTCCTCAAACACATCTCATCCGCTGCGCTAGCCGCCGGCGCCATGCCCAAAATGTTGGCCTGGGCTCTCCCGCAATCGCAATCCATCGATCTCCCCGGCGAAGACGGAATGATTCTCCGCTCCTTTCGTTTCGTCGATCTCGAACCCCCGGTCGAATATTTCAACACCTGGCTCACGCCCGTCCCCCATTTCTTCGTGCGCAACCACATGTACGAACCGGTCCAACTCGACGCCGCCGACTGGCGTCTCTCTATAGGCGGAGAAGTAGAAAAGCCCATCACCCTAAGCTTGGCCGAACTCACCAAACTCGAGACTCACTCCGTCGTCAACACTCTCGAATGCGCCGGCAACGGACGCAGCCTCCATCGCCCTCAAGTCCCCGGCGTTCAGTGGGGCAAAGGTGCCGTAAGCACTGCCCGCTTCTCTGGTCCACGCCTGCGAGACGTTCTCCAGCGCGCCGGAGTGAAGCCCACCGGCAAGCACGTTATGTTTCGCGGCCTCGATGAAGTTCCCGGCAAAGTTCCTCCTTTCATTCGCAGCATCCCCATCGAGAAAGCGCTCGACGCCGACACGCTAATCGCCACTCACATGAACGGATCGCCGCTCACTAAGCATCACGGCTACCCGGCCCGCGTTCTCGCCCCCGGTTGGGTCGGCGCGGCCTCCTGCAAGTGGCTTACGGAAATTAAATTGCTCGATGCGGAGTTCGTCGGCAACTTCATGAGCCCTGCTTACCGCTGGCCCAATCAGCCCGTGAAGCCAGGCGATGCCGTGAGGCCCGAAGATACTCACCCGCTAACCGCCCTGAGTGTGAAATCGGTAATCGCCGGACCGAGCGACGGGACCAACGTAAATTCAGGAAAAGTAATCGTGCACGGCGCAGCCTGGGCCGGCGAAGCCGACGTCACGAAAGTAGAAATCTCCACCGACAACGGCGCAACCTGGAGTCTCGCCAAGCTAGGCCACGACCAGGCCCACTACGCCTGGCGCCTCTGGAGCTACGACTGGAAAGCAACTAAGGGAGGCGACTACACCATCCAGTCGCGAGCTACCGACAATCGGGGCCGCACCCAACCCTCCACCCCAGCGTGGAATCCCAGCGGCTATCTCTACAACGCAGTCGATCAGGTGAAAATCCATGTCGCCTAACATGTTTCGTAATGTGTTTCCCAAAATGTCGCGACCAAGTTTTGAAGGGGCGCGACTTCAAGCCGCGCCGCAGAGCCGCACTCTTCGTAACTTTGTCATCCCGACCGGAGCCGGACATTCCCGAAGGGAAGGTTCGGCGGAGTGGAGGGACCTGCTGTTTCTTGCCGTATCGTTCACTGCTGTCGCCCTGTTCGTGCTCCCATTCCCGTTGTCTGCGCAAGCCCAAAAGCCCGCAACCCCAACCGCCGATCTCCCCTCTGGTCCCATGCAAGCCAAAGCCACCACAGCCTGCCTGGAGTGCCACGAGGCCCGGATAATCCTCCAACAACGTCTAAGCAAGGGAGCGTGGACGAAAGAAGTAGACAAGATGATGAAATGGGGAGCTGTAGTAGACGCAGCCGACCGCGACGCCCTGATCGATTACCTGAGCACTAACTTCAGCCCCGATAAGCCCCCCTACGACCCACCCCGAACCACAGGTTCAGGAAAGGCGAAGTAGAGGGCAGGGAAGATTCACAAGAGCCTGAGAGAAAGATTCACGAGCGCCTGAGGCGACGTGGAAGAGCGGCTCTTAAGCGCCGCGTCAAGCCTCCCGGATGATCCGGACTCTAGCCCCCGTGGTCGCACGTTGCACAAAAAGCAAAGCGCCACCGACCCAATGTCCCGACCGGACACTACGGCAGCGCTGCCATTTCAGAGCCCAAATACAAGCGCAGTATAGAAACATCACTGCCCCACTTCTAGTGCATTGTAGGGTACAGGGAGACGCCCATGTGGGGACAGATGAGGGCGGAAACGCACGTGTGGGGACAGCCGCCCTCGGCTAGCTTGCCCTGAGCGAAGCCGAAGGGTCGAGCGTAGCTCGACGCCTTCCTCGACAGCGCCGGCAAACTCAGCCACCACCAACGATCCCCACTCACTGCAACTTCGCATACTCCGCCCGAGCCTGCTTCAACACAGGAATATCCGAATCAGCATCCTTCCAAAGCGCAAAAAACTCCTTGTAAGCGGCCAGCGCCCGACTCCGCGCAAGATCAGCATCCGCCCCGGACGAACTCCGAGCCTGCAACGCATTCCCCCGCGCTACGCCCAGCCGCGCCAACGCCCCAGTCCAGCAGTTCCACACGATGCCGCTGTGGTCGATGATCTTCTGAAACTCAGCGGCGGCTTCTTTGCCCTGCCCGGCTGCCAGATACGCCTCGCCGCGTATGTACACGTGATAGAGGCACGAAATATTGGTGACGAAATTGATTCCCCCCAACTCAATGGGTGAAGCACCTTGCAGCGCATTCAGGGCAGCAGCAGGGTTCTTCTTGTCGCCATTCAGCGCCAACTGCGCCTGAATCGCGGGCAACCAAAGCGACTGCACCTGCGTATCCAGCGGGAAGCGTTTCCCCAAGTCTTGCGCCATGGATTCGGCTCGTGCCGTATCGCCCGCCATGGCAAACGCCAGCGCGGCTTCGACCTCGACGCCCTGACTCGTGGGAGCCAGCTTCAAACCCTCTGCCGCTGACTGCCGCGCTTCCCCAGGATTGCCGTAAGCGGCTTGTGCGAGAGCTGCATTCTCCTGCCAGATCGCTCCATTTTCTTTGCTGTCCGCCCGAATGGCCGAGTCCACCGCCCGCTTGGTCAGTTCCCGCGCCTTGCCCAGATGACCGCCATAGGCCTCGGTATCGGATGCGAGCGCCAGCCCAAAGTTCTCTTCCGGCTTGCCCGCAAACCACTGCTGCTGTTCCGCCATCGCCGCCGAGTCCGAGCCGAGGAAGGCAAGAGCGTAGAGAGCATTATGGAGTACTGAATTTTCCAGTTTTCGCGCTTGCGCTTGGTGGATGATCTGACGCGCCTCGTCGAAGCGTTGCAAGGCGAGCAGACTGTTGGCAGGGGCTGCGTAATTGCTACCGCTATCTGGCGCGAGGTGGAGGGTTTGGCGGTACGACTCCGTAGCCCGCTCATACTGTGCTTGCTCGGCGTATACATCGCCCAAATTGCCCCACGCTGCCCAGTCTCGCGGGTAGCTCTCAATAGCGTTCTGATACGTTTGGGCCGATTTATTCAGTTCCCCGGTTGCATTCTGGTAGTAGAGAGCGGTGATCGCCAGCTTTTCCCGTTCGCTGGCATGTTCCCGCAACTGAAATGCCTTGTTGTAGTAGTCGCGGGCTCGTCCTAACTCGGCGAGACCGACGTAGTCGTTGGCCACTCCCAAGTAGCCCATGGCAAAATTCGGATCAAGCTCAATGGCATGCTGGAAATACGGCAGGGCTGCGGCGGAGCCTTTCTCGTTGTTGGCCTTTATTCCAAGGCTAAGCGCCTTCAGAGCTTCGAGCGAAGACGTGGTGGACTCTGACAACGGAACATCTAACTTCTGCACCGTCGCCAGCGATTCGCCCAACTCAGTTCGCAGCTTCGCCGCCGCCTCGCCCAGCGAGTCCAGCACCTTCTCCTTCGACGCCGCCGTCACCTGCTGTTCGGCCAGCGGGTCTCCGTTCTGGCAATTCACCGCCTTCAATCCCAGCACATATTCGCTGCCCAGACTGGCGATCGACCCGGCAAGGTAAGCCTTGCTGCCCGCCCGCTGGCAAAGTTCGCGCGTGACTTCGGGCGTAAGTTTCGTCCCCGCCGGACGGGACATTAATTTCAAGGTCGCCGCGACTTTATTCTCCGGGAGCACATTCAGAAATGGGGATTGGTTGAGAGAGACGCTGAGCGCGGTCTTCAGCGTGTCATCAAAGACCGCATCGCCTGTGGTGTTGGTGAAGTCGGCAAGGACGATGGTGTCTTTCTCAGTAAGCGCGTGCGCAGCATGCTGCCGCGACCGATAGTAAAGCCCGCCAGCAACGAGCGCAGCAATGACTAATGCGGCGCCCACAACCGCAAACTTGCCGCGTGGCGCGGACCTGCCCTGAGCGATAGTTGAAGGGGCCCCCGCCCGCGAAGGCAGCGAGGAGACTGCCTGTTTAGAAACAGCTGCCGGAGCCACCGATGTTTGTGTGGGGACAGCCGCCCTCGGCTGTCCGGTCGAGCGCAGCTCGCCGTCTTCCTGTGCGGCCACCACTGTCCCCGAACTCGCCGCCGCAAACCGCCCCGTCTCCGTATCCCGCTTCAGCCGCTGCAACTCCGAACGCATATCAGAGGCATGTTGATACCGTAGCTCCCGATCTTTCTCCAGCGCCCGGTAGATGATGTCTTCGAGCTTGGGGGGAATATCACGATTGAAACGAATCGGCGGCGGTGGCACAGAATCGAGGATCGCTTTGAAGATCACTCCCGAACTTTCGCCGTGAAAGGGCAACGCTCCAGTCGCCATCTCATACAGCACGGCGCCAAAAGAGAAAAGATCGCTCCGCGCATCCAACTCCTTCGCCCGCACCTGCTCCGGCGACATATAAGCCACCGTCCCAACCATCGTGCCCGGACTGGTCAAGTGCTCCGCGTCCATCGAACCAGTCGCTGTGTTAAGAGCCGCAATGTTGCTCGAAGAACTGCTGGCCAGGCTGACCTTCGCCAATCCAAAGTCCAGAATCTTTGCGTGCCCGCGCTTGGTCACAAAAATGTTCGCAGGCTTGATGTCGCGGTGGACAATGCCCTCGGAGTGAGCCGCATCCAGCGCGTCCGCAATCTCAATGGCCAGCGACAGAATCACCTCGGTTTCCAACGGACGCCCATCGATGCGATGCTTCAGCGTCAGCCCGTCCAGAAACTCCATCGCAATAAACGCGTCACCATGCTGGTCATCAATCTCATAGATCGTGCAGATGTTCGGATGGTTCAGCGCAGAAGCAGCCTTGGCCTCGCGCTGAAAGCGCGCCAGCGCCTGCGGATCTTTGGCTACGTCGTCGGGCAGGAACTTAAGGGCAACAAACCGGCCAAGCTTCACGTCCTCAGCCTTGTAAACCACACCCATCCCCCCGCCGCCGAGCTTCTCAACAATGCGGTAGTGCGAAATGGTCTGCCCGATCATGGTTGGGTGATTATGTTTCGCCGATTACTGGTGCAGAATCCTACGTGGGTAAAACGCGCAAGTCAACGAAAGCCATCGAGTTAGCAGTCGCTCAGTTTGAATTCGCTTTGATCTGAATTCGCTTTGATCTGAATTCGCTTTGACTTGAATCCGCGCTGATTTGAATCCGCTTTGAAAGGGCGCGGCTTCAGCCGCGCCGTAACTATCCTCGAATCAATGACGGCTTTAGCCGCTGAGGGAGTGTACCATAGAAAGTACATCCGCCGGCTGTCAAGTCTACTTTAGTAGCTATTGGACCCCCTCGAAAGTAGACATTTTTTCCACAGGCTAACCCGTTGATTCCATTGACCAGCCCAAATCCCCCAACGACGAATCAACAACTTACACCGATAATTTTCTGCAAAGTTCCAATGTTCCAGCTGGAACACTAAGCACAATGTTCCAACCGGAACACATCTCCAAAACCCTCAGTTTTTCCCCTGTGAGTCCTCAGTGCCCTCTGTGGTAAAGATTTTTTCCGGCCGCAAAAGCGGGAACAGAATCACGTCGCGTATGGTATGCGAGTCAGTCAGCAGCATGCACAGCCGGTCCACGCCCACACCCACGCCTCCGGCGGGCGGCATCCCATACGACAGCGCCCGAATGTAATCTTCATCCATCTGGTGAGCCTCAAGGTCGCCGCGCGCGCGCTCCGATAGCTGCGCCTCGAACCTCCGCCGCTGATCTTCTGGATCGTTGAGTTCGCTGAAGCCATTCGAGATCTCCATCTGCCCCGCGAAGATTTCCCAGCGCTCCGTCCACTCCGGCTCATCCGGCTTCTGCTTCGAAAGCGGCGACACCGCGGTCGGATACTCATAAATAATCGTCGGCTGCGTCAGCTTCTCTTCCGCCACTGCCTCAAACAAGCTGGCGATCGTCTTGCCCACAGGCTCCTTCGGATCGTAAGCCATGTGCGCGTGCACCTGATTGAAGCGCTCGACCAGCGCCTTCACTGCATCATGAGAAGCGAAGTCGCTCATCCCAGGCTTCGCGCCTGCGTTCTCAGGCCAATAGTGGATGATGGCTTCACGCATGGTCAGGCGCTGCCAGTTGGCCCAATCGACTTCCTGATCGCCCCACTTCGTCTTTGTTCCACCGGTCACATCGATCGCGGCTTGCGTGATCAGTTCCTGCGTGAGGTCCATCACGCCCTGGTAGTCGGTGTAGGCCTGATAGAACTCGAGCATTGTGAACTCAGGATTCCAGCGCCAGCCCAGGCCTTCGTTGCGGAAGTTGCGATTGATTTCATAGACGCGATCGAATCCGCCGACCACCAGCCGCTTCAGGTAAAGTTCTGGCGCGATGCGCAGGTATAAATCCATGTCGAGCGTGTTGTGGTGTGTAACAAACGGACGCGCCACCGCCCCGCCGGCAATGGGCTGCATCATTGGAGTTTCGACCTCGATAAATCCGCGTGCTTCGAGCGTCCGCCGCAGCGACTGCACCAGCTTGCTGCGCTTCAGAAAAACTTCCCGCACTTCAGGATTCACGACCAGGTCGACGTAGCGCTGCCGGTAGCGCAGTTCGACATCCGTAAGGCCGTGAAACTTTTCGGGCAGAGGCAGCAGGTCTTTGCTGAGGAAGGTGATCTCCTCCACATGGATGGTCAGCTCGCCGGTGCGCGTGCGGAACAAATATCCGCTGACGCCAATGAGGTCGCCGAGATCGAGCAGCTTGTACAGTTCGAATCCTTTGTCGCCGACCGCATCTTTCTTCACGTAAATCTGCAGCCGCTGTCCATTCTGCTGCAGGTGGCAGAAGCCAGCCTTGCCCATAAGTCGAATCGCCATGATGCGTCCGGCCACGCGCACGTTGACCCGCGGGTTCTCCAGTTGCTCGGCGGTCTTGTCCGAGTAGTCCGCGAGAATCTGCGGGATGGTGTGGGTGAATTCGTACTTACTGCGGTACGCGGTTTGGCCGAGAGCCTCGATCTGTTTCAGCTTTTGGCGCCGCAGTTCGTAAACATTTTCGTCGAATGCCAAGAGAGTCCTTTAACAGGGAATTGCGCCTTGCGGCGCGTGAAAACATGGGAACGTTAAAACGCGATTATAAACAACCCCGCTTGCTGCCGTAGTAGCGAGAGAGGGTTGGCTGGGAAATGGTTCCGGGCGCGGCTGGCGGGACGCCGGCGCTACTCTTGTGTGTACCTGGGTATTATAGTACATTGGTACACATGGTCGACGATTCGAAGCTACTGGTGGAGCGGGTGCAGACCGGGGTACGCATGGAGAAGCGGCTGCTGAAAGTCCTGAAAGCCTTTGCTGAGTACCACGACATGACCCTTGGCGATCTGTTGGAGGGCATTGTGCTTCATGCGTTTGATGGCAAAACTCCGTTCAGCGCGGCTTCGCTTGAGCGCATTCAGGAGCTGAAGCTGTTTTACGATTTTGATCTTGATTCGAGCGCTAGCCATCGGCTGAAGGAAATCAAGGCGCGGCCGGGCCGGAGGGGGAGCGCGGGGAAACAATCCCTCAGGGGCTAAAGCCCGCGTCTTTATTTCGTGTCTAGCGGCTCGGCTGAAGCCGAGCCCTTTCAAAGCAATTCGTTCGACGAGGTTACCTGTGACCGAGCAACGAATGAAGACCGCCCTTACGGGCTTGCAGTGGACGTTAGGGCTTGTGATTCTGATTGAAGCAGTCCTGTTTGTGATGCCGAGTTCCGGCCACGACTTTGCCAAGACGCACATGCCGGATATTGTGCGGCAGGTGCTGGGATGGGGCGAGATCATCGGCGCCGTCCTGTTGCTGATTCCGCGGACCGCGGTTCGCGGCGGCTGGGTGCTGGTGGGAATTTTTGTGCTGGCGATTGTGGTTCACGTGCTGCACGGGATTTACAACGTCGGCAATCTGGTTATCTATACGGCCGCAGCGTGGGCGATTGCTAGCGGCAAGGCAGCTTAGGATTTCAGAGTGAACTGCAGGTCGGGATTGTTTCGGTAGTGTCTTGCCGCCGAAAAGGCGGGCGGGACGCCCACCCGACAGCCGCCGGGACGGCGGCGCTACTGAGAGCCAGTTCGAGCCGCGAATTTTTATGGGTGATGAAGAACTCATTTGCTGCTTCGAGAGAGGTGCGCTTCCTGGAGATGGTTTTCATCATGCCGATCACGTCCGCCTGGCATTTGCCTATCTGCGTCGGTATCCGGTTTTACAGGCCCTGGAGAAGTTTGCCGGCGCGCTGAAGCGATTCGCCGCTGGCCGCGGCAAGACGCAGCTCTATAACGAGACGATCACCTGCGCTTATTTCTTTCTGATCCGCGAACGGATGGCTTGTTGCGAGGGAGCGAGCTGGGAGGAGTTCGCATATCAGAATCCTGATCTCCTTGGCTGGAAAGACGGCATCCTGGGGCGTTACTACCGCGACGGGACGCTGCAATCCGATTTGGCTCGCGAAGTTTTCGTGCTCCCCGATAAGTGTTTCGAGATGCGGGTGGAGTCTCGGTTAGCCGGCAGTGATAAAAAGGCCGCCTCGCTGCGCTCGGCTGAACGGGCGAGGCGCCCGTTCCCACACGAGTCAGGCATTCTCCCTTGAAGTGGTTTGGCTTCGGCGGTAGTATTGGTTGCTTGCTCGAGTACGAATTTATGCCGCAGAACTACGTTCCTATCTTTATCTTCATGGCAGTGATTGGCGTGCTGCTTCCACTTACGCTGCTGGCGGCTAAGCTGGTGCGTCCGGACAATCCGAGCAAGACCAAGCTGATGCCTTATGAGTGCGGCATCGACCCGATCGACAGTGCGCGCGGGCGTTACACCGTCCGCTACTACATAGTCGCGATCCTGTTCGTAGTGTTCGACGTGGAAACTATTTTTCTGTTTCCATGGGCGGTCAAGTTCAAGGCACTCGGCATTTTTGGTTTGGTGGAGATGCTGGTTTTTCTGGTGATCTTGATTGCCGGCTACATCTGGGTTTGGAAAAAAGGCGCTTTGGAATGGGTGTGAGGCAGGCCTCGCGTGTCCCAAAATCTTTAACACAGAGGACACGGGGTTGCACCGGGTAAACCAGAGGAACCCCTCTTGTACTATCTCAGCGGCATCACGCCTTGACGAATGTGGTCAGGCCGCGTCTTGTGCGTTCGCGGAGCTGGCACTCACGCAGGGTTTCCGCGATTGCTTCCAGGTTGCGCACCCCGTAGACATAAAAATTCTCAAATTCCGCATCCGACGAAAACAAGTGCAACTCCGCGTAGCCCAGCAGCCGCATTCCGAAGGGTTTTAGAAATTCGAAGTGATCAATGCGGAACAGTTCCAGACTTTCCTGTTTCTTTGAGAACAGACCTTGTTCCCGTTTAACCCGCTGGGTGGTGATTCTGTAGTAGGTGCGCAGGCTCGTCAGGTAGAGGCGTAAGAGGATGATGGCGCATGCGACCAGGCAAGCAAGGACAATGTACAAGACGATGGCGTCCCTTGACTGGACAGCACTGGACGGGAGAGCAGAGGACTCCACCGCAAATCCGATCCCTATGGCGAGGGCGATGACGATTAGAAAAGGCACGAACTGGCCGACGCTGAAGAGCATGGCCGGGTGACCGGAAAACAGATCCTTTTCTGTTTGCGAATCTTGGGATGCCGCAAATGCCGTCAGGTCGGTATTGCAGAAGCGGCACTTAATGGCGACGGCCCTGATGGTTTCTCCGCAGACCGGACAAGCCTTTTCGTCGGAGTTCATGATTTACCCTTACGGAACGAGAATGATAACCCAAAACGGCGCGGGCTGTTCCCGCGACGGCCGTAGCGACCAGGAATTCTAGATCTCGGAGGTCACGGAGAACGGCCGCAGAGTGCGCTGAGAAAGCCGGCTTCCCGATTTGCCCGGCTCGACGAATTGCGCGCCTCGCTGCGCTCGGCGGGACGGCCGAGGGCGGCAGTCCCCACATGAGCCTCTGTGCTGCCCGCTTCCATGAGCGATGCTCGTTGACACCGTATGCTCAAGCTGATAAAAGTTAACGTTCTCTCCGTGTGCCTTCTGGCCGGAGGTTTGTGCGCTCGCCGCTATGCCGGACGAAATCAAACCGCCCGCTTCACCGACGCCGGATGGCGAGCCGAAGCCTACGGCGGCTGAGCCCGCCATCCCCGGCGGAGTGAAGGCGACTGCGTCGGGCTCGGTTCAATCCGACGATAAGCTTCCCGCTGAAAAGCCGGCAGCATCTCCGCCGCCAGCTGCGCCACCGGCTGCGGCCGCGCCGGCTGCGCCTGCCGCCGCCAAGCCCGCTCCGCCTGCGAAGGCTCCTGTTCCCACTCCGGTTCCGTGGGATTCTCCGATGATCGCAAGACTCAAGGGCAACTACGGCTCGGGCATGGAGCCACTGACTTATGCGGGGCAGAACTACATGGTGGTGGATCGCTCGCTGATTCCTGAGATTCTTCAGGTGCTTCGAAATGAAGAGCAGTTCGATTATTGCGTTGACATTACGGCGCTGCATTACCCGCAGCGCGAGAAACAGTTTGATGTTGTGTGGGTGCTTTATTCTTTCACGCGCAACGAACGGATTCGCGTGAAAACGCAAATCGCGGATGGCGCGAGCCTGCCGAGTTCCGTCCCTATCTGGGCGGGAGCGAATTGGCTGGAGCGCGAGGTGTTCGACATGTTCGGCATAAAGTTTGATGGACATCCTGATATGAAGCGAATTCTGCTGCCCGACGGGTGGAAGGGACATCCGTTGCGCAAGGATTACGGGATTCTGCAGCAGGATAACGAGTGGGTGCAGATTAACCTCGGCATTGAAAGCGGTCAGTAGAAAGGCCGCGTGACGAGCGACAACTAAAAGCGAAATGACCGACCCCAACACTACGCTCTCGCCTCTCGATCTCGCGACTCACGAGAAGCCGTTTCTTGATGCGAACGAACTGGTCATTAATATGGGGCCGCAGCATCCCGCGACGCACGGCGTGCTGCGCGTGATTTTGCGGCTTGACGGCGAAAAAGTTCTAGGTCTGGAGTGCGTGATTGGATATCTGCATCGCGGCGTCGAGAAGATTGGCGAGCACCGCACTTATACGATGTTCAATCCGTATGTGGACCGCATGGATTACGTGGCCGCGGTCTCGAACGGGCTGGGCTACTGCGAGACGGTGGAGAAACTGCTTAATGTGGAAGCGCCGCCGCGGGCGCAGCATGTGCGCGTGATCCTTACTGAGCTGAATCGGATTGCCAGCCACCAGCTCTGGTTGGGCACGCATGCGCTCGATATCGGCGCCATCACTCCGCTGTTTTATACGTTCCGCGATCGAGAAGAAATTCTCAAGATCTATGAGAAGTATTGTGGGGCGCGGCTGACCACGCATGCGTTTCGCATTGGCGGCTTGCAATACGAAACTTATACGGGCTTCGAAAAGGAAGTGAAGAACTTCCTCTCTTTCTTTCGCCCAAAGATCGACGAGTACGAAGAGCTGCTTACCACGAACCGCATCTGGGTCGAGCGCACGAAGAATGTTGGAGCAATCTCTGCCGAAGATTGCATTTCGCTGGGCGTCACCGGGCCTGTGCTGCGCGCCAGCGGTGTGAAGTGGGACTTGCGCAAGGCGCAGCCCTACGCCAACTACAAGAACTTCGATTTCGAAATTCCGATAGGGGAAAACGGCGACACTTATGATCGATACCTGGTGCGGATGGCCGAGATGCGGCAATCGGTGCGGATTATCGAGCAGGCGGTGGACGCGCTGCCCGAAGGCCCCATCATGGCGAAAGTGCCGAAGGTGATGAAGCCGCCGGCGGGCGAGGTGTATCACTCGATTGAAGCGCCCAAGGGCGAGCTGGGATATTTTATTGTGAGCGACGGATCGACACAGCCTTATCGCGTACGAGTGCGGCCGCCGTCGTTTGTAAATCTGCAGGCGCTTGACCTGATGTGCCGCGGCGAACTTGTGGCCGATGTAATCGCCGTGATCGGCACTCTCGACATCGTTCTCGGCGAGGTGGATCGCTAAAATGAGAGATCGCGAAATGAGGTCCCGCTGATGCACGCGATCATCGACTACATTTCGTCCTACCTTACGAGCGAGAAAACTCCCGGCGCCGCGGGAAACATGTTCTGGGTGCTGGTCTACATCATGCTGGTTTTCGCGGGGCTGTCGGTCGCGGTGATCGCGATGAACTGGCTGGAGCGCAAGATTCTCGCACACATGCAGGTGCGGCTTGGGCCCATGCGCGTGGGTCCGCACGGTTTGCTGCAGCCGATTGCCGATGCCATCAAGCTGCTGCTCAAAGAAGACATAATGCCGGCTGAGGCCGACGGTTTTGTTTTCTGGATGGCGCCGCTGATTGTGGTGCTGGCGGCTTTCACAGTTTTCGTTGTCGTTCCGTTTGGGCCGACGCACGCCATCACCGACATGAACATCGGAATCCTCTTCATGCTTGGCGTGTCGTCGCTGAGTGTGCTGGGCATTGTGATGGCTGGATGGGCGTCCAACTCGCACTATCCTCTGATGGGCGCGCTGCGGTCGAGCGCGCAGATGGTTTCGTATGAAGTTGCGATGGGGCTGGCGGTGGTGTCGGTCATCCTGCTCACCAGTTTGCACGGGCACGGCCTCTACGGCGTTGGGGGCCCGGGGACGGGCGACACGGGCACGCTCAGTATGATTGGCATCGTGCAGGCGCAGCAAGAGCAGGGAGTGTGGTTTATCTTTAAGTTTTTTCCGCTGGGGCTGATCGCGTTTTTTATTTTTGCGGTCGCAATGGTCGCCGAAACGAACCGCGCGCCGTTCGACTTGGCCGAGGCCGAATCTGAGTTGACCGCCGGGTTTCACACGGAATACAGCGGCTTCCGCTGGTCTTTATTTTTTCTGGCGGAATATTCCGCCATGATCGCGGTCTCTTCGATCGCGGTCACGCTGTGGTTAGGAGGATGGTTGCGGCCGTTTCCGAATCTGCTGAACGGCGCTCCGTGGGACCAGGCTTTCTCTTTCATTCCGGGGATTACGTTTCTTTTTTTTGCCGCGATGTGTTTCTACAACACGGTGCGTATGCCGAAGCATCCTCTTTTCCGCGTGCAAACTATTGGACTTGCGGGATTCGGCGTTGTACTCGGCTTGATCGGATTGGCTCTGTTCATTCCTCCCGTCAGCTTGCGGGTTCAGGACATTTTCTGGTTCTCGGCGAAAGTTGCCGGATTCATGTACGTCTATATATGGTTTCGGGGCACCTTCCCGCGTTATCGCTTTGATCAGCTCATGCAGTTGGGATGGAAGGTCCTGCTGCCCATGGGCTTGGGGGTTCTGATTCTGACGGCGACTGTTGGATTGTGGCCGTTGATACAGCAAACAATATGGCACCCGTAGCCACGCCATTTTTCTTTTATTTGTTTGCCGCGATCATGCTGATCGGCGGCATTTTGGTGATCACGCGGAAGAATCCGGTGCACTCGGCGCTCGCGCTGATTGTCGCGCTGCTGGCGCAGGCGTCCATTTATCTGATGCTCTATGCTCCGTTCGTCGCTGGCGTTCAGATCATCCTTTATGCGGGTGGCATCATGGTGCTGTTTTTGTTTGTCATCATGCTGGTGAGCATTGAGCGGTCCATGAAGGAGCGGCAGTTCAATAGTCAGTGGGTGGTGGGAACAATTGCAGCTGTCGCGCTGGGCGGATTATTTATCGCCGTGTATACGAAGGGGAAGAACATCTTTCCGGATCGCGCGCTGTCGGTGGTGGAGAGCAACAATACGCAAAGGGTTGCGGTCCTGCTGTACGGACAATACATGTTCGCCTTCGAAATCGCCTCGCTGCTGCTACTGGTCGCGATCATTGGAGCGGTGGTGATGGCGAAGAAGAGAATCTGAGAAGTGCAGCTTCTGGCTGCTCGCTCCTAGCTTTTAGCTAGAAGCTAGAAGCTAGAAGCTAGAAGCTGATATGGAATCCATGTTGCACATCACGACCCTGCATTATCTGGTGCTTGGCGCTGCTTTGTTTCTGCTTGGCGTTATCGGGGTGCTGACCCGGCGCAACGTGGTCATCGTCCTGATGTCGATCGAACTGATTCTGAACGCTGTGAATCTGAACCTGGTCGCCTTCTCGCGCATGTGGGGAGGATTACACGGGCAGATCTTCGCGATCTTCGTGATCACTGATGCTGCAGCGGAAGCCGCGGTCGGCCTCGGCATCCTGATCGCCTTCTTCCGCAACAAGGAGACGGTGAACATTGACGAAGTGAATTTGTTGAAGTGGTAGAAGGGCAGCTTCTAGCTGCTAGCTCCTAGCCGGACCCACAGAGGTCACGCGCCCGAGCCAGCTGCTAGAAGCTAGAAGCTGAATTTATGTTCTTTCTTTCTCACATCTGGCTGATTCCGCTGCTGCCGGCCTTCGGCGCGACCATTATGTTTTTCTTTGGTCGCAAGCTGCAGAAGGCTACGGTTAGCGCGGTGTGCGTTGGCACCATTGTGTTTGCGTTCCTGATGGCTTGCGGCGCGGTTTCGCAATATTCAGCATGGTCGTCCACGCCAGAAAACTTTCACAAGCCTTACGAGACCATCCTCTACACCTGGCTCGGCACCGACACTGGCCAGGTGAACTACATCATGCAGGGCGGCAAGCCTAACGCTTTTCACGCCGACGCCGGCTTCCTGCTCGATCCGCTTTCGAGCATCTGGCTGCTGTTCGTCACGGGCGTCGGCATGCTGATTCATATTTATTCCACCGGCTACATGGCGCATGAAGGCGGCTACTACCGCTTCTTCGGATATCTCAACCTCTTCATGTTCTCCATGCTGACGCTGATTCTGGCCAACAACTATGCACTCATGTTTGTCGGCTGGGAAGGCGTGGGGCTGTGCTCGTATCTGCTGATCGGTTTCTATTTCCACCGCAAATCGGCGACCGACGCGGGCAACAAGGCGTTCATCGTCAACCGCATCGGCGACGCAGGATTTCTGCTGGGGATGTTTTTCATCGCCTGGTACCTGGGATCGCTGCGGTTTATTGACGTCACCGCCGCCGCCCGCAGTGGAGCTTTCCACATCGGCGATCCCATCATCACCGCGGCCACGCTGCTGCTCTTCGTCGGAGCCTGCGGCAAGTCGGCCCAGCTTCCGCTCTACGTATGGCTGCCCGACGCCATGGAAGGCCCCACGCCGGTTTCCGCTCTCATCCATGCCGCAACCATGGTCACTGCCGGCGTCTACATGGTCGCGCGCTCGAATGCGCTATTTGTGCTTGCGCCGAAGTCGATGCTGGTCGTCGCGATTGTCGGCGCTCTGACCGCGATCTTCGCTGCGTCGATCGGCCTGGTGCAGAACGACATCAAGCGCGTGCTGGCCTACTCCACCGTTTCGCAACTGGGCTACATGTTTCTCGCGCTCGGCGTCGGAGCCTTCGCTGCCGGCGTCTTCCACGTTTTCACTCATGCTTTCTTCAAGGCGTTGCTGTTCCTCGGCGCTGGCTCGGTGATTCATGCGATGTCCGGCGAGCAGGATATGCGTAATATGGGTGACCTCGGCCATCGAATCCCCATCACCCACCGCACTATGTTCATCGCTACGTTGGCGATCGCCGGCATTTTTCCATTTGCAGGATTCTTTTCGAAAGACGCCATTCTCTGGGAGACCTGGTCGCGCGAAGGCGGCGCCTATCGCTTCCTCTGGTATGTCGGCTACGCCACCGCATTGATGACGGCGTTTTACATGTTCCGCCTGATGTATCTGACTTTCCATGGCCGCCCACGCATGAGCCACGACGCCGAGCATCACATTCACGAATCGCCGTTATCGATGACGGCGCCGCTGGTAGTGCTCGCAATCTGCGCCATCGTCGCTGGATGGCTGGGATGGCCCCAGAGCCTTGGCGGTTCCGACCGCTTCACGAAGTTTCTCGAGCCCGTGTTCGCGACCGAGGCTCAGGTGCTTGAGGAGCAGGGAAGAGCGGGGCAGGTCGCGGCTGGAGAAAAAGAGGAAGGGCACAACACGGGCACCGAGTGGCTGCTGATGGGGTTGTCGCTAGCCGCCGCGGGCATTGGGTGGGGCATGGCGTGGAGAAGCTATCGCCATGCCGACAAAGGTTACACCGAGCCCATTGCCGTCGCCGCGCCGCCGGTCTACGACGTGCTGCTCCATAAGTATTATGTCGACGAAGGTTACGATTACGTCTTCACCGGCCGCCGCAAGCTGGGAGACGTGCGCTTGGGCGTCTTGGGACTGGGCGAAGCATCGTCATGGGCCGACTCGCATGTGATCGATGCGGCCGTCAACGACGTAGGCTGGATCACGCGTTTCGCCGCAACGATTTCCAGTTGGTGGGACAAGTGGATCATCGACGGTATCGGCGTCAACGGCCCTGCGATTCTGGCGCGCATGCTGTCGTATCCAGCGCGGCTGTTTGAATGGGGTCTGGTCCAGTGGTATGCGCTGGTGATGACCGCGGGGCTGGTGGGGTTCGTATTTTATTACGTGTATCACTGAAATGCAGCTTCTAGCTACTAGCTCCTAGCTAGGAGCCAGAAGCTAGAAGCTAGAAGCTGAACTTCATGCAAAACCACATACTCTCGATTATTCTCTTCACGCCGCTAGTCGGCGCGCTCATTCTCCTGTTCGTTCCCAAGGAGAACAAAGACGCCATCCGCTGGATCGCGAATATTTTCGCGCTCGGCGGCTTCCTGGTCTCGCTGCCGCTGGTGCCGTGGTTCTGGGCGCAGATGCAAAGCGCCGACCGCTTCAAGTTCATCGAGGGCACGCCCAATAACTGGATTCCCTCGATCGGCGCGGGCTACGTGATCGGCATCGACGGCATTTCTTTCCTGCTCATCATGCTCACCACGCTGCTGGGCTGGATCTCGATCCTCTCCTCCTGGACCGCGATCGAGAACCGCGTCAAGGAATATTACGTCTGGTTCCTCATCTTGCAGACCGGCATGCTCGGCGTGTTTATGGCGCTGGATTTCTTTCTGTTCTTTGTTTTCTGGGAAGCCATGCTGGTGCCGATGTACCTGCTGATTGGCATCTGGGGCGGTCCGCGTAAACTCTACGCCGCCATCAAGTTCTTCCTCTATACTCTGGCCGGTTCAGTGCTGATGTTGCTGGGCATTCTGTTCCTCTATTTCCACCACCACAGCGTCACACAGATCTTCACGTTCAGCATCCCTGAGCTGTATAAAACCGCGCCGCAAATCTATTCCGATCCGGCCTACGGACCGACCGTTGCTACGCTGCTGTTCTTCGCTTTTTTCTTTGCCTTCGCCATCAAGGTGCCGATGTTTCCGTTCCACACCTGGCTGCCTGACGCGCACGTGGAGGCGCCGACCGCCGGCTCCGTCATTCTGGCGGGCGTTCTGCTTAAGATGGGGACGTATGGCTTCATCCGCTTCTCGCTGCCGTTTTTCCCCGACGTGCTGACGCATGGCAAAGTGCGCGGCTGGATGATCGCTCTTTCCATCATCGGCATCCTCTACGGCGCTCTCGTCTCGCTGATGCAAAAGGACATGAAGAAGCTGGTGGCATATTCCTCGGTGAGCCATCTCGGTTTTTGCACGCTGGGAATTTTTGCCCTAACGCCGCTTGGCCTTAGCGGATCGGTGCTGCAGCAGATCAATCATGGCATCTCGACCGGCGCGCTCTTCTTAATCGTCGGAATTCTCTACGAACGTCGCCACACGCGTGAAATCTCCGAGTACGGCGGCATCTCGACCGTCATGCCGGTCTACGCGACCATCACGCTGATCATGTTCCTCTCCTCGATGGGACTTCCGCTGCTCAACGGTTTCGTCGGCGAGTACTACATCATGCTCGGGACTTTCATGGTGAGTTGGAGATGGGCGGCATGGGCCGTGCCGGGCGTGGTCCTCGCCGCCGCATATCTGCTGTGGCTTTACCAACGGGTCTTCTTCGGAACGGTGACGAATCCTAAGAACGAAAAGCTGCACGACCTTACGCCGCGCGAGGTGCTGACGTTCGTGCCGCTGCTTATCATGGCCTTCTGGATCGGCCTTTATCCCAAGCCGTTTTTCCAGATTCTTGAGCAGCCGGTGAATCAGATCGTACAAAGCGTGAACAATCCGCAGACACCTGGCGCGATGAATGCAGGGCTTCAGCAGCCGGCCGCAGCGCAATCATCGAAGGGGAAGAACTAGTGGGCGGGGCCGCATTCAACTGGAACGACTATGTGATGGCGCTGCCCATCACGCTGCTCACGTTGTTCGCTCTCGGCATCTTGCTCATCGATCTCATGATCCCGCCCGAGAGCAAGTGGATCAACGGCGTCACCGCCTTCATCGGAGTGCTCTTCGCCGCCGGGGGCGTGTACAAGATTCAATCGTGGATGGAAGCCAATCGATCCGTGGGTTCGCTCGGCATGATGCACACCATGCTGGTGGACCGCGTTGCCATCTACTTTTTCTACTTGTTCCTGGCGGCCACGGCCATTTCGATCCTGATGTCGATGCGTTACATGCAGGCCGAGCATGAAAACCACGGCGAGTACTACACCCTGATGCTGCTTTCGGTCGTTGGAATGATGTGCATGGCTGCCGGGTTCGACGTCGTGCTCATCTTCATCGGCCTGGAGTTAATGGCGATCTCGACTTATGTTCTCGTGGGTTTTCTGCGCCGCGACCGCCGCTCCAACGAAGCGGCGCTGAAGTATTTATTACTTGGCGCGTTTTCCTCTGGCATTTTTGCTTACGGTCTGTCGCTGCTCTACGGTCTCACGGGAAGCACGAACCTGGGCGCGATCGGAACCCAGCTCGCTCAGATTCTTGCCAAGGATCCTCATAACCCCGTGGCCATCGTTGCTTTGCTGACGACGATGACCGGATTGCTGTTCAAGATTGGCGCCGTACCTTTTCACCAGTGGGTTCCGGACGCTTACGAAGGAGCGCCCACCTGCATCACCGGATTCATGTCGGTCGCCGTGAAAGCCGCGGGATGGGCGATGCTGCTGCGCATTCTAATCGCCAGCCCGTTCCAGCTTGGCGGATTGATCTCGATGCGCTCCACGTGGGTGCCCTTGCTGGTCTTCGTTTCCATCGCTACCATGACCGGCGCGAACTTCGCCGCGCTCACTCAGACCAACACCAAGCGCCTGCTCGCTTACTCTTCGATTGCGCACGTGGGCTACATGCTGCTCGGCCTGATCGCAGGGACTTACACCGAACTCAGTTCCGACGGCATCAAAGGCATCCTGATCTATCTCTTGGTTTATACCTTCATGAACCTCGGCGCGTTCGGCGTGATCACATCGCTGCGCAGTCGTCACGTGATCGGCGACGAACTCGATGACCTCAACGGGCTCTATTCGCGCGCTCCCGTTGAAGCTGTGCTGATGCTGATCTTCCTGCTCTCGCTGGCCGGAATTCCGCCCCTGGCCGGCTTCTGGGGCAAATACTTTATCTTCCTCAGCCTGATCGGGACTGGACACTACGCGCTGGCGTCGCTGGCCGTGCTGTATTCCGTGTTCGGTCTCTATTACTACCTGAAGATGGCCAACGCCATGTTCATGGGCCAGCCCGAAGAGCGAGGAGTGCTGCACGTAAGTTGGACCATGCGCGCTGCGCTCGCCGTCACCGCATTCGCTACGCTCTTCATCGGAATCATGCCCGACCGCTTCATTCAGCTGGTGAACTGGTCGCTGGGCGTGGCGCAGACTTCCGCGTTGGCAAAGCTGATCCTCTAAGACTGATGAGGCAGAGCTCATGTGGAGACAGCCGCCTTGCTGTCCCGGGCGGGGCGAAGCCCGTCCGGAATCCCCCACCGAACGCTGCCCGTTAGCATAGAATCTTGTTTGCTTCGCTAGTGCGAGATGCCCGCCGATCCCAATCCCGATCCCAGGCCCAACAGCCAGAAAGAAAACTTCTGGGTGCAGGCCGCCCGCTACAGTCAACTGGCTTTCGTATTCCCCGCCGCCCTCGTCGTGGGATGGCTGGTCGGCGCAGCTCTCGATCGCTGGCTGCACACCACGTGGCTCTACCTGGCCGGCATTCTTTTGGGCATCGTGGCCGGTTTCGTCGAGCTGATCCGCACCGCCATGCGCGATACCAAATAGCACTTCCATGCCCGACCAATCACAAGCCGTCACTTCGCCAGCACAAGCCGCAGCAGCGGAGCACTTCTACGCGGGGGCTCTCCGACGGATCGGTCGTTTCATGTCTGCGCTTGCTCCGCCGCTGGTTGCAGCCGCCTGGTGGAAGTTTGGGCTGCGTCCCGCCGTTGGCTTCGCCTTCGGCTGCGTCATCGCCTACGTAAATTTCCACTGGTTAAAACGCGTGATCGCTGGCTTCGCCGATCGCGCCACCGGCGCCGCCACATCGCAATCAGGGCAGGGAATCGTCTTTCGTTTCCTTCTGCGTTATGTTTTGATGGCCCTCGGCGCCTATGTTATATTGACTGTTTCACCCGCAAGCCTGAATGGGCTTCTTGCGGGCTTATTGTTGCCCGTGGCGGCCATCGGCTGCGAAGCAGTTTACGAACTGTACGCAGCGCTGGGGCGAGGTGTGTAGCGAACAGAAACAAGCCAGGAGCTAGTAGCTAGAAGCTTTCTATGCCTGAACAACTCTGGTTCACCGAAATTCTGAATCGTCTGTTCGCCGGCCCCGTCACGTCGCTGCTGCTGGCATTGCACATCAAGCCTAGATACGCCGAGGCGCCCATTCCAAACTCGTTCGCGATGGAGCTTCTGGTCTTCGCGTTTCTTCTAATTCTGTTCGTGCTGGTTCGCTCGCGGCTTTCCGTGGACCGTCCCGGCTCGTTGCAGCACGCCTTCGAGGGCGTAGAAGGATTTATCCAGGGCCAGAGTGAAGAGATCATCGGCCATCACAGCGAAGGCTACACAGCGTTCCTGGCTTCGCTCGGCTTCTTCATTCTCGTCTGCAACCTGATCGGCGTGATTCCGGGTTTCGAATCGCCAACCGCTGTGGCTATCGTTCCCTTGGGCTGTGCACTCTGCGCCTTTGTCTACTACCAAGCCCAAGGATTCAAGCACGCCGGACCGAAGTACCTCCTACACTTTTTCGGTCCTCCGATGGAGGGATTGCCCCTCGTCGCTCGCATCCCGTTGGCTCTTCTGATGCTCTTGATTGAGATCGCGAGCCACTTGGCGCGCGTGCTTTCGCTGACCATCCGTCTGTTCGCCAATATGTTTGCTGGCGATATGGTCACGTGGGTTTTCTTTGGGCTCGTTCCGATCGCAGTCCCCATCGTGTTCCTGGGCCTGCACATTGCCGTATCGTTGTTGCAGACATACATTTTTCTTCTATTGACCACCGTGTATCTTTCAGGCGCGGTTTCGGAAGAGCATTAGAAGCGGTGGTCAGTGGTCAGTGATCAGTGGTTAGTGGTCAGTAAGACTGGCTTTGACGATTATCGATACGCTGTGGAATCTCAGTTTTCACTGACCAGTGATCACTACCACCGATTTTCAACCGTTCAGCGTGAGGGCGTCTGCAAGGAATGACGTCAACCACCCACTGGCGGTATTTCATACTTAAGGAGAAAGACAAACACAATGAGCAAACTAAGCAAATTGTTTATGGTTCTGTCCGTGCTCTCGTTCGCAGTTCCGGCGTTTGCGCAGGGCGAAGCTGCGAGCGGAGTCAACTGGGTCGCGATCTCCGCCGGATTTTCCATGGCCTTCGCTTCCGGCATCTGCGCCCTGGCGCAAGGTAAAGCAACCGCTTCCGCTGCTGAGAGTCTGGCCCGCAATCCAGCCGCTCGTCCCGGAATTCAGCTGGCTTTGATTCTGGGCCTGGCCCTGATCGAGTCGCTCGCCCTCTACACCCTGGTCATCATCTTTGCCAAGGTGAAGTAAATTTGTTCGTGGAAAGATCTGGACGCAAGAAAGCCTCTGCGCAAAGCAGAGGCTTTTTTTCTTGACACTTGGAACTAGGTTCTAGCTCTTCCTCTCCCCGTGCCACTGCTGCTCCTTGCCCTGCGGAGCATGATTCAGAGCTTCCACCAGCAGCCGGCGCAGGCGGTAGCGGCTTTCCAGGTCGGTGTTGACGATCTCGAATCCTACTTCATTCACGCGTGCGCGGCGCAGCAGCACATGCGCCTTGATCTTCGAGCGCAGCCCCACGGAAATCTCCAGCTCGGCCTCGCTGCCGATGCGCAGATTATCTTCCTTGGTGCCCATGCCCCCGCCCAGGCTCAATTCCCGGATCAAAATCTTTGACTTTCCCCACGAACTCCCAATCCAGGCGCTGATCGTGCGCGACAGCACCATTCGTTCGTAACGCCGTTGCCGAACCCACGGACAAGCCGGCGCCGTATCGAGCGGCGCGATTGCAAGTTCGGCCGCTTCAATGCCGCTGTCAGAAAGAATCTGAGCGCTGTAGCGCGGATCGGTCTTCGAGAGCGACTGCGCCGCCGCAATCCGAAGTTCGCGATGATGAACCCAGCCAAAGGTTTTCTTCGTCTCCACAATCTCGCGCAGCAGCGATACCGCCTCCGGATCGCGCAGTCTACCCAGGGACTCGATCGCCTTCAGTTGCACAAACGGCGAACGCGAGGCCGCTTCTCCCGGACGTGCCATAGCCTGCAACGGCGGCGCGGCAGTAAGATCGCCACTCATCCCGATTTCATCGATCGCTTCCGGCAGCACCGCGGAATCCAGCACTTCGGCCAGTTCCAGCAGCGTTCGCCCACGGTTCGGCGCAGCTCCATAGGCGATCTGGCGAACCACAACGTCGTGGTAGAAGCGATTCCATTCCGGCAGGCGCGTCGGCAGAAGCTCCAGCAGAGTGTCTACATCCAACCGGCTCAACAGCCCCACCACCCCCGAGGCCTGCCGCGGCTGCCCTGTGCGCAAAATCTCCCGCAGTTGCGTCAGAGCCGGACTTCCCAATTCTTTAACCAGTTCCACCATGCGGTCGCACTCATCCCGCCGCATGCAGCGGAAGAAGCGGTCCGCCAGGTGTTCGGCTCCCGCTTGAGACGTGCGCCGCAATACCACGAGTAAATCTGGCGGTACGGGATCATAGTGCAACGCTTCTTCAATATATTCTGGAATGCGATTCTCCACGCCCACGCGCGGCCGCAAGTCGTTCACCAGCACCGGACGCTGCTGCAGCAGCAACTCCATCCCGGCGCACACCGCGTTTACCGCCTGATAATTCTTAGCTTCGCTCGCCTCCTGGCTCAACCGCACAAACGCAGCGCTCAGCAGGCTTTGCAACTCAGCGTCTTTCTCCACACACAGCTGCTCGCTCACCGTGTGGATGGCCTTGCCCATCGATTCTCCACCCAGGCGTGAATAGAGGTCGGCCAGTTGGCTCAACCCAATCGCAGTCTTGCGGCGTGCTTCCACATCTTTTGCGCCGAGGCATCCTGAATAGTTATTCAGAATCTCGGCAGAAGTCTGCTTGTCGTCGCGATCGAGCAGCACTTCCACGAACTGGCGCAAGTTTCTCGGGGGCACGCACGGAGCTTCATTGGACATCAGCACCGTCTTCTTTCCCGACTCCGGCACTTCTGCCCAGAACATCCGGTCCAGGATGTCAGCATGCGACTCCACCAGGATGCCCGCCTTGTTCATCTTTTCTTCTTGCAACTTCAGAATCTGGCGCAGCGAATCCATCTGCCGGCTCATGTGCTCCATCATCTGATGGACGGCATTCACCTTTACCTCGCCCTTCGAATAGCGCTCCAGCGCGAAGCGGATCGCCATGTGCTCGGCTGCCTTCATCAGCAGCGGTGTGTCTTGTTCCTGCGTCGTCGCCTTGGCCGCCAAGGTCCCGAGCAACTGCTGCAGGTTTAATCGCGTATTCGGATCGGTTTCGGTCAGTTCTTTCTGTAGGACCTCGGGGCCAGCATTCGGATCGCTCTGCACCTGCCCGAACCTCGTCAGCAGCCGGATGGCCTGGACCACTTCAGCCTCTTGCAGAGGTACCACGCCGCCTTCCCATGCAGGCGCTGTCCCAGTCCCCGTCCCAGCGCCGGTTCCGGGGCCCGGGCCCGCGACCCAGTGGCCAGGACCGGTTGGAACGCTTCCGAAAGGAACTCCCGCGCCGCTGCCCTGGCCTCCGCCTCCAACGTTCGCGCCTTCTGCCGCCGCGATCAACTGCAGCAACTTCTGCGGATCGTTCAGCCATTGCTTGAATTCCGGTCCCAGGGTCTGCGCCGCGATCTGCGCTGCAACGCTGATGTCGCCGGTCAGCGGATCGGCCGCCACAAATTTCACTTCATTGATCTTGATCGTGCTGTTCTTGCTTTCGGAGTTGAGCGCTTCTTTAATCTGTTTGGCCACATCCTGAGCTTTGGATCCAGCCACCGTGAAAGCGCGCACCAACCGCGCGAAGTCCTCAATGGTCACTTGTTTGGAGAAGTGCAGGCTGGCCAGCCCGGCCGTGCTCAAGAGCTGCCCGAAACTGCGTTCGGTCTGCCCCGCTTCCAGCGGAACTCCATCCAGCAGCAACTTGTTGTCGGAAACCCCGAGCAAGAATCCGCCCTCGCCAGCCGTAGGCAATCCTTGCTGCAATTCGTTCCAGGCAGTCTCGAACTGCGCTTCCGTGCGTTTGTGGTCGGGGCCGTACATGCGCGCGTACTTGATCAGGATGTTCAGGCTGTGCACGAAGGCGCGTGCTGAGGCGGCACGGTTTGCGTGAAATGTCGTCGCGTCGTTAATAAGGCTCTCCTCAACCCGCAGCTGTGGCTATAGGCACTCAAAGGTTAAATCCAACAGGTAAGGGCCCGCACGTTACGGAGGTAACGGTCTACCCGTGATCTTCCGATGGCCGCGCGCGAGCCGAAAGTGTCCCTGAGAAGAGGATTTTGGCCGGGACTGGCATTCCCGGCCGTCTCCGGCGAGAATAGGGATTACGGCCAGCAACGCATCCGGGAAACCCAGTGCCTTCCCCAACCACTCACACCACGCGCACCCAACAAACCACCGGCCTGCGCTACTGGATGCTGCGGGTGCTGGAGGAGTGCGAGCACGTCTCCGCCGATTTCGCTCCCGACCCCGTTCATGATCTGCGCGTTGCGCTGCGCCGCTGCCGCTCCCTGGCTGATGGGTTGATGGCGCTCGATCCCGATCCCAACTGGAAGACGATGAAGAAAGCAGGCAAACGCCTGTTTCAACGTTTGGGCGCTTTGCGCGATGTGCAAGTAATGATGGAGTGGGTCGAAAAACTCGTAGAGTGGGCGCCCACGCCTGCTTTGCCTGCATCGGAACGGATCTCTGAAGCCGCCAAACTCGAATCGAGCGCACAATCTGGGGACGATCCTGCAGCCCGAGTTCTGCTAGGAATCCTGGCAACCCGTGAGCGCGAACAAAAACTAGAAGCTCACGCTGCTCTCGAGGAGTTCGACCGCAAGCAATGGCGTCAGTGGAGTAAATCGCTTCCCACGCGCGCTGCGCACTTCCGCCTGGGCAGCCCCCTCTTCAAGCACCTGGCTCTCGAGCGCTTCACCGCCGCTCGTGAACTCCACAACCACGCCTTGCGCAACCGTTCCCAGGTCGCATTCCACTCTCTTCGCATCGGCCTCAAGCGCTTCCGCTACATAGTCGAGAATTTCCTGCCCGCCGAGCACAAGGCCTGGAGCAACGACCTGAAGGAAATGCAGGACGCACTCGGCGACGTTCACGACCTCGACGTGCTCTGGGCCACGGCCGTGTCCTGCCACGTTTTTCCTGATCAGGATTCCCGTCAACGTTGGCGCCAGCGAATTATCGCCGAGCGCACCAAACGCATCGAGCGCTACCGCAACCAGATGATCGGCCCCGAGTCTCTCTGGCAAGCGTGGCGCGCCGACCTGCCCCAAGGCAAGCAGATTCAAGCCCTCGCCATGCGCCGAATGAAGCTCTGGGCGAGCAACCTGGATCCCGATTTTCCCCACTCCGAGCGCGTCGGTGCCCTGGCTCTTCAGCTCTACGACGGACTTCTAGCCTCGGGATGGCAGCCATCCGTCGATGGCGTGTCGGCCCGCTTCAGCCTGCTGGCCGCTGCCCTCCTGCACGATGTCGGCAAATCCCAAGGCCAGAAGGGACATCATAAAACTTCCTTCGACATGATTCGCGCCCACGGCAACCCGCTGGGTTGGAAGGTCGCCGACCTGCAGCGCGCCGCCATAATAGCCCGCTTTCACCGCGGCACCCTGCCCACCAGAAGGCACAAAGCTCTGCGCGATTTACTCCCCGACGAACAGAAGGGAGTCATCCAGCTATCCGCAATCCTGCGCCTAGCCAACGCCCTGGACGCCGCCCACGACGGCCACATCCGCCGGATTCAGATTGAAAACGCTCAGATTAGAAACAGAGGGAACGAGGCTTTGATCATCTCCGCCGAAGGCTATTCACCCCTCGGCCCATCCGCCCAGACCATCGCCGCCGAACGCCATCTGCTGGAAACGGTCCTGCGCGGGCCAGTAGTGCTCAAGCCCATGCCTCACGCCGTACGCCCGAGATCGACTCGTGTTCGGACAGTCGCCTCGGCGGTCCGCTGAGTATAGCGAGGCGGCAAATCAGATTGGAATAGAAGCCGGGGAACCAGAAACGAAGTAGCTTCCGAGCCACTTTGCACAACGCGTTCCGGCGGCTACAAAAGAAGCACCCATGACCCACGCCCAGTTAGTCGAAAAAGCCGTCCACTGGCTGCGCCGCTACTGTTGCGGAGTAGTGCTCTCCGAGCAAGCCTGCGTCAGCGGAGAGATGCCCGATGCCATCGGCTGGAAGCGCGCCTGCCACTCCGTGCTGGTCGAGTGCAAAGTCACGCGCTCCGACTTCCTGGCCGACCGCGCCAAGCCCTTCCGCCTCAAACCCGACCAGGGAGTCGGCTGCGAACGCTTCTATCTGGTCCCTGCCGGACTCGTACGCCGCGAAGAACTTCCCGCAGGTTGGGGCCTTCTCGAACTTCGCCACAATAAAATTGAAACCGCGAATCCCTCTGCGAAGAATCTCCGCAGCGCCGCCGGTTTCCGCTGCGAAATGAATCTGCTCCTCGCCAGCCTGCGCCGCGTCGAGGTCCGCGTAGAGCCGCAAAGCATCACCGACTTTTTGAAATGGAAGAACCGCATGGCGGAATACAACCGCGGCACCCTTCCCGAAGGATTGGCGTCTGCCGAAGAAGAATTAAATGTATTTCTCGAACCAGATCTGACGTTGTAACGCCGTCGTCTCGGCGGGTTCGCAGCGAAACCCGAAACCCGAAACCGAAAGCCCGGCTCCGGGTTTTACAACTCCCGCCGGCCTTCCATAGCCTTCAGCATGGTGATTTCATCTGTATATTCGATGTCACTGCCGACCGGAATGCCCATGGCAATGCGCGTTACCTTCACTCCCGCTCGCTTCAGTCGCTGCGAAAGATATGTGGCAGTCGCCTCGCCTTCGACCGTGGGATTGGTCGCGACGATCACTTCATCCACATTGCCCGCGTCGACCCGCGTGATGAGATTGGCGATGCGCAACTGTTCAGGCCCGATACCGTGCAGCGGAGAAATCGATCCATGCAGCACGTGATAAGCACCGTTGAAGTGCTTGGTCTTCTCGATGGCGGCAATGTTTGTCGGCTCCTCGACCACGCAGACCAGCCTCTGGTTGCGCGTCGCGCTGGTGCAGTAGACGCACGGGTCGACGTCAGTGATGTTGTTGCAAACCGAACAAAGCCTCAGATTGGCCTTGACGTCGCGTACCGCGACCGCCAGCGCCTCGGCATCTTCGTCGCTCGCGCGCAAAATGTAGAACGCAAGCCGCTGCGCGCTCTTCGAGCCCACGCCCGGCAGCTTCTTCAACTCGTCAATCAGCCGCGACATCGGCTCAGCAAATTTAGACATAGGGAAGGATGAGTAACTTGGTAATTCTGTAATTTGAGACCGTATGGTTGAACTCCGCAGTCGGGCTGGGCAAATTACCCAATTACAAAATTACCCAATCCGCTACATGCCCAGCCCACCCAGCATGCCGCCCACCGTCGACTGCATGGCCCCATCAATCTTCCGCGCGGCTTCATTGACCGCGGCCAGCACCAGGTCCTGCAGCATCTCGACATCGCCGGTCTTCACCGCTTCAGGATCGATATGCAGGCTCAGCAGTTGCTTGCGCCCATCCATCTTCGCCGTAACCGTGCCCCCGCCCGCGGAGGCCTCGACCACCGTCTCCTGCATCTTCTTCTGCAGGGTCTCGTACTGCGACTTGGCCTTCGACATCAGTTCTTGCAGATTGAATCCGCCCATAGAACCTCGGCTCTCGGCTTCGGGCCCTTGGTCTTCGGAACGAACTCCGGAGACCGGAAGCCGGACGCCAATCTATCTACCGCTTCTCTTTATAATCAATCACAGTCCGGATTTCGGCGCCGAATTTCTCTTGCAGGCGGCGGACCACAGCATCCTGCTCGGCACGGTTCCGGCCGCCGACTGGCTGGCTTGCCTCATTCGGCCTTCCTGCTCCATTGCGCTTCTCCGCCGCTGGCACGCTCGCTCCAGCGACAATCTTCAGCTTGACCGCGCGGCCCAGAATGCCGCTCGCCGCAGCAATCGCGAGCCTCCTGGCATCGGCGCCCACCGACATGTCTACCACGGTTTGGGACTCCGACACTTTCACCACCACTTCGTTTCCTTCCACCGCCCATTCGCCCGCCTCGAGCATCGAGACCAATATCCGCTGATTGCCATCTGTGAGCGCTTGCAGCACAGCGCTCTTCAATCTATCGACGGAGGCGCCCGACGCTGCGATCGAAGGTTGCGTTTGCGAAGTTTGCGGCGCAACCTGCATCTGAGGCTCACGTTGCGAACTCACTTGCGCTTGAAGCTGAGGCTCGGGACTTGAGCTGATCTGCGGTTCGGCGGCGCTTTCAATTACGTTGGCGGGTGCCGCAGCGCCCATGACCACTCGCGCAGGCGCGCTGCCAGTCGCGATATTGTGCGGACTACCGGCACTTTGATCGGAAACGGACTCCTGCCGGGGACCGCTTTTGCGCGCGGAATCGGCTGCGAACGGCGACACAGGGTTCGTTTCTGCGCGTCGAGTCTCGAAGCCGCCGCCCCCGGTCGAGGGCGAGCCTGAAGGCGAGGTCGAAGGAACGATCGAAGGCCGCGCTGGAGTTCTGGATGCGCCTGCTCCCCCCGCAGCGCTCGAAGAAGTGTTCGAAGCGCCGGCCACGTCGCTGAGCAGTTGCTCGATCGGCAGCAACCGCTGTGCATGCGCCATCTTGAGCAGCCCAAGTTCCAGGTGGAAGCGCTGCTCCTGCTTGTATCCCAATTCGCCATGGGTTCGGAGCATGATCTGCAAATGTCGAGTGAGATCTTCTTCGCCGAAGAGTGCCGCAACCCGCTCCACGCGCTCGCGTTCTTCGCTCGAAATCTGCAGCAGGGAAGAGTCTTTACCCGCAATCTTGGCGACGGCCGCATTGCGCAGGAAGCGGACCATCTGGCGCGCGAAGTGGGTTGGGCTATGGCCTTCGCTAATAAGGTGGTCGACTTGCCGCAGAACTTCTTCGCTCGCGCCGCGAGCCACCGCCTGCATCACCGCTTCGAGAACATGGGCCGGTGCGGCGCCAACCAGATTGCGCACGGAATCTGCTGTGAGCTTGCCGCTAGAGGATGCGATTGCCTGATCGAGAATCGACAGGGCATCGCGCATCGAGCCGTCGCCAGCTTCCGCCAGCAAAGCAAGCGCGTCGTCATCGGCTTCAATATTTTCGCGGCCGACGAGATCGCGCAACTGCCCGACAATGTCGTCGAACTTCACGGCGCGGAAGCTGAAGTGCTGGCAGCGCGACCGGATCGTTTGCGGAATGTCTTCGGGCTGCGTGGTTGCCAGCATGAAAACGATATGGTCCGGGGGCTCCTCCAGCGTTTTCAGCAGGGCATTGAAGGCGGCATCGGTGATCTGGTGCGCTTCGTCGAGAATGTAAATCTTGAAGCGGTCGCGCGCGGGCCGGTAGCGCGCGGCCTCGCGCAGTTCACGAATTTCGTCGATGCCGCGATTGGTAGCAGCGTCAATCTCAATGACGTCCACGGCGTTGCCGGCGCGAATCTCGGTGCAGGATTCGCAAATGCCGCAAGGCTCTGCGACCGGCTTGTCGCCTGTCTTCAAGGAAGACCGGCAATTCAAGGCCGCGGCCAGAATGCGCGCCACCGTGGTCTTTCCAATGCCGCGATGGCCGCTGAAGATGTAGCCATGCGCGGTGCGCCCCTGTTCAATGGCGTTCTGCAGAGTCCGGGTGACGTGCTCCTGTCCGATCACCTCGGAAAATCTCTGCGGACGGTATTTGCGCGCCAGAACGGTATAGCTCATGAGCAGGAAGAGACGATTATACGTGATGGGACGAAGGTTCGGTTCGGACGTCCGCTTCTTGCAGGAAGGCTTGCTAAAACCGCAGAACAAGCGATAGGCTGGTGCGTCAACCTGGAGTGCGGGAGCGGCGTATCCACCGGGATTAGGTTTGGGCCGCCGCAGAGGAGTGTTTTTATGCAATTGAAGCTGGCAACACGAACGAAGGATGGAATTCTCGTGGTGGATTGCAATGGCCGGATTGTTTTTGGCGAAGAGTCTTCGCTGCTGCGGGACACGGTCAAAGAGGCTGTATCAAAGAATAATCGCATCGTGCTTAATCTGGGTGAGGTGAATTACATCGATTCCGGCGGACTGGGCACGCTAGTGGCGCTGCGCACCACCGCGCAAAATGCCGGCGGCACGATTAAGCTGACGAACTTGACAAAGCGCGTGGGTGATCTGTTGCAAGTCACCAAGCTGCTCACGGTTTTTGACGTATACGACTCAGAGGCGGAAGCTATTGAGTCCTTCCGCAAGGCGGCTTAGTCCGGTACGTATAGAGACTCACGAACTGCGGCGCGTGTTCAGCGCTGCACAGGGATTAGTGTGATCGTCGTTGCGTAATCCAGCGCAGATGGGTCCCGCGCTGGGCTCTTTCTTAAATGCCGCCTAGAATGCTCGCTCGCATCGTCTTTCTTCTATGCCTCCTGGTCAGTGCCAGCGGCTTCGTGTCTCCGCCGGTGGCGCTGGCGATGGGACTGGTATTTGGCCTGACGCTGCCTCATCCCTACGGCCCCGAAACGACGAAGTTCTCCAGGTTTCTGTTGCAGGCCTCGGTGGTGGGGCTCGGCTTCGGAATGAACCTGCATCACGTCTTGCAGGCGGGGCGCAACGGCTTTATCTACACCATGATCGGCATCAGTTTTGCGCTGCTAGTCGGCATGGGGTTGGGCGCGTTGCTCGGCGTACGGCGCGTGCCGGCGTTTCTTATTTCCACCGGCACGGCGATTTGCGGCGGTAGTGCTATTGCTGCCGTCGGTCCCATCACGCACGCCAGCGATGAGGAAATGGCTGTCGCGCTGGGGACCGTCTTTGTGCTCAACTCCATCGCGCTGCTGATCTTTCCCGCCATCGGCGCCTCGTTCAAGCTGACCCAATCTCAGTTCGGTCTCTGGGCCGCTCTGGCCATCCATGACACTAGTTCGGTGGTGGGCGCGGCGGCCAAGTATGGCGCCGAGGCGTTGACCGTTGCGACCACCGTGAAGCTCGCGCGCGCGTTATGGATTGTCCCGCTCTCGATTGGAACGGCGGTGGTGCGCGGCGTCAGAGCGAAGATTCAGTGGCCGTGGTTCATTGCCCTGTTCTGCCTGGCGGCGGTTTGCAACACGTATCTGCCGGCCGGCGCGCATGCCTACAGCAACGCAGTGAAGCTTGCGAAGATCGGTTTGACCGCTACTCTGTTCCTGATCGGCAGCGGCATATCGATCGCGACGATCAAGCGCGTGGGGCCTCGCCCGTTGCTGCAGGGAATAATCCTGTGGTTGCTGGTTCTGGTGGGATCGTTGTGGCTGATTCGCGTGGGATGGATTCGCCTGTGAAGAAGAAAAGCAAGAACTCCAGGCAGCCTGGCGTGAGGAGGCGTTTGGATAAAGCTTCAGCAGAGGAGTCTGCTCCCGATGAATCGTCGAAGCTGCGGATGCGCATCGAAGCCGTCATTCGGCGCATTCCGCAGGGTAAGGTTTCCACCTACGGAGCGGTGGCGCGAGCGGCGGGACTTCCGCGCGCGGCAAGGCTGGTGGCGCGGGTGCTGCATCGAGGATTCGGATTGCCCTGGCAGCGGGTGTTAGGTGCAGGAGGAGAGATCAAGCTGCGCGGCGATTCGGCTGTCGAACAACGGTTGCGGCTGGAAGCGGAGGGAGTGCGGTTTCGCGGCCGGCGGGTGGATATGAAGGTGTGTGAATATAAGTTTCGACGCTAGCGTATCCGCTGGCATTGAGAAGTCCGTCGCGCTGCGCGCGACGGACAGCCGAGGGCGGCTGTCCTCACATGATTCGTCTAACCACTAACGACTGCTCTTGAACTGCTCGTCGATCTCCACCTGATATCCCGTGACCAGTTTGTTGGTTTCGTTCGCCATACCGACCACCGCCATTAACTCATTGAACATGGCGTCGGTCATGCCTTTCTTCCGCGCCCCGACCGTGTGCGACGCGATGCAGTATCCGCACTGGTTCGTGACGCTTACCGCCACATAAATCATCTCTTTGGTCAGGGGATCGAGCGCGCCGGGCGCCATGATCTGCTTGGCATCTTCCCAGGTGCGCTTCAGCGTGACTGGATCGTGCGCGATCGCCTTCCAGAAGTTGTTGATCCAGTCGGTCTTGCGCGTGGCCATAATGTCGTCGTAAACGGCGCGCACTTCAGGGCTGGCGTCTTTGTATTCGATGAGTCCAAGGGTTGCCATGAATTCTCCGGTGGTTGGCAATTAGCCATTAGCCAGTAGCGTTCCAGCAAATGCTAACTGCTAATGGCTACTTCGGCAGCTCTCCGCTCAGCAGTTTCTCTAATGCTGCTGCGGGGCAGCGCACTCCCACGTAGAACTGGCCGAACAGTGCGTAGACCGCGCTGACGTGATCGAAGCGCATTTCGTAGATCAACTTCTTGAAGACCAGCGGATCGTCGGCGAACAGATCAACGCCCCACTCCCAATCGTCGAAGCCAATCGAGCCGGTAATGATCTGCTTCACCTCGCCGGCGTAGCGGCGGCCTACGAGTCCGTGCTCGTTCATCTGGCGGGCGCGCTCTTCGATGGGCAGCTTATACCAATTCTTGTCTTCGCCGCGCAGCCGATTCATAGGATAGAAGCAGACGTACCGGTTCGATGGGATCTCGGGGAACAGCCGCGGATGCATCGCCTCGCGATGCCGGCCAAGCTTGCATTCGATCTCCGCTTTCCATTGGTCCGAGTGCGGTTGAATGCCTTGATCGATCAGCTCTTTGTAAATCTTGAGCGTGGAATCGTAGAGTCCGAGTTCAATGATTGAGAGATAGGAAGAGGTGGGCTCGAAATAATCGCTCAGGCGCAGCCCCGCCAGCTTGAGTTCCGCCTGATTGAGTTCTGCGAACGAGTTGCGGAAGTGAACCAGCATCAGATCGCCCTTGTGACCGATCAGCGAGAAAAGTGCAGATTGCCCGCCGGAATTGTGTTCCATTTCGGCCAGCACTGCCGAGGCCTCCTGCGCGATCGCCGACCGGGCCGCGTCCGGCAGGGCTCGCCAGGCGGTCCGATGGAAACGCATCATCTGGTGCAGCACGCTATAGCCTTCGGTGGTCAACGGGACTTCGGGAATCTGCGCAGCGGCTGTTTGCCCGCGCGCGGGCGGAGTAGAGGCTGTGGTCGCGTTCCTAGTGCTGGGAATTGGATTCTCGGGATGTGTGCTCATCTGGATTCAGCCTCCATTGTACGCAAGATGCGGGGTGAGTCCACGATTTACAATCATTGCGATCTTGCAACCGGCTGGCGATGATGCGAAGAGTCGTTCCAACATTTTGTGCTCTCTTTCTGTTAACCGCCTCACTCGTGGCGCAGAGCAAGCGGCTATGGGTGCTGCGCGCGCCCGGGGAGGCAGTCGAGTACGATGCCGCGACTTTTGCCGAGAAGCAGACGGTAAAGGTTCCAGCGGATGCCGTGGAGTCGCCGCAGGACTTCTCAGTCAACCATCTCGGGCAAATGCTGTTTGCCGCGTCTGTATCTTTGCCAATCAATGAAAGTGATCTCGCGGCCGAGCGGAAAGTTTGGTTCTGGGATGGACGCGCGGCGACCACTTTTGCGCGCGATGTCGCGCGCAGCACCTCCACGATGGGATCGAATCTGGCTATCACCGAATCGGCACCGGTGCCTTATCTTTCGTCGGATGGCGCACATCTGTATTGGTTCTCGAACCAGTCGCGCCGGTTGCAGCGCGACGGCGTGGACCTCTCCACCAAGACAACCTGGGCAAGCTGGCGAACCGATCTCGCAGGTGCGGGACGCGAGGATGTGGCCTCGATCGCGCTTCCCGATTGCTCGTGCCCGACCGGCAGTTGCGAGGAAAGTTGTCCGTATGGGGAGATGTGGATTCCCGACGATGGAGTTGGCAAGTTTTTTCTGATGACCCAGTTCGTCTCGGGGAAGACACAACCGCTTTACAAGGCGACTTCTTTGTATGAGGAGAACGCCGGCAAGTGGACAGCAACGCCCCTCAATCCGCCCTTACGCCGCATTCTTGACGCTGCGAATGCCAGCACAATTTTGGAGGCGATTCCCGACACCGCGTGCTGTGGCTGGGAGAATGAGGGCGACGACCAGACTCTGCTGCATCTCCACAGCAAGACGTTGACTATGTTCGATGAACGAGCTATGTACAACAATCCCGACTATGACGTGAGCTTCTACACTGAGAACGGCGCGCTGTCGCCCGATCTCGGATCAGTCGCATTGACGATCGTTGCGACTTCACAGCCGAACACGCCTATTCAGCTTGCCGAGCAGGGGCAGTCCAACCCGGAGGAATCACAGCGAATTCGCAAGGCGTTGCTCGATCTGCCGGCAGTTGAGGTGAAAAGCGCGGAGGAGTCGCCGCGGCGCATCGCATTTGTGCCGCACGCCAACCTCGTCGGCTGGCTCAACGACAAGGAAATTCTCATCGTGGAGGGTCACCTGCTCGTCGCCTACAATGTGGCGAACGGCGCGCGGCGAAAATCGAGCGTGCGCGTTGAGGACTCGGCACACGTCTTCTTAAGGTAAGAAAAACCGGCTGCCAACGCGGTTCGGTCCAGCCCCGAGGCTGTGGAAGTTTCCCCCAAAATAAAGTTTGGCCGAAATTGGCGAAACCGGATCAGCCTCGCGAACCAGCAGATTTCGCATGAAACTTTTTCACGCCGATTCGGCCGAAATCCTTGTGCAGCGCGGGTTTCGCAAAAGCGGACTTCGTAAAATCTAGTTTTCAAAGAACTTAGATATCAAAATACTGAGAACAGACAACTTAGCGGAGCGTGTTTCGCGCTGGGCGAACCGTTACTGCCTCGACCATGATCGCGCGATTTAATTCAGGACACAAGGTCAGATGTCACAACGGAGCTGTGGAAAACTACTATGCTACGAAACGGTGGGGCAAGCACGCGGTGCCCTTGAGATCCTTATCCTTTATTCTTAAATGCAGCGTCAATTGGTCTTCGGGTTCAGACGGGCCGCGATCTTTTCCAGCAATCCAGCGCTGGCTTCGCCGGCATCGAGAGTGGAAAACTCGCTGCCCAGTTCGATCGTCGGGAGTTTGGCGCAGGCCGACTGAAAGGCTTGCTGGTTGCCCGGAGACGAGGTCATGTCAGGGCCTGCCAGCAGCAGATCGAAACGCGTGACGCGCATCAGGAGCAGAGCATCGCCCCGGTGGCTGCTGGTGTGCACGTCGTACCCGGCGCTGCGCAACAGTTCGCGCAAGTAGGCGAGAACGTCGGCGTTGCTGTCCAGGCAAAGAACGCTACGGCCGGTGGAGACGGGCGCCTCTGTGCGCACGCCGGGTTGGTAAAAGGCAGCCACCGCCGCTTCCTCCGATTCTTGCGGGTCGAACAACTTCGTCAGGTGCGACAACTCAAGAACCTTGCGCACGTGCTCGGGCACGTTACACAGCTTTAATTCTCCGTGCGCCTGGCGCGCGCTGGTCATGACGCGGACCATGGTTCCGAGTCCACTGCTGTCTATGAATCCTACGTCGCCCAAATGCAGCACGATGCTGCGACGGTCGCGCAACAACCAGGTTACGTGCGCGCGCAGAGCTTCGCTTTCGCCCCCGGCAACGATGCGACCGTTGCAGCGCACGACGGTGACGCGTCCGACTTCACGAGTATCGAGTGTTAAGCGCAATGGTTTCCGGATGCGGCTGAGATCAGGTTTGCGGAACCGCCACATTATATGCCATGACGGGAAACGCTACTCGGGCCTTAAGGTCCTCGGTGCTAGGTCAGGACCTACGCCCTACTGGCGCAGCGTGAGACCGCTCAACAGCCCTTGCTGCCTGGCGATCAGCGATTGCACGCCTTGGCGCGCAATCGCCAGCATCTTCGCGAACTGCGTTTCATCGAATGCCTGCCGTTCCGCCGTCGCCTGCACTTCCACCATCTTGTGCCCGGCGGTCATCACAAAATTCATGTCCACATCGGCGCGCGAGTCTTCTTCGTAACAAAGGTCGAGCAGGATTTCTCCGTCCACAATTCCTACGCTCACCGCCGCGACAAAGTCTTTCAATGGAGCCGACGTCAGAGTTCCGGCTTCCACCAGCTTTTCCAACGCCAGCCCCAACGCGATGAACGCTCCTGTAATCGACGCGGTGCGGGTGCCGCCATCGGCCTGAATCACGTCGCAATCAATCCATATGGTGCGCTCGCCCAGCCGCGCCAGATCGGTCACAGCACGGAGCGACCGCCCAATCAGACGCTGGATCTCGTGCGTCCTGCCGCTCGGACGGCCCTTCGCTACTTCCCGCGGCGTGCGTGTCAGAGTTGCGCGCGGAATCATCGCATACTCGCTTGAGATCCATCCCTTGCCCGAGTTCCGCAGAAACGGTGGCACTGTTTCTTCGATCGACGCGGTACAAATCACCCGCGTGTTCCCGACTTCAATCAGCACCGAGCCTTCCGCCGTAGTAATGAAGTCAGGAATGATCGAAACCGGCCGCAGTTGGTCAGGAGTGCGATTATCGGAGCGATAAAACATAGAGGACGATTGTAAACGATGCTGGGGTGGGATTCGCGCGACGCCCATGCAGAGGCAGTTTGCCTCAGCTGTCAGCTTAGCGAAGCGAGGCCTTTCGCTTCCAGCCTCCTGCCATGATTTAATAAACTCGCACGCAGGACACCTATGCCCACTCTAATCGCGCAACCCACGCGCATCCAATCCGCCGGCAACAAGCCCAAGCTGATCGACGAATACATCGGCCGCGTCAACTCCCAGACTTCATCCGCCAGCGTAGCCCATATGCGCAGCCCCGCCGGATGGAGCGAGCCCGGCCAGACTCCAGCCTTCGACGAATTCGGCATCGTGCTGAAAGGTACGTTACGCGTGGAACACAAGACCGGCTCTCTCGACGTGGCCGCCGGGCAAGCCGTAATCGCCCACGCCGGTGAGTGGATTCGCTACTCCACTCCGAACGAAGGCGGCGCTGAATACATCGCGGTCTGCCTCCCTGCATTTTCTACGGAGAGCGTCCACCGCGACCAATAGTAGTCTTCGCTGCTTCATGCTGAGCGGAGGCGAAGCATCCCGACCTCTGTGAGCGCCCATCGTCCTGTCACTCGCTGATTACAAAGCAAGCTAAGCAAAATGGAACCGTTAAAACGATTCCTGCGTACAACCAAGTACGTTTCCATACCGAAAGGATTTCCGCATGAAAACAGTTTTTGCCTTGCTGCAAGCGCTCCTTCTTACCTCTCTGCTTGCCATGCCGCTTGCTCAACTCCGAGGGCAAACTGCGCCCGCACCCGATCCGCTCTTTCAAACCATCCAGTCGCTGGACGCCCAGCTCTTCGACGCCTACAACCGTTGCGATCTGGAGAAATTCGGATCGTTCCTGGCGGACGATCTGGAGTTCTATCACGATGTCGGAGGCTTCAGTCGCGGACGCCAAGCCACCGTTGAGGGTGTCAAGAACAATATCTGCGGCAAAGTCACCAGAGAACTCGTCCCCGGAACCCTCGAGGTGTATCCCATTGCCAACTATGGTGCAGTAGAGATTGGTGTGCATCGCTTCCACCATCCGGGGCACGAGACCGCCGATTCGGTGGGCGAGGCCAAGTTCGTTCACATCTGGCAAAACAAAGATGGAGTCTGGAAGGTCACTCGGGTCATCAGCTACGACCACCACGCTCTGAAGAAGTGAACGTCGTCAAAACAGAGAAACGAGAACTGGAGAACTGGCTCTCACTCCCACTCAATCGTCCCCGGAGGCTTGGAAGTAATGTCATACACAACGCGGTTGACGCCCTTCACTTCATTCACAATGCGCGACGAGATTGTCTTCAGCACTTCGTGCGGCAAAGCGACCCAGTCGGCGGTCATGCCGTCTTCCGAACTCACGGCCCGGACCGCGCATGTATATGCATAGGTGCGCATGTCACCCATTACACCTACCGACATCACAGGAAGCAATACGGCAAATGACTGCCAGATCTTGGTGTAGAGCCCGGCGTTCTTGACTTCGCTGACCACAATGTCGTCGCACTCGCGGAGTAAGGCCAGACGCTCGGGCGTCACTTCTCCCAGCACTCGCACGGCTAAGCCCGGCCCCGGAAACGGCTGCCGCTGAAGAATTTCTTCCGGCATGCCCAGATCGCGGCCAATCTTGCGGACTTCGTCTTTGAACAAATCTTTCAGCGGCTCGATCAGCTTGAGTTGCATTTTGTCCGGCAGTCCGCCCACGTTGTGATGCGACTTGATCACCTGTGACGGACCCCGCACCGAGCGTGACTCGATCACATCGGGATAAAGCGTTCCCTGCACCAGCCACTTGACCTTGCCTTCTTCCTTCTCGATGCGCCGCGCTTCGCGTTCGAATACCTTGATGAATTCGTTGCCGATGATCTTGCGCTTCTTCTCCGGATCGCTGACGCCCTTGAGTTTTCCCAGAAACCGGCTCGTCGCATCGACTGCGTCGAGATGCAACCCAAGCTTGTCATGCAGGGTCTTCTGAACTTTTTCAAACTCATTCTTGCGGAGCACGCCGTTATTTACGAAGATGCAGGTCAGACGCGACTTGCCTTTCGCGTCGCGCAAAGCACGATCGACGAGCACGGCCGCAACGGACGAATCCACTCCCCCCGAAAGCGCGCAGATGGCGCGTCCTTTGCCCACTTGCTGCCGGACATGTTCCACAGTCGAATCAATAAAATGTTGCGGCGTCCACGTAGGTTTTGCCCCGCAAATATGGAAGATAAAGTTGCGCAGGATCTCCGTGCCGTTTCGGGTGTGGTGAACTTCAGGATGGAACTGCACTGCAAACCATTTCTTTGCGACGTTTTGAATTCCTGCTACGGCATGAGCCGACTTCGCGGTCAGCTCGAAGCCAGGAGGCAATTCCAGCGCCTCGTCGCCATGCGACATCCACACCGGCTGCCGCTTCGCCAGCCCGCGAAACAGCGCCGACTCGGCAACGATGTCGATTTCCGCGTGCCCGTACTCGCGCTTGTTCGCTGGACGTACCTTGCCCCCTAGCGTATGCACCATGAACTGCAACCCGTAGCAAATACCAAGCACCGGCAGCCCCAGCTCGAAGATGCGCGCATCGGCCGGCGGAGCGTCTTTGTCGTAAACCGACCACGGCGCTCCCGAAAGCACAATGCCGACAGGGGCGCAGCTCTTGACCTCTGCAAGCGAGGCCGTGCAGGGCAACACCACGGAAAAAACATTTTGTTCGCGAATGCGGCGCGCGATGAGCTGTGTGTACTGCGCGCCAAAGTCGAGGATGACGATGGATTGATTCAGCAACGGCTGGTTAAGTCGGGGTTGGGGTTCCACCGATGAGTTTCTCAAATCGGATGGCCCGTGTAAAGGCCCGGCGTCGTAGAGGCGTTGCTTGCAACCTCTCGCCGCCCGCTTACGGTGTCCTCTTGATTGTCTGTGCCGCCGCCCGCAAGGCGTAGCAAGCTACGTCTCTACGGCCAGGTTCGGGACGTCCATGAGAATCGGCTCGTCGCGGTCGATCGAAGTCTGTGGCGGAGGAGCGGGCGATCGCTCAGATGAAGCCGGAGCATTCGGCATTTCAGCGATGCGAACGTATCCAGCGAGGCGCGCGATGTACAACCAGTCCGCGACCGCGAAGTACGCGAGCGCCACGAGTATGACGGCGCCGATTACGAACTGCGCGGGTGCGATTTGGATGAAGGCGAGCGGCAATGAGACCGCCGTTCCGGCGATGCTCAAGGCCGTGACGTGTGCCAGTGCTGTCCAGGTACTGACAGCGAAAACCGGTCCCGAGCGTTTTCGCGAAAATGTGACGGCGGTGAAAATCGCGTCCAATGCGTCATCTCCGTCGCGGACGGCGAAGATGCAAGCCAGGCAGAGTAACCAGTTCAGCATCGGCCATGCGATGCAGATCACTCCGGCCAGCGGCAGGAAAAGAAGGAAGGCAAGGCCGGGGCGAGGGTGCGCATCGGGAGAGGCAAGGCCGGCGAGACCCGCCGCACCGGCAAAGGCGAGCAGCGCGGCCAGCGTCAACGCGACACGCAAGAAGTTGAGCCCGATCAGAGAACGCACTGCCCGCGGCTTGATTCCGTCAGAACGTGTAGCCCCGTCGGTAACGTCCCTGTGGAAGTAGTCGAGCAGAGCGCGGACTGTGACAGTCCGGCCGATGGCAGCAGCGACGATCCAGAGCAAAGATAGCGCGATCATCCCGAACATCGCCGCCAGCACAGCCCGATTCAGGCTGCCGCGAAGGATGTGGGTGAACGCTCGCCCCACGAGCAGAGGCTGTCTTGTCCGGAGCAGGGCCAGATCGCCATTCGTAACCAGCAGTGAGTCAAGGTATTCGAGCAATGAAAAAAGAAACAATGCCGACGCCGCTGCGCCCACCGTCCAGCGCCAGGCGATCTCGGTGAACGTCAGCGAGGGCCGGCGAAACGCGGCGCGGAAGCCTTCGAGTGTGGGCGAGACACGGGGCATGAGCGCTACTTAACGAGGAGGTTGAGCAGCTTGCCGGGGACGAAGATTTTCTTAACGATCTGCTTGCCTGCGATCGCGGCTTGCACCTTCTCGTCGGCCAGGGCACGTTCGATGACAAAACCTTCGAGAGCGTCGGCGGGCACGATGACTCGGCCGCGCAGCTTGCCATTAATCTGCACCGGGATTTCGAGTTCGTCTTCTTTCGCGAGCGCGGCGTCGTACTTGGGCCACGGAGCTTTGAGCAGGCTTCCTTTTTCGCCGAGCATCTCCCAGAGTTCATGGGCGAGGTAGGGAGCAAAGGGTGCGAGCAAGAGCACGAGCACTCTCTTGGTCTCCGCCAAGTCCTCAGGCGGAATGTTCCCTGCGGAAATATCATGTCCCATGCTCGAGAGCAGGTTGTTGAGTTCCATCAGAGCTGAGATCGAGGTGTTGAAGTGCCAACGGCCTTCAAAGTCATCAGAGATCCGCTTAATTGTTTGATGAAGCTTCCTCTGAAGCGTCCGAGCGGCGGGCCCGCGCTTGCTTTCGAGTGGAAGTTCACTCGAACCTGCAGGCTTACTCTGCTCCATCACAACGCGATAGAGCTTGCCTAGAAATCTCCGGATGCCTTCAATGCCTGAATCCTGCCAGTCGAGGTCACGGTCGGGCGAAGTGCCGAACAGGCTGTAAAGCCGTGCAGCGTCGGCGCCGTAGCGGGCAATCATGTCGTCGGGGCTGACGACGTTGCCCAGGCTCTTCGACATTTTCGCGCCGTCCTTGATCACCATTCCTTGGGTGAACAGGCGCGCGATCGGTTCACCGTTGGTGACGAGGCCCATGTCGCGCATGAACTTGGTCCAGAAGCGCGAGTAGATAAGGTGCAAGATGGCGTGCTCGACTCCGCCGATGTATTGGTCAATCGGAAACCAGTACTGGGCGATCTTCGAATCGAATGGAGCGCGGTCGTTGTGCGCGTCGGTGTAACGATAAAAATACCAGGACGAGTCGACGAAAGTGTCCATGGTATCGGTTTCGCGCCGCGCCGCGCCTCCGCACTTCGGGCAAGTCGCGTTGACGAACTCCGGCAAACCGCCGAGAGGCGAACCCACGGAGTGCGCGATATCGACGGCCTCGGGCAAAAGCACGGGCAAATCTTTCTCCGGCACGGCGACGATGCCATCTTTCTCGCAATAAAGCATGGGGATGGGCGTGCCCCAGTAGCGCTGGCGCGAGATCCCCCAGTCTTTCAAACGGTAGGTGACGGTCGGCTTGCCGAAGCCGTTCTGCTCAGCGAACGCAGACATCGTCCTGATCGCTTCGGCGCACTCCAGTCCGCTATAAGGGCCGGAGTTAATCAACATGCCCTCGTGCGCGACAAACGGAAGCGGCGGCTCGGTAACGGTTTCCTCCTGGTCGCCAGAGACCGGAAGAATCACGAGGCGAATCTCGAGTTTGTATTTCTTCGCAAACTCGTAATCGCGCTCATCGTGCGCGGGGACGCTCATGATGGCACCAGTTCCGTAATCCATGAGAATGTAATTCGCCACCCAGACCGGGATCTTTTCGCCGTTGAAAGGATTAATGGCGTAGCGGCCGGTGGAAACTCCGTGTTTCTCGATTTCGCCGATGTCGCCCGTCTCTCGGGCTTTGCGCTGCTCCGCGATAAGTTGATCGACCTTGGCGCGCAAATCAGGATTGTTGGCTGCGAGATCGACAACGATGGGGTGCTCAGGCGCAAGCTGAACCGAGGTCGCGCCGTAAATAGTATCGACACGCGTAGTGAAAACACTGATGGTCGCGCCCGCAGGTCCAAAGCCATGATGGGGCTGGGTGTAATCGAGTTTGAAATCCACTAACGTGCCTTCACTGCGGCCGATCCAGTTGCGCTGCATGGTGCGGACTTTCTCGGGCCAGCCCTCAAGCTGGTCGAGATCGCGCAACAATTCGTCGGCATAATTCGTGATGCGCAAGAACCACTGCTCGAGTTCGCGCTGCTCGACAGGCGTATCTTCGTGACGCCAGCAGCATCCGTTGGCGAGCACCTGCTCGTTGGCCAGCACGGTGCAACATTTCGGGCACCAGTTGACCTTGCTCTTCTTGCGATAGGCGAGGCCTTTTTCGAAGAGCTTGATGAAGAACCACTGGTTCCACCTGTAGTAGTCGGGCAAGCACGTGGTGACTTCGCGGGACCAGTCGTAGGCGAAGCTGAGGCGGTTCATCTGCGCCTTCATTTTCGTAATGTTGCCGAGGGTCCATTGACGCGGCGGAGTGTTGTTTTGAATCGCCGCGTTTTCCGCGGGCAAGCCGAACGAATCCCAGCCCATGGGATGAAGAACGTTATAGCCGTTCATCCACATGTAGCGGGCGAGCGCGTCGCCGATGGAATAGTTCCTGACGTGTCCCATGTGCAGCACGCCCGAGGGATAGGGCAGCATTTCGAGGACGTAATACTTCTTCTTGGCCGTGTCGGGTTCGGCAGCGTAGAGCTGCGGATCGTTTTGCCAGCGCGCGAACCACTTAGTTTCAACGCTCTGGGGATCGTAGCGGTCCTCGTTGGGACGATCAGGATGGTCGGCACGGCCGTTGTCGGTCGCGGTGGCGATTTCCGAGCTATCTCGCGCAGGCATAGGAACCAGGGAAGTCCTAGTAAGCTTTTGATTTTACAATGAGGCGAGGGAACTGTGCTCGGAAACGATCCGGCGGATCAGCGATAGACGTCTTTGCAGTGCCCAACTCGAGCACCAGGATGGTGATCTTTTCGTCCTGGATGTCGCAGATCAGACGGTAGTCTCCGACGCGGTAGCGCCACAGGCCACGCTTCTCCCCTTGCAAAGCTCTTCCCCATTGTCGCGCATTGTCAGCAAAGGTCAGGCCCTCACGAAGAAAGTGCAATATGGATTTCTGTGCTTTATGGTCGAGCTGCGTGATTTGCTTCGTCGCAGTGCGGGTAATCTCAATCCGCCAGGCCAAGCCGCCGCTCCAGCTCTTCGAGCGTAATAGTGGGCTCGCGACGCTCCAGGGCCGCGATGCCTTTCAGGTAATCCTCGCGGTCTTCAAGAAATTGTCGAATGGCTTCGCGAGCGTAGTAACTCTTGCTGCGGCCTGTCTCTTTGGCAAGAGACTCCAGCTTTTCTTCGAGTTCGGGTCCGAGCCGGATACCAAGCATTTGTTTAACATGTTTAACGTAACAGATTGCCCGCCTGGAATCAAGGACCGGCGCGGTCTACTCCGGTAGGTGCGCCGCTTTGACATGGTCTGTGTGGAGGCTAAATCACCAGCTTTTTCAAAGCCTCGATGTTTCTGCGGTCGTCGCCGGGCTTTTCGATGGGAGTTTCGGCGATGAAGGCGGCATGGGCGAGGCGGAGATCATTGAGCAGAACGCGGAACGGCTCAATGCCGATCGTTCCTTTTCCGATTTGCTGATGGCGGTCGAGCCTCGATCCACGGGCGGCTTTGGCGTCATTGCAGTGAATGACTTTTACGTTGTTCAGGCCGACGGTCGCGTCAAGATGGAGAAGCGTCTCATAGATGCCCTCACGGGTCACGATATCGTAGCCGGCCACGTGAGTGTGGCAGGTGTCGAAGCAGGCCGCGATCGGGACGATGCCGCGCAGGCGGTCGATGACTTCGGCAACTTGTTCGAAGCTGCTTCCGAGAGAAAATTCGGCGCCTGCGGTGTTTTCAATCAGAATGCTGAGTCCGGCCTTCGCCAGGTCGAGATCTTCGGTCGCGGCGGCGATGGCTGCGGCAGTTTGCAGCAGTCCCGCTTCGCGATCAGCTCCGCGAAATGAGCCGGGGTGCAGCACCAGGTAGTCAGCGCAAAGGGCGAGCGCACGTTCGACTTCGCCCCGAAAGGCTGCTATGGACTTCTTGAGGAATAGCTGGTTCGTGCTGGCGAGATTGACTAGATAGTTGGTGTGAATCACCAGCGGTTTGAGATCGTATTGCGCGCGCAATCGGAGCATCTCGTCGCAAAGCGGATGGCTAAGTTCGTAAGGAGCCCATTGGCGCGGGCTGGAGGAAAAAATCTGGAGCGTGTTGCAGCCCAGGCGGTAGGCGCGTTCGGCCGCGTTGTGAACTCCGCCGGCGGTGGAAGTGTGAATGCCGATGCGGCGCGAAGTCAGGCGGGGCGGGCCTTTAGGCGCGGGCCGGGCGAGAATATCTTGTTCGCCATAGATCGAGCGAGGCATGGAAGCAGTATAAAGGCAGCCTCTCTGCGAAGAACGTGCTGCTGCGTTTGCGGTGCAGCGTTGGCAACGATAGACTTGATTCGTACCGGGGTCGTGACACTAGTCGCCACCCGAGTAAGGTGAACCTATGTTAGTTGTCATGAAGGCCCACGCTACCGACGAACAAGTGCGGAGCGTTTGCGAAAAAATCGAGAAGCTGGGCTATCGCGCGCACGCCATGCCGGGCGCGCAGCGCACCGCGATTGGCATCACTGGAAACAAGGGCGAAGTAGAACAGGGCACCCTGGAAGAAATGCCCGGCGTGCAGGAAGTGATTAAGGTTTCAAAGCCCTATAAGCTGGTGAGCCGGGATCTTAAAGAAGACAATACGGTGATTCGATTTGCGGGCACCGCTGCGACTATTGGGGGCCCAGGGCTGGCCATCGTAGCGGGACCGTGCGCCATCGAGAGCCGCGAACAGGCCTTTGCCGTGGCCGAGCGCGTCCATCGCGCCGGAGCGCAGTTCTTTCGCGGCGGAGCCTACAAGCCCCGTACCTCTCCCTACTCTTTTCAGGGACTCGGCGAAGAAGGCCTGCGCATCATGGCCGAGATTCGCCGGCAGTACGGGATGAAAATTATTACCGAAGCCATCGACAACGAATCGCTCGATCTGGTCGAAGAGTATGCCGACATGATCCAGATTGGGGCACGCAACATGCAGAATTTTTCCTTGCTCAAGCGCGCGGGGAGGGCGAAGAAGCCGGTGCTGCTGAAGCGCGGCATGGCGGCGACCTTGGAGGAATTTCTGATGGCCGCGGAATACATTTTGAGCGAAGGCAACTACAACGTGGCGCTGTGCGAGCGCGGCGTGCGCACTTTTGCCGACCACACACGCAACACGCTGGACCTCAGTGTGGTGCCGGCGGTGCAGCGGCTCAGCCATCTGCCGATTTTTGTCGATCCCAGCCACGGCACGGGCAAGCGCAATAAAGTCACTCCGCTGTCGCGTGCTGCAGTGGCCGTGGGCGCCGACGGATTGATGGTGGAAGTGCATCACAAGCCCGACGAGGCTTTGTCGGATGGTCCGCAATCGCTGTTTCCCGATCAGTTCGATGAGTTGATGAAGCAGGTGCGGCAGATCGCCGCTGTGGTGGGAAGGACTGTGCCGGAGATTGGAGTTAGGGAGGTTGTTGGGGTTAGCACATAGTCCGCGATATTGTGTATAACAGGGGACCTGATCTTCCACATTGTGCAAAGATCTGTAAAGTTTGTGGCCTTTTCTTTGAACCTGAGCCAAGCTCAAGAATTCAGGAAGGTTCGTGCTCGCGTCCTTCCCAAGATCGTTCGCGCAGTCGTTCTCGAAGTAGTCTCGACCATGTTTCGCTTAGCGAATCTTATCTCCGAATTAAAGATTGTCCTTTTCGCGGCCGCCCTCTTCGCCAGTCCCTGCGGAATGCTCGCCCAGCGCGGTGCTGGCGGCGGGCACACCGGCGGCGGCGTCGCCGGTGGAGGCGGATTGAGCGGCACCGGCAAAGCGACCGGCGTGGACGTGAAGGATGACTTGAAGGATTACCACGAAGCCTTAGCGGTCCAAGCCACCAGCCAGCAGATCGTCGAGTACGCCGCGATGATGAAGAGCACGGAAGCTGCGGCCGCGGAACTGGAAAATCTCATCGAACAGCTCGGCAAAGAGATCAGCTCCTCCGAATTGTCCGCTCGCAGTGCGGCTCTGGATCAGGCAATCGAAAAGGCGCGGACAGAAAATAAGAAGTTCCTCGTCGGATTTTCCGAGCCGCAGAAATCCGGTCTGAAAGAAAACATCAAGAAACTGACCAAGGCCGATTCCGATCTGGCGCAACAGGCGAAGGCGCTGGAGTTGGAGGTCGAAAGTACGAACATCGCGAACCCTCGCATCGCAAACCCACAGACCGCGAGCCTGGCTCAGAGTCTGGAGCGTGCGCTTGCCAGTTTTCGGAGCGAGCAGGCCGGCCTGGGGGAGGAAATGAGCATTGGAGCCGCCAGCAACGGCTCTACTTTCAATCTCCCCACGGTGACGAACTCGGTAAAGCTCGCGAATCAGCCGATCGCGATCACAACCTCGGGAGTAATTTCCAAGGGTGCCGTCGAGGGCGGCCAGAACACCTTCAAACTTGAGTTGACCGCGGACTTATCCGACCTGCAGCGGGACATGACGGAGGTCCTGGGTGCGCAGCTCGACAAATCTGAGCGTTGCGGCGAGCACATTGAGATTCACAGCGCGATTCTTACCGGGTCGGACCCCGCCAGTATCGTAACGGTGCAATTGCACTTCGAGCGCTGGGCGTGCCTGGGCAGGGAAGCGAACGAAATGGTCGAAGGCAACGGCACGATCGAGGTGAAGCTGATTCCGTCGGTCGGCGCGGACGGTGCTTTGCGGCTGACGGCTGAGACCGGCCGTATTGATGCGCAAGGTCTCATCGGCGAGATGCTGCGCTCAGGTTCGCTCGGGGACACACTGCGCGCTAAAATCACGGAGTCGGTTCTCTCCATCGTCCGCCAGAGTGGAACCTTCAATGTGACCCTCCCTCCCGCGGCACGGAGCAACGCAACCCTCCAGCGCGCGCGATTTCAAGGCACGGGTTCAGGCAAGCTGTTCGTCGTATTGGATGGTGAAATCCGAGTCTCCAACGAGCAGCTAGTATTACTGACCGGCGAACTGAGGGCTGGTGAATTGAAGGCCAGCGAATCGAAGGAAAAATCGTCCACGCCGGAAACGGTGCAGGGCAGCGTGCCCCGCTAGTGGCGTTGCTCAAGTCCGCACCAAAATTCAGAACCGGAGTCCATGCTTTTCTTTGCGCCCTTCGCGATCCCTTAGCGGCCTTTGCGGTTAAAGGCTTTCGCCGCGTCCCACAACTCGTCTGGTAATCTTATTTCTTTCAAAGAAGCGGCCGTCATCTTGCGAAAACTCCTCCTCATCGTCATAGTTCTGGTTCCACTGCTGGGCGGGCTGAGCTGGTGGTATTTCCGCGAGCAGGCAATGCCCGACTACGGGCCCGCTTATCGTGAGTACGCTTACGTCACCAACGGCAAAAGCAATACCGTCAGCGTCATCGACCTGCGCACCTTTGAGCTGGCAAAGACCATCGCCGTCGGCATGGAGCCGACCGGAGTTGCGGCCAACAGTAAGAAGAACGAAATCTACGTAGTCAACACGGCGTCGAATAACGTTAGCGTCATCGATGCCGAGAAGAACGCCGTGGTGGCAACGATCGGAGTTCACGGCAAGCCCTACTTCATCGACGTTTCCGAAGATGGCAAGCACGCGTATGTGGCGAACTCGGGGTCGGCCAACGTCTCGGTAATCGATATCGAGAAGCGCGCAGTTCTCGGCAATGTGCGAGTAGGCTCTGCGCCGGGGCTGGCCCGGGTTTCGCCGGATGGCGCGACCGTGGTGGTCTCGAATCGCGCCGACAACACGGTTTCACTGATCGATGCGAAGCTGCTGCGCGTGCGGTCCACCTTGCCGGTGTGCCAGCAACCAGAAGACATCGCCATCCTGCCCGATTCGAGCAAGGCTTTCGTGGCGTGCTCGGGCTCGTCGCAGGTGGCATCCATTGCTTTAGCGAACCGCCCAGGCGGCGCCCCATCTAGCGACCGGGTGCTGGCATTGTTGGACGTCGGCAAGACGCCGGTGAGTCTTGTGCTGAAGCCGGATGGAGGCGAGTTGATGGTATGCGATTTCGATTCCGATAGCATTTCGATTATCGAAACCGGGAACGATGAGGTCGGCAGCAGCGCGCTGATTGGGCAAAATCCCACGCATGCAGTCGTCACGCTCGACAATTCGCGGCTCTATGCCAGCAACTTCGGCTCCAACAGCATCGCCGTCTATGACATTGACCTGGGCCGGAGAATCTTCACCGTGGCTGTCGGGAGCCGTCCAGATGCCCTGGCGCTGTCGCAGGATCAGCAGTATCTTCTAGTGCTCGACACGCAGGCCGGCGATGTCACGGTCATCCAGAAGCGCACTGCGCGAAAGCTGGAGCCCACGGAATATTCGCTGCTGACTATGATTCCAGTGGGCGTACAGCCGAATGCGATCGCAGTGAAGGCGTTCATGATGAGCGGGCCTGCGAAAAAGTAGCGCACCCTGCGGATACTATGTCGGAATTTTCAGAATCAGATAGGCGCCGACCAGGGCGAAGATCAGGTCCGGCGACCATGCGGCCAGCGCCGGCGGCAACTGACTGAGATCCCCCATCGCCTCGAACAGCCGCGAGACCACTGTATACACCACGGCGATGCCCACCGCGACTGCGACTCCTGTGATGGCTCCCTTCTTCGCCGCTGACATGGAGAACGGAACCGCGAGCACTGCCATGATCAGCGTGATCAGCGGATAAGAGAGCTTCTTATTCAACTGCACCCGGAGCTTCACCACGTCGAAGCCGCTCTGCTGCAGGTCGCGAATGTAGCGGCGCAGCTCCTCATAGTTCATTTCGGAATACTGCTTCACTTCCTTCTTGAAATATGACGGCGCCTCGCTGAGCTGCGGGAAGGTGGAAACATCGAAGGGGCGGTAGTCAGCAATGGCGGCGCCACGCAGAGTGCGCTCCCAGCCTTGTTCGTAGATCCAGCGGCCCATGCTGCCGGCCCAGTGGGCGCGCTCTGCGTGGATGCGCTGGCTAATCCCGAAGCTGGCGGGGTCGAGTTGAAAGATGGTGAGGTTGGCGAATTGATCGCGATCGGCGTCAAAGAACTGGTAGTAGTAAATGTCGTTGTGCTGGCCGAAAATCCAGCGGCGGTCAGGACGCAGATAAGTTTGCGCCGGCTTCCCCTTGATCTGGTTGTGCAGCGCTTCCTGCCGCTTGTTAGCGTGCGGCAGGTAGAATTGGTCGGCAAAGAACAGGCCGGCCGCCAGAACCGCCGCCGCCACCATCACGGGCGTGACGATGCGGTAGACGCTGGTGCCGGTGGCCTTGATCGCAGTGATTTCATTCGAGCGGTTCATCAACCCAAACGTGACCAGAACCGCAAGCAGCACAATAATGTAAGCCGCGTTGTAAAGCAGATACGGCATGACGTTGAAGAGATACTCCGCAACCACAATCGCCGGCGTCTGATTGTGCAGAATGTCGCCCAGCAATTCGAACAACGTGAACACCAAAAGGAGAACGAGGAATGCGGAGACGATCATCCCCAGGTAGAGGAAAAAATCGCTGAGCACATAGTCATCGAGCAGCGTGGGGAAGCTGAAACTGAAGACTCTTCGCCGCGTGGAAACACGCTCGAAGGCGTTGGCGGGATCTCTCTGCCTGAGTCTGCGGTCGAGCGCGAGGCCATTCGCCGCGAGCTTGTCGCCCTTCCAGGCCAGCCGGATCGCCGACAGAGCAAAGGGCCGCCGCTCCGCTTGCCACAGCAGGAACAAAGCCGCGGCAAAAAATACGATGTTAGCCAGCCAGGCTCCAAACATGGGGCCAACCCTGCCCTGCTTGGCCAGCGATACTCCGATCAGAGAAATAAAATAGTAGACGAAGACCAGCACAATCGTGATCACGAAGCCGCCGGACTTGCCGCTCTTCTTCGACGAGAGTCCTAAAGGGATTCCGACCATGGCCAGCACCAGGCATGCCGTGGGCAAGGCGAAGCGGTTCTGAAACTCAATCAGGTACAGCCGCGCCGTGGCGGGATCGACGCTGGCTGCGCGGTCATGCAGCGTCCATGTGCCGATCGCTTTGTAGGGAACTTGTTCGTCCTTGTTCTCTGACGAGGCCAGCTCGATGGGAATATCGGTCTGCTGGAACGTGGATATCTGGTAATGGTCTGCCTTCGCCGGATCGGTTTCGTGCGTAGAACCGTTGGTCAAGTGGAGGTGCAGGCGGTCCTGACCTTCGGGGACGAGGATGCCTTCGCGGGCCAGCGTGATGCTTGGATTGGAAGGGTCGGAAATGTCGGCGAGGAAAACGTCTTTCCAGACCGCGCCGCCTTGCGCGCTGTGCACGTCTTGTACATAGAGCACGAGCTTGGGGAAGCCTTCATAGAACACGCGAGGTTGCACTTCGTAGGAGACTTGCGAACCCTTGAGTTGATCCTCGAGATGCCCGAGCGAGGCCAGCGACCATGGCGCGAGGTAGAGGCTGTTGAGCAGAGCGAGCGCCCACGCGGCAGCGACAAAGATTGCCAGCACACGTCCGAAGTTCCACACGCCCATGCCGCTGGCGCGCATGGCAGTGATTTCGCTATCGGCGGCAAGCCGGCTCAGGCCGATAAGAATCCCCACCAGCACACTCATCGGGATGGTATAGGTGAGAGCGAAAGGGACAGTATAGAAAAAGATCTCGGCGACGCTGGGCAGGGGTGCGCTGGCGCGGACCACGAGTTCGAGAATGCGTCCCAGATCGCGGGTGAAGAGCACAAAGGTGAAGATCGCCGCGCCGATGAGGGCGTGCGAGCTAACTTCGCGCAGAATGTAGCGGGTGAGAATCCGCATGGGGACGCGATAGCAGCATAGCTGATGTAGTGGTCAGGGGCCAGTGGTAGCCAGTGGTCAGGGGCTAGTGGTCAGTTCTGTGGCGAGTCTGGCAAGAACGCTATGTTCCAGCTGGGACATTTTATTTTGCAGAAGAATTTGCGGCGTAAGTTGTTGATTCTTCGTGCGGGCTTTTGGGCTGATCAATGGAATCAATGGGTTAGGCTGCGGAAGGAATGTCTACTTTCGAGGGGGTCGAATGTCTACTAAAGTAGACTTGACAGGCGGTTGGCGTACTTTTTAAGGTACCTAGTTGTGGGGAACATAACACGAAGAGATGGGCACTTCGGCGTTAGAAGAAGACGGACGGAGAAACGTGAAAGCGAAGACTTAGGCGGCGAATGTGCTCCTTGGTTAGGTCGCGCTTCCCATTGAGAACGTCAGACACGATGCTTTCCGTGCCGAACACATCCACCAGATCTTTCTGACGAAGACGATGGGCCTCCATCAGGTGTCGAACAATGGAAAGGGGCGGGGCCTCGGGCAGCGGCAAGTTCCTGGCTTCGTAGTCTTCCACTAAGACGGTGAGCAGGTGGATGAGCTTCTCCTCTGCGGGTGTAACCTCGGCCTGCCCCGTCAATTTCTCCAGTTGCTGGATATAGAGCTGATGCTGCTGATCTCCGCTGACGACTTCCGGCTTCGTCTGAGAGAGAAGCTCTCCATAGTCAATTGCGGCGGCGTTCATTTCTTCCAGGTCCCCTTGTTGTATTCGTCGTGCGGGATCAAATACTTCACAAGAATCATTTGCCAGCGGTACTCGATCTTAACGATCAACCGGTACGCGTTGCCTTTAATGTTGAAAACCGTGTACGGGTCGACGAAGTCGGCATGCGGGTAGACTTTTCTTACGTCGACCAGACTGGCCCACTCGGCGCATTTTGCGACCTTGTGCCATTCGCTGATCGGGGCTTCCAAACTGTGGTCAGCATCCACCGCTACTCGCCACGCGCTTTTGCTGATGACATGCAATCTGCCCCGCACTTCGCACATCGCGAAGTTAGCCAGACTATACTTCGCATATCACGAATTGTCAATGGAAACTTAGCAATGTGCGAAGATGGTTAGTTCCCCTCGGCTGGGTGTGGTTTGTGGTAAGATTTCCTTATTTCCTTTATCAGGTTATCACTAGCCAAAAAGACAGTTAAGAAACAAATTACTCTGCCCAAGGCGGTGGTCACGCAGTACGGCGGGGTGGAGTACTTTGACGTGAGCACGGACGGGGAGTGCATCGTCCTGCGTCCGCTGCAGCGGAGCCGGGCCGAGGAAGTGCGTGCGCGGCTGGCGCAAATCGGGATCGACGAAGAGGATGTCACAGCCGCTGTTTCGTGGGCGCGCGAAAAGGCGTGAGCCGGCGAGTGGTCTTTGACACGACGACGGTTGTGTCGGCCCTCTTGTTTGCTCAGGGCCGCTTGGCCTGGCTCCGGCAGCATTGGCGCGAAGGTGGCTGCGTGCCGCTGATCTCTCACGCAACCGCGGCGGAGCTTACGCGGGTTTTTCGTTACCCGAAATTTGGACTCTCCACCGACGACGCACGGGAACTGTTGGCCGATTATCTTCCTTACTGCGAAGTGGTCGATGTGGCAGAACGATGCGCGTCTGTGTGCCGGGATGCTAACGATCAGATGTTTCTGGATTTGGCTCAAAGCGGTCGAGCGGATTTGCTGATTAGCGGCGATCAAGATTTGCTGACGCTGGCTGGGCAAACGGCATTTCTGATTGAAACTCCCGAAGCTTATCGTCGCAGAATATCTGGGCGCTAGGGTGGATGGCGCTGTTGCATCTTGGTCGGACATTCCTCCGAGAAAAACATTTGCTTGCCGTCATTCGGGTTCCAAACCTGCACTGGGGAGGTTTGGGCAATCAAGGTCAAAGGCCCCACTTCTCGCAAAAGACGCGATAAATGGGGCACCCTGCGTATTTTATATGGTACAGGCCCCCGGAGGGCTATGCCCTGTTGGTTCGTCCGCGTGATTGCGAGATTTTGAGGTGTCGATCCCGGATCATCGTGATTCGTTCAATTTCTTGAGAATAGTGTCCAGTTTGCCGTCGATCTCGTTCAGCTTGTCATCGGTCCGCTTCACTCGGACGCGAGCGATCTGCACCATTACAAACACGAGAAACGCTAGTCCAACATTCCTCCAATGTGCTTCCGAAGGGTGATTGAAAAACCAGTCCAGAGGCACGCAAACCGCGAAGGTGAGCAGAACCACGAGAAATGAATCATCAAAGTAATCCAGTAGCTCGCGATCAATCTTCATTGACAATCCTCTTTGACTTGGCGGGTCACCGCCAGCGTCTACTGCTTAAATGGCTTACTTGTCCGCGCGGTCGGGTCTATTTCTTCCGTCACGCGGAAAAACTGCTCTTTGGGTAACCAGCATGACGGTTGTCTCAGTCCGATCGTGAACACGATGGCGGAAACATTCACGCCCTTCAGCTTCCTGACTTTCTCTTCTGCGTCAGCGAAGAGGTCTTCCCCTCGGCGAACGTCGCATGGTTCAGCGTCGTCCTTCTTCTCAGTTTCCTTGTATGCAGCCACTCTGTCTGTGACAAGTCCGAAGAACTTTGAGCGCGTTGGAATCTCGATCATGGCTTATCTCCTGATCGAGTATGCACAACTTCCTCGATTTCACCTAGCCAAACGGAAAAAAAGTTGTGCTGTCAGTCGCAAGCGCTGCAAGCGCTGCGCCACCCAAACCCTGCGTCAACCAAAACCCTAAGCCGCATCGTGCCCTTCCGGGCGGGGGCGAGACGCCCCGGCGACAGCCGCCGGGACGGCGGCGCTACTGTCCTGCCACGGACGCGGCGCTGCCGTGCGGTGCTACTATCCGGCTTTCAGGAACAACGCCCCTAGCGGGGGTAGGGTTAGTTTTAGCGACCAGGGGCGGCCGTGGGCTGATTCTTGTTCGGCGTGAACTCCGCCCAGGTTGCCTACGCCGGTGCCGTTGTACTCTAGCGCGTCGCTGTTTAGCAGTTCGCGCCAATAGCCGGCTTCGGGGACGCCCACGCGATAGCCAACCCGGGTTATCGGCGTGAAGTTACAAACGATTAGGATCGTGTCTTTGGGAGATTCGCTCTTGCGCAGCAGCGAAATCGTGCTGGTGAGATTGTCATTGCAATCCACCCATTCGAAGCCGGCGGAATTGTTATCGAGCAGGTGCAGCGCAGGTTCGTTGCGATAGACGCGGTTCAACTGTCCAACCCAGTTCTGCAAACCGCTGTGAACGGGATATTGGAGCACATGCCATTCGAGGCTGGTATCGTGCCCCCACTCGCGGACCTGCCCGAACTCATCCCCCATGAAGAGCAGTTTCTTGCCGGGCTGCGCGAACATGTAGGCGAACAGGAGCCGCAGGTTGGCAAAGCGCTGCCACTCGTTGCCGGGCATCTTGCCGATCAGCGATCCCTTGCCGTGGACGACCTCGTCGTGCGAAAGCGGCAGCACGAAGTTTTCCTGAAACGAATACAGCATGCGAAAGGTCAGCTTGCTGTGATGATATTTGCGGTGAATGGGATCCTGCTTGAAGTACTCAAGCGTATCGTGCATCCATCCCATATCCCACTTGAGGCCGAAGCCCAGTCCGCCGAGATAGACCGGCCGCGAAACCATGGGCCAGGATGTTGATTCTTCCGCCGTGGTCTGGATGTCGGGATGCTCTTTATAAACTTCCTGGTTAAAGCGGCGGAGGAAGTCGATGGCTTCGAGGTTCTCGCGGCCGCCGAACTTGTTGGGAATCCACTCGCCCTGCTTGCGGGAATAATCCAGATAAAGCATGGAAGCGACTGCATCCACGCGCAGGCCGTCGATGTGATACTTGTCGAGCCAGAACATGGCGCTCGACATCAGAAAGCTGCGAACCTCGGAGCGTCCGTAGTTGAAGATGTGCGTCTTCCAGTCGGGATGGAAACCCTGGCGTGAATCCGCGTGTTCATACAAGTGCGTGCCGTCGAAATAAGCGAGGCCGTGGGCGTCGGAAGGGAAGTGCGAAGGCACCCAGTCGAGGATCACGGCGATGCCATGCTGATGCAGGAAATCGACGAGGTACATGAAATCCTGCGGCGTGCCGTAGCGCGAGGTAGGGGCGAAATAGCCCGTGGTCTGGTATCCCCAGGAACCGTAGAAGGGATGCTCCATGACGGGCAGGAATTCGACGTGGGTGAAGCCCATGCGTTCGACGTACTCGGCGAGGCGGGGCGCGGTCTCACGATAGGTGAGCGGACGGTTGTGGTCCTCGGGAACGCGCATCCAGGAGCCGAGGTGAACCTCGTAAACGGAGTGCGGCGCTCGTAGAGAGTTGCGGGCCGCGCGTTTCGCCATCCAGTCGCGGTCGTTCCACTGGTAGTCGAGGTCCCAGACCACTGACGCGGTGCGCGGAGGTTTCTCGTGCAAAATTCCGAGGGGATCGGCTTTGTCGACCTGGAAACCGTGAGCGCGTGACTCGATATGAAATTTGTAAAGTGCACCTTTGGTCACTCCGGGGACGAAGCCTTCCCAAATACCAGACTCGCCGCGCGGAGCCAGCACATTGGTGCGCGCACCCCAGGAATTGAAACTGCCGATCACCGAAACCAGGCGCGCGTTAGGCGCCCACACGCTGAATACCGCTCCTGGTTTGCCGTCGCGCGAGACCAGATGCGCGCCCATGGTCTCGGGCATGCGATAGTTGCTGCCTTCGTTGAAGAGGTAGAGATCCTGGTCGGAGAGCAGTGTGATGCGGTCGGAGGCGACGGGGGTGGGGACGTCGGGCATTTTGCGCGTTCCTAGTGTACCGGAAGAGGGGCCGGCTACACGAAGGGGGTTAGCCGTGGAGGGAGGTCCGCTGGAGTAACCAACTCTAGCGATTACTTTAGTGACGTGGGCATGCAATCGCTTGACGAATAACGTAAACTGAGTGCGTAACGATCACCGCCCTAGAAGGGACCTCAAAATGGCGACAACCAGACCAGAATCCCAGGGATCGGCCGAGGACGAGCTTCTGGAGAGTTTCGGGGATCTGATCGATGAAGCGGCCGAGAAGATGACGGATGAGCAGTTCGCAAAGGCGGCTAAGAAGTCTAGCGCGACTCTCGATCGCGCGATTGCCTCGCACTCACGGCGGCGTGGTACAGCCTAATCCTGTCTCCCAGTTCTTCTTTGCTCATGTCGGGCTTCCAATCCTTTAAGAGTTGACAATATTCTGGTTCGGCTTCGTGGCCACCAATTTCTAGCAGATGACGCAATTGCTTCAGCTGCTCTGTCCTGATGCGGTCTTTATTCTCTCGTGCGTTCTTGTCCGCCTCCTTCCTGAAACCGCTCCAGAATTTCTTCATCTCGCGATCGCCTTCGACGACCAAATAGTAGCAGCCCTTTCCGAATGAGTCTCCTTCCGTACCCCAACTACCCCGAATCCCCATGCTAGACTGACTTTCCAGCCATGCCCGCCCTGCGTCTCATCTTTCTCTGGCATCAGCACCAGCCTTTTTACAAAGATCTGGTGACCGGCGAATATCGGCTGCCCTGGGTTCGCCTGCATGGTCTGAAAGATTATTACGGCATGGTGAAGCTGCTGGATGAGTTTCCCAATGTCCACCAGAATTTCAATCTGGTGCCGTCGCTGGTCACGCAAATTCAGGATTATGTTGGGGGAACGGCGCAGGATCCGTTTCTGACGGTGGCGGCCAAAGCCGCAAAGGACCTGACACCGAAAGAGCGGCAATTCGCTTTGCAATATCTTTTTCAAGCGAATCACGCGAATGTGATTGGACGGTATCCGCGCTACCGGGAATTGCATGAGCGCTTCCGCGAGCACGCATATTCAGCCGAGAAAGCTGAGAAGTATTTCGATGCGCAGCACTTCACTGATTTGCAGGTGCTTTCGCAGATCGCATGGTTTGACGAATTCTTTCTGGAAGACAAAGACATTGCGGGGCTGATTGCGAAGGAGCGGAACTACTCGCTCGAGGATCAGAAGTTTGTGATTGCGCGCGAAAGAGATTTGCTGGGCAAGGTCGTGCCGGCGTATGCCGACGCAGCTAAGAAAGGTTCGATCGAGATTTCCGCGACGCCGTTCTATCATCCCATTCTTCCGCTGGTCTGCGACACCAACGTGGGAGCGGTTTCGTCCCCCGGGCTGCCATTGCCGCAAAACCGGTTTCGACATCCCGAGGACGCACGCGAACAACTGGTGCGCGCGCTCGATCTTCATCAGCAGGTGTTTGGAGTGCGGCCGCAAGGCGTGTGGCCGTCGGAGGGCAGCGTTTCGGAAGAGGCGCTGGCCATTGCGCACAGTGTCGGCGTCAAGTGGATGGCCACAGATGAGGGCGTGCTCGGCCGCAGCACGGGTGTGTTCTTTCAGCGTGACGGCAACGGCCGCCTGCCCACGCACCTGGCGGAGCGGCTCTACAACATTCACCGCTATGAAAACGGCCAGACTGCGATGCACATGGTGTTTCGCGACCATACGATTTCGGATTTGATCGGCTTTGTCTACTCGGGGATGGATCCACGCGAGGCAGCGGGACATTTACTAGGCAACATCAAAGAGGCAGCACAGCCGGTGCTCGCGCAAGGACGCGATGCCGTGGTGTCGGTGATTCTCGATGGGGAGAATGCCTGGGAATATTATCCCAAGTCGGGGCGGGAATTTCTGCGGCGATTCTATGACGCGCTGCAGCGCGAAGGCAGCCTGGAAGCGGTTACGGTTTCGGAGGCGATTGCCCGCCATGGCAATTTCTCTCCGCTAAAGTCTCTGGTGCCGGGTTCGTGGATCAACGCGAACTTCAATGTCTGGATTGGCGCTCCCGAAGATAACCGCGCCTGGGATTATCTGCACCACGCGCGCGAATTTTATGCGCAGCATGCGGCCCGCGCCAGCGAGGCGCAGCGGAAGTTGGCTTTTGAGGAAATCCTGATTGCCGAAGGCAGCGACTGGAACTGGTGGTACGGGCCGGAGCATCATTCGGCGAACGACCGCGACTTCGACGAGCTTTACCGCAAGCACCTTTCGAATGTTTATCAGGCGCTGGGCGCGACGCCGCCTGATTATTTGTCGCAGCCCATCACCGGAGGCGAAGTGCGGCCGGCCTTCACGCCGCAAACCCACTACATTCATCCTCACGTCACGGGCGACAAGATTCGCTACTTCGAGTGGATGGGCGCGGCCATTTTTACAGCAGACCAGCGCGCCGGAGCCATGCACGGAAAACAATTCATTCTGGATTCGGTCTATGCCGGGATCAACAGCGCGTTCGTCTACGGGCGATTGGACTTCGCCGGTCCCGTTCCGGATATGGAGTTCGACCTGGTGGTGAACCTGGAATCGTGGGCGAGTGGGGAAACTCGTCCCCGGCGGGCGCTGCGGCTCGACGCCAAGGTGGAGGGTCGCAAGTTGACCGCATGGAAGGTCGAGGGCCTGGATGAATCAGCGTCGGCTGCTTCGTCTAAGAGTGAGGAGAGCGCCAAGGCGGTGCTATGGCGCAACTTTGAGTTCCGGTTGCCTCTCAATTGGCTGCTGGCGATGCCGGGCGCGGCTGCAAGTCAGACGCCGGCCAACCACAAGACAGGCGCTGTTCCCGTCGCAGCAACCACCCGGCTGAAGCTGCGCTTCAGCCTCTGGCAGAATCGTTTGCCGGTGGATGCATTGCCGATGGAGGGCTGGATTGAACTGCTATTGGTCAGCGAAGAGGAGTTGGGAGCGGGTTAATTTCCTTGCAGGATCGTAAGTTGCTTAATCTTGCCTTGAAACCCTCGGTCGAAGGTCACCAATTGCAAATCAGAGGCTGAGGCAAAGGCAGCAAGATAGGAGTCCGTCCAGTCCTTCGGCGCTACATTTCTGGTCTGAGTGAAAGACCGGAACATCATTTCCACAGTTGGAGGTTCTTCGATGTACGATGCGCCTCCTTCTCGGAGCCAATCGTCATAGACTCGCCACGCTCCAGCCTGACTCAGAACTTCATCGCCCATGACAGCTTGGGTCGTTAGCAGGCGAAGGAAACTGATCTGCGTGACTCTGCAGAAACACAATTGTGCGTCTTCGGGGAGAGCTTCATACCAGCTTTGGGCGCAGTCGTAGTGGACGTGGCTCGTAAACGTCAAAGCGACCCAGACGTTGACGTCAGGGAAAAGGAACGATTTCGAATATCTTGTCATTATCGAGGTGCAAGCTTCCAGGGTTTTTCGACTTTATGACCGGAGCCTTTCTTGGAGTGATCTTCTTCGGCGCAGCGTGAAGCTCGAGTCGAACGGCGCGAAGGACCAGATCCTTCACTGAGCGTCCTTCGCTCGCAGCTTTGCCTTTGAGCCGACGATAGAGGGGATTCGGAATGTCTATAGTTGTTCTCACAAGAAAATACTGCCATATTTATGGCTAAGCGTCAACGATTCCTTTGTACTCGGGAAAAAAGAAAAGCCGGAGGCGCGTGCCTCCGGCATCGGGAAGAGTTGAAATTTCCTACTGTCCTGCGCTGGCCACTGTGGTGGTCATCGCCAAGGGGCGGTTGAGTTCGAGAGTCAGTTCGGTGCCAGCCATTAGCGTGGCGGAGCGGTGCTTGCTGAGCCAGTGAACTCCGGTTGCGCCCGCGCCGACGACTCCTCCGATGAGGATTCCCGGAGGGCCGCCGATGAGGCCGCCAACCAACATTCCACCGGCCGTGCCGGCGCCGGTTTCTATTTGGTCACGGCGATCGTGACCTGATCCTTTGAACTCGCCTTCCTGGTTGACGTCGGTGTCGCGTCCGGCATTGGTGTCGACCAGAGTCGCATCGAGGAAGAACCGTTCACCGGTGGGGAGGATCAGGGCTTCGGGCATAATGCCGATGGTCGGCTTGCCTGAGATGCGGCGCGGTTCGCTGACCCGCGTGATGCGGCCTTCCACGATGGCTCCGGCGGGAATCACCGTCTTACCGTCGAGCACCACGGGCTCCGACAGGCGTCCCTGAAAAGGATCGCCCGCTTTGTTGCTGAAGGTGGCAAGCGTCGTGTCAAGCTTGACCATCAGGGCCGTGCCGGCCGGTACGGGCGAACTGGCTTGCGCCGCGGCCGTCACGCTCATCCAAGAGCATGCCAGCAGTAAGATGCAGGGTAGAACGGTCCACTTCTTCATAACTCCTCCTCAGGTGTTAGAACCCGTAAAGCTCAAGCTTGTTGCTTTGACTTTAGACCAGGAGAGTGTCCGGAACAACAGCGGTCGCACCTTTAGGAACCAGCGAAGATAAGAGGCGAAGACAAGAGTCAGAGGTGGGCCGGGTCCCGCGCATGATCAGAGTCTAAAGCTGAAAGGGGGCATTTGCTGGAATCCTGCATCCGCTATAATCGGGGGCTTCGCATTCCTAAAACTTAAACGAAGGACGGTAAAGCTGAATGACGAATATCGGAGCAATCATCGGGCGCGAGGTGCTGGATTCGCGCGGCAATCCTACTGTGGAAGCAGAAGTGCAACTCGTGGAGGGAGCGATTGGGCGAGCCATCGTGCCCAGCGGCGCATCGACCGGCGAGCATGAAGCGGTCGAACTGCGCGACGGAGACAACGCGCGTTTTCTCGGCAAAGGAGTTCTCAAAGCGGTAGAGAACATCAACGGCGAGATCGCTGATGCGCTGGCGAACTGGGACGCCTACGACCAGCGTGGACTTGATCAGAAGATGATCGAACTGGATGGCACGGAGAATAAAAGCCGGCTGGGAGCGAACGCGATTCTGGCGGTCTCCATGGCAACGGCGCGCGCGGCGGCGCTGGAGTATGGTCTGCCGCTCTATCGTTATCTCGGCGGCGCCGGCGCGAATACTTTGCCTACGCCTATGATGAACATCCTTAACGGCGGAGCGCACGCCGACAACAATGTCGACTTCCAGGAATTCATGGTCATGCCTGTGGGCGCGCCCTCATTTTCGGAAGCGCTGCGCTGGGGCGTGGAAGTTTTCCATACGCTCAAGGGAGTGCTGAAGAAGCGCGGCTACAACACCGCGGTCGGCGATGAAGGCGGCTTCGCGCCGTCGGTGAAGTCGAACGTCGAAGCTATTGAAGTGGTGCTGGAAGCGATTCAGCAGGCTGGGTACAAGCCGGGGGAAGAGATCGCGATTGCTCTCGATCCCGCGGCCAGCGAGTTCTATCAGGATGGGAAGTACGTTTTCAAGAAGTCGGACAAATCGGCGAAGAGTTCCGACGACATGGTGAAGTTCTGGGCGAAGTGGGTGAACGACTATCCGATCGTTTCGCTCGAAGACGGACTGGCGGAAAACGACTGGGATGGCTGGCAAAACCTGACCAAGGAACTCGGCGGCAAGATTCAACTCGTGGGCGATGATTTGTTTGTCACGAATGTTCAATTTCTGCAGGAAGGAATCGACAAAGGCGTGGCAAATTCCATTCTGATCAAAGTGAATCAGATCGGCACGATCAGCGAGACTTTGGATGCAATCGATCTGGCGCGGCGTAACGGCTACACGTCAGTGATCTCGCACCGCTCGGGCGAGACGGAAGACACGTTCATCGCAGACCTAGCCGTTGCCACCGGAGCCGGGCAGATCAAGACTGGGTCGGCTTCGCGTACTGACCGCATTGCGAAGTACAACCAACTGCTGCGGATTCAGGAGGAGTTAGGAGATTCGGCGAGGTTCTTGGGATTGAAGGCGTTGAACTACGGCCGGTAGGTTCGTCGATCCCGAAAGCTATCAACGATCTGCTCCTAGGCGTTTCTCGGGTAGGGCACGACTTCAGTCGTGCCGCCAGATCTCTTACACTCGGAACCAGGCCAATTGGTGCTATGGCGGTGTTTCGCCAAAGGAGTCGGTAGGGTATTATTGGCTGCGACGCTGGCATGGGGGCGCTCTAGCCTTGAAAAATCTCGTGCGTTTCGCAAGCCTCACCTTTCTGATCTGCTGTTGCTTAGGGTTCGCGAGAGTTCAGGCACAATCGCCGCAAGAACAAAATCACGGAGAGGCACAGCCCACCGAGCTTGCTAAGGTCTGCAGCGATAAGAACCCGCCACCCTGCGCAACACCTCCACGCGTAATCTCCGCGCCTTCAGCCCAATTTTCCGAGTCAGGTCGTGGGAAGGAGTTTAATGGCGTCTGCACACTCAGCGTGAATGTGGAACCTGATGGGCGCACAAGTCACATTCGCGTTTTAAAGAGCGTAGGCAATGACCTCGATGAGAAAGCGATTAAATCCGTGAAGGGTTGGAAGTTTAAACCAGCAACACTAGACGGCAAACCTGTCACGGTACAGATCGCGGTTCAAGTATCGTTCCATCTTTACTGAGTAGGCCAAAGTCCCCTTAAAGGTTTCTACAGGACGCTATCAGATGGGATGAGAAGGCCGGTCTCCGGACGGGATGCGGTGTACGCTCCCAAGTTATCGACGTGCTCGAAGCACAGATAAAAAGGAGACCGGCAATGAAGAAGGTTAGCACCGTAGTGGCAAAACAGAGCAGGAATATTTCTCGGCAGAAGCTGACCATCGGATTGGATCTGGGAGATCGCAACAGCTGGTACTGCGTGGTGGATGAAGCAGGCCAGATACAACTGGAGCAGAGAGTTGGTACGAGTGCGAAAGCGTTGCAGGAAGTCTTCGGCGCGCTACCGAGCAGTCGGATCGCACTGGAAATCGGGACGCATTCGCCCTGGATCAGTCGCTTGCTCAGCGAGTTGGGACATGAAGTGATCGTGGCCAATGCGCGCAAGGTGCGGCTGATCGGAGAGAGCCGAAAGAAGGACGATCGGCTGGATGCGCAGACTCTGGCCCGGCTGGCCCGGATCGATCCGGAGTTGCTGTATCCGGTGAAGCACCGCAGCGTGCAGGCGCAAGCCGATCTGACACTGATTCGAGCACGCGCTGGGCTGGTACGGGCGCGCACGGGGCTGGTCAACACGGCTCGCGGGTTGGCCAAGAGCTACGGGGAACGATTGCGCAGCTGCAACGTGCGCAACCTGAATCCGGAGAAAGCCGAAAGCTTGAGTCCAGAACTGCAAGCCGCACTGAAACCTCTGTTGAACGCAATCGAGTCGCTGAGCGAGTGCATCGTGGAATACAACGAGCGCATCGAGGATCTGGCACAGCATAGTTATCCGCAGGTGGCTCTGCTGAAGCAGATCAAGGGCGTAGGCACGCTGATCGCGCTGACGTTCTTGCTGACGCTGGAAGATCCGCACCGTTTTCGCAAGAGCCGGGATGTGGGCTGCTATCTGGGATTGCAGCCGGGACGGAGAAACTCTGGTCAGAGCGAGCCGCAGATGCACATCAGCAAAGAAGGCGATCCCTATCTGCGGACGTTGTTGGTGCAAGGAGCGCAGCACATTCTGGGACCATTCGGGGTGGACTGTGATCTGCGGCGTTGGGGTCTGAAGCTCGCCGAACGTGGTGGGAGAAACGGAAAGAAGCGAGCCATCGTGGCGACCGCGAGAAAGCTGGCGGTGTTGCTGCATCACCTGTGGGTGAGCGGAGAAGTGTACGAGCCATTGCACAACAGCCAGCGCAGGCCGCTGACGATCGCAGCTTAAAAACAAAACATCGCCAGGAGGAAAGAGCAAACGCCTAAAGCCGAGTTCCGGTGACTGCGTTAATCGCCTGGCCCAGGTTCGACTCGCCAAGAGCAGAACCACAGGGCGCCAAACAGATGGCAGCACCGGCTGAACCGAAGAACGCCCAACATGCACCGAGCGAAACGAATCGCTCCTCGAGAGTGCGGATGGAAGCACGGCGACAGCGGCCACTCGGCGGGAGAAAAAACTTGTCCCTATGAAGAGACACAAAATCCACTTGACTCCGACCGGCCTTCTCATGGAAGGCGATTACACGTTTTGACCTAGAAATTGGTGCGAACGAAAGCCGCGACGGCGGAAGTGTGGGCATTACAGGAGCGCATCAGCTGGCCACTAGCGATATTGACTTAGTCCACGACTTAGTCCACTATAGGTTTTATGGAAGTCAACATCCACGAAGCCAAAACCCACCTGTCTCGCCTACTCGAGCGGGTAGCCTTGGGAGAAGAGGTCATCATCGCCAAGGCGGGGACTCCGGTCGCTAAGCTGGTGCCCCTGAAAAAGACGCCCAAGAAAAGGGTCTTCGGCAGCGCTAAAGGCGAGTTCACGGTTCCGGACAATTTCAATGATCCCGATCCGGAAATTGAGGACCTGTTCTATAACGGACCCCTTCAACCGAAATGAAGGCCCTCCTCGACACGCACGCATTCTTGTGGGCGCTTGCTGGGGATGCGAGGATGTCGCGTCTCGCCCGCGACACTTTTACCGGACCCGCCGGTCTTTCGCTAAGCATCGCAAGCGTCTGGGAGATTCTCATCAAGGTACAGTCGGGCAAACTGAATCTTCCTCGGCCTGCCGGTCCGTACGTGCTCAGAAAATTGGCGGAGAACGGGATCGAGATGCTCGCCATCAGCATCGACCATTTGCTCGCTCTCGAGCGTCTCCCGATGCATCACCGCGATCCATTCGATCGCATGCTGATTGCGCAGAGCCTGGAGGAGAACCTTCCCATCATTACCTCGGATCCATTGTTTGCCCGTTACGATGTTCGTCTGATCTGGTAGGCCGCATTTGCAGCTGTGGCCTCTGGCACGTCCTCAGTTTGTTGGATATACTTCCTCGATCCTCTGAGACCAATGAAGAAGGCTCCCTGCATCTCTCATCGAAAAAGCGAGCGTGGCGGTTTGCGGCTTCTTGTCCGTCCGTTCGCGCCATGTCTGCTGCTTTTCCTGGCACTCGGCGTCAGAGGCAGGGCGCAGACAACTCCCGCGCTTGCCCTAGACGGTCCCAAGCAGGACTACCTGGTATACGTTGTCTGCGAATCCGCCGACAAGATTGTGCTGATTCGCTTCGGCCCCGGAGGCGCGCACATTGAAACCCAGATGCGCATCGGTCTCATGCCCATGGATGTCAACGGTCCACATGGCATCGCAGTTTCTCCCGACAAACAATATTTCTATGTTTCCGTGGGCCACGGCCGTCCAGAGGGATCTGTCTGGAAGTACCGCGCCGGCACCGACAATGTGATCAAGTACACAAGCATTGGCATGTTCCCGGCTACTACCGACATCACTCCTGACGGCAACTTCATCTATGTCGCCAACGCGAATTTCCACGGCGACATGGTTCCATCGTCAATCTCGGTCGTGGCCACGGACCAGATGATTGAAGTGAAACGCATTCCCACCTGCACCATGCCCCACGGCTCGCGCCTCAACCACGAGGGCACGAAACATTATTCGGTTTGCATGATGGACGACATGCTGGTCGAGATCGACACCAGAAAGTTTGCCGTCGACCGTTATTTCATGCTGTCGAAGGGCAAAGAAATGGGCATGAGCGGAGCTCCCGATCCCCATGCGATGCCCGACCACAAGAGCGCAACATGCACGCCGACATGGGCGCAGCCCTCGAACGATGGTTCCATCATCTACGTGGCGTGCAATCAATCGAACGAAATCGTTGCCATCAAAACTGATACCTGGACGCTAGCGCGCCGCTTTCCCGCTGGAACCGGCGTCTATAATTTGGCGATGACGCGGGATGGACGGCTGATCGCAACCAATAAACGCGGACAGTCAGTGTCGATCTTTGATCCCGTCACAGGGCACGAACTGGCCAGAATTCCTACACAGAGGAAGATCGTTCACGGCGCCGTGGTAACGCCCGACGACCGCTACGCTTTTGTTTCGGTCGAGGGAGTCGGCTCCGAACCCGGCACAGTAGAAGTGATCGACCTTGCGAGTCTGAAAACCGTGGCTACGATCGATGTGGCACCGCAAGCTGCGGGCATTGATTTCTGGAAGACGGAACCGAGCAAGTAAGACGGTCGTTGGTCGTTAGTTGTTGGTCGTCGGCTAAAACCCCGAGCGCCTAAGGACTTCACGGAACTGCGAACGACCGACGACCGACGACCAACGACCGACAACAAATTCTTTCAGCCCCGGAGGGCCAATGTTCAACCACAGAGTACTGCTATTGGCAGTTGTAGTCACGATTTTTTCGGCGGGAACCATCGCGCGTTCGCAGGATGCGGGTGCAAACGCCGCGAAGCAAGAGCCTCCCAGCACCTCGGTGGCTCCCGCGAGCGTGGAGATCACTCCCAAAACCCTCGATGCCCACGTCGGCGAGAAAGTTAAATTCAGCGCGACGGCCAAAGATGCCGCGGGCAATCCCATCGACGAAAAGCCTTCGGTATGGTTCGCCGCTCCATTCGACCTGGCCGGCGCAGACGACGCCGGGGAAGTCACCTTCCACGCGCCGGGGATGGTGACGGTCGGCGCTGTGATCGCGGGGAAGGCAGGCTATGCCACGGTCAACGTGGGGAACCCGAAAATCGCGAGCATAGAAGTCGAAAAGCCGGCTCACGCGATCGTCGCCGGCAGCTCGGAGAAGCTGACGGTGATCGCCCGCACACCGAACGGCAATCCCCGAACGGGCGCCGCGATTACCTGGTCGTCGGAAAAACCGGCGATCGCCACCGTGGACGCGGCCGGGTTAGTGACCGGTCTTGCGCCGGGCAGCGCCACCATCAAGGCCACCGCGGACGGAACAAGCGGCACGGTTACGCTTCAGGTGGTGCGCGACGCGGTTCGCAAGCTAACGGTCATGCCGGCATCGACGGAAGCGCGCACCGGCGATGTTGTCCACTTTAGCGTTGCGGCCGAGGGCGCAGGCGGCCACTTGAAAGATCCGCCAGTGCGTTGGGCGATGAGCGGCGAAGGCGCAACGGTTTATCCCGATGGCGGGTTCGTGGCGGAGAAAGCTGGTACCTACGTCGTCACCGCCAGCAGCGGCCAACACAGCGCGACCGCCTCAGTCGTGGTCCGTCCACGAAATGTCGAGCGCGAGATGGACGTCGTCTCTCACACTCCCATGCCGGACCTGCAGATGTCAGAAGAGTGGATTATCGGCCACCACGCGTATCTCGCCACCATCGCCGATAAGGTTTTCGTCTATGACATCGCCGATCCCGCGAATCCCAAGCTGCTCGACACTCTTAAAGTGGACGCTCGCATCATCAACGACATCAGCACCACGCCCGACGAAAAAATCGGAATGTTCACGCGCGAGGGAGCATCGAATCGCAAGAACGGAATCGTCTTCCTCGACACCTCCGATGCCTCGCACCTGAAAGTTCTTTCCGAATACACCGCGACCGTCACCGGCGGCGTGCACAGCGCCTACATCGATAAACATTATGTGTATCTCACCGACGATGCCACGGGATCGATGCGCGTTATCGATTTCGCAGATGTGAAGCATCCCAAAGAAGTTGCGCGCTGGGAGGCGCAGAATCCAACCGCGACCAGCATGGAGACCAAGCACGGAACAGTGACCAGTGGCCGTTATCTGCACGACCTGCAGGTGAAAGACGGTCTCGCCTATCTGGCGTACTGGCGGGATGGATTGATCATCCTTGATGTGGGCAATGGCATGGCTGGAGGCAGCCCGGAGAATCCCAAGCTGGTCAGCCAATATCACTTCAACCACTACGAACTTTACGGCGACGGCTGGCTGGCGGGCTCTCACAGCGTCTTCCGCTACAAGAATTATTTGTTTGTTGGCGACGAGGTCTTCCCCGCAATCTTTGAATTGGATGACAGAGACCGCATCCCGGTGCGCGCCATCTGCCACGTCATGGATGTTTCCGACATTAAGCATCCGCGCGAAGTGGCGCAGTATGAGGTGCCGGAAGGCGGATCGCACAACTTCTGGGCCGCGAACGACATGTTGTATGAGGGCTACTACAGCGGCGGCGCGCGCGTGCTCGATATTTCCGGAGAGCTGCGCGGCGATCTCTACCGCCAGGGCCGCGAAATCGCCCGCTTCTGGACCGGAGACGCCAAAGGCTTTCGTCCGAATCTGCCGTTCGTCTGGGGCGGTCAACCCTGCTCGGTGACCTGCGACAGCCCGTTGCTGAATAGTCTGATGTATTTCAACGACATCCACTCAGGCCTCTGGATCACGAAACTCGGCGACCCGAAGTTCGAAGGCTCGACCACCTCTCCCGCGGTGCGCAAGGGAGAACGAACCATACACTAGCGCGGGCGAAGTTGTTCGCAGCAAAAGCCACAGCAGGAAAGCAACAAGTACGGGCGATGGGGCGCGGGAAACTTAATTCCACGCGACGCCATCGCCCGGGCTTTGATGGCGAACTCCTTGTGCTTCGGCGCCAATTCTGCCATCACAAACCACGACTTAGTGGCAGGGGACCCCGCCGTTCGTGGCTCTGCAAATGGCGTTGATGTTTTTGCCGCTTAACGCCCTGCCAAAAAAAGCGACGTTGTCGATTACGCCGTTGAAGTATGCATAGCCGCCGCCCTCGGCACTCGATCCGATGCGCATGTCTGCCGAGTGAGTGTCAGTAAAAACCGGCAAAGGCTTAGACGCCTCTTTCACACCGTTCACGTAGATGGCGATTTCACAATCACTCAGAACGCCGACCACGTTGTACCAGACCCCAACCGCAGGAGCTGTTGTGCTGATGACCGTGGTCGCGACATCGTCAATGCAGCCGTTAACCCCCGGTCCGCCGCCGAGACAGAACCAGAAAAATCCGTCATCCTGCTTTAAGAGTCGCCATCCATCCGAATTGTCAACGCCGGCGTCGGAGATTTTGTCAACAATCGACATGTCACCCGCCGGACCATCTCCATTGCTGCCCGGAGGATGGGAAAGCGCGTCGAACTTCACAAAAGCGCTGACCGTGAAGGTGGGCGGGTTCAGGCCGGGGCGATTGCCGACGTCAATGGTCGGTCCGCTCCCGTTTAACTCAAACACCAAAGGCCAGCCGGCTCTGTCGTCGCTGATTACGGGGTTTTGACCGCTGATGGATTGTCCCCATGCGCCCGACGCCACGAAAACCGAAGCAAACACAACAAGCACACGTGTGGCTTTCATTGAATCTCTCCTCTTCTCCCTAGGCATGATTCAGCGCTTCCCCGAGAACGGAGATCGTCGCTGGAGTTCTGCCCCAGAGAATTGCTGATTAGTATTTGATGGGGCCGTGCCCTGGAGTCTCGAACACGTCGCGCTGAGGAGCAGAGGCGCGGCCAGTCGCCTTTGCTGAACGGGGGAACTTATTTCCTTGGAAAGCGGCGCAGCTCGGACGCTAGTGCGAGAGTGCTATTTCGTCAATGGCACTTTGGTGGGGGATGGCTGGCGGGTGAAGCAAGCGTGAGCGCTCCCATATCGGACGATGCCTTAACACCCGGTTGATGAATGCTATGGCGATATCCTACGGAGGAAACGCGACTTCGACGACTATAGTTCGCTCCACCGGCTTACCGTCTCTCATCCAGGCTGAAATCTCCATTGGCGTACCGCGTCCAGCGCACTCTGGTCTAGTTCATCACGGACGCTTTTAATGACCTTGACGTCTTTCGGGACGCCGTCCGTCTGAACAGTTAATTGAACCAACACCGGCCTCCCCCCTGAACCGCCAAATGCAGAGCGCGGAGGAACGACCGGAGATACGTTGTGAATCACTTTCGGAAGTATCGTTCTATAGGCTGGCGAATCTGCGCAGTCGAACTCTGCGGCGATCTGGACTGCCACTGGCGAACCATCTTTCTTAACGACAGGTTCGAACTGCAGGGACTTAATCGCGGAGGCGGCTTCTTTCATTTTCTCGAGCCGAAGCCCCTTTGGAGATTCCGTTTTGAATGATTGAACCCGTCCAGTGGAATCCAATGTCACGTCCAACAGCAGCTTGGAGGTTCCGGCTTCCTGCAGGTTCCGTGCGGCAGCACTGCAGACGCTCTCGGGTGGGTGCTTGGAGTCGAAATCTAGCGGTCCACTTTGGGCAAATGTGCTGATAGCGGCGAGAACAGCGAAAAATAATGACGCGCCCTTGTTCATCGCAATTAGTCTATCGCGATTTACTGACGTGACAGGACAGAACACTGACGAAGCGATTAGATTCTTCGTGTGAAACGAAAGCGGCCGCGGGCCTCTGTGATATCTAACCTTGCGTTCCACAGCCGCAACGGGAGATTATGATTGCTGAGGCGGAAGCGACGAACGGAACCGCAGCGATGCTAAATCCTGCGCTATCAAGATTTTGCCCGCAAGTTGCTGATTCCAAGAGATTATTTCGCGTTTTCACGCCAACACGATGATTCTAATATACCGGGGGTAGGGGGGTATACCCAGCACCCCAATTTTTCCTAAACTGGGAAGTCCGAAAGGTTCCCAAATCAAGCTTTACCCGGCACGATCTTTAAGCTAGAAGCCAGAAGCCAGGAGCTAGAAGCTGCCGTTATGCCTCGTCCCAAACCACTCATCCTGATCATCCTCGACGGCTGGGGATACCGCGCCGAAACCAAAGCCAACGCCATCGCCCTCGCCCGCAAGCCCACTTATGATCGCCTGCTGCGCGAGTATCCCAACACGCTCATTCATACCAGCGGTCCGTTCGTCGGCTTGCCCGAAGGGCAGATGGGCAACAGCGAGGTCGGGCATCTCAACATGGGCGCGGGACGCATCGTGCACATGGACATCACCCGCATCGCCTTGATGATTCAGAACGGCGAATTCTTCTCGCATCCGGTGCTCGTCGCGGCCATGAAGCACGCGCGCGTGGGCGAGCGCAGACTGCATCTCTTCGGCCTGGTTTCCGATGGCGGCGTGCACTCGCAGCAGGCGCATCTTTACGCGCTGCTGAAGATGGCGAAGCAACAAGGCGTCGACCGCGTCTTCGTCCACGCCTTCATGGATGGACGCGACACGTTGCCCACCAACGGCGCCGGCTATCTCGAACACCTTCAGCAGAAGATGCGCGAATATAACTCCGGCAAGATTGCCACCGTGAACGGACGTTATTACGCGATGGATCGCGACCGGCGCTGGGAGCGCATTCTCAAGGCCTACAACGCAATGGTCTTCGGCGACGCGGAAGGCGGCAAGTGCGCCGACCCAGTTCAGGGCATGAAGGATTCCTACAACCGCGGAGTCACCGACGAATTTGTAATCCCATTTGTGTGCACGGATAAAGCTGGCCAGCCGCTCGCGACCATTCGTGATGAAGACGCCTGCATCTGTTTTAATTTCCGCGCCGATCGCGTGCGCCAGATCACACGCGCGCTGGCGCGTAACAGTGGGCTGAACGCAAAGGGAGGCAGCGACCTTCCGGGCGCGGCCGACCTTGACGCGACGATTCCTCGTGACCGTGTGCCGAAGAATCTGCACTACGTCTGCATGACGCAGTACGACAAGAATTTCAGTTTGCCCGTGGTGATTCCGCCGGAATCGATGGCAAACATTCTGGCCAATGTAATGGACGGCCTCAATATGCGCAACCTCCGCGTGGCCGAGACTGAGAAATATGCGCACGTTACGTACTTCTTCAATGGCGGCGTGGAGCAGCCCTTTCCCGGCGAAGAACGGGTGATGGTGCAGTCGCCGAAAGTAGCGACCTACGATCTGAAGCCGGAGATGAGCGCCGCGGGCATTGCTGACGCCGTGGTGAAGGCCACGGAAGAGGGAACGTTTGACGTGATCATCGTCAACTTCGCCAACGCGGACATGGTCGGGCACTCGGGCAAGATCGAGCCTACGGTGAAGGCAGTTGAAACCGTGGACGCCTGCCTCGGCCGCATCGAAAGCGCGGTCCGTGCCAAGGGCGGCGCGATGCTCATCACCGCCGATCACGGCAACGCCGAGATGATGATCGATCCGGCGACCGGAGGTCCACACACGGCTCACACCACAAACCCGGTCCCGTTCATCGTCGTCGCGGAGGACGCGAAGCAATTCACGCTCAAGCCTAACGGCTCACTGCGGGACATTTCACCGACCATGCTCGGGATGCTGGGCGTCGACGAACCGAAAGAGATGACGGGACACGATCTGCGCGCGTTCCTGCGGAACAAATGAAAACCCGTCGCAACTTCAGCCAGCCTCGCCGGCGAAGGGATTGCCGGCTGGAAGATTCGCTTTCTGGCTCAGAGCAACCCTCTGCTTCGTGCTACAGTTTTCTCGCGGGCTTTGACTTGGCCCGAATCCCATGGAACCGCGGCTGATTTGGATCAATCTGCTGGTGAAGCTGGGCGTGGCCGCGGCCGTGTCTAGCAGCCTGGTGCGTTCGGTGGAATTCAAGTCTCTTCTTTTCCGCGAAGAGCGTTCGCTGCGTCAGAAGATCTATCTGGTTCTGTGGTTTGGATTGCCGATTACGGTCGGCGTGTGGATACGGTTTTCGGCCCGAAGTTTTTTCGCCGGGGATTTGAGTTTTGAAACCACTCTTTTGCTGGGTGCGATCGGTGGCCGCTGGGCTGGCGTTCTCGGGGGCATATTGATGGCGCTGCCCGCGTTGGTTCACGGCGAGTGGGCGACTTTACCTTTCGGCGTGCTTTGCGGATTTATCGCCGGCCAACTGCGCACCATGGCGCTGGATAAAGACGATATATGGTCGTTTTCTCCCTTCATCGATCTCAGCATTTACCGCTTGATTCGCCGCAACCTGCCGACTCCGCGTTTATTCGACTGGCAGATCATGTTTTTCACCACCATCATTGGATTGCGCTTCGTGCAGAGCGAGTTCTCGCGGTATTTTCCCCATTCCATTTTCAGCATGGACAGCAGCAACTGGTGGATCGAAGCGGCCATTTACGCGGCCTCGGCCATGGCCATCGGAATTGAACTCAAGATCTTCAACAGCGTGCGCATCCAAATTAAGCTCGAGGAGCAGGAGCGTTTGCTTTTGCACGCGCGTATGGAGGCTCTGCAAAACCAGATCAATCCTCATTTCCTTTTCAACACCCTGAACTCAATTTCCTCACTGGTGCGCTTCGATCCCGATAAAGCTCGCGACGTAATCTCAAAACTGGCCACCATTCTCAGGCGTTTGCTCAACAGCGCGGATTCCTTCGTGCCCCTACGGGAAGAAGTGGAGTTCATCGATAACTATCTCGACATTGAGGTGGTGCGCTTCGGTCCCGATAAGCTTCGGGTGGTGAAGGAACTCGATCCGGAATCGCTCGATGTCATGGTTCCCAGCATGCTTTTACAACCGCTGGTGGAGAACTCGATCAAGCATGGGCTCTCATCGATGGTGGAAGGCGGCAGCATCTACCTGCGCAGCCGCCTGTCAGAGTCCGGCTTGGTGATTGAAGTGGAAGACAATGGCGTGGGCATGGCTGCGGCCCAACACGCGGAGTCAACGAACAGGGAATCAAGCAGCACGCGCGGCGCAGGTATTGGCATGGCCAATATTGCCGAGCGGCTCGAGGTGCTATACGGAGATACGGCGCGCATGACTATCGACAGCAATGAAGGAAAGGGAACTCTGGTGCGCATCAGGTTGCCGCTCTTGCAGGCGATGGGAGCGATTCCGGAGGGCTTCTACGAAGAGCGCTCGACCACCCGCCGGTAAAAATCCTCGTATTGAGGAACAATCTTGCTGGAGCAGAAGCCCGCCTGGGCGGCAGCACGGGCCGCTTTGCCCATAGTCCGCAGCCGGCTTTCGTCGTTCAAGAGTTCGATCGCATAACGAGCCATTGTATCCACATCGCCGACATCGGCGAGATAACCGCTGACTCCATGTTCGATCACTTCCGGGACGCCGCCGGTGCGGGTCGCGATAGGCACGACTTCGCAAGCCATTCCTTCGAGCGCAGCCAGACCGAAGGATTCCAGTTCACTCGGCATCAGCAGGATGTCGGCGATTCCCAGCTTCTCCTGCACCTGGTCCTGCTTGCCGAGAAAAAGGACGTCTTCGTGGATTCCCTTTTGTACGGCCAACCATTCGGCCACGGAGCGGTCTGGGCCATCGCCGATCAGGAGTAGTTTCGATGGAATCTGCTTGCGCACCCGATCGAAAATCTCAATCACATCCGAGAGCCGCTTGACCGGCCGAAAATTAGAAAGGTGCACCAGCAGCCGCTCTTCGTTGGGCGCATACTCGAGGCGAAGCTCTGCACAGTTCTTTGGCCTGCAATACACGTCGCAATTGACCGAGTTGTAGATCACCTGGATTTCTTTCCGCACATCGAAGACCCGCAAGGTGCGGTCGCGGAGATAGTTGGAAACGGCGGTGACACCGTCGCTCTGGTCAATGGAATAGCGGGTGATGGGCAAGTAAGAGCGGTCGAGTCCTACCAGTGTGATGTCGGTGCCATGCAAAGTGGTGACGAAGGGCAGGCGGCGGCCCCGCGGACCATCCCCGAGCATCTGGCGCGCCAGAAGCGCGCTTACGGAGTGTGGAATCGCATAGTGCACGTGTTGCAGGTCAAGATCGTACAACTGGGCGACCTCGGCCATGCGCGTGGCTAAAGCCAGATCGTAGGGCGGATAGTCGAACAACGGGTAGCGCGACACTTCGACTTCGTGATAGTGGATGTTGGGTTCCTGGCCGCGCAGCCGGATGGGCTGGGCATAGGAGATGAAATGAATTTCGTGGCCGCGCTGGGCCAGCTCCAGACCGAGTTCCGTGGCTACCACGCCGCTGCCGCCGTACGTGGGATAACAGGTAATGCCAATCTTCATGGCGTGGAGGTCCTGCCCTTTCTGGGGCTCTGTCATTCGATGGCTAAAAGAGATAGACGATGCAGATTCTACAGGGCGAGCGTTCCGATGCGAGAAAAAGACCGGCCGGAGAGTGGAATTTTACTCTGGCTCTTTCGGCCCCGGCTTGGAAAGGCCCGGGTCGAGTTTATCCAGATGGGCTTGGAAGCGTTGCTTAACGGGTTCGGGCAGGCCGGTGAATTCTATGCCCATGCCGACGCCGGGGTCGCGCGTGCGGACGCTGGCGGTCGCGCTGACGTGCTCCTGGTCGATCCAGAAATCAACCTTCAGCACAGAGGAGGTGCCCGTCAAAGGCATGGCCGTCTCAACATAACAACCGTTTCCGCTGATGTCAGTGGCATTCACCCGCATCGGCGTGTTTACGCGTTCGTCGCGAAATTCCAGGGGAAACGAAATCTTGTGGCGTTGAAAACGGCGGCGATTGTCAGCAGAAGGAACCTGCAGGTTCGACCGCATTTCCACGGGCAGTTCTGAAAGCCAGGGGCACTCCTGCTCCGCCACCAACTGAACCCCAACCTGAAGTTTCTTTGATCCCTCGGCTTCCATCACCCAGATTACTTTGCAGCGAGCTTTCCTCGTCTCGTACTGCACGCCGATAACGTCGCCTACTTTCAAGTCGTGGTCGAGGCCTGAAATGCAGGCCCCTGTAACGCTGGCATTCTGGGCAGTGGCATTCTGATGAAAGGGTTGATTGTTGGATCCCATTCCCCACACACGTATGCGCAGGTCCAACGTCGCGCGCGGAGCTGCCCCAGAGGCAGACATGATAAGGTCCTCCCAGCCTGAATCTTCTGAGCCGGTTCTAACCTCAATGATAACGCCGACTCGGGTTTATCTGACGTTACCGAAGTTACATCGACCCTGCGTGATACGGGGCGCAAAAGGTCTATTCAGATTGCGGCGGGAACTTATGCGCCGGTTTCAGCCGCAATCAGTTCGCGGTACGAAACCAATTCGATCCCTCGCTGATACAGCAACTCTCGCGCCTCGGGCATGGTGAGAAGGTGCAACTCGATCTCTCGCGATTCACGCAGGCGAGTCTTAACCGACTTCAAATCTTCATCGTTATAGCCAGGGTGGCAGACGAATTCCCAAGTGCCTTCGGGAATGATTGCGGCGATGGCGCGGAAAAGTTTTTCGTCCAGCGCTCCGGTCACCACAATGCCGAACGTGCCATCGGGAGTAACCAAACCCTCACCCGCAGCCACCGCGCGGAATTTGCTGGCGAGCGCGCGGAGAATGCGTACCTCGGCGTAGCGCGTCCAAAGATTGGGACGGCCCAACAGCGCACTTGGCGTGAGCGGTTTACGCGGGCCGAATGGATTACGAATGCCGCGCACGCCGCATGCGTGGGCAGCGCATAGCAAAGGCCGCAGGACTGCCGGAAACAAGTGCGTATGTTTGTGGGTATCCAGGTGCGAGATGCTAAGTCCCGCCGATTGCAGCTTGCGAATCTGTGCGGACACCTCGGCTTCGATTTCGCCCGGATCCAGGCGGCCGGTCAGGGCCCGGACAGCGAAGGATTGCAGCCCGTCGCGGAAGCGTCTGAAATCCGTAGAAGTAGAAGTGATGGAGGGCAATCGCCTCGCGTCGAGAACTGGCTCTCCGTCGATCAGCACGACATGGCAGCCCACGCTGAGGCCAGGAAGAGAATTTGCCAAATGCACGGCATCGTCGAAGGCACGCCCGTTCGCCATCAGCGTGGCGGAAGTCACGATTCCGCGAGTGTGCGCTTCCGCGATGCCGCGATTGACGCCTGCGGTCAGGCCAAAGTCATCGGCATTGACGATCAGACGACGCACCGGGTCAGTCTAGCAGGGGAGGAACAGTTCGCGGATGAGAGTAGGGCGTAGTTTGACCGGGTTTTCGCAGCTCGCGTACTCTCGATGGAGAGAAAGAACGGTCAAGGAGCCCTCTGGCGTCAGCCTGAAGACCGTACCGCAGCCGGCGCAGCCCGCTGTGGTTAGGCCACCAAATCTCGCCGTACCGTACAAGTTTCCGTCGGTGCCCTGAATGAGAGGCGAGTAGGGGTTAGCGCCGTTGGTCGCTTCGAAACTTACCACACTTGTAAAGGTTTGCCCGTACGAGGCAACCGCCGCCCCGATACAAAACACAAAGACGAAGCTTGTCGTTCTCAATGAGCTAAATTTATCCACGCTACCTCGCTTCCAGCTGCGCGTTCTTCAACGACCCGCACGTGTGAAGCTTCGTTACTGCGATTCGCAAGCCCGCCTCGTAGCCGTTTCTCTCAGAGAGACGGGGAAAATCGCGGCAGGCAATACCCCGAGAATGCTTAAGGCGCGCGGCGATTATCATCCCGGCCAGACTGGCTGTCAATATGCAAGATCCTAAGCAAAGGAGAGAGAGTCGCTAGATCGCAATGCTGCTTCCAATTGGTGCAGCCGCGAGAAGAAAAAATGATCTGTGTTTTTCTCGTGACACTGCTATCGTTGCTCAGACTGTTATAACCAGGTGTTAGCGCTCATTGAGAATTTGTCGCCGCGACGAGAGCGGATTTCGACGCCGACTCTGAGATAAGCAACTGCGACGTGAGCGAGCGTTCGAGACGAACAATGAACGAATCAAGATCAGAAACTACCGTTCGATGCGTATGCCGTCGACGTACACGGAGGTACCTCGGCCATAGGCGTCCGGCGGTTCGCCCAAGACGGAGATTCTCACTTTGTGTTTGCCAGCGATCGGAAAAGTCTTGCTGTAGATGCCCGCTCCCCAAACATCGTCGGCTGAATAGGTCGTTACCACAACATTCGGCTGATCGTCGATGGAAACTCCTGCCTTGCCACCGTCGTCCCCCAGCTTGGTAAACCAGGTGAACTTAGTCCCTTCGAATTCAAATTCAAAGCTGGCGCCTTTTTCATTGCTTCGGCTGATTGTGCCCAGATAGGCGGGTTGAAGATCGGTTTGCCGCACCCAATTTCCGCTGAAGGTAATGCCGTCCTTCGCTGTGTCGTCCAACACCAGAGCCCGCTTCGCCGCAGGTCCTTTCGCGACAACCACATTGGAGCGGAGCCCCGCGCCGTCCACAGTTCTGATCTCATAGCTTGCAGCCAGGTCCGCGCCAGCCGAATGATCAAAGTAATAGGTGCCCTTAGCTACCTTATCTATGATCGCACCGTCACGGAGCACCTCGTAGTAAGAAACCCAGTGGTCATCGTGCCCCGGCTGCCAAGTGAGTTCGATGCCTGGATACCCCATGTTCGTCGCCCCCGCCTTACGAATGTCACTGGGGGGCGAAGGCGGATTTGTGTCTCGTCGATTTCCAGGATGATAAGGGAGATTCAAATAGATCAGTTCACCTGGAGCCATTTTGTCCAGGTTGATTCCGTTCTCCATTAACTCGGATCCTTGGCGATTCTCGCTTTCTCCAGATTCCTGATAGGACACGAGGTAACTTTCATCTGCTAGCAGTCCTTTAGGCTTGATCGTGACAGGCCCGGGCACAGGCCGCTTAGGAATTATGATCCCTCGTTTGCCGTCAGGGCTGAGACGTTCAAAATACATGGTCGCATCATCGCCCGCTACTAGTGGCCGATACACGTGCACCCAGCGCCCGGCAACACCCTGGCTTCCGAGATAGTGATAAATGTCGATCAGCTCCCGCATTCCATCGAGCTTCTGCGAGTCCCAGGTATCTCCAGCATTGTCGAAAGCGATTGTGAGCAAGCCACGATACGTTCCCTTCTCAAATTTATCTACCTCCCAGAAGTCGCCATTTTCCGCAGTCTTGTCCGGAGGTAGAAACAGTGAGGCCCAGTGGTTCCGCAGCATGCCGACAGCGCCGTCGCTAAAGGAAATCGAAGAAGTGTAGCGAACGTAATCGTAGCCGACCTCATTGCCCCCGCCATCGCAGGCTTCGAAGGCATCGTCCGGGTGTTTGTCGAGAAATTGGCGAATGATCCCTCGAACTGCCTGGTCTTGTTGAAGCAGCGACGTATCGTCAGCATTGTGGACGGTTGTTAGCGGGCCATCATTCTTGAGTTCGAATTGGCCGAAGCGTGGAGCCAATTCGTCGAGCTGATGTGTCAAAAACTCGACAACCTGAGGGTTCGATGCATCCAACACATTGTTGACCAGCCATTCGGGATGTCCCACTGCGACCTTTGATTTAGGATCTACCACCAGAAAAGGCACATAGATGAGCTGGCCCATGCCATGCTTGCGTAGATAAATCCCAGTGGATTTCCAATCTGGCCCGTTCCAGTCCCCCATGCGGTCCCACCACCCGAAATCGCGATGATAGACGTCCGCTCCAATCTCCGATATGTAGTCCGCCATGCGGAAGACCATGCGATAGGTCGATTCCTGATCGGAACCCTCTAACCCCGTCAGCACCAGCGGTCTCTTCCCGGCAAGTCTTGAGTTTCGCGGATCGGGCCAACCCGTCCCTTTCCACCACCAGCCGCCTTGGCGCATGGCGCCAAACCAACCCTCCCGTGTGTAGTCCCACAAATAGCGATACTGCCAATCCAGAGTCTCGTTCCCGGCGTCATCCAAGTCTCCTTTGAACAAACCCACAAAGGCCATCGGCGTTGTTAACGACTCGCCCGGTTTCAGATTCTGATTGTGGCCGGCCACGCGGAACTTCACTGCGACTGAGCCATCCTCGGCTTCAGCGAAGTCAGAAGCCCAGTGGCCGAAATAGTCCCAACCAACGAATAATCCTCCACCATTCTGGTCTGCCAGGGCTATCCACGGCGCGTAGCTGCTACTGCCCATGCGATAGCTGCGGAAGGCCCCGGGGCGAGCCTGATTGGCACTATTGCTGAGAGTGGCAGTGATTCGAACTTTGCCGGTTCTTGGGGCGATCCAGACTCGGGCAGCATCGTGATTAAGGCCCGGTCGTATCTGATTGGCCCCTATTAACAATGATTCCGTAGATTTGTCGACAGGATCGCGCCACAGCTTGGTCGCATCATCGTAAACCAGATCACCCGTGGTGATATGGAGCGACTCCTCCGCTTGGTGCGACAGAGGCAGCGACTCATAGAAGCGCGAAAGATCCGGGTCGCCGAAGGTACCGGCATAGGCGTACTGGTAGCGCCAGCCATTCTTGCCTTGCTGGTTGCTGAACTCTTCCGAAGCTCGGTGCGTCTCCCCATCGGCGTAGATGATGGTCGGGTCGAATGCGGTGAGGTCTGCATCGGTCGTGCCGAACCGATTCACAATGAATGCCAATCGGTCTCCCGCGGCAACCTCCACCTCAACGTCAAGAGGAACCTTGGCATCCGCGTTCAGGACATCTTGCCACTTCTTGTCCAACCAGTTTTTAATCGGCCAGATCTGTTGATCGCCGTGCAAGACTCTGGCTTTCACACCATCTCCGACATAATTTCCTTTCGCGGTGCCACCAAAAGGATCATAGGAATCGAACTCTCGCATCTCCCCGGGCTTCAGATCCTCGCTATTTAGCGTCCAGGCCCCGGGCTTATTCTCTCCGCCGTTCATCCAATGAAGCTTTACCGAACCGGGCGGGGCAATCTTGGCCGTGAAGCCCAGAAACTGCGGCTCACTGATTCGAAGAGACGCTGTCCCCACGTTCTTAAATTGAACCCATTCCCGGATGATCGATGTTCCGGGATACACGACATAAGTCTTCGTGGCCTGCAAGTCGTTATGTCGCAGCGTGAGGTTGAGCTGTTTTTCACCGTTGGCCAGCGTGCTGTCATTGGCCTCTTCCAATTTCCAGCCGCCTGATGAGCCCGAGATATCTTTTCCGTCCACGACCACCCGGAGCTCTTCGGACTCCGTACCCGCCGACAGCAATTCCTGCCCTGTGACCTTGTTTCTTAAACTGCTGGTGAAGAAACGACCCTGCCGAAGAACAATCTTCCTCTCCACCTTTGCCGTCCCCAGCGTCCAAGCATTTGCCGTACTCGAAATGTACCCTTTTTCACCGTCGCCAGCGGCAGCGAGAATGCAGAAAGTGAGGACGGGCAATGCTAGATGCAGACAAGATCTCATCATCTTTGTTCTCTCGACTCGAAAAGGTTTTCTGCACGTTCGAACACGAGCAAGCTGCGGAACGACAAGTCTCTCTTCGCGGGATATCTTAGTTTCTTTCTCCGATAGTTTCCCCATTTAGATCCTCTCGCTTCTCTCCTTTACCGCTCTCCTGTGGGACGACGCAAGCTTTTTGAAAAGAAGATTTGCCCTATGCTAGAAATTCAACCCTCAGCCGGCGGAATATCTGCCGTCAAGAAGGTTCAATACCGTGAACAGAAGCCAGCAGCAGAAAACTGCTTGAGATTCGAGCCCGGAACGACGCCTTGGGTACCTGATGATCGCTAAGGTTTTGCGTTTCGAGTGGGCACTGAAACCGTACCACTTGTCGCCTTGCCGAACTTAGTTCGGGTGCTCTAATGCCCTCGCTTCAAGGATGCAATTTCGGCACCGGGGACTTTTGGGCATGTCTAGAAGTCGTACCGAGAGTTCGGTCGAATCCAGGAGACTGTCGTAATCACGCCATCGGAGTCATTGAGCGTGGGGTCCCGGTCGATGAGTGAGATTGATTCCATGACAATGTCGGCTCCGACGCCCGAGTAAAGTTGGTGGTGCTAAAGCCAACCAACAGGCTCGGGAGAAAGGAGCCGAAGATGATCATTATAGGTTGTGACTATCACCCGGGCTTCCAACAAATTGCGTTTGTGGATACCGACACGGGAGAACTACGAGAGCGACGACTGCCACACCCCGAGGAAGCGGAACAGTTCTACCGTGACCTCGCAGCGCAAGGAATGAAAGTGCGCGTAGGGATGGAGGCCAGTGGGCATGCGCGATGGTTCGAGCGACTGCTGGCAGAGCTGAACTTCGAGCTGAGCATTGGCGATGCCGCCGAGATCCGAGCCCAGCGGGTACGCAAGCAGAAGACCGATCGCCAGGATGCACAGCATATTCTGCAGTTGCTGGTGGAGGATCGGTTTCCGCAGATCTGGGTACCGAGCGGGGAGAATCGGGATCTGCGGCAACTGCTGTGGCACCGGCACCGCATGGTGCAGGCCCGCACCCGGATCATGAACCAACTGCAAGCCGTCGCCCTGAATGAAGGGTTGCGTTGCAAGAAGAGGTTATGGCGGGAGCGGGGACGGGAGCAACTGGAGTCGTTCCGGTTAGCACCGTGGGCGAGCCGGCGACGACGCGATCTGCTGGAGTTAATGGATCGACTGAACCCTACGATCGCCGAGCTGACGCAAGCCATTGAGCAGGAGGCCGAGAAGTGTCCGGAGGCGCAGCGCTTGATGACGCATCCCGGAGTAGGACCGCTGACTGCGTTGGCTTTCGTGCTGATCCTGGGGAGGGCCGATCGGTTTCAGTGTGGCAAGCAGATCGCGTGCTACTTGGGGCTGGTGCCGTTGGAAGAATCGAGCGGTGATCGGCGACGGCTTGGCCACATCACGAAACAAGGCAACTCCCTGTTGCGCTTCTTGCTGGTGGAAGCGGCGCAGGTGACGGTGCGTAGTGACCAAGAATGGCGCAGCAAGTATTTTCACCTGGCGATGCGGCGGGGACGGAAGATCGCCAAGGTTGCCATGGCTCGCAGGTTAGCGATTCAGATGTACTGGATGATGCGCAAGGAATGGGACTACGAGCAGATGAAAAAGTTCGGTTCGCACGCGGGACAGCCCGGACATCGCCATGGTGTGCAGTAAAACACCGAGAAATTGATTGGGCGTCCCGCTCCTCTGTAAGGGGAGTCTGAACTAGTAATCATGATCGAGGTTGTGACCGAAGAGATGCATGGGTCGGACCGAGTTCCAGACCTGAATATTGATTACGAGCGAGCCTGGGTTGGCAGAGCAAAAGCAACAGCTTCAACGAGAGCGAAATGGCGCTCTTCTAGACACCTACACGCACCTGGCCAACGACCAGGACCAAAAAACCGCGCAACGGGTCGAACAGGCGATCTTTGCTCAGGCTGAAGTGCCGGGCGTTGTGCACTAACCGCCAATTGCTGTGCACTTTCTTGTGCACTGCGTGCGTTTCCGAGGGTGGCACTTATAAGGGTAAACTGTTATGCTACTTGCACTTACAGGTCGGGCGGTTAGCTCAGCTGGTTAGAGCGCCTGCCTTACAAGCAGGAGGTCGCAGGTTCGAGTCCTGCACTGCCCACCAATCCTTTCAATGCGTTAACTGGACGGGCTATTCAGCGGAGCCGCAAGGTTCTATCGGGGTGAAGCGATCCAAGGTACAAGAAGAATGTCGCCGAACAAAGTCCCGAGCCTTGCAGCCGATAAAACCACGATCGAATGGAAGCCAGCAGCCCTGGCAAAGAAGAGCGGCGGCAACTTCCTTAAAAGGCAATCGAGGTTGTGGCTAGCGCTCGTGGTTCTTGGATTCAGTTTGCTCACAATCCGCCTCAACGCGGCCCAGTCGCCTGAGGCAGCCAATGTCCAGCAAAAGAATGAATGGTTGCAAACGCATTTACTGAACCCTCCTGCGCGATTGCCCTTTTCGTTTGTATATGGAACGCAGTCATCCAACGTGCTGTTAAAAGACTGGGTCAAGAACACGCAATCCCACGCTCTGGATGGCGACCGCACAGAGCATTCCTTCACCTGGAAGGATCCAAAAACCCAACTGCTGGTCCGTTTGACCGCTCTGAGTTATCCAGAGTCTCCCGTCATCGAATGGACCCTATATTTCAAGAATGACGGGACTGCGGACACCCCGATCCTCGAAGAAGTTCAAGCGCTCGATATGTCCGTCCCGGTAGTAGGCAAGAATATCCCGACCATCCTATATTCCACCGGAGCCGGTGGAATGGACTCATATTCTTTGCACAAGAAAGTTCTGAATCAACTGGAAGACTTTCGGATGTCTGGTGACGGAGGCGGCAAAACTGTAACGACGATCCCGTTTTTCGACATTCGAATGGATGGTCATGGACTGATCGGCGCGCTGGGCTGGCCGGGCGAGTGGGCGATCTCTTTTTCACGCCCAACGGAGCCGGCTATTGAGCTGAGAGCCGGGATGCAGAACACCCATCTTTCTCTGCATCCCGGTGAGGAGATTCGAACACCGCGCATCCTTCTTTTGCCGTGGGAAGGCGATGATATCGATGCCCACAATGTATTACGCCGTCACGTGCTGAAGTATCATGCGCCGCAATACGATGGGAAACCAGTTGTCATTCCCTTATCGCACGGAACCTGGGGAGGCACGAAGACTTCTACCAGCCTGCATCTGATCGATCAGATCACCCGGGAGAATCTTGGCTTTGAAAATTTCTGGATGGATGCAGGATGGTACGGCGCGGATCGTCCCGTGGCTGAATTCCAGGTGTTCGGCGAGGAAGACTGGTGGTTGCATGCAGGCAACTGGCGAGTCAACCGAGTGGCGCACCCGGATGGCCTGAAGCCGATCAGCGACGCGGCACACGCCAAAGGCTTGAAATTTCTGCTCTGGTTCGAGCCGGAGCGTGCCGTCGTCGGAACGCCGCTCACGATCGAGCATCCGGAATGGTTTATCGGAGAGTTGGGAACTATTGTTGGAGGGAATCTCAAACGGCCGTTCGCCAAGTATCGCCTTTTCAATTTCGGCGATCCAGCGGCCAGACAAGCCATGACCGATCTCATGTCGGACCTGATCACCACACAGGGTGTCGACATTTTTCGAGAGGACTGCAATTTCGCTCCTGCCGCTTTCTGGGCTCAGGCGGACATACGCGACCGTCAGGGGATTACTCAAATTCGCTACGTCGAAGGTTTGTTGGAATTCTGGGATGACTTACGCAGGCGGCATCCGCACCTGATACTGGATCTTGTGGAGCGAGGCGATTTGGATTCAATCTCGCGTGGCGTGGATTTGAGCCGGGCAGACTACCCCGTTGCACCCGAGGCGGACCCTATTGGAAATCAGATGGCGACCGAAGGCCTGGCTTACTGGCGGCCGCACTTTGGAACAGTTTTCCAGATTCGTCCTCGCGATAACTATCATTTCCGCAGCGGATTTGCTCCTGGAACTGGGTTCGCACTTTTCAACACCGGCGGAACCCCTGATCAGGTGGGAAAATTTATTCCGGATGATTTCCCATTCGACTGGCTGCGCGCTGAGGTCGCGCAATACAAGCGCATACGGCCTTACTATTACGGCGACTACTATCCCATTTTGCCGTGTAGCGCCAATGCGGATTGCATCACAGCGGCAAGCAGCGAACGGAGTGCTGCGTTTGAATGGGCCGCATGGCAATTCAATCGTCCACAGCAGGGCGATGGCATGGTCCAGGCTTTTCGTCGCGATAAGAGCGACGAGACGACGAAGGATTTGCGTCTGCGAGGACTTGATCCGGCCGCCATATACAGAGTGACTAATCTCGATGCGCCAGAACCGAAAAAGGTATCCGGCCAGGATCTAATGCAACGGGGCTTACATTTAGAAATCCCGGAGCAATCGGGAGCGGCGATCGTCTTCTACACCAAGACTCCCTAGGCTGGCAATTTGGGAGGAGAGGATTTTGTGTGGCGACAGTTAACAAGCGAAGATCGAGCACTTTCAGCGAATAGTAACTGAATCGCGCGGACACCTCTGAGCAGAATTTCCTCGTCGCAGGTTCGAGTCCTGCACTGCCCACCATTTAAGCTCGGCATGGACTCAGCGCCACTCCAGCCCCATATTATCGTCGGTTATGATCAGACGCTTTACCAAACGGCTTCGAAGCTGGCTGTTGTTTTCCACCGAATTCAAATTGCGCCCGGTCGAGTCCTCGGGAATGCCTACAATCGCGTCCAATTTCTTGAGTTGTTTCGGATCGTTCGCATCGATAACATGCTCTCCATCAATGACGTAGTTCAGCAAGACCGCTCTCCATCTCGAGCGATCGAACACAAGCGGAGAATCGCTGACCGCCACCGAGTTCGCCAAGCGCAATCCGTAGGGGTAGACGGTTAATGCGGTCGCGATCACATCGTCCGACCCGGTGGCGTTGTAGAAAAGCACACCGCCCGGCTCGAGGTTCCGGCGCGAGATCTCCAAGAACTCAACCGAAAGCAAATTGCTGGAGTGGTTTCGCCAGTAGAAACTGGTGTTCATCAAGATCGCATCGAACCGAGCCTGTGGATTCCGCAACAGCCATCTGCGGCCATCATCGATCACCACGTGCACTTTGGGATTGCGCAGAAGAGTGGCTACTGCTGGGTGCTCGGGAATGAGCTTTAGATAGCCAGGGTTGATCTCGATGACAGTCAGGCTTTCGACTTGCGGATGATTGGCCACAACCTGGGCCCACGAACCCGATCCGAGTCCGATCATCAGAACTCGATGGGGCGCAGGATGCAACGCGCTGAGAGCATAAGGGCGGATAATGATATTCACGTCATGCAGCAAATCTACATTGAACCGGCCATCGTAGACACCACCCCCGAACACGGCACCATCGGGAGTGACACCGATTGTGCCGCTGCGATTTTCGGCAACCTCCTGAAAGTGCGAAGCGGGAAATTTATTCTTGAAAAATAAGCGATCGTACATTGTGTTAGACAGCGGCCGCGCGGCCGCAATCATGAGAAACATAGCGACTACAGGCAGAGCAAGTCCGAAGTTCCTTCGAAGCGGGCCGGGCGGAAGCGTGCGAGCAAAAACCCCAGAGACTGCCACAGCTAAGACCGTGCCGCTGAGCAGAAGCAGCATTGATATCAGGTAGGTGGAGAGATAGTCCATCAAAATATAGCCCACCACCAGAGTTCCCAATGTCGAGCCTAGAATGTTTGCGGCATACAGATAGCTGAGCGAAGCACCTGCCCGCCTCTCGGGATTCACGGAAACGTGCGCGAGGAGTGGAAATGTTGCCCCGAAAAAGCTCGCCCCGGCACAAACTAAGAGCAATATGATGGTACCGGGCCATCGACTTCCGACGCTGTTGGGAGAAGTAAATTTAAAAATCAAGGCGGAAAGCGGTGCAACGGCGAAGGCAAACATTGCGGAGGCCAACAAGATCGCGCTCAATCTGCGTACTGCATTCTCGCGGTGATGGCTTTGCGAGTAGCCCTCGGCGCGCCTCGATCCAAGAGCCAAACCGAAAAGATAAGCCCCCAGCAGCGATGCGAATGCACCTGCCGTATCCCCTAAACCGAACACAAGCATCCGGTACCAGAGGATCTCGTAGGAAAGTGCAGCGAAACCCGAGAAGGCGGCGCAGCAAAGTGCGAGAGAATTGGGCAGCGGGCTGGGAGTATTCTCGACACTGCTCTCGTATCCACGACCAGACTCATCGTTTGTCGCAGGCCGCCGTCCAAGATCGTAGATGAGTGCGCCAATCGCTACCAAACCATTCACCAAAGCAGCAAACCGGACAGAGCCGGACTGCCCCAGATACCGCATCAGAAAGGCTGCTGCCAGAAAGCATGCGAAGCCAGAGCCCAGACAGTTTGCGAAATAAAGGCCTCCAACCGTATACCCTACATTGTGCGATGAGCGCACCGAGTATTCGACCAGAAGCGGTAAAGTAGCGCCCATCAGCACCGTGGATAAAACAATCACCAGGAAACCCGCCAAACCGGTTTCCAAGGGCGACCTTCCGGTTGTGAATTCGGCAACCCGATGAAAGAGATTCAGCGAGACAATTCCCAAGACTCCCGTGAACAGCTCAGCGGCAGCAAACAGCTTGACAGGTGCGAGTCGTCGATTATTCGAGAGCTTTCCCCCCAATAAACTTCCGAGTCCCAAGCCCAGCATGAAACCGCTGACCACGATCGTGACCGACTCAATATTCAGGCCAAAGATTGCGAATAGCGCTCTTTGCCAAACGATCTGATAAATCAGCGCCGGAAATCCAGAACAGAAAAACAGCAGGAGAATCCAGGGAAATGGCCGGTTGCCGTTCTTTCCTTGAATTGAGGGGCAAACTTGAGAAGCGTCAGGAAGAAAATCGGTCTTCATCCGCTTCTATCTTATCCCGCGAAGGCGTTAAGTGATCAGACGAACACTGCTCCATGTGACCACTTAGGCAAAATGTCCCGAGGCGCTGGCGGATTTGCTCACTCCTCTCTGAACCCGACCTTCTGCATGGCCGATGTTGCCTCGGGATTCTTCATAAAGGTCTCCCACACGAATCCAGTGCGATGGTTCTCGGCCATCAGCATGGTAATTCCCAAGTCGATGCCCAGCACGTCGAGGTTGTACCAGCTGTTAAGGGGATTGAACGCATCCACGTAGCTGTTGGGCGTCCAGGCCTTGGGATACCGGCTGCGGATCGTACGCAAGACCCGGATGCAGTCTTCAAACAGGAAAGGCAAAGAGCCGCCTGTGGCGCAGGGAACGATGGAACCGTCGATCAATCCATGCGCCGGAGGTCCGCCCCACGCGGTGTAGCCGACGGCCGAGTCGGACGCCGTGAGACCCCAGAGATCCTCACTGTAGTCTGGAAGCCCTCCCTTTAGGCTCAGGCAAAAAAGCTTGTGGGCCTTGGTGGCTTTCACGGAGTTCTCAAAAAAGTTTGCGTAAGCGTCGTGCTTATTCCGGAAATCAAACCACGCGTGCGAATACTGATGGGTAAAGAGCGGGTCGTTTCCCGAGATGTATTCGATGCCCATGTAGTTGATCTTCGGCCGGGACCAGGCTTGCCAGGTTTCTACTGAGACAGGATGGCTGGGCGATCCAACGGCGAGCAGGTAGATCATCATCAGTTCGCAATAACGGTTCCAGCGGGCGCGCAGAAAACCACTCTCCGGCAGCCAGCCCATGGAAAACGTGTTGCCGCCGTTCAGCATCTCAGGGCCAATCCACGCGCTCGTAAATCTTGGTGGCTAAGTCCTTGATTTCGTGGTCGGCGAAGTGCTGGCGCGCGGTCAGCACGCCACACAGAAGGATGGTGCTGTCGATCGATGAGAGTTCGCACTTCTTCAGACGCTGGCCAGTTTGCCAGTGAACGAAATGGTAGAAGAAACCGTGTACGTGAGGCATCCGATGGAGCAGGAAGCGGAGAGTGTAACGAACCCGGCGTTTAATCTCGGCCGTCCGGGCATATCCTCGCTGATCGGCGATGCACAACGCGGTCAGGCCAAAACCAGTCGCCGCGATGCTCGAGAGGTAGCGCCGGTCGCCGCCGTTGGCTAGGGCGCGGTCTTTGACCTGCCCGGTCACTGGGTTTGCCTCGTGCCAGAAAAACCGGAACGAAGCCTTTTGAATGTCATCCAGCAGCTGATCGTCGGTGCCCGCATACGGGATTTGCGGCTTGGAGCGGCGACCGAATGCGTCGACCGGGAAGGCGGCGAGAGAGCTGGCAGCCAGCCCGAGTCCGCAGACTCGCAGCATTTCTCTTCGGGTAAGCCCTTGCCCAGTCACGTGCCGCGGAGTCTCCGTTTAATTCAACCCGTTCGACTTCGATTCGTTCTGCTTCTGCCGATTTCTATTTCAATTCGATGACCGCGAGTCCTTGCGGGGGCAGGGTGAGGGTAAGCTTGCCATTCTTCAGGCTGCTCTTCTCGGGAGCAGGGAGTTCTGCCGCGCGGCGTAGTTCCTGACCCTGCTTTGACGTGGGATAGCGCGGCGATCCCATCTTCTCGTACAGAGCGCGAACGTCCCCGTGATCGCGATCCACGCGGGAAATCACGGCTCGCCTGGCCTTCGCGTTTTTGAATTCCAGCGTAATCGTCTTGTCGCTTCCTGCCGGACCTTCTTTTGAATTCGGGGGAGCGTAGTTCCAAACCGCGAGGACGAGAGTGCCGTCTTTCCTCCGCGTAAGCAAAGCCGAATCAGAATCGAGCGCAATTCGTTGATCACCAAGCTGATGCAGTAGCGCGAATGCGGCGAAGGCCGGCTTCGGAATGTCGTCCTCCGCGATCAGTCCGAACCCGCCATAGAAAGGAGTTTTGACCACGCCTTGTTCTTCGAATACATCGGAGAACGTCCAGTACGACATCATGTCGACCAGTCCGTCACATTGACGGATCGTATCCGCCATCCACGGTCCCATGTAGGTTGAATCGGTGACGTCTGGCTCGTTCATATAGCTGGCATTGAACTCAGTCCAGATCAAGGGCAGCTGCGGCATGGGCGATGCCTTGATCTGGTCACGGACTTTGCGCACCGCGCGGCACACCATCTGATTGCGCGGAATTGTCTCATGCGTGCCGAACACGTCTTCGGCTTTGTCGTTTCCATAGACATGAGAGGACACGAAATCCACGGGCACCTGGTTTTTTGAGCAGTGTTCGATGAAAGCATCGGCCCACGCCGCCTGGGCAGTCGCCGGCCCGCCCACGCGCAAGCGAGTGTCCACAGCTTTTAACGCTTTCGCCGTATGGTCGTAAAGCTCCCAGTAAGTAGGCTGTTTCGGGTCGCCGCCCCAGAAGTCGAGGTTGGGCTCATTCCAGACTTCGAAATACCACTGGCGAACCTCGTCAATTCCGTATCGCTCGATCAAATGTTTGGCGAACTGTGAGATAAGTGCGTCCCATTTGTCCCACTCTTTGGGAGGAGAGACGTTTGGTTTGTACCAGAAGGCGTGCGGCATGTTGCGGGCGGCGAGGGCGTTCGGCATGAAACTGAGTTCCACAAACGGCCGCGCTCCATCGGCGAGCAACCCATCGTAAATCTGATCCACGTGGGAGAAGTTGTAGACCGGCTGCCCGTGCTCATCCTGGTTGTACACGCCAACTTCATCGTGGAAGATGGCGTGAAAGCGAACATAGCGGAAGTCAGTGGCTTTTCTGACCTCGCGAAGGTCCTTCCGGTAGTTATCGCGAAGGCTCAGAATGGCGCGCCCCGAGCCGAACATCTGCTCCCAGAAGTGCGGGAACGGTGTTGCGGGTGCGTTGACATCGATCACAAGCGGCTGCGCGAAGGATTGTGAAAAAGCCGGCACGCCGAGCATCAGGGTCACGATTAGGATCAGCCGACTCGATATCAGCGCCTTATGAAAACAAGCTTTATGAAAACGAGCTTGATGAGAATAAGATCGGTACACAGACTAGCCTCCTCAGATTCAGCCAACAGAACTCTCCCGAGAGAAATCATTTTCCTGGAATGCTATGGGTATCCCGCTTGGTTGGCAAGCGCGCAGGGCAGCGGGTGGTGGCCGAAAAGCAGATTTCAGCCACTACCGGGCTGCGCGCCCCAATCCAATAGCGGTCTGTTACAATTTATTTCACGGAGCAGGGACAGCTGCTCCGGTTAGTTTTGTGCGCCGCAACATAACGGGTTTCCCAAACCCGTAGAAAATAGCGTGGGGACGTAGTTCAGTTGGTTAGAACGCTGCCCTCGCGTTTCTTCTTTCGCTATCCTAGCAAATCTAAACCACTTATTGCAGAGTGCTGAAAACCGCACTGTCACCAAGTTTTCGTCTCCCTCTTTATATAGGCGTATTCAGCCTGGCATAACCTGTTAGAAACGTCTCAATACCTCACCGGAGCATTGGCCCGCTGTTTACGGAACGAGACATTCGTGCGATGAGCAAGGCGTTCAACCTCGGAAGCTATGACGACGTAAAAGCGCACGCCGCCATAATCTACGACCGCATTCGGGGAATCGGCGGCGCTGTCATGCCACCCCCACCACCGAAGAGAGAAGGTCCTGGCCTCTGTCTCGAATTGAATTATTTGCCAAGTAGATGGCGGATGGGTACCAACCTTAATTGCGTCAAGGGTGGTGCAACGCGCTAGGACGATGTCGCCACAAATTTATGTTCGCGTTGGAGCACGACCAATGTCTCATCGTCGTTACGACGTCGGCCCTGAAACAACTCCAGCCGTTCTTGTAAGGCCCGTCCCAAGGTTTCAGGCGAATCGATTGGAGCCTCCCGGGCCCATTCCAGAAGTTGTTCTCGGTCCAAACTTTCACCAGCGCTGTTCTCGGCTTCGGTTACGCCGTCCGTGTAGAGAACGAGAACATCAGATGGCTCCAGGTTAACGACCGTTTGACGATAGTCGGTACCTGGAATCAGCCCGATGGGTAAACCCCACCCTTTGTTGGCTAGAGGATCCTCATCTTCCTTAAGCCACCCCCATGTTTTGTGCGGAGCGTGATACCAAAGCGGTGGCAAGTGTCCAGCGTTGCTGAACACCAGCCGGCCGGTGATCCGATGAAAGCTAAGCACAATGGCAGTGGCGTACTTATTTTGGCCGCTGAGTACGAGAGTGTCGTTGAGCCCCCGCATGAAATCAGATTGATCCCATACGTCGATGTTCTTACGCATAAGCCTCAGCAAGGTTTCGGTCATCGCGCTCACCGCACGTCCATGCCCGCTCACATCAGCTAAGGCCACGCGTGAAATCAGATCATGATTGCAGACTGACATGTAATAAATATCTCCACCTCCCGCACCTTCGTTTAATGGGACCGAGGCTACCCATGCGGCTACGCTGGGCATGTTCACGGCACGAAAAATCTTGCGATGTCCGCCCCATACCTCATTGCAGATAAGGATATGGGGTACCTCGCTAGAATCAGGCATAAGACTCACGCTCCATATCCATTTACGCACTCTCTAGTGACCCGTCGTTCATTCCGGTTGGACACCGTGGCTAGAAACTCGTCGTCAACCGGAGGGAGTAACTCCGCGGAGGGCCGATGGCGTTGCCGGAGAAAAGACCGCCGAAGTCGATTACGTCGAGGACGTTGGTCAGGTTCTGTCCGTCGATCTGAAAGCGCATATTCATGCGGTCGGACTTGTAGACATCCGCGCCCGCCGATGCATTGATCTGGAAAGACGGATAGATGCGGCCGCGGGCGAAGTTAATGCGATTCAATACCTGCTGGCCGTATTCGGCCAGCACCTCGGACGGGTCGCCGTCGAACTCGAACGGGAGTCCAGTGTCGTATTGAATTCCTCCCGCAATCCAGAACCGCGGTTTGACTTGGTAACGCAGACGTCCGCGAATCGTGTTGCGCTGATCTTGCGAATCGGGGAAATGTCCGGTGAGTTGGGTTTCCGCAGCCGTGGCGTCGTCACCCAGAAACAGCCCTCCCGTCACCGGAAGCCAAGCGTTGCCGACCATATAGGAATAGCTCAGGAATCCCGAGAAGCGGTGCCAATCTGGCAAGTTCGAGTTTTCGCCTCCGCACCATAGATGATGGATTTGCGGAAGGCAATCGGGAAGCTGATGGTGGTGTTATCGATCTGATCGTCATCCGCATAGTTGGTAACGCAGCCGCCGGAAGTAGTTGGCGTCGAACTTGACCTTCCCGAAGAATACCTTGGTTATGCCCGCTTCGTAGTAGTTTCCTTCGGACGGTTCAACCGGCAGCCGGAGGAAATTCGTTGGTTCGATGGATTCAACTGCGGTGGAACTCGAAAGCAGGAGGTTCTCGAACGACGGGGTCTGAAAAACGCGGTCATAGGAGAAGTGCACGACGAGATCGGCCGACGGGAAATATCGCGAAATCGCGAAGCGTGGATCGAGAGCCTGCCGGTTCAGCAGGAGCTGATAGTGATCCCAACGCAGGCCGGCATTGATGGTCCAGTTCTTCAGGCGGATCTGGTCTTGCACGAACGCGGATTGCTCGAGGTCTGGTCGGTTTCCCAGAAAACCGAAGTCGATCGGAGTCCCGGGATCAAATTGACTTGGATCGGTAATGTTGTAGCTGAAATTTTCGTTCAGAAATATGTTGTCCGACTCGAACCCGAACTTCCATTCGTTGCGGCCGCGATCAATGGTTGCAGTTCCCTTAAAATATGCCTCGCGAAACCAATTGTGCTGAAAGACCTCGATGGGAGTCGAGTCCTGGTTGGAGTCGAAATCATTCGCATTGTCGCGGCCCATCGCGCGAAAATCAGCGATTGCATTGGATGAGAACGTGTGCTGATAGGAGGCGATTCCCATCGTCTCAATGTTATCGGCCGTCTGGCGCTGTCCCGCCGATTGCTGCACCTGTTCGTTCGGAATATCGTAGCGCGACAATTCGTGGTGAACGATGAATCGCAAGCGATCTTTCAACGTTAGATCGCGCTCGTAATTGACAGAGAAATCTCCAAGCGTTCCCGTGTTCGAATAGTTTTGTGGAACCACTGGATTCAGATAGTGGTCCGTAATGCTGCCGCTTGCGCTGGCGCCGAAGGCATTCTTGTCCCAGGCATATTGCCCCCGCGCGGAGGCTCCCGCCGTATCAAAGCTGCCGCCAGAGAGCACTAGCTCGCCATGGAAACCTGGCTGTGAATCCTGCAGCGTGTTCACTTCGATCACGCCACCCAATTTTCGGCCATATTCCGCCGGAATGCCCGCGGTATAGATGCTCAGCGATTGCACGTCGTCCGCGTCAATCGCCGGTCCAAAGCTAGGTGAGCGATTGTCCGTCAAAGGGATGCCATCGACGACAAACTGGGTCTGATATTCCGAGCCGCGGGGATGCAAGACGGCGTTGCCTTCGTACAGCCAGCCGGGCTGTGAATTTACCAAATCCTGCAGCGAACGGCCTGGAATGGAACCGAGCCGGTTTTGAATTTGATCCACGCCTATCTGACTGATGGAGCCGGCTTGATCGGGGTCGATCAATGTGTCGGACGCTCACCGATTGATTTACCGTAGGCAGCTTCAGATGGATTGTGTGCTCGATCGGAATCGAGGAATGAATGTCGACAGATTCGGTTATCTCTGTAAACCCAGGCTGGTTGATTTCGAGCTGATAGATGCCGTAAGGCAGGCGCTGGAGGCATAAACTACCCTGCTCGCCGGTCGCCAGAGTATTTCGATACTGATTCGCCGCGCTGACGATCTGAACGGTTGTTTTCACACCAAGACCGTCCGGATCAGCGATTTTAAGGCGCAACTCGCCCACGTTGCTCTGCCCGAAAAGCGGGATCGCAAAAACAAAGAGAAGTAAGCAAGCGTGAGTGAAGCGCGCACAAGTGCTCGGCCCAGTGACGCGGCAGGTAAACGGAGAATATCCGACGAGAGTGTCGCCGAGATTGAGAGTCGGCTTCAAAGCAACGCCACTTTTCACTTGCGCTGGTAGAACGGGTTGTAATAAGGCCCACCGCTGTCATCCGATAAGCTCTTCGCGACCGATGCGTAGGGATTCTCGCCGGGAGCTCCGTTCAGGTGGATGGCGGAGAGGACCGCTCCGGCGATGCGATCACCGACTTCGTTGCCCGCGGTCATATCACCCCGAAAATGGATTCCTGCCCACACTCGAGCGTTGTTGACCTCTTCGACCAATCCACCGTAGTCGCTCTCGTCTTCCGGGAAGAAGGCTCGCAGAACCGAAACCCCTGCCGCCGTGAACGTGCCATGTCCGGCCGGGTAGGAAGGATGCTTGGGCGTTAAAATGACGATTGGCAGGGTGGGTTCCAAATGAGCAGGTCGGGGGCGCATGAAATGATACTTGTCATACCACGTGCCCAGTAGCGCGTCATACATCGCCGTGAACAGGATGGCCGTTGCACGCTCGGTGCGCGGGGGGGACCACCCATGGCGCTCTGTAAGCGTGTCGAGAACTTGCGCCACCCAGTGACCAGGCTGGTCGACACCATTCTTGAAAACGATAAAATCCGTATAGCAGGTCCGGTTGTTGACCGCCGTGATGATCTCCTCCATGTCGCGCTTGGTCTCCGCAGAATTGTTCGCTGGAGGTGGCGGAACCGCCGCTAATTCATTCACCGTGGAACGCGTCAGAAATAGTGGCTTCCATTGCCCTGCGCTGGGATCAACCGGCAACGCTTGGTTCCATGGCAGCGCATCACCGTAGACAACCCCCACCTTTGGCTCCGGGGCCCTCCAAGTTATGTCGTCGTTGTACTCGCCCGCTGTGCGCGTGAACCTAACCCCCAAACGGACCGTCTCGTCAGCCAAGGGCTGCTCCCATGGGATATCCCTGCCGAAAGCGAGTTGGTTAGGGCGGCCATCCTGTTCGATAACGGCAATGACGCGCTCCGCTACTTCTCGCCCCAATTCTCTCCCCACGTCGACGTCGCTCTGTAGATTTAGTCCTCCCTGTACCTGCGCCGAGACAGATTCATCGGCGAGAGCCGAGACCCGATCGTCAAAACGGGGGAAGAAATAACTTAAAATTCGCTCTGCGGCGCCAGCAGCCGCCGCGCGATCAGAAGGATACGCAGAGTTTTGTGGTTCAGGCGCTAGGGGACGGATGGACGGATCCATCTGAGACGGACGGGGCCGTAAATAATAGTTCTGGTTGTTCCATGCCGCCAAAGTCGCGTCGGCCATTGCAATGTGAAGCGCAGCATAGACCCGCAACATCGAGGGGGCACCCATTCCGCTGTGCAGGACGAGTTCGTCCGCCAAACGCCGCCAGACCGCGCCCTGGTTTGCGGAGCTCCATTTGCAGGTGATAGATCTTTGCTGGGCTGATGGATTTCGAACCGCGCTCCTCACCACCGCCAACTCTTCGATCGTCTTAACATCAAGGTTCCCGGGCGGAGGAGGAACACGAATCTCGTCGGCGGAAGTCAATATAAGGGGCGACCAGCTTCCCGCATGTGGTTCACTCGGCTCTTGCGAGTGCCATTTCGTGGCGTTACTAAGTCGCTCGGCCGGCGGTTGCTGCGCCGCAGCAACCGCGCCTAAGAGACAGCACAGCACCACCGTGAAGAATTCGTTCTTCGCTCCAATTCGGTTTTCCATCGCCTTCTCCTCCTGCCTTGCGTGAAACTCTGGCCACGTGCGGATGGAACGCCAACGTGACTGAAGTTGCGTTCGGACACTCCCATTCCTGAGTTCGAACGCTTGGGTACAGGTGAAGGGCGAAGCTCACGCAAGTTGTGCCCACTCCAATGCTCAATCGGGAGAAACGCGCGATCAGACCACAAGAACTTTCTTTTGTTAATTGGTCCTAGATCGCCCTGACAGGGGAGACGCGTAATAGCTCTCCCCCGCCTTCCGCTTCGTTGTTCACAACTAGTGCCTTACCGGTATCTCCAGGCAATCGGACAGTTCACAATGAATCCGGTTGAGCCGTACTTGCCACCATTGGGCCCCGTGACCCATCCGTCTTGGACGAACTTGAGAACCATGAACTCCTCGGTCAATCGGGAGCGGTAGCCCTTCCTGATCGCGTCTTCCGTCCACACGCCAAGGTTCAGATCCCAGAGGGGGCTGTAGTCGGTGGCGACGGTGGGAATGCCGCCCAAAACGTTTAGGGGTGAGAGCCCGTCGGAGAGGGCGCTATTGAGCCCCTGCCGTTGCGGATTTCCCTTGCCTGTAGGTCCGTTAGCGAAGAGGAACAGGCGTTCCACCGCGCTGAAGGCGCCGTCGTCGTGCCCGACGGTTACATCCCGTAGTCCCGGAGCATAGGTTGCGCCTTCGAGAGCCGCCACGACAGGGTCATTTGCATCCGTGCTGAGGTACAAGACAGGACGCTCGAAACTGAATCCCTGAGTAAGCTTCAGAGTTACCGTTTGAGTCTCCGGGCAGATCTTCAGCACTTTATCGTGTACCAGCGAGTAGTTCGGATTGCCATCGCAGAAGGCGATCTGGCTCGCCTCAACATTGAAGGCCACGATGGGTGCATTCCAGATAAAGTTGCCGGCATTTTGGATACGGACCAGCGGCGAATAGTTCTCATCGCCAGCGGAACCGGGTTCAGCGGTCTTCGGGGGGAAAAAATTAGGAGCCTCGCCAGCAACGACTCTTCGATTCGGCCGAAAATCGACGGTGCCGGAATCGAACGTAACCGTCGTATCCTTTTCCAATGTCCCCAGTCGCACCGCGCGACGCACGGCATTGTTCAGCTTGGCGGAGTAGTTCAAGCCAAGAGCCTCGGAGGTTCCACGATCTGAGACGTCGGTCAGAATGTACCAAACCTTCCTGCCGTCTTTGAGCTGGCCGTGGTACAAGGGCAACGTGATAGTTTCGTCCTTCAAATTGACTTCGCCGGATTTGAGAAGCTGGTACGGGCCAGTGAATTCCTTCTGCACTGTGGAAGGAGCAGGTCCGAAATAGGTCTCGGGCACAACTGCGCCAATGGCAGCCGACGGAGGAGCTATCTCCCCTTCTTGCGCGAATAAACTTGGGGCGCCAAGCAGCAGCTGCGTAATGGAAACACAAGTCAACAACGCAATTTGCGGAAAGGTCTTGAACCTCAGGTACTTTAAGCTCATGCTAATTTCCTCCTTTTGATCTCATCGGTTGCGCGAGAGAGGGATGGAAGTAACTATTTCGCTCCGGTTCAGTGCACGAACCGGGCCACTCGCAAATTCGGCGCAAGATGGCCAGACGCTCCAAATCGACAAGATGAATCGAATCGCGCATTCCGGAAAAGACGCCGGGCCGACATTTCCTGCCGCAAGGAAAGTCTTGGAGTCTTTATATCGACAGCGGCGACCCTCGTTATCGGTTACCATCGACCGATGGCGCTGAAGCCCAAGAGTCGGGCTCGATTGAGAGCGATTCAATTTGCAGTCCTATTTGGCTCGTTCCTCCTGGCAACCCCAACCGCTCTTGCGCAACTTCGGTCGCTCGATGTCTTTCAATACCTGCACACGACATTGGTTGGAAGCCCGATTGCTGTTTTTTCGGGGTATTAGTAAGGCAGCATCAAACGACGTCAGCAGGAGAATCCTATGGCTATCATCTCGCGAGGCTTTGCCGGCCGACGCAGTGCGGGGGAAGTCAAACTGCCGCCTGGTCAATACCTCACCACCGATTTCCCCGTTCTGTCAGCCGGGCCGACCCCACGCATTCCGCTCGACCGCTGGGAGTTTTCGATCGACGATGGCACTAACGTGCTGCAGCGATGGGATTGGAACTCGTTTCGGGACTTGCCAACGGAGACGATCAACATTGATCTGCACTGCGTAACAAGATGGTCAAAACTCGGTACATCCTGGGTGGGAGTATCGCTCGATACGCTGCTTGCGAATGTAAAGACGGATTTGCCTTTCGCAATGTTCCGTTCGTATGGTGACTACACTACCAACCTTCCTCTGAAGGATCTTTTGAATAAGCAGGCTTGGATCGCGTTCAAATACGACGGCACCGATCTGCCACCGGAGCACGGTGGTCCGGCGCGTCTTCTGGTTCCTCATCTTTATTTATGGAAGAGCGCTAAGTGGGTGAAGGGGATGACGCTGATGCAACATGACAAGCCGGGCTTTTGGGAAGGGCTGGGCTATCACATCTATGGAGACCCATGGCGGGAACAGAGGTACTCGGAAGAGTGACTTGGCGTACCGGCAAGGTCGTGGCACTACGCGATGAAACATCGACCGCGCGGACAATTGCGATCGTGGTTCCAGATTGGCCAGGTCACGTCGCCGGACAACACATTGATGTTCGTCTGACTGCTCCCGACGGCTACTCAGCTGTTCGTTCGTACTCGATTGCTTCTGGTCCAAGCTCGGATCAGCGCATTGAAATCACTGTGGAGCGACTGGAGAACGGTGAGGTCTCACCGTACCTGACGCAGAATGTCGCAATCGGCGATGAGCTAGATTTGAGGGGCCCGATTGGTCGGTGGTTCGTTTGGCACATCAACCAAACTGAGCCGATACAGCTGATCGCCGGGGGCTCTGGCATCGTTCCGCTCATGTCCATGATTCGGTCGCGTGCTTCAGTTGGCAGTACGGTGCCATTTCGATTGCTGTATTCCGTTAGGGAACGGGGAGCGATTTTTTATCGCGATGAGCTAACCGCGTTATCAGAGCGAGGAGAGTCTCTTATTGCGACGTACGCGTACACACGCGTGACTCCGAAGGATTGGCCGCGGCCTGCAGGACGCATCGATGCAGAACTAATTGCCAGCGGTACATGGCCCTCGAGCCTTCGGCCGAGCAGCTATGTTTGCGGCCCTACATCGTTCGTTGAACATACGACCGACCTCCTGATCGCGGCCGGCCATGACCGCGAAAGGATCAGGACAGAGCGCTTCGGCGCCACAGGGGAACGAAAATGAATGCAAATATCAGTTATCTGGACGGCAACGCCGCTGGCGGTGAACTAAGTAGCATATTTAACGTGGATCTGACCGCCGCGGAAGGACAATGTGCTAGTTGCGGAGCGAAGAGGCGCTTTGCCGACGCTCATTTGTATGTGGATTGCCCTGGCCTCGTTGCGCGCTGTGCTACTTGTGAACATGTACTGCTTCGGCTCGTAAACACAGGTGACCGCGTTATCCTCGATGTTCGCGGCATGACGTACTTAAGTGTGGACGCAGCCCCGCGTGTGAGTGGGGAGGCAAGAAGTGGCCAAGTGCCGAGCGAATGAAATCCAATCAACAATCTTTTGCGATCATGAATGTGTCCCGCTTCTAGGGCCCATTCGATACCGTGAGAGTTAGCTATACGAGCCGGTAGGAAACGCGGGCGAAAACCAGCTCTTGCTGCCGCAGGATCGCCAGCGGCGCGAGACTCACATTGTTTCATCAGTCATGATGATGCCCATCCTCCCGATGGGCACGATGGTGCTCGTCGTGGCCGGTGTAAGCGCCGCCTTCGGGCTGGAAAGGCACCTGCACCCTTTCAATGTCTGCTCCGAATCCAACGAGCATATCCTCGATCACGCGATCAGGCCGAATGCGAAGCACCTGGTCTCGAATTTCAGTCGGCAAATGCCGATTTCCCAGATGCCACGCAAGGCGCGCCAGGTGATTGGGATCTTTATGTCTGACTTCGACAATGAGCTCCGCCGCAGCCTGAACCCTGAGCCATCTACCATCTTCAAGTTGCAGCCCATCTCCATCGGCCATGGCAACGGCTTGGGGAAGGTCGAGTAGGATATCTTCGCCTTGATCCCCAGTCACGCGAATGCGGCGCCGATGGCGAGCGTCAAAATCGAGAGTGATCGATCCTGCCGCGTTTTCCGTCGGCCAATTCCCCGCGAGTCGATGCACAGCAACACGATGAGTGGGATCACCGTGAATGGGAGCGTTGTGCGTAGTTATCGTCAAGTTATTGCCGGCCGCGCTAGAAGCGGGGACACCGTGCTTGAATTTCGCCGGCAGCAACCGCCCGCCGCCGGCGAAGTAACGCCCTCTGATGGGATCAGAATCCCGCCAAACCTTCCGGACTGTTGTATGGGATGGCCATACGGGTCACTTCCTCTAGCGAACCGTCTGGCTTGGTAGCGTACCCCACCAACTTCGACGCATTTCCGTAAATCTGATAAAGATACGCGCCGTCAGGCGAAATCCAGTTGTCGCTGGGGCCGCTGCTAACGTCTCCACAAAGCGCCCTGAACGTGCCATCGCCCTCGACGTCGGGGCATGCAGGATCCTTTGCCACTCTGATCTCGTGGCCGTCGATATGGAAGGTGCTGATATTGCTGTACCCGAAAACCGTGGCGTACAAGAGACGATCATCGGGAGAGACCGCAAGCCAGCACAGTTCAGCGATCTTGCCTCGCCTTGTGTCGATCGGTACGACTTTGCCAACGTCAATCCTGCCATCTTTGCCGATTCGGCCCAAGGCCACTCCATCGCCCACGGCGTATCCGATGACAAACGTGTCCGGCCGATTGTTCAGGAATGCGATGTAGAACGGAGAACCGCCGCCGCCGTCCTGCAAGGAAGGTTCACCGAGCGTACCGTCTGCGTTCACGCGGAAAACCACAATGCCGTCGGGATCCGGCGCATTCGACGCAACGGACCGTAGCTTGCGATCCGGGCCCGGCACCCAGAGAATGGGGGAGCCGTCGGGATAAGTCCCCGAGATGGCAATTGGCAGATCGAAAGTGGTGCCGACGAGGAGAAATTTCTCATCGGGCGACAGTACGGCGTGGGTTGGCACGCGATGCTGTTTTTCTGGCGTATTCGCCGTGTACCGCTCCCGGCGTGGCGTGAGCTTGCCATCCCCCGAGACTGACATGACCCGGATATGATCCGGTCCGAACGAGTGTACGACATAGAGCACGCCCTTCGAGGGCGCATACGCCAACGACTTGGCGGTGCCACTTTTTCCGTCAATGGCGTTCCCTGTCGGTTTGGTGTCGATCAGAGTCAGCCGCCCTCCGTCGCCGACGGCGAAACTGGACACGGAATTGTCTCCGCCGTTGGTCGCAAACAGGAACTTGCGATCTGGAGTAAGAATCACGCTACCAGCGCCCTCGAAGGCATTCGGTGCGCTTTCTTGGCCGCTAATCGGCTTGTAAGTACCGGAACCGGCGCCTCCTGTAGCCACGCGTTGCATCTCGCTCAGCATTCCGTTGGCGGCGCGGTGGTAATGGATGACGGCATTCTTAACTTCATTCGTCTGCATGTAGAGCGGGCCACCATGACCGTTCGACATTGCCATGTCTTTTGGCGTAGTCATCATTTCTTTCGGCATACTTGTCTCCTTTAAATTCATTTCCTCGGGATTCGTGGGATACAGCCGCAACTTCGTGTTGCCCCGCGACCCCAACGTGTCGCGGCGAACTGGTTATTGTTTGTCGCGAAGCATGGGATAGAACTGAACCCACGTCATGTCAGTCTTGGCCACGTAGGCCTTGTGGCAGAAGCCACATTCACTGGCGGGTGAAACTTTCGACCATTCCGCATAGGGCTCGGGATGGTGGCCAAAATTAAAGAAGCCCCATCCGTTCGTCTCAGGGAATTTCTTGCTGTCTTTTACTGTCACATCCAGGCCGTTATAAACTCCGTTGAAGTAGCCACGTCCTGATGGCTCGGTTCGAGAACCGTCTGGAAAAGTTGGATCGAGGACACGGGTCAATTCTTTGACGATGACAGTGCCTTCGGGAAACGATCCCGTTTTCAGAAAGACATCCAGATTCCTGGCCTCGACATAGACGTGGTGGTACTCGGGGAAATTCGCTTTCCCATTGTTGAGACCGTTCGGAGTCAACGGAGCGCCCAGGAAAACCCAGCGTCGATATCCGACCGGCCGTTTCAATTGTCCGTTGGAATCCCAAACAGCTGACGAAGCCGAGTCTCGAGCCGCGTTCGAAGCTGATGCCTGAACGGCACCCGGTTTCGTCACAACAAACACCAAGATGGCAGTTACGAACATGAAGCCTACTAGAGCGATTAAGACAGATCGTTTCATTGATGCCTTCTCCTTTTCCATTCGTCCCATTCCGAGCGTCTTGCGTTGTTGGTCACTTGGATTTGAGAACTGGATAACCTTGGATGTACACCCAATCGTTGGACTGTGCCGGGAGGTGGCAGCCCAGGCAGTCCTTCTTGTAATCAGTCGCGACCTGCTTATCAGGTGCATCCGCCTTGAAGAGTGCCCATCCCCAACCGTTTCCCCACAACGGGTTGTTGGGATATCGATTCTTGTCGTCCTTGATCATCACGAACCAGACTTTCGTCGATGAAGCCCAATGCGCGTCGCCGGTCGTCATTGGACCATGGTCGGTGGCGAAGACTTCCTTCACCAAGACCGTCCCATCGGCGAACTTGCCGTTTGTTCGGTAAGACTGCGCGGCGCCAGGAGAAGCGTAGGTGACATGCATCTCTTCTCCCTTCGGACTGAGCTCAACGGTGTAGGTTCCGAATAGCTGGTAAAGATCTCGAACGTCCGCTGGTTTGCGAATGTTTCCGCCTTTGTCGACTAGATCGAAGCCGTGCTGGCCACCCGCCTGGGAATTGATTGGCTGGTAGCCCGTTAAGAAAGCAAAAGCAACAATCAGAGATGCGCTGCGACCCGACATCTGTTTATCCTCCTTCAATCCGTGCGATTGTTGGTGCTTTCCTTCAGCTCTCTTTCGGCGTGAAGCCAATCCGCGAGATCAAACCCGTCTATCCGCCCGCGTTGGACATAAGTCTCATACGCCCGCGCCCGGATTTCCTCGAAGGTTGGTTCGTAGGGCGGACGGCGTGGTCGGTTGGTCCGTGATTCGGTTCCGCGAGTTTTTGTGCGTTCTTATGCGTACTCATGTCCTCTTGTTTCTTCCGAATGTTCCTTCATTCGTCTCATGTGTTCCGCAGCTCACATGAGCAAGCGATATTCCAAACCCGTTTCACCGTGAACCATTGCAGTCCAGTTTCCGTCTGTTTAGCTGTTATCAAGTGTGCGCGGAGGAATGAGGCCCTGAGTACGAATTCATCACTTTAAGAGTGCCGGTTTGCGGAAGTTGCGGGGGGGGGGGGTGACTTAATAGCGACTTGTGGTACCGCCTTCGCGTCGTAATGGCGACACGGCGAATTGAACTAGGCGACTCCCTTGCTGCGCTGGCCCAATCAACATTTGTGTTGTTACGAAACACTCGTTCGTTCAGGTTTCCGGCTTCCACAATCTATAACGTCGATTGGCGCTGGATAACAATTGCCCCAGACCACATCTCGGACGGCTTCTGGCCCTCCAACTTCTTGAGTATCTCTGATTCTCTTTCGGTCTCTAACTTGCAAGGGAGACCCGTGACACACCAGGGCCGGCAGGCTGCCGCGGAAGAGAACCGAATGCGCTGGCGAATCATTTGGATAATGCTTGCGTCCGGTGTAGTGCTAGTCGGGATTGGACTAATGCATTTGAATTTTACGGCGTTGCAAGAACCGGGTCCTCTTGAGACACGCATAGCGAATCTCACGAAACGTTCCGTCATTCGCTTGGCCAGCCACCGCGGAGTTCCCCCACCTCCGGTCGATACGAAGGTGATTATTGAAACAGGAAGTACACACTATGGCCTGGATTGCAGCATGTGCCACGGGGTCGACGGCCGAGCCCAAACACCAGCGGGACAGTGGATGTACCCACGTGCCGCAGATCTCACCAGTAGGCAAGTGCAGAGCTACTCCGATGAGGAGCTGTTTTGGATCATCAACAACGGCATCCGGTTCACAGGTATGCCGGCTTTCGGCAAACTTGAGACTCCGGATCAAATTTGGGGTCTGGTCAAGTACATCCGAACGTTGACGAGTGTAAGGGCGGCTGCTTTCCCCGGCAGAATCGGGTCACTCCCATCCGACGCCGGCAACTTCAGGCATAGGAGAATCGAGATGGACGACCACACAAACACAACCAGCCACATCACCGCCCAACCACGTTTTCACCAACGAGCAGGTGAGATTCAGGCTTACGGAACCGTAAGCCATGCTTTGCCCCTCGAACTCGAAGAACCAGTGCGCTTGGAAATGACAGAACAGCTAAACCAATTGCTAGCGGACACGATAACGCTTCGCGATCTGTACAAAAAGTCTCACTGGCAGGTTGCCGGCGCTACCTTCTATCAATTGCATTTGCTGTTCGACAAGCATTACAGCGAACAAGACGAACTTGTTGACTCAATTGCCGAAAGAATTCAGGCGCTTGGAGGTGTAAGTCTGGCAATGGCGGCGGATGTGGCGGAAACCACCCAAATTGAACGGCCACCTCGCGGTCGAGAAGAGGTGCCTGTTCAATTATCGCGCTTGATTGACGCTCATCAGGTCGTCATACGTCACGTTCGAATCCTGGCGCGGCGTGCCTCCCAAGTGGGTGATGACGGCACGAATGATCTGGTGGTGAGCGAAGTGCTCCGTGCCAATGAGCTACAGACGTGGTTCTTGAGCGAACATCTCGTTAACCTGCCCTTGGTTAAAGCTAAAGAGCCCGCTGCGCGTACCGGTACTACATAAGGATGGACAGTGGCTTACGCAGAAGTGCGCCTCGAATGAGGATTGGTGTCTCGAAGTGTCACGGGAGGAACACATGGTGGCATGGGACCGCGTGACCCGTCGTGATGTGTTGCGCGCGATACACGACTACGACCGGCTGGGCCCGGAGCAGTTCTTCACTGAGCACGGTTTCGCCCCTACGACGACTTATGAGCTGGTCTTGGATGAACGCCGTTACCCGCCGAAGGCGGTCTTGGGCGCAGCTTATGAGTTCGCTACGGGGCAAAAACTTCGCTCCAGTGACTTCGAGGGCGGGAAGACAGGCGCCGTGAAGGTGCTTGGAAAGCTGGGATTCACTGTCGAAAAGAAACGACAACAAACGAGGTCAAGCTGACCGGGATGAGCACTTACCAAAATCGAGGCGGATGACAATCATCGCCTCCGAAATGACCACGCCAGCAATGGCTCGAAGAGGAGAACCCGATGAATGATATCTGGCGCCTATCAGCAAGCGAAGTGGCTCGTCTCATAAAGACGCGCAAAGTGTCGGCCCGTGAGGTAGCCGATGCAGCGCTGCAACGCCTCGACGCCGTCAACCCAAAGATCAATGCGATCGTCGACTGCCGACCGGAGTTGGTGCGAGAGCAGGCTGACCGGGTTGACAGTATGCTGGCGGGCGGAAACGACCCGGGCCCGCTCGCTGGCGTGCCGGTCACTATCAAGATCAACACCGACCAGGCAGGGTTCGCCACATCGAACGGCAGCAGGTTGCAAGAAAACCTGATCGCAAAATTCAACAGCCCTGTCGTGGACAATCTGGTGCGGACGGGGGCAGTGCTGCTTGGGCGCAGCAACGCGCCAACATTTGCCCTGCGTTGGTTTACGACGAACCTGCTCTACGGCGGCACACACACATACAACCCGCGTGATCGAGGACTCACTCCTGGCGGATCCACGGGTGGTGGAGCTGCTGCCGTTGCAACGGGTATCGGGCACATTGCTTTAGGGACGGACATTGGCGGGTCGGTGCGCTATCCCGCATATGCTTGCGGCGTTCACGGCTTGCGTCCCAGCCTCGGGCGAGTCCCTTTCTACAACGCGTCTTCTCCCGAGCCCACTATCGGGGGTCAGGTGATGCACGTGGTGGGCCCCCTCGCACGTACCGTGGAGGATCTTCGCCTTGCTCTCTCTGCCATGTCAGCTCCCGATTCACGAGATCCTTGGTGGGTTCCCGCGCCCCTGGAAGGTCGGCCCATGCCGCTTCGTGCCGCAATATGCCAGCGGCCGGCAGGGAGGCAGGTCGCGCGTGAGGTCGAGGCGTCTGTTCTGGAGGCAGGGCAGCGCCTTGCCGATGCGGGATGGACTGTGGAGGAAGTGGACGACACGCCGCCATTGAACGAGTCGGCTGAAGTTAACGAATGGCTGTGGCTTGGCGACGGTTTCGCACAGCTGGCGGAAGCGGTAGAGCGCGACGGCGATCCAGGCGCCATGGCATTGGTGGCAGCGCTGAGACCGCGGACCAAAACGTATCCCGCCGACGCCATCGCCCGAGCGCTCGTTGAGCGCGCGACGGTGGTTCGCCAATGGCACGTATTTCTGAATGGGTATGCAGTGTTGTTGATTCCAGTTTCAGCCGAGTTGCCTTTTCCAGACGGACTCGATATGCAAGGCGCCGAATCGTTTCAACGAGTCTGGGATTCACAGTTTCTGATGCGAGCGACCCCGGCGCTGGGCTTGCCAATACTGGTGGTCTCCACGGGGCTGGTAGGTCAGAGTCCCGTGGGCGTGCAAATCGTTTCCGGCCGCTATCGCGAGGATCTGTGCCTGCGCGCGGGTGAGGCTATCGAGGCTCGAGGAACTCCGCCCGCTCCTATAGATCCAGTCAACTGACACCGGAAAAAATGAAAATCGCAAAAAGCACGACACTCTTCTTGGTCGCCTGGAGGAACGACGAGTACCAGCTGTAATCCTGGCGATTCAGACGTCTCTGAGACTCCGGTTGTCGTCGAAGTTCGCACATCCCGAATGACCTCGTGCGAATCGCTGGCTTATGCGGCAAGGAACCGCTTGACGAGAACCGCTGTGTCATCGGGATTCTCTTCCGGAAAGAAGTGGCCGCCCTTCATGGCCTGTCCGTGCGCCTGTGGTGCCCATTGCCGCCAAATTCCAAGTGGACCGCCGTCTTTTGCATAGAAAGTGTCGAGCGGGCCACCCTCAGCCCACAGATGCAGCATCGGGCATTCGATTCGCTTCGATGCTTCCTTGTCGGCGCGGTCATGCTCCACATCGATCGTCGCGGCCGCGCGATATTCTTCGCAGATTCCACTAAGACGGGCTGGATCGCGATAGGTTGAAACGTATTCTTCGAGAATTTCTTGGCCGAAGGAACCATGGCCGAAGGGGTTGCGGAAAACGGCCTCGGGTGCACCGAGAAGATAGCTCTCCGGAAGCGGCGCCTTTTGCGACAGCAGAATCCAGGGCCAGTAGGTTTGCGCAAAGCGCGCATCAGTTCGGTTCCATGCTTCGAGAATCGGAATCACGTCGAACACAGCGAGACGCTCCACGTGCTTAGGATGGTCGAGGGCGAGCCGGTAAGAAACGCGCCCTCCGCGATCATGGCCGATCAGCGTGAAAGTCGGAAATTCGAGTTTGTCCATCAAGTCAACCAATTCCTTCGCCATTGCGCGCTTGGAATAAGGAAAGTGGTCATCTGTAGAAGTGGGTATCCCGCTCCGTCCGTAGCCGCGCAAGTCCACGCAGATCACTGTGTGATTCTCGGCAAGCTTGGGCGCAAGGAATCGCCACATCAGGCTGGTGCGCGGGAAGCCGTGCACCATCAGAATTGGCGGCCCACTTCCATAGCGGCGCACGAAAATCGTGTTCCCTGAAATTTCAACTTGAGATGACCCGAACGATCCCTGGTCAGCCATGCTTCCTCCAATCTTAGCGGAGTTCTGTGCTTGCAAGGGTTCGGTGAGAGGGCTCTCCAGCAGGACGCCAATAGATGCGGCTGTCAAGCCACCAAGAAACATGCGACGCTCCATTGCTTCCTCCTTCCTGACCTAAATCCCCTTGACCTCTCCGCCATCCATACGCACTGCCGCACCGGTCATCCACTTCGCGGCAGGTGAAACGAGATAACTCATCAGGTCGGCAATCTCTTCCGGCTTCCCCATGCGACTTATGCCAGCTTGCTCGGGAAATTTCTTGATTGCTTCTTCCACCGTAAGGTTATGAGCAGGCGCCCACTTTTCGAAGAACGCATGCCGGCGAGCGGTCATCACGGCTCCAGGCGATACGCTGTTAACCTGCACGCCGTCTTTGATTCCTTGTTCCGCGAATGCCTTGGCAAGGGCGTTGATAGCCGCGTTGATCGTGGCAACCGCCGCAAATTGCGGCTTTGGGCTGAAAGCTGCGCTTCCCGACATAAAGACAACGGATCCATTCGAGGCCTTCAGTGCGTCCCATGCCCGCATCGTCAAGCGGCGCGCTCCGTGGAACTTGAGCGCCATGCCATCGTCCCACTGCGCATCGGTCATCTGGAATAAATCAATCTGCGCCACGGCGCCCGCAATGTTGAGCAGGGCGTCGATTCTGCCAAAGCGATTGAGAATCTCTTCGATGATGGTCTTTGCCGATTGGGGTTGGCGCAGGTCGAAAGCCAACACCATCGCTTCCGCTCCAATGGACTTTACTTCGGCCGCAGCTGTTTCCAGGTTGTCCTCATCCATCGCGACCAGCACAATGACCGGGAAATCGCGAGCGAGCCGGACGGCCGTGGCCCGTCCTATACCCGAACTCGCTCCGGTGACGATGGCGACAGATTTAGTAGCCATCTCCATTGCCCCTCCCATCTATTTGAATAGGAAACAAGTTGGTGATGCCGCCTATCACGAGAGGGTTTGACGCGCCGCTTCCACAATTATGTTGATCACGAGATTCGGCTCTGAGTACATCGGGCTGTGGTCCACATGATGCGAATGGACCTTCGCGCGCATACGATCGGCCATGAAATGCTGCGTCTTCGGGTTAATCATGCGATCCTCTTCAGCGATCAGGAACCACGACGGTTTTGTTTTCCACGCCGGCGTGGGAGCCGGTTCTTGAATGCACTGAACCGCGATTGGCCGTTGCACGGCAGTTGCAATGCTGGTTTGTTCGGCAGAAGCCTTGTGGGCAACCGCTTGGCGAAACCCACCGTCCGGAATCCATATAAAGCCATGAGAATCGGGAGCCAACTTTGGGGATTCCGGGGGCTTTGGGTCAAGATAGAAAACCTTGGCGACGGTCTCACCCTCATCCGGCGCGAGCGCCGCGATGTAGACCAGAGACTTGACTCGCTCTTCCCTCACCGCTGCGATGACGGCGCCCGAGTAGGCGTGTCCCACCAGGACCACTGGGCCGCTGGTTCGTTCCAGTGCCTGGCTCAAAGCAGCACTATCGTTGGTTAAGGACGTGAGCGGGATCGGCGCACAGATGACATGAAGACCACGCCGTTCTAAAGGCAGAATGACGTTGCGCCAACACGAGCCGTCCGCCCACGCTCCATGCACCAAAATTATGGTTGAGTTCTGGGGAAACTCACCCATCTTGGAAGCCTGCGAATTTGTGGCAACCTGCGCTGTGTTTTGGGCTCGGGCAAACTTGGTGACAACGCCATTGAAAGCAACGCCTAGAGATGCGGCTGTGAGCGCACCAAGGAAGCTACGACGTTCCATATCTTTTCCTCCTGCAACAACCTATTTATTGGTTCGCGGTAAGAAGTCTTTCATAGCTGCTGCAATCTCGATGACGTGAGTCTCTATCGCGAAATGTCCTGTATCGAGGAATTGGACCTTCGCGTCCGGCAAGTCTTTTCGATACGCCTCGGCTCCTGGAGGAAGGAAAAAAGGATCGTTCTTTCCCCAGATCGCCAGCAAAGGCGGCTTGGATTTACGGAAATATTCCTGAAATTTCGGATACAGCTTGACGTTCGACGCATAGTCAAGAAACAGATCCAGTTGAATGTCTTTATTCCCCGGACGTGCCAGCAGAGCTGCATCCAATGTGTACGACTCGGGCGGGACACTGTCTGGATCACTTACGCCGTGCGTGTACTGCCACTTAGTCGCTTCGGGGGTGAGAAAATCGAGAAGGGCGGAGCGATTCTGGGGTGTCGGCTCCTTCCAGTATTTCTGGATCGGATTCCAACCTGAGCTCAAGCCTTCTTCGTAGGCGTTGCCGTTTTGCGAAATGATGGCCGTCACTCGCTCCGGGTGAGCCATTGCCAACCGAAAGCCTGTCGGCGCACCGTAGTCGAACACGTAGATTGCATAACGATCGATTTTGAGCGTCAGTGTAAACGCCTCGATCGTCTTCGCCAATCCGTCGAACGTGTACGCATATTTTCGCTCGGCGGGAACTTCCGTAAATCCAAAACCGGGGAGGTCTGGAGCGATCACACGATAATCGCCGGCCAGACGCGGAATGAGTTCGCGGAACATGAACGACGACGCCGGGAATCCGTGTAACAAGAGAACAACGGGCGCTGTAGGATCGCCCGCGGCCCGATAAAACACTCGGACGCCGTCGGCATCTACTCTGTGTATGGCTGTAGGAGGAACGCCAGCTTGGGCTCGGGGGGCCGAGCGCGATTCAAGCAACTCTGGTTCTGGCGCTTGGGGGGAGGGCGTTTTCAGCGAAGTTGCTTTATTCATAAAAGTGGTCCTCGTTCTAAAAGGTCTCAAGTTTTGCCGTGCCGAACACGACATGCAGACTGTCGAGATAGATTGCAACGGTGTTGAATCGATTCAAGTCAACATCGGCAGGCAGGGCGTAGCTCTGTTCGCCTTGGTCCTGTTTTAGCTCGCCAAGATCCCGGCTATTGTCGGAGCCTGCGGTGAAGTCTTGGCCGTTTGCGATTTTGCTCCCATCGAGCAGAATCACCTCCAATACCGGTCCATTCGAAGTTGAAACGTTGGAAAGCGTGAGTACGCGCCCACCGTTCGCCTCTCGATAAACGGTGGCTCGTCCACTCGTCTCATGTGCAGCGTTGTGAAACGAGCCCGTATAAAGCGGCGTAAGTTGCCCAAGGGCTTTCGGCGGAGGTTCGGCGACTCTCTTGTTGACGAATAGTTTCTCGGGACGGAAGGCGTACCAAAGTCCGAACAGAATGATGAGCGCCAAGGCTGACCAAGCAGTCCGTCTATTAGAGAATTTGTGAGCAGCTTGCGGCATCGTGAATTCCTGAAGCGAAATGGGAGTGGCATTGGTGCGGTCCGCTCGGGCCCATCCTCGCAGTGAGCTTTATTTCTCCAGTGGCGCGGTGCCGAAGTTGACGCTGAATCTCTCGCAGAAGATCGACACGGCCCGGTACTTGGAAAAGTCGGCTCCCGCGGGTATCGTGTAATTCTGGTCGCCTTCATTCCCTTTCAGCGGTCCGAGGTCGATGCGCTCAGTACCCTTTTTCAGAAAGTCCTCATTGTCCTGCGCATCCGACGCCGCGATCAGCAGCACGTGCAGGTTGGGGCCGTTCGAGGTCTTGAAATGCGTCAACCGCAAGGTTTCCGCTCCGTTTTCTTCCGAGTAGACGGTCGCCCGGCCTGAGGTACTATGAGCTGCACCGTGGAATGTACCGGTAGCCACAATCTTGCCGCTTTGCGCCATGAGGGCAATGCCGCCGAACATTGCTAAAGCTGCTGCCAACTTCACTAGTCTGATGTAATTCATAAATCTCCTTACAGTGACCATCCATCGGCTGGCGTTATATCTTGTCGCCGGCCATGCTCGAAGACACTTAAGCACTGGAAATGCCAAACACCAAAGATCGCGAGATCGGCCGCACACGAGGGGAATTAAGGAACTGAAGCGTGCTGGAACCGGTTGGCGTTGCCGTCGTTGTGACGCCCGGAAGACGAAAGTCGGTATCCAGACAGCTCGCGACAGCAAGCCGCAGCTGGGATGACTGCCCTGTTACACAACGTTCCACTTATTCATTTTTATTCCTCCTTGAAAGAACCCCGGACTTCCGCCCCGCGTATCCGTGTCGGAATATGCAGCGCTTGCTATTGTCGTGAGCGAGCTTTCCGCAGTAGGGACCGACCCCTCCGCGAGCCCACAAGAACACCTCGGCTCCGACTAACATGCCCAGCGTCGGGGCAAGCAAGTAAATCCAAAACCCTTGCCAGCAGCGGGCCCGAAACGCGGAACCAAGAGTTCGCGCGGGATTCATACTCATCCCGGAGAGTGGGCTTTCGAAGGTGATGAACGTCGTGTAGAGGACGCCTACGAGATAGGGTGTGAATCGTGCGAGGGTTTCGCAATTTGATGCAACTAGGATCGTGGTCATCAGGATGCAAGAAATAGCGAGTTCTCCCGTGAACGCTCCGACATTGCCAAATAAGCCGGGCGTTGTCACAGCGTAATGTACGGAAGGGTTTCTGGGTGCGTCTCGAAGCGCGAAAGCCGCTAAACCTACCCCAATGATCGCGCCCATGGATTGTGAAACCACATAAAACAACATGTCCCAGAATGACAATTTTCCAAGCCGATAGAACGTCAGAGTAATTACCGGGTTGAAGTGCCCCCCGGACTGTTTGCCCCAAGGCGTCAAAACGATCGCGACCACCGCCGAACCAACCAAGAGTCCCATGAAAGCTCGACGATAGAGCCCACTGTGGATGAGCTGCGAGATGGGAGAAATGGGATGCAGAAGCAACGTGGCAAACGCACAAACAAGAAACATGTATGACGCACTTTCACCGGCTTCCATCAGATACTCCGGCCAGTGGCCGCGCAGACTTCCGAATGCGTTCAATATCCGAGCCCCTTAGGTATTAGGTATTAAGGGAGCAAGTCCCGTGCCAATCCGCCGTCTTCGTGTGCTATGACGGTTTTACCTGGCCATTGAAGACATTGCGACAGTCCTTCTCTGTTGATCTCATCGCCACACGTCGGCCCGAAGTCGCATGTCGAAATAGCAAGTGCGGAAAAGATGCAGAAGGAGCAAATGACTGATAAGGAACGAGTGATGAACGTGCTAACGGCGAAATGGAATCCGGCATGCATTCAAGCGGGACAGGAGTTCTATCTATGGCGACTGCGGCTCTGCAACCAGATCCAGAACCAATTCCAATTGGTTGTTATCAGAGAAACGTTCGGGAGCTAACCGACCTGATTGCGTCACATTCGGCTCGCTATCGTCGAATCGCCCTGGCGCATCTGGGCGACATAGCTGACGCGGAGGATGCGGTTCAAGACGCTCTGTTGGCGGCTTTAACACACGTTGACCAGTTCAGGGGACAAGCGAAGATGTCCACGTGGCTCACTGCGATCGTGATTAATTCTGCGCGCATGAAACTGCGTCGGCGTTTCGGTCGGGTGTATTTGGCTTTGGACCAAACCGACGGGCAGGATTTCATGCTCGCGGAGAAGCTATCGGATACACGGCCAGGGCCCGAAGAAGCATATCGTAAGCGAGAAATTGTGGAACGAGTCGCTCAAGCGACCTCCCGGCTTTCGCCCACATTGCTCCGAACATTTCAATTGCGCGATATCTATGGTTTGAACATACGCGAAACGGCAGATCTCCTCGGCGTACCGAACGGAACGGTAAAGGCACGGCTGGCAAGAGCTCGCATGAAACTCAGAAAAGCGATAGGCAAGAGCCGCTAGCGAACTTGTGACGCGAGGTACGGTCAATGGCAACAACGGTCACGAAACCACAGTTCGCGCCGCCGGGTCAAAGAATGATATTTTCGTCGGTGGAACTCGATGAGCTCATTTGCGGGACGCAGTCATGAATGAGTCCGAGGAGAGAAATGAATGGGATGAGCCGATTGCTTACAGAACGTGAGCGAGGGCTTGAACATCTCGGGAAAGGATTGGGTGAGTCGAGCAACTCGACTCGCTCGTCTTTTTCGACGGCCTGCTTGACCATCGTTGCTTTGCTGGCCATATGTTCCGTTTCCATCTGTTCGCCAGCTCAGGAGCAGCGCCTCTCGCAATACGCCCATCGTGCATGGCTGGTGCGTGACGGCTTTTTCACTGGCTCGCCGAACGCAATTACGCAGACGACCGACGGATACATCTGGATTGGGACGGGTTCGGGCCTTTTTCGCTTCGACGGTTCCCGCTTCGAGCCATGGTCCTCGCCGGACGGCAAGAAACTTCCGTCGAATTCGATTTATGGGCTTTTAGGCGCCCACGATGGCAGCCTATGGATCGGCATGAACGGGGGCCTCGCGCACTTCGTGGATCACAAGCTGTTTGTCTACCCCGATTTTCATGATGACGTGGCAGGCTTGCTTGAAGACCGGTCTGGCAATATCTGGTTCACGCGCAGTGAAGCTGGCGGTGCCCTAGAACTCCGCTTTGTCAGGCGTTGCCGACACAAATCCACTGCCTGGACCAATCCGACGGGTTTGCTGGGAAGTCCTGCTGCTCGTTCTCCCTGGCTCAAGATACACAAGGTTACCTCTGGGTGCAGACGGAAGGTCCGCTCTTACGCTGGAAGCCAGGTCACTTCGAGAGCTATTTGCCCAAGGAGTGGACGCAGATAAAAGGGATCCAAACTGTCGTCGGTGTGATTGGAATGCCGGATGGCTCCGTCTTAGCTTGCGTTGCTCATAGTGGAGCCTTTGGGGGACTGCAAAAACTCTCGATGGGTCACTGGGAGTCGGTGAAAGTACCGGGATTTGACGGCTCAAAAGTCGAGGCCTTAGCAGCGTTTCGTGATAATCATGCGGGAATCTGGCTAGGCACAGCAAATCACGGGATCTATCACATTCATGGAAATGAGTTTGAAAAGTTCGGCATTCAGGATGGTCTCTCGGGAGATTATGTCTTCAGATTCTATCAGGATCGCGAAAATGGCATCTGGGTGGTCACCTCGGGCGGCGTGGACTACTTTCATCCCCAAAAAATCACGACCTTTTCGAAGCGCGAGGGCTTGCCCGACGACCTTGCCGATGCGGTTACCGCTGGGCGCGATAACGCAGTGTGGTTCGCGTCCGGTGGCCTGACTGTATTGAAGAACGGCCATATCGACAGAGTTCGACGCGACCCACCAGGAGAGCCCGGCTTTCTCGCCATTTTCGAAGACAGCTTCGGCCGGGTCTGGTGTGGAATCAACAATGACCTGTATCGCTACGATGGCGGCAAATTTCAGAGAGTCCAGCACAAGTCTGGTGACTCGACTCGTTTCATCGTCGGCATTACAGAAGATTCCGCTCACGATATTTGGGCGGAAGTCAGCGGCGGCAATCATGAATTGATTCACATTCACGGTCTGCAAGTGGTCGACGCATATCCGGAAGCGGTCATACCTTCCGCTCGCACGCTGGCGGCCGGACCGAATGGGGCGCTGTGGCTTGGCCTCCGAAATGGCGACCTCGCCCGGTTTCACGATGGTCATGCCGAGGTATTTCCTTCGCCCGGTGGTCCCAAATCCTATGTTTACCAGGTTCTGGTCAATCCGGACGGCACCGTTTTCGCGACGACCTCGGCAGGTTTGGTCGGTTGGAAAGATGGCGCCTCGCGCCTGCTGTCGTCGAAAAATGGTTTGCCGTGCGACGCGGTGATCGGTGCCGAATGGGACGATCAGGGGTCGCTCTGGCTGTACACGGGATGCGGTGTCGCAAGAATAGACAAAGAGGAAATGAATCGCTGGTGGCGCGACGATACCAGTATCGTCGCCCCTATGCTGTTAGACGCCTTTGATGGTGCGGAAGCGGGCAACCCCCCAATTTCAATCCGATGGCGCGGACACCTGACGGCCGCCTTTGGATCGCGAATAGGCACATGCTGGAGGTCCTCGATCCCGCGCACTTGACCCATAATGGTGTGATTCCACCGGTCCAGATTGAGAAAGTTGTCGTGGACCACAAGTCTTATGAGCCAAACGGCCGGCTGGCCTTTCCCCCGCAAGTGCGCGATCTGGAGATCGATTATGCTGCGCTGAGTTTCGTCAACCCGCAGAAAGTGCGATTCCGCTACAAGCTCGAAGGAAGAGACACGGGTTGGAAAGAAGCCGGAGTTCGCCGGCAGGCTTTTTACACCGATCTGCCGCCGGGGCACTATCGCTTTCGTGTGATCGCGTGCAACAACGACGGGATTTGGAACGAAACGGGAGCGCAGCTTGCATTTACGATCCCACCGGCGTTCACGCAGAGTATTTGGTTCAAAGTGATTTGTTTGCTCGGTTTCATAGGTTTTGTTTATTCGGCATACCGTTTCCGGGTTCGGCAAGTGACTGTGCAACTGCGCGGGCGCATGTATGAGCGGCTCGCGGAGCGGGAGCGGATCGCACGGGATTTGCATGACACGTTTTTTCAAGGAATCCAAGGCCTATTGCTCCGTTTCCATACAGCCACATCTCAGCTCAGTAAAGAGGAGCCCGCGCGGCGGATTTTTGAAGAAACCCTGAAGCAATCGGACCAGGTGATGCTCGAAGGACGCGAACTGGTCTTGGATTTGCGGGCCACAGCTTCCGAACAAACCGACTTGTCAACAGCATTCTCCGATTTTGGCGAGGGAATGCGAAAGGGCAGTTCCTGCGACTTCAAAGTGGTCGTCAACGGGGCTATTCGTTCCCTGCATCCAGTAGTCTTTGAGGAATTGTTCAAGATTGGGAAGGAGGCGCTCGGGAACGCCTTTCGACATTCCAGTGCGCACTTGATTGAAGCCGAGCTCAACTACGAACAGAACGAGTTGCGTATGCGAATCCGGGACGACGGCACGGGAATTGACTCGGCCATTCTGCGGCAAGGACATCGGGAAGGACATTTTGGATTGCCCGGCATGAGAGAACGCGCACAGAGAGTTGGGGCGCACCTGGATGTATGGAGTGGGAGCCGGGCAGGCACCGAAGTTGAGTTGCGGATACCAGCGCGCATTGCGTACGCTTCAGAGCCGAACGGTTCCAGGTTAGGGAAGCTGCGGAGACTGTGGAACGGCGAGAAACAGGAGGGTGGTCCCCACGAGAACGGAGATGCGTCCCTTTGAAAGGCGTCCAGAACGTAAGCAGCGCGCCATGGCTCGCCTATCTACTTGCCCTTCTAGGTGTCGAGGAAACCTCGTTTTAGAGCGATCATGACGGCGTGCGTGCGATCGCTCGCGTTCAGCTTGGAAAGAATACTCTTCAGATGATTCTTGACAGTGTGCTCAGAGATTTTCAGATCGGAAGCGATGATTTTGTTGGAACTACCGTTTGCCACACCACGAAGCACATCGAGTTCACGAGTGGTGATCGAATCATCTGCCGCATGTTCTGCAAGCTGTTGGGCGATCTCTGGCGGAATGCGTTTATGACCTCTGTGAACCAAACGAATCGTCTCCACTAATTCGGTTCGCAGCAGGTTCTTAAGCAGATATCCGACCGCTCCAGCTTTAAACGCCCGAAGTATTTGAACGTCACCCGCAGAGGTCGTCAGCACGACGATTCGAGCATGCGGAAATTCCTGGCGAATCGACGAAATAGCCGCGATGCCGTTCACTTTCGGCATACGAATATCCATCAACGTAACGTCGGGACGGTGTTTCCGAAAAAGCCCTAGTGCCTGATCGCCATCGGAAGCCTCCGCTACAACACGCATGTCAGTTTGTGCATTGATTTCACCCACGATCCCAGCCATCATCAGCGGGTGATCATCTACTGCCATCACACGGATGCTATGGGTTTCGGCCATACCAACAACCTCGACCTTCCTGTTTTATCCGATATCATACGACCATTCTGCCAAGTCAGCCCCCCTCTAAAGGGCTAGTCGGTTCTGCCTCCTTCTGGGATTCCCCCGGCAGCCGTGCAGAATTACTGTAGAGTCGTGCAGAGACTGTTTTCGATGTTTCCCGCGGGCGCGGCAGGCTGGGGGCTCCTGCTCCTACGGTTGTGTGCTGCAGGAATGCTTATTCGCAACTGCATCCTCGATGCAACAGTTTCAATTCCTACGTGGGAGATTGCCGGAGTTGTCATCCTTGCAGGAGCCTTCGTCCTTGGAGCGTTTACGCCAGTCGTTTGCTGCTTCTCCGCCCTGCTACAGACTTTCGTGCTGCTACGCGCCCACCAGCTAAATCCTCTTCATTTTGCCTTCTCATTCTGCGTCACCGCCGCTCTTTTCCTTTTGGGGCCGGGAGCCTCTTCGCTTGATTCCCGCCTATTCGGCCGCCGACTCATTGTGCATTCAGACTCCGAATAAAGTTGCCCGCCAGCAACGAATACTCCCACTGTTGTGTCTTTCATGCTCGGTGAATAGGCATGCCCCCAGCATCGTAAACGATGGCTAGCGCAAACTGGCTCGAACGGGGCATCTCCGTTGGGCTCCATTTGGGCTTATGTCCTTTGCCAGAAATCTTTACTGTCTTAATAAAGACTCGATAGGGCCTGGGGGATCCAATGGCGACCGCAGCTCTTCCAATGTTCAGCGCTGGGACAGATCACACGCATGTTCGGAATTACAAAGGCTCGCGACACGATGGTGTAGAAATCGTGTCTATAGACGAAGTGAGCAGAGTCCAATCAGACGAACGGGGTAAAAACGAGACCGCGTTCAAAGGAATTGTTGGCAGCAGCCCTGCTCTTAAATTTGTACTCGCTGAAGTAGAGCGAGTTGCACCAATGGACTCCACCGTCTTGGTCCTGGGAGAAACCGGGACGGGCAAAGAATTGATAGCCCGCGCGATTCACGATCTAAGTGCCCGCCGCGGATGTCCATTCGTTAAGGTGAATTGCGCTGCGATTCCGTTTGATCTTCTAGAGAGCGAGCTGTTCGGACACGAGAAGGGCGCGTTTACGGGGGCCATCGCCCAAAAGATTGGCCGCTTCGAAATGGCCGACACCGGAACTCTCTTCCTTGATGAGATCGGGGACCTGCCGCTTATGTTGCAGCCGAAACTTCTACGCGTCTTACAGGAACAAGAGTTCGAACGTCTTGGCAGCGGCCGGACGCATCGCATCAGTGTCCGTCTGGTAGCGGCAACGCATCAAGATCTGACCGACATGGTTGCGCGAAAAGGCTTCCGCAGCGACTTGTATTACCGTCTAAACGTATTCCCAATCGAGCTGCCACCGTTGCGAGAACGACCAAACGACATCCCACAGTTGATTTCTCATTTTGTTAACGGTTTCAGCAGGCGTATGGGCAAGCCGATTCGCCTTATACCGCCAGAAACCATTGATGCGTTCACTTCCTATTCTTGGCCCGGAAACATCCGCGAACTCCAAAACTTGATCGAACGCGCGGTCATTCGGTCGAATGACGGCGTGCTTCCAAATCCATTGCGGGTAGTGGAGCGGACGCCGGCATGGCCTCAGAAGAGGTCGACCTTGAGCTGTACGTCGGGTACGTTTAGCGATTCCATGCGATCCCTAATCTTGCGGACGCTGGAAGATACGGGCTGGCTGATCGGCGGACCGGATGGCGCCGCAGCCCGGCTGGGAATGCCAAGAACTAGTCTCATTTCCAAGATGAAGAAACTCGGGATTTCACGGCCGAGAAGCGGAAATGCGCCGCCCACGATGGCCGAAGAATCTTTAGCGCGATTCCAATTGCCGTCGGCAGATCAGTGTTGAGACGCTTCTGGGCCGGCGAACCGGTGGCCCCTCAGTTTGTTGACGTGATCTCCGTCGTGGTGATCAGCTCTTCCCCTGTCGTCGAAAGGACTAACTTTATGTCAAGGAAGTTTGAAGGAAAGATCGCCGTTATCACCGGAGGCTCGACGGGCATGGGCCTGGCTACCGCGAAGCGCTTCGTCCAAGAAGGGATGGATCACGTCTTCATTACCGGCCGCGGTAAAGACGCGCTGGATGCTGCTGCTGCCGAGATCGGAAAGAACGTGACCGCGGTACAAGGTGACGTGGCCAAGCTCTCTGACCTTGATCATTTATATGACACCGTAAAAAAACGCAATCGACAGATAGACATCATTTTTGCAAATGCCGGTCTCGCGAAGTTGGCCCCGTTTGGAACGGTCGACGAGAAGTTTTTCGACCTTCACTTCGACGCCAACGTGAAAGGACTCTTCTTTTCCGTGCAAAAGGGGCTTGCGCTAATGAAGGACGGAGGATCCATCATCCTTAATGGATCTATTGCCGATATCAAGGGCTTTCCCGCGATGAGCGTGTATAGCGCCACCAAAGCTGCGGTTCGTTCCTTTGCACGGACTTGGACCAACGACTTGCGGGACCGCCGCATTCGAGTGAATGTGCTCAGCCCGGGACACATCGACACACCGATTCTGGAAGACCTTCAGCAGGGTGAGGCGCTCCTGAAGATGAAAAAGCAGATGGAAAACAACGTCCCACTCGGAAGATTGGGAGACCCCGACGAAATTGCCAAAGCTGTTTCATTCCTCGCTTCCGATGAGGCCAGTTATGTTTCTGGTACAGAGCTTTACGTCGATGGCGGCGTGGCGCAAATCTGAGTGCTGCAACGCTCTCTATGTCGCTTTCGAGAAATCGGGCAGGGAGTGAAATATAAATGGCAGGTCTTCAATTGCGTTTAGACGAATTCAAGAGAGCCTTCGAATCCGGAGCTCCCCCCTACAACGCGCCGCAAGAGGCGATCGAAAAGATGCATCGAGCGACAGACGAGCTCAAAGCGTCGGGAATTGAACAGCAAGCGCTGAAGGTCGGTGACCGTGCTCCGAGCTTCACCTTATTCAATCAGGACCACGTCGAGCTGTCCTCCAGCGACCTCCTGCAACAAGGACCGCTGGTTATCAGCTTCTTCCGGGGACACTGGTGACCTTATTGCAATATGGAGCTGGAGGCTCTACAAGGAATCAATTCTGAAGTCCGAGCACTGGGATCGCAGATCGTCGTGCTCACTCCTGAACTTGAGCGCTATACGCGGGCTCTGCATAAGAAGCTGAACCTGACGTTCGACATGCTGACTGATCTTCATCTGAAGACCGCAGAGGAATTTGGCCTGGTCTTTACGCTGCCGGATTACTTGCGAGATCTTTACAAGTCGTTTGGCAATGCACTCGACAGGTTCCACGATGAGCAAGGGTTCCGATTGCCGATACCTGCACGGTACGTGGTCGACAAGCAAGGGATTATCCGCGCAGCCGACCTGAACGCAGATTACACAATTCGCCCGGAGCCTTCGGAAACTCTCAGGCAGTTGCGGATGTTAACCGGGTGATTGGACAACACTAAACTTGTAAGTCTAATTCGATCCGACAGGACGAGACAGAGAGGAAAATACTATGAACGCAACTAAGGCTGACTACTTCGATGCCTATCGCAGTCTGAAGCTCACGCGTGATGCCATTGGTGTGCTGGTAGCAGAATTTCACACCAACGGCGGGCCCTTCACTTTCACGGCGCAAGACCATACAGAATTAGTGGACGCCTTTTACCGGATTGCGCAAGATCGAGCGAACAAGATCGTGATCCTGACGGGCGCAGGCGGGGACTTCATTACTGGTGTCGATTGGTCCTCTTTCGGCAACGTCGCCGATCCCGGCGTTTGGAGCCAGGTTCACGACGAAGGCGTTCAGATTCTCGAAAACATAGCCAACATACGCGTGCCGGTGATCGCGGCTATCGAGGGACGCGCGCATGTGCACTCCGAGTATGCGCTACTTGCCAATGTAATTGTGGCGGCCGAGGGTGCGACCTTTCAGGATGTGGCGCATTTCGCCGCAGGGGTTGTGCCGGGGGACGGAATCTTTACCACGTGGAGTTATCGCGCTGGAGCTGGACGAGCGGAGGCGTTCCTGCTCAATCCACAGCCGCTGACGGCGCGTACTGCACAAGAATGGGGAGTGGTGGCCGAGGTTGTGCCGAACGGCAAGGCTCTCAGCCGTGCGCGAGAATTGGCCGAGCTGTACTTGAAGGCTCCGGAAGTGACGCGCCGCAACACGCGCGTGCACTTCATTCACCCGTTAAAAGAGCGCATTGTTCGAGAAGTCGGTTACGGACTGTCGCTCGAAGGAGCATCCGCCGCCGACCTCGTGAAATCAATGCAAACCAAGAGCGGGCCTGTTGTTTCCAAAGAGCAAGTCGCATGAAGGTAGACGCTCTATCGGCGCTGCCCCTTTATCGTCGCCGTGCAAGACTCGAGAAGCGATTCTGGGGCTTGCCATGAACAAGTCCATTGTGATTACCGGGGCGTCGAAGGGGATCGGCCGCGCCGCAGCCGATCCCTTAGTCGAACAGGGTTGGTCGGTTATAGGCGTTGCGCGCAGTTCCCCCCGACATTTTCCTGGAGTCTTTATCGAGGCAGATCTTGCAGACCAGAAGCAAACGCACTTTCTTGCCAAGGACCTGGCCGCCCGCGGAGACGTGTTTGGAATCGTAAACAATGTGGGCGTCGCCAGACATGAGACGATTGACGCCGTGGATTTCGACGCCTTCACCACGGTGATGGATCTGAATGTCCGCCCGGCGTTGCAACTCACCCAAGCTCTTTTGCCCAACATGCGATCCGCGCGATTCGGACGCATCATCAACGTTACCAGCCTTGTTACGCGCGGGCTCGCCTTTCGTTCAAGTTACGCTGCAGCAAAGGCAGCACTGGAAAGCCTTACGCGTACCATGGCGATTGAGCTTGCAGCCGACGGCATTACCGCGAATGCCGTTGCGCCTGGCCCAACCGAAACAGAACTATTCCGCGATAACAATCCGCCGGGCAGCGAAGGAGAGGCGCGTTATTTGAAAGGCGTGCCGATGAGGCGGTTTGCACAACCCGCGGAGATAGCCACGGCCATCGCGTTCCTTGCCGGGGACAAAGCTGCTTTCATCACAGGGCAGACCCTGTTCGTGGATGGAGGTGCAAGCCTAGGGAGTCTCTAGGACTCCTTGGCTGTATCAAAGATCACCCGCTACTAGAAACCTAGGAGAGCAGACCACAAATGACAACGTCATCCTGGAGACAACATGTGGGCCCGGCCTAGTAGTGACCAGCCTCCAGTCCCCAAGCCCGAGTTCGCCGACGTGCACGCACATTAGTCTATGCTAGGCCGTGTCGGCAGTCTCTGTACCCTGTCGCGTAAACAGCCAGGATTCGCGCTTGGCCCCTTAATGCCTTACAGGTTGGATAATCACGGCTGTCCTATCTTCCTGATCAGTGCGATCGCGATGCACACGCAGAGCTTCGCAGGCCGACGCCCGCGCCAGTTCGCTTGTTACCAGGAAGACGCCGACGCCGACGCCGAACCGATCGGCGTACCGGCTGGACGCTGGTAAACTTTTTTCCCGTAGGAAAACATGAGCCTCCCAAGGCAAGAGCGGGAAGTCCAGGAATCCGCCGCAGTCATTTTGGAGCGATCAAACCTATTCAAACCCTTCCAAGTCAATCCGGTGAGGGGCCTGCGCGCGACATGGCGGAGTTCGCTACCCGGCCGCAAAAACAACTGGTATCAGAGTAGCGGACAAATTTGAGAATTTCGGGCAGTCCAACCCGGGACATGGAACGTGGTCTTTCGTGTTCTGCGAGAAGCTGTTAGGATATTTCTGTGACAAAGATTTGCGAAAGTTTTGCTGATGGTTTTGCCCGGATTGGCAGAACTCTGGATCGCCAGGAACTCTCTGTGCTGGCTGTTTTGGAAATCGCAGGAGTGCACGGAAATGCCGAAATTTGGAGGCGGTTTGGGGGCGGTTCGGACAGGAATCGCGCTCTTTTGGGCAATCCGGTGCAACCGGTGCACGATATGCAAATCGTGCAAAGCCGCATAAACACTGGTTGTTTCGCA